>CAVWSK010000008.1:0-38774 GCA_963757635.1 uncultured Actinomycetota bacterium | reverse complement strand
GCCGGGGGCGCTGATCCGCAACGACCACCGCAAGTTCAACTGCGTCGACCAGCGACTGGTCGTGGAGAACGCCGAGACCGCGTGGACCCGCGACTTCACGGCCGGCCAGGAGATCACCATCGTGCTCAAGAACGGCGAGGGCGGCTTCGTCGCGGACGAGCGCACGCTCGACGAGCTCGAGGGCGAAGGGCGGGTCGCCTTCCGGTATGCCGGTGACAACCCCAACGGCTCCTACCGCGCCATCGCGGGCATCACCAACGAGCGGGGCAACATCGTCGGTCTCATGCCCCACCCGGAGCACTGCGTCGAGGAGGGCTACGGCCCCTCGACCGATGGTCTCCCCTTCTTCACCTCCATCCTGCGACAGGTGGTCTCGGCATGACGGCCCAGGTCGAACGCCCCGCCGTCGACACCGTCGGCCACGCCGCGGGCTCCCCGGACACCGAGCAGCCGTGGTCCGAGCTCGGCCTCAAGCCCGACGAGTACGCCAACATCCGGGAGATCATCGGCCGCCGTCCCACCAGCGCCGAGCTGGCCATGTACTCGGTCATGTGGTCCGAGCACTGCTCCTACAAGTCGAGCAAGGTGCACTTCCGCCACTTCGCCGAGAACACCACCGAGGAGATGAAGGAGAAGCTCCTCGTCGGCATCGGTGAGAACGCGGGTGTCGTGGACATCGGTGACGGGTGGGCCGTGACCTTCAAGGTGGAGTCGCACAACCACCCGTCCTACGTCGAGCCCTACCAGGGTGCGGCCACCGGGGTCGGGGGCATCATCCGCGACATCATGTCGATGGGCGCCCGGCCGATCGCGATCATGGACCCGCTGCGCTTCGGCAACCTCAACCACCCCGACACCCAGCGGGTGTTGCCGGGCGTCGTGGCGGGGGTCGGCGGTTACGGCAACTGCATCGGCCTGCCCAACATCGGTGGCGAGGTCGTGTTCGACGACTGCTACCAGGGCAACCCCCTCGTCAACGCCCTCTGCGTCGGGGCCATGCGGATCGAGGACATCCACCTCGCCAAGGCCTCGGGCGTCGGCAACAAGGTCATCCTGTTCGGCGCCAAGACCGGCGGCGACGGCATCGGCGGGGTGTCGGTGCTCGCGTCCGAGACCTTCGACGAGGGGGGCCCGACCAAGCGGCCCGCGGTCCAGGTCGGCGACCCGTTCGCCGAGAAGGTGCTCATCGAGTGCTGCCTCGACCTCTACGCCGCGGGCGTCGTCGACGGCATCCAGGACTTGGGCGGGGCGGGGCTGTCGTGTGCCACCAGCGAGCTGGCCTCCAACGGTGACGGCGGCATGCGGGTCGAGCTCGACCGGGTGCCCCTGCGGGACGCGAGCCTGCGCCCCGAGGAGATCCTCATGTCGGAGAGCCAGGAGCGGATGATGGCGGTCGTCGAGCCCGGTCGGCTCGAGGAGTTCCTCGCCATCACGGCCAAGTGGGACGTCGAGGCGACGGTGCTCGGCGAGGTCACCGACGGCGACCACCTGGTCATCACGTGGCACGGCGAGGTCATCGTCGACGTGCCGCCGC
This sequence comes from uncultured Actinomycetota bacterium, assembly GCA_963757635.1. Classification (GTDB taxonomy): domain Bacteria; phylum Actinomycetota; class Actinomycetes; order Actinomycetales; family Dermatophilaceae; genus Pedococcus. Next base: position 37,240 of record CAVWSK010000008.1, on the reverse strand, counting down.
GCTCGGTCGCCCACGACGGGCCGGTCTACCACCGGCCCCTCGCCCGCCCCGACTACCTCGACGTCCTGCAGGACAGCGGGCTCCCGTCGGCCGACCGGCCCACCGGTGGCGTCGCGGTCAAGGCCGACCTGCTCACCCTGCTCGCCTCTCCCAACCTGTGCGACAAGTCGTGGGTCACCGACCAGTACGACCGTTACGTGCTGGGCAACACCGCCCTGGCGATGCCCGACGATGCCGGGGTGGTGCGCGTCGACGAGGAGACCGGTCGCGGGGTCGCCGTCTCGACCGACTGCAACGGCCGGTTCGCCAAGCTCGACCCGTATGCCGGCGCGCAGCTGGCGCTCGCGGAGGCTTACCGCAACGTGGCCACCGCCGGTGCCACCCCCCTGGCCATCACCGACTGCCTCAACTTCGGGTCCCCGGAGGACCCGGGCGTCATGTGGCAGTTCGAGCAGGCCATCAAGGGGATCGCCGAGGGCTGCAAGCAGCTGGGCATCCCGGTGACCGGTGGCAACGTCAGCTTCTACAACCAGACCGGCGACGTCGCCATCCACCCCACGCCCGTGATCGGCGTGCTGGGCGTCATGGAGGACGTCTCGCGGCGCACGCCGTCCGGGTGGAAGACCCCCGGCCAGGTGCTCTACCTGCTGGGCGCCACCCGTCCCGAGCTCGATGGCGGCGAGTGGGCCCATGTGGTGCGCGGGCACCTCGGCGGCCGACCGCCGGCAGTCGACCTGGAGGCCGAGCGGCTGCTCGGCGAGATCCTGGTCAACGCCAGCCGCGACGGCCTGGTCGATGCCGCGCACGACCTGTCCGACGGTGGCCTGGCCATCGCCCTGGCCGAGGGCACCCTGCGTCACGGTGTCGGCGCCCGCATCTGGCTCGACGCGGTCTGCGAGCGCGACGGCGTCGACCCGTTCACGCTGTTGTTCAGCGAGTCGACCGCGCGGGTGGTGGTGTCCGTGCCGCGCACCGAGGAGGTGCGCTTCACCGACATGTGCACCGCCCGGGGACAGCTGCATGCCCGCATCGGCGTCGTCGACGACGAGACCGACGGCCTCGACGTCCAGGGCCTGTGCACGGTGACGATCGCCGAGCTCAGGGACGCCCACACCCGCACGCTCCCCGAGGTCTTCGGCTCCTGAGGACCACGCGGAGGCGGCCCGGGGGCCGCTTCCGCGGGACGCCCATGGGCGCGGGTGGCGGCTGGCCGCGCGGGCATAGGGTGAGCGCCGTGATCGACGGACACAACGACCTGCCCTGGGCGATGCGATGCCTCGGTGACCTCGACCTGTCGCACCACGACCTGGTGCGCGGGGTCCCGGAGGTCCGCACCGACCTGCCCAGGCTGCGTGCCGGCGGCGTCACGGGACAGTTCTGGTCGGTCTACGTGCCGAGCAGCCTGACCGGCCCCGAGGCCGTGTCCGCAACGCTGGAGCAGATCGACTTCGTCCACCGCATGATCGGTCGGCACCCTGACGACCTGGCCTTCGCCACGACCGCTCGTGAGGTCGAGGCTGCCTGGGCCGGCGGGCGGATCGCCTCGATGATCGGTATGGAGGGTGGTCACGCGATCGACTCCTCCCTCGGGGTGCTCCGGATGATGTTCGCCCTGGGGGTTCGATACCTGACGCTGACGCACAACGACAACACCGCGTGGGCGGGCTCCGCCACCGATGTGCCGGTCCCGGGAGGGCTGACCCCCTTCGGGGAAGACGTGGTCAAGGAGATGAACCGGCTCGGCATGCTGGTCGATCTCGCCCACGTCTCGAGCACCGTCATGCGTCGGGTGCTGGAGGTCTCGACCGCACCGGTCATCTTCAGCCACTCGGCTGCCAAGGCCCTCTGCGACGTCGAGCGAAATGTGCCGGACGGGGTACTCAGGGACCTCGCAGCCAACGGCGGCATCTGCATGGTCGCGTTCGTACCCGACTTCCTGACCACAGCGTGTGCCGACTGGTTCCGGGCCGGGCGACCCGAGGGTGTCCCTCGTCCGGAGGCGACGGCGCACGACGTCGCGGACCACATCGAGCACATCCGGGACGTCGCGGGCATCGACCACGTGGGCATCGGCGGGGACTACGACGGCACCGACTGGATGCCGGACGGCCTGCGGGACGTGTCGTGCTACCCGAGGGTGTTCGACGTCCTGGTGCAGCGCGGCTGGTCGGCGGACGACCTGCGTCGACTGCGCACGGACAACCTCCTCCGGGTCCTGCGCGCGGCCGAGGACGTCGCCACCGCGGCGAAGCACGTGCAGACCTGAGGGCCAGGTCTGCGGCACCGCAGGCGCGCACTTTGGCCGATCGGACAAATGCACATGCGATTGGTGGGCCTCAGGCACCACGACGCTCGCACTGTTGGGGTGAAGACTCGGGCCAGGCCAGACACCCACCGAGCAGGGATGCAGCTTCGGTCGGGTGAGATCTGGCACCCGAGTCCTTCGAAGGGAACCCGAATGCGCACCACCACACGACTCAGGCGCCTCGAGGTAGCCGGCATCGCCATCGCCCTCGCCGGACTGGCGGCGGGCTGCGGCGGCGGCGACACCAAGGCCAGTAGTGGCGACGCCCCGGTCACCGGTGCGCCAGTGGCCTCGACCGACGGGCTCAAGGTCGATCCTGCGCTGCACGACGCACTGCCGGCCGACATCCTCGCCAAGGGCGTGCTGACCCTCGCCACCGACCCGACCGATCCCCCGCTGGAGTTCTACGACGCGGACAACAAGCTGATCGGCGCAGAGGTCGACCTTGCCAACGCGCTCGGGGTGGTGCTCGGCGTCAAGGTCGAGCTCGTCCCGGCCAAGTTCGACGCGATCATCCCGGGGATCCAGGCCGGCCGGTACGACGGCTCCGTCTCGGGGTTCGCGGATCGGGTGGAGCGCCAGAAGGTGGTCGACTTCGTGGACTACTTCGTCTCCTCTCGGGCCTACCTGGTCAAGACGGGGACGCAGCCCGACCTCGAGGGAGCCACGGACCTGTGCGGCCACAAGGTCGCGGTCGCCAAGGGCACCACCATGGCGGACTCCATCGTGACGCAGGGGGCCGACTGCAAGTCGGCCGGCAAGGCGACCATCGACGCCCAGATCTACCCCGACCAGAGCGCCTGCGTGCTGGCCGTACAGTCCGGTCGGGCCGACCTGACGATCCTGTCCGACCACGCGGCGCTGTGGATCAGCAAGACATCCAAGGGTGCGCTCGATGTCGTGCTGCGTCCCAAGGAGGGCAACGACATCAACGGAATCGTGCTCAAGAAGGGCGAGCTGGTCCAACCGGTCCAGAAGGCCGTGCAGCAGCTGATGGACTCCGGCACCTTCAACGACCTGTTCACCAAGTGGAACCTGCAGAAGCTGATCAGCACCAAGGCGACGATCAACGCAGGCGTCAACTGACCATGGCGGCCACGACGACCCGTTCCGGAGCCAGGTCCTGGAGGCGATCCGGGGGCGCCACCTCGCGGGAGGTGGCGCCGCCGTCCGCCGATGTCGATGCGGTCGCCGTGCGACACCCGTGGCGGTGGGTGGCCACGGCTGTCGTGCTCCTCGTCGCCGTGGGAATGGCGAAGTCCTTCATCACGAACCCGCGGTATGAGTGGGGTGTGGTCTGGGAGTACTTCTTCAGCGCACCCATCCTCGATGGCCTGCGACTGACCCTCGTGCTCACGGTGATCGCCCAGGCCCTGGGCATCGTGATCGGGGTGGCCATGGCCATCATGCGGCTGTCGTCGAACCCCGTGCTCTCCCGCGGCGCGTGGCTCTACCTCTGGTTCTTCCGGGGAACACCCCTGCTGGTCCAGCTCATCTTCTGGTACAACCTGTCGGCCCTGTACCCCGAGTTCTCGATCGGGATCCCCTTCGGGCCCACCGCCTGGCACGGGAACGCGAACGCTCTGGTGACCCCGTTCGCCGTCGCGATCCTGGGGCTCGCCCTCAACGAGGGGGCCTACATGGCCGAGATCGTCCGTGGTGGCATCGCGGGCGTCGACCGCGGCCAGTCGGAGTCCGCCAAGGCCCTGGGGATGACGCACATGCAGACCCTGCGACGAATCGTCCTCCCGCAGGCCATGAAGCTCATCATCCCGCCCACCGGCAACCAGACCATCCTCATGCTGAAGACGACATCCCTCGTGAGCGTCCTGGCCCTGGCGGACCTGCTCTACTCGGCGCAGGCGATCTACGCCCGGACCTTCCAGACCATGCCACTGCTCATCGTGGTCAGCCTCTGGTTCCTCGTCATCACCTCGGTGCTCACCGTCGGGCAGCGGTACCTCGAGGACGCCTTCTCGGAGGGCCCTGGCCAGAAGCGAATCGGCCTGTGGAGTCAGCTCGCCCGCAACCTGGGCCGCTGGCGGACCAGCCCGGCCCCGACTGCAGACAGAAGGAGCGCCTGATGACTGAACCCGTCATGAAGGCAGAGGCAGTCCGCAAGTCCTACTCTCACGTGGAGGTGCTCCGTGGCATCGACATGGAGGTCATGCCCGGTGAGGTGGCCTGTCTCGTCGGTCCCTCGGGGTCGGGCAAGTCGACCTTCCTGCGCTGCATCAACCACCTGGAGAAGATCAACGCCGGACGATTGTCCGTTCAGGGCGAGCTGGTCGGCTACCGGGAGAGCGGTGGTCGGCTGTACGAGCTCAAGGAGAAGGAGGTCTGCCGCACCCGTGCTGGGATCGGCATGGTGTTCCAGAACTTCAACCTGTTCCGGCACATGACCGTCCTCGAGAACATCGTCGAGGCGCCGCAACGCGTGCTGCACGAGTCCCGCGCCGAGTCCACCGAACGAGCCCGCGACCTGCTGTCCCGCGTCGGCCTCTCGGGCCGGGAGAACAGCTATCCACGGCAGCTGTCCGGCGGCCAGCAGCAGCGCGTGGCCATCGCCCGAGCCCTCGCCATGCGACCCGGCCTGATGCTCTTCGACGAGCCGACCTCCGCGCTCGACCCCGAGCTGGTGGGTGAGGTGCTTACGGTGATGCGTGACCTGGCGGGCTCGGGTATGACCATGATCGTGGTGACCCATGAAATGGCTTTCGCCCGCGAGGTTGCCGACACCATCACCTTCATGGATGCGGGTCGGATCGTCGAGAGTGGCACGCCGCGCGAGATCCTCGAGAACCCACAGCACGAGCGCACCCAGTCGTTCCTGTCACGAGTCCGCCAGCCCGAATCCTCCCTGGCCCGCCAAACGGAGCTGGACCCACACCGATAGCCGGTCGTCAGGGTTGTCCATGCTGATGCCGAACAGGACGGCGGATCGGCGCAGTCGGTACCTGAGCGTATTCGGGTGGACTCCGAGCGTGGCTGACGCGGCGGCGACATCGCCCATGGCGTCCAGCCAGGCACTGATCGTGGACGTGTACGTCGTGCCGTGCTCGAGGTCGTGCGACGCCATCGCCGCGACACCGGGGTGCCTGAGGCCTGGTTCACGGTTGAGCTCGTCCGCGACGTGCGCCAGGAAGACCCGGGCATGGACGTCGGTGAGCCGCGCGACCGGCGGCAGATCTCGCTGGATGGTGACGACTCGGAGCACGTCGTCGATCTCGCGCCGCATCGCCGGGATGTGACCCGGATCGGTCGACGCCCCGGCGATGGCCACGCGGACGTGGTCGTCGAAGGAGGCTCGCAGGGCCGCCAGTGCTCCCGTCGCCAGGCGGGTGGCCGCCTCGGACCCGCCCCCGGGGAGGAGCACGTAGACCGCCCGGGGTGTGGTGCTGATGGCGGCATCGGGCCGGAATGCGGTGACGTAACGGAACACCGCACTGCTGACCCGGGTGATGAGCGAGGCTTCGCCGGCGGGGTCGCGGACGGTGGCGAACCCCAGGAGCGCGAGCTCCACGCCAGCGGGCAGGGACAGGTGGAAGGCTAGGTCCCGGGCAGTGATCGAGCCGTCGAGCGCCGCGCGGAGGGTGCCCTCGCGGGCGTGCATCGCCAGCTCGGCGGCATTGCGGCTCCGCAGGATGCACAGGGACGCCAGCCGGGCGCCGTCGACGAGGGATCGTTCGCCCTCGGACGTGATCCCGTCGACCCCCTCGATGGCCCAGATCGTGCCCAGGGGCTGGCTGCCCGCCTTGACGGCGATGGCCGACCGAGGCAGCTCGTCCACGACCTCGGGGAACCGGACGACTCCCGGGGCGACCAGGACCTCCCGGTACTGCCCGGGGTTGCGATCCATGTCGGGGACCCGGCGCTCCAGGATCCCGCGCTGGCGCAGCTCGTCGATGCGTTGCCCGGACCGTGAGGAGTAGGCAAGGATCCGTCGGTCCATGTCCTCGATCGCCACCGCGCCGCCGATGACTGAAGCGATGGCGTTCGCCAGGGTGAAGAGCTCGTCTCCGGCGCCCTGCTCACCTTCCGGGGCCACTCCCTGCGACCCGACGACCGAGAGGAGCAGCGAGTCCACGTGTCGCCACGGGACCTCGTCCGCCGCGGCCAGGACGGCCACTCCGAGAGCGCTGGCCTCGTCCACGAACGCCGCCCCCGGTGACCCCCTCAGCTTGATCACGACGGCGCAGAAGCCGCACTCGGCCGCCTGGCGCAGGAGCACCAGCGCGCCGGGGTCGTCGACCCGGGTGCCGCTGAGGAGGAGGAGCTCGTCACGCCCACCGTTGACCTCGTCGAGGGGGTCGTGCAGGACCGAACCCCGCACCCGGTGGTCCAGTCCCTTCGGTGCCACCACAACATGCAGCACCGGTGGCCCGATGGTGTCGAGAAGGTGTCGGATGGTCGTGGCCTCGGGAGGCTGGGTGGTCAACCCGCTTAGCGGATCATACAAACTCATCGCCCAACCCTAGTCCGCTCGGATCACGTATCCCTCCCGCGCGCAGGGCAGGATCGGGGACATGAGCGCCTCTCCCCTTCGGGTGTCCCCCGCCGAGCAGCTGGTCGGGCTCTTTCCGCAGGGCACCACCATCGACGCCGCGGGCGAGCTGCTCCTGGGTGGGTGCAGCGCGACGGGGCTTGCTGACGAGTTCGGCACGCCCGCCGTGGTGATCGACGAGATGGCCCTGCGCTCGCGGGCTCGCCGTTACGCGGACGGGCTCGCCCAGCGATGGCCCCACTCCCAGGTCGTGTGGGCATCCAAGTCGCTGCCGGTCACCGCGGTCTACCGCATCCTCAGGGAGGAGGGGCTCGGTGTCGACGTCGCCGGTGGCGGAGAGCTGGCGATGGCCGTCGCCGCGGGCGTCGACCCCAGCACCCTGGTGCTGCACGGCAACGCCAAGAGCGACGAGGACATCCGGTCGGCCGTGCAGGCCGGGGTCGGGACCGTCGTCGTGGACAACTTCGACGACATCGACCGTCTCGAGCGGCTGGTGACGGGGGAGCAGGCAGTCCTCGTGCGGGTCATCCCCGGCGTCACGGCCGACACGCACTCGGCGATCGCCACGGGCCAGGACGACTCGAAGTTCGGGTTGACCCTCGACGACACGCGCCGGGCAATCGACCGGCTGCGCCGCAGTGACCGGCTCCGGCTGGACGGGCTCCACCTGCACGTCGGCTCGCAGATCATGCAGTCCGAGCCGTTCGTGCGGTCGATCGAGGCCATCGCGACACTGGGTGAGTTCCCCGTGTACGACCTCGGGGGAGGCCTCGGCGCCCGGTACACCTATGCCGACGACCCGCCCAGCATCGAGGCCTACCTCGATGCCCTGGTCGGGGCGGCCAGGGCGTTCCTCCCGGCCGAGGCCCGGATCCTCATCGAGCCTGGCCGCTCGATCGTGGCCGAGGCGGCCGTCACGCTCTACCGGGTCGTCACCGTCAAGCGCGGACGGCTGACGTTCGTTGCGGTCGATGGGGGCATGGCGGACAACCTGGAGGTCTCCCTCTACGGCCAGCGGTTCGAGGCGACGGTCGCCAACCGGGTCGGCGGCGGCGAGTCCTGTCAGCTGGTCGGCCGGCACTGCGAGTCCGGCGACCAGCTGATCGACGGGGTCCCGCTCTGCGATCCGGTGGTGGGCGACGTCATCGCCGTCCCGGTCACCGGGGCGTACTGCCTCACCATGGCGAACAACTACAACGGGGCGCGCCGGCCACCGGTGGTGATCTGTCGCGACGGCGGAGCACGCCTCGCCGTTCGGCGGGAGACCTTCGACGACCTGCTGGCACGCGACCAGTACTGAGTCCGCCGGCTACCAGCGGTCCCGGGATTGCGGGCGTCGGGTGCCTTCGCACGCGAGCGGCCCGGTTGCGCATCCCCCTGCGCAGCCGGGCCGTTCGATCCCCTGTGGTGTCCCCACCAAGAACAGTAGGGCTCCGTCAGGATGCCGTCGATGGGTAGTTGTACCCATCTTCCTGAGCTTTCACCCGGTGGCGCTCAGCGCCCTTCCGTGGCTGCCAGTTCGGTGTGGAACCGGTCGATGGCCGCCTTCGAGCGCGGCTGCGCGACCCTGGCCGTGGGAGCGGCGACGCCGTCCAGGCCGTTCTCCGCGGTGGCTGCCGGCTTGCTGCCGGTGTAGAGCCAGTGCTCGAAGAACGAGCCGAGGTCCGCACCGGACAGGCGCTCCGCCAGGGCGGTGAACTCGGCGATGCTGCCGTTGCCGTAGCGGTGCCGCTGCGCCCACGTGCGCATGACCTGGAAGAAGGCCGGGTCGCCGATCCGGTGGCGCAGGGCCTGGAGGGTCATCGCTCCCCGGTCGTAGACCGCACCGCTGAACTCGCGCCCCTTGCCCGGGTCGCCGATCCGCAGCGACCAGAACGAGCTCGTGGCAGGGATCCCGTTGTAGTAGGCGGACAACAGCTCCGCCCCGGTGCCCTCGCCGTGCCCCTCGGACCACAGCCACTCGGTGAAGGAGGCAAACCCCTCGTTGAGCCAGATGTCGCGCCAGTTCTGCACGCTCACCGAGTCGCCGTACCACTGGTGGGCCTGCTCGTGGACCACGACGTAGATGTTGGGACCGTTGCGCCAGAACCCGCGGGTGTAGACGGGGCGGGTCTGGTTCTCCAGCGCGAAGCCGAAGTCGGCCTTCGGCGCCACGCCGCCCATCTCGGCATACGGGTAGGGACCCCACTGCCGGCTCTCCCAGGCGAGGACCTCGGGGGTCCGCGCCAGGTCGGCGGCGGCATACGTGCCCTCGGCCCCACCGTCGGAGGCAATCGCGTTGAGCCAGTACTTGCCGTCATCGGTGGTGCCCGACGTGACGTCGAACTGTCCGATCGCCATGAACAACAGGTAGGTGGCCATCGGCTTGGTCTCGCGCCACCGCCACGTGTCGGCGTCGCGACCGAAGCGCTGGGAGACCAGCCGGCCGTTGCTGATCGCCTCCACGCCCTTGGGCACGTGGATGGTGATGTCGAACGTCGCCTTGTCCCGCGGGTGGTCGTTGCTCGGGTACCACCACGCGGCGATCTCCGGCTCGCCCACCGCCACGGCGCCGTCCGCCGTCCGGACCCACGGCTTGAGACCGTCGATCTCAGTGGCGGAGGGCACCCCGGCATAGGTGACGACCACGGTCATGGTCCGCCCCGCCTTGACTGGTTTGCGCGGGGTCACCACCAGCTCGTGCGGGTCGCTCTGGTTGGTGCGCGCGGGTTTTCCGTCCACCGTGACCGAGCTGGCCGCCAGGCCGAAGTCGAGGTTGAACCGCTTGAGGTCCTCGGTGGCCTTCGCCGTGATCGTCGCCCGACCCGTGAGCAGGTCGCTGCTCGGCGCGTACGTCACGTCGAGCTGGTAGTGACCGACGTCGTAGCCGCTGTTGCCGTAGTCGGGGTAGTAGGGGTCGCCGATCCCTGCACCACCGGCCACCGGAGCTGCGCTCGCGGCCGTGGCCCCGGCAACGACGACCGCGACCGTCGCGGCAACGGCTGCCCGACCCCGCCGCGCGGGTGACCTGCGCGAGCTGTACCTGTGCGCGTTCATGATCTCTGTCCACTCCTCCCGGTGACATGGGGCAGTTTGCCCCCGAAGGACGCTATGTGAGGTAGATCACTTCCGCATCCGCAGGTTTGTGACCTGCAGGGATCCGGTGCGCCGTGTGTCAGGAGGAGTGGGGTGGCCGGTGTCTGCTGCCCTTCGTGGGCGCCGGCCACCCTTCCCTCAGATCGAGCGTCGGCCGAGCGAGCGGTGCAGCCACCCCTGCTCGGTCCACCACTCGCGGTCCAGGGTGTTCCGGCCGTCGACGATGCGACGGTGGCGTACCACGGCAGACAGCTCGGCTGGGTCCATGAGCCGGAACTCCTCCCACTCGGTCAGGTGGAGCACCACGTCCGCGTCCTGCGCCGCGTCGACCGCACTGTCTGCATAGGCCAGCGTCGGGAATGCCTTGCGGGCGTTGGGCATCGCGAACGGGTCGTACACCCGCACGGCCGCACCGTCGCGCTGCACGCTCAGGGCCACGTCCAGGGCCGGCGAGTCGCGGATGTCGTCGGAGTCCGGCTTGAAGGCGGCGCCGAGGACGGCCACGCGGGCGCCGGCCAGCGAGCCCCCGCACATCTCACGGGCGAGGTCGACCGTCCGGGCCCGGCGGCGCACGTTGATCGCGTCGACCTCCCGCAGGAAGGCCAACGCCTGGTCGGCGCCGAGCTCGTCGGCGCGGGCCATGAACGCCCGGATGTCCTTGGGCAGGCAGCCGCCGCCGAACCCGAGGCCGGCACCGAGGAACCGGTGGCCGATCCGGGCGTCGTGCCCGATGGCCTCGGCCACCTTGGTGACATCGGCGCCGACCACCTCGCAGACCTCGGCGATCGCGTTGATGAACGAGATCTTGGTCGCGAGGAACGCGTTCGCTGACACCTTGACCAGCTCGGCCGTGGGCAGGTCGGTGACGATCAGGGGGGTGCCCCGGTCCAGGATGACGCCGTAGACCGCGGACAACAGCTTGACCGCGCGGTCGCTGGTGGCGCCCATGACGACCCGGTCGGGCTCGAGGGTGTCGGCCACCGCCTTGCCCTCCCGGAGGAACTCGGGGTTCCAGACCAGATCGGCCCCCCGGGTGTCCACGCGGTCCGCGAGCCGTGCCGCGGTGCCGACGGGCACCGTGGACTTGCCCACCACGAGGGATCCGACGGCGAGCACGGGCAACAGCGCCTCCACCGCGGCGTCGACATAGGTGAGGTCCGCGGCATACCCGCCGGGCTGCTGCGGGGTGCCGACGCAGAGGAAGTGCACCTCGCAGTCGGCTGCCCGGCCGAAGTCCGTGGTGAACACCAGCCGACCGGAGTCGATGCCGCGGACGAGCAGCTCCGGGAGTCCCGGCTCGTGGAAGGGGACGGTGCCGGCCTGCAGGGCGGCGATCTTGGACTCGTCGACGTCGATGCCGACGACGTCGTGGCCGAGCTCTGCCATGGCTGCTGCGTGGGTGGCGCCGAGGTATCCGGTGCCGATGACGGAGATCTTCATGTGCTGCTCCTCGAGGGGATGGACTGGTCAGTCGGGGGTGTTGCCGGAGGCGAACTGCTGGGCGGCGATGTCCTTCTTGAACTGGGCCGCCGCCTCCGGTGAGGAGGTGAACCGCCAGTCGTTCGCCACGGGCTGGCCGTCGACGACGGCCGACGAGACGTTGTTGAACCAGAGGAAGCCGACGATGCGGGGGTCGCCCGCGACGTTGGAGAGCAGGTTGTGGATCCACTGGGCCTTCAGGGCCGCCTCGTCGACCCCACCGCTGGACTCGACGGCGCCGACCTCTGCGAAGAACATCGGCTTGTCGGTCACCGCCCCCAGGGCGGCGATGGTCTTGGCGAAGGAGGCCTCGAAGGTCGGCCCCGTCTTGGGGTCGCGCAGGTAGACCGAGGCGCCGACCCAGTCGACGTAGGCGTCTCCGGGGTAGGAGGCCGCCATCGGGGTGAGTCCGTTGGTGGGGCTGGGCTTGAGGTTGTCGACCCGGCTGGGCGACCAGAGCCACACGACGTTCTGGTTGGCGCCGACCTCGTCGAAGACGCTCCAGATGTGGCGCCAGGCGGCCACGTACTTCTCCGGGCTGTTGTTGTAGTCGGAGCGACCGGAGGACCAGCCGTACCAGCTGCCGTTCATCTCGTGGCCGAACCGGATGACCACCGGGAGGTTGGTGCGGGTGACCTCGCCCGCGAAACGACGCAGGTAGGCGTCGTGGGAGCCGTCCGCGATGGTCGTCAGGCTGTATGACGTGCCCGATCCCGAGTCCGTCGGGAGCCAGGTCATCACGGGCAGGGCAGCCCGTGACCAGGAGCGCGTCACGAGGTCGCCGCGATAGGCGTCGTCGAAGGTGGAGAACCAGCCGACGCTGCTGGGGGCCTTGCCGGCCGCGGTGGCGACCGAGTCGAACGCCGCGCCGTCACCGGGCAGGCCGTCCTGGCTGAACCCGAAGTAGTCCTTCGTCGGACTGACCAGGGCCGCCTTGGTCGCGGCTGACGGGGTGGGCGGCACGTAGGCGCCGGCCGGCGTCGAAGCCGGACGTCGCGCGTCCACCGGCAACGAGGAGCAGGCCAGGCCATCGCTGTCGTTCGGGCCCGGGTCCCCGTCGAGTCCGTAGGGGTCGGAGAGGTTGGCGAGGTAGACCTGTTGGGCGTCCTGCTGCCAGTCGAACTGCCAGCACTTGGTCTTGACCACCGCGGGCTTGGTCGTGGGGGGAGGCGTCGCCGCGGAGGTCGTGCCGGCCGGGTGCGTGGTGCTCGCCGGTCGGGGGGCCAGGACCGCGGGCGGGTTGAGCCGAGCGGCGGCCGACGAACCGACCGACCCGCGGTAGAGGGCGTTCTGCAGGAGGGATGCCACGCCGGGCGCCGCCGTCGTGGTGGTCGACGGTGGGGCCGTGGAGGCGGTGGCACCCGGGGTCGGGGTCGCGGTGCCGGCGGCCTTGGCTGCCGGGGTGGGCGAGCCGGAGATCTGGCGGTTCACCTCGGTCCGCAGGGGGGTCGAGGCTGGTGAGAGGTAGAGCGCTGCGCCGATCGAGGCGATCGCGAGGCACAGCAGGGCGATGTTGAGCTTGCTGGCGGTGACCACGCCGGTGTGGAGCTCGTGGTCAGAAGAGCTGGGCGTCATAGATGACTCCTAGGGGGATGAGGGCCGCGACGATGAGGTAGGGGACAAGGGCCCGGGGGTCGCCGGTGACGACGGACGGAACCCGGAAGTGGTGGGTGGTGGACGGGTCGGGGGGAGCGTGGTCGGCATCGGCGGAGTAGGCGTCGGCCCGGGTGCCCCAGCCGCCGACGTGCCCGAGGCGCAGGAAGCCGTAGGCACGCAGGGGCATGAGGAAGAAGGTGCTGAACAGCACGTAGGCCGGCATCCACAACAGGTCGATGGGCCGTTCCTCGATGTGGCGCAGCTGGCGCAGCGTCATCGACAACGCCGACATGAGGACGGTGAAGACGACGATGGCCGGCAGGGCGAAGGCACGGTTCGGGAGGTCGAGCAGGCCGGCGTACAGGTTCACGTCGGTGCCCCTGAGGTGTCGCACCAGCCAGGACAGCAGGATGACGAACAGCAGCAGCGGCATGAGGATGTCGGTGACGAAGAAGAAGGCCAGCACCGGTGTGTGCCGCAGCATCCACGGCAGCATGCGCAGGGTGTTGTACTGGCTGCCGCGCGACCAGCGGAGCTGCTGCTTCATCAGCTTGCGCAGCTCCGTGGGCGCGTCGGTGTAGACCAGGCTGGTCGACTGGTAGACGGTGCGGTAGCCGCGCTGGAGGGTGAAGTTGGTCAGCGTGCGGTCGTCGGACACCTCCAGGAAGACGCCCAGGAACGTCCCGGTCATGAACTCCTCCATGGAGTCCTCCAGGATCTCTCTCCGAAATGCGATGGTCCGCCCGGGCAGGCAGCCCACCGACCCGAGGACGCTCTGGGCCGGCATGGAGTACTGGGCCCGGGTGTTCTCGAGCCAGTCCGCCCATCGGGTGAGGAAGCTGCGGTCGGCCTCGAGGATCCGTTGCCTGGTCGTCACGCCCCCCACGTCGGGTTCGATGAAGGGCTTCACGAGCTCGGGCAGGGTGCCGCGGGTCCAGATGGTGTCGCTGTCGACCAGCACGACCACCTCGCCCGAGGACCGCTCGACCCCGACCCGGACCGCGTTGCGCTTGCCCGCGACCGGAGTCCAGGTCCAGGACACCGAGGGGGCGAACTCCTCGCAGATCCCCTCGAGGGCCGGGTTGCGTGGTCCGTTGATGACCACCAGCGTCTCTGTCGGCTCCTGCTCGGTGATCCGGCGCAGCACGTCCCGGAAGAGGTCGAGTGGTTCGTCGACCACGGGGATGACGACGCTGGTGGTGACCTCGTGGGGCTGGCGCCACGGGCGGTATCGGCGCGCCAGTCCCATCTTGACCAGCCAGATCACCCACGTCAGGGCGACGAACCCGATGAAGAGGTAGAGGTGCCCGTGCTGGGTGAGGGCATGGCGCAGCTGCAGGATGGCGATGAACACGTCAGGCTGCCTTTCGCGGGGTGAGGACGGGGGCGAGCGCCGGGGCGAGCCATCGGCTGTAGGGGACGGTGATGTGCGACTCGTTGCGGTAGACCAGGACGTTGCCGACCACCGCAGGGCACCGGGAGGTGGTGCACAGCCACCCCGCGGGGTCGACGAGTGCGACCTTGGCGTTACGGACGGCCTCGGCCGTCGCGGTGTGCCGATCCGGGTAGCGATAGGCGTCGGACCGGTCGTAGGCACAGGCGCCGACGTCGTCGAGGTGCTCGGCGACGCACCCGGGCAGGTCGGTGCCGGGAGTCGGGATGTCCTCGACGTAGACGAGCCGGGCCTTGGGAGCGGCGCTGCGCAGCTGCTGGAGCGACTGCGTGGTGGCCGCCGCGAACGCTGCCGGAGCGACCTTCGACGACGCCACGTTCTCGGACTGGCTCACGATCACGGCATCCGGTGCCAAGGCACCGATGCGGGAGATGGTGGCGCTCCTCCACGTGTCGCACTCGGAGTAGTCCCGGTTGAGGCTGGGGTTGAAGACCGTCAGCGCACCGGCCGGGCAGGCCGCCTTGGTCCAGCTCACGACGCGCCAGTCGTTCTTGCGGCCCAGGGTGTCGAGGGCGGGCAGCCACTGCTCGGCGTGGGAGTCGCCGAAGAGCACCACGGTGCGGGTGGCCTTGGGTGCGCCGTAGACGCACGCGCCCTGCTCGATGGTGGTGAAGCCCGCGTGGCACCCGTTGCGGGAGGTGGGGGGCAGGCTGTCGGCGGCATCCGCCGGCTGTGGCGTGAGGTTTCGCGGTGCGGCGGTGGTGCGTAGCCCCGCCTGGACCGCAGTACTGATCGCGTCGGCAGGCGGTCGCGCCCCGGAGGCGGGTGCCGCGAGCTGGGTCACCGCACCCGTGCCGACGGTGGCGGGCGCGAGCACCATCACCCCGACGGCGCTCGCCGCGACGAGGCCCGACACGAGCACCCCCGAGCCCAGGAGCTTCGGGCTCGACCAGGTCGCCCGGCGGGCTGGCTGCTCGACGACCACGAAGGTCGCAATGGCCAGGGCGAGGGAGATCCACACGACGGCCAGCCGCTCACCGATCGTCAGGTCATGGCCGACCACGGTGGGGGCCAGCACGATCAGGGGCCAGTGCCACAGGTACAGGGAGTAGGAGGCCCGGCCCACGCACTGCATGGCCGGTTCGCCCAGCAAGCGCTCGGCCCGGACCCTGGGACCGCACCCGGCGGCGATGACTGCAGCGGCCCCGAGGACCGGCACCCACGCTGCGGTTCCCGGGAAGGGGGTCGCGGCGGTGTAGATCGCGGCGCTCACGCCGATGGCTGCCAGTCCGGCGTACGCGAGCAGCCCGGCGAGGCGTCGGGGCAGTCGTGCGAGCTGCGGTGTGGCGAGGGCGAGCAGGGCCCCGACCCCCAGCTCCCAGGCCCGGGTGTGCATGGAGAAGTAGGCCCAGGGGGCTGAGGTCTGCGTCAGTGTGGCCGACGCGTGGGAGGACGTCGCCACGACGGCGACGACCACCACGAGCAGGCCCCACCGGGCGAACCTGCGGCCCAGCGCGAAGACGAGCGCCACGACGAGCGGCCAGACGATGTAGAACTGCTCCTCGACCGCGAGCGACCAGAAGTGCTGCAGTGGTGAGGCCGCTGCACCCATGTGCTGGTAGTCGGTGCCGAGTGCCGCCAGCCGGTAGTTCAGTCCGTAGAAGGTCGTGAAGATCGCGTCGGTGGCCACCTCGTGGACCTTCAGGGGTGGACCGAGGAAGCGGAAGGCGACCACGGTGGCCGCGACGACCACGGCGGCGGCAGGGAGCAGGCGTCGCACCCGGTGGGCGTAGAACGTGGGCAGCGCGCGAAGGCCCTGTGCCTCGATGGTCCTCACGAGCTGCCCGGAGATCAGGAAGCCACTGATGACCAGGAAGACATCGACCCCGACGTAGCCCCCAGGGAGGCCCAGCCCCACGTGGTAGACCACGACCGCGACGACCGCGACGGCGCGCAGCCCCTCGATGTCCGGGCGGAACCGACGTTCGGCCACGGTCGTGGCGGACCGTCTGGCGCGAGGGGTCTGTGCCGGAGCCGTGCGGACCTGGTCCCCGAGGTCCTCAGCGGGACGTCGGGGGTCAAGGCGCGCAGGAGTGAGCGTGGTCATTGGCGGAGCCCCTTTGGTGCGAATGCGGTGGTGGGCTGCGACGCTGCAGTGCTCGACGAGGTGGCGGTGGTGCCAGTCCGGTCGCCGGTGCCCCGAATCTAACGGGCGTTAACAGCGATTTGCGTCTGTTAATGGCCAAAAGGGGTTCAAGATAGCGCATGCATACGACAGATTACGTTTTGCTGCGTTTTCTGTTACAAGACTGTGTCTGACTGGTTTCGCGCGGCCCCGCGAAGGCGTGCCGAGCACCGCGCCCGTGCTGGCACCATGGAGGTATGCCGCCGCGCCGCCGAGTTCCCGTCGAGTCGGGGCGGGTCGCGGTCCAGCAGTGGCGTGACCTGGGGGAGTCGACCGACCGCGCCGCCCTGGCCACCGCCGTGCGCTACACGCTGGAGGAGCTCGCCACGGTGGCGCCGGGACGCAGCGTCGAGGTGCGGGTGCCGCCGTTCGGGGCGGTGCAGTGCGTCGCGGGGACCACGCACACGCGAGGGACCCCACCCAACGTGGTCGAGACCGACGCCACCACCTGGCTGTCGGTGGCGACCGGTCTCTCGACGTGGCAGCAGGCATGGGATGAGGGGGGCCTTCGGGTCAGCGGCCACCGCGCCGACCTCACGGCCTACCTCCCCCTGGCCTGAGGCGGCCTCATTCCCCGGGGAGGCGCATCCCGAGCTGGGCTCGCACGAGGTCCATCAGGTCCATGACCCGCAGGGTCTCGGCCCACGGCATGAGTGGGGACTCGGTGCGCCCGTCGGTGATGCACCGGGCGACCTCGGCCGCCTCGAAGTGCAGCCCGTGCGTGCGGTCGGCGGGGGTGAAGGTGTCCAGGACCTGGTTGTCAGGTGCGACGAGTCGCATCGTGGTCGGCCCGTAGAAGCTGCCGTCGAGCTCGAGCCGAGCCGCGGTGCCGCACACGGTGGCCGTCGTCGGCGTCTTGGTGAGCATCGTGGCCCCGAGCAGCCCCACCGCCCCCGACGCGCTGCGCACCGTCACCGCCTCCTGGGCGTCGACGCCCTCGGGGGTGAGCACGCCGGTGGCAGAAACGGACTCGAGCTCGCCGAGGACGAGCGACGCGAACGACCCGGGGTAGACCCACAGGTCGAGCAGGGCGCCGCCGGCCAGACCCGGCTCGGAGAGGCGCGCCGGACCATCGGGGTAGAGACGCTGGCCGTGGTCGGCCGACACGGTGTGCACCTCGCCGAGCACGCCGTCCTCGAGGCACTGTCGCAGCACATCGATATGGGGTAGGAAGCGGGTCCACATCGCTTCCATGGCGAAAACACCTGCGGTGCTTGCAGATTCGAACATGTCGCGAGCTTCGGCCCCATTGCGGGCGAATGCCTTCTCGACGAGCACCGGCTTGCCCGCGGCAAGGGCCAGGGTGGCGTGGGCGTGGTGCTCGGAGTGCGGAGAGGCGACGTAGACGACGTCGACGTCGGGGTCCTCGACGAGCTCGGCGTAGGAGCCGTAGGCCGTGGGCGCGCCGACGTCCGAGGCGAACGACCGTGCTCTCTCGAGGTTGCGCGACGCGACGGCCTGAACCTGCTGGGTGGTCCGCGCGAGCAGGGCCCCGGTGAACGACCGGGCGATCCCACCCGGTGCCAGGATCCCCCAGCGCAGCGGCGGGGCCTGCATGGGGTCGGGTGTGCGAGGAGGTGGCAGCACCGGTGCGGTCATGGGCCCATCCTGCCGTGTCGGTGCGTCAGCGCACCCGCCAGCGCCCCAGCTCGGGGGGAACCGGGGACGGCACGGCATCGTCGGTGAACGGCCGGGCCGAGCCCAGGGCGCGCGCCAGGGCCGGTCCATGGGTGACGCCGGCGGAGAAGGCAGAGGCCGCGACCCGGCGCACGATGGCATCCAGGGGCAGCGGCACGAGGCTGGCGACGAGCACCGTATTGCCGAAGCGGCGACCCTTGCGCACCTCCGACGAGGCGATGGCAGCGGTGTGGGGGAGTGCGGCTGACATCCCGGCGTGGACCCGCGCGAGGTGCCGGCGGTCGGGCTCGTCGGCCGTGTTGACCATGAGCACCCCGTCCGGGCGCAGCACCCCAGCAACGTCCGCGAACCACTGCGCGGTGGTCAGCTCGGCGGGCACCCGCCCGCCCGCGAACGCGTCCACCACGACGACGGCCGCACTGCCCGGTGCGAGCCGGGCCAATCCGGTTCGGCCGTCGACGGGACGCACCCGGATCCGGTGGCCGCGGGGGAGTGGCAGGGCGTCCCGGACGGCCTGGGTGAGCTCGGCGTCGGGCTCGAGCACGATCTGCGGGGACCCTGGGCGGGTGGTCGCGACGTACCGCGGCAGCGTGAGCCCCGCACCACCCACGTGCGTGACCGCGAGGGGGCCGTCCGGCAGGGAGTCGAGCACCGCGGCCAGGAACTGCACGTACTCGAAGACGAGCAGCTCGGGGTCGCCGAGCTGCACGTGCGACTGCGGGTGGCCGTCGAGCATGACCACGGTGCCGCCGCTGTCGTCGTCGACGAGCTCGATGCGTGGCGACACCAGCGGGTCAGGGACGCAGGAGGGACTTGATGGCGCGGCGCTCATCCATCGCGGCATACCCCTCGGCGACCTCTGACAGCGGCAGCTCGAGGTCGAAGACGGCCCCGGGGTTGATGGCCCCGGCGAGGACGTCGTCGCGCAGCTGGGGCAGGTACTGACGGGCGGGGGCCATGCCGCCGGCCACCCCGACGTTGCGCGCGAACATGTCGCGCACGGGGTACTCCACCCCGTGCGGCACCCCGACGTAGCCGACGGTGGCGCCGGGACGAGCGGCGGCGATGGCGGTGAGCATCGACTCCTTGGTCCCGACGCACTCGAGCACCGCGTCGGCGCCGACCCCGTCGGTCAGCTCGAGCACCGCGGCGACGGCGTCGTCTCCACGCACGTCGACGATGTCTGTCGCCCCGAAGTCGCGGGCGATGCGCTGTCGCGACTCGTGGCGGGACATCGCGATGATGCGGTCGGCACCCATGCGCGCCGCCGAGAGCACGCCGCTGAGCCCGACGGCGCCGTCACCGACGACGACGACGGTGTCGCCCTCGCGGACCCGAGCGGACACGGCGGCGTGCCACCCGGTGCCCATGACGTCGGACAGCGCCAGGAGGGAGGGGACCTGGGAGTCGTCCGGGACCTCGCGGGTGGAGACCAGGGTCCCGTCCGCCAACGGCACGCGGACGTACTCGCCCTGGCCGCCGTCGGCCATCAGCCCGTCGCGGTCCTCGGACCCCCAGAACCCCCCGTGGGAGCACCGTGACTGGATGCCGACCTGGCAGTGCGGGCAGGTGTTGTCGGAGTACATGAAGGGGGCGATGACGAAGTCGCCGACGCGCAGGCTGCGCACGTCGGCGCCGATCGCCTCGACGATCCCCACGAACTCGTGGCCGATCCGGGAGGGCTGCTTGACCTCGTTGATCCCGCGGTAGGGCCACAGGTCGCTGCCGCACACGCAGGCGGCCGTGACCCGCACGACGGCGTCGGTGGGCAGCGAGACGGTGGGGTCGGGGACCTCGTCGAGGCGGACGTCACCGGGGGCGTGGAGCATCGTGGCCAACATGGGCCCAGCCTCCCACGGTGGGCCCGGCCGCGCGCCGTGTGGTGCCCGCCCGGCATACAGTCGCGGCATGCGCTTCGGCATCACCATCCTCCCCGAGTACCGCTGGTCCGACGCTGCGCCGTTGTGGCGTCGAGCGGAGGAGTACGGCTTCGACCACGCCTGGACCTACGACCACCTGGTGTGGGCCGGGCTGCCCGACTCCCCGTGGTTCGGCGCGCTGCCCACCCTCACCGCTGCGGCCACGGTCACCTCGCGGATCCGGCTCGGCACCTTCGTGAGCTCGCCGAACTACCGCCACCCCTACGACTTCGCCCGCGACCTCACCGCCATCGACGACGTGTCGGGTGGTCGGCTGATCTGCGGCCTGGGAACCGGTGGCGACCTCGACGCGAGGATGGTGGGCGCCGACCTCACGCTGAAGCAGCGGGTCGACCGGTTCCACGAGTTCGTGGAGGTGCTCGACCGCCTGCTCACCGAGGACCACGTCACGCACACCGGCAGCTACTACGCGACGGTGGACGCGCGCACCCTGCCGGGTTCGACCCAGCGACCGCGGCTGCCCTTCCTGGTTGCCGCCAACGGTCCCCGGTCCCTGCGGCTGGCGGCGACGCGGGGCCAGGGCTGGGTCACCTACGGCCGCGGCGGTGACACGGTGCAGGAATGGTGGAGCGGGGTGCGCTCGCTGTGCGACCTGCTCGACGAGGCGGAGGCAGGGGCCGGCCGCACCGAGCCGCTCGACCGCTACCTGTCCCTCGACGGGTCGCCGCGGTTCTCGCTGGAGAGCGTGGACTTCTTCGAGGAGGTCGTCGGCCAGGCGGCGCAGTGCGGCTTCACCGACGTGGTGACGCACTGGCCGAGGTCGGACGGGGTGTATGCCGGCGACGTGGCGGTCCTCGACGAGGTCGCCTCGCGCCTCCCCGCGCTGCGGGGGGACGCACGCTCCGTGCCCTTGCGCTGAAACCGTCTCAGCTGAAGGCGAAGAGGGCGAGCGGGGCCGAGGTCGGTTCGGGCGAGCCGCCGGCCGGCTCGAGGGTGATCCCCGCGGCCAGCGCGGTGGTGGCGTCGCCGGTGAGCAGCATCGTCACCTTGGGTCCGGAACCGTGCGGCAGCACGCCGGCACTGACCATGCCCGTGTTGGGCTGGTTGAGCCAGAACTGGAAGTCCTTGCCGTCCGGGGCCTTGGGCATGTTGTCGGCGATCACGACGGCCTTGCCGAGCGAGGCGCTGCGCACGATCGTGGTGCGGGCACCGTTGATCGTCTGCTCGACGCGCTGGGCGTCACTGGCCGCGAGGACCTGCTCGGTGGCGCTGACCTGGTTCGGGGAGTCGTTGTTCCACGGCGCCCAGGTGAGCCCGCCGACGAGCAGGACCGCTGCCGCCGCTGCGCTGGCGAACCACGCCACCACGGGGCGACGGGACCGAAACGGCAGGACGGTGGCTTCGGGCTCGGCTTCGGGCTCGGCCTCGAGGCCCACGACCTCGTCGTGACCCGCCTCGAGCGGCGGGAGGGGGCGGATGGTGCGGATCCCGGAGAGGACCGAGTCACGCAGGGAGGGGGGAGGCGTGGTGGCGACCAGCGCAGACAGGCTCGTGGCGGCCTCGCACATGCCGGCTACCTCCGCCTGGCACTCGGGGCACTCGGCGAGGTGGCGCTCGAATGCTGCGCGCTCCTGCTCGTCGACCGCATCGACTGCGTAGGCGCCGACCAGACCGTGGATGTCGGCACTCATGACTGCACCCCCAAGGTGTCTCTCAGGCGGATCAAACCGTCTCGTATTCGTGTCTTGGCCGTACCGAGTGGCACTCCAAGGAGCGAGGCCACCTCCGTGTGCGTGTAGCCACCGAGGTAGGCCAGTTCGACCGCGCCGCGCTGGGTCTCGGTGAGCGAGTCCAGTGCGTGTCGCACTCGTTGTGCGTCCAACCGGCGCTCGACCGTCTCGGCCGTCTCGTCGTAGGACCGTTCCTGGTTCCGGGAGCCGTAGGTGTCCTCACGGTCCGTCGTGGCCTGGGCCGACCTGACCCGGTCAACGGCCTTGCGGTGGGCGATGGTGAGCATCCAGCTCACCGCGCTCCCCCGCTCGGGGTCGAACCGGGCGCTCGTGCGCCAGATGTCGAGCAGTGCTTCCTGGGCGACCTCCTCGGACTGGGCCGGGTCGCGCACCACGCGCAGGACCAGACCGTAGACCCGGGACGAGACTGCGTCGTAGAGCTGGGCGAAGGCGTTCTCGTCTCCGAGGGCGCAGGCCCGAAGCAGTTCGGCGAGGTCGGTGCCCATGGCAGTACCCCCCCAAGTCGGTTGGGGACCTGAGGAAGTAGCTGCCATGGACACCATCATCACTGGTTATGCCTTACTGGGGAAGCAGGACACCGTCGATGATGTACACCGTGGCGTTCGCGGTCTGCACGTTGCCGCAGATCACGTTGGCCTCGCCGACCTTGAAGGCCTCGCCCGAACCGGACACCGTGATGGTGCCGCCGCCGAGCGTCTTGTGGTCACCGGCCAGCATGTCGGGGGACAGGCGACCCTCGACGACGTGGTTGGTCAGGACCTTGGTGAGCAGGCCCTTGGGGTCGGCCATGGCGGCGTCCATCGTGGCCTTCGGCACGGCAGCGAACGCGTCGTTGCTCGGGGCGAAGACCGTGATGTCCTTGGCCGAGTTCAGGGTCTCGCCCAGGCCGGCCTCGCCGACGGCGGTGACCAGGGTGGACAGCGCCGGGTTGTTGCTCGCGGCGGTGGCGACCGGGTCGGTGGCCATGCCCTTGAACGAGCCCTTGCCGTCCGCGGGGACCGCGGAGCAGCCGGAGCCGAACGGCATCGACATGGTGTCCTCGGTGGTGGCCGAGGACGAGCTCGAGGAGCTGGAGGAGGTCGACGACGCCGCGGCGTCGGTCGAACCGGAGTTCCCGCAAGCCGCGAGGCTGAGGGGGAGGGCAAGGCTGAGGGCAGCAATGGTGCTGCGGCGTGCAAGTCGCATTAGAGGCTCCTTGTCGGGGGACTTTCTGACACTGGGCATTCGGACCTGCTGGGCAGGTGGATTGGTCGGATGGGATCTTTCTTCCCGCACCCCACGCGGCAGGGCCCCGACCGGTGGTCGGGGCCCTGCGCTGGTGCGTCGATCGAGGGACGGGCTCAGGAGACGAGCACCACGATGGAGTGGTAGCCCGAGGCGCCACCAGGGAAGGGATCTGCGCGCTTCTCGGTCTGGACGTCGCCATTGCCGTCGGTGGCGCGCACGGTGAGGTCGTGGCGCCCGCTCTTGGCATCCCACACCCAGCTCCACTGCCGCCAGTAGTCCGTGCCGCCGTCAGGGCCGAGGTCGGCCTCCTGCCAGGGACCGTCGTCGACCCTGACCTCCACCTTGCTGATGCCACCGGTGGCCTGGGCCCAGGCCACCCCGCCGATGGCGGTCCTGCCGGGCTTGGACGTGCCGAGGCCCCGAGGGGTGTCGATGCGGGCCTGCGTCTTCACCGGCGCGTCGATCAGCCAGTCGCGCTGGGTCCAGTACGCCTGGTCCTTCTTGTAGGTGGTTGCCGTCAGCTTGGTGACCCACTTGGTGGCGCCCACGAAGCCGTAGAGGCCAGGGGTGATCATCCGCGCCGGGAACCCGTGGCGCGCAGGCAGGGGCTGTCCGTCCATGGCCACCGCGATCAGGGCGTCCCGGTCGTCGATCAGCGCCTCGATGGGGGTCGAGATGGTCATGCCGTCGGTCGACTCGCTGAGGATCTGGTCGACGCCGTCCCGCACGCCGGCCCGCTGGAGCAGGTCGCGGACCCGGACGCCGAGCCACCGGGTGGAGGAGATGTAGGGTCCGCCGACCTGGTTGCTGACGCAGTTGAGGGTGATGTCCTGCTCGATCATCGGCATCTTGAGCAGCTCGGCGAAGGTCATCGTGAACGGGCTGTCCACGTCACCACCGACCGAGAGCTGCCAGTCGTTCACGTCGATGCGCGGGATGACCAGCGCCGTGTCGACGCGGTAGAAGTCCTTGAGCGGCGTGCGGAAGGCGGTGACGCCCTTGACGTCGCCCTCGATGCCGGTGGGCAGGGGCTTGAGGGTGTTCAGCGGCGTCGGGAGGGTGACCGAGGACGGTGGCGTGGGGGAGCCGCCGAGCTTCTGTCCCAGCGCCCCGAGGCCCGCGGCACCGACGGTGACTCCCGCGGCCCCCACCAGGAAGGTGCGGCGTGCAGGGGTGCCGGCCGAGCCCTGGGCGTAGGCCGAGTGGTCCAGGGGGGACTCGTGGCCCTCCTCGGCGGGAACCGCGTCGGTTCCGGTCGCGGTGGCACCGAGCCGGCCCGCGATGAGTGAGGTCAGGCCGAAGAGCACGGCGGCACCGACCGCCGCGGCGGCCAGGGCCGGGAAGATGTCCACCGGGGAGGATGCCGGGCGCAGGATGGCGGCCAGCCCGGCGAGCGCGGCGAGCGCGACCACGGCGATGTTTGCGGCGGTCGGGCGCTTGCGGGCGAGCAGGCCGATCGCCAGCGCTGCGAGCGCCGTGACCAGGGCCACGCTGCCGAGCAGGATCGGCTTGTCGTTGGTGCCGAAGTTCCGGACCGCCCATTCCTTGACCGGCGTCGGCGTCGCGTCGATCACCGTCGAGCCCACGGCGAGCACGGGGGAGGCTGCCGGGTCGACGAACGCGGCGACGAGGTGCCCCACCGCCATCCCGGCGGCCGCTGAGAGCAGGCCGCTCGTGGCATACATGAGGCGCGAGGTCTTGGGGATGGGTTCCATATCTGCTATTCGTACCCGACCCCCGCACGGATGGGTCGCCCGCAGTCTTACGAGTAGGTGACGACAGGTAGCGTGGCCGCGTGCCGCCCACCCACCGTCGCCCCAACTTCGTCGCGTTCATCGCGACCGGCGCCATCCTCGGCTTCGTGGCCGGGTCGGCCGTCGGCTACTACGGCGGTGACCAGCCCGCGGGTGGTCCCGACTACGGCGCCACCAGTGCGGTCCTGTTCCTCGGTGTCGGGGCGGCATTCCTCTTCGGCCTGGTCGCTGCCGTGGTCGCGGTCCTGCTGGACCGGCGCGACTGATCGCTGTGGGAGACTGACGACCGTGGCACGCGGCGACGGACAGCTCTCGCACGACCTCCTCCCAGGCGAGAAGGGCCCGCAGGACGCCTGCGGTGTGTTCGGCGTGTGGGCCCCCGGCGAGGACGTCGCCAAGCTGACCTACTACGGCCTCTACGCGCTGCAGCATCGCGGCCAGGAGTCGGCGGGGATCGCCACCTCGGACGGTCGCAGCATCCTCGTCTACAAGGACATGGGACTGGTGTCCCAGGTCTTCGACGAGCGCTCGCTGGCCTCGCTGCGCGGCCACCTCGCCGTCGGACACTGCCGCTACTCCACCACCGGCGGCTCCACGTGGGAGAACGCCCAGCCGACCCTGGGTGGTCACGCCGAGTCGACGGTGGCCCTGGCCCACAACGGCAACCTCGTCAACTCCGGCGAGCTGCGCGACCTCGTCGCCGAGCGCCAGGGCGAGGGGCGCGGGGGCGCGCTGGGCGAGCTCGGGCGCGGCAACACCACCGACACCGCCCTGGTCACCGCGCTGCTGTCGGACGACCCCGACCGTTCCCTCGAGTCCGCGGCCATGGACGTGCTGCCCAAGCTGCGGGGCGCGTTCTGCTTCGTCTTCATGGACGAGCACACCTTGTATGCCGCCCGCGACCCGCAGGGCATCCGCCCGCTGGTGCTCGGCCGGCTCGAGCGGGGCTGGGTGGTCGCGTCGGAAACTGCCGCCCTCGACATCGTCGGCGCCTCACTGATCCGTGAGGTCGAGCCAGGCGAGCTCATCGCCATCGACGAGGACGGCCTGCGCTCGCAGCGCTTCGCCGAGACCGAGCGCAAGGGCTGCGTCTTCGAGTACGTCTACCTCGCCCGTCCCGACACCACCATCAACGGGCGCGGCGTGCACGAGTCGCGCGTCGAGATGGGTCGCACGCTGGCCCGCGAGCACCCCGTCGAGGCAGACATGGTCATGCCGACCCCGGAGTCGGGCACCCCGGCCGCGATCGGCTACGCCCAGGAGTCCGGCATCCCCTACGGCCAGGGACTGGTGAAGAACTCCTACGTGGGGCGCACGTTCATCGCGCCCTCCCAGACCATCCGGCAGCTGGGCATCCGACTCAAGCTCAACCCGCTGCGCGAGGTCATCAAGGGCAAGCGGCTGGTCGTCGTCGACGACTCGATCGTGCGCGGCAACACCCAGCGCGCGCTGGTGCGGATGCTCCGCGAGGCCGGGGCGGCCGAGGTGCACGTGCGGATCTCCTCGCCGCCGGTGCGCTGGCCCTGCTTCTACGGCATCGACTTCGCCACCCGGGCCGAGCTCATCGCGACCGGCATCGGGGTCGAGGAGGTCTGCACCTCCATCGGCGCCGACTCGCTGGGCTACATCAGCGAGGACGGCATGATCGCGGCGACCGAGCAGTCCCGCGAGCAGCTGTGCACGGCGTGCTTCTCGGGGACCTACCCGGTGGCCCTCCCCGACGAGACGCGCCTCGGCAAGCACCTCTTCGAGACCTTGCCGCTCGACGTCGACGGGGTCAGCCTCGGGATGTCCGGCGGGGCCGGCGACGCCCTCAGCCGTCCCTAGTCCCCGGTCGGGGACTGGTCAGGCGCCCGGAACGGGGTCGTCGGCGCGACGCGGCTCGCGCCACAGCTCGACCGTCTGGGTGAGCCAGAAGGTCGCGAACTGGCCGATGAGGGCGGCCTCGAGCCAGAACACCCAGTTCGAGATCACGCCGAGGACCGGTCCGCCGAGCACGATGACCACGATCGAGGCGACCATGGCGATGAACCCGAGCGCATAGCGGTTCCAGAAGTGGTCACGGGGCCGGTCGTGGTGCTCCCTGGCCTGGGTGATCCCGAGCCCCCGACCGTTGGCGAAGACGACAGCGACGATGCCCAGGAACAGCAACCCCGCCGCGGCGTCATGGCCGTGGCACATGAAGCCGCCACGGTTGAACAGGTAGAAGCCGGTGAGGCCGAGGAAGGCCAGCACCGACACCCCGATCGCGGCCCCGGTGCCCTTGGACAGCTCGCGCTCGGACTCGGGGGTCGCATAGACCTGGATGCCCATGACGGCGACGAAGGCCACGGCAGCGATGACCAGCAGGGCCGTGACGTTGTTGGAGATCGCGTCCTGCACGTCCTGGGGGATGGCCGAGGCGACGCACGTGGCCTCCGGTCGCGTGGGCACGAAGGCGACGATGAAGGCGAAGAAGCCCGAGCCGTTGAGCAGCACGTCCTCGACGTCGGTGTTGCCCTGGTAGACGATCAGCGCGGTCCCGATCGCGCACAGGCTGGAGACGAAGACCGCCCGGACGGGGGTGTAGTAGGACGCGCTGATGGACTGGAGCATCTGCCCGCTCGACGCGATGTGCAGCGCCACGGCCACGAACAGCAGCAGGACGAGAAGCACCATCGCGAGCCGCACGAAGCGGTAGGTGCGCAGCAGGTCGAACTGGTATCCACTGGTCATGGCCGTTTCCCTTCGGTGCGCCGCGGTCCCCGCTGTTTGGAGTATGACGCGGCCCGGACTGCGTCAACTCCCTCATCTGTACGGGTCTAGGCTGACCGCGTGAGCGAACCGATCACCTATGCCTCCGCCGGTGTCGACGTCGAGGCCGGTGACCGGGCGGTCGAGCTGATGAAGGCGTCGGTGCGCCGGGCGACCCGCCCCGAGGTGCTGGGCGGGCTGGGTGGCTTCGCCGGGATGTTCGACGCCAGCGCCCTGCGCGACATGACCCGTCCGGTCCTGGCGACCTCCACCGATGGCGTCGGGACCAAGGTGGCCATCGCGCAGGCCCTCGACCGGCACGACACCATCGGCTACGACCTCGTCGGGATGGTCGTGGACGACATCGTCGTGTGCGGGGCCGAGCCGCTCTTCATGACCGACTACATCGCCACGGGACGGGTCGTCCCCGAGCGGATCGCCGCCATCGTCTCGGGCATCGCGGCCGCCTGCGCCCAGGCCGGGGTGGCCCTCGTCGGGGGCGAGACCGCCGAGCACCCGGGCCTGTTGGCCCCCGACGAGTACGACGTGGCCGGTGCCGCGACGGGGGTCGTGGAGCACGCCGACGTGCTCGGCCCGGACCGGGTCCGGCCCGGCGACGTGGTGCTGGCGCTGGCGTCCAGCGGCCTGCACTCCAACGGCTACTCGCTCGTGCGGCGGGTCGTCGGTGCTGCCGGGTGGTCCCTGGACCGTCACGTCGAGGAGTTCGGAACCACGCTCGGCGAGGAGCTGCTCACGCCCACCCGGGTCTACTCCGCCGACCTGCTCGCGTTGGTCCGCGACGCCGACGTCGACGTGCACGCGCTCTCCCACGTCACCGGTGGCGGGCTCGCGGCCAACCTCGCGCGCGTGCTGCCGCCGGGCCTGTTCGCCCGGCTGGACCGCGCGACCTGGACCCCGCCCGCGGTCTTCTCCACCATCGGCGGGCTGGGTCGGGTGCCCCGACGAGACCTCGAGCGCACCCTCAACATGGGCGTGGGCTTCGTGGCGATGCTCCCGCCCCAGCACGTCGAGGCAGCCATCCGCCTGCTCGGCGCGCGCGGCATACCCGCCTGGGTCCTCGGTGAGCTGAGCGCGAGGGGTGACGCCCAGGTCGAGGACGGCACCGAGGTGGTCCACGGCGCCAAGGGCGTCGACGGCGGCGCGGTCCAGGTCGTCGGCGAGCACCCCACCGCCTAGGGCAACCGGGAAGCCGACCCTTTCCTGGTCGCCGCAGGCAGGCGTACGGTCGATGGGTGGAGGCGCCCACTGTCGAGGACGTCGTGGTCCGGCAGTACCGCTACCTGCTCAGGACCGCGCCACTCGATGCCCTGGAGGCCGCGCACGTCGAGGCGCTGGAGGACCTCGACGGCGCCGGGTGCGCCCACGTGCTGCGTGCTGTGCAGACCGGCCTGGTCGCCGGAATGCGGTTGTCACCGGGGCAGGCGCACGAGCTGGCCCACCTCATCTCACTGGGCGAGCGCCGGGCGCCGGGGACCTTCCTCGCGGCCCTGGCGCCGGGGGTGCGGCGCGCCCTGGCCGACCGGGTGGTGCTCGCGGAGGCGTCGTTCGGCCTCTTCGGCGGGTATGCCGGGTGGGACGGCGCTGAGCCCCCGGTGGGCGACGAGGGATGGTGCGACGGGGGGTTCGGGGAGCGCTGGCACGATGCCCTCGTCACGCAGGTCGTCTACCGCAACTTCGTGGGTGGGCCCAGCTCCCCGGACTCCGCGCTCGGTGGGCGCGGCTGACGGGCCCTACACCCCCCAGGGCCTCGACCAACATCGACCGCCATCCTCCGGCGTCGGCATCGGCACGGCGGTACTGTGGACCATGACCCGACACGCGAGCAGGGGCGGGGACCAGGTGGCAGCATCGGTGGAGGTGCCGGGGATCAGGAAGTACCGCTTCCTGCTCCGCACGGCCGCCGGGGATGCCGTCGAGGCGGCCCACGTCGAGGCGTTGCACCGGTCCGACCACGAGGTACGGGTGGCGGTCCTCGACGCAGTGCGGGAGGCCTTCGTCGCGGGGGAGCGAGTGTCGCCGGACGACAGCAGCGCGGTGGCGAGGCTGGTGGTATCGGGTGAGCGCCGCAGTCCGGGAGCCTTCCTGGCCGTGTGCGAACGCGCTGCCCTGGTGGCCCTGGCCGACCGCGTCGTCGGGGCGAGCGCGGCGTCCGGGCTCTTCCAGGGGTATGAGCAGTGGGACGGTGCCGAGCCCGAGCCTGCGTACCTCGGGGTGGACCACGGGGGTGGCCCGGGCCTGTCCGAGGGGGCGCAGGCCGCCCAGATCAAGGCCGCGCTCGGCGCCCGCATCCTGATCAACAACGGTGGGTCGCTCAACGGGGCGGGTGGCGGCTAGGAGGGGCACCCGGAGTACGAGCCGGGGGAAACTCGTCGGGCAGGACGCTGCGCGGACTCGGTGCCCGCGCAGCGACACGGGACATGACGACCTGGCGCCGTGGCGCGCATGACACGCAGACCAGCGAGGTCCGCGCATGAGGTGGTGGTCAGTCCGCGTGCATCAGGTCATTGCTGACCCGACGCCCACTTGCCGTACTCGTCGTACTCGTCCTCGGTGGCGGAGGTGTCGGAAACTCGTTCCGGCTCCGCATAGGAAGACCCGTGCAGTTCTCGCTCAAGCGCGTTCAGGTCGGTGTTCGGGGAGAAGTACTTCAGCTCCCGAGCGACCTTGGTCTGCTTGGCTTTGGCCCGGCCGCGCCCCATGGCGTGACCCCCTCATGCGTCTGCCGGGACGGCATCGCTCGGTCGAGAGGTCCTACTGACTTCTCGACTCCACGGAGCGGTCCCGGGAATGGTGTGTGTGTCGTGGGGACAACGCTACATGAGCCGAGCAAATTTCGCGGCAGGACGCCCGTGCGGACCGTCCGCGCACGCTCGGTCGAGCGCGGGTTCAGCGCGGGGGGAGCCAGATCCCGCCCGCACGGCGAGCCGCCATCCGCTCCTCGGCGATGTGGTCGGCCGCGGCAGCGGGGGTGATCGAGCGCTCGCTGGCCGTCTCGAGCACCTCCAGGGTGTGGTCGAAGATCGCCGTGGCCCCCTTCTTGGCGCGCTCGAAGTCGAACCCGTGGAGCTCGTCGCTCACCTGGATGACTCCCCCGGCATTGACCAGGAAGTCGGGGGCGTAGGTGATGCCGCGGGCCTGCAGCTGGTCGGCCGTGCCGCCCTCGCCCTCGGTGACCAGCTGGTTGTTGGCACCGCCGCAGACGACGCGGGCGGTCAGTGCGGCCACCGTGGCGCTGTCGAGCGCGCCGCCGAGGGCGCAGGGCGCGTAGACGTCGAGGTCGGCCCGCACCAGCGCGTCGGCGTCGGGCAGGACCTCGATCTCCGGGTGGGCGGTGGTGAGCGCCTCCAGGGCGCGCTCGTCGACGTCGGTGACCACGACGGTGGCGCCGTCCTCGAGCAGGTGGCCGGCGAGCAGGTGGCCGACCTTGCCGACGCCGGCGATGCCGACGGTGCGTCCCTCCAGCGTGGGGACCCCCCAGACGTGCTGGGCGCAGGCGCGCTGGCCCTGGAAGACGCCGTAGGCGGTGAGCACGGAGGAGTCGCCGGCGCCTCCGTTCGCCTCGGAGCGACCCGTGGCGAAGCGGGTGGTCTCGCTGACCACGTCCATGTCGGCCACATACGTGCCGACGTCGCAGGCGGTGACGTAGCGGCCTCCCAGCGACTCCACGAAGCGGCCGTAGGCGCGCAGCAGCTCCGGGGTCTTGTCGGTCGCCGGGTCGCCGATGATGACGCCCTTGCCGCCGCCGTGGTCGAGCCCCGCGACGGCGTTCTTGTACGCCATGCCCTTGGACAATCGCAGGACATCGGCCAGCGCGTCGTCCTCGCTCGCGTAGGGGTAGAAGCGGGTCCCGCCCAGGGCCGGTCCGAGTGCGGTGCTGTAGATGCCGATGATGGCCCGCAGGCCGGTGACGGGGTCGTGGCAGAAGACGACCTGCTCGTGCTGGGCGAGGGGCGAGTTGGGCGACGAGGACGCGGTCACGGTGGTGACTCCTGTGAGCTCGGTGGTGCGTGGGACCGGGGCAGGCGGCGCGGGTCTCGCGCCGCATACAGAGTATTCCTGTCCACGGAGTGGACCTGTAACTAGTTCCAATGAGCCATACGGGATGACACGTAGGGAATGTTCCCAAAGGGTCCCGCTTGTCCGATTATGGATACACGTCCCCTGCAAGTAGGAGAAAGTCATGGTTACTCGCACCACCGAGGTCGAGAAGTTGCTCACGCCTGCGGAGGTGGCATCGCTGTTCCGGGTAGACCCCAAGACGGTGACCCGCTGGGCGAAGGCAGGGAAGCTCAACTCCATCAGGACTCTCGGCGGCCATCGCCGCTACCGGGAGGCCGAGGTCCGCGCACTGCTCACTGACGTGCTCTGACCGCGGGAGCCGGCACCGGGAGCAGGGCCCGGAGCCGGACACCGCATCGTCGACGAAAGCCACCAACTCCATCACTCGTCCCCAGGGGCGGGTGGTCGGTGCTGCCCGGCGATAGCGTGCCCGCATGACCCAGGCCGACCGCACCGGACCCCTCGTCGGCACGACGGTGCTCGAGGTGGGGGGTATCGGGCCGGGCCCCTTCGCGGCCATGATGCTCGCCGACCTCGGTGCCGACGTCGTGCGCGTGGACCGGCCGGGCGAGGACCTCGCCAGCACCCACGCGGTCCTGTTGCGCGGCCGTCGGTCGGTGGCCCTCGACCTGAAGTCGGCGGCGGGGCTGGCCGCCGTGCTCGCCCTCGTCGACCGCTCGGACGTCCTCATCGAAGGCTTCCGGCCCGGCGTGGCCGAGCGCCTGGGGTTCGGGCCCGACGTGGCGTTGGCGCGCAACCCTCGGCTGGTCTACGGCCGGATGACGGGCTGGGGCCAGGACGGGCCGTACGCCGCCCTGGCGGGCCACGACATCACCTACCTCGCGGTGAGCGGAGTCCTCGAGTCCTTCGCCGGGGCCGACGGCCGCCCCGTGCCGCCCCTCAACCTGCTGGGCGACTTCGGTGGCGGCGGGATGCTCCTGGCGCTCGGGGTCGTCTCGGCCCTGCTGCACTCCCGCGCCACCGGTGAGGGGCAGGTGGTCGACGCGGCCGTCGTCGACGGGGTGGGCGCCATGACCGCGATGCACCAGGCGATGCTGGCCTCGGGGGGCTGGGAGCGGCCGCGCGGGGCCAACCTCTTCGACGGGGGAGCCCCCTTCTACCGCTGCTACCGCACCCGCGACGACCGCTGGATGGCCGTGGGCGCGATCGAGGCGCAGTTCTACGGCCGGCTGCTCACCGGTCTCGGCCTCGACGCCGACGCCCTGGGCGCGGCCCAGTTCGACGACGAGTCGTGGCCGCGGGTGGCTGCCGAGCTCGAGATGGTCTTCGCCACCCGCGACCGGGACGCCTGGGTCGCCCACTTCGCCGACCTCGACGCGTGCGTCGCGCCGGTGCTGTCGGTCGAGGAGGCGCGCCAGGACCCGCACGTGGCCGCACGGGGTGGGTATGCCGCCGTGCCCGGCGCCACGGGTCTCTTCCAACCCGCGCCGGCCCCGCGCTTCTCCCGCACCCCGACGCGCGCTGGCGCCCCGGCCCGCGTCACCGGAGCCGATGGCCCGCAGATCTTGCGGGGCCTTGACCGTGGGAGATAGGACGATCTGCGTTCAACCGAACGGTTGAGTGTTGGGTCAAGGCTTGGCAAAGTGCCTATCGCAGGGGGGCCCGGACGGTGTTGCATCACTCTTAAGTTAAGCAATCACCTCGGGGAGCCTTCCATGACCAACAGCCTTGGCGTTTTCGTGCAGGACCAGATGAGCCTCCTCGGATGGAGCCGGGCCTCGCTCTCGGAGCGCACTGGTCTCGACCGGTGGACCCTCGAGGCGATCCTCGAGTCGCCCACCCTCGCTGACTGGCCGGACTCGGACGCCGTGCTCGCGCTGTCGCGCGCCTTCGCCGTTCCGGTGCGCGAGGTCGTCCTGCGTGCTGCCGAGGGCTGCGGCCTGCACGTGATGGAGCCGCTGAGCCCCACGGAGACGATGCTCCTTGCATCCAACGACGAGCTGCTGCGTGAGGTGCGCCGCCGGCTGGCCCTCGGGGCCCGCACCGGTGGCTACCTCAAGGCCCCCCAGGACCGCTGGGGCGCCGAGGCGGTCTGACTCCCCCACCTACCCCCGCAGTTGCGTCCCGGACCCGTCAGGGCCCGGGACGCACTGCTGTCCGGGAGAGGCTTTGAAGTGCGGTGGTCGCCGGGCGGACTCAGCTGCCGGACCGCAACCGCTGCCCGAAGGCCTCCAGGGCCGCCACGGCACGCTCCAGCTCGCGCTCGACCCGGGCGAGGCCCACCGCATCGGTGACCACGCCGTCGTCGCCGAGGTACTCGACGGCCCGGCACGTCTCCGCCAGACCTGCGGCGCCGAGGTTGGCGGCGCTCCCCTTGAGGCTGTGCGCCGCCCGCCCGAGCTCGTAGGCCTGCCCCTCGGACTGGGCCGTGCGCATGTCGGACAGGGTCGACCTGGCGTTGCCACCGAAGCGGTCGATGAAGCGCAGCAGCATGCTCGGGTCACCGGGGTCGAGGTCGAGGAGCTCCTCCAGCCGGGCCGGATCGAGCACACCTTCGGTTGCCAGGTCGTCGAGGGCGGCTCGAGTCGCCGGGTCGAGGGCCGGCTGCTGCGAGGTGTCGTCGACGGGGTGGTCGCCCGCTGGCGCGTCGCTGGGCTGCGGCACCCAGCGGTCCATCGCCTCACGCAGCAGGCCGACGTCGACCGGCTTGGTGAGGAAGTCGTCCATCCCGGCGGCGAGGCAGCGCTCGCGCTCGCCGGCCACCGCCGCCGCGGTCATCGCGATGATCGGGGTGCGGGGACCGCCGGCCTCCTGGGCCCGGATGGCCCGGGTCGCGTCGTAGCCGTCCATCTGGGGCATCTGGCAGTCCATCAGCACGGCGTCGAAGGCCTCGACGGCCCCCGCGTGCGCCTTGACGCCGGCGATGCCGTTGTCGGCGACGGACACGGCATACCCGAGGCTCTCCAGGATGCCGACGGCCACCATCTGGTTGACCGGGTTGTCCTCGACCACCAGGACGTTCCCCCGGCTGCCGACCGGCAGGGGCGGCGGGCCCTGCGTGCGGGCCGGGACCGGTGGCACCGTCGGGCCGGATGGACGCAGGCTGGGGCCGGAGACGACGGCGGCGAGGCACTCCAGGAGGTGGGAGGGGAGGACCGGTTTGGTGAGCCAGCGGTCGATGCCGGCCTCGGTCAGGGCCGCGGTGTCCAGCTCGAGGACCGAGCTGAGCAGGATGATCCGGGTCTGGTCGAAGCGGCCGTCGCCCCGGACCATCCGGGCGAACTGCTCGCCGTCGACACCGGGCATGAGGTAGTCGAGCAGCACCACGTCGAACGGGGTGGTGCTGCGGCTCGCCTCGTCGAGCAGGCCCAGCCCATGCACGCCCGAGGACGCGATCGAGGCGTCGATGGACCATCCGGCGAGCTGCTCCTCGAGGATGAACCGGTTGGTCTCGTTGTCGTCCACGACCAGGACCCGCAGGCCGGCCAGCTCGGACGGGTGCACCGCCTGGGTGGTGGTGAGGTCGGCGGCGGGTCCGAACGGGGCGGTGAACCAGAACGTGCTGCCCTGGCCCGGCTCGCTGTTGACCCCGATCTCGCCGCCCATGGCAGTGACGATCTGGCGGCAGATGGCCAGGCCCAGGCCGGTGCCGCCGTACTCGCGGGTGGTGGAGCTGTCGCCCTGGGAGAACGCGGTGAACAGCCGCTCCTGGACCTCCGGCGACATGCCGGTGCCGGTGTCGCTGACCTCGACGCGCAGCACCGTGCCGCCGTCCTCGGTGGCGGACTCCACCGTCGCACGCACGACGACCTCTCCGGCGGCGGTGAACTTCACGGCGTTGGAGGTCAGGTTGGCGATCACCTGGCCGAAGCGGGTCGGGTCGCCGCTGACGGCCTTGGGGACCTCGGGCTGGCAGCTCACGGCCAGGTCGAGGTCCTTGGCTCGGGCGCGTTCGGCGTTGATGGTCGTGCTCTGCTCGACGACGGAGCGCGGGTCGAAGTCGACCGTCTCGAGGTCGAGCCGACCGGCCTCGATCTTGGACAGGTCGAGGATGTCGTTGACCAGGGCCAGCAGGGTGCGCCCGGCTCCGTCGATGCCGTCCGCGAGGCGGCGCTGGTGCGGCGTGAGGTCGGTGCGGATCAGCAGCTCGGACAGCCCGATGACCCCGTTGAGCGGGGTGCGGATCTCGTGGCTCATCGTCGCGAGGAACTCGGACTTGGCGTGCGAGGCCTGCATCGCGGCGTCGCGAGCCCGCGCCAGGCGCTCGCCGGTCCACTCCCGGTCCGCGACCCGCGCGAACAGGGCGGTGGCCTGGGCGATGGTCGCCGAGTCGCTGTCGACCGGCGGCGTGGAGCTGCGGGTGTCCATGACGATCACGCAGGCCGTCCGGTCCTCGGCGACCACGGGGGCGGAGACCAGCATGGTCCCGGCGACCGAGCGAGAGACCTCGGTGGTCCGGGACGCCACTGACGCGAGGGCCAGCCGGTGTGCCTCGGCGTGGTCGGCCTCGGGGACCGGGAAGACGGGGCCCTCGATGCGATGGGGGATCCCGGCGTCGTCGACCACGAAGGCGTCGACCGGCACCCAGCCGGTGTGCTCGGTGATGTCCTCGAGCGCCCTCGGGATGACGGCGGACAGGGACGTCGCCTCGTTGGCTGCGGTCGCCATCGAGGTGAGCAGGCCGAGCGCCTGCTCCGCGTCCTTGGTCTCGGTGATGTCCTGCGAGGTGCCGCCCATCCGGATGACCGCACCGGAGTCGTCGCGGGTGACCTTGCCCCGGCCGCGGATCCACATGGTGGTGCCGTTGAGCCGCACGACGCGGGCGTCGAACTCGAAGTGGCCGGTCGAGGCCATGGCCTCGGAGATCATGTCGGCGACCCGGCCCCGGTCATCGGGGTGCAGGTGGTCGAGGAAGGCCTGGTAGTCGGGGACCAGCCCGTCGGCGCGGTCGACCTCGTAGATGCGGTAGAGCTCGTCGGACCAGGTGACCACGTCGGCGGCGACGTCCCACTCCCACGAACCGATCTTCGCGATGTGCTGTGCCTCGGCGAGCTGGTGCTCGCGGCGCGACAGGGTGTCGATGAGCCGGCGCTGCTGGCTGTACTCGGTCACCCGGTGCATCCACCCGACGTGCTTGCCGTCGTCGTCGCGGATCGAGGTGTGGCTGACCAGCGCCCAGATGCGCTCGCCGTCCTTGCGCAGCAGGCTGCACTCGAGGTTGTCCCCGGGCGTCTGGTTGGCCCGCAGGTCGTCGAGGTGCTGGCCGAACTCGATCTTCCCCTGGGCATCGAGGCAGTCGAAGACCGACAGGCCCCGCATCTCCTCGGGCGCGCGCCCGAGCATCGCCGCCAGGCGGTCGTTAGCGACGACGGTCAGGCCGTTCTCGTCGAACACCCACAACCCGTCGGGGGACGCCTGGACCAGCCAACGGGCGAGGTCGCCGGGGTCGCGGAGGGGAGGGAGCGCTCGGGCACGGTCTCATGATCCTGTATGCGGTGGTCCGGGCCCAACCGAACACCCGAATCCGGACGGCTTTCCGTCCTGCGGGGAGGCGATCCGCCGTGTTCGCGGTGGTGGCCAGGGGCGGGGTCGAACCGCCGACCTTCCGATTTTCCGACAGACGCGAACGCGCAGGTCAGAGTCGCTTTTGGATGCGGCGTGCGATACCTCGTGCAACAT
>CAVWSK010000007.1:0-751218 GCA_963757635.1 uncultured Actinomycetota bacterium | reverse complement strand
CCGAGGGAATCGCGCTGGTGCGGGAGAGCTGGCACCGGCTGGGCTCCCAGAAGGCGGGCCTGGCCCGGGAGTTCTACCGCCGCCTGTTCGAGCTGGACCCGGCGCTACGAAACATGTTCCCCGCAGCACGCCCTGGAGCTGCAGGCCAGCGCCTTTTCTGCCAAGGTGACCAGCCTGCTGGCGGCCCTGGATGCGCCGGAGCTGCTGGTGACGGATCTGGCGGCCCTGGGTCGGCGACACGCGGGCTATGGCGTCACCGCCCGGCACTACGACTTGTTAGGCGAGGCGCTGCTCCTGACCCCTCCTGCACCGGTGCTGCCGAGGAGTGGTCCGGGGAGCTGGACAAGGCCACGCAGGGATACCTACACCCTGCTCTCCTCCCTGATGCAGCGCGCCGCCCGGCGTTCCTCCGGCGGCTACCACGCCGTCTCCGACCCGGCATGAGCCGCCATCCGCAGCTGGTAGGGCTGGAGCGCGAGCTCCGCGGGATACAACCAGCCGGGCCGAGTGGCTGGTGCGGCGCTCGGACGAGGGGGCGTTTCACCGCCGGGCGGAGAGCGAGCGATGGTCAGCCGCCGAGTGCCTGGTCCATCTCAGCCTGACCACCCTGGCCTACCTACTCCCATTGATCGACCGCGCGCTACGGGAGGGCCGGGGGACCCGGCCCATGCGGGCGCACCCCGCCGATTCCGCCGGGGCATGGTCGGCTGGCTGCTCTGGCACGTCACCGAACCACCCGTCCGCCGGCGGATGCGGACGCACGCAGCGTTCGTACCGGAGAGCGACGGCAGCCGCGAGGAGCTCCTGACCGAATTCCGGCAGCTGCAGACCGCGTTGTTGCAACGCCTCGCCGATGCCGAGGGACTGGATCTGACCCGACTGCGGGTGACCAGTCCCTTCGACCGACGGGTCCGTTACCATCTCTACTCCTGCTTCCGGCTCCTCGCGTCCCACCAGCGACGCCATCTCTGGCAGGCCGAGGCGGCGCTGGCGGGTGCGTGGGAGCTGCGACCCGCCGGCTGAGCGCCCCTTGCGATGGATCGGGTCGATTGCGATGATCGTGCATCCCCCGCCGGAGACCTGATGCGCAGTCCGTTCGTCCTTCTGCTGTCCTTGCTGGCACTGCCCCTCGCCGCCCAGTCTACCCGCCGCCCCGTCACCATCGACGACATCCACGCCTTCAAGGATGTCGACGATCCGCAGCTGTCACCCGACGGCCAGTGGGTGGCCTACACCGTGGATGTGGTGGACACCGCCCGGGACCAGCGGAACAGCGACCTGTCGATAACCAGCTGGGACGGCTCCACCACGCTGCAGCTGACCCACACCCCGAAGGAGAGCGAGTCCACGCCCCGCTTCAGTCCGGATGGCCCGCCCGCGTACCTGGCCTTCCTCTCCGGTCGGGGGGACGACGATGGCGCCGACCAGCTGTGGCTGCTGGACCGGAGGGGTGGGGAGGCGGCGCAGCACACCAGCGTCAAGGCCGGCGTGAGCGACTATACGCTGGTCGCCCGATGGCAACCGCCATGGTGCTGGTGATCGAGGACGATGACTCGGTCGAGGCGGCCGACGTCAACGGCACTCCGGTAGGGAGCGAGGAGGGCTGTGGACAAGAAGGACGCCACGCCCCGGCCGATCGTCATCGATCGCTACTACTTCAAGGAAGATTATACCGGCTACGTGCGGCGGAAGCGGAGCCATCTCTATCTCCTCACGCTGGGAAGCGATTCCCTGACCCAGCTGACCTCGGGTGACTACGACGAACTCTCGCCGAGCTGGTCCCCGGACGGCACGCACCTCGCCTTCAGCAGCAAGCGGATCGGGCCCGACCCCGACCGGGCCAACGACTGGAACGTCTACGTCATGGATGCGGCCGCCAGCGCCCGCGCGACAGCTGACCACTTTCACCGGCCCCGACGCGGAACCCGATGGTGGTGGCCCGGTCTGGAGTCCGGATGGAAGGACCATCGCCTACCTGCAGGGCGGAGCCGACTCCCTCATCTACTACGCCGGCCCCCGACTGGCGGTAGTGCCGGCTGACGGCAGCACACCACCGAGGCTGCTCACCGCGCAACTCGACCGGCACGTGACGCTGCCC
Source organism: uncultured Actinomycetota bacterium (assembly GCA_963757635.1). Classification (GTDB taxonomy): domain Bacteria; phylum Actinomycetota; class Actinomycetes; order Actinomycetales; family Dermatophilaceae; genus Pedococcus. The sequence continues at coordinate 749,120 of CAVWSK010000007.1, read as the reverse complement.
ACCTGGGCCGCCGATGGGCGTCCGACGGCGAGACCGTCCTGCACCTGCGCTCGGCCCTGCCCGGTGACTTCAACCGGGTCAACACCGCGATGGCCGCCCTGGCCCTGCTCGCCGCCGGGGTGGACCCCGTTGACACCGAGCGGGCGCTGGGGGAGGACCCCCACGTGCCGGGCCGCATGGAGCGGGTCGCGGTGGAGCGGCCGGACGCCCCCGACCTGCCGCTCGTCATCGTCGACTACGCCCACACCCCGGACGCCGTCGCCGCCGCCCTCAAGGCCCTGCGCCCCACCACCACCGGCGCCCTCGTCGTGGTGCTCGGGGCGGGCGGGGACCGCGACCGCGGCAAACGGGCCGCCATGGGCGCCGCGGCCGCCCGGGGCGCCGACCTGGTCGTGGTGACCGACGACAACCCGCGCTCGGAGGATCCTGCGGCGATCCGCGAGGCGGTGCTCCAGGGCGCCCGCGACTGCGGCGGCAGCGCCGAGGTGCGTGCCGTCGAGGGGCGCGCCCTGGCGATCGAGGCGGCCATCCGGCGGGCGCACGACGCCGGTCCGGGGAGCGTCGTGGCCGTGGTCGGCAAGGGCCACGAGACCGGGCAGGAGATCGCCGGCACCGTGCACCCCTTCGACGACCGCGACGAGGTCCGGCGGGCCCTGCTGGGCCTGCCCGCCGCCAGGGGCGGTGCCGGGTGATCCCCCTGTCCCTGCAGGACATCGCCGACATCACCGGTGGCCGGCTCCACGGGATCGACGCCGCCGGTGCCGCGGCCGTGGTCGTCGACGGACCGGTGGTCACCGACTCCCGCGAGGCCGGTCCGGGTGGCCTCTACGTCGCCCGCATCGGTGAGCAGATGGACGGCCACCAGTTCGTCGCACCGGCCGCGGCACTCGGCGCCGTGGCGGCGATCACGACCCGGACGGTGGCGGGGCTTCCGTGCGTCGTGGTCGATGACGCCCAGGCCGCCCTGGCCGCCCTCGCCCGCGCCGTCGTCGACCGGCACCCCGACCTGACCGTCATCGGCATCACCGGGTCGTCGGGCAAGACCTCGACCAAGGACCTCCTCGCCAGCGTGCTGTCCGAGGCCGCCCCGACCGTGGCTCCCGTCGGCTCGCTCAACTCGGAGGTGGGCGTGCCGCTCACCGTGTTCCGGGTGAGGCCCGAGACGCGTTTCCTCGTCGTCGAGATGGGCGCCCGGGGGGTGGGCCACATCGCCTACCTCACCACCATGGCGCCGCCCCGGATCGGCATCGAGCTCAACGTCGGCACGGCCCACGTGGGGGAGTTCGGCTCGCGGGAGGCGATCGCCGTCGCGAAGGCGGAGCTCGTCGACGCGCTGCCGTCGACGGGGCTCGCCGTGCTCAACGGCGACGACGGGGTCGTCCGGGCGATGGCGGGTCGGACCTCGGCCCGGGTCGTCCTCGTGGGCACCGCACCCGACTGCGACGTCCGTGCCGACGACATCACCCTCGACCCCTCCGGCCGCCCATCCTTCACGGTGCACGTCGACGGGAGGGAGGCCCGCGTGACCCTGCCCCTGCACGGCGAGCACCACGTCGGCAACGCGCTGGCGGTGGTCGCCACCGCGCTGGAGTGCGGGCTCACGCTGGAGGACGTGGTGGCGGCGCTGGCCACCGCAACGCCTGCGTCACGCTGGCGGATGGAGGTGACCGAGCGGCCCGATGGCGTCACCGTCGTCAACGACGCCTACAACGCCAACCCCGACTCGGTGCGCGCCGCCCTGAAGGCCCTGGCCGCGATGGGTCGCGAACGACGGACGTGGGCGGTGCTGGGGTCCATGCTCGAGCTCGGCGAGGAGTCGAGGACCGAGCACGATGCCATCGGTCGTCTCGCGGTCCGGCTCAACATCTCCCGGCTGGTGGTGGTGGGCGAGGTCGCCCGCCCGATGGCGAGCGGCGCCCAGCACGAGGGCTCGTGGGGCGACGAGGCCGTGTGGGTCCCCGACGTCGACAGCGCCTACGCTCTGCTCGCCGAAGAATTGCGGGCGGGTGACGTCGTGTTGCTCAAGTCCAGCCGCGACGCCGGACTACGGTGGCTCGGAGACAAACTGGCCGGCATCGGCCCATCCAGCAGCGAGGAGGGCTCGACGTGAAGGCGGTGCTGCTCGCGGCCGTCATCTCCCTCGTGGGCGCGCTCTTCGGCACGCCGATGTTCATCAAGTTCCTCGTCCGCCGCGGCTACGGCCAGTTCATCCGCGACGACGGCCCCACCTCGCACCACACCAAGCGTGGCACGCCCACCATGGGTGGCGCGGTCATCATCGGGTCCAGCCTCGCGGCATACGGCCTGGCCCACGTCGTCACCGGCACGCCGCTCACCTGGAGCGGGGTGCTGGTCCTGTTCCTCATGGCCGGGCTCGGCCTGGTGGGCTTCCTCGACGACTACATCAAGATCACCAAGCAACGCAGCCTCGGGCTCAGGTCGCGGGAGAAGCTCGCCGGCCAGACCCTGGTCGCCGTGATCTTCGCCATCCTCGCCCTGCAGTTCCCCAACAGCCGGTTCCGCACGCCCGCGTCGACCTATGTCTCGTTCGTGCGCGACACCCCGTTCAACCTCGCCTTCGCGGGGCCACTGATCGGCCTCATCCTCTTCGTGCTGTGGGCCAACGTGATGATCGCCGGCACCTCCAACGGCGTGAACCTCACCGACGGCCTCGACGGGCTCGCCACGGGTGCGTCGGTGATGGTGTTCGCGTCCTACGTCCTCATCGGCATCTGGCAGGGCAACCAGAACTGCCAGATCACGCCGGGGCTGAAGTGCTACGAGGTCCGTGACTCCCGAGACCTGGCCGTGGTCGCGGCGTCGGCGATGGGCGCCTGCTTCGGCTTCCTGTGGTGGAACGCGTCGCCCGCCAAGATCTTCATGGGCGACACCGGCTCGCTGGCCCTCGGCGGCGCCCTCGCGGGGCTGGCCATCACGACCCGCACCGAGCTGCTCGTCGTCATCCTCGGTGGCCTGTTCGTCACCATCACGCTGTCGGTCATCATCCAGGTCGGGTCGTTCAAGATGACCGGCAAACGGGTCTTCCGGATGGCCCCGCTCCAACACCACTTCGAGCTCCTGGGTTGGAACGAGGTCACCATCGTCATCAGGTTCTGGATCATCGCCGGGCTGTTCGTGGCCCTGGGTCTGGGCTTGTTCTACGCAGAGTGGGTCGTGGGCGCAACGTGAGCAGTGCACCGGTCGGAGGACGCCTCGACGGGCTGACGAACGGGGGCGCGGACTGGAGCGGGCTGCGCGTCGTCGTGGCCGGGTTGGGGGTGAGCGGCTTCGCCGCCGCCGACGCCCTGCACGAGCGGGGCGCCCAGGTCGTGGCCGTGGACGGCGCGGACCCGGACTCCAACACCGTGCTGGGGGAGCGGGCCCGCATCCTCGACATCCTCGGGGTCGACGTCCGCCTCGGTGCCGAGCACGTGGCCGGTATGCCGTCCGGCTGGGCCGCCGACCTCGTCGTCACCTCCCCGGGGTGGCGCCCGGACCAGCCGCTGCTCGCCGAGGCGGCCCGCAGCGGCGTCCCCGTCTGGGGCGAGGTCGAGCTGGCCTGGCGGATGCGGGCCGCGGTCGGGCCCGCGCCCTGGCTGACCGTCACGGGCACCAACGGCAAGACCACGACGGTGCAGATGCTCGCTGCGATCCTGCGCGCCGCCGGCCTGCGCGCCACCGCCGCAGGCAACGTCGGCACCCCGATCCTCGAGGCCGTGCTGCACCCCGAGCCCTACGACGTCATCGCCGTGGAGCTGTCGAGCTTCCAGCTGCACTGGTCGGACACGCTGGCGCCGTACGCCTCGGCGTGCCTCAACATCGCACCCGACCACGTCGACTGGCACGGGTCGCTGGAGGAGTACACCCGCGCCAAGGGCAAGGTCTACGCCGGCACCAAGGTCGCCTGCGTCTACAACGTCCAGGACCCTGCCACCGAGCGGCTGGTGATGGACGCCGAGGTCCAGGAGGGCTGCCGGGCGGTGGGCTTCACCCTCGGCACCCCGGGCCTGTCGATGCTGGGGGTCGTCGACGACATCCTGGCCGACCGGGCGTTCGTCGAGCAGCGCAAGACCTCGGCGGCCGAGCTGGCCACCCTGGCGGACGTGCAGGGATCGGCGGCGACCTTGGCGCCGCACACCGTGGCGAACGCCCTGGCGGCAGCGGCGCTGGCCAGGGCCTACGGAGTGGCCCCGGTCGCGGTCCGTGACGGCCTTCGCGCCTTCGTTCCCGACCCCCACCGCATCGCCGACTGCGGGGTGGTCGACGGGGTGCGCTACGTCGACGACTCCAAGGCGACCAACCCCCATGCAGCCGCGGCGTCCCTGCAGTCCTTCGACCACGTGGTCTGGGTCGCGGGCGGGCTGCTCAAGGGCGCGGACGTCGACGACCTGGTCCGCGAGGCCGCCGGACGACTGCGCGCAGTGGTCCTCATCGGCGCGGACCGCGCCCGGATCGCGCAGGCGCTGGCCCGACACGCCCCCGATGTCCCCGTGGTCGACGTCCCCAGCACGGACACTGGGGTCATGGATCTCGTCGTCGCGCAGGCGGCCGGGCTCGCCGAGGCCGGCGACGTCGTGCTGCTCGCCCCCGCAGCGGCCTCCATGGACATGTTCACCGACTACGGTGCCCGAGGCGATGCCTTTGCCGCGGCGGTCGCCCGTCGCGCCGGGTCCCCGAGGGAGTAGCCGTGAGCAGTGCAACGGCCGCACCCCCGCGGGCGCGGACGACGTCGCGACCCGACGACCCGGGTCGGCTGGGTGGGCTGACCGCCCGCCTCGACTCGCCGGTGACGTCCTACTACGTCCTGCTCAGCGTCGCCGTCGTCCTCGTGGTGATCGGGCTGATCATGGTGCTGTCGGCCTCGTCGGTGAAGTCCCTGGTCCAGACCGACAACGCCACTCCCTACGTCTTCTTCCGCAAGCAGCTGCAGTTCGCGGTCATGGGCGGCATCGCCATGGTCATCGCGTCCCGGCTGTCGCTGCGCACGTGGAAGGCACTGTCGGTGCCCATCCTGCTCGGGGCCCTGGGTCTCCAGCTGCTGGTCTTCACCCCACTCGGGGTCACCGTGAACGGCAACCGCAACTGGCTGGCGCTCGGGCCCATCACGGTCCAGCCCGCCGAGTTCGCCAAGATCGGCCTCGTCCTGGTCGGGGCGACCGTGCTGGCCGCCAAGCGGCGCTCGCTGGGCCGGCTGCGTCACGTCGTCGTGCCGTTCCTGTTCCCCGTGGTGACCGGCACCCTCGGGCTGGTCCTGCTCGGCCACGACCTCGGCACGGTGATGGTCATGGGCGGGGTGGTCGCCGCCCTCCTCTTCGCCGCCGGCGTGCCGCGCCGGTTCTTCGTCTACGGCGGCACGGTGTTCACCGCGATGGCGGTGGCGCTCGTCGTCACCAGCCCCAACCGCCTGGCCCGCTTCGACGTGTGGCTCGGCAAGGACACCAACCCCTACGGCGCCTACCGGCAGCCCCTGCACGGCCGCTACGCGCTGGCCGACGGTGGCTGGTGGGGCGTCGGGCTGGGAGCCAGCAGGGAGAAGTGGCAGTGGCTCCCCGAGGCCCACAACGACTTCATCTTCGCCATCCTCGGCGAGGAGCTCGGGCTGCCGGGCACCCTGGTCCTGCTCGGCCTCTTCTGCGTGCTCACGCTGGCGTGCTACCGCGTCGTCGTGCGCAGCAACGACCTGTTCGTCCGCATCGCCACCGCCGGGGTGATGGCGTGGATCGTGTGCCAGGCCATCATCAACATCGGTGCGGTCATCGGGCTGCTCCCCGTCATCGGCGTGCCGCTGCCGCTGGTCTCCTACGGCGGGTCCTCGCTCATGACGACGATGTTCGCCCTCGGCATGCTGCTCTCCTTCGCGCGGCAGGAGCCCGGCTGTGCCGAGGCGCTGTCGGCCAAGCCCTCGGTCGTGCGCCGGTCCCTGGCCGTCCTCCCGAGCCGTCGGGGACGTCGCTGACATGGGCGCGCAGACCCCCACCTCGGTGCTGCTCGCCGGGGGCGGCACGGCCGGTCACGTGTCGCCGCTGCTGGCGCTCGCCGACTGTCTGCGTCGTCGTGACCCCTCGGTGACGATCACCGCCCTGGGGACCGAGACCGGGCTGGAGAGCCGACTGGTGCCCGACCGGGGCTACCCGCTACTGACGGTGCCGAAGGTGCCCATGCCGCGCAAGCCCTCTGCCGACCTGGTGCGGCTGCCCGGCAGCCTGCGCGGCGCCGTGGCCGCGGCCGAGCGCGCCATCGACCAGACCGGCGCCCAGGTCGTCGTGGGCTTCGGAGGCTACGTCTCGACCCCCGCCTACCTCGCAGCCCGTCGTCGGCACGTCCCCATCGTGGTCCACGAGCAGAATGCGCGGCCCGGACTGGCCAACCGGCTCGGGGCCCGGATGACCCACCACGTCGCGACCACCTTCGTGAGCACCCACCTCGCCCACGGCACGCCGATCGGCATGCCGTTGCGACGCGAGATCGCCCAGCTCGACCGAGCCGCGTGCCGCGAGCAGGGCCTGGCCCACTTCGGCCTCGAGCCGCACTGGCCCACCGTCCTGGTCACCGGCGGTTCGCTGGGCGCCCAACGGCTCAACGCCGCCTTCGAGGCCCGGGTCGAGGTGTTGCGCGCTGCCGGGGTGCAGGTGCTGCACCTCACCGGGGCCGGCAAGGAGTTCGCGCCGGGCTCCCAGGGCGCCGGACCGCCCTACGTCGTGGCCGCCTACGCCGACCGGATGGACCTGGCCTACTCCGCCGCCGACCTCGTCGTCGCGCGTGCGGGCGCCAACACCGTCTGTGAGCTGACCGCTGTCGGCCTCCCCGCCGTCTACGTGCCGCTGCCGATCGGCAACGGCGAGCAGCGCCACAACGCCGCCGACGTCGTCGAGGCCGGTGGTGGGCTCATCGTGGACGACCTCGCCTTCACGCCCGGGTGGATCGACACCGGGCTCCTGCCGCTGCTGGCCGACCGCGACCGGATCGAGGCCATGGCCGTTGCCGCTGGGGCCGTGGGCGAGCGCGGTGCCGACGAGCTGCTGGCCGACATGGTGGTCGCGGCCTTCGTCGAGTCGACGGGGGAGCGGCCGTGATGGGCACCAACTCCCGCTTCGACTTCAGTGACCCCGTGGTGCCGCTCGAGCAGCTCGGCGCGGTGCACTTCATCGCGATCGGCGGTGCCGGCATGTCGGGAGTCGCCCGCGTCATGCTGGCCCGCGGCTGCCGGGTGAGCGGGTCGGACGCCAAGGAGTCGCCGGTCCTGGCCGCACTCACCGCCGAAGGCGCCGAGGTGCACGTCGGGCACGACGCGGCATACCTGCAGGGCAAGGACACGGTGGTCATCTCCTCGGCCATCCGCGAGGACAACATCGAGCTCGCCGCAGCGCGCGAGCTCGGGCTGCGTGTCCTGCACCGGTCGCAGGCGCTGGCCAGCACCATGGTGGGCTCACGGCGGGTCGCCGTGGCGGGCGCCAACGGCAAGACCACGACGACCTCGATGCTCACGGTGGCGTTGCAGCACTGCGGGATCGACCCCTCCTTCGCCTCCGGCGGCGAGCTGGCCAAGCACGGCACGAACGCCCACTGGGGCAGCGGCGACGTCTTCGTCGCGGAGGCCGACGAGAGTGACGGGTCGTTCCTCGTCTACCGCCCCGAGGTGGCCGTGGTCACCAACGTCCAGCCCGACCACCTCGACTTCTACGGCACCTTCGAGCGCGTCCAGCAGGCGTATGCCGAGTTCGTCGCCTCGATCGAGCCCGGCGGCCTGCTCGTGGCCTGCCACGACGACGAGGGGTCCCGCGCGCTGGCCGACAGCGCCCGCGCTGCGGGGACCCGGGTGCTGACCTACGGGTGGTCGCCCGGCGCTGACGTGGTCCTCGGTGAGACCGTCTTCCGCGGGCTGATGGGGCGGGTCGCCCTCACCGGTCGGGACGGCCAGGAGCGAAACCTGCGGATCAACATCCCGGGTCGGCACAACCTGCTCAACGCCGCGGCGGCCTACACCGTGGCGGTCGACGGCCTCGGACAGGACCCCACCCGGGTGCTCGACGGGTTGTTCGGCTTCACCGGCACGCGACGACGGTTCGAGCCCAAGGGCAGTGCCCGTGGGGTCTCCGTGGTCGACGACTACGCGCACAACCCGGGCAAGGTCGCCGCAGTCGTCGGCACGGGCGCCGAGCTGGTGACGCGCCCCGGACGCCTCGTCGTGGTCTTCCAGCCACACCTCTATTCGCGGACCCGCGACTTCGCCCAGGAGTTCGCGCGGGCGCTGCTGCCCGCCGACGTCGTGGTCCTCATGGAGATCTACGGCGCGCGTGAGGACCCCGTGCCGGGCGTCTCGTCCCGCCTGGTCGAGGCAGCCCTGCGCGAGCTGCGTCCCGACGCCGACGTGGTCGTGGTGCCCTCGTGGTCGGCCGTGGCCCAGGAGGTCGCCGACCGCACCCACGAGGGCGACCTCGTGCTGACCGTCGGTGCCGGCGACGTCACCATGATCGGCCCGGAGATCCTGCGGGCCCTGGGCCAGCCGTGAGCGGGCGGCGCCCGACCGGGCTGGCCTCGTCGCGGGCCCGGTTCCTGCGCCGTGCCGAGGAGGCCCGACGCCGACCGGTGCGCCTGGCCGCCTACGTCGCGGCCGTCCTGGCGGTCCTCGCGCTCGTCGTGTGGGCCGTCGGCTTCAGTCCGCTGCTGGCCGTCCGGACCGTCGAGGTCGTGGGCGTCCCCGGCGCCGAGGCCGGAGCCATCCGGGACCTGGCCGCGGTGCCGCTCGGGGAGCCGTTGGTGCGCATCGACCGCGGCGCCGTCGCGGCGCGGGTGGCGGCCCGCGCGACGGTGGCCGAGGTCTCGATCGAACGGTCCTGGCCCAGCACCCTGGTCATCCACGCGAGCCCGCGGGTGCCGTTCCTCGTGGTCAAGAACCCTCAAGGTCAACTACAGGTTGTGGACGAGGAGGGCCTCGCGTACGCCCGCGTCCGCACGGCGCCGAAGGGCGTCCCGACGGTGCACGCCGCCACCACGGCCGCGTTGTCCAAGGACGCCCTCGCGGCCGCGGTGAGTGTCGTGCGGGTGCTCCCCGACAGCCTCCAGCGACGGGTCGGCAACGTCACCGTGAGCAGCGCCAACCTGGTCACCCTGAAGATCGGCGCCACCAGCGTGGTCTGGGGCGGGATCGAGGCTCCCGAGCGCAAGCTGGCGATCGTCACCGCCCTGCTCGGGAATGCGCCGAAGGTGATCGACGTGAGCGCGCCGGACACCCCGGTCACCCGCTGATCCGGTGGTCCGGAGCGGCGCCCGACGAGCGTATGCTGTGCGACTGGTGGGGCACGAGTGACTGGTGTGACAAGGCCTCGGGAGACCCTGCGGAGAAACCTCGACATCAGGCGAATCCGTGCTGCGACACGCCACCGATCTGGTTGCCTGCACCCCACCCAGCGCATAGCGTCGGCGGCACCGGAGAGTTGACATAAGTCTAACCCTTGACTCGACGTCTAGACATCAGCACCACATTTTTCAGGAGAGGCCCACCGCCGTGGCAGCACCACAGAACTACCTGGCCGTCATCAAGGTCGTCGGCATCGGCGGCGGTGGCGTCAACGCCATCAACCGCATGATCGAGGTCGGCCTGAAGGGTGTCGAGTTCATCGCCATCAACACCGACGCCCAGGCGCTGCTGATGAGCGACGCCGACGTCAAGCTCGACGTCGGCCGTGAGCTGACCCGAGGCCTTGGCGCCGGCGCCGACCCGGAGGTCGGCAAGAAGGCCGCCGAGGACCACGCCGAGGAGATCGAGGAGGTCCTCAAGGGGGCCGACATGGTCTTCGTCACCGCGGGCGAGGGTGGTGGCACGGGCACCGGCGGTGCGCCGGTCGTGGCCAACATCGCCCGGGGGCTCGGCGCCCTGACCATCGGCGTGGTCACGCGGCCGTTCACCTTCGAGGGTCGGCGGCGCGCCAACCAGGCCGAGACGGGGATCGCCAGCCTGCGCGAGGAGGTCGACACCCTCATCGTCATCCCCAACGACCGGCTGCTGTCGATCAGCGACCGGGCGGTGAGCATGCTCGACGCCTTCCGGTCGGCCGACCAGGTGCTGCTCTCCGGCGTCCAGGGCATCACCGACCTCATCACCACCCCCGGCCTGATCAACCTCGACTTCGCCGACGTCAAGTCGGTCATGCAGGGAGCTGGCTCGGCGCTGATGGGCATCGGGTCCTCGCGCGGCGACGACCGTGCTGTGCAGGCCGCCGAGCTGGCCATCTCCAGCCCCCTGCTCGAGGCGAGCATCGACGGGGCGCACGGCGTCCTGCTGTCGATCCAGGGTGGCAGCGACCTCGGCCTGTTCGAGATCAACGAAGCCGCCCGACTCGTCCAGGAGGCCGCCCACCCCGAGGCCAACATCATCTTCGGCGCCGTCATCGACGACGCCCTCGGTGACGAGGTCCGGGTGACGGTCATCGCCGCCGGGTTCGACGGGGGCGCTCCCCTCAAGCGTGAGAACGACAGGGCCATCGGGCAGGTCCAGGGCACCTCGCGCCCGACGCCGGCGACGCCCGCCGCTTCGAGCCCCCCGGCCCCACCGTCGACGTCCGAGGCCCCGGTCAACGCGCCGCCTGCGCAGGCGCCGGCCGAGCCCGAGCCGAGTGCGCCCCGCGAGCCGGCCGGGCGACCGCCGCGCACGGTCACCTTCGACGAGGGCGACGACCTCGACGTGCCCGACTTCCTCAAGTAGTCGCCAGGGGTCTATCCCCCGGCCACACGAAGGAGCGCCACCCCCGGGTGGCGCTCCTTCGTCGTCCCGGGCCGGTGACCCGCTGGGCGCCGGGCTGATGCTGTTCGCCGCCGCGTGGACGAGCGTGCCTCCACGGTGCCGGTCGGGCGTGGGTAGGTTGGGGGCGTGTTCTACTGGCGCGAACAGCATGGCCCGGTGTTCCGGGCCTTCACCGACCGGCACGACGGCACGAGTGAGGGCGAGTTCGACTCGCTGAACCTCGGCGGCCACGTGGGCGACGACCCCGACGCCGTGCGGTCCAACCGCCTGCAGGTGGCCGAGTCCCTGGGGCTGCCGGGGGAGCGGTTGCTCTTCATGGCGCAGTGCCACGGCAGCGACGTGGTGGTGGTCGACGGGCCGTGGGGGGCGCAGGGCCCTCCTCCTGCCGACGCCGTGGTGACGGCGACCCCCGGGCTCGCCCTGGCGGCGCTCGTCGCGGACTGCACCCCGGTGCTGCTCGCGGACGTGGGGCGCGGGGTGATCGCCGCCGTGCACGCAGGCCGGCCCGGGATGACGGCCGGGGTCGTCGGCGCAACTGTGGCCCGGATGCGTGAGCTCGGTGCCCGCTACATCAGCGCCACGGTCGGGCCGTCGATCTGCGGGCGGTGCTACGAGGTGCCCGAGCAGATGCGCGCGGCGGCCGCGCAGGTCGCGCCCGAGTCGGTGACGGTATCGTGGACCGGCACGCCGGCGATCGACGTCGCGGCTGGTGTGGTGGCTCAGCTCGTCGCGAACGACATTGCGGTGCAATGGATTCCGGGCTGCGCCCGGGAGGACGACCAGCTGTTCTCCTACCGTCGCGACGGTCGCACCGGCCGGTATGCCGGCATCGTCGCCCTGGCGACCCCGTGACCACCGATCCCGGTCCGGAGCGTCGCGAGGAGCTCGCAAGCCGTCTCGCCGGCGTCCGTGACCGGATCTCCCGAGCCTGCGCCGGGGCCGGCCGCACCCCTGAGGAGCTCACGCTCGTCGCGGTGACCAAGTTCTTCCCCGCGACCGACATCGACCTCCTGGTGGACCTGGGGATCCGGGCCATCGGGGAGAACCGCGACCAGGAGGCCTCGCAGAAGCTCGCCCAGGTCTCGCGCCGGGCCGAGATCGAGGTGCACTTCATCGGTCAGCTGCAGAGCAACAAGGCCGCGTCGGTGGTGAGCTATGCCGACGTCATCCAGTCCGTCGACCGCCGCAAGCTGGTCGCGGCGCTGGACAAGGCGGCCACCGCCCGCGGAGTCCGCCCCGGCGTGCTCGTCCAGGTGAACCTCGACGGCACCGCGGGGCGTGGGGGAGTCGAGCCAGGAGAGGCTGCCGACCTGGCCGACGCCGTGGCAGCCAGCGATGGGCTCGACCTGCGCGGCGTGATGGCGGTGGCGCCTCTGGACGGCGACCCCCACGAGGCCTTCGCCCGGTTGCGCCACATCGCCGACGGCATACGGCGCGGGCACCCGGGCGCGACCTGGATCTCCGCGGGCATGAGCGGTGACCTCGAGGCGGCGGTGGCCCACGGAGCGACACACCTGCGTGTCGGGAGCGCAATCCTCGGTTCTCGCCTGTCACACCGGTAACTTCAGTCGCGACCGCCGAACCGCACGTTGTAGAACGATTCAGGACCAAAGGGAGCTCTCATGGCTGGCGCGCTACGCAAGACCATGGTGTACCTCGGGCTCGCCGAGGACGAGGAACACTACGAGGGGTACGACGAGTACGACTATGACGAGCACGCTCGTTCCGAGGCCCCTGCAGAGCGGTCCGCTGCCGTGACCCCGCTGCCGCAGCGCACGCCGGTGGCCCGGGTCGTCCGCGACGTCGAGGTGGGCCCGCTCAACCGGATCACCACGATCCACCCCCGCACCTACAACGAGGCCAAGAACATCGGCGAGAGCTTCCGCGAGGGCACCCCGGTGATCATGAACCTGTCCGACATGGACGACTCCGACGCCAAGCGCCTCGTCGACTTCGCCGCCGGCCTGGTGTTCGGGCTGCACGGGTCGATCGAGCGGGTGACGTCGAAGGTGTTCCTGCTCTCACCGGCCCATGTCGAGGTCGCTGCGGAAGAGGGCGTCCCGGCGCCGGCGACCCGCGGCCTGTTCAACCAGAGCTGATCCGCCCGATCGACGCCCAGCCGCTCATGGCAGGGTGAGGACATGCTGCTTGGTTCGAGTCCCGCCGCCGGCGTTGTCCGGTTCGTGGTGTTCCTCTTCTTCGTGGTCCTGATCGGACGACTCGTCTTCGACTGGGTCCAGGCGTTCGCCAGGGACTGGCGTCCGCGCGGACCCTTGCTGGTGGTCGCCGAGGCGATCTACAGCGTCACCGACCCCCCGCTACGGGCCCTGCGCAAGGTCATCCCGCCGCTGCGACTGGGTGGGGTACGCCTGGACCTGGGCTTTCTGGTGCTGATGTTGCTCACGAGTTTATTGATGAGCTTCCTCTAAGGGATGCTTGATCCTCTACGCTGGGGTTCGACCCAGCGTCTGGGACGCTTGACCTGCACGTCTCATGCCAGCCAACCGAGGTGACTACATGACGCTCACGCCTGAGGACGTCCTCAACAAGAACTTCACGCCCACCCAGTTCCGGCGGGGCTACGACGAACGCGAGGTCGACGACTTCCTCGACGAGGTCGTGGCCGAGATGCGCCGGATCGTCAAGGATTCCGACGACCTGCGCGACCAGCTCAACGAGTGTCGCCAGAGCAAGGGCATGGCCACCGTCGCCAAGCCGGACCCCGAGGTCCAGGCCAAGAAGGCAGCGGACGCCAAGGCCTCCGAGGAGGCCGAGGCCAAGGCGGCCAGCGAGGCGCAGGAGCGCATCGCGGCTCACCAGGCCACGGTCGAGGAGGCCGAGCGCGCCGCCCAGGAGCGCATCGCCGCGGCGACCGCCAAGGCCGAGGAGGCCGAGAAGATGGCGCAGGCCCGGGTCCAGGAGGCCGAGCAGTCGGCCCAGACCCGGATCAGCGACGTCCACTCCACGGCGGACGCCAGTGCCCAGGAGGCCCAGTCCATCCAGGAGGCCCAGGCTCGGGCGCAGGAGGCCGAGGCCCGCGCCCAGGCCGCCCTGGCGGCGCAGCAGGAGGCCCAGCAGGAGGCCGAGCAGCGCATCCAGGCCGCCCAGCAGGAGGCCGAGCAGCGCATCCAGGCCGCCCAGCAGCAGGCGGACGAGGCCCAGCGGTTGCTCGCTGAGCAGCAGCAGGCCCACGACGCGGCTCCGGTCGCGGCAGCGGCCCCCCAGGAGCACGCGGGCGCCGCAGCGCTCGGCGCGGCGGCCGCTGGTGGCGGCGGCAGCGCGGCAGCACTGCTCGAGATGGCCCAGCGCCTGCACGACGAGCACGTCGGCCAGGGCGAGTCCACGCGTGACCGGCTCATCGCCGAGGCGCAGGCCCGGCACGACGAGCTGGTCGGTGAGGGCCAGACGCAGCACGACCAGCTGATCGCCACCGGCCAGTCGCGCCACGACGAGTTGCTCTCCGAGGCCACGACCAAGCACGAGCAGCTGATCACCGAGGCGCGCGAGCGCTCGACCGGCATGGTCCACGAGGCCCAGCAGAAGAAGGCGCAGATCCTCGAGGAGCTCGGTCGTGAGCGGAACCTGCTCGAGCGCAAGATCGACGAGCTGCGGACCTTCGAGCGCGACTACCGTGCGCGGCTGAAGAACTACATCGAGGAGCAGCTCGCCGACCTCGGCGAGGTCGGCGTCGAGCCGAGCGAGCCCTCGGACGAGGGCGACGAGGGCCAGTCGGGCGAGTAGCCCCCTCGACCTCCCGCGTCCACCTCGGGGACGCGACCACGAAGGCGTCCTGCGCACTGCGCAGGGCGCCTTCGTGCGTCCCGGTCAACTCACAGGGGACAGAGGGTGTTTTGACGTTGAGTACGAGGGCCCCAGCGCTTATCCTCACCGCACCTGATAGCGCTCGATGCGAGCGCCCTGCGACGAGGGGCCCGGCACACCATGGTTACGAAGGCAAAGGCTGCCACGAAGGCTGCTCCCGCGAAGAAGGCTGTGCCGGCGAAGAAGGCCGCGCCCGCCAAGGCTGCACCGGCCAAGAAGACCGCACCGGCGAAGAAGGCGGCACCGGCGAAGAAGGCCGCGCCCGCCAAGAAGGCGGCCACCAAGGCTGCACCGGCCAAGAAGACCGCACCGGCGAAGAATGCGGCGCCAGCCAAGAAGACCGCACCGGCGAAGAAGGCGGCACCCGCGAAGAATGCGGCGCCCGCCAAGAAGGCGGCACCCGCCAAGAAGGCCGCGCCCGCCAAGAAGGCCGCGCCCGCCAAGAAGGCCGCGCCCGCCAAGAAGGCGGCCACCAAGGCTGCACCGGCCAAGAAGACCGCACCGGCGAAGAAGGCGGCGCCCGCCAAGAAGACCGCGCCCGCCAAGAAGACCGCGGCGGCCTCCAGGACCGCACCGGCCACGAAGACGGCCACCGCGACCAAGGCCGCCCCGAGGTCCTTGCGCGTACGGGACGACGAGTCACCCTGGACCGCCAAGGAGCTGCGTGCCGTCCGGGCCGAGATCGACGCCGACGTCGCGCACCTGCGCCAGGAGATCACCGTTGCCGAGGCTGACCTCGTCGGCCTCATGCGAGATGCCGGGGATGGTGCGGGCGACGACCAGGCCGATGCCGGCGCCAAGACCTTCGAGCGCGAGCAGGAGATCTCACTGGCCAACAACGCCCGCGAGATGCTCGACCAGAACCTCCACGCCCTCGAACGCCTCGACAACGGCACCTACGGGATCTGCGAGTCGTGCGGCCACCCGATCGGCAAACTTCGCCTTCAGGCCGCTCCCCGTGCGACCCTATGCATGACATGCAAGACGAAGCAGGAGCGCCGCTGATCGCGGCCCACGATTCCCCCGCCCCCACCATCCCTCCGGTTCGCCGGCGCCGACTGTTCCTGCTGATGGCCACCACAGCCGTGGTCGCCTACGTGGCCGACCAGGTCACCAAGGCCTGGGCGATGTCCGCTCTGACCCCCGGCGACCCCGTGGACGTCATCGGCGAGTTCATCCGACTCAACCTGATCCGCAACGCCGGGGCAGCCTTCTCGATCGGCAACGGCAACACCTGGGTGCTGACGCTGATTGCGTTCGGCGTCCTCGCCTTCATCATCCGCACGGCTCGCCGCATCGGCAGCCGGGGCTGGGCGTGGGGGCTCGGGCTGCTGCTCGGTGGGTCGCTCGGCAACCTCACCGATCGCATGGTTCGCGAGCCGGGCCCGGGCCGCGGCCACGTGGTCGACTTCATCGACTACTTCGGCCTGTTCATCGGCAACGTCGCCGACATCGCGATCGTGGGGGCGGCGATCCTCATCGGTGTGCTGTCGTTGCGCGGTATCGGCGTCGACGGCGGCCCCCAGGGCGGACGACACGAGGCCGCTCATGACTGACACCCGCACGCTCTTCGTCCCGGACGGCCTGGAGGGCGAACGCGTCGACGCTGCGCTGGCCCGCCTGTTCGGCGTCTCGCGGACCAAGGCCGCCGACCTGGCCAAGGCCGGCGACGTCCGCGTCAACCACCACCCCGCCGGCAAGTCCGACCGGGTCAGTGCCGGTGACCTGCTCGAGGTGAGCCTGCCCTCGGTCGAGGAGAGTCCCAGCCTCAAGGTCATCGCCGAGCCCGTGGCTGGAATGTCGATCATCCATGACGACGACGACCTGGTGGTCGTCGACAAGCCCGTCGGGGTCGCGGCCCACCCGAGCGTGGGCTGGACCGGCCCCACCGTGGTCGGCGGGCTCGCGGCCGCGGGCTACCGGATCGCCACCAGCGGGGCCAGCGAGCGCCAGGGGATCGTGTCGCGTCTCGACGTGGGCACCTCGGGCCTCATGGTGGTCGCGAAGTCCGAGTACGCCTACAGCGTCCTCAAGCAGGCCTTCCGCAGCCGCACCGTCGACAAGACCTACCACGCCCTGGTCCAGGGGCTGCCCGACCCGGTCGCCGGCACCATCGATGCCCCCATCGGCCGACACCCGAACCACGACTACAAGTTCGCGGTGATGGACAAGGGCAAGCCGAGCGTCACCCACTACCAGGTGATCGAGGCCTTCCGGGCGGCCTCCCTGGTAGACGTCCACCTCGAGACCGGGCGCACCCACCAGATCCGGGTGCACTTCTCGGCGCTGCACCACCCGTGTGCCGGCGACCTCACCTACGGCGCGGACCCCACCCTGGCCGCCCGGCTGCGGCTGGAGCGCCAGTGGCTGCACGCCGTGGGGCTGGGTTTCGAGCACCCCGGCACGGGCAAGCACGTCACCTTCGAGAGCCCCTACCCGGCCGACCTCCAGCAGGCGCTGGACCTGCTCTGACCCCCCGGTGCGGTATGCCGGGTGCCCACCCCCCGGCATACCCGCCGCAGCTTTATCGGGTCTAGCAGGAAGGTTGACCTTCGCACGACTACGGAAGTCCAGTGAAGATCAACGTTCTTGCTAGACCCGATAAAGTTGGGGTCGCGGGGTCGGCGGAAACCCGCCGCGACACGGGGGCGCGACACGCCGGAGGGCAGTCGGTGGCGCGGCCTAGACTCGTCCCGATGTCCTCCCAGCCTGCCCCGCCGCGTCCCTCGTCGAGCTCCGACTCGTTCGTCCACCTGCACGTGCACACCGAGTACTCCATGCTCGACGGCGCGGCCCGGATCGGCGACCTGTTCACCAAGGCGGCCGAGATGGGGATGCCCGCCCTGGCCACGACCGACCACGGCTATGTCTTCGGGGCCTACGAGTTCTGGAAGAAGGCGCAGGGCACGGGGGTCAAGCCGATCATCGGGGTGGAGGCCTACGTCACGCCGGGCACGCACCGCAGCGACAAGACCCGCGTCAAGTGGGGTGACGAGTCCCAGTCCGGCGACGACGTCTCCGGGTCGGGTGCCTACACCCACATGACGCTCCTGGCCAAGAACAACAACGGCCTGCACAACCTGTTCCGGCTCGACTCCCAGGCCAGCCTCGACCAGGTCTACGCCAAGTGGCCGCGCATCGACCGCGAGCTGCTCGACCAGTACGGCCAGGGGCTCATCGCCACCACCGGTTGCCCGTCCGGCGAGATCCAGACCCGGCTGCGGCTGGGCCAGTACCGCGAGGCCGTGCAGGCTGCGAGCGACTTCCGCGACATCTTCGGGGCGGAGAACTACTTCTGCGAGCTGATGGACCACGGGCTCGACATCGAGCGCCGCGTGCAGAAGGACCTGCTGCGACTGGCTCGCGAGCTGAAGATCCCGCTCCTGGCGACCAACGACCTGCACTACACGACCGCAGAGGACGCCAAGGCCCACTCGGCCCTGCTGTGCGTGCAGTCCGGGTCGACGATGATGGACCCGGGCCGGTTCAAGTTCGACTCCGACGACTTCTACCTCAAGTCCCCGGCCGAGATGCGCCACACCTGGCGCGAGCTCCCCGAGGCCTGCGACAACACCCTGCTCATCGCCGAGATGTGCGACATCTCCTTCACCGAGGGCGAGGGGCGCTACATGCCGCGCTTCCCCTGCCCGCCGGGGGAGAACGAGGAGTCGTGGTTCGTCAAGGAGGTCCAGACCGGGCTCCGTGAGCGGTTCCCCGAGGGCATTCCCGACTACGCCACCAAGCAGGCCACGTTCGAGACCGACGTCATCGTCTCCAAGGGGTATGCCGGCTACTTCCTCGTCGTCGCCGACTTCATCACGTGGGCCAAGGCCAACGGCATCCGGGTCGGCCCGGGACGCGGCTCAGGCGCGGGGTCGATGTGTGCCTACGCGATGAAGATCACCGACCTCGACCCCATCCCGCACGGTCTGATCTTCGAGCGGTTCCTCAACCCCGAGCGCATGTCGATGCCCGACTTCGACGTCGACTTCGACGAGCGTCGGCGCGGCGAGGTCATCCGCTACGTCACCGAGAAGTACGGCGCCGACCGCGTCGCCCAGATCGTCACCTACGGCACCATCAAGGCCAAGCAGGCCGTCAAGGACGCCGCCCGGGTCATGGGCCACCCCTTCGTGGTGGGGGAGCAGCTGACCAAGGCGATGCCGCCGGATGTCATGGGCAAGGGCGTGCCCCTCGCCGAGATCTACAACAAGGAGCACAAGCGCTACAACGAGGGCGGTGACTTCCGCGCCCTCGTGCAGTCCGAGCCGCACTTCCAGGAGATCGTCGACACGGCGATGGGGCTCGAGGGGCTCAAGCGCCAGTGGGGCGTGCACGCGGCGGGTGTCATCATGTCGAGCGAGCCGCTGATCGACGTCATCCCCATCATGCGGCGGCTGCAGGACGGCCAGGTCATCACCCAGTTCGACTACCCGAGCTGCGAGTCCCTCGGCCTGGTGAAGATGGACTTCCTCGGCCTGCGCAACCTCACGATCCTCGACGACGCTATCGACAACGTGCTGGCCAACCGCGGTGAGGACATCGACCTCGACGCGCTGTCCAAGGACATGACCGACCCGGCCACCTACCAGCTGCTCTCGCGCGGCGACACCCTCGGCGTCTTCCAGCTCGACGGCGGTGGCATGCGCACCCTGCTCAAGCTGATGCAGCCGGACAACTTCGAGGACATCTCGGCGGCCCTGGCGCTCTACCGCCCGGGTCCGATGGGCGTCAACGCGCACACCAACTTCGCGCTGCGCAAGAACGGCAAGCAGGCGCTGACCCCGCTCGACCCGCAGCTCGAGGGCAAGCTCCAGCAGGAGATGATCGACGCCCTGGGCCCGATCCTCGGCACCACCTACGGCCTGGTGATCTACCAGGAGCAGGTCATGGAGATCGCCCAGAAGCTCGCCGGCTACACCCTCGGCAACGCCGACCTGCTGCGCCGTGCCATGGGCAAGAAGAAGAAGGAGGTGCTCGACGCCGAGTACGTCCCCTTCTCCGAGGGCATGAAGGCCAAGGGGTTCAACGAGGCCTCGATCGCTGCCCTGTGGGGCGTGCTGGTCCCGTTCTCGGACTATGCGTTCAACAAGGCGCACACCGCCGCCTACGGCCTGGTGTCCTACTGGACCGGCTACCTCAAGGCCAACTACCCGGCCGAGTACATGGCCGCGCTGCTCACCAGCGTCGGCGACGACAAGGACAAGTCGGCGCTCTACCTCGGCGAGTGCCGTCGCATGGGGATCAAGGTGCTGCCCCCGGACGTCAACGACTCGGTGGGCCGGTTCGCGGCCGTCGGCACGGACATCCGCTTCGGCCTCCAGGCGATCCGCAACGTCGGCCACAACGTCGTCGAGGCGATCATCGCGGCGCGCGAGGAGAAGGGGCGCTTCGTCTCCTTCAAGGACTTCCTGTCCAAGTGCCCGGCCGTGGTCTGCAACAAGCGCACCATCGAGTCACTCATCAAGGGTGGCGCGTTCGACGGGTTGCAGGAGTCGCGCCAGGGCCTGCTGCGGGTGCACGAGGACTACATCGACAACTTCATCGACATCAAGCGCCAGGAGGCCATCGGCCAGGACTCCCTGTTCGGGTCCTTCGGCGGCGACACCGGCTCGGAGTCGGTGGACTTCGCCGTGCTGCCCCCCATCCCCGGGGTCGAGTGGGACAAGAAGACCCTGCTCGGGTTCGAACGGGAGATGCTGGGCCTCTACGTCTCCGACCACCCGCTGTTCGGCATCGAGCACGTGCTCACCTCGCACGCCGACACCTCGATCGCCAGCCTGATGGGCGAGGACGGCAAGCCCGAAGGGGCCAACGTCACCATCGCCGGCCTCATCACCGGGCTGCAGGTCAAGCGCACCAAGAAGGGTGACCTCTGGGCGATCGTCACGGTGGAGGACCTCGAGGGGGCCATCGAGTGCCTCTTCTTCCCCTCGGCCTACCTCACCGTGCAGCACGCCCTGACCCACGACGCGGTGGTGGTCGTCAAGGGTCGGGTCAACCGCCGCGACGACACCCCCACGATCTACGCCTCCGACCTCACCCTGCCGGACATCTCCGACGGGCCCCGCGGTCCGGTCGTGGTGACCATGGACACCAACCGCGCCACGCAGTCCAAGGTCGAGGAGCTCAAGTCGGTGCTCGCGTCGCACCCCGGCTCCACCGAGGTGCACGTGCGGCTGAGCCAGCCGGGCCGGTCGGTGCTCATGCGCCTGGAGGACGCCTACCGGGTCAACGCCACGGAGGCGCTCTTCGGCGACCTCAAGGTGATCCTCGGCCCTCGCTGCCTCGCCGGCTGACCCCGAGCCGGGCCCCTCGGGGACGGCCGGGGTGCTCGCATAGGGTGCGGGGGTGAGCAGCACATCCCAGACCTCGCCGACCGCCCCGCGCCCGCCCCAGCAGCAGACTGTCCGGGAGCACCACGGCGACCGGGTGGTCGACCCCTACGAGTGGATGCGTGACAAGCAGGACCCCGTGGTCCTGGCGCACCTCGAGGCCGAGAACGACTACGCCGAGGCGGTCACCGCCGGCCAGCAGCCGCTGCGCGACGCCCTCTTCGAGGAGATCCGCTCCCGGACCCAGGAGACCGACCTGTCGGTGCCTGTCGGCAGCGGCCCGTGGTGGTACTACTCACGCAGCTTCGAGGGCGCGCAGTACTCCGTGGAGTGCCGGGCGCCCCGGGTCGAGGGCACGCCCCGACCCGTGCTCGGCGCGGACTCGGTCGTCGACGGCGAGCAGGTGCTCCTCGACGCCAACGTGGAGGCCAAGGGCCACGACTTCTTCTCCCTCGGCGCCCTCAGCGTCAGCCCCGACCACCACCTGCTCGCGTATGCCGTGGACCTGGAGGGCGACGAGCGCTTCGCCCTGCGGATCAAGGACCTGCGTACCGGGGAGGTCGTGGACACCGCCGTCGACGAGGTGGGGTACGGCTGCGTGTTCTCCCTCGACGGGCGCTTCCTGTTCTACACCCGGGTCGATGCGACCTGGCGCCCCCACCAGGTGTGGCGCCACGAGGTCGGCACGGCCGCGGACGGCGACGTCCTGGTCCACGAGGAGTCCGACGAGCGCTTCTGGATGGGCCTGGGGTCCTCCCGGGACGACCGCTGGATCATGATCGGTCTCGGCTCCAAGACCACCTCGGAGGTGCGCCTTCTCGACGCGGGCGACCCGACCGGTGAGTTCCACGTCGTCGCGCCGCGGCGCGAGGGCGTCGAGTACGACGTCGAGCCGGCCGGCGACCGGCTGCTCATCGTCCACAATGCCGACAACATCGACAGTGACCTCGCCTGGGCGCCGCTCGATGCCACGTCCGCCGACCAGTGGGAGCCGGTGCTCGGCGCCGGGCCGGGGGAGCGGTTCCAGGGCGTCGACGCCTTCGACGACGTGGCCGTCCTGTCGCTGCGGCGTGACGGGCTCACCGCCCTGCGGGTGCTGGCGCGCGACCCCGCCGCAGCGTCGGGCTTCGGCGCGCCCCACGACCTGGAGTTCGACGAGCCGGTCTACCACGTGGGGCTCGGGGACAACCCGGAGAGCGCCACGACCTCCGTCCAGGTGGTCTACGAGTCCATGGTCACCCCGAAGACCGTGCTCGACTACGACCTGGCCAGCGGTGCCTTCACCCTGCTCAAGCGCCAGCCGGTGCTCGGCGGCTACGACCCGACGCAGTACGAGCAGCGCCGGGAGTGGGCGACGGCAGCCGACGGCACGAAGGTGCCGATCTCCGTCGTGCACCCGGCCGGGGCCGTCCCGGACGGCACGCGGGCCGGCCTGATCACGGCATACGGGTCCTATGAGCTGTCCTCCGACCCCTACTTCTCGGTCGCCCGGCTCTCGCTGCTCGAGCGTGGCTTCGTGTATGCGATCGCGCACGTGCGCGGAGGCGGTGAGCTGGGTCGCACGTGGTACGACCACGGCAAGCTGGGACACAAGAAGAACACCTTCACCGACTTCGTCGACTGCGCGGCGCACCTGGTCGACAGCGGCTGGGTCGCGCCGGACCGCCTCGTGGCCGAGGGTGGCTCGGCCGGTGGGCTGTTGATCGGAGCAGCCATCAACCTCGCGCCGCAGCGGTTCCGGGCCGTGCACGCCGCGGTGCCCTTCGTCGACGCGCTGACCACGATCCTGGACCCCACGCTGCCGCTCACGGTGGTGGAGTGGGAGGAGTGGGGCAACCCGCTGGCCGACCCCGAGGTCTACGCCTACATGAAGTCCTACTCGCCCTACGAGAACGTCCGGGATGCCGCCTACCCGGCCGTCCTCGCGACGACCTCGCTCAACGACACCAGGGTCTACTACACCGAACCGGCGAAGTGGGTCGCGCGGCTGCGCGAGCACACCACGAGCGACCCGGCGACCTCGCCGGTCCTGCTGCGCACCGAGATGGTGGCAGGACATGGCGGCAAGAGCGGGCGCTACGACGCCTGGCGACAGGTGGCCTGGGAGTGGGCCTTCCTCGTGAGCTGCGTGGGCGCGGGCGAACGGGTCACGACTGGTCCTGTTCCAGATTAGTTCGCCGTAACGCCCTGTCGGGAAGGTCCTGAGTCCTACCCTTTGGATGGAGGAAGGGTGGATTGGGTGGATGAGGGCAGGGTGCGTGCGAAGTCACGGTTCGCTGCCCAGGTGGACTGGTCGGCCTCCCCGCTGGGAGCCCAGGACGCTTGGCCCCCACCGCTGCTGGCCGCGTGGGACGTCGCCCTCGAAAGCCCGCTGCCCATGGCGTTGCTCGTGGCACCCGACGCCACGATGATCTACAACGAGGCGTGTGCGGACCTCCTCGGTGCGCACCACCCGGAGGCCTTCGGGGACCAGGCCGCCCACGTCGCCGCCACGGTGTGGGGGGACCTCGATGCGAGTGAGCTCTTCGACGCGGCGCTCGACGGCGCCCCGTTCCTCCAGGACGGCGCCGAGCTCAGCGTGGACCGCCTGGGGGCACCTGGGGAGGACAGGCAGTTCCTCCGGTCCGGTTCGCCGGTCTATGACGACCAGGGGATGGTGTGCGCCGTCCTGCTGGTGCTCGTGGAGACCACCTCGTCCGCGCAGCGGGCGAGGGCGATCGCGATGCTGGCCACCTCGCTCGCGGCGGCGGTCACCGTCGACGACGTGTGCAAGGTGGTGCTGCGGCAGGCTGTCGCAGCGTTCGACGCCGTGTCGGCGACGGTGTGCCTGCCGTCACCAGGACCGTCGTCCTGGCGGATGGCTCGCCGGCACCGCATCGAGGAGCTCTCGCCCGACGAGGAGCGGCTGCCGCTCATCTGGTCCGAGCTGACCGACGACATGGTCGGGGTGGTCGCCGAGGTCGTGGAGTCCGGGCAGTGGCACCCCTCCGCGAACGGCGAGGTCGTCGCCGTGCCGCTGCGCGCCGGCAGCAGCGATGCGGTGCTGGTGGTGCTGCGGGATGCGAGTCCCGTGCCCCGTGACGCCCTCGCGGTGCTGGCAGCCTTCGGCGACCTCGTGGGCGAGGCCCTGAGCCGCGCCGTCATCTACGACGCGGAGCGGACGACGGCCGAGCTGCTGCAGCGCACCCTGCTGCCGCCGAACCTCCCGCAGTCCGATGCCATCAGCATCGCCGCCCGCTACGAACCGGTGTCCGAGGGCGCCGTCGCCGGTGGCGACTTCTACGACTCCTTCTTCCTGCCCGACGGCCGCCTGGCACTCGTGATCGGCGACGTGGTCGGGCGCGGTGTCATGGCGGCCACCGTCATGGGACAGGTTCGCGCGGCGGCGCGCGGTGCTGCCCTGGCCAACAGCCTGCCGAGTGTGGTGCTCACTGCCTTGGACCGGGTCGTCGGGGACCTCGACGCGTTGTGGCCCACGTCGATGCCCCTCGGCACGACCCGGGCCAGACCCGGCATGGCCTTCGGTGGCGAGCTGTTCGTGACCATGCTCTACGGCATCATCCACCCGCACACCGGCGAGGTGGAGCTGGCCAGCGCCGGTCATCCGCTGCCCGCCCTGCTCTTCGGGAGCCTGGCCCGTGCGGACGGGCTCCCGCGTGCGCGCCTGGTGCAGATGCCGGTCGGGCCGCCGCTGGGAATCAGCGGGGTCCGTCCCGTCCACCGCCTGACCCTGGATGTCGGCGACATGCTGGTCGCGTTCACCGACGGCCTCCTGGAGCGGCGCGGAGAGGACTTCGACGAGGGGCAGGAGCGCCTGCTCGAGGTCCTGGCCGACACTCCTCCTGGCAGCCCGCGCAGCGTGGCCCAGCACGTCATGGACGCCATGGTGCACGCGGGGCAGGAGGACGACTGCGCGGTGCTGACCGTCGGTCGCTCGCCAGAAGGCCATCGCCGGGCGGCGATCGTGGTCCCGCCCCTGCCGGAGTCGGTGCGGGCTGCCCGGGACTGGGCCCGTGAACAGCTCGAGGCCTGGCACGTCGACAGCGGGGTCCAGCACACCGTGGTCACCGGCATCTCCGAGCTCATCACCAACGCGGTGCTGCACGCCGGCACGGAGTCGCACCTCACCATCGACCTCGACTCGGGAATCATCGCCGTCACCGTCGCCGACAGCGGCAACCGAGGTGAGCCCCAGCTCACCGGGGCCGACACCATGGCGGTGCGGGGGAGGGGGCTGTCCCTCGTGCGCGCCGTCAGCGACTCGTTCGGGGCGCATCGGACCTCGGCCGGGAGCACGGTGTGGTTCGAGGTCTCGGTCAAGCCGGCCGAGGTCGAGGTCAGCACCTACTGAGGGCTGCGGCCAGGTGACGCCTGCACCGACGAGGCGCCGACCGCTGCCCGGGCCGCCGTGCTCAGCGCGCGCCGACGAGCACCTTCGCCGTGCCCCAGCCGTCCCGCCCGATGTCCTGTCCGCCGCCGCTGGCCCACCCACCACGGCCGTTGCCGCGGTACGAGCGCAGTCCGCCGGCCTCGGTCACTCCCAGGAGGTCGGAGTAGCCGTCGCGGTTGGTGTCACCGGCGGCGAACACCGACGTGAACATCTGCCACCCGTTGCCGATCTTCCGCCCACTGCCGGCGAACCCGCCGCGTCCGTTCCCGGCATACAGCCAGAGGGTGCCGTCGGGCTTGCGCGCGATGAGGTCGGGGCGTCCGTCGCCGGTGAAGTCACCGGGCGAGAAGACGGTGTCGAAGATGCCCCAGCCGGCGTTGATCCTGCGCGCCGAACCCGTCCACCAGGCCGAACCGTTGCCGGTGTAGAGCCAGAGGGTGCCATCAGGCTTGCGCCCGATGACGTCGGGACGACCGTCGCCGGTGAAGTCACCGGGGGTGAACAGGACGTCGAACATGTTCCAGCCGCGCCCCAGGGACAGCGCGGCGCCGAACGTGGCGTCGCCGCTGCCGGGGTGCAGGAGGAGGGTGCCATCGGTGCGCCGGGTGATCAGGTCCGGCACGGTGTCGCTCGTGAAGTCGCCCGGGGTGAGCACCTGGTCGGTCGTCGACCACCCGGTGGCGACCACGCGGCCAGTCGGGTCGGAGGGACTGTCGTGCAGGGTCACGGTGCCGTCCTCAGCCAGCGACACGAGGTCCGAGTCAATGGTGGAATCGAGCCCGAGGGCGACCGGCGGCGCGGCGTGGACGCGGATCAGGGCCCGCCAGGTCGCCGCATCGGTGACGCCGGTTGCGGGGACCTTGTTGCGCTTCTGCCACGCGAGCAAGGCGCTGCGGGTGGTCGACGAGAACGAGCTGGTCGCGCTCGTGCCGATTGCTGACTGGACCGCCTTGACCACCGGGCCGGTGCTGCCCTGCTTGAGGTACACCCCTGACGCGGACACCAGCTGCTTGCCCAGGCTCGACGTGGCGGAAAGCGCCTTCACCGCAGGGGGCGTCTGGCAGCGAGTCGGGTTCACTGACGTCCGCGGTGGTGCCCAGCTGAGGTACCAGGGGCGGCACGGGCCGTACTCGGGCACCGCGACCTTCGCCGACCAGTAGGAGGTGCGCTTCATGGCACCCGCCCAGGACAACGAGATGTGCACGTGGTTGCGGTGGCACGTGGTGTCGTATGCGGTGCTCGCCTTCGCGGTGGACAGGCAGCCGCTGTACTCCTTCCATCCGTCCTGGGGGCGGTAGGCGGACCACGTCCGGTTGTTCCAGATCAGGTACATCACGCCCAGCCGCCGGGCCATCGCATACTCGTTGCCAGCCTTGTCCTTCGCGAGCATCCAGGCGATGGCGGCCTGGGCGTAGCCACGCTGGGTGGTGTTGCGCACGTTGGTCATCCAGTCGACCGCGCGCCCGTCGTAGTGCTCGGACGTCGCGAGCGAGTCGCTGCCACAGGCCCGGGCCGACCCGTAGGAGGTGCCGGGGTAGGTGCGCGTGAGGAGGCTGCCCAGCGCCGCGGTACCAGGCTTGGTGCTGGCGTCGCAGGAGTCCGCGCCGACGTACGCGGAGAGCGCTTCGATGCCTGTCGGCACGGTGGGTGTCGGGGGGACCGGGACAGCGGCACCCGCCGTGGTCGCGGGAACCAGCACGGCGATCAGTGCGGCGGTCAGACAGGCGGCGGCCAGGCGGCGCCTCGAGGTGGGGGGCATGCGGCATCTCCGGGGGTAGGCGGCGGTTCACCCTAAGGCGCTTTGTCCGCGGATGTCCTGCGTTTGCCTCCGCAACCGCCCGTTTCGACCGAAGTAGGCGCGCGGGACGGTGGTCACGACGGGCGCAGGTCAGCCGAATGGGTGAGGCTTGCCTGCAGACGGACGACATGTTCGGCTCGGCGTGGCGCAGGGCGCGGTGAGCCGGAATGCTCCATGATGCGCGGGTAGAACAACTCGCGCCAGTAACGAGAGGACCGACATGGGCCTGTGGCAGCTCTTCCTCGACCGATTCGCGCCCCTCATGGAGGAGCAGGTCTCCGGTTGGGACCGTCTCGACGGTGTCGGCGCCCCCAGTCGACCCGTGGACGCTCCGGTCCAGCTGACCGGCGCCTTCAGCACGCGGCTCTCGGTCGTCACCCCCTCCGCCTCCTGACCCGACCGCACCGCACTCCACGGGTCCAGTCGCCCTGACCCCAAGCTGTCTCGCCGAGCCGGCTCGGCGAGACAGCGCCGCCGCAGGTGTGGGGGTGCACGCAGCGGCTAGCAGAGGTTATCTGCTGGGGCTCGGCGCGAATCCGGCAATCGTCGTAG
The DNA here is from genome assembly GCA_963757635.1 of uncultured Actinomycetota bacterium. Lineage (GTDB taxonomy): Bacteria > Actinomycetota > Actinomycetes > Actinomycetales > Dermatophilaceae > Pedococcus. The sequence goes on along the minus strand of CAVWSK010000007.1, from coordinate 721,482 downwards.
GACCTTCGCCCGAGCCACCGCGTCAGGTTCGGGCGGGGATGTCCGGCGCCCCTCACGTGGAAATCTTCGGATGCGCGCCAAAACCGCTTGTGGTCAGCACGAGCATCGAGAAACGATGCGGCAGTGACATCCAGCCCGTGGCCCAAGCGTGTCGGTTCCCTACTCCTACGTGAGGCAACTGCAGCGGATGTCGAGCACTTGCTTGCCTTCCGGAACGACCCTGTGGTCAACCGTTTCATGCTCCGCACGAGCGTCGATCCGGAGACGTTTCGAGGGGAGTGGCTGGCTGTCCCCACCAGTGAGAGCGACTTCTCCTGCATTGCCGAGGTAGCCGGCGACGTGGTCGCGATGGGCTTCCTGGAGGTCGTCGATGGAATGGGCCAGCCGGGTATGCCCAGGGGCACGGGTGGGGTTATCGGATACATCGTCCATCCGGACTTCGTAGGCAGAGGGGTGGCGAGCGATCTGTCCTGCGGCCTCTTGGCGGCCGCGTTCGGCTGCCTAGGGCTTCGGCGCGTGACGGCGAGCTGCAACGCTGACAACCCGGGATCGGTGCGGGTTCTCGAGAAGGCCGGCATGAGGCGTGAACAACACGGGATCGAGGACTCCTGGCATTCCGAACTCGGCTGGGTGGACGGCTACCAGTACGCGATGCTGGCCCGCGAATGGCGAGCGCTGCACGGCGCCTCTCCCCACCAGGGGTTCTAGCGGGCAGAAGCGTCCGCGGTCCACATCCGCTGGAGATCAAGCGGCGCGGGATCGGCCGGTGTAGGCCACGCCGAGCCTGAAGACGGCCCACAGCACGCCCGTTGCTGCGGTCGCGACGAGCACCAGGACGAAGTCGGGCTGGAACTGGTTGAGGTTGGCCAGTGGTGAGCCGGACAGACGTGGCACCAGACCGAGGATGACCCATGCTGCGACCAGCGTGGTGAGCAGCGGGAACCACAGGCTGAACCGGCCGGCGATGCCCGACTTGGCGCGTATCGCGGCGCGATGACGCCACGCCCAGGTCATGCTGAGCAGGTAGACGATCGGCAGGAGCACCAGGCCGATGAGCAGGGCCTTTTGAGGCAGGCGTGAGCCTTCGCCGGCGTAGTCGACACCCAGCCCTATGGCGGCGATGCCGGTGCGGAGCTCGGTCGTCTCCGCGAAGCCGACTCCACCTACCCCGTTGACCAGCGCGACCGCCCCCTTCTTCTGGGCGGGGAGCATCCACGCCAATGACTCGAAACCGGGGCTCGCCCCGGTGTGCCACACACTCCCGTTGCCTGGGTCCACGTACCAGCCCAGGCCGTAGGACGGTGACGCTGCGCTGGCCGGGCGCATCATCAGCGCCTTGCCTTCGGCGCTGACGACGTCGTCCTGGCCATTCACCATCATCTGCAGGTAGCGCGCCAGATCGGTTGCGGTCGCGATGATTCCGCCCTGGGGGGCCGTTGCGCGGTCCGTCGGGGTCTCGGCCAGGGCTCGCTTGGTGGTGAACCACGAGGTGTGCCCGGTCGCCATCGAGTCATGGACTTCACCGTCGGCGACGAAGCTGTGCTCCATACCCACCGGCTCGAGAATGTTGGACGTCACGTAGGCCTGGAACTCCTGCCCGCTGACGACTTCGATCAGTCGGCCAAGAATCTGGTAGTTGAGGTTCGAGTACTGCCACCGCTCGCCAGGTCCATAGGCAGGAGCCACCTCGGCACGTGCGTCGACCACGCGCTCGAGCTCGTCCTTCGCGTTCGTGTCGCCCGCACGGGAGTTGGCGGCCGTGTCGTTTCCCTGCAGTGTGGAGAAGCCGCTGGTGTGGCTGAGCAGCTGCCGGATCGTGACGGGCCCGGCGGGTCTGCCCGAGAAGCCGTCGAGATACTGCGAGATCTCGCCCTCGAGGTCGACCTCGCCCGCCTCGACCAGCTGCATGACTGCCAGCGCAGTGAAGCTCTTGGAGATCGAGCCGATCACGAACGCCGTGTCCGGCGTGACGTCGACCTCGCCCCCGATCTTGACCACGCCACGAGCGCCCACCGAGGTGATCTCGCCATCGGCCACGACGGCGTACGCCACGCCGGGGACGCCGGAAGCAGGCATCTCGCGATCGATGAAGTCCTCGATCGTTGCGTCGGGTGCGCTTCCCGGCACGACGGAAGCGAGGCCGAGAGCAAGGACTGCTAGAAGCTGCCGCACAGTGTCAGCCTTCCTGGGTTCAGTCAGCGTCGCGGAACGGACGACGTTTGCATGATCACGATCGTGGCGCCGACGGCAGCGACCGCCAGGACGATCCCTGCGGTCAGGATGTTTCCGGTAGGCGCAACGATCGACTGACCGTTGAGCGCCTGGGTGGTCAGCAGGACGAGGGTCGAAGCGAAGGTGACCGACGCCAGCAGCACGAGCCGCAGACGCCGACGGGCGTCCTGCAATGTCGGTAGCTTCCAGGCAAGCAGTTCGAGCAGGAGCACGAAGAGAGGGAGCGCCTGGAGGGCGTGCATGCCGAGGAAGTGGGGGACACGCAGGTCTCCTGCGATCGTGCTCCACCCGAGCAGCGGGAGCCCGGGGCCGCCGTCTGCAAGCCCGACGGTGTGCGCTCCGACGAACCCCGGGGAGTCGCTGACCTGGCCGGCCTTCGGACCGGTCATCAGGAAGGCGAGAGCCATCCCGGCCAGGGCCATCAGGGCTCCGGCGCGGATGGCGAGGGTCCGGGCCGCATCCCCCAGCGGGGCACGGAAGAGCAACGCAGCCACCACGAAGGTCATCACCCAGACCACCGAGATGGACGCGGCCATCGTGTGCCACATCGCCGCATGGAACGGGGTGCTCAGGTTGAAGTGACTGCTCTCCCCGATCAGTGCGAACCCGTCGATGATGACCATTTCGATCGCGAGCCCGGTCACGGAGATCGTGCCGGCGATGGTGGCGATCGTGGCGCGGGCACCCGACGGGAGTCGTCCGATCAGCCAGGCGAGGGTGAGGGAGTAGCTGCCGATGGAGAGGCTGAACTTCAGCGGCTTGAGCCACACTCCGGCGTTGGTGACCTCGCGGGAGTCCAGGAGGACGCCGGCGGTGTGCAGGACCACGAGAACGCCCATCGCGGCGGAGAGGGCGAGGAGGGGGCGGTGCCACTGCGGCGGTCGGAGCTCGGACCACGACGGCCCGACCCGAGCAGGACTGAGCGGTGTGCTCGTGGGGGAAGCCGCCGAGCTGGCCCGCCTCAGCCGCGGGAGGCGACCGGCTCCACGGTGCTGTTGCGGACGGCGGCGGCCGATCACGACACGTTCACCGCAGTTCGGCTTTTCGGTCGGGTGGGGAGTCGGCCAGGCGGGGGCCGGGGCGGGGGACTCGGAGGAGTTCATCGACCTTGTTCACAGGCACAGGAACTCCCTCGGAGGGACCGCGGAATCCTGATCTTGTCAGGGCACCGCCCATCAGGGCAAGGCATCGCTCCGTGGTCCGCGGCGGTCGCCTCGCCGAAACGGCGGCTGAAGTTGCGAGACGTCCGAAGACGTGTTCGCAGGTCAGCCGCCGTTCCAGGCGTTCAGCCGCAGGTCAGCGGCCAAGCACGCTCAGATGTCGTAGTACATCTCGAACTCGTGCGGGTGCGGGCGGAAGCGGATCGGGTCCACCTCGTTCTTGCGCTTCCACTCGATCCAGGTCTCGATGAGGTCCTGGGTGAAGACGTCGCCCTCGAGCAGGAACTCGTGGTCGGCCTCCAGCGCGTCGAGCACTGCCGGCAGCGAGCCCGGAACCTGCTCGATCGCGTCGTGCTCCTCGGGCGGGAGCTCGTAGAGGTCCTTGTCCACCGGCTCCGGGGGCTCGATGCGGTTCTTGATGCCGTCCAGGCCGGCCATCAGCATCGCCGAGAAGGCAAGGTAGGGGTTGGCCGACGGGTCCGGCACGCGGAACTCGACGCGCTTGGCCTTGGGGCTGTCACCCGTGATCGGGATGCGGATGCAGGCGGAGCGGTTGCGGGCCGAGTAGACCAGGTTGACCGGGGCCTCGTAGCCGGGCACCAGCCGGTGGTAGGAGTTCACCGTCGGGTTGGTGAACGCGAGCAGCGCCGGGGCGTGCTTGAGCAGTCCGCCGATGTACCAGCGCGCGAGGTCCGACAGGCCGCCGTAGCCGCGCTCGTCGTAGAACAGCGGCTCGCCGTCCTTCCACAGCGACTGGTGCGAGTGCATACCCGAGCCGTTGTCCCCGAAGAGCGGCTTCGGCATGAAGGTCACCGTCTTGTCGCTGGCCCAGGCCACGTTCTTGACGATGTACTTGAACTTCAGCACGTCGTCCGCGGCCTGCTTCAGCGTGTTGAAGCGGTAGTTGATCTCCTGCTGGCCGGCGGTGCCGACCTCGTGGTGGGCGCGCTCCACGGAGAGCCCGGCGTCCTCGAGGGCCAGGCTCATCTCGTCGCGGAGGTCGGCGAAGTGGTCGACCGGCGGGACGGGGAAGTAGCCACCCTTGTAGCGGGTCTTGTAGCCCTTGTTGCCGCCCTCCTCCTCGCGGCCGGTGTTCCACGCGGCCTCGATGGAGTCGATGTAGTAGTACGACGCGTTCTGCTTGGTCTCGAAGCGCACGTCGTCGAAGACGTAGAACTCCGCCTCGGCGCCGAAGTACGCGGTGTCGGCGATGCCCGTCGACTTCAGGTAGGCCTCGGCCTTCGCCGCGATGTTCCGCGGGTCGCGGGAGTACTCCTCGCCGGTGAACGGGTCGACGATGGAGAAGTTGAGGATGAGCGTCTTTTCCTTGCGGAACGGGTCGAGGTAGGCGCTCGTGGGGTCGGGGATGAGCTTCATGTCCGACTCGTGGATGGCCTGGAAGCCACGGATCGACGACCCGTCGAACATCTGGCCTTCCTTGAAGAAGTCAGCGGTGACGCTCTTGGCCGGCACGTTGAAGTGCTGCATCACGCCGGGCAGGTCACAGAACCGCACGTCGACGAACTTGACGTCCTCGTCCTTGATGAACTTCAGGACCTCGTCAGCATTGCTGAACAAATTGGGGCCTCCTGTTGGTGGGGTGGGCGGATCGGCCCACCCGTCGACTGGGTGTCGACCTCGACCCTAACGGGTCGGCATTACCCGCCCATGACCCGAATGTTTCACCGGTGTTACAGCGGCATAGGCTCCTTGCGTGGTTGACCGCAAGGACGTCGGGGGCTGGCTCGAGGGGCCGGGTTCGCGCTCGGGTGCGCCCTCGGCATACCCCGGGGAGCGGTTGGGTATGCCGCGGAGCGGCGTCGGCTCGATGGGTCGCTTCGGGCGGCGGTTGGTCGGCGTCCTCGTCGACTGGACCGTCTGCACCCTCATCGCCTACGCCGTCTTCGGCGTCCCCCTGCCGTTCACGCAGATCGCCGGGGCGAGGGGCTACGTCGTCCTCGCGGTCTATGCGGTGGAGAACCTGGTGCTCGTGGGCACGACGGGCACCACGCTCGGGCACCGCGTGGTCGGGCTGCGCGTCCAGTCGATCGGCGGCGGTCCGGCCCGGCCCTTCCAGGTCGTCGTGCGCACCCTGCTGCTCTGCCTGTTCCTCCCCGCCATGTTCTGGGACCGCGACGGCCGCGGCCTGCACGACAAGGCCGCTGGAACGGTGATCACCCGGACCGGGTGACGACGTCGCGGATCCGTCGGCTCGCGTCCGAGAGGATGTCGACGATCTCGCGGGTCTGCTCGGTGGTCAGGCCGTGGCGCTTCCACGCCGACCGCGCCTCCTGGCGCAGCTGCTGGACGGCATGCTCGAGGTCGTGCAACCCGCTGGCGTCCTTGTCGTTCCACCCGTCGTGGCCGCCCGCCGGCGTGGCTGTGCGACGGGCCTCCTGGGCTGCCGCCCGCAGCTCGGCCCGCAGGTCGGACGTCTGCCCGCGCACGCGCGAGCGCACCTGCTCGGCCAGCTCGCGCACCGACAGGTCGAGGTCCGACTCGAGGCTGGACAGGTCGTCCTCGCGGGCCAGCACCTCCTGGCGTCCCGCGTCGGTGATGCGGTAGACGGACTTGCGTCCCTCCTCGGTGCGCTCGACCAGCCCCTCCTCCTCGAGCTTGGCGAGGCGGGGGTAGACGGTGCCGGCACTGGGTGAGTAGAGCCCGTTGAACCGCTGCTCGAGGTCCCGGATCACCTCGTAGCCGTGCCGCGGCCCCTCGTTGAGCAGGGACAGCAGGTAGAGCCGCAGCTGCCCGTGGGCGAAGACCGGGCTCATGCGCCGTCCCCGGCTCCGGCACCCGCGTGGAGCAGGACCACGCTGCCCGACACGGCGCTGGCATCCAGTCGGAGCCTGCGCTCGCCGGCCGTGACGCGACGGCCGGCCCGCTGGCTCTTGCGGTCGACGGTGTGGCCGTCGACGACGACGTGCCCGGTGGCCGTGCTGGCCTTGACGTCGTAGCCGTCGTGCGGCGCGCGCACGGTGACGTCCCCCGAGACCGAGTGGGACGAGATCGTCGCGCTGGCGTTGGCGAGGTCGAGGGTGACGTCACCGCTGACCGTGTTGATCTGCACCTCGCCGAGGTCGCTGTGCTGGGCGGTCACCGCCCCGGACACGGTGTTGACCGAGAGCGGGCCACGCAGGTTGTCGCACTCGACCTCACCGGAGACCGTGTTGACGTCGACCGTCCCGGCGATGTCGTCCAGGGTCATGGCGCCCGAGACCGTGTTGGCCTTGGTGGCGGCCCGCAGGCCGGCCAGCAGCGCGTTGGCGCTGACCGTGCTCACCGTGGTGCGGGTGTCCTCGGGGATGGACAGGCTCAGGGTCACCCGGTGGCGCTCCGGGAGCGTGACCCACTGCCGGATCTTGCCGAGCATCCCCTCGCCCTCGGTCCCGTGCGTCACCACCAGCTTCGACCCGTTCCAGGTGACCCGCAGCGGCGGCCCCTCGATCGCCGACACCTCCAGGCGCGCCGTGGGGGAGTCGGAGTGGGTGACCACGTCCACCTCACCGCCGACGATGGCGACGTTCAGCTGCTGGACCTTCTCGTGGTCACCCCCGATGTCGAGCACCCGTGGGCTGTCGATCAGCCATTCCTCGCTCATGAGCCGTCCTCTCGGTTTTCGCGCTATATCGCGTTTCTCGCCAACACGTTATATCGCGTATGCCGAGAGCGCAATACCGTGGTGCGTCGCCCTCGCCGACCCCACCCCTCCGGCGTGGTGTGCCCTTGTCTCGGGCAGAATCGCGTCATGGTCGCCCGTCGCCTCGCCCTGTGCACCTGGTCGGATCCGTCCTACGTCGACCCCGAACCCCCGGCCATCGCGGCAGAGCTGCTCGCCCGCGGTCACGATGCCGAGGTGGTGCAGTGGGACGGCGAGGTCGACTGGTCCAGGTTCGACCTCGTGGTGATCCGCTCCACCTGGGACTACTTCGACCGGCTCGAGGAGTACCTCGCGTGGGTCGACCGGGTAGATGCCGCCAGCCGGATCATCAACAGTCCCAAGGTGATCCGCTGGAACTTCCACAAGGGGTACCTCGCCGAGCTGGGGGAGCGCGGCGTACCGGTCCTGCCGATGCTGGTGGTGCGGGCAGGTGCGGACGATGCTGCCGCTGAGATGGCGGCGACCGGGTGGGGCGACGTCGTCGTCAAGCCCGCGGTGGACGGCGGTGCCCGCCAGGCGCTGCGCGGGTCGTCGTCGGCGGCCGAGGTGGTGGCCCACCTCGAGTCGATGGCCCTGCTGGGCGACGTCGTGGTGCAGCCGTTCGCCGAGGGGGTCCGCGACGGCGAGCTGTCCCTGCTCTACTTCGGCGGCGAGTTCTCCCACGCGGTCCGCAAGGTCCCCGCGCCCGGCGACTATCGCGTCCAGGCCCACCATGGCGGCGCCGAGCTGGCGCACCAACCCACCGAGGTCGAGCTCGACACCGCCCGTCGCGCGCTCGCGCACGTCCCCGAGCCGCTGGCCTATGCCCGGGTCGACCTCGTGCACCACGAGGGGGTCCCGACCGTGATGGAGCTGGAGCTGATCGAGCCGGACCTGTTCCTGCGGATGGACCCGCGAGCGGTGGCGCGCTTCGCGGACGCGGTGCTGGCCGTCCTCGACTGATCCCAGGGGCGCCCTCGCCGCCGGAGGTGGCCCGGGCTTGACCGCGCCCGGGGTCGCCCGCCACGCTGTTCGGGAGCGCTCCCACGCGCGAGCCCGTCGATCCCGACCCCGAGGACCACCATGAACCCGTCGCGCCGCGACTTCCCGTCGGACTTCGCCTGGGGGGTCGCCACCTCCTCCTACCAGATCGAGGGGGCCGTCACGGAGGACGGCCGCGGGCCGTCGATCTGGGACACCTTCTGCGCCACCCCGGGCCGCGTCGTCGCCGGGGAGAGCGGTGAGGTCGCGGTCGACCACTACCACCGCGTCGAGCAGGACGTCCAGATCATGGCCGACCTCGGGGTCGACGCCTACCGCTTCTCCATCGCCTGGCCCCGCATCCAGCCGAGCGGCACGGGGGCGGTGAACCAGGCTGGTGTGGACTTCTACAGCCGGCTGGTCGACGCCCTGCTCGAGCGGGGCATCACGCCGTGGGCGACGCTCTACCACTGGGACCTTCCCCAGCCCCTCGAGGACGCCGGTGGCTGGCCGCTGCGTGACACCGCCCTCCGCTTCGCGGACTATGCCGGCCTCGTCGCCGACGCGCTCGGTGACCGGGTCAAGCACTTCATCACCCTGAACGAGCCCTGGTGCTCGGCCTTCCTCGGCTATGGCAGCGGCCGGCACGCTCCGGGCCGCGCCGAGCCCGCCGCCGCGCTCGCCGCATCCCACCACCTGCTCCTCGGGCACGGGCTCGCGGTCCAGCAGGTGCGTGACCGGGTGCCGGACGCCCAGGTCGGGATCACCCTCAACCTCTACCCCGTCGACCCGGCCCACGACGGTGCCGGCGCGCAGGACGCTGCCCGCCGGATCGACGGCCTGTCCAACCGGTGGTTCCTGGACCCGGTCCTGCGTGGCTCCTACCCGGACGACGTCGTCGCGGACGTCGCCCACCTCACCGACCTCGGGTTCGTCGAGGAGGGCGACCTCACGAGCACGTCGGTGCCGCTGGACTTCCTCGGGGTCAACTACTACACCCGCCACATCGTCTCCCCGAGCGCCTACCCCGGCAGTGCCGAGGTGGAGTTCTCCTTCCGCGGGCTGCCGACCACCTCGATGGGGTGGGAGGTCGACCCCGACGGCCTGCACGACGTGCTCACGCGCGTCACCCGCGAGTACGGCGACATCCCCCTCGTGATGACCGAGAACGGCGCAGCCTTCGACGACGTCGTGGCCGACGACGGACAGGTGCACGACGGGCGTCGGGTCGACTTCCTGGCCTCGCACCTGGCCTCGGGCGCGCGCGCCATCGCGGACGGGGTCCCGCTGAATGGCTACTTCGCCTGGTCGCTCATGGACAACTTCGAGTGGTCGGAGGGCTATGCCAAGCGGTTCGGCATCGTCCACGTGGACTTCGAGACCCAGCAGCGCACCGTCAAGGACAGCGGCCGTTGGTACTCCGCGTTCCTCGGCGGGGACGAACCCGGGGCCTGACCGTGCCCAGCGATCCACCGGGGGAGCGGCGTCCGGCGGGGACGGCCGCCACGCCGCCCACCCTCGAGGTGGTCGCGGCACGTGCCGGCGTGGGCCGTGGCACGGTCTCGCGGGTGGTCAACGGATCGTCGCAGGTCTCGGAGCAGACGCGAGCCAGGGTGCGCCAGGCCATCGACGAGCTCGGCTACGTCCCCAACACCGCGGCTCGGGCCCTGGCCACCCGACGCACGGGTGCGGTCGCGCTGGTGATCAGCGAGTCGCAGGAACGCGTGTTCGGCGAGCCCTACTTCGCCGAGGTCGTCCGGGGGATCACCGCGGTGGTGGGTGCGGCGTCGCGACAGCTCCTGCTCGTGCTGGCCCCCACCCGCGACGACGTCCTGCGCCCCGACTACCTCACGCCCGCCCATGTCGACGGCGTGCTCATGCTCTCGGCCCACGAGGCAGACTCCCTGCCCGGCACCATCCTCGGGCGCGGGCTGCCGCTGGTCCTCGGCGGCCGGCCCGACCACCCCGGGGCTGTGAGCCACGTCGACGTCGACAACCGCGGAGGCGCCCGGATCGCCGTCGAGCACCTGCTGTCCAGGGGCTGCATGAAGGTGGCGCACCTGGCCGGCCCGCGGGACATGGCGCCGGGGCGGGACCGGCACGAGGGTTACCTCGCGGCCCTCGAGGCCGCTGGGCGCCCACGGGGGGACGCCCTGGTCGAGTGGGGCGACTTCACGGAGGGCGAGGGTGCCAGGTGCATGCGCAGGCTGCTCGAGGCCCATCCGGAGGTGGACGGGGTCTTCGCCGCGAGCGATGCCATGGCCCTGGGGGCCATGCGGGTGCTGCGCGAGGCCGGGCGCTGCGTGCCGGGCGACGTGGCGCTCGTGGGGTTCGACGACAGCCCTCTGGCCGTGCTGGCCGACCCCCCGCTCACCACGGTCCACCAACCGGTCGAGGACCTGGGGGTGCGGATGGCGCACATGCTGCTGGGCCAGATCGCCCAGGGGGGCACGAGGCCCCCCGAGCGGGTCGTGCTCGACACCTGGCTGGTCCGGCGCGACTCCGCCTGACGGGGAGGGAAGGGCGGCAGCGGGGAAGCAGGGCCTCAGCGGCCGCGCATCGCCTTGCGGTCGACCCGGGCACGCTGGGGGTCCATCCCCGCCGGGATGGGCGGGCGCAGGCCGCCGAGGGCCTTGAGCCGCTTGTTGACCGCCGAGACCTCTTCCTTGGTGAGCACGGGCTTCATGCGGGTGACCTTGTTGCTCAGCTTGCGCACCGAGACCTCGCCCTCGCCGTCGCCGACCACGAGGACGGTGACGGGCACACCGGGCGCGACCCGCTCGATCTTCTTGCGCTCCTGGGTGGCGAGCTTGCCGCGGCGGGCCTCCGGGCCCTCGGCGATCAGGACCACGCCCGGGCGGCCCAGCGCGCGGTAGACGAACGCCGCGCCGACCATGTCCTCGGGCCTGGTGCCACGGGCGCCGTCGACCGCGACCGGCTGCTGGTCGAAGAACCAGCCCTTGCGCAGTGAGCCCAGGGCGGCACCGGCCGCACCCGGCTGCCCCTCGATGGAGCGGTAGGCCGCGCGCTCGGCCATCCGGCTCAGCACCAGGGTCGCGGCCATCAGGCCGAGGGGGATGCTCAGGAACAGGGCGTAGCGCCAGTGACCGACGAGCAGGCCGATGCCCACGCCCACCACGAGCACGGCGACGAAGGCGAGCAGCATCCACCACGGGATGGTGGGGTCGGCCTGGCGCGAGGCCGTGTAGACCTGGCGGACCTGGGCGAACCGGCCCGGCTTCTTGGGCGTGTCCGACTGCTGCTTCTCCTTGCGGGCCATGGAGGTCAGGATACGGGTGTCAGGCGGGTGCACCCAACGCGGTCGGTGTGCGGGCCGCGACGAGCGTCGCGGCCTCCTGGCGGGCGGGGTCTCCCGCGGCCTCGGCGAGGTGGTTCAGGTGCTCCGGGATCTCCCGACCCCACTTGCGCATGGCCGTGGCGTAGAGCCGGCCGGCCCGGTAGGAGCTGCGGACCAGCGGACCCGCCATGACGCCCTTGAAGCCCATCTCCTGTGCGACCTCGCTCCAGTGCACGAACTCCTCCGGCTTGACCCACCGGTCGATCGGGTGGTGCAGCTTGGAGGGACGCAGGTACTGGGTGATGGTGAGGATGTCGCACCCGGCCTCGTGCAGGTCGCCGATGGCCTGCTCGACCTCGTGGTCCTCCTCACCCATGCCCAGGATGAGGTTCGACTTCGTCACGAGCTCGGCCTCGCGGGCCATCGACAGCACCGCCAACGACTTGTCGTAGGTGAAGGCGGGGCGGATCTGCTTGAAGATCCGGGGGACCGTCTCGAGGTTGTGGGCGAACACCTCTGGCCTGGCGTCGAACACCTGCCCGACGAGCTCGGGCTTGGCGCCGAAGTCGGGGGGCAGGATCTCGACCCCGGTGTTCGGGTTGAGCGCGTGGATCTGGCGGATCGTCTCGGCGTAGAGCCCGGCGGCACCGTCGGGCTGGTCGTCACGGGCGACGCCGGTCACGGTCGAGTAGCGCAGGCCCATCTGGGCCACCGACTCGGCGACGCGACGCGGCTCGTCGAGGTCCAGCTCGGTGGGGCGACCGGTGGCGATGTCGCAGAAGTCGCAGCGGCGGGTGCAGATGTCGCCACCGATGAGGAAGGTCGCCTCGCGGTCCTCCCAGCACTCGAAGATGTTGGGACAGCCGGCTTCCTGGCAGACCGTGTGCAGGCCGCCGGTCTTCACCATCGAGTGGAGCTTGGTGTACTCCGGACCCATCTTGGCCGTGGTCCGGATCCACTCCGGCTTGCGCTCGATGGGGGTCTCGGCGTTGCGCGCCTCGACGCGCAGCATGCGCCGACCCTCGGGTGCCACAGTCACGAAGACTCCCTTGCCTCGTTCGTGGTGCCCCGCGACACCTCGCCGATGGGCGGGTATGCCGTGGGCACGGTCGCGCCCGGAGGTCACCGGGCGTCCTCCAAGACTACGCCGGAGGGGGGTGTGGCTATTCCCGGGTGGCGCCGGGGGCCGGTCGGTCGGGGTCGCGGAAGCGCTCGACGAGGACGCGCATCGCCTCGTCGGCGGCGGGCCGGTCGCCGGTCAGGGCCAGCTCGAACAGCAGTCCGCGCACGACGGCCAGGTTGACCGTGGCCAGCACCTGCGCCTCGTCCTCGGGGTGTCCGAGGGCGACCCAGAGCTCGGTGAGGGCGCGCACCCAGCCGGTCCCGAGCCACTCCCGCAGCGAGGCCGCGTAGGCCTTGCCCTGCATGGCCTGCCCGGCCAGCTCGAAGTACAGCGGGGCGAAGGCCCGGGCGGAGTCGGCGAGGTGCGCCCAGAAGCGCTCGCCCGCGGCATACGGGTCGTCGTCCTCGGCGAGGAAGCGGGCCAGCGTGGCGCGCTCGTCGCGCTCGACGGCTTCGACCACCGCACCGAGCAGTCCCTCTCGGGACCCGAAGTGGTAGTGCAGCATCCGGTGGCTCGTGCCGATCGCGGTCGCCAGGGTGCGCAGGCTGGTGTCGGCCACGCCGTTCCGGGCGAACCAGGCGATGGCGCGCCCGAGCAGCTCGTCCCGAGGGGAGGGCGCAGAGGAGGCGCCGGTCACGCAGGCTGCTCGCACACGGCCTTGAGCTCCGCCGCCTCGGTGGCCAGGTAGCGGTCGGTGAGGCGACCGTAGAGCAGACCGATCACGGGCGCGGCAGGGCCGGACCAGTCGATCGCCAGGGTGACCCGGGACCTACCGCCGCCGAGGTCCTCGATGACGTGGGTGCCGGTGCTCCGGACCCCCGGCGCGCTCGAGCGCCAGGTGAACCCGGAGCTGTCGTCGAGGTCGGTCACCTCCCAGACCGCCTTGGGGAGCTTCGGCTGGCGGACCTCGTAGCGGGACCCCGGTGCTGGGGGCGTCTCCCCGATCGGGGTCACCGACTGCACGGTGGTCAACCACTGGTCCCAGTGGCTGACGTCGTTGAGGACGCGGGCCACGGCGCGCGGTGGCGCGTCGATCTCGGTGGAGTGTCGATGTGTCATGTACCAAACGGTACATTACAGGGGCGGGCGCTGCCAAGGGGCGCCGGGGCGCGCATGATGGGCAGATGGACACCGACGTGCGCACCACCCTCGAGGCCAAGAAGGCCGAGCTCGATGACCAGATGTCGACGCTGGAGGCCAAGCCCGAGGAGCAGGGGTCCATCTCGTTCGGCAAGCGGGTCGGCGAGGGGACCTCGATGGCGGTCGACCGGCTCTCGCAGGTCGCCGTGCACGACGGACTGCAGACGACCCACACCGACGTGCTGCGTGCGCTGGCCAAGCTCGACGAGGGGAGCTACGGCACCTGTGAGGTGTGCGGCGGGCCCATCGGTGAGGCCCGTCTTGAGGCGCTGCCCTGGGCGATCCTCTGCGTGCAGGACCAGGCGCGTCGCTGATCGGCGTCAGGCCAGCACGTCGGCGAGGTGCTTCTCGGCATAGGGCAGGAGGTCCTGCACGGTGACCGTCCGGCCGGCCTCACGACTGATCGAGCTCACTCCGGCGTCATCGATGCCGCAGGCGACGATGTTGTCCGCCCACGACAGGTCCGCGTCGGCGTTGAGGGCGAAGCCGTGCATGGTCACCTGGCGGCTGACCCGCACCCCGATGGCACCGAGCTTGCGGTCCGGGCCGCGGTCGTCCGCGAGCACCCACACGCCGCTGCGGCCCTCGACCCTGGTGGTCTCGACGGCGAACTCGCGACAGACGCGGATCATGACCTCCTCGAGCCGTCGGACGTGCGCCACGACGTCGATGGGCACCCCGTGGAGTCGCACGATCGGGTAGCCGACGAGCTGACCGGGACCGTGCCAGGTGATCAGCCCGCCCCGGTCGACGTCGACGACAGGGGTGCCGTCGAAGGGACGCTGGTGCGGCTGGGTGCGCTTGCCGGCGGTGTAGACCGCGGAGTGCTCGAGGAGCAGGACGGTGTCCTCGTCGCCGGCGACGACACCGGCGTGGACCTCCCGCTGGTGGGCCCAGGCAGCCTCGTAGTCGACGAGGTCAGGGGCGAAGCCGACGTGCTCGAACCGCATGCCCACCAGCGTACGCCGCGCCGCGGTCCGGGCTCAGGCGACGTCGGTCGCCGCGGCGAGGATCGCGTCGACCACGCGCGGGGTGAGCGGGTCGCCGAGCAGCTCGGCCAGGCCAGCCTCGGCCCCGGCCCGGTCGTCCTCGTCCGCAGCCGGGTCGAGCCAGCTGCGGGTGTGCAGCTCGGCGAGGTGGCCCTGCACGGCGACCAGCATGGCGAAGTCGATCGGGGAGTCGAGCCGCCCGGCGCCCCCGCCGGCGAGGTACGCGGCATACAGGGACTGCACGCGGGCCGGGTCGCCGAGCCCGAACTCGAACGCCGCCATCGCGAGCTCGTGGCTGGGGTCGCCGGGTCCGGCGTTGTCCCAGTCCAGCACGCACAGCCCGCCCCCGGTCGCCGCCCGGAGGTTGTCGGCCCAGAGGTCGAGGTGGCACATCTGCAGGGCCGTGGCGGGGGCGAGGAGGTCCTCGAGGGCGACGAGGTCGTCCCGGATCGCGGCGAGGTCCGCGGCGAAGGGCGCGCCGGCAGCCGACGCCAGGGTGACCAGCTCGTCCCAGCGGGCCGCGCCCACCGGCTCGGTGTACCAGGCCGGGGGAGGGCCCTGCGCGAGCGGGACCTCGACCGCGTGCAGCCTGGCCAGCAGGCTGCCGACGTCCGCGGGGTGCAGGCGTCGGTCGGCCGGGGCCACGTCCACCCAGTCGTAGACCCGGATGGCGCACCCGCCCAGCTGGGCCAGCCAACCGCCCTCGACGCTGGCGTGGATCCGCGGAGCGGGGATCCCGCGCCCGCGCGCCGTCTCCTGGAACACCGCGGCGGCCGCCGCACCGTGCTCGTCCTGGGGTGCGGTGGACTCCTTGACGGCGTAGCAGCCAGCCGGCGTGTGGAGCCGCCACACCACGCCCTGCAACCCCCGAGCGACAGGACCCTCGAGCGTGGCACCGGCGCCGAGTCCGAAGAGACCTGCCACGGCCGGGCCGTCAGAGATCTGCACGCTTGGCGACACTACTCGCGCAACGCGTGCTCGGCCCGTCAGAGGCGACGGGTGTCGAGAGCCTCCTCGACGGCACGGTCGCCGTGCCGGGCCACGACGTACGCGCCCTTGCCGTCCTCCTCGCTGACCGCCTCGACGAGGTCGGTGCCGTGGTAGACCAACCCCACCCCGTCGTCGGTGCAGTGGGTGGTGGGGAGCGTGCCGTCGGCGACGAGCTGGTGCACGAGCGGGCGCCGACGGGACTCGGAGTCGTAGTGCACCCCGTTGCCGTAGGGGAGGAACCCCAGCCCGTTGGTCACCGCGCGGAGCTCGGGCCCGAACGAGTCGGTGGTGCCACCGGCATACCAGCAGATCGACCCTGCGGAGACGCCGGCCAGGACGACGCCGGCCTGCCACACGCGAGCGAAGATGTCGTCCAGGTCGTGCACCCGCCAGACGGCGAGGAGGTTGGCGACCGAGCCGCCGTTGACCCACACGACGTCCTGGTCGAGCAGGTGGCCCTCGACGTCGTCGACGCTCGGCATGCTGAACAGGTTGAGGTTGGTGAGGGCGAACCCGGCCAGACCGGCGGCCTCGTGCATGAAGGCGTTGGCGTACTGCTGGTCGCCCCCGGCGGTCCCGAGGTGGGTCACTCGCGGCGCCCGCCCGGAGACCCCGGACAGGTGCACGGCGTGGTGGACCAGCGCGTTGAACTCGAAGCGGGTGCGCGTCCCCGGGCGGTAGCCACCCGAGGTCGCCAGGATCGTGGGCTGGTCTGCAGGCATGGTCGCGAGCCTAGGGGGCTGTGGACAACGCAGTGGGCGGCGGGCCGGGTTTCGGCACAGTGGTGGGGTGAGCGGACCAGCCGAGCGGAGACCACCGCGCCGGGTCCCCGGATACCGGCTGGGCGACCGGCTCGGGACGGGCGCGAGCGGCGACGTCTGGGCGGCGCACCGAGAGCGCGACGACGCACCGGTGGCCGTGAAGGTCGTCGACGTCGGCACGGTCGAGCAGGTGGATGCCGCAGCCCGCGAGGTCGCCGTCCTGGGGCGGGTCGCCGTCGAGGGCCTGGTCGGGTTCCACGAGGCGATCGGGCTGGCTGGTGAGCCGGGCGCCGTGGCGCTGGTGCTCGACCGGGTGCGCGGTGGTTCCCTCGAGGGGGTGGTCGGGGCCCGTGGGCACCTGAGCGTGGGGGAGGCGGTGACCGTGTTGGCCCCGGTGGCGCGCACGCTCGCGGGGCTGCACGCCCTCGGCGTGGTGCACGCTGACGTGACACCGGGCAACGTGCTGCTCGAGCGCACCGGCCGCCCCCTGCTCGCGGACCTCGGCGTTGCGCGAATCGCCGGCCAGGTGCCGGGCGACGTCCACGGCACCCCGGGGTTCGTCGCCCCCGAGGTGCTCGACCACGGGCTCGTCGGCACGCCGTGCGACGTGTATGCCGTGGGCGCGCTCGCCTGGTGGTGCGTCACCGGTTCCGCCCCCGAGCCGCTGCCGCTGCGCCGGCCATTGCGCGAGCTCGCACCCTGGCTGCCCGAGGCCTTCCTGGCGGTGACGCTCGCCGCCCTGTCCGGTGACCCGGCCGACCGGCCGCCGGCAGCCGAGCTGGCCCTGGCCTACTTCGACTCCGCTCCGTGCGAACCGCTGCGCCTGGTGGTCGGCACGGACGAGACCTCGCTGTTGACCCAGCGGCTGCGACACGGTGCGCCGGTCTCCCGGCAGGAGCACCCGCCGTTGACCGACCGGGGACGGGCACCGCGGGTGCGAGGATGGCACGGGGGGACGATCCAGGCGCGCAGGCTGCGAGCACTCGCCGTCCTGGCGGTGCTCGTGGCCGGACTGGTCGCGGGCGGGCTGGTCGCCGGCGGCGGCCTCGAGCGTCCCGGCTGGCTGCCGCCGCCACGCCGCGACGACCCGCCGCGCGCCGCACCGGTCGGGCGGGTCGGGGTGGCTCCCACGAGGAGCGCCCCGACCCCGACCCCGACCCCCACCCCGACCCGGGCCCCGGCCCCGGCAGCCCCGGCGCGACCTGCTGCTGCGGCAGAGCTGCACGGTGCCGCGGCGAGCGACCCCCGAGCCGTGATGCAGGCCCTGGCGGACCTCCGGGCCCTGGCCATGAACACGGCCTCGACGGCCGACCTGGCTCTGCTGGACGCGCCCGGGTCGCCCGCGTGGGTGGCCGACAGCACGGCGCTCGCGGCGATGACCGACTCGGGCCAGCGTTATCGGCGAGTGGCCCTGCGGGTGGTGTCGGCCACGGCGGTGTCGGTGGGCGCCACCCGCGCCACCCTCGAGGTCAGGGTCGACGCCGGGCCCTACGAGGCCGTCGGGCCGACGTCGACGCGCACCCATCCGGCCGCGTCGGGCGACGTGCTGCGTTTCGTGCTGGTCTGGCTGGGGGGCCGGTGGCGGATCGAGAGCGTCGCCGCCAGTGCCTAGCTCTGCTGCGACAGCACCCAGCGCAGGGCGGACTCGACCGTGGGGTCGGCGAAGGTGAAGCCCGCCTCGCTCAGCCGGGTGGGGATCGCCCGCTTGCTCGTGAGGACCTCGTCGGCGAACCCGCCGAGGACCAGCCGGATCCCGAAGGCCGGGGCCGGGAAGATCGCCGGGCGGTGGATCTGGCGTCCGAGCTCGCGGGCGATGTCGAGCTGGCGGTCGGGGTGGGGCCCGACGAGGTTGACCGGGCCCTCGAGCTCGGGGTGGTCGACGAGGAAGGCCAGTCCGGACACCGTGTCGCGCAACGAGATCCACGGCCACCACTGCCGTCCGTTGCCGAGCGGGCCGTTGATCCCCAGCCGGGCCAGGGGCAGCATCCGGGAGAGCGCGCCCCCCGCGGGGGAGAAGACGATCCCGGTGCGGGGGTGGGCCACGGCGAGCCCCGCCTCGCGCGCGGGGTCGGCTGCGGCCTCCCAGGCCCGCACCACCTCGGAGAGGAAGCCGTCGCCCAGCGCCGACTCCTCCGTGAGGACCTCGTTGCCACGGTCGCCGTAGACCCCCACCGCGGCGCCGCTGACCAGCCGTACGGGTTCGCCGAGGGCCACGAGGGCCTCGGCGATGGTCGTCGTGCCGTCGACCCGGGAGGCGAGGATCTCCTGCTGGTAGGACGGCGTCCACCGGTGGTCGCCGACCCCTGCGCCGGCGAGGTGGACGACGGCCGTCACGCCACGAAGGTCCTGTGGGTCGAGCCTGCGTGCGGCGGGATCCCACCTGACCTCGTCAGGGGCGGTGACGGGTCGCCGCACGAGGCGCACCACCTCGTCGCCCCGGTCACGCAGGAACGTCGACAGCGCGCTGCCGATGAGACCGGACGAACCGGTGATGGCGACGCGCTGCGGCACGGTGGACTCCTGCGGTCAGGGTTGGGGGGAGATGCGTGGAGCCGGGGTCAGGGTGACCCCGGCTCCACGCGACTCGGTCAGAGGCCGAGGTCGGGCTCGAAGTTGCCCTCTTCCAGCCGCGCCTTCATCGTCGTGAGGAAGCGGGCGGCATCGGCACCGTCGACGACGCGGTGGTCGTAGGACAGCGCCAGGTAGACCATCGACCGGACGGCGATCGTCTCGCCACCGTCACCGTCGGAGACCACGACGGGGCGCTTGACGACCGCGCCGGTGCCGAGGATGCCGACGTTCGGCTGGTTGATGATCGGGGTGTCGAAGAGCGCGCCGCGGCTGCCGGTGTTGGTCAGCGTGAAGGTGCCACCGCCGAGCTCGTCCGGACCGATCTTGTTGGTGCGGGTGCGCTCGGCGAGGTCGGCGATCTTGCGGGCCAGGCCGGCGATGTTGAGGTCACCCGCGTCCTTGATGACCGGGACCAGGAGGCCGCGCTCGGTGTCGACGGCCACACCGAGGTTCTCCGAGCCGTGGTAGGTGACCTCGGTGCCCTCGACGCTGGAGTTCACCGACGGGTGGGCCTTGAGGGCCTCCACCGCCGCCAGGGCGAAGAAGGGCAGGAAGCTGAGCTTGGTGCCCTCGCGACGCTCGAACTCACCCTTGGCCTTGGCACGCAGCCGGGCGATCTTGGTGACGTCCACCTCGACCACCGTGGTCAGCTGTGCCGAGACCTGCAGCGACTCGACCATGCGCTTGGCGATGGTCTGGCGCAGTCGGGTCATCTTCTCCGTGGTGCCCCGCTTCGGGGAGACCGTCGGCGCCGACGCGGAGCCCGACGAGCTGGCAGCCGGTGCCGCCTGGGCCGGAGCAGCGCTCGCGGCGGGCGCGGGCGCTGCAGCTTCCTGGGCGGCCTTGGCCGCGTCCAGGACGTCCTGCTTGCGGATCCGACCGCCGACGCCGGTGCCCCTGAGGGAGCCGAGGTCGACGTCGTTCTCAGCGGCCAGCTTGCGGACCAGTGGGGTGACGTAGGCGGAGGCGTCCTGGCTGTCGCTGGTCGAGGCGCTCGCGGCCGGGGCCTGGGGAGACTCCTGCTTCGGTGGCTCGGGGGCGGCCGGCGCCTGGGGTGCCGACTCCTGGGTGGGCTCCGGCTCCTGCGGCGCCTCCTGCTGCGGCGCCTCCTGGGCGGCCGGCGCGGGTTCGGGCTGCGACTGCTGGGGCTCCGACTGCTGGGGCTCCGACTGCTGGGCCGGAGCCGCTGCGCCACCGCCGCCCCCGGAGCCGCCGATGACCGCGAGGTCACCTCCGACCGGCACGGTGTCGTCCTCCTGGACGAGGATCTTGGTCAGGGTGCCCGCCACGGGGGAGGGGATCTCGGTGTCGACCTTGTCGGTGGACACCTCGAGCAGCGGCTCGTCGACCTCGACGCTGTCGCCCTCTGCCTTGAGCCAGCGGGTGACGGTGCCCTCGGTGACGGACTCGCCGAGGGCCGGCATGGTCACGGTCTCGCCGCTGCCACCCCCGTCGCCACCGGAGTCCGATCCGGCCGACTGGCCCTGCTCGGGCTCGGAGGTCGCGGCCTGGGGTGCCTGCTCGGTCGAGGGTGACTCGGCCGGCGGCTCCTCGGTCTGGGCGGAGGCCTGCTCCTGCGAGGCCTGCTCACCGGCATCCTGCTGCTGGTCGGCCGGCTGCTGGTCACCCTCGTCGCTGCTGCCCGAGCTGTCGCTGCCGTCGCCGATGACGGCGAGGTCGGCGCCCACGGGCACGGTGTCGTCCTCGGCGGCAAGGATCTCCTGGAGCACGCCGGCAACGGGCGAGGGGATCTCGGTGTCGACCTTGTCGGTCGACACCTCGAGCAAGGGCTCGTCGACCTCGACGGTGTCGCCGACATTCTTCAGCCAGCGCGTCACGGTGCCTTCGGTGACCGACTCACCCAGGGCCGGCATGGTCACGCGTTCAGACATCTGCCTCTATCTCCTTGTATTCGTGTTCGCTGGCGGTTCGTGCGGTTCAGTGATGAGCGTGCAGGGGTTTGCCGGCAAGGGCCAGGTGGGCCTCGCCGAGGGCTTCGTTCTGGGTCGGGTGGGCGTGGATGAGCGAGGCCACCTCCGAGGGCAGGGCCTCCCAGTTGTAGATCAGCTGGGCCTCACCGATCTGCTCGCCCATGCGGGCGCCGATCATGTGCACCCCGACGACGGGTCCGTCCTTCTCGCGCACGAGCTTGACGAAACCTTGCGTCTGCAGGATCTGGGACTTGCCATTGCCACCGAGGTTGTACTCGTAGCTCTCGATCTCGGCGAACTTCTCGGCAGCCTGGGCCTCGGTGAGCCCGACCGACGCGATCTCGGGGTCGCAGTAGGTGACTCGCGGGATCCCGAGCTCGTCGATGGGGGCGGGCTGCAGGCCTGCGATCTCCTCGGCCACGAAGATCCCCTGACCGAAGCCCCGATGCGCGAGCTGGAGGCCGGGCACGATGTCGCCCACCGCATACACGCCCTCGACCCCGGTGCGCAGCCGCTCGTCGGTGGTGACGAAGCCGCGGTCGAGGGTGACGCCGGCCTCGGCGTAGCCCAGCCCCTCGGTGACCGGTCCGCGGCCGACGGCCACGAGGAGCAGGTCGGCCTCGATGCTCTCGCCGCCCTCGAGGGAGACCGTGACCGTGTCACCGGACTGCGTCGCGCCGGCGAACTTCACCCCGGTCTTGAGGGTGATCTTGCGCTTGCGGAAGGAGCGCTCGAGGGTCTTGGAGATGGCCTCGTCCTCGGCGGCGACCAGTCGCGGCAGGGCCTCGACGATGGTGACCTCGGAGCCGAAGGAGCGGTAGACGGAGGCGAACTCGACACCGATGACACCACCACCCAGCACCACGACGCGCGGAGGGACGTGGTCGAGCGACAGGGCCTGCTCGCTGGTCATGATGCGCCCGCCGATCTCCAGACCGGGCAGCGTCTTGGCGTAGGAGCCGGTGGCGAGGACGACGTTGCGGCCGCGGATCGCCCGGCCGTCCACCTCCACCGTCGAGCGGTCGACCAGGCGTCCAGTGCCCTCGACGAGCTCGATCTTGTGCGCCTTCGCCAGGCCCTGGAGGCCCTTGTAGAGGCGGCCGACGATCCCGTCCTTGTAGGCGTTGACGCCGGACATGTCGATCGACTCGAAGCTCGACCTCACTCCGAACTGCTCACCCTCGCGAGCGGTGTCGGCGACCTCGGCCGCGTGCAGCAGGGCCTTGGTCGGGATGCACCCGACGTGCAGGCAGGTGCCACCGAGCTTGTTCTTCTCGACGAGCGCGACGCTGAGCCCGAGCTCGGCAGCCCGGAACGCACACGCGTAGCCGCCGCTGCCCCCACCGAGGATGACTACATCGAAGGTGGTCCCGGCGTCAGCCGCCATGCTCGCTCCTGTGCGTCGTGTGCGTCGGATGGTCCGGTCGAGCACGGCGACGACCAGGTCGTGGTCGGGGTGCGATCGACACAGAGCATCTTGTCACTGATTGCGCGACGGGGCGCAAGCAGGTCAGTGGATGGCCTGAGGGGCGCCGCCCCACCCCTGCAACCGCGTGGCCACCATGGTTCTCCCATCCTCGCCCCCTATCGTTGACCCATGGCGTGGTGGAAGCGGGGGTCCAAGGGTGCAACGAGTGGTCCCTCCGACGGACCCAACATGACGGTGGACCAGCAGGCCGTGCGCAAGCACCTGGCCGACTTCGCCCAGAGCCGCCGTGGTGTCGAGGCCTACGTCGAGCCGCCCACCAACGTGACCGCCACGACGATCATCCTCATCGCGTACGACGGTGAGTGGACGCGTCGCGCGGCGGGCTCACGGCACGCGGCGTTCGAGACTGCCGCCGGGCTCGGAGTCCCGGTCTACGACGTGCTCCAGACCGGTTACCCGAACCGTATGCGCGAGTGGAACTCGCGCCAGCGCAAGAAGGACTGAGCCGTAGGCCGGGTGGCGACCGCTCGGGACACGCGGCGCGATGAGGGGCCAAATCGGTGGTGTCCCGCCCCCGCGGGTGCGAGGGTGGAGGACACCGGCGGCCCCAGGCGGGTCCGCGTCGCACCGAGGAGCAGGAGGCACCATGGCCAAGTCCGATGGCGCGAAGTCCGAGAACCGACCAGGTCCCAGCGAGGACATGAAGCGCAAGTTCCGCGAGGCCCTGGAGAAGAAGCAGTCGCACGCCGGCCGTGACGTCTCCGACGACGGCGAGCACGGCAAGGTCGACCACGCGCAGGCGGCGGCGACCACGGCGACCCAGCAGATGTTCCGCCGCAAGAGCGGCGGCTGAGCCGCTCGAGATATATCCGAGCGCAGGGCCCGTCCGGTGCGGACGGGCCCTGCGCTCGGGCGTGGATCTGCCTGGCGACCGCTCAGGCTCCGTAGCCCTCGACCAGGCGAAGGAGGGTGCCGACGCCGAACCCGGTGCCGCCCTTGGGGGTGTAGCCCCAGGGGGAGCCCTCGTTGAACGACGGGCCGGCGATGTCGACGTGGGCCCACGGGGTGCCGTCGGTGACGAACTCCTGCAAGAACATCCCAGCCGTGAGCATGCCGCCCCACCGCTCTCCCTTGTGCGCCAGGTCAGCGACGGCGGAGTCGAGCTGGCTGCGCAGGTCCTTCGGCAGCGGCATCGGCCAGGCAGCCTCGCCGCTGCTGTCGGCGGCGGCGCGGACCCGGTCGCGGAAGGCGTCGTCGTTGGCCATGATGCCGGCCACCCGTCCGCCCAGGGCGACCATCTGGGCACCGGTCAGGGTGGCGATGTCGACGATGGCGTCCGGGGCGGCCTCGCCCGCGAGGCAGATGCCGTCGCCGAGCACCATCCGGCCCTCGGCGTCGGTGTCGATGATCTCGACCGTGGTGCCGTTGCGCATGGAGACCACGTCGCCGGGACGCTGGGCCGTGCCACTCGGCATGTTCTCCGCGAGGCAGAGGTACCCGGTGACCTTCACCGGGACCCCGAGCTCGGCGGCGGCGAAGACGGCCGCTGCGACGGCAGCAGCGCCTGCCATGTCGGACTTCATGGTGAGCATGCCGGCCGCCGGCTTGATGCACAGGCCGCCGGAGTCGAACGTGATGCCCTTGCCCACCAGGGCCACCGAGTGGGCGGCCTTGGGCGGCGACCAGGTGAGGGTGACGATGCGCGGCGGGTTTGCCGAGCCCTGCCCGACCCCGACGATGCCGCCGAAGCCACCCTTCTCCAACGCCTTCTCGTCGAGCACCTTCACCGAGACCTTTGCCGTGCCGGCAGCGGCGCGCGCCTTGACCGACTCGGTGAAGGACTGGGGGAACAGCTGGTTCGGCGGGGTGTTGACCAGGTCGCGCGCATAGGCCTTGGCGTCGGCGAGGATCCCGGCCCGGGTTGCGGCCGCCTTGACCGCCTTGACGCGCGCGTCGGCGCTCACGACGGTGACCGCGGTGACGCCGTCCCTGGCCGATCGGCCGGTGGGCTTCGTGGACGGACCGCGCACGCCGGCATACCGGTAGGCGCCGAGCGCGGCTCCCTCGGCGACGGCGGCGACCGAGTCCACGCCGGTCGCGGGTAGGGCCACGACGACCTTGCCGGCCTGCTTCAGCGAGCGCACGGCGCAGCCGGCGGCGCGACGCAGCACCTCGGAGTCGAAGGACGTGGCGCGTGCGGTGCCCGTCCCGAGACCGGTCAGCACGACCCGCTCGGCGGCGACGCCGGGCACCGACGCGATGGTCAGCACCTCCTCGGCGGCACCGGTGGCGCGCAGTGCGGCGAGCTGGGCGGCGACGTGGGCGGCCGCGCCGCGGGGGAGGCCGTGGCCTGCGGCGAGGCTGGCTGCACCGTCGACGTCGACGGTGGCGAGGACCAGCACATCGGCCTTGAGGTCATGGGCGGGGCGGTCGGAAACGCTGACGGTGGTCACGTTCTGTTGTTCCTTTGCGTCGGGGCTGGTGGCACCTGCTGCTGCGCAGGATATCCGGCAGGTGGGGGCCTGCGTCCCGGGGCGGTAGCGTTCGTCGCATGAGCGACGCAGCCCTGAAGACCTCGCCCCTCCACGACCGCCACACCGCCCTCGGCGCCAAGATGGCGGACTTCGGCGGCTGGGAGATGCCGATCGAGTACCCCGGCGGCGGAGTGGTCCGCGAGCACACCGCGGTGCGCTCGTCGGTGGGGGTCTTCGACGTCTCCCACCTGGGCAAGGCCCGGGTCTCCGGCCCCGGGGCACGGCAGTTCGTCAATGCCTGCCTCGCCAACGACCTCGACCGCATCCACGAGGGGAAGGCGCAGTACACCCTGTGCTGCACCGAGTCCGGTGGGGTGGTCGACGACCTGATCGCCTACCTGCGCAGCGACGACGACGTGTTCCTCATCCCCAACGCCGCCAACACGGCCGAGGTCGTGGCGATGCTGGCCGAGGCCGCACCGGAGGGCCTCGTCGTCGAGAACCTCCACGACCGCTACGGCGTCATCGCGGTGCAGGGAACCAAGAGCGATGAGGTGCTCGACGCCCTTGGTCTCCCGACGGGCCACGAGTACATGTCCTTCGTCGAGACCGACTGGCACGGTCATCCGGTCATCGTGTGCCGCACCGGCTACACCGGCGAGCGTGGCTACGAGCTCGTGCCGGCGTGGGAGGTCTCCGGGGAGCTGTGGGACGCCCTGATGGTGGCCGCGGAGCCCTTCGGTGGGCTGCCCTGCGGACTCGGCGCCCGGGACACCCTGCGCACCGAGATGGGCTATGCGCTGCACGGCAACGAGCTGTCCACCAGCATCACGCCCGTCCAGGCGCGGGTCGGCTGGGCGGTGGGCTGGAAGAAGGAGCAGTTCTGGGGTCGCGCGGCCCTGCTCGCCGAGAAGGCCGCCGGACCCGCCCGGGTGGCGCGGGGTCTGCTCGCCACCGGCCGGGGCATCCCACGCGCGCACTGTGCGGTGCTGGTGGACGGTGAGGTCGTCGGCGAGGTCACGTCCGGCACCTTCAGCCCCACCCTCAAGAACGGCATCGCGCTGGCACTGCTGGCCCCCACCGTCGCCGAGGGCGACGACGTGGTCATCGACGTCCGGGGCCGCGAGGTGACCGCGCGGGTGGTGCGGCCCCCGTTCGTCGAGGTCGACGTCCGCGAGGACTGAGGGCGCAGGTATGCCGGACCACACCTACCGCGCCCAGGTCCGGTGGAGCGGTTCCACCGGTGCCGGCTATACCGCCTACCCCCGGGCGCACTCGGCCTGGGTGCCCCCGGCGACGGAGGGCCTCGACCTGTCCGCCGATCCCCACTTCCGGGGCGACGCGGACCTCCCCAACCCCGAGCAGCTGCTGGTCCTGGCCGCCTCCTCGTGCCAGCTGCTGGCGTTCCTCGCCGTCGCCGCGCGGTACCCGGTCGACGTGGTCGGCTACGAGGACGACGCGACGGGCGAGATGCCGGCCGACGCGGTGCCGGTGCGGCTGACCCGGATCACCCTGCGGCCGGTGGTGACGGTGGCCGGGCGGGTCGAGGACGACGTGGTGGTCCGGCTGCTGCACGACGCCCACGGCGAGTGCTACATCGCCAACTCGCTGACCACCGATGTGGTCCTCGAACCGCAGGTCCGCCGCGCCTGAGGCCGCTGCGCTGTCGGTGGCCATGGCTAGCGTGGGCGGATGCAGTTCGGATTCGTCGTCCCCTTCACCGATCCCGTCGAGTTCACCGAGCTCGCGGTGCTGGGGGAGGAGCGTGGCTGGCACGGGATCTTCACGTGGGAGGCCCTGTGGGGCACCGAGGCCTGGGTGACCCTCGGCGCTGCCGCCATGGTCACCTCCCGCATCAGGCTCGGCACCCTGCTGACACCCGCGTCACGCCACCGGCCATGGGACCTCGCCTCTCGGGTCGGCACGGTCGACCGGCTCAGTGGGGGCCGGGCCGTCATGTCCGTGGGCCTCGGCGCCCTCCACGAGGGCTGGACGGCGTTCGAGGCCGACGAGGGCCGCAGGGCCCGCGCGGAGAAGCTCGACGAGGCACTGGCGGTCTACGCCGGGCTGTTCCACGGGCAGCCCTTCTCGTTCGACGGCAAGCACTACTCGGCCCGTCCCACCGACTTCATGCTCCCGCCGCCCCCGGTCGCGCGACCACATCCGCCGGTCTGGGTCGTCGGGGCCCACCTCCTGGCTGCCCAGCGGCAGCCATCGCTGGAGCGAGCCGCCCGGTGGGACGGCATCCTGCCCACGGTGGTCGGTGACGTGCCGGTGGTCGGGGCGCCGTCCTACGACCTGGACTCCTTCGCCGAGGTGCTGCGCATCGTCCGGGGGATGCGCGAGGAGGCCGGGCTGCCCTGGGACACCTACGAGCGCGTCGTCGAGGCGGACAGCTCGCGCGAGTTCGTCCAGCTCGAGGGCTCGCCGGCCGACTGGGCGCAGGCCGGTGCGACGTGGTGGGTCGAGAGCTGGTGGGGAGTCAAACCCGGGCCGGACGGGGTGGCCGAGGTGCGTCGCCGGGTGGAGGCCGGCCCGCCGGGCTAACGCGCGGCGTCGACCACCTCGTCCACGGTCAGGTAGCCGCGCGGACGCATGATCTTGGACACCTGGGGGGCGAAGGCGGGCGATCCGGCGAGGATGTCGCGGGCGGGACCATCCGCGATCACCTCACCGTCGGCGAGCACCACGACCCGGGTCGCGACCTGCGCGGCCAGCTCGACGTCGTGCGTGGCGACGAGCAGGGCGCGTCCCGTGGCGGAGCGCTCGCGCAGCACGTCGACCAGCCGACCCTTCGCCGTGTAGTCCAGCCCCCGGGTGGGCTCGTCGAGCAGGAGCACCCCAGGGTCGGGTGCGAGGGTGAGGGCCAGCGCGAGGCACATCCGCTGCCCCTCGGAGAGGTGGTCGGGGTGGTGGTCCCTGGCCAGCGCGGGCGCGAGCCGGTCGAGCAGCGCCGAGCAGGTGCCGACCGGGAGGCCTTGCTCGGAGTCGGTCGCCTCGAGCTGGGCGCCGACCGAGGATTCGGTGAGCAGGGTCGTCGGGTCCTGTGGCGACCTGGCGACTTCAGGGACCCGGACCCGGCCGGAGGTCCGCTCGAGGTCGCCGGACAGCACCGACAGCAGGGTGGACTTCCCCGCACCGTTGCGTCCCATCACGGCGAGGACCTCGCCGGTCCGCACGCGCAGCGAGACGTTGCGCAGCGCCACCAGCGACCCGCGCAGGACGCTGAGCCCTGCGACATCGACGGCCTGGGCGGTGGGCTCGTCGGCGGGGGGCGCTGCGGGAACCAACCGGGGTGGCGCTGGGGCCGCCTCCGGGTC
Organism: uncultured Actinomycetota bacterium; assembly: GCA_963757635.1. Taxonomy (GTDB): domain Bacteria; phylum Actinomycetota; class Actinomycetes; order Actinomycetales; family Dermatophilaceae; genus Pedococcus. The sequence goes on along the minus strand of CAVWSK010000007.1, from coordinate 693,443 downwards.
GATCGCCAGGGTCTGGGCCCGGGCGCGGGCCGCTCGCACGGACAACGGCAACGGTGACCAGTGCAGCGCGAGGCCCAGGGCGACGACCGGGGGGTGCAGCGCGGATCGCGCCATGGCGCGATCCGGATCGAGCCGGTCGCTCACGGTCGCGTCGTCGACCAGCAGGACCGAGTCGGCGTGGTGGATGACGCGCTCCAGCCGGTGCTCGGCCAGCACGACGGTGGTGCCCACGTCGTGGACGAGCCGGTGCAGCACGGCCAGCACCTCCTCGGCCGCCACGGGGTCCAGGGCAGAGGTCGGCTCGTCGAGGACGAGGATCCTGGGACCGGACGCCAAGGCCGCGGCGATGGCAACGCGCTGCTGCTGCCCACCGGACAGGTGGTCGAGGGGGTGGTCACGCAGGGCAGTGAGGCCGAGCAGGTCGAGGGTCTCCTCGAGACGCCGCCGACCCGACGTGGCGTGGCCGTGCCGCAGCCCACGGCGCACCTCATGCTCCACCGTGGACGCGCCGAAGCGAGTCGCCGGGTCCTGCGCGACGTAGCCGACCAGGCCGGCCAGGGCATCGGTCGTCAGGTCACCGACCGCCCGGCCGTCCACCTGCGCCTGCCCGGTGACGGTGGCGTCGGTGTACAGGCTCCGGTCACCGAGGCATCTGAGCAGGGAGGTCTTGCCGGACCCGGTGGGCCCCACGACCAGGACGAGCTCCCCCTCGGGGACGCTGACGGTGACCTGGTCCAGGGCGGTGAGTCCGGCATACCGCACGCTCAGGTCGGCCAGCTCGATCACGAGCCGAACCGTCCCACCCGGCCCTGCGGGTGTCAAAGCACTGGTGCGGTGGCCCACCTAGAGTGGTCCGCATGAGCGATGCCTGGACCTGGACCTATCTCGATGCCGACGGCAAGGACCTCACCGGCGATGGCCTGGTGACCACGGCGTTCCCGTCCCAGTCAGACGCCGAGAACTGGTTCGGCGAGTCGTGGCACGAGCTCGCCGAGCTCGGTGTGGACGCCGTGAACCTGTTCCACGACGGCGCGCCGGTCTACGGCCCGATGAGCCTGCGCCCCGCCGAGTAGCCCGCCTCAGCGCCGGGCGACGAGGTGGAACAGCGTGGCCGACCGGCGGTAGGGATCGGTGCGGCCTAGGGCTTCCTCGGCGTCGAGCAGGGCGGCCAGCGCGTCTGGTGACGGTACTGGCGCGTCGACTGCCACGCCATCGGTGGCGACGCGGACGCCGAACCACTGGCTGTCCGGCAGCCCGTGGGTGGCGAGCAGGTCCGCGAGGTGGTCGACCGAGTCGGCGCGCGCGGTCACGCCGATCTCGTTGCGGTAGGTGGCGTCTCGACCCTCACGGCGAGCCGCCGCAAGCTCGTCGAGCACGGCCAGGACGCCGGCCCAGTCGTGGCGCAGGGCTGGTCGCCACGCCATGGCCTGGTCGTTGCGCGTGACGACGGACAGCGCACCGCCGGGCGAGACGCGGGCGGCGAGCCGGCGCAGGGCGTCGTCGGGGGAGTCGAGGTACATCAGCACGCCATGGCACAGCACCAGGTCCCAGTCGCCGCCCAGGCCATCCAGGTCCTGCAGCCGCGCGTCGACCATCTCCACGCGGTCGGCGACGTCGGCTGGCTGCAGCGCAACCGCGGCGGTGCAGGCGGCGCGCATCCGGGGATCGGGTTCCACTATGGTCACGGCGTAACCGTCCAGTGCGAGGGCGATGGCCTGGGTGCCCTGCCCGGCACCGACGTCCAGCACCCGCGCGCCGATCGGGGGCAGAGCGGCGGTACGCAGCTGGCGCCGCACGATCTCCTGGCGCACGACGTTGCGCAGCGCGCCCAGCCGATCGAGCCAGGCGTCGAGGCCGACGCAGAAGCGGTCACCCTCCACCCCGGGCTCCGACGCTGTGGTGGTCAGTCGGGGGACTGGCCGCGCTGGACCATCGGGCGCGGCATCCGCGAGCGACGGATCTGGAACCCGCGCATCACGGCATACATCGCCAGGCCGCGTCCGACCTCGCCCTCGCCGAACTTGGCGACGAGACGCTTCTTGAGCCGGCGCCACATGAGGAAGGAGTCGATCGCCGCGACGAGGATCAGACCGTAGACGCCGATCGTCACCAGAGCGAAGACCCACGCGGTCTTGACGAAGGACAGGGCGAGCACCACGACCATGACCGGGAGCATGAACTCACCGAGGTTCCACCGGGCGTCGACGGCGTCCCGGATGTAGCGCCGGACCGGACCCTTGTCGCGGGCGGGGAGGTGGGCGTCGTCGCCGGTGACCATCGCCTGGCGCTGAAGCAGCTGGGCCTCACGTCGCTTGGCGCGGTCGGTGTTGCGGGCCGACTTGCGGTCGGTCTCCACGAGGGGTCGCTTGCGCAGCGCCTCCTGGTCCTTGCGCTTCGGGGTCGGCCGGTTCTTGGCGCCCTCGCGTGCGGGGCGCGCGGCGTCGTCGGCCTGCTGGTCGTTGAGGGTCTTGCTGCGTCCAAACACGCCTCCACTGTATGCCGTGCAGGCGGGATTCCTTGACTCCCGAGCTCAGAGCCGGCCGTCGGGGTCGTGCCGGGGCCATCGATTTCGTAGGCACTCGGCGCCGGCACCCGGACGGCCGGCAGTCAGGTCCGGTGGACGAGACTTCGCGGTGGAGCGGAGGGGCCGCCGATGGCCGGACTGCGAAGCGGATTTCGCCAGGTCTGCCAGGCGTCGGGGACGAGCTCGACGTCGCGGGCGTGCAGGGGTCCGCCGCTGGGGCTGGGGTATGCCGGGGTGTGGGTCTCGGTGTGGGGGTCGGGGGGTGCGAGGTCTGCTGTGGTGGGTGGTGCGAGGGTCAGGCCGTGGCGGTTGGTGACGGTCAGGCCGTCGGGTCTGGTGGGGTCGCCGGTGATGGTGAGGTCGCCGCGGTGGTGGGCGTCGTGGTGGAAGGGGCAGAGGCTGACCTGGGTGTCGTAGTCGGTGGCGCCGCCGTGGGCCCAGTGGTGCAGGTGGTGGATCTCGACGAAGCGGGTCGTGGTGCAGCCGGGGACGCGGCAGCCTCGGTCGCGGTCCTGGATGAGGCGGCGGGTGCGGGCGGGCAGGATGCGTTGGTCGCGCCCGACCGAGACCGGGCGCCCCTCGGTCTGCCACAGGGGGGTGATGGTGCCGTCGCAGGTGAAGCGGGCCGCCAGGCGTGGGGTGATCGGGCCTGCGCCGTTGACCCAGCTGCCGTCGGTGTCGAGGTGGAGGTAGACGCGGTAGTGGCTGGCCCTGCTGGTGGAGGTGATGCTGGCCAGGGACCGGTTGGCGATCTCGGCGACGGCGTCGGCGTAGCTCGGGTGGGGCAGCGCCGCAGCGCTCGGGTCGGTCGCCGTGAAGAGGGCGTCCTTGGCCTCCTTGACGGCTTGCTCGACCAGGGCGCCGATCTCGGCCGGGGCGCAGTAGCGCAGGTGGAACCGGCCGCTGTGGTCGTAGTGCATGGACAGCTCGGCCCGGCGTCCGGCCTGCTGGGCCAGGAGTGCGTTCTCGTGGTCCGGGCCCGGGCTGCTCGGTTCGGCGCGCAGCCCGGTGTTGGGGTCGAGGAACACCGACTTCGACAGCGCCCGCCGCAGCTGGGGGACGGTCGTGGTGCGGGCGAAGACGGCGATCCCGCCCTGGTGGTCGGCCGGTGCGTGGCGGGCCACGACGGCGACCTGGCCGATGGACAGCTCTCCGGCGGTCAGGGCGGCGATGGTGTCGGGCAGCTCGCGGCGACGGCGGGCGATCCGCACCACGTCAGCGGCCTGGGCGGGAGACAGGCCGGCGCGCACGACCAGCCAGTGCTCGGGGGAGCTGAAGCCGCCATCGCCCCAGTGCCCGCCCTCGACCAGCTCGGCGGCGACGTCGACGAGGTCGCCGTGGGCGCGGTTCAGCCGGCCCGCAACCGCTGCCGCCCGCGACCACAGGTCGTGGGTGGTCGCCTCGTGGGCGACGGCAACGGGGGTGGGAGCCATGGTCCGATCGTACACCTGTTCGAATGCTGACTCAAGTGGTTGGTCGTACGAATAGTCTTGCCAGACAATCGAATTCGACGGACACGTGCCCGTGTCTGGTGGCATCCAGAGTCACACGTTAGGCTCGCCGCCGTGACCGACGACGTGCTGACGACCAACCAGATCACCGCCCTCAAGGCCACGGTGGCGGACCTCATGCCCGGCCTGCGGGCCGACCTCGAGGCCCTCACGCGCATCCCGAGCGTGTCGCTCGATGCCTTCGACCAGGCCCACGTGGAAGCCAGCGCCGAGGCGACGGCCGCCCTGCTGCGTGCCGAGGGCCTCGACGTCGAGATCGTCCGCGAGGGAGGGCGACCGGCCGTCATCGGCCACCTCGACGGACCGGAGGGTGCGCCGACGGTGATGCTCTACGCGCACCACGACGTGCAGCCCCCCGGTGACGACCGGGACTGGGACAGTGCGCCGTTCGAGCCCACCGAGCGCAACGGGCGGCTCTACGGCCGCGGCGCGGCTGACGACAAGGCGGGCATCATGGCCCACCTCGCGGCGTTGCGGGCGCACACCGGGGCGCTGCCCGTGGGCGTCACCGTGTTCGTCGAGGGCGAGGAGGAGATCGGCTCGGACTCGCTGCCCACCATCCTCGAGCGCCATGGGGAGAAGCTGCGGGCCGACGCCATCGTGCTGGCCGACTCGACCAACTGGGCGATCGGCGAACCGGCGCTGACGACGACGCTGCGCGGGCTCATCCGGGTGGTCATCACCGTCACCACGCTCGACCACGGCATCCACTCCGGCATGTTCGGCGGTGCGGTCCCCGACGCGCTCACCCCGCTGGTGCGGATCCTCGCCTCCCTGCACGACGATGCCGGTGACGTCGCGATCGCCGGCCTGAGGTCGGGGACCGCCAGCGACCTCGAGTTCGACGAGGCGCGCCTGCGTGAGGAGTCCGGCCTGCTCGACGGGGTAGAGGTCATCGGCACCGGTTCGCTGCTCGACCGCATCTGGGCCAAGCCCACCGCGACCGTCATCGGCGTCGACGCGCCCTCAGTGGCCAGGTCCTCCAACACCCTGGTGCCCACCGCCAGCGCCAAGGTCTCGATCCGGCTCGCCCCGGACGAGGCGCCCCTGGACGCGTATGCCGCGGTGCAGCGCCACGTCGACGCGCACACCCCGTGGGGCGCGCGGGTCGAGGTGCACCTCGACGACCAGGGCTCCGGGTTCGCGGCCGACGCGGACGGGCCGGTCTACGACCAGACCCGGGCAGCCTTCGCCGATGCGTGGGGCGTCGAGCCGGTCGACATCGGTGTCGGTGGGTCGATCCCCTTCGTCGCAGCCTTCGCCGAGCGGTTCCCGGAGGCGGCGATCCTCGTCACCGGGGTCGAGGACCCCGACACCCGGGCTCACGGTGCGAACGAGTCACTGCACCTCGGGGAGTTCGAGAAGGTCTGCGTCGCCGAGGCGATCCTGCTGGCCAGGCTGGGCGCGTTGCCGCGCTGATGGCTGCGGCCGTGCGGGACTGCGGTTAGGTTCGACGCATGGCCTCCAGCAGCGTGACGAGCTACGTCGAGCCGTCGTACGAGCGCGACACGCGCTACCTCACCGACCGGATCACCTCCGGCCTCGATGGGCCTTGGCCCGTCGAGGCAGGGCGCTACCGCCTCGTGGCGGCGCGGGCCTGCCCCTGGGCGAACCGCGCCATCATCGTGCGGCGGCTGCTCGGTCTCGAGGGCGCGCTCTCGATGGGCCTCTGCGGGCCGACGCACGACCAGGACAGCTGGACCTTCGACCTCGACCCGGACGGGCTCGACCCCGTGCTGGCCATCCCTCGGCTGAAGGACGCCTACGAGGCCCGTGAACCGGGGTACCCCCTGGGCATCACCGTCCCGGCCATCGTCGACGTCCCGAGCGGGCAGGTCGTGACCAACGACTTCGCCCAGCTCACCCTCGACCTCTCCACCCAGTGGACGACCCACCACCGCGACGGCGCCCCGGACCTCTATCCCGAGCCCCTCCGCGCCGAGATGGACGAGGTGATGCAGCGGGTCTACACGGAGGTCAACAACGGGGTCTACCGCTGTGGTTTCGCGGGCACCCAGGATGCCTACGAGCAGGCGTACGACCGGCTCTTCGCGGCCGTGGACTGGCTCGAGGAGCGGCTGGCCGACCGCCGGTTCCTGATGGGCGACACGATCACCGAGGCCGACGTGCGCCTCTTCACCACCCTGGCCCGGTTCGACGCCGTCTACCACGGCCACTTCAAGTGCAACCGGTCCAAGCTGACCGAGCTGCCCGTGCTCTGGGCCTACGCCCGCGACCTGTTCCAGACGCCGGGCTTCGGCGACACCACGGACTTCGCCCAGATCAAGGCGCACTACTACGTGGTCCACCGCGACATCAACCCGACCGGGATCGTGCCGGTGGGTCCCGACACCTCCGGCTGGCTGACCCCCCACGGGCGGGAAGCGTTGGGGGGCAGGCCGTTCGGCGACGGCACACCCCCGGGCCCACCCTCCGGCAGCGACGTGGTCCCCGAGTCGGGGCAGGCATGAGCGCCCGTGAGCATGACCTGGTCCTGTTCGGTGCCACCGGGTTCGCAGGCCGACTGGTGGCCGCCTACCTCGCCGAGCACGCACCAGCAGGCACGCGCATCGCCCTGGCCGGCCGGTCAGCCCCCCGGCTCGCGGAGGTCTGCGCCCTGCTGCCCGTCGCGGCGAGGAACTGGCCGCTCCTCGTCGCCGACGCCACGGACGACGACTCGATGCGCACCCTGGCCGCCTCCACGACCGCGGTGGCCACCACCGTCGGTCCGTACCTCCGCTACGGGATGCCGCTGGTGAAGGCGTGCGCCGACGCGGGCACGCACTACGCCGACCTCACGGGTGAGGTGCTCTTCGTCCGCGCCGCGATCGACGCCGCCGACGCCAGGGCCCGCGAGACCGGTGCCCGGATCGTGACGTCCTGCGGCTACGACTCCATCCCGTCCGACCTCGGCGTCCTGCTGCTGCACCAGCGGGCCCTGGCCGACGCCGCCGGTGGCCTGCTCGACACCACCCTGCACGCCCGCGCCAAGGGCGGGCCGAGCGGCGGCACCGTCGACTCCAGCCGGGCCCAGGTAGAGGCCATGTCGGCCGACCACGCGCTGCGCAAGGTCGCCTTCGACGCCTACGCACTGAGTCCTGACCGGGCCGCCGAACCGTCGCTGGGCCGCGAGCGCGACGTCGCCACCGTGTTCCGGGACGGGCAGACCGGCGACTGGGTGGGTCCCTTCGTCATGGGCCCGTTCAACTCCCGGATCGTGCGGCGCAGCAACGCCCTTCGGGGCCACGCCTACGGACCGCGGTTCCGCTACCGCGAGGTGAGTGCGTTCGGCCGTGGCTTGCGGGGGCGCCGTCGGGCGACCGTGGCGACCGGCCTGTTGGGGCTCGCCATGGGCGCGATGACGAACCCGCGTCTCCGGCCGCTGCTGGACCGGCTCGCCCCGTCCCCGGGGGAGGGCCCGGACGAGCAGTCCCGCGACCGCGGGTGGTTCAGCATGAAGATCCGGACCACGACCGAGGGAGGGCGCCGCTACCTCGCCACGGTGGCGGCCCAGGGCGACCCCGGGTATGCCGCGACGGCCGTCATGCTCGGCGAGTCAGCCCTGTGCCTGGCCCTCGACGGCGACCGGCTGCCGGGCGGTGCCGGCGTCCTGACCCCCTCGACGGCGATGGGCGGCATCCTCGTGGACCGGTTGCGCCGAGCGGGCTTCACCCTGACCGTGCAGGCCGAGTAGGGCGTCGAGGCCGCCTGGTCAGCGGGAGTGGGGGCCGTGCCCTAGACTTGGCATACCGGTCCGCACAGTTCTGCCTCGGACCGATGTCTTCTGGCTTGCCCTTGCGCTGCGAACCCACTGTCGGATCGCGCCGGGCGGAACACCCCTTTTCACCTTCTGGAGCACCCACCTGTGTCTGCTGACACCACTTTCACCTCCCTCGGCGTCCCCGACGCCCTGACTGCCGTCCTCGCTGCGGACGGCATCACCGTGCCGACGCCGATCCAGGCGGCAACCCTGCCCGACTCCCTCGCGGGTCGCGACGTGCTCGGCCGCGGCCGCACCGGCTCGGGCAAGACCTACGCCTTCCTCCTGCCCATGCTGGCCCGGCTGGTCGCCAGTGACCGCCCGCGCCAGTCGCGGCGCCCGCGGGCCCTCATCGTCGCCCCGACCCGCGAGCTGGTCACCCAGATCCAGGCGGCCATGACGCCCCTGGCCGCGCCGCTCGGCCTGACCTCCGTCACCGTGTTCGGTGGCGTGGGCCAGAACCCCCAGGTCAGCGCCCTGCGCAAGGGTGTCGACGTCGTGCTGGCCTGCCCGGGCCGCCTCGAGGACCTGATGTCGCAGAACCACGTGAGCCTCGACTCGATCGAGGTCACCATCCTCGACGAGGCCGACCACATGGCCGACCTGGGGTTCCTGCCCAGCGTCCGGCGCATCCTGGACCGCACCCCCAGGGACAGCCAGCGTCTGCTGTTCTCGGCCACGCTCGACGCCGGCGTCGACGTGATCGTGAAGCGCTACCTGACCAACCCCGTGACGCACCAGGCAGATTCGGCGCAGTCGCCGGTCTCGACGATGGCTCACCACGTCTTTCACGTGCACCGCGACGCGCGCCTCGACGTGCTGCTCGACCTCACGTCGGCGCCGGGACGCAGTGTCGTCTTCACCCGGACCAAGCACGGTGCGAAGAAGCTCGCGAAGCAGCTCAACGCCTCAGGCGTGCCGACGGTGGAGCTGCACGGCAACCTGGGCCAGAACGCCCGCAACCGCAACATGGAGGCCTTCCACGAGGGCCGGGCCACGACCCTGGTGGCCACCGACATCGCGGCGCGTGGCATCCACGTCGACGACGTCGCGCTGGTCATCCACGCCGACCCGCCGGTCGAGCACAAGGCCTACCTGCACCGCTCGGGACGCACGGCGCGCGCCGGAGCTGACGGCACGGTCATCACGCTGATGACCGACGACCAGGTCTCGGACGTCCGCGACCTCACCAGGAAGGCGGGCATCCGCGCCACGACGACCCGACTCGGGCTCGGGCACCCCATGCTCCTCGAGGTCGCACCGGGGGAGCGGGTCACCTCCGGGGGGCTCGTCACCGCCGCACCCGTGCAGCAGGGGCGCGGCTCCGGCTCCGGCTCCGGCGCTGGTTCGGCCCGTGGTCGCCGCGGTGGCGGCCAGGGCGGCGGCCGACCGAAGTCCGGCGGCACGCCGACCGGCGAGCGGTCGGGCGCGCGCGGCGCGTCGCGTGGTTCGGGCCCCAAGCGCTCCGGCGGTCGCCCCATGGGCGGCTCCTCCACGGCTTACTCGACGTCGACGGGTGGCTCGTCGTCGGGTGGCTCGTCGTCGGCGACGTCCACGTCCAACGGCGGCGGGCAGCGCCAGGGCGGCGGATCCCGCCAGGGTTCCTCGCGCGGCGCCGCTGCCTTCTCGGCCGGCTCCGGCTCCCGTCGAGGCCGCTGACCCCATCCCGGGTCGGCGCGAGCCGACCCGGGACCGCGCTGGGCGTCCTCAGTCCTTGCTGGTCTCCCCGGGCAGCGCCAGCATCTGGTCGAGGGCGATGCGGGCATAGCGCGCGACCTCGGGGTCGACCTTGATCGGGTTGACCACGCGCCCCTGGACGAGGGACTCCAGCGCCCACACCAGGTGGGGCAGGTCGATGCGGTTCATCGTCGAGCAGTAGCACACGTTCTTCTCGAGGAAGGCGATCCGCTGGTTGGGGAACTGCGTGGCCAGCCGACGGACGAGGTTGAGCTCGGTCCCCACGACCCACGCGGTGCCATCCGGCGCAGCGGCGATGGTCTTGATGATCCGCTCGGTCGAGCCGACCTCGTCGGCTGCTTCCACGACCTCGTGGCGGCACTCGGGGTGGACGATGACCTTGACGCCGGGGATGTCCCGTCGAGCCTGCTCGACGGCCTCGAGGCTGAACCGGCCGTGCACCGAGCAGTGCCCACGCCAGAGGATCATCGTGGCGTCGCGGAGCTCCTGGTGAGTCAGCCCGCCCATGGGCTTGTGGGGGTCGAAGACCACGCAGCCATCCAATGAGCCGCCGAGCTCGCGCACGAACGTGTTGCGCCCCAGGTGCTGGTCGGGCAGGAACAGCACCTTGCCTCCCTCGCCCTTGCGCTCCAGCGCCCACGACAGCGCCGTCTTCGCGTTGGACGACGTGCAGATGGTGCCCCCGTGGCGGCCGGTGAATGCCTTGATCGCGGCCGAGGAGTTCATGTAGGTCACGGGCACGGTGAGGTCGGCGACGCCGGCCTCGGTGAGGTCGTCCCAGGCATCCTCCACCTGCCGGATCGCGGCCATGTCGGCCATCGAGCACCCGGCGGCGAGGTCGGGCAGGATCACGGTCTGGTCGTCGCCGGTGAGGATGTCGGCGGACTCGGCCATGAAGTGGACACCACAGAAGATGATGTTCGGGGCCTCGGGGCGGGCAGCGGCATCCTTGGCCAGCTTGAAGGAGTCGCCGGTCACGTCGGCGAACTCGATGACCTCGTCGCGCTGGTAGTGGTGGCCCAGGACGAAGACCTGGTCGCCCAGCGTCGCCTTGGCGGCGCGGGCCCGTTCCACCAGAGCGGGGTCGGAGGCCTCAGGGAGGTCTCCTGGACACTCCACTCCGCGTTCGGTGTGGAGGTCAGTGCCACGTCCGAGCACGAGCAGGGGCAGCGGGGCGTTGCGCGGGGCGTCGGTCGAGGTGCTCACGCACTGATCGTATGCCGCGCACCGCGGTCCGGGTCCGGCTGCACCTGAAACTCCCAGCCAGCACCCAGCAACAGCTCAGGGGACAGGGCGACCCTGTGGCAATGCGGGCACCGTCGGCGCCTTCGACGCCTAACCTGAGCCAACGCACCCACCCCGTCCCCGGTGGGCGTCCGTGTCACTGACCGGCACCACCCTGCCGCTCGTGCTCGGGGTGCTCTGCGTGCTGCTGTTCGTCGCCATGGCAGCGGGGTTCCCGCGACTGCGCCGCCGCTGGGCAGCCGTGGCCGCCCGCGGCGGCGGCTTGGTCCTGCTGAACGTGCTCGTGCTCGCGCTCGTCGGCGCGCTGCTCAACGACCGCTTCGCGTTCTACGTCAGCTGGTCCGATCTCGCCGGAGCCCGTTCACCGGTGAGCATCACCCACCACGGGGCCTCCGCACGGAGCGCGGTCGGGGCGCTGGCCGGCGCGGGGACCGGGCTCACCGCTGCGTCGGTGTTGCCGGTGTTGCCGGCTCCGGGACGTCGGCTGCAGGAGTACACCGTGACCGGTCCGAGTGGGGTGAAGGCGCAGATCGCGGTCCTGTTGCCCCAGGGCTACTCCGCGGCCTCTGCCGCGCGCTACCCGGTGGTCGAGGCGCTGCACGGGCTTCCCGGCAACACGATGTCCTGGCTCAGGGGTATGCACCTGCAGCAGTCGCTGGATGCGGCCGTGGCGGCCCGCCTGATCCACCCCTTGGTCGTGGTCATGCCCCAGCTCAACGTGCCGTACGGCGTCGACTCGGAGTGTGTGAACGGGCCTGCCGGGACCCCCCAGATCGAGACCTGGCTCGCCCAGGACGTGCCTGCGTTCGTCGCTAGCCACTTCAGGGTGCGCACCGACCGCGGTTCGTGGGCGGTGGCCGGCTACTCCGAGGGCGGCTGGTGTGCGGCCATGCTGGGGATGCACCACTCGCGGCTGTTCAGCGCAGCCGTCGTCTTCAGCGGCTCGTTCCTCCCCGACTTCTCGCGGTATCGCCCGTTCGGTTCCACCACCCCGGCCGCGTACAACCTGGCCGCTCAGGCGCGCCGGAACCCACCCCGTCTGGCGATGTGGGTCCAGTCGAGCAAGCAGGACGGCTACTCCTACCCGCAGACGGCGCAGTTCCTGCGCTCGGTGCGTGCCCCCCTGTCGGTGACGACCGAGCTGCTCAAGAGTGGTGGCCACCGCCTGCAACTGTGGTCGGGCGAGCTGCCCACGGCCCTGCGCTGGCTCGGGTCCAGCCTCCCGGGCTTCGCGCCATAGCGCCGCTCCCGGCGTCGAGCACCCGGATATCGAGGCACGTGCGGTGAGTCGGCCAGACCTACAGCGGGTGGATCTTGCTGCTGTTGAGCGCCACGCTCACGGTGCTCTGGCCGAAGCGAACCTCCATGCGGTCACCGGTGATGCGCACCACGGATCCCAGGCCGTGCCGGTCGTGGGTGACCCGGTCGTTCACCGCGAAGTCCGGGATGTCCGGTACCGGCTGGGCCCGGAACGGGCTGTTGGGGAGGTGGGGCTTCTTGGCGGGCTGTCGGGGGCGCATCCCCCTAGTGTGCTCCTGTTCGGGCCTGCCGTCAGCCACCCCCTCGCCCGCCAGGCCCCCCTGAGAGGATGGAAACGTGCACGTCGTCATCGCCCCGGACTGCTTCAGCGGCACCCTCACGGCCCAACAAGCGGCCGAAGCCATGGCCACCGGGTGGCGCAGCGCCGCCCCCGCCGACCTGCTCACCCTCCTCCCGTTGTCCGACGGCGGACCGGGTTTCGTGGACGTGCTGGAGACGGCCCTTCCCGACGCCGAGTCCCTCGCCATCACGGTCACGGACCCGCTCGGTCGCGAGGTGCCCGCCGTGGTCCTGCTGGTGCCCGGCGAGGGCGGCCGGACGGCATACCTGGAGTCCGCCCAGGCCGCAGGGCTGCACCTGCTCGCCGCGGACGAGCGGAACCCCGCGCTGACCAGCACCTGGGGGGTCGGGCAGATGCTCGAGGCCGCCCTGGAGGTGGGGGCCACCCGGGTGGTCGTGGGGCTGGGCGGCAGCGCCACCAACGACGGCGGGGCAGGCATGCTCGCCGCGCTCGGGGTGGGTCGCCCCGCCGCCCTCGCCCGTGGCGGTCTCGCCCTCGGCGACCTGGCGGACGACGCCCTCGAGGGCCTCGAGGGCGCCCGCTCGCGGTGGTCGGGGATCGACCTGGTGCTCGCCAGCGACGTGGAGTCCCCCCTGCTGGGGCTGCAGGGGGCCAGCGCCGTCTTCGCCCCGCAGAAGGGCGCGTCACCCGAGCTGGCCCAGGAGCTGGAACGGTCCATGGGCAGATATGTCGAGGTCGCGCGACGCACGCTCACCGAGAGCACCGACCTGCTCACCGGGAAGCCGCTGCGCATCGACAAGCTCCCGGGGGCGGGTGCCGCGGGTGGCCTCGGCTACGGCCTCTTCCTGCTCGGGGGGCGGCGGGTGAGCGGCGTCGGCGAGGTGCTGGAGGCCGTGGGCCTGCGCGATCTGCTCGCGGCCGCCGACCTCGTCGTCACGGGGGAGGGAAGCTTCGACTGGCAGAGCCTCCAGGGCAAGGTCGTGGCCGGCGTCGCCGCCATGGCGCTCGAGACGGCCACCCCGAGCGTGGTCATCGCCGGGCAGACCCTCGTCGGGCGGCGCGAGGCGATGACCCTGGGCCTCTCCGGCAGCTACGCCGTCGCCGACACGCCCACGGAGGTCGAGGCGGCGATGGCCGACCCGGTGGGCACGCTCTCGGCCCGGACGGCACGCGTCGCGGCCACCTGGTCCCCCCAGCGCTGACCACGACGTACAGTGGTTGAGGTGGGGAACATTTCCCGCCGCCCGTGGGTTGGCACAGAAGGCGCGTGCCACCCCCGACCCTCGACATGAAGGACGCATCACGATGAGTGTTCAGGACCAGACCGCTGCGGCCACTGAGGCTGCTCCGACCTCGGCCGAGGCGACGCATGGCGTCCTGCTGTCCGACGTTGCTGCCGCCAAGGTCAAGTCCCTCCTCGAGCAGGAAGGTCGCGACGACCTCCGCCTGCGCGTCGGCGTGCAGCCCGGTGGCTGCTCGGGACTGATCTACCAGCTCTACTTCGACGAGCGCACCCTCGACGGTGACCTCGTGCGCGACTTCGACGGTGTCGGAGTCGTCGTCGACCGGATGAGCGCCCCCTACCTCGACGGCGCGAGCATCGACTTCGCCGACACCATCGAGAAGCAGGGCTTCACGATCGACAACCCCAACGCCGGCAGCTCCTGCGCCTGCGGCGACTCGTTCGGCTGAGTCGACCCGCGCGCACCGACGAGGCCCCCACCGCACGCGGTGGGGGCCTCGTCGCGTCGAGCGGCCTCAGCCCTGGGGCGCGGCGACGACGCTGTGGCGAGGACCCGTGAACATCCTCCAGGGCCGCGCCGTCACGACGAAGGCCAGCAGCGCCGCGACCGGGATCACCCACGGGATCGTGCCGCCCACCGAGAGCCCGCCCGATGCTCCGGCGAACTCGGCGCTCGCGCCGGACCCCCACGGGAAGACGCTCCCGCTCACCTCGCGGCCGGTGACCCCACTGGCGTCGACACCGTCGGCGAAGCCCATCATGCTGAACATCCAGGCGTAGAAGAGGGCGGCGCCGACCGCCAGGCCCACGGCGCCGCCGAAGGACCACCGGGGCCGCCCCTCGTGGGCCTCGGCAGCGGCGTATGCGAGGGCCTTGGGGGAGCCGATGCCCACCAGGGCGGCCCGCGAGCCCTCGTGGGCCGTCGCGTCGGTGAGGTTACTGCGCAGCTCGCGACACAGGTCGCGCCGGACCCGCCGCGGCACGCCGCGCGCGTCCAGCCAGAGGTCGTAGCGCGCGACGGCGGAGCCGATGCGGAGGTGGTCGATGATGGTCATGATGAAGCCCCCTGTGCGGTGGTCGTTGGTGCGGTGACGGTGTCGACGGTGCGGACCAGGGTCCGCCACGAGTGGGCGCGCGAGACGAGCTCGGCGCGCCCGGAGTCGGTGGTGCGGTAGTACTTGCGGGCCGGGCCGGAGTCCGAGCGCTGGAGGTAGGACTCGAGGTGACCGGCAGCCTCGAGTCGGGTCAGGGCCGGGTAGACCGTGCCCTCGGCGAGGTCGTCGAAACCGGCCTCCTTGAGGCGCGTGACGATGGTGTAGCCGTAGCCGTCCTGCTCGGAGAGCAGGCTCAGCAGGAGCAGGGCCAGGACCCCCTTGAGCATCTGTGCGTCGTGAGCCATGGCCAGAAACTATGCCCAGTACTCGACTAAGTCAAGTACCTCACGAAAGCCACTAGCTAGCGGTACTCGGGGTTGGGGTAGTCGAAGCGGGCGCCGGCATCCCACTCGGTGCGCTGGTTGCCCCCGACAGGGAAGCCCCCGCGCGCCTTGAAGACGGCGGCGAGGTGCATGAGGTTCCACGTCATGAACGTCGTGTTGCGCTGGGTGAACTCGTTCTGCGGACCGCCGCTCCCGGCGTCGAGGTAGGAGGGCCCGGGGCCTGCCTCGCCGATCCACCCGGCGTCGGCACCGGGGGGGATGGTGAAGCCGATGTGCTGCAGGCTGTAGAGCAGGTTGGAGGCGCAGTGCTTGATGCCGTCCTCGTTGCCGGTGATGATCGCGCCGCCGACCTTGCCGTAGTAGACGTACTGCCCGGCCGCGTTGGTCATCGACGAGCCCGCGTAGAGGCGTTCGACCACGCGTTTGGTGATGCTCGAGTTGTCACCGAGCCAGATCGGCCCGGCGAGGACCAGGATGTCGCACTCGAGGATCTCGGCGAAGATCGTGGGCCACTCGTCACGGTCCCAGCCGTGCTCGGTCATGTCGAGGTAGACCCCGGTCGCGATGTCGTGGTCGACCGCCCGGACCATCCCCACGTCCACCCCGTGCTTGGCCATGATGGCGGCGCTGGCGTCGATGAGGCCCTGGGTGTGGCTCTGCTCGGGGGAGCGTTTGAGCGTGCAGTTGACGAACATGGCCCGCAGGGTGCCGAAGTCGAACGCCAGGGGGTCCTCCTGCAGTTCGGCGCCCGTGTCGCTGCCGTCGGGCGACACGGGGAGGTCGGGGCTCGGGGTCATGGCGCCACGCTAGGACCATGGCCCGGTGAGCACCACGCCTACCGTCGGGTAACCCGAGGCGCGGCTCGGTCGTGCCCGTGGCGCCGGCACCGGGTAGGTTGCCATGCGTGCAGATCGCCATCACCGGTTCCATCGCCACCGACCACCTGATGACCTTCAAGGGGCGGTTCCGCGACTCCCTCGTCGTCGAGCAGCTCGACAAGGTCTCGTTGTCCTTCCTCGCCGACGACCTCGAGGTCCGTCGCGGCGGGGTCGCCGCGAACATCGCCTTCGGGATGGCCAACCTCGGCCAGCGCCCGATCCTCGTCGGCGCCGTCGGGGAGGACTTCGACGACTACCGCAGCTGGTTGGAGCGCCACGGGGTGGACTGCACCTCGGTGCACGTCTCCGACTCCAAGCACACCGCCCGGTTCGTCTGCACCACGGACGAGGACATGGCCCAGATCGCCACGTTCTACGCCGGTGCGATGAGCGAGGCCCGCGCGATCGAGCTCGGGCCGGTGGCCCAGCGGGTCGGGGGCCTGGACCTGGTGCTCATCGGGGCCAACGACCCCGAAGGGATGCTGCGGCACACCCGCGAATGCCGGTCGCGGGGCATCCCGTTCGCGGCGGATCCCAGCCAGCAGCTGGCCTTCGCCGACGGCGACACCATCCGCCAGCTCATCGACGGTGCCGACTACCTGCTCACCAACGAGTACGAGGCCGCGTTGACGGCCCAGAAGACCGGGTGGAGCCAGGACGAGATCGCCGACCGGGTGAACACCCGTGTCATCACCAAGGGCAAGGACGGCGTCACGATCGAGCGCAAGGGTGAGGACCCCATCGAGGTGACGGTGGCCCGCGAGGTCCGCCGCGCCGACCCGACCGGTGTCGGTGACGCCTTCCGGGCCGGCTTCCTCACCGGCCTGGCCGTCGACCTGGGCCTGCGCCACGCGGCCGAGCTCGGCTCCATGCTGGCGACCTACGTCATCGAGACCGTGGGCACGCAGGAGTACACCCTGGGCAAGGCCCGCTTCCTCGAGCGCCTGGCCGACGCCTACGGCGACGACTCCGCCGAGACCATCGCGCCGCACATCTCCTGCGTGGCCCCCTAGCCGGTGCCGGAGCCGACCGAGCCCCTGCCCACCTCGTGGGACTTCGACCTCACGGAGGTCGAGGATGGCGAGGACCTCGTCGGCGTGGGGGGAGACCTGCGGTCCGGGACGCTGGTCGAGGCCTACCGCTCCGGGGTCTTCCCGATGGGTCTGGGCGAGCTCGGTGCGCGGCCGATGGGCTGGTGGTCACCGGACCCGCGAGGGGTGCTCCTGCCGGGCGGGGTCCACGTCAGCCGGTCCTTGCGCCGGTCGCTGCGCCAGTTCGAGACGCGCGTCGACACGGCGTTCGACGAGGTGGTCGCGGCCTGTGCGGACCCCTCCCGGGAGGGCCGGTGGATCACCCAGGAGGTCGTCGACGCCTACACCGAGCTGCACGCCCTGGGCTGGGCGCACAGCATCGAGACCTGGCTCGACGGCGAGCTCGTCGGTGGGCTCTACGGCCTGGCGGTCGGCGGCCTGTTCGCGGGCGAGTCGATGTTCCACCGCGTGACCGACGCCTCGAAGGCGGCGGTACTGGCCATGGCCGGGTTCGTCTTCGCGGACGGTGACCCGCGCCGGATCATCGACGTGCAGTGGGCCACCGACCACCTGCGCACCCTCGGGGTGGTCACCATCTCGCGACAGGAGTACCTGCGTCACCTCGAGGAGGCCGTGGCGCTGCCCCCGCCGCAGTTCGGGACGACCGCGTCCTAGGGAGTGCGGATGCGCACCCGGTAGGCGGTGTGTGCGCCCGTCTGCCGTGTTGCCGCGACCTCCACGGCGCCGAGGTAGTCCTGACCGCGCATCCGGCACCACGCCGGGATGTCCGACCGGGCTGCGGGGTCGGTGGCGAGCACCTCGATCACGCTGCCCGCTGCCCCCTGCCGGGCGGACTGCGCCAGCCGGATCACCGGGAGGGGACAGCGCAGCCCGCGGGCGTCGACGACCTCGTCGACCGCGTCGCCGCTCATGCCCGGTCGGCCCCGAGCTCGGTGCGCACCTCGTGCACGCAGTCGGCGACGACCGCCGCGAAGGCCTCCACCTGCCCGGCGCGCTCGGGTGCCACGGCGGCCAGTGGCAGGGTCACCCGGATGTTCCCGTGGGTCAGGGCGCCCATGGCGGCCAGCACGTGGCTCGGCTCCAGCGTGCTCGAGGTGCAGGCCGACCCGGAGGCGACCGCGAAACCCCGCCGGTCGAACGCGCGGACCAGCGCCTCCCCGTCGCAGTAGAGGGCGGAGAAGGTGAGCACGTGGGGGAGCCGCCCCTCGGGGGGGCCGGCGACGTCCACGTCGGCGACACCGCGGGCGGCCGCACGGATCAGCTCGACGAGCTGCGCCGCCTCCCGCGCGTCCTGCTCACGGGTCGCGTCGGTCTGCTGCCAGGCCTCGGCTGCGGCGAGGGCGAGGGGGATCCAGGGGACGTGGCCCGTGGGCCCACCCAGCGAGGGGTCGGGGTCGGCGGCGCCGGGGAGGCGCCACCTCACCCGCTCGGGGACGACGATGACACCCAGGCCCCCCGGGCCGCCCCAGGACTGCGCGTCACCGGCGAGCACGTCGTATGCCGTCGGTGCGGGAACCCGGCCCAGCGACGCCTGCGCGTCGACGCCGAGCGGCACACCGGCTCCGCGGCACAGCTCCAGGGCTGCCTCCAGCGGCTGCAGGGTCCCCACCTCGCCGTTGGCATGCTGCAGGGCCGCGACGACGGTGCCGGGCACCCGAACCGCCCGGCCCCACCGGGCCAGGTCGACCCGGGCGCCCGCGTCGACCGCAACCTCCTCGAAGCGCTCCGGGGCAGCGGCCTCCGCGGCCACCTGGCGCCCGGGGAGCAGGACGGCGGAGTGCTCCACCGCGGAGGCGACGGTGCGCCCGCCACTGCGCCGCGCGGCATACCGCAGGCCCTCGACCATCCAGCGCACCGCCGTGGGCCCGTCGGGGGCGAAGGCCACCTCCGAGGGACGCACACCCAGCCCCTCGGCCAGCACGGCCCGGGCCCGGTCGAGCAACCGTCGCGCCGTCCGCGCCTCATGGTGCAGGCGTCGCGGATCGGCCCAGCCTGCCTCGATCGCGGCGAGCAGGGTGGTGCGCGCCGCGGGGTGCATCGGCCCCGGCGCAGCATCGAGCAGAGCCCGGCCGACAGGGGGGTTCGCCACACCCTGACGGTAGTCCGACCCTGACCGGACGTGACGTCCGGGCTGGAGTAGGGTTTGCGGAGATGTCCCACCACTGTCTCGAAGAAGGTGCACCGTTGCGTCACCATGACGTCTCTGCGCCGCGCCCACTGCGGCGGCGGACCATCAGCAGGAGCTCGACCGCGGCCGTTGTGCTGACGTTGACCACCTTGGCCCTCTCGGGCTGCGCGGGTCGCGTCCAGGACGGTTTCCTGCCCCGCGCCGTGACCGAGGGCGGTGAGCGGGTCACCTCCCTGTGGAACGGTGCGTGGATCGCGGCCCTCGTCGTCGGCGTCATCACCTGGGGCCTGATCCTCTGGTGCGTCGTGGCCTACCGGCGCAAGAAGGACGACACCACCCTGCCGGTGCAGCTGCGCTACAACGTGCCGATGGAGATCCTCTACACGGTCGTGCCGGTCTTCATGATCGCGGTGCTCTTCTACTACACCGCCCGCGACGAGGCCGCCCTGCTCGACACCTCCAAGCCGGCCGACGTCGTCGTCAACGTCGTGGGCAAGAA
The DNA here is from genome assembly GCA_963757635.1 of uncultured Actinomycetota bacterium. Classification (GTDB taxonomy): domain Bacteria; phylum Actinomycetota; class Actinomycetes; order Actinomycetales; family Dermatophilaceae; genus Pedococcus. The sequence goes on along the minus strand of CAVWSK010000007.1, from coordinate 673,906 downwards.
GTGGAGCTGGGACTTCAACTACGTCAACGAGCAGACCTACGAGGCCGGCACCCAGGCCGAGCTGACCGGCAAGCCCGGCGTGGAGAAGTCGCTGCCGACGCTCTACCTGCCGGTGAACAAGCGCACCGAGTTCGTGCTCACCTCTCGCGACGTCAACCACTCCTTCTGGGTGCCGGCCTTCCTGCAGAAGCTCGACCTGATCCCCGGTCGGGTCAACAAGTTCCAGGTCGTCCCCACCGAGACCGGTGAGTTCAAGGGCAAGTGCGCCGAGCTGTGTGGCGCCTACCACTCCCAGATGCTGTTCAACGTCAAGGTGGTCGACGAGGCCACCTACGAGGCGCACATCGCGGACCTCAAGGCCCAGGGCAACACCGGCCAGCTGGACAACACCCTCAACCAGTCCAAGATCATCAACGAGGACCAGAACCTCGTTCCGAGCGCGGGGAGCAAGTGATGGCTGCCGCCACCGAGTCGACCACGACCTACCTGCGCACGGCCACGCCGACCACCACGCGCCGCCTGAGCAAGGGCCAGACGGTCGTGAAGTGGATGACGACGACCGACCACAAGATCATCGGCAACCTCTACTTCATCACCTCGTTCGCCTTCTTCATCTTCGGCGGCATCCTGGCGCTGCTCATCCGCGCCGAGCTGTTCGAGCCGGGTCTGCAGATCGTCGACAACCCCGAGCAGTACAACCAGCTGTTCACCATGCACGGCACGATCATGCTGCTGTTGTTCGCGACGCCGCTGTTCGCGGGCTTCGCCAACGCGCTCATGCCGATCCAGATCGGCGCCCCTGACGTCGCCTTCCCGCGCCTGAACATGTTCGCCTACTGGCTCTACCTCTTCGGCGGGCTCATCGCCGCGGGCGGGTTCCTCACGCCGAGCGGCGCGGCCTCCTTCGGGTGGTTCGCCTACGCCCCCCTGTCCGACGCGACCAACAGCCCCGGCCTCGGTGGCGACCTGTGGGTCTTCGGGCTGGCCCTGGCCGGTTTCGGCACCATCCTCGGCGCGGTCAACTTCATCACCACGATCATCTGCATGCGCGCTCCGGGCATGACGATGTTCCGCATGCCGATCTTCACGTGGACCATCCTGGTGACGAGCCTGCTCGTGCTCATGGCCTTCCCCGTGCTCGCCTCGGCCCTGCTGGCGCTCGGCGCGGACCGCAAGTTCGGGGCCCACATCTTCGACCCCGGAAACGGCGGCCCGATGCTGTGGCAGCACCTGTTCTGGTTCTTCGGCCACCCCGAGGTCTACATCATCGCCCTGCCGTTCTTCGGCATCATCTCCGAGATCCTCCCGGTGTTCTCGCGCAAGCCGATCTTCGGCTACAAGACCCTGGTCTTCGCCACCATCGCCATCGCGGCGCTGTCGGTGACCGTGTGGGCCCACCACATGTACGCGACCGGGCAGGTGCTGCTGCCGTTCTTCGCCGTGATGACGATGTTGATCGCGGTGCCGACCGGGGTGAAGTTCTTCAACTGGATCGGCACGATGTGGGGCGGGAAGCTGTCCTTCGAGACACCGATGCTGTGGGCGATCGGCTTCCTCGTGACGTTCCTGTTCGGCGGCCTGACGGGGATCATCCTGTCCAGCCCGGCGCTGGACTTCCACCTCTCCGACAGCTACTTCGTCGTGGCGCACTTCCACTACGTGGTCTTCGGCACCGTGGTCTTCGCGATGTTCGCCGGCTTCTACTTCTGGTGGCCCAAGTTCACGGGGCGGATGCTCGACGAGACCCTCGGCAAGATCCACTTCTGGATGCTGTTCTTCGGCTTCCACATCACCTTCCTCATCCAGCACGTGCTCGGCATCGACGGGATGCCCCGTCGTTACGCCGACTACCTGCCCGAGGACGGCTTCACCGTCCTGAACCAGATCTCGACCTACGGGTCGTTCCTCCTGGCCGCCTCGACGCTGCCGTTCCTCTACAACGTGTGGAAGACCTGGCGCACCGCGCCCATGGTCGAGACCGACGACCCGTGGGGCTACGGCGCCTCGCTCGAGTGGGCCACCTCCTGCCCGCCGCCGCGGCACAACTTCGACACCATTCCCCGGATCCGGTCCGAGCGCCCTGCCTTCGACCTGCACCACCCCGAGGCCGCCCCGGCCGGTGGGCTGCACGCCGACCCCGACACCCTGACCCGCATCATGGGTGCGGGCGAGGTCGGCACCGGCGAGCGAGGGCACACCACCGGCGAGTTCGACCAGGACAAGCACCCGCGGTTCCACGAGGAGCGTGACTGACCCGTGAAGATCGAGTACAAGCTGTTCGTCATCCTGGCGGCGTTCTTCGCGCCGGTGGGCCTGATCTACGGCATCTTCACGCACTGGCGCGAGCCGGTCGGCGCCGCAGGCCTGTTCCTGTCCGCCGGTCTGGGCGTCATGATCGCCTTCTACCTGTGGGCCACGGCGCGCCGGCTCCCCGAGCGTCCCGAGGACAACCCGGGCGGTGAGATCGCCGAGCAGGAGGGGGAGTACGGCTTCTTCAGCCCCCACTCGTGGTGGCCCCTGCCCCTGGCAGCCGGTGCGGCGGTCTGCTTCCTCGGCGTGGCGGTCGGCTGGTGGCTGTTCATCATCGGGGCGAGCATCGGGGCCATCGCCCTCGTCGGCTGGACCTTCGAGTACTTCAAGGGACCGCACGCAGTCTGACCTGCGCGCACGTCCCTGACGACCGGGTGCCTCCCTCCACGGGACCGGCGCCCGTTCGTCATGTGCGGGTTCCGGTGGCCGAGCAGGTATGATAGGGCGAGGTCCGCTTGGTGCGGGCCTTTCCCAGGGGGCTCGGCGCGGCATCACGACCGTCCGGCCAATCACAGTTTCACAGCCCGATCCTTCGACGCGGACAACCTTCAGCGGCCCTGCGGCGTCTGTTCGGGTGAAGGGTGCCCGAATCCGCGGACACCCTGTTGGCACGGTCACGGTCGAGGCGCCAGGGCGGCGCAGGAGCACAGGAGTTCATACGTGGGTAGGACACTTCGGTCACGCGGTCTTGCGGCGACGCTGGTGGTGGTGGCCGCTGCGTCACTCACCGCCGCCTGCCAGGGCAGCGTCGCCAGCCCCGCGACCGACAACGTGGTGGGTGCGCCGAGCAGCTCGTCCACCGTCCCCAAGCCCACCGCGACCCCGGCAGAGCTGAGCATCACGCCCGCCGATGCGGCGACCGGCGTGCTGCCGAACAAGCCCGTGGTGGTCAAGGCGACCACCGGCACCCTCAGCGAGGTCACCGTGGCCGACGCCAAGGGCGATGCCCTCAAGGGCGAGCTGGCCCCCGACGGCACCTGGACCTCCAGCAGCCTGCTCAAGCCGGCAGCCACCTACACCATCACCGCGGTCGCCGCCGGATCCGACGGCACCCCGGCCACCACCACCGCGACCTTCAGCACCCTCAAGCCGGCCGTGACCGCCACCTACGGCATCCTCAACTCCGGCGCCACGGTCGGGGTCGGTATGCCGGTCAGCATCCAGTTCGACTCGGCTGTCACCACCAAGGCCATGCGGGCCAAGGTCGAGGAGCTGGCCACGGTCACCACCTCGCCGAAGCAGGACGGCGCCTGGGGCTGGTTGGACAACCGCCAGCTCATGTGGCGCCCCGCCACCTACTGGAAGCCGGGCACCACGGTCACCATCAAGGCACCCCTGACGGGCGTGCAGACCGGACCCGACAAGTGGGTCGCCAACGACGACAGCGCGAGCTTCACGGTCGGTTCGTCGATGATCTCCACGGTGGACATCAAGGCGCACACCATCACCGTCCGCCGCGACGGCAAGGTCCTGCGCGTGATCCCGGTGAGCACCGGTCGCCCCGGCCCCCTCACCGAGACCCGCTCCGGCACCAAGGTGATCATCCGCAAGGAGGGTCAGGTCACGATGGACTCCACGACCATCGGGATCCCCAAGGGCAAGCCGGGCTACTACAAGCTCGACACCAAGTGGAACCTGCGCCTGACCTGGACGGGGGAGTACATCCACTCCGCACCGTGGTCGGTCGGGGCCCAGGGAACCTCCAACGTCAGCCACGGCTGCGTCAACATGGCTCCCGCCAACGCGCAGTGGATGTTCGAGAACTCCAAGGTCGGTGACGTCGTGAAGTTCACCGGCTCCAGCAGGCCGTTCCTGCCCACCGAGGGCATCGGGGTGTGGCAGTACTCGTTCGCCAAGTGGAAGGCACAGAGCGCGCTCGTCTGAGCGGCTCGTGCCCCCGCCCGCTGATCTCGTGACCGGGCGACGCAGTGCCCGGTGGCCGCAGGCGGCTGGTCCGTGGCTCGCGGGCGCCCTCGCGGTGGTCGTCCTGTCGGCCTGTGCCGGATCGGGCTCCGGCCCGGGTGGTGCCGGCGGCGCCACGGTGTCCCCGTCGGGCACGGTCCTCACCCCGACGACGACCCACGCGGTCGAGCCACCGACCACCCCTTCGGGCACCACGAGCCCGGCGGCAAGCACCGCCCCCGTCGTGGACAAGGTGCTCGTCTTCGTGGTCGAGAACCACTCCCTGTCGCAGATGCGCGCCCAGATGCCCCGGACGTACCGCCTCGCCGAGCAGTTCGCCTACGCCGACCACTATGACGCGATCCGGCACCCGTCCCTGCCCAACTACCTCGCCATCGCCTCGGGCAGCACGCAGGGCGTCACCGACGACGCAGGCCCCGGCGCCCACCGCGTCCCGGGACGATCGGTCTTCGGGCTGGCGCTGGACGCCGGCCGGACCGCAGCGGTCTACGCCGACGGGATGGCCACGCCGTGCCAGACCACCGACTCCGGTCGCTACCGGGTGCGGCACAACCCGTGGGCCTACTTCCCGACCGAGCGGGCCTCCTGCCGCAGCCACGACCTCCCCCTGGCCGCCCTGGGTGCCGCAGTGCGCGACGGCGCCCTGCCCGGTGCGGGCATGGTCGTACCGGACCTGTGCCACGACGCCCACGACTGCTCCCTCGCCACGGCCGACGCGTGGTTCGACGGGTGGATGCGGCAGGTCATGGCGGGCCCCGACTGGCGCTCGGGGCGGCTCGCGGTGGTGCTGACCGCCGACGAGGACGACCAGAGTGCCGACAACCGGGTGCTGACCGTGGTCGCCCACCCCACCCTCCACGGGAAGGTCGTGCACACCGCGCTGACGCACTACTCGCTGGCGCGGTTCTACGCCGAGGTCACCGGGACCACGCCGTTGGGGAAGGCCGCCAGGGCACCCTCGGTGGCGACGGCCTTCGGACTCCGCACCGGGTGAGCGGCTGGCCCTCGCGGGGGGTCCCTAGCCCCACCCGAGGGCGTGCAGGCGGTGGTCGTCGATCCCGAAGTGGTGGGCGATCTCGTGCACCACGGTGACAGCGATCTCCTCGAGGAGGTCTTCTCGGTCCTCGCACATCCGCGACAGCGGGCCACGGAAGATGACGATCCGGTCGGGCAGCGCGCCCGCCCAGGCGTCGCCTCGCTCGGTCAGCGGGGTGCCGTCGTAGACCCCCAGCAGGTCCGGGTCGTCCTCGGGGGGTTCGTCCTCCACGAAGAAGGCGACGTTGTCCAGCAGGGCCATGAGCTCGACCGGCACCGCGTCCAGCGCGTCACCCACTGCCCGCTCGAACTCGGCTGCCCCCATCTCGACCACGCACTCAGCCTGCCATGGACCGGTGCAGGCGGTGGACAGCGGTATGCCGCCCGCTCGAGCGGGCGGCATACCGGGTCATGCGCGGGGTGGGGTGGTCGTCAGGGACGCTTCGGGGGCTCGCGCCGCGAGCTCTCCAGCGCCGGCCGTGAGCCGGTCTGCTCCTCCGGTGCCGCCTCGATCTGACCGATCGACTCGGCGCCATGGCCGTCGTGGTGCGCGGCCGCGAGCTCCGCGGGGGTGACCGGCGGGACGGAGTCGGTGAAGTAGAACCGGGACAGCGCTGCGCGGGCCCGGTCCTTGCGCGCGGTGGGGGAGGCCACACCGTGCTCGTCGACGCCGGCCGTGAGCTGCAGGGGTGCGTGACCTTCGTGCTGGACGAGGTTCCACCGGGTGAACTCGTCGAGCGGCTCGTGCTGCTCGAAGAACTGGCCGTCGGCGGTGCGGACGATGCGACCGGTCTCGCGACCGTGCAGCACCAGGTCGCGGTCGCGCCGCTGCAGTGACAGGCAGATCCGCTTGGTCACCCAGAACACGATCGGCGGCAGGACGAAGATCGCGACCCGGAAGAAGTGGGTCAGGTCGTTGATCGACATGTTGAGCTTGATGGCCATCAGGTCGTTGCCGGAGGCGAACAGGAGGATGAAGTACCAGGTCACCGCCGCCATGCCCAGGCCGGTGCGCGTCGGGTTGTTGCGCGGGCGGTCGAGCAGGTGGTGCTCGCGCTCGTCGCCGGTGACCCACTTCTCGAGGAAGGGATAGGCGCCCATCAGCCCGTACATCGCGGGGATGAGCAGGATGGCGCCGATCATGACGTTGAACGAGAAGGTGTGGTCGAACGCCACGAACTCCAGCCATCCCGGGAGCAGGCGCAGGGCACCGTCGGCGAAGCCCATGTACCAGTCGGGCTGGGAGCCGGCCGTCACCGGGGAGGGGTCGTAGGGACCGTAGGCCCAGATCGGGTTGATGGTCACCAGCGCCGAGATCAGCGCCAGGACGCCGAAGACGATGAAGAAGAAGCCACCTGCCTTGGCGGCGTAGACCGGCATCACCGGGAACCCGACGACGTTGTCGTTCGTGCGGCCCGGGCCGGGGAACTGGGTGTGCTTCTGGACGAAGACCAAGCCGATGTGGGCAGTGAACAGACCGACGAGGATCGCGGGAAGCAGGAGCACGTGGACCGAGTAGAGGCGCGGGATGATCGCCTCACCCGGGAACGGGCCGTCGAACAGGAAGTACGACATGTAGGAACCGAGCACCGGCACCGAGCGCATGAAGCCCTCGGCGGCGCGCAGGCCCGTGCCCGACAGCAGGTCGTCGGGGAGCGAGTAGCCGGCGAAGCCCTCGATCAGGGCGAGCATCGACAGCACGGTGCCGATGACCCAGTTGATCTCGCGCGGCTTGCGGAAGGCGCCCGTGAAGAACACGCGGAGCATGTGCACCGACAGGGCCACGATGAACATCAGGGCGGCCCAGTGGTGGATCTGCCGGATCAGCAGGCCGCCACGGATGTCGAAGGAGATGTCGACCGTCGAGCGGAACGCCTCGGACATGGTGACGCCCTTGAGCGGCAGGTAGGAGCCGTCGTAGACGACCTGACCGGCGCTGGGGACGTACCAGAAGGTGAGGAAGGCTCCGGTGAGCAGGCAGATGATCATCGAGTACATGGCGACTTCGCCGAGCATGAAGGACCAGTGGTCGGGGAAGACCTTCTTCATGAGGTAGCCCACCGGCTTCGCGCCGCCGGTGCGGTCGTCGAGCCAGCCGGCGATGCCGCCGACGGCCTTCAGGCCGGGTGCGGGCGGCTCCTCGGGCTGCTGGTCGTCTGCGCGCAGGCGGTCGGCGCCAGTGCTGGTGGTGGTCATGAACGCTCCCAGAAGCTCGGGCCGACAGGCTCGTGGAACGCCGCGTCGGCAACCAGGTAACCCTCGGAGTCCACGGTGATCTGCAGCTGCGGGAGCGGGCGCTTCGCAGGACCGAAGATCACCTTGCAGTCCTCGGTGACGTCGAACGTGGACTGGTGGCAGGGACACAGCAGGTGGTGGGTCTGCTGCTCGTAGAGGCCTACGGGGCAGCCGACGTGGGTGCAGATCTTGGAGTAGGCGACGATCCCGTCGTGACCCCAGTCGCGCTCCTTGGCCACCTTGATGTCCTCGGGGTTGAGGCGCATGACCAGGACGGCGGCCTTGGCCTTGTCCTCGAGGACGTGCTCGGAGTCCTTGATCGACTCGGGCAGGACGTGGAAGACCGAGCCGATGGTGACCTGGTCGGCCCGGATCGGGGTGCGCTCGGGGTCGCGGACCAGCCGGTCGCCCTTCTTCCACATCGTGTACTTGAGCTCCTGGATGTTCGTGGGACCCAGGGAGCCGGCGATCTGCACCACGAGGGGCAGGGCGAACAGGCCCAGCGCGCCACCGAGGGAGTACTTGATCAGCGGGCGACGGTTGAGCTGGGCCTTCTCGCCACCGTCCGTGAGGTTGGTGACGACCCGCTGGCGGTCCTCGTCGGAGGCGCGCTGCGTGTGGCGCATCTCCACCGACTCCTCGTCGGGCATGAGCGTCTTGGCCCAGTGGACGGCGCCCACGCCGATGCCCAGGAGGGCGATCGCCATGGTCACGCCCAGGACCACGTTGTAGATGCTCGTCTTGCCGATGCCGGGGATGAAGCCGACGCTCTCCTGGTCGATCGCGAAGTAGGCGACCACGAAGGCCACCGTGGCGATGCTGGAGAGACCGAAGAGCGTGGCGACCTGCTTCTCGGCGCGCTTCGCGGCCTTCTCGGTGAGGTCGGCCATACGCGGCACGTGCGGAGCCAGGCCGGGGTTCTCGAACCGCTCCGGCAGACCACCGGCGCCCTCGATGTGGCCCTGGTCGAGCCGGACCGCGGAAGAGCCGTAGCCGTCACCGCTCGTGCCGACGACCTCGCCGCTGGGCGTGTCGTGTTCGCTCATCGTGTGGTCGATCCTGTCGCGTCGCGGTGGTCAATTCCATTGTCGCCCATGGAGGGTGTTGCTGCACAGGTCGCGTGACGGGTCATCACGCGGCCTTCTTGCCCAGCCAGACGGCGAAGGCGAGCATCAGGCCGAGTCCGAAGACCCAGATGAACAGCCCCTCCGAGACCGGACCGAGGTTGCCGAGGTTCATGCCGCCGACGTTCTCCTGCTTGTCGATCGCGTGCAGGTAGGCGACGATGTCGTTCTTCGAGGAAGGGTCGATGTTGGCGTCGTTGAAGACGGGCATCGACTGGGGGCCGGTGACCATGGCCTCGTAGATGTGCTTGCCCTCGACGTTGCGCAGGTTGGGCGCGTACTTGCCGCGGGTCAGCGCGCCGCCGGAGCCGGCGAAGTTGTGGCACATGGCGCAGTTGACGCGGAACAGCTCGGCGCCCTTGGCGACGTTGCCGCCCTCACCGCTGGAGTACTGGGCATCCGGGACGGCCGGTCCTGGGGCCAGCGAGGCGACGTAGGCGGCGATCGAGGCGATCTCCTCGTCGCTGAAGCGGACCTGCCCAGCCGGGGCCTGGACGTTGGGCCCCGCGAGCGGCATCCGACCGGTGCCCATCTGGAAGTCGACCGAGGCGGCGCCGACACCGGCGAGGCTGGGGCCGGCCTTGGTGCCCTGCGCCTGCAGGCCGTGGCACGTGGCGCAGTTGGCGAGGAAGAGCTTCTTGCCGCCCTGGACCTCGCTGGCCGCCGCCGGCGACGCCGAGGCGGTCTTGGGTGCGAGGGCGGAGTAGGCCAGGCCCGTGACGACCAGACCCAGCATCAGGAGCAGGGCGATCGCGGCGGGGTGTCGGCGGCGGGCGGCCAGGGCGTTCACGGTGCGGTCCTGTCGGTCGGAGCGGAGGCGGCAGACATGAAGGGCGTGCGGGTCACTTGAGGATGTAGATCGTGAAGAACAGCGCGATCCACACCACGTCGACGAAGTGCCAGTAGTAGGAGGTCACGACGGCACCGGCGGCCTGGGCGTGGCTGTAGTGCCGCGTCGTGAAGGTGCGCCCGATGATGAGCAGGAAGGCCAGCAGCCCGCCCGTCACGTGCAGGGCGTGGAAGCCGGTCGTCAGGTAGAACACCGAGCCGTAGGCGTCCGAGGACAGCGAGATGCCCTCGTGGACCAGGTTGGCGTACTCGAGCACCTGCCCGGAGACGAAGATCGCGCCGAAGAGGTAGGTCAGGACGTACCACTCGCGCATGCCCCAGGACTTGACCGCGAGCAGCGAGGCGGTACCGCGGTGGGCCTTGCCGTGCTCGGCGGCGTGCACGCCGAGCTGGCACCACACCGACGAGATCACGAGGATCAGGGTGTTGACCGTGGCATACGGCACGTTGAGGGTGCTGGTCCGGTTGAACCACAGGTCGGGCTCGACCGAGCGGATCGTGAAGTACATCGCGAACAGGCCGGCGAAGAACATCAACTCGCTGGCGAGCCACACGATGGTGCCCACCGACACCATGTTCGGACGGGAGACCGGCCCGTGCCCGGGGATGGTCCCGGCGGGGCGGACGGGGTCTGAGGTCACTGCGGATGCTGTCGCCACGGAGCCATTATTGCCACATTCGGCGGGGGACACACCGCCGACCCCCCAAGGGTGCGCGGCGGGTCCCGAGGACGGCACCGGTACCATCTGCGACATGACCGCTTCGCACGCGACCGACGCCGACACGCCGACCTCGTCAGGCGCCCCGATGCGCCAGATCTCGGTGCTGCTCTACAGCGACGACAGCACCACCCGCGACGCCGTCCGCGTCAACGTGGGTCGACGTCCCGCGCGCGACGTCGAGGTGGGGTCCTGGCGCGAGTGCGCGACCGCCGCGGCAGTGATCGAGGCGGTCGAGGCGGGGTCCTTCGACGTGATCGTCCTCGACGGCGAAGCCGCCAAGGTCGGGGGGCTGGGGCTGTGCCGCCAGCTCAAGAGCGAGATCTTCAACTGCCCTCCCATCCTGGTGCTGACCGGGCGTCCGCAGGACGGCTGGCTCGCGACGTGGTCCCTCGCCGACCTCGCCGTCCCTCACCCGCTCGACCCGATCGCCCTGGCCGCCGCCGTGGCCGAGCTGGGTCGTCGCGGGCGCACGAACGCCTCCTGAGCCCGTGACCACCCCCGTCCCGGCAGCGCGGACCTGGCCGGACCTGCTCACCCTGCTCCTGGCGGGTCGCCACCTCAGCACCGACCAGGCGGCCTGGGCCATGGACCAGGTCATGAGCGGTGAGGCGTCGCCCGTCCAGGTCGCCGGCTTCCTCATCGCCCTGCGCGCCAAGGGCGAGACCGTCGAGGAGCTGCGTGGCATGGCCGACGTCATGCTCGCCCACGCCAACCGCATCGACGTCCCCGGCCCGAGCCTGGACATCGTCGGCACGGGCGCCGACCGGTCCAACACCGTCAACATCTCCACGATGGCCTCGATCGTGGTCGCCGCGAGCGGCATCCGGGTCGTCAAGCACGGCAACCGGGCCGCCTCCTCGTCCTCGGGATCCGCGGACGTGCTCGAGGCCCTCGGGATCAGCCTGACGCTCAGCCCGGAGCGGGTGGCCCAGGTGGCCCAGGAGGCGGGCATCACCTTCTGCTTCGCCCAGGCCTTCCACCCCGCGATGAAGAATGCGGCAGCGGCACGCAGCGGTCTGGGCGTGGGGACGACGTTCAACGTCCTCGGCCCGCTCACCAACCCAGCCCAGCCGACGTATGCCGCCGTGGGGGTCGCCGACCCCCGGATGGCCCCGCTGATGGCCGGCGTCTTCGCCGGCCGCGGCAAGGACGCCGCGGTCTTCCGCGGCGACGACGGCCTCGACGAGCTCACCCTGAGCACCACCTCGACCGTGTGGTGGGTGCGCGAGGGCGTCGTGACCGAGCGGACCCTCGAGCCCCGGGACGTGGGCCTCGAGCGGGCGCCGATCGAGGCGCTGCGCGGGGGCGACGCCGCCCACAACGCCCAGGTCGCTCGGGACCTCTTCGCCGGTGGTCGAGGCGCCGTCCGCGACGCGGTGGTGCTCAATGCCGGGATCGCGCTGGCCCTGACGGTTCCGGATCCGGAGTCGTCGGAGGACGCATTCCTCATGGGGCTGCGTGACGGGATGCAGCAGGCGGAGCAGGCGCTGGACTCCGGTGCGGCGGCCCGCCAGCTCGACCGCTGGGCCGAGGCCACGCGCCGCGCGGCGACCGGCTGAGCGACCGCTCGCCACGGTCGCCGCGCGTCCCCGGCCGAGGCACGCCTAGGACATCGAGGCCAGCCAGCTGATCGCGTGGCGGGCGTTGGCGCGCCGTTGCTCGTAGCGGGCACCGATGAGCAGCAGCGCGACACCGAGCGCGCCCAGGGTGAGGTAGCGCGGTGCCTGCAGCGTGTAGGGGCCGAGCTGGGTCACCGCCACGACGGCCGCCGCGACCGCGCCCACGACGACCATGGCCTGCCAGCGGCGCCACGCCCCGACCACGAGGACCACCGCGCCCGCGGAGACGGTGAGCAGCGGTCGCGCCAGGCCCTCGCCACCGGCGGTCAGCAGGGCCGAGGGGATCAGGGCCACGACCAGGGCCGGGCCGACGGTGAGCCAGGAGTGGTCGTGCAGCTCACGGTGCGACCACAGCCCGGCCGCCAGCAGCAGCGCCGCGAGGGGCAGGGTGTAGGCCTCGACGGTGTCGACGTTGGCGTGCGCCAGCTCGACCCAGGTGCCGGTCACCAGGCCCAGCACCCCCAGGGAGACCAGCGCCCGACGGTGCGGGAGGGCGGCATACCCCACCGCGAGGAGTCCGTATGCCGCGGCCGCACCGGCGGCGGCGTGCGGCCACCCGCGGTCGAGGGCCACCAGGAACGCGGCCACGGCGACGACCACGGCTGCTGCGCCGAGGACCACCTCTTCGACGGTGCGCCGGAGCCACAGGGCCAACCCGACGAGCAGGCCGACGCACAGGGCGAGGAGGGCCCACTGGGTCTCCGGAGAGACCAGCCCGCCGGCGAGCCACAGGGCGCTCGTCCCGGACATCGCGGCGACGGCGGCGGCCACGGGCCGCACCGGCCGGCGCAGGACCGCTGCGGCGATGGCGGAGATCGTGACCGCGGTGAGCACCGTGACGGTGTAGCCGCCGGCGAGGTCGAGGGACCGCGCGAGCGCACCCAGGAACCCCAGGCCGCCCACCAGCGCCACCGGTACCTCCTCGGCCCGCGCCGGCCGGGCCAGTGCGACCACGGTCAGGGCCAGCGCGAACGCGGTGACGGCGAGGGTCTGGACCTGCGCCGAGGCGAGGTCTCCGGCGAGGGCGACAGCAGCGAGACCGGCCCCCGCTGCGACGCCGCTGGCTGGGGCCCGCAGCACGGGTCGCACCACGGCGGCCGCGGCCGCCACGAGCGCCAGGAGCGCGAGCGCCGTGAGGCTGGGCACCCGGGCTCCGGTGGTGGCCGTGACGACGACGAGCATGACCGGGGCCGCCGCCGCCTGGGCGTCGAGCCACCACTGACCCAGCGACCTGCCGGCCGGCCGCAGGACGAGCAGGGCGACTGCGACCAGGGCCACGGGAACGGCCAGGATCGCGGCCCGGGTGGCGCCGAGCTGGGCGCCGAGGGTCAGGACCGCGGCAGGCATGGCCGCGGTCGCCACGACCGATACCACCCCCGCGGCGCGCCAGTCGCCGGACACGACGCGTCCGGCCCAGTCCGACCGCAGCGCGGCCCGAGATCCGAGCCGCGCGGCGCGGGTGTGCACCACGCGCCGGACGGTCAGGGCTCCCGCCACGCAGAGCAGGACGAGCAGGGCGACGCAGGCGACGCCGTTCACGCTCAGGACACTGCCCGGCCGCTCGGCCTCCTGGGCGGCGCCGGTGGCCGCGAGGACCAGGGAGACGGCGCTCCACGCGGCGGCGGGCCCGGTGGCGGCCCGCCGGGTCAGGCCGAGGTCGGCGGGCAGGACCAGGTGCAGCAGGCCGAAGACCACGGCCCCGACCAGGGCGAGACCTGCAGCGACGGCGTCGACCCGGTCACCGAGGGCGACGATCCCTGCCCAGCCGATCGAGGCTGCGGTCAGGGACAGCAGCGCGAAGCCGGCGATGCGTCGGTCGCGGCGGTGCAGCAGGGCCAGGACGACGGCGACGACGAGTCCCGCCACGGCGGTGTAGCCGCGACCGTCCAGACGATCCAGGCCGAGCAGCCCGAACCGGCGGGCGGCGGCGACGTCCAGGAGCATCAGCCCACCGGCGACCAGGGCCAGCGCCTCGGCGGTGCTGGGGAGGCCACGCCGTGAGAGGTAAAGGGCGACATAGGCGGCCAGGACCGTGAAGCCGCCCATGACGACCATCTGCCCGTAGCGGCCGATGACGAACCACGCCACGGCCAGGGCGATCGAGGCCGCGACGAGCACGAGCAGGACGCCCACTCCCAGCAGGGTCTGCTGGGTCGTCCACGACCGGCGGGGAGCGGGCTGTGGTCCGGCGAGGGGCAGGTCCGCCGGCGTGTCGGGGCGCGGGTCCGTGGTCTGGGGCTGGGACCGCAGGGAGACCAGCAGTCCGCGGCGCTCGGCCTGCAGCGCGGCCAGGTCCTGGTCGACCTGCCAGAGCCGGGCTGCGTCGGGTCCGGTGAGGGGCAGGTGGCAGGCAGGGCAGGCACTCGGCGAGGGGGGCAGCGGCACGCCGCAGGCCGGGCACGGGATCGGCGACATCGGTCCTCCAGGGGGGAGCAGCGCACCGTGCGCTGGTGGGGCCAGTCTGGCCCTACGGCGATGGGGGCGGATGCGCGTTGCTACTCATCTCGGCCATCTGGGTGAGGCCCTGGCAGGCGCTGACCGGGCCGTCAGCGCAGCTGGTCAGTCACCGTCGAGCCCGAGGCTGAAGGCTGCCTCGAGATCGTGCTTGGAGTAGGTGCGGAAGGCGATGTGGGTGGCGGTGCCGGTGACGCCCGCGACCTTGTTGAGCCGATCCGCGATGACGTCGTGGAGGTCTTCGTGGGCGCGGACCCGGACCATGGCGATGAGGTCGGCGTCGCCGGCCACCGAGTAGACCTCGCTGACCCCGTCGAGCTCGGCAATGGCCTGGGCCACCTCGGGGATGCGGTCGACGTCGGCGTTGATGAGGACGATGGCGGAGATCACCAGCCCAATGTATCGGCCCGGGGCCGCCACTGCGGCGGATGCAGGTGGGGGTGGGGCGGGTCGTGCCGCGAAGGCGCCTAGGAGGCCGCGACGAAACCGGCCACCGCGTGCCGCGCCACGGTCTGCGGCTCGAGCTCGGCCCGGGCGCCGCCCGCGCCCCCGACGGGGCAGGTCCACTCGCCCTGGAGGTCGACGATGCGCACGCCGGGCAGCTCGAGCCAGCGCAGCACCTTCTCGGTCTCCTCGGGGGTGGCGGCAGGAGCCGGCCACGGAGCGGGCAGCACCACCTCGGCGCTGTCGCGCACGGCGTCGACATAGGGCATGGGGTCGGCACCCCGGGGCGAGGTCGTCGTGGCGGCCAGGCGGCCGTGACGCACGACGATGAGCTCCCACCCGCCCAGGGAGGCCGGTTTGGCCGCGATGATCTCGGGGCTGGCTGCGAGGGGCGCAAGTCGTTGCGCGCGGGCCATGCCTCGGACCAGGGCGAGCATCCGGTCGCGCACGGCGCCGGCGTCCTCGTAGCGCTCCTGCTCGGCCAACGACCCCATCCGTGAGCGCAGGGCGGTGACCACCCCTCGGGAGTCGCCCGCCAGGGCGTGCACGGCGTCCTGGACCACCACGGCGTACTCCTGGACGCTCTGGGCGCCGGTGCACGGCGCCCCGCACCGGCCCATGTCGGCCAGCGCGCACGACCCGACCCGACGGGTGGGGGACAGCCGCTGGACGCACTGGCGCAGTGGGATCACCTCGTGGACCGCCGCCACGGCGGCCTCCGCGGAGGCCCGGCTGCCGAACGGGCCGATGTAGTGGGCGCCGTCGGCACGGACCTCGCGCACGATCGACAACCGGGGGAACGCCTCGACCGTGAGCTTGACCCAGGTGGCGCGCTCGGGGGTCTTGGAGCGACGGTTGTAGCGCGGCTTGTGCTCGGCGATGAGGCGCAGCTCGCGGACCTCCGCCTCGAGCGGCGTGGCACAGACCACGGGGGTGACCGACTCGGCGAGCCGGACCATCTCGGCCATCCGGGTGCGTTGCTCGGAGGCGGTGAAGTAGCTGCGCACCCGGGTGCGGATGTTGACCGAGGTGCCGACGTAGAGGACCCGGCCGTCGCCATCCTTGAACAGGTAGACCCCGGGCGCGTCGGGAAGGCCGTCGGCGAGCCACCGCTTGCGCCGCTGTGCGGGGCTGACCCGTGAGGTGTAGCTCGACAGCTCTTCGAGCGTGTGCACCCCGAGACCACCCACGCGGCCGATGAGGGCGTGCAGCACGTCGACGGTGGCGCGGGCGTCGTGCAGCGCCCGGTGGTCGGGCGTGGTGGCGGCGCCGAACAGGGCGGCCAGCGTCGACAGCTTGTGGTTGCGCGCCTCGTCCCGCGGCACCAGCTGGCGGGCGAGGTGGACGGTGTCGAGCACGGCGTGCCCGGGCCACTCGATCTCCTGCTCGCGGGCGGCCATCTTGAGGAACCCGATGTCGAAGCCCGCGTTGTGGGCCACCAGGACCGCGCCCTGCGCGAACTCCAGGAACGAGGGGAGCGCGGACTCGATGCGCGGGGCATCCGCGACCATGGCGGTGGTGATGCCCGTGAGGGTCTGGATGAACGGCGGGATCGGCACGTGCGGGTTGACCAGGGTCTGGAACTCGCCGAGCACCACCCCGCCCCGCACCTTGACCGCCCCGATCTCGGTGATGGCCGAGTCGGCGGGGCTGCCACCGGTGGTCTCCAGGTCGACGACGACGAACGTGACGTCGGACAGCGCCGTGCCCAGGTCGTCGAACGTGCCCTGGACCATCTGCATGTCCTCGACCGTAGGACGCAGGGGTGACAGGGGGCGGCAGGCGCGCCCGTCGGACGCCGCGGCGAGCGGGCAGGCGGATGCGGCCCACCTCCGTGCGGTCGAGGACCGGACGGCGCTGTCGGTGGCTCCTCCTACCGTCGTGGGCAGTGGGACGAGGTCCACCCGAGTTTGCCGACCAGAGAGGGGTGATCGCGATGATCATCGACTGCCAGAGCTGCCCCGTGCGTGACCTGCACTGTGACGACTGCATGGTGACGGCGCTGATGGCGCCCACGGGGGGCCAGCTCCCGCTCGACGCCGCCGAGCGGTCCGCCGTCAGCCGGTTCGCCGCCCTGGGCCTGGTCAGCGCCCAGGAGGCGACCAGTGCGCTGGCGCGCCGCGAGCCCTGGGCTGCGCACGTGCGGGCCGTGGGCTGAGCGCCGCTGCCTACGATGGGCTGGTGGGACGCGGCAACCAGGCACCGGTGAGCAGGGCGCGCGCCGCGCGCGTCCGCGGGGCGGGCGTCGCGGTCGTCCTGTTCCTCGTCAGTGCGTGCGCGACGGGGACCCCCGCCCCGGCACCGACGACATCGGTCCTCGCGACGACCCAGCAGAATGCGCCCGACCCCTCGGTGGCTCGCGAGGAGGCCCTGGGCGTCCTGCTCGGACACCGGGCCGCCGCAGTGCGGGCCCGGGACCGGGTGGCCTTCGCCGCGACGCTCGACAGCACCACCTCCGGCTTCGGCCTGCGCCAGCTCGCCCAGTTCGACGCGCTCGCAGTGCTCCCGATCGGCACCTTCTCCTACGGCACCCCGGAGCCTGCGCCCGCGTTGAGCGCCGAGCGCGTGGCCCAGGTCGGTCCGGAGGCCTGGGTGTCCCGGGTCAGGGGGACCTATGACTTCGCAGGCTTCGACACCGGGTCGCGTGAGTTCGAGTCCTACTTCACCGTGGTGCGGCGGCCCGACGGCTGGAAGCTCGCCGACGACACCGATGGCGGCACCCAGCCGCAGGTGTGGGACCTGCCCCGGCTGACCGTGCTGCGCAGCACCACCACCCTGGTCGTCGGTGTCGGGCCGCGGAGCCGGCTCGAGCCCTACCTGGCGCTCGGCGACACGGCCGTGCGTGAGGTGGGCGCCGTCTGGACGGTGCCGTGGCGCCCACGGCTGGTGCTCGTCGTGCCCGCGACGACGGCCCAGATGGCCGCGCAGGTGGGGCAGGACCCGGGTGCCGTCGACCAGGTCGCGGCCATCACCGACGGTCCCTTCGACCGGGCCGGGAGGGCGGGGGCAGACCGGGTCGTCGTCAACCCGGGGGCCTTCTCCAGCCTGCAGAGCCGCGGGCAGCAGGTCGTCGTCACGCACGAGACGACCCACGTCGCGATCCGGGCCACGACCGACCGGCCGGTGCCGCTGTGGTTGTCCGAGGGCATGGCCGACTACGTCGGCTACCGCGACGCGGGCGTCACCCGTCGGCAGGTGGCGGCGGCGCTGCTCGAGCGGGTTCGCGCGGGTCAGGGGCCGGCGGCGCTGCCGGGTGCCGCCGACTTCGACCCGGGCCGCAGCACCATCGCCCCGAGCTACAACGCCGCCTGGCTGGCCGTGACGCGGGTCGTCGACCGCTACGGCATCGACGCCATGGTGCGGTTCTACCTCGCGGTGGCCACGACGACCGACCAGTCGAGCGCGTCCAGCGACCCGGAGGCGACGACCCGAGCGGCGTTCTCCTCCGTGCTGCACACGAGCCAGGAGAGCTTCACCCGTGAGTGGCTCGCCTACCTCGCGAAGCTGGCGGCGTGAGCGAGCTGGTGCAGCGGCGGGCGGTGCGGGTGCTGGTGGTCGACGACACGGGTCACGTGCTCATGATCCACGGCTGCGACCCCCACCAGCCCGACGTCACCTACTGGTACACGGTCGGGGGCGGGGTCGACGACGGTGAGTCCGAGCGGGAGGCGGCGGTCCGCGAGCTGTGGGAGGAGACCGGGCGCCGGGTCGCACCCGCCGACCTCCTGGGCCCGGTGCACGCCGACGAGGTCGTCTTCCCGTTCGAGGGGCAGGTGATCCACCAGCAGCAGGTCTTCTTCGCCCTGCTGACGCCGCGGTACACCGCTGTCCCCGTCGCCTTCGAGGAGACCGAGCTGCGCTCCACGGTCGGGATCGAGTGGATCGACCCACGGGCGACGCAGATGGCGGGTGGGACGGTCTACCCACTCGACCTCGCACATCTGGTCACCAGGGTCGTTGCTTCCACGTCCTGACGTTCCTGCGGTCCGCCGACACCGGGGCGCCGAGCTCCTGTCCGGCGGCGGGCGCGCTCTCGCGCGGTAGCGCCAGGGAGACCACGACGACCGCCCCGACCAGCCAGAACTGGTTGTAGAAGGCCTGCTTGTTCACCAGGTTCGCGGCGAGCAGCACCAGGGCCAGCCAGCGGAGCACGGCGTCCAGCGGTGGCTGGCGGCGCCACACCGTCCAGAGCACCGCGGCGAGGGTCCCGAGGACGACGAGGCCGGTGACATAGAAGGGCAGGGTCACGCCGAAGGTGTTCAGGGCCAGCAGGTAGAGCGTGTTGGCGAACCTGATCGGGTGGAACGACAGCAGCAGCGTGATGGTGTCGTGGACGAAGTCCGGGGGACTGGCCAGGAACCAGGGCGCGATGAGAGCGCCGGTCGCCAGGCCGGTCACGAGGGTCCGCCGCCAGCCGAACGGTCGCCACAGCAGCAGGATGGGGAGCAGGAGGGCGAGGTGCTGCTTGCTCGCGCAGGCCAGGGCGAGTGGCAGGACCGCCCACCAGGCATGACCTCGGTGGACCAGGACCGCCCACCAGACGATTCCCGCGAGCAGCAGGGGCTCGGTCCAGGCCTGGTCGAGCTGGGTCAGCGTGCCCGGCGCGAGGAGCAGCAGCGCCGTCACTGCCGCCGCGGTCCACCCACGCCCGCCGACGGCCCGGCCGGACCGCCCCGCAGCCAGGAGCCAGACACCGGCGACGGCGACCAAGGTCCAGAACGCCAGGGCCCAGCGGACGTCGCCGAACCACCAGCGACCGGGCGCGAGCAGCACCGCGGTCCACGGCAGGTAGGTGAACGCGTCCTGGATCCCCGGGGATCCCGACCAGTTCATCGCATAGAAGTTCTCACCGCGGGCCAGCCCGTCACTGGCCTGCTGCAGGGTGACCCAGACGTCGATCCGCGGTCGCGGGGAGGACCGGATCGCGGTGGCGGCGCACACGGCATACGCCAGGACGGCCACCGCCGTGGCTCCTGCGGCCGCACGGGGCGCCCGTGACCACAGCAGCAGGGCGCACGCGAGGGGAGCGACGACGAGCACGGTCGTCGCCACCGCCAGGCCGGTGGGCGCCAGGTAGCTGAACAACGGGATCGCCAGCGTCGCCAGGGCAGAGCCGGCGAGCGCCAGGGTCACGGCCGGACGTGTCAGCGCGATGTGCCACGCGCGCCACTGCCACAGGGCCAGGGCGAGGGTGGCGGCGGTGAGGACGACGACGATCGGGATGCGGTAGCGGACCACGCTCCACTGCAGGGCGGCGAAGAACACCAGCCAGGCCACCGCGAACGCGATCGCTCGGCTCGACGTGGGGGTGCGCGGACCGGCAGGCATGCCTAGACCGTAGAGGTCACTCCTTGGCGCCGCTGTAGAGGGCCTCCACCTCGTCGTGGAAGTCCTTCATCACGATGTTGCGCTTGAGCTTCAGGCTCGGGGTGAGGTAGCCGTTGTCCTCGGTGAAGTCGCCCTCGAGCACGGCGAACTTGCGGATCGACTCGGCCTTGGACACCGACTTGTTGGCGTCGTCGACGGCCTTCTGGAGCTCGGTGAGCACGGCAGGGTCACGTCGGGCCTGCTCGAAGGTCACCCCGGCGATCCCGTTGTTCTTCGACCAGGCCGGCCACATCTCCTCGTCGAGGGTGAGCAGGGCCCCGATGAACGGCTTCTGGTCGCCGACGACGATGCACTGCGAGATGAGCGGGTGCGCCCGCAGCCGGTCCTCGAGGGCGGCCGGTGCGACGTTCTTGCCGCCGGCCGTCACCAGCAGCTCCTTCTTGCGACCGGTGATCCGCAGGTAGCCGTCCTCGTCGAGCTCGCCGATGTCGCCGGTGTGGAACCACCCGTCCAGCACCGCGCTCGAGGTCGCCTCGTCGTTGTTGTGGTAGCGGGCGAAGACGTTGTTGCCCCGGATGAGGATCTCGCCGTCGTCCGCGATCCGGATGCCGACCCCGGGCAGCGGCGCACCGACGGTGCCGATCTTGACCCGGTCGGGCACGTTGACCGTCGCGGGCGCGGTGGTCTCGGTCAGGCCGTAGCCCTCGAGGACGATCACGCCGATACCGCGGAAGAAGTGGCCGAGGCGGGTGCCGAGCGGCGCGCCGCCGGAGACGGCATACATGACCTGCCCGCCCATGGCGGCACGCAGCTTGCCGTAGACGAGCCGGTCGAAGAGCGCATGGCGCGCCTTGAGCCCGAGCCCCGCGCCGCCCGTGTCCTGCGCGGTCGACCACGCGATGGCGGTGTCGGCGGCGGTGGCGAAGATCTTGCCCTTGCCCTCGGCAGCGGCCTTCTGCTCGGCGGAGTTGTAGATCTTCTCGAAGACACGGGGCACGGAGAGGATGAAGGTGGGCTTGAACTCGGCGAAGTCGCCGAGGAGGTTCTTGATGTCCGCGCTGTGGCCCATCGTCGCCTCACCGGTCACGCACAGGACCTGGATGAAGCGGGCGAACACGTGCGCCAGCGGCAGGAACAGCAGCGTCGACGCCCCTTCGGCCTTGACGACGTCCTTGAGCTTGGTGATCGCGTTGTCGGACAGCGCCATGAAGTTGTCGTGGGTCAGCTGCACGCCCTTGGGGCGCCCGGTCGTGCCCGAGGTGTAGATGATCGTGGCGATGCTCGCCCGGTTGCTCGCGCCGGTGGCGGCGGCGAGGTCGGCATCGCTGACCGCCGCGCCGGCCTCGGAGAGCTGGGAGACGGCGCCCGCCTCGACCTGCCAGACGTGCTCGAGGGTGGGCACCTGGTCGCGCACCTCCGCGACGGTGGCTTCGTGCGAGGGTGTCTCGAGCATGATGCCCGAGGCGCCGGAGTCGGCGAGGATCCACCCGACCTGCTCGGCGGAGGAGGTCTCGTAGATCGGCACGGTCACCGCGCCCGCGGTCCAGATCGCGAAGTCCGTGAGGGTCCACTCGTAGCGCGTCTTGCACATGATGGCGACGCGGTCACCGGGCTTGACGCCGGCGGCGATCAGGCCCCGGGCCATGGCGCGCACGTCGTCGTTGAACTGCTGCTGCGGTCACCTCGACCCAGCCGTGCGCCTCCTTGCGCGAGAAGGCCACCCGGGTCGGGTTCGAGACCGCGTTGCGGGCGGGGAGGTCGGCCAGGCTGCCCTCGGTCGTGGGCGCGACGAGCGGGGGCGCGACATGTTCCTGCACAGGGTCTCCTTTGACGACGGCACGGGATGCCTCGGAAGACCCAGCCTACCCACCGGTAGCCACACTCCGGGAGGGCCGTCGCGAAACACCGCGTGACCTGCGGAACACTGTCGCCATGCGGGTGCGCCGGGTCGACATCGTCGACGAGACCTTCATCCGAGCCAGCCCGGAGGCGATCCGCGCCCACCTCGACGACCAGGCCTGGATGGGGCAGATCTGGCCCCACCTGAGGCTGGAGCTGGTGCGCGACCGCGGGCCCAAGGGTGTTCGCTGGGCGGTGTCCGGCCAGGTCGTGGGGGAGATGGAGGTCTGGATCGAGCCCTACTGGGACGGCGCCGTGGTCCACCACTACGTGCGGGGCACCCGAGCGCCCGGCGCGCCGAGGGATGTGGGTACCCGTCACACGCTGCGCTGGAAGCGGGCCGTGCACGGACTGAAGGACCGCCTCGAAGGGACTTCGTTGTAGCCTTCGGCGCATGGCAGACCGCACCGAGTCCAGCATCGACATCGCCGCCAAACCAGGCGAGGTGCTCGACGTCATCGCCGACTTCGCGAGCTACCCCCAGTGGGCGACCGAGGTCAAGAAGGTCAGCGTGCTGACCGAGGAGGGCGACGGCTGGGCCGACCAGGTGCAGTTCACCCTCGACGCGGGCGCGATCAAGGACACCTACGTCCTGGACTACGAGTGGGACGTGCGCAAGAACGGCACCGGCGTGGTGTCGTGGACCCTCGTCGAGGCGACCGTGCTCAAGGCGATGAACGGCTCCTACACGTTGGCGGCCCAGGGCAAGGACATGACGACGGTGACCTACCGGCTCGCCGTCGACGTGAAGATCCCCATGCTCGGGATGCTCAAGCGCAAGGCCGAGAAGGTCATCATCGACACCGCGCTCAAGGAGCTCAAGAAGCGCGTCGAGGGTTGAGCACCACCCCGGCAGGCCTCTAGGCCATGCGCGTCATCCTCTTCACCGGCAAGGGTGGGGTCGGCAAGACCACCACGGCCGCGGCCACGGCGGTCCGGGCTGCCCGGGCGGGCACCAAGACCCTGGTGATGTCCACCGACGCAGCCCACTCCCTCGGCGACGCCCTCGGGGTGGGACTGGACGGCCCGGCGGGGGTGCCGGTCGAGGTGGAGCCGAGTCTGTCGGCGCTGCAGGTGAGCCCGCCGCAGCTGCTGGGGGAGTCATGGCGCGTCGTGCAGGACTACCTCCTGTCGGTCCTGGGCACCGTGGGCATCGACGCCGTCGTCGCCGAGGAGCTGACCCGGCTGCCGGGTGCCGAGGAGGTCGCGGCGCTGTTGGAGCTGCGGGCGCAGGTCGAGTCCGGACCGTGGGACCTCGTCGTCGTCGACTGTGCACCCACCGCCGAGACGCTGCGGCTGCTGGCGCTGCCCGAGGCGCTGGCCTGGCACCTGGAGCGGCTGCTCCCGGCCCAGCGGGGCCTGATCCGCACCTTGCGCCCGGCGGCGGCCGCCGCCGCCGGCATACCGCTGCCCGACGTGTCGGTGGTCGAGGCGGTGACCGGGTGGCACCGCCAGATGCGTGCGGTGCACCGCCTGCTCACCAGCGACCGGACCTCGGTGCGGCTCGTCCTGACGCCCGAGCGGGTGGTCATCGCCGAGTCACGACGTACGTGGACCTCGTTGTCGCTCTACGGTTTCGTCGTGGACGCCGTGGTGGTCAACAGGGTCTTCCCCGACGCCTCGCACCACGGTGATGCGCCCGACGCCTGGCGCAGCTCGTGGAACACCGCGCAGCAGGCGGGGCTGGTCGAGGTGCGCGAGTCCTTCGCGGGGCTGCCGGTCCTCGTGACCCCCTACCTCGCGGCCGAACCGATCGGCGCCGACGCGCTGCACGCCCTGGCCCGCTCGCAGGACGGCGGTGCCGACGACCTGCTCGCCCCGGTCGCCCACCGCGGGCTCACGGTGGAGCGCACCGACGACGGCTTCCTGCTCGTCCTCCCGCTGCCGCTCGCGCACGCCGCCGATCTGCGGTTGCAGCGACGCGACGACGAGCTGCTCGTGGCGGTCGGCGAGCACCGCCGGGTGCTCACCCTGCCCGCGGCTCTGCAACGATGCGTGGTCGACGGTGCCTCCGTGCGCGATGGACTGCTGCGGGTGCGCTTCGTCCCCGACGAGGAGGTGTGGCCACGTGGCTGAGGACCAGCAGCGCCCGCCAGTGGGCTCGGTCGCCGAGGAGGCCGCGCGCCTGCTCGACGCCCTGGGCGGCTGGGCGAGCACGGCGGCGTATGCCGCGCACGAGGGCCACCCTGCCCACGACGGTTCCCCGGGGGGCGACCCCGAGGAGAACAGGCCGACCGGTGACGACGAGGGCCAGCCCGTCGGTGCGGACTCCACCTCGACGGGACCGACGGCCACCGGTGCGACGGGGCGGTGCGAGCACTGCGGGGCCGCCAACGGGGTCGGCCAGGCGGCCAGCTGCCAGCTCTGCCCGGTCTGCCAGGGCATCGGGTTGCTGCGCTCGGTGCGGCCCGAGACGGTGGACCGGCTCGCCGACCTCGCCGGCGCCGTGGCCGCGACCCTGCGGGACCTCGCCACCCAACGACGTGGCGGCCCGGGGCAGCGCGACGAGCCCTCCGGCCGGACCAGGACCAGCCGGGTGCAGGACATCCGGATCGAGGACGAGGAGAGCACCGCCCCATGAGTGTGACCATCGGTGTGGACATCGGCGGGACCAAGATCGCCGCCGGGGTCGTGTCGGCCACCGGAGAGATCCTGTCCCGGGCCCGACGGCACACGCCCGCCCAGGACCCGGACCAGATCGCCCACGACGTGGCCTCGCTCGTCGCCGAGCTCGCTGGGCCCCGGGACGACGTCGTCGGCGTGGGGGTGGCCTGCGCAGGCTTCGTGGACCGCACCGGCTCGACGGTCCTCTTCGCCCCCAACCTCGCCTGGCGTGACGAACCACTCAAGATGCGGCTCGAGGCACTGGTCGACCAGCCCGTCACCATCGAGAACGACGCGAACGCGGCTGCCTGGGGCGAGTTCCGCCACGGCGCCGCCCAGGAGGCCGACGACATGGTCCTGGTCACGGTCGGCACCGGGATCGGTGGCGGGGTCGTCATCGACTCCCGGCTGCTGCGGGGGGCCTACGGCGTGGCCGGCGAGCTCGGCCACATGCGGGTCGTGCCCGAGGGAATCCGGTGCGGGTGCGGCAACCGTGGCTGCTGGGAGGTCTACGCCTCCGGCAACGCGTTGCTCCGTGAGGCCCGCGAGCTCGTCGCCTCGGGCTCCCCGCACGCAGCGGCCCTCGCCGACGCCTGCGGTGGCGACCCTGCCGCCCTGGCGGGGCACGACGTCACCGCCGTGGCCCAGCAGGGAGATACCGCCGCGGTCGAGCTCATCGCCGATGTCGGTCGCTGGCTGGGTGAGGGCGCGGCGTCCGTGGCCGCGATCCTCGACCCCGAGCTCATCGTCATCGGCGGCGGGGTGGTCGCCGCCGGCGACCTGCTGCTGGGACCTGCCCGCACGGCATACGCTCGCCAGCTGACCGGGCGCGGCCACCGGCCGGTCGCCGAGATGGTCGCCGCCTCGCTGGGCAACGATGCAGGGCTCATCGGAGCCGCTGCGCTCGCAGCAGAAGGGGTCGGATCGTGAAGCAGAGCCTCGCCGTCGGCATCGACATCGGTGGCACCAAGGTCGCTGGTGGCCTGGTCGACATGGAGGGCAACGTCGTTGGCCGAGCGCGCCGCGACACCCCGCACCGCTCGAAGAGTCCCGGTGTGGTCGAGGACACCATCGTCGAGGTGGTGACCGAGCTGCTCGACATCGCCGGCCAGGAGGTCGCCGCGGTGGGTATCGGAGCGGCCGGATTCGTCGCCGCCGACCGCAAGACCGTCGTCTTCGCCCCCCACCTGTCCTGGCGCGACGAACCCCTCGAGGCCGCCCTCCAGCGCCGGGTCCCGGTGCCGATCTCGGTCGACAACGACGCCAACGCCGCGGCGTGGGCCGAGTGGCGCTTCGGTGCCGCACGCGGTGAGACGCACCTGATGATGATCACCCTGGGCACCGGCATCGGCGGTGCGCTGCTCACCGACGGCCAGGTGTTGCGGGGCAAGTACGGCATCGCCGGCGAGTTCGGCCACATGCAGGTCGTGCCCGGGGGCCAGCGTTGCGAGTGCGGCAACCGCGGTTGCTGGGAGCAGTACGCCTCCGGCAACGCCCTGGTGCGCGAGGCCCGATCGCTCATGACGGCCAACAGCCCCATCGCCTCGGACCTGCTCGCCCGCGTCGACGGCGACCCGTCGGCGGTGACCGGGCCGCTCATCACCGAGGCCGCCCAGGATGGCGACCCGACGGCCACCGAGCTGCTCGGCGAGATCGGTCAGTGGCTCGGGGTGGGCATCGCCAACCTCGCGGCGGCCTTCGACCCCGGCACCTTCGTCATCGGTGGCGGCGTGAGCGCGGCCGGTGACCTGCTGCTCGAGCCGGCGCGCATCACCTTCCGCCGGCACCTCGCCGGGCGCGGCTACCGGCCGGAGGCACGCATCGTGGCTGCCGAGCTCGGCAACGACGCCGGGCTCATCGGCGCTGCCGACCTCGCCCGCCGGGACACCTGAGCGTCCGGGCCGCCAACATGCGGGTCGCGTCGTACAACCTCAAGGACCTCACCCTCGAGCGCAGCGCCGCAGCGCGGGTGGTGCGCTTGATCGACCCCGACGTGCTGTGCCTGCAGGAGGTGCCGCGCCGCCTGCTCGGCACCTGGCAGGTGGCCGACTTCGCCGCCGAGTGCGGCCTGCTCTGGTCCGGTCGCCACCGCGGCAGCGGCGGCACGACGATCTTCACCTCCCTGCGCGTACAGGTGGGGGAGTGCAGCCACCACCGCCTGCCGGTCCCGCCGCCGCGGCGCACCCGCGGGTATGCCGTGGCCCACGTGGGTCCAGCCGGCCTTCCGCCGCTCGTGGTGGCCTCGGTGCACCTGAGCCTCGACGCGGCCGAACGCGCCCGGCACGCGGCGCAGATCCTGCAGACCGTGGCCCGGGGTGGGCAGGTGGTGGTCGCGGGTGACCTCAACGAGGGGGACACCGGCGGTGCGTGGCAGCAGTTCGCGGCAGCGTTGCGGCTCATCTCGCCGACGGCGCCGACCTACCCGGCCGCGGCGCCACGACGGCTGCTCGACGTCGTCTTCGCCTCACCCGGCCTGACCGTGCTCCCGCACCGCGGGGTGGACCTGCCCACGGCAGACCTCGTCGCCGCGAGCGACCACCGGCCGGTCTGGGTCGACCTCGACCTGGGGCCTGACCCAGCCGCGAAGCCCTAGAGGCGAGCGCCGTCGTCGGGGTCGTTGTCGTCGCGCGAGTGCGGCTGGCGCATCACGAGCAGCACGAAGCCGGTGACCGTCATGGCCAGCGCCCCGAGGGTCCACCAACCGCTGACGTTGGGCCGGAACAGCACCACCCAGAGCAGCAGGAGGGGTCCGGCGACCAGCCCCACGACAATGCCCCAGAAGTGCAGGTCCTCCTGCGGGGGCAGGGGTGCGGTGGGACCGGGCTCGAAGTGGTCGTCCTCGTCGAGGTCGAGCAGCTCGACCGGGTCGGGTGGGTCCTCGCCGGCGGCGGCGGGGGGCTCCTGCTCGGCACCGCGCCAGACCACGAACGGACCGGTCGGCGGGGGGTTCACCGGGTTCGGACGCGGCTCCAGCGGGGGGTTGACCCCCGGCCGGGTCTTCTCCTCCGGCAGCGAGTCGACGTCGTCCCAGTGCGCGACGATGTCGGCGAACTCCGCGTCCACATCCCGGTCGCCCATGGGGTAGGTCCCTGTCTCTGGTCGAGTTGGCTAGCTGAGCCGCTCGATGAACTGCTCCGACCCCTCAAAGATACGGGGCGCATCGTGGTCGAGGGTAGCCACGTGGAAGCTCTCGTGGAGCACCACCTCCGTGACATCCTCGCTGGAGATGCGGGCGAGCAGCAGCTCGGAGCTCGACGCGGGCACGACATGGTCGTCGGTCGAGTGCCACAGGAGCACCGGCTGGGTGACCTCGGGGAGGTCCCTGATGACCCTGCCCCACAGCCTGGTCTGCGAGTAGAGCGCCTTGAGTGGGACCCGGTCGTAGCAGACCTCGTCCTGGCCGGGCTTCTTGATGTCGTTGCCGATACCCGGCAGCGACGGGACGAGCGCCTGCAGGACCGGGAGGGCCCTGAGCCGGACGTCCTCGACCTTGTACGCGGGGTTGACCAGCATCAGCCCGCTGACCCGGGGGCCGTGCTCCTGGGCAAGCCGGGTGGCCAGGGCACCGCCCATCGAGAGGCCACCGACGAAGACTCGCTCGCAGCGCTCGTGGAGCTCGCGGAAGGCCCGGTCGGCCTCGGCATACCAGTCCTCCCACTGCGTGCGGTTCATCTCCTGCCACGTGGTGCCGTGACCGGGCAGACGCGGGACCCGGACGGTGTGGCCCGCGGCCGCGAGGTGCTCGCCCCACGGCCGCATGCTCGCCGGGCTGCCGGTGAAGCCGTGCACGAGCAGGACACCGGTGGGCCCTCCGTCGTGGGAGTAGGGCTCGGCGCCGGGACGGACGGACACGGACAGCTCCTGGGGATGCGGGATGGGACGCTGGCGCATCCTCGCACGCACCACGGCGGACGTCGATAGTGTCGTAGAGTTCACCGCGTCACAAGGAGGTGTGCGTTTGTTCTACTGGGTGCTCAAGACGGTCGTCCTCGGCCCGATCCTCAAGCTGCTCTTCCGGCCATGGGTCGAGGGCGAGGAAAACATCCCCGAGAGCGGCGCCGCGATCTTCGCCAGCAACCACCTCTCGTTCTCCGACTCCATCTTCCTGCCGCTGGTCGTGCCGCGGCGGATGACGTTCCTGGCCAAGGCCGACTACTTCACCGGCAGCGGCATCAAGGGCCGCCTGACCGCGGCGTTCTTCCGAGGCGTCGGGCAGCTGCCGGTGGACCGCTCCGGTGGCGGGGCCGGCGAGGCCGCCCTGCGCTCCGGGCTACGGGTGCTGCGCCGCGACGAGCTGCTCGGCATCTACCCCGAGGGCACGCGCAGCCCCGACGGCCGCCTCTACCGCGGTCGCACCGGGGTCGCCAGGATGGCCCTGGAGGCCGGCGTGCCGGTGCTCCCGGTCGCCATGATCGGCACCGACAAGGCGCAGCCGACCGGCAAGAAGATCCCCAAGCTGATGCGCATCGGCGTCAAGATCGGCAAGCCCCTGGACTTCTCGCGGTACGAGGGGATGGAGGACGACCGCTTCGTCCTGCGCTCGATCACGGACGAGCTCATGTACGAGCTCATGCTGCTGTCCGGGCAGGAGTACGTCGACATGTACGCCACCTCCATGAAGGACCGCATCCTCGCGGCGGCCAAGACCAAGGCCCGCGAGCTCCAGGAGGCCGCGCTCCCGGGTGCTGCCGCCAAGGAGCTGGAGGAGGCCCTCGACGCCGGCGACGGCGAGCGCCCCGCTTCGGCCACCGCGGACGGGCCGGGCGACGACGAGGTCGAGTCCGGACCCGATGCGGGCGACGCGGGCGACGCCGAGGACCCCACCGCGGAGATCCAGCCCGCCCAGCACCGCGGCTCGCGGGACTCCCACGACGAGCCGGACCAGTCCGGCCGCCGCGCGGCGAGCTGACCGGTGGCGAGGGGACGTCGGACGGACGGCTCCGTGCTGTCCGGGGACACGACGTCACCCCAGCCCGAGATCGTCGCTGCCTTCTGGAAGGGCATCGACGTCTTCCGTCCCATCGCCCTGGGCTACGCGGCCTACTCCCTCTGGGACCGGCCGGCTGACCTCGAGCGCCCTGCCCTGGCGTGGTCCGTGCTCGCCGTCCTCGGGCTCTGGACCGTCTTCCTGGTGTTCTACCGCCGCCGCCGTCTGTGGCTGGTCGTCGCCGAGCTGCTCCTGGCGGCCGCGGCGATCCTGGCCACGCGGCTGGTCGACTCCGACGCCGCCATCGAGGCGGGTTCGCGCACCCTGCCCGCGATCTGGCCGGCGGCCGGTGTGGTGTCGGCGGCGGTGCTGCTCGGACGCAAGGGCGGCGCGGCAGCTGCTGTCTTCATCGGGCTCGTCGACCTCGTCGAGGTGCGTGCGGCCACCCCCAACACCGTCAACAACATCGTGCTGCTGCTGCTCATCGGCGCCCTCATCGGCTACGCCGCCGACCTCGCCCGCGAGGGTCACGCCAAGCTGCGCGAGGCCATCGTGCTGGAGGCCCGGGTGCGTGAGCGCGAACGGTTGGCCCGCACCGTGCACGACGGCGTGCTGCAGACGCTGGCCTTCATCAACCGCCGGGGCACCCAGCTCGGGGGCGAGGTCGCCGTGCTCGGTGGCATGGCCGCCGATCAGGAACGGCTGCTGCGCGCCCTGGTCAGCGGCACCTCGACGATGGAGTCGGCCGAGGCGGTCAGCGGTGACGTCGACCTGCGCCAGCCGCTCGGCCGGTTCGCCGAGGGCCGCGTGCACCTCGTCGCCCCGGCCGACCCCGTCCTGGTGCCCCCGCGTGTCGCCGGCGAGCTGGTGGCCGCGGTGGGCGCCGCACTGGACAATGTGCGCCAGCACGCCGGCGCGGAGGCGCAGGCCTGGGTGCTCGTGGAGGACGAGGGGGACGCGGTGGCACTGACCGTGCGGGACAACGGCACCGGTATGCCGGCCGGTCGGCTCGAGGAGGCCGCTGCCGCCGGCAGGCTGGGTGCCTCGTCGAGCATCCGCGGGCGGTTGGCCGACCTCGGCGGAACGGCGGAGTACGCGGTGCGCGAAGGGGCCGGGGTGACGGTGCGGATGCGCGCACCCAAGGACGACGGTGGACCCGGCGGAGCGGGGCCGGCAGCCACCGGGTCGGGTCCCGGCGGATTCGGATCTCGTGGAGGACAAGGATGAGCGAGCAGGACGCGGCCACCGTCAGCGTGGTCGTCGCGGACGACCACCCCATGTGGCGCGACGCCGTGGCCCGAGACCTGTCCGAGGCGGGGCTGCGGGTGGTCGCCACCGCTGACGACGGGCCGTCTGCGGTCAACCGCACCAAGGCGACCCGGCCCGACGTGCTCGTCCTGGACCTCAACCTGCCGGGGATGCGCGGGCACGAGGTGTGCTCGGCCCTGGGGTCCCTGGACACCCGGGTGCTCGTGCTGTCGGCGTCCGGCGAGCAGCAGGACGTCCTCGAGGCGGTCAAGGCGGGCGCCACCGGCTACCTCGTGAAGTCAGCGTCACGCGAGGACATCGTGGCAGCGGTCGAGGCGACGGCCCGCGGCGAGGCCGTCTTCACGCCCGGGCTGGCCGGTTTGGTGCTGGGGGAGTTCCGCAAGATGTCGACCCAGCCGCAGGTCGACCCCGCGCGACCGATCCCCGAGCTCACCGAGCGCGAGACCGAGGTGCTCAAGCTCGTCGCGACCGGCATGTCCTACAAGGAGATCGCGTCCGAGCTGTTCATCTCCCACCGCACCGTGCAGAACCACGTCCAGAACACCCTGGGCAAGCTGCAGCTGCACAACCGGATCGAGCTGGTCCGCTTCGCGATCGCCAAGGGCCTGGACACACCCGAAGCCTGAACGCGGCTGGGCGTGGACCCCACGGACGCCGAGGCCAGGGTCACGCGTAGGGCATGGGGTGCTTGGGCGTTCCGCGCGGTGCGTCGCCGGTGGCGTCCTTGCCGCACCGGCGACACCGGCGGTAGGTCTCTCCCGCGGGGTTGTACTCCTTGCGCCAGCGGTGGTGGAGGTTGAGCCTGCACAGCAGCGGCTTGGAAGGTCGGGCGGATGTCGTGGTCATGTCCCTCTCCTGGAGTAGGGCGCGCCGGAGCGCCCACGACGTGGTGAGTGCTCCGACGGCGTAGTGGACCTGGTCGTGGGTGGGCAGGGCGCTGAGCTCGCCGAGGTGCTCGCGGCGATACCGTTCGCGGACCTCCCCTGGGGGCAGGGCGGCCGTGGCGGCGCCGACCAGGACGCGCGCCGTCGTGGCCACACCCGCAGTGGGGGAGGGCCCGGTCATGGCAGCCCCGGCTCAGGACGCGGTGCCAGTCGCCCCTGCTGGGGCCGGGGGACCCGGGCCAGCTCGGCTCGCGCCTGCTGGGCGCCCTCGCCCGTGATGCGGTAGTACCTGCGGGCTGGACGGCCGGCCACCTGGGGATCGACATCTTCCCATCGCGACTCGACCCAGCCGGCGGCCTCCAGGCGCGCCAAGATCGGATGGACGGTGCCGCTCATCAGGCCGGCCGCGCCCCCGATCTCGCTGCCATAGAGCTCTGCCGCAGGGTCGGCGAGGAAGGCGCGCAGTACGAGCTGGGTCGCCATGGTCATCCTGGGTGCCGTCGCCATGCTTGTACTCTACCTAGGGGCTAGGTAGAGTACAAGCATGGAAGCCGCCGTCCTCACCGAAACTCGGTGAGGACGGAATCGGCTCACCCGTCAGGCGCCGGCCGGCCGGCAGCGGTGGCGGCCCGCTCGATCGTCGCCCGCCGCTCGGCCCAGAAGGCGGCGTCGTGGGTTTTCGAGGCCATGCTCTCGGCGTCTGTGCCCACTGCTCCGTCGAGCTCCTCGCGAAGGATGTCGGCGTGGCCGGCGTGCCGACTGGTCTCGGCCAGCACGTGGACCACGATGCCGAACAAGGTCACGTCGGGGCGCGGCCACCACGCAACGTGCCCTGGGGCATCGATGGCAAGAGCATCGATGGTCGCGTTGCTGTGGTCCCACACCCGGCGGTAGCGGTCCACGATGTCGGCACGCGACTCGTGCTCGGTCGCCCACATGTCGGCGAGGCGCTCGGCTTCGACGTCCCACCGAGGCAACGGTTCGGGATAGGGACGGGCGAAGACCTCGCCGAAGTACCTGGCCTCCCAGGTCGAGAGGTGCTTGACCAGGCCCAGGAGGTTCGTTCCGGTGGTGGTCAGCGGCCGACGGGCGTCGTAGTCGGAGAGCCCGTCGACCTTGGCCAGCATCGCCTCGCGAACGTGCTGGAGGTAGTTGCGCAGATAGGGCTTGGCGAAGTCGTCGATCACGGGACGAGCCTCGCATCCGATCGTGGCCGGATCAACGTCCCGACTGGGACCGGGCGCGCCGTCAGCCGAGCTGCTCGAACAGTGACACGACGATCCCCTCGGGCCCACGGACGTAGGCCATGCGCACGCTGCCCTCGTGCTCGCCGATGCCGCCGACGAGCCCGTACCCGTCCGCAGCCACCGCGTCGACGGCTGCTTGGAGGTCATCGACCTCGAAGGACACGTTGCGCAGACCCACCTCGTTGGCCATCGCGTCGGGGGACCCCGGGGTCTGGTCCGGTGTCACGAAGCTCGCGAGCTCCAGCCGGGCACCGTCGGGCGACCTCAGCATCGCGATCTGGCAATGCGCGCCCGGAATGCCGCAGACGGTCTCCACGAACTCACCCTCCACGGACCCGGTGCCCTCGACCTCGAGGCCCAGGCCGACAAAGAACGCGATCGCTGGGTCCAGGTCGGTGACGGTGATCCCGGTGTGGTCGAAACGTTTGATGTGTGTCACGTGATCCATCCTCCGACTGCGACTCAGCGAGCTTCGCTGGGCTCTGGCCCCTTGGTCGCCGTGCACAGGAAGACGCCGAACTCGCGCTCGGCCTTGAGGATGGTCGTGGCCTCGACGAAGCTGACGTCGGCGAACCCGGCGTCGGCCAGCTGCTGGGCAAGGCGGTGCCTGTCGAATCCGTGGTGTCCGTCGAAGTCGACCTTCTCGGCGTGGAAGGCGCCGTCGGGATCCTCGTCCAGGTCCGCGATGGCCAGCCGACCACCGTTGACCATGAGCCCCGCCACGGACCGCAGCAGCCCATCCAGGTCCTGAACGTGGTGCAACGCCATGGAGCTCCACACCACGTCGTAGGTGCCATCGAGCGGGTCTGTCGTGAGGTCTACCTGGACGGCGCGCAGCCGGTCACCGAGTTCGGCCGCCTCGATCCGCTGCTGTGCCACCTGCACCATTCCGGCGGAGGGGTCGGTCACGACAACAGACCCGACCCGGTCGGCGAGCAGGATGCTCAGCCGACCGGTGCCGCCGCCGACGTCGAGTGCGCTCATCCGAGGGCTCAGGGCAACGGCCTCCTCGATGGCCCGAGCCACCGCGACCTGCCGCGCCTCATGGCCGGCGTCGTCGTCCCACGTCGCTGCTTCGTCGTCGAATCGCTGGTGTTCGTGCATGTGCTCGACCCTAACCCCGGCCGCCCGCCGAGACCGTCCCCGGGACGAAGGGGCCGTGGTCAGGCGGTCGTCAGCCGTGACGCCACTGCGTCAGGTCGTCAGACACCGGCGGCGCCGTGCCGAGGTCATCGCCGTCGGTGGTGATGCCGAGGCCGAGCACGGTGCGGTTGGCATAGGCGAAGTAGGCCGCCACCTGGTTGATCTCGAGGATCTCGCCGTCCTCGAA
This sequence comes from uncultured Actinomycetota bacterium, assembly GCA_963757635.1. GTDB lineage: Bacteria > Actinomycetota > Actinomycetes > Actinomycetales > Dermatophilaceae > Pedococcus. Next base: position 639,703 of record CAVWSK010000007.1, on the reverse strand, counting down.
ACCAGCGGTTCGGAGAGCCACCGCGTCGACCTCGCTGATCGATCGAGGCGACTCGGTCAGACGCCGGGTGTAGTCAAGGCCGGCCAGCTCGCGCCCCTCGAAGGCCTCGTCCAGCCGCTCAGTGGTGATGGCCGCCACGATGGCGGCATGACGGTCGTCGTCAGCCAGCAGCTTGCGCAAGCCGGCGGAGTGGTGGTCGACACAGTAGGCACATCCGTTCAGGTGGCTCACCTGAACGCCGATGGTCTCCAGGAACCACACGGGCAACTGGTTCTGCGAGTGGTGCAGCACCGCCTTGTACAGCCCGAGGTGCCCGGTCAAGGTATGCGGGCGCAGGCTGTGCGCCAGCAGGATGTTGTCGATCGCGCCATGCGGGCCGGCGATGCGATCGTAGGTCTCGCGCAGGCGAGGTGCTGCCGCCTCGCGGCCGATGGTCACGATCCACGTCATGGCCGGACCGTAGCAGCGCTCCTCACGTCCGCCCGGGCCGCGTCCGAGACGTTGAGGACGGTCGCCCCGATGCGCACTCTCCGGGGCTGATCCAGGCGAAGGGCGCTGGTGCTGGTGTTGGTGGGCACGGCAGGCTAGGGGCATGGAACGGGTGCTTGGAGTCGGCGGGTACTTCATGCGCGCCGCCGACCCGGAGGCCCTGAGCGGTTGGTACCGCGACTGCCTCGGCCTGGATACCGACGACAACGGCCTGTGGTCGCAAGAAGTCGGGCCCACGGTGTTCGCCACGTTCGAGTCGCAGACCGACTACTTCGGGTCCCGCGCCCAGCAGGCGATGCTCAACTTCAGGGTTCGCGACCTGGACGCGATGCTCGCCCAGCTGCGCTCCAAGGGAGCGAACGTGGCTGACGAGACGCAGCACCTGGAGGGTGTCGGCCGATTCGGATGGGTGACCGACCCTGAGGGGAACCGGGTCGAGCTGTGGCAGCCAGCCTGATCGCGGCTCGCGAGACTGCCCTGCGAACCTGGGCACGAGCCGGGAACCCCGGAGTCGTCCCGGACTGCTGGTGAGGTTGCAGGGTCAGTCGTCCATGGCCTCGATCCCGAGCTCGGCCAGCTCGGCCATGCCCTGACGCATCCGCTGGATCATGTCCGGGGGAGGGCGATTCCAGTCGGTGATCTCCTCGACGACCCGCAGTGGCTCGGTCGTTCGGTAGGACCGGGTCGGGTTCCCGGGGAAGCGCTTGTCGGTGACGTTCGGGTCGTCCTCGATCGCGCCGACTGGCTCGACTCGGTAGACCCGCCCGGGCCCCTGGCCGCGGGCCAGCTCGGCAGCCAGTGGCGCGCCCTCGCGCGTGGCCGTCAGGTAGATGTGCTTGGCCTGACGCCCCGACCCGTAGTTCGAGCGCCAGCCGGGTGTGAGCAGGTCTCCGGGACGCAGTTCGGCCTTGGTCCCGTGGAAGAACGGACCGGGGTCCTCGACCACGCGCGGCGGGGGAGGTGGGTCGCGGAGCAGGCTGTCGAGCCGTCCCATGAGCACGGCGACGCGGGTGCGCCCCCGCGGTGCCCGCGGATAGCGGGTCAGCACGTCAAGCACGACCGGCGTGGCTCGCCTGGCGGCGGCGCTGACCACGTACTCCGCGACCACCGGGTCATCGCCGCGCGCGAGCTCGGCCGCCCGGGCGGCATGGGCGGCCGCCCCCAGGATGTGGCGCACCTGCGTCGCCTTGGCCAGCGGATGGAGGTATGCCGAGGCGGCGGCATCTCCTGCAGCGCTCGCCGCGTGCCGGGCTGCGTCGGTCGTTGCATCCTTGGCTGCCCGGTGGGCGTCGGTCGCGGTGCTGCGTTGGAGGCGCGAACGCGGCGCCCCGTCGGCGAAGACTCGAGCGGCCTGCAGAGCGGCGGCCGGGCGAGCGTCATCGGGACGGGCCCTCTGGAAGAGGACGAGTGCCGGTGCGGCGCACGCGACGCCGTACCCGGCAACCGCGCGCAACTCGTCCATCGTCAACGCGAAGTCACCCGAGCGTGTCTGCATCTCCTCGAGTTTCGCACAACGCGCCGGGCCGCCGGGCCGTCCGGCAGCCATCGCGGCGATGACAATGGCAGCGTGGTCACGCCGTACATCTCCCAGTCGCAGGTGGCCTTCCTGGCCTTCGACGTCAGCGTCGCAGCCTTTGCGTTGGGAGAGCTCTCGCAGGCGTTGCACCTACGGCCGCGTGCGGGCCGGGCCGACGTGCTCGCGGAGGTGATCTTCAGGGCGGTCTTCTTCTCGGGGATCCTGGCACTGCCGGCCGGCCGAGCGCTGGCACCGGGTGCAACGACCGGCGGCGCGGCGTGGCCGTTCGCCGTCGGACTTGTTGTGACGTGGCTGGCCCTGAGCCTGCGGTGGTGGTCGTTCGCGACCTTGGGCAGGTACTTCACCCTGGTCGTGAAGACCAGCGAAGACCAGCTCGTCATCGACCGTGGTCCTTACAGAGTGCTGAGGCACCCGAGCTACACAGGTCTGGTGCTGGTTGTCGCAGGGTGCGGCCTCATGGTGGGCAACTGGGCCGGGGCATTGGCTGCGTCCGTCCTGGTGTCGGTCGCTGTCGTCTATCGGCTGCGGCGCGAGGAACGTGCACTGGTGGACGCGTTGGGGGATGCCTACCAGGAGTTCGCAGAAGGTCGCGCTCGGCTCATTCCGTATCTCTGGTGACCGGTGTGAACCATCCGCAGCGAACGTTCGCAGCCCACGAGGGCGTTTCCTGAGACGCTGTCGTGGTGACTGGACCTCCGCGTGACCGTGATGCCCTCGGGCGTGCTCGCCAAGCCAGGCCGCGGGATGGGCTGGGTCGGCCCTTGCCGTACGGCAGCGAGGGAGTTGAGCCGGTGTCGGAGGAACCGCTGCCGCCCGAGGAGACGTTGAGGACGGCCCGTGAGCTCGTGGCGGCCGGTCGTCCATTTGCCGCCCATGAGGTCCTGGAGGCGCGCTGGAAGGCGGGGCCGCCCGAGGAACGGGACCTGTGGCAGGGTTTGGCGCAGGTCTGTGTGGCGATCACCCATGCTGCCCGCGGCAACCAGGCAGGTGCGGAGCGGCTTGCCGATCGGGCGAGCACGAGGCTGGCCACGTATGCAGCGACTGGACGCCGTACCCACGGCGCCGACCTCGACGCGATCATGGAGTGCGCGCGACGACGGGTCGGCGGGTAGAGAAGGTCCGAGCTTTCGCGCGCCCACCGGGATCGACTGGTGCGCGAAACCTCGCTCGACCACACTCGCGGCGGCGTGGCGCACCTCGCAGAGCTTCGCTTGGTCGGGTGTCTTGGACCTGACGTCCTCCCTTCGCCTGCCGTTGTGCCCATTCCTGAAGTCTCGTGATACCGGTTTGGCACTGACCACCTGTCAGCGCATGGTTCGGGGGGTCGCTCTGAGGTAGGTCACGACTGCGAGCACGCGGCGGTTGTCGTCGCGTGAGTCATAGAGTGCGAGTTTGGTCATGATGGCCCGGACGTGGTTTTCGACGGTCTTTTCGGTGAGCCAGAGACGTCGCGCGATGCCTCCGTTGGTACGGCCTTCGGCCATCAGTGCCAACACCTGGGTCTCGCGGTCGGTGAGGGTGTCGAGAGGCCCGGGTGCGTTGGCGCGGGGATTCAGCAGTGCCGTGACGACTTCGGGATCGAGGGCTGTGCCGCCACGCGCGACACGGTTGGCGGCGTCGAGGAAGTCGTCGACGTCGAGGACCCGGTCTTTGAGCAGATAGCCAAAGCCACCACCTGTGGTGACGAGGTCGATGGCGTGGCTGGTCTCGATGTGTTGGGACAGGACGAGGACAGCAGTCGTCGGGTGGTGGGCGCGGATGGTGGCTGCGGCGATGAGTCCTTCGTCGTGGTGGTTCGGGGGCATCCGGACGTCGACGACGGCGAGGTCTGGTTCGTGTTCGGCGACCACCGCGATGAGAGCGTCTCCGTCCCCGACCTTGGCCACGACGTCGTGACCGGCGTCCTGCATCAGCCCGGCTAGTCCTTCGCGCAGCAGCACGGTGTCCTCGGCGATCACCACTCGCATGGCAGGAGGGCCTCCATTCGCGTGCCAGTCCCGGGGTGGCTGTCAACGGCGAGGGTCCCGCCGTGGGCGCAGACGCGGTCGACGAGTCCGGCCAGGCCGGTTCCTGGGCGGATGAGCGCTCCGCCGATGCCATCGTCGGCGACAAGGAGGTGGAGAGATCCGTTGCGTCGTTCCGCGTGGACGGTGATGTGGGTGGCGTCGGCGTGTTTGACGGCGTTGGTGATGGCTTCGCAGGCGACGTAGTAGGCAGCGGCCTCGATGGTTGGTGGAACTCGCTGGGTGGGGACGGTGACGGTGACGGGGATGGGGGTGTGGCGGGCGAGGTCTTCGAGGGCGGCGGCGAGCCCGTCATCGAGGCGTGCCGGTCGGATTCCGGAGGCGATCCTGCGCAGGTCGGTGATGGCGTGCCCGATCTCGTCCACGGCTTGGTCGAGGGCGGGTTCCAGGATGCGGGCTTGGCTCGGCAGTGAGCGTTGGAGGCGTCGAAGCGAGAGACCGAGGGAGACGAGTCGTTGTTGGGCCCCGTCGTGCAGATCTCGCTCGAGGCTGCGTCGCTCCTCGTATCCGGCTTCCACGATGCGTTTGCGGGATTGCTCGACGTCGCCAACGGTTGCGGACACCTCAGCACGGAGCCGGGCGATCTCGATCGCGAGCCGGGCACGGTCCAGCACGCCGGCAAGGAGGTCGGGTCGAGCGCTCGCTGACCGGCCGGGGGCGACGATCGCGAGGGGGGCACCGCCGTGGTCCAGTCGCGTGACGGCCTCCTCCGGGTGCAGGTTGTGCTCGGTCGCGGGACGGCCGTGGATGTCGACCCATTCTCGGCGTTCGGCAAGCCAGAGCCAGACGCGCAGTCCCGGGTCGCCCAGGGCCTGGCGCAGGACGTCCTCGATGCCATCCGGGTCGGTGCGGTCCGCTCGTAGGTTGTCGAGGAAGTGGTCCACCGTGGCCAGCCCTTCGAAACGGGTACGGTCGAATCGGCGGTCAATCGGTCCCTGGAGTCGATTTCGCAGTGGCCGGAGCACCGCGATGCTGACGGCAGCTGCGATCGCGGTTGTCCAGGTGGAGCCGCGCCCAGTCGCGACCGCGACGAGCGCAGCCGTGAGCACGAACGATGCGAACAGGAGCACCGAGAGCGCGGCGTAGAGCACGGTCCGGCTGATCAACCGGTCGATGTCATAGAGGCGGTAGCGCAGAACCGCGACACCGACCGCGGCGGGGATCGCGACCATCGCCACGTCGAACACGACCGACACCGCATCGAGCTCGCCAGTGGCGGCCTGGAGCACCACGCATACGCCGAGTGCCATGGGGAGGAGCCCAGCGGCGAAGGCGAGCCAGCGCATCTGCAGACGCTCGACTCCGACCGAACGCCGGTAGCGGAGCACGACGGCGACGGTGGCGGCGAGCATGCAGCCGAACATGGCGATCACGACCGCGCCGACGGCGAACTGACCACCACCGCCGAGCCAGGCGGCTCCGACCGGATTCTGCACCCGGTCGAAGGGGGCATCGAGGGTTCCGGGTTGGAAGGTCGCCCCCACCCACGACCCCGCAAAAGCCACCCCGCCCACCCACACCAGTACCCGCCAGCGCGCACCTGGCGGTCGCCCATCGGGGAACAGCAGCACGAGCAGGGTCAGGCCCGCAAAGGCGAGCACCCAGGAGGCATCGGACAGCACGAGCGCCGCAGGAGCACCCGGCAGTCGCGCACCGGGTCGCAGCAAGCCGACCTGCGCGTAGGCCTCCGCGAAGGTCACCAGACCGTCGAGCGCGACCATCGACACCATGACCCACCCGATCGGGTGGCGCGGTTCCCGTTGCACGATCCGCACGCCCAGGAGCGCAAGCAGGCCCAGCGACATCCAGTTCGCCACCAGGTCCGGGGTCGACGGCCTCGCCGCGGGATTCCACGGAACGAACGACAACCATGTCCAGCCCAGCAGGAGCAGGGCCCCTGCCCCTGCAAGGGCCACCGCCCCCAGGCGTGCCTTGGTCACTGTCGCAGTGTGGACCCGCAACCCGCTGATGCGCACGGGTGCCAACACCCAGACGGATCCAGGGGGTCTCCCTGATGCCGCAGCCCGGATGGAAATCCTACGGTCAACAAGACATGGACCAGCGCTCAGCGCACGAGGGAAGGACCGTGAAATGCGACCTACCAGAACAGCGGCCGCCGCCGCCGCAGTCGTCGGACTCGCCGTCACCGCGTCGCTGGTGATCACGCCGACCGCGACAGCCAGCGACCACGTCCTTCGACTCACGTCCCGGTCCACCACGAGCAGCACGTTCATCCCGTGCACCACCTGCGTCCTGGCCAGCCAGCCCCACGGCGCTCACATCGGCGGCACCCAGATCGACGCCGGTGACCTCTACGACCCCGCCGGAAGGAAGGTCGGTCACTTCGCCCTCCAATCCGTCGGCGTCACCCCCTTCACCAACGACGGCCCCGGCGAACTCGAGCTCAACGCGCTCCTCGTCATCGGCACCGACCAGATCGCCGCCAGCGGACTCGAAGAACCACCACTCGACGGAGGCACCGTGGCGATCACAGGAGGCACCGGCCGTTACGCGTCAGCCCGGGGCGAAATCCGCTACACCGACAACCCCGACGACTCCACCACCCTCGACATCATCCTCAACCGCTGAGCCGAACGACCCCCACGCGTCAACGAACACCAACCCCCGAAGGGCCTGTGACTCCCATGAACCGACTCCCCAAGTGGGCCGTCATCACCATCGGCGTCGTCCTGTTCCTCGTCGCCCTCATGGGCATCACGAACTCCGAACACACGGTGGCCAAGGTCGTATACGCCGCTCTGGTCATCGCGTCCCTCGGCATCACCACCATCGGGATCAGACGACCGCCGACGACCGACGCCCGCCGCGAATCAGCGACCCGCGATAGCTAGACCACCCCGCGTGTCGTCGTCGGCCGCCTCGTCCCCAAGGGTCGAAGGCGGTGGTCAGACGCAGGCAATGCCTGACACGTGCGAGCTCCGATGTCGGTTGACACCGGGGGAACACTGGCATCATGAGCGCCGACAATGCGGAGTCGATCCGTCGGTGGGTCGAGGAGATGTGGAACGGCCGGCAGTACTCCCTATGCGACGAGTTGGTCGCACCCCAGTTCACCGAGCACGCGCGCGCCCCGTTCTCCGAGCACGAGCCCGGCCTGGTCGACGGCCCGCAGGCGATGCGGGCATCCATGGAATGGCTGCTGGGACAGTTCCCTGACGTGTCGATGACGATCGAAGCCCTGGTGGCCCAGGACGACCTGGTCGCGGCACGGGTACTCTCAACCGGCACCAACCTCGGGCCACTGAACGGGGTCATTCCCCCCACCGGCCGGACGTTTCGCGCCGAGCAGACCCACTGGTTCCGTCTGGAGGACGGCCGGATCGTCGAACACTGGGCCACCAGAGACGACCTCACCTCGATGCTGCAGCTCGGCGCCATCAACAGGCCCGGACCCGGTGGCCGCCCTCCGCCAGCCACAGCAGGGCCGGCAACATGAAGTCGACCCTGCAGCCCGCGAGTACCTCGACTCACGCCGGGGGGATCCGTGACAAGCACCGGCCCGTGAACTCTCGCCCGCGAAGGCCGCAGGCGAGGAGCGTTCGCGTGTCCCGCGGCGGAGATACGAAGTTCTTTGCGAGCTGATCTGCGGATGTGGCCGGCTGAGTCACCAACCGAGCTCGCGCAGCCGCGCGTCGCCGATCCCGAAGTGATGACCCACCTCGTGGATGACCGTCCGCCGAACCTGCTCGACGACCTCGGAATCGCTGTTGCACCCGGCGCAGACGGTACGCCGGTAGATCGTGATCCGGTCAGGCAGGGCGCCGGCGTAGAACGAGGACCGACGCGTCAATGGCACTCCTTGGTAGAGCCCCAAGAGGCCGGCCGGGCCACTGTCGTGTTGCACAGTGACGGCGACGTTGCTCATGAGTGCGCCCAGCTCTCCGGGGATACCGTCGAGCGCCTCGCTCACCATCAGCTCGAAGCGCTCGGGAACAGTACGACGACGAGGAAGATCGCGTTGATGACGTAGTCGGTCAGAGCCATGCCTCACCACTCGCTGTGCAGCGCTGCCGTGTCGGCGGAGCTCGGGTTGAACGCGGGCGGATTCACGAGTCGACCCCAGGGTGAACGGGGACGCGGACAGGGTCGAGGCTCGTCCGTTCCGTTCGTGGCCGCGTCCGCAGGCCGCGGAAAGGGGGCGAGATCTGAACGGGCGCGGCTCCTTGCCGATGGTGGACCTAGAGATCGTGCACAGGAGGGAGACCCTGTTGCGCTCGTGCCCGGTTCACGATGCCCACCACGAAGTCGGTCTTGGCCGATGTGTATGCGTTTCCCCAGATGCCAGCGGCGACCAGGCTCAGCTTCAGCCGTTGGTACTCATCACGGTCGCCGTCGTGGGTGCGCAGCCACTGGGCGAAGAGCCGAACAGGGGCCGATGGCCACTGCTCGCTGGAGAACAGGTGCGCTATTGCGACGCGCGTGCTGCCGACGAGCATGAAGATCCCTCGGTGGTCGCCGACATCGACGGGCTCGGTCCAACCCATGGACCGTAGGCGGGGCGCGACCTGCGCGGGGTCGTCGTGGGGCGGCTGGCTCAGGGCAAGGTCTATCACCGGCTTCGCCGCGAGTCCGGGTACTGAGGTGGATCCGACGTGTTCGACCTTCCAGTCCGCACCGAGACCGGTTCGGAGGGTCGTCGCCAGCTTGGCGGCCCGGGTTGCCCATGAGCGGTCGTGGGGTACCAGTCGCTCGGGCGGATACCTTTCTGCTGACGTCACCCGAGCAGGCTAGCCAGGGCCGGCGACACCGGGCCCAGCCGTCGCTCTGGCGCCCGGGGCCGACTGCCGGCGAGAGACTCACGTCACGATCCCGAACGCGCCAGGGCTGGTGAGTGTGGTTCGGACCTCCTGGTGAACCGGCTCGATGGACTGGCTTGCGTCCTGAGCCTTCGCGTCCCAGCGAATCTGTCGTGGCCAGGGGTCGACAGCCCGCGCCAGCACGACCCGCGGTCAGCTCTCGACGTAGACCGCGATGGTTTCCGGGCGGACACCGTCGTACTTCATGGCCGCCGCGCCGGCCTCGCTCTCCAGCACGGCCTGGAAGGCGCCCATGCCAACGAGATCCGCGCTCAGCCCGACGTGGTTGGGCATGGTCGGGTCGACGAAGGTGCGAAGGTCGGTCGCGACCGAGGCGAAGACCCCCCGCAGGAACCTCGCGTGTGCCCACCGTCCAAGGCGCTCGAGCAGTCGCAGACTCGCGCCCGCGTCAACGGGCTACTCAACGAGTCGCTCGTTGCCGGTCGCCTCGTGGAGGGCTGGTGGCTTGTCGCCACTCGCCACGATGAGGTCGAGCAGCTCCTCATCCCGCGCTGGAATCCACCGGGGAGCATCGCCCTGCGCAACCACTGATGAGAGCGTTCGAGCACAGCCGATTGGATCGACTCACCCGACTGGCGGCGAAGCGACGCGGGTGAGAGCTCACCCTCTTAGCGAAGGTGTCAGGGGCCCAACCGAGCCCCGGGCGTGCATCTCTGGCTGCCCATGGGCGTTGAGAACGAGCCAGGTTCATCGAAAGCCCGCGCAGCGTAAACGACGTGTGGGCCGAATCTGACCCGGGTATGCCGGGCGAGCGCTGTGATACCGCTCGGGATCGCGCTCGAACAGCATCGGATCCGACACCCTGAAACCGTAGCGAGCATGACCGGGACCCCTCTCTCGTCAGCACGAGCGGACTGGCAGCTGGCGGAGAGCTGCCGCTCGTCCGTGCGGGTGCAGTCCGCACCCGCTGTCCCGCAACGGCGGGCTGCTGCCAGCTATGGCGCGAGGGATTCCAGCCAAGGCACGTTGAGCGCGCTTGCGACGAAGAGACCCGCACCAACCAGTACCGCAACCCAGTGAGGCAGGAGCACCTGCGGCATGAACCATGGCTTCATGCGAACCAGCCGATGAACCATGTGGGCGTCCATCCGCTCGGGTTCATCGCCTCGCCAATCCTCCTTCCTTGGCTCGCCCTTGTAGGACCAATACATGTCGATCCGTGGCGACGAGACCTGGCCGATTCCCTGAAGAGTGATCGAGTTCAGCTTCGACGCGACGTACTCGATATCTCGCATCCGGGGGTAGTAGCGAACCTGGAACTTCTTCACGAGCAGGTCGAGAAACCAGAACCCGACCGCAGTCAGGGAAGCAAGCCCGAACAGGGCATAGTGCTGTTGTTGGAACCCGAGGCCGAGCGCGGCCAGGGAGAGCGTCACCGACCAGCCCTTGATCACCATCTGTCGGGCGTCGAAGTCAGAGACGGCACCCAGGAGCGCGTAGTACTCCTTACCCAGATCCTCTCGCAAGGCCTGTTCGCGCGAGGTGAGTTCGGGCGCGCCACCAGCTGACCGCTGTGACTCCACTTCCGGATCGAGCATGGTTCCAGTGTCCGCGAACCCGAATGCTCTGGCCAGCCTCATCAGCGGCCAGTCGCACCGGCCGGGACGGCGCGCGCGAAAGCCGCGCAAGGACCCAACTCCACGACAGCTTGGCGAAGAGCAGGCGACCCACCAGACCCATGCCCCATGGGGCGTGGACAGGCTAGGCAATCACCGCTTCGAGCAGTTCCGTCACGGCAGCTGCGAGCGCACGCGGTTGCTCCTGCGCGATCATGTGGCCGGCGTCTGGGACGAGGGTGAGCTGGGCGTCCGGGACTGCATCGCAGATCTCGAGTGAGTTGTCCGGTGCGATGAGACGGTCACCGGTTCCGTGGACGACGGCAGTGGGGCAACGGATCGAAGCGAGGTCTGGGCGCGAGTCCGGACGGCCGATCACGGCCTCCAGCTGGGAGAGGAAGGCGTCCGGACCGACCTCGGCCGCCATGGTGCTCCAGAAGTCGGCCAGGTCACTGCGCGCGATGTTGGCGGCGTCGACCATGACGGGATACACGGCAGCGACGAGATCGCCGAAGCGGCCTGCGGCAACCGCACGCTCCTGTTCGCGTCGGCTCGCCACCTGATCAGGGGAGTCTGGCCGGGCCGAGGTGCTGATCAGTGCCAGTCCCGCGATCCGTTCCGGTGCGAGGCGAATGACTTCGAGGGCGACGTATCCGCCCATGCTGAGACCCACGAGCACGAACCGTTCCGGCGCGGCGGTCAGCAACCGTTGGGCCATCGCGGTCACCGTGGTGTCGCGGCGGTTGTCAGCGATCGTGACCCCGCCGTACGTCCACACCGTGGGCGACAACTGCTCGTACAGTCGGGCCGAACACAACATGCCTGGAATGAGAACGGTGTGGAGGGGACCTGTCGCCATTGCAGCAATGCTAGAGAGCGACGCAGACATGGCAGTCCTGTCCCCATGGACCTGGCGCATGGTGGTAGATCTCTGGGGAGCCACGGGTTGACCAGTCGAGGGTGGTGGGCAGCAGATCCCGGGCGCCCTGACCGGGCGGTGTGCCGCAGCTGGCCGTCGGCATCTCCCGGTGCCCTTGAGCACTCGGCGAACATCGGGCCTTGACCGGCATCCGGGCCGGGCGCCCAACTGCTGGGACACGCACCTATCCTTGACCGGTGAGCACCACGCAGCACCATGACGCCCTCGCCAGCCTCGCGGCCGGCGCCGCCCTCCCGGCCGCCCAGCAGCCGGTCTGGCCCGACGCCGCCCGCCTCTCCAGCGCCGTCGCCGAGCTCGCGTCCTATCCGCCGTTGGTCTTCGCGGGTGAGTGCGACGTCCTGAAGTCCCGCATGGCCGCCGCCGCGCGCGGTGAGGCGTTCGTGCTCCAGGGCGGCGACTGTGCCGAGACCTTCGCCTCGGGAACGGCCGACAACATCCGCGACCGGGTCAAGACGATCCTGCAGATGGCGGCGGTCCTCACCTACGGCGCCTCGGTGCCCGTGGTCAAGGTGGGCCGGATGGCCGGGCAGTACGCCAAGCCCCGCAGCAGCGGCGACGAGACCCGTGAGGGCGTGACCCTGCCGGCCTACCGCGGCGACATGGTCAACGACTTCGAGTTCAGCCTCGACTCGCGCACCCCCGACCCGCAACGACTGGTCAAGGCCTACCACGCGAGCACGGCGACCCTGAACCTCGTGCGCGCCTTCACCACCGGTGGCTTCGCCGACCTGCGCCACGTCCACGACTGGAACCGCGGCTTCGTCGCCAACGCCGCCAACAGCCGCTACGAGCGCCTGGCCAAGGACATCGACAAGGCGATGAAGTTCATGGCCGCCTGCGGCGCGGACTTCGACGCCATGCGCACCACCGAGTTCTTCTCCGCCCACGAGGCCCTGCTGCTCGACTACGAGCGCCCGCTGACCCGGGTGGACAGCCGCACGGGCGAGCTCTACGACACCTCTGGCCACTTCATCTGGGTCGGCGAGCGCACTCGCGACATCGACGGGGCGCACATCGACTTCGTGTCCAAGGTGCTCAACCCCATCGGCATCAAGCTGTCCGCCAAGGCCGAGGTGGACGACGTCCTGCGGTTGATCGACAAGGTGGACCCCGACCGCGAGCCCGGCCGGCTGACCTTCATCACCCGGATGGGTGCCAAGACCGTGCGCGACGCGTTGCCGCAGCTCGTGGAGAAGATCACCGGCTCCGGTGCCCAGGTCACCTGGATCTGCGACCCGATGCACGGCAACACCTTCGAGTCGGCCAGCGGCTACAAGACCCGTGACTTCGAGGACGTCGTCGAGGAGGTCCGTGGCTTCTTCGAGGTCCACCAGGCCCTCGGCACCGTGCCGGGAGGCATCCACGTGGAGCTGACCGGCAACGACGTCACGGAGTGCATCGGGGGCGCCGAGAAGATCCTCGACACCGACCTCAACAAGCGCTACGAGACCCTGTGCGACCCCCGGCTCAACCACCAGCAGAGTCTCGAGCTCGCCTTCCTCGTCGCCGAGATGCTCTCGAAGGACTGACGCGCCACCGTGACCCCCACCCCGGTCGATGTCGACCTGCTCTCCGACACCCTCACCCAGCCCACCGAGGCGATGCGCCAGGCCATGGCGCACGCGCCGGTGGGTGACGACGTCTTCGGCGAGGACCCCACGGTCCGCCTGCTGGAGGAGCGGGTGGCCGACCTGCTCGGCCACGAGGACGCGTTGTTCACCCCGACCGGCTCGATGGCCAACCAGCTCGGCATCAGGCTGCACGTCCGGGCCGGGGAGGAGCTCATCGCCGACTCCCTCGCCCACGTGCTGCGCGCCGAGATGGGGGCGGCCGCGGTGCTGTCCGGCATCTCCGCCCGCTCGTGGGTGGCCCCGCGCGGGCTGCTCGACGCCGCCCAGCCACTGGCGCTGATGATCCCGGACGGGGGCGCCTACCAGGTCAACACCAGGCTCGTCGTCGTGGAGAACACCCACAACTTCGGTGGCGGGACGGTCCAGCCGTTCGACCAGATCCAGGCCCTGCGCGCCGGCACCCGGGCCGCAGGTGTGGCGATGCACCTCGACGGTGCCCGGCTGTGGAACGCCCACGTGGCGACCGGCATCCCGCTGGCCGACTACGGCACCCTCTTCGACACCGTGAGCGTCTGCCTGTCCAAGGGCCTCGGCGCGCCGGTCGGCTCGTTGCTCGTGGGCTCGCGGGAGCGGATGGCCGAGACCCGGATCTGGCGCAAGCGTTTCGGCGGGGGTATGCGCCAGGTGGGCATCCTCGCCGCCGCCGGGCTGCACGCCCTCGACCACCACGTCGAGCGCCTCGCCGACGACCACGCGCGGGCCAGGAGGTTCGCTGCAGCGGCTGCGGCGGCCGTGCCGGGGTCGGTCGACCCCGCCACGGTGCTGACCAACATCGTGGTCCTCGACGTGGCCGGGTCGGGGTGGACCGCTGCCGACTTCTGCGCGGAAGCGGGGGAGCGCGGCATCCGGCTCTATCCCGTCAGCCCGACGGCGGTGCGGCTGGTGTGGCACCTCGACGTCGACGACGCGGGCACCGACCGGGCCGTCGAGCGGCTCGTCCCGCTGCTGGCGGCGGGTCCTCAGACCTCGTGATGCAGGAGCTCGGCCGGCCGGTCGTCCTCCGCCAGCACGGTGGGTGAGCGCCGCCCGAGAAGCTCCACCACATACATCGCGGTGAGCACGAGCGCGCCGCCGAGCAGCATCCGCCCCGTGAGCGACTCACCGCCGAGCAGCACCGCGAAGAAGGCCGCGAAGACCGGCTCCATGGTCATCACGATCGCGGCCCGGGTCGCGGGCAGGTGCGACTGCGCCCACGTCTGGGCCCAGAGGGCGACCGCCCCCGCGATGAGGGCCATGTAGAGCAGGGAGGCCCACTGCGGACCGTCCTGCGGCAGGGCCACCCCTCCGGGCACGGCGCCGACCAGCGCCACCACGGTGATGGTGAAGGCCTGCACGGTGGCCAGGCCGGTGGCCGACCGGGCGGTGGACCAGCGGCCCAGCCCGATGATGTGCAGTGCGTAGAGCACCGCGGCGCCGAGGGTGATCCCCTCGCCGAAGCCCATCGACAGCCCACGCAGGGACAGCACCGCGAGTCCCGCCGTGGCGAGCCCGACGGCCAGCCACGTCGATCCCGGGATCCGGTCGCGCAGCAGCACCGCACCCAGCACCGGGGTGAGCACGACGTAGGTGCCCGTGACGAACCCCGACACCGAGGCGTCCGTGTGCTCCAGCCCGACGGTCTGCAGCAGCTGCGCCAGCCCGTAGACGGCTCCGAGCGCCACCCCGATCGCCACCTCGCGCCGGGTCAGGGCCAACGTCTGCCGCCGGAAGACCACCGCCATGACGACCGAGGCGATGGCGAACCGGACCGCGAGGAAGTCCGCAGACGGCACGTGGGTGACCAGGTCGCGGATGAGGAAGAAGGTCGAGCCCCACACCGCGGTGACCGACACCAGCAGCAGGGTCGCGAGCCGCGAGGCGGACAGGGTGCGCACGGTCACAGCGTGGCAGAGCGCCGCGAGCCGGTATGCCGTGGGGCGGCTGCGAGGGCACGCCCCCGCCACCGGTCAGACGATGACGAGGGTGATGGTGCTGCCCTTGGGCTGCTCGGTGTTCGCGGCGGGGTCCTGGCTGCGGACGGTGCCGAAGATGCCGCCCATGAAGCGGTCGATCTTCACCTCGAAGCCGGCGGCCTTGAGGATCTGGGTCGCCTCGCCCTCCTGCTTGCCCTGCACGTCCGGCACCGTGACCATGACCGGGCCCTTGGAGACGACGAGCTTGACGGGGTCGCCCTTGTAGAGCGTGCCCGTCGCCGGGCTCTGGGAGATGACACTGCCCTTGGGCACGGTGTCGCTGTTGGCCTGCTCGGTGGCATCGACCTCGAGGCCGGCGTCGGCGAGGGCCTTGCTGGCCTCGTCGGCCGGCTTGCCGGTGAAGTTGGTGACCTCGATCGGCTTGCGGCCCTTGCTGATGACGATGTCCACGGCGGCACCCCGCTTGAGCGCGGTGCCCTCCTTGGGCTTGACGCTGACGATGAGCCCGGCCTGGACCTTCTCGTCGTAGGCCTCGGTGGACTTGCCCACGGTGAGCTTGACCTCCGCGAGGCGGGCCTCGGCCTCGGTGCGGCTCGAGCCGATGATCGTGGGCACGGTGTAGCGCTCGGGGCCCTTGGAGACCGTGACCGCGACGTCCTGGCCACGACGGACCTCCGTGCCGGCACCGGGGTCGGTGGACATGACCACGCCCTTGGGCACGGTCTCGTCGAACGCGTCGACCCGGGAGGCGCCCAGGTGTGCGGTGCCGAGGGCGGACTGCGCCTGCTCGTAGGTGGTCCCGGTGACCCGGGGGACGGTCGTGGGGGAGCCCGGACCGGCCAGGAACCACCACGCGGCACCTCCGGCGACCAGGGCCACGGCCAGCGCGGCCAGCACCCAGCGCCACAGCCCACCGTCGCGATCACCGACGACGCGGCCCTGCAGGGCGCGGTGGCCGTCGCCGCGGTCCTCCAGGTCGCTGCCAGGGGGGACGGTCGGGGTGTGGTCCATCGGCAGGGCCACGGGCGGCCGGGGCGGACGATCGCCCGAGGCCGCGACGGGCAGGGCGCTGGTGCGCTCGACGGCGACGGTGCTGGCACCGCCTCCGGGCGCGGGGGCGCCGTCGGGTCGGCGGTCCAGCTCGGCCGGCGTCAGCATCGCGCGGGACTTGCGGACCTCGGCGAGGAAGTCGCTGGCGTCCGTGGGGCGCAGGTCGGGGTCACGGGAGGTGGCCAGGGCCACGAGGGCGTCGAGCTCGGCGGGCACGCTGGCGACCCGCGAGGACGGAGCCGGCACCGAGCTGTGCACGTGCTGGTAGGCGATGTGGATGGGGGTGTCCCCGGTGAACGCCTTGGACCCGGTGAGCATCTCGAACAGGATGAGCCCGGCGGCATACACATCGCTGCGGGCGTCGGCGATGCCGCGCTCGACCTGCTCCGGCGACAGGTAGGCCACGGTGCCCAGCAGCACCCCGGTCTGCGACGCGGAGGTCTGGTTGCTCACCGCTCGCGCCAGCCCGAAGTCGGCCACCTTCACGGTGCCGTCGTCCTCACGGAGGATGACGTTCTCGGGCTTGACGTCCCGGTGGATCAGGCCGGCGCGGTGCGCGGCGCCGAGCGCCTGGAGCACGGGGCCCATGATGTCGAGGGCGGCGCGGGGGGTGAGCGGGCCCTCGGCCTTCATCACCTCGCGCAGGGTCTGGCCGGGGACGTACTCCATGGCCAGGAACATCAGGCCGTCGTCGTCGCCCTGGTCGAAGACGGCCACGACGTTGGGATGGGACAGCCGCGCCGCGGAGCGTGCCTCACGGCGGAACCGGCTGATGAAGGCCTCGTCCTGGGCGAGGTCGCGGCGCAGCACCTTGAGGGCGACGTCGCGGTCCAGGCGGGTGTCCGTCGCCAGGTAGACCGAGGCCATTCCGCCGTCGGCGATGTGCGACAGGACGCGGTAACGCCCGTCGAGCACACGACCGAGCAGGGACTCGGTGACACCGGAAGACACCCGCAAAGTGTAGGAGGTCAAACCGGTCATCTGGTGCAGGCGGGTCCGTGGAGGCGCCGCGCCCGGCTCACATCCGGCCGCGATGGGCCTTGATGGCGGCCACGTAGACCTTGGTGTCGGCGTACATCCCGCGGTGCTGGACCGAGTAGAGGCCCTGGTAGTAGCCACCGATGGCCTGGTCGAGGGTGCTGGCCGATCGGGTGAGCGAGCGCAGGATGACCACGCCGGCGGTGATGTTGTCCTGGGTGTCGAGCAGGTTGAGCTTGCGGCCGGACAGGTCGGACGCCCACTGGCCCGAGGACGGGATGACCTGCATCACGCCGATGGCGTTGGCGACCGAGACCTGGCGCTGGTTCCAGCCCGACTCCTGCCAGCCGACGGCCAGGGCCAGCTTGGGGTCCACGCCGTGGCGGCGGGCGGTGGCGACGATCATCGCCTTGGTCCGGGTGCGGCTGGGCACCGAGGTGCGGGCCAGCGCGCTGCGGTTGCGGTTCGCCGCGTTGACCACGGCGCTGGGGTAGGTGCGCCCCGCGAAGGTGTTGCTGCTCGTGACCCCGGTGGACGTGACCACGGGGAGTCGGACCCTCTGGCCGACATGGATGACCGAGCGCGACGAGAGCTTGTTGGCCTTGAGCACCGCGGCCAGGGTGACGTGGGACCGTGCGGCGATGGCGCTGAGGGTGTCGCCCGAACGCACCACGTAGGTCTTCGTCGAGGCCTTGGCCGGTGCCGGTGCCTTGGCCGTTCCGTGCACCCGCAGGGACTGGCCGGGGTGGATGATGCTGCGGGTGCTGAGCCGGTTCATCGAGAGCAGGGTGGCCAGCGGGGTCCGGGTTTGGGCGGCGATGTGGCCGAGGGTGTCGCCGGAGCGCACCCGGTAGGCGGTGGTGCTCGCCGTGGCGGTGGTGGCCGCCGGGCGGCTCGCGCTGGCAGCGGCGGTGCCGGGGATGCGGATCTTCTGGCCGACGTGGATGACCGAGCGCGTCGACAGCTTGTTGGTCTTGAGCAGGGACGCGAGCGAGACGTGCTTGCGGGCGGCGATGTCGCTGAGGGTGTCGCCCGAGCGCACGACGTAGGTGGCGCGCCGGATGGCTGCCGCGCGGGCGGCGGCGGCGGCCTTGGCCCGGGCGATCTCGGCCCGGCGCTGGGCCGCGGTCTTGGGCACGGACAGGCGCTGGCCGACCGAGAGGTGGTTCCCACCGTTGCGCAGGTGGTTGCGGGAGACCAGGGCACCCGGCGTGGTGCCGGTGCGCGCGGCGATGGCTGCCAGCGTGTCGCCGCGACGGACGGTCGTCACGGTCCAGCCGTAGGGCGCGGGCTTGGCCTTCTGGACCAGCGCGGTGGGGACGAGGGCCGCGGCCGAGGGGAGCGCCGCGGGGGCGAACACAGGGGACATCGACAGGGCCTTTCGGGCGACCCCGGGCGGCTGACCTGGGGTGTGCGGTGCTGGAGTGATGGGTGTGGCGAGTGTTACGAGTGTGAAAGGTACACCATTCAGGGCATTCCATATCGACTTACATCGATGTAATTTGCTTTGTGGTGGCGGGCTGGCAGGCTGTGTCCGTGACTGAATCGCCCTCCGGGTCGCCCGAGACCCCGCTGGAGACCCTCGTCGGGGCCTGGCTCACCGTCCCCGACGTCGCTGAGCGGCTCGCGGTGCCGCTGTCCACGGTCCGCCGGATGCTCGAGGACCGTGAGCTGCTCGGCTCGCGGATCGGCGAGCGCCGGGTCGTGGCCGTGCCCGAGCAGTTCCTCCACGAGGAGGTCTTCCGCCACCTTCGCGGCACCTTCACCGTGCTCTCCGACGGCGGCATGCACGACGAGGAGATCCTGCGCTGGCTGTTCACGCCGGATGCGACGCTGCGCGTGGCGGGCACGCCGGTCGACAACCTCGAGGCGGGTTTCAAGACCGAGGTGCGCCGGCGCGCGATGGAGCAGGCCTTCTAGACCTGCGGGTCGGCGGTGGCCGCAGTCGGGCCGGGGCCGGGCGGCGCGGTCAGTGCTCGCGTGCCGTGGCGCTGTCGATGAGTCGGTCGAGCACGTCGACCGACTCCGGGTCGAGGTCGCGCGCCGACTTCAGCGCCATCCGCGCCGTGCCGGCGAGCCTGGCGATGTCGGCCTCGACGGCGTCGACCGCACCGCTGCTCGTGATGACGTCGCGGAGCAGCTCGACCGACTCGACGTCCAGCGCCGGGTCGCCGAGGCGGTCCTCCAGGAGGGCCCGCCCTGCGGCGTCGGCACCGGCGAGGGCGTGGGCAACCAGGACGGTGCGCTTGCCTTCGCGCAGGTCGTCACCCGCGGGCTTGCCCGTGGCGGCCGGGTCGCCGAACACCCCCAGCAGGTCGTCACGCAGTTGGAACGCCTGCCCGAGGTCCAGTCCGTAGCGCGACAGCGCGTCGAGGTCGTCGGCGTCGGCGCCACCGGCCGTGGCCCCCACGAGCAGCGGGTGCTCGACCGTGTACTTCGCGCTCTTGAACCGGATGACGCGCTCGGCGCGGTCGATGCGTTCGCTCGTGGGCACCCCGTCCCAGGAGCGGGCCGACTCGACGACGTCGAGGAACTGCCCACCCATGAGCTGGGTGCGCATCCGGTCGAAGACCACCCGTCCCCGGGCGAGGTGGTCGGCGGCCAGGCCCGAGGTGGCGTAGAGCTCCTCGGTCCAGTTGAGGCACAGGTTGCCCGCGAGGATCGCACCGGCCACCCCGAACCGTCCGGCGTCGCCGGCCCAGTCCTCGCGCTCGTGGCGGGCCGCGATCGCGCGGTGCGCCGCCGGCATGCCACGCCTGGTGTCGCTGTCGTCCATGACGTCGTCGTGGATCAGGGCCGCGGCCTGGAAGAACTCCATGGCAGTGGCCACGCGCACGACCGCGTCGGAGTCCGGCTGGCCGGCCGCACGGTAGCCCCAGTAGAGGAAGGCGGCCCGCAGCCGCTTGCCGCCGGTGAGCAGCCGGGCGACGGCACCGAGCAGCACCTGCGCGTCCGGCCCGACCTCGGCCAGGACGTCGGACTGGTGGGCGAGCACGTCGTCGACGCACTGCTGCACGCGCTCGCGCAGCTGCGCGGCGTCGAGGGGGCTGGCCACCACGAGCTCCTCCCAGGCGTTCTCGTCACGGTGTCTCATCGTGTGCTGGCCCTGAGCCTACGTGGTGGGGGCTCGACTAGTCTCACCGCTATGGCACTGGGGCAGCCCTCCCGACTCGCGCGACCGGCACAGCTGACGCGCTCCATTCCCGGCATGCTCGCGGCCCCGCAGCCGTCCATCAGCTTCGAGTTCTTCCCGCCCAAGGACGATGCGAGCGAGGGTGCCCTCTGGGACGCCATCCGCCGCCTGGAGTCGGTCCGGCCGGACTTCGTCTCGGTCACCTACGGCGCCGGCGGCTCCAACCAGGAGCGCACGGTGCGCGTCACCGAGCGGATCGCGCGCGAGACCACCCTGACGCCGCTGGCCCACCTCACCTGCGTCGGCGCGTCCGTGGCGGCGCTGCGCCAGGTGGTCGGGCAGTATGCCGCGAGCGGGGTGCGCAACATCCTCGCCCTGCGCGGCGACCCACCGGGCAACCTCGGTGGCCAGTGGGTGGCCCACCCCGAGGGGCTCGACCACGCCGAGGACCTGGTGCGGCTCGTGCGCGGGCTGGGGGAGTTCACCGTCGGGGTGGCGGCCTTCCCCGACGTCCACCCCGAGTCGGCGGGCTTCGAGCACGACGTCGATGTCCTCGTGCGCAAGGCCGATGCGGGCGCGACGTTCGCCATCACCCAGATGGTCTTCGACGCCGACACCTACCTGCGGCTGCGTGACGCGGTCGCCGCGCGACGTGCGCTGCCGATCACCCCGGGCCTGATGCCCGTGACCAGCTTCAAGCAGATCGCCCGGATGTCCCAGCTGATGGGCACCCCGCTGCCGTCGGCGGTGCTGCAGCGCCTCGAGGCCGTCGCCGAGGACCCGGTGGCGATCCGCGCCGTTGGCGTCCAGATCGCGACCGAGCTGGCCGAGCGGATGATCTCCGAGGGTGCGCCCGGGCTGCACTTCATCACCATGAACCGTTCGACGGCCACCCTCGAGGTGCACCGCAACCTCGGCCTCGGCGCCTGAGCCCACACCGGTGTACCTGGCGGCGAGCCGGGGGCGCGGACCCGGGACGGCAGGTTCCCCTGCACTGCCTCGGCCGCGCCCCCAGCGCCACCGTCCCCCCGGCGGCGGTGCCAGCCTCCCGGAGGTCGGGGGGTGCCGGTATCCGTACTCGTACTCAGACCCGCGACGACCCGGGTCACTCGTGGGGTCAGTCGCGGGTCGTGAGCAGGCGGGCCAGGGCCGCCGCCGCGGACAGCACCACCACGACGAGGCCGTAGACGGTGGCGGTCGTCTCCAGGCCGAACCGGGGCGCGGCGAAACCGGCGGCCACGGCGGGCAGTCCGAAGGCGAGATAGCTGACGACGAACACCGTGGAGAAGAGCTCGCCACGCTGGTCCGGCCCGACCGTCGGCGTGATCGAGCGCATGATCCCGAGGAACGAGGTCCCGAAGCCCGACCCCGCCACGGCGGCGGCCAGCAGGAAGGCCGTGAGCGACCCGGCGTGCAGCGCGAGCAGCGTCAGGAGGGTGCCGAGGGCCAGCATGGTCGTGCCGTAGAGCGTGATCTGGCGCGGCGTGCGGTTCCGGCCGAGGTAGGAGCTCAGCGCTCCGACACCGCTGAGCACCGCGACGACGGCGCCCTGCTCGAGGTGCGTGCGCCCCCCGAGCAGCTGGCCGATGATCGGTGCGCCCAGCGAGAGGTACAGACCGCCCGTGGCCCAGCCGGCGAACAGCGCGGGCGCGCTGCGCCGGAACGCCGTCCGGGCCGGTGCCGGTATGCCGATGCGCGGGCGGAGCGAGCGCAGCCAGCCCTCGTGGCGCGGTGAGGTCTCAGGGAGGGTGAGGGCCACGACGGCGAGCACCGCGTAGGTCACGGTGAGCGTCGCGAACACGAAGGTCAGGGCCCGAGGGGTGGCATCGAGCACCGCCCCGGCCGCGAGCGCACCCGCGGCGAGGCCGAACAGCGGGGTGACGCTGTTCAGCGTGGCCGCCAGCCCGCGGCGGCCGGCGGGTTCGAGGTCGACGACGGCAGCCGACACGGTGGACATCAGCAGTCCTGCCGCGACACCCTGCACGGCGCGGGAGGTCATCAGGGTCGCGACGCCGTCGGCGTGCCAGAAGCCCACCATGCTGAGCGCGAGCACGACGAACCCCGCCGCCAGGACGGGTCGGCGCCCGACGTGGTCCGACAGCGAGCCGGTCACGAGCAGGGTCGCGAGGAGGGTGAGCGCGTAGACGCCGAAGATCGTGGTCATCGTGCCGGCCGAGAAGCCGATCTGCGCCTGGAGGACGGGGTAGAAGGGCGACGGGGCGCTGGCGCCGACCATGATCGCCACGAGGAACGCCAGGGCCAGCACGAAGGCGGGGCGGCTGCCCAGCCGGCGGGGCCGGGGGTGGTCGGGGGTGGCCGGGGTCGCCTCGACCCTGGTCGGGATGCTGCTGGTCGTGCTCATGACAGGCCTCTCGACGGACGATGGTTCCAAAGTTGTGGAACTATGGATCCGCCCGGGGCATTCCCGGTTGCCGGAATCGGTTCGAGTAAAGTCGAACCATGTCCGGAGCCCACGACCTGCCACACCCCGACCTCGCGGACGTGGCGCTCACCGACGTGCTGTTCGCGCTCAGCGACCCGGCGCGGCTGCAGATCGTGCGCGACCTCGCCGACGGGCCGCTCGAGATGGCCCAGTGCGGCGCCACGAACCCGGCCCTGCCCAAGTCGACCAAGTCGCACCTGATGAAGGTGCTGCGCGAGGCCGGGGTCGTCCGCAACGAGCCGCGGGGCAGGGAGCGGCTGGTGTCGCTCCGGCGTGAGGAGCTCGACGCCGCCTTCCCCGGGCTGCTCGACAGCGTGCTCGGCGAGCCGCGCAGCTGACCCGTCGCCGCATACCTGCGTGGTCTGCGGCCAGTCGGTCTGCGGTCAGTCGGTCGGCGGGCCGGTCAGGGGCCGCAGCTCGCTGACCAGGGGGACGACGTCGGCGATCGACTCGACGATCCGGGTCGGCTGGTAGGGGAACCGGGCGACCTGGTCGCGTCGCGTCGACCCGGTGAGCACCAGGACGGTCCGCAGCCCGGCCTCGAGACCGCTGATGACGTCGGTCTCCATGCGGTCACCGATCATCACCGTCGACTCCGAGTGCGCGTCGATGCGGTTGAGGGCGCTGCGCATCATCAGCGGGTTGGGCTTGCCGATGAAGTAGGGCTGGTGGCCGGTGGCGGTGGAGATGAGCGCCGCGACCGACCCGGTCGCGGGCAGGGTGCCGTGCATGCTGGGGCCGCTCACGTCCGGGTTGGTCGCGATGAAGCGGGCGCCCGCCTCGATGAGGCGGATCGCCTTCGTGATGGCCTCGAAGGAGTAGGTGCGCGTCTCGCCGAGCACGACGTAGTCGGGGTTGCGCTCGGTCATGGTGTAGCCGACCTCGTGCAGGGCGGTGGTGATGCCGGCCTCCCCGACGACGAAGGCGCTGCCGCGGGGGCGCTGGTCGTCCAGGAACTGCGCGGTGGCCAGCGCGGAGGTCCAGATGCAGTCCTCGGGCAGGTCGATGCCGCTGGTGAGCAGGCGGGCCCGCAGGTCGCGCGGGGTGAAGATCGAGTTGTTGGTGAGCACGAGGAAGCGCCGCCCGCTGTCCACCAGGGCGGCGACGAACTCGGCCGCCCCCGGGATGGCGACGTCCTCGTGGACGAGGACGCCGTCCATGTCGGTGAGCCAGCACTCGACCGGTCTGGGTCTGGTCATGGGCCCATTCTGCCCAGTACATCTCACCACTTTGGTTGAGCGTCAGCCTGCGGACACGGAGCACGCTGAAAGGTGCCTGAAGGAGGTGCTCGTCATGTCATTGGCCACGAGCGCAGTTTCGACGCTGCTTCCCGTCACGGACACCGCGCGCGCGAAGGAGTTCTACTCCGACCGCCTGGGTCTGTCGTTCGAGGGGACGAACGCGGAGGGCAGCTTGATGTACCAGCTCGGCGGCGGGACCAAGCTCCTGCTGCTGCCGCGGGAGGCCGGGACCCAGAACCCGAGCACCGCGCTCACCTGGGAGGTGGGTGACGTGCGGGCCGAGGTCGCCGACCTCGAGGGCAGGGGGGTGGTGTTCGAGGACTACGACCTGCCCGGCCTGAAGACCGTCGACCACGTGGCCGAGATGGAGGGTGAGCGGGCGGCGTGGTTCATGGACCCCGACCACAACGTGCTGTGCATCCACGAGGTGGCTGGGGGCTAGTCCGGCCCGGGCCGAACGGCGCTGCGGTGTGCGGTGGTCAGGTGTGGGGTCGGTCCGGCGTGCCGGTCAGGCCACCTCGATGGAGGTGCCGCCGGTGACCCGGAGCAGCTCCTCGTAGGTGGTCGCGAAGACGGTGTGGCTGTGCCCGGCCGCGACCCACACCTGCCGGTGCCGGGCCAGGGAGACGTCGACGAGGGTGTGGACCCGGGCGGGGTGGCCGACGGGGGCGACGCCGCCGATGGCGAACCCGGTCCACTCGCGGACGAAGTCGGCGTCGGCGCGGTCGAGGTGGTCCAGTCCGTCGACGAGGTCGGCGACCTTGACCAGGTCGACCCGGTGCGCCCCGGAGGTGAGCACGAGCAGGGGGGTGATCGCACCGTCGGGCGCGTGGGCGCGGAAGACGAGGGAGTTGGCGATCTCCGCGGGGGTCACGCCGAGGGCCGCAGCCGCCGCAACGGCGGTGCGGGCGGCCTCGGGGAGGCTGACCACGCGCGGGGTGACGTGGTGGACGGCGAGGGCTGCCAGGACCCGCTGGACAGCCGGATGGGCGCGCAGGTCACGCCCGGTGGTCGCCGTCGGCGCGGGGTCGGGCGAGGCCGGGGCCGGGGCCGGGGCCGGGGCCGGGGCGGCGCCGGGCGCTGCGGTGTCCAGCGCAGGCACCTCGGGCGGGTTCATGATCGAACACTAGGGCCAGGCGGGGGTGCCCAGCCAGACCTCTTGACGTGCTGTCCGAGGGCGGGTGTACGGTTCTTCTTGTCGAACACCTGTTCGAACGAGTGGTCATCCGACTCGGCGTCACCCACGGCCCACAGCCCGGGAGCGGCCCGTCGGGACCACTGGTGCGGCCCTGGCCCCGTGACCCACGGGCGCCTCGACCCCGCCCTTCCACGGGGCCAGGGCGCATCGCTCTCCATTCGTCCTGCCCTAGAAGGGGGTCTGCTCGTGGTGCGCCGGTACGAAGAGCCCATCGAGGTCCGGGAGCGGGCCTGGGACCGCGTCGCCCAGGCGACCTCCACCCTCCTGACCCGCCCGGACGCGTTCGTGTGGCGGGGCCGGCTCTACGTCGTGCGCGCCGTGCTCGACCACTGGCAGGAGCGACGACCCTGGTGGCGCGACGCCCGTGAGCACGAGGGCGGCGACGTGCTCACCGACGCCCGGGAGCGCCAGGTCTGGCGGGTCGAGGCGAGCGCGGGGCGCAGTGCCGCGGTCGGGGTCTACGACCTCGGCGCGGAGCCCCCCGGGCACCACGACCACGCCGGGCACCACGACCACGCCGGGCACCACGACCACGCCGTCGACGCCGGTCGCCGGTGGCGGTTGCTGCGGGTCGCGGACTGATGGCCCCCACGACGAACGCCACCAGTGCCGCCGCCACCCTCGACCTGCTCGACCGGTCCCGGCACTCCCTGCTCGAGGCGTGCCAGACCCGGGAGATCGCCGAGCGCCACCTGCAGGCCCAGCTCGGGGCGCTGCGGGCCGCGGCCGCCCTCGTCGCAGCCCGCACCACCGCCGACACCCGGACCGGTCCCCGCAGCCTGTGGGAGCTGCTGCCCTGCGTGGCTCCCGAGCTCGCCGAGTGGGCCGGGTTCTTCGAGCTGGTCTCCGCGCGCCGGATCCGGATCGCGACGGCCGGACCCGGTGCCGGTGGCCAGGTGAGCGCCCGCGAGGCCGACGACCTGCTCCGCCAGGCCGAGCTCTTCCTCGACCTCGTCTGTCGCACCCTCGGTCTGCCCGTCCAGCCCTCCGCGCACGACGAGGTGCTGGTGCCCACCGCGGTGTCCGCTCCGGCGCCGTGAGTGCCATGAGTGCCGTGAGCGCCTCGGGGGGTGGCGACTTCGCGCACCTGCACGTCGCCTCCGGGTTCTCGATGCGCTACGGCACCGCGACCCCCGAGGCGCTGGTCGAGCGGGCCGCCCAGCACCGCCAGCCGGTGCTGGCCCTCACCGACCGTGACGGCCTCTACGGCGCGGTGCGGTTCGTCCAGGCGGCCACCGCCGCCGGCATCGCCCCGGTCCTCGGGGTCGACCTCGCCGTGGGCCCCGACGCGCCTGCGGCGGCGGAGCACGGCACGGAGGCCGGCCACGCGGCATACCGCGAGGCGCAGGCGCGACCGCGCACCCCGGCCCGGGGAGGGGCCGAGCGCGACGCGCGCCACCCGCGCGTCACCGTCCTGGCCCGGGGCCGGGCGGCCGGGGTGCCCGCCGGGGTGGGGTGGGCGGCCCTGTGCCGGCTCGTCACCGAGACCCACCTGCGCGGCGAGCGGGGCGTACCGGTCACCTCGGCCGCCGTGATCGCCGCCCGCTGCGGGCCGGTGCACCCCAGTCCGTTCGTGGTGCTGCTCGGGCCGGACTCCGACGTGGGGCGGGCGCTGCTGGCCCGGCGCACCGACCTCGCCAGGACGCTGCTGGCCGCGTGGCGTCGTCGGCTGCCTGCCGACGCGGTGGTCATCGAGGTGGTGTGCCACGGTGGACCCGAGGGCACCTCGGCCTCACGCGGCCACGCGGCCCGGTTGCTGGGGCTGGCCGACGAGCAGGGTGCCCCGGCGGTGCTCACCGCGGCGGTCCGCCACGTCGACCCGGGGGAGTCGGCGGTCGTCGACGTCCTCGACGCCGCGCGGCGCCTGGTGGCCCTCGACACCCGCCACCTCGACCGGGTCACCGACGCCGCCCACCTCGCCGCCACCCCCACCATGCACGCCGTCGCCCTGGAGGTCACCAGCGGTGACCGGGGCCGGGCGCAGGCGCTGGTCGCCCGCACGGCGGCGCTCGCGACGGCCTGCGCCCAGAGTGCCCGGCACGACCTCGGCATCGGCTCGGTCCACCTGCCCGAGCCGGAGCGGCTGGGCATCGAGGCCGGCGTGAGCCCGCAGGCCGTCCTGGAGCAGCGCTGCCGCGAGGCCATCGCGACCCGCTACCCCGGCATCGGCGAGCGGGAGTTCCTGGCCGTCGAGCGGCGCCTGACCGACGAGCTCAAGGTCATCGCGGAGCTGGGCTACCCCACCTACTTCCTCACCGTGGCGCAGGTCGTCGACCTCATCCGCGACCTGGGGGTGCGGGTGGCCGCCCGCGGCTCGGGCGCGGGGTCGCTGGTCAACTACCTGCTCGGGATCAGCGGGGTCGACCCGATCCGCTACGGGCTGCTCATGGAGCGGTTCTGCTCACCGCTGCGGGCCGAGCTGCCCGACATCGACATCGACGTCGAGTCGGCCCGCCGCACCGAGGTCTACGAGCGCATCCTCGACCGGTTCGGCGGCGAGCGCGTCACCTGCGTCTCGATGATGGACACCTACAAGGTCAGGCACGCGATCCGCGACGTGGGCGCAGCCCTGGGGCTGCCGGCGGTCGAGATCGACGAGATCGCCAAGGCCTTCCCGCACATCCGTGCCCGCGACGCCCGGCACGCCATCGCCGACCTGCCCGAGCTGCGCAGCCGTGGCCTGGACAGCCCACGGCTGCGGGCGCTGTTCGACCTCGTCGAGCGGCTCGACGGGCTGCCCCGCCACATCGCGCTGCACCCGTGCGGGGTGATCCTGTCCGACGGCGGCCTGCTCGACCGCACCCCCGTGGAGGCGAGCTGGCTGGGCTTCCCGATGAGCCAGTTCGACAAGGACGACGTCGAGACGCTCGGGCTGCTCAAGCTCGATGTCCTCGGCATCCGGATGCAGTCGGCCATGGCCCACGCGGTGGCCGAGGTCGCCCGGGTCGACGGGGTGCAGGTCGACCTCGACGACCAGCAGCAGGTGCCGCTCGACGACGAGGCGACCTTCCGGCTGATCCGCACCAGCCACACCTTGGGCTGCTTCCAGATCGAGAGCCCCGGCCAGCGCGAGCTCATCGGCAAGTTCGGGCCGGAGCGCTTCGAGGACCTCGTCATCGACATCTCGCTGTTCCGTCCCGGCCCGGTGAAGTCCGACATGATCACGCCGTTCCTCGAGGCCCGTCACGGGTGGAAGGAGGTCAGCTACCTGCACCCGACCCTCATCGAGGCGCTGCGGGAGACCGAGGGCGTGGTCGTCTTCCACGAGCAGGTGCTGATGATCGTCGCCGAGACCACCGGGGTGTCGCTGGCCCAGGCCGACGAGGTGCGCCGCGCCCTCGGCACCCCGAAGGGCCAGCTCGAGATCGAGGCCTGGTGGCGCCCGGCGGCCCGGGCCCGCGGCTACGCCCCGGCCGACGTGGACCGGATCTGGGAGGTGCTCAAGGCGTTCGCGTCGTTCGGTTTCTGCAAGGCGCACGCGGCGGCCTTCGCCCTGCCGACCTACCACTCCGCGTGGCTCAAGACCCACCACCCGGCGGCCTTCCTCTCCGGTGTCCTCACCCACGACCCGGGCATGTACCCCAAGCGGCTGATCCTCGACGACGCCCGGTCGCTCGGGGTCGCCGTGCTCGGGCTCGACGTCAACGCCTCCGACGCCACCTACCGGATCGAGCGGCTGGAGGTGCCTTCGGCGGCCGACCCGCCACCCCACCCCGACCTGCCCGACGCGCGGGACTACGGCATCCGGTTGTCGCTCGCCGATGTCCGGGGGATCAGCGAGGCCGAGGTCGCGCGCATCGTGGCGGGCCAGCCCTATGCCGGGCTGTCCGACTTCTGGCACCGTGCCCAGGTCTCGCGTCCGGTCGCCGAACGGCTCGTCCTCGCCGGGGGGTTCGACCAGCTCTACGGCATGACCACCGGGACGGGGTATGCCGGGCTCGGCTCGGGTGGGGTCGGCTCGGGCGGCCCCGGGCGGCGGGGGCGCACCACCCGCCGTGACCTGCTGCTCCACGTCGCCGAGCTCGACCGCTACGGGCGAGCCCTCGACCGCAGCGCCCGCAGGGCCGCGCCGGGCCGCAAGGGGCGTCGGGCCGGGGTGCCGGCCGGGGGCCGGGTGCCGAGTGACGGCGTGGCCGACGGGTCGGGGGTGCGGGCGCTGGCGCACGGGCAGTCCCAGGCCGCGCTGCCCGTGCGCGCAGCGCAGGAGCAGCCGACCCAGCTCACCCTCGACCTCGGCGACCGCCCCGAGCTCACCTCGGGCACCGGGCTGCCCGAGCTGAGCGGACCCGAGCGGGTCCGCGCCGAGCTCGACATCCTCGGCCTCGACGCCAGCGCCCACGTCATCGACTTCTACGCCCCGATGATCCAGGCCCTCGGGGTCACCCGTAGCCGCGACCTGCTCGGGGCTCGCAGCCGCTCCACGGTCTGGGTGTGCGGGGTCAAGGTCGCCACCCAGACCCCGCCGATCCGCTCCGGCCGCCGGGTGGTCTTCCTCACCCTCGACGACTCCACCGGCCCGGTCGACGCCACGTTCTTCGAGGACGTCCAGGGTCCCTACGCCGCCACGGTGTTCCACTCGTGGATGCTGCTGGTGCGAGGCGTGGTGCGGCGCACCGGTCCTCGGGGCATCTCCCTGCGGGCGACGGGGGCCTGGGAGCTCACGCCGTTGTGGGAGGCGTGGACCCGGGGCGGCCTCGAGGCGGTGCATGCCGCGATGGAGGCCAGCGAACGGCTCGCCGCCGAGCAGGCGGAGGCGGACGACGGTGGCGGCACGGAGCAGGGGCGCCGGGTGCTGGTGCACGCCTCGGGGTTCCGGCAGTCGCCCTACGCGGACACCAGGCCGCCGGGGGAGGACGTGCGCGGTTCCCGGGCGCTGGGGCAGGGCGACCAGGTGCCCGACGGTCGGTCGGCCGACCAGTTCGCCGCGCCCCGCAAGCTGTGGCACTCCAGCCCCGGCAGCTCCGGCCACTAGGGTGGATCGCACGTCCAGCAGCACGAGGCAGCCCCACGGCGAGGGCAGCCCACACACAGTCAGGGAGGTGGCCGTCGTGGCCGAGGAGCAGTGGCGGACCCGGCGCAGTGGCGTCGAGACGGCCCTGCGCACCTCCGCGGTGTGGACCGCGGTGCGCACCCTCATCACGAGCCAGCAGGCCGAGCTCGGCCGACCCCTGCGGGTCCTCGACCTCGGTGGGGGCACCGGGGGACTGGCCGTCCCGCTCGCCGAGCTCGGTCACGACGTCCTGGTCGTGGACCCCAGCCCCGACGCGCTCGCGTCGCTGTCCAGGCGCAGCGCCGAGCGGGACGTCGCGGCCCGGATCCGCGCCGTCCAGGGCGACGCCGACTCCCTCACCGCCATCGTGGGTGCGGACCAGGTCGACCTCGTCTGCTGCCACGGCACGCTCGAGGTCGTCGACGACCCCCAGGCCACCCTCACCGCGCTGGCCTCCGTGCTGGCGCCGGGCGGGCACCTCAGCCTGGTCGCGGCCCAGCGGCTGGCCGTGGTGCTGGCCCGGGTCCTGGCCGGCCAGTTCACCCAGGCCCACGAGGCCCTGACCAGCGCCGACGGCCGCTGGGGGAGTGCCGATCCGCTGCCGCGCCGGTTCGACGCCAGCGCGGTGCAGGCCATGGTCGAGCAGGCTGGCCTGGTCGTCGAGGACGTCCACGGCGTGCGCCTGTTCAGCGACCTGGTGCCGTCGGCCCTCATCGACTCCGACGCCGACCGCTCCGCCCTGCTCGACCTCGAGCAGGCCGCCAGCCGGCACCCGGAGTTCGGCTTCCTCGGGCAGCTCGGCGCGGCCGTGCACGTCCTCGCCCGCAGGTGAGCCGGCGCCAGTTCGCCCTGCCGCAGCGCAGCGCGGAGCGACCCCCCGACGACACCGGGTGCACGGTGCTGCACGTCGACATGGATGCCTTCTACGCCTCCGCCTCGCTGCTCTCCCGCCCCGAGCTGGTCGGCACCCCGGTGATCATCGGCGGTGGCAACCGGGGGGTGGTGCTGTCCGCGACCTACGAGGCGCGCCGGTTCGGGGTCGCCTCGGCGATGCCGATGTCGCGGGCGCGCCGACTCTGCCCGCAGGCCACCGTCATCGCCCCCGACCACCAGCTCTACAGCCAGATCTCCGCGGGGGTCATGGCCACCTTCGCGACCATCACCCCGGTCGTCGAACCGCTGTCCCTCGACGAGGCCTTCCTCGACGTGTCCGGGGCGGTCCGCCGCCTGGGCAACCCCGCCAAGATCGGTCAGCTCGTGCGCGACACCATCCACGACGAGCAGGGGATCACCTGCTCGGTGGGGGTGGCCTCGACCAAGTTCGTGGCCAAGCTGGCCTCCGGCCTGGCCAAGCCCGACGGCATGGTCGTCGTGCCCCGCGACGAGGTGGTGACCTTCGTCCAGCAGCTGCCCGTCGGCGCGCTCTGGGGGGTGGGTGACAAGACCGAGGAGGCGCTCGTGCGCTTGGGGCTGCACACCGTCGCCGACATCGCCCACACGCCGGTCGACACGTTGCGCCGTGCGCTCGGCGAGAGCGTCGGCCCGCACCTGCACGAGCTCGCGTGGGGTCGCGACCCCCGAGGTGTCGAACCCGTGCGCCGTGAGCGCAGCATCGGCTCGGACGAGACGTTCGAGTTCGACGTCGACGACCCGGTGCACATCCACCGGCAGCTGCTCAAGCTCAGCGACCGCACCGCGGCCCGGGTGCGCTCGGCCGGCATGGTGGGACGCACCGTCTCGATCCGGGTGCGGTTCTCCGACTTCACGACGATCACCCGCAGCCGGACCCTGCGCGACCCCACGGACGTCAGCCGCGAGATCTTCGACACCGCGAAGTCCCTCTACGACGCCCTGGGTCTGCAGCGCGCCCGGATCCGGTTGGTGGGCGTGCGGATGGAGGGGCTCCTCGAGCGCGAGGGCGCCCCCATCCAGGGCCTGCTCGGCGAACCCGACCATGGGTGGGCCGACGCGGACCGCGCCGTCGACCGCGCCAGCGCCCGGTTCGGAGCCGGCAGCGTGCGGCCCGCGAGCCTGCTCAGCGACGCGGAGCGCGCCCGGCGGGGACCGAGACCGGCGAACGGGTAGTGCAACCCCGCGCGGGGACATATCCTGAGAGTGTCGCGCACGGCCACTGACCGGCACGGATGCTTCTTCGGATGCAACGATTCGGCGGACCGACGCGTTGTAGTTCGTGCACGCCGAATGTCTCAGGAGGTCACCGTGCCGCTCTCAGAGCACGAACAGCAGCTGCTCGAGCAGATGGAGCAGGCGCTGTATGCCGAGGACCCCAAGTTCGCCTCGCAGATGCAGGGCGCCGGGGCTCGTGCTGCTGCCCGGCGACGGATGGTCATCGGGGCCGTCGGCGTCATCGCCGGGCTGGCCCTCGTGTTCGTCGGGGTGAGCACCACGATGTGGCTCGGTGCTGCCGGCTTCGCGCTGATGGTGGGAGCGGTCGCCTACGCCCTGACCCCACCGCGTCGTAAGGCCAACCTGGGCACGGTGCAGCCGGACGGCAGCGTGCGACGCCCGGTCTCGACCTCCAAGCCCAAGTCGCCCAGGTCGAGCTCGTTCATGCACCGCATGGAGGAGCGCTGGGACAAGCGCCGCGACGGCGACTACTGAGGCGGTTGGAGCCTCAGGCCCGGCTGAGCAGCACGCCGAGGACCCACGTGGTGGCGATGGCCAGCGCAGCGAGCAGCTCGAGCCCCATCGACAGGAACACCGCCGAGAGGGCGCTGCGCGTCGAGCGCCAGGCGCTCTGGCCGTCCCGCGAGCGGGAGTACTCCACGAGGTAGATCCCCAGCACGAACCCCGCGGGCCCGCCCACCACGGGGATGACGAAGAACCCGACGACGGCCAGCAGGACCGCGAGGACGAGCGTCGAGCGACGCACACCGGCCTCGCGCAGGCGCCGGCCGGGCACGGCATACTGCAGCGCCATGCCGCCGACGTAGAGCACCACGCAGACCCCGAAAACCCACCACCCGAGTGTGGTGCCGGTGTCGAAGGCCCACACGAAGACCGCCGCGAGCACGAGCAGCAGCCCCGGGATCACGGGAACGACGATCCCCACCATCCCGATCAGGATCAGGACGGCGGGGACCCAGAGGGTGGCCTCCACGGGTGGAGGTCCGGTCTTCCGACTACCCCTCGAGCTCGGGGGACGCGGCGGGCGTCTCGTGGAGCCGCTCGCTCTCGTCCTGGATGTCGGCGTGCTCGCGCAGCTTGGGCAGGTGCTCGCGTCCGTGGTGGGCGCAGAACAGCAGTTCGCCGCCAGCGTGAAGGCGAGCGCGCACGTAGGCCTGGGCGCCGCAGCGGTCGCAGCGGTCTGCCGCGGTCAGAGAGGGTGCCAGTGCAGTGGTCACGTCAGCCTTCCTTCGTTCGGTGCGTCCGGGGACGCGGTGTCTGCAAGAGACGAGTACTCCGGTCGAGGGCCGCAGTCGGTCCTTTCCCGGTGCCGGTGACAACAGTCAAGCACGCGATGTTCTTCCCCGCGTGCATTGGGTCACCATGTGGGTCATCTCATGTCGCATTGGGCTATTCGTAGCTCAGGCGTCCGGTGGATGGCTCAGGCGACCGACAGGGCGTATGCCGCGTGCCTGCGCAGGCCCTGGCAGCGGTCGGGTTAGCCTTCGGTGACGGCCCGCACGGGGCCTCGCACCACACCACAGGAGCACAACACCGTTGGCTGCAGCCACCACCGCCAAGAAGGCCGCGACGACCAAGTCGGGCTCGGACTACAGCGCACACCACCTGCAGGTTCTCGAGGGCCTCGAAGCGGTCCGCAAGCGCCCGGGCATGTACATCGGCTCGACCGACGGCCGCGGCCTCATGCACTGCGTCTGGGAGATCGTCGACAACGCGGTCGACGAGGCGCTCGGCGGCCACTGCGACGCCATCTCCGTCATCCTGCACCGGGACGGCTCGGTCGAGGTGCGCGACAACGGTCGTGGCATCCCCGTCGACATCGAGCCCCGCACGGGACTGACCGGTGTCGAGGTCGTCTTCACCAAGCTGCACGCCGGCGGCAAGTTCGGCGGCGGCTCCTACACCGCCTCCGGTGGCCTGCACGGGGTCGGTGCGTCGGTGGTCAACGCCCTTTCCTCGCGCCTCGACGTCGAGGTCGACCGCGCGGGCAAGACCTATGCCATGAGCTTCCGCCGGGGTGAGCCCGGCTACTTCCCGGACGTCGCCAGCGACGACAAGGCACCCGACCACGAGTTCACCCCCTACGAGCGCTCCAGCGAGCTCGCCGTGGTGGGCAAGGCGCGGCGCGGGGTCACCGGCACCCGGGTGCGCTACTGGGCCGACGAGCAGATCTTCCTCAAGGACGCCGCCTTCGACTACGCGGGGCTGGTGGCCCGCGCGCGGCAGACCTCCTTCCTCGTGCCCGGCCTCACCCTGGTGATCCGCGACGAGCGGCGGCTGGCCGGCACCCCCGGCGCCGACGGCCCCACCGAGGAGACCTTCGTCCACGACGGGGGGATCTCCGAGTTCGCGGAGTTCCTGGCGCCCGATGCCGCGGTCACCGAGGTGTGGCGCCTGCAGGGGAGCGGCACCTTCACCGAGACGGTGCCCGTCCTGGACGACCAGGGCCACATGTCGCCGACCGAGGTCGAGCGGGAGTGCGGTGTCGACATCGCGGTGCGCTGGGGCACCGGCTACGACGCGAAGCTCAGCTCCTTCGTCAACATCATCTCCACGCCGAAGGGCGGCACCCACATGGCCGGCTTCGAGCAGGCCCTGCTCAAGGTGTTCCGCAAGCAGCTCGAGGTCAACAGCCGGCGGCTCAAGGTCGGCAGCGACAAGCCGGAGAAGGACGACGTGCTCGCCGGCCTCACAGCCGTCGTCACGGTGCGGCTGTCCGAGCCGCAGTTCGAGGGACAGACCAAGGAGGTCCTGGGCACCAACGCCGTGCGCGCCATCGTGGCCAAGGTGGTCGAGCAGGAGCTGACCGCACGGATCACCTCGACCAAGCGTGGCGAGAAGGCCCAGGCCGCGCTGCTGCTCGAGAAGGTCGTCTCCGAGATGAAGTCGCGCATCAGCGCCCGGCTGCACAAGGAGACCCAGCGGCGCAAGAACGCCCTGGAGACCTCGAGCCTGCCGGCCAAGCTTGCGGACTGCCGCTCCACCGACGTCGAGACGTCCGAGCTGTTCATCGTCGAGGGCGACAGCGCCCTCGGCACCGCCAAGCTCGCCCGCTCCAGCGACCACCAGGCGCTGCTGCCGATCCGCGGCAAGATCCTCAACGTCCAGAAGGCCTCGGTCTCGGACATGCTCAAGAACGCCGAGTGCGCAGCCATCATCCAGGTGATCGGGGCGGGTTCAGGGCGGTCCTTCGACCTCGCCTCCGCCCGCTACGGCAAGATCATCATCATGACCGACGCCGATGTCGACGGCGCCCACATCCGCACCCTGCTGCTGACCCTGTTCTTCCGCTACATGCGACCACTCGTGGAGGCCGGCCGGGTGTATGCCGCGGTGCCCCCGCTGCACCGCATCGAGGTCGTCAACCCGGGGACGAAGAAGAACGAGCTGATCTACACCTACTCCGAGAAGGAGATGCGCACGACGATGTCGGCGCTGTCCAAGCGGGGAAAGAACATCAAGCAGCCGCTCCAGCGCTACAAGGGCCTGGGGGAGATGGACGCCGACCAGCTCGCGGAGACGACCATGGACCCGCGCCAGCGCACGCTGCGCAAGGTGACGCTGCGCGACGCGGAGGCTGCCGAGCGGGTGTTCGACCTGTTGATGGGCAACGACGTCGGACCGCGCAAGGACTTCATCGTCGAGTCGGCTGCGGCCCTGGACCGCGAGCGCATCGACGCCTAGGTCGCCGGTGTCCCGGCGCCACGCACCCCGGGCCCTGCTCGCCCACGGAGGCACGCGGCATACCTGGCCCTGGGGACGTGGGCGGCGGTGCCGCGGCACGGTCCACGGCTCAACCCCGGAACGTTGACCTTCACCCCACTTCGCAAGTGGAGTGAAGATCAACCTTCTTGCTAGACCCGATAAAGTTGTGGCTGCGGGTCAGGCGGGTTTGGGGGGTGCCGTGGACCCGCGCACGATGAGCTCGACCGGCAGGAAGATGTCGCCACGCTCGGGCTCGGTGCCGTCGACCAGCCTGGCCATCAGGATGGCTCCGGCCCGCCGACCCTGGGCGTCCACCGGCTGGCGCACCGTGGTGAGGTCGAGGATGCCGGCGAGCTCGTGGTCGTCGATCCCCGTGACGGACACGTCGCCGGGCACCGAGAGGCCGAGGTCACGGGCCGTCGCGATCACCCCGAACGCCATCTCGTCCGACGCGGCGACGACCGCGGTGGGTCGGTCCGGGCCGCTGAGCAGCGCCCTGGCGTCGCGCCGGGCCCCGTCGGCGGACCAGTCGGACTCGACGACCCACGACGGGTTCAGGGGCACCCCGTGGCGACGCAGGGCCGCGGAGAAGGCCGCGCGGCGGTCCTGCGGGGTCTGCAGGTGGGCGCTCTGGGTGGGCACGGCGCCCACGTACCCGATCCTGGTGTGTCCCAGCGACAGGACGTGCGAGACCGCCATGTCCATCGCCGCCCGGTCGTCGATGCAGACCCGCGGGTAGGCGCCCACGCGGTTGCCGACCGTGACGACCGGCAGCGCGAGGCGGCCGAGCAGGGCGCGTTCGTCGTCGTCCATGGGGATGTTGAGCACGATGATGCCGTCGACGCGCTTGAGCAGCATCGACTGGGTCAGTCGCATCCGGCGGTCGTAGCTCTCGTCCTCGAGGTCGAAGAGCAGGACGTGGTGGCCGTGCTCGCGCAGGGTCTTCTCGATTCCGCTGATGACGGTCGCGAAGAACCACCGGGTGAGGAACGGGGCCACGACGCCCACGACCCGCGTCCGCCCGGAGGCGAGGCTGGCCGCGGTGGGGGAGGCGACGTACTCCAGCTCCGCCGCCACCCGTCGCACCCGCGCCCGCGTCTCCGGGTTGACCCGGTCCAGCCCCCGGAGCGCACGCGAGACCGTGGCCACCGAGACCCCGGCCACGCGTGCGACATCGGTGATGGTGCTCATCGTTGAGCCTCTCTCCGGCTGGTGTCCTAGCCCTTCAGCCCACCGGCCAGCAGTCCCCGCACGAAGTAGCGCTGCAGGGCGAGGAAGACCCCGACGGGGACGATCATCGAGATGAACGCTCCGGCCGAGAGCAGGAACCAGGCATTGCCGCGGGTACCGGACAGCTCGGCCAGGTAGACCGTGAGCGGTGCGACGTCGCGCGTGCCACCGAGGAAGACCAGGGACACGAGCAGGTCGTTCCAGACCCAGAGGAACTGGAAGATCCCGAACGCGGCCAGGGCCGGCGTCATGAGGGGCATGAGCAGCTGGAAGAAGATCCGGACGTGCCCGGCTCCGTCCACCCGCGCGGCCTCGAGCAGCTCCTTGGGGATGTCCTTCATGAAGTTGTGGATGATGAAGGTGGCCAAGGGCAGCGCGAAGATCGTGTGGGAGATCCACACGCTCCAGTAGCGCTGCGATCCCTGCAGGTGCAACACGTTGGTGTAGATCTCGAGCAGGGGGATCAGCGCGACCTGGAGCGGGACGATCTGCAGGGCGAAGACCGCGACGAACAACGCGTTGCGGAACGGGAAGTCCATCCACGCGAAGGCGTAGGCCGCCAAGGACGCGAGCAGCAGGGGCAGCAGCACCGCCGGCACCGTGATCACCGTGGTGTTGACGAAGTACTGCCCCAAGCCCGCCGTGCCACCGGACAGGGCCTGGCGGTAGTTCTCCAGGGTGAACGCGTCCGGGCTCTTCCACGCCGTCCACCAGCCGCTGCGCTGGATGTCCAGCTGGCGGCGGAACGAGGTGAGCAGCAGCCCGATCGTCGGGATCGTCCAGACCACGGCGATGACGATGGCGAACAACGACGCCCAGGGTGAGGTGACCGCCCGGGCGGCGTCACCCGCGGCGCTCTTCTTGCGCTTGCGCCCTCGCGGGTTGAGCTCCTTCTCGAGCACGGTGGGCTCGGCGACCGGCGTGGTGGTGCTCATCAGGCGTCCTTCCGCATCTGCACGATGTTGTAGCCCACGATGGGGATGACCAGGACGAACAGGATCACCGCGAAGGCGGCACCGATGCCGGACTGGTCGAATCGGAAGCTCTGGTTGTAGAACTCGTTGGCGATGACCGAGGTGTCGAACTGCCCGCCGGTCATGGTCCGCACGATGTCGAAGATCTTGAGCGT
Organism: uncultured Actinomycetota bacterium; assembly: GCA_963757635.1. Classification (GTDB taxonomy): domain Bacteria; phylum Actinomycetota; class Actinomycetes; order Actinomycetales; family Dermatophilaceae; genus Pedococcus. The sequence goes on along the minus strand of CAVWSK010000007.1, from coordinate 601,530 downwards.
GCCGATGCCGATCGTGGTCAGCACGACGACCATGGCGGGCCGGATGCTCGGGAGGGTGACCCAGCGGAACATCTTCATGCCGCCGACGCCGTCGAGCTTGGCTGCCTCGATGATGTCGTCGGGGATCGCCTTGATCGCGGCCGACAGCACCGTCATCGCGAAGCCGGCCTGGATCCACACCATGATCGCCACGAGGAAGAGCGTGTTCCATGGTGCGTTGAGCAGGAACTGGTAGGTGTCGAGCCCAAGCGCCTTGAGGATGGCGTTGAACAGGCCCGTCTGCGGCCGGCTGGTCGGCTTGTACTCGTACATGAACTTCCAGATGAGCGACGCCGCCACCATCGAGATGGCCATCGGGAGGAAGATCAGGGACTTGGCAAAGGCCTCACCCTTGGCGCGGTCGATGAGGATCGCGTAGGTGAGGCCGATGGTGGTGGCGAGCAGGGGCACGAGCACCACCCAGACGGCGGTGTTGCGCAGCACGAGCAACAGCTCGGGCTTGCTGAAGATGTCGACGTAGTTCTGCAGCCCGACGCTCTTGTCGCCGGCGGAGTTCTGGAATGACTGGATGATCGTCAGCACGGCCGGGTAGAGCAGACCCACGGCCAGCAGGATCAGGGAAGGGCCGACGAAGGCGCCGGCCTGGATCTTCTCGCCGCGTCGCCCGCTGAACCGCGAGGCGATGAGCAGGATCCCGATGAAGACGACGGCGAAGATGCCCAGAGCCAGGAACATCGTGCCGAACTTCGTGGTGGTGGTCATCGGCGACTCCTCAGGTGTGCAGGTGGGGGAGACCGGTCGTGGGCGGAAGCGGGGGTTCCGCTTCCGCCCACGACCGGGGCGAACCTAGGTGGTCACGACTTGGGCCAGGAACCCTCGATGAAGTCGAGGGTGGCCTTGTCGTCCTTGCCGATGATCCAGTCGGTCATGCCCTTCCAGAAGGTACCGGCGCCCACGGCGCCAGGCATCTGGTCGGAGCCGTCGAAGCGGAAGACGGCGTTCTTGTCCTGGAGGATCTGGGCGGAGAGCTTGTCCATGGGGCTGACGAGGTTGGCCACGTCGAGCTCCTTGTTCGCGCTCACCCAGCCGCCGGCCGGGGTGGCCTTGGCCTTGTTGTTGGCCCAGTCTGCCGACGACAGGTAGGTCTGGAACGCCTTGACCTCCGGACGGTCGGCGAACGCGGCGATGAACTCGCCACCACCGAGGACCGGCTTGCCCTTGCTGGGGTCGACGGCCGGGAGGTAGAAGGCCCACACGTCGCCGTCCTCGGCGACCTTGGTGCCCGCCGGCCAGTTGGCGGCGTAGAACGAGGCCTGACGGTGCATGTAGCAGGAACCGTCGAGGATCGGCTGACCCGCGTCCTGGAAGGTCGTCGACGCGATGGTCTTCACGTCACCGAGCCCACCGTTGACGTACTTCGGGTTCTTGAGGATGGCGCCGACCTTCGAGAGCGCGTCCGCGACCTGGGGGTCGTTGAACGGGATCTCGTGCTTGACCCACTTGTCGTAGACGTCGGGGCCGGCGGTGCGCAGGAGCACGTCCTCGAGCCAGTCGGTGCCGACCCATCCGGTCGCGTCACCGGAGCCGAACCCGGCACACCAGGGCTTGGCGTCCTTGTTGTCGTTGGCGATCTTCTCGGTCAGGCTCATCAGGTCGGCCCACGTCTCGGGGACGGTGTAGCCCTTGTCCTTGAAGGCGGACGGGGAGTACCAGACGAACGACTTCACGTTGGCGCCCAGAGGAGCCGCGTAGAACTTGCCGTTGACGGTGCCGTAGGCCTTCCAGTCGGCGCCGAAGTACTTGTCGACGTTGGCTGCCGTCTCGGCAGGGGCCTCCATGACCTTGCCGGTGGCGACCAGCGTGGCCAGCAGACCCGGCTGCGGGACGATCGCGAGGTCGGGGGCGTTGCCGCCCTTGACCCGGACGGGCAGCTGGGCCTCGAACTCCTTGGAGCCTTCGTACTTGATCGTGGCACCGGTGCACTGCTCGAACGGCTTGTACGAGTCGATCTGCGGCTGGTCCTCGGGGGCGACGATCGAGGTGTAGATCGTGACCGTCTTGCCCTTCAGGTCGCCGTACGAGCTGTAGGCCGCACAGTCGGCGCCGCCGCTGCTCGAGCTGCCGCCAGCCGTGGTGTCATCGCTTCCGCCGCAGGCAGCCGCGGTCAGGGAGACCACCGCAATGCCGGCAAGGGCCGCCACACGGCGCGTTTTCTTGGGGTGGGGCATATGGCCCGCCTCTCTAGTTCTCGCGTGATGCCGAGGCGGTGTGCCTCAGCGGTGAGGTGGTGCCTATAAAAACGTTTACACGCCTGCGCCGCAAGACACTTGGGCACGAGCAGCGGTAACGATCTGGTAACCCGGCGGTGATGTTCGGACATATGCCACCTCGGGCGCGAGCGTTCCGCTCAGGTCGACAGGACGCGCCAGGCGGCGACGGGCACGGGGGTCTTGCCGCAGGACTCCGGGCGGACGAGGGTCGTGTCGACCCGCTCGGCGCGCACCGTCCAGACCCGCCCGTCACGGTGCTCGACGCGCTGGACGCCGCCGACCCCGGTCACGCTCAGGTCGGCCAGGGAGGGCACGTCGTGCACCTGCCGGACGTGGGACTCCGCGGCCTGTGCCGCGGGTTCGAGGGCACTGCGGCCACGGTCGTGCGCGGGCCCCAGCACCGCCCGCGGGAGCTCGCCCCGGTCGGCCGCGGACAGCACCTCCGCACAGAGCGGGCCGTCGAGCCGGGCGAGCGTCGCACCATGGGGCAGCAGGACGCCCGTCGGGGCGTAGCGGTGCCCGCCGGTGTGCGAGGCCTCCCAGACCCGGCCCGGGTGGGTGGCCGCCACCTCGTCGACGACGGGGCGACCCCGCACGGCACAGCACACGTCCCGACGGCCGTTCGTGCAGATCAGCAGGACCGGGTCGCAGGCGCGTGCGCCCGGGAGCGACTCGAGCACGGCAGCACGGTCACCCCGGGCGAGCGCGTCGAGGTCGCACTGCAGCAGGAGGGCCGGGTCCACGAGACCGATGCTCAGCAGCCACGGATCCGGTCCGGACCAGGCGAGGTATGCCGTGCGCGTCTCGCCCGTCGCGTCGGCGTGGCGCCCCGGGCGACGGATGAGGGACAGCCGTCCGCCACGGTCGGAACAGGCCGCTGAGAGTGAACGCCCCACTGTTGCAGGCAGATGCGATTCGGTAGCGGCGTCGCGTCCCCACGGACCGGCCTGTTCGAGCGCGATGAAGAACATGGCCTGGGCCGCGGTGCCGAAGGCGCTGACCTCTGCCGCGTCGAAACCGACCGAGCACGCATCGGGGGCCGAGACGGCGTGGCCGGAGGACCTCACTGCGACGGCGGTCCGGCGATGCGCGCGATCGTCGTGCTCGCCGGCGTCCCGGAGCCGTCGCGCTTCCCGGTGGCCTCGGGGATCGCGAGCGCGACCCCGTTGGCCGCGGCGGCCCGGGCAGGGGTGGGGCCGGCCCACGCGAGGACCAGGCAGTCGTGCCCCTTCAAGAAGCGGTGGCAGCGCACGCCGCCCGTGGCGCGTCCCTTCGGCGGGTACTCGGCATACGGCGTGGCCTTGATCGATCCCGGCTCGGTGCCCGGCAGGGCGCCCGAGGCCCCCGAGGACGTCACGACCACGGCGTCGGCACCCTGGGGTACGGCCCCGAAGAAGGCGACCCTGGCTCCGCTGGTCAGCTTGATGCCGGCCATGCCGCCGGCGGCGCGGCCCTGGGGGCGCACGGATCCGGCGCCGAAGCGCAGCAGCTGGGCGTCGGAGGTGATGAACACGAGGTCCTCGTCGCCGGTGCGCAGCTCGACGGCGCCGACGACCTCGTCGCCGTCACGCAGCGAGACCAGCTCGAACTCGGGGCGCCCGGGGTAGTCGGTGGTGACCCGCTTGACCACGCCGTGGGCGGTGCCGAGGGCGATGCCGGGGGAGTCGGCGGCCAACGAGGTGAGGGTCAGCGGCTCCTCACCCGCAGGCAGGTCGACGTAGGCCGCGAGGGGCGCGCCACCGGACAGGCTGGGCGCGCCGTTGGTCGGGGGCAGGGTGGGTAGCTCGAGGGCGGACATCCGGATCAACCGGCCCCGTGAGGTGACCAGGCCGACCTCACCGCGAGCCGTGGCGCGTACCGCGCCGACCAGGACATCGTGCTTGCTGCGTGCGTCGTCGGCCGGGATGGGCTCGTCCCCGCTGGTGCGGGCCATCAGCCCGGTCGAGGACAGCAGCACCCAGCACGGGTCGTCGGCGACCTCGAGGGGTGAGGTGGCGGTGGCGGGCACGCCGGCCGACTCCAGCAGCACGGTGCGTCGCGGCGTGCCGTGGGCCTTGGCCACGTCGGCCAGCTCGGACGACACGGTGCGCAGGAGCAGCTTCTCGTCACCCAGGATCGCCTCGAGCTCCTCGATCTGGCGCTCGAGGTCGGACTTCTCGGTCTCGAGCTCCACCCGCGAGAACTTGGTCAGCCGTCGCAGCTGGAGGTCGAGGATGTAGGTGGCCTGCGGGTCGGAGAGGTCGAACACCTCACGCAGCCGCGCCTTGGCGATGCCGGCGTCGTCGGAGGAGCGGATGACCTGGATGACCTCGTCGATGTCGAGGATGGCCACGAGCAGGCCCTCGACGAGGTGCAGCCGGTCGCGACGCTTGCCCAGCCGGTACTCGGTGCGCTTGCGGACGACCCCGGTGCGGAAGTCGACGTAGACCCGCAGCAGCTCCTTGAGCCCGAGGGTCCGTGGCTGGCCGTCGACGAGCGCGACGTTGTTGATGGAGAACGAGTCCTCCATGGGGGTGAGCTTGTAGAGCTGCTCGAGGACGGCGTCGGGGTTGAAGCCGTTCTTCACCTCGATGACCAGCCGCAGGCCGTGCTTGCGGTCGGTGAGGTCCTTGACGTCCGAGACGCCCTGCAGCTTCTTGGACTGCACCGCGTCCTTCAGCTTCTCGATGACCTTCTCGGGTCCCACGAGGTAGGGCAGCTCGGTGACGACGATGCCCATCCGGCGCGGCGAGGTCTTCTCGATCCGCGTGGTCGCGCGGGTGCGGAAGCTGCCCTTGCCGTTGAGGTAGGCGTCACGGATGCCGTCGAGCCCGACGATGCGCCCGCCCTGGGGCAGGTCCGGTCCGGGGACGAACTTCATCAGGTCGTCCAGGGAGCAGGTGGGGTTGGTGATCAGGTGCCGGGCCGCGCCGATCACCTCGACGAGGTTGTGCGGGGCCATGTTCGTGGCCATGCCGACGGCGATGCCGCTGGCGCCGTTGACCAGCAGGTTGGGGAACGCGGCCGGCAGGACCGCGGGCTGCAGCAGCTGGTCGTCGTAGTTCGGGATGAACTCGACGGTCTCCTCGTCGAGCCCGGTGGTCATGAGCAGGGCGGCGGGGGCGAGCCTGGCCTCGGTGTAGCGCGAGGCCGCCGGGCCGTCGTCGAGCGAGCCGAAGTTGCCGTGGCCGTCGACCAGGGGCAGCCGCATGGTGAACGGCTGGGCCATGCGGACCAGGGCGTCGTAGATCGCGCCGTCGCCGTGGGGGTGGTACTTGCCCATGACGTCGCCGACGACCCGGGAGGACTTCACGTGGCCGCGGTCGGGGCGCAGCCCCATCTCCGCCATGGAGAACAGGATGCGGCGCTGCACCGGCTTGAGCCCGTCGCGGGCGTCGGGCAGCGCGCGCGAGTAGATGACGGAGTAGGCGTACTCGAGGAACGCCCCCTGCATCTCCTCCTCGACGTCGATGTCGACGATGCGCTCGACGAAGGGGTCGTCCGAGGCCGGTGCGGTCGGGGTCTTGCGGGCCATGCGTGCGTGCAACTCCTAGCAAGTCGTCCCGCTGGGTGCGGGGAACGTCCCAATCTTGGCCCACGGCTAGACGGCGCCGGACCCCGACTCGCCGTAGCGCCCCCAGTGCACCACGTCGTGGCTCCCGCGCCGCCCGCGGCGCAGGCTGGGCGAGGTGGTGCGCTCCTGCTCGTGCCCGAGGGCGACGACGCCGACCAGCCGGCGCCCCGCGGGTATGCCGTGCGCGGCTCGGACCTGCTCGTGGCGACCCGCCGGGACCCCGAAGAACAGGGCACCCAGGCCCTGGTCCACGGCGGTGAGCAGCATCAGCAGGGCGGCCATGCCGGTGTCGACGTCCCAGTAGGGGATCGGCCACCGTCCTGGGTCTCGGTCGGCCCAGCCCTTGTCCGGCTCGGCATAGCGGTCGAGGTAGGCCTCGGGGTCGGACAGGCAGAGGACGAGCACCGGGGCGGCCGAGACTCCCGCGAGCCAGGCGTCCGCAGGGGCGTCGTCGTCGCGGGCGGCCGACCAGAAGCGCTGGCGGTCCTCGGCCGCAGCGAGCACCACGAAGTCCCATCCCTGGGTGAAGCCTGCGCTCGGCGCGCGCTGTGCGGCGTGCAGGACGGCGGCGAGCGAGGCGTCCGACACCGGCCGCGCTGCATCGAAGCGGCGCACCATCCGGCGCCGGCGGACCACGTCGCGAAGCTCCATGGGCCCATCCTCCCGTGCCGCGCCCACCCGGCCCTGCAAGACTGGCCACCAACCAACTGCTCGCGTGCGGCGTCCACAGGACATGACGACGATGGCAGCCGTGGCTCTCAGGGGAGGGGTGGAGGTGTCGTCGCGAGACCGCGTGGACGTGGAAGCGGCCGTGCGTGAGATCTACGACGTGCACTACGCCCGACTCGCCGGCTGGACCGCCAAGCTCGTCGGCGACCCCGACCTGGCCCACGACGTGGCCACGGAGGCGTTCCTCAAGCTGTTCCGCGACTTCAGCCGGGTCGACGACCCCCGCCCGTGGCTCTACACGGTCTGCGCGAACCTCGTGCGTGACCACTGGCGCAAGCGCGGCCGTGAGGCGCTCGCCTACCAGCGCCACGAGGCCGGTCGGGACGACTTCACCCCCGATCCCGACCACGCCACCGCACTGACCGTCCGCGACGCCGTGCAGGCCCTGCCGGACCGTCTCCGGGTGGTCGTGATGCTGCACTACTTCGCCGACCTGCCGGTCGCGACGGTGGCCCGCCAGATCGAGAAGTCCGAGGGCACCGTGAAGCGAGACCTGTTCGACGCCCGCCAGCGCATGGCCCAGATGCTGGGAGAGATCCGATGAACCACGACCCCCTCGAGGACTTCTTCGCGCGGGAGCGCGCCGAGATCCGTGAGCTCCCCGGGAGCCCGGACCACTGGGAGTCCATCGTGCAGGAGGCCCGGCGACCCGCCCGCCGCGGCTGGTTCCCCTACCTCGCCGTGGCGGCTGCTGCCGCGCTCGTCGCCGGGGCACTGGGTTCAGGGTTCTTCAACGGCGAGCCGGACCGGCAGGTCGCCAGCGTGGCCACCTCCCGGCCCTCCACCCCCACCCCCAGCCCGACCGCCACGCCCCCGACCAGCACCCCGTCCCCGACCGGCTCGGCCACGACGGCGCCCACCCCCGTGCTGCTGCCGGTCCCGGTCTCGTTCACCCCGCGGTCGATGACCAACGCGGGCGGCGGCCGGGTGTTCGCCCTCGGCGAGGCCACCTGTGGGGCCGGTCAGCCCTGCGCCGCCGTCGTGGGCTCCGCCGACGACGGGTCCTCGTGGGAGCTGCTGGCCTCGTTCCGCGACCAGACCCTGGTCGGCGGCCGCACGACACCGGACACGGCCAACGCCCTCGTGGGGGTGCGGTTCGCCAACGCCCGCGTCGGGTACGCCTACGGCGGCCGCACCTTCCGCACGACCGACGGCGGCCGGTCGTTCCAGAACTACGACGTGGGCGGTCGGCGGGTGCTGTCGCTGGAGACCGATGGCGCGACGGTGTGGCTGGTCACGGCAGCAACCTGCCTGCACCAAGGGGAGCCGACCAAGCGCGGCTGCTCCGGGCTGGAGCTGTGGTCCGCCCCCGTCTCCGACAGCGCGGCCACCCGGGTGGCCCGGCTCGACCTGCCCGAGCCCGTCGAGTCGGCGTGGCTCAGCGTCGACGGCCACGACCCGGTGGTCGACGTGGCCTACCGCGACCCGGCCCGGACCTCCGGGCCCCTGCGCGTGTCCGGTCGGTCGCTCGCGCCGATGAGCCGACCCGCGGGCTGCGCGGACGCCGGCGCCCTGTGGGCCTGGGCCACGGCGAACGAGCCAGGCGCCCTCGTCGGGGTATGCCCGGCCAAGGACCGCCCGCAGGAGGCCTACGCCGTGACGACGTCCAAGGACCGCGGCGCCACCTGGTCGACGGCCGTCCCGGCCCCAGACCTCGGGCGTCCCGGCGCCACCGGGGTGTGGCTGACGGCCACCGACCGGGCCCACCTCACCGCGATCCCGCAGGGCCTGACGACGAGCACCACCACCGGGGACGCGCCGACCACCGTCAGGAGCTCGGCGGACGGCGGCAAGACGTGGCGGATGCCGAAGGTGGGCCAGGACACCAAGGCCTGGTCGTGGTCCGGGGCGGCCGGTGGCCCGCTGGTCTACCTGCTCGGTGGCCCGTTCGGGACCTACGCCCGGAGCACGGACAGCGGCGCCACCTTCCGTGAGGTCCCGTTGCGCAAGTAGTCCCCGGCACCGCTCCGTGCGGCATGGACGCTGGCGCTCGGGGGTGGGTGGGCATGCCATGCTTTGCCCATGAGCGAGGCCGCAGTGCTTCCCGCGGGGTACCCCATGGAGTGGGAGGCCGACGTCGTCCTGCGGGACGGGTCGGTGGCGCACGTACGGCCGATCGCCCCCGGTGACGTCGAGGCCGTCCACCGCTTCCACGCCGGGCAGTCCGACGAGTCGATCTACATGCGCTTCTTCGCGCCGCTGCGCAAGCTGAGCGACCGCGATGTCAAGCGCTTCACCAACGTCGACTACCGCGACAGAGTGGCGCTCGTGGCCACCGTGCGCGGGGACATCATCGGTATCGGCCGCTACGACCGGATCACGCCGACCCGCGCGGAGGTGGCCTTCAACATCGCGGACTCCTTCCAGGGCCGCGGCATCGGCTCGGTGCTGCTCGAGCACCTGGCCGTCATCGCCTGGGAGGCCGGGGTCGAGGAGTTCACTGCCGAGGTGCTGCCCCAGAACCGCAAGATGCTCTCGGTGTTCTCCGAGGCCGGCTACGAGGTCACCCGGCGGTTCGAGGACGGTGTGGTGTCGCTGACCTTCCAGATCGAGCCGACCGAACGGTCCGAGGCGGTCCGGCTCTCCCGCGAGCACCGGGCCGAGGCCGTGAGCATGCGCTCGGTGCTGTTCCCCGACTCGATCGCCGTGGTGGGCGCCAGCCGACGCAGCGAGTCGATCGGCAACCACATCCTGTCCAACATCCAGGCGGCCGGCTTCCGTGGCGCCGTCCACGCGGTCAACCGTGAGGCCATGGAGGTGCTGGGGCTGCTGGCCCACGCCCGCGTCTCGGACATCCCCGGCCCCGTCGACCTCGCGGTGGTCGCGGTGCCCTCGCACGAGGTGCTCGACGTGGTGGCGGACTGCGCCGAAGCCGGGGTGAAGACCCTGCTCGTGGTGAGCGCAGGCTTCGCCGAAGCCGGGCCCGACGGGGAGGACCTGCAGGTGCGGCTGCTCGAGACCGCCCGCGCCGCCGGCATGCGGGTGCTGGGGCCCAACTCGTTCGGGGTCATCAACAACCACCCGGAGGTGCGCCTCAACGCCTCGCTCGCCCCGGAGGTCCCCCCGGCCGGCCGGCTCGGCCTCTTCGCCCAGAGCGGGGCGCTCGGCATCGCCGTGCTGGCCTCAGCGGCCCGCCGCGGGCTCGGGATCTCGGTCTTCGCATCGGCGGGCAACCGCGTCGACGTGTCCGGCAACGACTTCATGCAGTACTGGATCGACGACGCGGACACCGCTGCCGTGGGCCTCTACCTCGAGTCGATGGGCAACCCCCGCAAGTTCTCGCGGATCGCCCGCCGGCTCGCCTCGACCAAGCCCGTGATCGTCGTGAAGTCCGGGGTGTCCTCCTACGGGGTCCCCCCGGGCCACCGCGCCCGCCCCACCCGGGTCCGTCCGGAGGCCTTCGACTCCATGCTCCGCCAGGCCGGGGTGATCCGTGTCGAGAACGTGCACCAGATGTTCGACGTCGCGCAGCTGGTGGTGAACCAGCCCCTTCCCGCAGGCAACAGGGTCGCCATCGTGGGCAACTCGGCCGCCCTGGGGGCCCTCACCGCGGAGGCCTGCGTCAGCTGGGACCTCCAGGTCGCGCACGGCCCTGTCTCGCTGCCGAGCGATGCCCGCGGCGAGCAGTTTGCCGAGGCGCTCGCCGACGCCTTCGGGGATGCCGACGTGGACAGCGTGCTCACCTGCTTCATCCCACCCCTGATCACGCCGGACGAGGACGTCGCGACCGCGGTCCGCGAGGCCGCGTCGGCCCACGAGAAGCCCTGTCTGGCGACCTTCCTCGGGATGCGTGGCGTGCTCGAGCGGATGTCGGAAACCACACCGGAGGGTCGGACCCTCGCGGTGCCGGCCTACGCGATGCCGGAGGACGCCGTGAGGGCACTCGCGGCGGCCACGAAGTACTCCGAGTGGCGGGCCCGGGACCGGGGCGTCCCCGTCAACCCGGTCGGGATCGACCGCGCCGCCGCGGAGGTGCTCGTCGAGCGCGTCCTGGACGCGACACCGGAGGGTCGGCGCCTGAGCCTGGGGGAGGTGACCGAGCTCCTGGGGACCTACGGCATCGACGTCTGGGGAAGTGCCCCCGTGCGCACGGTCGAGGAGGCCGTGGCCTCCTCCGACGCGATCGGCTACCCGGTCGTGCTCAAGTCCGTCGCGCCGCTCATGCGCCACCAGCCCGGGCTCAGCGGCATCCGCGTGGACCTGCGCACCGAGGGCCAGCTGCGTGAGGCGTTCGCCGGGCTGACCGACCGCCTCGCGCCACTGTCGGCCAACTCCTTCGTCGTCCAGCGGATGGCCCCGCCCGGCATCTCGTGCGTGGTGCGTTCGGACGAGGACCCGTTGTTCGGTCCCGTGGTCTCGTTCAGCATCGCCGGTCCCCCCACCGAGCTGCTCGGCGACATCGGCCACCGGATCCCTCCGCTCACCGATGTGGACGTCTCCGACCTCATCTCGTCCGTCAAGGCCGCACCGATGCTGCACGGCCACCGGGGGGCGGCGCCGGTCCACCGGGCCGCGCTCGCCGACCTCATCGCCCGGGTCTCGGTGCTCGCGGACAACCTCCCCGAGGTGGCCAGCCTCGTCCTGAACCCCGTCAACTCGCACTCCGCCGGGGTCGACGTCCTCGGCGCCGAGGTGGTGCTCGCGCCGACCCCGCGCCGTCAGGACCCCGGCCGCCGCAGCCTTCCCTAGCGCGTCCTCGCGGGTTCACGTCGACGCGCCGAGCCGCGAGCCCGGCCCACCTAGGGCAAGATGGGGCGCATGGGTCCCACCTCCTCCCACAATGCGCCGGCGCCGCTGGCCCCCCTACCCGACGACCTCACCCGGGCGATCGAGTCGGCCGGCTACTACCCCGCGCTCGTGGGTGACGTCGTGCAGGCGGCCCTGGGCGGCCAGGAGGTGGTCTCCCACCTCGTGCACCAGGAGACGACGTTCGACCACGACGCGGTGCGCCGGCACATCACCGTGCTGGCCCTCACCACGACCCGCCTGGTCATCGCCCACGCCGACGACCACACCGACGAGCGACCCGACCACGAGGACCTCGCGACGGCGACCACCGAGAGCGTGCCCCTGAGCGCGGTGCGCGGGGTCATGCTCACCCACGTGGTGACCCGCCCCCAGGAGTACCGGCCGGGGTCGCTGGGCCGGGAGATCACCCTGACGCTGGGGTGGGGCGCGGTGAGCCGCGTCGACCTCATGCCCGCGACGTGCGCCGACCCCGAGTGCGACGCAGACCACGGCTACGAGGGCAGCATCGCCTCGGACGACATCTCGCTGCGGATCAGTGCCGACGCCGAGGGCGAAGCAGCACTGCAGCAGGCCCTCGGATTCGCACGGGAGTTGTCGGCCAGCATCGGCCAGTAGGCGATGCAGGTCGGCAGGAAGGCCCTGCACCCATGCCCCACGACGGAATGATGACGCCGCGCTACGACGACGGCGGGCTCGCTGGTGTCCTGCCGGCGATCGCAGCGAGCCTGGGCATCGCGCCCTACGCGCGGCCCTCCGGGGCGGGGCTCGCCCCCATGATCGACTTCCCCCAGGCCCGTCGCGCCGTGGTGGTGCTCGTCGACGGACTGGGGTACGAGCTCATCCGTCGACGCGGGGGACACGCGCCGTTCCTGCGCTCCCTGCTGCCCGCGGCATACCGGGTCACGGCAGGGTTCCCGTCGACGACGGCCACGTCGATGGGAACGTTCGGCACCGGTCTGCCGCCGGGGGCGCACGGGCTGCTCGGCTACGAGGTGCTCGTGCCGGGCGAGGACCGGCTGGTCAACGAGCTGTCCTGGGAGGACGGGCCGGACCCACTCACCTGGCAACCGCAACCGACCGTGTTCGAGCACGCGGAGCGCGCCGGCGTCCCGGTGACCCGGGTGGGTCCGGCCTTCTTCGATGGTTCCGGGCTGACGCGGGCCGCGGTGCGCGGCGGCCGGTTCCGCGCTGCTGCCTCCCTCGCCGATCGCGTGGACGAGTCGCTGTCGGCCGTCCGGGGCAGCCGACGGTCGCTGGTCTACCTCTACTGGGGCGACCTGGACAAGGTCGGACACGTGCACGGCTGCCAGTCGTGGGAGTGGGGGGACGAGCTCGAGGCCATCGACGCCGAGCTGAGCCGCCTGGTGCGCTCGGTGCCCCCGGACACCGCCGTCTACGTCACTGCCGACCACGGCATGGTCGACGCGCCACACGCGCTGCGCATCGACCTGGCCCACGACGCCGAGCTGACCGAGGGGGTCCGCCACGTCGGGGGAGAGGCGCGGGCGCTGCAGCTCTACTGCGAGCCCGGCGCTGCGGACGACGTCGCCCAGACCTGGCGGACCCGGGTGGCCGAACGCGCGTGGATCCGCACGCGGGCGCAGGCGGTGGCCGAGGGGTGGTTCGGCCCGGTGAGCCCCGTCAACGAGCCGCGCATCGGCGACCTGGTCGTCGCCATGCGGGACAACTTCGCCATCGTGGACTCGCGCCGGGCCAGGCCCCAGCTGCTCGCGCTGGTCGGACTGCACGGCTCGCTGACCCCCGAGGAGTCCGCCGTACCCCTCTTCCACGTCGCCCCGCGCGACAACGCCTAGGGTGACGTCGTGGCTGAGCTCGTCTTCTTCTCCGGGACCATGGACTGCGGCAAGTCGACCCTTGCCCTCCAGATGGACCACAACCACCAGGCCAGGGGTCGGTCGGGCCTGATCTACACCAAGCTCGACCGCGCCGGAAGCGATGTGCTGTCCTCGCGGCTGGGCCTGTCCACGGCCGCGCACGAGGTCAGCGACCACCTCGACTTCTGGGATGCCGTGGTCGGGTTCGCCACCAACGGCCTGCGCGTCGACTACCTCATCTGCGACGAGGTGCAGTTCTACACCCCCGTCCAGGTCGAGCAGCTCGCCAAGCTCGTCGACGAGATGGGCATCGACGTCTTCGCCTTCGGCATCACCGCCGACTTCCGCACCCAGCTCTTCCCCGGTTCCCGGCGGATGATCGAGCTCGCCGACCGGGTCCAGGTCCTCCAGGTCGAGGCGCTGTGCTGGTGCGGGCGCCGGGCCACCCACAACGCCCGCGTCGTCGACGGCGTGATGGTCGTCGAGGGCGAACAGGTGGTCGTGGGCGACACGAAGGCGGGGAGCCAGGCGCTCGTGGAGTACGAGGTGCTGTGCCGGCGCCACTTCATGCGCCGGATGAACTCGGACGCCGCCCGGGCCGCGGCCTCCTCGCCGGACGTGCTGCCCTTCGACCTCGACCTGTGCCCGGTCCCACCCCAGTGAGGGGCTGACCGAGCGCTGGTCGCCCCGGGCTCACTCGGGGGGCTTGGCCCCGAACATCACGTCGTCCCAGCTGGGCACGCTCTTGCGTGCGGGCTTGCGGGCCGGCCGCCGGGCTGCCGGGCGGAACTCCAGCTCGTCGTCGTGGTCGCCGGCCGCGGGCAGGACATCGCCCCCGACGTCATCACCCACGTCGTCGATCTCGTGGGGGGCCACTGGAGGTGCCGGTACGGCGCTCGGACTGGCCGGGGGGACGGTCACCGAGGCGTCCGCCGTGGCGTCGTCCGCCGTCGCTCCGACTGCAGCCGTGGCTACCGCAGCGTCGACGTCCTCCACCTCGGGGGCTGCCGGGTTCGCGGACTCCTCGGTCATCGGCGCCGAGGCGTCGTCCAGCGGGTGCGGCCCCCGTGCGGCGGGGGGCGGCGGCATCGTCTCGGGGTCGTAGGCGAGGTCCTCCAGCGGCAGGGCGTCATCGCGAGGCGACGCGTCCAGCGGCGTGCTGGCGGCCGGGCTCTTCTGTCGGCGCGGACGGCCCCGGTGCGAGGCCCGCTCGCGCATCGCGGTCATCAGGTCGAGCGGCTCGTCGGTCGCAGTGGCCCGTGGCGTGGCGCGCGGGGTGGTGCGACGTGCGCTGGCCTGGACCCCGCCCTCGGCCTCCACGTCGTAGACCGTCGTGGAGCGGACGGGCGTGGAGACGAGATGGGGTGCCGGCAGCGGGGACTGTGCAGCCGTGGCGTCCTCCTCGCTCAGCCAGCGGGCCTCGTCGTCGGCGGCCGAGACGGTGCGGGCGGGCACGTCGAAGAACCAGCGAGCCTGGCGCTCCCGCCCACCGGCCGGGAAGGTCACGATGACGGTCCAGTCGCCGGCGTCGCCGCGGGCCGAGTCCCACTCCGCGGTCGCCGGGTCGACCCCGCGGCCACTGAGGCGCTGGCTGACCCGGGCGGCCAGGGTCGGGGAGCTGGCGCCCGCGGAGGTACGACCGCGCAACCGGACCGCCTTGGCCAGGCCCGCGACGTACTCCCGCTCGGCGAGGATGGGCCCTTCGTAGCGACGCACCTTCTCCACGGTCCAGCCCGAGCGCTCGGCGGCCTCCTCGGCCGACCGACCGGCCCGGATGAGCGCTTGGACCTCACGGGGGCGCATACCCCCGTCGATCTCGATCTGGAGCTGGCCGAGGCGTGGACGGTCGCGGCGTACCGCGGCACGCAGTGGGTCGTCGAGCGGAACGGCGTAGCGCTCGCCCCCGGAATCGGACAGCAGCAGTCGCTGGCCGTCCTCGTGCACACCGATCAGCCGCAAGTCGCGCATTGCCTTCTCCCGTATCGCCCCATCGTGGCTGACTCTGCCACCCGAGAGGTCGGCGGGAAAGCGACCACGCCGCAAGGGTAGTTTTGACCTCGCCATGCTCACCGTCCACGCGAACCTCTCACTGGCCCTCGACCTCGTCGGGGTCTTCGCGTTCGCGCTGTCCGGCGGGCTCGTCGCAGTGAAGAAGCGGCTCGACCTGTTCGGGGTGCTCGTCCTGTCCGGCGCGGCCGCGCTGGGGGGCGGGGTGATGCGCGACGTGCTCATCGGCCGCCTACCCCCGGTGGGCCTGACCGACTGGCGACTCCTGGCCTGCGCGCTGACCGCCGGGCTGGTCACCTTCCTCTACCACCCCGGGGTCGAGCGGATCTCCCGCTTCGTCCGGGTGCTGGACGCAGCCGGGCTGGCGGTGTTCGCCATCGGGGGGTCGCTCACCGCCCTGGGCGCCGGGCTGGAGCCCCTCACCTCCGTGATCATCGGCGGCATCACCGCCGTCGGCGGAGGCATCGTGCGCGACGTGCTGGCCGGCCAGGTGCCCGAGGTGCTGCGCCGGGAGATGTATGCCGTTCCCGCCCTGCTCGGCTCGGCCCTGCTGGTCACCGCCCACCACTTCGACCTGATCACGCCGGTGGTCATCTGGGGCTGTGTGGCCCTGGTCTTCGCCATGCGGATGACCGCGGTCGTCCTCGACGTGCACGCCCCCCAACCCCTGCGAACCGGAGATGCCCGATGAGCGCGACCGACCACCCGCTGGCCCCCTACGACGGCATCCTCCTGCTGTCCTTCGGGGGTCCCGAGCGCCCCGAGGACGTCCTGCCGTTCCTCCGCACGGTCACGGCCGGCAAGAACATCCCCGACGAGCGCCTCGAGGAGGTGGGGGAGCACTACTACGGCTTCGGCGGCCGAAGCCCGATCAACGACCAGAACCGCGCGCTGATCGCCGCCCTGCGGGCCGAGCTGGACCGACGGGAGATCGACACCCCCATCATCTGGGGCAACCGCAACTTCGCGCCGTTCACCCGGGACGCCCTGACCGAGGCCCACGCCCGTGGCGTTCGTCGGCTGGTGACGGTGATGACCAGCGCCTACTCCTGCTACTCCTCGTGCCGGCAGTACCGCGAGGACCTCGCCGCGGCCCAGCAGGACGCGGCCGACGCGGGCATCGACATCGCCATCGACAAGGTGCGCACCTACGCCAACCACCCGGGCTTCTCCCGCGCCAACAGCCGGCTCGTCACCGAGGCCGTGCGGGAGGCGCTGCGCTCGGGCGCTCCCGTCGAAGGCATTCGGCTGCTGTTCGTCACCCACTCGATCCCGACGGCCATGGACGACACCTCCGGGCCGGGGGACGAGGAGGGCAACGCCTACGGGCAGCAGCACACCCGGCTCGGGGCGGCGATCACCGAGGAGGTCAACGCGACCCTTGACACCGACTTCGAGGGCGAGCTCGTCTTCTGCTCGCGGTCCGGCCCGCCCTCGCAGCCGTGGCTGGAGCCGGACGTCAACGACCGCATGGAGGAGCTCGCGGCGGAGGGAGCCAGCACCATCGTGCTGGCGCCCATCGGCTTCGTCTCCGACCACATGGAGGTCGTCTACGACCTCGACACCGAGGCGGCCGCCACGGCCGAGCGGCTGGGGGTGCGGCTGGTGCGCGTGCCCACCGTCGGGACCGACGCCGAGTTCGTGTCCGGACTCGTCGACCTGGTCGAGGAGCGAGCGGGTGTGGCCCGCGGCGAGGAGCCGAACCAGCCGGTCTGGCCCGGACGCGACCCGCTGCGGTCCACCTGCGCGCCGGGGTGCTGCCCCAACCTCCGCGCGGCCAGGCCCGCGCTGTGCGGCCAGGACTGAGCATGGACCTCACCAGGCCGGATGACGAGGAGTGCCGCGAGCTCGAGCGCATCGCCGTGGAGCTCGTGGGCGAGGCCGGTCGCCTCATCGTCGACGAGCGCCCGGCCGACCTCGTGGTCTCCAAGACCAAGAGCACCGTGACCGACGTGGTCACCGTGATGGACCAGCGTGCCCAGGACCTGTTGCGCTCGCGCCTGCAGGTGGCCCGTCCGCAGGACGGGTTCCTCGGCGAGGAGGAGGGTGGCACGGCAGCCAGCTCGGCGATCTCGTGGGTCGTCGACCCCATCGACGGCACGGTCAACTACCTCTATGGCATCCCGGCGTATGCCGTGTCGGTCGCCGCGGTGGTGGGGGACCCCACCACCCCCGGCGCCTGGGCGCCCGTCGCGGGTGCGGTCGTGAACCCGGTGACGGGGGAGCTCTTCCATGCCAGGGAGGGTGCGGGCGCCTGGCTGTCGACCCGTGGCGGTGACCGACGGCGCCTGCGGATCGCGGCCCCCCCAGAGCTGGGACACGCGCTGGCCGGCACCGGCTTCGGCTACGACACCCGTCGGCGCCTGTGGCAGGCCACCATGCTGCGCGAGGTGCTCCCCGAGCTGAGGGACATCCGGCGCATCGGCAGCGCCGCCCTCGACCTGTGCGCGGTGGCAGCGGGCACGCTGGACTGCTACTTCGAGCGGGGGCTCAACCCGTGGGACCTCGCGGCGGCCTGGCTGGTGCTGACCGAGGCCGGCGGCGTGGTCACGGGCCTGGCCGGCGGCCCGCCCGACGCGTCGATGGTCGTGGCGGCCGCACCCGGTCTGCACCCGACGCTGCTGGCCCTCGTGGACCGCGCCGCCGCAGCGGCAGGCACGGAGTAACCGGCGATCGCGCCGGACGGACCGGTCCCTCGGCGCCGAGGTGGTCAGGCGGCGTTGAAGCGCGACAGCTCGGGGATGCGCAGGCCGTGCTCGGTCGCGAGCCGAGCGAGGCCCTCGAGCTCGGCCTCGCGCACGGATGCCAGGAAGTCGTCGCCAGCCTCCTGCGCGCTGCGCAGGGACTGCACCGTGCGTGCGGCACGGCGGGTGATCTCGGTGTGGAACTCGGTCATCGTGCACCCCTCTCTGAGTCGTTGGACGATTCGGTTCGGGTCGGGCCGGAGGTAGGACTCTATGCGCACAGACGCCGCAACCGGCACCCGGGGTTGCCCGATCTGGATGAATTGTGGGTGAACGCAGACCGGCCCTTGACGGTATGCGACACCCAATCTGGACCCCATGGTGACGGGGGCTCCCAGATAGGGCACAATCCCGGCCTGCGGCGGGCACAAAACACCGGCCGTCTGCGTTAACACCGGCGACTCATCTTCCCGAGCACGGGAAGACGAATGATGCGAGAAAGACTAGGGAGCGAGACAGCCACCATGGCGACTGACTACGACGCGCCACGCAAGACCGACGACGAGCTGTCCGAGGACTCGATCGAGGAGCTGAAGTCCCGTCGCGTCGACAAGAGCGCGTCCAGCGTGGACGTCGACGAGACCGAGCAGGCCGAGGGCTTCGAGCTGCCCGGCGCCGACCTGTCCGGCGAGGAGCTCTCCGTCCGGGTGATCCCGCGGCAGTACGACGAGTTCACCTGTTCACGGTGCTTCCTCGTGCACCACCGCAGCCAGCTGGCCAAGGAGGTCAACGGGCAGATGGTGTGCCGGGAGTGCGCGGCCTGAGACGGCGCGCAGCGAGATAGGGTCCGTCGACGTGACCGACCCCCAGACCGTCCGAGTCCGGCTGCACCGCCTCGACCCCGACCTCCCGGTGCCCGGGTACGCCCACCCCGGCGATGCCGGCGCCGACCTGCACTCCGCCACCGAGGTCGTCCTGGAGCCGGGGGAGCGCGCCCTGGTGCCCACCGGCGTCGCGCTGGCCCTCCCGGCGGGCTTCGTCGGGCTGGTGCACCCCCGGTCCGGGCTGGCGGCCCGCCACGGGATCAGCATCGTCAACGCACCGGGCACCGTCGACTCGGGTTATCGCGGGGAGATCCTCGTCAACCTGGTCAACCTCGACCCGCGCGCGGCCTTCACGGTGCGACGGGGGGACCGGATCGCCCAGCTGGTCGTCCAGCCGGTGGTCAGCGTCGACTTCGACGAGGTGGATTCGCTCGAAGACACCTCCCGGGGGGACACTGGTCATGGTGCCAGTGGCGGCTTCGGCAACCACATCCAGACAACGAAGGACTGACTCACCAGTGGGTATCTTCCGACGCGGCAAGCGTGACGAGACGACCGGACCGGTCGACGACCTCGACCAGGTCGACGGATCGACCGAGTCGACCGACGACGAGCCCGGCGAGCCGGTCGAGGCACCCGCCGACGATCCCGCCGAGCACGAGCCCGCTGCGGCCCGGCCCGAGGGGCAGGGGCCCTTCGACAGCGCCGAGCTCGACGGTCCCGACGACGACGGGCGGATCGACCTCGGTGCCCTGCGCATCGCGGGGGTCCCCGGCATGGAGCTGCGACTCGAGGTCGACGAGGCCGCTGGTCACGTGGTGGGCGCCACCGCCGTCATCGGTGACTCGGCCGTGCAGATCCAGGCTTTCGCCGCGCCCCGGTCCATGGGTATCTGGGACGACATCCGCTCGGAGATCGCCGAGTCGATCCTCGCCCAGGGCGGCACGGCCGACGAGGCGCACGGTCCGCTCGGCACCGAGCTGCGCACCCGGATGCCGTCCGCCGGGCCGGACGGCCGCACGGTGTTCGCCCCGGCGCGCTTCACCGGCGTCGACGGGCCCCGATGGTTCCTGCGGGCGGTCTTCTCCGGCCGGGCCGCCAACGACGAGCAGGCCGCGGCCCCGTTGCTGCAGGTCGTCCGCGACACCGTCGTCGTCCGCGGCGAGTCGGCGATGGCGCCCCGCGAGATGCTCACGCTCACCCTGCCCGAGGCGGTCGAGCCGTCGGGCGAGCCGACCCCGGACGGACCGGTGCAGACCAGCGACCTCAAGCCCTTCGAGCGTGGTCCCGAGATCACCGAGGTCAGGTAAGGAGCAGCGATGGCCCGCACACCCTCCACCACTACCGGCTCGACGACCGAGCGGCCCGAGCACCGGTCCGCCCTGTCGAGGCTCGGTGACCGCCTCACCAAGTCGGTGGCCCAGATCGAGGCCGACGAGCTCCGCGAGGACAGCGTCCGCATGGGGTGCACCGCGATGTGCGACCTGAAGGACCGGCAGGAGGCGACCGTGTCCGGCACGGTGCGCGCCGTGACGCTGCGCCCGCGCGTCACCGTCCCTGCCCTGGTCGTCGACCTCTACGACGGCAGCCGCACCATCAACCTGATCTGGCTCGGCCGCCGCACCATCGGCGGGATCGAGCCGGGCACCTACCTGCGGGCCCACGGCCGGGTGACCTACACCCGCGGGACCCCCACCATCTTCAACCCGTCCTACGAGATCGTGCCGCTGCGTGTCCACTGAGGCCACCGTCGAAGAGGTCATCCGCCACCGGCTCTCGCGAGCCCTCGGCGGGTGGCGTGGCTCGCTGGAGACCGCCCTGCCCACGGTCGCCTTCGTCGTGGTGTGGACCTGGCGCAAGGACGTCCGGACCGCGCTCGTCGCGGCGGGCGCGGTCATCGCGCTGCTCGCGGTGGTGCGGCTCGCGCAGCGCCAGAGCCAGCAGTTCGTCGCCTCGGCGGCCGTGGCCACGGCCATCGCCGCCTTCTTCGCGCTGCGCAGCGGCCGCGCCCAGGACGCGTTCCTGCCCGGCATCCTCACCAGCGCCGCGTGGGGCGTCGCTGCGCTGGTCTCGGTCGTGACCCGCTGGCCGCTGGTCGGCTTCATGGTCGGCGCCGGTGACCCGCGGATGGCCGAGGACCCCGTGGCGTGGCGTCGGGACGGTGGGCTGGTGCGGGTCTGCCAACGGCTCACGCTCGTGCTGGTGGCGCTCTACGCCATCCGCGTCGGCATCATGCTGCCGCTCTACTTCGCGGGCGAGGTGGCCTGGCTCGGCGTCTCGAAGGTCGCACTGGGCTGGCCGCTCTGGCTGGCCGCGGTCGCCGTGATGGGGCTGATGCTCGTGCGGGGCAACACACCACAGGAGGTCCCCGCCCCCGACGGCCACGTCGAGGGGTCGGACGAAGCAGCCGACAGCGAGGATCAGGCCTCGCCGCGCGGCATCCGCTGACCCGGGCTGAGCATCGCCTCGAGCTCGTCCTCGAACTCCGGCGTCGAGATGAACAGCAGCTCGTCGTGCGGTTCGAGGGAGTCGTCGCGGCTGGGGGCGATGGGGTGGTCCTCGCGGATGATGCCCACCAGCACGGTCTCGCCGGGGAACTCCAGGTCGCCGACCCGCTTGCCGGCGAACGGGCTGTCGGGCGGGAGGGTGAGCTCGACCATCGTGGCCTTCCCCTGCTGGAACTGGAAGATCCGCACCAGGTCGCCGACCGAGACGGCCTCCTCGACCAGGGCCGTCATGAGGCGCGGCGTCGACACCGCCACGTCGACCCCCCAGGCCTCGTCGAACATCCACTCGTTGCGAGGGTTGTTGACCCGGGCGACGGTGCGCGGCACCCCGAACTCGGTCTTGGCCAGCAGCGAGACGACCAGGTTGACCTTGTCGTCACCCGTCGAGGCCACCACGACGTCGCACTCGGCCAGACCCGCCTCGTGCAGGGCCGTGATCTCGCAGGCGTCGGCCAGCAGCCAGTTGGCCTCGGGCACCCGGCTGGTCTGGATGTCCTTGCGCTCCTTGTCCATGAGCAGGACCTGGTGACCGTTGTGCAGCAGCTCTCGGGCGATCGAGCGGCCCACGCTGCCGGCCCCGGCGATGACGACGCGCATGTGAGGAGTCCTTCTGGGTCAGTGCTCGGTCGGGACGGGCGGGGCGTCGAGGATGCGCTCGACGGCAGGCAGCTCGGGCGCCAGACAGGCCAGGTGAACGAGGTCGCCCTCCTGGAAGACCGTGTCGGGGCTGGGGAGGATCGCCGAGCCCAGGCGGGTGACGTAGGCGGTGCGGGCTCCCGTCGCCGCCTCGAGGTCGACCAGCCGGTGGCCGACCCAGGCCGGGTTGACCGTGATCTCGGCGATGACGACCTTGCCCGAGGGGTCGACCAGCTCGGGGACATGACCCTGGGGGAGCAGCCTGCGCATCATCTGGTCGGAGGTCCACTTCACCGTGGCCACCGTGGGTATGCCGAGGCGCTGGTAGACCTCCGCGCGACCCGGGTCGTAGATGCGCGCCACGACGTGCTCGACTCCGAAGGTCTCGCGGGCGACGCGCGCCGCGAGGATGTTGGAGTTGTCACCGCTGGACACCGCGGCGAAGGCATACGCCTCGGCGATGCCCGCCTCGGTGAGGGTGTCCCTGTCGAAGCCGACGCCGGTGACCCTGCGCCCCTCGAACGTGGAGCCGAGCCGGCGGAACGCGGACTCCTCCTGGTCGATGACGGCGACGTCGTGGCCGAGGCCCTCGAGACTGTGCGCGAGGGAGGAACCCACCCGGCCGCAGCCCATGATCACGAAATGCACGACGCCGACGCTACACCGCAGCCCGATACCCCGTGCAGGGCGTCGCGCAGCGCACGGGTGGGCGCCCTAGAGTGTTGGCCGTGCCATCCTCTGGACGCGTCCTCAAGCGCGTATTGCTCGGTCGTGCCATGCGCAGCGACCGGCTCGGCGAAACCCTTCTCCCGAAGAAGCTCGCCCTGCCGGTCTTCGCCAGCGACGCACTCTCCTCGGTGGCGTACGCGCCGGACGAGATCTTCCTGACGCTGGGGCTCGCCGGGGGGTCGCTGGCCCTGACCCGGTCGTGGGAGATCGCGCTGATCGTCGTCGTCGTGATGCTCATCGTGGTGGCCTCCTACCGCCAGAACGTGCACGCCTACCCCTCCGGTGGTGGCGACTACGAGGTCGCGAGCACCAACCTCGGCCCGAAGGCGGGCCTGACCGTCGCGAGCGCACTGCTGGTCGACTACGTGCTGACCGTCGCGGTGTCCATCTCCTCGGGGGTGCAGAACGCCGCCTCCGCGCTCAGCTTCGTCCGGGGGCACGAGGTCATCGTCGCGGTGGCGCTGGTGACCCTGCTGACGGCGATGAACCTGCGTGGTGTGCGTGAGTCGGGGGCGGCCTTCGCGATCCCCACCTACCTGTTCATGGCCAGCATCATCGGCATGGCGATCGTCGGCTTCATCCGCAAGGGTGCCGGCACGCTGCCGCCGGCGGAGAGCGCAGGGCTGACCCTCCTGCCCGAGGCGGGCTACGAGCAGCTCGGCAGCGTGGCCATGGCCTTCCTCCTGCTCCGGGCGTTCTCCTCGGGCTGTGCGGCGCTGACCGGTGTCGAGGCCATCTCCAACGGGGTTCCCGCCTTCAAGAAGCCCAAGAGCAAGAATGCGGCGACCACCTTGCTGCTCATGGGGCTCATCTCGATCACCATGCTCATCTCGATGATCACCCTGGCGCGGTGGACGGGCGTGAAGTACGCCGAGGACCCGCCGACCCAGCTGGCCCTGAACGGCACGTTGGTCCCCAAGGACTACGTGCAGGACACGATCATGGGCCAGGTGGCCCAGTCGGTCTTCCAGGGCTTCCACCCCGGGCTGGTGCTCGTCTCGATCGTCACCGGCGTGATCCTGATCCTCGCCGCCAACACCGCCTTCAACGGCTTCCCGGTGCTCGGGTCGATCCTCGCCAAGGACGGCTACCTGCCCCGCCAGCTGCACACCCGCGGTGACCGGCTGGCGTTCTCCAACGGCATCCTGATCCTCGCCGGCGCCGCGGCGGCCCTCATCGTCATCTACAACGCCGAGGTCACCAAGCTGATCCAGCTCTACATCGTGGGCGTCTTCGTGTCCTTCACGCTGAGCCAGATCGGCATGATCCGGCACTGGAACCGCCACCTGCGCCTCGAGCGCGAGCCCGCAGCCCGCACCAAGATGATGCGCAGCCGGGTGATCAACGCGGTCGGCGCGCTCATGTCCGGCCTGGTGCTCCTGGTGGTGCTCGCGACCAAGTTCATCCACGGCGCGGGCTATGCCATCGCGGCGATGGTGCTGCTCTTCTTCGTGATGACCGGGATCCACCGGCACTACGAGCGGGTCCGGGCCGAGCTGCGGGTGTCCGAGGACGACCTCGACGCGCAGATGCTGCCCAGCCGGGTGCACGCGATCGTCCTGGTCTCCAAGATCCACAAACCGACGCTGCGGGCGCTCGCCTACGCGCGGGCCACCCGCCCCTCCAAGCTCGAGGCGATCACCGTCAACGTCGAGCCCGAGGAGACCAAGGCGCTGCAGGACGAGTGGGACCGGCGCGACATCCCCGTGCCGCTCAAGGCCCTGGAGTCGCCCTACCGCGAGATCACCCGACCGGTGGTGGAGTACGTCAAGACGCTGCGCTCGGGCCACCCCCGCGACGTCGTCGTGGTCTACATCCCCGAGTACGTCCTGGGCAAGTGGTACGAGCAGATCCTGCACAACCAGAGCGCCCTGCGCCTCAAGGGCCGCCTGCTGTTCACCCCCGGGGTCATGGTGGCGAGCGTCCCGTGGCAGCTCGCCTCCTCGGAGGGCCAGGAGGAACGCTTCGACGGGCCCACCGCGGGCGCGGTCCGGCTGGGTCAGTGAGCGACGCGGCGACCCTCGAGGTCGGCGACGTCGTCACGGTCGAGATCGGCCCCGTCGCGCACGGCGGCCACTGCGTCGCCCGCCACGAGGGCCGGGTGCTGTTCGTGCGCCACACGCTGCCCGGCGAGCGCGTACGGGCGCAGGTGACCGAGGCCCGCGACGGCCAGCGGTTCGTGCGCGCCGACTGCATCGAGGTGCTCGACGCCAGCCCCCACCGGGTGGCTGCGCCCTGCCCCTTCGCCGGTCCCGGGCGCTGCGGCGGCTGCGACTTCCAGCACGTCGGGCTGGCCCACCAGCGCGAGCTCAAGGCGGCCGTGGTGGCCGAGCAGTTCGAGCGCCTGGCCCACCTCGTGGTCGACCCCGAGGTCGAGGCGCTGCCGGGTGACGAGGCGGGTCTGGGCTGGCGCACCCGCGTCGAGTTCGCGGTGGACGCGGGCGGGCGCCCCGGGCTGCGGGCCCACCGGTCCCACGACGTCGTCCCCGTCGACACCTGCCTCATCGCCCACCCTGAGGTGCTCGCGACGGGCGTGCTCACGCGCGACTGGCCGGGGGAGCACGCCGTCGACGTCGTGGCGCCCTCGGTGGGAGGTGCGGTGAGCGTCCCGGTCCCGAGCGGTGAGGCGGAAGCCCCCGTGGTCACCGAACGCGTGTCGGCACAACGGTTCTCGGGCGAGTTCGAGGTCGCAGCCCGAGGCTTCTGGCAGGTCCACCCGGGCTCCGCCGCCACCTTCGTGGACCACGTCCTCGCCGAGCTGGCACCCCAGCCCGGCGAGACCGCACTGGACCTGTATGCCGGAGTGGGCCTGTTCGCCCGAGCCCTGGCCGAGTCGGTGGGGGAGACGGGCAAGGTCATCGCCGTGGAGTCCGACAGCGGAGCCGTCGCGTCCGCGGCCGTGAACCTCTCGGCCCACCCGTCGTGCGTCGTGGTGCGGGCCAGGGTCGACGACGCGTTCGGCGTGCCGAGGGCGCAGCGCTCGGGGCCCCGGCGGGCGCAGCGCCAGCGCAAGCAGCGGCGCCACCCGCTCCTGCCCCAGCGGGCCGACCTCGTGGTGCTCGACCCGCCCCGGACCGGAGCGGGCCGGCAGGTCCTGGCCCAGGTCACGGCGCTGGCGCCCCGGTCGGTGGCCTACGTCGCCTGTGACCCCGCGGCGCTGGCCCGCGACACGGCATACCTCGTCGAGCTGGGGTATGCCCTGGTGTCGTTGCGAGCCTTCGACGCGTTCCCCATGACCCACCACGTGGAGTGCATCGCCGTCTTCGCACCGGCACCGGGCGAGTGAGCCCCCGTGCCCCCTATCGCTTCGCGCCGGTGTGGACGAGGATCGAACCAGACCTGACTCGCGTCGCCGGGCGTGATATCTTGACGTCAAGATAAATCGAGCATCGAGCACTCATTGGTACTGAGCATCGAAGGAGCAGGCAGTGGCCAGCACGAACAGCTTCAACGCCCACGGTGAACTCAAGGTCGGTGACGCCTCCTACGAGGTCTACCGGCTGTCGGCGGTCGAGGGGAGCCAGACCCTCCCGTACAGCCTGAAGGTGCTGCTGGAGAACCTCCTGCGCACCGAGGACGGCGCGAACATCACCGCCGACCACATCAGCGCCGTCGCCGGGTGGGACGCCGACGCCCAGCCCGACACCGAGATCCAGTTCACGCCCGCCCGCGTGATCATGCAGGACTTCACCGGGGTGCCATGCGTGGTCGACCTGGCCACGATGCGCGAGGCCGTCGCCGAGCTCGGTGGCGACGCCGCCAAGATCAACCCGCTGAGCCCCGCCGAGATGGTCATCGACCACTCCGTGATCATCGACGTGTTCGGCCGCGCGGATGCCTTCGAGCGCAACGTCGAGATCGAGTACCAGCGCAACCACGAGCGCTACCAGTTCCTGCGCTGGGGCCAGACCGCGTTCGACGACTTCAAGGTCGTCCCCCCGGGCACCGGCATCGTCCACCAGGTCAACATCGAGCACCTGGCGCGCACGGTCATGGTCCGCGACGGCGTGGCCTACCCCGACACCTGCGTCGGCACCGACAGCCACACCACCATGGTCAACGGCCTCGGCGTGCTCGGCTGGGGCGTCGGCGGCATCGAGGCCGAGGCGGCCATGCTCGGCCAGCCCGTCTCCATGCTCATCCCGCGCGTCGTCGGCTTCAAGCTGTCCGGCGAGATCCCCTCGGGAGCCACGGCCACCGACGTCGTGCTCACCATCACCGAGATGCTGCGCGACCACGGGGTGGTCGGCAAGTTCGTCGAGTTCTACGGCGAGGGTGTCAGCGCGGTGCCGCTGGCCAACCGCGCCACCATCGGCAACATGAGCCCCGAGTTCGGCTCTACCTGCGCGATCTTCCCGATCGACGACGTGACGCTGGAGTACCTGCGCCTCACCGGTCGCTCCGAGGAGTCCGTGGCGCTCGTGGAGGCCTACGCCAAGGAGCAGGGGATGTGGCTTCAGTCCGGGCCCGACCAGCCCGAGTCGCGCTACTCCGAGTACCTCGAGCTCGACCTGTCCACCGTCGTGCCGTCCATCGCCGGGCCGAAGCGCCCCCAGGACCGCATCTCGCTCACCGACGCCAAGGACGCCTTCCGGAAGGTGCTGCCGACCTACGTCGCCCACCACGAGGGCGACGCGGGTGCCGCCTCGAGCTTCCCGGCCAGCGATCCCAGCCCCTCGGGGAGCCCCGACGGGTCCAACGGGGGGTCCAGGCCCGAGTCCGAGGGCGACGGCGTGGGCCGACCCAGCACCAAGGTCACCGTGACCACGGCCGAGGGCGCGTCGTTCGAGATCGACCACGGCATCGTGTCGATCGCGTCGATCACGAGCTGCACGAACACCTCCAACCCGTCGGTGATGATGGCCGCGGCGATGCTCGCGAAGAATGCCGTCGACCGTGGGCTCACCGTCGCGCCGTGGGTCAAGACCTCGATGGCGCCCGGCTCGAAGGTGGTCTCCGACTACTACGAGAAGGCCGGCATGTGGCCCTACCTCGAGAAGCTCGGCTTCCACCTGGTGGGCTACGGCTGCACGACCTGCATCGGCAACTCCGGCCCGCTCAGCGACGAGATCTCGGCGGCGATCAACGACAACGACCTCGCGGTCGTGTCGGTGCTCTCGGGCAACCGCAACTTCGAGGGGCGCATCAACCCCGACGTGAAGATGAACTACCTCGCGAGCCCGCCCCTGGTGATCGCCTACGCGCTGGCCGGCACCATGGACTTCGACTTCGACGCGGAGCCGCTGGGCCAGGACACCGACGGCAACGACGTCTTCCTCAAGGACCTGTGGCCCACCCCGGCCGACGTCGAGCGGACCATCGCCGAGAGCATCACCAAGGAGATGTTCACCAAGGACTACGCGGACGTCTTCGCGGGCGACGAGCGCTGGCGGTCGCTCCCGACGCCCGAGGGCAAGACCTTCGCGTGGGACGACGACTCCACCTACGTCCGCAAGCCCCCGTACTTCGACGGCATGCAGATGGAGACGACCCCGGTCGAGGACATCGGCGACGCGCGGGTGCTGGCCAAGCTGGGTGACTCGGTGACCACCGACCACATCAGCCCGGCCGGCTCCATCAAGGCAGACAGCCCTGCGGGCCTCTACCTCGCCGAGCACGGCATCGAGCGCAAGGACTTCAACTCCTACGGCTCGCGGCGCGGCAACCACGAGGTGATGATCCGCGGCACCTTCGCGAACATCCGGCTCAAGAACCTGCTGCTCGACGATGTCGAGGGTGGCTTCACGCGCAACTTCCTGGCCGGCGGCGAGCAGACGACGATCTTCGACGCGTCCGCGGCCTACCAGGAGGCGGGGGTCCCCCTCGTCATCCTCGCGGGCAAGGAGTACGGCTCCGGATCGTCGCGGGACTGGGCTGCCAAGGGCACCCGGCTGCTCGGGGTCAAGGCGGTCATCGCGGAGAGCTACGAGCGGATCCACCGCTCGAACCTCATCGGGATGGGCGTCATCCCGCTGCAGTACCCGGCCGGTGAGAACGCCGACTCGCTGGGGCTCGATGGCACCGAGACCATGTCGATCTCCGGCATCACGGCCCTCAACGAGGGCTCGACCCCGAAGACCGTGCACGTCACGGCCCAGCGTGAGGGCGGCGACCCCGTCGAGTTCGACGCGGTCGTGCGCATCGACACTCCCGGCGAGGCGGACTACTACCGCAACGGCGGCATCCTGCAGTACGTGCTGCGCTCGCTCGTCAACGCCTGACCACCCCCGCAACGCCCCTACCCCCGCAACGCCCCAACCCCGCAACCTGGGCATGCCATGGCATGCCCAGGTTGCGGGGTAGGGGCGTGGACGAGCCGAGCGGCGCCGCCAGAGGCCTCGTAGGCTGGCGGCATGACCCGACAGCCGTTCACGTCCGCGCTCGACTGGGCGATGGACAAGTCCCTGGTGCTCGGCTACACGACCATCGGCCCCCGGCTGCGCCGGCGCTGGTGGCCCGCCGACCCCGCGCAGGACAGCCTGTCCGGCCGCACCGCCGTGGTGACCGGCGCGAGTGGTGGCCTGGGGCTGGCGACCGCCACCGGCCTGGCCCGCCTCGGCGCGCGGGTCCGCCTGGTCGGCCGGAACGCCGAGCGGCTCGAGTCGGCCCGCGACGCGATCCTGCGCGAGGTGCCCGGCGCGGTGCTCGACACCGATGCGTGCGACCTCAGTGACCTTGACGCCGTGGCCGGGTATGCCGCGACGTTGCGCGCCGCCGGACCCGTGGACGTCCTGGTCCACAACGCGGGCGTGCTGCCTCCCGAGCGCACCGAGACGGCACAGGGCCACGAGCTCACCTTCGCCACCCACGTCCTCGGGCCACACGCCCTGACCTTCGGCCTCGGTGACGCCCTCGACGGCGGTCGGGTCGTCGTCGTGTCGTCCGGCGGGATGTACGGCCAGCAGCTGCCGACCGCGGACTACGAGTACACCCGCGGCACCTACTCGGGCGTCACGGCATACGCGCGCACCAAGCGGATGCAGGTCGTCCTCGCCGAGCAGTGGGGCGAGCACCTCGCTGCGCGCGGTATCGGCGTGCACTCGATGCACCCCGGATGGGCCGACACCCCCGGCGTGACGGACTCGCTGCCGGGCTTCTCCAGGGTCATGGGCCCGCTGCTGCGCACGGCCGAGGAGGGCGCTGACACGGTGGTCTGGTTGGGCGCCACGGACGCCGACCTGGGCACCGGCGGGTTCTGGCACGACCGCCGCCGACGGGCCACCCACTACGCCCCGGTGCGGGTCGAGACCACCGCAGACCGCGACCGCCTCTGGGTCGCGGTGTGCGAGGCGACGGGACTGCCGCAGGACTGAGGCGACGACGACCGGGAGGGGAGCGCCCACCCTCCCGGCCGCCGGGTATCACCTGCGGTGGTGCGACTCCTGGAGCCCGTAGACCGGGGTGTCGAGGCCGACGTACCGAGCCTTGAGCTGGAGCGCGAGGAACTGGGAGTAGTGCCGTGACTGGTGCAGGTTGCCGCCGTGGATCCACAGGTGGTCGACGTTGGTCGGCTTCCACATGTTGCGCAGCTCGCCCTCCCAGGGGCCCGGGTCCTTGGGGGTGTCCGAGCCGAAGCCCCAGACCTTGCCGACCCGGTCGGCCACCTCGGGGGAGATGAGGGTCTCGAGCCAGCCGTTCATCGACTGGTAGCCAGTGGCGTAGACGACGACGTCGGCCGGCAGCACCGTGCCGTCGGTGAGCACGACGGCGTCCTCGGTCAGGTGGTCGACCTGGCCGTTGACGACGGGGATGCGCCCGTCTATCACCAGCTGGCTGGCACCGACGTCGATGTAGTAGCCGGAGCCGCGCCGCAGGTACTTCATGAACAGGCCGGACCCGTCGACGCCGAAGTCGAGCTCGAAGCCGGCCTTCTCCAACGCCTCGTAGTAGTCCTTGTCGCGCACCTGCATCTCGTCGTAGGCCGGCTTCAGGACGCCCGGCATGATCCGGTAGGGCAGTGAGGCGAAGACGAGGTCCGCCTTCTCCGTCGTGACCCCGCTCGCGACCGCCCGCTCGGAGTAGAGGTCGCCGAGGGCGAGGTCCATCAGCGAGTCGCTGCGCACGATGTGCGTGCTGGAGCGCTGCACCATGGTGGGCTTCGCACCCACCTCCCACAATGACGCGCAGATGTCGTGCGCGCTGTTGTTGGAGCCGATGACGACGACGTTCTTGCCGGCATACGCCTCGCCACCGGGGTGCTGGCTGGAGTGGTGCTGCTCGCCCCGGAAGACCTCCGAGCCGGGGAACGCGGGGATGTTCGGGTAGCCGCTGACGCCCAGGGCGATGACCAGGTGCGTGGGTCGCAGGGTGAGGTCCTTGCCGTCACGGTCGACCGTGACCTCCCAGGTGCCGGACGCCTCGTCCCAGCGAGCCCCGCGGCACTCCGATCGGGTCCAGTAGTTCAGCTCCATCAGGGCCGTGTAGTGCTCGAGCCAGTCGCCGATCTTGTCCTTGGCCGCGAAGACCGGCCAGTGGTCGGGGAACTTGAGGTAGGGCAGGTGGTCGTACCAGACGGGGTCGTGCAGGTGCAGCGACTTGTAGCGCTTGCGCCACGAGTCGCCCGCCCGGTCGTTCTTCTCCAGGATCACCGTGGGTATGCCGTGTCGCTTCAGCCGCGCACCCAGCCCGATCCCGCCCTGGCCGCCGCCGACGATGACGACGTAGGGCTGCTCGGTGTCGCCGAGGGCCTGCTCGCTGTCCGTCTTGGCCTCGAGCCAGGACCTGCGACCCCGGGCGATCTCGTGCTCGACGCCCTTGACGCGCCGCGTGCCCCCGGGCTCCTCGTGGCCCTTGAGCTCGGTCATCGTCGTGAGGAGGGTGAAGGCCCTGCCGTCGACCAGCCGGAGATGGCCGTGACCTCGGGCGTCGGCGGTCTCGAAGTCGATCCACGCCTCGATGGTGCCGTCGGCCTCGGTGGCGGGCTCGGCCAGCGCCCATCCCTTGGGCTGCACACGGGGCAGGGTCGCCCGCAGCATGTCGGCGATCTGGTCGCGCCCCTCCATCGTCCTGATGTTCCAGGTGAAGGAGACCAGGTCGCGCCAGTAGCACTCGTCGGCGAACAGTGCTGCTGCACCGTCGACGTCCTCGGCTGACAGGGCCTGGTCGAACGCGGTGAGCCACGCCTCGGCGGCGTCGCTGGGGGAGGGGCCCATGGTTGCTCCTTTGCATCCGGGTGCTGGACCAGTGCACCGCACCGTGCGTTGCACCGGCGTTGCACGCGCTGTGGTCAGGGCGCTCCGGGCGTGCCAGAGTGCTGACCATGACCCCACGCAGTGCCGCTGGGCTTCGCGACGCGCATGACCGGGTGCTGGCCGGTGAGGACGACGCGCGCGTCAGCGACGCGATCGCGGCCTCGTGGCGGCGGGCGGTCGCGCAGGGCATCGACCCGGAGCACCAGCGCCCCGGGCGGTTCCACGAGGTCGACGACACGCTGCGGCTGCGGGCCGAGCACCCGTTGGCGCCCTACCTGCCCGTGGTCACCGGGCTGCTGGGTGACTCCTCGATCAGCGACGACCACCTCGTGGTGGTCACCGACACCTCCGGCGAGGTCCTGTGGCGGATCGGCTCGAGCGCCGCGCTGCGGCAGGCCGAGTCCATCGAGTTCGTCGAGGGGGCGAACTGGTCCGAGGGAGGCATCGGGACCAACGCCATCAGCCAGTGCCTGGTCACCGGCGCCGCATCGGACCTGGTGGGTGGCCAGCACCTGGTCCACTCCCACCACGACTGGCTCTGCTCGGCCGCGCCGGTCATCGACCCGGGGACCGGAGACATGGTGGCGGTCCTCGACGTGTCGGCGCCGGTGAGCCTGCAGCCCGTCGCGGCGGGCGCGCTGGTCCGCACCGCGGCGCGGCTCATCGAGGAGATGATGCGGGCCGACGACCTGCGCCGCCGGGCCAGCGCACGACCGGAGGTGCGGGCCGTGGCGCAGGTGGCGGTCACGCTGCTCGGCCGCATGCCGAGGGTCCGGGTGGGCGGCAGCGTGCACGAGCTCACCCCCCGGCGGGCCGACATCCTGGCCCTGCTCACCTCCCGCGAGGCGGGTTGGACCGCCGACGAGCTCGCCGACTCGCTCTACGGCGAGCGGGGGGTGGCCTCCTCGGTGCGTGCCGAGATCCACCGGCTGCGCGACGTCCTCGGCCCCGCCCTGGAGTCCGGCCCCTACCGCCTGCTGGCCGACCACGTGACCACCGACGTGTGGTCGGTGCGCCGGGCCCTGGCGCGGGGCGACCTCGCCCAGGCCCTGGAGCGCTACAGCGGGCCGCTGCTGCCCGGGTCTGCCTCCCTCGAGGTGGGTCTGCTGCGGGCCGAGCTGCACCAGGTCCTGCGCGGCGCCGTGCTGCGTGCCGACGACGTGGGTCTGCTCGCCCGATGGGTGGACGGTGGTGGTGCCGATGATCTGGCCGCCCTCGCCGAGCTCGTGCGCCTGCTGCCGCCGGAGGGCCTGGCACGGTCGATGTATGCAGCGCGGCTGGCCCGGCTCGACGCCCGGCTGGGCTGAGGCGGCGCCCGGACGGCGGGCCGGCATACCTGGTCCGAAGCGGTGTCGGCGGCGCCGACGATGGCCTAGAATCGAACACATGTTCGAACCCGAGGTGACCGATCGGTCATCGACCTGCGCGTGGGGGCGGGGCGATGACGACCCGGACACGACGCCCTAGTGCGGGGCCGGGCGCAGTGCCCCCGGGGTGGCCACCGCTGGTGCCGCCGCCGGAGAGCCACGGGTGGCAGGTGCCGGCGGTGTCCTGGCTGCTCGACCACTGTCCTGCCGACTACCGGAGGTATGCCGGTTGGCGGCGGCAGCCGGTGGCGCTCGCCTGGGTGACCACCCGCCACATCGACGCCCAGCTGGTGGCCATGCGCCAGGCCTACCGTGAGGTGCGCGTCGAGCTGGGGGACCACCTCACCACCGAGGGGCTGACCCAGGTGCTGGACGACCTGGAGTCCGAGGGGGTGCGGTTGCTGGCTGCTCGTCGCAGTGCGGGCCTGGTCTACGACGCCCTGCAGGGAAAGCGCTACGTGCCACGGCTCTAGGAGGTCGAGGGCTGGTGCGGCGAGCCCTTGCCGACTGGACGCACGGATGGGGGTGCTGCGCCGTACGTCCAGTCGGAGGGGGACCTGAGCCCCGCCCCAGTATTCACTTAATTGCCCAGATCTGCGCGTCAAACGGTGGAACCCGGGCCGGCGGGGGCCACCGCCGGCCCGGGTTCCGCTCCGAAGGCGGGGGGAGGTGGGCACCGTGGGCCCATCCGCAGCGCTTAGACTCGGGCGGTTCCCCGATGGTGCCGCCAGGCACTGGTGAAAGGACGGCGCGCGCGTGGGTGTGCTCGAGACGGTCAACAGCCCGGCAGACCTGAGGGCGCTCGACCCTGCCCAGCTGCCCGGGCTGGCCCAGGAGATCCGCGACTTCCTCGTGACGTCGGTCTCCAAGACCGGTGGGCACCTGGGCCCCAACCTCGGCGTCGTCGAGCTGACCATCGCCCTGCACCGGGTCTTCGACAGCCCCCGGGACAGCATCGTCTTCGACACCGGCCACCAGGCCTACGTCCACAAGCTGCTCACCGGCCGACACGACTTCAGCCAGCTCAAGAAGCAGGGCGGGCTGTCCGGCTACCCCAGCCGCGCGGAGTCCGACCACGACGTCGTCGAGAACTCCCACGCGTCGACAGCGCTCTCGTGGGCCGATGGCATCGCCAAGGCTCGGCGCCTGCGGGGCGAGCGCGGCCGGCACACGGTCGCGGTGATCGGCGACGGTGCCCTCACCGGCGGCATGGCCTGGGAGGCGATCAACAACATCGCCGCCGACAAGGACCTCCCCCTGACGATCGTCGTCAACGACAACGAGCGTTCCTACGCCCCGACCATCGGCGGTCTCGCCGAACACCTCGCGACCCTGCGGACCACCCGGGGGTACGAGCGGTTCCTCGACTGGGGCAAGAACACCCTGCACCGCACGCCAGTCGTGGGTGGGGCGATGTACGAGACCCTGCACGGGATGAAGAAGGGGATCAAGGACATCGTCGCCCCCCAGGGGATGTTCGAGGACCTCGGCCTGAAGTACCTCGGCCCGGTCGACGGCCACGACGAGCAGGCCCTGGAGTCCGCGCTGCGCAAGGCGCGTGCCTTCGGTGGCCCGGTGCTCGTGCACGTCATCACCCAGAAGGGCCGCGGCTACGACCCTGCCCGGCGGGACGAGGCCGACCAGTTCCACGGGGTGGGCAAGTTCAACCCCGAGACCGGCCTGCCCTTCGAGGTGAGCGGACGGATCTGGACCGACGAGTTCAACGACGAGATGGTGGCGATCGGGGCCGAGCGTGACGACGTCGTCGCCCTCACCGCGGCGATGCTGATCCCCGTCGGCCTCGACGGCTTCGCGGCCGCCTACCCGGACCGGGTCTTCGACGTCGGCATCGCCGAGCAGCACGCGGTGACCATGGCCAGCGGGCTCGCCTTCGCGGGCCTGCACCCGGTGGTCGCGGTGTATGCGACGTTCCTCAACCGGGCCTTCGACCAGCTGCTCATGGACGCGGCACTGCACCGCGCCGGGGTGACCTTCGTGCTGGACCGGGCCGGGGTCACCGGCAGCGACGGGGCCTCACACAACGGCATGTGGGACATGACCCTGGCGTCGATCGTCCCGGGACTGCGGCTGGCCGCACCCCGCGACGGCCAACAGGTGCGCCTGCTGCTGCGCGAGGCCCTCGCCGTCGCCGACGCCCCGACCGTGATCCGCTTCCCGAAGGGCGACGTGGGGGCAGCGGTCCCTGCACTGCGCCAGCAGGGCTCGCTCGACGTCCTGCACGAGACCTCGGAGCAGGACCGCGACCTGCTGCTCATCGGTGTCGGCGCCTTCGCCACCCTCGCGGTGGACGTCGCCCAGAAGCTGGAGGCCCAGGGGCACACGGTCACGGCCGTGGACCCCCGCTGGGTCCTGCCCGTGAGCCCCGACCTGGTGGACCTGGCCCGCTCAGCAGGGGCCGTCGCCGTCGTCGAGGACAACCTCGTCAGCGGGGGAGTCGGTGCTGCGGTCACCCTGGCGCTGCGCGAGGCGGGCCTCGACGTGCCGGTGCACCTGCACGGCATACCCAAGCGGTTCCTGGAGCATGCCTCGCGCGGGCAGCTGCTCGACGAGCTGGGGCTGACGGCCGACGCCGTGGCGACCTCGCTGGCCAGCCGACTGCACTGACCCTCCCGCTCACCCCGGGGTTGGGGCGTCGGGACGGAAGCCGGAGCACATCAGCCGCAGCCACTGGATCCGGCCCGCACCGTCGACCTCGTAGACGGCGTGCTGCTCGGTCACCTTGGCGATGCCGTCACAGCTCAGGCCGAACCGGTAGGTCACCCGCTCGCGGTCACCCACGGAGCCGGCGTCGACGGCTCGCACCTCCACGATCTCGTCGTCGGGCTCGAACCACTGGCCGAGCAGCGTCGCCAGGACCTCGTCCGGGCCGTGCGCGGACCACGTGTCGTTGGGTGTCAGCCCGGCGAAGTCGACCTCTGCCGTGAGCAGGCCGCGCAGCCCCTGCTCGTCCTTGCGCGACAGCGCGGCGACGAAGGCCTGACCCGGGGTGTCCATGTCCGGATGGTCCACCAACCGCGGCGTCCGGGCAAGGGCCCGGACGCCGCAGCGGCAGGGTGTCAGGCCGGGACGCTGGCCGCGCCGGGCGGCAGGAAGCGCTGGCCGGTGACCTTCTCGGACACACCCTCGCGGTCGAGCAGCGGGGTGATGCCGCCGTTCCAGAACTGGAAGCCGGCCCCCGTGATCATGGCCAGGTCGAGGTCCATCGGGGCCTGGGCGACACCCTCGTCGAGCATCCGGCGGGCCTCGTCGGCCAGGACGCCGAGCACGCGCTCGCGCACCTCCGGCGTGGTCAGCACGACCGGGTCCGCGGGAGTCGCGAACATCGCCGCGACCTCGGGGTCGACGACCGGCTTCCCCTCGGGCCACTGGTAGATGGCCGACTTCTTCGCCTCGACGACCTTGCGCAGGTTGTCCGAGACGTAGAAGCGGTCGGGGAACGCCTTGGCCAGGGTCTCGTTGTTGTGCAACGCGATGGCCGGCCCGACGAGCCCGATGAGGATGAACGGCGGCATGGGCGCGAGCCCGGCGAACGCGCGGTCGGCGACCTCGATCGGGGTGCCCTCGTCGACCACCTTGGCGACCTCACCCATGAACCGCCCGAGCAGCCGGTTGACGATGAAGGACGGGCTGTCCTTGACCAGGATCGTCGTCTTCTTGAGCGTCTTGCCGGTGGCGAAGGCCGTGGCGAGGGTGGCGTCGTCGGTCTGCTCGCCCTTGATGATCTCGAGCAGCGGCATCACGGCGACCGGGTTGAAGAAGTGGAAGCCCACGACCCGCCCGGGGTGCTCGAGGTCGGCCGCCATCTCGGTGATCGACAGGGAGGAGGTGTTCGTCGCGAGCACGCACTCGGCGCTGACCACGGCCTCGACCTCGGCCCAGACCTGCTTCTTGACCGACATCTCCTCGAAGACCGCCTCGAGGACGAACTCGGCATCGGCGAAACCGGCCTTGGACGTCGATCCCGTGACCAGGCCCTTGATGCGATTAGCCTTGTCCGGGTTGAGGCGTCGCTTGGCGACCAGCTTGTCCACCTCGCCGTGGACGTAGCCGACGCCCCTGGCCACGCGCTCCTCATCGAGGTCGGTCATCACGACGGGAACCTCGAGGCGTTGTGCGAAGAGCAGCGCCAGCTGGCTGGCCATGAGACCGGCCCCGACGATGCCCACCTTGGTGACCGCGCGGGCCAGGGCCTGGTCGGGGGCCCCGGCCGGCCGCTTGGCCCGGCGCTGGACGAGGTCGAACGAGTAGAGCCCGGCGCGCAGCTCGTCGCCCATGACGAGGTCCGCCAAGGCCTCGTCCTCTGCCGCGAACGCCTCGTCACGGGTGGCGGTCCGGGCCGCGCCCACGAGCTGCAGGGCCCGGTAGGGAGCCGGGGAGGTGCCGCCGGTCTTGAGGTCGACCAGGCCCTTGGCCGCCTTGATGGCGGCCGCCCACTCGGACTCGTCGCGAGACACCTCGGGGCGCTGCACCGCGACCTCGCCGGTCAGGACCCGCCCGGCCCAGAGCAGCGACTCCTCGAGGAAGTCGGCCGGGGCGAACATCGCGTCGGCCATCCCGAGCTCGAAGGCCTGGGGGCCCTTGAGCATCCGGTTGGTGTTCATCGGGTTCTCGATGATGACCTTGAGCGCGTTCGCGGGACCCACGAGGTTGGGCAGCAGGTAGCAGCCGCCCCACCCGGGCACGAGGCCCAGGAAGGTCTCCGGCAGCGCGACGGCGGGGACCCCGGCCGAGATGGTGCGGTAGTCGGCCGCGAGGGCGATCTCGACGCCGCCGCCCATGGCCGCACCGTTGACGAACGCGAAGGTGGGGACGGGGAGGTCCATGATGGCCGCGAATGCCGTGTGGCCGGCTCGCGCGACCTCGAGCGCCTGCTCGCGGCTGGTCGCCTGCGCGACGGCCTTGAGGTCGGCGCCGACCGCGAAGATGAACGGCTTGCCGGTGATGCCGACTGCCTGCGATCTCGCCTGCCTCGGCCCGGGTGCGCAGGGCCTCGACCGTGGCCGTGAGGCCCTGGATCGTCCGGGGTCCGAAGGTGTTGGGCTTGGTGTGGTCGAAACCGTTGTCCAGGGTGACGAGGGCCAGCACGCCGGCGTCGCCGGGGAGGGCGATGTCGCGCACCGGGGTGTGGGTCACGACCTCGTCGAACGCGGGGGTGGACGTCTGCTGCTCGCTCACGCGGCAACCTCCTTGCCGTAGTCGGCGTGGTGGGGGTTCTCCCAGATGACGGCGCCGCCCATGCC
Source organism: uncultured Actinomycetota bacterium (assembly GCA_963757635.1). GTDB lineage: Bacteria > Actinomycetota > Actinomycetes > Actinomycetales > Dermatophilaceae > Pedococcus. The sequence goes on along the minus strand of CAVWSK010000007.1, from coordinate 563,188 downwards.
GATGCCGATGCACATGGCCGTCATGCCGTAGCGCACCTCGGGGTGCTCCTCGAACTGGCGGGCGAGCTGGATCATCAGCCGCACGCCCGAGGACGCGAGGGGGTGCCCGGTGGCGATGGCGCCGCCGTACTGGTTGACGCGGGGGTCGTCGTCGGCGATGCCGAAGTGCTCGAGGAAGGCCAGCACCTGCACGGCGAACGCCTCGTTCAGCTCGAACAGGCCGATGTCCTCGATGGACAGGCCGGCCTTGCCGAGCGCCTTCTCCGCGGCCGGTACGGGGCCGATGCCCATCACCTCGGGCTCGACGCCGACGAAGGAGAAGTCGACCAGGCGCATCCGGATCGGCAGGCCGAGCTCCTCGGCGGCCTCCTGCGAGGCGAGGATGCACGCGGTGGCGCCGTCGTTCAGGCCGGCCGAGTTCCCGGCGGTGACGTTGCCGTGGGGGCGGAACGGCGTCTTCAGGGCCCCGAGGTCCTCCAGGGTGGTGCCGGGCCGCGGCGGCTCGTCGACGGTGGCCAGGCCGTAGCCGAGCTCCTGGTGGCGGGTCGCGACCGGCACGAGGTCGGGCTGGACCTGGTGGTTCGCATAGGCCTTGGCGAGCTTGTCCTGCGAGCCCACGGCATACGCGTCACTGCGGTCCTTGGTCAGCGACGGGAAGCGGTCGTGCAGGTTCTCGGCGGTCGAGCCCATGACCAGCGCACTGGGGTCGACGAGCTTCTCGGCCACGATGCGCGGGTTGGGGTCGACGCCCTCACCCATGGGGTGGTGGCCCATGTGCTCGACGCCGCCGGCGATGGCGATGTCGATGGAGCCGAACGCGATCGACGACGCCGTCGTGGTCACGGCCGTCATCGCGCCGGCGCACATCCGGTCGATGGAGTAGCCGGGCGTGGTCTTGGGCAGACCGGACAGCAGCGCCGCCATGCGGCCCAGGGTCAGCCCCTGGTCGCCGATCTGGGTGGTGGCCGCGATGGCCACCTCCTCGACCCGTTCGGGCGGCAGCTCGGGGCGGCGGCGCATGAGCTCACGGATGCAACGGATGACGAGGTCGTCGGCGCGGGTCTGGGCGTAGATGCCCTTCTCCCCGGCCTTGCCGAACGGCGTCCGGACGCCCTCGACGAAGACGACCTCACGAAGGGTGCGGGGCACGGGTGGCCTCCCTGGTGGAAGTGGGTGACACCGGTATGCCGGTGCGTACGGCTCCGATGCTACTTCCCGGTAACAACGGGGTCACCGGAGCGTCGGCGTGAGAGCCGTCACCCCGCGCCGAACGGGCGGGTCAGGCGTCGGGCTGGACGTCGGGGTGGGCGGCGAAGGCCGCGGCGATCAGCGGTGCGACGATCCCGGTCTGCCAGCTGCGGGCCCCGAGGGCGCGCAGGGCCTCGGCGAACGCCGCCTCGGTGGGCTCTGCAGGGGGCGACCAGATGACCCGGCGCAGCGGCTCGGGGGACAGGACGTTCTCGACGGGGATCGTGCGCTCCTCGGCGAAGGCGGTCAGCGCCTCGCGGGTGGCGGTCAGCCGGGCTGCCGCGACCGGGTCGCGCTCGGCCCAGGCCCGCTGCGGTGGCGGTCCGTCGGAGCGCAGGGTCATCGGTGGGAGGTCGGCATCGGGGACGGCGTTGGCGCGGGACACGGCGTCCAGCCACTGCCGCTGGTAGCGGCGGATCGACCGGTGGCCGGACGGCAGCGCCCCCGCGTTGGCGGGTGCCTCCATGGCGATCTCGACGAGCGCGGCGTCGGGAAGCACGCGACCGGGGGAGACGTCGCGGTCCTGGGCGATCTGGTCGCGGGTCTCCCAGAGCTCGCGCACGACGGCGGCCGAGCGGCGGTGGCGGACCCGGTGCATGCCGGAGGTCCGGCGCCACGGGTCGACCCGGGCGGCGGGGCCGGTGAAGTCCAGCAGCGCCTCGAACTCCTCGCGGGCCCAGCCGGCCTTGCCCTGCCTGGCCAGGTCGACCCCCATGAGGTTGCGCAGGTCGACGAGGACCTCGACGTCGAGGGCGGCGTAGCGCAGCCACGGCTCGGGCAGCGGACGGGTGGACCAGTCGACGGCCGAGTGCTCCTTGGCCAGCGACAGCCCGAGGTAGTGCTCGACCACGGCGGCCAGCCCGACGCGGGGGAGGCCGAGCAGGCGGCCGGCGAGCTCGGTGTCGAACAGCTGGCGCGGGCGCAGCCCCACCTCAGCCAGGCAGGCGAGGTCCTGGGTGGCTGCGTGCAGGATCCACTCGGCGTTGCCGATGGCCTCGTCGACGGGGGACAGGTCGGGACAGCCCATCGGGTCGATGAGCCAGGTGCCCGACCCCTCGCGGCGGATCTGGACGAGGTAGGCGCGCTGGCCGTAGCGGTAGCCGCTGGCTCGCTCGGCGTCGAGGGCGACCGGACCCTCACCCGAGGCGATCGCCCTGGCCGCCTCGAGCAGTGCGCGCTCGGACTCGACGACCGGTGGGACGCCCTCGGCGGGCATGTCGAGGGGGATCAGCTCGACGGCGGGCGGCTCCGCAGCCTCCACCGCGGGCTCGAGCTCGGCGTCGATGTCGGTCACCCGACCAACCTACCGGCCCCGTGGCTCAGCGGCGCGGACCGGGCAGGGCGATGACGCCTTCCGGCAACGGTGGCAGTCCGGCGATGGTGCACAACAGGTCCGACCACGCGACGAGGTGGGAGCCGACGTTGCCGGTGGTGGGCGTCCACGAGGCCCGGACCTCCATCTCCACGCTGGCAGGACGGTCGGACAGGCCTGCGAAGCTCTCGGACACCACTCGGGTCACGGTGCCCGCCTCGGCGGTGTAGCCCAGGTGGTGGGACTCCAGTGCGTCGGTGAGCCAGGACCAGCCGACGGCGCCCAGCATGGGGTCGTTGGCCAGCTCTGCCTCGAGCTCGGCGCGCGCGAAGGTGACCGCGCGCCACGAGCCGTCCCAGGGGTCGGGCACCGACGGGTCGTGCAGGAGCACGAAGCGACCGGACGCGAGCTCGTCCTCGTCGGCGGCGGCGCCCACCACCTCGGCGGTGAGGGCCACGGCATACGGGGCGATGCGCTGCGGCGCAGGCACCTCCGTGAGGCGGATCTCGGGGCGCAACCGCGCCGCGCGCAGGTCGCTCAGCGCCTGCGTGAACTCGGGTGACTGGTCCCCAGGGACCGTTCGGCTGCCCACGTCCAGAAGAGTATGTCGCCGGGGAGCCGTTCAACGGGAGGCTGGGCCCGCGTCGTGTCGCGTCGCACCGGTAGCGTGCGGAGGTGCTTTCGCTCCTCGCGCTCGGGTCCAGCGCGTGCTGGGGAACCTCGGACTTCTTCGCCGGCCTGTTCGCCAAGCGCCGGCCCGCCGTGGCGGTGGTCGGCTGGACCCAGGCCCTGGCCTTCGTGGTGCTCTCGGTCGTGGTGCTCGTGCGGCACGACGACCTGGTCTGGGGCGGGTGGCCGCTGTGGTCGGTGGCGGCGGGGCTGTCCGGCCTGACCGGGTTGCTGTGCTTCTACACGGCCCTGGCCACGGGGACCATGGGGGTGGTGGCGCCGATCGCCGCGCTCGGGGTCGCGGTGCCGGTGCTGCTGGGGGTCGCCACCGGTGACGCACCGTCGGCCTGGACGTGGGTCGGCATCCTGGTGGCCGTGGTCGGGGTCACCCTGGCGTCGGGGCCAGAGCTGAGCGGCGCGGCGTCACCGCGGCCGGTGGTGCTTGCAGGGGTGGCGGCCGTGGGGTTCGGCACGGCGATGTTCTGCATCGACCGTGGGGCCCGGACCTCGACCCTGATGACGCTCTGGGGGATGCGGCTGACCTCGGTCGTCGTCTTCGTGACCGTGGCACTGGTCGTGCGCTCCGTCGGTGGGGTGGTGGCCCGCGAGCTGCCGGCGCTGCTGCTCATCGGCATCGGCGACATGGGCGCCAACGCGCTCTTCGGGCTTGCCTCCTCCCGGGGACAGGTCAGCGTGGCGAGCGTGCTGGCGTCGCTCTACCCCGTGGTCACCATCGTGCTGGCACGCCTGGTCCTGGGTGAACGGCTGCGCGCCATCCAGCAGGTGGGGGCGGTCCTGGCGCTGCTGGGGGCGGCGGTCATCGCCGTGCGGGCCACCTAGGATTGTCCGCGTGACCTCCCCCCTCGACTCCGCCCTGGTCAGCGCTGCCCGCCGCCAGCCCGTGAGCCACACGCCGGTGTGGTTCATGCGCCAGGCCGGCCGCTCGCTCCCTGAGTACCGCAAGGTGCGTGAGGGCATCGCGATGCTCGACTCGTGCCGCCGGCCCGACCTCGTCACCGAGATCACGCTGCAGCCGGTGCGCCGCCACGGCGTCGACGCCGCGATCTTCTTCTCCGACATCGTCGTGCCGCTCGCCGCTGTCGGTGTCGACCTCGACATCGTGCCGGGCGTGGGTCCGGTGGTCGCCGAACCCATCCGCACCCGCGCAGACCTCGACCGGCTGCCGGAGCTGACACCCGAGCACGTCCCCGACATCACGGAGTCGGTCCGGCTCCTGGTGGCCGAGCTGGGCGCCACCCCGCTCATCGGCTTCTCCGGCGCACCGTTCACCCTCGCCAGCTACCTCATCGAGGGCGGCCCCAGCAAGAACCACGAGCACACCAAGGCCATGATGTACGGCGACCCGCAGCTCTGGCACGACCTGTGCGCGCGGCTCGCCCAGATCTCCGGGGCGTTCCTCGACGTCCAGGCTGCTGCGGGTGCCTCGGCGGTGCAGCTCTTCGACTCGTGGGTGGGTGCGCTGCCTCGGGCCGACTACGAGCGCTACGTCCGACCGCACTCCGCCGCGGCGCTCGCCGCAGTGGCCGGCCGCGGCATACCCACCATCCACTTCGGCGTCGGTACCGGTGAGCTGCTGCCCTCCATGGGCGCCGCCGGTGCGGACGTCGTCGGTGTCGACTTCAGGGTGTCGCTCACCGACGCGGTCGCCCGCCTCGGCGACGGGTATGCCGTGCAGGGCAACCTGGACCCTGCCCTGCTGTTCGCGCCGTGGGAGGCCATCGAGACCCGGGTGCGCGCCATCGTTGAGGAGGGGCGGGCGGCACCCGGGCACATCTTCAACCTCGGTCACGGCGTCCTGCCCGACACCGACCCCGACGTCATCACCCGGGTCGTCGAGCTGGTCCACGAGGTCGGCCAGCGCTAGAGGCCCTACTGCGGCAGGACCGTGGCGGGAGCGGCGGTGGCGGCGGTGGCGGTGGCGCGCCGGCGCCGCAGGACCCACCAGATCGGGGCCCCGACCAGGGCGATGACGACGCCGAACGGCAGCACCGCGCCGAGGATCGTCAGGACCACGGCCACCGAACCGGTGAAGGCGTCCCAGCCACCCGTGAGACCGACGAGGAAGCCGGTGCGGGGTTCCTGGGCGATGACGCCGGGCTCGGTGGTCAGGCTGACCTGGACGGGGGAGCGGGCGACGCTGCCCTTGAGCGAGGCGAGCTGGGCCTCGAGCGACTCGAGGTCGGCCTGGCGCCGGGTGAGCTCGGCCTCCATCGCCACGATCTGGGTGAGGTCCTTGGACTGCGCGAGGAACCCGCGGACGCGCTCGACACTGACCCGCATCGTGGCGAGGCGCGACTGGGTGTCGACGATCTGCCCGCCGACGTTCTCGCTGGCGCTGGTGGAGCGGATGACGGTGCCGATCCCGCCCAGCTCCGCGATCACCGAGTCGAGCTCGGTGGAGGGCACCGAGATGGTGATCTCGCCGTAGGTCGTGGCGGTCACCCTCGCGGAGTCGGCCAGGGGGACGTCGCCGCCGCCGCCGGTGCCGATGTTCTCCGACAGCACGATGCCGTCCGCCGCCGCGGCCGTGGAGCGGACCTTGGCCACGGCCTGACCGATGTTCTTGACCTGTACGGCGATCGCTGCGCGCCGCGCGAGCTGGTCCGGTGCGGCGGTGAGCGAGGCGGGGTCGATGGCGGCGTTGCCGGCGCTCGAGCCGCCCGCGGCCTTGCCGGGCGCCCCGGGTGCGGACTGCGCCGCGCTGTCGGAGGCCCCTCCGGCGGCGCCTGCCCGCTCGCCCGACACCACGGGCTGGGCAGGCCCGCTGGAGGACGCCGACTCGTTTCCGCCACCGCACCCGGAGAGGGCGACGGTGGCGGCAAGGGCGAGGGCGAGGCCGACGCGGGTCTGGTGCGGACGATCACGGAACATGGCGACCCCCGAGGTCATCGTGGTGGGTGGTGATGGCACTGCGACTCGCGCCGTGCGGACGACGTTCCCACCCGGTGGTGTCGGAACGGTCACGATCTTGAAAGGGTGTGGTCATGGTCGGATCACGAATCATCGTCGTCGGGGCGGGCATCTCCGGGCTGGCGGCCGCATGGGAGCTGGTCCGGACCCTTCCTGACGCATCCGTGACGATGCTCGACGCCTCCGACCGACCCGGCGGCAAGCTGCGGCGCGAACCCGTGGCCGGGGTCGCCATCGACGTCGGCGCCGAGTCGATGCTCGCCCGTCGACCCGAAGCCCTGGACCTGGTGTCCCAGCTCGGTCTGGCGGATCGCATCGTGCACCCGGCCACGACCTCCGCGAGCATCTGGTCCAGGGGCGAGCTGCACCCGCTGCCGCGCGGCACCCTGATGGGCATCCCGTCGCCCGCGTCGTCTGCAGCGGGGATCCTCTCGGCAGGTGAGGTGGCCCGGGCTGAGAACGAAAGGCCTTGGGAACAGCCGCAGTTCGATGACGTCGCAGTGGGGGAGTATGTCGCGGCCCGACTGGGGTCCGCGGTGGTGGACCGGCTCGTCGAGCCGCTGTTGGGCGGTGTCTACGCCGGTCAGGCCCGCGAGCTGTCGTTGCGGGCGTGCCTGCCGAAGGTCTTCGAGGCGGTGAGCCGTGGCGCGTCGCTGACGCAGGCGGCCCACGACGCGGCTCGGTCGTCGGCACGGTCCGCCGCGGGGTCGGTGGCGCCCGTCTTCGCCGGGCTCGACGGTGGGGTGGGCACGTTGGCCGAGCACCTCTCCGAGGCGCTGCGCGCTCGGGGCGTGGTGATCCACAGCGGCACCATCGCCCGTGAGCTGGAGCGCACCGCCGACGGTTGGTCGGTCGTGACGGGGCCGCGCCCGAGTCCCCAGCGGCACGCGGCGGATGCTGTGGTGCTCGCCGTGCCGGCCGGCCCGACGGCGCGACTGGTCGCCCCGCACGCGGCGGTCGCCGCTGCGGAGCTCCGCCAGATCGACTACGCGTCGATGGCGATCGTGACGCTCGCCGTGGAGCGTCGCGGCAGGGCGGCTGCGCTGCCCGGCTCCGGCTTCCTGGTCCCGGCCGTCGAGGGCCGCACCATCAAGGCCAGCACCTTCTCGTCGAGCAAGTGGGGCTGGACCGCGGACGCCTCCGAGGACCTCACGTTCCTGCGCGCCTCGGTGGGGCGCCACGGCGAGACCTCCGACCTGCAGCGCCCGGACGAGGAGCTCGTGGGACTGGCCGTCGCCGAGGTCAGTGAGGCGCTCGGTCACCAGCTTCCCCGGGTCGTGGACAGCCAGGTGCAGCGCTGGGGCGGGGCGCTGCCCCAGTACACCGTCGGCCACGTCGACCGGGTCGCCCGGATCCAGCAGGACGCGCGGGCCGTGCCGGGGCTGGAGCTGGCCGGCGCGGCATACGACGGGGTGGGGATCCCGGCGTGCATCGCCAGCGGGCGGGCCGCGGCACAGGCCGTGGTGACCCACCTGCGCGCCCGGCATGGGCAGGCGGGAGAATGAGGTCATGACTGGCAAGCCCACCCCGTCCCGCATCCGTGAGATCAACGACTCCATCCGGTATGCCATGTGGTCGGTGTTCTCGGTGACCGCCCCCCTGGGCGAGGACCGGGAGACCATGGCCAAGGAGGTCGAGACGCTGTTCGGCGAGCTCGAGGACATGGGTGTGGTGACGCGTGGGGTCTACGACCTCGGCGGCATGCGGGCCGAGGCCGACTTCATGGTCTGGTGGCACGCCGAGCGGATCGAGGACGTGCAGGCCGCCTACCGCGCCTTCCTGCGCACCGAGCTCGGCCGGCTGCTCGAGCCCACGTGGTCCGCGGCGGCGCTGCACCGGCCGGCGGAGTTCAACAAGAGCCACATCCCCGCGTTCCTCGCCGACGAGACGCCGAAGGACTTCATCTGCGTCTACCCGTTCGTGCGGTCCTACGAGTGGTACCTGCTGGACGACAAGGAACGCCGCGACATGCTGCGCGAGCACGGGCAGATGGCGCGCGACTACCCGGACGTCCGGGCGAACACCATCGCCTCCTTCGCCCTCAACGACTACGAGTGGGTGCTGGCCTTCGAGGCCGACGAGCTGCACCGCATCGTCGACCTGATGCGCGAGCTGCGGGCGTCGCGCGCCCGGATGCACGTGCGCGACGAGCTCCCCTTCCACACCGGCCGCCGCGTCGAGGTCGCCGACCTGCTCGCCTCCCTGCGCTGACCCGCCCGCAACTTTATCGGGTCTAGCAAGAAGGTTGACCTCCACTCCGGTTCGATAGTGGGGTGCAGGTCAACCTTCCCGTGCGAAGCGCTCATCCACAGGGTCAGCCGGCGGCCCGCCTTGTCCACAGGTATCGACCAGGGCATCGCCGATCCCGCGGCCGCACGGCCACGCTCGACGCATGACCAACCCTTCACTCGACCGGCTCCTGGCCCTCGACCACGGAGTGTTCACCACCCGTGAGGCGATGGCCCAGGGACTCACCCCCTTCGACCTCCTGCGCCTGGTCAAGGCCGGCGCGATCGACCACCTCGCCCGAGGCGTGTATGCCGGTCGGCAGGGCGCCACGCCGCTTCCCGCCGAGGCGCACCTGCGGCTCGCGGCCGGGGTGCTCCGCACCTATCCCGACTCAGTCCTGACGCACCACTCGGCGGCTCTTGCCCTGGGCCTGCCCGTGTGGGGCGCCGACCTCTCGACCGTGCTGATCGCCCGTCGGGTGCGCCGGGAGCGGCTCGCCCAGCACTGGGTCATCCGCTCGAGGCCGGCGTGGCTGGGACCGGTGCAGACGGCATACGGACGGTGTTCCGGACCGGCGGCCACGATCATCCAGCACAGCCTCGAGAGCGGAGCCGTGGCGGGGATCGTCGCTGCCGACTTCGCGATCCACGAGGACAGGGTCACGCGGGATGCGCTCGAAGAGACGGCAGGGTTCGTGAGCGGTTGGCCCAGGTCGCATCACGTGCAGACGCTCCTGGCCCATCTCGACGGGCGGAGCGAGTCGCCGGGGGAGAGTCGGCTGCGCGTCGACCTTGCCATGGGCGGTGTGGACGTCGTGCCACAGGTGACCATCCGCGACGAGCGCGGTCGGTTCGTGGCCCGCGTCGACCTCATGGTGCGCGGGACGAGGATCGTCATCGAGTTCGACGGGCTGGTGAAGTACCGCGACGGCGGGGCGGAGGCACTCATCGCCGAGAAGCGCCGCGAGGACGAGCTGCGCCGACTGGGTTACGTGGTCCTGCGGTTCACCTGGGCCGACCTGGCCAATCCCGGTGCGGTGCTGCGTCGCGTTCGGGCTGCGGTGGCGGCCTCACCCCGGAACGTTGACGTTCACCCCACTTCGAAAGTGGGGTGAACGTCAACGTTCTTGCTAGACCCGATAAAGCTGGGGTCAGGCGGGGTCGGGGGTGGCGGGGCGCAGCGTCATGGAGATGCTGTTGATGCAGTAGCGCTGGTCGGTCGGGGTGTCATAGCCCTCGCCCTCGAAGACGTGCCCGAGGTGGCTGCCGCAGTTGGCGCACCGGACCTCGACCCGCTTCATGCCCATCGCGTGGTCCTCGATGTACTCGACGCTCTCACCCGCGAGCGGCGAGTAGAACGACGGCCAGCCGCAGTGGCTCTCGAACTTGGTGCCCGAGGTGAAGAGCTCGGCCCCGCAGGCGCGACAGGCGTAGACGCCCTCGGTCGTCGTGTCGGTGTACTCCCCGACGAAGGGCCGCTCGGTGCCCGCCTGGCGCAGCACCTGGTACTCGGCCGGGCTCAGCTCGGCCCGCCACTGCTCCTCGGTCTTGTCCACGGCATACGTGCGGTTGGTGCTGTCCATGCTCACGGTCCGACTCCTTCGAAATAGTCTCACGACCACCTCAACGCTACCGGTGCCGAAATTGGTCCCTGCCCTCCTTACGACCTGCTTACGCCCTCATGAGGACCCGCCCGGGGCGGCGCCGACTAGTCTTCGGCGCATGGCTGCTGCGACGACGGTGGAGGTCCCCGAGGGGCCGTGGGGTGAGGCTCGAGAGGTGCGGATCTCCAGCCCGGACCGGATGATCTGGACCGACGAGGGGATCAGCAAGCTCGACCTGGCGCGGTATGCCGTGGCCGTCGCGCCGGGCTACCTCCAGGCCCTGGGTCACCGGCCGGTCACGCTCCAGCGGTTCCCCGAGGGCGTGGACGGTGAGGAGTTCTGGACCAAGAACCCACCCAAGGGCATGCCCGACTTCATCGAGCCGGTGATGTGCACCTACCCGTCGGGGCGCAAGCACCTGCAGGTCGTGGTCGACGAGCCGGCGGCGGTGGTGTGGGCGGTGCAGATGAACACCGTCACCTTCCACCCGTGGCCGGTCCGCACGACGAACGTCGACAACCCGGACGAGCTGCGGATCGACCTCGACCCCCAGCCGGGGCGTTCCTTCGCCGACGCGGTCGAGGCGGCGGTCGCACTGCGCGAGCTGCTCACCGAGGTGGGGCTCACCGGGTGGGCCAAGACGTCCGGCAACCGCGGCGTGCACGTCTTCGCCCGCATCGCGCCGACCCACGAGTTCCTCGACGTGCGCCACGGCGTCATCGGGATCGCCCGCGAGCTCGAGCGGCGGCTGCCGGACCTGGTCACCGCCTCGTGGTGGAAGGAGGAGCGCGGCGAGCGGGTCTTCGTCGACTTCAACCAGGCCTGCCGCGACCGGACCATCGCCTCGGCCTACAGCCCGCGTCCGCTCGTGGGGGCCCCCGTGAGTATGCCGGTGAGCTGGGAGGCGCTGCCCGGTGTGGACCCCGGCGACTTCACCGTGCGCACCGTTCCGGAGATCCTCGCCGGGTCGGGCAACGCCTGGGCCGACATGGACGACGCGGTCGGCGACGTCTCGGGGGCGATCGCCCTCTGGGACAAGGACATCCACGAGCGCGGTTTGGGCGAGCTGAACTTCCCGCCGGACTACCCGAAGATGCCGGGGGAGCCGCCACGGGTCCAACCGAGCAAGCGGCGCAAGGACAAGACCGACGACGACTACATGACTCCCAAGGCCGACCGCGACGCGGACCTGCGTCAGCAGTGGGGACCGGTGCCGCCACCGGTCTCGCCGATGCTGGCCAAGCCGGTCAAGGGGATCCCGGAAGGCGACTACCTCTTCGAGCCCAAGTGGGATGGCTTCCGCTCGATCATCTTCCGGTCCGGCGACTCGGTGGAGATCGGCAGCCGCAACGAGAAGCCCATGACCCGCTACTTCCCGGAGGTGGTCGAGGCGGTGCTGGCCACCTTCCCCGAGCACGCAGTCGTCGATGGCGAGATCGTCGTGGTCAGTTCGTCGGGAGACCGCCTCGACTTCGAGGCGCTCCAGCAGCGCATCCACCCTGCGGCGAGCCGGGTCAAGAAGCTCGCGGCGGAGACGCCGGCGCAGTTCGTGGCGTTCGACCTGCTCGCCCTCGGTGGCGACGACCTGACGGGGCGGCCGTTCCGGGAGCGGCGGTCCCTGCTCGAGGAGGCGTTCGCCGACGTGGCCGCCCCGATCCACCTGACCCGGGCCACTCGTGACCCGGCGGTGGCGCAGGAGTGGTTCGAGCGGTTCGAGGGCGCCGGGCTCGACGGGGTCATCGCCAAGCCGCTGTCGGGCACCTACGAGCAGGACAAGCGGACGATGCTCAAGATCAAGCACGTCCGTACGGCTGACTGCGTGGTCGCCGGCTACCGCACCCACAAGAGCGGGGACGACCTCATCGGCTCCCTCCTGCTCGGCCTCTACAACGACGACGGTGGACTCATGAGCGTCGGGGTGATCGGGGCGTTCCCGATGGCGCGACGCAAAGAGCTCTTCGAGGAGCTGCAGCCGCTGGTCACCACGTTCGACGACCACCCGTGGGCATGGGCCAAGGAGGAGATGGGCACCCGCACGCCGACCAGCGGTGCCACGAGCCGGTGGAACGCCAGCAAGGACCTGTCGTTCACGCCGCTGCGCCCGGAGCGTGTCGTCGAGGTCAAGTACGACCACATGGAAGGCATCCGCTTCCGCCACACCGCGCAGTTCGTGCGGTGGCGCGAGGACCGCGACCCGCGGTCCTGCACCTACGACCAGCTCGAGGAGCCCGTGAGCTTCGACCTCGCGGACGTCCTGGGCGCGACGGAGGGTGACTAGTGGACCGCAGGGTGGTGGCGCGTCGGGCCGCGTTGGGCACGGCTGTCGTGGGCGGCTCGGCCGTGACGCTGGGTGCCGTGTCGGCCGTCGGGGCGGCGACGATCTTCGCGCGGCGGGTCCTGACCCCGGACCGCGAGCGCCCTGACGACACCCGGATCCTGGCCGTCGAGGGTGACACCGTCGTCCTCGACTCCACGCCGGAGACGGTCATGCCGGGGCGCTATGGCCTGTGGCTGGACGTGTCGTCGGGTCACGCCCGCCTCGGTGAGGTCATCGACGTCGACGAGGACGCCGGGCGGGTGCGACGCGCGGTGCTCGGCGTCGACCACGGACACCTGGCTCCCGGCTTCGCCCGGTGGAACCAGTACTACTACGCGGGTCCGCCCGACCGGGCGCTCGGTCTGCGGACCGAGTACGTCGACGTGCCCACCGAGCTCGGCACGATGCCCGCGTGGGTGCTCAGGGCCCCGGGAGGCTCCACCCGCTGGGCGGTCCTGGTGCACGGCCGCGGCGCCCGCCGGGACGAAGGCCTGCGCGCGGTCAAGCCGTTGCACGACAACGGGATCAACGTCATCATCCCCTCCTACCGCAACGACCTGGGGGCGCGCCGGGGTCCTGACGGCCGCTACAACCTGGGGCTGTCGGAGTGGCGTGACGTCGAGGATGCCGCGCTGTATGCCGTGCAGCAGGGCGCGGAGTCCCTCACCATGGTCGGCTGGTCGATGGGTGGGGCCATCGTGCTGCAGATGCTCAGCCAGTCGTGGCTCGCCGACCAGGTCTCGCACGTCGTGCTCGACGCGCCGGTGATCGACTGGACCGACGTCCTGACCCACCATGCCCGGGTGAACGGCGTACCCGACGTGATCGGTGGACTGGGTCGGACGCTGATGGGCAAGCAGTGGGCCCGGCGGCTCGTGGGGGTGCACGACCCCGTGGACGTGGCTCGCACCGACTGGGTCACGCGTGCGGCCGAGCTGCGCCACCCGGTGCTGCTGATCCACTCCACCGACGACGAGTTCGTCCCGGTGGGCCCGTCACAGCAGCTGGCGCAGGCGCGCCCCGACCTGGTGCGGATGGAGCCGTGGGCGGTCGCCCGGCACACCAAGGAGTGGAACGTGGACCCGGAGCGTTGGGAGCGCTCGGTGTCGGACTTCGTGTCGGGGGTGGGCGCGCCCGGTGTCGGGGAGGCCCTTGCCCAGGGCTAGTGGCGGACCCGCCAGCGGCCCAGCAGGGTGCCGTCCTGCTCCATCAGCAGCAGCGGTGACAGCCGCACCGCCAGGTCCTCGCCCTGGATGATGCGCGGTTGGCTGCCCGCGACGATCGTCGGGGCCCACGACAGGGCCAGCTCGTCGACCACACCGGCGGCGAGCATGCTGCCCAGCAGGTGCGGCCCGCCCTCGGTGAGGATCTGGCGGTGGCCACGATCCTCCAGGACGTGCCGTGCGGCGACCAGGTCGACCCCGTCGGTGCCGGTGGTGATGACGCACTCGTCGCCGATGGCCTCGTGCGCCGCGGCGATGGCGGTGGGATCCGCCGACGCGCAGGTGATCAGCAGGACCGACCCGCGGGGTGCGGTGCTGTGCAGGATCTTGTCGGGCAGCCGACCGGTGTTGCTCACGACGGCCAGCACCGGCGCCGTCCGGTCGTGCTCGCGCAGCACGGAGTACCCCTCGGCGCGCACGGTGCCGGCGCCCACCACCACGACGTCACTGAGCCGACGCAGCATGGCGAAGACCATCCCGTCGGCCGCCGTGTTGATGGTGCCCGAGAGCCCGTCCTTGCCGGCTGAGGCCCCGTCCAGCGTGCTGATGAAGTTGGCTCGCAGCCAGCGGCGGGCGGGGGCGACGTAGAGGTCACGCAGGGCGGCCTCGCCGTCGACGACCTGCCCCGGGCGGTAGGACTCGTCGGTGGAGAGCAACAGGCGCATGCCCGGATTGTGTCACCCCACCGGGTCACTACGCTGAGCCGATGCCTTCGCTCATCGATCGGTCGCCCGCACTGGACCGCGATCGGCTGGTGCGCGATCTCGTGCCGCCGCCGCGCTTCGACGGCGAACGCTTCTCCACCTACGCACCGGATCCGGCCGAGCCCTCCCAGTCCGAGGCGGTGCAGCGCCTCGAGGCGTATGCCGCGCAGCTCGCTGAGCGGGGCGGCGCGGGGTGGTTCGCCCGACGCCGGGGGAAGCGCGGTGCCGCTGGCAGGGGGATCTACCTCGACGGCGGTTTCGGGGTCGGCAAGACCCACCTGCTTGCGAGCCTGTGGCACGAGGCGCCCGAGCCCAGGGCGTTCGGGACCTTCGTGGAGTACACCAACCTGGTGGGGGCGCTCGGCTTCGCCGCGACGGTCGAGGCGTTCAGCGGCCACGAGCTGGTGTGCATCGACGAGTTCGAGCTGGACGACCCCGGCGACACGGTGCTCATGGCGACCCTGTTGGCCCGCCTGGCCGAGGCGGGGGTCTCGCTGGCGGCGACGAGCAACACGCTCCCGGGGGCACTGGGCGAGGGTCGGTTCGCCGCGGAGGACTTCCTGCGGGAGATCCAGGCCCTGTCGGCCCGCTTCGACGTGCTGACCGTCACGGGCCCCGACTACCGCCACCGCGAGTCCATCGACAGCCCGCCGCCGCTCTCCGAGCCGGAGGTGGAGTCCGCGGTGGACCGCGACGGCGGTGTGCTCGACCACTTCGTCGACGTGACCCGCCACCTGGCGACCGTGCACCCCAGTCGCTACCGAGCCATGCTCGACGGGGTCACGGCGGTGGGGTGGACGCACGTGCGCCCGGTCACGGACCAGGCCGTCGCCCTGCGGCTGGTGGTGCTGGCCGACCGGCTCTACGACGAGGAGATCCCGGTCTACGCCAGCGGTCTTCCGCTGGGAGAGATCTTCTCGCAGGAGATGCTGTCCGGCGGCTACCGCAAGAAGTACTACCGGGCCGTCTCGCGCCTCACCGCCCTCGCGCGGGAGGAGCAGCGGTGACAGGATGCGCAGGTGGCCAAGGCGAAGAAGTCCAAGAACTCCAAGAACGCGAAGAGCTCGAAGAACCCGGACAAGGCGACCAAGCACGCGAAGTCGACCTCCGCTGAGGCCACGGCCTTGGCGCCGGTGCGGTTCAGTGACGCCCTGCGCGTCCGCGAGGGCTTCCAGCTGGCCGAGTGCGACCCTCGGTCGACCCCGGCGTTCGACGGCAAGAAGGCCGACGGCCGGGAGGCCCTCGAGGCCCGGGCTGACGAGATCAGTGAGTTCCAGGAGCGGCTCTACGCCGAGTCCAAGGTCGACGGCCAGCGGTCCCTGCTCCTGGTCGTGCAGGGCATGGACACCTCCGGCAAGGGCGGCATCATGCGGCACGTCGTCGGCCACATGGACCCGCAGGGCGTGAAGTACACCGCCTTCAAGGCGCCGTCGAAGGAGGAGCGTGAGCACCCCTTCCTGTGGCGGATCCGCAACGCCCTGCCTGCCCCCGGACAGATCGGCGTCTTCGACCGCTCGCAGTACGAGGATGTGCTCATCGCACGGGTCAAGGAGCTCGTGCCCAGGGCGACCTGGTCTCGGCGCTACTCGCAGATCAACGAGTTCGAGGCCAAGGCCGCCGAGGCAGGCACGACCATCGTCAAGGTGATGATGCACATCTCCTCACCGGAGCAGAAGGACCGACTCGGTCGACGTCTCGACCGCCCC
Organism: uncultured Actinomycetota bacterium; assembly: GCA_963757635.1. GTDB lineage: Bacteria > Actinomycetota > Actinomycetes > Actinomycetales > Dermatophilaceae > Pedococcus. The sequence goes on along the minus strand of CAVWSK010000007.1, from coordinate 547,246 downwards.
GACAAGCAGTGGAAGTACAACCCCGGCGACGTCGACGAGCGGATGCGCTGGCCGCTCTACCAGGAGGCCTACCAGGCGGTGCTCGACAAGACGTCGACCGCTGCCGCCCCGTGGTTCGTCGTCCCGGCCGACCGCAAGTGGTATGCCCGGCTCGCCGTCCAGAGCCTGGTGCTGGAGCACCTGGAGGCGATGGACCCGCAGTGGCCGGCCGTCGACTTCGACGTGGAGGCCGAGAAGTTGCGCCTCGCCGCGACCTGAGCGATGAGTTCGGCACTGGCCGTCGGTCTGCACTGGTGACCCCCCGATGAAGGAGACGACTGTGCTCAACGAATCCAAGGCGTTCAGCGGGTTCTCCGTCGACGACACCGACGCAGCCCGCACGTTCTACGGTACGACCCTCGGCCTCGAGGTGACCGAGGCCAACGGCATCCTGACGCTGCACCTGGCGGGGGGCCACCGGGCGATCGTCTATCCCAAGCCGGGCCACCAGCCCGCGAGCTTCACCATCCTCAACTTCCCGGTGGCGGACATCGAGTCGAGCGTGGACGAGCTGACCGCCGCGGGCGTGCGGTTCGAGCGCTATGAGGGCACCCAGATGGAGACCGACGAGAAGGGGATCTTCCGCAAGGGCGGTCCGCTCATCGCCTGGTTCGCCGACCCCGCAGGCAACATCCTGTCGGTCATCCAGGACTGACGGTCAGGCCTCAGCCCTGGTAGGCGCGGTCGACCAGGGTCCGGGCGCTGGCGCCGGACACGTGGGCGTCCAGGGTCCCGAAGGTCTGCCCGCGCCCGCCTGCCAGTCGGCTGGCGACGAACACGTCCGAGACGGCACTGGGGGCGTGCTGCGCCAGCAGCGAGGCCTGCAGCGTCACGGCGAGGTCCTCCACGACGCGGCGGGCACCGGCCTGCGCCTCCGGCCGCGCGGCATACGCGATGACGTCGTCGAGGTGGGCGATCGCGGAGTCGAGGGAGGCGCTGTGCCCCGTGCCCAAGCGCACCTCGCGCAGGAAGGCCTCGACGCTGGCCGGCTCGCGCGAGATCGCGCGGAGCACGTCGAGCGCGTTGACGTTGCCCGAGCCCTCCCAGATCGAGTTCAGCGGGGCCTCGCGGTAGAGGCGGGCCAGGCCGTTCTCCTCGACGTAGCCGTTGCCGCCGAGGCACTCCAGCGCCTCCGCGACCATCGGCGACGTGCGCTTGCACACCCAGTACTTCCCGACCGCGACGCCGAGGCGCGACAGGTCGGTGTCACCCTCGTCGACGGCGTGGGCCAGCCGCAGCCCCAGCAGGGTGGCTGCCTCGGACTCCAGCGCGAGGTCGGCCAGGACGTTCTGCATCAGCGGCTGGTCGACGAGCAGCGCGCCGAACGCCGAGCGGTGGCGGGCGTGGTGGATCGCGCGGACCAGCGCGGCCCGCATGGTGGCCGCAGAGCCCAGGATGCAGTCGAGGCGGGTCGCCGCGACCATGTCGAGGATGGTGCGGATGCCGCGGCCCTCGTCACCGACGCGCACCCCCCAGGTGCCGTCGAGCTCGACCTCGGCCGAGGCGTTGGACCGGTTGCCGAGCTTGTCCTTGAGGCGCTGCAGCGCGAAGACGTTCCGCGTGCCGTCGTCGAGGACCCGCGGCACGAGGAAGCAGCCGATGCCGGCGTCGGTCTGCGCCAGCACGAGGAATGCGTCGCTCATCGGTGCGGAGCAGAACCACTTGTGGCCGGTGAGGCGGTAGGTGTCGCCGCCCTCGAGGGGACCGCCCGCGGTGAGCGTGGCGCGGGTGCTGTTGGCCCGCACGTCCGAACCACCCTGCTTCTCGGTCATGCCCATCCCCGCGACGGCCCCGGTCTTGCCGGCCAGCGGTCCCAGGGCCGGCTCGTAGGCGCGCGAGGCGAGGGCGGGCACCCAGCGCGCCGCGAGGGCGGGGTTGGCCGCGAGGGCCGGCGCCGCGGCATACGTCATGGAGACGGGGCAGAGGTGGCCCTGCTCGACCTCCGACCACGTCGTGAATCCGGCCGCACGTCGCACGTGGGCGCCGCTGCCTGCGGGTCGGGTCCACGGCTCGGCGGTGAGGCCGGCGCCCACGGCGACCTCCATGAGCGCGTGCCACGCGGGGTGGAAGTCGACCTCGTCGAGACGCTCGCCGGTGGGGGAGTGGGTGTGCAGGACAGGGCTGTTCGTGTTGGCCTGGTCGGCCCACGTGCGTGCCTGCGACGATCCTGCGAGCGCGCCGAGGGCCTTGATCTCGGCGTATGCCGTGGGGTCGGCCCAGCGTCGCAGCGACTCCGTGAGGGCAGGATGGCTGGTCAGGGCGTTGAGCTCGGGCAGCGGGGGGACCTGGTTGGTGACGGCGTGGGTGGGCACGCAGGCAGGGTATGCGGGATACCGTGGCGGGGTGGTGAGGTTGAAGGCACGGGTGCGACGCGAGCTGGTGCGCGTCCCCGGTGCCATGCCCGTCGCGCGGATGACCGTCGAGACGATCCGCGTGTGCCTGCGCTACCGGGTGACGGGGCTGGCGTCCGAGGCGGGCTTCTTCATGCTGCTGTCGCTGCCGCCGCTCCTGCTGGGGCTCTTCGGCGGTGTGGGCTACCTCGGCAAGTGGATGGGGCAGGAGAACGTCGACGAGATCGTCAGGACGATCCAGGAATGGGCCTCGAACTTCCTCACGCCCCAGATCATCAACGACACGCTGCTCCCCACCGTCCAGGACGTGCTGGGGACGGGTCGCTTCGACCTCATCTCCGTCGGGTTCCTGCTCTCGATCTGGTCGGGCTCGCGCGCGCTCAACGTCTTCGTCGACACCATCTCGATCATGTACGGGCAGTCGGGCGTGCGGGGCATCGTGCGCACCCGGGCGTTGTCGCTGACGCTCTACTTCCTGTCGCTGGTCGTCGGGGTCGTGGTGGTGCCGCTGGTGGTCATCGGGCCGACCATGCTCACGAGCCTGCTCCCCAAGGGCTTCGAGGTCCTGGCCAACCTCTACTGGCCGGTCGTGACGATCGTCGCCGTGGCGAGCGTCGCCACGCTCTTCCACATCTCCACCCCGCGGCGCACGCCCTGGCGCCGCGACGTGCCGGGTGCCGTGCTGACCCTCGTGCTGTGGTCGTTGTCCTCCTACGTGCTGCGCGGCACCATCGCGGCCTCGGTCCAGGGTGGGACGTCGATCTACGGGCCGCTGACGACGCCCATCGCGCTGCTGATCTTCCTCTACGCCCTGGCCATCGCCGTGCTGATCGGCGCCGCTCTCAACGCGGCGATCCGCACCCTGTGGCCCGTCGAGGAGCGGCCGTCGCTGCGGGCCCGAGCCGTGGAGTCGATCAAGGAGAAGGTGGCGGACCGCAGGTCCAACGGCGACTCCTCCGACCCCCGCCAGGGCGCGGATGCCGAGGCCGAGGACGGGATGGCCGCCTCCTTGGCAGGGGTCCGGGCCGAGGCGCGCAAGCCCCTGACGCCGATGCCCGAGGACGCTGACGAGAGCCAATTTGGAGACGACGAGGAAGATCGGCTAATGTCTGTCCGCACGCACAGCGGGTAATAACACCGGTGTGAGCAGTGCGGATGTAGCTCAGTTGGTAGAGCGCAACCTTGCCAAGGTTGAGGTCGCCGGTTCGAACCCGGTCATCCGCTCGGAGGGTTTTACCGCCTTCACGGTGGAGTGGCCGAGAGGCGAGGCAGCGGCCTGCAAAGCCGCGTACACGGGTTCAAATCCCGTCTCCACCTCGCAGTGAGCACGAACCCTTGTATCGGGCGATTGGCGCAGTGGTAGCGCGCTTCCTTGACACGGAAGAGGTCACTGGTTCAAACCCAGTATCGCCCACCATCGATATACAGCCCCTGACCTGCGAAAACGCAGGTCAGGGGCTTCGTCGTTGGGTGGCTTCTCATACGTCTGCGTGACTAACTGCTTGACTAAGACGTCGCCTTTCGGGCCTGGTGCCGGTCCCTGCACGTCCGCTGACGTGCGTGGACATCCGACCGGGAGCCGGTCACTTCCCAAGCACGTAAGCAGTCAGCCGGGCTTCCCGGCGGGAGAATCGCAAGGTGCCTCGGTGCCTCGGTGTCGCGGGAGGGGGAGGCAGCTGCCACGGCCGGAGCGCTACCGAGACCAGGATGGTGGCATCGTCCGCCGAGGATGCGCCGCCAGGGAATGACCTTCACGAAGGCTTCACAGTCGCGCCAGGGATCGCTTCATCAGACGCCGGTTACATCGGTAGTGGACAACCACGAACCGAACCAACTGAGGAGCACGCCATGAGCACCAAGATCCGGATGACAGCAGCAGCCCTGGGTATCGGAGCTCTGCTGGGCGGAGGTTTGGCGGTGAGCCAGGCGTCTGCAACGCCCACCACTGCAACCTCCGCCACGGCAGACAGTGGGGTGGTCACCGCACTCAGCTTCTCCCGCGAGGAGGAGCGAATGGCTCGGGACCTGTACGCAGCCCTCGCCGACACCTACGACGGCGCTCGCCCTTTCAGCATGATCGCCACCAGCGAGGAGCGACACTTCGATGCCGTCGGCGCACTGCTCGACCGCTATGCCGTCACAGACCCCTCGGCTGACATGGCCGCCGGTACGTATGCCATTCCGGCCATCCAGGACCTCTACGACGGATGGCTGTCCGACGGCAAGACCTCGCTCCAGGATGCCTACCTTGTCGGAGTCGAGCTGGAGCAGCGCGATATCGCCGACCTCCAAAGGAGCATCGCAGCCGACTTGCCGGCTGACGTCGACACCGTCCTTGGCCAGCTCCTCAAGGGGTCGCAGAACCACCTCGCGGCCTACCAGCGAGCTGCTGACGGTGACCTCAACGAAGGGAGCGGGATGATGGGCGACCGCTCAGGTATCGGCGCCAGATCTGGGTTCGGAACCGGGATGATGGACGACGCCACCAATCCCGGCAACGGCAAGCGGGGGAGCCACGGCAACAGAATGGGTGGAAGCTGCGCCTATTCCGACGCTGACGTCGGCTGAGCATCCTGCGCTAGGGGAAGTCGGGCCGTGAAGGTCGCACCGCGGCCACGGCCCGGCGACCGTGCGCCAAGGGTCCCCCCGTGGGCCTGCACCAGGCTACGGGCGATGGTCAGGCCGATTCCCGAACCGGTATCCGTACCGCGGCGTCGTCGGTCGGGCACCCGGTAGAACCGCTCGAAGACCCGCTCGAGGTCCTCGGGGGCCAGTCCCTCTCCGCTGTCGGTCACCGTGACCATCGCCATGGCCCCGTCGGTCACGACCTCGACGTCGATCCGGCCCCCGGCATCCGTCGCCCGCATGGCGTTGCCTACGAGGTTGGTCACGACCTGGGCGAACCGGTCGGAATCAACCGAGACGGGGACGGGGGTGCCCGGCAACTGGATGCGCAGCTCGATGTCGGCGTCTTCGGACTGAGGGCGCAGCCGCTCGACGGCAGCGGTGACCACGGCGCGAAGGTCGGCCGGCGCGAGTATGAGTCCGAGTCGGCCTTCCTCGGTGCGTGAGAGGGCGGACAGGTCGTCGGATAACCGGCGCAGGCGGCGGACTTCGTCGCCCACTAAGGCGAGACGCTCGGGCCTGGGCGGCAGGATCCCGTCAATCATCCCTTCGACGGAACCCTCGATGACCGTGAGTGGGGTGCGCATCTCGTGGGCGAGCTCGCCGAGCAGGCGGACCCGCCGTGACTCGGTCTCCGCGAGCGTGCGTCCCAAGGTGTTCACGTCGTCGGCGAGGAGGGCGAGCTCGTACTCCTGGGGGCGGGTCACATGCACGTCGTAGCGTCCGGCCGCGATCTCGCGGGTGGTGTCACCGAGCTGCCGCAGCGGCCGCACGAGCCGCTGCGCGGCGAAGATCCCGAACAGGGTGGCGGCCCCGATGCTGACGAGGACGCCGATGACCAAGGCCTGAGTGACGGCGTCGGCGACCTCCGCTCGAAGGGCGCCCCCGTTCCGCTGGTCATTCATCGGGCCTCGGCCTGCCATCATCTGGTCGAAGAGCGTGGGGGTGAGGGTGCGCACGACGATGAAGGTGGCGAGTCCACCGAGGACGGCAACCAGTGCGTGCGACAGGACGAGCCGGGCTGCGAGACGGTTCACGAGGCGACCTCGGTGGGGGAGAGGAGGAACTTGTAGCCGACCCCGCGCACGGTCCCGATGACCCGGGGGTCGCCGGCATCGTCACCCAGGGCCCGTCGCAGGCCGCGCACGTGCACGTCGACCACGCGCTCGTCGCCGTAGAAGTCGTAGCCCCAGACATCCTCGAGGAGCTGTACCCGTGAGAACACCCGCCCGGGGGAGGAGGCCAGGGCGCGCAGCAGGTCGAACTCCAGTGTCGACACTCGCACCTCGGCGCCGTCAACGACGAGCTCTCGGCGACGTTCGTCGAGGGTCAGGTGCTCGAACCGCAGCACGTGGTCGTCCTCCGGCGCCGGGTTTCCGCGTGAAGCCGCCCGGCGCAGCACCGTCCCTACTCGGGCCACGACTTCCCTCGGCGAGAAAGGTTTCGAGACGTAGTCGTCCGCTCCTGTCCGAAGCCCGACGAGGGTGTCGACCTCTTCGGCTCTCGCTGTCACCAACACGACGTAGACCTCGGAGGATCGTCGGATGGTTCGCAGTACCTCCAAGCCGTCCAGGTCAGGCAGCCCGATGTCGAGCAGGACGACGTCGGGCTGAGTGCCGTCGGTCGCCAGGGCTCTACGCAATGCTTCGGCGCCGGTCCCTGCCTCGGCAACGATGAAGCCGTCGTGCTCGAGGTAGGCGCGCAGCAGGGCGCGGATCTCCGGCTCGTCATCGACGATGAGCACGCGTCTGGCCACGATGCGATCTCCTGTGTCTGGTGGCCCCAGCGTAGGGCGAGGAGCGGTGTCGACACCGCGCATGTGCCGCACGACTCGCTGGCGTCCGACCTGGGCTCAGGACGCGCTGGAGCCATCCGCGCGATGCGCTCGAACCGGTGCTCAGTGGCGCCGGCTCCCGCAGCGCAGCGGCCAGATCGGGGTACCTGCCCGTGGCCGCAGCCGCACCGAGCCTGGACCACTGAGGCGACCTGGCGCATCAGCCAAGGCGACGCATTCACGGCTGTCATCCTCGGGCCGCGGGAGCAGGGACGAGGACGGTATGCGTGCGCCGCCGCGACCAGGGCACCGCGGCGCGCTTCTTCGTGGGAATTCGTGCGTTCGCGGCCATCCGCTTCGCGGTGCGGGGACAGCCATCCTCCTCGGACAGCCAGCCGCCTGACCGCCATGCGCCCCAGGGTCTCCTCGGCAGTTCAGACCGCCCCGGCACTCTGCCTCCCCACATGAGGCCAACCCGATCCGCCGGCGCCCTACGATCGAGGCCAGCGCCTCAGTGGCGTCTGCACGCGGCGGAGTGACTCACCTTCGCGAAGCGGCCCGCACGAGCGGATCGCGATATGAGCCGGCGTCGGCTGGGGCAAGCGGTCGGGAACTAGGAGGTCTGCTGATCTGAGCGCAGGATCCCCATGCGCACGATGTCTTCGTAGGCGCCTCGGACCCAGGCGTGCTGGCGTTGACGTCCCTCAATCGCAAAGCCCGCCTTCTCGTAGGCGCGGATCGCGGCGACGTTCGATGAGATCGCCTGCAGGTGGATCCGGCGCAGGTTGTGACGCACGAACCCGAACTGGACGAGCTGGATGATCGCGGCGGTGCCGATTCCACGACCCCGGGCGCGACCTTGCAGAGCGATCCCGGCCTCGGCGTGACGCGCGAGCAGGTCGATGTCGAACAAGGTCGCGCTGCCAACAGCAGTGCCGTCGACGTCGACTACGAGGGACACAGCGGCCGCGGCGCCGTCGTCGTCGGCAGTGCGCACGAGTCGAGCGTCGAAGCTCTCCCTCGTCAGCGGTCGCGGCGCCCGCGGCGTTCGCTCCTCCCAGGTGTCCAGATCAGCGGCGATCTCGAACAGGAGGTCAAGGTCTTCGTCGGTGCGGGGTCGCAGCGACACGAGGGGAGTGTTCGGCACAGCCAGGACGCTACGGCGGCCCCGGTGATTTCACCACCCACTTTTCCCGGGACGCGGCGGAGCCATCCGGGCCAGCGGAGCCGTCGCCCAAGCGCACCACGCCCGGTGAGCGAATCGCGGCGGAATGCCGCACCTGTCGTGGCGGAGGGGACCCACTGGAACCACTCCGCGCCTCGAAGCAGCGCTTTGCCGTGCGCCGCGATAGGCGATGCCATGCAGCCAGGCGTAGTCGGCCCAAGCCGGCACCGACGCCGAGTGCCCCCGCACCCACCAGCTACCGCGGCCGCACCCTCCCCCCGCCGTGGCCTTTCCCGTCGCGTCAGCCCGGGGGTGCCACGTACTCAAGGTCGAGGGCGTCGCGGTCCTGCGTGCGAGAACCCCACCGGAGGTTCAGGTGCCAGCAGCCGGCCGCCGGCAGGTCGATGATGGAGGGCCCCGACCCTCCCGGCACGACCCGCCGAGCCGTCGTGGTGGTGCCGGCGAGCGAGGCGTCGATGACGAGGTCAGTGTCCGCCTGGGGGTCTTGGGGGGCGTCGGTCGGCCCGGTGACCCAGAGGATCTTGTTGTTCACCCCGGCGCTGGGCGGCGCGTACAGGGCCGGGCCGAAGAGGATCGCCACGACCCGGCCGCGCTCGCCCAGGATGTGGCGCGCGCGTGGCTCGGGGGCGGAGAACCCCGCCCGAGCCCACGTCGGCAGCACGCCGTCGTCGACGAAGGCGTGACAGCCGGTACCGGCCGGCGCGACGCCGGACCGGCTGGTCGGCAGCTGGACGGTGACGAGCCCTGTACCCACGGCCAGCAGCAGCGCTCCGGCAGCGCTCCCGACCCGCCGACGGCGACGGAGCGTGGCGCCCCGCGCGGCCGCGCTCTCGGGCAGTCCCGCCGACGGTTCCAGCGCGTCGACCCCGGCGTGCAGCGCGTGGCCCAACCGTCGTTCGAAGTCCTTCTCGTCCATGGCTCCTCCTTGGTCCCCTTAGTCGGCCAACAGGTGGTCGAAGTCGTCGGCGAGCACCTCCCGCAGCGTCCCGAGGGCCCGGCGGGCGCGGGTCCGGACTGCCTCGGGCGAGCACCCGACCAGCTCCCCCGTGGTCGCGGCATCGAGGTCCATCCAGTACCGCAGCACCACCACGGCACGGTCCCGCGGCGCGAGCGAGCGCAGGCCCGCCAACAGCGTCGCCCGCAGGGCGGGGTCGTCGCGGCCGGCGGCTGGGGGAATGGTCGCGGTCGGCACCTCGGTGGAGCTGCGTCGCCGGCGTCCGCTAAGGAAGGTGTTGAGGAGCACCCTGCGCGCGTAGGCGCCCGGCTGTTCCGCCGACGACACCTTGCTCCAGCGCCGGTAGATCGTCGTCAGAGTGTCCTGAACCAGGTCCTCGGCCGAGTACCACTCACCGGTCAGCAGAAGAGCGCACCGGAAAAGCTCGGCGGCACGCGCGGAGGCGAACGCCATGAACTCCTCGTCGTGCGCCACCGCGCATCCCCTTTCGACCGGTGCCGGGCTCACAGCGTGACCATCAGACGGTGTCATTGTTACGACGCGCTGACGAGGGGATGACGTGACACCGGCGCCGCGGGCCTGGGGTAGCCGCCGCCGTACGGCCGGTTCGGTGCGGTGGTGCAGGCAGCGCAATCGGGTGACGACGCCGGTGAGCTGCCCCCGCAGCCCGGCGTCTACCGGTCGGCGCAAGTCGGCCTCCTGCCGCACCGGAAGGCTGCGCTTGCCCGCCGGGTCCAGCGAGGGCTCTGCCGTCTCGTCGGCATCGGCGGTGACCGATACGAGCGTCGGCCAGCTGGCAGGCCATTCCGAGCCGCTACACGATCGAGGAGACCAATCCGCTCGTACGCGACAGCGAAGTCGCGACCGCTGTCACCCGCAGATCGCCTACGGTTGACGGTGCTTGGGCTTGCCGCCACTTCGCTACAGCTGTCGATCAAACGGTCCGGATCCGCAGCTCGAGAGTCACCTTGCGAGCCGGACGTAATCCCGCCCCGCAGCTGCGCCCTCCGAAAGACCATCCCCGTAAGGCGAACCCTCTCCGGTAAACGCGCTGGCAGTGGCGCTCACCTTGCTGGCGACGTCCCGGAAGACCCGTCCGCCGCCGATCGCCGGTGAGGTCCCTCTTGCGGGGCGCACGGAGGCCCTGTGCGACTGACTGGAGACCACCTCAGTACCGGCTCGGCGCCCGCAGGCCCGCCTGGTCGAGTAGCCGATTGTCGGCGCTGTGACGCGGGTTCGTTGGTGTGTCCCGACGCGCTGTTCCCGCCCAGCGGGTGAGTGACTAAGTGAGTGACAACCACCCTGGGTCTGGATGGACGCTGACGGACGTTGGGGGAGTGGTGCGTAGCTCATGGGGACATCGACGGACGTTCACGAACGGGCCCGTTGTCGTTGACACGGAAGAGGTCACTGGTTCAAACCCAGTATCGCCCACCATCGATGAAGCAGCCCCTGACCTGCGGAAGCGCAGGTCAGGGGCTGCGTGTTTGAAGGCTCGGAATCGGTCCTCAGGGGCGATGCCTGACTAACTGCTTGACTAAGTGGGTGCGGCGGGGTGACGCGGTCGGGACCGCCGTCGAGAAGAGTGGCCTACTGAGCCCCTTGGGAGGGCTTCACACGATCGACCCAGGCGAGCGCACGCTTGGCTGCCGGGTCACAGCCCGCACTGCTCGCCGCCTCGCGGATCCGTTCCAGTTGGGTTCCCCCCAGCTCGTCGGCGAGAAGACGACGCAGGGCGGCATACCTTGGGATGTCCTCGCCCATCGGCGGTGGCGCATCGGCGGCCCGCTCGCTGGCACACAGGAGGAACGCGCTCTGCTCCGGGTGCCCGGTGGCCGCGAGGAGCTCGGCGACGATGCGCAGGCAGGTCCACAGCTGAGGCCAGGCGCCGGTCTCGCGGGCGATCCGAACGGTCCTGGTGGCCACCACAGCGGCGTCATCAGGTCTCCCGTCGCGCACGAGTGCGGCGAGCAAAGCCACCCCTGCGACGAGCTCGACGTGCCTGGCGCCGATCGTTGCCGCCTCCTCGCCCGCAGCCGCGAGCAGCGAGGCTCCGCGATCGGGGCTTCGCAGCGCCGCCTCGCCCGCGGCGTACCGCGCGAATGCCTGCACCGACGCAGCCCCGGAGCTCTCAGCCAGCAGCATTGCAGCCGTCCCCTCCTCACTGGCGCGCTCGGTATCCCCCTGAAAGCGGAGCAACAGAGCCAGGCTGCTGTGCGCCTCGGCCTGGAGGGCCGGTGCGAGATCTGTGCCCTTGAGGATCGACCGCCAATGTCGCTCGGCCTCGGCCAGGTCACCGGCGTAGAGCGCGGCGACGCCCAGCGAGGTCTGAGCCAGGTACCGCGACCGGGCGTTCAACGGCGCCTTCGAGCCGACGAGCAGCGGCTCGGCCAGCTCTCGGCATCGCGCGAGCCGGCCGCGCAAAGCGAGCGCCATGGCTGCCGCGGCGACGCCACCTGGGTGCGCTCCTCCATCCCGGGCGATGGCCTCGCCGGTCTCGATGACCAGGTCGAGAAGACGAGGGCGAGCGGACCAGTGCGGGCAGACGCCCAGGGCCTCACTGATCCGCGAGGCGAGGTCGAGGTCTGGTTCGTCCAGAGCGTGTCGCAACGCGACCTCGAGGTCCTCGCGATGCCGGTCGAGAGTGGCGAGGGCACCCACGCTCCGCGGGCTGGTGACGTCCCGCGCGGCCCGCTCGGTGAGCTCTACGACCCACCGGACGTGTGCCAACCGGGCGGCTTCGGCCCGTCCGGAGACATTGAGGATCCGAGCTGCCTCGGCGCGGACCACGGTGAGCATCCGGTACCGCGGCGGGTCGGACGTATCGGTGACCGTGACCAGGCTGGCGTCGACCAGGTCGGCAAGCATCGGCGCGACCGGCATCGGAGGCGGCTCGGGCATGGCGGCCGCCAACGACTCGACGGCATCCAGCTCGAACCGCGAGGCGAAGACGGACAGCAGCGCGAACAGCTCGTACTCGGGGCGAGGCAGCAGCCGGGTCGACCAGTCCACCATGGCGGTCACGCGGTCTGGGTCGAGCATCGTCAGATCCCGTTCGAGACGGTCGCGCACGGCCACGGCGCCGAGGGCGGCGACCCGGGAGGCCGCGAGCTCGAGCACCAGGGGCAGCCCGTCGACCCGACGACAGATGTCGGCGATCGCCCCGACCACCACGGGAGTGATGGTCAGGGCGGGCCGGGCATGCTGCACCCGGTCCAGGACGAGCTGGACGGCGGGTGCGTCGTCCGCGGTCGGCATCGGGAGGGGGGCGAGCTCGAGCACGCTCTCGTGAGCGAGCCCGGTGCGGCGGCGGCTCGTGACCACGACCCGCAGCGGCGGCACCCGACTCACGAGGATGTCCACCACCGGCGTCAGGTCGTCGAGCAGGTGCTCGGCGTTGTCCAGTACGAGCAGTGCGGGATGGGCGCGCAGCCGTGCGACGAGCGCGGCAGGGAGGCTCCCGTCCGCCGCGGCGAGGTCCGTGAGCCCGATCGCCGACGCGAGCGCGACGTCAAGGCCCGGATGCTCCACGGTCGCGAGCTCCGCCACGACTACCGGGAGCCTGGTCAGGGCGGCAAGCCGGGGCAGCGACTCGGCGACCAGCCGGGTCTTTCCCACCCCGCCCGGTCCGGTCACGGTGACAAGCCGACCGGCGGCCACCGCTACCGCGAGTCTGGCGGCGTCGTCCTCCCGGCCGACGAAGAGCGTCGAGGTGTCGACCCACTGCGGGAACAGCGGTTCTGGCACCGGCTCAGTCTCCTGGCTCACGGTGGACCCGTCGCCGGCAAGCAGACGCGCGTTGAGCTGCTGCACCGCTGTCGAGGGCTCGAGACCGAGTTCGCCCACCATCAAGGCGCGGTGCTCCCGGTACCGGGCCAACGCCTGCGCCGTCCGGTCGCACCGCTGCAGCGACCTCATGAGCAGCTCCACGGCATGCTCGCGAAACGGCCTCTCGCGCAGCAGGGACTCGAGCCGCCGCACCGCGTCCGCCGGGTCGCCCAGCTCGAGGGCCAGCCGGGCCCGCTCCTCCAGGGCGTCTGCATGCAGCAGGTCGAGTCGGCCAATCTCAGCAACCGTCGCGTCGCGACCGGCGAGGTCCGCGTATGCCGGCCCCCGCCACAGCCCGAGGGCCAGGTCCAGGAGGGCGGCCGCCTGCTCCGGCGGCGCCACCACCGACTCCCGGCACACCCGCTCGAACCGGCGTGCGTCCACCGCATCGGCTGGCACGTCGAGCCGGTAGCCGCCGGTCTCGGCCACGATGGCGTCGCCGCCGAGCAGGGACCGAAGCCGGGAGATCACGGTATGCAGCGCGGCCCGCGGTTCGTGTGGCTGGCCCGGGGGCCACGCCGCCTCGATGAGGGCCTCGGCGGAGACGGGCTCGGGGACGGTCAGGAGCAGGCAGACGAGCGCCGACCGGCGGCGTCCCTCGGGCACGGTGACGATGCGGCCGTCGCGGCTGACCCGTAGCGGCCCCAGCACCTCGAAGGTGAGGCCAGCCATCCACCCATCGTCGCCCCATCCGAGCGTGAAAGCCAGATGAAAGGCCAGTGGGCGAGCGTGGACGCTACCACCACGAGGGAGGACGCCATGTCCCGGACAGCACCCGCCAAAGGCTCCACGCAATCTCGACCCCAGCCACCCGACCCGCGCCAGGACCCCGGACGCAGGCCGGCCCCGGCGCACCTGGTCGCGACCGGTGAGGGCGAGCACGTGAGGTCCAGCGGGACGGAGGTGCTGACTCACGCGCGGGAGCGGCTGGTTCCACGGGTCGGCCACATCCTCACCCTGTTCACCCCCAGCGGGTTCGGGGGCTTCTTCCGCGAACTGGCTGAGGGCGACCGGCACGGCGCCATGGACCAGTGGCTCCGGGACCGGATCGCCGCCCGGTACCAGGCGGCCTGGGTCCCCCTGGCCACCGAGGTACGGTCATGACGGCCGCCGAGCCCTACGACGTCATTGTGGTAGGGGCCCGCTGCGCAGGCTCCCCGACCGCCATGCTGCTGGCTCGTCTGGGCTACCGCGTGCTGGTGGTGGACCGGAGTCGCTTCCCGTCCGACACGGTGTCGACCCATCTGATCCACCGGCCAGGTATCGCCGCGCTGCGCCGCTGGGGTCTGCTCGACCGCCTCGTCGCCACCGGCTGCCCGCCGATCGACGCCTACCGCTTCGACTTCGGCCCGGTCGTGCTCACCGGAACTCCACCGGCCGAGGATGGCAGGCGTGAGGACGACCAGCCGCCCGCACTGTGCCCCCGGCGCATCGTGCTGGACCAGCTCCTCGTCGACGCCGCGAGGGAGGCGGGCGCCGACGTCCGCGAGGAGTTCAGCGTCCAGGACCTGGTCCACGACGGGAGCCGGGTCACGGGGATCCGCGGTCGCGGCCCGACCGGCACCACCACAACGGTACGTGCGCGACTGGTGATCGGAGCTGATGGCGCCCACTCCACCATCGCAGAGCTCGTCGGAGCAGACCTTTACCGAGCGCAGCCGATGCTGGCCGGTGCCTACTACTCCTACTGGAGCGGGGCCCCGGTCCGCGCTGCCTCGTGGGCCATCCGCCCTAGTCGCGGTTTCGGCGCGTTCCCTACACACGACGGGCGGACCATGGTCCTCGCGGCCTGGCCGCGCTCAGAGCTTCCGACAGTCAAGCAGGACATCCGGGCCGCGTACCTCGGTGCGGTGCAGGAGGTGTATGCCGAGTTGCTGACCGGTGCTCATCAGGAGGAGCGAGTCGTCGGCGGTGGCTGTGCCAACCACTTCCGGACCGCGGCCGGACCTGGCTGGGCGCTCGTGGGGGATGCCCGATACCTCAAGGACCCCGTCACGGCGCAGGGCATCTGCGACGCGTTCCTCGACGCAGAGCACTGCTCCCGAGCGGTGCACGAGTGGTTGTCCGGAGAACGCGCCTTCGACGAGGCCATGGCCACCTACCAGCGGGTCCGCGACGAGCACGTGGCGCAGATCTTCGACTTCACGACCCAGCTGGCAACACTCGACCCACCGCCGGAGCCAATGCAGAAGCTGCTCGGAGCGGTCGCTGGGAACCAGGACGCCATGGACGAGTTCGCCGGGGTGTTCGCCGGCACCGTCTCGCCCGCGACCTTCCTGTCACCTGACCACGTTGCGACCCTGGTCGGTCCCGCGTAGGGCCGAGCTGAGGAGGGCCGGCGGCGTACTGGCCCGGGGTTGGTCCCGCGGTTCGCGAGATTCGGGGATCCGGAGCAGCCCGGTGCGGGTCCGGGGGAAGCTGCTGGCCCCACCGGGGCCGGGCTTGACGGCGAGGACTTGGTTGATGCCTAGGCGGTTGGACTGGAAGCCGAGGGCCGAGCCGGCCATGTACAGGCGCCACACCCGAGCCCGGCCGGCGCTGGAGAGCCGGATCGCCTGGTCCCGGTTCTGTTCGAGGTTGGCCACCCAGGCTCGCAGGGTGTCCGCGTAGTGCTCACGCAGCGACTCCACGTCCCGGACCTCGAACCCAGCTGACTCCAGCACGTCGACCATCGTCGACAGCGGATGCAGCTCGCCGTCGGGGAAGACGTAGCGGTCGATGAACGAGGTCTTGTCTCCCTTGGGGTCGGGCGGGGGCCCCGGCCGCCGCGAGATCGCGTGGTTGAGCAGTCGGCCGCCGGGGGCCAGCAGGGTGTGGAGGTGAGCGGCATACTCGT
Source organism: uncultured Actinomycetota bacterium (assembly GCA_963757635.1). GTDB lineage: Bacteria > Actinomycetota > Actinomycetes > Actinomycetales > Dermatophilaceae > Pedococcus. Next base: position 531,652 of record CAVWSK010000007.1, on the reverse strand, counting down.
GCAGCTGGGATGCGCCGACGTGCTCGGCCATCCCGATGCTGGCGATGGCGTCGTAGGGCCCGTCGGGCACGTCGCGGTAGTCCTGCACCCGGATCTCGACCCGGTCAGCCAGGCCTTGGGACGCGACAGCTGCGCGGGCGAAGGTGGCCTGTTCCTCGGAGAGGGTGACCCCCACTGCCCGCACGCCATACTCGCGGGCGGCGTGGATGACCAACGAGCCCCACCCACACCCCACGTCCAGCAGTCGCATCCCCGTGGACAGGCCCAGCTTGCGCGCCACGAGGTCGAGCTTGGCGCGCTGCGCGTCCTCCAGCGTGTATGCGGCCGAAGGCGGCCGCTCGAAGTACGCGCAGGAGTACACCATTGAGGGACCCAGGACGAGCGCATAGAAGTCATTGCCCACGTCGTAGTGGTGCGAGACGGCCTTGGCGTCCCGTCCCCGCCCGTGCCGACGACCAGACAACCGGATCTCCTCGACAGGCGGCCGTGGCGGCGGACCCAGCGCCCCTAGACGCACGACGGCCCTGACGACGGCGGCCCTGGTGTCGGGCCCGACACGGACTCCCGGTCCCTGCTCGGGGGCGGCCAGTGCGTTCAGGCGCGTCAACGCGTCAAGCAGGTCACCCTCGACCTGGACGTCTCCGGACACATAGGCCCGGGCGAATCCCAGCTCGTTGGGCGCCCAGATCAGGCGTCGAAGGGCGCGTCGCGATGTGAAGCGAACGACCACGTCGGCATCCGCCGGACCCATCGAGCTGCCGTCCCAGCAGTCGAGGCGCACCGGAAGATCCGTGCCGAGCGCGGCGTCGACCAACGGTCGCAGTATCTCAGCGGCGCCCATCGCACCTCCCAACGGCCTCACGAATCAACGTAGCGGTCCATGCCTCATGCTGCGCCCGCGGGCCGCCGACCCAGCCGAGCTGCTCGTGACCTTCTCCTCGCCGTCCGTGGGTCACCCACGGACGGTCTCCTCGTCGGTCGCACCCAGGCGCTGGCTGCACTCCAGCAGCAGCGCGTGCACGAAACCCTGGGGCAGGTTGCCGCGCAGCTGGCGCTGCCGGACGTCGAACTCCTCCGAGAGCAGACCCGCCGGCCCGCCGGCTGCCCGCTGCCGCTCGAACCAGCGGAACGCCTTGACCCGGTCGCCGGCCGCCAGGTGGGCCAGCGACATGACGAAACCGCACATCAGGAAAGCCCCTTCGGCATCTCCGAGCGGCGCACCCCCCACGTCGTAGCGGTAGAGGTACCCGTCCTGCGCCAGCTGCTCCTCCACCGCGCGCAGGGTCGCGGCGCTGCGGGGGTCGCTGGCCGGCGTGGCACCGCGGGCCAGGGGCAGGAGCACCGAGGCGTCCGCGCGGGCGAGATCCGGGGCCTGCTGCCACCACCCGTCCCCGTGAAGGGACCGCTGCGACGTCTTCGCCATGATGGCGTCCGCGAGAGCCGACACTCGGGCGGACCTGGTGGTCGCCACGTGCCGTGAGACGGCGCGGAGCCCGGCAACGCACCCGAGGCGAGACTCGGTCCACCAGTTGTCGTCCAGCTCCCAGATCCCTGCGTCGGGCTCGGTCCACCGCTGCTCGACCAGATCGACCAGGGTGGAGATGGCGCGAACGTCGTCACCGGTGAGGTGGTCGTGACGCGCCGCGGTGGCATAGAGCTGCAACAGCTCCCCGCAGGCGTCGAGCTGGAACTGACCGCGCACCCAGTTGCCGACCACGACCTTCCCACCGGGGTAGCCGGGCAGGTCGAGGGTCTCCTCGTGCGGCGGCAGACTGCCGTCCAGGCGGTACGCCGGGGCCAACTGGTCACCCTGCTCCAGGATCCGGGCCGTGCTGAAGGCGGTGGCCTCGTCCATCAGTGGGTACGCCTGATCGACCCCAGCCGCCAGGCCGGCCAAGGCCTGGTCACGCAGCCACACGTACCGGTAGTCGTAGTTGCGACCTGCCTCGGCTCGCTCGGGCAGCCCCGCGGTAGCCGCCGCGACCATCCCCCCGCCCGGGGCCGTCAGCCCGCGCAGGACCGCATAGGCGTGTCGGGAGTCGCGGGGGGCAGCCGACTGAGCGAAGTCGGGGACCGATGAGTGCCAGTGCTGCTCGGTCGACACCCACGCCCGATCCAGGTCCGGCAGGATCGGTAGCTCACGGTCGGAGATCTCCAGGGACAGGTCGTGGACCCCGCCGGCGGGCAGGTCCAGGTGCAAGCGCAGCACGCCGTCCGTACCGCATGCCGCCGCGGCTGCTCCGGTCCACCGGCACCGCAACGACCCCGTGTCCAGCCGCCACGCACCGGAGTCCTCCCGACGAGGGGTGCCGCCCTGCCGGCCGAAGTCGGCGCCCAGCTCCAGGGCGAGGTCGACGGACGCCGACCCTTCCAGGGCTACGATCCTGCGTAGCAGCAGCAGGCGGTGGGGATCCCCAGTGACCGCGAGAGCCTCCCGGCACTCGATCCTGCTGGTCGACGTGGTCCAGCGGCTGCGCCAGATCAAGGTGCCAGATTCGTAGTATCCGCCCCAGACGAACCGCTCGGTCGGCGTCACGGCATAAGCGCCGCCGCCGCCGATCAGCTGGGCGAGGACCGCCGGGGAGTCCCACGTGGGAGCGCACAGCCAGCCCACGTCGCCCCGTGGCCCGATGAGGGCGCCGCGGTACCCGTCGGCGAGGAACGCATACTCCCGCAACACGTGCGGCGGGAAAGGCCACCCGCCGTGGACGGGAACGCCGGTGAGGGCTGTCAGGGCGGTCACCTCGAAGCCGTCCCGCCCCCACGAGCAGCGATCGCGGTCACCACGGCACTTGCCGCGGCGACCGCGGAGGTGACGGCCGCAGGTCGACGGGCACGGCGGCTGGCGATCGCCACCGGGACCATCGTCGCGCAGTGCACCAGGTCGACGGCCACCAGCACCTGCCGTCCGGTGTCGGGAGCCACGGACTGGAAGCACCCCTGCACCAGGTGCCGCCATCCCAAGGCACGGATGGCCAGCACCTCGTGGCCGGTGGGGCCCGTACCACTGAACGTCGTCCACAGCTCTCGACCGCGCCACAGCAGGACGACTCCCCACGCGCCGCCCACCAGGCCAACCGCGCGGACCGGGGTCCTACTCAGGCTGCTCACCGACGTCGCCCGACGACCCAGCCCGCAGCGACCCCGACGGCGAGCGTGGCCGCCGCGATCTGGGGGTAACGGTGGGCTACCCATTGCTGCGCGCTGGCATCGTGCGACGTGGAGTCGAACGCCCCGCGGGCACCGAAGTCGCGCCCGTCCGGGCCGTCAGCGGGCTCCCACAGGTTCGTCGGCAGGCCCTCGGTGCGCAGCGTGTCCGCCTGCTGGGCGGCGAAGCCGGTCCTGGCCAGGTACCGGTCCAGCACGGCCGGCGCGACGGCGTTGGCCAACAGGGTCCCCACCGTAGACGCACTGACCCAGTACTCGCGGCGCCGGGGATGGTCCGCGGCGAACACGATCGCCCGCGCTGCCACCTCGGGCTGGTAGATGGGGGCCACTGGTCGGGGGTGCTTGGGAAGGCGCGACAACACCCAGGAGAACTGCGGCGTGTTCAGCGCCGGCATCTGCACCATCGTGACGTGGACGTTGCTGCGCTCGTGCAGGAGCTCGCACCGCAGCGCCTCGTGGAAGCCCTGGATCGCGTGCTTGGCGCCGCAGTAGGCGGTCTGCAAGGGAATGCCCCGGTAGGCCAGCGCCGACCCGACGTGCACGATCGTCCCCCGGTCCCGCCGACGCATCCGCGGCAGCACGGCCATGGTGCTGTAGACGTAGCCCAGGTAGCTCACCTCGGTGGCTCGGCGGTACTCCGCCGCCGTGATGTCCTCGAACCGGGCAAAGACCGACGTGAAGGCGACGTTGACCCAGACATCGATGGGCCCCAGCTCCGCCTCGACGCGCTCGGCCGCCGCTTCGACCTGATCGGGGTCCGCCACGTCGGTCCTGATCGAGAGTGCCTCCGCCCCCCAGGACCGGGCCTCTCGTTCCGCCGCCGCCAACCCCTGGTCCCCCCGGGCGATCAACGCCAGACGGTCCCCTCGATGAGCGAACTCACGGACGGCCGCACGGCCGACGCCCCCAGATGCTCCGGTGATCACCACAACTCTCGACATGTCCCACCTTTCCGACCTTGCCTCCTATCAATTGCCTACACTAACTATTGCAGTAGCGCAAAACCTTCGGGCGGGTCGGCGAAGAAGCGCGCGACGTCGTCGCTACCGTGACCGGACAACGACGGGTAGTGCCGTGACCAGGTGGCTGCGGCCCCTGCAGCATCCGCCGAGACACCGCACAGGTGGGGGCGGGGCGATGAGTTTCGCCTAGCTCGGGAGTCAGTCCGAGAACGAAGCACCCCGACGAGAGGCTCGCTGTGTCGAAGATCGTCCTTTACACGCTCACCTCGCTCGACGGAGCAACAGAGGACCCCCACAGGTACTTTCCGGAGACGGGCGTGGGGGCTGGGCCTCCCGTGTTCGACGAGGAGCTCGCGCGCCTCGAGGCGGACATGATCAGCCGTCAGGACGCGGTGCTCATGGGTCGACGCACCTACGACCAGTGGTCTCGCTACTGGCCCACGTCGACCGAGCAGCCCTTCGCCGACTTCATCAACAGGGTGAGGAAGTACGTGGTCACCTCGACCGCGCTGTCGTCAGCATGGGCCAACGCTGAACCGATCCACGGGCCGCTGACCGACGTCGTGGCAGAGCTGAGGGCACGGACGGGTGGCGACGTGGGCGTACACGGCAGCATCACCCTGGCCCAGTCCTTGCTGGCTCAGGGTCTCGTCGACGAGCTGTGTCTCGCCGTGGGTCGTGTCATCGACCCGGTCGGCCCACGCCTGTTCGCACACGTGGGGGAGCTCCGTGAGCTCACCCTCATCTCCGCAACACCCACCGACAGCGGGAGCGTCTGGCTGAGGTACCGCGTCACCCAGTGACGAACACCCCAACACGGGTCGGCCGCCGCTCGACGCTCTCCAAGGGGACCCACGGGCAGGTCTCGGCGGCCTCGCGCCCTGGAAGAGCAAGGCCGTGCCGGCCTGGGCAGCTGCCCTTGTCGGGCTCGCCCTCGGGGGTGACGCCTTCAGATACCGCCGAAGGGGAGACTCCTCCTCACGGAGCTGCCCGAGCGGGCTCCACCCGTCGGCAGGATCCCCCTCAGCGTTCGTAGGCTACGCAGGGTGAAGGGATCACTGCTCGTCGCCGGGACGACATCGGATGCGGGCAAGAGCGTGGTGACGACCGGGCTTTGTCGGCAGCTGGCCCGCCGCGGGGTTCGCGTGAGGTTCGGGGTCACGGGGACATCGACGGACGTCCACGAACAGGCCGGTTATCGTTGACACGGAAGAGGTCACTGGTTCAAACCCAGTATCGCCCACCGTCGATATATAGCCTCTGACCTGCGGAGACGCAGGTCAGGGGCTGTCGTTATCCCCCGGAGTGTCTGGATCGCTGCCTTGACCCCGAGTGAGTCACTGAACGACCCTTCGGCGACTGCCCGGCTCGTTTGACGAGGTCGTCGAGGGGTTGACGAAGGCACCCCGGGACGTCCATCCACATGAAGTGTCCAGCGTTGGCGACGACCACGACCTGGGCGGCCGTGCCCATGACCTCGGCGGTGCCTGTCGAGGCGGTGACCGGCATCGGACTGGCAGCCCCGTGCACGAAAGTTGTCGGCACCTGGGAGCCCGCGAGCCGGCTGGCCAGGCCGGGGAGCTCGGCGACGGCGGACTGAAGCGTCAGGCCGGCCGATGCGGCGTTGATCCGGAGCTCGGGAAACTCCGGGGCGCGGTCGGGAGACGGGAAGTAGGCCGGCCAGAAGATCCGCAACGACTCCATCGCCTCCGCTTCGGAGGCGATGCCGTCCATGAGGCGCTGGTCCAGCATCTGCGCACGTTCGACCGCTTGTGGGGGCGTGCGACGCACCATCTCCGCATCGAACGCCGGGAACCCGCCGTCGCCGACGCCACCCAGGGGGTCGATCACGAGCGCGGCCGCCACCCGATCGTGATGCGTCGCGAGCAGGTGCAGCAACAAGTGTCCGCCCCAGGAGTGCCCGCCGACTATCGCGCGACCCCAGCCGAGGTGATCAAGTACGGCGACCAGGTCCGCGAGGTGGGTCGAAACGTCATATGGCTCTGCCAACGTCGACGGCTCCAAGCCGCGCTGCTGATACGTCGCCACGCGGTAGCCATCACGGAGTTCATCGGCCAGCGGCTCCGTGTAGTCAGAGACAGGACCTCCATGAAGGAGTAACAGCTCGGGTCCACCTCCACCGATGCGACCGACGAGTTCTCCACCGGGAACGGGTGCTCGGAACTCGCTCGTTCGCCCCATCTGACTGCCCATGGGCCCAACCTAACCCTGTACGGCCGTCGGACGAGCCTGCGCGAAGCCACCCGGGCCGCCGGGGGAGTGGCGGCCTGGAGACACCCGCAGCGCGAGGACGCATCGGCGCTCCGGCTCGTCGGAGAACGTGGTGCTGGGGTCAGGCCTCCAGGTACCGTTCGTGCCAGCCGGCTGTCAGACTCTCCGCTACGTCGTCAAGGGCGGGACGTTGCCGCCATGGGCGGCCGTGGGCGCGGAGGATGGACAGGCTCTCGTCCAGGCGGGTTTGGCAGCGCACCAACGCTTCGCGGCGCTGTTGGTCTGTGCCGCCGACGGCGCCGGTCCAGATCGCCCGACCCGCCATGAAGCCGCAGGCCCCAGCCTGAGCGACAATCGTGAGCTGGCGTCGGAACACCTCGTAGGTGCTCGAACCGGACAACATGACCCAGGGAGTCCCCGCGCACGCCGCATCGATGGCGTGCGCGGCCTGTGTGGAGGCTTCCTCGCCGCTGGTGCCGTCCGGTGTCACCACGAGGTCACCAGGAAACTCGGACTTCAGCACGTCGATGCCGAGTCCCACGAACTCCTTGGCTGCACCAACGATCGTTTCCATGCGATCGTCTCGAGCCTCCTCACTGTTCGGGTCCTGGCCGCTGGCGGGGTACCAAAGGGGCTCAACGACCAGCGGGATCTGGTGGCGCTCGCATTCCTCGACGAGGCGGGAGACGATACGCCGAATCTCACTGGTGTCCCCTGCGTCGGGGCGCCACCAGACCACCATCTTCACGGCGTCGGCCCCGAGGGTCTTGATCTTCTCTACGGTCCACTGTTCGCGGACCGCCGTCTGCGTGCCGAAGCCGCCGTCTGCCTGGTAGCTGAGGGACTCGATGCCGGTGATGATCCCCGTGCTGGCAGGGATGACGCCCGTGACAATTCCTTGCGCCATGGACCAGAGCGGGTCGACCAGGAAGGCGCTCGCATGGGGAGCAAGGGCGGCAATGAGCTCGAGCTTGCTCCGCGTGGCTTGCGCCGAGGTGACCCTTCGCCAGTCGGGGTCGATCATGGCCAGATAGTTCTCGGGGTGGTCGACGGCGAGTGTCGCGATGAAACCGTCCTCCGTGGAAATCCGGGTCAGTGACCGGATCTTTCCGAGACTGTGGGGACCGCTCAACCAGTCAGTCATATTGACGAGCGTATGACATCGCGCAAGACCACCATGGCCGACTCTGGTTCGACGGCGTCGTACCGTCCTCGCGTCGTCACCGTGACCTCCCCGCCGTGCGTGACAATGCCGTCAAGTCAGGAGACGATCGAGCTCTCTGGGCCGGTCGTGACATGTTGGGAGGTGCGTTGGCCCGCGTCGCTGTCACCGGACACCTCTGTCTCGACCTGACTCCCGAGCTCACGGGGGGTGAGCGCATCGACCCGGGGCACCTCTTCGAGGCGGGGCCGCTGTCGGTTCGGCTGGGAGGCAGCGTCGCCAACACCGGTGGGACCATGGTCGACCTCGGGCTACCAGTCGACGTCGTCGCAACCGTGGGGGACGACGACCTCGGCGCGCTGCTGCGGCGGATGGTCGAGGAGCGCACCGGAATGACGCCACGGCTACGCCACGTCCGCGCAAGCACCTCCTCCTACAGTCTGGTGTTCGAGGCGCCGGGCCTGGATCGGACGTTCTGGCATCACGTCGGGAGCAACGCCTTCTTCGACGGCAGCGAGGTCGAGCTGAGCGACGAGCTTGACCTCGTCCACCTCGGCTACCCCAGCCTCCTACCTGCTCTCGTCGCCGACGGCGCCGCACCCATGCGCAGGATGCTCGCGCGGCTGCGAAGCGCTGGGGTGACAACCTCGCTGGATCTGGCGGTCGTGGATCCTCGCTCCCCGACTGGTGCGCTGGACTGGGAGAAGATCCTTCGCCTGACCATGAGCGAAGTGGATGTTGTCACCCCCAGCATCGACGACCTGATATCCGCGCTGCCCCAGCACGCTGGGCCGGAGGATCATGACGACGCCAGCGTCGAGCGACTCGCCGAGACGCTGCTCGATTGGGGTGCAGGTGTCGTGGCGATCTCAGCAGGGGTGCGCGGGGTCTTCTTCTGCACCGCGGATATCGCCCGCCTGCGTGCGGCGGGACAGGCATTTGTCGATCCGGACGCCTGGGCGGACGTTCGCGGATGGACGCGGTCCTATCCAGTGACCCGCCTGGCCACGACGACAGGCGCAGGGGACGCGGCCACCGCCGGCCTGTTGTGCGGGCTCCTGACCGGTCTGTCGCCACAGCGTTCGGGATCTCTTGCCATGGCCTGCGCCGCCGCTGTGGTGTCCGGTCGCAAGCCGACGCCCGACGTGCTCGCGAAGATCGACCACTCGCTCTTCACGGCCCGCCACTGAGGCCAGTGCCGGTGAGGCGTTGCCCCTCTTGATGGGAGGCACCCGGGTGCGCTGCTGTGCCCTGGGTGCCACTCTTTGCGCGAATGGCGATCGTGCACCGAGGCAGCGTTCCGATAGGGCCCTGCTGCTGGCTACAGGCTTGAACTGCACGCTGGCATGACCTTGACCCTCGAACGTATCCGGGCGCTACTTGAGGCTTGACGGTGGGGCGCCGGCTCTTTGCGGGGGAGCGGTCCAGTCTTCAGCGGGGCGCTCTCGTTGCGGCTGCCCACCCGGCGCGGGTGTGGCTCATTCTTGCTTTGCGTTTCCGCGTGCTGCCGTGCCGGTGTGCGGCTCTAGGGTCATCGACGACTTCGATGGTCGCGCGAGAGGGTCTTGGCGACCGGGCGTTTCGCCACGGGCACGAGGCCGGATATGCCGCGATGCGCAAACACGTCCCGTCCCATCCGTACCGGACCTGGGCGGTCGAGGGCAGCAACGGCGCCGGACGGCCGCTGCGCAGCGGCTCGTGACCGATGGCGAGCACGTCGTCGACGTTCCGGCAGAGTTCTCGGCCGGGTGAGCGCCCTCGTGCGCGGCGGACCAGCGCGGCGCGCGTGCTCGCGGATGGACAACTCCCTCGTGGGCTGGGGCCTCGGTTAGCGCGTCGGCAACGAAGTCGCAACGAAAAGGTCCACGGCGTGCCATGCGGCTCACCACCCGCGCAGGCTGTAGGGCATGGCCCACGGTTGGTCGTCGGCGGCGACCGCAGCTGTCCTCGTCGGCGCGTGCGTACTTGCGGGCGGATGCTCGTCCTCGTCGACGCCCGAGCCCCGAGGGCCGATGTCCTCAGCGGCTTCGGCGTCGGCCCCTGCTGCGAGAGATGAAGCCGTGCAGACCTACGTGGGCGCCGTGAACCAGCTGTGCGACGAGTTGCTGCCGAAGGTGATCGCCGTGACCAACGGAGGCAGGCTTGACATCCCGCTCAAGGACTTCTTCACGCAGCTGCCTGCTCACATGAAGCTGCGGTCAGACTTCGATCGGGACCTGGCTCGGATACCGGTGCCCCCACCGGCCCAAACCAAGGCAGACGCCCTCAATGCGTATGTCAGTTTCGCCAACAAGCTGGATGCCAAGCGACTCGCGGCTGCGAATCAAGGGCCGGCTGCATACGCCGCCGAGATCAAGACCGAATTGGAGCACGCCGCGGATGACCCGACCATCATCGCGCGCAATGCTGCTGGCTTCCACGAGTCGTGCAGCGCACGGTAGCCAGTGACCCGGACACGTGCCGCGAGATCAGCAGCAACAGTGAAGGTCCCACGCGGTTGCGCCCTTGCCCCGGAGGCCGCACAAGCGGTGGACGGACGCAGGGGTGGCGGGGTCCCCCCGGGGGATGTGGGGCTCTCCTGGCGTGAATGTGTCGCACCGCCGGCAGGCACACTGTGACCCATGGTCCGGTCTTGGGGCACGCTCGCGATGGGAAGCGTAGGAGGAGTCTTGCTCCTGTGGCTGGCCCTGATCACCGCACTCTGGTTCAACCGCCCAGACGACCTGCGGATCCGGGACGCAGTTCGGTTGCTGCCCGACCTGATCCGGCTGCTGCGACGCCTCGCCGCCGACTCGACGCTGCCCCGCGGCGTCCGCATCCGACTCTGGCTTCTACTGGTGTACCTGGCCAGCCCGATCGACATCGTTCCCGACTTCATCCCGGTGATCGGCTATGCCGACGACGCCGTGATCGTCGCCATCGCCCTGCGCTCTGTCACCCGCCACGCCGGAGCCGACGCCCTCGACCAGCACTGGCCCGGCACGCCAGACGGTCTCGCTGCCATCCGACGACTGGCTGGAGTGCCCACCGCCACCTGACACGCCCGACTGAGAGTGCGCCCTCATCCGGGTCACGGTTCGCCTGAACCGCTGCATTGCCGTCTGCCACGGCAATCGGGTACCTCACCGTCGCCGGCGGCCCTCTACGACCGGTACTGGGACGCCGGCTTCGCCTGGCCGGTCGACCCGCAAGGCCTGCAAAACGGCGCCTGCTGCGTCAAGTTGCGCCCGCAGGACCTCGCAGCCATCGGTCAGCTGTACCTGGACGAGGGGCGTTGGGCCGGGCAGCAGGTAGTGCCCGCAGCGTGGTCGTCGCCCGGCTCATCGGCCCACGGACCCGCACGGCTCTCGAGTCGCTGACGTCCAGCGAGCGTGACGTCCTGACGTCGATGGCAGAGGGACGCACCAACGTCGGCATCGCCAAGCGGCTTTGGCTGAGCGAGCGCACCGTCGAATCCCATGTGGGCAACATCCTGATCAAGCTCGGACTCGATGACACCGTCGACGGCAACCGCCGCGTCCTCGCGGTCCTGACGTTTCTGGAGCTGACGCAATGAGGGCGTGCGTCGACGCCAACCGGCCGGTTGAACCCGTGTCCGGTGCATCAGTGCTGAGGGTTTCGCGTCGTGCCCGGGGGCCGGGCGCGACGGCTTCCTTCCTCTACTCGATGGGCTCCACCCACCGAGCCCGCCACTCGGGAGGGGCCGAGCGCTGTGCGTAGTAGCGCGTGTCTCGAAGGATTCGTCCGTCCTCATCCAGCTCCAGAATCAGCACGACATTCCACACGTCACCGTCGTAGTCGTTGACGCCCTCAACCACCCAGGTCCGGCTGGCACCATGGACTCTTCGCAGCCGAACTCCGGGCGGGGTCGGGAAGGCCTCCTGCATCGCGCGCATGGCGTCACGCCCGCGGATCCGTTCGTTTGACTGCGGCATCTCCATCACGTAGTCGGGATGCCGCACCGCGTACTCCTGCTCCGCCGACAGTCCGTGTCCGTCACTGAGGCCGAGTAGTAGCTCGACGCCCTCGCGCATGGCGACCTCGTCGTCCTGGAGGATCGCCTGGCGGAACAACCTCCGTACCTCGATATCGGCCACGTGCATCCCCAATGATGGACTCAGTGCCGCGATCCGTCCTGTGCGGCATTACCAGTTGACCCGCCACTGGCCGAGCACGCAATAGTCACTCCTCGACTGAGCTTGGCTCATTGACCAACGGTTTCCCGTGGTAGCCGCCGGTCCGGTCCTGTGGTCCGCCCTGCCTGCCCTGCGCGGATGGCCTTGCCCCGGAGCGGCCCGCCCAGGGCAGCACTGATCCAGCAGAGGTCGAAGATTCCAGCGGTGAGCGGGAGCAAGCTCCACACCCCTGCCGCATTTCCCCACCACTGACCGCGGAACACCACCGCGAAGGCGAGCCAGGCAGCGCCGGCGACGAGCCGGAACGCGCGACCACCCGGCCCGTTGATCGCACGCGAGAACCCGGTCGCGTTGAACCGGTCGGCCCTGGGCATCAGAGACCCTCGACCACCGGGTAGATGCGATCGGCGACGAGACCATGCGCTTCGCGGTGCACGGCGATCGCCGCGTCAGGGCTGGGTGCCGCGACGAGGCAGAACGCCTTGCCGTTGGCTTCGTCGACCCAGTACCGCAGGTACTGGACGCCATATCTGCCCTGCGTCGCCAGGTCGGCTTCGTGGGCGTGGGCCACTGCTTCAGCCCCCGCGCCTTGCGGCAACTGTTCGTGAACATCCATGTAGAGCTGCATCGCCATTCTCCTCTGTGAGTAGTGCTGTCAGACTCAGTCTCATGAGGAGCGCACGCTCTGACCATGACCGGGATGCCGCGGCAGCTGACCGATCCACCGCGCTTTCGGATGCGCTGGCGCAGATCCAGCTCTCCGGCGCGATCTTCCTGCACAGCGAGTACACCGAGGCGTGGGCCTACGAGTCGATGGCATCGCAGGACATGGCTGCAGTGTTGGCTCCCGATGCCGCGCGCATGGTGATCTTCCACGTCGTCGTGTCCGGCAGCTGCTGGATCGAGGCCGGGTCCGACAAGGTCTGGGCCCACGAGGGCGACGTCATCGTGCTGCCGTACAACGACCAGCACCGGATGGGCGGACACGAGGCGGCCGAGGTCGTTCCGATCTCGCAGCTCATCGACCCGCCGCCGTGGAATGCGCTGCCGCACATCGTCCATGGCCTCGGCGGGGCTCGTAGCGAACTCGTGTGCGGCTACCTTGCCTGTGACGACCGGCTCTTCGACCCGAGCCTGGCTGTCTTTCCGCCCGTGTTCGTCGTCACCCCGCCCGAGGGGCCAGTGCGTTCGTGGGTGAGGGCAAGCAGCGACCTGGTCCTCCAGCAGACGAGCCAGGTCACCGAAAACCGCATCGCGGCACCGACCGACATCCCGCAGCTGCTGCTTCGTGAGGTGCTCAAACTGCACTTGGCGAATGCACCGGCGACAGACACTGGCTGGCTGGCGGCTCTGCACGACCCCGTCGTCGCGCCGGCGCTCGCGGCCATCCACGGCGACCCGGGCCGCAAGTGGACGCTTGCGGACCTCGCCCGCGAGGCAACCACCTCGTCCACGGTGCTCGACGAACGGTTCCGCTCGGTGCTCCGTCTCGCGCCGATCCGCTACCTCACCGGCTGGCGCATGCACGTCGCGAAGGACCTGCTGCGTACGACCACGTTGCCTGTCGCTGCGATTGCCCCTCGAGTCGGCTACGAGTCGGAGGAGGCCTTCAGCCGCGCCTTCAAGCGCGAGCACCACCTCGCGCCCAGCGTCTGGCGCGTCGTCCGCTGACCCGATGAGCTCGCCGGCTACTCCGTAGTCGGTGTCAGTGGGCGGCGACTGCGATGATGGCGGCGGCCAGCGCCTCGGGCTGGGTCAGCTGGGGCCAGTGCCCGCCGGGCAGGTCGACCAGGTCGAGGTATGCGGTCCGGGCGAGCTCGGGGAGCTCACCGTCGGCCATCCACTCGCGCAGGTCCGCGACGGTGTACTCCGGGCAGATCGCGGTGGCAGGCACCGCGTAGCGTCGCTCGTCGTTCAGCCTGATGGGCGTGGTGATGACGGCCTCCGGCACCGGGATTGCTTCGGCGTAGAACCGCTCCAGCTGAGCAGGCTCGAAGTCGACGACGTTGGCCTCCTCGCCCATCTCCTTCCAGTCCGGCATCGCCACCTCGCCGTTCTTCGCGGGCAGTCCGGTCAGCAGGGGGTCTCCGTCGCGGCCCGGGAAACCGCCGACGTAGACGACGCGGGCGACCCGGTCGGGCCGAGCGTCCACCGCGGCCCAGGCCAGCCCGGATCCGGCGGAGTGACCGACCAGGAGCACGGGGCCCGCCGCGTCGTCGAGGGCTCCGACGACCGTCGCGACGTGGTCCTCGACGCTGATGCCGGCGCGATCGGCATACCGGCTCTCCATGCCGGGCAGGGTCAGCGCGCGAGTCCGGTGGTCGGCAGCCTCGAGGTGGGGGACGACGGCGTCCCACGACGAGGCGTTCAGCCACAGACCGGGGATCAGGATGATGTCCATGCCGACACCGTACGGCTCGAGCCCGGGGTGGCGGATGGGCGCGTGCCAGCCGAGTCAGCCTTCTGGGGGCTGGACGCTTCCCGAGTGGGACGTGGTCAGCCGCCCGCGCAGGGACCGACCGAGGGCGGAGCCCACCAACAGGCCGAGCGAGATCGCGATGACGACCCCGAGCACGCCCAGGGCGACATCGGTGGCCGACTCGCGACCCGCCGCCAGCTCGGTCACGCCGACCAGGCCCAGGCTTCCCGGCACGAGCAGCCAGAACGCCGGGAGGAAGAGCACGAGACGGGCCAGCTGCGGGCGTCGGAGCTCCACCACGCTTGCCCCGAGGCTGGCCGCGATCGCTCCGAGGAAGCCTCCGAGGCCGATCGAGCCGAGTTGTTGCCCGGCGACCTGGGCGCCGAACGCCATGCTCAGCACGAGCAGCACCCAACCCTGCATCCGCAGCGGCACCCCCTCCATCAGGCAGATGCTCAACCCGATGAGCAGCAGGCCGACGGGGGCGCCGGCCCAGCCGATCTCGTCGACCCGGAGGTTGACCAGCGTCGAGGACGGCACGCGGAGCAGCGCGGTGGCCATGAGCAGTCCCAGCGCGAACAGGCCCAGCTGCACCAGGCCGTAGGTGAGCCTGGCCGAGCCCGCCTGCATGTGCCCGGCGGCGAGCTCTGACATGCCGTTGACGACGAGCGCCCCGGGCAGCAGGACCGCCAGTGGCGGCAGGACGGTGCGCAACGGACCCTCGAGCAGTCCTGCGTTGGCGGCGCCGAAGACGGCCAAGGACACCGTGAACGCGGCGAGGGTCGGCAGCAGCGCGGTCACCACCTGGTAGCGCTCCGCCAGCTGGACGAGCGCGAACACGATGACGGCCCCCACCGCGGCCGCGGCGACATTGGCCCAGCCGGGTTGCAGGATCAGCGCGATGCCGACGGCGAGGACGGGCCACGCCAGGGCGACCAGCCACAGCGGGTGCCGGACCGGGCGACGCGCAACCGCCGCCAGCTGTTCGCGGGCGGCGGCCGGCGCGAGCTCACCCCGGACCAGCTGGTGGCGGATGCGACGGACGCTCGCCGACTGGTGGAGACGCAGACCGGGGGGAGCCGATCGCTGTGTTGCGGGACCTCCCTCGGTCAGGGTGACGACCAGGCCCGTGGGACCGACAGCTGTCTGGACATCGGGGTAGCCCAGGTGGATGCCCACCTCGGCGAGCTCCTCCTCGATCTCCTGCACCGGCTGCCCGGTCGCGATCATGGCGGTGCCCAGGTGAGCCAGCAGGGCGCGGGTCTGCGTTTCGTGGTCCTCGTCGGCGGCACCGGGTGGCGGCATCACGGCTCGGCGCGCGGACGAGCGTCTGTGGGGTGACTTCGCGGATCCTGATGGCCGGGCGGCTCCGCCGCCAGCTGTCCGTTCATGGTCGCCATCATGTCAAGGCAGACGACCAACCAGCACCAACGCCGCGCAACCGGCGCAGCGGTGCGCTCAGCGCTGAGCGGCCTTCAGTGGGTGGCCTGGGAGGTGGCGAAGCCGGCCGTGGCAGATTCCGCAGCGAGCTCAGCGTCGGCGACCTTGTTCGGGGCTGGCGCCCCGAAGCCCTTCGCCAGCAGGTAGGTGCCGGCCGCCACCTCGAACAGGCCACCGGGAGCCGACAGGGCGAGCCCCACCCCGTATCCAGCGAGTTCCAGGATGCTCCCGAGCGAGAAGACCGCGTAGCCCACGATGCCCCAGACGGCCAGGAAGCGCGGCAGCAGCGTGGACCTGATCAGCGCCCGGCAGAAGAAGATGCTGCCGATGCCCAGCGTCGCCATGGCGAGCCAGTACGCGCTCTGGCCGTTCTCGACCGCACTGCGCGCCAGGGCCTGCAGCACGGAGTCGGTGGTGGCATCCGACGTCTCAGCGCCACTGCGGCTCAGGAGGGCCAGAGCCAGGGTGCCAAGGGGCGCGAGCGCCAGCAGGACTGCCTCTGCAGTGCGGGTGGCGAGGTAGATCGTGGCGGTGCGGTGGTGTCGGCGTCGCAGGACGTTGAAGGCCAGCGTGCCGATGGCCGCCACGGCCACGGAGTTGAGGAGCAGGAGCGCCGCGCCGGCGGAGAGCAGGCCCAGCGAGGCGGCATCCTCCGGCAGTGGGGAGGCGCCGTCGACGGTCGAGGCGATGAGGAAGCTGCCGCCGCCGTAGAGGAAGAAGGCGGAGAGGAAGAGCGCCCCCACGATGCGGCCGGCCTGGGCGGTGGTCATGGACGTGTCCTTTGAGAGTTCGCGCCAGTCGTGCTCCGTGAGCGCAACTAACACTGTTAGATTGGAGTCGTGACACTACTTCTAACGGTGTTAGGTTGTCCAGAGTGGTGCGCTGACCAGACGGAGGAGGGACCAGACGTGGGGCGAAGGACGGGACAGGTGGCGAGTCACGCGCCGGTCAACCGGGACAGGGCGCTCGAGCGTGCCGTCGCGGTGGCGGACGGTGAGGGCCTCGAGGCGGTCACCATGCGGCGACTTGCACGTGAGCTGGGGGTCGAGGCTGCGTCGCTCTACCACCACGTCCGTGGCAAGGACGAGATCCTGGACGGGCTGGTCGAGCTGGTCTCGGCCGAGATCGAGCTCCCGTCCTCGGCCGACGGATGGCAGCCAGCCATTCGCCAGCGGGCGCACCACACCCGAGCCGTCCTGCGCCGACACCCCTGGGCGGTGGCGTTGATGGCGTCGCGGACGACTCCGGGGCCGACAACGTTGCGACTGCTGGACGCCGGGATCGGGTGCTTCAGGGAAGACGGCTTCTCCGTCCAGGAGGCGGCTCATGCGATCTCGGTCGTCGACAGCTACGTGCACGGGTTCGTCCTGCAGGAGGTGAACCTGCCCTTCCGCAGCGAGTCGGAGCTGGCGGCGATGACCGGTGCCATCATGGAGGAGTTCCCGAGGGCGCAGTTCCCCTACCTGTTCGAGCTGACGATCGAGCACGTCCTGCAGCCGGGCTACGACTACGGCAGCGAGTTCGACGTCGGCCTCGAGGTCGTGCTCGATGGGGTCGATGCCAGGCGTGCCCAGACTCGCCGCTGACGCGGCCTACTCGGCGAGGACGCGGCGCAGCGTCGTGGCGAACTCCTCCGGCTTGCCGTACTGGCCGTGCTCGCCGCCGAGGAAGCCAGCATGGCCGCTGGGGAAGACGACCGGCCGGACACCGAGCGCGGCCGCGACCGCAAATGCGGCGCGGCCCGCGAGCTCGCCGTCGTCCGGTCCGCCGGACTCCTCGCCGACACCCACGACGATGCGGGTCGATGCCCGACGGAGCGCCTCGACGTCGGGCGTCTCGTCGACCAGCCCTCCGCGCAGGTTGGCCACGAGCGGGTCGTCACGACTTCCGTCGTCTGTTGCGGGGAGCCCGAACTGCGCCAGGTCGGGGGCCGGCCGGGAGAGGTACTCGTCGGTCACGGGGCCGCGGTGCATGACGAGGCTGATGAACCTGGCCATCGCCGGGCCCTGACCTCCGGCGTCGTAGGCGGCAATGATGGCGGCGTTCGCGGCCGCGATGCCGGCGGCGTCGGGCAGGAGGGCAGCGGTGGGCGGTTCGTGCGCGACGAGGATGCGCAGGTCGTCGGGATGCACCTCGACGAGCGCGAGCGCATTGACGGCGCCGCCCGAGCTGGCGAAGACGTCGATGGGGCCGACCCCGAGGTCGTCGATGACGCTGTGCAGGTCACGTGCATGCTCGGCGGTGGTCACCGGGGCGGTCGGCTCGTCGCGCCGGCTCGCGCCGGTGTTGCGCGGGTCGCACGTGACGACGACCCGGTCCACGAGATGGGAGGCGAGTGTCGTGAAACCCGTGCTGTCCATGGGCGATCCGATGAGGAGCAGCGGGGGGTCCTGCGGGGTGCAGGAGGCCAGGTCCCCACGGATGAAGTACGCCACCGTGGCCCCAGGGACCTCGACGGTTCGGGCGGTGGGCTCTCGTTTCGTGATCTCGTCCATGCCGTATCGACCTCCTGGGTCCGCGGAACTCATCGCCGGGCGTTCGCGCCGGAGGCTGGCCGTCCAGCGCCGGGACGTGGCCTGGCCACGCACCTCCTTCGCCGTGCCACCTGCGAAATTCGCTGCGTGGTCGTCGGAGCAGATGGTAGACATCCAGGGTGGAAACGTCCTTGGAGTTCGGCGACCTGCTTCGGCTGATGTGACGGTGCAGGCGATCGGGACCACGTTCGCCGGGCGCTGGTGGGGTCCCGGCGGTGTCTGACTTCCCGTGGGGCTACCTCGTTTGGGTGCTCGTGGCCGTGGTCGCCGCAGGGGCGGCGCTGTGGCCGCGACCGACCCACGGAGCGCGGATGACGCCGTCGCTGGTCCTCGGCACGGCGTCGAGCGAGGTGCCGGGACTCTTCCTGCTCGCCCTCGCTGCCTCCACCGTGCTCGCGATCTCGTCCGGGGACCTGTCGGGCGCAGGCGGATTGGCCTGCGCCGCCGTCGCGGCGACGGTGGCAGTTGCGCTCGTGGGGGTGCAGGCCAGGGCGTTCCGGGCCGGGCCCACGGTGGTGGCCGCGGTCGACGCCGCTCTGCAGGCGTCTGGTCCCGAGGCCCCACGGCTGACAGCGGGGGAGCGGCTGCGCACGGTGCTGGCGCCCCTGCGATGGCCGTCGCGGGACGTGGAGGTCCTCCGCGATCTCGCCTACGGGCCCCACGGGCGAGCCAACCGCCTCGACCTGTATCGCAGTCAGGCAGGAGCGACGGACGCGCCGGTGCTGGTCTACCTGCACGGCGGTGGCTACGCCAGCGGCCACAAGAGCCGAGAGAGCATCCTGCTGCTGGAGGCCCTGGCGCGGCGCGGGTGGGTGGGCGTCAGCGCGAACTACCGGCTCGCTCCCACGGCGCGATTCCCCGACTTCCTGGTTGACGCCAAGCGCGTCATCGCCTGGGTGCGCACCGAGGGGGCGGCGTACGGACTGGGGCGCACGGTTGTGGTCTGCGGTGGCTCGGCCGGGGCGAACCTGGCGATGACCGCGGCGCTCACCGCGGGCCACGAAGACCTGCAGCCCGGCTTCGAGGGGGTCGACACCTCGGCGCAGGCGACCATCTGCCTCTACGGCTACTACGGTCCCGCGCCCGGCGACTCGACGCGATCGGCGCCCGAGGACCACCTCGCACCCGGGGCGCCGCCCACGCTCATCATCCACGGAGCCCGCGACCCCATGGTCCCGCCTGCTGCCGCACGACGATTCGCCGAGCAGCTACGCGCGGTGTCGACCTCCGCGGTGGCCTACGCCGAGCTCCCGGGCGCCCAACACACGTTCGACCGCTTCGACTCGGTGCGCGAGGGTGGCGTCGTCCGTGGCGTCCTGCACTTCCTCCGCAGCACTGGTCTGCCCCTGGGTGCCGCCTCAGGCACTGGCCGGGACCTGGTGACGCGACGACAATGGCGCCCATGAGCAGAGCAGCAGGCTGATGAGCGACGACCGGCGGGCGGGTGGCCGGCCGCAGCTCGGGGGACTGGTCCAGCGCGCCCGCGAGAGGTTGGGGGGCTGGACCGACTCGACCGTGCACGACCCCGGCGTCACCCTGCTCGAGGTGTTGGCCTACGCCCTCGACCAGCTCAGTGGTTACGCCGACCGCATCGCGGGCGAGGCCCACCTGGGCAGCGCGCGCCGCAGGGGTTCGCGAGGTCGCACGTGGGCGCGCCTCGCGATCGAGGTCGACGGGCAACGATGGCAGCGGGTTCCAGACCTTGCCTCCTCTGCGGCCGAGGACCGCCACTACGTCGTCCGGGACCACGAGGGTGCCACCGTCGTCGAGTTCGGCGATGGCGTGCACGGTCGGCGTCCGGCGTCCGGCAGCACGATCGGCGTGCGCTACCGGGCCGGTGGCGGCTACACGACCGTGCTCCTGCAGCAGGGGCGGGTGGTCCTCGATCGGGACCGCCTCGACACCCAGGCCGTCACGGCGTGCGGGGTCTACGCCGGCATCGTGGTCGACGACCTCGACCCCTGGCAGCGGCACCGACTGCAGCTCCGGGTGCCCGAGCTCACCGGAGACCTGGCCACCTGGGCCATGGCGTGCCTCCCGCCGGGCAGCTCGACCGAGCTGCCAGTCGTCGGGGACCCGGTGTGGGTCGCCTTCGAGGGAGGCGACCCGTCGCGACCTGTCTGGCTGGGCCGACGACCAGTCGGGTAGCAGCGGTCACGCCAAGGTGGCCACCGCCACCGTCAGCGCGCAGAGCACCACGCTCACCGGAGCCATGACGAGACGCTCAGGGCGGCTCCTGGACGCCAGGTTCCCCGCCGCACCGAGCAGGAAGAAGCCGGCGATGACCCAGGTGGCGACGCGCAGGGCGGCGTGGCCGTCACCGGCCCGCCCGGCATACGCGAGGACCACCCAGCCGACGGCGACATAGGCGGCGATGGTGGCCAGGCTTCCGATGCGCAACGGTGGTGGCAGGACCTCGTGCTGACCACCCCACGCGAACCGGCCGAGGGGGGCGCCGAGGGCGAGCATCGCCTGGAACACGGCGAGGGCACCCAGGATCAGGCAGGTGGCGATCGCAGCAGTGGTGGCCATGTCCGTGAGCGTAGGGGCCCTCGAGCCTGTCGGGTCAACCGCGAGTCAGCCGCTCCACCCACTCGGTGGGCCACGGCGCGCTCCTCGCCCGTCCCGGGCCGCTGCGGTCGAGGTGGACGGTGACGTAGCGGCCGCGCGCGGCGAGCACCCGTGGGGACCCCTCGAAGGCCTCACCCCACACCTCGAACCCGAAGGTCATCGACGCGGTGCCCACCTCGGTCACGGTGAGGGTGGTGGTGACCTCCTGGCCGAAGAACAGCGGGGCCTCGAAGTCCGCCTCGTAGCGAACCCTCGGCGCGACGGGGAAGTAGCCCTCCAGCCCGCGCTCACGGGCCAGGGCCGCCTCGACGGCCTCGACCAGCCGGACGACCGTGCTGTTGTGGTAGATCCCCGCGGCGTCCGTGTCGATCCACTCGATGCGCGAGCGCTGGTGTGCCGTGGCCACCGGTTCGGGTCGTGTGCTCACACCGGCACGGTGTCAGGTGCGGTCGGCAGGGACTCGGCCGACCCCGGTCGCCATCGCAGGTGCACGTCGTCCTGCTCGCCGTCGCGGAGCAGTGCGAGCCGGGGCGGGATCTTGTCGGTGCGAGACGTCGGGGGCCGGCGCCTGCCTGCCTGCCACGGCGTGGGCCACTGCGCAGCCGGCCCGGAGTAGTCCACCTCGGCCGCGGCGTGCAGCGTCCACATCGGGTCGTAGAGGTGGGTCCGCCCCAGGGCGCACAGGTCGGCCCGCCCGGCGAGCAGGATCGAGTTGACGTCGTCGTGCGAGGAGATGGCACCGACCGCGATGACCGCCACCCCGGCGCGGCGGGCCACCTCGTGGCGGATCCGGTCGGCGAACGGTGTCTGGTACGACCGACCGAAGGCCGGCCGCTCGTCCTTGCTGACCTGTCCCGAGGACACGTCGATGGCCGCCGCCCGGTGGTCGATGAAGGCACGGGCGATCTCGACCGCGTCGTGCTCGGTGTTGCCGTCCGGAAGCCAGTCCGTCGCCGAGATGCGCACGGTGACAGGCACGTCATCGGGCACCTCGTCCACCACCGCGTCGAACACCTCCAGCGGGAAGCGCAGCCGGTTCTCGAGCGATCCGCCGTACTCGTCGGTGCGCTGGTTGGACACGGGGGACAGGAAGGAGGACAGCAGGTAGCCGTGCGCCGCGTGCACCTCGACGAGGTCGAAGCCCGCCTCGATGCCGCGCCGGGCGGCGTCACGGAAGTCGGTGACCACGCGGTCCATGTCGGCGCGGGTCATCTCGCGGGGAACGTGGCAGCCCTCGCCGTAGGGGAGTGCGGAGGGTCCGACGACCTCCCAGTTGTCCTCGGCCAGCGGCTCGTCCATGCCCTCCCACATGAGCTTGGTCGAGCCCTTGCGGCCCGAGTGGCCCAGCTGCAGGCCGATCTTGGCCGTGCTGTGGTCGTGGACGAACGTCGTCACCCGGGCCCAGGCGTCACGCTGCTCGTCGGTCCACAGTCCCGGGCAGCCCAGGCGTGATCCGGCCCTCGGGTGACACACAGGTCATCTCCGACATGACCAGCCCCGCACCGCCGAGCGCCTTGGAGCCGAGGTGCACGAGGTGGAACTCACCCGGTACCCCGTCGACGGCGACGTACATGTCCATGGGGGACAGGATGATCCTGTTCTTCAGCTCCAGCGCACCGATCCGCGTCGGCTGGAACATCGCGGGCGCCTGCTCGTCACCGCCACCCTGCCGGGCGAAGGCACCCTGGATGCGGCCGGCAAACTCCTGGTCCCGGTCCTTGAGGTTCTCGAAGGTGATGCGTCGCGACCGGGTGAGCAGGTTGAAGACGAACTCGTCGGGGTCCTGGTCGGCATACATCCCGATGTTCTCGAACCACTCGAGGCTGGCCTGCGCTGCGCGCTGCGTCGACTCGACAACGGGCTTGCGCTCCTCCTGGTAGGCCGCCAGCGCCTGCGGCACGGTGTCGTGCTCGTGCAGGCAGGCGGCCAGGGCCAGGGCGTCCTCCATCGCCAGCTTGGTGCCCGACCCGATGGAGAAGTGGGCGGTGTGCGCCGCATCGCCGATCAGCACCACGTTGTCGTGGTGCCAGCTCTCGTTGCGCACGGTGGTGAAGCTCAGCCACTTGGAGTTGTTGGTGAGGATGCGGTGACCGCCGAGGTCCTCAGCGAAGATCTCGGCGACGCGCTCGACGGCGTAGTCGTCGGACACCCCAGGCGCGAACACCTCGTCCTCGGTGCGGTCGAAGCCGGCCCGGCGCCAGACGTCCTCGTGCATCTCCACGATGAAGGTCGAGCCCTGGTCGGAGTAGGGGTACCCGTGGATCTGCATCGTCCCCCACTGCGTGTTCTTGACGATGAACTGGAAGGCCTCGAAGACCAGGTCGGTGCCGAACCAGATGTACTTGTTGTGGCGCCGGTCCAGGCTCGGGGCGAACGCGTCGGCATACCTCGTGCGCACCTGGGAGTTGAGGCCGTCCGCAGCGACGACGAGGTCGTGATCCGCCCGGAGCTGGTCGGCGTCGGGGGCATCGGTGCGGTAGTTGACCTGCACCCCGAGGTCGGCCACGCGGGCCTGCAGGATGCGCAGCAGCTCCTTGCGGCTCATGGCTGCGAAGCCCTGGCCACCGATGGTCGAGGACCGCCCGTCGATGCTCACGTCGATGTCGGTCCAGCGGGCGAACTGCCGCTCCATGGCGCCGTAGATCGTGGTGTCGGCGCTCTCGATCCCGCCGAGGGTCTCGTCGGAGAACACGACCCCGAACCCGAAGGTG
This sequence comes from uncultured Actinomycetota bacterium, assembly GCA_963757635.1. Lineage (GTDB taxonomy): Bacteria > Actinomycetota > Actinomycetes > Actinomycetales > Dermatophilaceae > Pedococcus. Next base: position 508,317 of record CAVWSK010000007.1, on the reverse strand, counting down.
TCGTCCGGGGCGTTGCGCTCCCACACCGTCACCTCGTGGCCCGCGTCGAGCTGCTTCATCAGGGCGGCGAGGTAGAGGCCTCCGGGCCCCCCACCGACGATCGCGATCCTCATGACGATGCCTCTTCCGTTGGCGGGCGCTGGGTCAGGTCACGCAGCTTGAAGTGCTGCAGCTTGCCGCTGGTGTTGCGCGGCAGCTGGTCGACGAAGCGCACGCGGCGCGGGTACTTGTACGGCGCCAGCGTCGCCTTGACGTGGTCCTGGATCTCGCGGGCCTTGGCCTCGTCGCCGACGACTCCGTCACGCAGCACGACGAACGCGCTGACGATCGAGCCGCGCTCGGCGTCGGGCTCACCGACCACGCCGGCCTCCACGACGTCGGGGTGGCCGTCGATGGCCGCCTCCACCTCGGGTGCCCCGATGTTGTAGCCCGAGGACACGATCATGCTGTCGGTGCGGGCGCGGTAGAAGAAGTAGCCGTCCTCGTCCTGGACGAAGGTGTCGCCGGTGACGTTCCAGCCGTCGACGACGTAGCCGCGCTGCCGGTCGTCGTCGAGGTAGCGGCACCCGACGGGACCGATGACCGCCAGCCGACCCTCGGTGCCCGGGGGCACGGGTCGGTCGTCGGGTCCGAGGATCGTGGCCCGGTAACCGGGGACGGGCCGGCCGGTGCTGCCCGGGCGGATGTCGTCGCCTGCCGCCGAGATGAAGATGTGCAGCATCTCGGTGGCCCCGATGCCGTCGATGATGGGCAGCCCGAGCTCGGAGCGGATTGCCTCCCAGACCTCCTGGGGGATGTGCTCGCCCGCGCTCACCGCCGTGCGGAGGCCGCCCAGCTTGGCGAGGTGGCCGGCCCTGATGATCTGCTTGTATGCCGTGGGTGCGGTCGCGAGGACCGTCACCCCGTGCTCCTGCACGAGATCGGCCAACTGGGTGGGCGTCGCCGACTCGGTGACGAGCGCGCAGGCCCCTGCCCGGAGGGTGAACACCACGAGCATGCCCAGACCGAAGGTGAAGGCGAAGGGGGCGGTGCAGGCCACCACGTCGTCCGGGGTGAGGCGCAGGACGTGCTGTCCGAACGTGTTGTCGATGGAGAGCACGTCGCGGTGGAAGTGGGTGGTGATCTTGGGGATGCCGGTGCTGCCCGACGTCGGGCCGAAGAGTGCGATGTCGTCGGCCGCCGTGTCGACACCGGTGTAGTCGCCGGACTTCGCGGCGGCTCGTCGGGTCAGGTCGTCGTCGGTGTCACCGCCGAAGGCCACGATCGCGAGGTCGGGCGCCACGGCGGCGCGGACCGTCTCGACGTCCTCGACGAAGCGGTGGTCGACGAGGGCGACGGCCGGCCGGGTCTTCTCGACCACGGGCCCGAGCTCACCGGCGCGCAGGGCCGCCATGGTGGTGACGACGATGCCCCCCGCCTTGAGGGTGCCGAGCCAGGCGGCCACGGTCCACGGGTTGTTGGGCGAGCGCAGGAGCACGCGGTTGCCCGGTTCCAGCCCAAGGTCCTCGGTCAGCACGGCCGCGACCTGGTTGGCGCGCCGGAGCAGGTCGCCGTAGCTCCACGTGGTGCCGTCCGGGGTCCGCAGCGCGGGGCGGTCGGCCCCGTGAAGGCGCACTGCGGCGTCGAGCAGCTCGGTCGCAGCGTTGAGGCGTGAGGGATAGTGCAGCTCGGGGGTGGTGAACTCCAAGGTCGGCCACTGGTCGGCAGGCGGCAGGTGGTCACGCGCGAAGGTGTCGGTGTACCCGCTCGGTGACAGCGCGGCGTGCGTCGGGCTCGACATCAGTGGCCTCCCGGGGTGGCGCGGATCATGCCTTCCTGCACGACGGTGGCGAGGTGCTCACCGTCGGGGGTGAAGAAGCGTCCGAGGCCCACGCCCCGCCCGGCGCCGGCGGCCACGGCCTCCTGCGCGTAGAGCAGCCATCCGTCGATGACCCCTGCGGCAGGCGGGCGGTGGAACCACATGGCATGGTCGAGGCTCGCCGTGACCAGGCCGGGCCTGGCCCAGGGCAGGTCGAGGGAACGCAGCACCGGCTCCAGGATCGTGTAGTCGCAGACGTAGGCCAGCGCGGCCAGGTCGCGCTGGGCGTCGGCGAGGCCGTCGACCGGGCGCAGGGCGTCGAAGGGCTTCACCCAGAGGGCCTGGTGCGGGACGGCGCCACCGTCCACCTGGAGGTAGACCGGGTCCGGGACGTGGCGCATGTCGAAGCTGCGTCCGCTGGACCAGTACTCCTTCGACTGCTCGGTCATGCTCGAGTCGCCGCCCGGCTCACGGTCGGCGAGGTAGACCGCTGACGAGGGCAGCGTGTCCGGCGCGGGGACGTCTGACGGGCCCGACGCGGCATACCGGCCGCCCTCCTCGCCGGCGGCGAAGCTGGCCAGGCAGGTGTAGGCCGCCTTGCCGTTCTGGAAGGCGCGCACCTGTCGCGTCGCGTAGCCGCGGCCGTCGCGCAGGACCTCGACCTCGTAGGTCACGGCTGCGCCGATGTCGACGGGGCGCATGAAGTAGCTGTGCATCGAGTGCATGACCTTGCCGTCGGTCACGGTGAGCATCGCGGCTGCTGCCGCCTGCGCGACCATGTCGCCGCCGTAGGCCTTGGGCCAGGGACAGGGCTGGGTCGTCGCGGTGTAGGCGACGTCGAAGTGCTGGGGGGCGGTTGCGGTCAGGGTGAGGGCCCGCGTGACCACCTCGGACGTCGGCACGCTCACGGGCGGTCCGCCCAGTGGCGCAGGTCGGCGTCGGAGACCTGGGGCAGGTTCACCACGATGTTCTCCGGCGTCCGCGTCGTCATCCACGTGAGGGGGTGGTTGCGGTCGAGGTTGCACTCGACGTGCGGCATGAACGGCGGCACGAAGACCCAGTCGCCCTCGGACATGTCGAGGTAGTCCTCGAACCGCTCGCCGAAGTAGATGCGGGCCCGACCGGAGAGGACGTAGCCGCCGGTCTCCGCCTCGCCATGGTGGTGCGGCACCGACCGGTAGCCGGCCTCGTTCCTCACCTTGCCGAACCACAGCCGCGTGGCCGGGGTGTGCTGGATGCTCACACCCGAGATGCGGCTGGCGCCCCCGGACTGCCCGGTGTCGCCGACCTCGAGACCGCCCCGCGTCACGACCGGCACGACCAGGCCGCTGGCGTCGGCGTAGGTCGAGTTGTCGCCCTCGAGCTCGTACTTGCTGAAGTCGGGTTCCACGGTGACGTCCCTTCGTCGGTTTCGCGTAGTCAGGTGGTTGGTGAGGTCAGGCGGATCACGTTGTGCAGCAAGCCGATTCCTTCGATCTCGGTCTCGAGGACATCACCGTCCGCCAGGAACCGCTTCGGGTCGCGGGCGGTGCCGACGCCACCTGGGGTGCCGGTGAGCACGAGGTCGCCCGGCCGCAGGACGGTGAAGGTGGAGATGTAGGAGAGGAGGTCGGCAGTGTCGAACACCAGGGTGGCGGTGCTGTCGCGCTGCACCTCCTCGCCGTTGACGCGACAGGTGACGGTCAGCCCGCTCGCGGGGTCGACCTCGTCCGGGGTGACGACGACCGGACCGGTGGGTGTCGAGTGGTCCCACGCCTTGCCCTGGAACCACTGCAGGGTGCGGTACTGCCAGTCGCGCACCGACACGTCGTTGGCCACCGTGTAACCAGCGACCGCAGCGACCGCCGTCGCGCGGTCGGCGTTCCGGATGGTCGCTCCGACGACCACGGCCAGCTCGGCCTCCCAGTCGACGTCGGTCCCCGCCAGGAGCGCGACGTCGTCAGTGGGGCCGACCAGGCTGTCGGCGTACTTCGCGAACAGGGTGGGGTGGCTCGGCAGCTCGCGCCCCGTCTCCCTGATGTGCTCGCCGTAGTTGAGGCCACAGCAGATCACCTTGGCCGGTGAGGGGAGGGGGGCCAGGGGTGTGGCACCCGGAAGGACCTCGCCCAGCGCCACGTCGGTGCCCAGGCTTCCGCCGGAGGCGAGGTGGCTCGAGAGGTCGGGCGCGCGCAGGGCCCGCCAGCCGTCAGCCGTGTGGGCCGCGGCCGTGGTGCCTCCGTGGTAGGCGACGGTGCCGAACTGCATATAGCGACATTTTCACGATCGTCGTCAAACGTCAATAGGTGGGCTAGGCTCGACCCGACACCTGATGCCACGACCCTGGAGGTTCGATGTCTGCCAGCCCGCTGTCCCCGGTCCCCGTCAACCCCGCTGCGCTGCCCACCCCGAGCGGCTACTCACACGGGACGTTGGCCGGCAACACGCTCTACCTCGGCGGCCAGACGGCACTCGATGCCCAGCTGCAGATCGTCCCCGGTGGCATCGTGGAGCAGTTCCGGCAGGCGTTCTCGAACGTCCTCACGACGCTGGCCGAGGCGGGCGGCCTTCCCGAGGACCTCGTGAGCATCACGATCTACCTCACCGACATCCCCGACTACCAGGCGCACGGCCGCGAGATCGGCCGGGCCTGGCGCGAGCTGGCCGGCCCGGTGTACCCCGCGATGGCAGGGATCGGCACGACGGCCCTGTGGCAGCCGGAGGCCCTCATCGAGATCGTCGGCGTCGCCGTCATCCCGGACGAGCGGCTCCAGCCTCCGCGGTGACGAAGGCGTGTGCCGGGCCGGCGAGCATCCGGCGCAGGTCGAAGAAGGTGTCCGCCGCCGTGGTCCCGGCCCACGAGGTCGGCAGCAGGTCAGCGGGCAGGCCCGGGTCGAGGTAGGGCAGCCGTCGCCACGACGTCAGCGCTCGCACGTAGTCCGCGAAGGCGGCCGGGCCCGGCGCCACCTGCGCCTGGGTGGCCCACGCTTGTCGGGTCGGCTCGTGCGCGTCGACGAACTCGACGTACAGCTGCTCGAGCGAGTCCAGGTCCCACCACTGCGCGACCTTCGCCGCGGGGTCGCCGAAGGCGACGTACCGGGCCCGGAACAGGTCGACATACGGCTCGAGCCCGTCGCTCAGGAGCACCGCCCGGGCGTCCTCCGCCAGGTGCCCGGGGGCGATCCACACCCCGGACGAGACGGTGCCGAAGCCCAGCCAGGACAGGCGCGCCCGCAAGGCGTGCCGCTTCGCCCGCTCCGACTCCGGCACGGAGAAGACGACGATCACCCAGTCGTGCACGTCGTTCTCCCGCTGGCCGAAGATGCGACGGTCGCCGACCTCCAGCACCTGGCGGGCGTAGTCGGACAGCGCGTAGCCGGCCACGCTGCCGCGGCGTTCGGACTCGACGATGCCCCGACGCTTGAGCCTCGACAGCGAGGACCGGACGGCCTGCTCGTCCACTCCGGCGGCGGCCATCAACCTGATGAGCGCACTGACGCTGATCCACCCCCCGAACTCCCGCACGTAGAGCCCGAGGGCGGTGACGATGAGTGCCCGTGGCGGCAGGGATCCCCGCTCGCCGCCCATGTCCAGCTCCCTCGTGGTCACGGGAGCAACCTAACCGTCCAGGACCGAATCGGTCAGCCTCGGGGCACCGGCGGCGGCAGGTGACTCCGAGGTGACGCTCAGGTGATGCCCGCTTTGGCACCCTGAGCACGGACACGGCAAGCGGGGCCGTGCACCCGGGGACGGGGGTGGCGTTGATGAGTGCGACGCAGAGCACCGACTCACGTGGGCCGCGGCGGCGCATCTGGGTCCAGCAGGTTGCGGTCGAGACGAACAAGCTGCAGATGCGGGTCGATGCCGCCCGGGCGCGCGGCGACCTCGCCGAGTCGCAGGAGATCATCGCGGTCGGCATCGACGGGTTCATCCAGAAGGCCCGCGCGGCGGCATTCCGCGACGACCCGGTTCCCGGCCGCGTGGCCAACTGGTGGCGCGGAACGCTGGTCGAGGCGGCATACCGCAACATGCACACGGCTCGGGCCGCGCTGTTCGACCTGTACACCTACGACGAGCTCCAGGCCGAGGTCCCGATGGTGGTGGCACGGGCGAATGCGACGCTGCACCGGGACGACCCCCGACGGATGACCGTGGCAGAGCTGAGGGCCGAGCCGGTCGACGGGCTGCGCCCCCGCCTGCGACGGATGGTGGGTGACAGCTACGAGCAGCTCGACCTCGAGCACGCGCAGCTTCGAAGCTTCCGCAACATCGTCCTGATGGCAACGTTGTTGTTGGTGATCGCCGTCGCCTCCACGCTCGTCTTCATCACCCGCTACCCGGACTGGATGCCCCTGTGCTTCGAGAGCACGGGCACCTCGGTGAGCTGTCCGACCACGTCGGGGGCGTCTGCCACACCCACGTGGCCCGACATCCTCATCGTCACGGGGATCGGGGCCCTCGGAGGTGTCTTCGCCGCCACCCTGTCCATCCGCAACCTCAGTGGCACCTCGACTCCCTACGACGTTCCCGTGGCCCTCGCGACGCTCAAGGTGCCCCTGGGCGCGCTGACTGCGCTGCTGGGCCTGGTGGCGATCAAGGGCGGCTTCGCCCCCGGTCTGTCCAACCTCGACAGCCAGGGCCAGATCCTGGCCTACGCGTTGCTGTTCGGCTTCTCCCAGCAGGCGCTCTCGCGGTTGCTCGACCGGAGGGCGCAGGACCTGTTGGAGGGGTTGCCCGGAGGAGAGGCCGTCGCCCCCCTGCCCGGAACCAAGGGGGAGCCAGTGCCCCCTGTCCCACCGGTGGGAGGCCCGCCCGCCGGGGCAGGCAGCGGTGAGGGCGCAGCAGGGGTTGGCGAGGGCGCCGCCGGGGTCGGCGCCGCACCGGAGGGCGCGGCGAGCCCAACCCCTGGTGGCGCGGCCGTCGGGACGTCCTCGGACCGAAACGTGGACGAGCCCGAGGGCGCCACGCAGCAGGACCAGCTCGATGCGCTGCGCGACACCGGGAACGCCCGGCGTGACATGACGGAGGACGAGGAGGCCGACCTGCTGACGGCCGAGTTCGGCGCCCCGGACGCCAACGGGATCTACGGCGCCCATGCCGTCGACGGCGGCGATGCCGGCCAGCCCGACCCTGGCGCTGGGGGGCGGAGCTGATGTCCGGCGTCGAGGACATGGTTCGCGAGGCCGAGAGGTCTCTCGGCCTGAGCGGCAGGCCCAACACGATCACCCGGTGGTACGCGCAACGCGACGGCTCGGGGTTCGCCACGGCTGCCTGGTGCAACCAGAGCATCACCTACTGGGCCAACAGGTCAGGGAACGCAGCGGCCGTCTGCTTCAACCGCGACTACGCGTTCACGGTCTGGCATGCCGAACGCTTCCGCAAGGAGGGGGAGTGGCACGTCGATGTCGCTGGCATCCGGCGGGGCGACATCGTGTTCTTCGACTGGAACGAGACCAACCGCATCGGGGCGATCGACCACATCGGACTGGTGACCGGGGTACGCAGCGGGGTGGTGTACACGATCGAGGGCAACACCTCCGACGCCTGTCGACGCCGGGCACGCTACGCCTCGACCATCGTGGGCTACGGCCGACCGCAGTATGCCGCGTCGGCACGGCCGACGCAGGCTGCGGCGACCGCAGTGGGCGCGGCAGGCGCGGCGGCCGGTGGAGACAACGCACCACCGGGTGTGCCCGTGCTCAAGAAGGGCAGCGGCGGCCTCCTCGTCAAGCAGCTGCAGCGATGCCTGAACCGGGTGCAGCGCTCACGGCTCCGGGTGGACGGCGACTTCGGCCCCCTGACGTTCGGCGCGGTCAAGAGCTTCCAGTCGCGGGCCGGCGGCCTCAAGCCCGATGGCGAGTACGGCCCGAAGACGGCGGGCAAGCTCACGGTGGCCCGCACCAGGGTGCGGTGAGCCGCGACTGACGGTGTACACCCGGCGGATCACCATCCGCCAGCACCCGGCAGCACGCAGAACTCGTTGCCGTCGGGATCGGCCATCGCCACCCAGCCGGCCCGGCACTGACCGGTGTCGAGGCGAGCCGCGCCGAGGCGGACCAAGCGGTCCACCTCGGCCTGCTGGTCACTGTCGACTGCAGGAGCGAGGTCGAAGTGCAACCGGTTCCTCCCGGTCCTGGTCCGCACCGGTGGCCCACCCCACGCGATCTTCGAGCCCCCGAGCGGAGATCGGATCGCCGTCTCCTCGTCCTGGTCCCAGACCAACGGCCAGCCCAGCGCCTCGCTCCAGAAGTAGCCGACCTCGGCTGACCCGTCACTCGAGAGTGCCCCGATGACCCCGCAGCCGGCGAGGAAGCTGTTGCCGGGCTCGATGACGCAGAACTCGTTGCCCTCCGGGTCGGCCAGGACGACATGGCCTTCCTCGGGGAGCTGGCCGATGTCGAGGTGGCGTCCGCCGAGGTCGAGCGCCCGGGCGACGGTCTGCTGCTGGTCGTCCAGTGAGGCACTCGTGAGGTCGAAGTGCATCTGGTTGGGGCCGGACTTGAGCTCCGACGTCGGGACGAACCGGATCCGGAACCCGGCGTCGCCCTCGGGGAGGAGCGCCACGACGTCCTGGCCGTCATCGGTCAGGTCCCGCCTCAGGACGTCGGACCAGAAGCGCCCGAGCGCGAGTGGGTCGTTCGCGCCGAGGGTGAGTGCGACGAGCTGGGCCGTCATCCTGCGCAGCTCCGAGCGGTGGCACCCACGGCGGAGAGAAGCCCGTCGAGGGGTCGAGGCAGCGCTTCGCGGTTGACGGCCTCCTCGGCGAGGAGCCGTGCGTAGCGGAGCTTGCGGCCGGAGCCGCTGCCCAGGAACCGGTGCATCTGTGCCTCGCGCGGGCGACCGCGCCACGTCGGCTGGCCCTGCAGCGAACGGAACGAGGTGAGATCACCCTGGGTGTCGAAGAGTGCCTCGACCCCAGGGGCGCCTACGGCACGGATCAGCTCGTCCTCCAGGTCGTCGAGGCACACGAAGAACCCGAGTCGCTCCATGTCGGCCCGCGTCCTGGGCGCAGGGACGTGGGTGCCGACCAGTGCGCGGCGGAAGAACTCCTCCTCGTGCAGGTCGCACAGACCGGCCAGCTGCGCCGTCGTGCCCTGGCGTCGCAGCTCGGTGAGGAACCGGCTGATGGCGTGCGCGCCACCCATCGCCAGCACCACCACCCGCTCCGCGTCGAGGTCGCGACCGAGGCGTTTCGCGGCGGACTCCAGCGCGACCTGGTCGCTGGTGCCCTCGACGAGCACGATGGCCCGGGCCTGGTCGACCTCCGCTGTGAGTAGTGGCATGCCCACGAGCATGGGCTCGGCCCAGCGTCGCCACAAGGGATTTTGCGACCAGCGGGGGTGGGCGGGCACGCGGGCGGGGTGCGAGCGCCGTCCGTGGGCGGTGGGGCTAGCGTTGGCCGAGGATGTCGCGCCATTCCGTGGCGCACCATGGAACGGGGACACTCGTGGCAGGTCCGGTGATCGGGACCAAGCTGTACGTCCCAGGGCTGCGTGTGGGCCTGGTGTCCCGCACCAGGCTGCTCGAGCTGCTGGCTGGGGGAGAGCGGGCCAGGCTCACGCTGGTGTCGGCGCCGGCGGGGTTCGGCAAGACGACGCTGCTCGCGCACTGGGTGCACCAGACCACCGGCGCAGGTCGCGCCGTCGCCTGGGTGTCGCTGGACGAGGCCGACGACGAGCCCGCGTCATTCTGGACCTACGTCGTGACCGCGCTGAAGGCAACGGTGGACACCATCGGCGGCGATCTCGTGGACCTCGTCAGCGCCGGACCGGCGCCGACCGACCACGTCCTCACGAGGCTGCTCAACGAGCTCGCTGCCGCTCCCGTCGACACCTGGCTCGTGCTCGACGACTTCCACGCCGTGGGCAGCCAGGACATCCGCGACGGTGTGGCGTTCCTCCTGGAGCACCTGCCGCCGAACGTCCACGTCCTCATCAGTACCCGCGCCGACCCCGACCTGCCCCTCCCACGGTGGCGGGTGCGCGGCGAGCTGGTCGAGATCCGTGCCGCAGACCTCCGCTTCACGCCGGAGGAGACCACCGCATACCTCGCTGCTGCCGGGGGACTGGACCTGACGGTGCAGGACGTCGCCGCCCTGGAGGAGCGCACCGAGGGGTGGATCGCCGCCCTCCAGCTGGCTGCCCTGTCCCTCCGCGGGCACCCGGACCCCGGCGGCTTCATCGCGCGGTTCGCCGGCAACGACCGATATGTCGTCGACTACCTGCTCGAGGAGGTGCTGGCCCGACAGCCCGGGCACGTTCGCGACTTCCTGCTGCAGACCGCCGTGCTGGACCGGCTCACCGGGCCGCTGTGCGACGCGCTGACCGGGAGCGACGACGGTGCCCAGACGTTGGACGCCCTCGAGAGGGCGAACCTGTTCCTGCTCCCGCTGGACCACCAGCGGCAGTGGTACCGCTACCACCAGCTGTTCGTCGACGTGGTGCGAGCGAGGGTGCTGGCCGAGCAGCCCGACCTGGTGCCGGTGCTGCACCAGCGCGCCAGCACCTGGTACGAAGACCACGACCTCGGGCCTGAGGCGGTCCGGCACGCCCTGGCCGCCGCGGACCACGACCGTGCCGCACACCTCATGGAGCTGGCGGTCCCGTCGATCCGCCGCCACCGGCAGGAGGCGATGCTGCTCGGCTGGCTGAAACTGTTGCCCGACAACGTGATCCGGCGCAGCCCGGTGCTCAGCGTGTACTACGGCTTCATGCTCATGATGGACGGCGACGTCGAAGGCGTCGAGCAGCGACTGGACGACGCCGACCGGGCGCTGGCCGCCGGACCGGACCCGGCGGCGCCCTGGGCCGACACCGACGAGCTGCGCACGCTGCCGGCGACCATCGCCGTCCACCGGGCCTCGCTCGCCCAGGCGCGCGGTGACACGGCGGCCGCGGTCCGGCACGCGAACCGCGCCTTGGGCCTGGCCGGCCCGGATGATCACCTGGCGCGCGGCAGTGCGGCCGGGTTCCTCGGTCTCGCCGCGTGGGCCGAGGGCGACGTCGCCACGGCGCTCGAGACGTTCACCCAGGCGGTGGCCGGCCTCCACGCGGCAGGCAACCTGGTCGACGAGCTGAGCAGCACGGTCGTCCTGGCCGACCTGTGGCTCCTCTCGGGGAGGCCCAGCAGGGCGCGTCGGCTGTACGAGCGTGCACTGGAGGTCGCCGAGACGCACGGGGACGCGGTGGCCCGTGCGACCGCCGACCTGCACGTGGGCCTGGGGGAGCTGGACCACGAGGTCGGAGCTGTCGACGCGGCGTTGCACCACCTCGACGCGACCGCGGCCCTGCGGGGGCGCGCGCCGCTGACCGAGAGCCACTACCGCTGGTTCGTCGCCATGAGCCGGGTCGTCGGGGCCACGGGGGACACCCCGGGAGCCCTCGCCCTCCTGGGTCGGGCGCAGGAGCACTACCGTCCCGGCTTCTTCCCGGAGGTGCGCCCCATCCCGGCGATGAGGGCCCGGCTGTGGATCGGCGCCGGCGACCTGACATCGGCCTCCGACTGGGCCACCGAGCGGGGCGTGTCCGCGGCCGACGCGGCGAGCCACCTGGCGGAGTTCGACCACCTGACCCTCGTGCGCCTGGTCCTGGCCCGGCACCGGGACCGGCCCGACGCCGCGGCACTGCACGAGGTGCTGGGCCTGCTGGCCCGCCTGGACCAGGCGGCCGAGGACTCGGGGCGTGCTGGCAGCCTGGTCGAGATCCGCATGCTGACCGCCCTGGCACACGACGCCCTCGGAGACCGGACGCAGGCCCTGCACCACCTGGCCGATGCCTGGGACAGGGCGCCCGAGCCCGAGAGCCACGTCCGGCTCCTCCTCGACGAGGGGCCGCCCATGGTGGAGCTGTTGCGGGAGGCCTCGCGACGGAGCCAGACCCGGGACCACGCGCGCCGCCTGCTGGCGCACCTCACTTCGCTCGAGACAACCGACCAGGCGCGTTCGCAGCAGGCGCGTCGGGACCAGGCGTCGTTCCCGGCCGGGGTGCTCAGTGAGCGCGAGGTCCAGGTACTCAGAATGCTCGACAGTGACCTCAGCGGACCGCAGATCGCCCGCGAGCTCTTCGTCTCGCACAACACGCTGCGCACCCACACCAAGCACATCTTCACCAAGCTGGACGTCACGAACCGTCTGGCTGCGGTGCGCCGCGCCCACGAACGCGGCCTCCTGTAGCCGCTGGCCGTCCGGCCGATCACCCAGCCGGTCACATCGTTGGGTGACGCGCGGCCACCCGGGCGCTACCTACCGTCGGGGTATCCCCGCAGCGCCCAGCCGCGGACCTCGCACCAGGAGCCAGCCATGACCGTCACCACCACCACGCTGACCCGAGCCGCAGGCCTGGCCGCGCTCGGAGCCGGCCTGCTGTTCATCAGCGTCCAGATCAAGCACCCCCACCTGGACACCACGTTCGTCACCACCACCGAGTGGACGGTCCGCGAAGGGGTGAAGGTGCTCATGGCAGTCTTCTCGCTGGTCGGCATCACCGGGATGTACCTGCGACAGAGCAGGCAGGTGGGCCTGCTCGGCCTGATCGGGTACGTCCTCTTCGGCGTCGGCTACCTGGCCATGCTGGGTGTCGAGGTCGTCGGCGCGGCCGTGCTCCCCAGCATCGCGAGCACGTCGCCCGACTACGTCAACGACGTCCTCGCGGTCGCGACGGGTGGGCACGCGGCCGGCGACATCGGGCTGATGCAGCCCCTCATCTCGGCGATGGGCATCGGCTACCTCGGCGGCGGCCTGGTCTTCGGCCTCGCCCTCTTCCGCGCCGGGGTCCTGGCGCGGTGGGCCGCGATGCTCCTTGCCGTCGGCTCCGTCTCGACGCTGCTGATCCCCGTGCTGCCACAGGTCAACCAGCGCATCTTCGCCATCCCCACCGGCATCGCGATGGTGGGCCTCGGGTACTCCCTGTGGCGGGGCCAGCGCACGGCGACCACCGTGCCCGCGGTCGGTGCCGCCAGCCCGCAGCTCGACCCGGCCGGGTCGAGGTGACCGCCCAGACGGCCCCGGCCACCCGCCCGACCCGGTCGCGCCGGGGGAGCGGGTGGGTGCCGTATGCCCTGGTCGCCCTCAGCCTCATCCCCGCCATCTCAGGCACGCTCCGGCTCGTCGAGGTGCTCGGCGGACCGCACACGATGCCCGCCAACCCACGGATCTCGGCCTCACCGGTACCGGTGGTGGTGCACATCCTGAGCGTGGTCCCGTATGCCGTCCTGGGGGCGTTCCAGTTCTCCTCCCGGCTGCGCCGTCGCCGACCCGGGTGGCACCGTGCGGCGGGCCGGGTGCTGGTCGGCCTCGGTCTCGCAGTGGCGTTCTCAGGTCTGTGGATGACGCTGTTCTACCCGCGCCAGACCGGCACGGGGGAGCTCGCCTACCTCCTGCGTCTGGTCGTGGGGTCGGCCATGGCCGCCAGCGTCGTGCTGGGCCTTGCGGCGATCCGCCGTGGAGACGTCAGGACGCACCAGGCGTGGATGACCCGCGCCTACGCACTGGCCCTCGGTGCCGGGACGCAGGTGGTCACCCTCGGCGTCGGGAAGGCGGCCTTCGGGACCAACCACCTCGTCACCGACCTCGGCCTCGGCGCCGGTTGGGTCATCAACCTGGCCGTCGCCGAGCTCGTCCTGCGCCGCCCCCGCCGTGGGCCGGTGGCGCGATCGCGGGGCGCTTCGGGCACTGCGCCGGCGGCGGTGGCGCCATGACCGCGCCGGGTAGCCGCGGCGGCCCCACCCGCTACCGGCTGCGGGTCGACGGCCACCTGGACGTCCACTGGGCACCGTCGTTCGCCGACCTCACGCTGACGCACGAGGGCGATGGCACCACCACCCTCACGGGGGCGGTGGCAGACCAGGCGCAGCTGCACGGCCTCCTCGCCAAGGTCCGGGACCTCGGCATGACCCTGCTCTCGGTGCAGGTGCACGACGCCGGGGACGAGGGACGATAGACAGGTGTCACGGAGCAGGACCGAGACGGCACGCCTGCGCACCGCCCTCTTCACCAGGAGCCACGCATGACCATCAAGGACATCGGGCCGCAGCCCCAGACCCTCGACCTCGAGACGGCAACCCTCGAGAACACGAACTACCGGGCCGTCGCGTGGTCCGGGAAGTACCTCCAGCTCACCCTCATGTCGATACCGGTCGGGGAGGACATCGGCCTCGAGGTCCACCCGGAGACCGACCAGTTCCTGCGGGTCGACGGGGGTCGGGGCCGCGTGCTGATGGGAGCCACCAAGGAGCGGCTCGACTTCGAGCGCGTGGTGGAGGACGGCGGGGCCATCTTCGTCCCCGCCGGCACGTGGCACGACGTCGTGAACATCGGGGACGAGCCGCTGCAGCTCTATGCGGTGTATGCGCCCACCCACCACGCGGCGGGACAGGTCCAGGGCACCGCGGCCGATGCCGAACGCGACGAGGAGTCAGGCGACGACGAGCCGCCGAGCTGGTCGGTCCAGCCGGGCCAGGGGGCCCCGGACGAGTCCGCCTGAGATGAGACGCGCCCCCCTCGCCCGGCGCCTGGTGGTCCTGCCGGCCACCGTGTCGGTGTCGTGCGCCGTGGGATTCGCCCTCGTCTACCAGCTCACGGTCCGGACCGCGCCCGGCCGACTGCTGGGCGACGCCTCGCTGCGGGGTGCCATCCTGGCCAACTCGAGGATCACCACGGTGGTCGACGGGATCCTGGGCGTGGTCTCGGTGGCCTCCCTGCTGGCGGGGTTCGCCGCCGTGGCCATGATCGCGCTCGTCCGACTACGGCGAGACCTCGGCATCGCCGCGGTCACCCTGCTGCTCGCGGCCAACGCGTCGACCTGGGTGCTCAAGACCTGGCTACTCACCCGCCCGGACCTGGGGCTCCCCGAGGTCACCCCGGCGACGCACAACAGCCTGCCCAGCGGTCACAGCACGGCGGCCTTCTCCGTCGTCGTGGCCCTGCTGTTCGTCGTTCCGCCTCGGCTTCGCCAGGCCGTCGCGGCCCTGGGCGCCGTCTACGGCACGGTCACCGGTCTGGCGACCATGACGGCCGGATGGCACCGTGCCGGGGACTCGCTCGCCGCGTTCCTCCTGGTCGGCCTCCTGGCGGGACTGGCCGCCATCCTGGTGCTGGTCCTGGGAGAGCCCGAGCCGCACGTCGGTCCGGGCCTGCTCGCGGTCCTGGGTTCGCGACGCTGGTGGGCCTTGGGATCGGTCGGCCTGGTCGCCCTCGGGCTGGCCCTCGCGGCGGCCATGGTCATCGTCGACCCGTTGGGGAACAGCAGCGCCGCCCAGGTGCTGGCCTTCGTCGCCTCCGGTCTGCTGATCCCGGGAACGGCCGGCGCCGTCCTCCTGGCGGTCGTGGTGGTGCTCGAGTCGGTGGCGCCTCGTCGCACGGCGACGACCTCGACCGATCCGGACCAGGTGCCGGCCGCTGACGGCTAGGCGAGGATGACCTCGATGCCCGCCTCTTCGACGAGGCGGACGTCGCGGGCGTCCATGCCGCGGTCGGTGACCAGGACGTCGATGCTGGACGCGTCGGCATACTTGAACACCGAGAGGCGACCCAGCTTGGTGTGGTCCGCGAGCAGGACTCTCCGGGCGGCGGCCGACACCATCGCCCCCTTGACCGCTGCCTCGGCGTCGTCAGGGGTGGACAGCCCGTGCTCGAGGGAGAACGCGTTGGTGCCGAGGAACGCGACGTCGACCCGCAGCTCGCGGAGGGTCCGCAGGGCCCAGTGGTCGACCTCGGCCATCGTCGTGGCCCTGACCCGTCCGCCCAGGGTGTGCACCGTGAGGTTGGGATACCCCAGGAGCGTCAGGGCAATCGGCAGGGTGTTGGTGACCACGGTGAGGTTCGCCGTCGAGGGGAACTGCTCGGCGAGAGCGGCCGTCGTCGAGCCGGCGTCGATCAGGATCGCGCCGGACGAGGGGACGAGCTCGGCTGCGGCCAGGGCGATGCGACGCTTCTCGGCCAGCAGGTCGGTGCGGGCGGCCACGCTGGGCTCGTAGGACAGCGTCTCCACCGGCAGGGCCCCGCCGTGCACCCGCCTGAGCAGGCCCCGGGCCTCGAGCTGGACGAGGTCCTTGCGGATGGTCTCGTGGGTGACGCCGAGCTCCTGGGCGACGTCGAGCGCGCGGAGCTGCCCAGCGCTGCGCAAGGTGCGCAGGATCTGCTGGTGGCGCTGGGTGGCGTGCTGGAGGTCTGCGTCCGGCCTCACGCTGCGCCTACCCTGCCGAGGGGCCGGCGCCGGGGCGCACCAGCACCTTGAGGTGGTCGCCGCTCACCGAGGCGGCGAACGCCTGGGCGGCATCGGCGAGTGCGAACTCCGCGGTGATGAAGACGTCCGGCGACACCGCGCCGGCCCGAAGGATGGAGATGGCGTCCTCGTAGTCCTCCGGGAGGTAGGTCGCGGTGCCCTGGATCCGGATCTGCTGGTCCTGGACCACGGGGAGCGGCAGCGAGACGTCACTCGCGGGGACGCCCACGACGACGACCGTCCCACCCTTGAGGGCCATCGCGACCGCCTGGGTGAGCGTGGACTGGACCGCGACACAGTCGAAGACCACGTCGGCGCTCTCGCCGAGGGCGGCGCGGACCTGGTCTGCGACGTCCGGGGCGGCGGCATCGGCCACGGCGTCGGCGCCCTGGGCGAGGGCGCGGACACGCTTGGCCTCCAGGACGTCCGTCACGACGACGCGTGCGGCACCGGCGTGGCGGACCACCGCGAGCATGAGCAGCCCGATGGTGCCGGCGCCCAGGATGGCGACGGTCCGGCCCCGAAGCGGCCCGGCCAGCCGGGCGGCGTGCACGGGGGTGGACAGCGGCTCGATGAGGGAGGCCTGGGCGTCGGTGATGTCGTCAGGCAGGCGGTGCAGCCGACTGACGTCGATGGTGAACTCCTCGGCCATGCCCCCCTGGGGTGCGCCGCAGCCGAAGAAGGCGAGGTTCTCGCAGAGGTTCTCGCGACCGGCCAGGCACTGCTTGCACTGCCAGCAGGGCAGGGTGGGCTCGACGGTCACCCGGTCGCCTGCGGACACGGAGCGCACGCCGTCACCCACTGACTCCACGACTCCGACGACCTCGTGTCCCGGCGCGTACGGCAGGGCGATGAACGGGTGGCGACCGTGCTGCGCGTGGGTGTCCGAACCACACACGCCGGCGGCCGTGGTGCGCACCCGGGCCTCGTTCGCCGCGGGTTCGGGACGCTCGGTCGTCTCGACCGTGACGTCGTGGTCGGCTGTGACGATGATTCTGGCAATGGTGTTCATGATGCGGCTCCCATGGTGATCTGGGTCTTCAGGCCCGTGCCGGTGCGGACGTGCTCGAGCGCGCCGCGGTAGTCCTCCAGGGGGAGGCGTGTGGTGATGAGCAGGTCCGGGTCGACCAGCCCGGCGACCAGGAGGTCGGCCGCGCGGTCGAAGCTGTGCAGCACCGACATCGACCCGGTGATGGTGATCTCGTGGTGGTAGACGCGGTAGGGGGAGTAGGTCGCCACGTCACCTTCGCCTGGGACACCGAAGTGGAGGAAGGTCCCACCTCGCATCACCCGCGGCAGCCCGTCACGGATGGCGGCGGGTGCTCCTGAGGCGTCGATGACGACCTCCCACCCTCGCGGACCCTGGACCTCCTCGGCGTCGGCGACCACGGTGGCCACCCCGAAGGTGGCTGCGGCGTCCCGGCGCGGTGCGCGGGGTTCGACGAGGGTGACGCTCGCGGCACCCTCCTTCTGGGCCAGGCAGGACAGGATGAGTCCCATGGTCCCGGCCCCGTAGACCAGGTAGTGGTCGCCTGCCCTGCGTGGCAGCGAGTCGAAGGCGTTGACGGCACAGGCGATCGGCTCGACGAGGGCGAAGTCGGCCACCCGTGCCCCCACGGGGAGTCGCACGCAGTTGCCGACAGGTGCGACGGCATACTCCGCAGCCCCTCCGGGCGCCGTGACCCCGATCGCTGCCCAGCGCTCGCAGAGGTTCTCCCGACCGCGACGGCAGAAGTAGCACTCGTGGCAGGGCAGTGAGGGGTCGACGGCGACGAGGTCGCCGAGGGCGAGCTCGTGGACGTCGGCCCCGAGGGCGACCACCTCACCGGCGAACTCGTGCCCGGGAACCACCGGGAGGCGCGGTGCGAACTCGCCGTCGAGGATGTGCAGGTCGGTCCCGCAGACACCGCAGGCACCCACCGCCACGACGACGTCGCGGGGGCCGGGGGTGGGGTCGGGCATGGTCGTGACCTCGACGTGACCGGGCGCGGTCACCAGGGCTGCCAACATGTCAGAGTTCCTCGACCCAGACGGGCCCGAGGTCGTGCGCCCCGGGGTCGGTGTCCACCGTGGTGGGGGACAGGCAGGCCGAGCGGCCCCAGGCGACGGCTCGGGCGAGTCTGGCCCGCAGGTCGTCGCCCTGGCCGGAGAGCCATCCCGCCAGGAGGGCGTCGCCCGCCCCGGCGGTGTTGACCGGCGTCAGTGGCGGCCCCCAGGCGCGCAGCACCACGGTGCCATCGGTGAAGAGCGCGCCGTCCGGGCCGAGGCTCACCAACAGGTGGGTCCCGGTGGACCGGGACAGGCCACGAGCGGCCTCGGCGAGGGCGGGCAGGTCAGCTGCCTCGCGGACCGCCGCACTCACCACGGACAGCTCGTCGCGGTTGGGCGCCACCAGGTCGACCCCCACCTCGAGCGCCACCCGTAGGGCGTCACCAGAGGCGTCGACCACACACTTCGCGCCCTCCGCGCGGGCCACCGACACCAGCTGGGACACCAGGTCGAGCTCCGCGCCGGGGGGCAACGAGCCGCAGACCGCCAGCCACCGGGCGTCCGGGTCGTCGTCGTCCGCCTCGGCGAGGGCGGTGGTCGTGGCAGCGAGGAGCTCGCCCTGCTCGGCAGCCGTGAAGGTGCCACCCGGGCCGTTCAGCTTGAGGGTCGGCCTCCCGGGTCGGATGGCGCTCGTGTTCACCCGGGTGTCACCACCCTGGGCGATCGCCCGGCAGGGCACCCCGGCCGCACCGAGGAGGTCGAGCAGGTGCCGGCCCGTGGCTCCGCCGGCCGGCAGCACGGCGCAGGTCGGGACGCCGGCACCGTGCAGGGCCCGGGAGATGTTCACGCCCTTCCCGCTGGCCTCGAGGGTGCTGCTCTCGGCCCGGTGGACCTCCACATCGGAGCCCGGCTCCTCGGGCCCCAGCACGTAGGTGAGGTCCAGTCCCGGGTTGGGGGTCACCGTCACGATCACGCGTGCTCCCGGTGCGCCCTGGCCCGGCCCTGGGTCCCCGGGGACGAGGCGGAGACGACGCCGGTGATGCGGGCCACGGTGTCGGCAACGGCCGACCGTGCGGGAGCGAGGTACCTGCGCGGGTCGACGAGGTCGGGGGCGACGAGGCCATGGCGGACGGCGCCGGTGAAGGCGACGTTGAGGATGGTCCCGACGTTGACCTTGACGATGCCGCTCACCACCGCGGCGGAGAGCAGGTCGTCGTTCACCCCGGACGAGCCGTGCAGCACGAGGGGCACCGGCACGGCGTCGCGGAGCAGGGACACCAGGTCGAGGTCGAGCTCGGCAGTGCGCTGGGTCATCGCGTGCGAGCTGCCCACGGCCACGGCGAGGGCGTCCACCCCGGTGGCCTCGACGAACCGCATCGCCTCGTCGGGATCGGTGCGCACCCCGGGGGCGTGGGCGCCGTCCTTGCCCCCGACCTCGCCGAGCTCGGCCTCGAGCCACAGGCCCTCGGAGTGGGCCCAGCGGGCTTCCTCCCGGGTGGTGGCCACGTTGTCCGCGTAGTCGAGCGTGGAGGCGTCGAACATCGCCGAGCTGATCCCGGTGCCGACCGCCTCGCGCAGGAGCGTCGAGTCCTTGACGTGGTCGAGGTGGACCGAGATCGGCACGGTGGCCTGCGCCGCGACCGCAGCCGCTGCGAGGGCGATGGGGCGAAGCTGGCCACGGTGGAAGCGCACCGCGTTCTCGCTGATCTGCAGGATCACCGGGTGCCCGGCCCGGTCGGCGCCCTCGGCGATCCCCTCGGCGTGCTCGAGGGTGATGACGTTGAAGGCCGCGACGCCTCGACCATCCTGGGCGGCCCGGGCCACGATGTCCTGGGTGAGTGCGAGGGGCACCGGCACATCCTCCTTCATGGGTCCGCTGGGCGCTTGACAGATGCCCAATTAGTTCCAACACTATCCAATGAAACCCAACAGGGCAACGGTCTCGGGATGGAGAGCCACATGGCAGCGCCGCGCCTGATGGTCGGCCTCGACGTCGGCACCACCTCGAGCAAGGCCGTCGTCTTCGACGAGGGTGGGCGCCCCGTCGCCGAGGGGCGGGTCCCCACGACCTGGACCGCCACCCGACACGGTGCCGAGCTCGATCCGGACGACATCATCGACGGTGCAGTGGGTGCCATCGCCGCTGCGATGGAGCGGGCGCCGGCCGGCCAGGTCGTGGGCCTGGGGGTGGCGAGCATGGGAGAGGCCGGCATCCTCCTGGACGGGGAGGGCCGGCCGGTAGGTCCCGTCATCGCCTGGCACGACACCCGGGACGATGCCGAGCTGACGGCCCTGTCCCGCGACATCGGCCCGCGACGCTTCTCGGAGCGGACCGGTCTGCCCTTCCGGCACCAGTGGGCGCTGACCAAGCACCGTTGGCTCATGGACCACCACCCCGAGGCGCGCACCGCGGTCCGGCGGCTCAACGTCGCCGAGTGGGTCGTCAGGGGTCTGGGTGGCGACGAGGCGTGCGAGCAGTCCCTCGCCTCGCGCACCGGCTGGCTGGACCTGGCGTCGAGGTCGTGGTGGGACGAGGCCCTGGAGTGGTCCGGTGCCACGGAGCGGCTCATGCCCTCGATCGTCCAGGCCGGGACGGCGCTCGGGTCCGCGGACGGCGCCGGGTCGGTGGCCCGCCTCCGAGGGGCGGTCCTCACGGTGGCCGGACACGACCACCAGGTCGCAGCGGTGGGTGCCGGGGCCGTGGGCGAGGGTGACGAGCTCGACTCGTGCGGCACGGCCGAGGCCCTGGTGCGCAGCGTCGCCCCCGGCCTCGAGCCGGGAGCGGTGCTGGCCCTGGCCGAAGCGGGGGTCACGGTGGGATGGCATGCGATGCCGGGTCGTTGGTGCCTGCTCGGGGCGACCACGGGTGGGCTGACCCTCCAGCGCGTCGCGTCCGCCCTCGACCTCGACTTCGCGGCCCTGAACGCCCTGGCCCTCGTCGCCACGGGCCAGGTGCGCGTGACCACGACCGACGAGGGGGTGAGCATCACCGGCATCCGGGAGGAGGTCTCGCCCGGGGCGATCTGGGCGGCCGCGGTCGACTCGGTCACCCAGGACGTGGCGACGATCCACGACGCGATGACCGAGCTGAGCGGCGAGCACGGCGCGCTCGTCGTGACCGGGGGCTGGTCGCGCAACCCGGTCTTCATGCAGGCCCGGCACACCCGGTTCGCCCGGGTGCGGACCAGCGCCCAGCGCGAGGCAGGCGCTCGCGGGGCCGCCTTGCTCGGTGGGCTCGCCGCGGGAACCTACGCGGGCCCGGCCGAGTTCCCGCCCCCCGGCTGAGCCGCGGCCGTCGCGCACTGCGCCGCCATCGACGCGCAGTGGCCGCGGGCCCCTGGCGGTGGCCGCCACCGCGGTGGCAGGGGTGGTTGGTAGCGTGGTGGCTGGTCTCAAGCAGCTGGGCCAGCGCACGCGACGGGCTCACTCGACCGGCCAACCCCGACAGCCCCTAGCGTCCTGCGCGCCCGAGGTGCATCGTCGCGCCCGAGGCGCAGTGGTCGACACGGCCGGGCAGGGCATCCGCGGCAGTTCGGCAGCCTTCGGCGCTGCCGCCGCGGGCGGGGTGGAAAGCATCTGTGCACGACGACGCGACCGACCCCTACGTCCACGTCCGGGGCGCCAGTGAGCACAACCTCAAGGACGTCGACGTCGACATCCCGCGCGATGCCATGGTCGCCTTCACCGGTGTCTCCGGTTCGGGCAAGTCCTCCCTGGCGTTCGGCACGCTCTATGCGGAGGCGCAACGTCGCTACTTCGAGTCGGTCGCGCCGTATGCCCGACGCCTCCTCCAGCAGGTCGGTGCCCCGCACGTCCAGGAGATCACCGGGCTGCCGCCGGCGGTGGCGCTGCAGCAGCGGCGAGGAGCGCCGAGCGCCCGGTCGACGGTCGGCACCATCACGACACTGTCCAACCTGGTGCGGATGCTCTACTCGCGGGCTGGCACGTACCCGCCCGGCGCGCCGCGGCTGGGTGCCGAGGCATTCTCGTCGAACACCGCGGCCGGCGCCTGCCTGCGGTGCCACGGACTCGGCGTCGTCCACGACGTGGCCGAGGACCTGCTGGTCCCCGACCCCGCCCTGAGCATCCGTGAGGGTGCCATCGCAGCCTGGCCCGGCGCGTGGCAGGGCGCCAACCTCCGCAGCATCGTCATGGGCCTGGGGATCGACGTCGACAGGCCGTGGCGCAGGCTGGGCGCAAAGGACCGCGACTGGCTGCTCTACACCGACGAGCAGCCGTCGGTCCTCATCAAGCCTGAACGAGACCGGGTCGACCACAGCTACCACGGGAAGTTCTGGAGCGCCCGCAAGCACGTCATGCACGTCCTTGCGGACTCGCAGAGCCAGCGGATGCGTGAGCGGGCCCTGCGCTTCGTGCGCAGCGTGCCCTGCCCGGTGTGCCAGGGCAGTGGCCTGCGGCCCGAGGCCCTCGCCGTGACCTTCGCCGGCCGGTCCATCGCGGAGCTGAACGCCCTGTCGCTCGTCGACGTCGCCGACCTGCTGCGGCCCGCTGCCCAGCTGACCGGCGCCACGGCCGCCACCTCGAGTGCGGGCTCCGGGGAGGCGACCGAGGTTGCCGTCCGGATCGCCGCGGACCTCGTCGCGCGGGTGGAGGTGCTCCTCGACCTCGGGCCTGGGCTACCTCAGCCTCGGTCGCGGCTCGACGACGCTGTCACCCGGCGAGGCGCAGCGGCTCAGGATCGCGACCCAGCTCCGGTCGGGGCTGTTCGGCGTGGTGTACGTCCTCGACGAACCCTCCGCGGGCCTCCACCCGGCCGACGCTGAACCGCTCCTGGACGTGCTCGACCGCCTCAAGGCGTCGGGCAACTCGCTGTTCGTCGTGGAGCACGACATGGACGTCGTGCGCCGGGCGGACTGGGTCGTGGACATCGGTCCCGGCGCGGGGGAGGGCGGCGGACGGGTGCTGTACTCGGGCCCCGTCGACGGCCTCGAGCAGGTGGAGGGGTCGGCGACCGGCGACTACCTGTTCGGCCGTGCGGAGCCCCTGGTGCACGACCCGCGGACGCCGCACGGGTGGCTGCGCCTGCGCGGTGTCTCCCGGCACAACCTGCGGGACGTGTCCGTCGACATCCCCATGGGGGTGCTGACAACCGTCACGGGGGTGTCCGGCTCGGGGAAGTCGAGCCTGGTCACGCAGGTCCTCTCGGAGGTCGTGCGCAGGCACCTGGGGGTCGCGACCCAGGACTCCGACGAGGGCGACCTCGAGGTGGACGTGCAGGACGCGTCCGGGCTCGAGGCGTTCGACCGGCTGGTCCGGGTCGACCAGCGACCGATCGGCCGCACCCCCCGGTCCAACCTGGCCACCTACACGGGGATGTTCGACGCCGTCCGCAAGCTGTACGCGGCGACCGACGAGGCGAGGGCTCGGGGGTATGCCGCGGGCCGGTTCTCGTTCAACGTCGCCGAGGGGCGGTGCGAGACGTGCCAGGGCGAGGGCTTCGTCGAGGTCGAGCTGCTGTTCCTGCCCGGCACCTACGGGCCCTGCCCCACCTGCCACGGAGCGCGCTACAACCTCGAGACCCTCGAGGTGACCTATCGCGGCAAGGACATCGCCGAGGTCCTCGCCATGCCCGTGGACGAGGCCGCCGTCTTCCTCGCCGACGTCCCCGCCGCCGCCCGCAGCCTCCAGACCCTGCGCGACGTGGGGCTGGGCTACCTGCGGCTGGGGCAGCCCGCGACGGAGCTCAGCGGTGGGGAGGCCCAGCGCATCAAGCTGGCCACCGAGCTGCAGCGTGCCCGACGGGGCCACGCGCTGTACCTGCTCGACGAGCCGACGGCGGGACTGCACCCGGCCGACATCGCGCTGCTGCTGCGGCAGCTGCACCAGCTGGTCGATGCGGGAAACACGGTGGTGCTCGTCGAGCACGACCTGGACACGATCGCGACGGCGGACTGGGTCATCGACCTGGGTCCGGGGGGCGGTGACGCCGGCGGCCAGGTCGTCGCCACGGGTGTCCCGCGTGACGTGGCCCGCTCCGGATCGAGCCTCACCGCGCCCTACCTGGCACGCCGGTTGGGACGGTCGGCGGGATGATACTCCGGACCAGGCCATCCCACCGGCGAACAGACCAAGTCCAGACCTGACCCAGCCGAACGTATGCCTGCGGCATACGCGGATCCGGTGGAAGACGCCCCGAGGACTCCCGCGGGTCACCCCTGCCGTGCCACGGTGGGGGCCACGAACCCGATGGGGGTGGTGGGCATGGTGCCCGAGGTGATCCGGATGAAGCGTCCCGGCGTGTGTGGCTGTGGGGAGTTCATCTCCGCAGGTCAGCGAGCAGAGTATGCCGGGGAGCCCGACAGCGTCGTGTGTCTCGCGTGCATGGACGACAGGATTTCCGGCGAGACCGGGCGCCCCGCCACCCGCGAAGAGGTCGTGGTTCCCGCCTCGTGGACCGCAGGGGTGTCGACGATCGAGGCCACGCTGGCCGCACTGCGCAGCCAGCTGGCCCCGGCCGGCGAGCTCGTCGCGGCAGGCCAGCTGGTGACGGCCGGTGAGCTCCAGGTCGCCGAACGTCCCACGGTGCCCGCGTCCGTACCCGTGGCCGCGGTCCCGGCCCAGCCGGAGCCGGAGCCGGAGGGGGCCGCCGAGTCGGACCTCGTCGACGTGGTCGAGGCCGTCGCGCCATTGCCGCTGCCCCCACTGCCGCGGCGGGTGCCGGGTGCCCTCGTGGCCGAGGAGTCCCGGCGCGCTCGTCGCCGTCGGGGTGGCTTCTTCTCCCGCCTGCCCAAGGTCCACTCGATCCGCATCCAGTACATCCGGTCCAAGGTGGCCGACGACCCTGACGCCGCGGTCCGCTCGCTGCTCGATGCCGCTGGCGCTCGAGGCGTGCTGTCCCTGCACGACCGTCGCGTGCCGGGCCGTCGCGCCCACGTCGGGCATGTCGCGATCGGGCCTTCCGGGGTCTACGTCGTGGACGTCAAGCACTTCAAGAACGCAGCCATCGAACGCCGCGCGTCCCCCGGTGGGGACCCGGCAGCCGATGACCTCGTGGTCGGTGGGCAGGTCATGACGGACTCGCTGGCCGCCACCCGGGCTCGCGTGGCGGCCCTGCGATCGGCCATGGCCACCGAGCACCTCGAGGTCCCGGTCACCGGGGTGGTCTGCTTCGTGGACGGCCTCATGCCACTCATGGAGTCCGACCTCGAGGTCGGCGGGGTCCACGTGGTGCGGCCCAACGACCTGGCCCACCTGGTCGCAGCGGCAGGCATCTTCGGGGAGGAGCACCGCGAGACCCTGCGCGAGTTCCTCGCGGAGCAGCTTCCCGAGTCCGCCTGATCAGGCTCCGCCCGGTGTGGCGAGCTCGAGCGCGTCGTGGGGGAGCGTGGCGTGCACGCCCCAGGTCTGGTTCGCGACCTGGGTGACGGTGAGGTCGACGACGGCGCTGGCCAGCGCAAGGGCCTCGGACCGTGACACGCGCAGGAGCGACTCCAGCCAGGTGAGCATGGCGCCCAGGGCCGAAGCCGTCGCCACGTTGAGGTCCGTGTCGAAGCCGAAGGTGAGTCGCGCCGACGGCGTGAGCGCATGGATGGTGGAGAGCGCGGCACCGGTCACCAGGTCGAGCACGAGCTCGGTCGTCATGGGGCACTCGATGGCGGTGCCACCGACCTCGCCCTGACCCTGGGCGGCATGACCGTCCCCCACGGTGAGCAGCGCCCCCGGGACGTTGACGGGCAGGTAGAGCGTCGACCCGGCCACGAGGTCCCGGCAGTCGATGTTCCCCCCGCTCTCGGGTCGCGGGGGAACGGTGGAGAGCTCGCCCGGGACATCGCACGCCACTCCCACGACGCCCAGGAACGGCGCCAGTCGCACGGCGTGCCCCAGCTGGTTGCGGGCCAGGCCCGAGCTGACGTCGATGTCGTAGAGCAGGTCGCCGCGCGGCGTCGAGGCGACGCCGATCCGCTCGTTGAGCCAGCTGTCCGTGCCCCCGGAGACGGTCCATCCCCACCCGCCCGGGGTGAGTGCGGCGAAGTGCACGGACAGCAGGTCACCCGGACGAGCGCCGGCGACAGCGATCGGGCCGGTCAGGCAGTGGCCCCGTCGCGAGGTGAACATCCGGGGGCGGTCCTCGCCGGGGGACTCCTGCCGCTCGAGGTGTCCTCCTGCGTCGAGGGACTCGACCACGACGGTGTCGCCAGGGCTCACCGTGAGGGCGGGCGCGGAGTCGCGGGAGACGGCATCCACGACGTGGTCAGGGGTCGGCAGGAGGTGGTGCCGGGTCATCGGAGGCCTCTCGGGGAAGGGCTGGCCACAGGGTGGCTGGTGACCACTGGGCGACGTGCGAGCATCCCACCACCGTCGTGGGCGGGCAGCAACTAGGTTGGTTCCACCGTCCACCCCGTCGGGGTCGACGCGCCGCCACGGGGAGGACTGCGATGAGGAGCCGACTTGCCACGCTGACGCTGCGTGCTGCTCGCTGGACCGCTGTCGGCGACGTGCCGCGGACGGGGGTGCTGGTCGGTGCGCCGCACACCTCGAACTGGGACTTCGTCATGATGCTGCTCATCATGTGGCGTGGAGGCGTCACGCCACGGGTGCTCATCAAGCAGGAGCTCTTCCGGGGGCCCCTCGGCTGGCTCCTGCCCCGGCTGGGCGGGTTGCCGCTGGACCGCGACAACCCGGGCGCCGTCGTGCGCGAGCTCGTGCGCGAGGCTCGCAGCGGTGAGCCGTTCCTGCTCGTCCTGGCGGCCGAGGGCACCCGCACCAAGGGCGAGTACTGGAAGTCCGGCTTCTGGCGCCTCGCGCGATCGGCGAACCTCCCCATCGCGCTCGCCTTCATCGACGGGCCCACGCGCACAGCAGGTTTCGGGCCCACGATCAAGGCCACCCGCGACGTGGTCGCCGACATGGACAAGGTCCGGGAGTTCTACCGCGACAAGCGCGGCATCCACCCCGAGCGGCGCACCGAGCCGCGGCTGCGCGAGGAGCGGCGCGCCGAGGGCTGAGCACAGGCATCTCCGGGGTGCGGTTCCCCCGCGCTCAAGGGATCCTCAGGAACGGCTCGGTAGTGTCGGGAACCGTGCCCACCAACCCTCCCCGCCGCGTCATCATCGGCGCTGGTCTCGCTGGGCTGACGCTCGGTGCCTGTTCGCCGAGTGACCCGACGCCGCCACGGTCGGCGACGGCCTCCCCGTCGACCTCGCCGGCCACGCCCTCGACCCGCGCCTCGTCGGGCGCTCCGCAGACCAGCACCCCCAGCGCTCGGGGTCCGGCTCCGGAACCAGCGATCGCCCGAACCGTCGGGCCGGACATCACCCACGGCCCGCGCGACCGTGCGCAGGTGGCCCTGACGTTCCACGGCCAGGGACCGCTCGACCTCGCCCACTCGATCCTGGCAGCGTGCCGCAAGGCGGACGCCCAGATCACCGTCTTCGCGGTGGGCACCTGGCTTCAGGGGGCGCCATCGATAGGGCGGCAGATCGTGGCGGCCGGGCACGAGCTCGGAAACCACACCTGGAGCCACCAGCAGATGAAGCAGCTCTCGGCCACCGAGGCCGACCGGGAGGCCGCCAAGGGCGCGGAGGCCCTGCGCGTGGCGATCGGGACCCCCGGCTGGTGGTTCCGGCCCTCGGGTACCCAGTCGAGCACCGCCGTCATCCGGGCCGCCGCCCGGGCCGCCGGATACCAGCGGTGCGTGTCCTACGACGTCGACCCGGAGGACTTCCGCGACCCGGGGGCGACGGCCGTGCGGCAACGCACGCTCGCCAGCGTTCGGGCGGGCTCGATCGTCAGCCTGCACTTCGGTCACGCGGGGACGGTCACGGCACTCCCCGGCATCCTCGCGGGTCTGGCCGCGCGCGGCCTCGCCCCGGTGACGCTCTCGACGCTCCTGGCAGACCAGTGAGGCTCCCGAGCCGTTGGGGTGCCACGTGCGGTGCCGTGCTGGTCCTCGGCGTCGCGGCGTGCTCGGCCGGAGACGGCCTCCCTGCCGCGCCCGCGCCGAGCTCCGCGCCGGTCAGGTCCAGCACCACGTCACCGACGACGGCCCCGCCCACGGTCACCTCGGTGTATGCGGGTGCGGGTGCCACGGGGCTGAGCGCTGTGGCCGGCCGAGCCCGTCCGATGGTCTACGTCCCGAACTCGGTCAGCAACACGGTGCAGCTCATCGACCCAGCCACCTACAAGGTCGTCGGCCGCTTCCGCACCGGCCGGGAGCCCCAGCACGTCGTGCCGTCGTGGGACCTGAAGACGTTGTGGGTCAACGCGGACCGCGGCAACACGTTGACTCCCATCAACCCGCGCACGGGTCGCCCGGGACGACCGGTGCCGGTGGACGACCCCTACAACCTCTACTTCACCCCCGATGGCACGCACGCCCTGGTCATGGCCGAACGGCTCCACCGGATCGACGTCCGCGACCCCCACACGATGCGGCTGCAGCGTTCCCTCGCCGTGCCCTGCGCCGGCCTCAACCATGCCGACTACACCGCCGACCTGAAGTTCCTCGTCGCCAGCTGTGAGTTCAGCGGCAAGCTCGTGGTCACCGACGCCCAGGCCACGCGGGTCGTCACGGTGATCGACCTCAACGCGATCAAGACCCCCGGCGCGACGTCACCGCACGATGCCATGCGCATGTCGGGCAGTCCCAAGACGGGCCTTCGCCCCGGGGCGAGTGCGATGCCACAGGACGTGCGGCTCACCCCCGATGGCCGTGACTTCGTGGTCGCCGACATGCTCCGCAACGGGGTCTGGGTCATCGATGCCGCGACGCTGACCTACTCCCGCTTCGTCCACACCGGCCTCGGTGCCCACGGCATCTACCCCTCACGGGACGCCACCCGGTTGTTCGTCTCCAACCGGGACGCCGGGAGCATCGCCGTGCTGGATGCACCGACCCTGACGGTGGCATCCACGTGGAAGCTGCCGGGAGGGGGGTCGCCGGACATGGGCGGTGTCACCCTCGACGGACGTGAGCTCTGGCTGGCCGGGCGCTACGACAGCGTCGTCTACGTCATCGACACGACGACCGGCAAGCTCCTGCACGCCATCCCGGTGGACGCCGGGCCGCACGGCCTCGCGGTCTGGCCACAACCCGGTCGGTTCAGCCTCGGCCACACCGGCAACATGCGCTGACGCCGGGAGCAGTCCAGCCGCGCGTCAGCTCGTGATGTCCTTGCCGGAGAACCGCGCCCACGCCGCGAGCCAGAACACCGCGGCATACCCCGCGAAGACGAGCAGTCCGGTCGTCACGGCGTCGCCGGCCATCGGGTTGCGCAGCAGGTCACCGAACGCCAGGAAGTGGTCGACCACGAGCCAGGGATGCAGCCAGGCCAGCTGCGGGACGCTGTCGAGGATCCACGAGACGATCGTGACGATCATCAGGGCGATGGCGGCCGCGATCGGCTGCTCGGTGAGCGTGGAGATGAACAGGCCCACCGCCGCCAGGGCCGCGAGCCCAGCGCTGAGGTAGAGCATGACCAGGACGAGGCGCCACACGGCGGACCCGAACCCGATCTGGTCGCCGGACAGCGTCGTCAGCGGTCCGGTGCCGAAGAGGGCGATGCCCACCACGGCTCCGGGCAGGGCCACCGCACACACTCCCCACACGGCGGCGATGCACAGCGAGAGGTACTTCACGGCCAGCAGCCGGGTCCGGTCCACCGGCACGGTCAGCAGGTAGCGCAGGGTGCCGATGTTGGCCTCCCCGGCGATGGCGTCGCCGGAGAGCATGGACAGCGCCAGCGGCAGGAACATCCCCATCTCGACGCCGAGGGCGGCGAGGGGGACGAACAGGCCGTTGGCGGTGATCGAGGAGAAGAAGTCGGGTCCGTCGCCGCCACCGGCCCCGGGCTTGGACACCTTGACCGCGATCGCCATGACGATCGGCACCGCGGCCAGGACCGCCAGGCCCGCCTGGTTGCGGCGGCGGCCGCCGATGAGTCGCAGCTCGGAGCGCAGCAGCCGCGTCGACGGCACGGGGAGCCGTCGACGCGGTGCCGTCAGGGTGCCGGTGGTGGGCACGTCAGCCGCTGACATCGAAGCCCTCCCCGGTGAGCGAGACGAACAGGTCCTCGAGGCTGGGTGCCTCGATCGAGAAGGCGCGGACGCCGACCTCCGCGCGCACGAGCGCGGCCACCACCTCTTCGGCCGCCAACGACCCCGGTATGCCGCGCACCACCTCGCCGTCGACGGCGAGCTGGGTGGTGCCGAGGCCCTCGAGCACGCGAACCGCGGCCTGGGGTTGGGGCGTCTCCAGCCGCAGCACCTGCGTGCCCGCCGAGCGGACCTGGCCGACGGTGCCCTGGGCGACGAGCCGGCCGTCGCGCATCACCCCGAGGTGGGAGCACATCTGCTCCACCTCAGCGAGCAGGTGGCTCGACACGAAGACGGTGGTGCCGTCGGCGGCCAGCGACCCGATGAGCGAGCGCACCTCACGGGTTCCCTGCGGGTCCAGCCCGTTCGTGGGCTCGTCGAGGACGAGCAGCTCGCGAGGAGCGAGCAGGGCGGCGGCGATGGCCAGGCGCTGGCGCATACCGAGCGAGTAGGCCCGGTAGCGCTTGCCCGCGGCGGCCAGCAGGCCCACCCGGTCCAGGGCCGCGTCGATCCGGGTCGCCGCGCTGCGGTGGTCGGCCAGGACGTCGGCCGCGTCCAGGCGGATGAGGTTCGCTCGACCGGACAGGTAGGGGTGGAAGGCCGGCCCCTCCACGAGCGAGCCGACGCGGTGCAGGGCGTCGTTGGCCCGCTCGGGGATCGGCAGCCCGAGCACGTGCCGGGTCCCGGCGGTGGGGGTGACCAGGCCGAGCAGCATGCGGATCGTCGTCGTCTTGCCCGAGCCGTTCGGGCCCAGGAAGCCGTAGACCGCGCCGCGGGGCACCCTCAGGTCGATCCCCGCCACGGCGAGCTGCTCGCCGAAACGCTTGGTCAGCCCGTGCGTCTGCAGGGCCAGCAGCTCGTCGGGCCGGGGGTCCGCGTCGACCGGTTCGCGAGCAGGGGCGCGGAGGGGCGCCCCGCCCCGCTCACCGGTGAGCTGGGTCACCGGGCCGCCAGGGCGGCATACAGGCGGTCAGGGGTCACGGCACCCACCGCGACGCGACCGTCATCGGTCACCACGGCCGTGAAGAGCGTGCCCTTGAGGACGCGCCCCGAGCCCCAGGCCCCGGAGGTCTTGGGCAGTCGCTGGAGGATGGCCTGGAGAGTGCCCGTGGTGCCTCCCTTGGCCGACGCGTCGGACTTCGGCAGGGTGCCGACGACCACGCTCGACCAGCCGGTCCCGACGGTCTTCACGGCCGGGGCGGCAGTCGCCGCGCCCTTCTGCGGCGTGGTCGACGGCTTCGCGCCGCCGAGCGCGGACTGGGTGACCTTGGTGCCCGGCGGTGGGTTGAAGGCGAACCGCGAGGCGTCGGGCTTGGCGAAGTCGACCTGGCTGAAGCCGACCTCGAAGGCGGGGTTGGCCGTGGTGGTCGAGTAGACCTGCACGCGCAGCGGGATGTGCCGCACGGCGTCGACGGAGATGCGGACCTGGGCGACGAGGGTGCCAGGGTCCTTGGGCCGCAGGACCAGCTCGTAGGCGCTGCGACCGGCGACCACCGCGGTCCCCGACGTCGTCACGGACGTGGTCGGGTCGAGGGCGGCCAGCGCCATGGTGGCTGCCTCCTGCGGGGTCTTCGGCAGGTCGGTCGGGCCGGGGACCGGCGTGGTGCCCGAGGCCCCGTGCGCCGGGATGGTCAGGTGGCTGGCGGTCTTGTCCTTGCTCGACCAGATCCACAGGTCCTTGCCGTTGCGGATGACGTCCGACTCGCCGAGGCTGCCGACCAGCGCCACCCGGGCCTGGGTCGGGCCGGCGTACCAGACACGCCACGTGTGGGTGCCGCTCACGGCGGACGTCAGGGACGATGAACCCCCGCCGCCGCCCGTGGCGCCCCCACCGCCCACGCCGGGGAGGTCCGGCAGGCCGAGGTTCGAGGTCTGGACGACGGTGCCGGAGAGCCCCGACAGGCGGGACTGCTGGACGTCGACGAGCAGCTGCGCCGCGGTGCGGGTCGGCAGGCTCGGGTCGGCGCTTGCGGTGTGGTTGGAGACCAGTGCCACCGCACCCACCAGGACGAGCGCAGCGCCTGGTGCGCTCCAGCGGGCGATCGGGTGGTCGGTGAAGAGGCTCATGGCTCCATGGTGGCCCGTGCTGCCTAAGACCGTGATGAGAGCCGGAGCGGGTGAGGTGCGGTCCGTGGGCCCGGGATCGTGCCACAGTGACCGCGTGAGAGTGCTGGTGGTCGAGGACGAGAAGGGGATGGCGACCGCCCTGGCCCGGGGGCTGGGGGGCGAGGGTTTCGTGGTCGACGTGGCGGGGGACGGGCCCAGCGGCCTGGAGGCTGCCCGGTTCGGTGGGTACGACGCCGTCATCCTCGACATCATGCTGCCGGGGATGTCCGGCTACACGGTGGTGCGGACGCTGCGGGAGGAGCGGAACTGGGTGCCGGTGCTCATCCTGTCGGCGAAGGACGGCGAGTACGACCAGGCCGACGGCCTGGACTACGGCGCCGACGACTACCTCACCAAGCCGTTCTCGTTCGTGGTCCTGCTGGCTCGGCTCCGGGCCCTGCTGCGCCGCGAGTCGGGCCCGCGCGCCACGACCCTCGAAGCCGGCGACGTCCGGCTCGACCCGTCGTCGCGGCGCGTCGAGGTCGCCGGCACCGAGGTGGGGCTGTCCCGTCGCGAGTTCCTCGTGCTCGAGCACCTGCTGCGGGCGCACCCGGCCGTGGTCAGCCGCAGAGTCGCTCCTCGACGACGTCTGGGGCGTCGCCGAGGACTCGGACAGCAACGTCGTGGAGGTCTACATCGGCTACCTGCGCCGCAAGATCGGTCGGGACCGCATCGAGACCGTCCGGGGCGCCGGCTACCGGATGCGGGCATGATGCCCTGGTCCGCGCGCCTGAGCCTGAGGTGGCGGCTGATGGCGGTGGGCCTGGTGGGTGTCGTCGGCGCGCTGCTGGTCGGTGGGATCCTGCTCTACACCGCGATGAGCACCGCCCTCGAGCGCGGCACGGTGACCGAGGCCCGCGCCAGTGCGACCGACGTCGCCGCGCTGGTCAACGACGGCCGCCTGCCCGAGCCGGTACCGGTGGGAGGCGCCCTGGTGGTGCAGATCCTCGACGAACAGAACAGGGTGCTGGGTGGGTCCGTGACCGCCGACCGGCTCACCTCCCTGCTCACGGCAGCCGAGCGTCGCGACCTCGCGACGGGGGCGTCGATCGTGGTGGGCGGCAACCGGGCCGGCGTCGACGGGCCGCTGCGGGTGGCTGGGGTGGAGGCGGGGCCGCCGACAGCGAGGGTGCTGGTGGTCGCAGGGGTGCCGACCGCGGACCTGGAGACGAGCCGTCGCGTGCTGCGCACCGTGCTGCTGGTCGTCTTCCCCCTCGTCGTCCTCGTCCTGGTGCTCGTGTCGTGGCGCGTGATCGGCCTTGCGCTGCGTCCCGTGGAGCGGTTGCGGCAGGGCGCGGCGCGGATCGGCAGCGCCGGCGACTCCTCGGAGCGGCTCCCCGTCCTGCCGGCCCGCGACGAGATCAGCGCCCTGGCGCAGACGCTCAACGACATGCTCGGACGGCTGGCGTCGTCCAGCGCACAGCAGCGCGCCTTCGTGGCCGATGCCGCGCACGAGCTGCGCAGCCCCCTCGCGACGATGCGCACCCAGCTCGAGGTCGCCCAACGCCTCGGCGAGGGCCAGGGCCTCCCGGCAGACCTGCTCCCCGAGGTGGACCGCCTCTCGGCCCTCGTCGAGGACCTGCTCGTGCTGGCGCGCAGCGGCGCCGACGCGGCCCCACCCGTGCGCCAAGAGGTTTCGCTCCCCGACCTGCTCACCGAGGTGGTCGGCCGGTATGCCGGTGCACGCATCCCCGTGGGGGTGTCCCCGTCACCGGGCAGCGAGGGGGAGCGGGCTCCTGTGGTGACCGCCGCTCGGGCCGACCTCGTGCGGGCCCTGGGCAACCTCGTGGACAACGCGGTCCGCCATGCGCGCTCCGGGGTGGCACTGACGTGTGGCACCGGCAGTGGTGGCCCGCGCGTGGTGGTCACCGACGACGGGTCCGGCATCCCGGCAGGGGACCTGGAGCGGGTCTTCGACCGGTTCGCGCGGCTCGACGACGCCCGTGACCGTGACTCCGGGGGGAGTGGCCTCGGGCTGTCGATCACCCGGGAGCTGTTGCGGCGCAACGGTGCTCGGGTGTGGCTGGAGGACGCCCGCCCCGGAGTAAGGGCGGTGGTCGAGTTCGGTCCCCAGCCCTCGGTCAGCGGCCCTGGCGCCGCTTGAGCATCCGCCAACCGCCCGCCCGGTTGTTGGCGGCCACCTGGCGCAGGAACTCGACCAAAGCGGGTTCGTCGACGGCGTCACCCTCCCAGAAGGCGATGGTCCGTGCCGTCGTGTTGTCGTGCCCGCCGGTGACGAGGCCGTGGGGGTCGTCGACCAGCCCGCCGTCGTAGACGAACAGGTTGACGTGGTCCTTGGTCGCGAGGAGGGCACACACGTTGCCCTCGAGGACGAAGTAGGGCTGCACCCTGCGCTTGACGGTCTCGCGCACCTCCGGGTCGGCGCGATGCACGAGGTCGCGGAGCTGCTGGCACAGCGCTGCCTGCCACGGTGGGAGCCCCTCGAGGTAGGCATCGACACCGGGATCCCTGTCGTGGGCCATGGGGTCATCCTCCCTTCGGGTGGTCTCCTCCATGCAGACTCCCGTCGGCGGGTGAAGTCATCGTGGCAGGGTGTCAGCCCTTGGCGGGGGAGGGGCGAAGGGGCGCGCCCACGGAGTGCAGGTGCCGGATGACCTGGCCGTAGGACGAGGTGACCGAAGCCTCCAGGTAGGGCACCCCGTGCTCGGCGCAGAAGGGGCGGATGATCTCCTGCGCCTTGCGCAGGTTGGACCGCGGCATGCTCGGGAACAGGTGGTGCTCGATCTGGTAGTTGAGTCCACCGAGCGCCACGTCGAGGAAGGGGCCGCCGTGGATGTTGCGAGCCGTGAGGACCTGGCGCAGGAACGGGTCTGCTTCGTCGACCCCGCTCAGCACCGGCATGCCCTTGTGGTTCGGCGCGAAGGACAGGCCGAGGTACACCCCGCGCAGTCCCTGGTGAACGGCCATGAAGACCAGTCCTTGCAGCCACGTCATGGTCGCGACCACCAGCGTGAGGTAGAGGGCCGTGTGCGTCGCGATGAGCGACAGCTCGACGGTCCGGTGGCGCAGCCCGGGACGGAGCAGGGCGCGCAGGCCGGCGACGTAGAGGTTGAGCGCCTCGAGCAGGAGCATGGGGAAGAAGAGCCACGCCTGGATGCGGGTGACGACCGCGAGCAGTCCTCGCCGTGAGGCGGCCTGGCCGACGTCGAAGACGATGACACCTGCGCGGACGTCGGGATCGGTCTCCAGGTCGTTCGGGTGGGCGTGGTGGGCGTTGTGCTTGTGCATCCACCACGCGTAGCTCAGCCCGCTCAACAGGTTGGCGTGGACCAGGCCCAGCACCAGACAGGCCCTCCGGCCGTGGGAGACCTGCCGGTGGGCGATGTCGTGCCCCAGGAAGCCGATCTGGGCCGACACGGCGGCGAGGACGACGCCACTGAGCACGAGCCACCACGAGTCCTGCCACCGCACCATCGCCGCCACCGTCAGGGCCAGGACCCCCAGGGTCGCGCTGACCAGGGCCACGTAGGGCAGTGGCCGGGAGCGCAGCAGTCCGGCTGCGCGAACCTGCGCTGCAGCGGCGGCATACAACGACTCGGAGGTGCGCTCGGGCGTAACCGCAGGAAGGGACGTGGCAGCCATGTCTGACTCCTGGCGTGGTGGGTGCGCCACCAGGGTCCAGGGCAGCCTTCTGGCGGCCACTCTACGCCGCTGGTCCGCCCATGACCTACGTTGTTGGGGAGTCAGCCGTCGTCGCGTGCAAGGAGTACAGGATCGCCATGAAGTACCTGAAGCTGGGTTCGACCGGTCTCGAGGTCTCGGCGCTGGCCCTGGGCTGCATGAGCTTCGGTGAGCCCACCCGGGGCAACCACGCCTGGACCCTGGACGAGGAGGCGAGTCGACCCCTGATCAGGCAGGCGGTCGAGGCCGGGATCACGTTCTTCGACACCGCCAACGTCTACTCGGCCGGCAGCAGCGAGGAGATCGTCGGACGGGCCCTGGCGGAGTACGCGCGACGGGACGAGTTCGTCATCGCGACCAAGGTGCATGGGCGCATGCACGACGGGCCCAACGGGGCAGGCCTGTCGCGCAAGGCGATCATGGCGGCGATCGATGCCAGCCTCACCCGGCTCGGCACCGACTACGTCGATCTCTACCAGATCCACCGCTGGGACCCCGTGACCCCGATCGAGGAGACCCTCGAGGCGCTGCACGACCTGGTGAAGGTCGGCAAGGTGCGCTACCTGGGGGCGTCGTCCATGTGGGCCTGGCAGTTCTCCAAGGCCCAGTACCTCGCGCGGGCGCACGGCTGGACCCGTTTCGTGTCGATGCAGGACCACTACAACCTGCTCAACCGCGAGGAGGAGCGGGAGATGTTCCCGCTGTGCGCCGACCAGGGCGTAGGGGTGGTGCCGTGGAGCCCGCTGGCCCGTGGGCGGCTGACCCGGGAGTGGGGCACGCAGACCACCCGCAGTGCCTCGGACGAGTTCGGCGAGACCCTCTACGAGGAGGGCGACCGCGCGGTCGTCGACGCGGTCGGAGAGGTGGCCGACGCCCGCGGGGTGCCCCGCGCACAGGTCGCCCTCGCCTGGGTCATGCGCAACCCGGTGGTGACCGCCCCCATCATCGGGGCCACGAAGGCGGCACACCTGACCGACGCGGTCGAGGCGGTGGAGCTCGAGCTCGACGACTCCGAGGTGGCAACGCTCGAGGCGGCCTACCGACCCCACGAGCCTGCCGGCTTCTGAGTGCCGCGCCGAGGGTCCTGCCGGCGCAGCGCGACGAGACTCGCGGTCGCGCACAGGGTCCAGGTGCAGCACAGCGCACCCACGGCCAGCCAGCCGACCAGGGTGATCGGCCGGTGGCCGGTCGCTGCACCCAGCAGGTGGGCGCCGAGGGCGAGGGTGCCGATGGGGAAGGTGAGGGCCCACCACCCGGGGCTGAACGGCATCCCGGCCCGGAAGCCACGAGCGGTCACCAGCACCGCGAAGGCGACCACGGGGATGCCGACCACCAGCATGAGGTAGCCGTAGGCGTCGGCGAGCTGGTGCGCGGCCGCCTGCCCGTCGACGGACAGCGCCCCGGACGTCTGCGCCGCCATCGCCTGGGCGGCGGCGGTCGACTGGCCCACGATCCCGAGCGGGATCCAGGAGGAGGCCGAGGCGACGAGCGGGATCTGGGCGACGGCGACGTGGTGGCGGTAGGCGATGGTGAAGACCACGGTGCCCAGGGACAGGGCCAGGACGAAGCAGCCCGCGGCCACGACGAGGAGTGCCAGTCGCCCCAGGGTCGAGGAGAGGTGGGGCACGAGCGAGGCGCCCGTGGTCGCCGACACCATGGGCGGCACGATGGGGAGTCCCCAGGTGGGGCTCGGGAGGCCCATCTCGCGGGTCGCGAGCGCCGCGGTGAACCCCAGGGCCGTGAGCAGACCCAGGGCCGTGCCCGTCGTCCACAGGCCGGCATCGACGACGACCGCCGCGTGGGCCAGGTGGGGGAGCGCGTCGGGCGCGATGGCCAGCGTGGCCGCGCCGATCGCCAGCAGCCCCATCGACACCGTGCCCCACAGCCCGACCACCGACGGGGCCATGGTCTCGGTGAGGGCGGCACGGTCACGCACGACGCGCGCGGCGAAGGCGCTGCCGAGTCCGAGCAGTAGCAGCCACCCGAGGAACAGCAGCAGCACCGCGGCCCAGTGACCGCCCCGGGTGGCGCCCACGTGCAGCTGGAGCAGCGTTGCCAGGATGCCGGTTCCCATCACGGCGGAGAACCACGCGGGGCCGGCCGGCGGGAGGGGTGCTGCGGCGACCCTCTGGCGGGTCTGGCCGGGGGTGGTCGTCAACGTCGTCACGGGACCAGTCTGGGTCGCCCGAACGGGAGGCGGTAGCCCCGCCGTGCTTGTGGCACGACAAGCAGTCCTTGTGGCGACGTAGGCTGCAGGCATGGTGAACCAC
This sequence comes from uncultured Actinomycetota bacterium, assembly GCA_963757635.1. Lineage (GTDB taxonomy): Bacteria > Actinomycetota > Actinomycetes > Actinomycetales > Dermatophilaceae > Pedococcus. The sequence goes on along the minus strand of CAVWSK010000007.1, from coordinate 470,263 downwards.
AGGGCGACACGCGTCCCGGACCTGGGCCAGCTGCACGCCCTCGTCGTCACGGCGGGGGCCGGCAGCATGTCGGCCGCGGCCGAGCTCCTCGGCGTCACCCAGCAGGCGGTGAGCGGTCGGATCCGTGCGTCGGAGGCCACCCTCGGGGTGGCGGTGTTCGACCGGTCGACCAGGGGCGTGGTGCTCACGTCAGCGGGCCAGCTCGTGGTCACCTGGGCCCGGGACGTGCTGAACGCGGCGGAATCCCTGGACGACGGTGTCCGGGCCCTGCGGTCCGAGGGTGACACCGTGGTGCACGTGGCGGCGAGCAACACCATCTCGGAGTGCCTGCTGCCGCGGTGGGCGAGCCAGCTGCGCGGACAGCAGGCGCAGGCGCGGGTGCAGGTGCGTCCCGGGAACTCCGAGATGGTCCTCGGGCTGGTCGCGGCCGGTGAGGTCAGCCTCGGCTATGTCGAGGGCCCCAGGGTCCCCCGCACCCTGCGGTCCAAGGTCGTCGCCCGCGACCACCTCGTGGTCGTCGTGGCGCCGGACCACCGGTGGGCCAGGCTGCCCCGGGGGATCTGCCGGGACGAGCTCGCCCGCACCCCCCTCGTGGTCCGCGAGGCAGGGTCGGGCACGCGGCTGCGGCTGCTCGAGGCGGTGCCGGACCTCGTCGAGCCCGAGCTGGTGCTGTCGTCCACCGGCGCGGTGCGGGACGCGGTCGTCACGTCCGGGTGCCCGGCCGTGCTCTCCTCGCTGGCGGTGCGTCAGGACGTCGGAGGCGGGCGCCTGGTCGAGGTGCCCGTGCGGGACCTGTCCATTCCACGCCTGCTGCGCGCGGTGTGGCACCCGAGCCAGCGACCCCAAGGGGCGGCCGCGGACCTCCTGCGGATCTCGGCGACCGACGGTGCCGGTCGGTCCTGACGGGACGAGGGGGCGTGGTCGTGTGGGTCAGGACCCCAGTCGCCCGCCCACGGTGAACCGAGCAGCGCGACGGTGGACCTGGTGGTGTGGTGGCCGTGGGGTCGGGTGCGGCGCACGGCCCTCGGGGTCCGCGAAGAACAACCGCTTGGCGAACTCGATGAGCACGAGGTAGAGCACGACCATCCCGGCCAGGGCGAGGAAGAAGCCCAGCGGAAGGGGCGCGAACCCCAGGAGCTGGGCCGCGGGCGACAGCGGGAGCAGGACCCCGACCGTGACCGTGGACACGGCCGCGATGACGAGCGGGCGGCTCGGGCGGCTGCGCGTGAAGGGGCTGCGGCGGGTGCGGATGGCGAAGATCACCAGGGTCTGCGTCGCCAGGGACTCGGCGAACCAGCCGGCGCGGAACAGGTCGGGTCCGGCGTGGAAGATCCCGATCATGAGCGCGAAGGTGAGGAAGTCGAACACGCTGCTGATCGGGCCGAAGAACACCATGAAGCGCCGGATGAACGCCAGGTCCCAGTGCGAAGGGGCGCGCAGCTGCTCGGCATCCACGTGATCCGTGGGGATGGCGAGCTGGCTGGTGTCGTAGAGCAGGTTGTTCAGCAGGATCTGGCCGGGCAGCATCGGCAGGAAGCTCAGGACCGCTGACGCGGCCGCGGCACTGAACATGTTCCCGAAGTTGCTGCTGGTGCCCATCAGCACGTACTTGATGGTGTTGGCGAAGATCCGGCGCCCCTCGCTCACGCCGTCGGCGAGGACTCCCAGGTCCTTCTCGAGCAGGACGATGTCGGCGGCGTCCTTGGCGACGTCGGCGGCGGTGTCGACGCTGATGCCGACATCGGCGGCGTGCAGGGCGAGGGCGTCGTTGACCCCGTCGCCGAGGAAGCCCACGGCGCGCCCACGGCGCCGCAGCACCCGGATCAGCCTGGCCTTCTGCTCGGGGCTGACCCGGGCGAAGATCGTGGCGGTCTGCGCCGCTGAGGCCAGTGCCCCGTCGTCCATGGTGGTCAGGTCGGCGCCCGTGAGGGTGCCGCCCGATTCAAGGCCGAGGTCGGCACACACCTTCTGGGCTACCAGTGCGTTGTCACCGGTGCAGATCTTCACCGTCACGCCCAGGTCGGCCAGCCGCTGCAGGGACGCTGCCGCAGCCACCTTGGGACGGTCGATGAACACCAGGAACCCGGACAGGGTGAGGTCGTGCTCGTCAGCTGCCGCGGGGGACACCAGGCCGGGTGCGGGGCGGGTCCCGACGGCCACGACCCTGCTGCCCGCCTCGAACTGCTGCCGAAGTGTTGCCGCGGCTTCGTCCGGCACCGTCGAACAGGCGGCGAGCACCGACTCCGGGGCCCCCTTCACCACGAGCGTCTGGGAGCCGTCCGGAGCCCTGACCAGGGCCGAGGTCATCCGCCGCTCGTGGTCGAAGGGCGCCATCCCGACCAGGGTGAGGCCGTCGGCATACGCGCTGCTCCTCGGCTGCGCCTCCCACAGGGCGGCGTCCAGGGGGTTGCCCACGCCGATCCCCGCCTGGTCGCCGTCGGTCGCGAACAGTCCCAGGCCGAGCACGGCCTCGTCGGCCGAACCCGTCGGGTCCAGGGCCGCGACATAGGTGATCCGGCCCTCGGTCAGGGTGCCGGTCTTGTCGGTCACCAGGACGTCCATGTCGCCGAGGTCCTCGATGCACACCAACCGCTTCACCAGCACCTTGCGCCTGGCGAGCTGCCTGGAGCCCGTCGCGAGGCTGGTGCTGACGACGGCGGGGAGCAGCTGTGGGGTGATACCGACGGCGATCGCGAGGGAGAACAGCAGCGACTGGATCAGGGGTCGGTGGAGGGCGAGGTTGGCGACGAGGATCAGGGTGGTGAGGACGAGCGCCACCTGGAGCAGGAGCACGGAGAAGTGCCTCAGGCCGGCTTGAAAGTCTGTCTCGGGCTGTCGCTCGCCCAGTCCCAGGGCGATCCGGCCGAACTCCGCCCGCGAACCCGTCGCCACGACGACGCCGACCGCCGAGCCGGACCGCACGACCGTGCCCATCAAGGCGCAAGACGTGAGGTCGGGCAGCCCGGTCCCCGGTGCGACCGGGGTGGTGGACTTGTCCACGGGCAGGGACTCCCCGGTCAGGATGCTCTCGTCGCACTGCAGTCCGGAGGCCTTGAGCAACCGCAGGTCGGCAGGGACGATCTCGCCGAGGAAGACGTGGACGACGTCGCCGGGGACCAGCGCGGTCACGTCTACCTCCTGGGGCGGACCACCACGCGCCACCGCGACCCGGTGGGTGACCTGGGAGTGCAGGGCCTCGGTGGCCCGCTCGGCGCGGAACTCGTTGACGAAGCCAAGCCCGATGCTGGCCACCAGGATGACGCCGATCACCACCGTGTCGGTCCGTTGCCCGAGGAAGAAGGAGACCGTGGCGGTGACCGCCAGGAGGATGAGGACGGCGCTGCGCAGCTGGCGCCCCAGGATGCGCAGCGGTCGGACGTGATGGCTGCGCACCGCGTTCGGCCCGACCTGCGCGAGCCGTCTCGCAGCGAGGCCGGGCTCGAGTCCTTCGAGACGGCTCTCGAGGCTGGCCAGCACGGCGTCGGTCGAGAGGGCCGCGGCCTCGCCCAGGGAGACCGCCATCCCCGCGACCGCATGATTCGGTGCCGGGGCTCGGGGGGTCACCGCACCATGCTCGTGGTCGGCCGGTGCCTGTGGGTAGGGACCTAGGGCATGGAGTGCTCCCGGAGCCGCCGGTGGACGTGGTGCGGTCGGTGCCAAGACAATGGACGACCGCATGCCCTCCCGCGAAAGGTGCACCTGTCGTGCTCGACACCGACCACTTCATCCGGTTCGAACGTGTCGGGGTGGTGCGCCCGACCGACCGCGGACTGCTGGCTGATGTCGAGACGGAGCAGCTGCGCATCGACCTGGTGAGCAGCGAGCTGGTCCGGGTCAAGATGAGTCGTGGCGGCGTGTTCGACGAGTCGCCCACCTTCGCCGTGTTCGTCGACCCGCTGTCCGGTCCCGTGGACTTCACCGTGGAGCGCGACGCGGACCGGGTCCGCCTGGTGACCTCCGCGATGGTCGTGTCACTGTGGCTCGAACCGTTCCGGCTCGACGTCCACCGCACCGACGGTTCGCCCGTGGTGGAGACGGCCGCGGACGAGCAGGGCCGCTACTGGGCGTATGCGACGCTCAACGACACGTTCACCCTGCGCCGCCGCTGCCGCCGGGAGGACGCGGTCTTCGGGCTCGGCGAGAAGTCCGGCCGCCACAACCGCAAGGGGCGCGACTTCACCCTGTGGAACACCGACGTGCTCAGCCCCAGCGAGACCCTCGAGTTCACGGCCGGCAAGGCTGCCGACGACCCCCGCGGCGACCGGACCAGTGTCGAGTTCGACCCGTTCTACGTGACGATCCCCTTCTTCTACCACCAGAGCCATCCCGGTGGCACCATGGCGGGTTCGTTCCTCGACAACGGCTACCGGGGCGAGTACGAGTTCTCCGCGCCGGAGGAGTACCGGGTCACCTTCGCCGGCGGGCAGTACACCGAGTACATCTTCGCGGGACCTGACATGCCGGCCATCCTCACGGCATACACCGGGCTCACGGGGCGCACCGCACTCCCGCCGCTCTGGTCGCTGGGCTACCACCAGTGCCGGTGGTTCGACTACACCCAGGACGCGGTCGAGGCGATCGGCCAGCGACACCGGGACGACGAGATCCCCTGTGACGCGCTGTGGCTCGACATCGACTACATGGACGGCTACCGGGTCTTCACGTGGGATCCCGAGCGGTTCCCCGATCCGGCCGGCATGCTGGGGCGGTTGTCCGACAACGGGTTCCGCGTCATCACCATCATCGATCCCGGGGTGAAGTGGGACCCGGGGTATGCCGTCTTCGACCAGGGTCTGGAGCGGGACGTGTTCTGCCGCACCGAGGGCGGGGACACCTACATCGGGCAGGTGTGGCCCGGCAACACCGCCTTCCCCGACTTCGTCACCCCTGAGGCGCGGGCCTGGTGGGGCGAGCTCAACGCCGCCCACGTCCAGTCCGGGCTCGCCGGTATCTGGAACGACATGAACGAGCCTGCCACCGGCACGATCCCCGCGAAGGCGATGCGCTTCGGCCGGGGCGAGTTCTCCCACGAGCGCTACCGCAACCAGTACGCGCTGCTCATGGCGATGGGCACCACGGAGGGGCTGCTGGCAGCGATGCCCGAGCTGCGCACCTTCATCCTGTCGCGAGCCGGTTTTGCCGGCATCCAGCGCTATGCCGCGAACTGGATGGGCGACAACCTGTCGCGCTGGGACCACCTCGGGCTGAGCATCGCCATGGGTTCCGGCTTCGGGGTGTCCGGCCAGGCCTTCGTGGGCGCCGACATCGGCGGCTTCGCCGGCAGCTCCAACGCCGAGCTGTTCCTGCGCTGGATGCAGTACGGCGTGCTGACGCCGTTCTGCCGCAACCACTCGATGATCGGCAACGTCGACCAGTACGCCTGGGCCTGGGGCGAGACGATCGAGGACCTCGTCCGCGCGGCGGTGCAGCTGCGCTACCGGCTGATGCCCTACCTCTACACGGCCTTCGTCGCAGCCTCCGAGACGGGCGAGCCCGTGCAGCGACCCATGGTCTTCGACTTCCAGTACGACGCGACGGTCCGGGACCTCGACGACCAGTACCTCTTCGGGCCCGACCTCCTCGTGGCACCGGTGACGGCCGCTGCCACGACGTCGCGCCAGGTCTACCTGCCCGACGGTGACTGGTACGACTGGCACGACAAGCAGCTCGTGGGGGGCCGGCGCTTCGTCATCGCCGACACGCCCATGGACCGGATCCCGATCTACGCGCGCGGGGGAGCCGTCATCCCCATGTGGGCCGAGGCGCCGCCGTCGACGATGGGATACCACCCGGAGGTGGTCGAGCTGCACCTGTTCACCCCCCGCGCCGACGGCCGGCACGAGTCGCGCCTGGCCGAGGACGACGGCCTGACGACGGCTGCGCCCGACGGGGCCCGCTACCTCACGACCTTCACCGTCAGCCGGGACGCGGACACCGTCACGCTGCAGGCGCAGGTCGAGGGGGACGGGTACCCCGAGTTCCGCCGAACGGCCTTCCACCTGGTGGTCCACGGGGCTGCACCCGAGGCGGTGGAGGTCGACGGTCGGGTCGTGACCGGAGCGCAGGCGGTCTTCGTGGTGCCGGACGCGGGCACAGGCTTCACGGCCCGGTTCGAGGTCGAGCCGCAGCCGTGACCTGACCGGGGGCGGCCTGCTCAGAACACCGGTTTGCCGTGTCGGCCGCCATGGTGGCGGGCATGAGCGGGGTCCAGACCGGTCCGGGCGCCACGGTGGTCACCCGGATGCCGCGCGCGGGCCGAGCAACTGGGCCAGGTCGACCACCAGGTTGGTCAGGGCCGCTCAACCACCCAGGCGCTCACGCAGCGCGTGGGCGTCGTGCGGCGCGCGCCCGTCGGCGTCGTTGTCGAAGTAGGCGAGGACGTCCCGCCCGTCGTCGACCCAGTGGCGGATCCGTCCCGCCCACGCGTCGAGCGCGGCTTCGCTGTACCCACCGGCATACAGCTCGTGCTCGCCGTGCAACCGCACGTAGACGAGGTCACTGGTCACCGCATCGAACTGGGGCCAGGTGCCGGCGCTGTCGGCGAGCACCAGAGCAACGTCGCGAGCCCGCAGCAGGGCGGTTGCCTCGGGGCTCCCGAAGCTGTCGTGCCGCGGCTCCAGCGCGTGCCGCAGCGGGCCGTCGGCTGCCGCGGAGACCAGCGCCCGGTCGGCGGGCACCTTGTCGTCGTGGCGCCCGGCCAGGGTGGCCGCCTCCCCCAGGGTCCGGGGCAACAGTCCGAGGAAGTGGTCGAGGCGCTCGGCGTCGAAGGCGAGCCGGGCGGGCAGCTGCCACAGGACCGGGCCGAGCTTGGGCCCCAGGGCCAGCACCCCGGAGGCGAAGAAGTTCGCCAGCGCCTGCTCGACGTCGACGAGCTTCTTGAGGTGGGTGATGAAGCGCCCACCCTTGATCGCGAAGACGAAGTGGTCCGGTGTCTGCTCGGCCCAGCGCTGGTAGGTGCTGGGCCGCTGCAGCGCGTAGAACGAGGCGTTGACCTCGAGGGTGTCCATCGCTTCGGCCGCGAAGGCGAGCTCCTCGCGGTGGAGCAGCCCCGGTGGGTAGAAGTCGCCGCGCCAGCGGGGGTACTGCCACCCCGACGTGCCGATCCGCACCGACCCCGTCATGCGGCAGGCCGGGCTGGTCTGCCGTCGCCGGGTCGACCCAGGGGTTGTGGTCCGCGCACGACGTGGACCGTACACGCCGTGTTCACCCGACTGCGGGACACTGCGCCCATGCAACCGGATCGGAACGGCGGGTGACGACCTCCGCCCTGACCCGCGGTGCCTGGGCCCCGGCACCGCGGACCCTGGTGGACATCGTCGAGGACACCGTCGCCCTCTTCCCCGACGCGCCCGCCCTGGACAACGGCGCAGAGGTCCTCACCTACGCCGAGTTCCACGAGGCCGGGGAGGAGCTCGCGGCCGAGCTGGCTTCCCTGGGGATCGCTCGCGGGGCGCGGGTGGGCGTCCGCATCCGGTCCGGGACCACGGAGCTGTACATCGCCATCCTCGGGGTGCTGCTGGCCGGGGCGGCCTACGTGCCCGTCGACGCCGACGACCCGGAGGATCGCGCCCGGACGGTCTTCGCGGAGGCTTCGGTGGGTGCGGTCATCGGGGACGACCTGGCCATCGAGGTGACCGCGTCGGGGTCCCCCGTCGCCGGCGAGGGGCCTGGCCCCGGCGACGACGCCTGGATCATCTTCACGTCCGGCTCCACGGGACTGCCCAAGGGCGTGGCCGTGAGCCATCGCTCGGCTGCCGCCTTCGTCGACGCCGAGGCGAGGATGTTCCTCCAGGAGCGCCCACCGGGCCCCGGGGACCGCGTCATGGCAGGCCTCTCGGTGGCCTTCGACGCCTCGTGCGAGGAGATGTGGCTCGCCTGGAGGTACGGCGCGTGCCTCGTGCCAGCGCCCAGATCCCTGGTGCGCAGCGGCATGGAGCTCGGCCCGTGGCTGGTCGCCAATGCGATCACCGTGGTCTCGACCGTGCCCACCCTGGCCGCGCTCTGGCCCACGGATGCGTTGGCCGACGTGCGACTGCTCATCCTCGGGGGAGAGGCCTGCCCACCGGAGATCGGGGCACGCCTGGCCACTGCCGGCCGCGAGGTGTGGAACACCTACGGCCCCACCGAGGCCACGGTGGTGGCCTGCGGCGCCCGGCTGACCGGGCAGGGGCCGGTGCGCATCGGACTTCCCCTCGACGGCTGGGACCTGGCGGTCGTCGATGCGGACGGTCGGCCCGTCGGACCCGGCGAGGTGGGTGAGCTGATCATCGGAGGGGTGGGCCTGGCCCGGTACCTCGACGCGGCCAAGGACGCGGAGAAGTTCGCTCCGATGCCCACGCTGGGCTGGGAGCGGGCCTACCGCAGCGGCGACATCGTCCGCGACGACGGGCAGGGGCTCATCTTCTCCGGACGGGTCGACGACCAGGTCAAGGTCGGTGGCAGGCGCATCGAGCTCGGTGAGGTCGACAGCACCCTGCTGTCACTCCCGGGCGTGCTCGGAGCCGCCACCGCCGTCCGCCGCAGCAGCGCAGGCCACGCCCTGCTGGTGGGCTACGTCGTCATCGGTGCGGCGTTCGACCTCGAGGCAGCGCTCACCTCGCTCCGTGCGCGGATGCCGGGTCCCCTGGTGCCCCGGCTGGCCCAGGTCAAGGACCTCCCGACCCGTACCTCCGGCAAGATCGACCGGGACGCGCTGCCGTGGCCGGTGGCCGCCCTCGGCGCCACGCCTGCCGGCGAGCAGCCCCGGCTCGGGGGCACGGCGGGGTGGCTCCAGGAGCTCTGGCTGGACATCCTCGGGGCGGTGGTGTCCGACGCCGGCGACGACTTCTTCGACGTCGGAGGGGGGAGCCTCGCCGCTGCCCACCTCGTGTCGCGGCTCAGGGAGCGGTTCCCCGAGGTCACGGTGGCCGATGTCTACGACCGGCCCAGGCTGGGGGAGCTGGCTCGGGCGCTGGACGAGATGGCCGAGCCCGCTGCGGCGCAGACTCGGCAGGTCCGACCGGTGCCGCTCACCACCCAGCTCGGCCAGGTCGCCTTCACCATTCCCCTGCGGGCCGTGACCGGCCTGCGCTGGGTCACCTGGGTGGCCGCGGGCAACAACGTGGCCGCTGCCCTGTCCGGCCGGACCTGGCTGCCCGTCCTGTCGTGGTGGGCCGTCGCGGCAGGGTGGCTCGTGCTGGTGACGCCGGTGGGACGCCTCACCACGAGTGCCCTCGGGGCACGGTGGCTCCTACGTGGCGTGGGCCCCGGGGAGTACCCGCGGGGTGGACGGGTGCACCTTCGGCTCTGGGCGGCCGAACGACTGGTGGACGAGCTGGGCGCCGCCAACTTGTCCGGCGCCCCGTGGATGCGGGTCTACGCCCGGGCCCTCGGGGCCACGGTGGGAAGGCACGTCGACCTGCACGCCATCCCGCCGGTCACCGGGCTGATGACCCTGGGTGACGAGTGCTCGATCGAGCCCGAGGTGGACCTCAGCGGGCACTGGCTCGACGGGGACGTCCTGCACATCGGCAGCATCGTCGTCGGGAGCCGGGCGCGGGTGGGCGCCCGCGGCAGCCTCGGGCCCGGGAGCTCCGTGGGTGAGGGTGCCGAGGTGGCTCCCGGCTCGGCCGTGTTCGGCACCATCCCGGCGGGGGAGTCGTGGGCAGGGGCACCGGCCCGCCGCACCGGGCGGGCCCGTGGCCCGTGGGACGACCGCAGGCCCAGCAACCGACCGGCGTGGATCGTCGCGTATGCCGCTGTGTCCGTGCTCATCGCGCTGCTCCCCGTCCTCGCGGTGCTGGCCGGGGCCGGGGTCCTGTGGCCGGCGGTCTCCGGCGCCGACGGCGTGGGCCCGGCCGCAGCGGCAGCACTGGTCTGGCTCCCGGTGGCCACCCTCGTCGGGAGCCTGGTCCTCGCTGCGCTCGTGTGGGGGGTCGTGCGACTGCTCGGGACCGGACTCACGAGTGGGCACCACGCCATCCATGGTCGTCAGGCCTGGCAGGCGTGGTCGACCATCCGGGTCCTGGACGAGGCGCGGACGTGGCTGTTCCCCCTCTACTCCAGTGCCCTCACCCCGGGGTGGCTGAGGGCACTCGGGGCCAGGATCGGCGCTGACGTCGAGGCGTCCACGGTGCTGCTGATCCCCAAGCTGACCACCGTCAGCGACGGGGCGTTCCTCGCGGACGACACCCTCCTGGGCGGGTACGAGCTGGGGGGAGGCTGGCTCCGCATCGAGCACGTCAAGGTGGGCAAGCACGCCTTCGTCGGGAACTCGGGCATGGCCGCGCCCGGACGGCGGGTGCCGAAACGGGGACTGGTCGCCGTGTTGTCGGCCGCGCCCCGGCGCACCAAGGCGAAGGCCGGCACGTCCTGGCTCGGCAGCCCTCCCACGGAGCTGCGCCGCCCGGTCGTCGTCGGTGACACGAGCCGCACCTACCATCCACCGCGGCGGCTGCGGGTCGCGCGGGCCCTGGTCGAGGTCTGCCGCCTCGCGGCGGTGCTCGTCCACCTGGTGATCGGGCTCGGTGTGGTGCTGTGGGTGGAGTGGCTCGCCACCACGTGGGGATGGGGGTGGGCCGCGGCGCTCACAGGTGCGGCCCTGCTGGCGGCTGGGGCGGTGGCCGCGTCGGTGGCGACGGCCGCCAAGTGGGCACTGGTCGGGCGCGTCCGCGCCGGCGAGTTCCCGTTGTGGAGCTCGTTCGTGTGGCGGAGCGAGCTCGCCGACGCCTTCGTGGAGGTGGTGGCCGCTCCGTGGTTCGCCAGGGGCGCCACCGGCACCCCGGTGCTCAACGTGTGGCTGCGCAGCATGGGTGCCACCGTCGGCCGCGGCGTGTGGTGCGAGACCTACTGGCTCCCCGAGCCGGACCTCGTCGAGCTGCACGACGGGGTGACCGTGAACCGGGGGTGCGTGGTCCAGACCCACCTGTTCCACGACCGGCGGCTGAGCATGGCCACGGTGGTCCTCAAGGCCGGGGCCACGCTGGGTCCGAACGGGGTGGTCCTGCCCGCTGCGGTCCTCGGCAAGCACGCTACGGTCGGACCCGTGTCGTTGGTGATGAGGGGTGAGTCGGTGCCGGACGGCACCCGGTGGATCGGCAACCCCATCGGGCCCTGGGCAGCGGACGTGGACGGGGAGCCCACACCGTGAGCGAGGTGGCCGACGACTACTTCCCGGGTCACGGCGACACCACCTACGAGGTCGAGCACTACGACCTCGTCCTGGAGTACAAGGTGGACACCAACCACCTCTCCGGCCGAGCCACGATCCGCTGCGTCATGGCGCAGCCGACCGATCGGATCTGCCTGGACCTGCACGGCCTGCGGGTCACCAAGGTCACGGTCGACGGGGTCCGTCCCCATCGCTACCAGCACCGGGGCAGCCGGCTCCAGATCCACCGGCCCGGGCTCGTGGTGGGGCAGGACCTCGTCGTCGTGGTCGCCTACCACGGGCACCCCACCACGGTGCCCGGCGACGACGGGGGAGCAGGCTGGGAGGAGCTCACCGACGGGGCGATCGTCGCGGCCCAGCCCGATGGCGCACCCTCGTGGTTCCCCTGCAACGACCGGCCCTCGAGCAAGGCGACCTATGGCATCGAGGTCGCCACCCAGTCCGACTACCGGGCCGTGTCCAACGGCGTCCTCGTGAACGTGCACCGGGGTGGCAGCCGCACCGTGTGGACCTACGAGCAGCACGAACCGATGGCAACCTACCTGGCGACCGTCCAGATCGGGCGCTACCGCAGCCAGTCGCTGGAGGTTTCGCCGGTACCCATGACGGTCGAGGTGCCGGCCCGGCTAGCCCAGGCGGCCGCCCGAGCCCTAGCGCGCCAGCCCGAGATGATGCGTACCTTCAGCTCCCTCTTCGGTCGCTATCCGTTCCCGTCGTACGCGGTGGTGGTCACCGACGACGTGCTGGAGATCCCCTTGGAGTCCCAGGGGCTGTCGACGTTCGGGTCCAACCACCTCACGACCTCGTGGGAGGACCAGCGCCTGATTGCCCACGAGCTGGCCCACCAGTGGTTTGGGAACGCCCTGACCCTGCGCCACTGGCGTGACATCTGGCTGCACGAGGGTTTCGCCTGCTACAGCGAGTGGCTCTGGTCCGAGGAGTCCGGGGGGCCGTCCGCGCACGACCGGGCCGAGGAGCACTGGCGGCGGCTCTCGCGACTGCCGCAGGACCTGATCCTCGCCGACCCGTCGCGGGAGCGGATGTTCGACGACCGCGTCTACAAGCGGGGGGCACTGCTGCTGCACGCCCTGCGGCTCCAGATCGGCGACGGGGCGTTCTTCTCGATGCTGCGCTCCTGGGTCGCCGACAACCTGCACGGGACGGTCACCACGGAGGGCTTCGTCAGCCACGCCGAGGCGGCGGGGGACAGCTCGACGGGCCAGCTGCTGCGGAACTGGCTGTTCGCCCCCCAGTTGCCGAAGCTGGCGTCAGCCGGTCAACGCGCCTGAGCGGCCCAGGGAACGACCGTGCTCGGCGCTCTCCGCCAAGGACTGGAGGCGCTCGCGCGCGGCGCGCTCGACGAGCAGGGGCACGTAGTCGCGGATGGGGCCGGTGATGGCCGCGTAGATCTCGTCGACCAGGGCTCGCACCGCAGCCCGGTCCACGGTGGGGAACCGCTCCGACAGGCCCTCGCAGACCTGCTCGACCGCCTTCTTCTCATCAAGGGTGGACACAGGAGAAGCGTCCTCCGGTCGGTCGCGCTGGACAAGTCCCTGTCCGCCGCCGTTCGCCGCGGGTGGCTCAGCTGGTCACGGGGCGGACCAGCCGGGCAGCCCCTGCTGCGGCGACGGCGCACTGGGCTCGGGCCTCGCGGTCGAACCCGTCGGTGATGACGACACTGCGACCACCGGGCCGGTGGGGGCGCGGCCAGGGCGTCGGGGCTCCGGAGTCCGGGAGCCGGTAGCGCCGACCGCGGGGGGCACGGACGGATCCCAGGGTCCAGGTGAGCGCCTCGTCCAGGCTCCCGTGCCCCCACTTCACCACAGCCTCGGCACGAACCCACGAGCGCACCTCGGCACCCCCGGGCTCGACGTCGACCCCCACGTCCCCCGGGCCCACGGCTGCGGCGACGATGCCGCCGGCATGGGCCCACGAGACACCCATGCCTGGTAGGTGGTCCAGGCGTGGTCGGCCGTGCGGACCACCACAGGCCCCGCAGCGCTGGATGATGGAGAATCCGGCCAGTCCCGCGGCCGACGGCGTCATACCCAAGGCATGGCACAGCACGAGGCGGGTGAGGAGCCGCGCCGCCGTGAAGTCGTCACGGTCGCGGGCGTTCGCCAGCGAGGCGCGCCGAGCGATCTCCGGGTCGTGCAGCAGCAGCGTGGGGTCGCCGAGACCGTTGGCCCGGTCCAGCAGGTCCCGCGACGACTCCACGGCGAACCAGGTGACCGCGGAGGGCGCCGACATGTCGGGTCAGGCTGGGGCCGAGCCGGGACCCGGTCGCCCGGCACTGCCCGTGCGGTCGTGGGGGTAGTCCTCGGCGCGCGACTGGAAGGCCAGGATCGCCGGGTTGCGGATCACGCCGTCACGGATCTCGATGGCCCGGCCGATGGTGTCGTCCTCCTCCCAGGCGGCAGGTCCGGAGAGGACCGTCGCCAGGTGGGGGAGCAGGGCCTCGCTGATCTCCCAGGTGGCGGAGTCCCAGAGGTAGGAGGGGCTGTGGTCGACGGCGTAGTACTGGATGTGGTCACCGACCGTGAACATCGGGTCCTCGAAGGTCGTGGGGGTTGCCCAGCTGAAGCCCATCGCCTCGTCGCACGAGACGTCGATGACCAGGGTCCCGGGGGCCAGGGTCGGCAGGTCCGCCTCGTCGAGGAACATCATGGGGGCGTTCGGGTCCTGCAGGACGCAGTTGACGATGATGTCGTGCTCGGCGAGGAACTCGGCCAGGGGCACCGGCCCGTCCTCGGTGAAGGCCGCGCTCCCGCGCGGGTCCTCGCCCCGGTCGAAGTTGATGATGCGGGCCGAGTGGATGGGCGAGGCGACCTCGGTGACCTCCCGGTGGGTGAGGATGTCGACCTGGTTGACCCCGAGGGCGCTCAGGGCGGTCACGGCGCCTCGCGCCGTCGCACCGAAGCCGATCACGACCGCGTTGAGCCGCCGGCCGTAGTCGCCGGTGGAGCCGACCAGCGAGAGAGCCTGGAGCACCGAGGCGTAGCCGGCCAGCTCGTTGTTCTTGTGCAGGACGTGCAGGTTGAAGGAGCCGTCCGGCTTCCAGTGGTTCATCGCCTCGAAGGCGATGAGCGTGAGCCGCTTGTCGATGGCCAGCTGGGTGATCTCGTCGTCCTGGACGCAGTGCGGCCACCCCCAGAGCACCTGGCCCTCCCTGAGCTCGGCGACGTCTGCGGCGAGGGGTTTGGGCAGCATGATGACGTCGCACTCCGCCATGAGCTGTTGGCGGGTGCGGAACCCGGCCACCAGCGGGCGCAGCTGGTCCTCCGAGAGGCCGAAGTCCTCGCCGTAGCCGTGCTCGAGGAAGATCCGGCCCCGCAGCTCGGCGTCGAGGCGGTCGAGGTGGCGCGGGTGGATCGGGAGCCGGCGTTCGTTCTCCTTGCGTGAGCGGGAGATGAGTCCAAGGTTGAGCTGTTCCACGGGTGCCCCTTAGGTGAGCCCACTGTCTAACACACCGGTGCACCCCGGCTCGACGCTTTCGGGGGCTCGGCGCTCGTCCGGCGCCCCGGCCCGGCCCGTCGTACGGTGGACAGCATGGCCGACCGCGATCTCGTCACCCCCGTACCAGGCGCCGGCGTGAGCGCGGAGCCGCTCGACTTCTACGGGCTGGAGACGCTGCTCGACGACGAGGAGCGCGCGATCCTCCAGTCGGTGCGGGAGTTCCTCGGCCGCGAGGTCGCGCCGGTCATCACCGAGCACTGGGCCCGGGGCACCTTCCCGTTCGAGATCATCCCGGGGCTGCGGGAGCTGCGGACGGCGGGGCTGCCGTTCGAGGGGCACGGCTGCGGCGGGCGCCGGTTCCTGCTCGACGGGATGGTAGCCATGGAGATGGCGCGCGTGGATCCGTCGATCGCGACCTTCCACGGGGTGCACAGCGGGCTCGCGATGGGGTCCATCCACCTGTGTGGCTCGCAGGAGCAGAAGGATCGCTGGCTGCCCGCGATGGCGGGCTGGGAGGCCATCGGCGCTTTCGGGCTGACCGAGCCCGAGGTCGGTTCCGCTGCCGCCGGCGGGCTCACGACCAGGGCCACCCGCGACGGCGATGCGTGGGTGCTCAACGGCACGAAGAAGTGGATCGGCAACGCGACCTTCGCCGACCTCACCATCATCTGGGCCAAGGACACCGCCTCCGACGAGGTGCTGGGGTTCGTCGTCGAGGGAGGCGCGAAGGGCTTCACGACCGAGCTCATCGAGGACAAGATCGCGCTGCGGGTGGTGCAGAACGCCACGATCACGCTGCAGGACGTGAGAGTGCCGGAGTCCCACCGGCTGCAGGGCGCGAACTCGTTCGAGGACACCGCCCGCGTGCTGCAGATGACTCGCGGGGGAGTCGCCTGGATGGCCGTGGGCTGCGCACTCGGTGCCTACGAGCACGCGCTGGCCTACGCGACCCAGCGAGAACAGTTCGGGCGGCCCATCGCTGGGTTTCAGCTGGTGCAGGACCTCCTCGTGCAGATGCTCGGCAACACCACCGCCTCGGCCACGATGTGCGCCCAGCTCGCGCAGCTCCAGGATGCGGGCACAGCCACGGACGCGCAGGCCTCGCTGGCGAAGGCGTTCTGCACCGTGCGGATGCGTGAGACGGTTGGTTACGCCCGTGAGCTCTTGGGGGGCAACGGGATCCTGCTCGAGCACCAGGTCGGTCGCTTCGTCGCCGACGCCGAGGCCATCTACTCCTACGAAGGCACGCGGGAGATCAACACTCTCCTCGTGGGGCGCGAGATCACGGGCATCAGCGCCTTCGTCTGACCCTGTCTGGCCGGGTCAGCCGACGGGCGTGAGGGGGTGGATCGCAATGTCCCCTCCGAGGTGGTCCCCGGTCGCCGCGAGGGCCGCGGCGATGTGTGGCGACTGCAGGTGACCGTCGAGGTCGTCCTGACTGCGCCACCGCTCGATCGTCACGAACGTCCCCGGGGCGGCTGCCGACTCGTAGAGGTCGTAGGCGAGGCACCCCGCCTCGTCACGGGTCGCAGCGGCCATGACCGTCAGGGCCTGGCGGATGACGTCCTCCGACCCGGCCTTGGCGGGGATCGTGGCGACGACGTGGAGCTCGGTCATGGTGGTGCCTCTCTGGACGGGGTCCGTCCACCCTAGGCCGGTGGGGGCGGGTTGTCGTGGCTCGGCCCCCGCCGGTGGGCCGCCAGCTCGGCGCCCGGGCCCGACGGCATACTGGGGGGGAACCAGCGGGGAGGGGAGGCAACGGTGCGGGTGCTGCTCGTCGAGGACGAACGCGCACTGGCCGAGACGATCCGTCGTGGACTGACGACGGAGGGCTTCGTGGTCGACGTCGCCCACGACGGCGTCACGGGTCAGTGGATGGCGACCGAGAACCCTTACGACGTCGTCGTCCTCGACATCATGCTGCCCGGGCGCAACGGCTACGACGTGCTGCGCAACATCCGCGAGCTGAAGATCTGGACGCCTGCGCTCATGCTCACGGCCAAGGACGGCGAGTACGACCAGACCGATGCGTTCGAGCTCGGCGCGGACGACTACCTCACGAAGCCGTTCAGCTTCCTGGTCCTGGTGGCCCGACTACGCGCCCTGGCGCGCAGGGGCGCCCCGGAGCGGCCGGTGTCACTGGTCGTCGGCGACCTCGTCCTCGACCCGAACACGCGAATCGTCACCCTCGGGAGTGACCCGATCTCGTTGACCGCCAAGGAGTTCGCCCTCCTGCACTACCTGATGCGGCGCCAGGGCGACGTCGTCTCGAAGGCGCAGATCCTCGACAACGTCTGGGACCCGGCCTTCGACGGCAGCGACAACATCGTCGAGGTCTACGTCGGCTACCTGAGGCGCAAGATCGACACGGCGCACGACCGCCACCTGCTGCAGACCGTGCGCGGGATGGGCTACCGGCTGGTGTCCGACTCCGCCAACTGAGCCGACTCGGGGGCGAGGGGGAGCCTGACCTCGAAACGGCAGTCGCCCTGGGGCGACTGGTCGGCCCGGATCGTGCCGCCGTGGCCCTCGACGATGGCTCGGGCGATGGCCAGGCCGAGTCCGGAGCCACCGCTGTCCCGCTCGCGCGCGGTGTGCAGGCGGGCGAACCGGTCGAAGATGCTCGCGCGATCCGCCTCTGGCACGACGGGTCCGTCGTTGTCCACCTGGATGACCGCACGGTCGGTATCTGCGACGACCGAGAGGCGGATGACGGTGCGGGCGTGCCGGGCGGCGTTGTCGGTGAGGTTGCGCAGCACCTGGGTCAGCCTGGCCTGGTCGCCGATGACTCTCGCGGGGGCGATGGACGCCTCGACGCGCGGCCCACCCCGCGCGCGGAGCAACCTGACCTCGGCGTCGACGAGGTCGTCGAGGTCGACCTCGTCGCGGGACAGGCCCAGTCCCTCGTCGTCCGCGCGGGCGAGGGTCAGCAGGCCGTCGACGAGGCCCTGCATCCGCAGGGCCTCCTCGTGGATCACGACGTGGCGCTCCCGGGCCGCCGACGTGGCCCCGGGGTCGTGCTCGTCCTCGCTGACGCTGAGCTCCGAGGCCGTGCGGATGGTGGCGAGGGGGCTGCGCAGCTCGTGGGAGGCGTCCGAGACGAACTGTCGGGTGGTCCGGTCCGACTGGTCCAGCCGGTCCAGCATGCTGTTCATGGTCCGTGCGAGCCGGGAGATCTCGTCCTCCGACCCCGGCACGGTCACCCGCCCGCTGCCCCGCACGCGTTGGATGCCGGCCACCTCGAGGCGGATGCCCTCCACCGGCCGCAGGGCCCCGGTGACGATCCGGCCGATGAGGAACAGCAGGAGCACGAACATCGCGACGGACCCGCCGACGAGCAGCCCCACGGCGACGCTGACGGTGCTCGTCTCGACGTCCAGGGGTGAGGCGACGACCAGGGTGTAGACCGACCCGTCCCGGGCCTGGACGCCCTGCGCCACGATGGCGTAGGGGTCGCCAACCTCACCGGGGAGCCCCGCCACCTGGTCGACCTGCTCGCCTCCGACGGGCGGGTTGAGCCGCGTCAGGGGGCGACGCCTGGCCACCGGGTCCGAAGCCGCGACGACATGTCGGTCCGTATCGAGCACCTGCAGCAGCGAGCCCTGGCTGGGGGTGCGGCCCACCGCGGCGGACACCCCGTCCTGACCCGTCCGGAGGGCGGCGGCGACCTGGGTCGCCTGGGTGCGCGCGGCATCCTGGGCTGCGCGGTAGAGGATGCGGTCCAAGGCCAGCCCGAAGGCCCCGACCCCCAGGGTGAAGGCGACGAAGAGCACCACGGCGGAGACCGAGATGATCCTGGTGCGCAGCGACCAGCGCTGCCACCGTGGCGACCTTCTCATCTGTGCTCTCCGTCCCGGGTGGTGCGCTCGCCCGCCATCCTCGTCCACTGGGCGCGGTCGGTCGAGGTCAGGGCCGGTCCGGCAACCGGCTGGCCCAACGGTCGAGCCGGCCCGGGAGCGGCCGGTCCAGCACGGTGGGCGCGGCCACGACCGCGAGCCCGAGCACCATCACCCCGACGCTCCAGCCACCCAGGACGTCGGTCATCCAGTGGTAGCCCAGGTACAGGCGGCTGGCGCCCACGCCGGCCGCGAGCAGCACGGCCGACACCACGACGGCCACCCGGGCCGGCCGAGATCGCAGGGTCCGCACACAGAGCCAGGCCACCAGGCCGAACAGCACTGCGGAGTTCAAGGTGTGCCCGGAGGGGAAGGAGTAGCCCGTGTCCACTGGCCCGAGCATCATGCTGGCCGGCGGACGGGCCCGCTCCAACGCGTACTTCAGCCCGAGGGTGAGACCCGCCGACAGCGCCATGCTGGCGCTGACCAGAGCCGCGAGCCGCCACTGCCTCCGCACCGGGCCCAGCCACAGGACCAGCAGCAGCGCCATGAGCCCCACCACGACCTCGCTCCCGACGAAGCTCAGCAGATCGGCCAGGACCGTCAGGGCGGGCGTGCGGTCGCGGACCAGCGCCGTTGCCACTTCGGGGTCCAGGGAGGACAGGTCGGAGCGTTCGCGCATGCCGTCCACGAGCACGGCCGCACCGACGGCTCCAGCGACGGCGGCCGCCATGGAGAGCAGGCGGTGGGTGGGCAGGGGCGGGGCGTCGTGCTGCGCGAGGTCAGTGGTCACCGCACCAGTGTGCGGACCGGAGCCTGAGCGACCGCTGAGGCCGCCCTCTCAGGTTGGGCTCAGCCGACCGCAGGCACTCTTCATTCCAGAGCGGGCCACGCAGGGGGCCCCACCAGACGAGGGAGGTGCGATGACCGCCACTGCCGTCACTGGCACCGTGGGGCCCGGGGGCGCCGGAGCCACCACGGCCGTCGTGCGTGGGCTCCTCGGTGCAACCGCCGCCCTGGTCGGTCTGTGGTGGGTGCTGCCGCACGTCACGGGTCAGGCTTGGTCAGCAATCCTGGACACCCTCGCCGCCATCAGCGGACCACAGCTGGCGATGCTCGCCCTCGTATGGGCGGGCGGCCTCGTGGCGCACTCGTTCGTCCTCACCGGAGCCCTCCCCGGGCTCACCCGGCGACGGGCCCTGACCCTCAACCTCACCGGCAGCGCGGTCTCGAACGTGGCTCCCCTCGGCGGTGCCCTGGGCGTCGCGACGAACCTGGCCATGACGCGCGCCTGGGGCTTCAAGGACCGGGCGTTCGCGGCATACACGGTCGTCACCAACACCTGGGACGTCCTGGCGAAGCTGTGCCTGCCCATCGTCGCCCTGCTCGCGCTCTTCCTCACGGGGAGCGTGACCAGCACGGGTCTGCGCACCGCAGCCGGCGGCGCACTGGCTGGGCTCGGGCTCGTGCTCGTGGCGATGGTGCTCTTCCTGCGCAGCGACCGAGTGGCCCGGTTCGTCGAGCACCTGTTGACCCGGGGCCTGCGGTGGGCACCCGTGGCCGTCGCGACGCGGGCCGAAGGCCTGGCGGTGGCGGTGCTGGCCGCCAGGGAAGGCGCCCGCGGCCTGATGCGCGATCGGTGGGGCCAGCTCACCGGCGCGATGGCGGCCTACGTCGCGCTCCAGGCCGTGCTGCTCGGCGCCTGCCTGTCGCTCTCCGGTGCATCGGTCGGGTTCGCCGTGGTCCTGGCGGGGTTCGCCGTCGACCGCCTCGTGTCACTCGCCGTGGTCACTCCAGGGGGTACGGGTCTGGCGGAGGCCGCGACCGCAGCCACCCTCGTCAGCCTCGGCGGCGCGCCCCTCCCGGTGGCCGCCGGCGTGCTGCTCTACCGGACGTTCGTCTTCCTCGTGGAGATCCCCGTGGGCGGGATCTGGCTCGGGTCATGGCTGTTGGGGCGTCGGCGTCGTCCGAGCATGGTCAGCGCCTGATGAGGATCCTGCACGTCACCGACACCTATCTCCCCACGGTCGGCGGCATCGAGATCCTCGTGCGCGACCTCTCGAGCCGGCAGGCGCTGGCGGGGCACGACGTCACGGTCCTGACCCGCACCGCTGACGGTGCGTCCACCGCAGCGGAGACCGGGGACCCCGGCGTGCGCGTGGTGCGCGACAGCTCGAGGGTGGCGGAGCTGCTCGGTCACGCGGACGTCGTCCACGCGCACATCTCCGCCCTGTCGCCGACTGCCTTCCTCGCAGCGGAGGCGGCAGGCCGCACGGGGGTGCCCGTGGTCGCCACGGTCCATTCGATGTGGACCGGCACCTGGCCGCTCTACCGTGGACTGGCAGCGAGCCGCCGCTGGTCCACCCTGCCGATCCAGTGGGCCGCCGTGAGCGGTGCGGCGGCCGAGCCGGTCGGTCGAGCCATGGGCGGACGCGGCGGGGTGCTGGTGCTGCCCAACGCCGTCGACCTCGACCTCTGGACCCCCAACGTCCCGGCGCCGAGCCACGAGGGGGCGACCCTGCTCAGCGTGCTGAGGATGACGCGCCGCAAGCGTCCGCTCGCGCTGGCAGAGATGCTCGCGCGGGTGCGAGCCCAGGTCCCGCAACACATCCCCCTGAGGGCCATCCTGGTCGGCGACGGCCCCGATCTGCCGGCGCTGCGGCGTCGGGTCTCCCGGTCGGACCTGTCCGGCTGGGTGGAGCTCCCGGGGGCGCTGGACCACGCCCACATCCGTGACCTCTATCGCGACGCCGACCTCTACCTGGCGCCGGCTGGGCTGGAGTCGTTCGGCATCGCCGCCCTCGAGGCGCGTGCCGCGGGACTGGCCGTCGTCGCCAGGCGCGGCTCCGGCGTGGGCGAGTTCGTCGTCGACGGAGTCGACGGTGCCCTGGTCGGCAACGACGCCGAGATGGTCGCCGCCACCGCACGGTTGGTGGGTTCCGCGCGCGAGCTGCACGACATCCGCGCGCACAACCACACGGTGCGGCCGCTGTGCGACTGGCCGGAGGTACTCCTCCGGACCGAGCTGGCGTATGCCGCGGCTGGTGCTCGCGCGAACCGGCCGGTTGCGGGCTGGTTGCCGGCCGGCGCGGTCAACTGATCGTTCTCGGCGCCGCCCGGCGGACCGTGGCGACCTCGGTCAGGCCGCGGGTCCCGCCTCTCGGTGGTTCAGTCCTCCGTCGCAGGGGACTGGGCGACGCAGAGGACTCCCCGGTTGCCGTCCTGGTCGGCGATCACGGTGAGCGACGGCGCGTCGCTGTCATCGACGACGGTCCCACCCGCGGCCACCGCGGCGGCGATTCGTTGCTCGGCCACCTCGGGTGCCACGTAGACCTCGACGTGGAACCGCTGACGTGGGGCCTCGTGCTCGTCTGCGTCCCCGAACCACAGGTTTGGTACCCGTCCCGTGGCGTCCCGAATCTCGTCGCTGGGGGACCCGTGGCCCTGCGCAGCGGCGTTTCCGGTCAGCAGGGCCGCCCACACCGGGGCGATGGTCGCGGAGTGCGCCGTGTCGAGGCCGAGCTCGATGACGCTGACCGAGGCCGGGTCGGCATCGACCTCGTGGTCGGCGGCGATCTCGGTGATCCGTCGCGCCAGGTCGACGTCCTGCTGGGTCACCCACTCGACGACGTATTCGGTGCCCTCCTCGTCGCGGTAGACGGCGTCGGCGCTGACCAGCTTGAGGTCGACGTACCCATGGCCGATCGACACGCTCGGGTGGTGCGCGAGCGCGTCCCCCGCCTCGCCCACCGCGGCCACGAACCGTGCGCCGCTGCCGAAGTCATCGACCAGGTAGCGGGCGTGCAGTCCCTGGGCCAGCTTGCGCCAGTCCGTCAGCCTGGCCTTGGCGATCTCCTCGCCCTTCAGCATGTCCATGCTCGGGGACCCTATCCGTGATTCAGCTGCAGCGCCCGGGCCCACCGCTTCCTTCGTCGGCACGACGTGGGCGTGGTGTCTTGTGGCACGCGGGTGGACCCGGTAGGCAGGCATGCCCATGCTTCCTGCCAGAACGAGGTCACGGTGACGGACACCGACTATGACAGCTTCGCCGCCGCCTACTCGGCGGAGAACGAGAAGAGCCTGTTCAACGCGTACTACGCGCGACCGGCAGTGCTCCGCCTCGCTGGCGACATCTCGGGCCGGCGGATCCTCGACGCAGGATGTGGCTCCGGGCCGCTAGCGGCCGCGCTCCAGGCCAAGGGGGCCGAAGTCACCGGCTTCGACGTGAGCGCCGCCATGGTCGACCTGGCCCGCCAGAGGCTGGGTGTGGGCGCCGACCTGCACGTGGCGGACCTGGCCGCGCCGCTTCCGTTTGCCGACGCCGAGTTCGATGACGTCGTCGCATCCCTCGTCCTGCACTACCTGAAGGACTGGAGCGGCCCACTCTCGGAGCTGCGTCGTGTGCTGAAACCGGGCGGTCGCCTGATCGTGTCGGTGAACCACCCCGCCGCGTACGCGATCGTGTATCCCGATGCCGACTACTTCGCGCTGACCAAGTACTCCGAGGACTACATCTTCGACGGCCAGACTGTGTGGCTGACCTTCTGGCATCGACCGCTGCACGCCATGGCAGACGCCTTTGCTGCCGCTGGGTTCCGCATCGCTGTTGTCAGCGAACCGCCCCCCGCAGCGCAGACCCCTCCGGAACTGCTGCCACCGGGCATGGAAGGCCGTTCAGCGTTCATGTGCTTCCTCTTCTTCGTCCTCGAGGCCGTCTGAGACCCGAACGCGAGAGGCTGACGTGGTCGCACCTCGCGGTGCGGCGAGAGGCCGATCATCGGCAGGATCGACCGACACGACAGCGGCAGATCCGGGCGTGGCGTGTGCGGTGCGACCTAGCCTGTGTGCATGCGGCACTTCCACGACGAGGACCTCACCGGCACAGAATTCCGCGAATGCGACCTGAGCAGAGCGCGGATGGTGGGCGTAGTCATGCAGGACGCCGAGATCGACGGCCTGGTCACCAATCTTGTGGTCAACGGGGTCGAGGTGATGCCGTACGTCGAGGCGCAGCTCGACCGCCGTCACCCGGTACGGCTGCTGATCCGCTCGGACCAGCCGGAAGACCTACTCGAGGCCTTGCGGCAGCTGCGGGACGACTGGGCCACGACCACCGAGCGGGTTCGGTCCATGCGCGAGGGCAGCGAACATCAGGGCATCGACGGGGAGTGGTCGATGGTCGAAACCCTGCGTCACCTCGTCTTCGTGCACGACTCCTGGTTCCGACGCTGCGTGCTGGGTCTCACCGAGCCGTTCACGACCATGGGACTGGGGCCGCCGTCGGTCATGGACCAGGAGCAGAGCGAGCTCGACCCGTCCGCCCGGCCAAGCCTCGACGAGGTGCTCACCGTCCGAGTCCGACAGGCTTCAGAGATCGAGACCTGGCTGGGAGAGGTCACGCCTGATCAGCTCGCGCAGACCGCGCCGGTCCCGGGCGACGACAGATGGCCCCCGTACGCGAAGGGGCGGACCGTGCGGCAATGCCTCGGCACTGTGCTCAACGAGGAATGGGCTCACCACCGATTCTGCGAGCGTGACCTGGACAAGCTGTCGCGTCAGGACTCTTCGCCCTAGGGGGGGCACGACGTAGCGTGTGACGGTGGCCAGGGTGGACGTCGAGGACGACAGCATTCGACGATTCGTCGTGCGGCATCATCGCTTCGACCCCGAACGCCACGAGCGAAGGCACGTGGTCGTCGCCGCCTTCGACAACGAGGGCGAGTTCATCGCACTCATCAATTCGATCGAGGCCGACATCAAGCAGCGAAATGCTGACGGCGCACTCGTCGACAAGAACGAGCATGCGTCAGGCATCTGCCTTGAGCCGGGACACTCGCGAGCTGCTGCGCGCGGCAGGCTGATCACCAAGTCGCTTCGCCATGGAGTGACCCCTGGCCCATGGCTGACCGAGGTCGAGCCACCCTCGAACATGTGGGTCATGCAGTTCGAGGACACACTCACCGAGGGCGAGTAGGAGCCTACCGACGCGTCCGAGTCGCAGCAGGTTGGCGCGGCTTGTGCACTCTTCGAGCGGGGGCTGCCTTCGGACCACTGCTGACAGGCCTCATGTGAACCTGGCTTGAGCCGCGGGACCTTCGGCTCTGACGGAAGGGGTGCGTGTGCGCTGCACTGGTTGGAGGCCGCCGCCCAGACCGAATTGGGTTGCGTGAAACGACTCGCATCGAGAGAGCTGACATGGCTGGCAAGCAGTACAAGGTGCTCACTGACAAAGGCAACCGCTTCACCGGCAGTTTCAACCCGCAGAGGTTGGAAGAAGCCCTGAACAGCAATGCTGCCGACGGCTGGCACCTTGTCGGCAGCGCCTGGAAGAGCATGAGTGCGCAGGTCGTAGTCATCCTGGAGCGCGACACTCCCTAGGGCGCTCGCCCCGGCACACTTGCCACGGCGCACGCCAAGCCCACAAGGCCACCCGGCGGCGGCTCGCTGGTCCCCTCCCTTCGGCGGGGGACTCAGCGATCTCGCACTCGGATGTGTTGCTGGCATCGGCGTGACGCTGCATGCTTTAACCCTCGTCTGGGCGGAGGGCTCCATGGGTAAGTTGATCTACGCGGCCAACATCTCGCTCGACGGCTTCCTCGAGGACGAGACGGGTGCGTTCGACTGGTCCGTGCCGGACGAGGACGTGCACGCGTTCTGGAACGAGCACGAGCGGCACATCGGTACGTCGCTCTACGGGCGGCGAATGTACGAGGCGATGCGCGTGTGGGAGAGCGACGACTGGTTGACGAACGAGCCCGCCGTGGTCCGCGAGTACGCCGGGATCTGGCGTGACGCCGACAAGGTCGTCTACTCCACCTCACTCACCGACGTGTCGACCGCGCGGACGAGGATCGAGCGGCAGTTCGAGCCCGAGGCAGTGCGACGGCTGAAGGAGACCTCCGCTTCGGACCTGAGCATCGGAGGCGCGAGGATTGCGGCGGAGGCCTTCCGGCACGGGCTTGTCGACGAGTGCGTGCTGTTGCTGTGCCCGGTCCTCGTCGGCGGGGGCAAGCCGGCGCTGCCTCGAGGCTTACGACTCGACCTCGAGCTGCTGGACCACCGACGATTCGACAACGGCGTGGTTTACGTCCGCCACGCGGTGCGACACCCCGCCTGACACCCGCGCCGGACGCGGCGAGAGCGGATGTCTCGCCCGGCCTCGAAGGATCTATCGGAGAGTTAGATGCGCGATCTGGGAGTCACCTACCTGAGCCGGCGACGTGTTGACGCCGCGGGCGACCCTCCGGCAGTTAGTCAGTCCCGCGGGTGATCGTCACGAACCCATCTGTCCAGTTGTCCGTGTCGAGCGCGTAGGTGTCGGACATGAAGCAGTCCGGCTTCTCTCTGAACGCGTGAAGGTCCGCTCAGCTCGCGGTGTTGAGTCGACGGACGATGAGCTGGTTGATGCTGAGCTTCTCCTCGGCGGCTTCGATGGCCAA
Organism: uncultured Actinomycetota bacterium; assembly: GCA_963757635.1. Classification (GTDB taxonomy): domain Bacteria; phylum Actinomycetota; class Actinomycetes; order Actinomycetales; family Dermatophilaceae; genus Pedococcus. The sequence goes on along the minus strand of CAVWSK010000007.1, from coordinate 444,383 downwards.
GCGTCGGTGCAGGGCTTCACCGACTCGTAGGTTGAACTTGCCCGAGTAGGTGCGCTCGGCGAAGGGGTCGGGGATGGGCTCACCTTGGGCGGTCATGTCCTGGACGATCTCGGCGATGAGGGTCTCGAGCCCCGTGAGGGCGTCGACCTGGGTTGACGCCAGCCAGGACAGGGATGGGAACTCCAGGCAGGTGGCGACGAACTCCTCGTCCTCGACGGACCAGGTGACGCGGTACGTGTAGTGCGAGATGTCAGCGGTGGGCATGGTCTGCATCAGTTGGCCTCCTTCTTCTCGATCGCGGTGAGGACCTGCCGCACCTGGTAGGGCTTGGCTTTGCCTTGGTCGTTCTGGATGTTTACGCGGGGGTCGCCGGGCCACGGGGTGCGGAACACGGCGTGAGATCCGCCGGAAGTGCGCGGTGACCCGAAGTAGTGCTCGCACACTTTCTGCAGGTCGGCGTAGCGGACGTTCTTCGGGTTAGCCCTCATGGTGTTGAGGAGCTTCTCGATGGACGCCACAGCATGATGGTACTACCAGCAGTACCACTTGCCTAGACCGGCGTTCGGCTAGGTTCCGGACGCCATGTACGCGGCCAGGATGTAGTTGGGGTGGCGGTCCAGGTTCTTGCGGGCCCGGTCGTAGCGCATGGTGGTGCGTGGGTCGGCGTGGCGGGCGGCGATCTGCACGTCGCGCAGGTCGACCCCGGCGTCGAGCATGGTGGTCACGAACGTGTGCCGCAGCATGTGCGGGTGCATCCGGGGGGCGTGCACGCCCCCAGCTGCGGCGAGGCGGTGCAGGCGGCGGGTAGCGCAGTGCCGGTCCATCCGGGTGCCGTTTCGGGTGCGCAGGATCGGACCGCCCGACCGGTCGGTGACGGCTCGCTCGATGGCTCGAGACACCGCCGGTGGTAGCGGGGTCAGCACGACCTTGCCGCCCTTGCCGCGGACCTTGAGCACGCGGTGGCCGTGCTCCTCGCCGAGGTCTTCGATGTTCGCGCCGCACGCTTCGAAGATCCGCAGCCCGAGCAGACCGAGCATCGCCACCAGAGCGAAGTCGTTGATGTTCGGTGACGTGCGGGCGGTGGCGAGCATGGCCTCGAACTGCAGGTGGGTCAGGCCCAGGGTGGGTGACTCGGGCGGCACGTTGGGCCGGCGCACGTACTCCGCCGGGGAATGCGCCAGGACCTCGTCGATCACGCAGGTGCGGTAGAAACCGGCCACGACCGCTACCCGGCGGCTGATCGTGGACGGCTTGTAGCGGCGCACTTCCTGCATCCATCTCACGTACAGCTCGACGTGGGGCCGTTGGGCGGCCAAGGGGTCCAGGCCGCGTTCCTCGCACCAAGTCACGAAGGCACGCAGGTCGGACTCGGTGTGCACCCGCGACTGGCCCTTGAACCGAGCGAGGTAGGCCGCGACGGCGTGACGAAGACGCTCCGAGACCGGAGGCAGCACGACGGGAATCAGAATCTGTGAAGTAGCCATTCCGCAGCGTCCGCCCGACATCTTCGACCGTCAAGGATCCACCCCCAGTGCGGCAATTGCGGACGTTCGGAGTTGGGCGATGTGGGCCCGATCAGTCGAGGTCGAACGCGGCCCGGATCGCCTCCGTGAGTGCGGTTTCCTGTCCGGTCAGCAAGAAGCCCAGTTGGCGTCCAAGCGCACTCACAGGCACCGTGACGATGTTGTCGCAGCTGACAACGCTGTCGTGATCGAGCCCGTTGGCCGGACCTACCGGCACCTCCGTGGACAGGCCACGGATGGTGCTGGTGATGGGCGCGACCGTGACCCGGCTGAGGTGGGGGCGCACGACCTCTCGGGTGAGAATCAGCACCGGTCGCGTCTTGTCCAGGCGGGCAGAATGAATGGGTCGCATCAGTCGAGGTCGTCCATCGACGTAGCAGCCGCGTACTTGGCCAGCCTGTCCAGGTCGGTGTCAGTGCCGGCGAGAGCGAGGATCACCGCGTCTCGTTCAGCGACCTTGCGACGACGCTCCCTTTCGAGAGCTCGAGACACCACAGCGGCACGGCTCGTGGCATCGCCATGGCTGATCAGGTCGTCGACGAAGGCGACCAGGTCATCGGGCAGGCGGATGGCGATCTGTGTGCTCATACCAAAACGATACCATAATGGGATGCACGCCTTGCGGCAGAGTCGGACGAGCGTAGCCGTCCTGCGCACGCGGCGAGAGTTCGGACGAGCGTAGCCGTCCTCCACGCGGCAGAGTCGGACGAGCGTAGCCGTCCTCCACGCCGGCGAGTTCGGACGAGCGTAGCCGTCCGTCCACGCGGCAAAGCCGGCGAGGCCGAACGCCTCGACCTCACGACGATGCCGTCCCAGTCGGAATCGCCTCAGCGCCTGAGTGGAAGCGATTCGGCTTCCAGCCCACGTAGCGAGCCGTCCTCCCACCGAGTCCGAGCCACCGCTCCCGGGCATGTCCGGACGGGATCAGGGCGTGGCGCACCTTACATGGCGCACCAGACGACTCTCGCTCGGTTCACTGACCTGACGACGTACGGGAGTTACTACAGCTACGCCTCTGCGATCTGTGTTGCGGGTGCTGCAGTCGGTGGCATCCTCGGTTGGCTGTTGACCGGTGATCCGGCAATCGGGATGGGTATCGGCATCTTCGCGTCGATGGCCGTGTGGTTTGGCCTGGTGATTTGGGCAACGAAGGTGCTTCAGAAGTACGAGGGACGGCGACGCGCCGAGCCATAGCTTCAGCCCGCGCCGAACCCGCCGCGTGGAACGAGCCGTCCGCTCATCGGCAGATCCGGTAAACGCGGATGCCTGGCGCGGTCGCGAATGGGATCATTCAGTTGGCCGTAGTGCGCCGACTGCGTCGATGGACGAACGCTGGCGCGCACGGTGGGGACTCTTTGGCGGGCCGCGGTGTTCACCTTGGAGTAAGCCCGTCGACCGGTGCTGAGGAATCCCGTCCTCCAGAGCTACACAGGGCGCGCTCATCCCGGGCACGTGGGCCGGCACACCCGGCAGCACCGACCAACGACACAACCCCTGCGGAGGACCCGTTGAGCACGATCCCTGGAACGCGCGAGCCCTCGCTGATCATCTTCGACGTCAACGAGACGTTGTCCGACATGAGCCCCATGGCCGACCGCTTTGTCGAGGCGGGCGCACCTGGCCACCTCGCGGCACCCTGGTTCGCCGGGCTGCTCCGCGACGGCTTCGCCCTCACCGTTACCGGGGGCAACCCCGCCTTTGCCGACCTGGCGCGGGACGCCCTCCACGGCCTGTTGCTCGGGAGAGTCGACGACGTCGATGCCGCGGTCCAGACCGTGATGGACGGCTTCAGCGGGCTACCGCTACACCCAGATGTCGAGTGCGGTGTGCGGGCACTGCGGTCCGCCGGGCACCGGTTGGTCACCCTGAGCAACGGCGCAGCTGCCGTCGCCGAGAGGCTCCTGACGCGCCACGGGATCGCGGACCAGTTCGAGCGCCTCCTGTCGGTGCAGGACGCCCCCGCGTGGAAGCCTGCATCCACGGCCTATCGCCATGCGCTGGAGGTGTGCGCTGTCGCACCGGCCGAAGCCATGCTCGTCGCTGTGCACCCCTGGGACATCCACGGCGCCCACGAGGCAGGGCTGTCCACAGCATGGGTCAACCGCTCCGGTGGCCCCTACCCGGCCCACTTCGCGCCGGCGGACGTCATCGCGAGGTCGATCGAGGACCTGGCGGCTCAGCTGGAGGCGCCACCGGCGCCGAACGCGTGAGCTGATCCAGCCACGACCACACGGGCGCTCTCGTCTGAGCGCATCAGGGGGAGTCGTACCTCGAAGACCGAGCCGCCGCCGGGTCGGGGTCGGTAGTGGACCTCGCCCTGGTGCAGTCTGACGATGTTGTTGACGATGCTCAGCCCCAGCCCGGTGCCCTGAATGGCGTGGTCCTGCGCCGTGGATGAGCGGAAGAACCGCTCGAACAGGCGGTGCGCCTCGTCCGGCGGGATGCCCAGCCCGGTGTCCTCGACACTGACCAGGGCGTGGGTGGGCGTGGTCGACAGGCTCACGCCGAGACGGCCGCCGGGGGGCGTGAACTTCACGGCGTTGGACAGCAGGTTGATGACGACGCGTTCGAGCTGCTCGCGGTCGCCGGTGACCTGCACCGGGACGGGCGGCGCCGCGACCTCGAGCCCCAGGTCGCGCTCCGACACCTGGGTCTCGACCGCGTCGACCGCGCGTCGCACGGCCGCACTGAGGTCGACCGCCTCGGGCGCGAGCTGGAAGCTGCCGGCCTCCAGCCGCGAGACGGTCAGCACGTCCTCGATGAGGCTCAACAGCCGCTCGGCGTTGCGCTGCACCTTCTCGACCATGCCCTGCTGAGTCGGTTCGAGGTCTCCGGCATCGCCCAGGGCCAGCATCTCGGCATACCCGATGACGCTGGTGATCGGCGTGCGGAGCTCGTGGCTGATGGTGGCCACGAAGTCGTTCTTGGCCCGGTCGAGCTCGGTCAGCTGCTCGACGGCGCGGCGCTCGGTGTCGAGCGCGGACCGGAGCCGCTCGTTGGCGAGGGTGCGCTGCGTGACGTCGACCAGCTGGGCGGTGTAGAGGTCGGCGTCCTGCGTGCCGAGGGGAGACAGGGTGACCTCGAGCCACCGGTCGTCCTGCCCCTCGAGGGAGGTCTCGCCGTGCCACCCTGACACGTGCCCGGTCGCCATCTCGGCCAGCGCCGAGGCGACGGCGTCCTGGGTCGGCCGGGGGAGCAGCTCGGTCCAGCTGTGGCCCAGCAGGGAGGGTGACCCCTCCGAGTCCGGCGCGTCCCCGAGGAGTCGCTCGGCGACCTCGTTGAGCTCGACGATGCGCAGTTGGGTGCCGACCCGGCGCAACAGCAGCATGCCGAGCAGTGCCTCGGTGAAGCCGTGGCGGAACAACGCCTCGCTACGCGCCAGTTCGGCCATCGCCTCCTGGCGTTGTCGCACGGCGACGGACAGGGGAAGCACCATCAGGGCACTGCAGACCAGGAACGCCTGGACCAGCGCGGTCACCGTCTCCGGCGTGAGGCTGCCCAGCCCGTAGAGGTGACCGAACGGCCCACCGGAGGCAGAGGTGAGCATCGAGGCGATGATCCCGACGGCGAGGAGCTGCAGGCTCACGGTGCGCTGGCCCATGCGCACGGCGCCCCACATGAGGGGCACGAAGGGCGCGAAGGCCAGCGGCAGGTCCTGGTGGGGGGCGAAGACCGCAGATGTGACCGCGACAACCACCACCCACTGGCCCACCACCTCGGCACGACTCCGACCCCGGGTCGCGGTGGTCGCCAGGAAGCAGGGCAGGACGATGAGCTGGGCGGCACCGTGGGAGGCGGAGGCGGCCCGGGCCGTGCCGAAACCGTCGCCGTCGACGAACAGCCACACGCTGAGGCCCGCGATGGCCCCGATGAGAGCCGACCCCACGGCGGCGGCTCTGACGAACCGGGCCAGGTCGTCCATCGTCGCCAGGCGCACCTTCGAGCTGCCGCCGCTGCCGAGCATCAGGGCGACCGTGACGGCCTCGGCCGTGTTGGCCACGGCGAAGCCGGCCGCCAGTGCAGCCGGTCGTCCGCCCACGGCGTTGGCGGCGAACGAGGTGGCGGCGATGCCCAGCGCCATGACCCAGAGGCGGCGCCTGGGCGCCCACAGCACCGCTGCGACGGACACCCCCGCGGCAGGCCACCACGCGGCCACGGAGGATCCGGGGGGCGCCAGCACCACTGAGCTGGTCATCAGGAAGAACACCAGGCCAAGGAACGCGAGGCCGATGATGGCGTCGGGGACACGTTGCAGGGTGGGAAGGCGGTAGGGCGCCGCGGTCACGACACCTCACCCGGCAGGATCTGCCGGACCCCGGCGCCGGTGCGCGCCATGGCACCCATGATGTCTCCTCGGTTTGCCGTGGTCGATGGCTGGTGGAGGAAGTTTGGCACGACAACGGCCGCTTACGCGGCGCGACGCGGACAACTCAGCCGAACCGGGCCGGAATTGGACGAACGGATGGAATGAGGGCGGCGTGCCTGATCCGTGGTGAGAGGCCCATGACGGCTCAGGGACGCGGCGGCAGCAGCTCGTGCAGGGCCATCCCCCCTGAGACCAGCCCCTGCGCGACCGACCCGAGCTTGGTGCGGTTGCGACGGGCGTGACCGCGCAACGTCGCGAAAGCGACGTCCATAGGCACGCCGCCGTACTCCGCCAGCATGCCCTTGGCCTGCTCGATGACGATGCGCGTGTTGAGGGCGCTCTGCAGCTCGGTCGCGAGCAGCTCGGCCCTGTGCAGGGAGCGCTGCTGGAGGATGCCGATCGTGGCGACATCAGCCAGGGCCTGGGCGATGTGCTGGTCCGGCTCCCGCAGGGGCGGCTGGTCCGCACTGAAGAGGTTGAGCCCGCCGATCACGGTGTTGCGCAGCCGCATCGGCAGCGCGTGCATCGAGCGAAAGCCCAGAGCTGTCGCCGCACTGGTGAACCGCGGCCACCTGTCCTGTGCCGAGGTCAGGTCGCCGACGTGCACCGACTGGCCGGTGCGCACGCAGTCCAGGCAGGGACCCTCGTCGTTCTGCAGCTGGAAGAGCTCGAGCATGTGGGTGGTCTCGCTCGACGACGCGATGGGTTGGAGCGTGCCCCCCTGGTCGACGAGGAGCAGCCCTGCCGCCGAGACGTCGAAGACCTCGACACAGGTGTGTGCGAGCCGGTCCAGGAAGTCGACGACGTCGTAGTCGTCGACCAGCGTGTCGGCGAGCCAGACGAAGCACTTGGCGAGCTGGGCGTCTCGCGTCGACGTGGTGGCGCCCGTAGAGAGGTCGTTGTCGGTCACCGGTCCTCCTTGCTGAAGCGGCGGTGGCCCCCGATCACCTCGGAGGCGAGGGTGTGGATGGGAATGCCATCGGCGAAGGACGTGGCCCGCAGTCGGAGCATGGCCTCCTCGATCGTGCTGCCGATCTGCACCATGACCATGCCGACCGCCTGGTGGACCGTCATGGGGTAGGTGGCCGACCCGTCGCCGGCCAGTCCGGGATCGAGGAGGCAGTCGGCCAGGTCTCGCCCTGCCGCGAGCCCCCGGTCGAACTGCTCTCCATCTAGCGGGCCGGGGGTGCGGCGGTAGAGCCCCAGGCTCCCCACACTGAGCGCCCCGACCTTGATGGGAAAGGCGAACAGCGCCAGGGCGCCGGCCCGCCGGGCCTCGCCGAGAAGGGCGGTCCAGCGCATCGGCTGCCCCTGCCCGTGGGGCGGCTGCCGGGTGTCGGCGACGACGACGGGGTGTCCGAGCGCGGTCGCGTCGATCCCCGGACCTTCACCGAGGGTGAACTGGAGCTCTTCGACGAGGGTGGCGAGGGCATCGCTTGCGTGCAGGACGACCCGGACCCCCCGGCTGGACAGCACGGTCACCCCACCTCCGTCGGCGCCGACGTCCCGGACCGCGCCGGCACACAGCGTGCCCAGCGTGGCTCGCACCGGGGAGCCGGTGGGGTTGTCCTCGAGCGCATGGGTCATGGGTGTCCCAGTCAGGGCGAGATGGTTCTCCCAACCTAGCGGACCGTGGTGGGTGCCGGTCGTCCCGGCGTCCTCCCGGCCCGTGAGGACGGACAGGGCAGACTGGCCGCCATGAAGGTCCTCCTCACCGGCTCAGCCGGCTTCATCGGCACGGCGACCGCGGCTGCGCTCCGGGAGGCCGGGCACGACGTCGTGGGAGTCGATGCGCTGATCCCGCAGGCGCACCCGCTCGACGCCGAGCTCCCCCATGACGGGGCACAGCACCGCCACGACGTGCGTGAGGCGCGCGCGTGGGTGGACCTGCTGCGCGGTACCGAGGTCGTCTGCCACCTCGCGGCCATGGTCGGCGCCGGCGTCACCGTGGCGGACCTGCCCCTGTATGCCGGGCACAACGACCTGGGGACGGCCACCCTGCTCGCCGCGATGGCCGAGGCAGGCGTCGGCAGGTTCGTCCAGGCGTCGTCGATGGTCGTCTACGGCGAGGGTCGGTACGCCTGCCCCGAGCACGGCGACCAGGTGCCACCGGCCCGCTCGACCACCGACCTGGACGAGGGCCGCTTCGACAACCGCTGTGACACGTGCGGACAGGCCCTCGAGTGGGCCACCGTCGACGAGGACGCACCGCTGGACCCGCGGAGCAGCTACGCGGCGAGCAAGGTCGCCCAGGAGCACTACGCCGCCTCGTGGGCGCGGCAGGCACCCGGTGCTGCCATCTCCTTGCGCTACCACAACGTCTACGGCCCCGGGATGCCGCGCAACACTCCGTACTCGGGGGTGGCGGCGCTGTTCCGTTCAGCCCTCGAGGACGGTCGGGCGCCCGTCGTCTTCGAGGACGGCGGGCAGATGCGCGACTTCGTCCACGTGAGCGACATCGCCCGCGCGAACCTCGCTGCGGTGGAGGCGGTCTCCGGTGCCGCAAGCGGGTCGCACGCGGCATACAACGTCTGCTCGGGCCGGCCCGTGAGCATCCTCGACGTGGCCGCCACGCTGACCCGGACGATCCCCGGAGCACCCGACCCGATGGTCTCCGGCGACTACCGCCTCGGGGACGTGCGGCACATCGTGGCCTCGCCCCGGCGCGCCGCCGAGCACCTGGGGTTCAGGGCGCAGGTCACTCCCGAGGAGGGCCTGCGGCAGTTTGCCTCGGACCCGCTGCGCGGCTGAGGGACCCGCTCACCACGGGAAGACCAGCAGGTGCTGGAGGAGCAGCGCCAGCGCCACCTGGCCGACGAGCGCGCGCCGCCGCCACGCGGGGGGCAGGAAGGCGGTGGCCAGCAGCAGCCACGGCAGGAACGGCAGCCAGATCCGCTCGACCTCGGCCTTGCTCATGAGTGACAGGTCCGCGATCGCGATGATGGCGGCGGCGCCGACGACGAGGGTGGCCACCACGTCGCGCCGGGGCGAGCGGACGGCCGCCATGAGGTCGGGACCGGCCAGCGCGAGGGCACCGAAGAGCAACGGCCCTGCTGCGGCCACGAGGACGGCGAGGTCCGCCCAGAGCCAGTACCCCGTGGGCCGGGCCGAGGCCAGTCCGTCCCAGTAGCGCTCGCGCAGGACCGGGTAGGCCTCCCAGTAGCGGAAACCCCAGAGGGCCGGGACCAGCACGACGGCCACCGCGGTGGCACCCACGCCGGCGAGCAGCCGGAGGACCGCCGCAGACCCCCGCACCACCGACGTCACCGCAGCGAGCACGACGAGCGAGATGAGGGGGAGGCCGTAGGACGCCAGGCCGCCCAGACCGAGCAGCACACCGGCGCCGAGCGCCCACGCGGCCCGAGCCGGCCCGGCCCCGGCAGCGGCCAGCGCGGCGAGCGCCACCGCCCATGCGCCCACCGCGGCGAACACCGCGTCACCCGACACCGCCTGCCAGATCGCGAACGGTCCGATCACCAGGAATGGCAAGGCGATCCGGAGGCGGTCCTCGGCGCCGAGCGCGCGCAGGGCGACGGCAACGGCTACCGGTGTGGTCGCCGCCACCAGGCACACGACGAGACCCGCGGCGAGCCCGGACCCGAGGCCCAGGCGGACGAGGGCGACGAAGAAGAGCAGCGCACCCGGCGGGTGACCGGCTACGTGGACCGGCCAGTTGCCCGCTGAGTGGAGCGGAACGCGGCTCGTGAAGGTGCGCAGTAGCCCTCCCACGTCGTCGACGGCCCGGGCCGTCTGGAGGTACTCCGTGCCGTGGTCGAGCACGGCACCGATCCCCGCGGTGCCGTCGACCAGGGCCAGGGACAGCATCCAGAGCAGCCCGAGGGCCCACGTCCCCACCAGCAGGGCGCGCCACGACGCCTGCTGCGCCACCGTGTGCGCCCTCCCGCTGGCACACCACAGGGCGATGACGAGTGCGGGCACCGTGCCGATGCCGATCCTGGGGCGCCAGTCGGCCATGAGGGGAGCCACGCTGCCTGCGTGGACGTCGACCCCGGGGTAGTGACCGGCGAGGGCAGCCACGACGAACAGGCCCGTCGCCCCGAGCAGCCCGGCCCGCAGGCGGCGAGCGCCAGCCCTGCCACGGGTCGTGTGGTGGGGGGCGTGCTGGGCCGTCGTCACAGCCAGAGGCTCGCACGGATCCCACCCACCTGTCGGCCCCACACCGAGCCTTCAGACTCTCGTAATGGTTTGACCCGGCCACCGGCTCCGGGGCGGCCTAGCCTCGCCAGCATGGAAGCCCGGTGTGACCTGATCCTCCCGTGCCGCAACGAGGCACTGGCCCTGCCTGCCCTGCTCGAGCGGGTGCCCGCCGGGATGTCCGTCATCGTCGCCGACAACGGGTCGACCGATGGCACGGCCGACGTGGCCCGGGCCCTTGGTGCCCGGGTCGTCCACGAGTCACGGCCCGGCTACGGTGCCGCCGTGCGGGCCGGGCTGCTCGCCTCGACGGCCGACGTCGTGGCGGTCATGGACGGTGATGGTTCGCTCGACCCGGCCGAGCTGCCGCCCCTTGTGGCCGACGTGGTCAGCGGTCGCGCGACGATGGCAGTCGGACGTCGTCGCCCCGTGGGGCGCGGGGTCTGGCCCTGGCACGCCCAGCTCGGCAACCGCTTCGCGCTGGCGTGGATGCGCCACCGCACCGGCCTGCACCTGCACGACCTGCCGCCCGTGCGGGTGTGTCGACGCACCGACCTGCTCGACCTCGGGGTCACCGACCTGCGGTTCGGCTACCCCGTCGAGGTCCTGGTCCGGGCCCAGGCGGCCGACTGGCGGATCGTCGAGCACGACCTGAGCTACCGGTCGAGGGCCGAGGGCACCACCTCGAAGGTGTCGGGCACGGTCCTGGGGTCGGCCCGGGCGGCCCGCGACCTGGTCAAGGCCCTGCCATGACGGAGGCGACGGTGCTCGTGATGGCCAAGGCCCCGGTCCCGGGGCAGGTCAAGACGCGTCTGGGGGCCACCGTGGGCCAGGCGTATGCCGCTGAGCTCGCTCACGCAGCCCTGCTGGACACGCTCGCGGTCTGTGAGCAGGTCTTCGGCGCCGGGCGACGCCTCATCGCGCTCACCGGCGACGTGGCTCAGGGCGTCGACCCCGAGTCGATGCGTGCCGCCCTCCGGGGCTGGCGGGTGTTTCCCCAGGAGGGGGGCGACCTGGGCGTCCGGATCGCCGCGGCCCACCGGACCGCGCACGCCCTCGCGGCCGGTCCGGTCGTCCAGATCGGCATGGACACCCCCCACCTCACCACCGGTCACCTGAGCGCTGTCGTGGCGGCAGCCCGGGGCGGGAGACCGGTGCTCGGACGGGCCCACGATGGCGGCTGGTGGGTCCTGGCCACGCAGTCGGCAGGTGACGTCGACGGGTTGGGCGAGGTCACCATGTCGGCTCCGGACACCTGGGAGTCGACGCACGCGGCGGTGAGCCGGGCCACCCGGGCGCCCGTCGCCACCGACGAGCTCGGTGACGTCGACACCGAGCAGGATGCCGTCCGCACGGCCGCGCTGGCGCCGACCACCCGGTTCGCGCGGATCTGGAACCGGGGACCGCTCGTCGCGGCCCGGAGTGCAGGGGAGTCGTCGTGAGTGCGCTCATGGGGGGAGTGCACCGCGACGACGCCGGGCCCGTCGAGTCGTGGGCGGCGGGCCGGGTGCACCCCGCGCGCGTCTTCGCGGCGGCCCTGGCCCTGGGCACCCTGACCGCGGTCGTGGAGGGGCGGTCGCGGGGGGACCTGCTGCCGGTGCGGCGCTGGACCGGCGCCGCGTCGCGCAGCGACGGCCACGTGCTCGACCACTGCGCCGGCGCAACCGTCGACCTCGGGTGCGGACCGGGACGCCTGGCCGCCGAGCTGGTCTCCCGTGGCCACGAGGTGCTCGGGGTCGACGTGTCGGACCACGCGGTCGCGGAGGCTCGTCGTCGCGGGGTCGCCGCCGTGCGCCAGGACCTCTTCGCGGCCCTGCCCCGAGAAGGTGGCTGGGACACGGCCCTGCTGGCCGACGGCAACATCGGCATCGGTGGGGACCCGGTGCACCTGCTGCGCCGGGCCCGCGAGGTCATCGGCGCCTCGGGGCGGATCGTCGTAGACCTGGCGGGTCCGGGCACCGGGCTGCGGGTGCACCACCTGCACCTGCGCGCGGGTGACCTCGCGTCAACGGCCTTCCCCTGGGCCGAGCTCGGGCCCGACGCTCTCCTGGAGACCTGCCGCGCGGCGGGCCTTGCCCTGCAGGCCCTCAGCCACCGCCACGGCCGTTGGGTGGCGGTCCTGGTCCATGGCGAGGAGGGCGCGACATGAGCCTGGCCACGCGCCTGCGCCACCCGACCCGCCTCGTCGAGGCCGCACCCAGCGAGACCGACTTCACCAGCCGTCTGCGGGGCCCGGCCCTCACGACCCGGGTCGGCACCTGGCTCGGAGTCTGCTTCGCCATCGCCTTCCTCACCGGCGTCTACAGCCACGTCGCCCAGCTGCCCGACCCCGCCATAGCGCTGCCCACCAGCCCCAGCTGGTTCTACCGGGTCACCCAGGGGCTCCACGTCGCAGCCGGGACCGCAGCGGTGCCGCTGCTCCTGGTCAAGCTCTGGTCGGTCTTCCCGAAGCTCTTCCGCCGCCCCCCGAAACCGTTGCGCCAGCTCGTCCTGGACACCCTCGAGCGACTGTCCATCGCCGTGCTGGTCGCCAGCGCCATCTTCCAGCTCGTCTCCGGACTGGCCAACTCGGCCCAGTGGTACCCGTGGGGCTTCAGCTTCCGCGCCACCCACTTCGCCGTCGGCTGGGTGGCCATCGGCGCGCTGCTCATCCACATCGCGGTCAAGCTGCCGCTGATCCGCGAGGCCTGGAGCACCACCCGCAGCGGCGACACCGTCGACGACGAGGGTGTCACCGTCGCACGCCGGACGTTGCTGCGCGCGACCTGGGCGGCTGCGGCGGTCGTCGTCGTCGGGACTGCGGCGTCGGGGGTGCCCGGCCTGCGGGCCCTCTCCGTCCTGTCGGTGCGTTCAGGGACCGGGCCGGGCGGTATACCCATCAACAAGTCGGCGTCCGCGGCCGGCGTCACCACGACCGCGGCGGACCCCGCGTTCGAGCTGGTCCTCACTGGCCCCACGGGCACCCAGCGGGTGACGAGGACGATGCTCGAGGCGATGCCCCAGGTGAGCGCGACCCTGCCCATCGCCTGTGTCGAGGGGTGGAGCGCCTCGGGCACGTGGACGGGCGTCCGGGTGCGGGACCTGGCGGCCCTGGTGGGGTGGGACGGCACGGGCGGCATCGGCGTGCGGTCCCTGCAGCTGGCGGGGGGCTCGAGCCAGAGCCGGCTGCCGGCCAACGTCGTCGACGACCCCGACACCCTGCTCGCCCTGGCGCTCGAGGGGCAGCCGCTGTCGCTGGACCACGGCTACCCGTGCCGCATCATCGCGCCCAACCGACCGGGTGCGCTGCAGACCAAGTGGGTCTCGCGACTCGAGGTCGAGGCATGAGCATCCGGGTCGTCCGCGCCGCCGCCGGGGTCGTGGGCGGACTCGTCCTGCTCTACGGCACCTACCGCCTGCTCGGCCTGGGCTGGTCCAACCTGCTGTCCACGGTCCCGTGGCTGTTCGGGGGCGTGGTTGCCCACGACGCAGTCCTCGCCCCCCTGGTCCTGCTCGTCGGGGCGGCGGCCACCCGGCGGTTGCCGGACTGGGTGCGTGCCCCGGCCACCGGCGCGCTGGTCGTGCTGGGCTCGCTCACTCTGGTCTCGGTGCCCGTCCTCGGCAGGTTCGGCGCGAAGGCCGACAACCCGACGCTGCTCGACCGCCCGTATGCCGTGGGCTGGCTCATCGCTGCGGCACTAGTCTTGCTCGTGGCGGGTGTCCAGGCCCTGGCCCGTCGGCCCAAGGGAGCAGAGCGTGGCTGAGGTCCTCGTGGTGGACGACGACCAGACGGTGCGGGAGGTCGTCGTGTCCTACCTGCGCGCGGGGGGACACCAGGTCACCGAGGCGGGCGACGGGGAGACGGCGCTGTCGGCGATGCGGCACCACCGGGCCGACCTGGTGGTGCTCGACCTGATGCTGCCCGGAGTGGGCGGGCTCGAGGTCTGCCAGCGGCTTCGCGAGACGACCGACGTCCCCATCATCATGCTCACCGCGCTGGGCTCCGAGAGTGACCGCCTGGTGGGCCTGCGCCTCGGTGCCGACGACTACGTCACCAAGCCGTTCAGCCCCCGGGAGCTGGCGCTGCGGGTCGACTCGGTGCTGCGCCGCGTCGGTCAGCGCAGCCCGCGCGGGGTGCGGGTGGTCGACGGGGGGCTGGTCGTCGACCCCGAGGAGCACGTGGCCACGCTCGACGGCGCCCCGCTGGCGCTCACGGTCCGCGAGTTCGACCTGCTGCACTTCCTCGTGGCCAACCCACGTACCGTGTGGACACGGGACGCGCTGCTGCGCGACGTATGGGGCTGGTCCTTCGGTGACCAGTCGACCGTGACCGTGCACGTGCGGCGGCTGCGCGAGAAGGTCGAGTCCGACCCCACCAGACCGAGCCGGCTGCTGACCGTGTGGGGCGTGGGCTACCGATGGGAGCCCTCATGACGCACGACGACGTGACGGTGCTGCTCATCTCGGCAGGCTGGTCGTTCGCCGTCGGGCTGGTCTGCGCGGCCGTCGGGTGGCGCATCCGCAGCGCGCCGATCCGGTGGTCGGTGGGCCTCATCGCGGTGGTGGCCATCGGCGGTGTCGTCGCCGGGGTGGTGGGCACTTCCCAGGCGATGTTCCTGTCCCTGCACGACCTTCGCGTGGTGATCCTGGTCTGCATCGGGTCCGGAGCCGTGTCGATGGCCTTCGCGCTCCTGCTGGCGCGCAGCCTTGTCATGTCGGCCCGCCGCCTGAGGAGCATGGCCACGGCCGTAGGGGGTGGTCACGCAGTCGTGCCCAGGGCCACGGAACCCCGCGAGATCCTCGACGTGGGCGAGGAGCTGGCGCGCAGCAGCGACCGGCTGCGCAGCTCGCAGGCCCGGGAGCGCCAGCTCGAGCAGTCCCGTCGGGAGCTCGTCGCCTGGGTGTCGCACGACCTGCGCACACCGTTGGCGGGCCTGCGGGCGATGGCGGAGGCGCTCGACGACGGCATGGTCGCCGACCCGCCGCGCTACCACCACCAGATCCTCAAGGAGGTCGACCGGATGGCCGTCATGGTCGACGACCTCTTCGAGCTCTCCCGGATCCACGCAGGCAGCCTGAACTTGTCCTTCCAGCCGCTCGCCCTGCGCGATGTGGTGAGCGAGTCGATCGCCGGGGCCAGCCCGGTCGCCGCGGCCAAGCGGGTGCGGGTGGGGGGACAGGTGGGCCCCGAGCTGGAGGTCCGGGCCGACGCTGCGGCTATGGCGAGGGTGGTGGGCAACCTGGTCATGAATGCGATCCGGCACACGCCGGCCGACGGGGTCGTGCTCGTCGAGGGTCATCACGACGGCCAGGCGGTCGAGCTGAGCGTCACCGACGCCTGCGGAGGAATCGAGCCCGAGGACCTCGACCGCGTCTTCGAGGTGGCGTGGCGGGGCAGCCATGCCCGGACACCCGAGCCCGACGCGGGTGCGGGGCTCGGTCTGGCCATCGTGCGCGGTCTGGTCGAGGCGCACCAAGGCACGGTGCGGGTCAGCAACCACGGCGACGGATGTCGTTTCGTGGTGCGCCTGCCAGGGGAGCTCAGCGCGCCTTGAGGACGACGTCGTGCTCGCCGGTGACGCCCTCGATGTCCTTGGCCGCGGCGTCGAGCAGGTGGTCGGCGAGCCGGCGCAACGCCCGCGCGACCGCGACCTCGTCACCGATCTCGGGCACGGCGGGGTCGCGGTGACCGCGTCGGCTCCGCCCGCTCGCTGTCAGGTGGGAGGGGGCGTCCGAGAGCAGGACGACCCGGGCATCGGTCTCGTCCTGCGACTCGAAGATCGAGATGCGCACCTCCCAGTCCCGCACGTGGCCGGGACCAGGCGGGGCTGACCCCACGGTCCTGGGTGGTGCGGTCGGCGCCGGTGCGGCGTCCTCGTGGCGGGCCGACTCGATCCGCAGGACCGATCCGGGACCGGGATAGATCAGGCCCTCATGGCCGTCACTCCAGGCGACGAGGTACGGCGGTGCGCCGTCGTCGCCCCGGACCTCGACGATCTCGCCGTCGCGGGTCTGTCCCTCGATGTGTGGTGGCGCCAGGATGATGTGGTCGCCCTGTTGTGCCTTCATGGCCAGTCCTCCTCTGGGCTGTCCCTCCACGGTCCCGCGGCCCGGGGGTTTCCCGCAGGGGCCTAGGTCCCGGAGGTTGCGGACCGGTCTCCTTGGTCAGCCCACGCGGACGCGTTCGCCGAGCCGGGGCACGACGACGCTGGCCTCGGTGGCGGCGCGCACCCGCTCGGCCAGCGCGGCGCTGGACCCGGGCTCGCCGTGCACCAGGAAGACTGTCTCGGGTGGCTCGGGGAGGCCGGTGACCCAGGCGAGCAGCTCGTCGGCGTCGGCGTGCACCGAGAACCCGTCGTCGCGGGCGA
Organism: uncultured Actinomycetota bacterium; assembly: GCA_963757635.1. Taxonomy (GTDB): domain Bacteria; phylum Actinomycetota; class Actinomycetes; order Actinomycetales; family Dermatophilaceae; genus Pedococcus. Next base: position 427,992 of record CAVWSK010000007.1, on the reverse strand, counting down.
CCTGCGCGCGGACCCGGATGTAGCTCCCCGCGATCTTCACCTCGTGGGCGCCCTCCTCGAGGGCGCGCCCCCTGGTGCCGACGGCCTGGTATCCGGTGAGGATCACGGTGTTGCGGGGGTCGGGGAGCAGCGCCGCCAGGTGGTGCACGACGCGACCCCCACTCGCCATGCCGGACGAGGAGACGATGATGCTCGGCTCGCGAGGGCGGTTGACCCGTTGCGACTCCTCCGCGCTCGGCAGCACCTTCAGCCCCGGCAGGTTCACGAGGTCGGTGTTCGCACCCGGCTGGAACTCCGCGCGGTGCCGCGGGTCCCGGTAGACCGCGAGGACCTTCAGGGCCATGGGGCTGTCCACGTACACGGGGACCTCGGGGATGAGGCCGTCCTGCCAGAGCTGGCTGAGCGCGTGCAGGACGAGCTCGGTGCGGTCGACGGCGAACGCCGGGACGAGCACCGAGCCGCCCCGAGCCACGGTGGCCCGGATCGTGGCCGCCAGCTCCAGGTGGCGGGGGTCCCGGGACGGGTGCGACCGGTCTCCGTAGGTCGACTCGAGGACCACGGCCCGTGCTGCCGGCGGCGTCTCGCGCGGGAGCAGGATCGGGTGTGCCGGACGACCGAGGTCACCGGAGAACAGGACCGTGGCGCCGCCGCACGCGAGGTGGACGTTCGCCGAGCCGAGCACGTGCCCCGCCCGGACGAGGGTCAGGGTCGCGTCATCGCCCAGCCGCACCGGCGCGGCATACTCCCGCTCGCGGAAGGCGCGCACCGCGGTCTCCACGTCGCCCTGGGTGTAGAGGGGCATGGGCGGGTCGTGCTTCGACCATCCTCCCGAGCGCGCGTACCTGGCCTCGTCCTCGAGGAGGTGAGCGCTGTCGCGCAGGACGATCGGTGCGAGCTCCGCGGTGCCGGGTGTGCACCACACCGCCCCGTGGAAGCCTTGGCGGACCAGGGCTGGCAGGTACCCGCAGTGGTCCAGGTGCGTGTGGGTGAGGACGACCTCGTCGATACTGGCCGGGGCGACCGGGAACGGCTCCCAGTTGAGCCGGCGCCACCGTCTTTCGCCCTGGTAGAGACCGCAGTCCACCAGGGTGCGTCGGCCGTCGTGCTCGACGAGGGTGCGGCTACCGGTCACCGTGCCAGCGGCGCCGAGGAAGGTCAGCACGGTGCTCATGGCCGGCGCCCGGGCATCATGCGATGTCGATGTGCGTGGCCTGGGCAGCCGTCGCCTTCGGCATGGCCAGGGCGAGGACTCCGTCGTGCAACGTTGCGGTGACGGCCGACTCGTCGACGGGCACCGGCAGGGCCACCTCGTAGGTGAAGGCCCTGGCCGTGCTCCCGTGGACGCTCACCCGCCGACCCGAGACGGCGACGCTGAGCTCCACCGTGTCGACGCCGGGCAGGTCGAGCTCAAGCTCGAAGCGGTCATCGGTCTCGTACAGCTCTCCACGGCGAGTGGTGGACGGGCGGTTCGACGGGGTGGGTCTCATGGTCGTCATCGCTCTCACTCCTCCCGGCGGACCTTCAGTCAACGCGGGCCGGCTGGGCCGGCCACAGAGGCTTTGGTCCCGAGTCCGGAGCCCGCTCAGAACACCCGCGGGCGCAGGATCCTTGCCAGCAGGTATGCCGCGGCGGCGGTCCCGGCGGCCCAGGCCCAGGACTCGAGGGGCACCGGGTGCGTGCCGAGCAGGAGGGCGAGCGGTGGCACCGTCACGGCGGCCACGAGCAGGAGGAACGCGAAACCCACGGAGACAGCAAGCATGGGGCCACGCCGTTGGCTGGGAGTCACGGTCGAACGCACGGCGAGGGCCACGGCCAGCTGCCCGCTGCCCAGGCACAGCAGGGCGGTGGACGGGCCGTGGTGGGCCCCGACGACGAGCGCCCCACCGAGACTCGCCACGGCGAGCACGGCACCGAGCACCAGCAGACGCCACCCGAGGCCATCCGCCAGGACACCCTCGCGTGGCGGGCGAGGACCGCGCTCGAGCGTGCCCACCTCGCTGGGTTCGGCGCCCAGCGCGGCCCCCGCGAACGAGTGCGTCGCGAGGTTGACCCACAGGATCTGGGCCGGCAACAGGGGGAGGGGCACGCCGGCGAACGGACCCAGGAGCATGAGCGCGATCTCGGCCACGCCCCCGGAGATGCCATAGAGGAGGAACCGCCGGATGTTCGCGTAGACGCGACGACCCTCGTCGACCGCAGCCACGACCGTGGCGAGGTCGTCGTCGGCGAGGACGACGTCGGCCGCCTCGCGCGCCACCTCCGTGCCCCTGCGGCCCATGGCAACACCGATGTCGGCCCGGTGCAGGGCAGGTGCGTCGTTGACGCCGTCCCCGACCATGGCCACGACGTGGCCGCCCCGCTGCCAGGCCGCGATCAGGGCGAGCTTGTCGGCAGGTGTGGCGCGGGCGATGACCCGGTGCGTGGCCGTCGCCTCCGGGTCGAAGACGACTCCGTCGTTGAGGGCCACGGCCCCTGCCCCGATGTCGATCCCGACCTGGTCGGCCACTGCGGCCGCGGTCGCCGGGTGGTCCCCGGTGACGAGGGCGACCTCGATCCCGGCGCGTCGGCAGTCGGCCACCGCCAGCGTGGCCGAGGGCTTGGGCAGGTCGCGCAGGGCCACCAGGCCAGCGAGGCACAGGGCCCCGGACTCGCCGCGGGCCGACGGGCCCTGCGCGACCGCGAGCACCCGGGTGCCGGCCGCGGCCAGGGCTTCGGCCTGCGCCAAGGCGCCGGCGATGACTCCGGGGGAGTCGCTGAGGACCCCTGCCGCCAGCATGACCTCGGGTGCACCCTTGGCGACCACCAGGTGCTCGCCGTCGACCGAGCGGTGCCAGGTCGTCATCCGCTTGACGATGCTGTCGAAGGGCTGCTCGGCCACGCGCGGCCAGGTGCGGCGCAGCAGCTCGACGTCGGCGCCCTCGCGCACGGCCGCGGCGAGCAGGGCATCCTCGGTGGGGTCGCTGGGCGCGGCGTCGGACTCCCCGGACGGCACGGCGTCGTTGCACAGCGTCAGGGCCGCCATCAGCATCTCGCTCGAGGCGCCCTCGGGGAGCCAGGTCTCGGTGACCACCATCCGTCCCTGCGTGAGGGTGCCGGTCTTGTCGGTGGCCAGAAGGGTGACCGACCCGAGGGTTTCGACGGATGCCAGGTTGCGCACCACGGCGTTGCGCCCGGCCATCCGCCGCGCGGCAAGGGCCATGCTGAGCGTGACGACGAGGGGCAGGGACTCGGGTACGGCGGCGACGATCAGGCTCACCGCCGTCAGGAGCATGATCTCGAACGGCTCGCCGCGCAGCAGGCCCAGCGCGAGGACGAGGGCGCACAGGCCCACGGTGGCCACGGCGATGGTCGCCGACAGCCTGGTCATCCGTCGTTGCAGCGGGGTGGCCCGGGTCCGACCCGACACCATCCCGGCAATCTGCCCGGTGGCGCTGGCCGTGCCGGTGGTGGTGACCCGGACGAGACCGCGCCCCCGGGTCACAGCGGTCCCGGCGTAGAGGCAGGAGGTGGCGCCGGCGGGCACGGGCGGCGACTCCCCGTGCTCGAAGCCCACGGAAGCGAGCAGCTCGGGCAGCGGGTCCCGCCCCGCCACCTTGTCCACTGGTGCGGACTCACCGGTCAGGGACGACTCGTCGAGGGTGAGGCTGCTGCCCGCAACCAGCACGGCGTCGGCTGGCACGAGGTCGCCGAGCCGAAGGCGCACGAGGTCACCCGGGACGAGGTCGGCCACCGGGAGGACCGACTCCTGGTCGTCGCGGGTGACGCGGGTCGTCGGGGAGACCAAGGAGGCCAGGGCTCGGACGGCACGGTCGGCGGCCACCTCCTGGCGTACCGCGAGGACCGTGTTGACGACGATCACGAGGGAGATGACCGCCGCGTCCGTGAGGTCGCGAGTGAGCAGGGTCAGGAGCAGTGCCGCCAGCAGCACCAGGACCAGGGGGTCGCGCAGGGCCCGGACGGTCCGCGCCAGCAGCCCCGGGGTCGATGCTGTGGGCAGGGAGTTCGGGCCGTGGGTGGCGCGGAGGCGATCCACCTGGTCGCTGGTGAGCCCGACGTGGGTACGACCACCCGTGGTGCGCAGTGGTGCGGGCGATGACAGGGTCATGTGGGGGTCCGGCCGTGCCGGGTCGTGGCCACGACGACAGGTAGGCCGGGGTGGTCGCGGCAGGCGCGTTCAACCGCCCTGATCATCGAGCGCCGTCGGCCCTCGGCACAGGGGCGCAGCGCCACGAGGACCCCATCGCACCCCGGGTCGTCGGCCAGGGTGTCCACTGCGGCGGTCAAGGCCCCCGCCGTGCACTGGGTGGTGAGGTCGACGAAGTCCTGCACCCGGGCGCCGGGGGCGCAGTGCCGGATGCGCATCTCGGTCTGCTGTCGCAGGTCGGGCTCGCGGGCGTGCTCACGCGCCAGGAGCGACAGGGCCATGGGTCCCAGCGCAGGGTCGTCGGTGACGACGGCCACCCGGCGGCGACCGGGTGGCCGTCCCCCCACCAGGAACGCCTCAGCGGGCTCGAGCTCATCGAGGCTGAACACGACGGTGAGGTCGCGGGAGGTGGTGCCGACACGGAACATGACCGCTCACCTTCGCCTGGGCTCTCGTCGGGCCTTGCTGGTCACCTCCCAGACTGCGTCGCCGGGGGACCTCCGGACAGTGCCGAAGGTCCCGTGCGCGGGCGCCCGGGGGGCGCGGCCGGGTCAGGGTCGGTCGATCTCGGCAAAGACCGGGCGACCCAGGGTCGGCTGGGCGAGCAGGCGCCCGAAGTCGGTGGTGTTGCGGGAGATCGAGATGAGCAGCCGTCCGTCGGCCAGGGTGATGTCAGGGTGGGCCAGCGGGGCGTAGCGCAGCTGGCCGGAGGAGTCCTCGAAGTCGGCTCGCACGCCCCTGCGAGGCGTCCACGGACCGACCGGCGAGTCCGAGGACCACGCGTAGACGGTGCGGCCGAGGTCTCCGTCCCGCTTGGAGACGAGGACGAACGTTCCGTCGACGACGTCCACCGAGACCGTCTGCGAGACCCCGCCGCGAGCCGCCAGCACCGCGGTGGCGCGGCCCGGGTCATCGACCCAGGCCGCGCCGTCCCAGAACTGCCACGTGGACCGGTCTCGCGCCTGCGCGACGGGTGCCCGGGCGGCATACAGGGCCCGTCCGAACGAGTCCCGGGTCGGCAGCTGCGTGCCGTAGACGTAGATCCAGTCGCCCTCGACAGTCGTCGCCGAGCCCCAGTTGACCTGCTGCAGGTCCGGGCTGTCGGGCGTGATGTCGAACTGGGCGGCGAAGGTCGGAGCGGAGTCGGGCGGAAGGTCGAAGACGGTGGCGGTGCTGCCCAGGTAGGTGAAGTCGAGGTTGCCTTGCGTGCCCCTACGGATTCGAGCCGAGATCACCACGAGGTGGGGACCGTCAGGGCGGCTCACGGCCGCCACCGACATCGGCCAGTGCACCACGCCGTCAGCGCGGTCGGCCAGGACCGGCCCCCCGACGGCGGTCTCCACCTGGGCGGTGCACCACCCGCTGGACACGAGCATCGAGTTGGCGACGACACGGGGTGTCACGCCGGCAGCGCGGACGGTGTCGCCGAACACCCAGACGATCCGGCCGTCGGGCAGCCGGGCACTGGCACCGATGTCGCCTGCCTGCCACAGCGGCAGGTCGAGCCCGGCCACCACCCGGTTCAGCTGCGCGACGGTCACCGGGGGTGGCGTCGCAGGAGCGGCGGGGCACGTGGGTGTCAGCCGGGGGTATGCCGTCGGACCGGGGACCGAGGTCCCGCCCGCCGGGGGAGCCGTGCAGGCGGCCACGAGCAGCGCCGCCGCCGTCGCCACGACGGGGGGACGGACCGCGCGCATGCCGCAATCCTACGGACGCGACACGCGGACCCAACATCTGGTGCCGGATCGCCGCGGCCCTCCCGCATATGGTGTCTCCTGCTGGTCCGGAGTCCGTGCACACGGTCTTCGGGGCAACAGGGAACCCGGTGTGACTCCGGGACTGCCCCGCAGCGGTAAGCGGAAACGACCGCCGTCACCGAGCACTGCACGCCTGGCGTGTGGGAAGCGACGGCCAGTAGGAGTCGCGTCAGCGCACCTCGCGCTGGCACGACAGGTCCGCGAGTCCGAAGACCTGCCAGCGCCCGCGCACACCGTGCGCGGTGAGTCGTGGCCTCGCGGGTGGGTCACACGGCTGGAGTGGTACCGCGTCGCGAGGGCGGCCGGGCCGGTCCGTCGTCCCCTCCTGCGCAGCCGCGGCACCGAACCGCTCGCGAGGAGAGAGCCGGATGACCCAGACCGCAACCCCCACCCCCACCACCCGCAAGGCCTCGATGGCCGTACGCAAGCGCAACGGCGACACCGAACCGGTCGACGTGATGAAGATCGTGCGCGCCGTCGAGCGCTGGTGCGACGACCTCGGCGAGGTCGACCCGATGGCGATCGCCACCCGCACGATCAGCGGGCTCTACGACGGCGCGACGACCGCCGAGCTCGACCGCCTGTCGATCCAGACCGCCGCCGAGATGACCGCCAGCGAGCCGGAGTACTCCCGGCTCGCGGCCCGACTGCTCTCGACCTACGTCGACAAGGAGGTGCGCGGGCAACAGATCGCCTCGTTCAGCCAGGCCGTGCGCCTGGGGCACCTCGAGGGCCTGGTCGGCGACCAGACCGCCGCCTTCGTCGAGGCCAACGCCCGCAAGCTCGACCACGCGGTCGATGTCTCCAACGACCGGCGCTTCGAGTACTTCGGGCTGCGCACCGTGTACGACCGCTACCTGCTGAGGCACCCGGAGACGCGGCACGTCATCGAGACGCCGCAGTACTTCCTGCTCAGGGTGGCGTGCGGACTGTCACGCACACCCCAGGAGGCGATCGGCTTCTACCAGCTGATGGCGTCGCTGGCCTACCTGCCCAGCTCGCCAACCCTGTTCAACTCGGGCACGACCCACACCCAGATGTCGTCGTGCTACCTCGTCGACTCGCCGCTGGACGAGCTGGACTCGATCTACGACCGCTACGCGCAGGTCGCCAAGCTGTCGAAGTTCGCAGGTGGCATAGGGATCTCGTGGTCCCGGGTGCGCTCGCGCGGGGCCTTGATCCGCGGGACCAACGGTCACTCCAACGGCATCGTGCCCTGGCTGCGCACCCTCGACTCCTCCGTGTCGGCGGTCAACCAGGGCGGGCGTCGCAAGGGTGCTGCGTGCGTCTACCTCGAGCCGTGGCACCCCGACATCGAGGAGTTCCTCGAGCTGCGGGACAACACCGGCGAGGACGCCCGGCGCACCCACAACCTGAACCTCGCGAACTGGGTCCCCGACGAGTTCATGCGGCGGGTCGAGGCCGACGAGCAGTGGAGCCTCGTGGACCCCGACCAGGTGCCCGAGCTCCCGGACCTGTGGGGCGCGGACTTCGAGGCCGCGTATGCCGCGGCGGAGCGGGACGGGCGGGTGGTACGGACGGTGAGCGCCCGGGAGCTCTACGCAAAGATGATGCGCACCCTGGCTCAGACCGGGAACGGCTGGATGACGTTCAAGGACGCGAGCAACCGCACCTGCAACCAGACGGCGGTGGCCGGCAACGTCGTGCACCTGTCCAACCTCTGCACCGAGATCATCGAGGTGTCCAGCGATGCCGAGACGGCCGTGTGCAACCTCGGCTCGGTCAACCTCGCCCAGCACCTCAGCCCCGGCCGCGATGCGGTGGACTGGGAGAAGCTGCGTGCCACCGTCCGCACGGCGGTGACCTACCTCGACCGGGTCATCGACATCAACTACTACCCGAGCTCGGAGTCGGCCGCGAGCAACCCGCGCTGGCGCCCGGTCGGCCTGGGCGTGATGGGACTGCAGGACGTGTTCTTCGCACTGCGACTGCCGTTCGACTCGCCAGCGGCGTCCGAGCTCTCGACCCGGATCGCCGAGGAGGTCTACCTGACGGCGCTGGAACGGTCCGCCGAGCTGGCGCACGAGCTCGGTGCGCACCCGGCATACGACCTGACGCGGGCGGCCCGCGGCGACCTCCAACCCGACCTGTGGGACGTGACGCCGACGCAGACCGACCGGTGGGCGGCCCTCAGGAAGGCCGTCGAGGACCATGGCCTGCGCAACTCGCTGCTCATCGCCATCGCCCCCACGGCGACGATCGCCTCCATCGCCGGCGCGTACGAGTGCATCGAGCCGCAGGTGTCGAACCTGTTCAAGCGCGAGACGCTGTCGGGGGAGTTCCTCCAGGTCAACACGGCCCTGGTGCGCGAGCTCAAGGCACGTGGTCTGTGGACGGCACAGGTGCGGGAGGCGATCAAGCGCAGCGAGGGTTCGGTGCAGGGGATCGCCGACATCCCCGAGGACGTGCGGCGCCTCTTCCGCACTGCCTGGGAGCTGCCCCAGCGGGCGCTCATCGACCTGGCAGCGGCCCGCCAGCCGTACATCGACCAGAGCCAGTCGCTGAACCTGTTCCTCGCGGCGCCGACCATCGGGAAGCTCAGCTCGATGTACCTCCACGCCTGGAAGGCCGGGCTCAAGACGACGTACTACCTGCGGTCGCGACCGGCGACCCGCATCCAGCAGGCGACCGTGGGCGTCGCCGCCCCCATCCCGCCCACCGTGACCGACGAGGCCGCCATCGCGTGCTCCCTCGAGAACCCCGAGACCTGCGAGGCCTGCGAATGACGACCACGACCGAGCGCATGCTGCTCGACCCCGGGATGAACCTGACCCTGCGACCGATGCGCTACCCGCACTTCTACGAGCGGTACCGCGACGCGATCAAGAACACCTGGACCGTCGAGGAGGTGGACCTGCACAGCGACCTCAAGGACCTGAAACGGCTCACGGCGGCCGAACGCCACCTCGTGGGGCGGCTCGTGGCGTTCTTCGCGACGGGCGACACCATCGTCGCGAACAACCTGGTGCTCAACCTCTACCAGCACGTCAACTCCCCCGAGGGGCGGCTCTACCTGAGCCGCCAGCTCTTCGAGGAGGCCGTGCACGTGCAGTTCTACCTGACCCTGCTCGACACCTATGTCCCCGACGAGAGGGAGCGGTACGAAGCCTTCGCCGCGGTCGACAACATCCCGTCGATCAAGGCCAAGGCGGACTTCTGCTTCCGGTGGATCGACTCGGTCTTCGACCTCGACCGGCTGGAGACCCGCGAGCACCGAAGGGCCTTCCTGCTCAACGTGATCTGCTTCGCGGCGTGCATCGAGGGCCTGTTCTTCTACGGCGCCTTCGCCTACGTCTACTTCCTGCGGTCGCGGGGCCTGCTCAACGGTCTCGCGAGCGGCACCAACTGGGTGTTCCGCGACGAGTCGATGCACATGGCGTTCGCCTTTGACGTGGTCGAGACGGTGCGGGCCGAGGAGCCCGACCTGTTCGACGACGAGCTGGCGGACGAGGTGCGCGCCATGCTGCGCGAGGCGGTGGACGCCGAGGCACAGTTCGCCGAGGACCTGCTCGGTGGGGGAGTGGCGGGTCTGTCCACCACCGACATGCGCCTCTACCTGGAGAGCGTCGCGGACCGTCGCCTCGAGCAGCTCGGGCTGGAGCCGGAGTACGGCTCGGCCAACCCGTTGGCGTTCATGGAGCTCCAGGACGTGCAGGAGCTCTCCAACTTCTTCGAGCGCCGGGTCTCCGCCTACCAGGTGGGGGTGAGCGGGAGCGTGGGCTTCGACGAGGAGTTCTGAGCGGTCCCGAGGGCTACGCTCACGGCATGAAGCCGCTGCGCGTAGCCCTCGGGGTCCTGCTGGTGCTCGTCGGGCTGGTGTGGTTCCTCCAGGGGATCGACGTGCTCGGGGGCAGTGTGATGAGCGGCGTCACCCTGTGGGCGGTGATCGGTCCGGTCGTGGCCGTCGCCGGCGTCGTGCTGGCGGTCGGTGGCCTGCGCCGCCGGACCTGACCTTCACCACCAGCCCTGTCGGCGAGCCCACCTCAACAGCCACAGGCTGATGCCCGACATCACCGCGAGCACCACGACCAGCTGGGCGACGTGGGTCTCGTGGAAGACCAGGATGTTCATTCCGTAGATCGAGGCGATGGCCGTGACGGGGAGGGTGATCGCCGCGATGACGGCAAGCCGCTCCATCGCCACGGTCATCTTGGTGGTGACCCGGGTCTGGTAGAGCTCGATGACGCCGAACAGGAAGGCGCTCTCGCCGTCGGCCATGCTGCGCACGCGGTCGAACTGCTCACTGAGGTCGTGGGCGTGGGCACGCAGCTCCGGCGTCGAGAACCGCTCCAGGGACGTGAGTCGCCCGTAGACCTCGTGGGCCTGGCCCGCCTGCGTGCGCGAGATGAGCAGCTCGTGGCGCAGCAGGAAGAGCTCCTCGAGCAGCGCCTCCGGCTGGTGGAAGTCCGAGGACATCACCCGCAGCTCGAGGGCAGGCAGTCGTCGGGCGACCGAGCGCACCGCCTCGCTCTGCCGACGGGCGACGGCCGACCCGATCGCGTAGGACAGGTCGTCCGGGGTGGCGGGGCGCAGCCGACCCGCCAGGATCCTGTCCCGGATGGCGTCGGTCTGGGCGGTGGCATCGGCCAGCGAGACCGCCGGGTTGCGCGGCCCGTGGACCGTCACGAGGTAGTGCTCTCCCACGAGCTGGTCGAGCTCGAGCATGTGGACGTGCCCGCCCTCGCCGGGCAGGGGCGTGTGGACGATGACGAACGCATGGTCCTCGTAGCCGTGCACCGTCGGCACGAAGTTGCGCTCGCGGCAGGCCTTGACCACCAGGGGGTGGGCGTTGAACTGCTCGGTCAGCAGCTGCGCCGCTTCGTCGTCGAAGTCGGGGACATCGACCCACACGAAGCCCCCGGGCCGCTCGAGGAGCAGTCCGACGTCACGCGGGGCGCTCGGTTCGAGCCCGCTGTCGGTGACCCACCAGACCTGCACGGTCGTCGCCTCACTCGGTGAAGGTGGTCTCCAGCGTGATGGGAACGGCGGCCAGCGCCTGGCTGACCGGGCAACCCGCCTTGGCGCCCTGAGCAGCCTCGTCGAACTGCTCGGCGCTGATCCCGGGCACGGAACCCTTGACCGACAACGCGATCCCGGTGATGCCGGTGCCGGGCTGGAAGGTCACCGCAGCGCTGGTGTCGATCGACGTCGGTGGTGTGCCGGCCTGCGCCAGGGCGTGCGACAGGGCCATCGAGAAGCAGGTCGAGTGTGCTGCGGCGATGAGCTCCTCCGGACTGGTCTTCCCGTTGGCCTCCTCCGCGCGAGACGGCCACGACACGGCATACGTGCCGATGCCGGAGGAGTCGAGCGTGACCTCGCCGGCCCCTTCCATGAGTGAGCCCTCCCAGTGGGCGGATGCGGTGCGGGTGGTGGCCATGTCTTCTCCTCGGGTGGCGGAACGGATGGGTCAGAACGCGGTGTAGCCGCCGTCGGCGACGAGCACCGAGCCGGTGACGAAGGACGAGGCATCGCTGGCGAGGAACACGACGGCGGGAGCCAGCTCCTCGACGGTGCCGTAGCGGCGCATGGGCGCGTCGTCGATCCAGTGCTGGCGGAAGGCAGGGTCGTCCACGGGCGACATGTCGGTCTTGATGTACCCGGGGGCCAGCGCGTTGACCCGCACTCCGTGGGGCCCCCACTCGGCCGCCAGGCTGCGCGTCAGGTGGTGCACGGCGGCCTTGGAGGCGTTGTAGGCGGGCTGCCACTGCGGGCGGTTGACGATCATCCCCGACATCGAACCGATGTTGACGATCGACCCCGAGCCCTGGGCGACGAAGTGGCGCCCGAAGACCTGCGAGCAGGACCACACTGCGTCGAGGTTGACGTCCATCACCGAGCGCCAGTCCTCCGGGGTCACGTCGAGGGCGGGGGCGTGGACGCAGGCGCCCGCGTTGTTGACCAGGACGTCGACGCGACCGAAGGTCTCCAGCGTCGTGTCCAGCACGCGCTGCACGGAGGCGGGGTCGGTGACGTCGGCGTGGATGAAGTGGGCGCGGATGCCCTCGTCCGCCAGGGACTGCAGCACGGTTCCTGCCGCGTCGGCGTCGCGGCCGACGAGGGCCACGACCGCCCCGGCGTCGCCCAGGGCCCGGGCGAAGCCGGCACCGAGTCCCCGGGTCCCCCCGGTGACGACGGCGACGCGGTCGGTGAGCGAGAAGCGGTCGAGTGCGTTCATGACCCCAATCTAGGCCCGGGACCTTTGGCACTCACCTCGAGAGCGGCGTCCTTGAGACGCTGGACGCAGCGTCGGTGTTGCCGTCGCTGGATACGGGAGGTCCCATGTTGGTTCGTGAGCTGATGTCCACCACCGTGGCCAGCGCCCGGCCGAGCTCGTCGCTCGACGCGGCCGTCCGTGTCCTCGCCGAGCAGAAGGTCTCGGCCCTGCCGGTCGTGGACCCGTCCGGACGCGTCGTCGGGATCCTGAGCGAGGCCGACGTGCTGCGCCTCCAGGTGACCACGGACCCCCGGGCCCACGCCCGCCCCACGCCCTCGTCCGCGCCGCCCTGGCCGGACACCGTCGGCGAGGCGATGACGCCCGACCCGGTCACCGTGACGGCGACCGGCGACGTCGGCGAGGCCGCGCTGCTGATGGCCGACACGGGCTGGAAGAGCCTGCCGGTCGTCGACCGCGGCGTCCTGGTGGGGATGGTCAGCCGCAGCGACGTCATCCGAGCCCTGTCCACCAGCGACGGGGAGATCTGGCGGCACGTGACCCACGACTTCGGGCAGATCACCCGACCGGACTGGACCGTCACCGTGACCCGCGGCGTGGTCACCGTCCACGGGGTCGCGGCGGGCCGGGACGCCCGCCTGGCCGACGCGATCGCGGCGACGGCGCCCGGTGTGCGCAGGGTCGTGGTCGTCGCCGACGCGGCCACCCATGGACAGCACGCCCCCGATTCCTCAGTCGCCACCTGACCGGCACCTACGATGGGGCCGTGACCCCAGAGCAGCTGCCCTCCGGCCCGGCCCTGTCCTCCGTCACCGGAGGGCTTGCCCGGCTCTCAGGCCTGGCCGTGGAGGACCTGCTCGAGGAGCTGCGCGTGCGCGCCGGCACCGTCCAGGCGGCGCAGGACCGGATGGCAGCCCTGCTCGACGCGGTCGTGGTCGTCAGCTCCGACCTCGAGCTGTCGGCGGTGCTGCGGCGCATCGTCCAGGCGGCGATCGAGCTCGTCGACGCGACGTACGGCGCGCTGGGGGTGATCGGACCGGGCGGTGAGGAGCTGATCGAGTTCGTCACCCTCGGGATCGACGACGAGCAGCGCGCCCGAATCGGCCCCGAGCCCCACGGCAAGGGGCTGCTCGGGATGATCATCACCAGTCCCCATCCCCAGCGGGTCGACTGCATCGCCGACCACCCCGACTCGTTCGGCTTCCCGGCCAACCACCCGGTGATGACCAGCTTCATGGGGGCCCCCGTGCGCATCCGCGACACGGTCTACGGGAACCTCTACCTCACCGACAAGCGCGGCTCGGAGACCTTCTCCGCTGCCGACGAAGGCGTCCTCACGGCACTGGCTGCCGCAGCCGGGGTGGCCATCGACAACGCCCGCCTCTACGAGCGCACGCGGATGAGCCAGCACTGGGCCGACGCCTCCCGTGAGGTCGTCTCCGCCCTGCTCCAAGGACGCTCCGAGTCCGAGGTGCTCACCGAGGCGACCGAGCACCTGCTGGAGCTGACCGGCGCCCCGTACTGCATGATCGCCGTGCCGCGGGAGGCAGACCTGGTGGTGGTCGCCAGCGCCGGTGGCGCGCCGCACCCCGTGGGCGCGGTCGTGACGGATCCGTCGTGGCTCGAGGCGCTGGCGCAGGTCGCGCAGCAGTCCGTGCTCGACACCTCCACGACGACGGTCGTCCCCCTCATCGTCCCCGGGCAGCGTGCCCTGGGTCTGCTCGTGGTCGGCGCGCTCGAGACCGCCAACCCCGTGCTGGGTGAGGCCCTGGCCGAGTTCGCCCAGCGGCTGGCGGTCGGGTTGACGGCCGCCGACTCCCAGGAGGAGCGTGCCCGGGCCGAGCTCCTCGAGGACCGTGACCGCATCGCCCGCGACATGCACGACCACGTGATCCAGCGGTTGTTCGCCACCGGGCTCTCCCTGCAGTCGGCGGGACGCTCGATCACGGAGGTGGCAGCGCGCGACCGCATCGAGGGCGCCGTCGACGAGATCGACGCGGTGATCAAGGACATCCGCCACACGATCTTCGCCCTGCACCGTGCTCCCGGGCCGCGCAGCCTCACCGCTGAGATCTCCGGGGTGTGCGATGCCGCCCACGTGACCTTGGGGTTCGCCCCGTCGCTGACGATCCAGGGCCCCACCGGAGAGGTGCCGGACCACATCGCCGCGGACCTGCTGGCCGTCGTCCGCGAAGGCCTGAGCAACGCGGCACGGCACGCCCATGCGTCGGTGGTGGGCGTCCGGGTGTCCGTGGGACCCCAGCTGACCGTCCAGGTCACCGACAACGGGCGTGGGGTGCCCGACGACGTGGGCAGGTCCGGCCTGGACAACCTGGCCCGCCGGGCCAGCACGCGCGGCGGCAGCTTCGAGATCCGCTCAGCCGAGGGTGGTGGCACCCAGCTGGTCTGGCAGGTCCCCCGGGACGGCGCCTAGGAGGGACCTAGGGCCCTGTCACCGCTGGGGGCCACAGGAGATGGTGGGGCCATGCAGTCCGCTCGCACCATGGCGCCGGGACCCTTCGTGGGTGCCCAGGTCGACGACCTACGGGGCCGCGAGGTCGTCGTCGGCTTCGACGGCAGCGTCGCTGCCCGTGCCGCGGTCCGGTGGGCGGCGACGGAGGCAGCGCGCCTGGGATCCCCACTGGGCGTCGTGTATGCCGCGGACGTGCCGGTCCTCCGGGGTGACGGCGCGACGACGTCGGTCCAGGACGTCCACGAGCTCGCCGCCCAGGTCGCCCGCGAGGGTGCCGCGCTGGCGAGGCGGACCAGCCCGGGGCTGGTCGTGCGCAGTCACGGCGTCGTCGCCGGGGCACCCGCGGAGCTGGTGGCGAGCTCGGCGCAGGCCGGCCTGCTCGTGCTCGGCCGCCGCGCCCCGCAGTCCGGTCAGGGGCACGGCGCACTGGGCTCGGTGTCCTTCGCCGTCGTGCTGCACTCGCGGTGCCCTGTCGTGGTCGTCCACGAGGAGCGCGACCAGGTCTCCGGCTCGGTCACGCTGCCCGTGGTCGCCGGGATCGACGGATCGCGGGCCGCAGCGGGGGCGCTTGCCGTGGCCGCGCAGTTCGCCCAGGCCAGGGGGTCGGGACTGCACGTCATCTGTGCGTGGGGGATCCCCCCGAAGGAGACCTGGGCCCAGAGTCTCGCCGGGACGGGGGACCTCGCAGCGTTGACCCTGGCAGGGTCGGCCCGGGCCGAGGAGAAGGTCGCGGGCGGGCTCGCCTGGGTCCGTGAGGCCTACCCGGGGCTGCGGGTGTCCGGGCAGGCGGTCGAGGGTGACCCGGCCGTGCTCCTGACCCAGGCCTCGTCGGGGTCCGGGCTGGTGGTGGTGGGCAGCCGTGGCCAGGGCGGGTTCGCCGGCCTGATGATCGGCTCAGTGGGGCACAGCGTGCTGCGCTCGTCGCACTGTCCCGTGGTGGTGGTCCGTCGCGGCTCCCTGTGAGGTCGCTAGGCTGGCCACCGCCGGTCCAGGCACCTGACGACGGAGGTGGGGCATGACGATTCGGGTCTTCCTGCTGGACGACCACGAGCTGGTCCGCCGTGGCCTGCGCGAGCTGCTCGAGATCGAGGCCGACCTCGAGGTGGTGGGCGAGTCCGGCTCGGCCGCAGAGGCGACCCGGCGCATACCGGCCCTGCGCCCAGATGTCATGGTGCTGGACGCCCGGCTCCCGGACGGCTCGGGCATCGACGTCTGCCGGGACGTGCGGTCCCAGGACCCCACGATCACCGGGTTGATCCTCACCTCCTACGACGACGAGGCCGCGCTGACCGCGGCGGTGGCGGCGGGGGCAGCCGGGTACGTGCTCAAGGACGTTCGGGGCGCCGACCTGGTGTCGTCGATCCGCACGGTGGCCGGGGGCGCCAGCCTGCTCGACGCCGCCGTGGTCCAGCGGCTCAGGGCCCAGTGGGGACACGCCGAGCCGGATGACCCGCGCCTGCTGTCGCTGTCACCGCAGGAGCGCCGGATCCTGTCGTGCATCGGCGAGGGCATGACCAACCGTCAGATCGGGGAGTCGCTGTCGCTCGCCGAGAAGACGGTCAAGAACTACGTGACGTCCGTGCTGGCCAAGCTGGGCATGGAACGGCGCACCCAGGCCGCGGTCTGGGTGGCCGAACGCAACGCCCGCGTCAGTCCGAGCCACCCAGCTCACGACCGCTGACGCTCTGGGTCCGCACGCGGACCCAGGTGAATCCTCCCTCGGGCGCCGGCACCCACGGGGAGCGACCGACGTCATCGAGCCGACCGGCCTCCTCGTCGTCGGTCACGCGGACGGCCGTCCCGTGCACGAGCACGCTCCACCCGGATCGGCTGGCCGTGTCATAGCTGTCCGCCTCGTAGGACACCCGCTCGCGGTTGACTGCCACGCCGATCTTGGAGTCACCCGCGGTCTGGAAGCACACGTCGACGCCGTCGACGGTGTGCACGACCGGGAGCACCACGATCTCGCCGTCGAGGTGGAAGGCCAGTCGCCCCACCTCGATGGAGGCGAGCAGGCCGAGGCTCTCGTCCATGCCCAGGACGCGCAGCCCGGTGTGGTCGGTGGGGACGTCGCGGTGGGCGCTCATCGCCGGTCACCTCCACGGTGACCGGGCCGGACGACCATGACCGGGCAGTGGGCGTGGTGCAGCACGCCCTGGCTGACCGACCCGAGCAGCAGGCCGCCGAAGCCACCGCGACCACGGCTGCCGACCACGAGCAGGTCGGCGCCCTCGGAGTGGTCGACGAGGGCCTGGACGGGGTGGGCGTTGACGACGTGCTGCTGCACGACGACGTCGGGGAACTTGTCGGCCCAGCCGGCGACGGTCTCGCTGCTGAGGAGTCGCTCCTCGTCGGCGATCTCCCGCCGGGCCTCCTCGGTCTCGAGGACCGCTATGCCTGACGCGTAGGACTGCAGGAACCACGCGTGCACGACGACCAGCGGGACGCCTCGCTCGTCGGCCATCTGGAAGGCGGACCCGATGGCCTCGGCTGACAGCTCAGAGCCGTCCGAGCCGACGACCACGCGGGGACGGCGCACCGCCGGCGCATCTTCCGACTCCCGGACGACAACCACCGGGACGGTCGCGTGGGCGGCGACCTCGCTCGACGTCGACCCGAGGACGATGCTGCCCAGGGTTCCGCGGCCGCGGGAACCGACGACCACGAGGTCCGCGCCGCCAGCGGCATCGAGCAGGACGCTGCTTGCCCGGCCCAGTGGGCTCGTGGCGGTCACCTGCACTCCGGGGGCCAGTGCGTTGGCTCGCCTGACAGCAGCAGCCAGAACTCGATCCGCCTCTGCCGCAGACGGGTCGGGTTCGGTGACGGGCAACGGCTCACGCAGGGACAGGTGCCGGGCGTAGACGAGGTGAAGGGGGCGACGACGTTGTCGGGCCTCGGCGGCGGCCCACTCGAGGGCAGCCGAGCTGGAACCCTCGGCGTCGACTCCGACGACGATCGGGTGGTCGACTCGGTCGGCGGTGGTCATGGCGTCCTCCTGGCTCGAGCGGTCGGGGCCGGGTGGTCCCGCTCCCAGCCTCTGGCGTCCGCGTCGCGCGCGGCAGGGACCTTGGACCCTCAACACGCATCGACGGGTCGGTCATGCTGGGCGCATGGACACGATGAAGCAGACCCCAGTGACCACGAACCCGACCGAGCTCTCGGTGGCCCAGTGCTGGGCCCTGCTGCGGGAGGCGGTGGTGGGCCGCCTCGCGGTGCTCCACGACGGACTTCCTGACATCTTCCCGGTCAACTTCGCGGTCGACCGCGGCTCGGTGGTCTTCCGAACCGGTTCGGGGGCCCTCTACGGGTCTGCGGCAGGGGCGCCCGTCGCCTTCGAGGTGGACGGCTACGACGTCGCGGACGCCACGGCCTGGAGCGTCGTGCTCCGGGGGAGCGCGCGCGAGGTCACCGACCTCGACGACTCGCTCGACGCCATGACGCTGCCGCTGTTCCCCTGGCACCAGGGGCCCAAGCCGCGGATCGTGCGGATCGAACCGGTGTCGGTCACCGGTCGGCGGTTCGCCGTCACCGGCGGGCACCGGGCGTGAGGTTCCAGACACTCGAACAGCTCGAGCGTCGCCTTGCCAGCATCCCCGGGACCCCGCGCGTCGTCATCAGCGGAAACGCGGCGACGCCGTGGCCGGTCGTGGCCGTCCTCGACCGGGCCCTGCCGGCATACCGGATCTGGATGCTCAATGCGGGCCTAGGGGTGCCGGTCCGCGACGGTGTGGTCGCCGAGACCTCGTTCGTGGGGCCTGGCATGCGTTCGCACCCCGCGCTGGCGTACGTACCGTGCCGGCTGTCCCTGGTGCCCCTGATGCTGACCACGGCAACCCCACCGGACGTGGTCGTGGTGCACTGCGCGCCACCGGTCCACGGCCACCTCAGCCTCGGCATCGAGGTCAACGTGCTGCCGGCGGCGATCGAGGCGTGCCGTGCCCGCGGGGGCCTGGTCGTCGCCGTGGTCAACGCCAACATGCCCTACACCTTCGGCGACGCGCAGATCGACGAGAGCCTGGTCGACATCGCGGTCGAGCTGGACGAGCCGCTGCCCGTGCCCCACCACGTCGCGCCGGACCCGGCGAGCACCGTGGTGGCCGAACGCGTCGCCGCGCTGGTCGGCGACGGCGCCACGCTGCAGATGGGGATCGGCGCCGTCCCGGACGCGGCCATCGGGTCCCTGACCACCCGCCGCGGGCTGGGGGTGTGGACCGAGATGTTCTCCGACGGGCTGCTGACCCTCGAACGTGCGGGTGCCCTCGACCTCGAGCGCGCAGTGACTGCGTCGTTCTGCTTCGGCTCTGCCGAACTCTATGCGCACGTCGACCGCAACCCACGGATCCGCATGCTGCGCACCGAGAAGACCAACAGCCCCGGCCTCATCGCGGCCAACCCGGCGATGACGAGCGTCAACACCGCGTTGGAGGTGGACCTCTACGGGCAGGCCAACGCCTCACGGGTGCATGGCCGGATCTACTCCGGTTACGGCGGGCAGACCGACTTCATCGTCGGCGCCCTGCACTCTCGCGGGGGACAGGCGATCATCGCCCTGCGCAGCTGGCACCCCCGGGCCGACGTCTCGACGATCGTGCCCCTGTTGGACGAGCCGGTGACGTCGTTCCAGCCCAGCGTCGTGGTGACCGAGCAGGGCACCGCCCAGCTCTTCGGCCGCGAGCAACGCCAGCAGGCCCGCACCCTGATCGAGGACACCGCCCACCCGGAGGTGCGCGACGAGCTGTGGGAGGAGGCCCGCGCGCTGGGCCTGGGCGACCGCTGACGTCTCTGGACGCCCTTGGGGGGCACCACGTCTGGTCGCGGATCGAGCAGGGCTCAGGTCACGTCCAGGTGCATGCGCCTGCCTTCGCCCAAGGGGGTGCTCACATGGTCGCCGCTGACGAAACCGACGGCCGAGTAGAAGGCCGAGGCGTGCGGGTTGGCGGTGACCGACAGGCGTCGGTGACCGCCTGCGTGGGCCGACCTCGCCGCGTCCGCGACCAGCTGACGGGCAAGGCCGCGGCGCTGCCACTGCGGGTCGACGAAGAGGTCGTCGAGCTCGAGCCCGCCGTCCGGGCCCTCCGTCACGGTGGTGAAACCCAGAACCGTGCCTTCACTCTCCGCGGCGGCCACGGCAACTCGCGTCCGGCCGGCTTCGATCCCTTCGCCGGTGAAGACGAGGTACTCCGGTCGGGCGAGCAACCGCGGCGCGTCGCCGGCATTGGACAATGACGCCGACCTGTACACCCGCTGGAGCTCGGGTAGGTCCGCCGCGACCGCCGTGCGGATCGTCGGCACCGACCTCGCGACGTCGTTCACCCACGCAGTCCAGCATCAGCCGACGGCACGGTCAACCGGGTTTTCCGAGGGAGTCCGTCGAGCCCCACGGCAGCTCGGGGCGCGGCCGCAAGGGACCTGGACAGTAAGGGGGACCTAAGGCCCTGATCGCGGTGCGCTGACCCCGACAGAGTTGCGGAGACAGCAAACCACTGCATTTCTCACGAAGGACTTGAACCATGCGACGACGCACCCTCGACTCACTCCTCACGGCGGGCGGCATGATCGTGACCGCCGTTCTCCTCGTTGCGGGCGGCCTGCTCACGTGGGCCAGCACGTTCGTGGCCGACAACGTCCACACCCAGCTCGCGGCCCAGCAGATCTACTTCCCGAAGGCGGGCAGCGACCAGCTCAACGACCCGGCGGTCAAGCCCTACCTCGAGCAGTACGCCGGTCAGCAGCTGACCACCGGCGCGCAGGCCAAGGCCTACGCCGACCACTACATCAAGGTGCACCTCGACGAGGCCACCGGTGGCAAGACCTACTCGCAGCTGAGCGACCTCTCACGGGCCAACCCGGACGACGCCAAGGCTGCCGGACTGGTCCAGCTTGCCTTCCGCGGCGAGACCCTGCGCGGCCTCCTGCTCAACGCCTACGCGTTCGGCACCATGGGCACGATCGCCCTGTATGCCGCCTGGGCGGCCTTCGTGGGCGCGGCCGCCATGCTCGCGCTGAGCATCCTCGGCTTCCTGCACCTGCGCCGGGTGCCGGCCGACGCCGAGGTCGGCGTGCCGGTCACGGGCAAGGTGCCCCAGCCCGCCACCGCATAGCAACCCCTGCACGATGCCCCTGCCGGATCTACCGACAGGGGCATCGTGCTGTCCACGGGAGGTGCTCGCCCTCGCCGTCCGGGGCTAGGTTGGGGCTCGTCCGGACGGCAGGCGGGAGCAGTGGTGAGTCTTGACGCGGAGCCCACCCCCAGCACGACCGAAGGCCTCGAGCATCGCGACCTCACGACGGACCCGTGGCCCTGGCGCTGGGCCGTCGCCACCGCGGTGGTCTCGCTGACCGCGATGTTCCTCGCGGCACGGTACGGGTGGCTCGGGGAGGACGTCGGGCGTGGCGCCAACTTCTGCGAGGCCGCGCGCCGAGGCTGGCTGAAGCAGCCGGCCAACGCCTTGAGCAACCTCGGGTTCGTGGCAGCGGGCCTGGCGGTGAGCTGGCACGCCCGCACCGGTGCCAGGCGGCTGTCCCAGCCCGGTCTCGCGGCCGCCTACGCGGTCGTGGTGGTGTTGCTCGGCCCCGGGAGCATGGCGATGCACGCCACGCAGACCTCGCTCGGCGGGCACCTCGACATGACGAGCATGTACCTCGTGGCGGGATTCGCCGCCGCCTACGCGGCGATGCGGGTCCTGGGGCGGGGGAGCGCCTTCTTCGTGGCGACCTTCGTCTCGGCCGTGGTCGGCTGCGAGGTCGTTGAGCGGGTGGGGGGCTCCGTGCCCGTCGTGCACACCCCCGGCAACCTGGCTTTCGGGGTGCTGCTGGTCTCAGCGCTCACCCTGGAGTACCGGCTCCGGCACTCGGCGGCGCGGCCGGCCGGGGACGTGCGGTGGGTGGGCGGAGCCGTGGGGTCGATCGTGCTGGCCTTCGGGATCTGGACCCTGGCCCAGGACGGTGGTGCGCTGTGCGACCCGAACTCACTGCTGCAGGGTCACGCGGCCTGGCACCTGCTCTGTGCGGTGTCGGCCTACTGTCTCTACCGCTACTGGGCGTCAGCCGCCACCGAGGGCTGACGCCGACCGGTCGGCCGGCGGCGCTGCCCTGCCCTGCCCGTGTCAGCGGGTGTCGCTGCGGAGTCCCTCTGACTCGGCGAGCACCGCCGCCCGGCCCGCCTCGAGGCGAGCGACGGGCACCCGCGGCGGCGAGCACGAGACGTAGTCGACGCCGAGGTCGGCCAGGAAGTGGATCGAGGCAGGGTCGCCGGCGTGCTCGCCACAGGCGCCGAGTCCGAGGCCCGGGCGCTGTCGCCGTCCATCCCGAACCGCCATGGCCACCAGCTGGCCGACCCCGACGACGTCCAGGGTGGTGAAGGGGTCGAAGGCCAGGATGCCCGACTCGTGGTAGGCCCGGAGGAAGCTCGTCTCGGCATCGTCCCGGGACATCCCCCACGTGGTCTGGGTGAGGTCGTTGGTGCCGAAGGAGAAGAACTCCGCCTCGGCGGCGATGTCGTAGGCCGTCAGGGCCGCGCGCGGAAGCTCGATCATCACGCCCACGGGCAGGGCGACCGGGGTGCCGTGGGGGTCGGTGTCGACCTGCGCCACGGCCTCGGCGATGCGGTGCTGCGCGTCGCGCAGCTCGGCGACGTCGGAGACCAGCGGGACCATGACCTCCGGTTGCGGGTCGAGGCCCTCCGCCTGCAGGGCACGGGTAGCACGCACCAGGGCACGGACGTGGGTCTGGACGAGGGCGGGGAAGACGGCCAGCAGGCGCACACCCCGCAGCCCCAGCATGGGGTTCGACTCGTGCCAGCGACGCACGGCCGCCAGCCGGGTCGCGACCTGCGGGCTGACGCCACCGGTCGCCGCCTCGGTGGCGGCCTCGGCGCTGAGCTCCGCGAGGTCGGGGAGGAACTCGTGCAGGGGCGGGTCGAGCAGGCGCACCACCACGGGCAGGCCGTCCATGGTGCGCAGCAGGTCCTCGAAGTCCGCCCTGGCGAGACGCTCGATCTCCAGCAATGCCTCGTCCCTGCGGTCGTCGAGCACGACCCGCTCGACGAGCTCGCGCCGTGCGCCCAGGAGCATGTGCTCGGTGCGAGCCAGGCCGATGCCCTCCGCCCCGAGCGCACGCGCCGTCCGCGCCTCCGCCGGTGTCTCGGCGTTGGCCCGCACCCGCACCGTCCGGCGCTGGTCGGCGTGGGCCAGGAGGCGTCGCACGGCGGAGACCACGGGGTCGTCCGCATCCGGGCCGGTGTCGGGTCCTCCAGCGGCGATGGCCGCGGACACCCGGCCGGGCTCCACGGCCAGCCGACCGGCATACACCGCGCCGGTGGTGCCATCGACCGACAGGAGGTCGCCCTCGGAGATGACCGTCCCCGACGCGGTGTGGGCCTGGCGCGCTGCGGAGTCGACGACGAGGCCCTCGACCGAGGTGACGCAGGCGCGCCCGAGCCCGCGGGCCACGACTGCGGCGTGGGATGTCAGGCCGCCCCGCGCGGTGACCACGGCCACAGCGGCGATCATCCCGTCGAGGTCGTCGGGGCTGGTCTCGGTGCGCACCAGGACGACGTCCTCTCCCTCGGCGTGGCGGGCCACGGCTGTGCCGGCGTCGAAGACGGCCACCCCGACCGTGGCGCCAGGGCTGGCCGGCAGACCGGTCGCCAGCGCCTCCACACCGGTCTGGGCCGAGAAGCGCGGGTGCAGGAGCGACTCGAGCTGGGATCCCTCGACCCGCACGAGGGCCTCGTCGAGGCTGATGGTGCCGTCGTCGACGAGACTGCAGGCGATCCGGAAGGCTGCGGCGGGACTGCGCTTGCCGACCCGGGTCTGGAGCAGCCACAACCGACCGTCCTCGACGGTGAACTCGACGTCGCACAGGTCGCGGTAGTGGGCCTCGAGCGTGGCGAGGTGGCCGAGCAGCTGGGCGTGGACGGCCGGCTCGAGGTCGGCCAGCCGCGCCAGGGGGATGGTGGTGCGGCTGCCGTTGACCACGTCCTCGCCCTGGGCGTTCTGCAGGTAGTCGCCGTAGGAGCCCGGTGCGCCGGTGGCGGGGTCGCGAGTGAAGCAG
The DNA here is from genome assembly GCA_963757635.1 of uncultured Actinomycetota bacterium. Taxonomy (GTDB): domain Bacteria; phylum Actinomycetota; class Actinomycetes; order Actinomycetales; family Dermatophilaceae; genus Pedococcus. Next base: position 404,371 of record CAVWSK010000007.1, on the reverse strand, counting down.
ACCCCGCTGCCAGACCGGGAGCCGGTGTTGCCGTAGACCATCTCGACCACGTTGACGGCCGTGCCCAGGTCGTCGGCGATGTGCTCGTGGTGGCGGTAGACCTGGGCCCGCGCGCCGTTCCACGAGGAGAAGACCGCCTCGATGGCGGCATCGAGCTGCGCCCGGGCGTCCTGGGGCAGGTCCGAGCCGGTCTGGCGCCGCAGGACGGCACGGTAGTCACGGACGAGGCCCTGCAGCGTCGCGACGTCGAGCAGGCTGTCGTCAGCGACCCCGGCCGTGGTCCGCGCCGCGACGAGCAGGTCCTCGAAGAGCTCGGGGTCGACTCCCAGGACGGTCCGGCCGTACATCTGCACGAGTCGCCGGTAGCAGTCCCAGGCGAAGCGTTCGCCGCCACGACGGCCCAGGCCACCGATCGTCGCGTCGGTGATCCCGACGTTGAGCACCGTCTCCATCATCCCGGGCATCGAGAACCGGGCGCCCGAGCGCACCGAGACGAGCAGCGGGTTGTCCGGGGAGCCCAGGCCGCGACCCGAGGAGGCCTCCAGGCCCTGCACGGCTGCCGTGACGAGGTCGTCGAGCGACTCCGGGGAGCGACCGTCGCGCAGGTAGGCCCGGCAGGCCTCGGTCGTGATGGTGAAGCCGGGAGGTACCGGCAGGCCCAGCCGGGTCATCTCCGCGAGGTTGGCTCCCTTGCCGCCGAGCAGGTCGGCCATCGAGCGGTCGCCATCCTCGAGGGCCACGAGGAGGGGCGTGGGCAGCAGGGTCGTGGTCATGCCTTGATCGTCCGCGCGCGGGACTGTTCCGGGCTAGGGACCTTCGACCCGGGCCGCCTGCTGCCCCACCGGCGACCATGGGAGGACCAGGCACCCGGTCTGGGTCGAGCGAATGGTGGTGCAGCGACATGGGCGCAGAAGCACGTGGAGCGCAGTCGGCGGTACCGGCCGACCCCGCGGTCGTCGTCGGCTGTGACGGGTCGTGGCAGAGCGAGCTCGCCGTCGAGGCCGCCACCCGTGAGGCCGCCCGGCGCGGGGTGGTCCTGGTGCTGCTCGCGATCGCCAGCGACCGCAACATCTCCGGCGGGCTGTCCCAGGTCACCCTCCGTGAGGCGGAGGCGCTCGAGGAGGCCCGCGGTGTGGCCGTGCGTGCCGGCGTCCGCGCCCACCGGACCGACCCGACGGTGCGCACCGAGACGATCGTGAGCCTCATCGACTCGCCCCAGCTCGCCGACCTCGGCGAGCGCGCGGTGCTGCTGGTCCTCGGCGGACACGGCGCTCGCGGACAGCTCGCGTTCTCGATCGGGTCGGTGAGCGCCGACCTGACCCGGGTGATGCCCGTGCCGGTGCTGCTGCCCACGATGGACCGACCGCACGAGGTGGCACCGCGCCCCGCGGTGGAGCGCCGCCCGGCGGTGGTGGTCGGCGTCAACGGCCGCTCGCCGGACTCACAGGTGCTGGCCCTGGCCGCAGAAGAGGCCCGGCTGCGCGGCTGTGCGCTCGTCGTGGTCCGCGCCCTGCGGGCCCATGAGGCCGATGCCGCGGAGCGCCTGCGCCACGCCATGCAGGATGCGGTGGAGACGGTCGCCGACCCACTCGGGGTGCCCCACCACGTCGTCACGGTCGAACGCGCCCCCGTCGAGGCGCTGCTCGAGCACTGCGAGCACGACGACCTGCTCGTCGTCGGCACCCGCGGGGGTGGTCGGCTCGCCGGCCTCGTCCGGGAGTCGGTGGCGCGCGGCGTGCTGGACGTCATGCCGTGCGACGTGCTGGTCGCGATTCCCAGCCGGGACAACCGCCAGGCGGCACGCCCGTTGGCGCAGACCGCCGCACCCTCCGGGCGGTAGGCCCGGCCAGCCACCGGGGTCGGCGTGCGGGCGCTGGGCCGCACCCTCCCGGGCAGCCCGGCCACCGCCCTAGGATCGTCCCGTGGACCAGAGCGCAGCGGGCTCCGTCCGGTTCGGGTCGCTGCAGGCCACGTCGCCGGTCGAGGTGCGTCACGACCTTGACGGCCTCGCCGACCTGGGATCGGGGTTCTGGGCGGTGGTGGCCGAGTTCGATGGCCCCCTGACGGCGGTCCGCTTCGCGCACGTCGACCGGGCGGCGCCGCTGCCCCGTCCCGCGCCGTGGGCACCCTTGACCGGCGACTGGCACTCGAGCCTGGACCGGGCGGCATACCTGGCAGGAGTCGGCGAGGTGCGAGAGCGCATCGCCGCGGGCACGGTCTACCAGGTGAACCTCTGCCGGGTGCTGTCCCACGCGTTGCCCGAGGAGGCCGACCTCGACGGCCTGGCTCGCCTGCTCGAGGCGGGCAACCCGGCCCCCCACGCCGGTCGCATCCACGTCCCGTCGGCAGGACTCGACATCGTGTGCGCCAGCCCGGAGGCGTTCCTGCTGCGTTCGGGGTCACTGCTGGAGTCACGGCCCATCAAGGGCACCGCCACCAGCATGTCCACCATGCTGCCGAAGGACTACGCCGAGAACGTCATGATCGTCGACCTGGTGCGCAACGACCTGTCGCACGTGTGCCGTCCCGGCACCGTCCGGGTGGACCACCTGTGCGCGCCCGAGGAGCACCCGGGAATGGTCCACCTGGTCTCGTCGGTCTCGGGCGAGCTGCGCCGCGAGAGCGACTGGCCGGCGGTCATGCGGGCGACGTTCCCGCCCGGGTCGGTGTCCGGGGCCCCCAAGCACACGGCGCTGCAGGCGATCTCGGACCTCGAACCCGTGTCCCGCGGGCCGTACTGCGGTGCCATCGGCTGGGTCGACGTCGATCAGCAGGAGGCGGAACTCGCCGTGGGGATCCGATCGTTCTGGGCAGCACGGGACGACACGGGGCGCCGGTGGCTGCGCTTCGGCACCGGTGCCGGCATCACCTGGGGATCCGACCCGCAGGGCGAGTGGGAGGAGACAGAGGTGAAGGCTGCCCGGCTCATCGGGCTCGCATCTGGGAGGGTGGAGCCATGACGGACGTGCGGGTGTGGGTCAACGGTCGGCTCACCGAGGTGGACGAGCCCTCCATCACGGCGCTCGACCATGGGGTGACCGTGGGCGACGGGGCCTTCGAGACGGCCAAGGTCGACCGGGGCCGGGTCTTCGCCGCCACGCGACACGCTCACCGGCTCGACCGCACCATGTCCGGGCTGGGCCTCCCGCCGGCCGACCACGACCTCCTCGCCGAGGGCATCACCGCCGTGCTCGGCGCTGGCCCCCCGATCGAGTTCGGCCGGTTGCGCTACTCGGTGACCGGGGGAGCGGGGCCCCTGGGGTCGGACCGCGACGACAGCCCGCTCACCTACATCGTCACGGCGGGCTCGCAGCCACGACCCCCGGCCAGCGCCTCCGTGGCGGTCGTCCCGTGGACGCGCAACGAGCGGTCGGCCGTGGCCGGACTCAAGACCACGTCGTATGCCGAGAACGTCGTCGCCCTGGCGCACGCCAAGGAGCGTGGTGCCATTGAGGCGGTCTTCGCCAACACGCGCGGCGAGCTGTGCGAGTGCACCGGCTCCAACATCTTCGTCGTCGTGGACGGCGTCATCCTCACCCCGCCCCTGGAGTCCGGCTGCCTGGCCGGGATCACGCGAGCGATCACCATCGAGTGGTGCCGCGAAGACGGCCTCGACGTGCGTGAGCAGACCCTGCCCGTCGAGGTGCTGCAGGACGCTGACGAGGTCTTCATCACCAGCAGCACCAAGGACGTGCTCGGGATCCACGGCGTGGACGACCGCGTTCTCGAGGTCGGTCCGGTGACCCGGCGCGCGGCAGCGGTGTTCGCCCGGCTCGGTGCGGAGCGGCTCGACCCGTGACCGAGCAGGAGGAGCGCGTGGAGCGCGAGGAGGACCACGACTGGGCGTGGCGTCGCAAGATCCGCGCCAACCCGCACTCCCACCGGATCTACAAGTGGGTCGTCGGCATCGTCGGGGCCGTCGTCACCATCGCCGGCCTCATCGCCGTGCCCGCGCCCGGTCCGGGCTGGCTCATCGTCTTCATCGGCGTGGGCATCCTCGCCTCGGAGTTCGTCTGGGCGCAACGGCTGCTGGACTGGGGACGGGCCCGCCTCGACGACTGGAACGACTGGCTGCGCCCCAAGGCCTGGTGGTTCAAGGGGCTGGTGGGCCTGGCCACCGCCGTGCTGGTGGCGCTGGTCTTCTACGGCTTGTTCCTGCTGTCCGGCGTGCCCGGTTTCCTGCCCGACGCGGTCGAGGACCGGATCAAGCGGCTGCCCGGGTTGTGAACGTGGGGTCGGCCACGCCGGGGCCCCCCGGATTTCACCCATCGGCCCCGGTCCGGCTATTCTTCGGCAGGCCCGCAAGGGCGCTGGACGTGTAGCTCAGTTGGTTAGAGCGTTCGCTTCACACGCGAGAGGCCATGGGTTCGAGTCCCTTCACGTCCACCGGCACGAGACAGCCCCTGACCTGCAGATCTGCAGGTCAGGGGCTGTCGTGCACCCCAGAGGTCCTGTCGGGGGGTGCTGTTCGGTTGGGGAGGTCCCCACGCCCTGCTCCTCAGACACAGCCATCGTCAGATGTTCCGTTGGCTTTACCCCCGCATTCTCAGCGTGGGGACCTCTTCCCGGATGACGATGCTCCCTTTGGCGCCGCACCGACATAGTCATTGCGGGCCATCCTCACGCTCGAGGAACTAGGCACTCCCAGCGTGTAGAACCACCCATCCGGATCATGTCGCGCGCCACTCCTCGTGGCTACCATCGTCGTGATGGCCCACCCCCCCAGGTCGTCACGGTAAGGGTTGCGCCCCGGCTCCGGCCCTCCTGCCTCTGGCGGGGGCGCAGCCCTTCCCCTCATCGGGCAGAGACGCACTGCCGGTGCTGGCGCGCACCGCGACCCTTCCACTGCATCCACCCCACAGCAGACAGGGCCGCCGGTGCGGCCTCGCCACCGGCACCGGCACCGGCACCGGCACCGGGGCAGTGTCCCGAGCAGCCGCTCAGGGGTCACCTGCGGACGGGACGGTGCCGACATAGGGTCGAGGACGTGACCGAATCCCTCTCCGCCACCACCATCCACCTCACGGGCCAGGACGGTGCCGACCTCGAGGCCTACCTCGCCCGTCCGGAGGCGGAGCAGTCCCGGGGCGGAGTGGTGGTCATCCACCACCTGCCCGGCTACGACCGGGCCACCAAGGAGATCACGCGCCGGTTCGCCGAGCTCGGCTACGACGCGGTCTGCCCCAACCTCTACTCCCGCGAGGCGCCCGGTGCCGACCCCTCCGACGCGGCCGCGACGGCCCGCGCCGGGGGAGGGGTCCCCGACGAGCGACTCGTCGAGGACGTCGCCGTCGCGACGGCGCACCTCCGGGGCCTGGCGACGAGCAACGGCAGGGTGGGGGTCATCGGCTACTGCTCCGGCGGTCGCCAGAGCGTCCTGGCGGCGTGCCACCTCGACCTCGACGCTGCCGTCGACTGCTACGGCGCGTTCGTCACGGGTGAGGTCCCGGCCGACTTCCCGATCCCGGTGACCACACTGGTGGACCAGCTCCCCGGGCTGAGGGCTCCGCTGCTCGGCCTCTTCGGCGCCCTGGACAAGGCCCCCAGTCCCGAGCACGTCGCAGAGCTGGACTCCCGGCTGCGCGACCTGGGGAAACCGCACCAGTTCCACTCCTACGCCGACGCAGGGCACGCGTTCTTCGCCGTGGACCGGCCGTCCTACCGGGTCGCGGCCGCGAACGACGGCTGGGAACGCATCCGTGACTTCTTTGCGGACCACCTCGGCGAGAGGGAGGCCTGAGGTGTGCACCTACGCCACCGTGCGGGAGCCGGTCGACGGCAGCGCCAAGGGGCCCGGGGGGCAGTGGTTCCACGTCAGTGACGCGACGATCTACTACGACCACCCCGTCCACGCCCTGGCCGAGCACACCCTCAACATCGACCTCGCCGACCCCTCGCGCGGTCCCGGTGCGCGGGTGGCCGTCGAGCTCACGCGCGAGTCGGCCGTGCGGCTGCTGCACGCGATCTCGGCTGCCCTCGACTCGGCGCCCGAGGGGGTCTGATGCCCGGGCAGGTCGTCGCCATCCACGTCTACCCGGTCAAGGGCGAGCCGGGGGTCGACCTCGACGACACCGCCGTCGACGCGGAGGGTCTGCGGGGGGACCGGCGCAAGCGGGCTGCGGTGCACCTCGTCGCGAGCCAGGACCTCACCCCGGACCTGCGAGCGAACTTCGTGGTCTCCTGCACCCCCGACGCCCTGCTCGCCACCATCGGCACCGTGCTGCGGGTGGGGGTCGTCGAGCTGGCCGTCACCGGCCCCGCGGGCACCTGCCCGGGCGTGTATGCCGCGGTGGCGGCTCCCGGCGCGGTCCGGGTCGGGGACCTCGTCGTGGCAGCGCACCACGACGGCGACGGCACCCCGGGAGTGCCGAGGTGACGGCTGTCCGGGGTGCGGCATAGGGTCGATGCGTGCGCGAGTTCGTCGAGGTGTCCGGTGACCAGGTCGTCCGGCTTCCCGCGGAGCCACGCGCCGCCCACGACGCGGCGGTGCAGATTCTCCAGCGCAGCTACCGCGAGATCCCCCGTGACGCGACCGTCCGACTGGCCAAGAAGACCTCGAACCTCTTCCGCGCACGGGAGGCCTCCACCGCCCCTGGTCTGAACGTCACCGCTCTGGACTCGGTCATCGAGGTCGACCCGGTGGCCCGCACGGCCGACGTGCAGGGCATGTGCACCTACGAGCACCTGGTCGACGCGACGCTGCCCCACGGGCTGGTGCCGCTCGTCGTGCCCCAGCTCAAGACCATCACCCTCGGTGGAGCCGTCACGGGGCTCGGCATCGAGTCGACCTCGTTCCGCAGCGGGCTGCCCCACGAGTCGGTCCTGGAGATGGACATCCTCATCGGCACCGGTGAGATCGTCACCGCCCGACCCGAGGGGGAGCACGCCGACCTGTTCCACGGGTTCCCCAACTCCTACGGCACGCTCGGCTACGCCACCCGCCTGCGGATCGCCCTCGAACCCGTCGAGGCGGCAGTGGCCCTGCGCCACGTGCGCTTCCACGACGTGCAGACCCTGGTCGACGCGATGGGGGCGATCGTCGACTCCGGCCGGCACGACGGCATCCGGGTCGACTACCTCGACGGCGTGGTGTTCTCCGCCACCGAGGCCTACCTCACGCTGGGCACCATGTCCTCCGAGCAGGGCCCGGTGAGCGACTACACCGGAATGGACATCTACTACCGGTCGATCCAGCACGACGGCCCCGAGCCGAAGACCGACCTGCTGACCACCCACGACTACCTCTGGCGCTGGGACACCGACTGGTTCTGGTGCAGCCGGGCCTTCGGGGCGCAGCAGCGCTGGCTGCGGCGGCTGTGGCCACGGCGCTACCGACGCAGCTCGTTCTACTGGAAGCTCATCGCCCTCGACCACCGTTACGACGTGGCCGACCGCCTCGAGGCCCGAAAGGGCCGCCCGGCCCGCGAGCGTGTGGTCCAGGACATCGAGGTGCCCCTGGGCCGGACCGCTGAGTTCGTGGAGTGGTTCCTGCGCGAGATCCCCATCGAGCCGATCTGGCTGTGCCCGGTGCGCAGTACCGGCGAGTGGCCGCTCTACCCGCTGGAGCCCGGTGAGACCTACGTCAACGTGGGTTTCTGGTCCAGCGTCCCCCGGGACCCCGCCGGTGACCCTGGCGCAGCCAACCGGCTCATCGAGGCGGAGGTGACCCGCCTGAGCGGGCACAAGTCCTTGTACTCGGACGCCTACTACGACGAGGCGCAGTTCTGGCGCCTCTACGGTGGTGCGGAGTACTCCGTGCTCAAGGAGCGTTACGACCCCGAGTCCCGTTTGCTCGATCTCTACTCCAAGGCGGTGCGACGAAAGTGACGATTCTCAAGACCAACCGGTTCGACCCCGACTCCAACGCCACCAGGTTGTCGATGGCCCAGATCCTCGACGCGCTGACCGCTGGCAAGGTCCCGCTGCGGTTCACGGCCTACGACGGCTCCGCGACGGGTCCGCAGGACGCGCCCTACGGCCTGCACCTGCGGACGCCGCGGGGTGCGAGCTACCTCGCGACCGCGCCGGGCGACCTCGGCATGGCGCGGGCCTATGTCGCCGGCGACCTCGACGTGGACGGCGTCCACCCCGGTGATCCCTACGAGCTGCTGCAGGCGATGGGCGAGCTGCACTTCCACATCCCGCCGCCGCGCACGGCGGCGGCGATCGCCCGGTCGCTCGGCGTGGATCTGCTCAAGCCGCCACCGCCGCCACCGCAGGAGACGCTGCCCCGCTGGCGACGGGTGGCTGAGGGACTGCGCCACACCAAGACCCGCGACGCCGAGGCGATCCACCACCACTACGACGTCTCCAACGCGTTCTACGAGCGGGTCCTGGGGCCGTCGATGACCTACACGTGCGCCGCCTACCCCCACGAGGGGGCGACGCTCGAGGAGGCCCAGGAGAACAAGTACCGCCTGGTCTTCGACAAGCTGCGCCTCAAGGAAGGTGACCGGCTGCTCGACATCGGCTGCGGCTGGGGCGGCATGGTCCGGTATGCCGCGCGGCGCGGCGTGCACGTCATCGGCGCCACCCTCTCGCGCGAGCAGGCGCAGTGGGCCCAGCAGGCCATCGAGGACGAGGGCCTGTCCCACCTCGCCGAGGTGCGCCACAGCGACTACCGCGACATCCCGGAGCGCGACTTCGACGCGATCTCGTCCATCGGTCTGACCGAGCACATCGGGCTGCGCCAGTACCCCGCGTACTTCCGCTTCATCTCCGACCGGCTCCGTCCGGGTGGTTTGCTGCTCAACCACTGCATCACCCGCCCCGACAACCGCCGCACGTCCACCGGCGCGTTCATCGACCGCTACGTCTTCCCCGACGGCGAGCTGACCGGTTCGGGCACCATCATCAGCGCGGCGCAGGACGTCGGGCTCGAGGTGCGTCACGAGGAGAACCTGCGTGAGCACTACGCCCGCACCCTCGCGGGCTGGTGCCTCAACCTGCGCGACAACTGGGACGACTGCGTGGCCGAGGTCGGCGAGGCGACCGCCCGCGTCTGGGGGCTCTACATGGCGGGGTCACGCCTGGGCTTCGAGCGCAACGTCGTGCAGCTGCACCAGGTGCTGGCCGTCAAGCTCGACGACCAGGGCGGTGCCGACCTGCCGCTGCGTCCCTGGTGGGACGGTTGATGGAGCAGCGGCTCTCGCTGGTCACGCTCGGGGTCGCCGACCTCGCGCGGGCCGAGCGGTTCTACACCTCTCTGGGGTGGGACCGGGGCAGTGACGACGACGAGGTCGTGTTCTTCCAGTGCGGGGGCATGGTGGTGGCCCTGTGGGACCGCGCTGCCCTCGCAGAGGACTCCTCGGTGCAGGACACCGGTGGCTGGGGTGGGGTGACCCTCGCAATCAACGTCAGGTCGGCCGCCGAGGTCGACCTCGTCCTCGACGAGGCGCAGGCCGCGGGTGCCGAGATCGGCCGCAGGGGCGCCGAGACCTTCTGGGGTGGCTACTCGGGGGTCTTCATCGATCCCGACGGGCATCCGTGGGAGGTCGCCCACAACCCCTACTGGACGATCACCGAGTCCGGGGAGACCCTCCTTCGCCCGAGGTGACGAGGGTGCCATGCAGTGCCGAGCGCGGCTGCCCAAAGGCCAGTGGTTTCGCATCTGCGGTGCGTGCGGTCAGGGCGCCCGGACACGAGCCGGCAGGGAGTCGGCGTATCTCGCCAGCAGCGGGCCCACCACGGCCAACACGATCACGTAGGCGGCGACGACGCTGCCCAACCGTCCCTGAGCCGCGCCTGCCAGGCCGATGATGACCAGCGAGAACTCGCCGCGGATCACCAGGACTGCTCCGGCGCGGGCGCGCCCATGGCGTCCTGCTCCGTCGCGACCGGCCGCCTGCACCCCTGTGATGAACTTCGTCACGGCCGTGACCGCTGCCAGCAGCAGGGCTGCTGGCAGCGCTGGGACGAGGTCGCGGGGGTCGATCGCCAGCCCGATGGCGACGAAGAACAGCGCGGCGAAGAAGTCACGCAGCGGGGCCAACACCTCAGTGGCCCGGGCGGCGGAGTCGCCGGTCAGGGTGAGCCCCACGAGGAAGGCGCCCACGGCGGCGCTGACGTGGATGAGCTCGGCCACCGCCGCCACCACGAGGGTCAGTGCGAGCACCCTGAGCAGCAGCTGCTCGGGCTCCCGGTGGCTCAGCAAGAGACCGACACGGTGTCCCCACCGGAAGGATGCCGTGAACGCCAGCGTGAGCGCCGCCAGGGCGAGGACGACACCGGTCACGGCCTGCCACCAGGTGCCGCCCGACGCCAGGACGGCGAGCAACGGCAGGTAGGCGGCCATGGCGAAGTCCTCGAGCACGAGAATGGACAGCACGGCGGGAGTCTCCCGGTTGCCCAGTCGACGCAGGTCGACCAGGAGTCTGGAGATGATTCCCGAGGACGACACGTAGGTCGCACCGGCGAGGGCAACGATCCCGGTCAGGTCCAGGCCGAGCAGCCAGCCAGCGAGGGCTCCCGGTGGGGCGTTGAGGACCAGGTCGACCAGGCCGGAGGGGACGTGCCCGCGCAGGCTGTGGGCGAACTCGGTGACGGAGAACTGCAAGCCAAGGGTCAGCAGCAGGAGGACCAGGCCGATGCTCGCGGCACCCTCGATGAACGGATCAGCGCCCGGCAGCGGCAGCAGCCCGCCCTCTCCCAGTGCCAGACCTCCGAGCAGGTACAGCGGCACGGGGGAGAACCCGACCCGGCGGGCGAGGCCGCCCAGCAGGGACAGCCCTCCGAGCAGGAGCCCGAGCTCCATGAGGAGCCGGACGGGTTGGTCCACCGCTCAGCCCTGCTGGAGGAGCTCGGCCAGCTCGGCGAGTCCGTCGGCCGTCCCGATGGCCACGAGCACGTCACCCCCGCGGAGTGCGTGGGCGGGGCCCGGCGAAGCCACGATCCGGTCCCCGTTCACCACGGCCACGATCGAGGCCCCGGTCCGGGTCCGGGCGGCGGTGTCACCCAGCACGCGGTCGATGTACGGGCTCTCGGGTGGGATCTCGATCCGGGCCGACTGCAGACCGGGCACCTCCTTGGTCAGGTCGGCGAGTCGTTGAGTGATCCGGGGCGCCCCGAAGATCTGGGCGAGCGCCTCCGCTGCCTCCTCATCGAGCTGGACCGAGTGGCGAACGCGGTCGGGATCCCGACGGTCGTAGACGACGAGCTCGAAGTCGCCCCCGCGGCGCGCCACCACGCCGAGGTGGTCGCCCCCCGCCGTGACGAACTCGTATCGCACGCCTACCCCGGGCAGCAGCATCTCGTTGACGTCCACACCGACCATCCTGACCGGTCGCACGAGCGGGGTCGAGTCATGCGGCTGTCGCCCGGTCGGCTACACCGGCTCCTCGAGCAGCTCGGTACCGAGCCAGGCCTTGGGGATGCCGAACGCGTCGACGAGGTCCTGCGCATGCGGACGCAGGGCGGCGCACAGGTCGTTGACCGCTGCGGTCACCTGCTTGCTGCGGGCCGGGGTGATCCGGCCGTGCTCGAGGAACCACCCCTTGTCGGCCTCGATGGTCCGCAGCGCGTGCAGGTCGCACACCCGGTCCAGCATCGCCGCCGCACCGGGGTCCTCGCACCGCGAGACCGCCTCGGCGAAGGCCTCGAGCACGACCCGGTCGACGTGCGCCCGGGCGGCCGCGATCGCGTGGTCCTGGGCGTCGTTGAAGACCGCGAAGGCATCGGCTCCAGCCTTGCCGGCCCCACGCAGGCGCAGCGCCAAGGTCTCCAGCAGGTGTCGCTCACGATCCTCGAAGAGCTCGAGCTGCCAGCCCCGGTCCGTCGGACCCTGCTCGCTGTCGCGCCCCGGTGCCGCAGCGATGAGGCGCTGGACGAGCCCCCGGGCCGAGGTCCGCTCGATCACGGCACCGGCGAACTGCCGGGCGCCGAACCGCACCATGCCCAGGGTGTCGAGGTCGCCGAAGCTGTCGCGGTAGTCGGTGAGCAGTCCCTTGGCCACCAGCTGCAGCAGGACCGTGTTGTCACCCTCGAAGGTGGTGAAGACGTCGGTGTCGGCCTTGAGCGACGGCAGTCGGTTGACGGCGAGGTAGCCCGCACCGCCGCAGGCTTCGCGGCACATCTGGATCGTCGCCGTGGCGTGCGCGGTCGCCACGGCCTTGATCCCGGCGGCCCGCGCCTCGAGCTCGCGCTGGGCGTGCTCGTCGACGGCGGCCTCGGTGCTCTGCACGTCGTGCATCCGCGAGACCAGGGCGTTCTGGGCGAAGGCGAGCGCGTACGTCGTGGCGAGCGCGGGCAGCAGCTTGCGCTGGTGGGCGCGGTAGTCCAGGAGCCGGACCTCCTCGCTCGCTCCGGGTGGCGCGAACTGGCGCCGGTGGCCGGCATACGTCACGGCCAGGGTCAGCGCCGTGCGGGTCGCGGCCCCAGCAGCCCCGGCGACGCTGATCCGCCCGCGCACCAGCGTGCCGAGCATGGTGAAGAAGCGGCGGGTGGGGTTCTCGATCGGGGAGGAGTAGCGCCCCTCGGCGTCGAGGTCGCCGTAGCGGTTGAGCAGGTTGGTGCGGGGCACCCGGACGTGGTCGAACGACAGCCGGCCGTTGTCGACGCCCGCGAGCCCCGCCTTCGCCCCGCAGTCGCCGATGGTCACCCCGGGCAGCGGCTGTCCGGCGCCGTCGCGGATCGGCACCAGCACGCAGTGCACCCCGTGGTTCTCGCCGCGGCTGACGAGCTGGGCGAACACGGCCGCCAAGCGCCCGTCGCGGGCCGCGCCGCCGATGTAGTCCTTGCGGGAGCGCACGTCCGGCGTGTGCACGACGATCTCGTCGGTCTCGGGGTCGTGGGTGGCGGTCGTGCCGAGCGACTGCACGTCCGACCCGTGCCCGGTCTCGGTCATCGCGAAGCAGCCCGGCACCGAGGCGTCGATGATGCCCGGGAGGTAGGCCGCGTGGTGGGCGGCGGTGCCGAGGTTGGCGACCGCGCCGCCGAACAACCCCCAGTGCACCCCGGCCTTGACCATGACGGACAGGTCCGCGTGCCCGAGCATCTCGAAGGCCGTCACCGAGCCACCGAGGTCCCCGTTGCCGCCCATCGCCACCGGGAAGCCCCGGGCGGGATGGCCGGTGGCGGCGATCTGCTGGACCTGCTCGGCCACCCGGGCCCGGTAGGCCTCGATGCCCAGCTCCTCGCTGGGCGGCGCGAACCGCTCGGGCTCGAAGTCGCGCCGGGTCTCCTCGCGCAGGTCGGCCCAGCGCCCGTCGAGGCAGCGCCGCAGCGCGGTGGCGAGATCGGTCATGGTTCCTCCGTCGGTGGGGCGGGAGAGGGGATCGGGTCAGGAGTGGTTTGGGTCAGGGGAGTGCGGGCGGGTCCGGCGGCGCCCAGGCGGTGCAGAGCCCGCCCCAGGCGAGGTCGGTGAGGTGGGCCGTGAGCTCGGCCCGTGGCATGGACCCGGGTGCGGCCAACCACTGGTCGGCCGCCGCTCGGACCATGCCGACCAGGCCGGGACCCCAGACCGCGGCAGCGGCCCGGTCGCGTCCCGTGGACTCGAGGGCCGCAGCGACGAGCAGGGACAGCTGCCCTGCGATGTGGCTCGTCACGGCATGGGCCGGGTCGCCGGACGTCGGGGTGTCGAGCAGGGGGGCGTTGACGACGAAGCGGTAGACCTCGGGGTCCCGCTCCACCAGGGCCAGGTAGGCGTCGATGGCGCCTGCCACGAGCGCGCGCGGCGAGGAGTCGACGGCGGCGAGGTCATCCCCGGTGGCGCCCATCGCCTGACGCAGGTCGCGCAGGATGCGCGCGTCCACGCTCTGCGACACCGCGGCATACAGGCCGGACCGGTCGGTGAAGTGGCGGTAGAAGACGGTCTTGGAGGTGCCGGCCACCGCCGCGATGTCGTCCATCCCCACGGCTGCACCGTGCCGGCGGATGGCCCGCAGGGTGGCCTCGACGAGCTCGCGGCGCCGGCTGGCGCGGTGCTCGTCCCAGCGGGTGCTGCGACCGTCGGCCGTGGTGTTCACAGCTCAGGACGGTAGCAGGTACTACGCGTACCTGCTACCGTCGGTATCAGTCATCCACCACCTCGAGGAGCACCCGTGGCATCCCCGCCCCAGCCCCGTCGCGCCGCCGTCATCGGCGGCAACCGCATCCCGTTCGCCCGGGCCAACGCCGCCTACGCCAAGGCGTCCAACCAGGACATGCTCACCGCCGCGGTCGAGGGCCTGGTGGCCCGTCACGGGCTGGCGGGGGAGCAGGTCGGCGAGGTGGCCGCGGGTGCCGTGCTCAAGCACAGCCGTGACTTCAACCTCACCCGCGAGGCGGTCCTCGGGTCCAGCCTCGCGGCCACCACGCCCGCCTACGACGTCCAGCAGGCCTGCGGCACGGGTCTGGAGGCCGCCATCCTGGTGGCCAACAAGATCGCGCTCGGCCAGGTGGAGTCGGGCATCGCCGGCGGCACCGACACCGCCTCCGACGCCCCGATCGCCGTGCACGAGGGGCTGCGCGAGACGCTGCTCGCCCTCAACCGGGCCAGGACCCCCGGCCAGCGGCTCAGGGCGGTCTCCGCCCTGCGGCCCGGCCACCTGGTGCCCGAGGTCCCCCGCAACGTCGAGCCCCGCACCGGTCTGTCGATGGGGGAGCACATGGCCCAGACGGCGGCGCAGTGGGGCATCACCCGTGAGGCCCAGGACGAGCTTGCCGCGGCCAGCCACCAGCACCTGGCCGCCGCGTACGAGCGCGGCTTCTTCGACGACCTCATGACGCCCTACCTGGGCCTGACCCGCGACCAGAACCTGCGCCCGGACTCCACCGTGGAGGCCCTCGCGAGGCTGCGCACCGTGTTCGGCGCCGGCCCCGAGGCGACCATGACGGCAGGCAACTCCACGCCGCTCACCGATGGTGCCTCCGTGGTGCTGCTCGGGTCCGACCAGTGGGCCGCGGATCGCGGCCTGCCCGTGCTCGCCCACCTCGTCGACGCCCAGACGGCGGCGGTCGACTACGTCACGGGCCACGAGGGGCTGCTCATGGCTCCTGCCTATGCGCTGCCGCGCCTGCTCGATCGACAGGGGATGACGCTGCAGGACTTCGACCTCGTCGAGATCCACGAGGCCTTCGCGTCGACCGTCCTGTGCACCCTCGCTGCCTGGGAGAGCGAGACCTTCTGCCGCGACCGGCTCGGGCTCGACGCCCCTGTCGGGCCACTCGACCGGGCCAGGCTCAACGTCAACGGGTCCTCGCTCGCGGCGGGGCACCCGTTCGCCGCGACCGGCGGGCGCATCGTCGCCTCACTGGCGAAGTCATTGCAGGAGAAGGGATCTGGTGCCCGCGGCCTCATCTCGATCTGCGCCGCAGGCGGCCAGGGCGTCATGGCCATCCTCGAGGCGGCCTGACGTGGCCGGTTCCTACGCGGGCCTGGTCAACAGTGCTGTCGGACGTCGCCTTGCCACCTCCCTCGGCCTCCCGAGGCCCGTCCGGCTCCGCCGGTATGCCGTGGGCGGCCCCCTGCTCGACGGTCCCGTACTCGTGGGCGGCCACGGCGCCGCGCCCCTGGCGCAGCGGGCGCGCAGCCTCCTCGCCGGGCTCGACGTGCCGACCCTCGACGCCGTGGACGAGGACAGCCGGCTGGGCGCCGTCGTCGTCGACCTCAGCGAGGTGGCCACACCGGCCGACCTCGACACGCTGCGGTCGGTCGTCGGCCCGGCCCTCAAGGCCCTGTTGCCGTCCGGTCGTGTGGTGGTGCTGGGCGCCGACCCGGCCACCGCTGGTGACGTCGCGCAGGCGGCGGCCCGGCGGGCTCTCGAGGGGGTGACGCGGTCGATCGGCAAGGAGCTGCGTGCCGGTGCCACCGCGAACCTCGTCCTGGTCGAGGAGGACGCCGGCCCGGGTGTCGACTCGGTGCTGCGCTTCCTGTTGTCCGGCCGGTCGGCCTATGTCGATGGTCAGGTGGTGCGGGTCGGCGCCGGTGTCCCGCTCGACCCTGACGACTGGGACGCGCCCCTTGCCGGCAAGATCGCCGTCGTCACCGGTGCCGCGCGCGGCATCGGTGCGGCGATCGCGGACGTGCTCGCCCGCGACGGTGCGACGGTGGTCTGCGTCGATGTCCCCGCGGCAGGTGACGCACTGGCCCGCACGGCCAACCGGGTCGGTGGCACGGCCCTGCAGGTCGACGTCACGGCAGACGGTGCCGGGCGCGCGATCCTCGACCACGCCTCCAGCCGCCACGGCGGGCTCGACATCGTGGTGCACAACGCCGGGATCACCCGCGACAAGCTGCTCGCCAACATGGACGAGGCGCGGTGGGCGTCGGTGATCGACGTGAACCTCGGCTCGATCCTGCGGATGAACCAGACCCTGCTCGCCGACGGCGCCCTGCGCGACGGCGGGCACGTGGTGCTGGTCTCCTCGATCGCGGGCATCGCCGGGAACCGCGGCCAGACCAACTACGCGGCTTCCAAGGCCGGGGTGGTCGGGCTGGTCGACGCCCTCGCGGCGGACCCCGGGCTGCGCGCCAGGGGCATCACGGTCAACGCCGTCGCCCCAGGCTTCATCGAGACGGAGATGACCGCGAAGGTGCCGTTCGCCACCCGCGAGGTGGGTCGGCTGCTCAACTCATTGAACCAGGGTGGACTGCCCCTCGATGTGGCCGAGACCATCGCCTGGTTCAGCCAGGACGCCAGCGCAGCGGTCACGGGGAACGTGGTCCGCGTCTGCGGGCAGAGCCTGCTGGGCGCCTGAGGTGGAGGTCCGCGAGGTCCACGACTCCCCGGCGCTGGGTCGGCTGTTCGCCCGCGCCGTGCTGACCCAGCACGGGCGTGGGGGTGACCTGCCGGCCCGGGCGCTGCGCCGATCCGGGGTCGTCACCGAGTCCGGCCGTCTGCTGGACTACCAGCACCTGTGCCGGTTCCCCGGCGGTGACGTGCTGCCGCACACCTATCCGCACGTGCTGGGCTTCCCCCTGCAGGTGCAGCTGATGGCCGAGCGCGACTTCCCGCTACCGCTGCCCGGACTGGTCCACCTCGCCAACCAGGTCACCGTGCACCGCGCCCTCACCGCGCGGGACCGCCTCGACCTCACCGTCCACGCCGAGCACCTGCGTCCGCACCCTCGGGGGACTCTGGTCGACCTCGTGACCCGCGTGGACGTCGAAGGGGCGCTGGCGTGGCAGGGACGCAGCACCTACCTGCGGCGTGGTGCCGCGCACCCGGACGCACCGGTGGAGCCGCACGCACCGGCCGTCCCCGACGGGCCGCCCACCGGGGTGGTGCGGCTCCCCGAGGGGCTCGGCCGCGCGTATGCCGCGGTGTCGGGTGACGTCAACCCCATCCACCTGCACCGGATGAGTGCCAGGGCGATGGGCTTTCCCCGGGCCATCGCGCACGGCATGTGGACCGCGGCCCGCACCCTTGCGGTGCTGGGACCGGTGGCCTCGGGGCCCTCCGCCTCCCACGTGTGGTTCGCCAAGCCCGTCCTGCTGCCCTCGACGGTGGAGCTGGTGGTGGCCGACTCGCCGGCCGGCCGAGTCGCGGCCATGCGGTCCGCGCAGGACCCGTCTCGGCACCACCTGGTGCTCACCCTGGCGACCGCGTCGTCCTGACGGCACCACGCTGACGGCACCGCCCCGCCAGTGGTGGCCAGGGCGACACAGCCCTACTGTGACGGCGTGGACGACTCATCTGCTGGGCGTTCCCGGACCGGGTGGGCACCCCGGGTAGCGCAGGCCTTCCGGGAACCCTTCTCCTCGGCGACCCGCTGGAGCCGCGCCGTCATCGGCAGGGCAGGTCCCGAGCGCGACGCCGCCATCCTGATGGCGAAGGCGGCGCTGGCCACGGTGGTGGCCTGGCAGTTCGCGGTGTGGGTCCTGGACAGCCCGGCACCGTTCTACGCCCCGATGGCCGCCCTGCTCGTCGTGGACCGCACCATGGTGCGGTCGATCGGCGCCAGCACCCAGCGCGTCCTGGCCGTGGTCGTCGGCATGAGTGCGGCATGGCTCGTGGGGACGACCCTGGGCGTCCACTGGTGGAGCATGTTCCCGGTCATCTACTTCGCCCTGCTCATCGCACGGTGGAGACGGTTGGGCACCCATGGCATCCAGGTGCCGACGATGGTTCTGCTCTCCCTGCTCACGGTGGGCGGCACCAACATGGACTTCACCTACCTCACGATCGTCGAGACGGTGGCCGGCGGGGTGATCGGGGTGGCGACCAACGCCCTCGTGCTGGCGCCCCTGCACATCCGTGAGCCGCGGGCGCAGGTCAGTGACCTGACCCGTCGGGTCTGCGACCTGCTCAACGACATCAGCACCGGGCTGCGCGACGGTTGGGACTCTGACATGGCGCGTGCCTGGTACGACACGAGCATGCAGATCCTGCAGCTGACCCCCGGCATCCATGCCGAGATCGAGACGGGGCGCGAGAGCGTGCGCTTCAACCCCCGTGACAACCTGCGGCGCGTGGAGGTCGACTGGGCGGGATACTCCCACGCCGTCGAGGGTGTGCGCCGTGGGCAGTGGCACGTCGCGGGCATCGCCCGGACCCTTGCCGACGCGGCCGACGAGGAGTCCGACAGCTCCAGCCCCTCACAGGACTTCCTGGAGCGGTATGCCGCGGCGTTGGACGCCATCGCGGGCGCCCTCGGCCACTTCGGGCTGGCCCCGCAGGAGGAACAGGACGCGGTGGACGACTACCTGAGCGGCAGCCTCGCGACCATCGACGAGATGGCCGAGGAGCTCCGCACGGCGGACGCGGCGGAGCTGGATGACTGGCCCTCGTACGGCGCCCTGCTGCTCGGCGCGCGGCGCCTGGTCCGTGAGCTGCAGGCCTACAGCACCGTGGCGGTGGTTCCGACGGACAGTGGGCCGATCCGCCGACCACCGAGGCTGGTCGTGGGGCGTCACAGCTCCTTCGCGAAGCAGCGGGACAGCTCGGACCAGGCGTAGTGGCCGAAGTCGACGGTGCGCTTGTAGCCGCTGGCGACATACAGCGCGATGGCCTCCGGCTGGGCGGTCCCCGTCTCGAGCACGAGCCACCGCACGCCCGCGGAGGCGGCCGTCTCCTCGAGGTGGCGCAGGACGGCCCGCGAGTGACCACGGCGACGGGCCGGGACGGTGACGTACATCCGCTTGACCTCCGCAGTGACCCCACCGAACAGGGGATCGAGGTCGGGCCGTAGGCGCCAGCCGCCCATCGCCACCGGCCCCGAGTCGTCCTCGGCGAGGACGAACCGGCCGGTCGGTGGGTCGAACTCGCCATGGTCCATGGGGGAGTGGTCCGGCCCGCCGTAGATCTGGACGTAGTAGTCCTGCACCTCCTGCACCAGCCGTTGGACCTGCGGGTCGTCGAACGGGACGGTCCTCACGCGTGGTGCGCCAGCGCCCTCGGGGGTCATGGCACCATCCAACCTCCCCGGTGCGCTCAGGCCTGCAGGGCCCCGATCGCGTCGGCCACGGGCATCCGCCCGCTGACGACCTCGAAGGTCTGTCCGGTGGCGGCACCGGTGGTCACCAGCTCCGCGAGCACGGCGGCCACATCGGCGCGGGGGATCTGCGAACGTCCCACGTCCGATCCCAGCTCGACCGAGCCGGTGGGCGCGTCGTCGGTGAGGCGACCGGGGCGCACGATGGTCCACGCCAGGTCGCGCCGGGACCGCAGGTCGTCCTCGGCCGCGCTCTTGGCCCGCAGGTAGACCTGGAAGGCGTCGTCCGACTCGGGGTCCGCGGCGTCGGCGCCCATCGTGGACACCATGACATAGCGACTCACCCCCGCCTGCTCCGCCGCATCGGCGAGCAGCACCGCTGCACCACGGTCGACCGAGTCCTTGCGCTCGGGACCGCTGTCGGGGCCGGCGCCCGCGGCGAACACGACGGCGTCCGATCCGGCGATGGCGGCCGCGACGGCCTCCACGGTGGCGCGCTCGAGGTCGATGACCTCACCCCGCGCGCCATGGCGCTGCACGTCGGGGAGGTGGTCGGCGTTGCGCACGAGCGCGACGGGTTCGTGGCCCTGCCCGGACAGCAGCTCCGACAGCAGCAGGGCGATCTGGCCGTGTCCTCCGGCGATGGCGATGATCATGGTCCCTGTCTACAGGCTTGCGCGCCGGTTCGCTCGAGCGGGCAGGGGCCGCCGGACGACATCCGCGTCCGGCGGCCCCTCCTGCCGGTCGGGCTCAGCCGAGGTCGAACCGGTCGAGCTCCATGACCTTGGTCCAGGCCGACACGAAGTCGGCGACGAAGCGCTCGGCCGCGTCGTCGCTGGCGTAGACCTCGGCGAGGGCCCGCAGCTCGGAGTTGGAGCCGAACACCAGGTCGGCCCGGGTGCCGGTCCACCGGACCTCGCCCGCCCCGTCCCGGGCCTCGAAGGTCGTGGCGTCCTCGGACATGGCGCTCCAGGTCGTCCCGAGGTCGAGCAGGTTGACGAAGAAGTCGTTCGTCAACGTGCCCGGCGCGTTGGTGAGGACGCCGTGCTGGGAGCCGTCGTAGTTCGCCCCGAGCACCCGCAGGCCGCCGACGAGCACCGTCATCTCCGGTGCGCTCAGGGTGAGCAGGTTGGCCCGGTCGACCAGCTGGTACTCCGCACCCAGACGGGTGCCCTTGCCGGCGTAGTTGCGGAAGCCGTCCGACCTCGGCTCGAGCCAGGCGAAGGACTCGACGTCGGTCTGCTCCTGCGTGGCGTCGACCCGACCAGCCGTGAACGGCACCTCGACGGACCGGCCGGCGGCAGCGGCAGCCTGCTCGACGCCCACGCCGCCCGCGAGCACGATGAGGTCGGCGAGGGAGACCTGCCGCCCACCCCGGGAGTTGAAGGACTCGCGGACGCCCTCGAGGGTGCCGAGGACGGCGGCCAGCTCGGCGGGGTTGTTGACCTCCCAGCCGTTCTGGGGTGCCAGGCGGATGCGGGCGCCGTTGGCGCCGCCCCGCTTGTCACTGCCTCGGAAGGACGACGCGGAGGCCCACGCCGTGGAGACGAGCTGCGACACCGTGAGACCGGTGCCCGCCACCAGGCCCTTGAGCTCGGCGACGTCCTCGGCGGTGATGGTCTCACCGGTGCCCTCGGGGAGCGGGTCCTGCCACAGCTGGACCTCGGTGGGCACCTCGGGGCCGAGGTAGCGCTCCAGCGGCCCCATGTCGCGGTGCGTCAGCTTGAACCAGGCCCGGGCGAACGCGTCCGCGAACTCCTGCGGGTTGTCGTGGAACCGGCGCGAGATCTGCTCGTAGACCGGGTCGACCCGCAGGGCCAGGTCCGTGGTGAGGAAGTTGGGCGCGATCTTCCGGTTCGCGTCGTGGGCGTGCGGCACGGTGCCCTCACCGGCGCCGTCCTTGGGCTTCCACTGGTAGGCGCCCGCGGGGCTCTTGGTGAGCTCCCACTCGAAGCCGAACAGGTTGTCGAAGAAGTTGTTGCTCCACCGCGTGGGCGTCGTGGTCCACGTGATCTCGATGCCGCTGGTGATCGTGTCGGCGCCCTTCCCGGTGCCGAAGCCGTTCTTCCAGCCCAGGCCCATCTGCTCGAGGGGCGCGCCCTCGGGCTCGTCGGAGACGTACTCGTCGGGGTTCGCCGCGCCGTGGGTCTTGCCGAAGGTGTGGCCACCGGCGATGAGCGCGACGGTCTCCTCGTCGTTCATCGCCATGCGCTTGAACGTCTCGCGGATGTCGCGGGCCGACGCGAGCGGGTCCGGCTGGCCGTTCGGGCCCTCCGGGTTGACGTAGATCAGCCCCATCTGGACGGCGGCCAGGGGGTTCTCCAGGTCGCGGTCACCGCTGTAGCGCTCGTCGCCGAGCCACTCGGTCTCCGGCCCCCAGTACACGTCCTCGTCCGGCTCCCACACGTCGACGCGGCCACCGGCGTACCCGAAGGTCTCGAAGCCCATCGACTCCAGGGCGACGTTGCCCGTGAGGACCATCAGGTCGGCCCAGGACAGCTTCTGGCCGTACTTCTTCTTGACCGGCCACAGCAGGCGCCGCGCCTTGTCGAGGTTGGCGTTGTCCGGCCAGCTGTTGAGCGGGGCGAACCGCTGCTGGCCCGCACCGGCGCCACCGCGGCCGTCCTGGACCCGGTAGGTGCCGGCGCTGTGCCAGGCCATGCGGATCATGAACGGGCCGTAGTGCCCGAAGTCGGCCGGCCACCAGTCCTGCGAGGTGGTCAGCAGCTCGGCGATGTCGCGCTTGACGTCCGCGAGATCGAGCGACTCGAAGGCCGCCGCGTAGTCGAACTCCTCGCCATAGGGGTTCGCCACGGCAGGGTTCTTGGCGAGGACCTTGAGGTTGAGGCGCTCGGGCCACCAGCCGCGGCTGCCGCCGCCCTGCACGGGCTCGGGTGCGCGATCGTGCACCACGGGGCAGGTGCGGTCGCTCTCGTTCATCTCACCGACGCGGGTCTCGTGACCCCCGGTGTTGGCTTCCTTGTCGGCCATGACTTCCTTCCAGACGGGGTGTTGGCGGTCTTCTCGGTGTTCGGTCGGGTGTGTTCAGGGGGTGCGGGCGGAGCACGGGGTGCACAGGCCGCGGTAGACGACCTCGGCCTCGTCGATGGTGAACCCGAGGGCGTCCGAGGGGGTCAGGCACGGAGCCGCACCGACGGCGCAGTCGACGTCGGCGATGGCGCCACACGACCGGCAGACGACGTGGTGGTGGTTGTCGCCGACCCGGGACTCGTAGCGCGCCACCGATCCGGGCGGCTGGATCCGGCGCACCAGCCCGGTGCGGGTGAGGGCGTGCAGGCAGTCGTAGACGGCCTGGTGCGACACCTCGGGCACGTCGCGACGAGCCGCTTCGATGAGGGAGTCGGTGTCGGCGTGTGGATGCGCGTGGACCGCACCGAGCACGGCCACCCGAGGCCGCGTGACGCGCAGACCCGTGCCACGAAGCAGCCGCGTGAGCTCGTCGCGGGGGACTGCGGAGGGGGTGGCCACGTCGGGCAGTCTTGCGGGCTTTCTGGAATGAGTCAAGATTGGTGCCGTTGAGTCTGGAGGATGGCCGAACCGCCGGACAAACGCGCGCGCAGCGCGCGTTCGGCGGCCGATAGCATCGGTGTGCCGCGCACCGGGGTCCGTTGCCGGCATACCCAGGGACGTCGGTCCCCACCCCGAAACGAGGAGCGCGCACCGTGTCCGCCCAGATCACCGTCACCGTCGCCGGAAGCGAGCGATCGGTGCCGGAGCAGACGACTGCCGCCGACCTGTTCGAGGGGGACCGCGCGGTCCTCGTGGCCCGGGTCAACGGCGAGCTGCGGGACCTGGCCCACGTCGTCGTCGACGGCGACGTCGTCGAGCCGGTCACCGCCCAGGAGCAGGACGGCCTCGACGTGCTGCGGCACAGCGCAGCCCACGTCCTGGCCCAGGCGGTCCAGGAGGTCAACCCGAAGGCGCGGCTGGGCATCGGGCCGCCGATCCGTGACGGCTTCTACTACGACTTCGACGTGGCCGAGCCCTTCCAGCCCGAGGACATCAAGGCGCTGGAGAAGGTCATGCAGCGGATCGTCAACGAGGGCCAGTCCTTCGTGCGACGTGAGACCACCGACGCCGACGCGCTCGTCGAGCTCGCCGACGAGCCGTACAAGTGCGAGCTCATCGGCCTCAAGGGCGGTGGGGCCGCCGACGCGGCAGAGGGCGCGGACGTCGAGGTGGGCGGTGCCCAGCTCACCATCTACGACAACGTCAGGCGCGACGGCACCCGGGCCTGGGGCGACCTCTGTCGCGGACCGCACGTCCCGACCACCAAGGTGCTGGGCAACGCCTTCAAGCTGATGCGCAGCTCGGCCGCCTACTGGCGTGGAAGCGAGAAGAACCCGCAGCTGCAGCGGGTCTACGGCACCGCCTGGCCCACCAAGGACGAGCTGAAGGCCTACCTCGAGCGGCTCGCCGAGGCGGAGAAGCGCGACCACCGCAAGCTGGGTGCCGAGCTCGACCTCTACTCCTTCCCCGACGAGCTGGGTTCCGGGATGGTGGTGTTCCACCCCAACGGTGGCGTCATCAAGCGGGAGATGGAGGACTACGTCCGTCGGCGGCACATCGAGGAGGGCTTCCAGTACGTCGGGACCCCCCACATCAGCAAGGACGGTCTCTTCCACACCTCGGGCCACCTTCCGTACTACGCGGACACCATGTTCCCCCCGATGGAGATGGAGCACGCGGAGTACCGCCTCAAGGCGATGAACTGCCCGATGCACAACCTCATCTTCCGCTCGCGCGGACGGTCCTACCGTGAGCTGCCGATGCGGCTCTTCGAGTTCGGCTCGGTCTACCGGTTCGAGAAGTCCGGCGTGGTGCACGGCCTCACGAGGGTGCGGGCCATGACCCAGGACGACTCGCACTCCTACGTCACCCAGGAGCAGGCGCCGGCCGAGATCGAGCACCTCCTGCGCTTCGTGACGGGGCTGCTCAAGGACTTCGGGCTCGACGACTACTACTTCGAGCTGTCGACCCGGGCGACCGAGGGCGAGAAGAAGGACAAGTTCATCGGGTCCGCCGAGGAGTGGGAGACCGCGACCGAGGTGCTGAGGGAGACTGCCGAGCGCTTCGGCGTCGAGCTCGTCGCGGACCCCGGCGGCGCCGCGTTCTACGGTCCGAAGCTCTCGGTCCAGGCCAAGGACGCCATCGGCCGGACCTGGCAGATGTCGACGATCCAGTACGACTTCAACCAGCCGGAGCGGTTCGGGCTCGAGTACCAGGCGGCCGACGGCTCGCGGCAGCGGCCGGTGATGATCCACTCGGCGAAGTTCGGCTCGATCGAGCGGTTCATCGGCGTACTCGTCGAGCACTACGCCGGGGCGTTCCCCCCGTGGCTGTCACCGGTGCAGGTCCTCGGCATCCCGGTCGCCGAGGAGTACTCGGCCTACCTGCACGATGTTGCCGACCAGCTGCGGCGCAAGGGGATTCGCGTCGAGATCGACGACAGCGACGACCGCTTCCCCAAGAAGATCCGCAACGCCTCGAAGTCCAAGGCCCCGTTCGTGCTCATCGCCGGTGAGGACGACCGCTCCGCCGGAGCGGTGTCGTTCCGCTACCGCGACGGCGAGCAGAAGAACGGCGTGCCGATCGCCGACGCCATCGCCGAGGTCGTCGCCGCGGTGGAGTCCCGGATCCAGGTCTAGACCGGATCGGCGCGGCGGCAGCTCACCTCGAGCCAGCTGTCGCCGCGCCGGCCGGTGTTTCGTTGCACGTCCCCGACGACCCACCCGGTGGAGCCCAGCACCTCCCGCAGCGGGCCCTCGCGCCAGTAGGTGAAGTGTCGAGGCGCCCGCACCGACCCGTGCGTCGACCAGCCCTCGCCGTCCCCCTCCTTGAGGTCGAGGTAGAGGACTCCTCGTGGGGCGGTGGCCTCGCGCAGTCGGCGCAGGACCGTGGCGAGGTCCGCCCGGGGCACGTGGAGCAGGCAGGCGCTGGCGTAGACCGCGTCCCACGGACCCCCGAGGTGGTCGTGCATCGGGTCCAGCTGGGTGGCCTCCCAGCCCCTGGCCCGCAACAGGTCGACGAACCCTTGGCTGATGTCAGTGCGGTGCACCCGGAGGCCGCGCTGCTCCAGGGCCTCGGCGTCGATGCCGGGGCCGCTGCCGATCTCGAGCACGGCCGCGGCGGGTGGCAGCGCGGCCGCGAAGCGGTCCAGGACCGCGTGCAGGTGCGGCGACAACGGGGGCAACCCGGCGGCATACTCCGCGGCGTCGCGGTCGTAGGCCGCCACCGTCTGCCACACGTGCGGACGCCAGGTCATCCGCACGTCGGGTTCGCCCTCCTCGTTGTCCGAGTCGGTCCACTCGACCGGCACGAAGTCGTGGCGGGAGTAGAACCGCTGGGCGGGCTCGTTGGACTGGAACGTCCACAGCTCGAGCCCGGCGGGGAACCGCTCCCTCGCGAGGGCGAGGAACCGCGTGCCGAGCCCCTGCCCGGTGTGCGCGGCCTGCACGTAGAGGTGACGCACGACGCCGGGCTCCTCGAGGGCGAGGAAGCCGACCAGCTCGGTCCCGGCCTCCGCGACCCAGACCTCCTGCTCGGCCAGCACCCCGCGCAGGAACGGCTGAACGCTCGCGCGCGGGTGCACGACCATGGGTATGCGGGGGACGGACTCCGCGCGCACCTGCCAGAAGAGCTCGGCGAGGGCCGCCGCATCATCGACGCTCGCGCGTCGCAGGGTGGGATCGCTGGCCCGGCTCGACATGGCTCCCACCATGGCATCCGTGGGCGGGGTCGTGCTGGTCCGGCGCGCGCTGGTCCGGCGCGCGCTGGTCTGGCGCGCGCTGGTCCGGCGCGCCGGGGCGGCCAGCGCCGAGGCGGGCACCCGGCATACCCGTCCGTGAGCTCCACACGAGAAGGTTGACCTTCACTCCACTTCGGAAGTGGGGTGGAGGTCAACCTTCCTGCTAGACCCGATAAAGCTGGGGCGGTGGGGGTGGGTCGTGGCTCGTAGGATCGGCGCATGAGCGACGCACTCGAGCCCGACACGGACTTCGCGGGCGACCCGGACGGGTTCGAGCGGCTGTGGACGCCGCACCGGATGGCCTACATCAGCGGCGAGCGCCCGAGCGAGGTCGCGGGGGACGGCTGCCCGTTCTGCTCGGCGCCCGGCAAGGACGACGCCACGGGGCTGGTCGTGCACCGGGGGCGGAGCTGCTTCGTCGTGATGAACCTGTTCCCCTACAACCCGGGCCACGTCCTGGTCTGCCCCTACCGGCACGTCTCGAGCTACGTCGACCTCACCGACGAGGAGACCACCGAGTTCACCGCGCTCACCAAGGCCTCCATCGCGGCCATCGACTCGGCGTCGGCGCCCCACGGCTACAACCTCGGCATGAACCAGGGCGCGGTCGCCGGGGCCGGGGTGCAGGCGCACCTGCACCAGCACATCGTCCCGCGCTGGGGAGGCGACGCGAACTTCCTGCCGATCATCGCGCAGACGAAGGCACTTCCGATGCTGCTCGAGGACGTGCGGGCTCGGCTCGTCGAGGCCTGGCCGACCGCCGACTGAGCCACCAGGGCCACAACCGCTCCAGGGGCAGGAAGCTGGACAGGCAGACCACCAGCGGCAGGAAGTGGATCTTGAGCATCACGTAGGTGCTGAGGTGGAACCCGGCCCAGAACGCCAGGGCGGCGTAGAGCGCCCGCCCCCGCAGCCACAGCAGGACCGGTGAGCTGAACTCGGCGACGAGGACGATCCACTGGAGGGCGTGGGTGAGGGTCGGGTGCGACCCGACCCAGGGACCGATGCCGTTCGGGCGCCGGGTCAGGGCCCAGATCAGGGTTGCGCCGTTGGCCCACCCGCGACCACCGAAGCGCATCTTGGCGCTGGCGGACAGGAAGTAGATGGAGACCGCCCCGATCTGCATCATCCGGATCGCCCAGCCGGCTGCCTGGGACCTGATGTCGACATCGCTGACCCGGGCCCGGCCCACGGTCGGCAGTACGAACAGGGCCACCACGAGGGCGAAGTGGTCGTGGTCGACCTTGGAGTAGGCGAACGCGTTGCTCACCCAGTCGAGCATCCCGAAGGCGCAGACGAAGCCGGCCAGCCGGGGCAGCCGGCCGGTGGCGGCCACCACCGCACTGACCAGGATGACGCCCAGTAGCACCCGCACGTACGTGTGGGACGGCGCCGGGAGGTGGAGCACGGAGCGCACCACCAGGCCCCGGTAGAGGCTGGGTGGCACGTCACCGTGGGGGATGGGGTCGGTGACGATCCACAGGACGTCGAGCAGCACGAACGGGTAGACGAGCAGGCGCAGCCAGGCCACGCGGGCCAGGGGCAGGCTCGGCGCGAGGAACCGTTCGACGGCGTTCACGGGGCACCGCCGGGCAGGCCGCTGGGCGCCGGGTGCTCGGGATCGCGCACGACCCACGTCGCGAGGGTGTGGATGCTGGCGAAGCCCGTGGGGATGCTCGTCGAGGTGTTGCGCAGGTAGATCACCGCGTAGGCCGGCTCCCGGGGGAGCAGGCGCGAGTGGAGCACCGCGATGTCCTGCAGCAGCTCGGGCTGGCGGATGATGCGCGGCGCCTGGCCCTCGATCTCGGCCCGCTCGATGCCGATCCGCTCCTTGGACAGGGGGACGCGCACGACCTCGCCGTCGACCGTGAGGGCGTCCATGGTGAGGGAGTTGATGACGCCGTCGTTGCGGACGGCGAAGGCGTACTGGGACATCGGAGCGAACGGCCACCAGGCGTCCTGGCCCACCCAGGTGCCCAGGCAGACGGTCGTGACCACGGCCGCACTGGCCACCAGCCGCCAGAGCACGGCATACGGTCCGAGCACCCGCGCCGACGCCCCCCTCATGGCCGTCATGGTGCCACGCGGGTGAGAGACTGACGGCATGGACACGGAGCGGGGCCTGCTCATCTTCGACGGCGACTGCGGATTCTGCACGACCAGTGCCCGGTTCGCGTCACGGTGGGTCGACCGCGGTGGGCAGTACGCCATCGCACCGTGGCAGGAGCTCGACGTGACGACCTACGGCCTCACCGAGCAGGACTGCATCGACGCCGCCCAGTTCGTGGGGACCGACGGCACCGTCGTCGCGGGGCACCTCGCCATCGCGGCCGGGCTCACCCACGGCGGGTGGGCCTGGCGACCGCTGGGGCACCTGCTCACGCTCCCGGGGGTGTCGTGGCTGGCCGCCCGCGCCTACGCGTGGGTGGCCGACCACCGCTACCTGCTCCCCGGCGGCACGCCCGCCTGCGCTCCCCAGCAGGCCGCCCAGCCTCAGTAGGCTGTGGCCCACCATGCTGAACAAGTACGCGCGAGCCTTCTTCACGACGGTGTTCACCCCGGTGGCCCGGCTGTTCCTCAAGCTGGGGATCAGCCCCGACGCGGTGACCATCGTCGGCACCCTCGGTGTCTGCGTCGGTGCCCTGGCCTTCTACCCCCGCCACGAGTTCTTCTGGGGCACCATCGTCATCACCGTGTTCGTCTTCTCCGACACCGTCGACGGGGTGATGGCACGGATGTCCGGGCGCTCGGGGAAGTGGGGTGCCTACCTCGACTCCACCCTCGACCGGGTCGGCGACTCGGCGATCTTCGGTGGCCTGGTCCTCTGGTACGCCGGTCGCGGTGACGACTTCGTCCTCGCGGGTTTGGCGCTTGCCTGCCTGATCCTGGGCAGTGTCGTGTCCTACGCCAAGGCGCGCGCCGAGGGTCTGGGCTTCACCGCCAACGTGGGCATCGCGGAGCGGGCCGATCGGCTGGTGGCGGTCCTGGCGGCCACCGGGCTCGTCGGTCTCGGCCTCCCGCAGGTCGTGCTCGGCGTGGTGCTGGCCCTGCTGGCCGTCGCGAGCTTCATCACCGTGGTCCAGCGGGTGCTGATGGTGCGCCGCCAGGCCTTCGCCGCGGCACCGTGAGCCGCCTCGGCGACCTCTTCGCCGTGACGGGCTACCGGCTCGGGTGGGGTTTCGTGCGACGCCTTCCCGAGCGCTCGGCGTATGCCGCGTTCGACCGGATGGCCGATTTCACGGTGCGCCGCGGTGGCAAGGGCGTGCGACGGCTGCGGTCCAACTACGCCAGGGCGCGCCCGGAGCTCGACGACGCCGCCCTCGACGACCTGGTTCGCGCCGGCATGCGGTCCTACCTGCGCTACTACTGCGAGGCCTTCCGGCTACCCGACCGCACCCCCGACCAGATCGCCGCCTCGGTCCGCGTCGTCGGCGACGGTCCCGTGCGCGCCGAGCTCGAGGCGGGCCGACCAGTCGTCTGCTTCCTCGGGCACCTCGGCAACTGGGACGTCGCCGGGGCGTGGGGGACGCGGGCGCTGGCACCTGTGGTCACCGTCGCCGAACGGCTCGAGCCCGAGGTCGTGTATGCCGAGTTCCTCGCCTTCCGCGAGTCGCTCGGCATGACCATCCTGCCGCTCACCGGTGGCGGTGACGTCTTCGCCCAGCTGCGTGGGTACCTGTCCCGACCGGTGCTGGTGCCCCTGCTGGCGGACCGCGACCTGACGAGCCGGGGGATCGAGGTCGACCTCTGCGGCCACCGCTCCAAGATGGCCGCAGGTCCTGCCGCGCTGTCGCTGGCGAGCCGGGCGGCGCTGTTCCCGGCGACGATCCACTACGAGGCGGTCGCGGGGTCGAGCTGGCGTCACGAGGTCGTGATCACCTTCCACGACCGGGTCGCGGTCCCGGACGTCGGGACGGCCCGGGCCAAGGCCGAGGCGATGACCCAGTCCTGCGCCGATGCGCTGGGGGCTGCCATCCGGGAGCACACCGAGGACTGGCACATGCTGCAGCGGGTCTTCCTCGACGACCTCGACCCGGGACACCAGTCGTGAGGATCGGGATCGTCTGCCCCTACTCGTTCGACGTCCCCGGAGGGGTGCAGTTCCACGTGCGCGACCTCGCCGAGCACTTCCTCGGGCAGGGACACCACGCCTCGGTGCTCGCGCCGTCCGACGACGACACCCCGCTGCCTGACTACGTCGAGTCGGTGGGGCGGGCGGTACCGGTGCGCTACAACGGCTCGGTCGCCCGGCTGAACTTCGGCCCCGTGACCGCCGCCCGCGTCGGCCGCTGGCTCGAGCGTGGCGAGTTCGACGTCCTGCACATCCACGAACCCGTGACGCCGAGCATCGCCCTGCTGGCCCTGTGGTCGGCCGAGGGCCCCGTCGTGGCCACGTTCCACACCTCCAACCTGCGCTCCCGCGCCATGCAGGCGGCCTATCCGTTGCTGCGACCCAGCCTCGAGAAGATCAACGGCCGCATCGCCGTCTCGGAGGACGCGCGGCGCACGGTCACCACCCACCTCGGCGGCGACGCCGTGGTGATCCCCAACGGCGTCAACGTCGCCCGGTTCGCGCAGGCCCAGGCGAACCCTGCCTGGCTCGGTAGCCCCGAGGCACCCACGATGGCCTTCCTCGGACGGATCGACGAGCCCCGCAAGGGGCTGCCCGTGCTGGCTGCCGCGATGCCGGCGGTGCTCGCCCGGTTCCCCGACGCGCGGCTGCTCGTCGCCGGCCCGGGCGACGTCGCGGCCGCCAGGGACCGGATGGACCCAGCTGTCGCCGCCGCCACCGAGTTCCTCGGCATGGTCAGCGACGACGACAAGGCCGCCCTGCTGGCCTCGGTCGACGTCTACGTCGCGCCGCACACCGGGGGCGAGAGCTTTGGCATCGTGCTGGTCGAGGCGATGAGCGCGGGCGCCGCCGTCGTGGCCAGTGACCTGCCTGCCTTCCTGCGGGTGCTCGACGGGGGTCGCTGCGGCGCGATGTTCGCCAACGAGGACAGTGCCGACCTCGCCCGCCAGCTGCTGCACCTGCTCTCGGACCCCGCCGAGCGCACCCGGCTGGCTGCCGAGGGCAGTCGGCGCGCCCCGATCTTCGACTGGTCGGTGGTGGCCGAGGACGTGATGGCGGTCTACGAGACGGTGACCTCCGGAGCGGAGGAGCACCGTGGCGAGTCACCGGGGGAGACCCGCTGGACGCGGCTGCTGCGCGGCCGGAGAGGAGTGGACGAGTGATCGACAACCTGACCTGGAGCGTCGTCGCCGTGGCCGTGCTGCTCGGCGTCGCCTGGTACCTGTCCTACAGCGCGGCGCGGCTCGACCGGCTGCACACGCGTGCAGAGGGCGCCCTGTCGGCCCTGGACGCCCAGCTGGTGCGCCGCGCCGAGGCGACCCTCGAGCTGGCGAACTCCGGCGCGCTCGACCCGGCCAGCGCGCTCATGCTCGCCGGTGCCGCCTCGGAGTCCCTCGAGGCGCACAACGAACGCGCCCTGGAGGACGACCTGCTCGACGGACAGAGCTTCGGGCAGCGCGAGGTGCTCGAGAGCGACCTCAGCGGGTCGTTGCAGGCCGCGTTGACGGCCGAGGTGGTCTCGGCCCTGCGCGACGACGACGGACGCGGGGCTGCCGCCCTGCACCGGGTGGAGTCCGCCGGCGTGCGGGTGCAGCTGGCTCGCCGGTTCCTCAACGACGCCGTGACCGACGTGCGGCGGGTGCGGCGCAAGCCCGTCGTGCGCTGGTTCCGGCTGGCCGGTCACGCCGACCTGCCGCGCACCGTCGAGTTCGACGACGAGCTGCCGCCTGCCGTTCGCGAGTGACCGGCAGCCCGCCCCGGGCCCCGGTGCCCAGGGAGTCGGCCACCAACTAGCATTGAGCGTGAAGCGCGCTCCCTGCGCTGCGCCCTGAACAGATCTGGAGTAGGTCCGCCATGTCCGCCGACACCACCACCTCAGCCACCCAGCCCACCACCGGCACGTCCCGCGTCAAGCGCGGTATGGCCGAGATGCTCAAGGGTGGCGTCATCATGGACGTCGTCAACGTCGAGCAGGCCAAGATCGCCGAGGACGCCGGCGCCGTCGCCGTGATGGCCCTCGAGCGGGTGCCCGCCGACATCCGTGCCCAGGGTGGCGTCTCGCGGATGTCCGACCCCGACATGATCGACGGCATCATCGAGGCCGTCTCCATCCCCGTCATGGCCAAGGCCAGGATCGGTCACTTCGTCGAGGCGCAGGTGCTGCAGTCCCTCGGGGTCGACTACATCGACGAGTCCGAGGTGCTGACCCCGGCCGACTACGCCAACCACATCGACAAGTGGAACTTCACCGTTCCCTTCGTCTGCGGCGCCACCAACCTCGGTGAGGCCCTGCGGCGCATCACCGAGGGCGCGGCCATGATCCGCTCCAAGGGCGAGGCCGGCACCGGCGACGTGTCCAACGCCACCACCCACATGCGCCAGATCCGCCAGCAGATCCGCAAGCTCCAGGGCCTGCCCGAGGACGAGCTCTACGTCGCCGCCAAGGAGCTCCAGGCGAACTACGACCTGGTCAAGGAGGTCGCCGAGGCCGGAAAGCTCCCGGTGGTGCTCTTCACCGCGGGCGGCATCGCGACCCCCGCCGACGCTGCGATGATGATGCAGCTCGGCGCCGAGGGCGTGTTCGTCGGCTCGGGCATCTTCAAGTCCGGCAACCCGGCCCAGCGGGCCGAGGCCATCGTCAAGGCCACCACCTTCTTCGACGACCCCGACGTGATCGCCAAGGTCTCCCGCGGGCTGGGCGAGGCCATGGTCGGCATCAACGTCGACGAGATCCCCGAGCCGCACCGCCTCGCCGAGCGCGGCTGGTAGCAGTCGGGAGGGGCCCGCGGCGCGTCAGGTGACGAGCCCGCGGGCCCGGAACTCCTCGCGCTCGAACTCGCGGTCCTCGAGGACCGCGCCCACGTGCTGGGCCGCGGCGAGGACGTCCGCGTGCGACAGGTAGAGCGGCGCGAAGCCGAGACGCACGATGTCCGCCTCGCGGAAGTCGCCGATGACGCCGCGGGCGATGAGCGCCTGCACCACGGCATACGCCTCAGGGTGGCGCAGGCTCACCTGGGAGCCACGCCGGGCGTCGTCGCGGGGGGTCGCGACCGGCAGGTCGACCCCGAGGCCGTCGAGGCACTCGAGGAAGAAACCGGTCAGGGACAGTGAGCGCGCCCGCACCGCCTCGATGTCCAGACCGTCGAATGCCGTGAGCGCGCCTTCCAGCGTGAGCAGGCTGATCAGGGGCGCGGTGCCGACTCGGGCCCGGGTGATCGTGGCGGCCGGCGCGTAGTCGGTCGACATGCCGAACGGGTCGGCGTGCCCCTGCCAGCCGGTGAGCGGGTTGTCGAACTCGGCCAGGTGCTCGGACCGGACGTAGACGAAGGCGGGCGCCCCGGGCCCTCCGCTGAGGTACTTGTAGCCGCAGCCCACCGCGAAGTCCGCGCCGCCGTCGTCCAGCTCCACGGGCATGGCCCCGGCCGAGTGGCACAGGTCCCAGCAGATCAGGCCACCCACGGCGTGCACGGCACGGGTCAGCGCGCCGAGGTCCCACTGCTCACCGGTGCGGTAGTCGATCTGGGAGTACGACGCGAAGGCCAGCGACTCCCCGAGCTCGGCGATCCGGGCGGGTGCGTCCGCCACCGGCACCAGCTCGAGGGTGAGCCCGAGCAGGTCGGCCGCGGACCGCGCGATGTAGACGTCGGTCGGGAAGGAGTCCGGGTCGGTGATCACGGTGCTGCGTCCGGGACGCATGCGTGAGGCGGCCACGAAGACCTTGAACAGGTTGACCGAGGTGGAGTCGGTGACCACCACCTGGCCGGGCGCAGCACCGACCAGCGTGCCGATGCGGTCGCCGACCCGCTCGGGGGCGCCCCACCAGTCGGACTCGTTCCACGCGCGGATCAGCTGGTCGCCCCACTGGCGGGCGACGACGTCGGCCGCCGTCTCGGCGGCCGCCCGGGACAGGGCGCCCAGGGAGTTGCCGTCGAGGTAGATGACGTCGGCGGGCAGGGTGAACTGGGCGCGGCGATCGGTGGCGGCGTGGCGGTCGTCGAGGTCGCGGGCGCGGGCGGCGAGGTCGGTCATGGGGTGAACCTAGCCCGCTGGGGGCGCAGGGCGTCAGCAGGGGCGGATCACTTGTGTCTCGCCACCGAGACGTCTCGAGCGGGAGGCCGGGACCGAAGACCCGGGCGCGGGTCGCGAGACCCCTGACAGGATGACCCCATGGCCCTGGACGTCGAGCTGGCGCAGATCCGGGACTTCCTTGCGCAGCACCCGCCGTTCGACGACCTGCCCGGGGCCGTTCTCGAGGCCCTCCCGCAGGAGCTCTCGGTCGAGTACTTCCGTCGTGGCACCGAGGTCATCGGGCGCGGCCGGGCCAACCACCACCTCTACGTCCTGCGCTCGGGCGCCGTCGACATCCGCGACGCCGACGACGTGCTCGTCGACCGGGGGGAGGCGGGCACCTGTTTCGGGTCGATCACGCTGGTGCTCGGGAACCCCTCGACCTTCTCGGTGACCGCCATCGAGGACAGCCTCGCCCTGGTGGTGCCGGCGGAGGTCTTCTACCGGCTCGGGCGTGAGCACCCGGCCTTCGCCCAGTACTTCGACGAGCAACGCGCCAGTCGGATGCGTGGTGCCGTCGACGCCCAGCAGACCTCGCTCAGCGGGGGCGCGGTGCTCAAGACCCGGGTGCGTGACCTGGTGCGTCGGGAGCCGGTGACCGTGCGCGCCGACGTCAGCATCGCGGGGGCAGCTCGGTCGATGGCCGAGCACGGGGTCTCCTGCCTGCTCGTGGTCGAGGCCGACGAGCTGGTCGGCATCCTCACCGACCGCGACCTGCGCACCCGCGTGCTCGCCGCCGGGCTCGACCCGTCGACGGCGGTGGCCGACGTCATGACGGCCGGGCCGGTCACGACCGGTGTCGACGCGCTGGCCTTCGAGGTGCTGCTCGAGATGGTCGGGCGCAACATCCACCACCTGCCGGTGCTCGAGCAGGGCAGACCCGTGGGGGTGGTGACGACGACCGACCTGCTGCGGCTGGAGCGGGCCGACCCCGTCGTCCTGGTGGGAGACATCCGCCGCCAGCGCGACGTCGAGGGCCTGGCCGTCGTCAGTGCCCAGGTGGCCGCGGTGGTCGAGGGGCTCGTGGCCCAGGACGCCTCGGCCGAGGACATCGGGCGGGTCGTCACCGCGATCGGGGATGCCTTCGAGCGGCGGCTGCTCGACCTCGCACAGGAGCAGCTGGGCCGGCCCCCCGTGCCGTACTGCTGGGTGGTGCTGGGTTCGCGCGCACGCCAGGAGCAGGCGCTGGCCGCCGACCAGGACCACGCCCTCGTCCTGGACGACCGGGCCACGCCGGACGACGACGCCTACTTCGCTGCGATGGCGCGGTTCGTGGTCGACGGACTGACCGCGTGCGGCTACCCGCCCTGCACCGGTGAGGTGATGGCCACCAACTCGCGGTGGCGCCAACCCCTGGCCGCGTGGCGGCGCCAGTTCACCGACTGGTTCGACGCGCCCACGTCCGAGGCGGTGCTCAACGCGAGCATCTTCCTTGACCTGCGCCCCGTCCACGGCGAGCACGCCCTGGCCGACCAGCTCGTCGCCCACATCCGCCAGCGCGCCCCGGGCGCCCGGGCCTTCCTGGGGCACCTGGCCAAGCAGGCGGTGGCCAACGAGCCGCCCATCGGCTTCTTCCGCGGCTTCGTGCTGCGACGGGCCGGCGAGCACAAGGACACCCTCGACATCAAGCGGGGTGGCATCCACGCCGTGGTCGAGGTGGCCCGGGTGCTCGCCCTGACGTGCGGCTCGAGCGAGGTCGGCACGCAGGCGCGGATCGCGGCAGCAGCCTCCGCGGGGCTCCTCGGGCGCGAGAGCGCGGCCGACCTCCGGGACGCCTTCGAGTTCATCTCCTACGTTCGGCTCCGGCACCAGGCGGCGGCCGTGCGTGCGGGGCTGCCGGCCGACAACCACCTCGCCCCGGACGAGCTCAGCTCGTTCGAGAAGCGGCACCTGCGTGAGGCCTTCGGGATCGTGCGCTCGGCCCAGGGCGTCTTGGCCCACACCCACCAGACCCACGTCATCTCCTGAGGATGGGCGTGCGCGTGGGGGTGGTGCGGCGGGGCAGGTCGGCGGCCGAGCGCCAGCGCGAGCGGGCGCTCGAGACGTCCCCTCCGGGCCCACTGCGCGAGCTGCTGTCAGTGCCGGCCCCGGACCCCGGTGTCGCCGTCGAGAGCC
Organism: uncultured Actinomycetota bacterium; assembly: GCA_963757635.1. Lineage (GTDB taxonomy): Bacteria > Actinomycetota > Actinomycetes > Actinomycetales > Dermatophilaceae > Pedococcus. The sequence continues at coordinate 367,997 of CAVWSK010000007.1, read as the reverse complement.
TGCGCCTGCTGGCCGTCGACCTGGAGACCACGGGGCTCGACCCGGCCACGGACCGCATCCTGTCCCTGGGGTTCGTCCCGGTAGACGGCACCCGGATCGTGCTCGGCGGCGCGGGGTGCCTCGTCGTGCGTGACGACCAGGGCGTGGGCGCCAGCGCCACGGTGCACGGCCTCACCGACGACGACGTCGCGACCGGGACGCCCCTGGCGCTGGCGCTGGACGTGTTGTTCGAGGCGCTGCGCGGGCGGGTGCTCCTGGCGCACCACGCCACGCTGGAGCAGTCGTTCCTGGCGACCGCCTGCCAGCGGTTGTGGGGCGTGGGGCTGCCCGTCGCGGCCGTCGACACCCTGGAGCTGCAGCGCCGCATCACCACGTCGTCGTGGAACCCGGACCCGGCCACGGGATCCCTGCGGTTGTGGGCGGCGCGGGCGCGGTTCGGGCTGCCGGAGTCGACGGCGCACGAGGCCCTGGGCGACGCCCTCGCGTGCGCCGAGCTCTACCTGGCGCAGGTCGCCGAGCTCGGGGGAGGGCGGCCCCTCGCGGCGAAGCGGGTGATCTGCTCGTGGGCGTGGCGGGGGTAGCGGGTGGGGCTAGCGGGTGGGGGCTAGCCGGCCGCCGGCGGCAGCTCCATGAGCAGCACCGGAGGCGCTCCCTCGGGCAGCCAGGCCGGACGTGCCCGGCCCACCGTGCGCCAGCCCAGGTGCTCGTAGACCTCGACGGCGGGTGAGTGCCCCGCCACGACGTCGAGCACGGGTCGACACCCCTCGGCACGGATCGCGGCCACGGCGGTGTCGTGCAGCAGGCGCCCCACGCCCGATCCGGTGACCTCGTGGTCGACGAACAGCACGGAGAGGGCCCGCAGCCGTTCGACGGGCTGCCGCAGGGCGGCGGCCCACGGGTCGGCCGCCGCATCGCTCCCCACCCGGGCGGTCGCCACGTGTCCGACGGGGCGCCCGTCCAACGTCGCGGTCCAGGCCCGGACCTCGTCGGGGCGGGCGATGAAGTCCTCCACGGGGTAGGGCAGCGGCCAGCGCATGGGGTAGTGGGAGTGCGGCTGCTGCGCGGCGAGCACCTGCGCGAGGGCGGGGAGGTCGGCCGGGGTGCGGTCGCGGATCGTCACGGTCGGGGCCACGCGGACAGCCTAGGTAGGCCGGGGTCGGCCCGCGCTGGTGGCCCTCACCTCCGGGGAGGGTGCCTCGTGGGCAGATCGGTCGCGGTCCTACGCTTTCGCCCGTGAGCTCTTCACCCCACATCGGAGTCCTGGCCGTCCAGGGCGATGTCCGCGAGCACCTGGCCGTCCTGCAGGAGGCCGGCGCCAGGGCGAGCACGGTCCGCCGGCCATCCGAGCTGGAGGCCGTCGACGCCCTGGTCATTCCCGGCGGGGAGTCCACCACCATGGACAAGCTGGTGCGGGCCTTCGAGCTGTTCGAACCCCTGCGCGCGCGCATCGCAGGCGGGATGCCGGCATACGGCTCGTGCGCGGGGATGATCATGCTCGCGGACCGGATCGTCGACGCCCGGCCGGACCAGCAGACGCTGGGCGGGCTGGACATCACCGTGCGGCGCAACGCTTTCGGCCGCCAGGTCGACTCCTTCGAGGAGGACATCCACTTCGTGGGGCTGGAGGGCACTGTGCGGGCGATCTTCATCCGCGCGCCGTGGGTCGAGCACACCGGGGCCGACGTCGAGGTGCTGGCCCGTGTGGAGGAGGGACCCGCCGCAGGTAGGATCGTCGCCGTTCGTCAGGGACCCCTGATCGCCACCTCCTTCCACCCCGAGGTGAGCGGCGACCACCGGGTGCACGCCGAGTTCGTCGAGATCGTGAGGAATCGTTCATGAGCGGCCACAGCAAATGGGCTACGACCAAGCACAAGAAGGCCGTGATCGACGCCAGGCGCGGCAAGCTCTTCGCCAAGCTCATCAAGAACATCGAGGTCGCGGCCCGCACCGGTGGCGGTGACCCTGCAGGCAACCCGACGCTCTACGACGCGGTCCAGAAGGCCAAGAAGACCTCGGTCCCCAACGACAACATCGACCGCGCGGTCAAGCGCGGCTCCGGGGCAGAGGCCGGCGGCGCCGACTGGCAGAACATCACCTACGAGGGCTACGCGCCCGGTGGTGTCGCCGTCCTCATCGAGTGCCTCACCGACAACCGCAACCGCGCCGCCGCCGAGGTGCGCACGGCCCTGACCCGCAACGGTGGCCAGCTGGCCGACCCCGGCTCGGTGGCCTACGTGTTCGACCGCAAGGGCGTCGTGGTCGTCCCCAAGGGTGACAAGACCGAGGACGACATCCTCGAGGTGGTCCTCGAGGCAGGGGCCGACGAGGTCAACGACCTGGGCGACTCCTTCGAGATCATCTCCGAGGCCACCGACTTCGTCGCTGTGCGCAAGGCGATCCAGGACGCCGGCATCGACTACGACTCCGCCGAGGCGTCGTGGGTGCCGAACCTCCAGGTGCCCCTGGATGCCGACGGCGCGCGCAAGATGATCCGGGTGATCGAGGCGCTGGAGGACTCCGACGACGTGCAGGACGTCTTCGCCAACGGCGACATCAGCGACGCCGTGCTCGCGGAGATCGACGACGACGACGAGTAGTCGCGTGTTGGTGCGGGGCAGTGGCATCGCGGCTGTGTAGCGTTCAACCGAACACCTGTTCGGATGAGAGGAAGCAGCAGACGTGCGCGTACTCGGGGTCGATCCCGGCCTGACCCGCTGCGGTGTCGGTGTCGTCGAGGGCGGCCAGGGCCGGGCGGTGCGGCTGGTGGCGGTCGGCGTGGTCCGGACGCCGCCCGGCGAGCAGACCCCGCAGCGGCTGCTCTACCTCCAGGGTGAGCTCGACACCTGGCTCGACCGCTTCCAGCCCGACGCCGTGGCCATCGAGCAGGTCTTCGCCGACGTCAACGTCGCCAGTGTGATGACCACGGCCCACGCCTCGGCCGTGGCGATGCTGGCCGCTGCCAGCCGGGGACTGCCGGTCACCCTGCACACGCCGACCTCGGTGAAGGCCGCCGTGACCGGGTCCGGGCGCGCCGACAAGAGCCAGGTCACGGCCATGGTCACGCGCATCCTCCGCATGACGACCGCGCCCAAGCCTGCCGACGCCGCCGACGCCCTCGCCCTCGCCATCTGCCACCTGTGGCAGGGCGGGGCCAACCAGCGCCTCGAGCAGGCCGCCCTGGCCGAGCGGGCCCGACTCGTCGGCGCCAAGGCGGTTCGACCGTGATCGCCTCGGTGCGTGGCAGCGTCCAGCACGTCGGTCTGGACCGGGTGGTCGTCGAGGTCGGGGGAGTCGGCATGCTCCTGCACACCACGCCCGCCACCGCCTCGTCACTGCACCGTGGCCGGGAGGCCACCCTGTCGACCACCCTCGTGGTGCGCGAGGACTCCCTGACCCTCTACGGCTTCCCCTCCGAGGACGAGCGCGACATCTTCGAGCAGGTCCAGACGGTGTCCGGTGTCGGCCCGCGGCTGGCGCTGGCGATGCTGTCGGTCCTCGCGCCGGACCGGCTGCGAGCCGCCGTCGGCGCCGCAGACATCGCCACCCTGACCAAGGTGCCCGGCATCGGCAAGAAGGGCGCCGAGCGGATCGTGCTCGAGCTGCGCGACAAGATCGGCCTCGTGGCGGCCGGTGCCGGATCCACCAGTGCTGCCGCCGCCCCCGCCGGTGCGGTGTGGCGCGAGCAGGTGTCCGAGGCCCTCGTCGGCCTGGGCTACTCCGCCAAGCAGGCCGACGACGCCGTCGCCACCGTGGCCGAGACGGCCCCTGTGGCCCCGGAGGTGTCGCAGATGCTGCGGGCCGCCCTGCGTGAGCTCGGGCGCTGAGATGGTCGACGGCTTCTCCTCCGAGATGTACGAGGACTCCTCCATGGACGCCACCCCCCGGGTGGTCGACGGCGTGGGTGACGCCGACGAGCGCACCGTCGAGGCGGCCCTGCGTCCTCGTCGGCTCAGCGAGTTCCCCGGCCAGACCCGGGTGCGCGACCAGCTCTCCCTGGTGCTCGAGGCGGCCAGGCGTCGCGGCACGCCCCCCGACCACGTGCTGCTCTCCGGACCCCCGGGGCTGGGCAAGACCACGCTGGCCATGATCATCGGCGCCGAGCTCGAGCGACCCATCCGCATCACCAGCGGTCCGGCGATCCAGCACGCGGGCGACCTCGCGGCGGTGCTGTCCTCCCTGATGGAGGGGGAGGTGCTCTTCCTCGACGAGATCCACCGCATGTCCCGGTCGGCCGAGGAGATGCTCTACCTCGCCATGGAGGACTTCCGGGTCGACGTCATCGTCGGCAAGGGCCCCGGCGCCACCGCCATCCCGCTGGAGCTGCCGCCGTTCACGGTGGTGGGCGCGACCACCCGCGCCGGACTGCTCCCGGCGCCGTTGCGCGACCGGTTCGGCTTCACCGGCCACCTCGACTTCTACGCCGCCGAGGACCTGGTGACCATCCTGGAGCGGTCCGCCCGACTCCTGGACGTCGCCGCCGACTCCGACGGCATCACCGAGATCGCCCGCCGGTCCCGGGGGACGCCCCGCATCGCCAACCGCCTGCTGCGCCGCGTGCGCGACTGGGCGCAGGTCCATGGGCGCCACGTGGTCGACGAGGACGCGGCCCATGCCGCACTGGCGCTGTTCGACGTCGACGACCGCGGTCTGGACCGGCTCGACCGTGCCGTGCTCGATGCCCTGTGCCGCCGCTTCGCCGGCGGACCCGTGGGCCTGTCGACCCTGGCCGTGGCCGTGGGCGAGGAGGCCGAGACCGTCGAGACCGTGGCCGAACCCTTCCTGGTCCGCGAGGGGTTCATCACCCGGACCCCCCGCGGTCGCGCAGCGACCGCGCTGGCGTGGACGCACCTCGGCCTCACCCCACCCCACGGGATCGACCAGCAGCCGGCCCTGCCGCTCGACACCGGTGAAGGGCGTTTCGGTTCCTGACCCGGCCGGCCGGGCCTGCGGCATCCTCGACGCGGTGAGGCCCGGATCAAAGGAACGCGACCACGGCGGGGCACGTTGGTCGGTATGCCGTGCGTCACCTACACTCGGGCGGTCACCCGGCCCCGCGTCGGGGACTCATGCGTGCCCGACACCGTGATGCGCGCACACTGACGTCCAACCGTGAGGAACTGCTCCATGTCGAACGGCGGCTCGCCCCTAACAGGCCTGCTGATCTTCGCCCTGCCCGTCCTGCTGGTCGTGTTCATGGTGTTCACGCAGCGTCGGCGCCAGCGTGAGGCCGCGGCCCTCCAGCAGAGCCTGACGGTGGGCGACGAGGTCTGCACCACCTCCGGCATGTTCGGCACCATCAAGACCCTCGACGACTCCGTCGTCACCCTCGAGGTCTCCCCGGGGGTCAGCATCCGCTTCGACCGGCGCGCGATCGGCACCCGAGCCGTCCCCGCCAGCGCGTCGACCAGCCCCAGCACCACCGAGTAGAGGTCCTTGCACGTGGCTATCAACCCATACAACCGCAAGCCCCTGAAGGTGCTGTCGGCCCTTGCCGCCATCACGCTGGGCCTCTACGGGCTCCTCTTCGCGGCCACCACGTGGGGCACCGCCCAGTGGAGCCCCAAGCTGGGGCTCGACCTCGAGGGTGGCACGCAGATCATCCTCGACCCGGTGCTGGTCGGGAACGCCAAGGTGACGACGGAGCAGCTCAACCAGGCTCGCGACATCATCGTCCAGCGCGTCGACTCCAACGGCGTCAGCGGGGCCGAGGTCACGACCCAGGGCAACAACATCGTCGTGAGCATGCCCGGCGTGCCGGACAAGACCACGGAGGACGCCATCCGGCGGTCCTCCCAGATGCTCTTCCGCCCCGTCCTCGCCGCTGCCCCCGGTGTGAACCAGCCGGTGCCGACCGCCACCGGCACGGAGACCGGGGCGACGGGCACCCCCACCGGCACCCCCACCGGCACCGCCACCACGCCGGGCAGCGAGGTACCGAAGGCCACCGGGACCGCGACGACCGCCAAGAGCGGGCTCCCGGGGGCCTTCGTCAAGAGCACCACCCCGACGACCCCTGCCGCGAGCCCGACGACGCCGGCGCCGACGTCCACCGGAGCCGCTGCCAAGCCCACGGACCCCAGCGACCTCGCCTGGGTCACGAACGACATCGCGGCGCAGTTCCAGGCCCTCGACTGCTCGAAGCCCGGCGTCCTCGACGGGATCGTCGACGACGCCGCCAAGCCGTTGGTGACCTGTTCCGACGACGGTGCCGAGAAGTACATCCTCGGCCCGGTGGAGGTGCGCGGCGAGCAGATCAAGGATGCCGTCGCCGGCTACCAGCCCCTGTCGAACGGCCAGCCGTCCAGCATCGTGGAGATCCGGCTGTCCTTCAACAGCGAGGGCACCAAGAACTTCGCGACGGTCACCAAGCGACTGGTGAACCTGCCGGACCCTCGCAACCGCTTCGCAGTGACCCTGGACTCCCAGGTCGTCACCGCCCCCGTCGCCCAGGCCGCCATCCTCGACGGCCAGTCGAGCATCACCGGCAACTTCACCATCGAGTCGGCGCGCGCCCTGGCCAACCAGCTCAAGTTCGGCGCCCTCCCGGTGTCGTTCTCGCTGCAGACGCGCGACCAGATCAGCCCCACCCTCGGCAGCGAGCAGCTCCGGATGGGCCTGATCGCCGGCATCATCGGCTTCGCGCTGGTGTTCCTCTACTCGCTGGCGCAGTACCGCGCGCTGGGCCTGGTCACGGTGCTGTCCATCGTCATCGCCGCGCTGCTGACCTACGTCTCCATCGCCTTGCTGGGGTGGTCCTACAACTTCAGGCTCGACATGGCCGGGGTGACCGGACTCATCGTGGCCATCGGTGTCACCGCCGACTCGTTCATCGTCTACTTCGAACGCATCCGGGACGAGGTGCGTGAGGGGCGTCCCCTGCGCGCCGCGGTCGACACCGGGTGGCGCCGAGCCCGCCGCACGATCCTGGCGGCCGACGGGGTCAACTTCCTCGCCGCAACGGTCCTCTACCTGCTGGCCTCGTCCAACGTGCGCGGGTTCGCCTTCACGCTGGGCCTGACCACGCTCATCGACCTGCTCGTCGTGGTGCTGTTCACCCACCCGGTGGTGGGCCTGCTGTCCAGCGTCAAGTTCTTCAAGGACGGCCACCGCTGGTCCGGGCTCGACCCCGAACGGCTGGGCGCCAAGAAGACCCGGTATGCCGGACGCGGCCGGATCGCGGTCGCGCGACCTGCGTCCGCCACGAGCGACGGGAGTGCCCTGTGATCAACTTCGCCGCCCTCGGAAACGACCTCTACACCGGCAAGCGCTCCGTCGACTTCATCGGTCGCCAGAAGCGCTGGTACGCCCTCTCCGGCGTGTTCATCCTGCTGGCGACCATCGGCCTGGTCTGGCACGGCCTCAACCTCAGCCTCGAGTTCAAGGGCGGTTCGGAGTTCCGGGTATCGGGCATCAGCATCTCCGACACCTACGAGCAGAAGGCCAAGGACGCCGTCGGCACGGTCCCGAACGCCGGGGCGGCCGAGGTGACCAAGATCGGCACCGGCACGGTCCGCGTGCAGACCGAGAAGCTCGACGAGGGCGGGATCCGGTCGGTCCAGACCGCTCTCGCGGGAGCCTTCGACACCTCGGCGGACCACGTCTCGGCGTCGTTCGTGGGCCCCTCGTGGGGCGCCACGGTCAGCCAGAAGGCGCTGAAGGCACTGCTGGTCTTCCTGGCCCTGGTCTCGATGGTCATGGCCATCTACTTCCGTACCTGGAAGATGGCCGTGGCCGGCCTGGTCGCGCTGCTGCACGACCTCTTCATCACCGTGGGCATCTATGCCCTCGCAGGCTTCGAGGTGTCGCCGGCAACGGTGATCGGGTTCCTCACCATCCTCGGCTACTCGCTCTATGACACCGTCGTCGTCTTCGACAAGGTCCGGGAGAACACCGGGGAGGCTGTCGCCAACGGCAGGATGTCCTACAGCCAGGCCGCCAACCTCGCGGTCAACCAGACGCTGGTGCGCTCGATCAACACCACCGTCGTGGCCCTGCTCCCCATCGCGTCGATCCTGGCCATCGGGTTCATCTTCCTGGGGCCGGGCACCCTGCTCGACCTGGCGCTGGCGCTGTTCGTCGGCATCGCCGTCGGTGCCTACTCCTCGATCTTCATCGCGACCCCGTTGCTGGTCCTGATGCGCAGCCGTGAGCCGGTCATGGTCGACCTGGCGAAGAAGTCGGAGCGCTACCAGCAGCGTCACGGTGGCCGGGTGTCCTCCTCGGACGCCGCACCGGTGGCGCACCCCGACCGCGATGACGACCTTCCCGCTTCCGACCCCGTTCGTGAGCCGGCGCCCGCCGGCGCAGCGAGCCACGGTGGAGTCCGCGAGACCCACAAGTACGCCCAGAGCGGGCCGCGCAACCAGCCCAAGCGGCCGCCGAAGTCCCGCCGGTGAGCACGACCCCCCTCGCGGAGCTGATCGCGAGCAGGCTGCGCGACGTCCCGGACTTCCCCAGTGCGGGTGTGGTCTTCAAGGACGTCACGCCGCTGCTGGCCGACGCCGAGGCGTTCGCCTCAGTGGTGTCGGACATGGCTGACCGGCGTCGCGGCACGGTCGACCTCGTGGTCGGCATCGAGGCGAGGGGGTTCATCTTCGGAGCGGCCCTGGCGCTCGAGCTGGGGGTGGGCTTCGTGCCGATCCGCAAGGCGGGCAAGCTCCCCGGCGAGACGGTCCACGTGTCCTACGAGCTCGAGTACGGCAGCGCGACGATCGAGATCCACGCCGACTCCTTCGTGGGCGGCGAGCGGGTCGTCGTCGTCGACGACGTGCTGGCGACCGGGGGCACCGCAGAGGCGGCCTGCCGCCTGCTCGAGGGAGCAGGCGCCGACGTCGTGGCCTTCGAGGCACCGATCGAGCTGGCCTTCCTGCACGGACGGGAGCGGCTCGACGGACGCGACGTGCACACGACCCTCGTGGTCACCGGCGACTGAACGTCCCGCTGCCATCCCTTAGGCTCTGTCCATGAGTGAGGACGTCGCTGCCACCCCCATGGGGTCGGCCGCGTCCAGCTCCAACCGGGTCCGCGCGCGTCTTGCGCGCTTCGGCAGCAGGGGAGGGCCGACCAACCCGGTCCTCGAGCCGCTCCTGCAGACCGTCCGGGCCACCCACCATGGGGCCGACGTCTCCGTGATCGAGCGTGCCTACGTCGTCGCGGAGGAGGCCCACCGGGGTCAGCGACGCAAGTCCGGTGACGCCTACATCACCCACCCGCTCGCGGTGACGACGATCCTGGCCGAGCTGGGCATGACTCCCGACACGCTCGCGGCCGCACTGCTGCACGACACCGTCGAGGACACGGCATACAGCCTCGTGCAGCTGGAGAAGGACTTCGGGCGCGAGGTGGCGATGCTCGTCGACGGGGTCACCAAGCTCGACAAGGTGACCTACGGCGACGCCGCCCAGGCCGAGACGGTCCGCAAGATGGTCGTGGCGATGGCCCGCGACATCCGGGTCCTGGTCATCAAGCTCGCGGACCGCCTCCACAACGCCCGCACCTGGCGCTACGTCTCGGTCGAGTCGGCGCAGCGCAAGGCGCGCGAGACCCTCGAGATCTACGCACCCCTGGCGCACCGGCTCGGCATGAACACCATCAAGTGGGAGCTGGAGGACCTGTCCTTCGCGACCCTCTACCCCAAGGTCTACGACGAGATCGTGCGCCTGGTGGCCGAGCGCGCTCCGGCCCGCGAGGAGTTCCTCGCCGGCGTCCGCGACCAGGTGAGCAGCGACCTCAAGGGCGCGAAGATCAAGGCCACGGTGACCGGGCGGCCCAAGCACTACTACTCGGTCTACCAGAAGATGATCGTGCGGGGCCGCGACTTCGAGGACATCTACGACCTCGTCGCCGTCCGGGTCCTCGTCGACTCGGTGCGTGACTGCTACGCCGCCCTCGGCGCCCTGCACGCGCGGTGGAACCCCCTGCCCGGGCGGTTCAAGGACTACATCGCGATGCCGAAGTTCAACATGTACCAGTCGTTGCACACCACGGTGATCGGGCCCGAGGGCAAGGCGGTCGAGATCCAGATCCGGACCCACACCATGCACCGACGCGCCGAGTACGGCGTCGCCGCGCACTGGAAGTACAAGGAGGACGCCACCGCGCCCGCGGCGGGCGTCAAGGACGGCGAGACCGGGCCGATCAACGACATGGCGTGGCTGCGCCAGCTGCTCGACTGGCAGAAGGAGACCGCCGATCCCGGCGAGTTCCTCGACTCGCTGCGCTTCGAGATCAATGCCCGCGAGGTCTACGTCTTCACCCCCAAGGGCGAGGTGGTCGCCCTGCCGGCCGGCGCCACCACCGTGGACTTCGCCTACGCCGTGCACACCGAGGTGGGTCACCACTGCATCGGTGGCCGGGTCAACGGGCGGCTGGTGCCCCTGGAGTCGATCCTCGAGAACGGCGACGTCGTCGAGGTGCTGACCTCCAAGGCCGACGGTGCAGGTCCGTCCCGGGACTGGCTCACGTTCGTGAAGTCGCCGCGCGCCCGCAACAAGATCCGTCAGTGGTTCTCCAAGGAGCGCCGCGAGGAGATGATCGAGACGGGCAAGGACGCCATCGCCAAGGCGATGCGCAAGGAGGGCCTGCCGCTGCAGCGACTGCTCACCGTCGAGACCCTCACCGGGCTCGCGTCCGAGCTGCGCCACCCGGACATCGACGCCCTGTATGCCGCGGTGGGCGAGGGGCACGTGTCCGCCCAGCACGTCGTGGGTCGGCTGGTGGTCTCCCTCGGCGGTGAGGAGGGCGCGTCCGAGGACCTCGCGGAGGCGACCACCCCGACGCGGTCGATGCGGCGGCGCACCGGCGACCCGGGAGTCGTCGTGGTCGGCACTGCCGACGTGTGGGTCAAGCTGGCGCGCTGCTGCACCCCGGTGCCCGGTGACGCGATCATGGGCTTCATCACGCGCGGCAATGGCGTGTCAGTTCACCGCACCGACTGCACCAATGCCGAATCCCTTCTGTCCCAGCCGGATCGGATGATCGAGGTCGAGTGGGCGCCATCGGCGGCGAGCGTCTTCCTCGTGCAGCTGCAGGTCGAGGCACTGGACCGCAACCGGTTGCTCTCCGACGTGACCCGCATCCTGTCCGACCAGCACGTCAACATCCTGTCGGCGTCGGTGCAGACCTCGCGCGACCGCGTGGCCATCAGCAAGTTCACCTTCGAGATGGGCGACCCCAGCCACCTCGACCACGTGATGAAGGCGGTCCGGAAGATCGACGGTGTCTTCGACGTCTACCGGATCACCGGCACCAAGGCGACGGCTGCGAAGGCCTAGCCGCCGAACTCGTCGACGTTGCCGCGGGCCTGGGACAGCCACTGCTCCTGCGCCTCGAGCTTGGACTGGGCTTCCTTGAGCAGCTTGTCGTTGCCGGCGGCCCGGGCCTTCTCCAGGTCCGCCTGCAGCGACGCCACCGACGCCTCGAGCTGGACGACCATGCTCTGCGCGCGCGCCGCGACCTCGGGGTTGGACTTCTTCCAGCGCTGGTCGTCGGCGTCGCGAACCGCCTGCTCGACGCGGCGCATCCCCTTCTCCATGCGCTCGATGTCACCACGGGGGACCTTGCCGGCGGCCTCCCACCGGTCCTGGACACTGCGCAGCGCGGACTTGGCGGCCTCGAGATCGGTGACGGGCAGGATCGCCTCGGCCTCCTTGAGCAGCTCCTGCTTGACGGCGAGGTTGCCGCGGAACTCCTCGTCCTCCCGGGCCGCGACCGCGTCCTTGGCGGTGAAGAACGCGTCCTGGGCGGCCTTGAAGCGCTCCCACAGGGCGTCGTCGTCGGAGCGGGAGGCCCGACCGGCCTGGCGCCACCGGTCCATGAGTCGCTTGAAGGAGCCCGCGGTGGAGCCCCAGTCGGTGCTGGTGGCCAGGGCCTCGGCCTCCTTGACCAGCTCCTGCTTGGCTGCCTTGGCCTCTGCCTGGGTGCCCTCGAGCTGGGCGAAGTGCACCCGGCGGGCCTTGTCGAAGGCGTTGCGGGCGTGGCTGAACCGCTGCCACAGGGCGCCCTCGGTCTCCCGGTCCAGGCGGGCACCGTTGCGCTGGTGGTTCTTCCACTCGTCGAGCAGGGCACGCATGCGGGCTCCGCTCTGCTTCCACTGGATCTTGCTCTCCGGTTGGCCGGAGATCTGCTCTGCCTCGGCCACGATCCGCTCGCGCTCGGACGCGGCTGCGGTCCGGGCGGCGCTGCGCTCTGCCGCCTCGGCGGACTTGCGGGCCGCGACGGCAGCGGCGATCTCGGCGATCTTGGCGTCCAGTGCTCCGAGGTCGCCGACGACGTTCGCCTCGGCGGTGTGCTCGCGCAGCTTGGCCAGACCGTCGGCAGCCTCCTTGGCCGGGAGGTCCGTCGAGGTCACGCGCTGGAGGAGCAGGTCGACCGAGGCGTAGAGCTCGTCGTACTTGCGGGCGAAGTAGTGCAGGGCCTCCTCGGGGCTGGCACCGGGGTAGGCGCCGACCTCACGCTCGCCGTCACCGGTGCGGACGAGCACCGTGCCGTCCTCGGCGACCCGCCCGAACGTCTCCGACGGGGGTCCGCTGGGAGCGGGCGGGGTCAGGGCCGGCTGGGCGTGGGCGACCTTGCGCACCGCCGCGGGCGAGGGAATCGGGGCGGGCCTGGGGACCGGCCGCGGCTTGGGTGCCGCGGAGGGAGCGGGGGATGCCTCCACGGCAGGGGGCTCCGCGCCGGCCGGTGCGGCCTCGGCCGCCTCCGGCTCCCGCGGCACCTCAGCTGACGATGGGGTCGCCTCGGCCGCCTCCGGCTCCGGCGGCACCTCGGCTGACGCTGGGGTCGCCTCGGCCACCTCGGACTCGGTCACCGCCTCCGCAGCCTCTGCCTCGGGAGCGACCTCGGCCGCCGCCGGCTCCACGGGCGCCGGCGGGGCTTCCACGGACTGCTCCGCCTGCTCCGGTTCGATGGTCGGGTCGGGATCGGTGGTGTCTGTTGCCGGGGGAGTCTGCTCGGTCACGGTCAGGCCTTCTTCTCGGTCACAGCAACCTGGAGGATGCTGATGGGTGCGGCCGGGGGGCCGTCGGAGGCGCCCCCGCTCACACCTGATGCGGCGATCTTCTCGACCATATCGAGTCCCGCGGTCACGGTGCCGAAGATCGAGTACCCCTCGGGCACGCTGCTGAGGTCGGTGTCCTTGTAGACGATGAAGAACTGGTCGGCGTTGGAGTTCGGGTCACTGGCGCGGGCCATGGCCAGCGTGCCCTTGGGGTACTGGCCATCCTTGGGCGCGTTCTCGATGCCGAAGGTGTAGCCCGGTCCGCCGCCCTGACCGCCGAGGGGGTCGCCGCACTGCAGCACGAAGATCCCCGCTGTCGTGAGCCGGTGGCACGGCGAGTCGGCGAAGTAGCCGCTCTTTGCGAGGGAGATGAAGGACGCGACCGTCTGCGGCGCCTTGGCTCCGTCGAGGTCGACGGTGATGTCGCCGCAGTTGGTGGTGATCACCGCGGTGAACTGCTTGCCGGCCGCGGTGGCCTTGTCCGGCAGTGCCTGCGTCTTCGCGGTGGTGGGAACGGCCGGCGGCGTCTCGCACCCCGGCACGGCCACCGCGGGGCTGGTCGCCGAGGCGCTGGGATTCGGCGTGGGGGAGGCCGCCGGGCTGGCGTCGTCGCCGAGTCGCGAGGCCAGGAAGACGAATCCGGCCACGACCACGAGAACCGCTGCCACGACGCCCACGGCCTGGCGGTTCCGCACCGCTTCGCGCTCCCTCTGGACCGCCTTCGCGTCCAGCTTCGCCTGGCGTCGACGCGCCCTTGCCCGCTCTTGCTCCTTGGTCACGCGGGCCAGTCTAGGCAAGGTGCCCGGCGGCTAGGCTGCCGCCCGTGCTGACCATCGGATTCCCGGCTGCCGCCTTCGACACCAACTGCTACGTCCTTGCTCCCGCGGCCGGCGAGGAGTGCCTCATCGTCGACCCGGGAATCGGCGTCGAGGACAACGTCCGCGAGATCCTGGCCCGTCATCGGTTGCGCCCGGCCGCGGTGCTCCTGACCCACGGCCACCTCGACCACGTGTACTCGGTGACCCCGGTGTGCGGCGGCCGCACCGCGGCATACATCCACGGCGACGACCGCTACCGCCTGGTGGACCCGCTGGCGACCCTCGGCCCCGCGATGGTCTCGATGATGGAGCAGCAGTTCGGCCGCAAGGCCACGTGGCAGGAGCCCGAGGACGTCGTCGAGCTGCGCGGGGGCCAGCGCCTGGACCTGGCCGGCCTGGTCGTCGACGTGCTCCACGCGCCGGGACACACCGAGGGCTCGGTGATGTTCGGGGTGCCCGAGGTCCCTGACGACCTGACGGGTGCCGACGTCGCCACCACCGTCCTCAGCGGTGACGTGCTCTTCGCCGGCTCGATCGGCCGGACCGACCTGCCCGGTGGTGACGGGGCGGCGATGCAGCGGTCGCTGCGCGAGGTGGTGCTGCCCCTGCCGGACAGCACACTCGTGCTCCCGGGGCACGGTCCGGCGACGACCATGGACCGCGAGCGGGCGACGAACCCCTATTTGCAAGGATTGGGCACGTGAAGATCACCCCGATCAGCGGATTCCCCGAGTACCTGCCTTCCGAGCGCATCGTCGAGCAGCACTTCCTCGACGTGATCAGGGAGACCTTCGAGCTGCACGGGTTCCCCTCGATCGAGACCCGGGCCGTGGAGCCCGTCGAGCGGCTCCTCGGCAAGGGCGGTGACGCCGACAAGGAGATCTACGGCGTGAGCCGGCTCGCGGCACCGGAGGGCGGCGACACCGAGCTGGGGCTGCACTTCGACCTCACCGTGCCGTTCGCCCGTTACGTCCTGGAGAACGCCGGGCACCTTGCCTTCCCCTTCCGTCGCCAGCAGATCCAGAAGGTGTGGCGCGGCGAGCGGCCCCAGGAGGGTCGCTACCGCGAGTTCACGCAGGCCGACATCGACGTGGTCGACGTCGGGGAGCTGGCGCCGCACTTCGAGGCCGAGATCCCCCTGGTGCTGGCGGAGGTCTTCGGCAAGCTGCCGATCGGCCGGATGGTCATCCAGGTCAACAACCGCAAGATCCCCGAGGGGTTCTACCTCGGCATCGGGGTGACCGACGTGATCGGCACCCTGCGCATCGTCGACAAGCTGGACAAGATCGGGCCGGCGCGGGTGGCCGACCTCCTCGTCGAGTCGGGGCTGTCCCGCGAGCAGGCCGACCAGTGCCTGGCGCTGGCGTCGATCCGCTCGGACGACCTGTCCTTCGTCGAGCAGGTGCGAACCCTGGGCGTCAGCCACCCGACCCTCGACGAGGGACTCGACGCGCTCGCCGCAGTGATCCGCACGGGCATGGACAACGCCCCCGGGGCGATGGTGGCCGACCTGCGGATCGCGCGGGGCCTCGACTACTACACCGGCACCGTCTACGAGACCCAGCTCGAGGGCTACGAGTCGTGGGGCTCGTTCTGCTCGGGCGGCCGCTACGACTCGCTTGCCTCCGACGGCAGGACGACCTACCCCGGCGTGGGCATCTCGATCGGGGTCAGCCGCCTGCTCGGGCTGCTGCTGGGCAAGGGGCTGCTCGCCGCCACCCGCGCCACCCCGGCCTGCGTCCTCGTCGCGGTCAACGACGAGGAGGGGCGGGCCGTATCGACGCACGTCGCCACCGCCCTGCGCGCCCGCGGCATACCGTGCGAGGTGGCGCCCAAGCCGGCCAAGTTCGGCAAACAGATCAGGTATGCCGAGCGGCGAGGGATCCCGTACGTCTGGTTCCCGGCGGCAGGGGGGTCCGGCGACCAGGTCAAGGACATCCGCACCGGCGAGCAGGTCGACGCCGAGGCCGGGGCGTGGACCCCGCCTGCCGAGGACCTGCACGCCCGCGTGGTCCGCAGCGACGACGGGTCGACGGCATGACCGCCGCGAGCCTCCTCACCGCGACCCGCGCGAGCGGGGTCCAGCTGCACGTGACCTCGCTGCCCGGGGGCCGGCTCGGCCAGCCCGCGCGCGACTTCGTCGACTGGCTCGCCGAGGCGGAGCAGTCGGTCTGGCAGGTGCTGCCGGTCTCGGTGCCCGACCAGCACCGTTCTCCCTACAAGTCGCCGTCCGCCTTCGCCGCCTCTCCCGCGCTGCTCGAGGTCCCCGACGCACCCGTGTCCGACCAGGAGCTGGAGGAGTTCGCGGCCCGGGAGGCCTACTGGGTGCAGTCCTGGGTGGACCTCGGGGGTGACCTGGCCGACCAGGTCCGCTTCGACCGCGAGTGGACGGCGCTACGGTCCTACGCCGCCGCCCGCGGGGTCCAGATCATGGGCGACGTGCCCATCTACGTCGCCCCGGACGGTGCCGATGAGCGTGCGTGGCCGCAGTTCTTCCGCGACGACGCCGTCGCCGGGTGCCCGCCGGACGCCTATGCCGCGACCGGGCAGCTCTGGGGGAACCCGCTCTACCGCTGGGACGCCCTTCGCGAGGACGGCTACCGCTGGTGGATCGAGCGGCTGCGGCGCACCTTCGCGCTGTTCGACGTGGTGCGCCTGGACCACTTCCGCGGCTTCGCGGCCTACTGGGCGATCCCGGCGGGTGACGACACCGCCATGGACGGACGGTGGGAGCCCGGACCCGGCCGGGCCCTGTTCGACGCCGCGCGCGACGCGCTCGGACCGCTGCCAGTGCTCGCCGAGGACCTCGGTGACATCGACGCCCCGGTCATCGAGCTGCGCAAGGCGCTCGGCCTGCCCGGGATGGCGGTGCTGCAGTTCGGGTTCGACCCCGGCTACGAGACCAACACCCACGACCTGGCCAACCTCGAGCCCGACCAGGTGGTCTACACGGGCACCCACGACAACGACACGGTCTGCGGCTGGTGGGCGGACCTGCCCGAGGAGCGCCGCGACCTGGTCCGCCGGGCGTGGCGCGGGGCCGGGGTGACGGCCGACGGTGAGTCCGAACCCTCCTGGGCCATGATCGAGCTGGCGCTGGGTGCGCGGCCCGGACTGGCGATGATGCAGGCCCAGGACGTGCTCGGTCTCGGTTCGCAGGCCCGCATGAACGCCCCCGGCATCGAGGGGGGCTGGTCGTGGCAGCTGGAGCCCGGCGCCCTCACGACCCAGCACGCCGAGCGGCTGCGGAGCCTGACCCGTGCCTCAGGCCGGGGGCGGGTGCAGGCCTGAGTCGCGCAGCTCCAGCACGGCCAGCGCGCGGATGGTCGCCGGCTCACCCCGACGCCACGCCCCGCTCGGGTCGGGGGAGATGGCCGCCAGCTTGCGCATCGGCTGGCGTGCCATCGCCCGCAGGGCGAACAGGTCGAGGTCGAAGGCTCCGTCGATGAACTGCTGGGCCGCGGTGGCGCGCCGGACGAAGCGCGCCCGCAGCGCCAGCCAGATGAGTCCGACGATGGCGATGGGGACGACCGCCGTGACCCAACCGAGGATGTTGGCCAGGTTGGTCACGGCCTCGACCAGGTCGGTGCCGGCCTTCTCGATGGTGGTGCCGGCACCGCCCGCCTGCCGGAACGGTGCCGCGACGCGGTCGCCGACCAGCGGCAGGTCGCGCACGGAGTCGCCCGCACCGGTCATGGTGTCCCTGAAGCCCGAGCCGGCCCCCTGCAGCTGCCGCCCGGGCGCGGCCAGGGCCATCGTCGTGTCGTGGACGAGTCTGCCGACCCACGCCCACACGCACACCCAGGCGACCATGCTGACGTCGGCGAGGATCTGCACCGTGCGACGGCCCGGCAGGTCTGCATAGAGCTTCATGGTGCCTAGACTCCCATCCGTGCCACCCACGAGCGCGCTCGAGCGCGCGGTCCGCGGCTGGCTGGGTCACCTCGATGTCGAGCGCGGAGTCGCCACCAACACGCTCTCGTCCTACCGGCGGGACCTGGCCCGCTACACCGCATACCTGCAGGCCAAGGGCGTGCACGAGCCCGCTGAGGTGACCGAGGCCCATGTCACCGACTTCCTCGCCACGCTGCGCGAGGGCAGCGCCGACCACCCACCGTTGGCTGCCTCGTCGGCGGCGCGCACGTTGGTCGCAGTGCGGGGCTTCCACCGGTTCCTGGCCCTCGAGGGCGAGGTGGACGCCGACCCGGCGGGTGCGGTCAGCCCCCCGAGGGCCCCGGCGCGCCTCCCCAAGGCGATCGGCCTCGACGAGGTCGAGGCGCTGCTGGAGTCCGCCAGCGTCGGTGACACCCCCGCATCGCTGCGCGACCGGGCCCTGCTGGAGGTGCTCTACGGGGCGGGGGCGCGCATCTCCGAGGCGATCGGACTCGACATCGACGACATCGACACCACGGAGGGGGTCGTCCGACTGTTCGGCAAGGGCAGCAAGGAGCGACTCGTCCCGCTGGGTTCGTATGCCGGCGAGGCCGTGGCTGCCTACCTGGTGCGGGGACGACCGGTCCTGGCCGCCAAGGGCAAGGGGACCCCGGCGGTCTTCCTGAACCAGCGCGGTGGGCGGCTCTCCCGGCAGTCCGCGTGGTCGGTGCTCCGGGCCGCTGCCGAGCGCGCGAACCTGTCGGGTCACGTCTCCCCGCACACCTTGCGCCACTCGTTCGCCACGCACCTGCTGGACGGCGGCGCGGACGTCCGTGTCGTGCAGGAGCTCCTGGGCCACGCCTCGGTCACCACGACCCAGATCTACACGCTGGTGACGGTGCAGCGACTGCGCGAGGTCTACGCCCAAAGTCACCCCCGGGCCCGCTGATAGGGTCATCCCGATCAGCGAGAGGCTGACCGACGAACGCCGAGCACCGGGAGAGAAGCACCTGTGGAATCTGAGGTGACCACGCAGTCCCCGTCGTCATCCCCGGGTGGGCCCCAGGGCTTCATCCCGGGCACGACCGGGGTCGCAGCCGGCCAGCTGGGCCCCACGGGACGCCCGATGCCGGACTTCCCCGAGCCCCCGCCGCTGGCCAACCACGGCCCGGCGCGCATCATCGCCATGTGCAACCAGAAGGGTGGCGTCGGCAAGACGACGACCACGATCAACCTGGGTGCCGCCCTGGCCGAGGTGGGCCGTCGCGTGCTGCTCGTGGACTTCGACCCCCAGGGCGCGCTCTCCGTGGGGCTGGGCGTGCGGGCCAACGAGCTCGACGTGACCATCTACAACCTGCTGCTCGAGCGGCACCACGACGTGCGCGACGTGATCCAGCCGACGGCGACCGAGAACCTCGACGTCATCCCCGCCAACATCGACCTGTCGGCGGCCGAGGTGCAGCTCGTCGGAGAGGTGGCTCGCGAGCAGATCCTCGCCCGCGTGCTGCGTCCGGTGATGGACGACTACGACGTCATCATGATCGACTGCCAGCCCTCGCTCGGCCTGTTGACCGTCAACGCCCTCACCGCTGCGCACGGGGTCGTCATCCCGCTCGAGTGCGAGTTCTTCGCCATGCGCGGCGTGGCCCTGCTCGTGGAGACGATCGACAAGATCACCGACCGCCTCAACCCGCGCCTGCAGGTCGACGGCATCCTCGCGACGATGTACGACTCGCGCACCCTGCACAGCAAGGAGGTCGTGCGCAGCGTCGTCGACCACTTCGGCGACCAGGTCTTCCACACGGTGATCAGCCGCACGGTGAAGTTCCCCGACGCGACGCTGGCGGCCGAGCCGATCACCACGTACGCGTCGACGCACACCTCTGCCGCGTCGTACCGCCAGCTGGCGCGAGAGCTGATCGCCCGTGGTGGGGCGGCCTGACCAGGTGAGCCAGGAGGCCACCACCGCCGAGCAGCCACCCAGTGCGCCCGGCGGTGTCATCACGCGGCGCGGCGGCACGGTGCCGTTCGAGGTGCACCTCGACAACTACTCGGGTCCCTTCGACCTGCTGCTGGGTCTGATCAGCAAGCACAAGATGGACATCACCGAGATAGCCCTGGCCAGGGTCACCGACGAGTTCATCGGCCACATCAAGAAGGCACGCGAGACCGAGGTCGAGTGGGACCTCGGCCAGGCGTCGGAGTTCCTGCTCGTCGCGGCCACCCTCCTCGACCTGAAGTCCGCCCGACTGCTGCCCCAGACCGGGCCACAGGACGAGGAGGACCTGGCGCTGATCGAGGCGCGCGACCTGCTCTTCGCCCGGCTGCTGCAGTACCGCGCGTTCAAGGACATCGCCTTCACGTTCGGCGAGCGGATGGCGACGGCCGGCCGCATGACACCTCGCCAGGCCGGCCTCGAGCCGCAGTTCGCCCGCCTGCTCCCCGAGCTGGTCATGGGAATCACCCCTGAGCAGCTGGCGATGATCGCCGCCCGGGCGATGACTCCGCGCATCGCGCCGTCGGTCGGGCTGGACCACCTGCACGCACCCCAGGTCAGCGTGCGCGAGCAGGCCGGGATCCTCGGGGCGCGCCTGCGGGCCGAGCGGGTCTGCTCGTTCCGCGCCCTGGTCGCCGACGCCGACTCGACCCTGGTCATCGTGGCGCGGTTCCTGGCGCTGCTGGAGCTCTTCCGCGAGGCGGCGATCGCCTTCGACCAGGCCGAGGCGCTCGGCGAGCTGACCGTGCGCTGGACCGGAGCCGACGACGGTGCCATCGAGGTCAGCGACGAGTTCGACGAGGACGACGAGTTGGACGACGATGGTGACAGCCACACCCCGCAGCACGAGGAGCACAACGACGATGAGTGAGCCCCAAGCCGTCGCGGAGGAGCAGTTCGCCTTCGACGTCAGCGAGTTCCCCGGCGGGGCCCGCAGCGCCATCGAGGCGGTGCTCATGGTCGTCGACGAGCCGATCACCGAGATCGCGCTCGCCTCTGCCCTCGAGCTGCCCGTCGACGACGTCCGCGGTCACCTGGTGGAGCTCGAGCAGGAGTATGCCGCGCAGCAGCGTGGCTTCACGCTGCGCTCGGTCGCCGGTGGCTGGCGGGTCTACAGCCGATCCGACTACGCGCCGGTCGTCGAGAAGTTCCTGCTCGACGGCCAGCAGGCCAAGCTCACCCAGGCGTCCCTCGAGACGTTGGCAGTGATCGCCTACCGCCAGCCCATCTCCCGGTCACGTGTGTCGGCCGTGCGCGGCGTCAACGTGGACGGCGTGGTGCGCACCCTGCTCAGCCGCGGCCTGATCGAGGAGCTCGGCGCCGGCGGCGAGAGCGGGGCCGTCCTCTACGGCACGACCGACTACTTCCTGCAGCGCCTTGGCCTGGGCAGCCTCGACGAGCTCCCTGCCCTGGCCCCCTACCTCCCCGAAGTCGACCTGCTCGACGAGATCGCAGAACAAGGACGCGGATGACCCCCCCACGCAGCAGAAGCGGTTCCGACGGCGGCAGCGACCGCGGACCCCGAGGCGGTGGCGGCTCCCGGGCCGGCGGCGGCTCCCGGTCGGGTGGCGGCCCGTCCCGGGGCGCAGCCGGACGGGGTGGGTCGGCACGCAGCGGCGGTCCCCAGCGGCCCGCCCGGGACGACGGTGCGGCAGGTGCTGGGGGCGCCACCCGTCCCGAACGCCCGCAGCGCGGCAGCTCCGGCACCACGAAGAAGAGCCAGCCGACCCGGGTGCCGCGCGAGCGGGCCACCCCGGAGGTCGACGTCCACGACCCCGATGGCGTTCGCCTGCAGAAGCTGCTCGCCGCCGCCGGCGTCGGGTCACGGCGGGTCTGCGAGAACCTCATCAGCGACGGCCGGGTCGAGGTGGACGGGCACGTGGTCACCGAGCTCGGTGTGCGGATCAACGCCGACCAGACCGTGCACGTCGACGGCATCCGCGTCCAGCTCGACGAGAGCCGGGTCTACTTCGCCTTCAACAAGCCGCTGGGCGTCGTCACGACCATGAACGACGAGCTGGGCCGCATCAACATCGGCGACTACGTCGGCAACCGCAGCGAGCGGCTGTTCCACGTCGGGCGGCTCGACGCCGACACCGAGGGACTGCTCATCCTCACCAACGACGGTGACCTGGCCCACCGGCTGCAGCACCCGCAGTACGGCGTGGCCAAGACCTACCTCGCCCAGATCCACGGACCCGTGGCCCGCGACGTCGGCAAGCGGCTGCGCGAGGGGATCGCCCTGGACGACGGACCCGCCTCGGTCGACTCGTTCAAGGTGGTCGACTCCCAGCCCGGTCGGGCGCTCGTCGAGGTGATCCTCCACGAGGGACGCAAGCACATCGTGCGCCGCCTCATGGAGGCCGTCGGGCACCCGGTGCTCACGCTGGTGCGCACCCAGGTCGGGCCCATCCACCTCGGCGACACCAAGCCCGGCAAGATGCGGCCCCTGAGCAAGTCCGAGGTCGGCAAGCTCTACTCGGCCGCTGGACTCTGAGCGCGGGTCAGCCCGCTCGTCGGTAGCCTTCGCGACGTGACCTCGCGCGTCCGCATCGTCGGCACCGGCCTCATCGGCACCAGCCTGGGCATCGCCCTGACCCGTGCCGGGTATGCCGTCGTGCTCGCCGACCCGTCCCCGACCGCCCTGGCGCTGGCCCGCGACCTCGGTGCCGGTGCCGTGGCCGCGCACGGCGACGACGACCCGGAGGTCGTCGTCGTCGCGGCTCCGCCCGACGTGGCCGGCGCGGTGGTGGCCGAGGAGCTGGCGGCCTGGCCCCGTGCCGTGGTCACCGATGTCGCCTCGGTCAAGGTGGCCGTGCTCGAGGACGTCCGGTCCCGCGGGGGAGACCTCGCCCGGTATGCCGGGTCCCACCCCATGGCGGGCCGCGAACGGTCCGGAGCGGTGGCCGCCCGGGGTGACCTCTTCGACGGGCGCGCCTGGGTCGTGGTGCCGAGCGAGCTGTCGTCCGCGTCCGCGATCGCGGCCGTGCGCGACCTCGCGCGGGCCGCTGGCGGCACAGTCAGCACCATGAGCCCGCACGAGCACGACGCGGCGGTCGCCGCGGTGTCGCACGTGCCGCAGCTGGCCTCGTCCCTGGTGGCCGGGCGCCTGCGGGACCTGCCCGACCCCGCGGTCCTGCTGTCCGGACAGGGGATCCGGGACGTCACCCGGGTCGCGGCGAGCGACCCACAGCTGTGGACCCAGATCCTGGCGGGCAACGCGATCGCCGTCCGCGAGGTGCTCGGCGAGCTCCGTGACGACCTCGCCGAGGTGATCGCGGCCCTGGACCTGCTCGTGGACGGCGACGGCATCGGGGCCCGTGAGGTGCTGGCCCGGATCGTCGCGCAGGGCAACCTCGGCCACGCGCGGATCCCCGGCAAGCACGGTGCCGCGCCCACGGCATACAGCGTCGTCGTCGTGCTGGTGCCCGACGAACCGGGTGAGCTGGGCAGGTTGCTCCACGATGTCGGTGACGCCGGGGTCAACCTCGAGGACCTGCACCTCGAGCACGGCCTGGGGCAGCCCTTCGGGTTGGCCGAGATCTCGGTGCTGCCGGCCGTCGCCGAGCGCCTCGGCGACGAGCTGCAGACCCGCGGCTGGCGCCTGCACGGCTGAGATCGCCTCCGCCCCACACCCCCCACCACCCCGGCAAAGCGGGGGTTGCCTCCCGGAACGGCAGGCACAACCCCCGTCTCGGGACGCAACTCCCGCTTCGTCAAGGGTGGGTCCGAGCCAATAGGCTCGTCGCCCATGAGCAGCAACCACCTCGTCGTCGCGGTCGACGGCCCGTCCGGCTCCGGCAAGTCGAGTGTCTCCCGAGCCGTGGCCCGGGCCCTGGGCATCGGCTACCTCGACACCGGCGCCATGTACCGCGCGGTGACCTGGTGGTGCCTCGAAGAGGGGGTCGACCTCGAGGACCGCGATGCGGTGGCCCAGGCCACCCGGGACATCCCGCTCGAGATGGGCACCGACCCGACGCACCCCAGCGTGCAGGTCAGCGGTCGGGAGATCGAGGACGACATCCGCACGACGCGGGTCAGCGAGGCGGTCTCGATGGTGGCGACCAACACCCTGGTCCGGCCCCTGCTCCAGCAGCTGCAGCGGGACCTCATCGACCAGATCGCCACCCGGACCGGGGGAGTGGTCGCCGAGGGACGCGACATCACGACCGTGGTCGCCCCCGACGCGGACGTCCGCGTCCTGCTGACGGCCAGCGTCGAGGCCCGCCTGCGTCGGCGGTCGACCGAGCTGCACGGCGAGGCCGGTACGGAGGCCGTCGAGGCGACGCGGGACCAGATCGTGCGCCGCGACGCCGACGACTCGACGGTGTCCGAGTTCAGCCGGGCCGCCGACGGCGTCGAGCTGGTCGACACCTCGGACCTCGACTTCGAGCAGAGCGTGCAGGCCCTGTTGGACGTGGTGCGCCGGGGCGCGCCGGAGCCGTCGACCGTGCCGGCCCACCGCCCCGCGTGACCTGACTGTCCGGGGCAGCGCGAAAAGTGCGCGAGAATGGTGGGCGGCCGCGCGGCATACTGCGCCCGTCGGCCGCCCCACAGCCCAACGCAAGGAATACCCGTGAGTGAGCACCTGACCGACGACTCGACTGTCGAGCGCGCCCTGCGCGTCGGACTGGAGGAGTTCGACCTCAGTGAGGAGGACCGCTCCCTGCTCGAGAACGAGCTGGACGAGGACGGGTATGCCGTCAACGACGGTCCGCTCCCGGTCGTGGCCGTCGTGGGACGCCCCAACGTGGGCAAGTCGACCCTGGTCAACCGCATCCTCGGCCGCCGCGAGGCCGTCGTCGAGGACGTGCCCGGCGTGACACGCGACCGCGTCGCCTACGACGGCGACTGGGCCGGCCGCCAGTTCACCCTCGTCGACACCGGCGGCTGGGAGATCGACGCCACGGGCATCCACCTGCGCGTCGCCGAGCAGGCCGAGGTGGCCGTGGACCTCGCCGACGTCGTCATGTTCGTGGTCGACGCCACCGTGGGTGCCACCGATGACGACGAGGCCGTCGTCAAGCTCCTGCGCCGCTCCGGCAAGCCGGTCGTGCTCGTCGCC
Source organism: uncultured Actinomycetota bacterium (assembly GCA_963757635.1). Taxonomy (GTDB): domain Bacteria; phylum Actinomycetota; class Actinomycetes; order Actinomycetales; family Dermatophilaceae; genus Pedococcus. The sequence goes on along the minus strand of CAVWSK010000007.1, from coordinate 343,248 downwards.
AACAAGGTCGACGACCAGCGCACCGAGGCCGACGCAGCAGCCCTCTGGAATCTCGGGCTCGGTCAGCCCTGGCCGGTCTCCGCACTGCACGGCCGGGGGAGTGGCGACGTGCTCGACGCCGTCCTCGACGTGCTCCCGAAGGTGTCGGCCAACGCCGAGGCCTACCAACGCGGTGGTCCGCGTCGCGTCGCCCTGGTGGGACGTCCGAACGTCGGCAAGTCATCGTTGCTCAACAAGCTGGCCGGGGAGGACCGCGTCGTCGTCGACAACGTCGCCGGTACCACCCGCGACCCGGTGGACGAGTTCATCGAGCTGGGCGGCAAGACGTGGCGCTTCGTCGACACCGCCGGCATCCGCCGCCGGGTGCACCAGGCCCGCGGCGCCGACTTCTACGCGTCCCTGCGCACCCAGACGGCCCTGGAGAAGGCCGAGGTCGCCGTCGTGCTGATCGACGCCGAGCAGTCGATCGCCGAGCAGGACGTGCGCGTCGTGCAGCAGGTGATCGACGCCGGTCGTGCCGTCGTGGTGGCCTACAACAAGTGGGACCGCCTCGACGAGGAGCGGCGCTACTACCTCGAGCGCGAGATCGAGCGCGAGCTCGTCCAGGTGCCGTGGGCTCCCCGCGTCAACATCTCGGCACTCACCGGGCGCTCGGTCGAGAAGCTGGTCCCGGCCCTGGAGAAGGCCCTCGACTCGTGGGACTCGCGGGTGCCGACCGGGCGCCTCAACGCCTTCATGGGTGAGATCGTCGCGTCCAACCCGCACCCGGTGCGGGGCGGCAAGCAGCCCCGGATCCTGTTCGCCACCCAGGCCTCGACCCGCCCACCGCGCTTCGTCATCTTCGCGTCGGGCTTCCTCGAGGCGGGCTACCGCCGCTTCCTCGAGCGTCGGCTGCGTGAGGAGTTCGGCTTCGAGGGCACGCCCATCGAGGTGTCCGTGCGGGTGCGCGAGAAGCGCAAGCGCCGGTAGCCGTTGGCACGGCATACCGATTTCAAGCAGGGGTATGCCGTGCGCTAGGGTTTCGTTCGCTCCCGCAGGCCCGCTCCGGCTGGTTTCTGCGGGCGTGACAACTCAAGAACGGGCTGTGGCGCAGCTTGGTAGCGCACTTGACTGGGGGTCAAGGGGTCGCAGGTTCAAATCCTGTCAGCCCGACTAACGGGGTCTGAGGTGTCCACACACCTCGGACCCCGTTTTCATGCCCCGTCTCTCCGGTCGGCGCGCTGGTGCCGAACCTGCGACCCTTGTGCGGCACCCCGACAAGCGGGGACGACAGGGAGGGCTGCCATGACGCGGGAGATCATCGTCACCCCCAACGCGCCGACGTCGCCGCTGTACAGCCAAGGAGTCAAGGCCGGCCCGCAGCTGGTCGTCTCGGGAATGGTGGGGATCGACCCGGACACCGGAACCCTGGCGGGCAGCACGATCCAGGAACAGACGCGACAGGCACTGCGCAACTGTGAGGCCGTTCTCCACGCCGGTGGTGCCGTCCTCGGCGACGTCATCGAGGTCGGGGTGCTGCTCACCGACCCCGCCGACTTCGTCGGCCTCAACGAGGAGTACGCGCGGTGGTTCCCCTCCGCACCGCCCACCCGCTATGTCGCCAAGCTGGGGGTCGACCTGCCCGGGCTGCTCGTCTCGATCCGGATGACGGCGCTCATCGCCTGACTCGTTGTCCCCGCGAACCGGGGCACGGCCCCGCGACTACCCGCTCGCCTCGACTCGCTCCCGTTCCGGACCGGTCAACCGCGTGTGCGGTGCGCCCGAGGGCCCGCCGGCACCCCCAGCGATCCTCGCAGGTACTCGGATGCCGGACAGCCCGTTGGCGCCACTTCGTCCCCCCGGCGGTCCGCGGCTGCCATAGTGGACCGACCGTGCGAAGGGGGGACGCGATGGACGAGCAGAAGGTGGGTGGCGGGCCACCCACGGTCGGGGGCTACTCGCAGCCGAGCCAGGGCCGGTCGGTCTCGGACATGCTGGCCTCGACCTCACCCACGAACGCCACCCCGTGGGGCCTGCTCGTCGGCCTGCTGGTCGGACTCGTCCCCCTGGGCTTCCCCGTCGCGGTATGGCTATCCGTGCGGTACTGGAAGGAGCCCTTCAGCCAACCCCGATGGCGCTGGGTGTCCCTCGTGATGCTGGGTCTCGGTCTGCTCAACGTCGTGGGGTTCCTCGCCTACGGCTACGGCACCCACTTCACGATCGGTTAGCCAGGGCGTCGGCCGCCGCCGGATGAACCACGACCAGACAGAGCCAGCGTGATCACGGCGATCCGTGGCCTCAGACGGTGGCCGCGACGCACCAGGACGAGGCCGCGACCTCGAAGGCACCCTCGGGCACCCGCGACTGGCACTCGGCTCGGACCCGGGCCAGGCCCTCCTCGTCGAGGCTGCGCACGTACTCCCCAGCGGGTCCAACCCCGAGCAGGTAGGGCTCCCACCACTCCTCGAAGGACGCGAACGGCGCCTGGACGGTCAGGACCGACTCCTTTGCGTCCGTGAGTCCGGCGGCGGCGAAGATCCGGGCGAGGTCGCCCTCGCGGACCCCTGCGTAGTCGGACTCGCCCTCCTCCTGGGGGTCCACCGCCCGGACGGCTTCCCAGAACAGCGACAGTGGACCGGAGCTCGAGGCGTGGTTCCACACGCAGGCGGCGACGACGCCCCCCGGCCGCGTCACGCGCGCCATCTCGCGCAGCCCGGCCGCGGGGTCAGCCATGAAGTGCACGACGAGCTGGGCGAGCGCCGCGTCGAACCTGCCGTCCTCGAAGGGCAGGGACTCCGCGACACCGACCCGGACGTCCAGCCCCGGGATCCGGTCGCCGGTGGCCTGCACGAACGGTGGTGACGGGTCGACGGCGCACACGGCGTCGACACCGAGGCGGTCCACGAGGCGCGCGGTGAGCGCGCCCGGCCCGCAGCCGACGTCGAGGGCGCTCTGTCCGGACTCCACGGCCGCCACCGCGACGAACTCGTCGGCGAGCGGCTCGGAGAACCGCCCCATGAATCGCCCGTACGCCTGGGCCGGCACGTTGAAGCTCACGGACCTGACTGTAGGGCTTGCCCGCAGCGGCGGACAGGCCCTCGGGGAACCACTTCTGGGCCCTACTCGGCGCCCACGTGTTCCAGCACCCAGTGGGTCAGTGGGCGCACGTCGCGCCAGGCCGACCGCACCTCCTCCAGTGCCCGCGGGGTCGACAGCCACGGCGGGCTCCCCACCCTGCGGATCGCCATGATCTCCTTGCGGCGCAGGAGGTCGATGCGGGGATGTTCCGTGGGGTAGCCCTTGGGTCGGGTCTTGAGCGCCGCGCCCTCGAGGAGGTAGCCGGCGCCCACGAGGTCGGCCGCGATCTGCACCACGGCCGCACCCGATTCGTCCGCATCGATGGCAGCACGGAAGCGGTCGGTCTGGCCGGGGGAGTGCGCGTGGAAGCCGCCACCGACCGTCAGCCCGTCGCCGCTGACCTGGACGTAGTACCCGACGGCCTTCGCCGAGCCGACGAGCGCTCCCTGGTGGGTCTTGTAGGGCGACTTGTCGTGGCTGAAGCGGATGTCACGGTGGGGCCGGAAGAGCTTCCCCGGGCCGAACTCGTCCTCCAGCTCCTCGACCAGCGCCCGCATGGGATCGCGGACCGACCGCTCCCACTGGACCCTGTGCTCGGACCAGAACTCCTTGCTGTTCGTCTCCTCCAGGTCCTGGTAGAAGCGCACGCCCCACTCGGGGAAGCCCTGGAACCCGTCGCGGTCGGCCACCCACCCACTGTGGCACGCGGCATACTGCCGTGCATGAAGTTCACGGCGGTGATCCAGCAGCACGGCAAGACTGCCACCGGCATCGAGGTCCCGCCCGAGGTCGTCGAGGGCCTGGGCGGTGGCCGCAAGCCCAAGGTGACCGTGACCATCAACGGCCAGAGCTATCGCAGCAGCATCGCGGTCATGGGTGGGCAGTCCCTCGTGGGCGTGAGCGCCGAGAACCGCGCGCTGACGGGTGTGGCCGCCGGCGACACCGTCGAGGTGGACCTCGATCTCGACACGGCACCACGGGTGGTCGAGGTGCCGCCCGACCTGGCCGCGGAGCTGGCTGGGGACCACCAGGCGATGGCGGCCTGGACCTCACTGTCGTACTCCCACCAGCGTCAGCACGCCCTTGCGATCGAGGTCGCGAAGGCGCCGGAGACCCGCGCGCGCAGGGTCGAGAAGGCGCTGCAGATGTTGCGCGAGCAGGGCTAGCGGCTCAGAGCACCGCGGCGATCCGGCTCACGGCCTCGCGCAGGATGTCGGGCGAGGTCCCGAAGTTGAGCCGCGCACGACCCGCCCCGCCGGTGCCGAACCCCGGGCCGTGGTGCAGCGCCACCTTCGCGCGGTCGAGAAGGGTCGCCGCGGGATCGGGGCCCAGCCCGTATGCCGTGAAGTCGAGCCACGCGAGGAAGGTTCCCTCGGGCAGGTGGAAGCCCACCTCGGGGAGCTGCTCCCGGAGGAGGTTGGCGAGGAGGTGGCGGTTCTCGTCCAGGCCCGCCAACAGGGCGTCGAGCCAGGGACCGCCTTCGAGGTAGGCGGCGCGGTGGGCGATCACGCCGAGGTGGCTGGCACCGTGCGACACCTCCTCCGGCATCCGTGCGAGGTCCGCAGCGGCGTCCGGCCCCGGCACCGCGACGGCGGCCTTGAGCCCGGCCAGGTTGAAGGCCTTGGACGCGGACATGAGGGAGATGGCTCGCGCCCCGGCCGGCAGCGAGGCGACGGGCGTGAAGACCGCTCCGTCGTGGACCAGCGGCGCGTGGATCTCGTCGGCCACCACCCGCGCCCCGTGGCTCTCGGCGAGCGACATCGCGGCGGTGAGCTCGCTGGCGGAGTGCACCACCCCGGTCGGGTTCTGCGGGTTGCACACGAGGTATGCCGCCCGGCCCCCGTCGCGCGTCGCCTCCTGGAGGGCCTGTTCCAGGGTCTCGAGGTCGATGCGTCCCTCAGGGGTCAGCCGGGCCTCCACGACCGTGCGGTCCAGGTGTCGGACGAAGTCGTAGAACGGCGGGTAGACCGGGGAGTTGACGACGACGGCGTCACCCGGACCGGTCACGAGCCTGAGCACCTCCACGACTCCGAGCATCACGTCCGGCACCAGGGCCATCGCCTCGACGTCCGGGTGCCATCCCCACCGCCGGTCCGCGAAGGCGGCCAGGGCCTCGGCGTAGTCCCGCGGCCACGGGTACCCGGTGTCACCACGCTCGACCGCGCCCACGACGGCACGACGCACCGGCTCGGCCGGGACGACGTCCATCTCGGCCACCCACAGCGGCAGCACGTCCGGGCCGTGCAGACGCCACTTGACGCTGCGACGCTCGCGCAGCCGGTCGAGGCCGGGTCCGAGGAGGGGGTTGTCCATGCCTGCGGAGTTTACGTCGGCTGGCCCGTTAGGCTTCCCGCGTGGCAGCACAGGAGGATCGGGGGACGGTCGCGGGGGAGCCCCCCGTGAGCAACCGGGTGCTGACCATCCCCAACGTGCTGTCGGCCCTGCGACTGGTGGGGGTGCCGCTGTTCCTCTGGGCCATCCTCGCCGAGCACGACGTCATCGCGCTCGTCACCCTGGTGCTGTCCGGGGTCAGCGACTACCTCGACGGCAAGATCGCCCGCCGCTTCGGGCTGGTCTCGCGGATCGGCGAGCTGCTCGACCCCCTGGCCGATCGCCTCTACATCGCCACGACGCTGTTCGGGCTGGCCTGGCGCGACATCATCCCGTGGTGGCTGGTGTGGGCGCTGGTGGGTCGGGAGCTGCTGCTGGCGGGGGTGCTGTGGTGGATCCGCCGCTACGGCCAGACCGGGCTGCCCGTGCACTTCATCGGCAAGGCCGCCACCTTCAACCTGCTCTACGCCTTCCCGTTCCTGCTGCTGGGCGACGGCCAGAGCGGCTTCGCGGAGTGGGCGCTCGCGATCGGGTGGGCCTTCGCCTGGTGGGGGACGGCCCTCTACTGGATCGCCGGGGTCATGTACATCGTCCAGGCACGACGAGTGGCGGTGGCCGCCCGCGCCACTGTTGCGGCCTGAGGACGGACTCCGTGGCCCGCACGTCGCACCGCGACCCCGGTCCTCCCGCCTCCCAGCCGGGACGCAGGGTCGACGAGTCGATGACCCTGCTCACCTCGATGATGGAGCGTCCGCTCGATCCCGGGTATGCCGCGGCGGCCGAGCGTCGCGCGGAGGCCGGCCTGCCACCCAGCACCGGCACCCGGACGCCGATGCTCGTGGTCTCCGCCGTCCTCGTGGGCCTGCTGCTCGGGCTCGGGGCGCTGGCGCTGCGCGCTCCCTCGAACGCGGCGGTTCGCGCCAAGGCCGACCTCGTGGCCCAGATCGAGGCGCGCCGGGAGGCGGTCGACAAGCAGGAGGGCCAGCTGCGCCAGCTCCAGGTCGAGGTCGACACGCTCCAGGCGCAGGCCCTCGGCCAGGGCCAGTCCTCCCTCCAGGGCAGGCTCGAGGCCCTCAACCTGGCCGCCGGTTCGGCCGCGGTGACCGGCCCGGGCATCACCGTCGTGCTCGACAACGCCCCCGGCACCGATGCCGACGGCGCAGACGGCAACCCGCGCACGGACACCAAGAAGAAGGACGGCACGGTCTACTCCGAGGACGTGCAGCTGGTGGTCAACGGTCTGTGGCAGGCCGGGGCGGAGGCCATCGCCATCAACGGGCAGCGGCTGACGTCGCGGTCCGCGATCCGGTTCGCCGGCGAGGCCATCCTGGTCAACTACCGTCCGCTGGCGCGGCCGTACACGATCGCCGTCCTGGGGAACCCCGACGCCTTGCAGGTGGACTTCGCCGAGACCAACGGTGGCGCCTACGCACGCACCCTCAAGGACAACTACAACATCCGTGTTTCCATTGATGCGGCTGACAAGCTCGTCCTTCCCGCCTCGACCTCGTTGTCCCTGCGATCGGCTACGGTGCCGACGGTGAAGCGCAGCACCCCGTCGTCCACCCGCTCGACCTCCACACCGTCCACCTCGGAGAGTGCACCGTGATACCCCTGCTCGGCCTCATCGGCGGCGTGCTCATCGGCGTGCTGTGGGGCCCGGCCGTGCCGATCCTCCTGCAGCCCTACCTGCCCATCGCCGTGATCGCGGCACTGGACGCGGTGTTCGGCGCGGTGCGCGCGGTGCTGGACGGCATCTTCAACGACAAGGTCTTCGTCGTCTCGTTCCTGGCCAACGTGGTGGTGGCTGCCTTCATCGTCTTCCTCGGTGACCAGCTCGGGGTCGGCTCGCAGCTGTCCACCGGGGTCGTCGTCGTCCTCGGGGTGCGGATCTTCTCCAACGTGGCCTCCATCCGCCGGCACCTGTTCAAGGCATGAGCGACGAGCCGCAGCCGAGCTCCTGGGGCACCCTGCTCCGGATGGCGCGGCCCCGGGCGACGAGGGCGAACGCGTTCGCCGCGCTGCTCGCCGTCGTCCTGGGCTTCGCCATCGCCACCCAGGTGCAGCAGACCAACGCCAGCGGCCTGGAGCAGCTGCGCGAGGACGAGCTGGTGCGCATCCTCGACGACGTCAGCCAGGAGCAGAACCGCCTCGGCAGCGACACCCGGGCACTCGAGAACAGCCGCGACAAGCTGCTGTCGGGTGTCGACTCCAGCGCCGAGGCCCTCAAGTCCGCCCAGGAACGGCTCGACACCCTCGGCATCCTCACCGGCACCGCACCCGCAACGGGTTCGGGGGTCGTCATCACCATCAACGACCCGGAGCGCAAGATCTCGGGCGCCAACCTGCTCGACGCCCTGCAGGAGCTGCGCGACGCCGGCGCCGAGGCAGTGCAGATCAACAACGTGCGGGTGGTGGCCAGCACCTGGTTCGCCGACGTCGACGGGCGGATCCAGGTCGACGGCGAGTTGGTGAGCTCGCCGTTCGTCATCAAGGCGATCGGCGACAGTGCCACGATGGCCTCGGCGATGGAGATCCCCGGAGGCGTCAGCGAGTCCGTCCGAGGGGCCGGGGGAACCCCCACCGTGCGCCAGGCCGAGCGCGTGGACATCACCGCGTTGCACAGTCTCGAACAGCCTCGTTACGCTCGCCCCGTCCCGGCACCGTCGAAGTGACCGCAGTTCCGATTCTTCCCGCACCAAGGAGCGACATGAGCGAGCTGGAGTACCCCCAGGACCTGCGTTACACGGCCGAGCACGAGTGGGTGCGCCTCGCGGACGACGGCACGGTCCGTATCGGGATCACCGCCTTCGCCCAGGACTCCCTCGGCGACGTCGTCTACGTCAGCCTGCCCTCCGTCGGCGAGACCGTCGCCAGTGGCGACGCGTGCGGTGAGGTCGAGTCCACCAAGTCGGTCAGCGACCTCTACGCCCCGCTCGACGGCGAGGTGACGGCGGTCAACGGCGCCCTCGAGAGCACCCCTGAGCTCGTCAACACCGACCCCTACGGTGAGGGCTGGATGTACGAGCTGCGCCCCGCGGACGCCGCTGCGGTCGACGCGCTCCTGGACCCCGCGGCCTACCAGTCCCAGCTCGGCTGAGCGACCTCCCGGGCCTTGCCCGAATCCCACCGCACACCGCGGTGGAGTCCCCTATGGTGTGTGCTTTGCTAGAGGGGCGGACCAGCACCACGACAGGAGCGCAGAAGTCATGAACGGCAACGAGCACGACGAGCAGACGGCGCGCCCCCACGACCCGACCACCATGCGGCTGCCGGGCATCAACGACCTCGAGCAGGTCGACACCAGCGCCGAGTCCGACACCTCGCTCAGCAAGGCCGACCAGGCCACCGTCGACGCCCTGCGTCCAGGCACCGCGCTGCTCGTGGTGCTGCGGGGCCCCAACACCGGGGCGCGCTTCCTGCTCGACGACGACGAGGTCAACTCGGGGCGCCACCCCGACAGCGACATCTTCCTCGACGACGTCACGGTGTCCCGCAAGCACGCCACCTTCCGCCGTGAGGGCCAGACGTTCGTGGTGCGCGACGTGGGCTCCCTCAACGGCACCTACGTCAACCGTGAGCGCATCGACGAGGTGACCCTGCAGACGGGCGACGAGGTGCAGATCGGCAAGTTCCGGCTCGTCTTCTACGCCGGCAAGGCCTGACCAAGGCCGCTGGTGTCACCTCGCGCCGCACGCCAGTCACTGACGATCGGGGCGGTCCTGGCCACGGTGCAGCAGGACTTCCCTGACGTCACCATCTCCAAGATCCGGTTCCTGGAGTCCGAGGGGCTGCTCACCCCGGCCCGGACCGGGTCGGGGTACCGCTCCTACGACGCCGGTGACGTCGAGCGGCTGCGCTACATCCTCACCGCCCAGCGCGACCACTTCTGGCCGCTCAAGGTGATCCGCGACGCCCTCGACGCCATGGACCGCGGGCTCACCGCCGGTCCCGGCAGTGGCTCGGGTATGCCGCGCCCGAAGGTCCCGGCGCCGGCCCCCGACCCGCAGGTGCCACCGGCAGCGGCGCTGGTCGAGAGCAGCGGGCTGCGGCTCACGCGCAGCGAGCTGGCCCTGGCCGCCCAGCTCGACGAGGCGACCCTCGAGGCGTTGGAGACCTTCGGCCTGGTCCGGGCCGATGCCGACGGACACTTCGGCGACGCGGCGCTGACGGTGGCCCACACCGCATCCGCCCTGTCCGCCTACGGGCTCGAGGCCCGGCACCTGCGCCCCTTCCGCACCGCGGCCGACCGCGAGATCGGGCTCGTGCAGCAGGTCGTCCCCGCGCAGCGGCACGGGTCCGCCAACCGCTCCGCCTCCGCCGCGGAGCCGGACCCGACCGGAGACGTGCTGCGCCTGTGCATCGCCCTGCACGTGGCCCTCGTGCGAGACGGGCTGCACCGCGGCTGAACCGGGGTACGGTGGAACGGTGAAGGTGCTCGAGGTCCTCGGTGTCCGGGTGGAGATGCCCACCAACCACCCCATCGTCCTGCTGCGGGAGCGCGACGGCGACCGCTACCTGCCGATCTGGATCGGTGCCGCGGAGGCCACGGCCATCGCCTATGCCCAGCAGGGGATCGACCCGCCTCGACCCCTCACCCACGACCTGATGAAGAACGTCATCGAGGGGCTGGGCCACCAGCTGACCGAGGTGCGCATCGTCGAGCTCAAGGACGGCGTCTTCCACGCCGCCCTGATCCTGGACGGCACCACCGAGATCTCGGCCCGGTCCTCCGACGCGATCGCCCTCGCGCTGCGCACCGGCACCACCATCGTGGCGGGGGAGTCCCTGCTCGAGGAGGCCGGCGTCGCGATGTCCGGCGAGGAGGACAAGGACGACGAGGTCGAGCGTTTTCGGGAGTTCCTCGACCAGGTGTCCGCCGAGGACTTCGAGACCAAACCGGGTGAAACCGGACCGCCGGCCTGACCGCTCAGGCGTGAAACCCTCAGGGTCCAGTCGACATCGAGAGTTGGTGGCGGGGGCGCGACACGCCGAAGGGCAAAGGTCGAGTGGTTGTTGACGTCGTGTTCGGGGCGGCCGTACGGTCACCTCAGACCCGAAATGCGATCAATGTAGTTACATCCAGTGACACCCAGGAGGTGAGCGTCGTGAACAGCAGCGTTGAGGCAGGGCGCGGCCACACGAGTGTGCCGTCCTCGGCACAGGGGCTCTTGTTCACGGACGACCTCCCGCAGCTGAGCGAGGACACGGGCTACCGCGGTCCCACCGCCTGCAAGGCCGCCGGGATCACCTACCGCCAGCTCGACTACTGGGCCCGCACGGGTCTGGTGGAGCCCTCGGTGCGCGGCGCCACCGGCTCCGGCACGCAGCGGCTCTACGGCTTCCGCGACATCCTCGTGCTCAAGGTCGTCAAGCGGCTGCTCGACACCGGGGTCTCCCTCCAGCAGATCCGGGTGGCCATCACCCACCTGCGGGAGCGCGGGGTCGAGGACCTTGCCCAGATCACCCTGATGAGCGACGGCGCGTCGGTCTACGAGTGCACCTCGGCCGACGAGGTCATCGACCTGGTCCAGGGCGGACAGGGCGTCTTCGGCATCGCCGTCGGCCGCGTCTGGCGCGAGGTCGAGGGCGAGCTGGCCCAGCTGCCGAGCGAGCGTCCCGAGGACGAGGCGCCGGCCGCGCACCCCGACGACGAGCTGCGCATGCGTCGCCAGGCCCGGCTGGCCTGACCCAGCACCACCGCCACGACCCGCCTTCCCATCGGGGAGGGCGGGTCGTGTTGTAGATTGGGGGTGCTGATCATCCCGTGCGGGAGAGTCCCCGTGTGCGCGCTCGTCGTGCACGACGGGGCGCCGAAGGGGCAAACTCCCCGGAACCTCTCAGGCGCCAGGACTGCACGGGACAGGCACCTCTGGAGCGGCGCACGTGACAGATGGGGAGGCTGTCCGAGCACGTCGACGTTCAGGAGCCTCATGTCCGCCCAGCACACCGCCGACCTGCCCGAGTTCGTCGGGCGCCACATCGGCCCCTCCGAGGACGACGTGAGCGCCATGCTGTCGCGCGTCGGTCACGACTCGCTCGAGTCCCTGGCGACCGCGGCCCTGCCGGGCGCCATCCGCAGCGAGGGCCCGCTCCGGGTCGAGCCGGGCGCCTCCGAGTCCGCCGTCGTCGACGAGCTGCGCGCGCTCGCCCGGCGCAACCAGGTGATGACCTCGATGATCGGGCTGGGCTACTACGGCACCATCACGCCTGCCGTCATCCAGCGCAACGTGCTGGAGAACCCTGCCTGGTACACCGCCTACACGCCCTACCAGCCCGAGATCTCCCAAGGTCGCCTCGAGGCGCTGCTCAACTTCCAGACCGTGGTCAGCGACCTCACCGGTCTGACCACGGCAGGAGCCTCGCTGCTCGACGAAGGCACGGCAGCCGCCGAGGCGATGACCCTCATGCGGCGCTCCAGCAAGGCCCCGGCCGAGGCGGTCCTGCTGGTCGACGAGCACGTCTTTCCCCAGACGTTGGCGGTCATGCAGACGCGCGCCACCCCGCTGGGCCTCCAGGTCGTGGTCGCCGACCTCGCGGGGGTCGACTCCGCCGAGGCGCTACGGACGGCTGCGGGTGACCGTGACGTGTTCGGCGTCCTCGTGCAGTACCCCGGCGCCGACGGCGAGGTCCGCGACTGGCGGGCCCTGGCCGAGGCGGCCCACGCGGCGGGTGCGTTGGTCGCGGCCGCGGCCGACCTGCTGGCCCTCACCCTGGCCACGGCGCCGGGGGAGTGGGGTGCCGACGTCGCCGTGGGCACCAGCCAGCGCTTCGGCGTGCCGATGGGTTTCGGCGGCCCGCACGCCGGCTACCTGAGCGTCCGGGCCGGGCTCGAGCGCACCCTGCCCGGCCGCCTCGTCGGGGTGAGCGTCGACACCGACGGCGCCCAGGCATACCGGCTCGCGCTGCAGACCCGCGAGCAGCACATCCGCCGTGAGAAGGCCACCTCCAACATCTGCACGGCCCAGGTCCTCCTGGCCGTGATGGCCTCCATGTATGCCGTGTACCACGGCCCGGCCGGGCTGGCCGCGATCGCGCGGCGGGTCCACGCCCACGCGGTCGCCCTGGCGGACGGGCTCGCGGGCGGCGGGGTCGACGTGCGCTCGACCCACTTCTTCGACACGGTCACCGTGGCCGTCCCCGGTCGCGCCGACGAGGCCGTCGCGGCGGCGGCGCAGCGTGGTGTCAACGTCTGGCGCGTCGACGAGGACCTGGTGTCGATCAGCGTCGACGAGACCACCGACCTGCGCGACCTCGAGCACGTCTGGGCCGCGTTCGGGGTCACCGGCGGCACCACGGTGCCGGTCGAGCCGCTCAGCTGGCCGGAGCACCTGGTGCGCACCAGTGACTACCTGACCCACCCGGTGTTCCACAGCCACCACAGCGAGACCTCGATGCTGCGCTACCTGCGTCGCCTGTCCGACCGCGACTTCGCCCTCGACCGCGGCATGATCCCGCTGGGTTCGTGCACCATGAAGCTCAACGCCACCACCGAGATGGTGGCGGTCACCTGGCCCGAGTTCGCCGACCTGCACCCGTTCGCTCCGGCGCACCAGACCGAGGGGATCCGCGAGCTCATCAGCGAGCTGTCGGCCTGGCTGTGCGAGATCACCGGCTACGACGCGGTGTCGCTGCAGCCCAACGCGGGGTCGCAGGGGGAGTTCGCGGGCCTGCTCGCGATCCACGCCTACCACGAGGCCAACGGCCAGTCCCAGCGCCGGATCTGCCTGATCCCGGCCAGCGCCCACGGCACCAACGCGGCCAGTGCGGTCATGGCTGGCATGAAGGTCGTCGTGGTGAAGACCGCGCCGGGTGGCGACGTCGACATGGACGACCTGCGTGCCAAGATCGAGCAGTACCGCGACGACCTCGCGGCCATCATGGTGACCTACCCGTCGACGCACGGCGTCTTCGAGGACACCATCACCGACCTCTGCGCCCTCGTGCACGAGGCGGGTGGCCAGGTCTACGTCGACGGCGCGAACCTCAACGCCCTGGTCGGGCTGGCCCAACCGGGCAAGTTCGGCGCCGACGTCTCCCACCTGAACCTGCACAAGACGTTCTGCATCCCCCACGGCGGCGGCGGCCCGGGCGTGGGTCCGGTCGCGGTGCGCGCCCACCTCGCCCCGCACCTGCCGAACCACCCGCTGGCGCCTGAGGCCGGGCCAGCGACCGGCGTGGGGCCGGTCTCGGCAGCACCCTTCGGGTCGGCGAGCATCCTGCCGATCTCCTGGGCCTACGTGCGCCTCATGGGTGGTGCCGGGTTGACCCGCGCCACGCAGGTGGCGGTGCTCAACGCCAACTACATCGCCACGCGGCTGCGGGAGCACTACCCGGTGCTCTACAGCGGCCACGACGGCATCGTGGCCCACGAGTGCATCCTCGACCTGCGTGACCTCACCAAGCGCAGTGGCGTCAGCGTCGACGACGTGGCCAAGCGACTTGTCGACTACGGCTTCCACGCGCCGACCATGTCCTTCCCGGTCGCCGGGACGCTGATGGTCGAGCCGACCGAGAGCGAGGACCGCTACGAGATCGACAGGTTCTGCGACGCGATGATCGCGATCCGCCAGGAGATCGCGGCCGTCGAGGCCGGTGACGTCGCCGTGGCCGACAGCATGCTGCGCAACGCGCCGCACACGGCCAAGGCGCTGGCCGGTAAGTGGGAGTACCCGTACGAGCGGTCCGAGGCGGCCTTCCCGGTCGGTGTGGACGCCGGCGACAAGTACTGGCCGCCGGTGGGACGCATCGACGGCGCGTATGGGGACCGGCACCTCGTCTGCAGCTGCCCGCCACCGGAGTCCTTCGAGGACTGAGCCTCAGGCAGCGGGCGCGGACTCGGCGGTGGTGGTGACCCGCACCGTCGAGCCGCGCTCGGTCTTGCTCACCACGACCTGGCTGGGGATCCGACTGCGCAGCTCGGCGACGTGGCTGACGACCCCCACCGCGCGGCCGCCCTCGCGCAGGTCGTCGAGCACGCTCATCACCTGCTCCAGGCTCTCGTCGTCGAGGGTGCCGAAGCCCTCGTCGACGAACAAGGTCTGCAGGTCGAAGCCGCCGGACTCCTCGCGGACCGCGTCGGCCAGTCCGAGCGCCAGGGCGAGCGAGGCCATGAACGACTCACCGCCCGACAGGGAGCTGGTGTCACGGGTCTGACCGGTCCAGACGTCGAGCACCTCCAGGCCCAGGCCGCTGCGGGCACCACGGGCCGCGAGGTCGTCGGAGTGGCGCAGCTGGTAGCGGCCCTCGCCCATCGTCGACAGGCGCTCGTTGGCCAGCACCGCAACCTTCTCGAGCCGGGCGGCGAGCACGAAGGCGGACAGCCTCATGCGCAGCGTGTTGTTGGCGCTGGCCCCGGTGATGGTGTCGGCCAGCTCGGCCAGCACGGCGTGCCGGGTGAGGGCCTCGTCGAGCGTCGTGCAGCGGGCCACCACGGTGGTGCGGATGCGGTCGAGGCCGGTGAGGGTGCGGCGGAGCAGCGTGTCGGCCGAGACTGCGCTCTGGTAGGCGACCCGCGCCTGCTCGTGCCGCAGCGCAAGCGACTCCAGATCAGGCGGGTCGTGGCGCACGGCGGAGGCGATCTCGGGGTCCTCGAGCACGGTCCGGGTCTCGACGACGGCCTGCTCGTGGGCCCGGGCCAGGGCTCGGAGCTCGGTCACCTCGGGGGCGGGGAGGACGGCGGCGCGGGCCGTGTCGACGGTCGCGAACCCTGCTGCGGCCAGGGCCTGCGTCGTGCTCGTGGTCAGGTCCTCGAGCTCGGCTGCCGCTCGCGCCGACTCCTCGAGGGCCACGGCGTGCGCCTCGAGCGCCGCGGTGGCGTCCCGGTGGCGGGCGCCGATCAGCTCCAGCGCCGTCTCGTCGACATCGGTCAGGGGGGTGCGGACCTCGACGCAGGGACAGGTGTCGGTGTGGGCATCGACAGCGGCGCGCAGCGCGCGGCGGTCGACCTCGATCTCGTCGTCG
Organism: uncultured Actinomycetota bacterium; assembly: GCA_963757635.1. Lineage (GTDB taxonomy): Bacteria > Actinomycetota > Actinomycetes > Actinomycetales > Dermatophilaceae > Pedococcus. The sequence continues at coordinate 327,897 of CAVWSK010000007.1, read as the reverse complement.
AGCACCCCCAGGGCCGACGCTGCAGTGGTCGTGGTGTCGCGGCAGCTGGCCAGCTCGATCTCCAGCGCCTCGACAGTGGCGACGCCACCCTCGACTGCCGCCTGTGCCGACTCGACGTCACCGGCCCGGGTGCGGAGGTCGTGCAGCTCGGTCTCGAGAGCAGCACGCTCCTGCGCCAGGACGGCCGAGGACCGGTCCTGTGCGCCAAGCACCGACAGGCGCTCGGACTGTGCCGCCTCGAGGGCCGCCAGCTCCTGCTCGGCGGCGCCCACCCGCGCCGCAGCCTGCTGCCACTGCTCCTCGGCCGTGGCGACCTGCTCAGCCGTGACGGCCGCGCCATGGGTCGCGGGGGCGGGGTGCTCCGGCGACCCGCAGACGGGGCACGGCTCGTCGTCCATGAGCCGGCCGGCCAGCTCGGCGGCCATGCCGTCGAGCCGGGCCTGGCGCAGGTCCTGGTAGACCTCTCGCAGGTCCTGGGCGGTGGTGCGCTCGAACTGGATGCGGGTGCCCAACAGGTCGACCTGGCCGGCGGTGTGCTCGCACGCCACGGTGAGCCGGTGCCGCTCGGTCAGTGCCGCGAGCCGAGCCGCGACAGGCTCGATCGTCGCCTCGGCGGCCTTGGCCCGCACGAGTCGCTGGGCCAGGCCCTCATGGGCCACGGTGGCCAGGGCCAGGCGCTCCGCGACGGACTCGAGTCGCTCGCGCGCCCGCTCGAGACCGTGGGCCTGCTCGACCCGGCCGGCCCGGCGCCGGGCCAGGGATGCCCGGGCCCGGTCGGCCTCGAGGAGGGTGCCGGCACCCGTGAGCAGTGACTCGCGCAGGGCATCGATGCTGGGGCCGCCCTCGGCCGACTCCCACCGGGAGACGCGGGCGCGCGTCTGCTCCAGGACCCGGTCGGCGGCCGCGCTGGTGCGCTTGCCCCGGTCGAGAGCCGTGAGGTCACCCCTGACGGAGGCGGCCCGCTCTGCACCCTCGATGGTGGCCAGCCGCGAGACCTGCACGTCGTGGGCCGCGGTGAGGGCGACCTGCCGGCGCTGCGCGAGCAGTCCTCGATCACGCCGCGCGCTGGTCTCCTGTGCGGCGGTGAGGGCACTGGTGGCCATGGTGTCGGCGCCCCGGGCCTCGTCCAGCGTGGTCAGGGCCTGCACCACCGCGGCCTCCAGGGTGCTGTGGACGGTGGCCAGGACGCCGGGGAGGGCCTCGACCGCAACCTCGGACCAGTCCTGCCCGAGCTCGGCGTCGCCGAGTGGGACCGGGGCCTCGGCAAGGACCTCCGCCAGCACGCCGAGGTCGGCTGCCAGGGCAGCCTGCTCCGACTGGAGGGCCGCGGACGAGGTCTTGCGCTGCTCGGCGAACCACGCCTCGATCCCGGCGAAGGCCGAGATGTCGAAGAGTCGCTCCAGCAATGCCCGGCGCTCGTCGGGCGTCGCCCGCAGGAAGGCTGCGAAGTCACCCTGCGGAAGCAGGACCACCTTGCTGAACTGCTCGAGCCCCATCCCCAGGACGTCCTTGACGACGTCGGCGATCTCGTCGTGCCGCGTGCTCAGGGCCTGCCAGGAGCCGGCCCGGTGCTCCCACAGCACGGCCTTGGCCGGCACCTTCACCTCGCCGGAGCCGCGCGCCTTGGGGCGAGCGAACTCTGGGGAGCGGTCAATGCGCAGATGGCGTCCGGCGGCGGTGAAGTCCAGGCTCACCTCGGGGACCGTCCCGCGGTCGGCGTGGTCGCTGTGCAGGCCCTTCTTGGAGCGGGCGCCGGGTACGTCGGCATACAACGCGAAGGCGACGGCGTCGAGCAGACTGGTCTTGCCCGCCCCGGTCGCACCGCGGATGAGGAACAGACCACCGGCGGCCACCTCGTCGAGGTCGACCTCGACGGTGCCGGCGAAGGGCCCGAACGCGGTGACCCGCAACCGGTGGAGCCTCACGCCGCGCCCTCGGAGCGGTCGCCGAAGGCCAGCAGGCCCTCGTCGTCGTGACCCGCCCGCGCCACCCGCACCTGCTCCACCGCGTGGACGAGCACCGCGTGCTCGGCCTCCGTCGCCGCGCGGCCCGCGCGGACGTGGCCCAGGAACGAGCAGCAGACGTCGAGGTCGCTGGCCGCGGTGGTGCGCTCGGCATAGCTGCGCACCGGCACCGGCGCACCCTGGGGGTCGAACTGCAGGACCAGGGCGTGCGGGAAGCGGCGGCGCACCTGCTCCATGGCCCCGAGGGGCCGCACCGGGTCGGTCAGGGTCACCTGGCACCAGGCGCGCTCGGCAGCCGTGTGGGCCGGGTCGAGGAGCAGCGCGTCGAGGTCGCCGCGGAGCACTGCCAGGGGACGGGGCACGGGGGAGTCGACCGCCTCGACGCGCACCCCCCGCTCGTCGACGTCGACGAGCCACGAACCCTTGGTCTGCGAGGCCTCGCTGAAGGACAGCGCGAGCGGGGAACCGCTGTAGCGGACCGACTCGCTCACCCGCTGGCGCCCGTGGAGGTGGCCCAGGGCGACGTAGTCATGACCGTCGAACACCCGCGGGTGCACCGCGGAGACGCCGCCGACGCTGATGTCCCGCTCGGAGTCGGTGGTGGCGCCGCCGGTGACGAAGGCGTGGGCCATCACGATGGACTGGCCGCCACGCACGGCACGGTCGGTGGCGATGCGCTCCATCGCGGCCGTGAGCACCCCGGCGTGGGTGCGCTGGGTGGCGTCGAGTGCGGTCGCCGCCACACTGGGCTCGAGGTAGGGCAGCGGGTGCACCGCGACGTCGCCCACCATGACCGGGACACCGATCGAGGAGGTCGACGAGCGGATGTGCAGCCCGGCCCGGGCAAGCAGCTCGCTGGCGAACCCCAGCCGGATCGCGGAGTCGTGGTTGCCGCTGGACAGCACCACCGTGGCCCCCGCGTCGATGATCCGGGTCACCGCCTCGGAGAGCAGCGCCACCGTGTCAGGAGCCGGCAGGGCACGGTCGTAGACGTCACCGGAGACCAGGACGGCGTCCACGGACTCGGCGCGGACGGTCTCGACGAGGTGGTCGATGAACCCCGCCTGGGCAGACAGCAGCCCCACCTGGTGGAAGGACCGCCCCAGGTGCCAGTCGGAGGTGTGGAGGAACCGCACACCTGCAGGTTATGAGACCTCACCGACACCCGTTGGCAGGCGCGCCCTGCGTGTGGTTGGGTCATGGCAAGGCAACCCCCGCCGTCACACCGCTACGCACTGGGAGGCAGGACTCGTGGGCGAGGAGGTCACGGCACAGAGCTACAGCCGGGAGCAGCGCCAGCGGTACCGCGAGAAGGTGCGGCAGAACCTCGACGTCTTCGAGCGGATGCTCGCGCAGAGCGTGTTCGAGTTCGACCGCCCGATGACCGGGATGGAGATCGAGCTCAACCTCGTCGACGACGACTACGCGCCGAAGTTCGCCAATGCGGAGGTGCTCGAGGAGATCGCGGACCCCGGCTACCAGACCGAGCTCGCGCAGTACAACATCGAGCTCAACGTGCCGCCCCGCCCGCTGCCCGGGGACGCGGCCATCGAGCTCGAGGACGAGATGCGCGTCTCGCTCAACGCTGCGAGTGCGGCCGCCGAGAAGCGCGGTGCGCACATCGTCGCCGTGGGCATCCTCCCGACGATCATGCCCGAGCACTTCGAGGGCGAGTGGATCAGCGCGAACAACCGCTACACGGCGCTCAACGACTCGATCTTCTACGCGCGCGGCGAGGACATCTACCTCGACATCGAGGGGCCGTCGGGTGAGCGGATCGCCACGTACTGCGACTCGATCGCCCCCGAGTCCGCCTGCACGAGCGTCCAGCTGCACCTGCAGGTCTCGCCGCACGACTTCGCGGCGTACTGGAACGCAGCCCAGGCGCTGGTGGCACCCCAGATCGCCCTGGCGGCCAACTCACCCTTCTTCTTCGGTCAGCGGCTGCACGCCGAGACGCGCATCGAGCTGTTCAGCCAGGCGACCGACACGCGCAGCATCGAGCTGAAGAACCAGGGCGTGCGACCCCGGGTGTTCTTCGGCGAGCGCTGGATCACCTCGATCTTCGACCTCTTCGAGGAGAACGTCCGGTACTTCCCGGCGCTGCTCGCCGAGGTCAGTGACGAGGATCCCGTCGCCATGCTCGAGGCCGGCGAGGCGCCGTCGCTGCCGGAGCTGCGGCTGCACAACGGCACGGTCTACCGCTGGAACCGCCCGATCTACGACATCGTCGGGGGGACCCCCCACCTGCGGGTGGAGAACCGCGTCCTCCCCGCCGGGCCGACCCTCGTCGACACCATGGCCAACGCCGCCTTCTACTACGGCGTGGTCCGCAAGCTGGCCTCCGACGACCGCCCGATCTGGAGCAAGATGAGCTTCGCCGCGGCGGAGCAGAACTTCCGCAACGCGGCGCGAGACGGCATCGAGTCGCGGCTCTACTGGCCGGGCTTCGGCGAGGTCCGGGCCGAGGAGCTGGTCCTGCGCCACCTGCTGCCGATGGCCCACGAGGGCCTCGCCGACTGGGGGGTCTCGGCCGCCGTGCGCGACCGCTACCTGGCGGTCATCGAGGGCCGGTGCACCACGAGCAGCAACGGGGCGACGTGGCAGACCGAGGCGGTGCGACGCCTGGAGGCCACGGGGCTGGACCGGCAGCGTGCCCTGGCACAGATGCTGCGGCTCTATGCCGAGCACATGCACAGCAACGAACCCGTGCACACCTGGCCGTTGCCCTGATGACGGGCGGCCCCGTCGACTGGGACGAGCGCTACACCGAGGCTGACCGGGTGTGGAGCGGTGAGCCCAACGGGGCCCTGGTGCACGGGGTCGCGGACCTCGCTCCGGGTCGCGTCCTGGACGTCGGGTGCGGTGAGGGCGCCGACGCGGTCTGGCTCGCCCGCCGGGGGTGGGAGGTGACCGCCCTCGACGTGTCCGGAGTGGCCCTGGAGCGTGCACAGCAGGCTGCCCGTGGTGCTGGGGTGGACATCCGGTGGGTGCACGCCGGCCTGGTCGAGGCAGGCCTCCCCGAGGGCTCGTTCGACCTGGTCTCGGCGCAGTACCCGGCGCTGCGACGCACCGAGGCCGGTGAGGCGGAGGCAGCTCTCGTGGCGGCGGTCGCCCCCGGGGGCCTCCTGCTGGTGGTGCACCACGCGGATGTCGACCAGGACCACGCGAAGGAGCACGGCTTCGACCCCGCGGACTACGTGGCCCCCGCGCAGGTGGCCGCGCTGCTTGGTGCGGGATGGCAGGTCGACCTGGAGGAACGGCGACCGCGTGACGTCCCCTCCAGTGGTGGCGGCACGCACCACACCCACGACGCGGTGCTGCGGGCGCGACGCGCGCGCTAGCCTGCGCGGCGTCGGTCGTGGAGGCGCCCGCTGTCGGTGGCCCCGTGCATGATGGCATCATGGACCTTGACGCCCTTGACGCCCCACAACGCTCGGGCACGCACCCGGAGGAGGCACCACCCATGACCTCACGGCCCACGACCTCCACCGCGACCACCCCGCTCGTGGAGGCGCTGACCACAGCCGTGCGCGAGCGCATCGCCGCACGGGCCGAGGACCTCAGGGCCCAGGGGAGGACCCTGGACCTCGGCGACGTGGACGACCTCGCCGACCGCATGCTCGCCGCCCTGCCCACCGTGCACCCCCTCGACGCGCCCCTGGGGCCCTTCTACGACACGGCGGGACTGGTCGCCTGGCTGGGGATCTCGCGCCAGGCGCTGTTCGACCGCGTGCGACGCGGCACCGTGCTGGCCTGCCGCACGTCCGACGGTCACCTGCTCTACCCCTCCCTGCAGTTCGGACGCAACGGCTCCGTGCGCCCGGGAGTCCAGGACGCGGTGGGTGCCTTCACCCGCAAGGGTGTCGACGGTTGGTCGATCGGGGCCTGGCTGACCACGGCGTCGAGCGCCTTCGACGGGCAGAGTGCGGTGGACTACCTGGTCGTGCACCGGTCCTCCGCAGCCGCCGTGGCGCAGGTCGCGCAGCTCGCGGCCGCAGACGCCGCCACCTGGACGGCATGAGCAGCCGCGAGCGACCCGCGCAGGGCCCGCCACCCGAGCGGCTGCCCGGCTTCCCGGCATACCGGGTGCGCACCACGACGTGGCTCTTCCGGGCCCACCTCGCTGCGCTGGGGCCGTGGTGGTTCGGCAGCGCCGGCTCAGGCCGTTTCGACCTGCCCGCTCCGCGCGGCACGTGCTACACCGCGGGTGACGCGGTCAGCGCCCTGCGCGAGCGGCTGGGTCCGGTCCTGGGCGGTGCCCAGTCGGTGCCGGAGACCCTGCTGGCCGACGTCGTGGTGTCGCGGCTGCGGCTGCCCGACTCCCGTGAGGTGGCCGACCTCCAGTCGGGTGGGGCGGCCGCCTTCGGCGTCACCCGCGAGCTCGAGTCGATGGTGCCGTATGCCGTGCCGCAGGCGTGGGCGCGCTCCTTCGACGGCGAGGGCCTCGACGGGGTGCGCTACGGACCGCGGTTCACCCCGGGGGAGTGCAGCGCGTTCGCGCTCTTCGGCGATGGCGGCGACGCAGGCTGGCGGGTCGATCCCGACCCGGCGCCCGCGAGCACCGTCCCCGACGCCCCCCGTGCCTGGGTGACACCGAGGCGGGCCGACCTGACCGTGGTCCGCCCACCCAGGACGCGCACGATCCGGGGCTGAGGGGCGCCGCTCCCGCCCTGGTGTCGGCGGTCAGTGCTTCGCGGTGACCGCGGGCCCGTCGTTCCAGACCCGGACCGCGGGCACCTCGCGCTCGTACTCCAGGACACTGACCGAACCGGCGTCCAGGAGCAGCTGGGCCCCCATCCGCGGCACCTGCTGGAGGAAGACCGTGGCCAGCACCCGCAGGGCGTGGCCGTGGCCCACGAGCGCGACATCACCGCGCTGCAACGCCGGCGCTGCTCGGCGCAGCACCCTGGAGGCGCGCGCCGCGACCTCCTCCACGGTCTCGCCCGGAGTCTGGCCCGGCGGTACGCCGTGTGCGAAGACGGTCCAGTCGTAGCCGAGCCGCTCCCGGATCTCGGGTGTCGTCAGGCCCTCGTAGGCGCCGTAGTCCCACTCGAGCAGATCGGGCTCGACCTCGGCCGAGAGCCCCGCCAGCTCGGCCGTGCGGCGGGCCCGTTGCAGTGGCGAGGCCAGGGTGAGCACGAAGTCGTATCCGGTCAGCAGGGCGCCCGCAGCCGCGGCGAGCTCCTGGCCGTGCGAGGTCAGCGGGACGTCGGTGCGTCCGGTGTGCCGACCGGTTCGGGACCACTCGGTCTCGCCGTGGCGGAGCAGGACGAGGCGACCGGACGGCGGCTGTGGCGGGGAGGACACCGAGCCAGCATGGCAGAGTGACGCCATGGACCTGGCCTACCGCCTGCTCAACGTGTTCGCCCACCCCGACGACCCCTTCTCGGGCAACCCGCTGTGCGTCTTCGAGGACGGGTCGGGGCTCTCCGAGGCCCAGATGCAGGGCCTGGCGCGACAGTTCAACCTGTCCGAGACCACGTTCATCGTGCCTGCCCAGGATGGCGCGGACGCCGGCGTGCGGATCTTCACGCCGAGCTACGAGATGCCCTTCGCGGGCCACCCGACGCTGGGGACGGCCCACGTGGCGAGGGCCCTCGGGCTCGGCGGGGACAGCCTGGGGCTGTCGATGCCCTCGGGGGTGATCCCCGTCATCGCCGACGGCGACCGGTGGACGTTGACGGCCAACCCTGGAGTGGTCGAGCGGGACTTCGCCGCGGGCGAGATCGCGCAGTGCGTCGGCCTCGAGGCGGATGACCTGCTCGCGCCCGTGCAGCAGGTCACCACCGGCAGCGCGCAGATCATGGCGCAGGCGGTCTCTGCCGAGGCCGTGCGGCGAGCCGACGGACGGGCAGGGCTCATGCGTCGGTTCGCAGGCATGGGCACGACTGGTGGCGAGACCCTGGTCTACGTCTGGCACGAGGGCTCCCCGGGCCGGATCGAGGCCCGGTCACTGTTCACCGAGGGTGATGCGGTGCTCGAGGACCCAGCCACCGGGTCCGCCTGTGCCAACCTCGGTGCCTGGCTCGCTGCCCAGGGACGACGTGGCCACTGGCAGGTCAGCCAGGGTGCCCACGTCGGCCGACCATCGACCCTGGAGCTGTCGGTCGACACCTCGGGAACCGTCCGGGTCGGAGGGCTCGTACGCGACCTCGGGTCAGGAGTCATCACGTGGTGAAGGAGGACGCCGTGCCCAGCTACATCGCATTCCTGAGGGCGGTCAACGTGGGCGGCCGCCAGCTGAAGATGGCCGAGGCCAGAGCAGTGCTGCAGGAGAACGGGTTTGCCGACGTGCAGTCGCACATCCAGACGGGCAACCTGCTCGTCAGCTCGCCGCTGCGCAGCGTCGCCAAGGTGGAACAGGCCGTCGGCGCCGCGCTGGCCGCGCACACCGGGTTCGAGGTCGTCGCCATCGTGCGCCGACCCGCGGAGCTCACGGACCTCGTCGAGGCCGTCGACGGCATACCGGAGCAGGTGGAGGGTGAGACGACCCGCTATGTCAGCTTCTGCGCGGCGCCGCCGACCCGGGCGCGCGTCGAGGAGCTGCACGCCTGGGAGCCCGCGGGGGAACAGGCGACGGTCATCGGCAAGGATGTGCTCATGGAGTTCGCGGTGCCGTTCCACGAGGCGAAGCTCACCGGCGCGCGCATCGAGAAGATCCTCGGCATCCCCGGCACGGCGCGCAACCTCAAGGTCGTCCGGACACTGGCAGAGAAATGGGGAACGGCATGACTCAGGAGACGGGCGGCACGGGGCTGGGGCACCGCGCCATCAGCATGGAACGGGTGGAGAAGGGCGTCTTCGAGGTGACCAACGCCCGCGGCGGCACGCTGCGGATCGGGGGCACCGACAGCACGGACTTCACTCCCGTCGAGCTGCTGCTCACGGCCATTGCCGGGTGCAGCGCCATCGACGTCGACTTCATCACCGTGAAGCGGGCCGAGCCGGTGACCTTCACCGTCGACGCGTCGGGGGAGAAGGTCCGCGACGACCAGGGCAACCACCTGGCCGACCTCACCGTGCGCTTCGCCGTGACCTTCCCGGAGGGCGAGTCCGGCGACCGGGCCCGCGAGATGCTGCCCAAGGCGCTTGCCATGTCGCACGACCGGTTGTGCACGGTGAGCCGCACGGTCGAGATCGGCACCCCGATCGACTCGGCCCTCGCCGAGCCGACCTAGGGGTCCGTAGCAGCTCCCTCAGGCGACCCGGCGCCGAGCCTCCTCGAACGCAGCCACACAGGCGCGGACATCCTCCTCGGAGTGGCCCGCCGACAGCTGGACCCGGATGCGGGCCTTGCCCTGGGGCACCACGGGGTAGGAGAAGGCGATGACGTAGACCCCGAGGTCGAGCATGGTGTCGGCGATCTGCGCCGCCTGCCGGGCGCCGTCCTCTCCCGGGAACATCACCGGCGTGATCGGGTGCTCGCCCGGGAGCAGGTCGAAACCGGCGTCCGTCATCAGCTGGCGGAACAGGACCGTGTTGTCCCGCAGCCGCTCACGCGCCTCCCGTGACTTCGCCGCGATCTCCAGCGCCGCAAGGGATCCCGCAGCAACGCTCGGGGCCACGGCGTTGGAGAACAGGTAGGGGCGGGAGCGCTGGCGCAGGAGGTCGACGATCTCCTGGTGGGCGGCGACGTAGCCGCCCGAGGCGCCGCCGAGGGCCTTGCCCAGCGTGCCGGTGAGGATGTCGACGCGGTCCATCACGCCGAAGTGCTCGGGGGTGCCGCGCCCGCCGTCACCGACGAAGCCCACGGCGTGGGAGTCATCGACCAGCACCATGGCACCGAACTCGTCGGCCAGGTCGCAGACCTGGTCCAGCGGCGCGAGGAACCCGTCCATCGAGAACACGCCGTCGGTGACGACGACCGTGCGACGCGCGCCACCGGCGGCAGCCGACTCGAGCTGGGTGCGCAGGTCGGCCATGTCGGCGTTCCTGTAGCGGAACCGCCTGGCCTTGGACAGCCGGATCCCGTCGATGATGGAGGCGTGGTTCAGCTCGTCGGAGATGATTGCGTCCTCGGCACCGAACAGCACCTCGAACACGCCACCGTTGGCGTCGAAGCACGACGAGTACAGGATCGTGTCGTCGGTCCCCAGGAAGCCCGAGATCGCCGACTCCAGCCGTTTGTGCAGCTCCTGGGTGCCGCAGATGAACCGCACGCTGGCCATCCCGAAACCCCACTCCTGCAGGGCCGTGGCCGCTGCCGCCTCGACCTCGGGGTGGTCGGCCAGGCCGAGGTAGTTGTTGGCGCAGAAGTTCAGGGCCTCGGTCCTGGCGGTGCGGATGTGCGCCGACTGCGGGGAGGTGAGCTCGCGCTCGTGCTTGTAGAGGCCGGCGTCCTCGATCTCCTGCAGGGTCGTGCGCAGCTCGTCCTTGACGGTGCCGTACATCGGCTCAGCTCCAATCCATGATGACCTTGCCGCACCGGCCCGACCGGGCCGCGGCGAAGGCGTCCTGCCACTGCTCCGCGGGGAAGCGGTGGGTGATGACGGACGCGATCCGCTCGCGCAGCACCGAGGAGGTGGCCAGCATCGAGCTCATCGCGTACCAGGTGTCGTACATCTCGCGCCCGTAGATCCCCTTGATGGTGATCATGTGGGTGATGACCTTCCCCCAGTCCACCGGGAAGGGGTCCTTGGGCAGGCCCAACATGGCCACCCGCCCACCGTGGTTCATGTTGGCCAGCATGTCCTCGACCGCGCTGGGCACCCCGGACATCTCGAGGCCGACGTCGAAACCCTCGCGCATGCCCAGCTGGGTCATGGCCTCGCGCAGGTTGCCGGTCGCGGCGTTGACCACGAGGTCGGCGCCGGCCTGCTTCGCCAGCTCGAGCCGGTAGTCGCTCACGTCCGTGACCACCACGAAGCGGGCCCCGACGTGGCGCGCCAGGGCGGCCGCCATGACACCGATCGGACCGGCGCCGGTGATGACGACGTCCTCGCCGGCCATCGGGAACGACAGCGCAGTGTGGGTGGCGTTGCCCAGCGGGTCGAAGACCGCGGCCAGGTCGGGGTCGAGGTCATCGGGTTGCACCCAGACGTTCGACGCAGGCAGCACGACGTAGTCGGCGAACGCCCCGTCACGGTTGACCCCGATGCCCAGGGTGTTGATGCACATGTGGCGGCGGCCGGCCCGGCAGTTGCGGCAGGTGCCGCACACGACGTGGCCCTCGCCCGAGGCCCGCTGGCCGACCGTCACGCTGGTGACGTCCTCGCCGACCTCGACGACCTCGCCGTAGAACTCGTGGCCGATGGTCATCGGCGGGTGGACGGTGCCGGCCGCCCAGTCGTCCCACTGCTCGAGGTGCAGGTCGGTGCCGCACAGGCCGGCGCGCAGCACCCGGATCTTGACGTCGGTCGGGCCGGGCTGGGGTTCTGGCACGTCCCGGAGCTCGAGTCCAGGGCCGGCGTGGGTCTTCACCAAAGCGCGCACCGGGCCAACCTATCTGGCGCCCGGCGCGGGGGAGTGCCCGCGGTGCCTGGCCGCGGCATACAGTCGTGGCCATGGCGAGGTATCTGGACGTCCACCCGGTCGACCCCCAGCCGCGGGCCATCGCCCAGGCGGTGCAGCTCGTGCGCGACGGCGGCCTCATCGCCTACCCCACGGACTCGGGGTATGCCCTCGGGTGCGCCCTGGGCAACCAGGAGGGCAAGGAGCGGATCCTGCGGATCCGACACCTGGACGACCGGCACCACTTCACGCTGGTCTGCCGGGACTTCGCCCAGCTGGGCCAGCTGGTCCACATCGACAACGCGGTCTTCCGGGCCGTCAAGGCGGCCACGCCGGGCAGCTACACCTTCATCCTCCCGGCGACCAAGGAGGTGCCGCGCCGGCTGCTGCACCCGAAGAAGAAGACCGTCGGGGTGCGGATCCCCGACGACCGTGTCGTGCAGGCGCTGCTCGCCGAGCTGGGCGAGCCACTGCTGTCGAGCACCCTGATCCTGCCGGGCGAGGACACGCCGATGACGGAGGGCTGGCTCGTCAAGGACGAGCTCGACCAGCAGGTCGACGCGGTCATCGACTCGGGGGAGTGCGGCACCGAACCCACCACGGTCGTGGACCTCTCCTCCGGCCTCGCGGAGATCCAGCGGTACGGCGCGGGGGACCCCACGCCCTTCGAGTGAGCCCTACATCTCCTCGTGGGTGTCGGGATCGCCGCCGAACAGGCGCCCGTCCGTTCGGCCGAGGGCGGTGATGGCCGCCATCTGCGCGTCGTCGAGCTGGAACCCGAAGACGTCGAGGTTGGCGAGCTGGCGCTCGGGGGTGGCGGACTTGGGCAGTGGCATGGAGCCGAGCTGGACGTGCCAACGCAGGATGACCTGGCCGGGGGTGACCCCGTGGGCGGCTGCGGCGTCGGTGACGGCCGACTCACCGAAGGGGGCGTTCCGCTTGCCCATCGGGCTCCACGCCTGCGTGAGGATGCCGAGCTCGCGGTGCACCGCGCGCATCTGCTCCTGCGGGAAGTAGGGGTGCAGTTCGATCTGGTTCACCGCCGGCGTGACACCGGACTCGTCGATGACGCGACGCAGGTGCTCCTCCGTGAAGTTGCTGACCCCGACGGTGCGCACCAGACCCTCCTGCTGTGCCGCGAGGAGCGCCGCCCAGGCCTGGGGGTAGAGGTCCCTGCTGGGGTTGGGCCAGTGGATCAGCGCGAGGTCGATCCGGGCGACACCCAGACGTCGCGCCGAGTCACGCAACGAGGTGAGGGCGAGGTCCCTGGCGTGGAAGCGTCCCGGGATCTTGGTCGCCACGACGACGTCCTCGCGTGCCACCTCGGAGCGCCGCAGTGCCTCACCCACCTCGGTCTCGTTCTCGTAGTTGACCGCCGAGTCCAGGTGGCGGTAGCCGTGGGCCAGCGCGCTGACCATCGCGCTGATGCCGTCCTCACCCTTGAGCGGGTAGGTGCCGAACCCGATGGCCGGGAGCGTCGTGTCGTCGTTGAGCCGGTGCGTCGTGGTGTGGGTGCCCATGTCTGCCACGGTACGGGTGCGAGCCCCGCCTCGCCCGGCGCGGTTGCGGTCAGGCGGGCGCGGCCAGCAGCAGGCTGCTGGCCGAGGCGAGGTCCCCGGCCCGGGTGACGGTGGCGGTGGCGGTCCGGCCTCCCGCCTGGGGGAGCAGGTCAGGCCACCCGGGGCCGCCGACCACCACCGTGAGCGGCCAGTCGACGGACTCCAGCACCGCCCACAGACCGTCGTCGTCGGGACGCTGCATGGAGGCCCAGAGGAAGACCCGGCTGGGTTGGCGGCGGGTGAGCACCTCGGCCAACGACGTGGTCGGCACCCGTGCTCCGAGCGAGGCTGCGGCCAGGCCGTGCCGCGCCAGCACGGCCTCCAGCGCGAGCAGCGGAAGGTAGTGGTGCTCCTCGTCGGCGCTGGCCAGGACCACGTCGGCACCGGTGTGTCGCGGCCGATGGGCGGCGATGACGCCGCGCAGCTCGGCGACCAGCACCTCACTGGCGAGGTGTTCGGACTCCACCCCGAGCGACCCGTTGCCCCACTGCTCGCCGATCATCCGCAGCGCCGGTGCGAAGACCTCCGTCCAGGCGTCCACGAGCTCGCGCTCGCGCAGCGCACGGCGGACGATGCCCGACAGCGCTGCCGCGTCCAGGCCGAGGGCAGCCGAGCAGATCGCCCGGGCTGCCGCCGCTCCGTCGCCGGGATCGGACTGGGTCTGGGTGTCCTGCTCGGTCTCGATGTGCAGCCGCTCACTGTCCATGGCCAGCGCGACCCGCGCAGCGCTCTCGGCCGGGACACCCCGCGCCGTGAACCGCGCCATCACCCGCACGCGGCGGATGTCCTCCTCGAGGTAGCGCCGGTGGCCACCCTCGGTCCGCTGCGAGGGCCCGATGCCGTAACGGCGGTCCCACGTGCGCAGGGTGGCGGCCGAGATGCCCAGTCGCTCGGAGACCGCACCGACCGGCCAGGCGAGGGCATCGTCCTCACGGCCCTGTCCCGGCGGGCCCAGCGTCGTCAGTGCGCTGGCGCTCGGGTCGACGGCCCCGGAGGTCGTGCGCCGGGTGGAGCGCGACTCGCTGGCCATGGACCCTCGACTTTCCTTGATGGTGGCACCGGACGAAGGGTCGGGCGGACCGCGATCCTTCCCCACTGTGCGCTGTGGTGTGTGCAACACCCTAGAACCTATTCACAAGTGTTGCATTGTGAAGCACTAATGCATAGGTTGTGAAGCACTGATCGGAACAACCCAGGGAGCGTGTCTGTCATGAGCAGCATCAGCCGTCTACCCCGCCCGCTCCTGAGCTCCTTCGAGTGGCAGGTGCGTGGCAAGTGCCGCACCATCGACCCGGACCAGTTCTTCCCGAGCGACGCCGAGCGGGGGAGGGCCAGGGCCACTCGGGTCGAGCGGGCCAAGGCCCTGTGCTCGGTCTGCCCGGTCATCCAGGAGTGCCTCCAGCACGCCATGTCGGTGCGTGAGCCCTACGGGGTGTGGGGTGGGACGACCCCGGACGAGCGCAACCAGCTGATGCGGGGGATGGCGTCCTGATGGAGGTCGCCGCACCGGCGTCGCGACCGCCCCGTCGGCTGACGCCGCGGGAGCGAGGGCAGCTGATGAGCCTGACGCGCATCGTCATGGGTCGCTCCGGCGGCGCGTCCGACGCCGTGGCGCGTGCCGTGCTGCTCTCTGGCGTGGAGGCGCTGCGGCTCGGTCTGTCCGGTGACCGGCTCGTGGACGCGGTGGCCCACCAGCTGGGTCAGGGGAGTCGCGAGACCCGGGTCGGGGCGTACGTGGAGGCCGCCTGACGGGCGAGCACTCACGCCGCCCTGCGGGTGCGGTTGAATCTGCACATGCAACGAGCACCGCAGGACGTGCACGAGGCCACCCGCTCCCTGCTCAGCGGGATGGATGCCACCCGCGCCGAGCTGTTCGCGCTGCGGCTCGACCGCTGGTGGGTCGACCTGCACGGGGCCGTCGAGTCGGTGTACGGCTCACACGCGGGACATGACCTGGCGAGCCGGCTCGCCTGCCTTGCTGCCGCGGCATACCGCGAGCGCGAGCCCGACCTGCACCGGCTCGACGAGGCGCGGTTGCTCGAGCCGGACTGGCTCCAGCAGCCGCGGATGTTCGGTTACGCCTGCTACACCGAGCGGTTCGCCGACGACCTGGCCGGCATCGCCGACCGGCTGGACTACCTCCAGCGCCTCGGCGTGACCTACCTGCACCTCATGCCGCTGCTCGAGCCGCGCCAAGGCGACAACGACGGCGGGTATGCCGTCCAGGACTACCGCAGCGTGCGGGCCGACCTCGGCACCGTGCAGGATCTTGCGGACCTGACCAAGACCTTACGCGGGCAGGGCGTCTCGTTGGTGCTCGACCTGGTCCTGAACCACGTCGCGCGCGAGCACGAGTGGGCGGTCCGGGCGCGAGCGGGGGAGCAGCGCTACCGCGACTACTTCCACCTGTTCCCAGACCGGGAGCTGCCGGACCGCTACGAGCAGACCCTGCCCGAGGTGTTTCCCGACTTCGCGCCGGGCAGCTTCACGTGGGAGCCAGAGACGCAGGCCTGGGTCTGGACCACGTTCAACCAGTGGCAGTGGGACGTCAACTGGTCCAACCCGGAGGTGCTGGTCGAGTACGCCGACATCATCCTGTTCCTGGCCAACCTGGGGGTCGAGGTCGTCCGACTCGACGCGGTCGCCTTCCTGTGGAAGCGGATGGGAACCAACAGCCAGAACCAGCCCGAGGTGCACGCCCTCACCCAGATCCTGCACGCGGTGACGCGAATCGCGTGTCCTGCCATGGCATTCAAGGCTGAAGCGATCGTCGGGCCGCGCGACCTCGTGCAGTACCTCGGCGTGGGGGAGCGCGCGGGCAAGGTCAGCGACCTCGCCTACCACAACAGCCTCATGGTGCAGGGGTGGTCGATGCTGGCAGCCGGCAACACCGTGCTGGCCCGACAGGCGCTCGGGTCGTTACCCGCGAAGCCGGCCTCGGGCAGCTGGATCACCTACGCACGCTGCCACGACGACATCGGGTGGGCGATCGACGACGCGGACGCCGCGGCCGTGGGACTCTCCGGCTTCGGGCACCGCGACTTCCTCTCGAGCTGGTACGCGGGGGAGTTCCCCGGCAGCTGGGCGCGGGGACTGGTGTTCCAGTACAACCCGCAGACGGGGGACCGGCGGATCAGTGGCACCGCGGCCTCGCTAGCCGGCCTGCACGGTGCACCCGACCCGTTGTCCGCGGACCTGGCCGTGGCCCGGGTGCTGCTCGTGCACGCCCTGGCGGCGGGCTGGGGCGGCGTGCCGGTCATCTGGAGCGGCGACGAGCTGGGCCAGGGCAACGACCCGGACTGGGCCCTCGAAGTCGGGCACGAGGGCGACAACCGCTGGGCGCACCGACCTCGGCTGGACTGGGCGCGCGCCGCTGAGGTCGACACGCCGGACAGCACCGCGGGCCAGGTCTACCTGGGCATCGCCCACCTGGCCACGGTGCGCGCATCCCTGCCGCAGCTGCACGGCCAGGCGGACACCACGGTGTTGCAGGACACCGACGACGGCATCCTCGCCACGGTGCGCCAGCACGCGTCCGGGCCGATGGTCGGGCTGTTCAACGTCACCTCGACGTGGCGGCCGTTTCCCGTGGACCGGTTGCAGGCGGCCGGGATCACCGACCCGCGGGACGCGCTCCAGGACCAGCGCATCGCTGGCGACGGCGACGGCCTGGCGTGGCTCGCACCGTATGCCGCGTGGTGGGTCGTCCAGGCGCGGTCATGAGCCCTGAGTCGCCGAAGAGGGGGCCGGGGGCCCACGGGGCCGACCCCTCTTCACGGTCCTAGTTTACATAATGTTGATTATCGGCGTTATGCGCAGGTTTCCGGCGACACCGGTCGCGGCGATGAGTTCGTCCGGCCCGCCGAGTCTCAACCGCCATCGTCAACCCTGCAGGAGGAACACATGGCTCAGCTCGTGAGGGTGCAGAACTTCGGCGTCTCGAGTGACGGAATCGCGGCTGGTGAGGACCAGACCCTCGAGAGGCCGTTCGGTCATGTCGAGCCCGAGCGGCTGTTCGCCTGGGCCGGCGCCACCGCGAGCTGGCCGATGCGCAGCGATCCCGGTGGGAGCCGCGGCCTGGACGACTACTTCACGCGGGACTTCGCCCGGAACATCGGTGCCGAGATCATGGGCCGCAACAAGTTCGGGCCCCAGCGCGGACCCTGGCGCGACCACGAGTGGCTGGGCTGGTGGGGGCAGGAGCCCCCGTTCCGGACCCCGGTGTTCGTCATGACCCACCACCAGCGTCCTTCGTTCACGCTCTCCGACACGACCTTCCACTTCGTCGACGGCGACCCTGCCACGGTCCTCGGGCAGGCGCGGGAGGCGGCGCAGGGCAAGGACGTCAGGGTGGGCGGCGGAGCCACCACCATCCGGGAGTTCCTCGAGGCCGACCTCGTCGACACCATGCACGTGGCGGTGTCGCCGATCGAGCTCGGTTCCGGCATCCGACTGTGGGACTCCCCCGACGAGCTGCTCGACCGGTTCCACCTGGAGGTCGTGCCCAGCCCCAGTGGGGTGACGCACCACCTGTTCTGGCGCAGGTGACGCGTCTTCTGGCGGAGGTGATGCGTCCTCGGAGCCACCCGGGCTCCGCCTCCACTCCCAACGTATAGCCCACCGGGGGGCTTGCGGCAAGACCCCGGGCAGGGCGCAGAATCGCCGGCGTGACTTCTGCGACGACCAGTGCGTTCGACCTGCCCGACCACCTCGCAGCCAAGGCCGACCCGGCGCTCATCGCCGCTGACGACCTGCACTTCGCGGCCATTGCCGGCACCCTCGCGCAGTCGATCACCGACCTGTCCGAGCGACTTGACGCCCAGCGCAGGGTGCCCGGGCGTGCCGGACAGGAAGCCCTCGAGCGAGACCTCCAGGTCCACCGCATGGCGGCCCGCCTGCGAGCCCTGCGGCGCTTCGGCCTGGACCTGTGCCTGGGCCACATGGTCAGCGCCGGCGGGGCCGAGCCGGTGTACGTCGGACGCCTCGGGCTCACCGACAGCACCGGCCGCAGCCTTCTGGTCGACTGGCGCTCCCCCGCTGCCGAGCCGTTCTTCGGCGCCACCCACGCCAACCCGATGGGTCTGGTCAGCCGTCGTCGCTATCGCTGGACGCTGGGTCGCGTCAGCGACTACTGGGACGAGGTGTTCACTCCCGAAGGCTTCACCGGTCACGCCGCCGCACTCGACGACCAGTCCGCCTTCATCGCCAGCCTCGGCGGTACCCGGTCGAACCGGATGCGGGACGTGCTCGGCACCATCGCGGCAGACCAGGACGCCATCATCCGGGCCGGGTCGCGAGGCGCTCTCGTCGTCGACGGCGGACCGGGCACCGGCAAGACCGTCGTCGCGCTGCACCGCGCTGCCTACCTCGTCTACTCCGACCCCCGCCTGGGTCACCGCCGGGGCGGGGTGCTCTTCGTCGGCCCGCACCAGCCCTACCTCGCCTATGTCGCCGACGTGCTCCCGAGCCTCGGTGAGGAGGGGGTGCAGACCTGCACCCTGCGCGACCTCGTGCCGGAGGGTGCTGCCGCGCCGGAGGAGCAGGACCCGGCGGTGGCCCGGCTGAAGTCGTCGGCCCGGCTGGTGTCCGCCATCGACGCGGCCGTGCGGTTCTACGAGGACCCCCCGACGGAGGGCCTTGAGGTGACGACGCCGTGGTCCGAGGTCTGGGTCGGCGCCGACGACTGGGCCGCAGCCTTCGACGCCCCCGATCCCGGGATGCCGCACAACGAGGCCCGCGACGTGGTCTGGGACGAGCTCACCACGATCATCCGTGACAAGCACGATGCCGAGGACGTCCCCGAGGACCGGCTCCGAGCTTTCCTCCAGCGCGACGCCGACCTGTCGAGGACGCTGGAGCGCGGGTGGCCGCTGATCGAGCCGGCCGACCTCGTGGGTGACCTCTGGTCGGTGCCGGCCTACCTGCGGCTCTGTGCCCCGTGGCTCCAGCCCGAGGAGATCCGTCTCCTGCAGCGCCCTGACGCCCAGTCGTGGACGAGCTCCGACCTGCCCTTCCTCGATGCCGCGCGCCACCGGCTCGGCGACCCGGGGGCAGCCCGCCTCCGGCGACGACGGGACGCGGTGCGCGCCGCCGCGCGCGAGGAGATGGCCAAGGTCGTCGACCACCTGATCGCGACCGACGACTCCGAGATGCACGTGATGTCGATGCTGCGCGGCCAGGACCTGGGCAACGCCCTCGTCGACGAGGCCGCAGAGCCCAGTGCTGACCCCGACCTGCTCGCCGGGCCCTTCGCCCACGTCGTCGTCGACGAGGCCCAGGAGCTCACCGACGCCCAGTGGCAGATGGTCCTGCTGCGCTGCCCGTCGCGCAGCCTCACCATCGTCGGTGACCGGGCCCAGGCGCGGCACGGCTTCACCGAGTCGTGGCAGGAACGCCTCGATCGGATCGGGCTCGACCGCACCTCACTGGCCACCTTGGGCATCAACTACCGGACGCCGGAGGAGGTGATGGCGCAGGCCGAGCCGGTCATCCGCGCCGTCGTCCCGGACGCCAACGTGCCGACCTCCGTGCGTCGCTCCGGCATCCCCGTCCGCCATGGGCGGGTCTCGGAGCTCGACTCGATCCTCGACACCTGGCTGGGTGGGCACGCCGACGGGATCGCCTGCGTCATCGGCGACGCCACATTCCCGGCGAGGGCCCGGGTGCGTTCGCTGACCCCGGAGCTCTCCAAGGGGCTCGAGTTCGACCTGGTCGTGCTGGTCGACCCGCAGGTCTGGGGCGAGGGCATCGAGGGAGCGGTCGACCGCTACGTCGCGATGACCCGGGCCACCCAGCAGCTGGTGGTGCTCACCAGCTGCTGAGGCCGGTCGGCATCACCGCCGCTGCTGGATGCGGATCAGGTTGCCGGCAGGGTCACGGACCGCGCAGTCGCGCACGCCGTAGGGCTGCTCGATGGGCTCCTGGACGATGTCGATGTCATGTGCCTGCAGTCGGGCGAAGGTGTCGTCGAGGTCGTCGGTGGCCATGAGGATGGCGGCGTAGGTGCCTTTGGCCATCATCTCGGCGATGGTGTGCCGCTCGTCATCGGTGATGCCGGGATCTGCGCCCGGCGGGTGCAGCACGATGGCCGGTCCGCCCTGGCCGCTGGGGGCAACGGTGATCCACCGCATCCCGCCGTACCCGACGTCATTGCTCACCTCGAAGCCCAAGGTGTCGCGGTAGAACGCCAGTGAGGCCTCCGGGTCGTCGTGCGGGAGGAAGCTGGCGTGAATGCTGATGTCCATGGCCGTCACGCTAGCCGCGGCTGCCGACCCGCGCTTCTCGATTCCTGACCGGTCGGGGGCGAGTGGCCGGCCCCTCCCCCGCTGCCACCGAGCGCGACGTGGTGACCCGGCTGGCCTCGACCTCGTAACGGCTCACCGTGGCGGCTCCCGCCCGGAAGAAGCGGCGCCGCAGCGAGCCCTGCACCTCCACGACCGCGCCCGCCGCCAGCCTCAGGGCGCTGCGCCTCGTGCGGGCCGTCCAGCACGCCACGTCGACGGTGTCGACCCTCGCTGCGCCCGTCGCGGTCGGGGGTCGCGGCACCACGACCCGGAACTGCACCACGGTGTCACCGCTGGGCAGCTCACGCGCCTCGCTGGCCGCACTCACCCGGCCGACCAGCCGGACCTCGTTGACCCACTCCCCCGTGTCCTTCATGCCGACGATCCTGCGGGGGGACCGCCATGCCGGGAAGCAGCGTGCCGGCGGCCTGTGGACGACGAGGTCGGCCCCGGCCACCTGTGCACATACGACGGCGGCGCGGCACCGGGTCTCCCGGTGCCGCGCCGCGCGCACCGACTACGGCAGGTAGTAGGTGGGGTTCGGCACCTTCACGGTGCGGTCGGCATACCCACCGATGAGGTCGCTGAACTGGTCGCCGAAGTTGGCGATGATGTCGTACCCCTGGTGCGCCACGTGGCGGCGGGTCAGGGACTTGTACTCGATCGTCGTGCACTTCGGGTAGGCGACGCAGTCGCCGGCGGTGATGTAGGCCGGCGGCGTCTCGCTGCTGGTCCACTTCGTGTAGTAGTTCTCAGTGGTGAAGCCGGTGTAGCCGACCTTGGCCAGGTTGCCGAGCGTGGCGTCCCGCTGGGTGCTGTTGCGCCCGGTCAGGCCCACGATCGTGCAGCCCGCGTCCGCGGCGGCGTTGGCGAAGGACACCATGGCCGGCGTGGCCGGGAACCGCTGCGGCTGCACCCACTGCTGGTCCTGCACGGCCGGGTCGAACACGAAGTGCATCGCGGCGACCTCCATGTCGTAGGTCCACAGCGTCGTGTCGTCCGCATCGAGGACGATCGCCGGCTTGGTGCCGCGACGGGCACCCACCTGGCACTGCTTGAGCAGGTCACGGCTGCGTCGGTCGACCAGCGTCGTCATCTCGGAGATGTATGGCGAGGACACCTTGTTCGAGGTCCCGTCACCGGTGTCGCCGTAGTAGACCGCGATGGTCTTCTTCACGACGTCGATGTTGGGGATGCCCTCACCGCCCTGGGTGAGCCCGCTGGAGCCGTCCGGCTTCATGGTGAAGCGGGTCCGGGGAGCCAGCCGGGGCTCGTTGACCCCTGGCAGGTTCGGCGACGGCAGGTAGTAGGTGGGGTTGGGCACCTTGAGGGCGTGGTCGGCGAACCCGCCCTGGAGGTCGGAGAACTGGTCGCCGACGTTGAGGACCACGTCGTAGCCGAGGTCCTTCTCGATGTGCCGGCGGGTGCCGGCCTTGTACTCGACGGTCGTGCACTTCGGGTAGGCCGAGCACCAGGACGTGGACAGGTACGGCGGCGGGTTGGTGCCCGAGTCGTACTTGGTGAAGAAGCGCTCAGACGGGAAGGCGGTGTAGCCGACCTTCGCGAGGTTGCTCACGGTGTGCGCCTTCTGGGAGTCGCTGCGGCCGGTGAGCCCGAAGACCGTGAAGCCCATCTTCTGCGCGTCGTTGACGAAGTCGACCATCCCGGGGACGGCCGGGAAGCGCTCTCCGTCGACCCAGGGCGCCTGGGCGGCAGGGGTGAACACGAACTTCATGTCCCCCACCTCCATCTGGTAGGTCCACAAGGTGGTGTCGTCGGCGTCGAAGACGATGGCGGGCTTGTGGTGGTGCCGCTTGGCGTCGGCGAGCAGGCGGGGCAGCTGACGACGCTCTCGGGCCAGCAGGGCCGACATCTCCTTGGCATAGGGCGAGCCGGTCGGGTCGGCCACGCCGGATCCGGTCGGGTCGCCGTAGTAGGCGTAGATGGTCTTCTTGTCCGAGTCGATGTTGGGGATGCCCTCTCCCCCGGCGGTCAGCCCACTGGACCCGTCCGCTGCCATGGTGAAGTGCGTGCGCGGGGCCAGGGTCTGCTCGGAGTGGTGCCCCGGGTCGTCGTGCCCGTGGTGGCCGCGGTCGTCGTGGGCGCTCGCGGCCCCGGCGCCGGTCAGGGCGGAGACGGTGAGCGCGAGCACGGCCGTGCCCGCTGTCACCCCCGTCCGCCGGAAGGTGGTGGCGCTGCGTCCACCTCTGGTGATCGGGACGACCTGGCTCATGCGCACGCTCCTGGGGTGATTCGTTCCGTGGGTGACTGCCGGAGGGTATGCAGGTCGGTGACCAGCGCGGAAGTGACATCTGTCATGGGTGGCACACTCTGCGCATGGACGCTCCCGAGGTGCTGCGACCGATCCGCGACGAGGACGTACCGCGGGTGCTTCAGCTCAACGCCGACCACGTCGACCTGCTGTCGCCGATGGATGCCGACCGTCTCACCGCCCTTCGTCGTTGGGCCAGCCGCGCCGACGTGGTGGTGTGCGACGGCGAGGTCGCCGGGTTCGTGCTCGTCTTCGGTCCCGGGTCGGACTACGACTCCGAGAACTACCGGTGGTTCCACGAGCACCTGGGTGGCTCCTTCGACTACCTCGACAGGATCGTCATCGACGACCGCTTCCGCCGGCGCGGCCTCGCGGGGGCCGTCTACGACCGGGTGGAGGCCGACGCCGCCACCCGGGGACGACTTGCCCTCGAGGTCAACCTCGATCCGCCCAACGAGGCCTCGCTCGCCTTCCACCATGGTCGGGGCTTCACCGAGGTCGGTCAGCTCGGCGGTCCGGGCCACCGGGTCAGCCTTATGGTCAAGCGGACTCCGTCGAATGCCCGAGAGCCTTCGTGACCCATCGCGGCTACTGTGCGTTGAGTAGGCAGAGCAGCCCGCTGGGGGCGGCATGCAGAGAGTGGGAACAGTCGTGGTCGGGGTCCGCGTCAGGGCCGGGCTGACCGCCGCCGCAGTCGCGGTCGCGGTCGTGGCCGGGGGCAGCGCGGCACACGCCTCGAGCACCGTCACACCCGCCACGGGTGCATCATCCGCCTCGTCCACCACGGACCCGACCACCGCCTCCACCACCTCCCTGCCGGACGGCACCGCGCCCACGAGCGGCGAGGTCACCGTCACCGGCCAGGCGATGGCCACGCCCGGCACGGGCGGTGAGCAGACCCTGGGGCCGGCCGAGCTCGCGGCCCAGATCGCCGCTGCCCAGGCCCTGACGGACGACCTGACCCGGTCCAACGCCGGGATTGCGGCCGCCGCGAGCAAGCTCGACCGGCTCGCGATCACCGCCAACGGGCTCCTGCAGGACTACGCCGAGGCCCAGGAGTCCGAGCGAGTGGCCCGCGACGAGGCGAATCGCAACGTCCTGCTCTACCAGCAGCTGAGCACCCGGCTCGGGGCCGATCGCAAGGCCCTGGGTCAGTGGGCCTACCAGGCGTACGCCGGCGGTGGTGGCTCGCTGGGCGACATGGGCGCCATGCTCGACCTGCTGACCACCTCCGCCAGCGAGGTCAGCGACACCGCCGCCAAGCTCTCCTACCTCAGCGACCAGCGGACCTTCGCCTTCCGGCGGGTCCAGGACCAGACCCAGCTCCAGCGGGACCTGGCCGTGGCCGCGGTCGAGGCGAGCAGCCGCGCCGCGGACTCCGCGAAGGTGGCGGCCGAGGCCAAGGCGAAGCTCGACACCGTCATCACCGAGCAGAAGGCCCAGCTCGACGCCACCCGGGCGCTGCACGCGGCCCAGGTGTCCAAGGCCGGCCCGGTCGCCGGTCTGCTCCTCGGCAGCGGGGACGCCGCAGCACGCGAGGCCTCCCGCAAGCTGCGCGCCGCGCTCGTGGTGCCCGGGGTCCTGGCCGACGGCTCGGTGAAGGCCTGCTCGACCAACGAGGCCGAGTACCCCAACGGCCAGATCCCTGCCGCCGGTCTCTGTCCCCTGTTCGGTGACCCGGCGCAGAGCCTGCGCCCGTCGGCGGCCGCCGCCTTCAACGCGATGAGCGTGGCCTACCAGAAGGACTCCGGCTCCCCCATCTGCATCACCGACTCCTACCGCTCCTACGTCGAGCAGGTGTCGGTCAAGGCGACCAAGGGCAAGTGGGCCGCCACCCCGGGCACGAGCGAGCACGGCATGGGCCGCGCCGTGGACCTGTGCGGTGGCATCCAGGACTTCGGCAGCGCGGCCCACCTGTGGATGAAGCAGAACGCCCCCCTCTACGGCTGGTTCCACCCGGACTGGGCCGAGCCCGCCGGGTCGCTCCCGGAGCCCTGGCACTGGGAGTACGCGGGCTGACCCCGGCCGGGCGACTCGCCATCGCTTCTGGGTAGCAATACCCATCTGCGGCCGGTCGCGCTGTGCCACCCTTCACCCATGACGACGCAGGCGACAGCCCCGCAGGGGGCCTGGGTGGGCAACGAGGGCTATCGGAGGTCGTGGTACTGGTACGACTGGGCCAACTCCGCCTACGTCACCACGACCGCCACGGTGATCCTGGGGCCATACCTCACCAGCGTGGCCAAGAAGGCGGCCTGCCCGACGCTCCCGAGCGACGCGGCCTGCCCCAACGACCTGCACGTGCTCGGTCTGCCCATCGACCCCGGTTCGCTGTTCTTCTACACCGCCACCGCCGCGACCATCATCTCCGCGGTCCTGCTCATCTTCGTCGGCGCGGTGGCGGACCGCTCTGCGCAGCCGACCAAGCTGCTCGGCGGGTTCGCGTGGATCGGGTCGATCGCCGGCACCCTGATGTTCTTCATCGCCGGCACCAACTGGCAGCTCGGCGTCCTCCTGATGATCGTCGCGAGCCTGAGCCTGGGCGCGTCGCTCGTGGTCTACGACTCGATCCTGTGCCGGATCGCGGGCCCGGACGACCGCGACGCCGTGTCGTCCCGCGGGTGGGCCTTCGGCTACCTCGGCGGTGGGCTGCTCCTCGCGCTCAACCTGGTCCTGCTCACCGTGCACGACAGGCTGGGGATCGACACCTCGATGGCGGCCCGGATCAGTCTTGCGTCCGCGGGGTTGTGGTGGGGGATCTTCACGCTCGTCCCGGTGCTGGGGATGCGCAGCCTGCGAGGCGTCGAACGACTCGAGGTCGCCCGCAACGCGGGGATCGTGGGTGGCAGCATGCGACAGCTGCGGGACACCTTCGGCGAGCTGCGCCAGTTCCCCCAGACCCTGCGCTTCCTGCTGGCCTACCTCTTCTTCAACGACGGCATCCAGACCGTCATCACGGCATCGAGCGTCTACGGAGCGGAGGAGCTGAAGTTCTCCCAGAACCAGCTGGTCCAGACGATCCTGCTCGTGCAGTTCGTCGCCTTCGGCGGGGCCTTGCTGTTCGGCCGGATCGCTGCCCGGATCGGCGCCTGGCGGGCCGTGCTCTGGTCCCTCGGGCTGTGGACGCTCGTCGTGGTCGCGGCGTTCTTCATCCCCTCCGGCTCCTACCTGCCGTTCCTGGCCCTGGCGGTGGTGATCGGGATCGTCCTCGGCGGCAGCCAGGCGCTGGCCCGCTCGATGTACAGCCAGCTGGTGCCGGTCAGCCGTGAGGCAGAGTTCTTCAGCTTCTACCAGGCCATGGAGCGGGGCACGAGCTGGTTCGGGTTCCTCACCTTCGGGCTGGTCCACCAGCTCACCGACTCCTACCGGCTGGCGATCCTTGCGCTCATCGTCTTCTTCGTCCTCGGCGGCTGGCTGTTGTCGCGGGTGGACATGCGCCGCGGCATCCTCGACGCCGGGAACACGGTGCCCGCCGTGGTCTGACTGTGAGGTGCGTCACAGCAGACAACGATCCAAGCCCCCCGTACGTCGGAACATTGCACGGGGTCACGGCGTTATGCCTATCGAATCCCGAGCCCCCACCCGAGCGGGCTGGGAACCACGCACGTTGGGAGAACCCCTCATGGCAGAGCGCACCCTCCGGGGCAGTCGAATGGTTTCGCACAGCCTCGAGACCGACGCACACGTCGTCCCGAGCGAACGACAGATCACGGCCTACGTGTGCCCACTCGGGCACCGGACCGAGCTTCCCTTCTCGATCGAGGCGGAGATCCCCTCGACGTGGGAGTGCCGCTGCGGCGAGGAGGCCAGGCTGGTCGACGGCCCCGAGCCCGAGGCCAAGCAGGTCAAGCACGTCCGCACGCACTGGGACATGCTCCTCGAGCGTCGCTCCATCCCGGAGCTCGAGGAGCTCCTGGAGGAGCGCCTCACCCTCCTGCGCGAGTCCCGTGGCGAGAAGCCGCGCCGCAAGCGCACCGCCTGACCACGCACACCACGCACACCACGAGAGCCGCGCCCCGACCGGGGCGCGGCTCTCGTGTCTGCCCCACCGGGCGTCGAGCGGGCGGGACGGGTCCGAACGGTCAGAGGACCTCGCCCTCGATGACGTCCGGGTCGCTCGGCGGTCGCCCCGCTCCCCCACCCGGCCCGCCTCCACCGAAGAAGCTCCCGAGGAGCCGCTTGGCGACGGCCGCCTCGAGCACGGTACGGGCGATCGGCCGGGTGATCGGCAGGATGACGAAGAAGCCGACGATGTCCGTCAGGAAGCCGGGCGTCAGCAGCAGCGTGCCGCCGACGAGCACCAGGGCCGCGTCCGCGAGCTCCCTGCTGGGCATCTGACCCGAGCGCAGGGCCGAGGTCAGGGCCCGCCAGGCCCGCGGTCCCTCGCGG
The DNA here is from genome assembly GCA_963757635.1 of uncultured Actinomycetota bacterium. Lineage (GTDB taxonomy): Bacteria > Actinomycetota > Actinomycetes > Actinomycetales > Dermatophilaceae > Pedococcus. The sequence continues at coordinate 300,977 of CAVWSK010000007.1, read as the reverse complement.
CGCACCAGCCAGGCCCCGAGGGCCGACTCCAGCAGCAGGAGCACCAGCGTCTGCCAGCCCCCGATGACCTTGCCGACCGCGATGATCGCCGCGATCTCCAGGATCGGGACCAGCAGCAGCGCGAGGAAGCCCACGAACAGCCACCGCGGGCCGCGTCGCCGGGCGAACGGTGTGCGACCTACAGTCGGTGCCATGTCGGTTCCCGCCGCCCCAGCCGCCGCACCTGGTCGGCGCGGTGGTGCAGGCCCCAGGCGGTGATCCGCTGCAGCGACTCGCGCATGATGTCGCCGCTCATCTTCGAGTCGCCGATCTCGCGCTCGACGAAGGTGATGGGCACCTCCCGGACACGCAGCCCGAGCCGGACCGCCCGCTGGGTCAGGTCGACCTGGAAGCAGTACCCCTGGGACGCCACGTGGTCCAGCCCGATGGCCCGCAGGGCATCGGCACGGTAGGCGCGGTAGCCGGCCGTCGCGTCGTGCACGGGCATGCCGAGCAGCACCCGGGTGTAGAGGTTGCCGCCGACGCTGAGCGCCTTGCGGTGCAGCGGCCAGTTGACCACCGAGCCGCCCTTGACCCACCGCGACCCGATGACGAGGTCGGCTCCCTCCAGCGCCTCGAGCAGGAGCGGCAGCTGCTCGGGACGGTGGGACCCGTCGGCGTCCATCTCGACGATCGCGTCGTAGCCGGCCTCCAGCCCGCGCTCGAAGCCCGCGAGGTAGGCCATGCCCAGGCCCTGCTTGCCGGGACGGTGCAGCACTTGGACCTGCGGGTCCTCGGCCGCGATCGCGTCGGCGACCTCACCCGTGCCGTCCGGCGAGCTGTCGTCGATGACCAGCAGGTCCGCCGCGGGCACGCTGGCCCGGATCCGGGCCACCACCAGGGGCAGGTTCTCGCGCTCGTTGTACGTGGGGATGCACACCAGCACCCGCTCGATCTGCTCAGACAACGACGCGTTCCCTCCGAGGTTGGACTGGGCCGGACGTGGCCGCGTCGACCCTAGCGCTCCGGCGGCGCAACCACAGACCCAACGCCAGCAGGAGCACGGTCGCGGCGGCGGCGGCATACTCCGGCAGGGGGCCGATCCGGTCGGCCACGGTGATCTCGCTGCGGACGACCGGCGAGCCGAAGCGGGACGCCGGGGTGAACAACGTGGTCCGGTCGGTGTAGCTGCCGTCCGGGTTGATGAAGCCGCTGACCCCCACGGTCGACACGTGGACGACCGACCGACCGTGTTCGATGGCCCGGAGCCGGCTGATGGCGAACTGCTGCTCGGACTCGGCCGTGTAGCCGAAGGTCGCGTTGTTGGTCTGGACCGCGAGGATGCTGGCCGCCCGGCCGTCTTGGAGGGTCGAGTCGCGCATGAGCCCGTCGTAGGCCACCTCGAAGCAGATCGTGGGGATGATCCAGTAGGGGTCCTCCCCCGCCACCGGCACCTCGAAGCCGCCAGGACCCTTCCCGCGGGTGAAGTCGCGGGACACGAGGTCCACCTTGTCACTGAAGTTGCGGAAGAAGCTGCGGTAGGGGATGTACTCGGCGAAGGGCACGGGATGCTGCTTGACATAGCGGTCCGGCACCATCGACCCGGGGCGGTAGAACAGGCTGGCGTTGGAGACGTAGGGGGCGGGGCCGTTGAGGACCGCCCCCACGAGGATCGGCGCCTTGGCGGTCTCGACCGCGAGCCGGATGTCCGCCTGGGCGTCGAGGTTCTGGATGGGGTCGATGTCGGAGGCGTTCTCGGGCCACACGACGAGGGTGGGTGGCTGGGGGTGGTCGGCCATGGCGGCGAGGGTGCCCTGGACGTGGTTGTCCAGCACCTTGCGCCGCTCGCTGTTGAAGTCGAGCCCGGGCTTGGGCACGTTGCCCTGGACGAAGAGCACCGACACGGGACGCCCGTCCGTGGGTGGGGGGGCGGAGACCGCAGCCACCCACGGTGCCACGGCAACCACCGCCAGGGCCGCGCCCAGGGGCCGGTATGCGGTGGGCAGGTCCGCACGGTGCCGCCCCAGTCGGTGCGACAGCTCGACGGCGCCCGCGTGCAGGAGCACCCCCACCGTCGCCACCGCGAAGGTCAGGCCCGGCGCCCCGGCGAACCGGGCGAACGGCGCCAGCGGGCTGTCAGCCTGGCTGAAGGCGATCCGCGCCCACGGGAACCCGCCGAAGGGGGTCGTGCCACGCGCCCACTCCTGCAGGACCCAGGCCAACGGGACCACGGCATACGCCAGGGGGCGCCACCGGGTCGAGAGGAACGGGCGTTGCAGCACGGCCGTGAGGGCACACATGAGCGCCACGTAGAGGCTCTCCAGCGTGGACAGCGCGATCCAGGGCAGGTTGCCGACGTAGACGCCCGACCACGACAGGGTGGGCAGGAAGAAGCCGAGGCCGTGGGCGAGGCCGAGCAGCAGGGACAACCGCCAGCCTGCACCCAGCACGGTCGCCGAGAGCAGCCCGATGCCCACCGGCGCGAGCCACCACACGTCGTGGGTCGGGAAGGCGTAGGCCGTGAGCAGACCCGAGGCGAGGGCGAGCACCACGCGCAACAGGGGGCGCAGGAGCGGGGTCGACGTGGGCACGGGATCAACGGTAGGACACGGCACGGCCCGCGCTGCCGTTGGGACCAGCAGGGGCTCGACAGGATGCCGAAACCCCGCTGTTGTCTACTGAGCGCGCGGGCCGTGCCGCCGTCCACCACCGCCTCGAACGGGGACGCCAGATGGTTGGGGACACCACGACTGGCGTTCGGTGGCTGCGCGCGCTAGCCACCGAGTCGCATGTCCGGCCCCTGTCTGGATCCCCCTCACGAGCGGTTCGTCGATGGGACGACCGTGGAAAACATACCCCTGAGAGAACTGCTGTCAACCCAGCGTCCGGCAACAAACGATGTGATTGCACCGATGCCGTGCGTAGACCAAAACCGTTGGGGGGTAAAGAAATCTGTGAGCGGTCGGCGTGTCTGTCCGCGACACGCCGACCGCGGCCCCTCAAGGGGCCGCAGGGGCGGGTGGGACGACGACCACGCCTCGCGCGGTGGTCGCCACGAGGGGCGGTTCGAGGACGTCAGCGCTGGACTCGCCCCGCTCGGGCGCGCCGCGGCCCACGACGCGGACCTCGAAGTCCATCTCCCGGCTCCGCGTCCCGACCCTGACCAACCGCGCCTCGATCTCGATGACGTCGCCGGCCCGCACCGGAGCCCGGAACTGCACGTCGGAGTAGGACGCGAAGAGGCCCTCGTCGCCGTCGGTGCGGATGCACAGCTCGGTCGCGACGTCACCGAAGGCGGCCAGGGAGTACGCCCCGTCGACGAGGTTGCCCGCGTAGTGCGCGTGGCTGTAGGGGACGTAGCGGCGGTGGACGACGGTCCGGCCGACCTCTGCGGTCATGACAGCTCCTTGGGCTGGACGAGGGCGTGGACGAGATAGCTGGCGACCTCGCCCGGGGTGGTGCCTCGTCCGAAGATCCGGTCGACCCCGAGCTTGTCCGCGGTCCCCTCCTCGAAGCGGGGACCCCCGACCACCAGCAGCGGCACCTGTCCGGCGGGGTAGGCCTCCCGGAAGGCCGCGCTCATGGTGGTGGTGTTGTGGATGTGGGCGTCGCGCTGGGTGACGACCTGGCTGACCATGACGGCGTCGGCCCTTTCGGCGCGGGCGCGGGCGACGAGCTCGGGGACCAGCACCTGGGCCCCGAGGTTGACCACTCTGATCTCGCGGTAGTACTCCAGCCCCTTCTCCCCGGCGAAACCCTTGATGTTGAGGATCGCGTCGATGCCGACGGTGTGGGCGTCCGTGCCGATGCAGGCCCCGACGACCACGAGCTTGCGGCGCAGCCGGGACTTCACGGCCTTGTTGACCTCACCGGGAGTCAGCAGCGGGAACTCGCGCTCCACCACGCGGACCTCGCGCAGGTCCACCAGGTGGGTGGCGCTGCCGTAGACGACGAAGAAGGTGAAGTCCGGGCCCATCGCCTTGGCGTGCACGAGCAGCGCAGGCTCGAGGCCCATCTTGGCGGCGAGCTGGAGGGCGGCGCCCTCGGCGCGCTTGTCGTGCGGGATCGGGAGGGTGAAGGAGACCTGCACCATGCCGTCGCCGGTGGTGTCGCCGTAGGGCCGGATGAGGTCGGTCATCGGGAGGCCCCCTCCTCGAGCATCGTGGTGGCGGGGTTGTCGTAGTCGGCGGCGCGCTTGACCACCCCGTCGAGTCCCTTGCCGGCGTTGGCGGGTCGCTTCATCAGTCCGAAGGTGCCGTCACCGATGGCCTCGAGCAGGGGCGCGTGCCCGGGCTCGTCGACGATGCGGGTGAGCAGCTCGATGGCCTCCCCGAGGACGTGCCGGGCCCGCGTCTGGATGAACCCGTCGCGGGGTGGGTGGAAGTCCTCGGTGAGCCCGCCGGCGGCGTTCATGACGTAGCGCACGTTCTGCAGGGCAAGGTCACGGTCGGACAGGAACGGCGTCACGACCGCCTCGGTCATCATGCCGACGAGCAGGATGCCCTGGCCGGTCATCGCCCCCACGAGGTTGAAGAAGCCATCGAGCAGGTAGCCGCGGAAGACGTCACCGGTCATGTGCTTGGTCGGCGGCATCCACTTCAGCGGAGCGTTGGGGAAGAGCTGCCGGGCGAGCAGCGCGTGGGCCAGCTCCATCCGGAAGCTGTCGGGCAGCTCCGGCACGATCTCGAAGGCGTGGCCGAGGCCGAGCTGCCAGTCCTCGAGCCCGGCCTCCTTGGCGAAGTACTCGTTGAGCAGCTGGCTGACGGTGACCGTGTGGGCGGCCTCTACGGCGTCCGCGGTGGTCAGGTAGTTGTCCTCACCGGTGTTGATGATGATCCCGGCGCGGGCGTGGATCTGGCGGCTGAACCGCTGGTCGACGAACGTGCGGATCGGGTTGATGTCGCGGAAGAGGATCCCGTACATCGAGTCGTTGAGCATCATGTCGAGCCGCTCGAGCCCCGCCAGCGCGGCGATCTCGGGCATGCACAGGCCCGAGGCGTAGTTGGTGAGCCTGATGTAGCGACCCAGCTCCTTGGACGTCTCGTCCAGGGCCGCCCGCATGAGCCGGAAGTTCTCCTGGGTGGCGTACGTGCCGGCATACCCCTCGCGCGTGGCCCCCTCGGGCACGTAGTCGAGCAGCGACTGGCCCGTGGAGCGGATCACCGCGATGACGTCGGCGCCCTCGCGGGCCGCTGCCTGCGCCTGTGGGATGTCCTCGTAGATGTCGCCGGTGGCGACGATCAGGTAGATCCAGGGTCGCTGCTTCGGGTCGCCGTGCCGCGTGATGAGCCGGTCGCGGTTGGCCCGTTGCCTGTCGATGGTGCGTATGCCGCGACCGACCTCACGCCGGGCGGCGGACTGGGCGCGGGTCGCCTCGCGGCCCTCGGGCAGGCGGAACCGGACCGACCCGCTGGCGGCCTTCTGGGCCAGCGTCACCAGGTCGGGTGCCTCCCCCCTGCGCAGCGCGTCCCACACGGGGGTCGTGACGCCGTGCTCGAGCCCGACCTCGGCGCGGACGGCGTCCACGAGGTGGTTGACCCACGGGACCCGCTCGTGGTCGGCGCCGGACAACCCGGCCAGCCGCAAGGTGGCCCGCTCCACCGAGACGGTCGTGTGGCTCTGGGCGAGCTTGACGACGGGTCGCCCCGCCTTGCGAGCGAGGGCGCGGGCCCGGCGGACGGTGGCGGGGTCGAGGTCGAGGAGGGGTTTCACACGCGAAGACACGCCGCAAATCTAGCAGCGGGCCGCAGAATCTCTCGACAGCAGGCCACGACACCGCAAGTTCTCTGGCCCTTGCCATCGACTCCGTCACGGTTCGAGGTGAACTCGCCGGAGTTATCCGGCGCGTTCACCTCGAACCGTGACCGGCGAGGGCGCCGGCGTCGAAGACGGTGCGGCCGCGGACCACGGTGCGCAGGCACCCGGGAGCCGGCGCGTCCGGCGACAGGTCCGGGAGCCCCGGGGTGCCCGACCGGGGGTCGGTGCTCCACGTCTGGATCCGGCCGTCCGGCGCCTGGACGACGAGGTCCCCCACCTGCCAGACGGCGAAGGTGGCCGGCAGCCCGAGGTCCAGGTAGCCCCGGTCGTCGAACCCAGCGGCGCGCCAGCCGCCACGGGTGTGGGCCAGGAAGGCCGAGCGGGCCGAGATCCGCTCCTCGGCGTCGTGGTGGTTGACGCAGGCCCGCAGGGCTTCCCACGGGGCGAACGGCGTGACGGGTGAGTCCGAGCCGAAGGCCACCGTCATGCCGGCGGCCAGCATCGAGGCGAAGGGGTTCATCCCGGATGCGCGCTCGGCGCCCAGCCGGGCGGCATACATCCCGGTCGGTCCGCCCCAGAAGGCGTCGAAGGCCGGCTGGGCACTCACGCCCACCCCCAGGGCGACGAGCCGCTCGATCCCGGGCCGGTCGATCATCTCCAGGTGCTCCAACCGGTGCCGGGCCCGCCCGACGGCGGGCCGTCCCACCAGGTCGGCGGCCGCCTCGAAGCCCTCGATGACGGTGTCGACCGCGGCGTCGCCGATCACGTGGAAGCCCGCCTGCAACCCGGCCAGGGAGCACGCAGCCACGTGGTCGCGCACCTGGCCGGCCGTGAGGTAGGCGTTGCCGGTGTGGTCGGCCAGGTCTGCGTAGCCCGACCGCAGGTGGGCCGTGCGCGAGCCGATGGAGCCGTCGACGTTGAGGTCGCCGGCGAGCCCGTGGGCGCCGTGCAGGGACGCCACCGACCGCGCCTCGTCCTCGTCGGACACCAGCTGGGCCCAGTAGCCCAGGGTCTGGGGTCCGTCGCCACGCTCCCCCGCCGCCAGCACGTCGGCGAAGTCGTCCGGACTCGACAGGATCCGCCCGCCGTTCTCGTGCAGCAGCCCGATCCCGGCGGCCGCGGCCGTGCGCAGGGCGAGGTCGATGTCGGCGCGCCGCTGGGAGGGCGTGACGGAGCCCGTGAAGGCCTCCCTCGCCGCGTGGTGCGCGTCGCGGGTCACGAGGCCCTCACCCTCCCAACCGGGCAGGCTACGGGCGCCACAGGCGGCCGCCAGGGCCGAGGAGATGACGGCGGAGTGGCCGTCGACGCGCGGTGAGTAGACGACGCCGCCGTAGGTGGCCCGATCGAGCTCGGCGCCGGTGAGCGCACGCTGCTCCGCCCAGGTGCCCTGGTCCCAGTTGGGGGCGTAGACCGGACGACCGCCCTCGGCGCGGGCGGCGAGCTCGATCCTGCTCAGGGCCTCGGCGATGCTGCGCGTGGTGCCCAGGTCGACACCCCGCAGGCCCGCCCCGGTCTGGGAGAGGTGGCAGTGCGAGTCGACGAACGCCGGGGTGACCAGTGCGCCGTCGAGCTCGACGACGGTGTCGACCGCGTCGACGTGGACGGCCGCGGCGTCGTCACCCCCGATCCAGGCAATGGTGCCGGTGGCCTCGTCGACGACCATCGCGTTGGCGAAGGGGTCGACGGGTGAGTAGACGAATCCGCCGCGGTAGAGGGTGCTCACCTCTGCACCCTAGACGGGGCCGGACACCCCCACGACGGACAGGGCCGCGCGGGCGATCTCGAGCTCCTCGTTCGCGGGGACGACGTAGGCGGGGATGCGGCTGGAGTCACCGGTCACCCGGCGCTCGGGCTGGCCTGCGGCGTTGGCGACGGCGTCGAGCTCGACACCCAGGAGCCCGAGCCCGCCGAGGACCTCGCCGCGCAGCTCGGGGCTGTGCTCGCCGATGCCGCCGGTGAAGACGATGGCGTCGACCCGGCCCAGCACCACGGCGTAGCCGCCGATGTACTTGCGCAGGCGATAGGCCGCGACGTCGAAGGCAAGGGTGGCCGCCTCGTCGCCCGCGGCCCGGCGGGCCTCCACCTCGCGCAGGTCCGAAACCCCCGCGAGACCCGCCAGACCGCTGGCGTGGTTGAGGGCGTCGTCGTAGTCCTGGACCCCCAGACCCGCGACGCGGTCGAGGTAGGCACCGAGGGAAGGGTCGACGTCGCCGGACCGGGTGCCCATGACCAGCCCCTCGAGGGGCGACAGGCCCATCGACGTGTCGATGCTGCGGCCGCCCTCGATGGCGCAGGCGCTGGCCCCGTTGCCCAGGTGCAGGGCGACCAGGTTCGTCTGCGCGGGGTCGGTGCCCAGCAGCGCCGTGGCACGGCGCAGGACGTGGGCGTAGGACGTCCCGTGGAAGCCGTACCGACGCACGTGGTGCTCCTCGCGCCAGGCTCGGGGCACGGCATACGTGGACGCGCGGGCGGGCAGGGTGTGGTGGAAGGCCGTGTCGAAGACCGCCACCTGGGGCACCTCGGGGAGGGCGCGGCGCATGGCCCGGATGCCGGCGAGGTTGACGCGATTGTGCAGCGGGGCGAGGGGCTCGAGCGCCTCGATGTCGGCCAGCACCGCGTCGTCCACCAGCACGGGGTCGTGGAACCGGGGCCCCCCGTGCACCACGCGGTGTCCGACCGCCAGGGGAGGGAACCGGCCGAGGTCGGCACCGTCGGCCGCCAGCTGGTGCACCACACGCTCCAGGGCCTCGTCGTGGCCCGGCGGGCCGTCGCCCCCGATGTCCTGGACGTGGCCGCCGACGGCCACCTGGCCCGTGTCCGGGTCGACCAGGGCGTAGCGCACCGAGGACGAACCCACGTTGAGGACCAGGACCCCGCCCGAGGTGGCGGGACCCGGGACGGGGTCCTCGCTCACCCGCCCTGGCCCCGCCAGGTCCAGTTCGCGATGTCCGGCAGGTCGGCCAGGTGCTCGCGGATGTACACCTCGTGCTCGGCGAGCCGCTCGTCGCAGAGCCGTACCAGGTCGTTCCACCCGGTGGGCCGCGACGAGGCCCGCCGCAGCACCTCCTTGGCGAGGTGGAACCGGCTCATCCGGTTGAGCACGACCATGTCGAACGGTGTCGTCGTCGTGCCCTGCTCGCTGAAGCCGCGCACGTGGAACCGCCCCGGGTTGCTGCGGCCGTGGATGAGCTGGTGCACGGCACGGGGATAGCCGTGGAAGGCGAACACCACGTGCCGGTCGGCGGTGAACAGGTCGTCGAACTGGGAGTCGGTGAAGCCGTGCGGGTGGTCGTTCTCGGGCAGGAGGGCCATCAGGTCGACGACGTTGACGAAGCGGACCTTGAGCTCGGGCACGTGCTCACGCAGGAGCTCGACCGCGGCCAGCGACTCCAGGGTGGGCACGTCACCGGCGCACGCCAGGACGATGTCAGGGGTCTCACCGGGCTCGCAGGTGCTGGCCCACTCCCACTCCCCCGCGCCGTTCGCGCAGTGGTGGGCCGCCTCCTCCAGGGAGAGGTACTGCAGGTGCTTCTGCTTGTCGACCACGATGAGGTTGACGTGGTCGGTGCTGCGCAGGCAGTGGTCGGTGATCGACAGCGTCGTGTTGGCGTCCGGCGGCAGCCACACCCGCACGACCCCTGGGGCCAGCGGCAGCAGGCAGTCGATCAGCCCCGGACCCTGGTGGGAGAAGCCGTTGTGGTCGTTGCGCCAGCACGTCGAGGTGAGCAGGATGTTCAGCGAGGACACCGGCGCCCGCCACTCCAGGTCCGCGGCGTGCTGCAGCCACTTGACGTGCTGGATCGCCATCGACGCGGAGACCATCGCGAACGCCTCGTAGGTCGCGAACATGCCGTGCCGCCCGCTGAGCAGGTAGCCCTCCAGCCAGCCCTGGCAGAGGTGCTCGCTGAGGACCTCCATGACCCGGCCGTCCGGGCCGAGCTTCTGGTCGGTGGGCAGCAGCGGGCCCATGAAGCAGCGCTCGGTCACCTCGAAGACGTTCTGCAGCCGGTTGCTGGCCGTCTCGTCGGGCGAGAACAGCCGGAAGGTGCCGCCGCCGTCGGGCCGGGTCGTCGCGGCATACACGTCGCGCATGAGGGCGCCCGCGGTGATGGTGTTCTCCAGCTGCGCCTGTCCGCGCCCCTCGAAGGTCGCCTCGTAGGGCTCCAGGGCCGGGATGGGCAGCTCGGTGCGCAGCCGCCCGCCGTTGGCGTAGGGGGTGGCTGACATCCGCCGGTCGCCGTCCGGCGCCAGGGCCCTGAGCTCCGGGGCCAGACGTCCCTCGGCGTCGAACTGCTCCTGGGGACGGTAGGACTGCATCCACTCCTCGAGCAGCGCCAGGTGTCCGGGGTGGTCGGCCAGGCCCGAGAGGGGTACCTGGTGGCTGAGGTTGGTGCCCTGGATCTGTACGCCGTCGACGACGTCCGGCCCGGTCCAGCCCTTGGGGGTGCGCAGGATGATCGCCGGCCACGGGTGCCGGACGGTGTCGCTGGGGCCCGCGGTGCCACGGGCGACGTCCTGCAGGTCGCGGATCGTGGCGTGGGAGCGCATGAGGGCGGCGTGCAGCGCCGGGAAGACGACCGCCGGGTCGTCACCCGACACGGTCACCGGGTCCCATCCCTGGCCGCGCAGGTAGGCCTCGACGTCCGCGTCGGAAGAGCGGCCCATCACGGTCGGTCCGGCGATCTTGTAGCCGTTGAGGTGGATGATCGGCAGGACCGCGCCGTCCCGCCGCGGGTTGAGGAAGTTCGGCAGCCGCCACGACGCGGCGAGCGGACCGGTCTCGGCCTCGCCGTCGCCGACGACGCAGGCCACGACCAGGTCGGGGTGGTCGAACGCGGCACCGGCTGCGTGCACGAGGGCGTAGCCGAGCTCGCCACCCTCGTGGATGCTGCCAGGGGTCTGCACGCTGACGTGGCTGGGGATCCCGCCGGGCGAGGAGAACTGCCGGAAAAGTGCCCGGACCCCCTCGGCGTCGTCACCGATGTGGGGGTAGACCTCGGAGTAGGTGCCCTCCAGCCACGCCGCCGCGACGAGGGCCGGACCCCCGTGGCCGGGACCGGTGACGTAGAGCCAGTCGCTCCCCGTGTCCCGGATGACCCGGTTGACCAGGGCGTAGATCATGGACAGCCCCGGGCTGGTGCCCCAGTGCCCGAGGAGTCGGGGCTTGATGTGCTCCAGCACGAGGGGCTCGCGCAGCAGCGCGTTCTCCATCAGGTAGATCTGGCCGACGGTGAGGTAGTTGGCCGCAGCCCACCACCGGAGGTCCAGGGCGAGGTCGTCAGGGGCGTAGTCGATCGAGGTCCCAGTGGGCATACCCGATGGGACCACGCACGGGCGCACGGTGGGAAGGGGCCCTTGGTCCCGGGGAGCCGCCTCAGTCGCCGAGCCTGGACTCGAAGAGCCCGCGCACCGCGGCGTTGGTGCGCACCAGGTCGACCGCGTAGTCGGCGTGGCCCGGGACGTAGCCGTTGCCGACCAGCATGCGGACGTCTGCGGCAGCCCCCTCCGCGCCGAGGGCCGCGGCCGCGAAGTTGGTGGCCATCGAGAAGAAGATGATCGTGCCGCCCTGGGCGGTGGCCAGGATTGCGGGCTGCTCGCAGCCCGGCACGTCCACGCACACGACGGTGATGTCGGCCGGCCCCCCTGCGGCCGCCACGGCCTCCGAGAGCCCCAGCGGGCTCCGGGCATCGGCGATGACGACCTCGTCGGCCAGCCCGGTGCCCGAGAGGAGGTCGGCCTCCCGCTGGTGGGGCACGACGGCGATGCGCCGCCCTGCCCCGGCGTCGGCTGCCGCTGCGAGCGACAGCGAGCCCGACTTCCCGGCCCCGCCGAGGACGGCGACCGTGGGGGCGACGCCGCGCGCGGCATACTCCCCCACCACCCGCGCGACGAGGGCCGGCGCGCCGCACACGTCCATCACCATCAGGGCCAGCTCCGGCGCGAGGTCCTCGGGTAGCCGCGCGGCGATGGACCTCCCGAAGAGGATGGCGTGGCCGCGGGCCGGGACGCGCTCGGAGCGGCCGTCCCAGCGCTCGAGGCCGTCGGTGATGACGAGGGGGGTGAGGGACAGGGAGACCAGGGTCGCGATGTGGTCGCCGACCGACAGGCCCAGCGTGGACCGGGGGCCGACCTCGGCCACGGTGCCGATGAGCATCCCGCCCGAGCCGGTGACGGGGTTCTGCATCTTGCCGCGCGTCGCGACGATGTCCAGGACCTGGTCGCGGACCGCCGTGCCGTCGAGTCGACCGGCGGCATCGGTGTGCGCCTCGGCGAGCTGGCGGTAGGAGGCCGCGTCGAGGTTCAGGGTCTCGACGTCCACGCGCACCTCGTCCGGCCACAGCTCCGGCCGCGTGTCGAGCCGCTGGGCGGCCTGCGGGAGGCAGGCCCCGGCGGGGTCCAGGACGCGGTGCAGACCTACCGGCGATGACGCTGTCGACACGGGATCTTCCCTTCAGTGGCAAAAATGCAGGAAATCTTGCGGCTCAGATGGCATACGAAGCGCAATCTGTTGCGTATCCTGCCATGCATGAGCACCACGATCGAGCAGCCCTACGTCTACCGCCACCGCGAGCTGGTAGAGCCCGACTGGACCCGCATCCCCGGCTGGCGGGAGGTCACGAGCCAGGACTGGGCCAGCGCCCAGTGGCAGCGTGCGCACTGCGTCAAGAACGTCCGCCAGCTGCGCGAGCTGATGGGCGACCTGCTCACCGAGGCCTTCTACGCCGACCTCGAGCGAGACCAGGCCGAGCGCGCCACCATGTCGATGCTCGTGCCCCCGCAGATGATGAACACCATGGTGCCGGCCACCGACCGCGAGATGCCGGCCAGTGGTGTCGAGTTCACCCGCGCCTTCTATGCCGACCCGGTCCGGCGCTACATGCTCCCGGTCTTCTCCGACCGCCGCACCGACTGGCCCTCGCACCCGCACGCCACCCGCGACAGTCTCCACGAGCACGACATGTGGGTCGCCGAGGGCCTCACCCACCGCTACCCGACCAAGGTTCTCGCCGAGCTGCTCCCGACCTGCCCGCAGTACTGCGGGCACTGCACGCGAATGGACCTCGTCGGCAACTCCACCGCCGTCGTCGACAAGCTGAAGCTGACCGGCAAGCCGGTCGACCGGTATGCCGCGATGCTCGCCTACCTCCAGCAGACCCCGCAGGTGCGCGACGTGGTGGTCTCCGGCGGCGACGTGGCCAACATGCCGTGGAGGAACCTCGAGGGCTTCCTCGACAAGCTGCTCGACGTCGAGAACATCCGCGACATCCGGCTCGCCACCAAGGCGCTCATGGGGCTGCCCCAGCACTGGCTGCAGCCGGACGTCGTCGAAGGCGTCGCTCGCGTCGCGGCCAAGGCCCGCTCCCGCGGGGTGTCCCTGGCGATCCACACCCACGTGAACAGCGCCCAGTCGGTCACGCCGCTGGTGGCGGACGCGGCCAAGGCCATGCTCGAGGCCGGGGTGCGCGACGTGCGCAACCAGGGTGTCCTCATGCGCGGCGTCAACGACTCGACCGCCGACCTGCTCGACCTGTGCTTCGCGCTGCAGGACGACGCGATGATCACGCCCTACTACTTCTACATGTGCGACATGATCCCGTTCGCCGAGCACTGGCGGCTCTCGCTGGCCGAGGCCCAGCACCTGCAGCACTCGATGATGGGCTACCTGCCAGGCTTCGCCACGCCGCGCATCGTCTGCGACGTGCCCTACGTCGGCAAGCGCTGGGTGCACCAGGTCGACAACTACGACACCGAGCGGGGCATGTCGTTCTGGCGCAAGAACTACCGCACCAACCTCGAGGCCGCCGACACGGCGTCCGGCCAGGACGCCCTGTCGCGCGACTACGTCTACTTCGACCCGATCTACACCCTCCCCGAGTCGGGCCAGCAGTGGTGGCGCGACCAGGGCGACCAGGCCGCCTCGCACGAGGTCGCCGTCCAGCGCGCCGCCGCGAGCCGCGAGGCCTCCCTGGTCTGACCTGCCTGCGCCACTCCACCCCTCCCGCCGAGATGGATCTGCGTCACACGACACGCCGACGGAACGTGTGACGAGCATCCATCTCGGCGGAGAAGGGTGGGGTGTGACGGGGCCGACGTGAGACATGCGTATGCGTCGAGGCCCACGTTCGCTAGGTTTCTGCCGTGACTGTTTCCGCGCTCCCCCGCACCCGTGTCCTCGCCGATGCCATCCCGGGCGGTCTCGTCCGTGACGCGACCCTCGTCCTCGGCGGTGCTGGCTTCGTCGGCCTGCTGGCCCAGTTCGCCATCCCGCTGTCCTTCACCCCCGTCCCCCTCACGCTCGGCACCTTCGCCGCGCTGCTCACCGGCGCCGCCCTCGGGTCGGTGCGCGGCCTGCTGAGCGTCGGCCTCTACATGGTCGCCGGCATGGCCGGTGTCCCGTGGTTCGCCGGCCACTCCAGTGGCTACGGTTTCCCGTCGTTCGGTTACGTCATCGGCTTCGTCCTCGCCGCCGGCCTCGTGGGCCTGCTCGCCCAGCGAGGCGCCGACCGCACCCCGGTCAAGACCGCAGGGACCATGGTGCTCGGCAACGTCGTGATCTACGCCGTCGGCCTGCCCTACCTCATGGCCGCCACCGGCATGGACCTGGGGACCGGCCTCGACAAGGGCGTCATCCCCTTCCTCATCGGTGACGGGCTCAAGATCGTCGTCGCCGCCGGACTGCTCCCTGCCGCCTGGAAGCTCGTCCAGCACGTCGAGAAGCGCTGACCCGCACGACGACCCGTCGGCATACCCGTCCATGGGCAAGCGTCGGGGCGAGGCGAGCGCCGGCACCCAGGCGACGACGGCCCTGACCCGACTGGGCATCGCCTTCCACGTGCACCACTACGACCACGACCCGGCCGCGGCCTCCTACGGACTGGAGGCCGCGGTCGCGTTGTCGGTGCCCCCCGGGCAGGTGTTCAAGACCCTCCTGGTCGACGGGCCCGAGGGGCTTGCCGTGGGGGTCGTCCCGGTCGACCGCACCCTCGACCTCAAGGCCCTGGCCGCCGTGCTGGGGCGCAAGAAGGTCACGATGGCCGCTCCCGGGGACGCCGAGCGCTCCACGGGCTACGTCGTGGGGGGCATCTCCCCCGTCGGCCAGAAGCGAGCGCTCCCCACGGTCGTCGACGAGTCCGCCGCCGGGCTCGACGTGGTCTACGTCTCCGGGGGTCGGCGGGGGCTCGACCTCTCGATCTCGCCCTCGGACCTGCTCCGGGCCTCGGGCGGGACATTCGCCACCATCGCTCGCTGACTGAACTACGGTGGGCGGACCAGCCGACCAGGACAGGGGGGCGATCGTGCGTACTCGCGTGGTCATGCCGCTCGTCGCCCTGCTGCTGGCCCTGGCCGTCGCCGGAGCCGCCTCCGGCCCCCTGACGACGCCGGCCGAGGAGCACCTCATCAGCACGGGCGGCTACCGCGCCGCCGCGACGTACGAGGCCTCCGGACGGGCCGCTGCCGACCGCGCGTGGCTGGGGTCCGGGACGGTCCCGGGCGCGGGCACGCGCTGGGAGGACATGGCCCGCTGGGCCCTGGTCGACCTGCACACCTTCCAGGCCCCCAACGGGGCCGTGGCCGCCGGTCCGGGCGGCCCCTGGGGCTACTTCTGGCCGCGGGACGGGTCCTTCGCCGCCGTCGCCCTCAGCCGCAGTGGTCACCCGCAGGATGCCGCCCAGGTGCTCGACCGGCTCGCCCGGCTCGAGTTCGACCCGACGACCGGCTTCCAGGCGCGCTACCGGCTCGACGGCACCCCGCTGACCGACCGGGCCCGCCAGAGCGACGGCTGCGGCTGGGTGCTCTGGGCGATCGCCTCGGTACGGGCCCACAGCGCAGCCGGCGTCCCACCGTCGGCGGCCCGGCTGCGCGACCGCTGTACCCGGACGCTCACGGCGTTGGTGGACCACGGGCTCCGCCTACCGCCCCCGTCCCCCGACTACTGGGAGGTCCCGGCCTCCCGCACCACGCTGGGCACGGTCGCGCCCATCCTCGCGGGGCTGCAGGCCGCTGCGGGCGACTACCGCCGCACGGGAGCGCCGCGCGAGGCAGCGGACGCCGAACAGGCGGCCAGCGGGCTCGCGTCCCTGCTCGCGCGCGACTTCGGCCCGCGGTACGAGCGGTTCGGCGCCGACGGCGGGCTCGACGCGGCGGTGGCCATGCTGCTGCCGCCGTTCGTCCGGGCCCCGGTCCCGGCGGGCGTCACGAACGCCTGGCATGCCTACCAGCGCCAGGCCGCACAGCCGGCGGGCGGTCTTGCCCCGGGCGTCGACTGGGTCAAGAACGGCGGGGCGTCGTGGACACCGGAGACGGCGCTCGTCGCCCTCACCGCCGCGGCCAGCGGTCGTACCGGCGCCGCCGAGGACCGCCTCGACTGGCTCGATGCCCACCGCACGGCATACGGCTCACTGCCGGAGAAGGTGACCCGGACGGGTCGCCCGGCCGGTCCGGCGCCACTGGTCTGGACCGCCTCGCTCGTCCTGCTGACCCTCGACGAGCTCGACGCGCACTGAGGTCCGCGTGCGCTACTCCCAGGGCGTGGAGAGCACGACCGTCGTGCGCGTGGCGACGTTGGCCGCGGCCCGCACCCGCGCGAGCAGGACCTCGAGGTCCAGCGGGGTCTGGACGCGGGCCTTGAGGATGTAGTTCTCCTCCCCCGCGACGGAGTGGCAGGCCTCCAGCTCGGTGATGTCGCGCAGCCGGTCCGGGATGTCGTCAGGGGCGGTGGGGTCGAGCGGGGTGATCGAGATGAAGGCGGTGAGCGGGAGGCCGAGCGCCGTCCAGTCGACCACCGCGGAGTACCCCTTGAGCACCCCCCGCTCCTCGAGCCTGCGCACCCGCTGGTGCACGGCGGACGTCGAGAGCCCCATCGCCTTGCCGAGGTCGGTGTAGCTCATCCGACCGTCCGAGCGCAGCAGGGTGACGATGCGTCGATCGAGGTCTTCCACGCAGACAGCCTACTGAGCGCGCCCGCGGGTGGTGGCAGCATGGGTCCATGACCTCCCCGTCCGCCGGCCGGCTGATGCTCCTCGACTCCGCCTCCCTGTACTTCCGCGCCTTCTTCGGCGTCCCTGACCAGCGCAAGGACCCGTCCGAGCCGCCGACCAACGCGGTCCGGGGCTTCCTGGACATGATCGCGTCCTTGATCACGACCCACCGGCCCACGCACTTCGTCGCCTGCTGGGACAACGACTGGCGCCCCCAGTTCCGGGTGGACGCCATCCCCACGTACAAGGCCCATCGCCTCACCGATGGGTCGCCCGTCGAGGAGGAGTCGCCCGAGGACCTCACGCCGCAGGTGCCGGTCATCCGCGACGCCCTCGCCTCCCTGGGCCTGCCCCGGCTGGGGGCCGATGGCTACGAGGCCGATGACGTCATCGGCACCCTGACCGCCCGCCACAAGGACACCATGGCGATCGACATCGTCACCGGCGACCGCGACCTGTTCCAGCTCGTCGATGACGCCGCACAGGTGCGGGTCATCTACACCGCCCGTGGTGGGGTGCGCGACCCCGACCTCGTGGACGAGGCCTTCCTCCAGACCAAGTATGCCGTGGCGCACGGCCCCGCCTACGCGGACATGAGCGTGCTGCGGGGCGACACCAGCGACGGGCTGCCCGGGGTGGCGGGGATCGGGGAGAAGACCGCGGCCAAGCTCATCGAGAAGTACGGGAGCCTGGTGGCCCTGCGCGCTGCGGTCGACTCCGGCGACCCCGAGATCAAGGGCGCCCAGCGCACCCGGCTCGAGGCGGGCGCCGCCTACCTCGACGTGGCGCCCATGGTGGTCCGCGTGGCGCCCGACGCACCCGTCGCAGAGGTCGACATGGCACTGCCCACCACGGTCGCGGACCCCGTGCTGCTGAGCCGGGTGGCGAGCGAGTTCGGCGTGACCAGCTCGCTCAACCGGGTGCTGGCGGCCCTGCAGATCGACTGAGGTCCGGCTTCCGCGCGGCGAGTTTGAAGACCTGTGGAGGTCAGGAGGGCCACCAGTCTTCAAACTCGGCGACCCGGGTCGTCCCGGGACAAGCTAGGCAGCGCCCTGGACGTGCCGCCGTCGCAGCAGGGCGTCGGCGAAGCTGGCCACCAGCGAGAGCAGCACCAGCCCGGTGGCGACCCGCAGGGCCATGGCGGCGGCGTCGCCTGCCCCGGACTGCACCCGGGCGAAGAAGACCGTGCCGATGAGCGCGATGCCGGCCGCCGTGCCGATCCGCTGCCCCGTCTGCAGGACGCCCCCGGCGATGCCGGCTCGCTGGACCGGCACGTCGGCGAGGGTCAGGGTGATGTTCGGGGAGATGACCATGCCGCTGCCCAGGCCGGCGACGAGCAGGGGCAGCGCGGCATACCAGCCGGTGGCGCGACCCTCCACGGTCGACAGCACGAGGTCCGTGGCCACGAGCCCGACGAGCACGACCACGAGGCCGACGGTGACCAATGACCGACCGAACCGGCCCACCACCCGGCCACCGACGGCGGCCATCACCGCCGAACCCGCGGCGAACGGCGTCACGGCCAGTCCAGCGAGCAGCGGTGAGTAGTCCAGGGCCTGCTGGAGGTAGATGGTGATGACGAAGAAGATCCCGGTGAATCCCGAGAAGTAGACCGTCGCCACCACGGCCCCCGATGCATAGCCCGGCAGGGCGAACAACGACAGGTCGACCAGGGGTGTGTGGCCACGGGCGGTGTACCGGCGCTCCCACAGCACGAACAGGGCCAGCAGCGCGGCGCCCACCCCAGCGACCCATCCGGGGACACCCGCCGACCCCCCGCTGCGCCCGGTCTCGACCAGGGGCAGCAGCAGGGCGAGCACCCCGGCCCCGAGCAGGGCCACACCCACGGGGTCGAGGTCCTCGCGACGCCGGGCTCCCTCGCGCGGCTCGGCAGCCGGGATCCACCGCTGGGCCAGGACCACGGCCGCCAGCGCGACCGGCAGGTTGACGAAGAAGATCCACCGCCAGCCCGTGTCCGCCCCCAACGCGCTCAGGATGAGCCCGCCGACGATCGGGCCCACCGCCGTCGACAGTCCGATGGTGGCCCCGAGCATGCCGAAGGCCCGGGCGCGCTCGGCACCGCGGAACAGGAACTGGATCAGCCCGGAGACCTGCGGGTTGAGCAGCCCGCCGCCGACGCCCTGCAGCAGCCGCGCGGCGACCAGCAGCCCGCTGCCCGCGGCCAGTCCGCAGAGCAGGCTGGACACGCCGAAGACGACGACGCCGATGATGAACATCCGTCGACGCCCTGTCGCGTCACCCAGGCGGCCCGACGGCACCAGGACGAGGCCGAACGTCAGCGCGTAGCCCGAGACGATCCACTGCAGGTCGCTGGAGGTCGCACCGAGCCCCTGCTCGATGCTGGGCAGTGCCACGTTGACGATGCTCACGTCGAGCAGGCTCATGAAGCCGGCGACGAGGCAGACGATCAGGGCCTTCCACCGGCGGGGGTCGGGCGTGTCCTGCTGGTCCGGGGTGTCCTCGTGGTCCGGGGTGTCCTCGTGGTCGGGTTCGGTGGAGGACGGCTGGTCAGCGGTGGTTCGGCTCACCGGACCATCCTCACCCGCCCGGCTCGACTCGGCACGGCTCGGTCTCGCGGAGTGGTCTCCCCGGGCCGCTCAGTCCAGGCGGTCGGCCGCGACCACGCCGCGCATGACCTGGTCGATGGCCTGGCGGGCGGTGGTGTGCAGGTGCGGGTCGGGTGCGGCATCCGAGATCTGCCCCAACAGGTCGACGACCTGCTTGCAGCGCCGCACGAAGTCCCCGGCCGCCATGTCCTGCCCCCGCAGGACGTAGTCGAGCCGCTGCCCCGACGCCCACCGGTGCATCATCCAGGCCATCCCCGCGTCGGGGTCGTTGGTGAGGGGCAGCCCGCGCTCGCGCTCGCGGGACTCCAGGCCCTCCCACAGCCGGCGCATCTCGGTGACAGCCTCGGCGACGTCCTCCCCGGGCATCCGCGGCGAGGGGTCGGCGTCGTCGCGGCGCGGCTCGTGGACGAGCACCGACACCACGGCGGCCAGTCCGGCCGGGTCCAGCCGCTTCCAGACGCCCAGCCGCAGGCACTCGGCGGCCAGCAGGTCCTTCTCGGTGTAGAGCCGCCGTAGGTTCTCCCCCTGCGCCGTGACCGCGGTCCCGTCCGGCGAGAGGTAGCCGAGCTCGGCCAGCAGCTCGCAGATCCGGTCGAAGGTGCGGGCGACCGAGTTGGTGCGGCCCTCCATCTTCCGCTGCATCCCGACGGTCTCGCGCCTGAGGCGCCACCACCGCTCGGCCCAACGGGCGTGGTCCTCGCGGTCCGGGCACTGGTGGCAGGGGTGGGCCTTCAGCCGGCGCCGCAGCTCGGCGATGCGTTCGTCCTCACCCGGTGAGGAGGTATGCCGGGTGGGCGCCTGCAGTGGGTCGTGTGGCAGCGCGATCCGCAGGGAGGTGGCCAGGTCGCGGCGCGCCTTGGGGCTCTTGGCGTTGAAGTGGGGCGGGACCTTCATCCGCGTGACCGGCTCGACGGGCACGGGCACGTCGACCAGCGTGAGGCGCCTCAGCTGGTGGTCCTCGGTGATGACGGTCGGTGAGGGCGCCTCGCCCCGGAAGGACTTGGAGGGCTGCACCACGACGGCATAGCCCGAGCGGCGACCGGCCGGGATCTTGATGACGTCACCGATCCGGAGCGACTCGAGCGAGACGGCAGCCTCCGCGCGTCGGCTGGCCGAGCGCACCTTGGCACCCTCCTTCTCGAGCTGGGCGATCTCGTTGCGCAACGCGGCGTACTCGCTGAAGTCCCCGAGGTGGCAGGCCATGCCCTCGGCGTAGCCCTCCAGGCCTTCCTCGTTCTTGCGCACGGACCGGGCCA
Source organism: uncultured Actinomycetota bacterium (assembly GCA_963757635.1). GTDB lineage: Bacteria > Actinomycetota > Actinomycetes > Actinomycetales > Dermatophilaceae > Pedococcus. The sequence continues at coordinate 280,418 of CAVWSK010000007.1, read as the reverse complement.
GCCCCACGACGGCCCGGTCGGCCTGGAACTGCGCGAAGGACGTCTCGAGGATGTCCCGGGCGGTCTCGCGCCCCACCTGGGCGACGAGGTTGACGGCCATGTTGTAGGTGGGCCGGAAGCTGGAGCGCAACGGATAGGTGCGCGTGGACGCCAGCCCCGCGACGGCGAGCGGGTCGAGCCCGCGGTTCCACAGCACGAGCGCGTGGCCCTCGATGTCGATGCCGCGCCGACCTGCTCGACCGGTCAGCTGGGTGTACTCGGCCGGCGTGATGTCGGCGTGGGTCTCACCGTTGAACTTGACCAGCTTCTCCAGGACCACCGTGCGGGCGGGCATGTTGATGCCGAGGGCGAGCGTCTCGGTCGCGAAGACGGCCCGGATCCGGCCCGCGGTGAACAGCTCCTCGACGATCTCGCGGAAGGTCGGCAGCATGCCCGCGTGGTGGGCGGCAAAGCCGCGGGTCAGGCCCTCGACGAAGTCCCAGTAGCCCAGCACCGCCAGGTCCTCCTCGGCCAGTCCCTGGATGCGCTCCTCGACGGTGCGGCGGATCCGGTTGCCCTCGGCCTCGGTGATCAGGTGGGTGCCGTCGCGCAGCAGCTGGGTGACCGCGGCCTCGCAGCCGACCCGGCTGAAGATGAAGGTGATGGCCGGCAGCAGCCCTTCACGGTCGAGCCGGGCGACGACCTCGGACCTCGAGGGCCCACCGCCGAAGCGGCCGCCGGGGCCGCCCCCGGAGCCGCCTCGGGCCATCCCCCGGCCCCCCGGGCCACCACCGGGACCACGGGGCTTGCCCCGGTGGCCCCTGCCGCCGTGGCCGCCGTGGCCGGACGGCCCCTGACCGGGGTCGCTCCACCGCCCACGCTGCTCCTGGGTCCGGATCGCCTGGAGCAGCTCGGGGTTGACCCTCGTCGCGTCGATGCCCGTGGTGGGGGCGGCCGCCTCGTCGACGAAGAGGTCGTACAGCCCGGGGCCGACGACCATGTGCTGCCACAGTGGGACGGGGCGGTGCTCGGACACGATCACCTCGTGGTTGCCCCGGACCTCGGCCAGCCAGGACCCGAACTCCTCGGCGTTGCTCACGGTCGCCGACAGGGAGACCACCTGCACGTCCTCCGGGAGGTGGATGATGACCTCCTCCCAGACCGCGCCGCGGAAGCGGTCGGCGAGGTAGTGGACCTCGTCCATGACCACGAAGCCGAGCCCGCGCAGGGTGTGCGACCCGGCATACATCATGTTGCGCAGCACCTCGGTCGTCATGACGACGATGGGTGCCTCACCGTTGATCGACGAGTCGCCGGTGAGCAGCCCGACGTTCTGCGCGCCGTGCCTGCGGGCGAGGTCGGCGTACTTCTGGTTGGACAGCGCCTTGATCGGGGTCGTGTAGAACGCCTTGCGCCCGGTCGCCAGGGCCAGGTGGACGGCGAACTCGCCGACGATGGTCTTGCCGGCCCCGGTGGGCGCGGCCACGAGCACCCCCTTGCCGGCCTCGACGGCCCGGCAGGCCTGCACCTGGAAGTCGTCGAGCGGGAACTCCAGGCCCTCGGTGAAGGTGGCGAACTCGCTGTGCCGGGCTGCTGCGCGGTCGGCGGAGGCAGCGAACCGCTCGGCGGGGGTGGACATGACCCGAGGCTACGTCAGCGTGGTCAGGCGGTCGCGGAGGCCACGGCGGGCGCGAGGACCGTGATCGCCCCGGGGACGACCTCCACCGTGAGCGGCAGCCGGGCGAAGCGCTCGCCATCGGCGTAGGCGACGATCCCCTCTGCCTCCAGGGTCACCACCCGCCCGCGCAGCATCTGCACTGCGGGGTGGGTGACGTGCGCCCCCTTGAAGACCTTCGGGAACACCTTGAGGAACTCCAGCGTGCTGATCTCGTGCAGGATCATCACGTCGACGAGGCCGTCGTCGAACTCGGCGTCCGGCGCGACCTGCATGCCCCCGCCGTACGACGGCCCGTTGGCGACCACGACGAGCATCGCGCGCGTCTCGTGCCGGACCCCGTCGACCGTGACGACGTACGGGATGGCGCGGAACAGCGGCAGCTCGCGCAGGATGGCCAGGTTGTAGCGCATCTGACCCTTGGGCCACGGCCAGGTGTTGGCCCGCTCGTTGACCAGGGAGTCGAACCCGGCACCGAGGACACCGGCGTACCAGTGCCGTCCCCCATGGGCGTCGACGTGCCGCACCGCGTCGATGGTGCGAGCGACCCCGGTGGTGACCAGGTCGGCCGCCCGGACCGGGTCGTGCACCGGGAGCCCCAGGCCCCGGGAGATGTCGTTGCCGGTCCCCGCCGCGATGACGGCCAGCGTCGTCTTGGTCTCGGCGGCGAGCTCCACCCCGAGGTGCACCATGCCGTCGCCACCCACGACCGCCAGCACGTCGATGCCCTGGGCGATGGCGCCGATCGCCCGGTCACGCGCCGCGGCATACGACTCGTCGGACAGGTCGAGTACCTCGTGCCCGGCAGCGCGCATCCGGTTGGCGACCTCGAGACCGAGTGCCATGCCGCGGTTCTTGCCCGAGGTCGGGTTGACGACCAGGCCGATGCGTTTGCCCACGCGCGGAGGCTACAGCTCCGAGGCCTCGTCGTCGGCGACATCGACCCAGTTGGGCCGGCTCTTGCGGCGGCGCCGCTCGATGAGCTTGCTGACCCCGATGGCGCCGAAGTAGAGGCCCACCAGCGGGATGGCCAGCAGGAACATGGTGAAGGCGTCCGGAGTCGGCGTGGCGATCGCCGACAGGACGAAGATCCCGAACACCGCCGGACGCCACGACTTGACCATGACCGAGGACGGCAGCACGCCGATGGCGTTCAGCGCGACGAGGAAGACCGGCAGCAGGAACGCCCCGCCGAAGGCGATGATGAACCGGGTGACGAACGAGAAGTACTCACTGACCTGCTGGATGTTGGAGGCGCCGGGAGGCGTGAACCCGTAGAGCACTTCGAGCACCTTGGGCAGCACGTAGTAGGCCAGGGCGCAGCCCGCCAGGAACAGCGGGACGATGGCCGCGATGAAGGCCTGGGAGATCCGGCGCTCCTTCTTGGTCAGGCCGGGCACGATGAACGCCCACAGCTGGTAGAGCCAGACAGGGCTCGAGATCAGCACACCCACGAAGATCGAGATCGCGACCTGTTGGGAGAACGCCGCCGTCGCGTTGCCGAAGTTCAGGCTGATGACGCTCGTGGGGTTGGCGTCCTTGTAGTCGTTGAACGGCGCGGCGAGCTCGTCGTAGACCTGGGGGTAGAAGATCCAGCCGAGCACTGCCCCGGCGAAGATGGCGCTGGCCGAGATGATGAACCGGCGGCGCAGCTCGCGCAGGTGGTCACCCAGCGACATCCTGCCGTCGGGGTTGCGGGCGCGCCGGATGGCCATGGGCGGGGTGGCGGTCGGGGACTGGACGGGGCTCAGGGAGCGCCGGTGGAGTTGTCCGTGCGCGGGCTGTGGTCCTCACGGATCGGGTCGGTGCCCTCGGGTGCCGGCTTGCGGACGGTCTCGCCCCGCACGGTGTCCTCGCTCGCGGCGCTCTTGCCGTCGTTCTTCATCTCCTCGACCTCGGACTTGAAGATCCGCATCGAGCGCCCGATGCTGCGGGCGGCGTCGGGCAGCCGCTTGAACCCGAACAGCACGACCAGCAGCACCAGCAGGATGATCAGGTGCCAGCCTTCGAACAAACCGCGCATGTGACTCAGATCCTCTCGGCCATCGGTTGGCCACGCTTCTCGAACGGCCCGGGACGTGCTGGGCGCCTGCAGTCAGTCTAGGTGTCTCGCCCACGAGGGACGCCGCGCGGCCTGTCGGGCGCGCCGCTGCTGCTTCAACGACGCACGGGTGACCTCGCGTTCCCGGCGCAGCGCGCGCGGGTCCCCGAACACGGCCGGTTCCGCGGGCGGGACCGCGTCGCCGACCCGGTCGGCCTGGGCCTGGAGGGCCGCCACGGTCTCCGAGGCGTGGGCGACCTCGGCGGTCAGGTCCTTGACCTGTCCCCAGACCCCCCACGCACGGCTCGCCAAGTAGGCCGCCGCGATGACCACGAGCAGCACCCAGATCAGGACCCACCACCACACGGCGTCGACCCTACCCGTCCACGCCGGGCGCGTCGGGGGCCGCACCGTAGGCCGCCAGCGCGGCCTGGGCGCCCGCCTGCACCGAGGCGGCGAGGTCGGCGGGGGCCACCACCCGCCCGTGACCACCGAGGCGCCACATGAGCCGGCGCAGCCAGAGGGTGTCGGCGGTGCGCAGCGTGACCGTCTGCCGGCCGTCCGGCCCGGTCTGCACCGACTCCACCGGGTAGTAGTCGCTGACCCAGGCTGCGCCCGGACCGAGCTCGATGGTCACCAGGGCGTCGTCGACGCGGGGCGTGAACGTGCCCGCGTCGAGGTCGCGCAGCTGGGCCTCGGGCGGGGGCGTGCCGTCGACGTCCAGGACCTCCAGCGCCTCGATCCGGTCCATCCGGAACAAGCGGGTGTCCTGGGCCCGGTGGCACCAGCCCTCGAGGTACCAGTGGGCGTCCAGATTGACCACGCGCATGGGGTCGACGTCGCGCTCGGTGGACTCGTCACGGCTCGGCACGAGGTAGCGCAGGTGCACCCTCCGACGCTTCTCGACGGCGCGCCGGGCGCCGGCGAGCAGCTCGGCCCCCACGCCCTCGTCGATGGTCACCTCGACCCGGGAGGCGGCCTCGGCACTCGCCCCCGTCGCCTCCTCCAGCTTGGCCATCGCCCGCTCGATCGCGTCGCGCTCCCCGAGCCCCGGGACCGTCGCCAGGGCACGCAGCCCCACCATGAGCGTCAGCGCCTCGTCGCGGCCGAAGCGCAGGGGGCGGGCGATCGTGTCGGCGTTCGTGACGAACACCCGGCCGCCCTCCCACTGGGCGTCGATGAGCTCGTCGGGCATCTGCCCGTAGCCGCACAGGTAGAGCAGGCGCAGGTCTGCCTCGAGCTGGTCGACCGTGATGCCGAGCTCTGCGGCGGCGCTGTCGAGCTCGACGCCCTGCCGGTTCACCAGCCACGGCACCATGGTCAGCAACCGGCCCAACCGGGCCGTCGCGGTCTCCGGCGTGCTCATGCGGTGCCTCCGACGTGTGCTGCGACCGCACCACGCAGGCGCGCGACCACGAGGTCACGTACCTCCGACGGCGTCCGCACCACGACGTCCTCGCCGTAGCCGCTGACCTCGTCGGCCAGCGCGTCGTCGTCGCTGAAGGGCACCTCCAGCGTGGTCCACTCCCCCGGCGGCCCCGTCAGGGTGGCCCGCCGCCGCAGGGAGTGCCCGCGGCCCTCACGGACCGCCACGACCGCCGTGCGGACCTGCTGGTCCCCGACCGTGGTGCTGATCATCTCCTGCGCGCGGTGGTCGGCGGGCACGGCATACGGCGCCGCCTTGCGCACCTCGCTCACCGCGCCCTCGATGCGCGAGAGCCGGAAGACGCGCGGCGCGTCCCGGTCGAGGTCGTGGCCGGTGAGGTACCAGCGGCCGTGCCGCGAGGCGAGCCCCCACGGCTGGACCCGACGGGTCCGGACCTCGCCCTGACCCCCGGTGCGGTAGCCGAAGGAGATGGTGCGCTGGCCCACGACGGCGTCCTTCACCTTCCCGAACGCCGGCTCGCTGGTGCCGAGCCGGGGTTCGATGCCGATGAGCGAGTCACCGTCGCGCTCGATGCCGGCGGCCTTGAGCTTGCGCAGCGCCTGGGCTGCGGGACCGGCCAGCGAGGCGTGGGCCCAGGTGCGGCTGGCCAGGCCGAGGACGGCCAGCTCGTCGGGCTCGAACTCGATGTCCGGCAGGGCGTACTCGCGCTGGTCGATGCGGTAGCCGGTCTCGTCGTCCCACGCACCGCCGATGTCCTGGGTGACCAGCGGGATGCCGAGCTCACGCAGCTCGTCCTTGTCGCGCTCGAACATCCGGTCGAAGGCCTCGTCGCTCGCGGCGTCGCCGTACTGCGGCACGACCTCGCGGATCCTGGCCTTGGGCAGGGGTCGCCGGGTGTAGAGCAGGCACAGGACGAGGTTGAGCAGGCGCTCGGTCTTGGCCGCCGGCCCGGTGGGTGAACTCACCCGCCCGACGCTACCGGAGTGGTCGCGTGCCGCTCGTGGCTAGTCTGCGTGTCGTGATGCAGTGGCGCGAGGGAACGGTCGAGCAGGTGCGCGGCCGCTGGCCGGGTGCGGTGGAGTATGCCGTGCGGCTGGCGGGCGAGGACCCCACCGAGGTGCGCGCCCTGGCCTACACCGCCCTGGTCGGCGAACCGGTGGTCGGCGACCGCGTGCTGCTCAACGCCTCGGCCCTGCTGCGCGGGCTCGGGACGGGCGGGCTGGCCTTCGTCGTGGCCGTGCCGGACCGGTTGCCGGCGGACCTGCCGGACGCCCCCGGCCACATCGTCAAGGCGCGCTACACCCCCCAGCAGCAGATGTTCATGGCCGTGGACGAGCAGGACAGCCCGCACCACGCCACCATGACGAGCGACCTCGCGACGGCCGGTGACCTGCAGGGCATGCCGGTCGTCGTCGCGGACCTGCACTCGGCGCTGCCGGCCGTCCTCGCCGGCATCCGTCTCGAGCGGCCCGGAGCCCGGGTCGTCTACCTCATGACCGATGGCGGGGCCCTGCCGCTGGCGTTCTCCCGCAGCGTCGCCACGCTCACCGAGCAGGGGTGGCTCGCGGGGAACGTCACCGTCGGTCAGGCCTACGGGGGCGAGCACGAGGCCGTCACCCTGCACTCTGGCCTGCTCGCCGCGCGCCACGTCCTGCTGGCCGACCTCGCCGTGGTCGTCCAGGGTCCGGGCAACGTGGGCACCGGGACGACCTGGGGCTACACCGGGGTCGCCGCCGGCGAGGCGCTCAACGCGACCGCCACCCTGCACGGCCGGGGGGTCGCGGCGCTGCGCGTCTCGGACGCCGACCCGCGCGAACGGCACCGCGGGATCTCCCACCACAGCCGCACGGCCTACGGGCGGATCTGCCTGGTCGCCGCCGACCTGGTCGCCACCGCACCCACTGGTGAGTTCGGGGAGCTCGTGCTGCGGCAGGCACAGGCGCTGGCCGCGGAGGCGGCAGGGGCCGTCCGGGTCGTCGAGGTCGAGGAGGACGGGCTCGATGCCGCCCTGCGGGAGTCGCCCGTGCGCCTGTCGACCATGGGCCGAGGTCTGGACGACGACCACGCGGCCTTCCTCTACAGCGCAGCAGCCGGGCGGTATGCCGCCCGGCTGCTGGAGGGCTGACGCGGTGCGTCAGCGCATCGGTGCGCTCAGCGCACGTCGACGAGGTCGACGACGAAGATGAGCGTCTCGCCGGGCTTGATGGCGCCGCCGGCACCCCGGTCGCCGTAGGCCAGGTGCGCCGGGATGGTCAGGCGACGGCGGCCGCCCACCTTCATGCCGACGATGCCCTCGTCCCAACCCCGGATGACCTGGCCGACGCCCAGGCGGAAGTCCAGCGGCGCACCGCGGTTCCACGAGGCGTCGAACTCCTCGCCGGTCGAGTGGGCGACGCCCACGTAGTGGGCCGAGATGGTGTCACCGGCGCCGGCCTCCTGGCCGTCGCCCTCGGTGAGGTCCTCGATGACGAGCTCGGCGGGGGCCGCGTCGCCCGGGAAGTCGATCTCGGGCTTGGTGGTGTTGGGGTCGAAACCCATGCTGGTGCTCCTGTCGGTGGGTGGGGTCGGTGGGTGGGTCAGCCGGGGTCAGTAGGCGGCGAGGATGTCGACGACGAACACCAGGGTGTCCGTGCCGCTGATCTTCGGCGGGCTACCGGCCGCGCCGTAGCCGTCGGCCGGGGGCACGACCATGAGGACGCGGCTGCCGACGGTCTTGCCGACGAGCTGGGCATCCCAGGCCTTGATGACCTGGCCCTGGCCGATGACGGTCTCGAAGTACTTGTCCGGGCTGTTGGCCGAGGAGTCGAAGACCTCGCCGTTCTTCCACAGCGCGCCGGTGTAGGTCACGCGGACGGTCTGGCCGGACTCGACCTTGGGGCCGGCGCCCTCGATGAGCAGCTGCCCGACGGTCTTGGTCGGCGCCTTGGCGCCCTTGGGGATGGTGATGGTCGCCGCCTTGTCGGCCGGGACCGTCACGGTGGGCAGACCGGCTGCGGGCTTGACCGCCTTGCCCTCGGCCGACTTCAGCGGCTTCTGGGAGGAGACCACGTCCATGAGGAAGACGATCGTGTCGGTGGCACCCACCTTGATGTCGGTGTTGCCCTGGGCGCCGAACGCGTCCTTCGGCGGCACGGCCACCAGCAGGCGCGAGCCGACCTTCTGCTTGGCGAGGCCCTTCTTCAGCCCCGGCAACAGGTCGGTGGCCCCCAGGTTGAGACCGAGGTTGGCCTTGCCGAAGTTGGTGTCGAGGACCGAGGAGTCCTTGCCGTTGAGCAGGACGTACTTGAGGCTGACGATCTCGTCGTCCTGGACCTCGGCACCGGACCCGGCCTTGACGACCCGGGTCGTGGTCTCGGTGACGGACAGCGGCTTGGGAGAGACGGTCACGGTCGGGGCGGCGGTGTCGCTGCCCCCTGACACCGTGATCTTGTCCAAGGGGGACGCGCTGGGGGTCTTGGTGTCGCCGCAGGCGCCGAGCGCGAGCAGGGCGATCAGGGCGGCGGCCAGGGCCTTGGGCGTGACAGGGAGACGACGCAGAGACACGGTGGAGACTTTCGCTGGGGGCGTGGACCAGCGCCCACCATAACTGCCGAAACTGGCAGTCCCGACCAGCCTCGGTCCCGGCTCCTGCCTCGGAGGGGCCGGGACGGACGCGCCCGGCGTCAGCCGCGCATACCCTCGATGAGCCGCTCGACGCGCGAGTCCACGGCCGCGAAGGGGTCCTTGCACAGCACCGTGCGCTGGGCCTGGTCGTTGAGCTTGAGGTGCACCCAGTCGACGGTGAAGTCGCGGCGGTGCTCCTGGGCGGCCCTGATGAAGTCGCCGCGCAGCTTGGCCCGCGTCGTCTGCGGCGGCACCGTCTTGGCCTCGAAGACCTCGGGGTCGGTGCAGATCCGCGCGGCGCGGCCGTGCTTCTGCAGCAGGTAGAACAACCCCCGCCTGCGGTTGACGTCGTGGTAGGCGAGGTCGAGCTGGGCGATGCGCGGGTGGTCCATGGGCAGGTCGTGCTTGGCCATGTAGCCGGTGATGAGCTTGTGCTTGATGACCCAGTCGATCTCGGTGTCGACCAGACCGAGGTTGTCGCTCTCGACGGCGTGCAGGGTCCGCTCCCACAGGTCGAGGACCTGCTTGTGGATCGGGTCGGGCAGCCCCTCGCGCTCGGCGAACGCCTGCGCCCGCACGAGGTACTCGCCCTGGATGTCGAGCGCCGACAGCTCGCGACCGTTGGACAGCCGGACGGTCTTGCGACCCGTCATGTCGTGGCTCATCTCACGGATCGCGCGGATGGGGTTCTCCAGCGTGAGGTCACGCACGGACATGCCTGCCTCGATCATCCGCAGCACCAGGTCGGCCGACCCGACCTTGAGCATGGTCGTCGTCTCGCTCATGTTCGAGTCGCCGACGATGACGTGCAGGCGGCGGTATCGCTCGGCGTCCGCGTGTGGCTCGTCCCGGGTGTTGATGATCGGGCGGCTGCGCGTCGTGGCCGACGAGACGCCCTCCCAGATGTGGTCGGCCCGCTGGCTCACGCAGTAGGTGGCGCCCTTGGAGGTGGTGACCACCTTCCCCGCGCCGCTGATGATCTGCCGGCTCACCAGGAACGGGATGAGCACGTCGGACAGCTGCTGGAACTCCCCCGCCCGGCCCACGAGGAAGTTCTCGTGGCAGCCGTAGGAGTTGCCGGCCGAGTCGGTGTTGTTCTTGAAGACGTAGATCTCGCCCTCGATGCCCTCCTCGACCAGGCGCTCCTGGGCGTCGGCCACCAGGCCCTCGATGATCCTCTCCCCCGCCTTGTCGTGGACCACGAGCTGGCGGACCTGGTCGCACTCGGGCGTGGCGTACTCCGGGTGTGAGCCGACATCGAGGTAGAGGCGCGACCCGTTGGAGAGGAAGACGTTCGACGACCGGCCCCAGGAGACGACCTTGCGGAACAGGTAGCGGGCGACCTCGTCCGGCGTCAGCCTGCGCTGACCGTCGAACGTGCACGTGATGCCGTACTCGTTCTCGATGCCGAAGATGCGCCGCTCCATGGGCCCACTCTAGGCTTTCTGTCGACTCGGGCTGCGAAGAGCGCTGGGCATGGAAAGATGGCCGTATGCCCGATGCCCATTCCGCGGCCACGGGGACTCGTCCCGCTGGCCCGCCAAGTGCTCAGATCGGCGACCTCACCAGACACACGCAGTCCATCCTCGAGCGCGCCCAGGCCTACGCCGACGCGATGCGCGCAGAGAGCGAGCAGCAGGTCGCCACGGCGAAGGCCGAGGCCAGCCGCCTGCGTGAGGAGTGCCAGGCCCTCCTCGAGGACGCCCAGCGCCAGCACGCGGACGCGGTCCGGGAGCGCGATCAGGTCGGCCGCGCGCTCGCCGAGGCCCGCCGCGAGGCCGAGTCGCTGGTCACCGACGCCGCCGACCAGGCCTCGATGCTCACCCAGTCGGCCACCCGTACCAGCGAGGAGGCCGTCACCTCGGCCCGGGCCGAGGCCGAGGCGCTCGTGGAGCAGGCCCGGACGACGGCCCAGGCGCTCCAGGGCCAGGCGCAGGCCGACTACGACGCCGCCATGGAGCGGTATGCCGCGCACGAGCAGGAGCGCGACGCCGCCTTCGCCGCCGGGGTCGAGAAGATGGACGCCCACTTCGCGGAGCACGACACCCAGCAGAAGGCCGCCCACGCGGCGCTGCTCTCCGAGGCCGAGGCAGCGGCCTCGACGCTCCGCACCGAGGCGGAGCAGCACGCGAGCGACACCATGTCGGCGGCCGACGCCATCCGGGAACAGGCCGAGGCACAGGCCGCAGCCCTGCTCGAGGAGTCCCGCGCCGACGCCCGCGCCCGGGCCGACCGGGCCGCCACCGAGGCCAGCGAGGTCATCGCCCAGGCCGAGGACCACCTCAAGTGGGGCCAGGAGACCGTGCGCCGCATCCTCGACGAGGCCGACGCGGAGAGCCAGCGGCTCACGCTGCAGACCCATCGCGAGCTGGCCGCGCGGATGCGCTCGCGACGCCAGCTGATCCAGAGCGCCCTGGCCCGGGCCGCCCACCGGGCCCGGTCCGAGCGCGACGGTGCCCGGTCCGAGGCCGAGCGCCTGCGGGCCCAGGCCGAGGCGGTCATGACCGCGGCGCAGGCCCAGGCCGACCGCACCACGACCACGGCGATGGAGCAGGCCGAGCGCGCCCGGGCCAGCGCCGAGGAGACCGAGCGCGCGGCCGACGAGCGGGCGACCCGCCGCCTGGAGGAGGCGGAGCGCTCCGCCAAGCTGGTGCGCGAACGCACGTCCGAGGAGATCGAGCGGCTGCAGCGCGAGACCCACGCGTCGCACCGGCAGGCCCGCGAGGAGCTCATCACCACCACGGCACAGGCTCGTGCGGACGCCGACCGCATCCGCGAGGAGGCGCGTGCCATGCTGGACCGAGCGCGGGCAGAGGTCGCGTCCCTCGCCTCGCGCCGCGAGGACATCACCACGCAGCTGGGCCACCTGACGGGTGTCATCGACGCCCTGGCCGTCAACGAGAGCAGCACCACCAGCCACACCCAGACCACAGAGGAACGGATCGACCATGAGTGACACGACCTCCTTCCGCAGCGTCCTGCGCGGCTACGACCCGGCGCAGGTCGACCAGTGGCGCGCCGAGCACGCCGGTGCCCTGGACCAGGCCCGCCAGGAGGCGGCCGAGCGCACCGTCGAGGTGAGCGAGCTCCGGGCCGCCCTGCAGCGCGCCAAGGAGGAGCAGTCCCGCGCCAACGACAGCCTCGAGGCCGTCAGGGACGAGCAGCGCAAGGCCGCGGCCCCCACCTACACCGACCTCGGCGAGCGCATCGGCTCGATCCTGACCCTGGCCGACGAGGAGGCCACCGCGATCCGCAAGGCGGCCAAGGGCGACGCCGACACCCTGGCCGGCACGTCCCGGCTCGCGGCCGAGCAGACCCGCACCGATGCCGACCGCTACGCCGAGGACGTCCGCACCAAGGCTGACGCCCAGGCCGCGCAGGTCGTGGAGAAGGCCAAGCAGCAGGCCGACGCGATCCTCGATGATGCCGACCGCGAGGCCTCCGCCCGCCGCGAGGAGGCCGAGGCGTTCTACGAGCACCAGCGCGCCCGCGCGGCCTCGGCCGCCGCCGACTTCGAGGCCACGCTCGGACAGCGCCGCGACAAGGCGGCATCCGAGTTCTCGGCGCAGATGGCTGCGCACGAGAACGCGCTCAAGCAGGCCCAGGAGCAGGCCGCAGCACTGACGGGTGAGAGTGAGCGGGCACACGCCCACGCCACGGCCGAGAGCGAGCGCACGCTGTCGGAAGCGCGCGCGGAGGCCGAGCACCTGGTCACCACCGCCCGCGAGCAGGCCGAGCGCATCCGACGCGACTCCGAGCGTGAGCTGTCCGCCGCCACCGCGCGCCGTGACAGCATCACGGCCCAGCTGAGCAACGTCCGCCAGATGCTGGCCACCCTCGGTGGCGCGGCCATGATCGACTCGTTCGACGAGGTCGTCGAGCCCCAGGCCGCTCCCGAGCAGGCCGCGGTCGCCCAGGCGCCGGAGTCCGAGGACGCCGAGGCCACCGATGAGGTGGACGACGTGGACCAGGACGAAGAGGGCAACGAGGTCGTCGACCAGGTCGACCAGGCTGACGACGAGGCTGACGACGAGGCTGACGACGAGGCTGACGACGAGGCTGACGACGAGGGCTGACGTCGAGGCAGCCGAGAAGGAGCCCAGCCGGGCCTGAGCCCCCGAGGGGCCGCGCTACGCCGAGAGCCGAACGCTCTCGACATGGCGCGGCCCTCGCTGGTTGCGTGGGTCGATGCGACTGCTCGTGCTCGGAGGGACCGGCTGGCTGGGCCGCACGGTGGTACAGGCTGCGCTGGCGCGCGGCCACGACGTCACCGTCCTGGCCCGCGGGCTCTCCGGCGCCCTCCCGAGCGGCGCCGAGGCCGTCGTCACCGACCGCACCGCCCCGGACGCCTACGCGGGTGTGGTCTCCCGTGGGTGGGATGCGGTGCTCGACGTGTCCCGCCAACCCAGCCAGGTGCGTGGCGCCGTCGCGGCCCTGGCCGACCGCACGGGCGCGTGGGTGTTCGTCTCGTCGGCGTCGGTCTACGCGGACGCCGACCAACCCGGGGCGGACGAGACGGCTGCGCTGCTGGCCCCCCACCGCGACGACGACGAGGACTGGGAGACCTACGGCCCGCGCAAGGTGGCGTGCGAGGAGGCGGTCCTGTCCGGACTGCCCGACCGCGCGCTGGTCGTGCGCTCGGGCCTGATCGCCGGTCCCGGGGACCACACCGACCGCACCGGCTACTGGCCACTGCGCCTTGCCCACCCCGCGACGCCGGATGGCGCCGTGCTCGTGCCCGACAGCCCCCTGGCCACCCAGCTCGTCGACGTCCGCGACCTCGCGGACTGGCTCGTCGCCGCCGCGGACGACGGCACGACGGGCGTGGTCAACGGCGCGGGTCGGCCGGTGCCGCTGGCCGAGCACCTCCAGACCGCACGAGCCGTGGCCGGGCACCGTGACGAGCTCGTCGCCGTGTCGCAGGAGTGGCTGATCGCGCAGGGCGTGTCGCCGTGGTCGGGTGAGCGCTCGCTCCCGCTGTGGTTGCCGCTGCCGGAGTATGCCGGCTTCATGGACCGCAGCGCCGCCCGCGCCGAGGAGCTGGGGCTGGTCTGCCGGCCGCTCGAGCAGACCCTGGCCGACACCCTGGAGTGGGAGGTGCGCCAGGGGCCGGGCCGACCGCGCCGCGCCGGGCTCTCCCCCGCCGACGAGCTGGCGCTGGTGGACCGGGCCCGCCGCGACCCCGCCCCCACCCGGCAAAGCGGGGGTTGCCTCCCATAACGGGAGTTGTGCGGCCCGTAAAGGGACGCAACCCCCGCTTTGCTGCGGCCGGTGGGGGCGCCTGCCCCACGGACGGGACGACGCGGCATACGGTGGCCCGCATGAGCACTCCACAGCGCGTGTCCGTCTCCGTCGACGGTGGGTCGATGCCCGCCGACCTGCACCTGCCCGAGAGCGGCTCCGGCCCCGGCGTCGTGCTCTGCCAGGAGATCTTCGGCGTCACCGACTACATCACCGCCCGGGCGCGCGACCTCGCCGGCCTCGGGTATGTCGTCCTGGTCCCCCACCTCTACTGGCGCCTGGACGACCCGGTCGTGCAGGAGGGCGGTGACGGGCTGCCCCAGGCGATGGAGCTGCTGGGGCGGCTCGACTGGGAGAAGGCCGTCGACGACGCCGCGCGAGCCCTCGCCGTCCTGCGCGAACGCCCCGAGGTCGAGGGCCCGGCCGGTCTGCTGGGCTTCTGCTTCGGGGGTGGCCTGGCCTTCGCCGTGGCGGCCCGGACCGCGACCGCGGGGGCGGGCCCGGATGCCCTGGTGAGCTACTACGGGTCCGCGCTGCCCGACCTCCTCGGCCTGGCACCGCAGGTGACCTGTCCGAGCCTGCACCACTTCGGCCTCGCGGACGCCTACATCCCGGTCGACACCGTGCGCGAGATCGAGGCGGCGGTCAGCGCCACGGCGGATGTCACCTTCGTGACCTACGAGGGGGCCGGGCACGCGTTCGACAACCCCTCACCGATGTTCCACCACGAGGGAGCCTCGGCGCAGGCGTGGGCCGAGACGACCCGTTGGCTCGGCGAGCACCTGCCCGCCTGAGCAGGTGCGCCTCGCTACTCCCCGCCGCGCTGGGTCTGCGGGTTGGTCGAGTCGTCGCGCGCCGACCCCTCGCCGGTGAGGGTGTCGTGCCGGCCCGGCGTGGGGTCGTCGTCGGAGGGGGCGTCGTGCGTGGGGTCCTCAGTGCTCAGGAGGGCATCGAGCAGTCCCCCGACGATGCGCCGGAAGGTGCGACGGGGCCGCTCCCGGTCGAGCACGGCCACCTCGAGCTGCGCGGCCGTGAGCGTGCGCGCGGCACCACCCGCAGGGTCAGCGGCCAGCAGGTCGACCGCCAGGCGCAGCGCGTCGGCCAGGGTCAGTCCCTGCTCCCACCGCTCCTTGAGGCCGGTCTCGATCTGCTCCGCGGCACCGCCCATGGCGGCGAAGCCCTGCACGTCGGCGACCGACCCGTCATAGGTCAACCGGTAGATCTGGTCGTCCTCGGAGCTCGCGCCCACCTCGGCGACCGCGATCTCCACCTCGTAGGGCTTGGAGTCCTGGGTGAACACGGTGCCGAGCGTCTGGGCGTAGGCGTTGGCCAGGCCGCGGGCCGTCACGTCGGTGCGGTCGTAGGAGTAGCCGCGCAGGTCGGCATAGCGCACGCCGGCCACCCGCAGGTTCTCGAACTCGTTGTACTTGCCGACCCCCGCGAAGGCGATCCGGTCGTAGATCTCCGAGACCTTGTGCAGCGCCCGCGAGGGGTTCTCGGCGACGAAGGCGATGCCCTTGTCGTAGCCGAGCACCACGACCGAGCGGCCTCGGGCGATTCCCTTGCGCGCGTAGTCGGCCCGGTCCTTCATGAGCTGCTCGGGCGAGACGTAGAACGGCATGCTGCTCATCGCGCACCTCCCGGGTTGCCCTGGCGGGCGGCGATGACGGCCTCGACCACCGTCCGGAGCGCGTCGTCGGAACGGAACGAGACGCCGTGGTCGTCGACGACGGCCACCGTCGGCCAGATCCGCCGACCCACGTCGGGGCCACCGGTGGCGGAGTCGTCGTCGGCGGCGTCGTAGAGCGCCTCGACCACGACGCTGACCACCTCGTCGGCGGAGAGCCCGGGACGCCAGACCTTCTTCAGGGCCCCCCGGGCGAAGAGGGAGCCGGAGCCGACGCTGTGGTGGTCGTGCTCCTCGTAGCAGCCGCCGGTCACGTCGTAGGAGAAGATCCGGCCCGTGCGGCGGTCGAGGTCGTAGCCCGCGAACAACGGCACCACCGCCAGGCCCTGCATGGCCATGCCGAGGTTGGCCCTGATCATCGAGGCCAGCCGGTTGGCCTTGCCCTCCAGGGACAGCAGCGTGCCCTCGATCTTCTCGTAGTGCTCGAGCTCGACCTGGAAGAGCTTGACCAGCTCGATGGCGATGCCTGCGGTGCCGGCGATGCCGACCGCGGAGTACTCGTCACCCGCGAAGACCTTCTCCATGTCGCGGTTGGCGATGAGGTTGCCCATCGTGGCGCGCCGGTCACCGGCCATCACCACGCCCCCGTCGAAGGTCGCCGTCACGATGGTGGTGCCGTGCGGCGCCTCGAGGCTGCTCCCCGTGGGCAGGGCACGCCGCGACGGCAGCAGGTGCGGGGCGTGCGCCCCGACGAAGTCGGTGAAGGAGGAGGACCCCGCCGCGAGGTATGCCGCGGGGAGCCTGCCTGCGTCGGCTCCGGTGGTCACTGGCCGCCCTTCTGGACGAAGCCGCGGACGAACTCCTCCGCGTTGGACTCCAGCACGCCGTCGATCTCGTCGAGGACGCTGTCGATGTCGGAGTCGAGGCTCTCCTTGCGAGCACTCGCCTCGGGGGCTGCGGGCGTGGGGTCCGGCGCCTCGTCGGGCGCGTCGTCCCTGCGCTGTGGTCGGCTCTGCTCCTGGCTCGGCATGTCCGTGACCTCTCGCTCTCGGCGGCTGTTGCTGCGGTCCTGACTCGACCCTAGTGCGACCCTAACCCGATGCCGAGGCCAACTCGCGCAACAGGGTGGCGGCGTCCGGACTCCGGTCGAGCAGGGCGCCGACACTGGCCTTGGTGCCCCGCAACGGCTCGAGCATCGGTACCCGCTGCAGGGAGGTCTGCCCCGGGATGTCGAAGATCACCGAGTCCCACGACGCCGCCGCGATCTGCTCGGGGTACTTCTCCAGGCACTTGCCCCGGAAGTAGGCCCGGGTGTCGGTGGGCGGCTCGTGGACGGCCTCCATCACCGCGGCCTCGGTGACCAGCTCCTCGAACCGGCCGGCGGCACGCAGCCGGTGGAAGACGCCCTTGTCGGGTCGCACGTCGGACCACTGGATGTCGACGGCCCGCAGCCGGGGGTCTGACCAGTCGAGCCCGTCACGGTCGATGTAGCCCTGGAGCACCTGCTGCTTGGCGACCCAGTCGACCTCGCGCGCGGCCTCGGACGGGTCGCGCTCGAGCCGGTCGAGGACGACCGCCCACCAGCGCATGACCTCGGTGGTGTCCTCGTCGGGTGACCCGGCATACCGATCGTGCAGGTAGCGCTCGGCGAGCTCGTGGTAGCGCCAGAGCAGCTGCACGGCGGTGAGCCGGGTGCCGTCCCGCAGCTCGATGGTGGTGCGGCACGTCGGGTCGTGGCTGACCGCCTGCAGGGCGGCCACCGGTCGCGCGACGGTGAGGTCCTCGCCGATGGCGCGGTCCTCGATCATGGCGAGCACCAGTGAGGTGGTGCCGAGCTTGAGCAGGTTGGCGACGTCGCAGTGGTTGGCGTCGCCGATGATGACGTGGAGCCGGCGGTAGAGGTCGGCGACGGCGTGCGGCTCGTCGCGGGTGTTGATGATCGGGCGCTTGAGAGTGGTCTCCAGCCCCACCTCGACCTCGAAGAAGTCGCTGCGCTGGCTGAGCTGGTAGCCGTCGGTGCGTGACTCCGGGCCGATGCCGACCCGCCCTGAGCCGCACATCACCTGGCGGGCGACGAAGAACGGCACCAGGTGCCTGACGATGTCGGCGAAGGGCGTCTCGCGGCGCATGAGGTAGTTCTCGTGGGTGCCGTAGGACTGGCCCTTGCCGTCGGTGTTGTTCTTGTAGAGGTTCACCCCGGGCGGCCCCTGGGAGAGGCGCCGAACCGACTCGGCCATGATCGCCTCGCCGGCCCGGTCCCAGGCGATCGCCGCGCGCGGAGAGGTCACCTCGGGCGAGGAGTACTCCGGGTGGGCGTGGTCGACGTAGAGCCGAGCGCCATTGGTGAGCACGACATTCGCGAGGGTCGGGTCCTCCTCGTCGGTGAGCTGGCTGGGGTCGGCGGCCCCACGCCCCATCTCGTACCCGCGCGCATCGCGCAGCGGCGCCTCGTCGGCGTAGTCCCACGAGGCGCGGGCGGCCCGGATGCCCTGGGCCGACGCGTAGGCGTTGACGACCTGACCCGACAGGATCATGGGATTGGCCGTCGGGTCCCCGGGGACGGAGATGCCGTACTCGGTCTCGATACCCATCACCCTGCGAACGGTCATGCTCCGAGCCTAGGTGAGACAGACTGTCGCGCATGCGCCACTCCCCCATCGCTTTGTACCCCCGGACCGCACTGCTCACCGCGCTGCTCGACTCCGGGCTCCGCCCACCGGTCGAGCAGCGCACCGTCGAACAGATCCAGGCCGACCGGGGATCGGTCACCCCGGCGCGTGCGCCCTTCTCGTGGGTCACCGGAGCGGTGGACCCCTCGGTCGGCATCACGTTCGGCACGGCACCGGCTCGCGACGGCTACGAGATCCCGTTGCGGATCTACCGCCACCGGGCCGTCCGCGACTCCGACGCCGACGTGCCGGTCATCGTGTTCCTGCACGGCGGCGGCTTCGTCCAGGGCAACGTCGTCCAGTACGACCCCCTGTGCACCTTCCTCGCCGCACAGGTGCGCGCCCTCGTCGTGAGCGTGGACTACCGGCTGGCGCCGGAGCACCGGGCACCCACGGCCGCTTTCGACGCCGTGGACGCCACCACGTGGGTTGCCGCGCAGGGTGCGGTCCTGCGGGCGGACTCCTCCCGCATCGCCGTATGCGGTGACAGCGCGGGCGGCAACCTGGCGGCGGTCACCGCGCAGGTGCTCCGGGACCGGGGCGACTCCCCTGTGCGCCACCAGGCCCTGCTCTACCCCGGCACGGACATGACGCTGTCCTCGCCGTCGATCGCGGCGCAGTCCAACGCCCCCATGCTCACCCGGGCCAGCATCGTGGCGTTCCGCGACCACTACTCCCCGCCGGGTTCGGACTGGCGGGACCCGCTGATCTCGCCGTTGTTCGGTCGCCTCGATGCCCTGCCGCCGGCGCTGATCCAGACGGCGGACCTCGACCCCCTGCGGGACGACGGCACCCGGTACGCCGATGCCCTGGCCGCGGCGGGCGTCCCGGTGCGCCTGACCAACTACGTCCGGGTGCCCCATGGCTTCGCCTCGATGCCCGGCGCGGTGGCCTCCGGCGCCCAGCACCGGGCCGAGCTGGTCGAGGAGCTCACCACGCATCTGTACGACGCCGCCGCGCCGGGTGGCGCCGCGGGCCGTTAGGCTCGAGGCAGGCCCTTCTTGCCAGGCGCGAAACCACCAGGAGCTTCAGTGCGGGACATCGTGGTCTTCAGCGGAAACGCCCATCGACCCCTCGCGAGGCAGATCTGCCACGAGCTCGGGGTGGCGCTCTCGCCCGCCGAGATCACGCGGTTCTCCAACGACTGCCTCCAGGCACAGCTGCTCGCGAACTGCCGCCAGCGCGACGTCTACCTCATCCAGCCGCTGGTGCCGCCCACGCAGGAGCACCTCATGGAGCTGCTGCTCATGGTCGACGCCGCCCGGGGGGCCTCGGCGGCCCAGATCACCGCGGTCATCCCCCACTACGCCTACGCCCGGTCCGACAAGAAGGACGCCTCGCGGATCTCCCTCGGCGGGCGACTGGTGGCCGACATGCTCGTGGCTGCCGGGGTGGACCGGGTGTTGACGATGACGTTGCACGCACCCCAGGTGCACGGCTTCTTCTCGGTGCCGGTCGACCACCTGACCGCCATCGGGGTCCTCGCCGACCACTTCCGCGGCGGCGACCTCACCAACTCCGTGGTGGTCTCGCCCGACCTGGGCAACGCCAAGACCGCCACGCAGTTCGCGCGGCTGCTCGGCCTGCCCGTGGCCGCGGGATCCAAGCAGCGGCTGGCCGACGACCGCGTCGTCATCGACTCGATCGTCGGCGACGTCACCGGCAAGCGCGCCATCGTCCTGGATGACGAGATCGCGACCGGAGGCTCCATCGTCGAGCTGCTCGACCGGCTGCGCGACCTCGGGTGCACCGGGGCCGACGTCGCCTGCACCCACGGCCTGTTCGCCGGCAAGGCCGTCGAGCGCCTGCGGGACCACCCCATGATCGGTGAGGTGGTGACCACCGACACCGTCCCGGCACCGCGCGACTGGCCCGAGCTGCGGATCCGGTCGGTGAGCCAGCTGTTCGCCGAGGCCATCGCCCGCATCCACGCCGGCGAGTCCGTGAGCAGCCTCTTCGACGGCGTCGACCCCACCCACGGCCCGCCGCACCCCAGCCTCTTCGACCGGATCGACGCGTGAGGGCCGTCCTCGGCACCTTCGCGGTCGACCTCTCCCTCGTCCTGCTGTTCGCCGTGGTCGGACGGCTCAGCCACGAGGAGGGCGTGACGCTGGGCGGCGTGGTCGTCACCGCGCTGCCGTTCGTCATCGGCCTGGGCCTGGGCTGGCTGGCGGTGCGCTGGCTGCGCCACGCCTGGCCCCTGAAGCCGGTCCCCGCGGTTCCCGTGTGGGTGGCGACCGTGGTGGTCGGCCTGACGCTCCGGGTGGTGTCCGGCACCGGGGAGGCACCGCTGGGCTTCGTGCTCGTGGCCACCGTCGTCCTCGGTGCCTTCCTGCTCGGGTGGCGCTCGGTGGTGGCCATTGTCGTCTTCGCCGGGGGCGGGCTGCAGCGCTGGGCCGCCGAGATGGGACGTCGATCCGGAGGCTGAGCACAGCAGGGCCAGCAGTGCCGCAGGTTTGAGTTTGGTAAGGCTTGCCTAATACGATCTGCGCCGTGACCACCACCCCGGCGTCGACCACCACCGCGACCGCGGTGGGATTCGTCGACGGGCTGGCCGCCCGGGGCGAAGCCACCGCCGTGCTCGCGCAGGGGCTGCAGGTGTCCTACGCGGAGCTCGCCGGGCTCGTACGGGCCGCTGCCGCCGAGCTGGGCGCGGGACGGCGGCTGGTGCTCGTGGTCGCCGACCGCTCGCTCGAGGCCCTGGTCACCTATCTCGGAGCACTGCACGGGGGCCACGTGCCGCTGCTGGCCCCCGGGGACCGGTCCCACCACCTCGACCGGCTCGTGGCGGCCTACGACCCCGACGTGGTGGCCGGCCGGGTGGACACCCGATGGCAGGTCGTCGAGCGCCGGGACGACACCGCTCACGCCCTGCACCCCGAGCTCGCACTGCTGCTGCCCACCTCGGGGTCCACGGGTGCGGCGAAGCTGGTCCGCCTCTCGCACGACAACCTGGACAGCAACGCGGAGTCGATCGCGCAGGCTCTGTCGATCCGGGCCGACGACCGCGCCGTCCTCAGCCTGCCGATGCACTACTGCTACGGCCTGTCGGTCATCCACAGCCACCTCGCCCGGGGCGCCGCGCTGGTGCTCACGGACCTGTCGGTCGTCGACCCCTGCTTCTGGACGCTGTTCGACGAGGCCGCGGCCACCACCCTCCCGGCCGTACCCCACACGTTCGACCTGCTCGAGCGCAGCGGCTTCATCCAGCGTGAGCACCCCTCCCTGCGCTCGGTCACCTCGGCCGGCGGTCGCCTCGCCCCCGAGCTGGTCAGCCGCTGGGGCGCCCTGGGCCGGTCCCGCGGCTGGGACCTGTTCGTCATGTACGGCCAGACGGAGGCGACGGCCCGGATGTCCGTCCTCCCCCCTGACCTGCTCGCCGACCACCCGGGGTCGGTGGGTCGGCCCGTGCCCGGCGGTGCCTTCCGGATCGACCCGCTGGGCGAGCTCGAGTGCGGCCTCGGGGAGCTCGTCTACACCGGTCCGAACGTCATGCTCGGGTATGCCGAGCACCCCGAGGACCTTGCGCGGGGCCGCGACGTCCACGAGCTGCGGACGGGCGACCTGGCTCGGCTGGACCCTGACGGGCTGGTCGAGGTCGTCGGCCGCCGCAGCCGGTTCACCAAGGTCGTCGGGCTGCGGATCGACCTCGACGAGGTGGAGCGCGACCTGCACGAGGCGGGCTGGGCCGCCCACTGCGTCGACCTCGGGGACGCGCTCGGCATCCTGGTCGACCGCCCCGACTCGGCGTCCGAGGTGGCCCGTGCCGTGAGCCGGCGACACGGCATACCCGAGGGGTCCGCGGTGGTGCTCGACGGGCAGGAGGCGCCGCGGCTGCCCACCGGGAAGCCCGACTACCCGGGCATGACCGAGCTGCTCGGCACCCACCGCGACCAGCCACCGCCGCCCGCGCCCGAGCCCGACGAGCTCCTCGACCCGACCGAGCAGGTGGTCGCTCTCTACCGGTCGCTGGTGTCGCCGGAGGCCACCCGGCACACCAGCTTCGTCGACCTCGGCGGCGACTCGCTGTCCTACGTCGAGGTGTCGGTGCGGCTGGAGGCACTGCTGCACGACCTCCCCCAGGGCTGGCACGTGCGCTCACCCGGGGCCCTCGTGCAGGTGGCGCCCCTCCGGGCCGCCCCGAGCCGTTGGCACCGGCTCGACACCACCGTGCTGGTGCGAGCCCTTGCCATCCTGCTCATCCTGGCCAACCACACCCACCTGTCCTTCGTCCCCGGCGGCGCCCACACCCTGCTCGCGCTCGTCGGTTTCAACGTCGCGCGCTTCCAGCTCACCGGGCGGCCGCGCCGGGACCGCGTGCGAGGAGTGCTGCGCAGCGTCGGTCGCATCGTGCTGCCGAGCGGCGCGTGGATCGCGGTGGTGGCCCTGGTCGCAGGCACCTACGACTGGCGCAACGTCCTCATGCTCAACCAGGTCCTCGGCGACTGGTCGGCGTGGTCGGACCACTGGCACTACTGGTTCGTCGAGGCGGTCACCTCCCTGCTGCTGGGCACCGCCGCGCTGATGACCATCCCGGCCGTGGACCGGTGGGAGCGACGTTGGCCGTTCGCCTTCCCGCTGGCCCTCGTGGCCGTGGGCCTGCTCAGCAGGTATGCCGTCGTGGTCCCCGACGCCGGGCCCTACCGGGGGGCGAACGCCTACGTCCTCATCTGGCTCTTCGCCACCGGATGGGCCGCGGCGCGAGCGACGACGACCCGACAGCGCCTGCTGGTGTCCTGCGTCCCGGTGCTGACGGTGCCGGGCTTCTGGCCCAGCATGCCCGGCCGGGAGGCCACCGTCGTGCTCGGGATCCTCGCCCTCATCTGGTTCCGGACCGTCCCGGTCCCCCGGTGGGCAGGGCGGGCGGTCGGCACCGTCGCCTCCGCCTCGTTGTTCGTCTACCTCACCCACTTCGTGGTCTACCCCCACATCATGGCGGTGAGCTCGCCCCTGGCGATGGCGGCGTCCTTGGCCGTGGGCATCGCCTACTGGCGCCTGTGGACCGCTGCCGGGAACAGGACCCGCAGCGCGCTCAGGTCCTGGGCGACCAGCCGGGCGGCGCGAAGAGGTAGCCCAACCGGTCGCGCCACCGCCGGGCCGACCTGACCTGGCGCAGCATCACCGCGAACTCGCCGTACTGCAGGCGGAACGGGTTGTAGGTGGTCACGGGGTGGGTCAGGCCGTAGGTCGGTCGTTCCTGCTCCTCGCAGAAGGTGCCGAACCACCGGTCCCAGACGATGAGGATCCCGCCGTAGTTGCGGTCGAGGTAACGCGCGTCGCTGGCATGGTGGACCCGGTGGTGCGACGGCGTGTTGAGGACGAGCTCGACCGGCCACCACAGCTTCGGCACCGTCTCGGTGTGCACCCAGAACTGGTAGACGAGGTTGATCGAGAAGACGAAGAAGATCATCCAGGGCGGGATGCCGAGCAGCGGCAGCGGCACCCAGAAGAGCAGCTCCCCCCAGGGGTTCCACTTCTGCCGCAGGGCGGTCGTGTAGTTGAACCGCACGCTGCTGTGGTGGGCCTGGTGCATGGCCCACAGCACCCGCACCCGGTGGCTGCTGCGGTGGTAGGAGTACCACAGGAGGTCGACGAGCAGCACCGCGACCACCCACGTCCACCAGTCGTGCGGATCCAGGCGCAGCGGTGTCACGGCATACAGGGCGGTGTACCCGAGGAGCGCACCTCCCCTGGCGACGAGGTTGACCGCCACCGACCCCAGCCCCATCGACAGGCTGGCCCCCGAGTCGCGCGGGTCGTATCCCTGGAGCGGGCCGTCGTGGTCCTCGAGCACGCGCAGGGCGACCAGCTCGACCGCGATGAACAGCACGAAGAACGGCACGGCCAACAGCGACGGGTCGCCCCACAGGTGGTCCATGGCGACCATTGTTACCGAGAGTAAGTTGCTGCGGAAGTCCCCGGAGGGTCAGAGGTACTGGCCCGTGTTGGCGACGTTGTCGATGGAACGGCCCGGTTCGGTGCCGCTCTTGCCGGTGACCAGGGTGCGGATGTAGACGATCCGCTCGCCCTTCTTGCCCGAGATCCGCGCCCAGTCGTCGGGGTTGGTGGTGTTGGGCAGGTCCTCGTTCTCCTTGAACTCGTCGACACAGCTCGCGAGGAGGTGGTCGACCCGGATGCCACGCTGGCCCGCGGTGAGGAAGTCCTTGATGGCCATCTTCTTCGCCCGGTCGACGATGTTCTGGATCATCGCACCCGAGTTGAAGTCCTTGAAGTAGAGGACCTCCTTGTCGCCGTTGGCGTAGGTGACCTCGAGGAAGCGGTTCTCCTCGATCTCGGAGTACATCCGCTCCACCGCGGCGGTGATCATCGCGTCGACCGTGGCCTGGGGCGAGCCACCGTGCTCCGCGAGGTCGTGCTCGTGCAGGGGCAGGCTGGCGACGAGGTACTTGCTGAAGATGTCGCGTGCGCTCTCGGCGTCGGGGCGCTCGATCTTGATCTTCACGTCGAGCCGGCCGGGCCGCAGGATGGCCGGGTCGATCATGTCCTCACGGTTGGAGGCACCGATGACGATGACGTTCTCGAGGCGCTCGACGCCGTCGATCTCCGACAGCAGCTGGGGCACGATCGTCGTCTCGACGTCGGAGGACACCCCTGACCCGCGGGTGCGGAACAGGCTGTCCATCTCGTCGAAGAAGACCACGACCGGGGTGCCGTGCGACGCCTTCTCCCTGGCCCGCTGGAAGATCAGGCGGATGTGCCGCTCGGTCTCACCGACGTACTTGTTGAGCAGCTCGGGACCCTTGATGTTGAGGAAGAACGACTTGCCGACCGGCTTGCCCTCCTTCTCGGCGACCTTCTTGGCCAGCGAGGAGGCCACCGCCTTGGCGATCAGGGTCTTGCCGCACCCGGGCGGGCCGTAGAGCAGCACGCCCTTCGGGGGCTTGAGCTGGTGCTCGGTGAACAGGTCGGGGTGCAGGTAGGGGAGCTCGACCGCGTCACGGATCGCCTCGATCTGGCCCGCAAGGCCACCGATGTCCTCGTAGTCGATGTCGGGGACCTCTTCGAGGACCAGCTCGGCGACCTCTGCCTTGGGGATCCGCTCGTAGACGAACCCCGAGCGGGACTCCAGCATCAGGGCGTCACCCACCCGGATGGGCTCGCCCTCGAGCGAATCGGCCAGCCGGCAGACCCGCTCCTCGTCGGCGTGGGCGACCACCAGGACCCGCCCGTCGTCGAGCATCTCCTTGATCATCACGACCTCGCCGATGCGCTCGTAGCCACAGGTGGCCACGACGTTCATCGCCTCGTTGAGCCGCACCTCGCGTCCGCTGGAGAGCTGGGCAGGGTCGACCGAGGGACTCACGGCCACGTGCATCTTGCGGCCACCGGTCAGGATGTCGACGGTGGCGTCGTCGTAGGACTCGAGGATGACCCCGTAGGCGGCCGGCGGCTGGGCCAGCCGGTCCACCTCGGACTTGAGCGTGACGATCTGCTCGCGCGCCTCCTTGAGGGTGCGCACCAGTCGCTCGTTCTGGGAGGAGATCGTGGCCAGGTTGGACTGCAGCTGGAGCACCTTGGTCTCGAGCTCGCGGGACCGCACCGGCGCGTCCGCGAGGCGCTGCCGCAGGGCGGCGACCTCCTCGGCAAGAAGCTCTGCCTGGCGCCGCTGCTCGGCGCGGTCGTCGGGGCTGCTCTGCTCAGTCATGTCGGCTCCCTCGGTGGCGAACGACGGTGCATCGGCCGCGCGGGCACGACCGATGGTCCAACCTAACCCCGATCTACTCCGGTGTCGGGGAGGTTTGCGTCACAGAACGGCGAACCCGGCGGATCTTCTTGTCTGATGGGATGCGCTCGCCCATCTCCTCGGCCGTGAACTCGCTCTCGCTGCCGA
This sequence comes from uncultured Actinomycetota bacterium, assembly GCA_963757635.1. Lineage (GTDB taxonomy): Bacteria > Actinomycetota > Actinomycetes > Actinomycetales > Dermatophilaceae > Pedococcus. The sequence goes on along the minus strand of CAVWSK010000007.1, from coordinate 254,344 downwards.
AGGCGAGCCCGCTCTGGGCGGCCCCCTCCTCGTCCGTGGAGCCCTTGGCCGGACGGCGCTTGCGCAGCGGCGGCGTGACACCGGGAGCCAGCCGGCGAGTGGTGATGAGGAACCCGGTGTGCCCGTGCATGCGGTGCTGGGGGCGCACGGCCAGCCCCTCGAGGTGCCAACCACGCACGAGCGACTCCCAGGCCTCCGGCTCGGTGTAGCCGCCGTGGTCGCGCATCGCCTCGGCGACCCTGGACAGCTGGGTCGCCGTGGCGACGTAGCAGATCAGGACCCCGCCCGGCGCGAGCGCGTCGGCGACCGCGTCGAGGCACTCCCACGGGGCGAGCATGTCCAGGACGACGCGGTCGACGCTGCCGGGCTGCTCCGTGCGGGGCAGCTCCTCGACGAGGTCGCCGACCGTCACGACCCAGGCCGGGTGGTCCTGGCCGAAGAAGACACGCGCGTTGCCCCGGGCGATGTCGGCGAAGTCCTCGCGCCGCTCGAACGAGTGCACGTGGCCGGTCTCGCCCACGGCCCGCAGCAGGGACATCGACAGGGCGCCGGAGCCGACCCCGGCCTCGACGACCCTGGCTCCGGGGAAGACGTCCGCCATGGTGACGATCTGGCCGGCGTCCTTGGGGTAGACCACCGCCGCACCGCGCGGCATCGACATGACGTAGTCGGACAGCAGTGGGCGCAGGGCGAGGTACTCGACGCCGGCGGTGTTCTTCACCACCGAGCCGTCGGGGGCGCCGATGAGGTCGTCGTGGGCGAGGCGACCGCGGTGGGTGTGGAACTCACGGCCCTCCTCGAGGGTGATGGTGTGCAGCCGGCCCTTCGGGTCGGTCAGCTGCACCCGCTCCCCCACGGTGAAGGCTCCACGACGGAGGTCGGCGCCGACGGCGATGGGGCTGGTCTGGTCCGGGGCGCTGCTCATGGGCCGCGAGTCTAGTTGCGGCTGAGGGCCTGTCCGATGTCGGTGGCGTGCACGACCCCGACGAGCCTGCCGTGGTGCACGACGGCGCCGACGGTGATCTCGAAGTGCTGGAGGGCGGCGACGGCCGGCATCACGTCACCGGCCGGGTCGGCCTCGATGACCCAGCCCTCGTGCTGGTGGCTGGCCACCGCGGAAACAGGGGTGTGCGGCCGCGCGTCCGGAGGCACCGACGAGAGGTGCTCGGTGTCGACGTAGGCCACGGGGCGGCCCCACTGGTCGACGACGACGAGCTCGCGCCCCGCAGTCTGGGTGGCCTGCTCGACCGAGGTCGACGCGGTCACGGCGACCGCTGGACGCATCACGTCCTGCAGCCGCAGCCGCTCGATGCCCGCCAGGGCCTGTCCGCGGCGGATCGACTGCGTCGCCCCGCCCCACAGGACCGAGGCGATGACCAGCACCCAGATCTGGTTGTAGCCGAGCGTCTGACCGGCCAGCACCGGCCGGACGATGAACCACAGCACGACCAGCAGGGTGAGGACCCGGCCGGCCCAGCCTGCGACGACCGAGCCCCGGTTGCGGTCACCGGTGACCTTCCAGACCAGGCACTCCAGGACCTGGCCGCCGTCCAGGGGCATGCCCGGCAGGATGTTGAGCACGGCCAGGGATCCGTTGATGATGACCGCCCCGAACACCATGCGGTCGGGGATGCCCGAGGGCACGACGGGCAGGAGGACCCAAGCGAACCCGGCCAGCACCGCGTTGGCCAGCGGGCCTGCGGCCGCCACCAGGGCCATCCGGCCGGGGGTGGTGCGCCCCGCCTCCATCGAGGTGTGGCCGCCCCAGAGGTTCGCCACGATCCGCACGACGGGCATGCCGACCGCGCGGGCGGTGGCGGCGTGCGCACCCTCGTGGACCAGCACCGAGAAGAGCAGCAGCAGGGCCTGCAGCACGCCGACGCCGTAGGCCAGCACCCCGAGGTCCGGTCGTGACTGCGCCAGCGGGGGCCCGACGATGACGACGATGACGACGGCGATCAGGAACCAGCTCGGGGCCAGGTAGACCGGGATCCCGCTCACGCGGGCGATGCGCACGCCGTGGCCGCGCTCGTCCTCGCCCGCGGTCGTCATGGCCCGACACTACGTGAACCGCTCCGCAGCCTCCCCGCCGCAGGGGGCCATACTTGACCGGTGCCTGAATCCCCAGCCCTGCAGCCCGACGCCACCGAGCGGTTGACCGCCCTCCTCACCGAGCGGATCCTGGTGATGGACGGCGCCATGGGCACGATGATCCAGCGCGAGGGACTCGGCGAGGACGACTACCGCGGCGAGCGGTTCGCCGAGTGGGACAGTGACCTCAAGGGCAACAATGACTTGCTGTCCTTGACCCAGCCGGACGTCATCCGTGGCATCCACACGGCATACCTCGAGGCCGGCGCCGACCTCATCGAGACCAACACCTTCAACGCGCAGCGGATCTCCCTGGCCGACTACGGCATGCAGGACCTCGCCTACGAGTTCAACCTCGAGTCGGCGCGGCTGGCCCGCGCGGCCTGTGACGAGATGACCGCACGCACGCCCGACAAGCCGCGATGGGTCCTCGGTGCCCTCGGGCCGACCAACCGCACCGCGTCGATCTCCCCCGACGTCAACGACCCCGGCAAGCGCAACGTCACCTTCGACGAGCTGGTGGGGGCCTACCTGGAGCAGGCCCGCGGCCTGGTCGACGGGGGCGCCGACCTGCTCATCATCGAGACCATCTTCGACACCCTCAACGCCAAGGCCGCCATCTTCGCGGTGGAGACCCTCTTCGAGGAGCATGGGCGCCGCTGGCCCGTGATCATCTCCGGCACGATCACCGACGCCTCCGGGCGCACCCTCTCGGGGCAGGTCACCGAGGCCTTCTGGAACTCGGTGCGGCACGCCCGCCCCCTCGCCGTGGGGCTCAACTGCGCGCTCGGCGCCGCGGAGATGCGCCCGTATGCCGCGGAGCTGGCCCGCGTGGCCGACACCTTCGTGTCGTGCTACCCCAACGCCGGCCTGCCCAACGCCTTCGGCGAGTACGACGAGACGGCGGACGAGATGGCCGACGTCGTCGGGGAGTTCGCGCAGGCCGGGCTGGTCAACCTGCTCGGCGGGTGCTGTGGCACGACCCCGGACCACATCGCCGCGATCGCCGAGGCTGCGGCGGACGCGAAGCCCCGGGTGCCCGTCGAGGTCTCACCCGCGCTGCGCCTGTCCGGGCTCGAAGCCCTCACGGTCACGCAGGAGTCGTTGTTCGTCAACGTCGGTGAGCGCACCAACATCACCGGCTCGGCACGGTTCCGCAAGCTGATCCAGGCCGAGGACTACGGCACCGCCCTCAACGTGGCCCGCCAGCAGGTCGAGGCCGGCGCCCAGGTCATCGACATCAACATGGACGAGGGCATGATCGACGGCGTCGCGGCGATGGACCGCTTCGTCAAGCTCGTCGCCAGCGAGCCCGACATCTCCCGGGTGCCGCTGATGATCGACTCCTCGAAGTGGGCGGTCATCGAGGCCGGCCTCAAGTGCGTGCAGGGCAAGCCGATCGTCAACTCCATCTCGATGAAGGAGGGTGTCGAGCCCTTCGTCGAGCACGCCCGGCTGTGCCGGAAGTACGGTGCCGCGATCGTGGTCATGGCGTTCGACGAGGACGGTCAGGCCGACTCGCTGCAGCGGCGCAAGGAGATCTGCCAGCGGGCCTACGACATCCTGACCCAGGAGGTCGGCTACCCCGCCGAGGACATCATCTTCGACCCCAACATCTTCGCGGTGGCCACGGGCATCGAGGAGCACGCGGCATACGGCACCGACTACATCGACGCGACCCGGTGGATCAAGGAGAACCTGCCCGGCGCGCTCGTGTCCGGCGGTGTCTCCAACGTCTCCTTCTCGTTCCGCGGCAACAACGCCGTCCGCGAGGCGATCCACGCCGTGTTCCTCTACCACGCGATCCAGGCCGGCATGGACATGGGCATCGTCAACGCGGGCGCCCTCGTCGTCTACGACCAGGTCGACGCAGACCTGCGCGAGCGCATCGAGGACGTCGTGCTCAACCGTCGCCCCGACTCGACCGAACGCCTCCTCGAGGTCGCCGACAGCTTCAACACCGGTGACACCAAGCAGGAGGCGATCGCGCAGGAGTGGCGCTCGCTGCCGCTCGGCGAGCGGATCACCTACGCCCTGGTCAAGGGCATCGACGAGCACGCGGAGACCGACACCGAGGAGCTGCGCGCCGAGATCTCCGCCCGTGGTGGTCGTCCGATCGAGGTCATCGAAGGCCCGCTCATGGACGGCATGAACGTCGTGGGCGACCTGTTCGGCAGCGGCAAGATGTTCCTGCCCCAGGTCGTGAAGTCCGCCCGGGTCATGAAGAAGGCCGTCGCCTACCTCATCCCGTTCATCGAGGCCGAGAAGACCGAGGCCGAGGTCGCGGAGAACAGGGCCAAGGGCAAGATCGTCATGGCCACGGTCAAGGGTGACGTCCACGACATCGGCAAGAACATCGTCGGCGTGGTGCTGCAGTGCAACAACTACGACGTGGTCGACCTCGGGGTCATGGTGCCGGCGCAGAAGATCCTCGACGCGGCGCGAGCCGAGAAGGCCGACGTGATCGGCCTGTCGGGGCTGATCACACCGAGCCTGGACGAGATGGTCAACTTCGCCACCGAGATGGAGCGCCAGGGCTTCGAGCTGCCCCTGCTGATCGGCGGGGCCACCACCTCGCGGGCGCACACGGCCGTCAAGGTCGACCAGCAGTACCACGGTCCGGTCGTGTGGGTGAAGGACGCCTCGCGCTCGGTGCCCGTGGTGGCCCAGCTGCTCTCCGACGAGCTGCGCCCGGGACTGCTCGCCGACGTCAAGGCCGACTTCGACTCGCTGCGCGCCCGCCACGCCGCCAAGACCACCGAGCGACCGCTGGTCTCCCTCGAGAAGGCGCGCGCCGCGGCGACACCGATCGACTGGTCTGGCTACCGTCCCCCGGTCCCCCACCTCGTGGCGGCCCAGGAGAAGGAGTGGCTGCGGCGCCAGTCCGGGGCCCGCAACCGGTCGGTCACCCAGTTCGTCAAGACCTTCCACGACTACCCGATCGCCGAGCTGCGCGACTACATCGACTGGGGACCGTTCTTCAACGCGTGGGAGATGAAGGGCCGCTTCCCGGACATCCTCAACAACCCGACGACCAGCGAGGCCGCGTCCCGGCTCTACGAGGATGCCCAGCGCATGCTCGACCAGGTCATCGAGGAGAAGTGGCTGCGCGCCAACGGCGTCCTCGGCCTCTTCCCCGCCAATGCCGTCGGTGACGACATCGAGGTCTACTCCGACGAGAGCCGCGAGCACGTGGTGACCACCCTGCACACCCTCCGCCAGCAGGGGCAGCACCGTGCGGGCGTCCCCAACCGCGCGATGTCCGACTTCGTCGCTCCCCGCGAGACCGGGTTGTCGGACCACGTGGGGGCCTTCGCGGTCACGGCGGGGCTGGGCTCGCAGGACCGGGTCGCCGCCTTCAAGGTCGCCAACGACGACTACAACGCGATCCTGCTCGAGTCGCTGGCCGACCGCCTCGCCGAGGCCTTTGCCGAGCGGCTGCACGAACGGGTGCGCCACGACTTCTGGGGCTACGCACCGGACGAGCACCTCAAGAGCCAGGACCTCATCGCGGAGAAGTACGCCGGCATCCGGCCCGCCCCGGGCTACCCGGCGTGCCCGGACCACACCGAGAAGACCGAGCTGTGGGACCTCCTGCACGTGGAGGACAACACCGGCATCACGCTCACCGAGTCGATGGCGATGTGGCCCGGTGCTGCGGTCTCGGGCTGGTACTTCTCCCACCCGCAGTCCCAGTACTTCGTCGTCGGGCGACTCGGTCGCGACCAGGTCGAGGACTACGCGGAGCGCAAGGGCTGGACCATGGCCGAGGCGGAGCGCTGGCTCGGCCCCAACCTGGGCTACCTCCCGGAGGACTGACCCGCGAGGTATGCCGGTTGCGCGGCCCTGTCGGTCCGGGCACCTAGAGTTCGCTCCATGGTTGCTGCCCTGTCCCCCAGCCGCGCTGCGGACTTCAAGCAGTGCCCCCTGCTCTACCGGTTCCGCACGATCGACAAGCTGCCGTCGCCCCCGAGCCCGGCCGCGGCCAGGGGCACGCTCGTGCACTCAGTCCTGGAGCGGCTGTTCGACCTGCCCTCCGACGAGCGCACCCCGTCCGCTGCGCAGGCGCTGCTCGGTCCCGCGTGGGCGGCCCTCGTGGAGGAGGAGCCCGAGCTGGCCGTGATGCTGGAGGCGGACGAGCAGCTCACCGAGGACGGCTGGTTCGCAGCGGCGCAGGCCCTGATCGAGACCTGGTTCACCCTCGAGGACCCGACCCGCCTGGAGCCTGCCGAGCGCGAGCTCTATGTCGAGACCGAGGTCGACGGGCTGGTGCTGCGGGGCTACGTGGACCGCCTCGACGTCGCCCCGGACGGCGCCATGCGGGTGGTCGACTACAAGACGGGTCGTTCCCCGAGCGAGCTGTTCGAGGGCAAGGCGCTGTTCCAGATGAAGTTCTACGCCTTGGTCCTGTGGCGGCTGCGCGGCGAGATCCCTCGGCTGCTCCAGCTGGTCTACCTCGGCAACGGCGAGGTGGTTCGCTACGCCCCGGACGAGCACGACCTGCTCGGGTTGGAGCGCAACCTCAAGGCCGTGTGGTCCGCGATCGAGCATGCCGCGCAGACCGGCGACTGGCGGCCCAAGACGTCCAAGCTGTGCGACTGGTGCGACTTCCGCGAGTTCTGCCCCGCCTGGGGTGGCACGCCACCGCCGCTGCCGGCGGACGCCGCACTGATCGCCCTCGACCCTGTCGTCTCCGGTCAGGCGGAGCCGGCAGACGACTGACGGGCGCCGTCGAAGACCGAGCGCAGGTCGGCCGGGGTGAGCCCGCGCAGGCTCGGCACCTGGACGGCCCCGACCATGACCGGCACCGCGACCACGTGCGGGACGGCCAGGGTCGGCACCCCGGCGGCCACCGCGGAGCGGACCCCGGTCGGCGAGTCCTCGATGGCCACGCAGTCGGCGACGTCGACCCCCAGCGCCCGCGCGGCGGCCAGGTAGGGCTCGGGGTGCGGCTTGCCGTGCTCGACCTCGTCACCGGTGATCACGGCCGCGAAGGTGTCGGCCGGCAACGCGTCGACCACGCTGTCGGCCAGGGACCGCCACGACATCGTCACCAGTGCACTGGGGACCCCCTGCTGGCGCAGGGCGTCCAGCAGCTCGAGGGCGCCGGGACGCCACGGGACGTGCTGGCGCACCTGGGCCACCACGCGCAGCAGCAGCTCGTCGACGATCTGGACCGGCTCGAGCTCGACCGGGCTGTGGTCGCGGATGAACTGGGCCGACACCATCAGGTCATTGCCCACGAGCTGGTGGGCGTACTCGTCGTTCCAGACCCCGCCGGCCTCCTCGACGATCGCGTGCTCGGCCTGGATCCAGTAGGGCTCGGTGTCCACCAGCGTCCCGTCCATGTCCCAGAAGACCGCCGCGGGCAGACCCGTGGCAGGTCGGGCGGTACCGGGTTCTGGCGATGGCATGCGGCTGCTCTCCCGAGGTGTGGCGGACGGCGCGCCCGACTATACGCAGCCACCCGGGTCCGCCCCGGGGGTGGACCGTAGGCTGGGCGACAGAGGTGTGCCGCCGGCACGCGCGAGGAGGAACGGTGATCGAACTCGAGGACGTGCCGGAGCTCAACGACCCGGTCGTGATCGCCGCGTTCGAGGGTTGGAACGACGCCGGCGAGGCCGCCACCGCGGCCATCGACCACCTCGTCGAGGTGTGGGATGCCGACGCGGTCGCCGCCCTCGACCCCGAGGACTACTACGACTTCCAGGTCAACCGGCCGCGGGTGGTCCTCGACGACGGGCGGCGTCGCATCCACTGGCGTACCACCCGCATCCTCGTCGCGGCCAGCGCGAGCCTGGAGCGCGACGTCATCCTGGTGCAGGGCATCGAGCCGTCGTTCCGTTGGCGGGCGTTCACCATCGAGCTGATGGAGTTCGCCCAGCAGGTCGGCGCCAGCACCGTGATCACCCTCGGCGCACTGATGGCCGATGTGGCGCACACCCGGCCCATCCCGGTGACCGCGACCTCCGACGACGAGGACGTGCTGCACCGCTTCGACCTCGAGCCCAGCCGCTACGAGGGTCCGACCGGCATCGTCGGGGTGCTCGCCGACGCCGCCACCCAGTCCGGGTTGCAGTCGCTGTCCTGCTGGGCCGCCGTCCCGCACTACGCCGGCCACTCCCCCTCGCCCAAGGCGACCCTGGCGCTGATCTCCCGGCTCGAGGAGCTCCTCGACGCACCCATCCCCCACGCCGACCTCGCCGACGGCGCCAAGGCGTGGGAGCGCGGGATCAACGAGCTCGCCGACACCGACGAGGAGGTCGCCGAGTACGTCCAGTCCCTCGAGGAGGCCCAGGACACCGCGGACCTCCCGGAGGCCACCGGCGACGCCATCGCCCGCGAGTTCGAGCGCTACCTGCGTCGGCGCGGCCAGGAAGGCCCCGGCTGAGCCGGTCGCCCACGCCTCGCCCCACCCCTCCCGGCAAGACGGGGGTTGCGTCCCAAAACGCTTGGCATTACTGCCGCTTTGCCGCGGCGCAACCCCCCGCTTTGCCGGGGTGCAGCCGCAGGTATGCCGGCCGGCTGGGTCAGACCCGAACGCCCAGCAGGGCATCGACGACCCGCGCCAGCACCCCCGCCGCAGTCGCGTCCGGGCCGCCACGGGCCAGGCACTCCTTCGCCCACCGGTCGACCGCGTCCAGTGCCGCAGGGGTGTCGAGGTCGTCGGCGACCCGGGCCCGCACCTGGGCGACGGTGTCCTCGGAGGACGGCGCCGTGTTGACCGACAGCGCGGCCCGCCAGGTGTCGAGTCGCTGCTGGGCCTGCTCGAGCAGCGCGTCGGTCCAGGACCACTCGGTGCGGTAGTGCTGGGCCAGCAGGGCCAGCCGGATCACCATGGGGTCGACCCCTTGGGCTCGCAGCGCCGAGACGAGGACGAGGTTGCCCTTGGACTTGCTCATCTTCTGGCCGTCGAGACCGACCATCGCCTGGTGGGCGTAGGTGCGGGCGAACGGCCGTTCGCCGGTGAGGGCGACGGCCTGGGTGGCGCTCATCTCGTGGTGGGGGAAGATCAGGTCGGTGCCGCCGCCCTGGACGTCGAAGGCCATGCCCAGCTCGTCGAGTGCGATGGCCGTGCACTCGATGTGCCACCCCGGTCGACCTGAGGGCAGTCCGTCGACGTGCCAGAAGGGCTCACCGTCACGACGGGCGCGCCACAGCAACGGGTCGAGGGCGTCGCGCTTGCCGACCCGGTCGGGGTCGCCGCCGCGGTCGGCGTAGACCTCGAGCATCTGCTCGCGGCTCCAGTTCGACACCGACCCGAAGCCGGGCTCCACACCCAGGTCGAGGTAGAGGTCGTTGCCCTCCGCGTGGTCCGTCTCCACCTCGTAGGCCGCACCACGGGCGAGCAGCTCGCGCACCGCCGCGCCGACGGGCTCGATGCTCTCGACGACCCCGAGGTAGTGCTCCGGCGGGATCACGGCGAGAGCGGTCATGTCCTCACGGAAGAGACCGATCTCCTGGGCCGCCAGGTCCTCCCAGTGGATGCCGTCGCGGGTGGCGCGCTCCAGCAGCGGGTCGTCGACGTCGGTGATGTTCTGGACGTAGAGCACCTCGTGCCCGGCGTCCCTCAGGGCCCGGCCCAGCACGTCGAACGTCACGTAGGTCGCCGCGTGGCCCATGTGCGTCGCGTCGTAGGGCGTGATGCCGCAGACGTAGAGGCGTGCGGTCGGACCCGGGGTCACGGCACGAACGGCACCGGTGGCGGTGTCGAACAGCTGGACGGGGAGGCCGGTACCCGGCACGGCCGGGATGAACGGTGAAGGCCAGGAGATCACAGCGGAAGCCTACGTCGGCCCCTCACAGCGGCGGCCACGGGATGGCCGGCCACTGCCCGGACGGCATCGGGTAGGCCCCCCGCTCGAGCAGGATCTCGCACCGGATGGCCAGCGCGGTGACCTCGGCGATGGTCAACAGGGGCTCGAGGGCGACCGACAGCGGTGACTCCTCGTCGGCCAGTGCGTCACGGACGGACCGGACCCTGCCCACGTCGACGCTGGACAGCGGCTGCCCCGCGAAGCCCCACAGAACCGTCCGCAGCTTGTCCTCCTCGTGCAGGCTCACGCCGTGGTCGAATCCGCGCAGCGTGTCGTCCTCACGGACCAGGTGCGAGCCCTTGCGGTCGGAGTTGTTGATCACGGCGTCGAACGCGGCGACCGCGCGGGCGGCGGCGGTGTCCTCGTGGACCACGACCACCGGCTGCCCGAGCTCGTCCTCCCCGCGCAGCACCGCGAGCCAGCCGGCCGGGACCTGCGACGGCGAGCACAGCTCGACCGGGTACTCGGGATCCGTGGTGGGGTCACCGACCCAACGCTGGACGGAGCCGGGGCCCTGCGGCCCGGGCCGGTGCACGGTCTCGGGCACCACGTCCCAGCCACCGGTGCTGCTGATCAGGTAGGCCGCGACCTCACGGGCGGCGAGGGAGCCGTCCGGGAAGTCCCAGAGCGGGCGCTCCCCGGCCTCCGGCTTGTAGATGGCCAGCGGCCCCTCGTCGCCCCCGGCCCGGACGAGCAGCGCGAGGTTGGAGGCGTCCGCGATCCTGCCGAGCACCTCGAGGTCGCCGTGCGCCAGGACGTCGAGGACTCCCGGGTGCCGGGGCTGGGTCGCCGTCAGCGCTTGTAGCCGTTCGAGCGTGGGCAGATGTGGCCCTCCGGCTCCAGCGGGCCACCACAGAAGGGGCACGGCGGCCGCCCCGCCGAGACCACGGTCTCGGCGCGGCGGGCGAACGCCCGGGCTCTGGCAGGCGTCAGCACGACCCGGACCTGGCGTGGCTCCTCGGTCAGCACCTCGGGGTCGAGGCTGGCCTCGGGGTCGTCGGGATCGCGGTCGAGGCACTCGATGATGAGCACCTGGCGGTCCTCGTCCCACCCCAGGCTGAGCGTGTTGACGCGGAACTCGTCCTCGATGGGGGTGTCGAGCGGCGCGTTGTCGACGACCTCGAGGGCCGCGGTCTCCGCAGCCGCCCCACCGGCGTAGCTGTCGAGGAGGTCGTTGATGCGGGAGGCGAGGACCAGGACCTGCTCCTTCTCCAGCGACACGCTGGTGACCCGGCGCCCCTCGCTGGCCTGCAGGAAGAAGGTGCGCTGACCGGGTGGGCCCACGGTCCCGGCGACGAACCGGTCCGGTGGATCGAAGTCGTGGAGCGGCATACGACGACTCTAACCGGCTCCCCCACCCACCGCCGCGTCGTCCTGCGCAGGCGCTGCATGGGTCGTCACGAACCTGGCTAGGTCGGGCGTGTGGGCGTTGGCGGCGAGCAGGAAGGTGTGCCGCCCGCCGTAGCGGACGACCGACACCGAGGCGGGGTCGGCGGTGTAGCGCTGGAAGTGCGCCAGGCCCGCCCCGGTCGCATCCGCGAGGACCGCCTTGACGAGGTCACCGTGGGTCACCGCGACCCAGAGGGCGTGCTCGCCGTGCTCCGCCTGGACGGCGGCGTCGTGGGCCCGGACGGTCGCGACCACCCGGGCGCTCATCTCCGTCAGGCTCTCGGCCTCGTGCACCTCGTCGGCGGGGAACCTGGCCGACACCGGGTCGTCCTGCACGGTGGACCACAACGGGTCCTTGGACAGCTCGCCGAGCGGTCGACCGGTCCAGGCGCCATAGGCGCACTCGAGCAGGCCGGGGTCGACCTCGACCTCGGTCCCGGCGACCACGGCCAGCGCCTCGGCCGTCTCGCGGCACCGCTCCAGCGGGCTGGTCACGACCCGGGCGATGCTCAGCCCCTCGAAGCGTTCGGCGAGTGTTGCCGCCTGCTCGCGTCCCCGGTCGGTCAGGTGTATGCCGGGCAGGCGCCCCGCGAGGATGCCCTCCCCGTTGGCGCTGGAGTGGCCATGGCGAACGATCAGCACGGTGGGCACCTGCGCACTCTACGGCGCGGTGCTCGCCTGGCGTCCCCGGACGTGGTGGAGTAGGGCCGTGATCGTGGACCAGGCCATCTACCGGGACGGGCAACGCCTGCCGTGCGGGGACCTCAGTGACGAGCTCGACCTCCTGCGGACCAGTGCCGACAAGGACGGCTTCCTCTGGATCGGGCTCAAGGACCCGACCGACTCCGAGTTCGAGCTGGTCAACGACGAGCTGAAGCTGCACCCGCTCGCGGTCGAGGACGCCGTGCGTGGCAACCAGCGACCCAAGGTCGAGCTCTACGACAACACCATCTTCGTGGTGCTCAAGACCCTGCGCTACATCGAGGAGACCTCGGACATCGAGACCGGCGAGGTCATGGTCTTCGTCGGCGACCGGTTCGTCGTGACGGTGCGCCGGGGCGAGGCGAACCCGCTCGCGGCCGTCCGTCACCTGCTCGAGGCCGACCCGGAGAGCCTGCGGCACGGGGCGATCTCGGTCGTCCACGCGGTGATGGACAGCATCGTCGACAACTACATCAGGGTCGATGCCGAGGTCGCCAAGGACCTCGACGAGATCGAGATCTCGGTCTTCTCCGGGTCGGCCGAGGCCAGCTCGACGACCATCTACAAGCTCAAGCGCGAGGTCCTGGAGTTCCGCCGCGCCGCCGTGCCGCTGTCGGCCCCCCTGCAGATGCTCCACGACGGCTCGCGTTCGCCCTTGACCAGCAAGGAGATCCGGCTGCTCTTCCGGGACGTGGCCGACCACCTCCTGCGGGTGATCGACCACGTGGAGTCCTACGACCGGCTGCTCACCGACATTCTCAACGCCCACCTCGCCCAGGTGACCGTCCAGCAGAACAGCGACATGCGCAAGATCTCGGCGTGGGTCGCCATCGCGGCCGTGCCCACCATGATCGCCGGCATCTACGGCATGAACTTCAAGAACATGCCGGAGCTGCTCCTGCCGTACGGCTACTACCTGGCGCTCGGGGTGATGGCCGTGGTGTGCCTCGGGCTCTACCGGGCGTTCCGCAGGTCAGGCTGGCTGTGACCCGGTCGGTCAGGTCGCGGTCATGGCACCGGTGGCCAGCAGGGCGATGAGCCCGACGCCCAGGGCGACGCGGTACCAGACGAATGCGGTGATCTTGTTCGAGCTGACGAACCGCAGCAGCCAGGCGATCGACGCGTAGGCCACGACGAACGACACGACGACGCCCAGCACCATCTGGCCGATGCCGAGCAGCTTGAGGTGGTCGGCCTCGCTGGCCATCTCGAACAGGCCAGCGGCGGTCAGGGCCGGGATGGCCATGAAGAACGAGAGCCGGGTGGCGGTGACCCGGTCGATCCCGCGGAACAGGCCGGCGGAGATCGTGGCGCCCGAGCGGGACACGCCCGGGACCAGGGCGAGGCACTGCACGAGGCCGATGACCAGGCCGTCACGGACCGACACCTGACCCTCGCCGCGCTGCTCGCCGTTGCGCTCGAGCATGGTGTGCCGGCTCTCGGCCAGCCACATCACCGCGCTCCACCCGATCAGGGCGAGGGCCACCACCCACAGGCTGCGCAGGCCGCCGCTGATCAGGTCCTTGCCGAGGAAGCCGACGATGCCCACCGGGATCGACCCGACGATGACGGCCCAGGCGAGCTGGTAGTCGTGGTGGCTGCGTCCCTCGCTGCTGCGCAGCCCGGCGAACCAGGCCACCAGCAGCCGGACGATGTCGCGCCAGAAGTACAGCAGCGTCGCGACGATCGCACCGAGCTGGATGACGGCCGTGTATGCCGTGACGCCCGGGTCGTCCACGGTCAGCCCGAGGATCTTCTCGGTGATGGTCAGGTGGCCGGTCGACGACACGGGGAGGAACTCCGTGAGGCCCTCCACGATGCCGAGGATGAACGCGTCGAGATAGCTCAGGGTCAACGGAGGGCCTTCACGGTCGGGGCGACGAGGTGAGCCCAGTCTCCCCCATCAGCTCGGCCATGGTCCGCACGACATGCAGCCGCTGTTCCAGGGCGCCGGCGAAGGGGGCGACCGAGAGGGTGCCCACACCGGCCTCCGCGTAGCGGCCCAGCCGCTCGCGGATGCGTTCGCGTGGACCGATCAGGCAGGTGGAGTCGATGAACTCGAACGGGATGGCTGCGGCGGCGTCGCGGTGCTGCTTGGCCAGGTAGAGGTCCTGCACCTTCGCAGCCGCGTCCTCGAAACCCATCCGGACGGCCAGCCGGTTGTAGAAGTTCTGCTCGCGTGAGCCCATGCCGCCGACGTAGAGCGCGGCATACGGGCGGACCGCGTCGGCCGCCGCCTCCACGTCGTCGGCGATCACCACGGGGACCGACGGTGCCACGTCGAAGCCCTCGAGCGGGTCGGCCTCGGTCCCGAGGCCGGCCCTGCGCCGCCCGACCGCCACCGACTCCACGAGGTCGCCGGAGTGCTCGGGGCTGAAGAAGATGGCGTGCCACCCGTCGGCGATCTCGCCGGCGAGCTCGAGGTTCTTGGGCCCCACCGCCGCGAGGTAGATCGGTAGGCGGGCGCGCGGCGGGTGGATGGTCAGCTTGAGCGGCTTGCCGGCCCCGTCGGGCAGCGGCAGCGTGAAGTGCTTCCCGGCATACGCGACCGTGTCCCTTCGCAGGGCCATCCGGACGATGTCGACGTACTCGCGCGTCCGTCCCAGTGGCGACGCGAAGGGCACCCCGTGCCAGCCCTCGCTCACCTGGGGACCACTCACCCCGAGGCCCAGGCGGAAGCGACCGCCCGACAGGGTGTCCAGGGTCGCGGCGGTCATGGCCGTCATGGCCGGCGTGCGCGCGGGGATCTGCATCACCGCGGCCCCGAGGCCGATCCGCTCCGTGAGGGCGCCGATCCACGACAGCACCGTGGGTACGTCCGAGCCGTAGGCCTCAGCCGCCCACGCCACCGCGTAGCCGAGCCGGTCCGCCTCCTGGGCCACCGCCACGTTGTCCTGGTCGACGCCCATACCGAAGTAGCCGAGGTTCACACCGAGTTCCATGGGCCGAGGCTATCGGCGGGGCCTCGGCGCCGGGGGCCGACCGGCCGACTACCGTACGGAGGCATGCGCCACAGAAGAATGGGCTCCTCCGGCCTGTCCGTGTCCCGACTCGCGCTGGGCACCATGACCTGGGGACGGAGCACCGACGAGGAGGGCGCCCGCGAGCAGCTGCGCACCTTCCTGGACGCCGGGGGCAACCTCGTCGACACCGCCCACGGCTACTCCGACGGGGCCGCGGAGGAGATCATCGGCCGGCTCATCGAGCAGGACGTCCCTCGCGAGGACCTCGTCATCTGCACCAAGTCCGGCATCTCGCGGCGCTCGGGTCGCCGGGTGGTCGACACCTCGCGCCACGGGTTGCTGCGTCAGCTCGACGCCTCGCTCGAGCGGCTGGGCACCGACCACGTGGACCTGTGGCTGGTGCACACCTGGTCCGACGAGGCGCCACTGAGCGAGACGCTGTCGGCCCTGGAGTGGGCGGTCGGCACCGGTCGGGCCCGGTATGTCGGGGTCTCGAACTACAGCGGCTGGCAGGCCGCCCGGGCCCTGTCCCTGCTGGAGCAGGCCCGGGTGCCGATGGTCGCCAACGAGGTGGAGTACTCGCTGGTCAACCGCAGCGCCGAGCCCGACCTCCTGGCCGCGGCCCAGGCGCTGGGGTTCGGGCTGATGCCGTGGTCGCCGCTCGGGCGCGGCGTCCTGACCGGCAAGTACCGCAACGGGATCCCGGCCGACTCCCGTGCCGCCTCGCGTGACTTCCCGCGCTTCACCTCGCGTTACCTCGACGAGCACAGCGCGTCGGTGGTCGAGGGGCTCGCCATCGCTGCCAAGGGCCTGGGCGTCAGCCCTGCAGAGGTCGCCCTTGCCTGGGTGCGCGACCGCCCCGGCGTCGTGAGCCCGGTGGTCGGGGCACGGACGACCGCACAGCTGCGCGCCTCACTCGCGAGTGAGGCCCTCGAGCTGCCGCAGGAGCTGATCGCGGCCCTGGACGAGGTCTCGGCCTGAGGCCGTCGACCGGCGGCTCAGCTGGTGCTGTCGTCGCCGTCGTCGTAGTCCGCGTCGTCCAGACCGGAGTAGACGCCGCCGTCGCCGTCCTCGTCGCCGTGGTCGTCGAGCTCCTCGTCGTCGTCGTCGTCGTCGTCGTCGTCGTCGTCGTCATCGTCGTAGATGTCGAGCGGGGTCATCTCGCCGTAGGCCTGCAGCAGCGCGTCGTCGTAGGTGGCGAACGCGTCCGCCAGGTCGTCGTAGGCGGCGATGACCGAGGGATCCTCTTCGCCCCGCTTGGAGGCCGATGCCTCGAGGTGTCGTTCGAAGGCGGTCACGAGACTGGCCAGCGCGCCACGCGGGTCTGCGGTCATGTGCAGACCGTAGCGGGTTCTGGGTGAAAATGGTTGACGATGGTTGAGTACGAGTACCGCGTGCTGAGCTTCACGCGAGACGATTCCCGGTCCGACATCCGCCGGACCCTGACCGACCATGCCGAGTACGGCCACTGGGAGCTGCACCGGACCCGGGTCTACCTGGGCGGCCTGCAGCGGACCTGGTTGCGCCGCAAGATCATTCGGGTGCCCCGCCCCCGCTGAGGTGAGGTATGCCGCGGCGTCGCCGCACGCGGCATACCTCACCTCGGGGTCAGCACGTGGCGATGAAGCGCTGGAGCACCTTGGCGCCGAACTCCAGGGCGGTGACCGGCACGCGCTCGTCGATGCCGTGGAACATCGGCGCGAAGTCGAGGTCGGCCGGCAGCTGCAGCGGGGCGAAGCCGTAGCCGGTGATCCCGAGCAGGCTCAGGGCCTTGTTGTCGGTGCCGCCGGACAGGCAGTACGGCAGGACCTCGGCGCCCGGGTCCTCCGCGAGCAGGGCGGCCTTCATCGCCTCGACGAGCGGGCCCTCGAAGGGCGCGTCGAGGGCGATGTCGCGGTGCACGACCTCCACGTCGACGTACTCGCCGGCCAGCTCACGGATGGTCGCCATGAGGTCCTCCTCGTGGCCGGGCAGGAACCGGCAGTCGAGCGACGCACTCGCGCTCTGGGGGATGACATTGTGCTTGTAGCCGGCCTCGGCCATGGTGAAGTTCGCCGTGTCCTGCAGCGTGCCCCGCACGAAGCCCTGGGCGCCGCCGAGGTGCTCGAGCAGCTCGTCGAGGTCCTCGTCCGAGTACGGCGTCCCGGTGAGGGCACTGAGCCCGTCGAGCAGCTCGCGCACGGACGCCACGTACTCGCGTGGCCACTTGTGGTCGTGGATCCGCGTGATCGCCTCCGCGAGGCGGACCAGGGAGTTCTCGTCATTGGGCACCGACCCGTGGCCCGCCCGGCCGTGGGCAGTCAACCGCAACCAGGCGATGCCCTTCTCGGCGGTCTGGACGAGGTAGGCGCGGGTCTGGTCACCGGCTGCCGTGGGGACGGTGACGCTGTAGCCGCCCACCTCGCTCACCGCCTCGTTGACCCCGTCGAAGAGCTCGGGGTGGTGGTCGACGACGTAGTGGGACCCCTTGACGCCACCGGCTTCCTCGTCGGCGAAGAACGCGAAGACGATGTCCCGTGGCGGCTTGGCGCCGCGGCGGGCCAGGTCGCGGATGTTGGCCAGGATCATGGCATCCATGTCCTTCATGTCGACGGCGCCGCGGCCCCATACACAGCCGTCGCGCAGCTCGGCACTGAACGGGTCCACCTGCCAGTCGGCGGCGTGGGCCGGCACGACGTCGAGGTGACCGTGGATGCACAGGGCGGGTCGGTCGCGGTCCTGTCCCTCGACCCGGACGATGACGCTGGTGCGACCCGGGTCGCTCTCCACCACCGTGGGGTCGAGCCCCACCTCCCTCAGCTGCGCGACGACGTAGTCGGCCGCCTCGCGCTCCCCCGGGCCGCTCCCGTCACCGAAGTTGGTGCTGTCGATGCGGATGAGTTCCCGGCAGATGCGGACGACTTCCTGGACTGGGCTGGTGACCTCGCTCATGGCCTCCAGACTAGGCGCGACGGGAGCCGACGGCATGGTGTGGTTTGCCCGTTTCCGGTGGCTCGCAGCCGGTTCGGAGTTGGGGCGGCCTGCGTGCTATCGTTCCGGGTCGCAGCAGGCGCTCGTGAGAGTGCCTGTTCCACACCTTGTCCGGGTGGCGGAATGGCAGACGCGCTAGCTTGAGGTGCTAGTGCCCTTTATCGGGCGTGGGGGTTCAAGTCCCCCTCCGGACACCACGAGGGCAGGCTCCCCACTCGCCTGGGGCGGCCTGCCCTCGTCTCTTCTCCCGGGCCCGGCAGTCCGAGGCCCTCCGGTCCGCTCCCCCTCCGTTCGGCCGACCCGGCCATGCCGAACGGCCCCGTCCCCACCCAAAGAGCCGTGAACGTATCTGTGCCGCCCCTAGCGTCTCTTCCATGCAAAGGAGCGGCGCACGGCGGGCACCAGGTCCGTCCAGGGGAGCCGAGGGGGAGATCATGGACGTCGAACGCCACCACCGCCACGATGTGGCCCACCACCACCCGCAGGTGCGCCGCGGCGCCGTCGGCGGCTGGATCTGGAGCTGCTCCTGTGGTGGAGCCTCCACCCGCGCACCGCTCGCGGCCAACACCTGGCGCCAGGCCGTGATCAGCGCACTCAACCACTCGCTGACCCTCGCCGCCTGATCCCTGTGCCGTCAGCGTCCTCACCGGGACGCGTCAACCCGAACGAGCTCGTCGCCGGGTCGAGTCCCAGGTAGGAAAATACCTCCACGGTCCACCGCCGCGTACGGTTCAGAGCCAGGTGTGCACGCGCACCGTGGTCCCCTGGGTGCCGGAGCGCAGCTGCACGAGGTCGCACAGCTGGTTGACCATCCAGAGCCCCCGGCCGTCGACCTCGTCGTCGCCGGGCGCGATCCGCCCCGCAAGGGGGTTGCTGACCACGCCCTGGTCCGCGACCTCGCACACCAGGGCGCCCGGGTCGCGCCACAGGCGCAGGGTGCCGCGCCCGTCCCCGTGGACGAGGGTGTTGACGCACAGCTCGTGCAGGGCGAGGGCGAGGTCTGCGGCGCGGGGACCCTCCACGCCGACCACCCTCGCCGCGTGGACGGCGAGGTCGCGCACCGCGCGCAGCGAGGAGGGGGTGATCTCGCGCACGATGCTGCCCGGTGGTGCCGCCGCCAGGGGCGCGGCGAAGGACTCCTCCCCCTGACGCCTGCCGGCATACCTCCCGTTGGCGTGGGCGCCCCCGTCGGCGCCGGCTACCCACGGGTGGGCCCGGACGGCGTCGTCGAGGACCGTGTGCGACAGGGCTGCCGAGTCGTAGGGGCACCGCAGCCACAACGGCGCGTCAGCGGGTATGCCGGTGTTGAGCAGGGCCTCGTGCAGCTGGCACTCCTCGACCTCGACGGTCGAACGGCCGGCCCACAGGGGCTCTCCGAGACCACGCATGGCCTGTCCAGCCCCCGCCGTGCTGAACTCGACCCAGGCCTGCAGGATGCGTGCCGGGTTGCCCCCGAGCCGTTCCATGTCGACGAAGGTGACCGCGGACCCGTCGCGCCCCAGGAGGCGCTGGACCGCGCGCAGCCTGGCCGAGGGCATCGCCACCATCACGCGTTCCCCACGTCGGACTCCCTCGCGGGCGAACTGTCCACTGCGCCGCACCAGGTCGTCGACGCCGTCGCACGCCATCAGGTCATGGCGGTACCCCTCGGAGGTACGGGCCCCCATCCGGCCTGCGACGGTCGTGCTCATGATGGCTTTCGTGGAGCAGTCGGGCTGGCTTCACCCCTGACGTGCAGAAGGGTACGCGCCGCCATGGGGGCTGCACAGGACTTTTGACCACAAAAGTCGGGACCCCGACACCCGCCGGTTGGCATCGGCCACCAACTCCGACATTGTTCGATTACACGTCTACCAGGAGGCTCAGATGAAGGTCGGGATCCCCCGCGAGGTCAAGAACAACGAGTACCGGGTCGCCATCACCCCATCGGGTGTCCACGAGCTCGTCGTCCACGGCCACGAGGTGTTCGTGGAGAAGGACGCCGGCGTCGGCTCCTCGATCGTCGACGAGGACTACGTCGCCGCCGGCGCCACCATCCTCGACACCGCGGACGACGTCTGGGGTACCGGCGACCTGATCCTGAAGGTCAAGGAGCCGGTCGCCTCCGAGTACCACCGGATGCGCGAGGGCCAGACCCTCTTCACCTACCTCCACCTCGCCGCCGACCAGCCGCTCACGGAGGAGCTGGTGAAGCGCAAGGTCACCGGCATCGCCTACGAGACGGTCGAGCTGCCGGACCGCTCGCTACCCCTGCTGGCCCCGATGTCGGAGGTCGCGGGCCGCCTGGCGCCCCAGGTCGGCGCCCACACGCTCATGCGGGCCCAGGGTGGCCGCGGTGTGCTGATGGGAGGGGTCAGCGGCGTCTACGCCGCCAAGGTCGTCGTCATCGGGGCCGGGGTGTCCGGCATGAACGCCGCCGCCATCGCGCTGGGGATGCAGGCCGAGGTGCTCCTGCTCGACCGCGACATCACCAAGCTCCGTCACGCCGACGCCATCTACCAGGGCCACTGCCAGACGGTCGCGTCCAACGCCTACGAGGTGGAGCGCGCCATCTCCGACGCCGACCTCGTCATCGGCGCCGTCCTGGTCCCCGGTGCCAAGGCGCCCAAGCTCGTCACCAACGAGCAGGTCTCCCGGATGAAGCCCGGCTCGGTGCTCGTCGACATCTCCATCGACCAGGGCGGCTGCTTCGAGGACTCCCGCCCCACCACGCACGCCGACCCCACCTACGCGGTCCACAACTCGGTCTTCTACTGCGTCGCCAACATGCCTGGAGCGGTGCCGCACACCAGCACCTACGCCCTGACCAACGTGACCCTGCCGTATGCCGTGCAGCTCGCCAACCTCGGTTGGCGCGACGCGCTGCGCGGGAACAAGCCCCTGAGCCTCGGGCTGAACACCCACGACGGCCGGGTGACCTACGCACCCGTCGCAGAGGCGCACGGCTTCGACTCCGTGGCGCTCGAGGAGGTGCTGGGCACGGCCTGAGGGCGAGCCGGCTGTCGGTCTGCGCCGATAGGTTCGGCCCGTGCTCTTCGCCGACGTCGTCGCCGCCTCCCACGCCGCCACGGCCACCCGCTCCCGCCTGGCCAAGACGGCGGCCGTCGCGGATGCGCTCCGGGCGGCCGGGCCGCACGAGGCGGCGACGGTCGCGGCCTACCTGTCCGGCGCGCTGCCCCAGCGCCGCGTCGGCGTGAGCTGGCGTGGCCTGGCGACCCTGCCCCCGGCCGCCGACGCACCGTCGCTGACCGTCTCCGAGGTGGACGCGGCGCTCGGAGCGCTGGCGGCCATCTCGGGCAGTGGGTCCGGCGCCGCGAGGACCACCGCGGTCACCGCGCTGTTCGTGAGACTGACTGCAGCCGAGCAGGACTACCTGCGGGCCCTGGTCACGGGGCAGCTGCGTCAGGGCGCGCTCGACGGGGTGATGCTCGCCGCCATCGCGGCGGCGGCCGAGGTGCCCGAGGCACCGGTGCGGCGCGCCGTCATGCTGGCCGGCCACGCGGGGCCGGTGGCGGTGGCTGCCCTGGGCGGCGGAGTGGCTGCGCTGGCCGAGATCGGTCTCGAGGTCGGGCGGCCGCTGCGCCCGATGCTCGCCGCGTCGGCACCCGACGTGGCCTCGGGCTGGGAGCAGGTGGTCGGCCCGGACGGGGCCTACGTCGACGGCAAGCTCGACGGCATCCGGCTGCAGGCGCATCGCGACGGCGACGAGGTGCGGTTGTTCACCAGGTCCCTGGACGAGATCACCGACCGCCTCCCCGAGGTGGTGGAGGTCGTGCGGGCACTCCCGGCCGAGCGCCTGGTGCTCGACGGCGAGGCCATTGCCCTCGACGCGACCGGTCGCCCACTGCCCTTCCAGCAGACCGCGTCCCGGACGATGAGCAGCACCGCGGTCGAGCGCCTGCGGGCCGAGGTGCCGGTGACCCCCTACTTCTTCGACGTGCTGCACATCGACGGCGTGGACCTGCTCGACGCGCCCGCGACCGAGCGCTTCGCGCGGCTCGGTTCGCTCGTCCCTGCCGAGTCGCTGGTCCCGCGGACCCGGGTGTCCTCGGCGCAGGAGGCGCAGGACTTCTTCGAGCGCCTGGTCGCCGACGGCCACGAGGGTGTCGTCGTGAAGTCACCCACCGCGCCCTATGCCGCCGGCCGCAGGGGTGCCGGGTGGGTCAAGGTCAAGCCCCGGCACACCCTGGACCTCGTGGTGCTCGCCGTCGAGTGGGGCAGCGGTCGCCGACAGGGCTGGCTGTCCAACATCCACCTCGGGGCGCGTGACCCGGGCTCCGGCGAGCTGGTCATGCTCGGCAAGACGTTCAAGGGGATGACCGACGAGATGCTCGCGTGGCAGACCGCGCGGTTCCTCGACCTGGAGACCGCGCGGGAGGGCCATGTCGTGCACCTGCGACCGGAGCAGGTGGTCGAGATCGCCTTCGACGGCATCCAGACGTCCTCGCGCTATCCCGGCGGGATGGCACTGAGGTTCGCCCGGGTGCTGCGCTACCGGGACGACAAGACGGCGGCCGAGGCAGACACCATCGAGACGGTGCGCGGCTTGCGTACCTAGGCCGCTGCGGCCCGCAGCGCTGCGAGGGCGTTGTCGGCGTGGGCCTCCATGCTGAACTCGCTGGAGATCACCTCGAGGATGCGACGATCCGTGCCGATGACGAAGGTGGCGCGCTTCACCGGGGTGAGGTACCTGCGACGCACCCCGAACGCGGTGGCCACGGTGCCGTCGGCGTCGGACAGCAGCGGCATGCCGAGCGACTCCTTGCCGTCGAACTGCTGCTGCTTGTCGACCGCGTCCATGCTGATGCCGACCGGCTGGGCCCCCGCCGCGGCGAACTCCGACTTGAGGTCGCGGAAGTGGCAGGCCTCCTTGGTGCACCCGCCGGTCATGGCCGCCGGGTAGAAGAACAGCACCACGCTCCCCTGCTCCAGCAGGGTGCTGAGCTTCCGCAGCTGGCCGGACTGGTCGGGCAGCTCGAAGTCGGGGACGAGCTCGCCGGTGCTGATGGTCTTCATGGGTAGGAGCCTCCTGGGCTGGTCGTGCGGGGACGGGCCGGGTTTCACCAGCCATTCGTCACCCCGGCCGACGCGGATTGGTAATACATAACCTCCCTATGTAATTATGGTCCGGTGAGCCAACGACAGGAGATCGGCGACGACCTGCTGCGTGCCGCGGCGCGCCTGAGCCGGTGGGCCTCCCACCACGCCGCGTTCGAGGTCCCCGCGGCCCAGGCGCGGCTGCTGGCCCTCGTCGACGAGCTCGGCCCGGCCCGGGTGAGCACCCTCGCCGAGGCCGACCACACCAGCCAGCCCGCCATGACGACCGCCCTGCAGCGCCTCGAGAGCCAGGGCTGGGCCCACCGGGTCCCCGACCCCGTGGACGCGCGGGCGACGCTGCTGTCGCTGACCCCCGGTGGTCGTGCCGCCCTGCGCGAGGTCCGCGATGCGCGCATCGCGGCCCTGTCCCCCACCCTCGAC
The DNA here is from genome assembly GCA_963757635.1 of uncultured Actinomycetota bacterium. GTDB lineage: Bacteria > Actinomycetota > Actinomycetes > Actinomycetales > Dermatophilaceae > Pedococcus. The sequence goes on along the minus strand of CAVWSK010000007.1, from coordinate 230,934 downwards.
GCCTTGTCGGCGAGCGAGCTCGGTCGCCTCCGCGAGGCGATCGCCGTCATGGACGACCTGCTCGACCGGGCCGCCCGCACCACCCCCACCCCACCCCGAAAGGACGTCTGAGCACCCTCATGTGGCGCCAACCCAAAACCGTCTGGTCCGTGGCCTTCGCCTGCGTCATCGCCTTCATGGGCATCGGCCTGGTCGACCCCATCCTCAAGCCGATCGCCGACGAGCTCGGTGCCAGCGCCTCGCAGGTCTCGCTGCTCTTCACGAGCTACATGGCCGTGATGGGCGTCGCGATGCTCGTCACCGGCTGGGTCTCGAGCCGGGCCGGCGCCAAGCGCACCCTGCTCATCGGCCTGCTCATCATCATCGTCGGTGCCGGCCTGGCCGGCGCCCAGGACTCGGTCGGGGGCATCGTGGCCTTCCGCGCGGTCTGGGGGCTGGGCAATGCCTTGTTCATCGCCACGGCCCTCGCCACGATCGTCAGCGCGGCGCGCGGGTCGGTCGGTCAGGCCATCGTCCTCTACGAGGCCGCGCTCGGCGTCGGGATCGCCGCCGGCCCCCTGCTCGGCGGCTGGCTCGGCGAGCACTCGTGGCGGTGGCCCTTCTGGGGTGTCTCCGCCCTCATGGCAGTGGCCTTCGTCGCGATCATCGCGACCCTCCCGGCCACTCCGCCGACCGGGCAACGCAGCAGCCTCGGGGCGCCACTGCGAGCCCTGTCCCACCGCGGGCTGCTGACCGTGGGCATCACCGCGCTGCTCTACAACTTCGGCTTCTTCACCCTCTTGGCCTTCACCCCGTTCCCCCTCGACCTCGGCGCCCGGCAGGTCGGGCTGGTCTTCTTCGGCTGGGGCCTGCTGCTGGCCTTCACCTCCGTAGTGGTGGCACCTCGCCTGCAGCGGCGCTTCGGGACCCTCCCCGGCATCGTGGGCGCCCTGCTCGGCTTCGCCATCGTGCTGGCCGCGATGGCCATCGGCACGGAGCACAAGCCCGTCCTCGTGGTCGGGGTCATCGTGGCGGGTGCCTTCCTGGGCATCAACAACACCTTGATCACCGAGACGGTCATGAAGATCTCCCCCGTCGAGCGAGGCGTGGCCTCGGCGGCCTACAGCTTCGTCCGGTTCGGTGGCGGCGCCATCGCTCCCTACCTCGCCGGCAAGCTCGGGGAGCGCTCGGTGCACGTGCCCTTCTGGGTCGGCGCCGGTGCCGTGGCCCTGGCCGTGCTCGTGATCCTCACGGCCCGCGCCGAGATCCGGGCCGTCGACGGACCCCACGGTGTCGAGCCCCAGCCGGTGGACCGCCCGCTGGAGGCCGCAGCGGTCACCGTCGGCGACGCCTGAGCCCGGTCGGGCACGGTGCCCCCTAGGCTGGCGCCGTGCTCGACCGGATCACCGCCACGCGGTACGTCACGCCCCTCAAGGAGGGCGGTTCGCTGCCGGGCCTCGTGGAGGCCGACGACCTGGGCACCTACGTCCTGAAGTTCCGTGGTGCGGGGCAGGGCCCCAAGGTGCTGGTGGCCGAGGTCCTCGTCGGTGAGCTGGCCCGGGTCCTCGGGCTCAACATCCCCCGGCTGGCCGTCGTCGACCTGCGAGCCCCCATCGCCCGCTACGAGGCCGACGAGGAGGTCCAGGACCTGCTCAACGCCAGTCTCGGGCTCAACCTCGGCATCGACTTCCTGCCGGGTTCCTTCGGCTACGACGGGTCCCGGCCCCCGACCCCGCAGACGGCGGCCGAGATCCTCTGGCTCGACGCCTTGACCGCCAACGTCGACCGCACCTGGAGCAACCCGAACCTGCTGGTCTGGCACCGCTCGCCGTGGGTGATCGACCACGGGGCCGCGCTCTACTTCCACCACAGCTGGCCCAGCCGCGGGGTCCACCCGGAGCGGTTTGCCGCCCAGCCCTACGACGCCGGCAAGCACGTCCTGCGCGACGTCGCCGACGCCCCTGCCAGCGTGCACGACCGCCTCGCCGGCCTGCTCACCGAGGACGTGCTCGCCGCCGTGACCGACCTGGTGCCCGACGAGTGGCTCGAGCCGGCCCCCGGCCTGGCCACTCCCGCCGACGCCCGAGCTGCCTACGTCACCCACCTGGTCGCCCGGCTGGACAACGCGTCGGCGTGGCTCCCGGGAGGTGGCCCGTGAACCTCCACGGCTACCAGTACGTCGTCCTGCGCTGCGTGCCCCGCGTCGACCGCGAGGAGTTCCTCAACGTCGGCGTGGTGCTCTACAGCCAGTCCCTGGACTTCCTCGAGGCGGCCTACCGGGTCGACCAGGACCGGTTGCGTGCCTTCGCGCCCGACCTCGACCCCGCCGAGGTGTCGGCCGCCCTCGAGACGGTCTGCGACGTCTGCCGAGGAGTCACCGGCGGTGGCCTGCCCGACGTGGGCGGCCCCGGGAAGCGGTTCGGGTGGCTCAGCGCGCCACGCAGCACGGTCGTCCAGCCCGGTCCGGTGCACGGCGGCCTCACCGCCGATCCCGCGGCCCAGCTGGCGGTGCTGCTGGCCCACCTCGTGGCCTGAGCCCGACCGGGTTAGGGTCGATACATGAGCATTCAACGACCCGTCGCCCCCGACCCCTACGACCTGCTCCCCCAGGTGGACACCTTCACCGTCACCAGCGAGTCCTTCGCCGACGGCGCCAACCTCCCCTCGGCGCACGTCTTCGACAACTGGGGCTTCACCGGCGGCAACCGTTCGCCGCAGCTCTCGTGGAGCGGGGCCCCCGAGGGCACCAAGGGGTATGCCGTGACGTGCTTCGACCCGGATGCCCCCACCCCGTCCGGCTTCTGGCACTGGACCGTCATGGGCATCCCGGCGGACGTCACGAGCCTCGACGAGGGCGCGGGTGACGAGGGCAGCGCCGGCCTGCCCGCCGGTGCCTTCCACGTGGTCAACGACTACGGCACCAAGGCCTTCGGCGGGGCTGCGCCGCCGGAGGGTGACCGGCCGCACCGCTACCTCTTCGCGGTGCACGCCCTCGACACCGACGACCTCGCCATCGACGACTCGGTCAGCGCGGCCGTGGCCGCGTTCAACACCGGCTTCCACACCCTCGGCCGGGCGGTCCTCACCGGCGTGTACGAGAACGCCTGAGTCAGGCGCTCCCCGCACCACCCGCCGGCGGCGGGCGCAGGGCCCACGTGGCCACGGCGCCCGCCGCCGCCACGTTGAGGGAGTCGACCCCGCCGGCCATCGGGATCGTGACCACCAGGTCCACGCGGTCCTGGGTCGCCCGGGACAGGCCGTCGCCCTCGGTGCCCAGCACGAGCGCGAGGCGCTCGGGTGGGTCCGCCGCGAGGTCGTCGAGGCTGACCGCGTCATCGGACAGCGCGAGGGCCGCCACCGTGAAGCCCGCGGCGCGGATCTGGTCGATCCCGGCCGGCCACGGCTCGATCCGGGTCCACGGGACCTGGAAGACGGTGCCCATGGAGACCCGGATCGACCTGCGGTACAACGGGTCGGCGCACCGGGGGGTCACCAGCACCGCGTCGACGCCGAGGGCAGCCGCCGACCGGAACACCGCACCGACGTTGGTGTGGTCGACGACGTCCTCCAGCACCAGGACCCGCTGCGCGCCGGACAGCAGCGAGTCCACGGACGGGAGCTCCGGTCGCTGCATGGCGGCGAGGGCGCCCCGGTGCAGGTGGAAGCCGGTCAGCTGCTCGATGACGTCGTGCTCCCCGACGAAGACCGGCACGCCAGCGGCCTCGGCCTCCTCGACCAGGTCGGCCAGGTCGGTCAGCCAGCGCTGCGCCATCAGGTAGCTGCGCGGTCGGTGCCCCGTCGCCAGGGCACGCCTGATGACCTTCTCGGACTCGGCGATGTAGAGCCCGCGCTCGGGTTCGGTCCGCCGTCGCAGGGCCACATCGGTGAGGGCGACGTAGTCGGTCAGCCGTTCGTCGTCGGCTCGTTCGATGTGGAGGGGCACGGCCAGCAGGCTAGGACACCAGGGCGCGGACGATGACACTCGTGCCGGCGACCACGCAGAAGACCAGGACCGCCCTACGCAGCCGGTCGCGGTCGAGCCGGGCCCGCGCCGGTCCGGCCGCGGCATACCCCAGGCCGATGAACGGGATCCAGGCCAGGCCCGCGAGCAGCTGGTGGACGGTGAACTGCCCTGCGACGGCGAGTCCGCCCACGGCCAGCAGCGAGCCCACCACGAAGAAGGCGGCCATGGTCGAGCGCAGCCGCTCGGGCCGTTCGTGCTGGAGCACCAGGGCCAGGAACGGGCCACCGATCGCCGCCGCCGTGCCGGAGATGCCCGCGATGGCCCCGGCCACGGCCGCGTTCGCCGGCGTGGCGCGGATGTCCAGGGCCGACACCGAGGCTGCGACGGTGACGAGGATGAGCACCCCGACCAGCACGGAGATGGCCCGCACCGACATCAGGGCCACCACGGCCACCCCCACGGGGGTGACCAGCAGGCGCGCGCCCAGCGCCCAGCCCAGCGGACGCCAGGCGATGTCCCGGGTGCCGTGCGCGAGCTGCACCACCGGCAGCACGAAGCTGGTGACGAGCAGCGCCCCCGGCATCAGCTCGGGGGCGAAGACGATGAGGAACGGCGCGGCCACGACCGCCATGCCGAAACCGATCGAGCTCTGCACGAAGGCCCCGGCGAAGAGGGCAAGGCCCAGTGCCAGGACCACCGACCAGTCCATCAGCTGAACCAGACGATCTTCACGATCCCCACGACGCCGACGACGATGATCACGGCCCGCAGCACCACGGGCGGCAGGCGGCGTCCGACCTTGGAGCCGACGTAGCCACCCGCGAAGGCGCCGATCGCCAGCAGCCCGGCGACCTTCCACTCGATGCGGTCCCACGCGACGAGCATGAAGACGATCGCGGCCACGGCGTTGACGATGGTGGCCAGCACGTTCTTGTAGCCGTTGAGGCGCTGGATCGAGTCGGTCGACAGGGCACTCATCAGCCCCATGAGGATGACTCCCTGGGCTGCCCCGAAGTACCCCCCGTAGATCCCGGCCACGAGCACCCCGCCGACCAGGGCCGGGCCGTGCCAGGCCACCCGGGCCGTCTCGCCACCCGCCCTGCGCTCGGCGGCGCGACGGTTGAGCCACGGACCCAGCACCACGAGCAGCAGTCCCAGCGCGATGAGGACCGGCACGATCGCCGCGAACGCCTCGGGGGGCAGCACCAGCAGCAGGACCGCGCCGATGACGCCGCCGGCCAGGGAGGCCGGGACGAGCCGCTTGAGCGCCTGCGCGGACCCGACGAGCTCGGCCCGGTAGCCGTGCACCCCGGTGATGCCGCCGGCGACGAGGCCGACCGTGTTGGAGACGTTGGCCACGACGGGCGGGTAGCCGAAGAACAGCAGGGTCGGGAACGTGATCAGGGTCCCGGACCCGACGATGGTGTTGATGGTGCCGGCGGCCAGCCCGGCGAGCAGGATGCCGAAGGCTTCGAGTGCGGACACCGGATCACCCTAGCGACCGCACCCTCCCAAACCGGACACAGGTATGCCGCCCGCTCGGGTGAGCGGACGGCATACCTCGGCGGAGCGGGTCAGGCCGTCGGCGGCCTGGGGTCCTCGTCGGTCTCCGACGGGGTCGGAGCCGGCGGGGCGGGCGGGGCGATCGGCTCCGTGGACGGGGCCGGCGGGACGGCGGAGGCCGGCGGCTGGTACTCCGGCACCGCATCGGCCGCGGTGCCCATCGGGGGCTGCACCCGCTGGATCGGCGCCGCGTGCTCGGTGGCCTCCTGGCTGGCCTTGCCGGCCATGCCACGGGCCTCGGCGAGGGCCTGCATGGGGTCCTCGAGTACCGTCTCGTCGAAGGCGTCCTGCAGCTGGCCCGGGTCGACCCACTGCTCCTCGTCGGACCCGTCGGACCCGCCTGCGGGGTCGTTGCGCCCGAGGGCGCCACCGATCCCCCGCAGCGCGTCGGTCAGCTCGCTCGGGATGATCCACATCTTGTTGGAGTCACCGCGGGCGATCTGCGGGAGAACCTGCAGGTACTGGTAGGCCAGCAGCTTCTGGGTGGGCTTGCCGCGGTGGATCGCATCGAACACCTGCTGGATGGCGCGGGCCTGGCCCTGGGCCTCGAGGATCCGCGCCTGGGCCGAACCCTCCGCACGCAGGATCTGGCTCTGCTTCTCGCCCTCGGCGGTGAGGATCGCGGACTGCTTGGTGCCCTCGGCGTAGAGGATCTGGGCTCGGCGCTCGCGCTCGGCCTTCATCTGCTTCTCCATCGACTCCTGCACCGACATGGGCGGGTCGATCGCCTTGAGCTCGACGCGGTTCACGCGGATGCCCCACTTGCCGGTGGCCTCGTCGAGCACCCCACGCAGCTGGGCGTTGATCTGGTCGCGGCTGGTCAGCGTCTGCTCGAGGTCGAGCGAGCCGATGACGTTGCGCAAGGTGGTGACGGTGAGCTGCTCGATGCCCTGGATGAAGTTGGCGATCTCGTAGACGGCCGACTTGGCGTCGATCACCGAGTAGTAGATGACCGTGTCGATGTTGACGACGAGGTTGTCCGAGGTGATCACGGGCTGGGCGGGAACGACACGACCTGCTCACGCAGGTCGACGTTGGCCCGCACCTTGTCGACGAAGGGCACCAGGAAGTGGATGCCGCCCTCGAGGGTGCGTGAGTAGCGGCCGAGCCGCTCGATGATCAGCGCCGTCTGCTGCGGGACGATGCGGACGGTCCTGACGATGACGATCGCCGCGAACACGACGAGCAGCAGCAGCACGACGTAGCCGGCTGTGAAGTCCATGGATCATTCCCCTGTCTGGACCGGTGCGTCGTCGGCGACGATCGCGGTGGCCCCTTGGATGGACACGACGCGGACCTCTTGGCCCGGCATGCACGGTGTGGTTCCCTGCGCGATCCTGGCTGACCAGGTCTCCCCCGCAAGCTTGACGCGACCATCGGTCGCGGTGACGGTCTGGAGCACCCTGGCGGTGCGCCCGACCAGGCTGACCGCGCCGATGGTGTTGCCGGCTGCCTCGTCGTTGAACCTGGCCTTGAGCCACGGCCGGACGCCGACCAGCAGCGCCACGGCGACGACGACACCGACCACGATCTGGAGGGCGAAGCCGGCTCCCAGGGAGGCTGCGACGGCCGAGGCGAGCGCGCCGCCGGCGAGCATGACGAAGACGAAGTCGACGGTGGCGGCCTCGACGGCACCCAGCACGAGTGCCACCCCCAACCAGGCCAGCCACGGGCTGTCCCCGATCCACTGCATAGCGCACTCCCTCTCGGTGTTCCGGCAACTCTAGGACGAAGGGGCGCGCTGCCGCGTTCCCCTGCGCCGATCAGCCCGCCTCACGCCGATGTCCCCGACCGTACCCGGTCGCCCCGGTGTGGCAGCCCCATCTGCGGGGCCACCGAGGGGTCTGCTCAGGTCCTGGCCCGCGCCGCCCACCGCTCGCCGTGCTGCTCGAGCTCGAGCGGCATCGCGAAGGTCGCCGACAGGTTCGCCTCCGTCAGGGTGATCTCCAGCGGGCCCTGGGCGACGATCCGCCCGTCGCGCATCAGGAGCACGTCGGTGAAGTTCGGAGGGATCTCCTCGACGTGGTGGGTCACCAGCACCAGGGCCGGGGCCTCGACATCCGCCGCGAGCTCACCGAGCCGGCGCACGAGGTCCTCGCGGCCGCCGAGGTCGAGCCCCGCCGCCGGCTCGTCGAGGAGCATCAGCTCGGGATCGGTCATCAGGGCCCGGGCGATCTGCACGCGCTTGCGCTCACCCTCGGACAGCGTGCCGTAGGTGCGGTCGGCGAGGTGGTCGGCGCCGAGGGCGACCAGCAGCTCCGAGGCGCGGGCGTGGTCGAAGTTGTCGTAGGTCTCGCGCCAGCGGCCGACCACGCCGTAGGAGGCGGTCACGACCACGTTGTGCACGGCCTCCTCGGGCGGGATGCGCTCGGCGAGGGCCGCCGAGGCCAACCCGATCCGGGGGCGCAGCTCGAAGACGTCGACGGCGCCGAGCACCTCCCCCAGCACGCCGGCAACCCCCGTGGTGGGGTGCATCCGACCGGCAGCCAGCTGCAGCAGGGTGGTCTTGCCCGCCCCGTTGGGGCCCAGGATCACCCACCGTTGCCCCTCCTCGACATCCCAGGAGATGTCGTCGAGAAGGGTCGTGTGACCCCGCACCACGCTCACTCCGGCGAACTCAAGGACGTCACTCATGGCACCGGACCCTATCGGCTTAGCATGGGCGGGTGCCCGAACTCCCTGCGTCCGTGCGCCTTTCGCTGTGGACCACGCACGCCTGGGCGGACGGTGGTTCCGTGGAGCGCGCGGTGGTCCGTGCGCTGCCCGACATCGACCACGTGGCCGGGGACCTGGATCGGCTCACCCTGTGGCACGAGCTCGGTGAGCGCGCCCTGCTCGTGGCCCTGCCCGCGCCCGGCGACCTGCTGGGCATGCCGGGCAGCTCGCTGGAGGCGGCTGGTGCGGCCGCACAGCGCGGAGAGTGCGTCTTCGTCCCGGGGGTGGGTGGGATGCTCGTGCCATCGATGTCGACCTATGGGGCGGGGCCATCGGGGGGGCTGGACGTGGGCACCCGGGTCGACTGGACCGCCTACGACGCCGACCCGGTCCCCCGCCACCGGGTCGAGGCCCTCGAGCCGTCCCAGCTCGAACGCGACCTGCGCGAGGAGGTCAGGGTGGCCACGCAGTCCCTCGAGGCTGTCGGCGGACAGCCGTTCGCGGCGGCAGCGGCGCGTGAGCTGGCCGACGCGGCGATGGGCGGTCGATGGGGCCTGCCCCCAGGTCTCCCCGCCCGGGCGGCCCGGGTGATCGCGTTGGCGGGAACGATCAGCCAGGTCGTCGACGTGGCCCTCGAGGCCGGTGACGGCGCCCTCACGGCCGCCGGCGCCTCCGCCCGGCTGAGCCTGCTCGGACGCCTCCAGCGGGCCGCGGACCGGGTCCTGGCCGACGCCACCAACTCCGCGTGCGCCGTGCTGGCGGGGTGGCGACCCGAGTGACACAGTGGGTCCATGAGCGCAGAGGGGACCAGCCCCGGGACTGTCGTGTCCGCATGGCACGACGCCGTGAACGCCGGGGACGTCGAGGGCGCGGTCGCCCTGTGCGCCCCTGAGGTCGAGGTACGAGGTCCCCGCGGCACCGGGCACGGACAGGAGCTCGTCCGCGCGTGGCTGACCCGGTCAGGGATCAGGCTGGAGCCCCAGCACGCGCTGCATGAGGTCGACGGGCGGATCCTGGTCACCGAGAAGGCGCAGTGGACCACCACGACGGACGCCCCTGCGCAGGCACCGACCGAGGCTCCGGTCGACACCTGGGTGGTCTTCCGGGCCAGTGGCGGCGTCGTCACCTCGATCGCCCGCTTCGAGACCGAGGCTGACGCCCTGGAGTGGGTGGCCAGCCCCCACTGACGGGGTCCTGCTCAGCCGCCGGCGACCATCCTGCGGCGGAGCACCTCGAGGTACACCTGGTTGGTCTGCTCGCCGATGCTGGACCACGAGAAGGAGTCGACGGCGCGATGCCGTCCGGCCAGTCCCATCGCGTCGGCACGGTCGACATCACTCACGGCATCGGTGAGCGCCCTCGCCAGGTCGTCGACGAAGCGCTGGGGGTCCAGGGGTATGCCGCTGCCGTCCTGGCGCTGGTCGATCGGCACCAGCCAGCCGGTCTCGTCGTGCACGACGACCTCGGGGATGCCGCCGGTCGCGGTCGCGACGACGGGCAGCTCACAGGCCATCGCCTCGAGGTTGACGATGCCCAGGGGCTCGTAGATCGACGGGCAGGCGAACACCGTCGCCGCCGACAGGAGCGCGACCACGTCGCCACGGGGCAACATCTCGGGGATCCACACGACACCCTCGCGGGTCGCCTTGAGCTCGTCCATGAGGACTTCGACCTCGGCGAGGATCTCGGGCGTGTCGGGGGCGCCGGCGCACAGCACCAGCTGGACGTCCGGCGGCAGCTGGGCAGCGGCCCGCAGCAGGTAGGGAAGCCCCTTCTGCCGGGTGATGCGCCCGACGAAGATGACCGACTTGGCGTCAGGGTCCACGCCCAGCCGGCGCACCGTGTCCGGGTCGCGGTGGCGCTGCCAGAGCTGGGAGTCGATGCCGTTGTGGACGACCTTCACGCGCTCCGGGTCGACCATGGGATAGCTGCGCAGCACGTCCTGGCGCATGCCCTCGCTCACGGCGATGACCGCCTCGGCGGACTCGTAGGCGGTGCGCTCCATGAAGGACGACAGGCGGTACCCGCCGCCGAGCTGCTCGGCCTTCCACGGCCGCATGGGCTCCAGGCTGTGGGCCGACACGACGTGGGGCATGCCCCCGAGCAGCGACGCCACGTGCCCGGCGAAGTTGGCGTACCAGGTGTGCGAGTGGACCAGGTCGGCCCCGACGCAGTCGCCCGCCATGGCGAGGTCGACACCCATGGTCCGCACGGCCGGGTTGGCCGTCGCGAGGTCCGGGAGGTCGGCATACCCCGAGGTGCCCTCCTCGACCACCGGCGCACCGAACGCGCGCACCCTGGCGTCGATGTCGCCACGGTCGCGCAGCGCACGCACCAGCTCGGCGACGTGCACCCCCGCCCCGCCGTAGATGTTGGGTGGGTACTCCTTGGTCAGGATGTCGACTCTCACGTCGTCGAGCGTAGTAGCCAAGATTGGTCCCGGACAGGGGTCGCCGCGAGGCCGCTCTTTCCCTAGGGTCAGAGGCATGCCCTACCGATCCGGTGCACCGAAGGTCCTGGCCATCGTCCTCGCGGGTGGGGAGGGCAAGCGCCTGATGCCCCTCACCGCCGACCGGGCCAAACCCGCCGTGCCGTTCGGCGGCATCTATCGGCTCATCGACTTCGCGCTGAGCAACATCGTCAACTCCGGCTACCGGCAGATCGTGGTGCTGACGCAGTACAAGTCGCACAGCCTCGACCGGCACGTGAGCAAGACCTGGCGGATGTCGACGATGCTCGGCAACTACGTCACCCCGGTGCCGGCCCAGCAGCGCATCGACAAGAACTGGTACCTCGGGTCGGCGAACGCGATCTACCAGAGCCTCAACCTGATCCACGACGAGAAGCCGGACATCGTCGTGGTCGTCGGCGCCGACCACGTCTACCGCATGGACTTCTCCCAGATGGTCAAGCAGCACATCGAGACCGGTGCCGGGGTGACCGTCGCGGCGATCCGCCAGCCCATCTCACTCGCCGACCAGTTCGGGGTGATCGAGGTCGACGACGACGACCGTCGCAAGATCGGTGCGTTCAAGGAGAAGCCCACGGACCCCAAGGGCCTGCCCGACTCCCCCGACGAGGTGCTGGCGTCGATGGGCAACTACGTCTTCGACGCGGACGTGCTCGTCGACGCGGTCACCCGGGACGACGACCGCGAGGGCAGCAAGCACGACATGGGCGGCGACATCGTCCCGGCCTTCGTCACCGACGGAACCGGCTACGTCTACGACTTCAAGGACAACGTGATCCCGGGAGCAACGCCCCGCGACCAGGCGTACTGGCGTGACGTCGGCACGATGGACTCCTACTGGGAGGCCCACATGGACCTCGTGTCGATCCACCCGGTCTTCAACCTCTACAACTACGACTGGCCCATCTACACCGACTACGGCCCCTACCCGCCGGCGAAGCTGGTGCACGGCGCGGCGGGCAAGTACGGCGAGGCGCACAACTCGGCCGTCTCCCCCGGTGTGGTGATCTCCGGCGCGGTCGTGACCAACTCGGTGCTCTCACCGCGCTGCCACGTCCACAGCGGCACCGTCATCGACGACAGCGTGCTGCTCGACGGGGTGCAGGTCGGTCGCAACGCCGTCATCCGGCGGGCGATCATCGACAAGGGCGTCGTCGTGCCGGAGGAGACCTCGATCGGGGTCGACCACGACCGGGACCGGGAGCGCGGCTTCATGGTCACCGAGTCTGGGCTGACCGTGGTCGCCAAGTTCCAGGACGTCGCTCCCTGACGCCACGAACGCACGGTTGAGGCGCCGAGTGCGGCGCCCCGTGTCCGTTGCGGCGGGGGTGCCCCGGTGCAAGGCTCGGGCCGAACCCTGCACCCGACCCGACCCGAGGGACCCATGAGCGAGAACGCCAGCGGCGCATCCACCCGACCCATCCGCATCGGGGTGCAGCTGCAGCCCCAGCACGCCGACTACGCCTCGATCCGCCGGGCCTGCGCCGAGGCAGAGGAGATCGGCGTCGACGTCATCTTCAACTGGGACCACTTCTTCCCGCTCTACGGCGAGTCCGACGGTGCGCACTTCGAGTGCTGGACGATGCTCGGGGCCTGGGCCGAGGCCACCGAACGCGTCGAGATCGGTGCCCTGGTCACGTGCAACAGCTACCGCAACCCCCAGCTCCTGGCCGACATGGCGCGCACCGTCGACCACATCAGTGACGGGCGGCTCATCCTCGGCATCGGGTCGGGCTGGTTCGAGCGCGACTACGACGAGTACGGCTACGAGTTCGGCACCGCGGGGGGACGCCTCGACGCGCTCGCACGCGACCTCCCGCTCATCCGTGACCGCTGGTCACGCCTCAGCCCCGCGCCCACCCGCGACATCCCGGTGCTGATCGGTGGCGGCGGCGAGCGCAAGACCCTGCGCATCGTGGCCGAGCACGCCAGCATCTGGCACGGATTCGGCGATGCGCAGACCGTCGCCCACAAGCACGCCGTCCTCGACGACTGGTGTGCCAAGGTCGGTCGCGACCCCGCGGAGATCGAGCGCTCCGCCGGGGTCTCGCCCAAGCCCGGTCGGCACCCCGAGGACGTCAAGGACTACGTGGCGGGCGCCGAGGAGCTGTATGCCGTCGGGACGCGCCTGTTCACCGTGGGACTGGGCGGTCCGGCATACGACCTCGGGCCACTGCGTGAGCTGGTCGCATGGCGAGACTCGCACGGGAACGGTTGAAAGACGCCGATATCGTGACGGGGTGCCCGCGCTGACGCCTGAGGAACCTCATTCGCTGCTCGTGACGATCAGCGGCGAGGACCGGCCCGGCGTCACGAGCAGCTTCTTCGACGCCATCGCCGACGTCGGCGCCGAGGTCCTCGACCTCGAGCAGGTCGTCGTGCGTGGCCACCTGACGCTGGCCATGCTCCTGGCCGCGGGCGACGCGGACGAGCGGCTGCGTGAGGTCTTGGTCTCCGTGGGCCGGGACCTCGACCTCAAGGTCAAGATCAAGCGAGGCACCGGCGACAACCGGTCCAGACGCACCGGTCGCGCCGCGGTCGTCGTGCTCGGCGCCCCGCTGCGGGCCAGCGGGGTCGCCGCCATCACCGCCCGGATCGCCTCCCACGGGGCCAACATCGACCGCATCCGCCGGTTGTCGCGCTACCCCGTGACCACCGTCGAGTTCGACGTCTCGGGGGCCGACGTCGACCGGCTGAGGCGCGAGCTGGCCCTCGAGTCCAGCGTGCACGGCCTCGACATCGCGGTGGCCGACGGAGGACTGGCCCGCCGCGGGCGTCGCCTCGTCGTCATGGACGTCGACTCGACCCTGATCCAGGACGAGGTGATCGAGCTGCTCGCGAGCCACGCAGGCCGTGAGGCCGAGGTGGCCGCGGTCACGGCCGCCGCGATGCGGGGCGAGCTCGACTTCGCCGACAGCCTGCGCGAGCGCGTCGCGGCCCTGGAAGGCCTGCCGGTCTCCGTCCTCGACGACGTCCGGGCGGCAATCCAGTTCACACCGGGGGCCCGCACGCTGGTACGCACCCTCAAGCGGCTCGGCTTCACCGTCGCCGTGGTCTCCGGCGGGTTCATCGAGATCGTCGAGGACCTGGCCCGCGAGCTGGGCATCGACCATGCGCACGCCAACCGCCTCGAGGTGCGCGACGGCCTGCTCACCGGGCGCCTGGTCGGGGACATCGTCGACCGGGCCGGCAAGGCCGAGGCGCTGCGCCGGTTCGCGCGCGAGGCCGGCCTGCCGCTGTCGCGCACCGTCGCCATCGGAGACGGTGCCAACGACCTCGACATGCTGGAGGCGGCCGGACTCGGAGTGGCCTTCAACGCCAAGCCGGTCGTCCGGGAGCAGGCCGACACGGCAGTGAACGTCCCTTACCTCGACGCAGTCCTCTACCTGCTCGGCATCACCCGCGAGGAGATCGAGGAGGCCGACGAGGCCGACGGCACGCCGACCCCTGCTCCGCCCATCCCCACCCCCTGACTCCTAGGCTGACCCAATGGCTCCTGGCAAACGGCGCACCACCTCGCCGACGTTGTTCATCATCGGCGGAGCGGAGGACCGGTTGGGCAAGGCCATCGTGCTGAGGCGGTTCGTGCGGCTCGCCGGCGGGCGCAACGCGCGCATCGTGCTCATCCCGACGGCGTCGTCGTTCCCGGACGAGGTGACCGAGTCCTACACCGAGGTGTTCACCCGGCTGGGGACACCGGCACCCTCGGTGGTCAACCCCCAGCACCGCAGCGACTCCGACGACGAGGAGGCCGTCGCGCTGCTGGACGCGGCGACCGGGATCTTCATGAGTGGCGGCAGCCAGCTCAAGCTCAGCCAACGCTTCCCGGGCACGCCACTGGGTGAGGCGCTGCACCGCGCCCACGCCCGTGGCGCCGTCATCGGTGGCACGTCGGCCGGCGCCTCGATCATGAGCCAGTTCATGATCTCCATGGGCGACGAGGGGATCACCCCACGCCAGCGCCACAGCCAGCTGAGCGCCGGCCTGGGACTGCTGGAGGGCGTCATCATCGACCAGCACTTCGGCCAGCGGTCCCGCTACGGCCGGCTCATGTCGATGGTCGCGGCCTCCCCCAGCCTCCTGGGGATCGGGATCGACGAGGACACCGCGATCGAGGTGAGGGACCAGCGCACGTTCACGGTGCACGGCGCTGGGGCCGTCTTCGTGCTCGACTGCCGCAGTGCCTCCTCGGATGCGCCCGACGCGCGCCGCGGTGCCCCACTGATGGTGTCCGGAGCGGTGGTGCACTCGTTGCCCGCAGGCGCTACGTTCGACCTCGCCGAGGTCCGTCTCGTCGACTTCGTCGAGAAGCACGCCGACGTCGCCATCACCCTGGCCACGGCCAAGGCCTGACCTGCCTTCCTGCACGGCCCGACCCGCTAGGAGATCCCATGGCTGAACGCCCCACCCCCACCGGGCCCGCCGCTCCCGAGCTGACCATCGTCGAGTCGCGCATCTACCGCGGCGGCAACGTCTGGTCCTACAACCCTGCGATCCACCTCGTGGTGGATCTCGGCGTGCTCGAGGGCTACCCGACCGACATGCTCGAGGGCTTCACCGACCAGCTGCTGGCCCACCTGCCCGCGCTCGAGAACCACACCTGCTCACGCGGGGTGAAGGGCGGCTTCGTGGAGCGGCTGCGCGAGGGCACCTGGGTCGGTCACGTCGCCGAGCACGTCGCCCTGCAGCTCCAGCAGGAAGCCGGTCACGACCTGCGCCGCGGCAAGACCCGGGCCGTCAAGGGACTGCCGGGCCGCTACAACATCATCTTCGACTACAACGACGAGACCGTCGGCATGGCCGCGGGCACGCTCGCGGTGCGCCTGGTCAACCACCTGGTCCGTCCCGAGGAGGGCTTCGACTTCGCCGAGGAGCTCGATGCCTTCCTGCGGCGCGCACAGCGGGTGGCCTTCGGGCCTTCCACCGGCGCCATCCTCGAGGAGGCCGTGGCCAGGGACATCCCCTACATCCGGCTCAACAGCGCCTCGCTGGTCCAGCTCGGCCAAGGGGTCCACGCCCAGCGAATCCGGGCCACCATGACGTCCAAGACAGGCGCCCTGGCCGTCGACATCGCCGGCGACAAGGACATGACCACACGGCTGCTCGCCTCCGCGGGCCTGCCGGTCCCCAAGCAGGAGACGGTGCGAACCCCCGAGGGTGCGGTCGCCGCAGCCCGCCGCATCGGCTTCCCCGTGGTGGTCAAGCCGCTGGACGGCAACCACGGGCGAGGCGTCTGCCTCGACCTGGTGACCGACGACGACGTGCGCGCGGCCTTCGTCACGGCCGAGGGGGAGTCCAAGCGGGGCTCCGTGATCGTGGAGTCCTTCGTGACCGGTCGCGACTACCGCTGCCTGATCGTCGGTGGGCGGATGCAGGCCATCGCCGAACGCGTTCCCGCCCACGTGGTGGGCGACGGCACCCACACGGTGGCCGAGCTCGTCGAGACCACCAACGCCGACCCGCGACGCGGCGTCGGGCACGAGAAGGTGCTCACCCGGATCAAGGTCGACCAGGGCGCCATCGACCTGGTCCGTGACCAGGGCCTCGAGCTGGACCAGGTCCCCCCAGAGGGTCAGATGGTCAAGCTCGCCCTCACCGGCAACATGTCGACCGGTGGCATCTCGGTCGACCGTACCTTCGACGCCCACCCGGACAACGTCGAGATCGCGGAGGAGGCGGCCCGGATGATCGGGCTGGACGTCGCCGGCATCGACTTCATCTGCCCCGACATCGCCGCACCGGTGCGCGAGACCGGCGGGGCCATCTGCGAGGTCAACGCAGCGCCGGGCTTCCGGATGCACACCCACCCGACCGTCGGTGAGCCGCAGTTCATCGCCAAGCCCGTGGTGGACCTGCTCTTCCCGCCGGGCGCCCCCTCCCGCGTCCCGATCGTGGCGGTGACCGGCACGAACGGCAAGACGACCACATCGCGGATGATCGCCCACATCTTCAAGGGCATCGGCCACAAGGTCGGCATGACCTCGACGGACGGCATCGTCATCGACGAACGGCTCGTCTACAAGGCGGACGCGTCCGGCCCCCGGTCGGCGCGGATGGTGCTGCAGAACCCCCGGGTCGACTTCGCCGTGATGGAGGTCGCGCGGGGCGGCATCCTGCGCGAGGGGCTCGGCTACGACCGCAACGACGTCGCGGTGGTCACCAACGTCGCCCCCGACCACCTCGGGCTCAAGGGCATCGACACCCTCGAGCAGCTGGCCGACGTCAAGGCCGTCGTCGTCGAGGCCGTGCCCCGCAACGGTTTCGCCGTCCTCAACGCCGATGACGCACTCGTGCGCAAGATGCGGCGGGTCTGCTCCGGCGGCGTCGTCTGGTTCTCCCTCCAGCCGGAGGGCAGCAAGATCCGCGACTTCATCGAGGACCACTGCCGTCGCGGTGGCCGGGCCGTGGTCCTCGACCACACCGAGCGCGGCGACATGATCGTCATCAAGCACGGCCGCCGGTCGATGCAGCTGGCGTGGACCCACCTGCTGCCCGCGACCTTCGGTGGCACCGCCAAGTTCAACGTCGCCAATGCGATGGCGGCTGCTGGTGCGGCGTTCGCCGCGGGCGCCGGCCTGCACGAGATCCGCCAGGGGCTGCGGACCTTCACGACCAGCTACTACCTCTCCCCCGGCCGCATGAACCTGGTCAACGTCCACCACGTCGAGGTCTTCGTCGACTACTGCCACAACGCACCCGGCATGAAGGTGCTCGGGGAGTTCGTCGACGAGTACGCCGACCAGAAGGCCGGTCAGGCGGATCTCGGACGCGTGTCCCGGATCGGCATGATCGCCACCGCCGGCGACCGGCGTGACGACGACATGCGTGAGCTGGGAGCCATCGCGGCACGACACTTCGACGTGCTCGTCGTCCGCGAGGACGACCGGCTGCGCGGCCGCCAGGCTGGTGAGGTCGCCGCCCTCGTGGTCGAGGGCGCCCGCGCCGAGATGGAGAAGGAGGGCGTCCGGTGCCGCCAGATCGAGACGGTCCTCAACGAGGTCGAGGCGGTTCGCCACGTCATGGCGCGGGCCAACCCCGGTGACCTGGTCGTGCTCTGCGTCGACCAGCACGCCGAGGTGCTCGCCGAGCTCGAGCAGCTGACCCACTCGGCCCAGGCCGGCGCCCACAACAAGGAGGGCATCGGCGACCCCGACCTCGACCCGGTCGAGATGCAGTCCGAGGCCCAGATCGCCGGGGACGAGGCCGCCGTCGTGGACGCCGAGCCAGAGCCTGCCACCAGCTGAGCCGGGGGTCGCTCAGCCCTCCCGCAGCTGCGCGGCATACCCGTGCAGCGCCCGCTGGTAGCTGAGCGTGTCCTCGTCCCCAGCGTGGTGCAGGAGGGCGTCGATGAGGTCTGCGACCGCTTCCGGGGCCCGTCCGCTGTCGACCCCCGCCAGGGCTCGGAAGGCCTCGACGGCGACGCTGCCCGGGCGCTCGGCCGAGAGCTCGGAGAGCAGGGAGTAGGCCAGGTCCGGCTGACCGGTGACCCGCAGGCTGGAGGCCAGCTGGATCCGGGCCCGGTGGCGGTGCGGCTCCCGCAGGCCTGCGGCGAGGGCATCGCGGTAGAGGGGAATCGCCTCTCCCTCGCGACCGGCCGCGTCCAGGGCCCCAGCCAGCTCGTAACCCAGCCGGGGGTCGCCCTTGCGCTGGGCGCGCAGCCGTTCGGCGGCCGTGACCCGCGACTCGGCGTCCTCGAGCGCCCACAGGTCGGCGATCTCGGCCTCGAACTCGTGCTCACCGCGTGCGGCGACCACCTTGCGCCGGATGTCCTGCGCCTGGTCGGCGGTTGCGCCCTGGTCGGCGAGCCAGGTGGCGACCTGGTTGCGCTCGGCGTGGCACATCAGGGCCACCACGTCACCGTCGGCCGCGCCGGGGACGAGAGCCTGGAGGGCCGCCAGCTCGGTGGTGTAGGAGTCGATGTCGGCCACCCCGGCCCGTGCGAGCCCGCGACGGAGGTGGCCCTCGAGCTCCTCCATGGTCCGCCCGCGCAGGTAGTGCTCCTTGTGCGCCGCGACGATGCGGTCGGCGCGCAGGCCGGCGAGCTCGCCCATGGACTCCAGCAGGTCGTCGGTGCGGTCGCCGGCGAGGCCGAGGCCGAGGTGGACCTGGCCCCCGGCAGCGGTGAGCCCGCGGGCCACGTCCATCAGGGCGCCGAGCCCGGCCTCGTTGTGGGCGAGGTCGACGATGACGGTGATGCACGACCCGTCCCCACGGGGCAGCGAGTAGGTGTTCATCCGCCCCGGGTTGAGTCGCTGGTCCGGGGCGAACGTCTGCAGCCCCTCGATGACGGCCGCCCGCGGCAGCCCGAGGCCGAGGGCCGCTGCGGCCGCGGCCAGCGCGTTGGCGATGTTGTGCTCGGAGAGGCCGGACAGCGTCGCGGGCACGTCGAGCACGGGCACGAGCCGGTCAGGGTCGCGACCGTTCTCCAGGACGGTGATGTCACCGTCGAGGACCGTGATCGCCCGTCCACCCTGGTCCAGCGACTCGCGGATGGCGGGGGCGTCTGCGCGCAGCGCGAAGACCCACGGCCTGGCCCGGATGCCGCTGCGCATGGCCCACACCCGCGGGTCCTCACCGTTGAGCACGACCCAGCCACGCGGCTTGGTCGCCTTCGTGACGATCGCCTTCACCTCGGCGAGCTGGTCGACCGTGTCGATGCCCTGGAGCCCGAGGTGGTCGGCCGAGACGTTCGTGACGACGCTGACGTCGTTGGCCGACACGCCCATGCCCTTGAGCAGCATGCCGCCACGGGCTGTCTCCAGGATGCCGAGCTGCACCCCCGGGGCGGTCAGCACGCCGCGCGCGCCGGCCGGGCCGGAGTAGTCACCCGGCTCGACCATCTCGCCCTGCACCACGACCCCGTCCGTCGACGACCACGCGGTGCGCAGCCCCGCCGTCATGCCGATGTGGCCCAGCAGGCGGGTGGTCGTGGTCTTGCCGTTGGTCCCGGTGACCGAGGCGACGGGGATCCTCGGCGTGAGCAGCCGCGGCCGGTCGCCAGGCTCCGCCGCCCGGACGACCTCGGCCTGGGCGCTGGTGACGTCGGTGCCGTCGAGCCAGGCCTGCAGGACGGGGCCGATGCCCTCGCCGAGAGCGATGGCCGGACCGCGGCGCCGCCACACGAAGGCCGCGACGACGGCCTCCGGGCTGCTCCCGGGTCGGGTGCGCACCCCGAGCCGGGTGGTGCCGCTCTCGGTCGCCAGGGCCCGCACCGCGCGCTCGACGACCCGCATGACGAACCGCTGGCGCTGCTCGGTGCCGGCGGTGCCGGGACGGGCGCGGCGCATACCTGCCGTGCGGGCGAGCCGGACCAGCGCGGCCTCGTCCGCGGCGAGGTAGCCGGGCAGGGCCAGGGTGACCTTCACCGCCGGTTTGGCGAAGTAGAGGTTCGGCCCCTCGAGCACGCGCACCTCGGACACGGCGACGGCAGTCTGGGTCGTCATGCAGCGGAGCCTAGTTGGCTCCCGAGGTCACTGCCCCATCGCGTGGAAGCCGCCGTCGACGTGGACGATCTCGCCGGTCGTGGCCGGGAACCAGTCGGACATCAGCGCGACGCACGCCTTGGCCGCCGGGAGGGCGTCGTTGACGTCCCAGCCCAACGGGGCCCGGTCGTTCCAGCTGTCCTCGAAGGTCTGGAATCCCGGGATCGACTTGGCGGCCGTGGTGCGGATCGGGCCCGCAGCGACGAGGTTGCAGCGCACCCCCTTGGGTCCGAGGTCGCGGGCCAGGTAGCGGTTGGTCGACTCGAAGGCGGCCTTGGCGACGCCCATCCAGTCGTAGACCGGCCAGGCGAACTTCGCGTCGAAGGTGAGCCCGACGATGCTCCCGCCGCCCTCCATGAGGGGCAGGGTGGCGACGCCGAGGGACTTCAACGAGTACGCGGACGCGTGCATCGCCGTCGAGACGTCCTCGAAGGTGCCCTCGAGGAAGTTGAAGGCCCCCTGCGGCGCGAAGCCGATGGAGTGCAGCACGCCGTCGAGGTGGTCGACGTGCTCGCCCAGGCGCTCGGCGAGGGAGTCGAGGTCGTCCTGGTTGGTGACGTCGAGCTCGATCACCGGCGGCGTGGTGGGGAGCCGCTTCGCGATGGTCTGGGTGATCTTGAAGGTCCGCCCGAACGAGGTGAGGACGACCTCCGCGCCCTGCTCCTGGGCCAGCTTGGCCACGTGGAAGGCGATCGAGGAGTCCATGAGGACTCCGGTGATGAGCAGCTTCTTGCCTTCAAGCAGCATGGTGGTCTCCGCTCTCGTGTGGTCGTGGGGGGTGGGTCAGTGGCCCATGCCGAGGCCGCCGTCGACGGGGATCACGGCACCGGTGATGTATGCCGAGTCGTCCGAGGCGAGGAAGCGCACCGCTGCGGCGACCTCCTCGGCCTGGCCGAACCGACCCGCAGGGATGGTGGCCTGGTAGGCCTTCTTGCGGTCCTCGGGCAGCTCGGCGGTCATGTCGGTCTCGATGAAGCCCGGGGCCACGACGTTCGCGGTGATGCCCCGGCCACCCAGCTCGCGGGAGATCGAGCGCGCCATGCCGACCAGCCCGGACTTGCTCGCCGAGTAGTTGGTCTGGCCGGGTGAACCGTAGAGGCCCACCACGCTGGAGATGAAGATGAGCCGGCCACGACGGGCCCGGATCATGCCCTTGACGGCACGACGTGAGCACCGGAAGGCGCCAGCCAGGTTGGTGTCGATGACCGAGTCGAACTCCTCGTCGCTCATCCG
The DNA here is from genome assembly GCA_963757635.1 of uncultured Actinomycetota bacterium. Classification (GTDB taxonomy): domain Bacteria; phylum Actinomycetota; class Actinomycetes; order Actinomycetales; family Dermatophilaceae; genus Pedococcus. The sequence continues at coordinate 209,588 of CAVWSK010000007.1, read as the reverse complement.
CATGAGGAGCTGGTCACGGGTGACGCCGGCATTGGCGACCAGGACCTCGACCGGGCCCCCGAGGATCGCCTCGGCCTCGGTGAAGGCCTGGTCGACCGACGCGGAGTCGGTGACCTCGCAGTGCACGCCCTGCAGGCCCTCGGGCGGCTCACCGCTGCGGTGGGTGATGACGACCTGGTGGCCGTCCTCCAGCAGCGCCCTCGCGATGCTCAGCCCGATCCCGCGGTTCCCGCCGGTCACCAGCACGTTGCGGCCTGCCATGGATGGTCCTCCGTGAGCTCGTGGGTCCCGGGCGGTCCCGGACGGTCCCGGGCGCCCCGGTGTGGTCCGACTGCGATCCGGTGCGCCCCTGCGCGCGACCCTATCGACTACCGATGGGTAGCCCGCATCGGTGTGCGCCTATCGTGGAGGGGTGCCCCGGCTTCCCCACCCCCATCGCGAGGAGCACGACGTCCAGTCCGTGACGTCGGCCCCCGAGTCGCTCGCGCACGAGCAGCACGGCCGGATGCGCCGCTACCTCATCACCATGGGGGTGCGGACGGCCTGCTTCGTCGCCTCGGTCCTCACGGCCACGGCGGGCGCCGCCTGGTGGGTGTGGGGCACCCTCGCCCTGGGCGCGGTGCTGCTGCCCTACGTCGCGGTCGTGCTCGCCAACGCGGTGAGCCCACGCGCGGTGGGCAGCTCCTCCCCCGTCACGCCGCGCCCCGACGAGCCGGGTCAGATCGACCGCTGATGGCGTCGTTGACCTGCAGTGCCAAGGGTTGCCGAAGCGCGGCCACCTGGGCGCACCTGTGGAACAACCCCACCCTGCACACGCCGGAGCGCCGCAAGGTGTGGCTGGCCTGCGAGGACCACCGTGAGTCGCTGGGCCAGTTCCTGTCGGCCCGGGGGTTCCTCGTCGAGACCGTGGCCGCCGACGCGATCCCGGCCACGGCGGGCTGAAGCCGGGGCGGTCAGCCGCCGATCGCGGACATCGGCCGGTCCGGCTGGACGAAGTCGGCCGTGCCGATCCCGTGGCCCGGGGCCTTGCGCCACATCTCCCCCTGGATCAGCCGGGCGAGGTCCTCGTCCGTGGCTCCGTCACGCAGGGGGCCGCGAAGGTCGGTCTCCGCCTGGGAGAACAGGCAGTTGCGCACCTGGCCGTCGGCGGTGAGCCTGGTCCGGTCACACGCGGCGCAGAACGGCGCGGTCACGCTGGCGATGATCCCGACGGTCTGCGGGCCGCCGTTGACGAGGAAGCGCTCGGCGGGGGCGCTGCCCCGGTCGGCCGCGGGCTGGGCGGTGAGCTCGAAACGCTCCCCCAGTCGTTCGCGGACCTCGTCGGCGGAGATCATCGTCGAGGCGTCCCAACCGTGCTGGGCGTCCAGGGGCATCTGCTCGATGAAGCGCAGCTCGTAACCGCGGTCGAGGCACCACTGGAGCAGGTCGGCGACCGAGTGGTCGTTGATGCCGCGCATGGCCACCGCGTTGACCTTCACAGGCACCAGACCTGCCGAAGCCGCGGCCTTGAGGCCCGCCTCGACGTCGTGCAGCCGGTCACGCCGGGTCAGGTCGGCGAACTCCGCGGGGTCGATCGTGTCGAGGCTGACGTTGACCCGGTCGAGCCCCGCATCGGCCAGGGGCTGGGCCAACCGGTCCAGACCGACGCCGTTGGTCGTCATCGCGATGCGCGGGCGCGGCTCCAGCGCAGCCACGCGACGCACGACGTCGACCAGCGATCGGCGCAGCATCGGCTCGCCACCGGTCAGCCGCACCTGCTGAACCCCGAGGCCGACGAAGACACCGATGACCCGGACGAGCTCGTCGTCGGACAGCATCTCGGGCTTGGCCAGCCACGGCAGCCCCTCGGCCGGCATGCAGTAGCGGCAGCGCAGGTTGCAGCGGTCGGTGACCGACACCCGCAGGTCGCGGGCCACCCTGCCGAGCTGGTCGGGCAGACCCACGAGGCCCTCGGGCACCGGAGCAGCGCCCCGGGTGGTCGGGAAGGGGAGGCCAGTCATGCTGCCCACTCTAAGCCGGGTACCGTGAGGAAGTGCTCAGGGTCCTGTTTTCGCGGCGGTGGCTGGGCGCACTCGCGGTCGCGCTGGCCTTCGCGGTGGCAGCCTTCTTCCTCGGCCGGTGGCAGTGGCACCGCTACGAAGCCAAGTCGGCGCGGGCCGAGCGCATCCACGCCCACTACGACGCCAAGCCCGTGCCGGTCCGCACGGTCCTGGGCGCCACTCCCCTGCCGCTGGCGGCCGACTGGACACGCGTCACGATGCACGGCCGGTATGCCGCGGGGCACACGCTCCTGGTCCGGAACCGGCCCCACGAAGGCACCTTCGGGTACGAGGTGCTCGTGCCCCTCGAGCTCGATGACGGCTCGGAGGTGCTCGTCGACCGTGGCTGGGTGGTCAACGGTGCCACGGCCCAGACGGCCCCCGACGTCCCTGCCACCCCGACCCAGGACGTGACGGTCACCGGGTGGCTGCGCCGTGGTGAGCCGTCGCTCGGCAAGACGCAGGTCGCCGGCCAGCTCGCGAGCATCAACCTCACCGAGGCCAGCGCCCAGACCGGCAGCCCGCTGCTCGGCGGCTACGCGGTGCTCGAGGTGGAGCGCCTGGCCGACGGCACCGCGCCGCGACGACCGACCCCCCTCGAGGCACCGGACACCGACCTCGGCCCCCACCAGGCCTACGCCTTCCAGTGGTGGGGCTCCATGCTCGCGGGGTTCGTGCTCGTCGGGTTCGGGATCCGGCGCGAGCACCAGGAGGGTCAGCCGACTCAAGCCGCGGGCGAGCCGCCGAAGGCTCGCAAGGTGCGTATCTGGGACGAGGAGGACGGCTGACCGCTCAGGCGGGGACGTCGGACTCCTGGTCGGCGAACTGCGTCGTGTAGAGGTCGGAGTAGAGCCCGCGCTGCTGCATGAGCTCGCGGTGCGTGCCGCGCTCGACGATGCGCCCGCCGTCGACCACGAGGATCTGGTCGGCGCCACGCACGGTGGACAGGCGGTGGGCGATGACGACGGCGGTGCGGCCCACGAGTGCGGTGTCGAGGGCGCGCTGCACGGCAGCCTCCGACTCGCTGTCGAGGTGCGCGGTCGCCTCGTCGAGGACGATGAGGCCAGGACTCTTCAGCAGCAACCGGGCCAGGGCCAGGCGCTGCTTCTCACCACCGGACAGCCGGTGACCTCGGTCGCCGACGACGGTGTCGAGCCCCTCGGGGAGGGCGCTCACCAGGGACCAGACCTGGGCCGCCTTGAGGGCGTCGACCAGCTGGGTCTCGGTGGCGTCGGGCGAGGAGTAGCTGAGGTTGGCGCGGATGGTGTCGTGGAAGAGGTGCGCTTCCTGGGTCACCATGCCGACCGTCCGGGACACCGACTCGAGGGTGGCCTCGCGCAGGTCCAGGCCGTTGACGCGCACCGAGCCCGTGGTGGGGTCGTAGAGCCGGGCGAGCAGTGCGGTGATCGTCGACTTGCCGGCCCCACTGGGACCCACGAGCGCGACGAGCTGGCCGGGCTCGACGGTGAAGCCGACGTCCTTGAGCACGACCCCGGAACCTCGCCGGTCGCCGGTCGCCACGCTCTCCAGAGAGGCCAGCGACACCTCGTCCGCGGAGGGGTAGCGGAAGCTCACCCCGCTCATCTCGACCCGCACGGGTGCTGACGGGATGGGCTGCGCGCCCACCTTCTCCGTGACCAGCGGCTCGAGGTCGAGCACCTCGAACACCCTCTCGAAGGACACCAGCGCCGTCATCACGTCGACCCGCACGTTGGACAGGGAGGTCAACGGCCCGTAGAGGCGAGCCAGCAACGCGGTGAGGGCCAACAGGGTGCCGACGGTGAGCCCACCGTCCACGGCCATGATGCCGCCGAACCCGTAGACCATCGCGGTGGCCAGCGAGGCCACCAGCGTCAGGGCCACCATGAACACGCTGCGGTTGAGCGCGATCTTGACCCCCATGTCGCGCACCCCGGCGGCCTGGCCGGCGTACTCCCGGTCCTCACGGCGGGGGTCGCCGAACAGCTTGACCAGCAGCGCACCGGCGACGTTGAAGCGCTCGGTCATCCGTGATCCCAGGTCGGCGTTGAGCCCCATCTGGGCGTGGGTCAGCCCGGCGAGCCGGCGGCCCATGACCCGGGCCGGGATGAGGAAGAACGGCACCAGGGCCAACGCCGCCAGGGTCAGCTGCCACGACAGCGTCGCCATCGTCACGATGATCAGGACGAGGGAGACGACGTTGCTCACCACGCTGGACAGCACCGAGGTGAAGGCCTGCTGGGCCCCCACCACGTCGCTGTTGAGCCGGCTGACCAGGGCGCCGGTCTGGGCGCGGGTGAAGAAGGCGATCGGCTGGCGCAGCACGTGGGCGAAGACCTCGGTGCGCAGGGCGTAGATCAGGCCCTCGCCGATGCGGCTGGAGTACCAGCGCTGCACGAGGGTGAGCACGCCGTCGGCGACCGCGAGCGCCGCGACGATCAGTGCGAGGTCGACGACGACGCCACGGTCGCGCGGCGTGATGCCCTTGTCGATGAGCTGCTTGAGCAACAGGGGTGTCGCCACCACCAGGGCCGCGTCGATGACGACCAGCACGAGGAAGACGATGATGTCGCGGCGGAACGGACTCGCATAGCCGGCGACCCTGCGGGCCGTGCCGGGGGCGAGCTTGCGGTCCTTGACGGAGTCGTCACGTGCCAACGACCGCATGGCCGACCAGCCCGACATGCTCATGTAGGTGCTCCTTCGCTCACGCCGTGGAACGTCACACCCACCGGGCGCATTCCCCCATCATCGGCCCCGGCACCGACAGCGCCGTCGGCCGGGTCGGTGTCGGTGACCACTCAGCCGTTGCGGGTCAGGCCGTGCAGCAGCCGGCCCTGCGCCTCACGCTCGCGCCTGAGCTGGGTCTGCCCGTCGTTGGAGACCGCGCCCAGCAGCAGCGGTTTGAGCTCGCGCAACGCCTGGGCCGGCGCGGCCAGCAGGGCTGCCACGAGGTCCGCCGTCGTCGCCTCCAGCTCGGCCCCGGGGACCGCCACCGTCGCCAACCCGGTCGCCACGGCCTCGGCTGCCCCGACGAAGCGGCCGGTGGCACAGATCTCGAGCGCGCGGGCATACCCGACCTGGGCGACGAGCGGCGTCGTACCGGCCAGGTCGGGGACCAGCCCGAGTGACGTCTCCCGCATCGCGAACTGGACGTCGTCGGCCACCACCCGCAGGTCGGCGGCGAGGGCGAGCTGGAACCCGGCCCCGATCGCGTGGCCACGCACCGCCGCCACGACGACCGCGGGCACCCGCGCCCACGCGGCGAACCCCTCCTGGAAGGCTGCGATGAGCTCGGTCGCCGCCTCCGGCCCCGGAGCAGCGGCCGCGAGGAGGTCCGGCTCCCCGGCGACGTCCCGATGGGACAGCATCGCCAGGTCGAGTCCCGCGGAGAAGGACGGCCCCTCGGCTCGCAGCACGACCACCCTGACCTGCGGCGGCAGGTCGTGGGCGACGGCAGCCAGGGCCAGCCAGAGGCTCGGTGTCTGGGCGTTGCGGCGCCGGGGGTTGTCCAGGGTCACCGTGACGACATCGCCCTCGGTGTCGACCCGCAGGTGCGGGTGGGGCCGGTCGGCGTCGCCTGCGGTCTCGGTGCTCACACGGCGAGGCTACCCACCCGGGTCAGCACGAGCCTGGCCATGGCCGACGTCTGGGCCAGCGCACCGGCGACCATGCTCACCCCCGCCTGCCCGCACCGCTGCACCATACGGTCCCGCAGGACCCCCTCGGCCACCGTGAAGGACACCGCGACGGTGCGTTCGACACGGTCCGGCAGGGTCCGCAGCACCTGTTCCACGGTCACCCCGCCGTCGAGCGCGGCCACCGCCCACGGCCCCCACCCGTCGCGGGGGTGGGCGGCGATCGTCTCGCCGACGGTCGCGACCGCGGCGCTGTCGCTGGACCCGGCAGCGAAGAGCAGGACGGCGGTGCCCGGGTCGGGGAGGTGCCCACCGGCCGCGAGGAGCTCCTCGGCGGCGTCGAGCAGCAGGTGGTGCGGTCCGAGGGGTTCGACGAGGTCGACCCTCGTGCCAGCGGCATCGGCCATGACCCGCACCGCGTTGGGGACGTCGACCTTGGCGTGGAAGGCCGGGGTCAGGAGCACCGGCACCACGACGGCACCCCCCTGGAGGACGGCCCCGGTCTCGGCCGGGCCGGGTGCATGGTGGTCGAGGTATGCCGTGTGCACCGCCCGGGTGGGTGCGAGGGTCCGGACGTGGGCGGCAAGGGCCTGCACCCCGTCGGCATGACGGGGATCCGGGGAGCCGTGGGCGAGCAGCACGATGTCGGGGTCGGTCATCATCCGGCGGAGGCTACTCCCCCAGTCTGGTCGCCGAGCCGGTCGCGCAGCCGCACCACCTCCCCCACGACCACGACGGCTGGTGCCCGCACCCCGGCGCTGCGGGCGTCCTGCGCTGCACGGGACAGGGTCGTGGTGGTGGTGCGCTGCTCTGGCGTCCACCCACGCTCGACGAGGGCCACCGGGGTGTCCTCGGGCCGGCCCGCAGCGATGAGCGCGTCCGCCGTGGCCGCGAGCCCGGTCACCCCCATGAGCAGCACCAGGGTGGCGTCCGGGGCGGCGTCGGCCGCGGCGCGCAGGACCTGGTCGGCGCCGTCGTGGGCCGAGGCCACCACGAACGACGCGGCGACACCCCGATGGGTCACGGGGATTCCCGCGGCCGCCGGGACCGACACCGCCGAGGTCACCCCGGGCACCACTTCGACGGCGACCCCGTGCTCGACACAGTGCAGCGCCTCCTCCCCGCCCCGCCCGAGCACGAACGGGTCGCCGCCCTTGAGGCGGACCACGCGCTTGCCGAGGCGGGCGTGGTGCACCAGGAGCTCGTTGATCCGGTCCTGGGTGACGGGGTGGTTGCCCGGTGTCTTGCCGACGTCAACGACCTCGACATCGCGCGACAAGGTCGAGAGCAGCCCCCGCGGCCCGAGCCGGTCGGTGACCACGACGTCGGCCGCGGCGAGCAGCGCGCGGCCCCGCACCGTGATGAGGTCCTCGGCCCCCGGCCCACCGCCGACGAGCGCCACCCGACCTTCGTCCCCGCTGCCGGTCTGCCCGTCGCGGCTCGCCCCCGCGGTCGCGGGGCGGGCCCGGCGGCCCCTGACCGGCAGGGTGCCGCTGTCGAGGGCGGCCCGCACGGCGTCCCTCACCGCCATGGCTCGCCGTGGGTCGCCGCCTGCCGTGACGGCGACGGTGAGCCCCTCGCTCACCGACCCTGCCGCACCCCGGGCGACGGCCGGTGTCCAGGCCGAGGAGGCACTGGCGTCGTCGGCGCGCACGCACCAGATCCGTGCGGCCAGGGCCTCGTCGGAGACCTGCGCATCCGTCGCCAGATCGCCGGTGGCGGTGTGCACCAGCCAGGCCGCCTCCGGGGCGACCAGGTCACCGGCGAGGTACTCGCGCTCGTGCCACTGCACCCGGCCAGCGTTGGCGAGGGCCGCGAGGTCCTCGCAGACCCACGGCGAGACCACCTCGACGGCGGCACCCGCCTCGAGCAGGCCCCTCACGCGGCGGGCGGCCACCGGACCGCCGCCCACGACGACGCACCGGCGCTCCGAGAGGTCCAGCGTGAGCGGGTATGCGGGCGCGCCCATCAGATGCCCTCGCCGATGCTGCGGTCCGGCGCGTCGGCCATGCCGGCCGCGAGGGTGGAGCCGTCGGCCTCGTCGATGAGCAGGAAGGAACCCGTGCGGCGCAGGACCCGGTAGTCGTCGATCGCGACGTCCTCGGCCAGCTGCAGACGCACTCGCCCGATCGCGTTGAGGCCCAGGCCGTCCGGTGCCGGAAGGTGCTGCATCGTCTCGATGTCCAGCTGGTCGACGACGTCCTCCACCAGGGCCCGGACGGTGCGCGTGCCGACCCGCAGGAGCACCCGGTCGCGGTGGCGCAGCGTGTGGTCGGAGACGATGGCCACGGTGCCGGCCAGTGACCGGGTGAGCAACCCGGCGTCGTCGGCTGCGGCGATGAGGTCGCCGCGGGAGGTGTCGATGTCGTCCAGCAGGCGCAGCACCACCGACTGCGGGGCGAAGGCCACGTCGAGCGGCTCGATGCTCCCGTCGGCGCGCGCCCGGTCGATCCCCAGGACCCGGGTGCGACCACCGCCGGGCAGGACCACCACCTCGTCGCCGGGGCGCACGACACCGGAGGACAGCCGCCCGGCATACCCGCGGTAGTCGGGGTGGGCCGCGCTCTGGGGGCGGATGACGCACTGCACGGGCATCCGCAGCGGCTGGGCCGAGGGGTCGCTGCCGACCGGCACCGCCTCGAGGTGCTCCAGCAGGGTCGGGCCGGCGTACCAACCGGCGCGGGCCGAGCGGTCGACGACGTTGTCGCCGAACAGCGCCGACACGGGCACGGCCACGACGTCCTCGATGCCGAATCGCGAGGCATGGCGCAGGAACTGGGCGACGATGGCGTCGAAGCGCGCCTCGTCCCAGTCGACGAGGTCCATCTTGTTGACCGCCACGGCGACGTGGCGCACCCCGAGCAGGCCGGTCACTGCGAGGTGCCGGCGGGTCTGCTCGACGACCCCGTGGCGGGCGTCGATGAGGATGAGCGCCAGCTCGGCGGTGGACGCCCCGGTCACCATGTTGCGGGTGTACTGCACGTGTCCGGGGGTGTCGGCCAGGACGTAGGACCGGGTCGCGGTGGAGAAGTACCGGTAGGCCACGTCGATGGTGATGCCCTGCTCGCGCTCGGCGCGCAGGCCGTCGGTGAGCAGGGCCAGGTCGGCGGCGTCGAGGCCTCGCTCGCGGCTGACCCGTTCGACCGCGTCGAGCTGGTCGGCCAGGACCGACTTGGTGTCGTAGAGCAGCCGGCCCACCAGCGTGGACTTGCCGTCGTCGACCGACCCGGCGGTCGCCAGGCGCAGCAGGTCGTGGCGCCGCGGCGGGGTCACCGGCAGGTCGAGGACCGGCTGGGGGGTCTGGGTCGTGGTCATCAGAAGTACCCCTGCTTCTTGCGGTCCTCCATGGCGGCCTCCGACATGCGGTCGTCGGCCCGGGTGGCCCCCCGCTCGGTGAGCCGCGACGCGGCGAGCTCGAGGATGACGTCGGCCACGTCGCGGGCCTGCGACTCGACGGCCCCGGTGCAGCTCATGTCGCCCACGGTGCGGTAGCGCACGGTGCGGGTCAGCACCCGCTCGCCGGCCTTCGCCCCACCCCACCCGCCGGGCGCGAGCCACATGCCGTCACGCTCGAAGACGGGGCGTTCGTGGGCGTAGTAGAGGTCCGGTAGGGCGATGCCCTCGCGCTCGATGTAGCGCCACACGTCGAGCTCGGTCCAGTTGGACAGCGGGAAGACGCGCACGTGCTCGCCCGGGGCGTGCCTGCCGTTGTAGAGGTCCCAGAGCTCGGGCCGCTGGCGGCGCGGGTCCCAGGCGCCGAAGGCGTCGCGCAGGCTGAAGACCCGCTCCTTGGCCCGGGCCTTCTCCTCGTCGCGGCGCCCGCCCCCGAAGACGGCGTCGAACCGACCGGCCTCGATGGCATCGAGCAGCGGCAGCGTCTGCAACGGGTTGCGGGTGCCGTCCGCGCGTTCGCGCAGGCGGCCGTCGTCGAGATAGTCCTGGACCGAGGCGACCACCAGCCGCACGCCGAGGCGCTCGACGGTCTCGTCACGGTAGGTCAGCACCTCGGGGAAGTTGTGCCCCGTGTCGACGTGGAGCAGGGCGAACGGCAGAGGGGCGGGGGCGAAGGCCTTCAGCGCGAGGTGCAGCATCACCACCGAGTCCTTGCCGCCGGAGAAGAGGACCACCGGCCGCTCGAACTCCCCCGCCACCTCGCGGAAGATGTGGATCGCCTCGGACTCGAGGTGGTCCAGGTGGCCGAGCGTGTAGTGCGCCGGCAACGTGGTGGAGGCAGTGGTGCTCATGTGTGCAGCCCGCATTCGGTCTTGTCGTTGCCGGCCCACCGGCCGGCCCTGGCGTCCTCGCCCTCGGCGACGGGACGGGTGCAGGGGGCGCAGCCGATCGAGGCATACCCCTCCTGCCGCAGCGGGTTGAGGAAGACCCCGTGCTCGGCGACGTAGCGCTCCACGTCGTCGTCGGACCACGCGGCCACGGGGTTCACCTTGACCATGCCCCGGTGCTGGTCCCAGCCGATGATGCCGATGTCGGTGCGGGTCGGCGCGTCCGCTCGGCGCATCCCCGTCACCCAGGCGTCGTGCGTCGCCAGGGCCCGGTTGAGCGGCTCGACCTTGCGCATGGCACAGCAGGCGTCGGGGTCGCGGTCGTGCAGCGCCGCACCATGCTCCGCGTCCTGCTCGGCGACCGTGAGCAGGGGCAGGATCGTGCGGATGGTCAACGGCAGCATGGCCTCGTAGGCGTCGCGCGTGCCCAACGTCTCGGCGAAGTGGTAGCCGGTGTCGAGGAAGAAGACGTCCGCGCCGGGGATCGTGGTGCCGACGAGGTGGACGAGCGCCTCGTCACCCATCGACGAGGCCACCGTGAGGTGCTCGCCGAACTCCTCCGCGGCCCAGCGCAGCGCCGCGCGGGCGAGCTCGACCCGGTCCTCGTATGCCGCGTCCGCACCTGCCGCCTCGAGCGCGGCGAACCGCGCCCCGCCCTCGGCGGCGAGGGCGCGCAGCACGTCTGCCGGGGGGCTGGTCGTGGGGGCAGTGGTCATGACGAGCCTCCTGGGCGCAGCGCGGCTTCCTCGCGGAGCCGACCGGGGATGCGGGTGGTGTCGAGGGCGGCCAGGGTGACGGTGAAGACCCGGGCACAGGCGTTGCAGCGCCACGCGCCACGGGGTTCCTCGACCGGGCGGAGGTCCTCCTCGGCGCAGAAGGGGCAGTAGTAGATGACGGCAGCTCGGGGCTCGCTCATCGCAGGTCGTCCTCCTGGGCCCGGTGCGCCCAGTGGGCGAAGCTCTCGGCTCCCTCGCGCTGGGCGAGGAAGCGACCGGCGAGCCGCTCGACGTAGTCGGGCAGGTCCTCGGCGCGGACCTTGAGCGCCCGGGTCTTGCGGGCCAGCTGGGGCTCGGTCCCCAGCCCACCACCGAGGTGGACCTGGAAGATCTCGACGAGGTTGCCGTCGACGTCGGTCTGCACCATGCCCTTGAGCCCGATGTCGGCCACCTGGGTGCGGGCGCAGGAGTTGGGGCACCCGTTGACGTGGATGGAGAACGGCACGTCGAAGTCGGGCAGCCGCGCCTCCATCTCGGCGATCACCGACCGAGCCCTGGCCTTGGTCTCGACCAGCGCCAGCTTGCAGAACTCGATGCCGGTGCAGGCCATCACCCCACGACGCCACTCGCTGGGGTCGGCCGGCAGCCCGAGCTCGTCAAGGCCCGCCACGAGGGCGTCGGCCTCGCTCGGCGGGACGTCCAGCACGAGCAGCTTCTGGTGGGCGGTGAGGCGGACGCGGCCGGAGCCGTGGCGCTCGGCCAGCTCCGCCACGGCATACAGCGTGGTGCCGTCGACGCGGCCGGCGACGGGGGCGACGCCCACCCAGACGTTGCCGTCCTTCTGGGGGTGGACCCCCACGTGGTCGCGCCGGTGCCGCGAGGCGGGAGCGGGCGGCGGGCCGTCGGTCAGGGCGCGACCGAGGTACTCCTTCTCGAGCACCTCGCGGAACTTCTGGGGTCCCCAGTCGGCCATGAGGAACTTCAGGCGGGCGCGGTTGCGCAGCCGGCGGTAGCCGTGGTCGCGGAAGATCGACACGACGCCCTTCCAGACGTCGGGCACCTCCTCGAGCGACACCCAGGCGCCGAGCCGCTGGGCGAACATGGGGTTGGTGGACAGCCCGCCGCCCACCCAGACGTCGAACCCGGGACCGAACTCGGGGTGGTGGACTCCCACGAACGAGATGTCGTTGACCTCGTGGGCCACGTCCAGGCTCGGGCTGCCGGAGATCGCGGTCTTGAACTTGCGCGGCAGGTTGGAGAACTCGGGGCTGCCGATGTGGCGGTCGAGGATCTCGCGCACGGCGGGGGTGCCGTCGATGACCTCGTCGGCGGCGATGCCGGCGACCGGCGACCCCAGGATGACGCGGGGGGTGTCGCCGCAGGCCTCGGCGGTGGTGAGCCCGACCGCCTCGAGGCGGTCCCAGATCTCGGGGACGTCCTCGATGCGGATCCAGTGCAGCTGGATGTTCTGGCGGTCGGTGACATCGGCGGTGTCCCGGGCGAACTCGGTGCTGATCGAGGCGATGGTGCGCAGCTGCTCAGCGGTGAGCGCGCCGCCGTCGCTACGGACGCGGAGCATGAAGTACTGGTCGTCGAGCTCGGCGGGGTCCAAGGTGGCGGTCTTGCCCCCGTCGATCCCCGGCTTGCGCTGGGTGTACAGGCCCCACCAGCGCATCCGGCCCCGCAGGTCGTCGGCGGAGATGGAGTCGAACCCCTCGCGGGAGTAGACCTCCTCGATCCGCGCGCGCACGTTGAGGCCGTCGTCGTCCTGCTTGAACGCCTCGTTGTGGTTCAGCGGGGAGCGGTCGCCGTCGGCCCAGGCGCCGGTCGCCTTGCCGGCCTGCCGCTGCGGTCTCGTCGAGGTGTCCGTCACCCCTCTATTGTGCCTATCGCGTTATGGATTGCATAACGGTCCATTATCTGACCGCAATCCCTACTTATTCCCTAGGCAATCCCCCACCCCCGCCGAGATGGATCCCGGTCACACGACACGCCGACACAACCTGGGACAGAGATCCATCTCGGCGGGGAGGGGGTGGGGGCGCGGCGGCGTCAGGCGAGGGAGATGAGGTCCAGGTAGTCCTGGCCCCAGAGGTCCTCGACGCCGTCGGGCAGCAGGAGGATGCGCTCGGGCTCGAGCGCCTCGACGGCACCCTCGTCGTGGGTCACCAGGACCACCGCACCCTTGTAGGTGCGCAGGGCACCGAGGATCTCCTCGCGGGAGGCGGGGTCGAGGTTGTTGGTGGGCTCGTCGAGCAGCAGGACGTTGGCGGAGGAGACGACGAGCATGGCCAGCGACAGCCGGGTCTTCTCGCCACCGGACAGCACACCGGCGAGCTTGTCGACGTCGTCGCCGCTGAACAGGAACGAGCCGAGCACCTTGCGCACCTCGGTCTCGCCGAACGAGTCGGGTGCCGCCGACTTCATGTTCGCGAGCACGGTGCGGGTCACGTCGAGGTTCTCGTGCTCCTGGGCGTAGTAGCCGAGCTTGAGCCCGTGCCCGGGCTCCACCTGGCCGGTGTCCGGGGCGTCGTTGCCGGCGAGCATCCGCAGCAGGGTCGTCTTGCCGGCGCCGTTGAGGCCGAGCACCACCACCCGCGAGCCGCGGTCGATGGCCAGGTCGACGTCGGTGAAGACCTCCTGGCTGCCGTAGGACCGGGACAGCCCGGTGGCCCGCAGCGGGGTGCGGCCGCACGGCGCGGGGTCAGGGAACCGCAGCTTGGCCACCTTGTCCGTGGCCCGCTCCCCCTCGACGCTCGCGAGCATCCGCTCGGCGCGCTTGATCATGTTCTGCGCGGCGACCGCCTTGGTGGCCTTGGCCCGCATCTTCTCGGCCTGCTCCATCAGGGCGGCGGCCTTCTTCGTCGCGTTGGCGTACTCGCGCTTGCGGGCCCGCTCGTCGGTCTCGCGCTGCTGGAGGTAGGGCTTCCAGCCCACGTTGTAGAGGTCGAGGGCGCCGCGGTTGCCGTCGAGGTGGAACACCCGGTTGACGATCGAGTCGAGCAGCTCGACGTCGTGGCTGATGACGACCAGGCCACCGGAGTAGCCCTTGAGGTAGTCGCGCAGCCAGCCGATGGAGTCGGCGTCGAGGTGGTTGGTCGGCTCGTCGAGCAGCAGCGTCTGGGCGCCCGAGAACAGGATCCGGGACAGCTCGACCCGGCGGCGCTGGCCACCGGAGAGGGTCGACAGCGTCTGTCCCAGGATGCGCTCCTCGAGCGACAGGGCACTGGCGATGGAGGCGGCCTCGGACTCCGCGGCATACCCACCGCGCTGGGTGAACTCGCCCTCGAGGCGCGAGTAGCGCCGCATCGCCTTGTCGCGCGTCTCGTCGTCCGCGCTGGCCATCGCCCCCTCGGCCTCGCGCATCTGGCTGATGATGCGGTCGAGCCCTCGGGCGGACAGGATGCGGTCACGGGCCAGCACGTGCAGGTCACCGGTGCGCGGGTCCTGCGGGAGGTAGCCCACCTCGCCGGTCGTGCTCACCTGACCGGCCGCAGGCTGGCCCTGACCTGCCAGGACCTTGGTCAGGGTGGTCTTCCCGGCACCGTTGCGCCCGACCAGGCCGACCCGGTCACCGGCGGCGATGCGGAAGGTCGCACCCTCGAGCAGGAGGCGGGAGCCAGCACGCAGCTCGATCCCACTGGCGGCAATCACGACGGAACTCCAGACATCACGGGGGAAGGCGCACCGAGGGCTCGCGGTGGCGCCGCTCAGGGGCTGAGGTCACTAGTCTAGCGACGACGCTCGACCCTGAGCACACGCCCACAGGCCACGGAGGTCCGATGAGCTTCAACGACAACGTGCAGCTGGACACCTCGCAGGTGGGGTCGGGTGGCCGGGGCGGGGCACCGGGCGGCATGGTCGTGGGCGGCGGCATCGGCGGCATCATCCTGCTGGTCATCGCGCTGATCTTCGGGATCAACCCCTCCTCGCTGCCCAGCGGGACCGGGCTCGACCCGTCCCAGCAGGGGCAGGTGGGCACGGCGGGCGAGGAGGACCCCAACGCGTTCGCCAAGTGCACGTCCGGGGCCGACGCCAACTCCGACGACCAGTGCCGGGTCATCGCGACGGTCAACTCGCTCAACGCCTTCTGGACCTCCGAGCTGGCGCGCTACAAGCGCGAGTACACCCCCGCCAAGACGATCCTGTACGACGGCACGACGCAGTCCGCGTGCGGCACCGCCTCCAACCAGGTCGGCCCGTTCTACTGCCCCCTGGACAAGCAGGTCTACATCGACGCGAGCTTCTTCGACATCCTCACGTCCCAGTTCGGCTCCAGCGGCGGTCCGCTCGCCCAGGAGTACGTCGTGGCGCACGAGTACGGCCACCACATCCAGGACCTGCTCAACCTGCTCGGGCGGGCCCAGCAGGACCCGCAGGGCGAGGCCAGCGGTGGTGTGCGGATCGAGCTGCAGGCCGACTGCCTCGCCGGCGTATGGGCCAACCACGCCACCACGACCAAGGATGCCCGCGGCACGACCTTCCTCAAGCCGCTCACCGACAAGGACATCAGCGACGCCCTGTCGGCCGCGTCCTCGGTCGGTGACGACCGCATCCAGCAGAAGACCCAGGGCCGGGTCAGTCCGGAGTCCTGGACCCACGGCTCGTCGGCCTCGCGGCAGAAGTGGTTCACCACCGGCTACCAGTCGGGCGACCTCAACCAGTGCGACACGTTCAGCGTGGCCAAGCCCTAGCGCGGAGCCGCTTGGTCGTCGATGGTGACCCGGATGGCGCGCCCACGGCGCAGCGCGTCCTCGAGCACGGCCCGGCGCGGGTCGGGCAGGTCGTAGAGCTCGCGCCGCGGGAGCGGGTCGAGGTGGGCCAGCCTGGGGTCGTCGAGCACGGCTCGCACGAGCGCCTTGTCGCCCCCGACCACGAGGGCGACCGGCAGGTCGCGCGGGAGGATCCGCAGGGTGTGCTCGGTGACGGCGCGGACCAGCTCGTCCGCCTGGTTGCCCCGGCGGCGAGCGAACCGCTGTTGGGACCACCCACCGGCCGCCGTACGCGACTGCACGTGCCGGGTGCCCACCTTGGAGTCCGCGAAGGCGCTCCCGCGAGCCAGGCCCACGGCGTACCCGCCGCGACGGATCAGCAGGACGCCGAGCGGGTCGTGGGTGAACTCCTCGCGCGCGACGACTCGCTGGGCCGGCTCGGGTCCGGGGTTGTTGGCGGCGAACCGCTCCAACCACCCCGCCAGGCGCTCGGGCGGCACCTCGACGACCCGGCCCATCAGGGAGCAGCGATCAGAGGTTGAAGCCGAGGGCGCGCAGCTGCTCGCGGCCGTCGTCGGTGATCTTGTCGGGGCCCCACGGCGGCATCCACACCCAGTTGACGCGGTAGGACGCCACGAGACCCTCGAGGGCCTGCTGGGTCTGGTCCTCGATGACATCGGTGAGGGGGCAGGCCGCTGAGGTGAGGGTCATGTCGAGGACCGCGTGGTTCTGGGCGTCGACGGTGATCCCGTAGACGAGCCCCAGGTCGACGACGTTGATGCCGAGCTCGGGGTCGACCACGTCGCGCATGGCTTCCTCGACGTCGGCGACGTTCGGCTGGGTGGAGGTGGTGGTCATGATCTCGTCATCCCTCGTTCTGGATCGGTCTCGGGTCGATTCCTGCCTGGTTCAACGCGTCCGTGAACGCCATCCATCCCAGCAGAGCACACTTCACGCGGGCCGGGTACTTCGCGACACCAGCCAGCGCCACGCCGTCACCGAGGACGTCCTCGTCGCCGGGGTCCTCACCCTTGGAGGTGAGCATCGCGCGCATCGCCTCGTGCGTGCGCAGCGCCTCGGCCACCGTGTGACCGATGACCTCCTGTGCCAGCACGCTGGTCGACGCGGTGGAGATCGAGCAGCCCAGCGCGTCGTAGGAGATGTCACGGACCACGGCCTCGCCGCCCTGGCCCTCGACGTGGACCCGCAGGGTCACCTCGTCGCCACAGGTGGGGTTGACGTGGTGCACCTCGGCGCCGTACGGCTCGCGCAGGCCCGCGTGCTGAGGGCGCTTGGAGTGCTCGAGGATGAGCTCCTGGTAGAGGTCCATCAGCTCGCCACCCCGAACACGTCCGGCACCCGGTCCAGGGCGGTGAGCATGGTGTCGACCTCCGCCGGCGTCGTGTATGCCGCGAGGCTGGCACGCGCGCTGGCGGTCGCCCGCAGCCGACGGTGCAGCGGCCAGGCGCAGTGGTGGCCGACCCGGACCTCGACCCCCTGGTCGTCGAGGACCTGGCCGACGTCGTGCGCGTGCACCCCGTCGACGACGAAGGACACCGCACTCCCCCGGTCAGCCGTGTCCGTGGGGCCAAGGACCCGCACCCAGGGGCGTTGGGCCAGGCCGTCGAGCAGGCGCTGCGTCAGGGCGTGCTCGTGGGCGCTGACCCGGTCCATGCCGAGCTCGTCGAGCCAGTCGATGGCGGCAGCCAGGCCGATGGCCTGGGCCGCGTTGGGCGAGCCAGCCTCGAAGCGCTGCGGTGGAGCAGCGTAGGTCGAGCCCTCCATGCGCACCGTCTCGATCATCGAGCCACCGGTGATGAACGGCGGCAGGACCGCGAGGAGCTCGCTGCGACCCCACAGCACGCCAACACCGGTGGGGCCGTACATCTTGTGGCCGGAGAACGCCGCGAAATCCACGCCGAGGGCGTCGACGTCGAGGGCCAGGTGCGGCGCCGACTGGCAGGCGTCGAGGACGCTCAGGGCGCCGACCGCGCGAGCCGCATCAGCCAGCTGGCGGACCGGGGTCACGGTGCCGAGGACGTTGGAGACGTGGGTGAAGGCGAACACCTTGGTGCGCTCGGTGAGCAGCTCGCCGAGGCCGGGGCCGTGGACGCCGTCGAGGTCGAGCCGACCGTCGTCGGTCACCCCGACCCAGCGCAGCGTCGCGCCCGTGCGGTGGGCCAGCTCCTGCCAGGGCACGAGGTTGGCGTGGTGCTCCATCTCGGTGATGAGGATCTCGTCGCCCTCGCCGAGGCTCAGCCGCGGGTCCTTGGACTGCCCTGCGACCGAGTTGGAGAACGCGTAGGCGACCAGGTTGAGCGACTCGGTGGCGTTCTTGGTGAACACGATTTCGCCCTCGGCGGCACCCACGAACGCGGCGATGGTGGCCCGCGCCGCCTCGTAGCGGTCGGTCGCCTCCTCGCTCAGCTGGTGCGCCCCGCGGTGCACCGCGGCGTTGACCTGCTCGCTGAACGCACGCTCGGCGTCCAGCGCACCGGCATACCGCTGCGAGGTCGCGCCGGAGTCGAGGTAGACCAACGGCTGACCGTCGCGCACGGTGCGCGACAGGATGGGGAAGCCGGCCCGGATCCGGGCCAGCTCACCCTCGGTGAACAGGGACATCAGGCCTTGGCACCGACATAGCGGTCGTAACCCTCGGCCTCGAGGCGGTCGGCGAGCTCGGAGCCGCCCTCCTCGACGATCTTGCCGTCGACGAAGACGTGCACGAAGTCGGGCTTGATGTAGCGCAGGATGCGCGTGTAGTGCGTGATGAGCAGGACGCCCACGTCGCTGTTGGCCTTGACGCGGTTGACGCCCTCGGACACGACGCGCAGGGCATCGACGTCGAGACCGGAGTCGGTCTCGTCGAGGACGGCGATGCGCGGCTTGAGCAGCTCCATCTGGAGGATCTCGTGGCGCTTCTTCTCACCACCGGAGAAGCCCTCGTTGACGTTGCGCTCGGCGAACGCCGGGTCCATGCGCAGCTCGCCCATGGCCGCCTTCATGTCCTTGACCCAGGTGCGGAGCTTGGGGGCCTCGCCGTCGATGGCGGTCTTGGCGGTGCGCAGGAAGTTGCTGACCGTGACGCCGGGGACCTCCACGGGGTACTGCATGGCCAGGAACAGCCCGGCGCGGGCACGCTCGTCGACCTTCATGGCCAGCACGTCCTCGCCATCGAGGGTGACGGTGCCGCCGGTGACGGTGTACTTCGGGTGGCCGGCGATGGAGTAGGCCAGCGTCGACTTGCCGGAACCGTTGGGGCCCATGATCGCGTGGGTCTCGCCCGCCTTCACGGTCAGGTCGACCCCACGGAGGATCTCCTTGACGCCGTCCTCGACGGCGACGGTGACGGTAAGGCCACGAATCTCAAGTGTTGCCATGGTTGTTCGCTTCCTCAGTTCTGTCTGTTCGAAAGTTCAGTCAGGAGTTGATGGGGGTCGTACCGACGAAGACCTCGTCGTTCTCGACCTTCACCGGGTAGACGTTGATGGGCGTCGTGGCCGGCGGGCCCGAGGGTTCGCCGGTGCGGACGTCGAAGCGGGACCCGTGCAGCCAGCACTCGAGGGTGTGCCCGTCCAGCTCGCCCTCGGACAGCGAGACGTTGGCATGGCTGCAGGTGTCGTCGACCGCATAGAGGTCGCCGTCCTTGGTGCGCACGATGGCCAGCACCTGGCCGTAGACGTCGGCGGCGGCGGCTCCCACCCTGGGCAGCTCCTCCACCCGGCACACCCGCACGTAGTCCTGCTCGATGCTCTCCGGGACCGCGCTCACGCGACGTCCTCGATCGCAGCGATACCGGTCACGCCCTCGAGCTCGGCGTCGATGGCGGCCATGATGTGCTCGGTGACCTCGGGGATCCCGATGCGGGCCACCACGCTGGCGAAGAAGCCGCGCACGACCAGGCGCCGGGCGATGTCCTCGGGGATGCCGCGGGCCTGGAGGTAGAACAGCTGCTCGTCGTCGAAGCGCCCGGTCGCCGAGGCGTGCCCGGCACCGACGATCTCGCCGGTCTCGATCTCGAGGTTCGGCACCGAGTCGGCACGCGCCCCTTCGGTGAGGACCAGGTTGCGGTTGAGCTCGTAGGTGTCGGTGCCCTCGGCGCTCGCGCGGATCAGGACGTCACCCACCCAGACGGTGTGGGCGGTGTCGCCCTGCAGGGCGCCCTTGTACTCGACGTTCGAGTGGCAGTGCGGCGCCTCGTGGTCGACGAAGAGGCGGTGCTCCTGGTGCTGACCGGCATCGGCGAAGTAGACCCCGAGGCCCTCGAAGGAGCCGCCGGGCCCGGCGTATCGCGCATTGGTCGAGAGCCGGACGACCTTGCCGCCCAGGGTCACCACGATGTGCCGCAGCCGCGCGTCGCGACCGATCAGGGCGTCGTTCTGGCCGATGTGCACCGCGTCGTCGTCCCACTCCTGCACGGTGACGAAGGTGAGGTCGGCGCCGTCGCCGACGACGATCTCGACGTTGGCAGCACACTCGGCCGAGCCGCGGTGGGTCAGCACCACGGTGGCGCGGGAGTGGCGGCCCGCGTCGACGACGAGGTGGCCGTTGACCCGGGCCAGCTCGCGGGCGTCGAGGGTGATGTTCACCGGCTCGGCCAGCTCCGCCTCGGCAGGGATGCTCACGCGGGTGGCCTTCTCGGCGCCGGCCCACGCGACGGCGGCCGCGCGGTCGGCCGGCACGAGCACGCCGGCGCTGCGCGGCTCGACCTCGGTGACCGTCACCCCTGCGGGCGCACGCACGTCGAGGGTTACCCGGTCGGAGTCGGTGGCACCCTCGTGGAAGAGGGAACCGATCCGGTCGACGGGGGTGAACCGCCACTCCTCCTCGCGGCCACCGGGGACCGGGAAGTCGGCCACGGCATACGAGGTCCTGCGCTCGGCGCGCGACTGGTCGGGGACAAAGGCCGCGGCGGAGTCGGTGTGCTCGCCTGCGGTCGGGTTCTTCTGGGCCAGAAGGCTCATCAGCCGACGGCTCCTTCCATCTGGAGCTCGATGAGGCGGTTGAGCTCGAGGGCGTACTCCATGGGCAGCTCGCGCGCGATGGGCTCGACGAACCCGCGCACGATCATGGCCATGGCCTCCTCCTCGGTCATCCCGCGGGACATGAGGTAGAACAGCTGGTCCTCGGACACCTTCGAGACGGTCGCCTCGTGCCCCATGGTCACGTCGTCCTCGCGGATGTCGACGTAGGGGTAGGTGTCGGACCGGCTGATGGTGTCGACCAGCAGGGCGTCGCAGACCACGCTCGACTTCGAGCCGTGGGCCCCCTCGAGGATCTGCACGAGACCCCGGTAGGACGTGCGACCGCCACCGCGGGCCACGGACTTGCTCACGATGGTCGAGCTGGTGTTGGGCGCCGCGTGGACCATCTTGGAGCCGGCGTCCTGGTGCTGGCCCTCGCCGGCGAAGGCGATGGACAGCGTCTCACCACGGGCGTGCTCGCCGAGCAGGAAGACGGCGGGGTACTTCATGGTGACCTTGGAGCCGATGTTGCCGTCGATCCACTCCATCGTCGCGCCCTCGGCGGCGGTCGCCCGCTTGGTCACGAGGTTGTAGACGTTGTTGGACCAGTTCTGGATGGTCGTGTAGCGCACCCGGGCGTTCTTCTTCACGATGATCTCCACGACCGCGGAGTGCAGCGAGTCCGACTTGTAGATCGGCGCGGTGCAGCCCTCGACGTAGTGCACGTAGGAGCCCTCGTCGGCGATGATCAGCGTGCGCTCGAACTGGCCCATGTTCTCGGTGTTGATCCGGAAGTAGGCCTGCAGCGGGATGTCGACGTGGACGCCCGGCGGGACGTAGATGAACGAGCCACCCGACCACACGGCGGTGTTCAGCGCGGCGAACTTGTTGTCACCGGCGGGGATGACGCTGGTGAAGTACTCGCGGAAGAGGTCCTCGTGCTCGCGCAGGCCGGTGTCGGTGTCGACGAAGATGACACCCTTCTCCTCCAGGTCCTCGCGGATCTGGTGGTAGACGACCTCGGACTCGTACTGGGCCGCGACGCCCGAGACGAGGCGCTGCTTCTCCGCCTCGGGGATGCCGAGCCGGTCGTAGGTGTTCTTGATGTCCTCGGGGAGCTCGTCCCACGTGGTGGCCTGCTTCTCCGTCGACTTCACGAAGTACTTGATGTTCTGGAAGTCGATGCCGGTGAGGTCCGAACCCCAGGTGGGCATGGGCTTCTTGCCGAACATGCGCAGCGACTTCAGCCGCAGGTCCAGCATCCACTGGGGCTCGTTCTTGCGCGAGGAGATGTCACGCACGACGTCCTCGTTGAGCCCGCGCTTGGCGGTGGCGCCGGCGGTGTCGCTGTCGGCCCAGCCGTACTCGTAGCGGCCCAGGTCCTTCAGACCCGGGTTCAGCTCCTCGATGTTCGTGGTCATCTCGGGGACCCTTCCGTCGGTGATGAGGTGGAGGCGTGCGTGGTGATGGACTGCGTGGGGATGAAGGTGGTGCACACGTGGTCGCCGTGCGCGAGGGTCGCCAGCCGCTGGACGTGGACCCCGAGCAGGCGGGAGAACGCATCTGTCTCAGCGTCACAGAACTGGGGAAATTCCCGGGCGACGTCCTGGACGGGGCAGTGCCCCTGGCAGAGCTGTATGCCGGTGAGCCGGCTGGAGCTGCCCTCACCGCCGACGGGGCGGGCCGAGGCCGCGTAGCCGTCACGGGTCAGCGCCGCCACCAGCGCGTCGGCGCGGGCCTCCGGAGCGGGGCCGGCCGCGGCGAGCTCGGGCGCGTAGCGCTGCTCGACCTCGGCCACCCGACGCTCGGCGAACCGGCGCACCGCCACGTCACCGGACTCGGCGGCGAGGAAGCGCAGCGCCTCGGTGGCGAGGTGGTCGTAGTCGGACCCCATCGACTGGTGTCCGGCCGTGCTCACGACGAAGGAGCGCGCAGGCCGCCCACGACCGCGGTGGCCAGCAGCGGCCTCGTGCGGCTCGATGAGGCCGGCATCGACGAGGATCTCGAGGTGCCGTCGCACCGCGGCGGAGGTCAGCCCCACCCGCTCGGCCACGTGGGCGGCGGTGACGGGGCCCTGCTCGCTGATCACCTGCAGGACCCGGTCGCGCGTGCGCGACTCCAGGACCTGGGGCACCTCGGCGATATTCACAACGCCCATGTTACGTAATTGCGGGGCGAACGTAAAAGGAAGGCTTGCCTAACCGCTGTTCGGCGGCCGGTGGCCGACCCGGGCAACCGTCGGCCGTGCTCAGTCGAGCAGTCCGCGCTGGCGGGCCACCGCCACGGCCTCGCCGCGCCCGGCAACCGCCAGCTTGGCCAGGATGTTGGAGACGTGCACGCTCGCCGTCTTGGCGCTGATGAACAGCTGGGTCCCGATCTGCTTGTTGCTGCGGCCGAGGGCGACGAGGGTCAGGATCTCGCGCTCGCGCGGGGTCAGCGGCTCGCCCGTGCGGTCGTGCGGCCGGGCGACCGGCGCGCGGCGACCAGCGAGGGCGCGCACCTCCTCGAGCACGGGCGCGGCACCGAGGTCGCGGGCAGCCCGCTCCGCGGCCCGCAGGACCATCGCCCCCTCCGGGTCGCCCGACGCCTGCAGGACCGCCCCCAGGCGGGCCCGTGACCGGGCCGCCTCGTAGGCGTGCCCGTAGCGGTCGAAGGCCGCCACGGCCTCTCGCCAGGCCGCGGTCAGCGCGTCCGGGGACAGCTGCGCCCCGCCGAGCCACTGCGCCCGGAGGTGCTCGGCGGCGGCCCGAGCCCGCCATGCCGTCGACTCGGGACCGTCGTTGCCCGGGGACTGCTGGGCCTGCTGCCACACCGCCTCGGCATCCCGCGCCAGGTCGTCGGCGCGGGCCAGCAGCGCCGGCCGCTCGCTGCTCGGGACTCGCTGCACATGGCTGGCGAGCTGGCCGAGCAACAGCGCGTTGAGCCGCAGCTGCCCCTGGAACAGGGGGTACCAGACCACGCTGAGGACCTCGACCACCTCTTCGTGGTCGCGGATCGACCCCGGCAGGTCACCGGCGTTGCCGTGGAGGTCGATCGCGGCGGTGCCCACCAGCAGCGCCACCAGCCCCTCGCGGTCCCACCACTCCTTCGAGGCCTCCACTGCGGACACCGCCGAGGACTCCCCCCTCGCAGCCGCGAGGTACATCCGGGCACCCTCCAGCAGGGAGCGGGCCGGCTCGGGAGGCAGCTCGCCGGATGTGTCGAGGATCAGGTCCGCCTCCTCCCAGCGGCCCCGCTCGTATGCCGCGATCCCCGCGAGCAACCGCCCCTCGAACGCGTAGGGCGCCCAGGGGCGGCCCACGGTCCGAGCACGCTCGACACCTCGGCGGTAGACGTCGACCGCCGCGTCGAGGCGCCCGGCCCGGTGGTTGAGCCACCCCAGGTGGTGGAAGGCGCGGATCTCGGCCGGGTCACCCGGCGCCTTGGAGGCGGCGATGACCTGCTCCAGGGCCCGCCTCGAGGTCTCGGGGTCGCCGCCCCGCTCGACGATCCCGGCCGCCACGACCCGCACCTCGTCGGCGAGGTCGACGAGCCCGACCCGCACCGCGGCGTCGACCGCCTCGTCGACCGCGCCGAGCGCCTCCTCGTCACGGCCCCGGTCGGCCAGCGCCTGCATCCGGGCCGCGAGCAGCCGGGCCCTCACCTCGGGGTGCCCACCGCCCGCCCTCTCGATGAGGGCCAGCCCCTCACGGGTGGCAGCCAGGGTGTCCAGCGTGCTCTCGGTGATCCGGGCGGTGGTCGCCAGGGCGGCGAGCAGCTCCGCGCGGCCCGCCAGGTCGGCGTCCGGGGGCCGACGGGCCAGTCGCTCCTCGAGCAGGGCGAGGGCCTTGAGGGCCCGCCCTGCGGCCGTCGCCGCCGCGGCCGCACGCAGGGCGACCGCGTCGGCGTCGGGATCCGACTCCGACATCAGCGTCAGCGCCTGGGCGTAGTGGCCGAACGCCTCGTCCGGCCCTGCCATCCCCATCGCGGAGTCGCCGGCGCGGACGCTGGCCTCGCGGGCCTGGTCCCGGTGCCCCGCGGCCAGGGCGTGCCTGGCGAGCTCGGCCGAGCGCCCCAGCGACGGGTCGTCGGCGAGGGCGGCGGCATACCGCTCGTGCGCCCGCACCCGCTCCCCCGGCAGCAGGTCGTCGTAGACCGTCTCCCCGAGCAGGGCGTGGCGAAAGGCGTAGCTGCCGCTGTCGGACGGGACCAGCACGTGCTGCTCGACGGCGTCTCGCAGTCCGACGTCGAGCTCCGCCTCACCCAGCCCGGCCACGGCCGCGAGGAGCGCGTGCGAGACGTGGCGCCCGGCGGCCGACGCCATCCGGACCACGTGCTGGCCGGGGGCCCCGAGCTGGTCGAAGCGCACGAGCAGCAGGCGCGAGAGGTCCTCCGGCAGGCCGCTGCCCGTCAGGGCGGTCGCCGCGACGAGCTCCTCGGTGAAGAAGGCGTTGCCCTCGGCGCGGTCGACGACACCGCGGATGTCCGGCTCGGCCAGGGCGCGTGGCTGCAGGGCGAGCACCAGCTCGCGGACCGCGCGGTCCGACAACGGCGGCAGGTCGAGGCGCTCGAGCTCGGCGAGCCGGGACCAGTGGGCCACGGTTGCCCGCAGGGGGTGCCGCCGGTGGAGGTCGTCGCTGCGATAGGAGGCCACGATGCTCACGGGCCCGTCGAACCCGCGGGTGAACAGCAGGGTGAGCAGGTCGCGAGAGGACTGGTCGGCCCAGTGCAGGTCCTCGACGACGACGAGCACGGGCGAGCGCGTGGCGAGGTCCTCCAGGGCCGCGTGGATGGACTGGACGAGGTCGCCGCGGTCGGCCGGGGCCTCGCTGGCCGGGCCTTCCACGGTGCCGCGCCGGCCGGGAACCAGGCGGGCCAGCGCGGGGTGCCGTGTCAGGAGCTGGTCGAAACCCTCGGGGTCCTGGGTCTCGAGCCGACCGAACATCTCGACGAACGGCAGGTAGGGAAGGGACTGGCCGGCCTCGCTCAGGCAGTGCCCGACGAGGACCCGGCGCCCCGACTGCCGGGCCGCTGCGACGACCTCGCCGAGCAGCCGGGTCTTGCCGATGCCGGCGTCACCGGACAGCACCACGCTGCCGTGACGCGCCGCCTCACCCCCGACTCCGAGCACCTCGAGGAGGCGGGCGACCTCGCGCTCGCGACCCACGAGGAGCCCGTTCCCGGCTGCATCCAGACCCACGCCGCCGATTATGGCGGAGAGGACCGACGTGGCCCCGGGCCCGGGCGTGCCCGGGGGTGGCACCGGTGCCGTGGCGACCGGGCTCATGCGGTGCGCGGGCTCCCCGGGCGTCCGTGACTGCGCTCGTGGCGGTGCGCGCGGTGCAGCACGCCCAGCGCTGCGCGGACCCCGTGCCGGTGGCCCTCGGCGCGGACGGCGGGCCGGGCCGCCGACAGGTTCTGGGTCCGCCACTGGACCTCCGCGGCGATGAACAGCGGGTCTGCGGTGATGCTCATGGTTCTGCTCCTCTGGTGTGGTCGGGCCAGCTGGCCCGACACCTCGACGATGTCCTCCTGAGGTGGGCCGGCACATGGGGCGGATGCCCTATCCGCGGCCGACAGTGGGCCGGGTGCCTTAGACGGGGTGCGGCTCGGTGGTGGCGCTGCGCCG
This sequence comes from uncultured Actinomycetota bacterium, assembly GCA_963757635.1. Classification (GTDB taxonomy): domain Bacteria; phylum Actinomycetota; class Actinomycetes; order Actinomycetales; family Dermatophilaceae; genus Pedococcus. Next base: position 183,652 of record CAVWSK010000007.1, on the reverse strand, counting down.
ACGGCGCACCAGGGCTCGCCAGCCGTGACCCCGGGTGCGGCGCCGGCGTCGGGAAGCCCTGGGCGACCCGGCGAGAGTGGAGCCGGAGAGCTGTTCGTGCCGCCAGCGCTGCTCGGCGACGATGATCAGGGGGTGGGCGTACAGGCTCATGGGAATCTCCTCCGTAGTGGTCGGTTCGCCCTCCACGCTGCGCGTCTGAGGTGGTCCGCCACAGTGGGCACCTGCCCAGGTCTCGGGCTCGCGGCGTCGCCTGAGGTGGCCTCCCCGCGGGCGGCCCGACCCGCCGACCTAGACTTCGTTGGTGCCCTCCGCCGTGTCCGTGTCCGCGCTCACCCAGCGCTACGGCAGCGTCGTCGCCCTGGACGGGGCCAGCTGGCACGCCGAGCTCGGCTGCGTGACGGCGGTGCTCGGCCCCAACGGCGCCGGCAAGACGACGATGGTCGAGTGCTGCGAGGGACTGCGGCGTCCCGACGGCGGACAGGTGCGCGTTCTCGGCGCGGACCCGTGGCGAGCGGGACCGGCCCACCGCGCACGGGTCGGCGTCATGCTCCAGGACGGCGGCCTGCCGAACTCCGCCCGTCCCGTGCCGCTGCTGCGCCACCTCAGCGCCATGTATGCCGACCCTGCCCCGCTCCAGCCGCTGCTCGACCGGCTCGGCATCACCGAGTTCGCCGGCACCTCCGTGCGTCGGCTGTCCGGTGGGCAGCGCCAGCGGGTGGCCCTGGCGGCCGCCCTGGTCGGGCGGCCCGAGGTCGCCTTCCTCGACGAACCCAGCGCCGGCCTGGACCCCCACGCCCGCCTCGAGGTCTGGGACCTCGTGCGCTCGGTGGCCGACGACGGCGCGGCCGTCGTCCTGACCACGCACTCCTTCGAGGAGGCCGAGCGGCTGGCCGACCACATCGTGGTCGTGTCGGCCGGTCGGGTCGTCGCCGAGGGGTCCCTCGCGGACGTCACCGCCGGCGACCGGCTCGAGGACCGCTACTTCGCCCTGACCCGCAGGCCCGTGGCATGAGCGCGCCCGCGGCAGCCCGGTCGCGCATCCTGGCCCAGGCGCGGTTCGAGACCGTGACCCTGCTGCGCAACGGCGAGCAGCTCCTGGTCGCCGTCCTCCTCCCCGCAGCGGTCCTCGTGGGGCTGCTCGCGGCTCACGGCATCTCCGTCGGCACGGGGCGCCGCATCGACCTGCTGGCCCCGGGCGTCCTGGCCCTGTGCGTCATCTCGTCGGCGTTCACCGGGCAGGCGATCTCGACGGGCTTCGACCGCCGCTACGGCGTGCTCAGGCTGCTCGGGGTCACCCCGCTGGGCCGTTCCGGGCTGCTCGTCGCGAAGGCGACCGCCGTGTTGTCGGTCATCGTCGTGCAGTTCGTCGTCATCGGCGCCCTGGCCGCTGCCCTGGGCTGGCACCCCGCCTGGGGTGGCCTTCCCGCCGCGGTGCTCTCCGTGCTGCTCGGCACGTGGGCCTTCGTGTCCCTTGCCCTGCTGCTCGGCGGCACGCTGCGCGCGGAGGGCGTGCTCGCCCTCGCCAACCTCATCTGGATCACGCTGCTCGCGGTGGGCGGTGTGGTCATCGCAGGCAGCGAGCTGCCCGACCGGTTCACCCCTGTCATCGCCCTCCTGCCGTCCGCCGCGCTCGGCGACAGCATGCGGACCGCCCTCGTCGACGGTGCTGCGAGCCCGGGCGACTGGATGGTCATGCTGGTCTGGGCGGCGGTGGCGACCGCACTGGCGCGGCGCTTGTTCCGCTGGAGCGACTGACGGCGCAGGCTGCGCCGGAAACCCCCGACCGTGCCGGCGAGGACGACCGCACCGACGAGCCACCACGGGCCCGCCGTGAGGGCGGCGACGAACAGGAGCACGGCATACCCCACCGTCGCCGGCCAGAGCAGCCACTCACGGGCCACCAGCTTGCCCACCCGCTGCCCCGGACGCAGGCAGCACACCACTGCCACCCCGGCGAGCAGCACCGGCACCAGCACGAGGTCCTGCAGCCTCCCTGTGCCGGCGAACCCCGCCAGCACGTGCCTCGCCGCCGTCACGACCAGCCAGACCACCGTCACCCGCCACGCGTTCGCCACCATGGATCCAGTCAGCCAGCGGGTCGGCACCCGCACCATGAGGTGAATCCCCCAGTCGTATCGGGGTTCCACCTGAGACGTACCCTCAGTGCGTGACCGCAGCACCCGCGCCGACCTCCACCGCGCCCCGCGCCACGGCGTCCGTCCCGAGCCCGTGGCTCCCCCGGGTGCTGATGGCCAACCTCGTCGTCGAGGTGCTCATCGTCGTGACGGGAGGGCTCGTGCGGCTCACCGGGAGCGGGCTCGGCTGCCCCACCTGGCCGGAGTGCGTGCCGGGTTCCTTCACCCCCGTCCCGCACCAGGCCGAGGGCTACCACCGCTACATCGAGTACGGCAACCGCACGCTCACCAGCGTCGTGAGCATCGCCGCCCTGCTCACCGTGTTCGCCGTGTGGCGCTGGGCGCAGCGTCGTCGCGACCTGTTCGTCCCCGCCCTCGGGGTCCTCGGCGGCGTGGCCTTCCAGGCGGTCCTGGGCGGGGTCACGGTGCTGACCGGGCTCAACCCGTACACGGTCTCGGCCCACTTCCTGGTGTCGATGGTGCTGGTCGCCACGTCGGCCTACCTCGTCTTCCGCGCACCCTCGCCACCCGGCCGGCTGCCGCTGGCCGTGCATCCCCTCGTGGAGCGGGTCGGGTGGGCCACCTGCGCCGTCGGCGCCGTCGTGCTGGCCCTCGGCACGGTGGTCACGGGTTCGGGACCCCACTCGGGTGATGCCGACCAGCCGGCCCGCTACGGCCTCGACCCCCGGTCGGTGTCCTGGCTGCATGCCGACTCGGTGATGCTCTTCGTCGGACTGGCCCTCGCCGTGTGGGTCGCGGCGCGCCTGACCGCCACGACCACGGCCCCCGCCCGGGGCTGGGCCGGCGTGCTCGCGGTGACCGTCGCCCAGGGCATGGTGGGCTACACCCAGTACTTCACCGGGCTGCCGTGGGGCGTCGTGCTCGTCCACATGCTGCTGGCCTGCCTGCTCGTCGTGGCCCTGGTGCGGGCCATGGTGGGCCTGCGCGACGCCCCGACCCGGTAGCCCGAACCCCTCGCCCCGGTGGACGACGTGGGGCACACTGGGCCGATGGACACCAGGGGGATCGTGAGCCGCAAGACCGCCCTGCTCGTCGCGCTCGCCTTCGTGGCGGTCTTCGCGCTGTGGTCCGCCAGTCGCCCCGCGGGCGACTGCACGCAGTGGGGAGCCGGCACCGACGTCGACTACTCGCTCCCCGCCTCCATCGGCCAGCACCCCATCTCGTGCCAACGCTGAGGTAATACACAAGAACTCTTGTGCAACTGTCGTTGTGCAATTAGTCTGGTGCCCATGAAACCAGCCCAGCGACCCGGGATCCGCACGGTGACCGACGCCAAGGCCCTCTCGGCCATGGCCAACCCGTTCCGCTCCCGGATGATGGATGCCCTCAAGGTCGACGGCCCCTCGACCGCCTCCGCCCTCGCCGCGCGCACCGGCCAGGCGGTCGGGAGCGCCAGCCACCACCTCAAGGTCCTGGCCGAGGCGGGTCTGGTCGAGGAGGCCCCCGAGCTCGCCAAGGACCGGCGGGAGCGTTGGTGGCGCCTGGTCGACGCCGGAACCCGCTGGTCGCGGGCGGACTTCGCCGACGACACGGCAGCCGTCACCGCGGCCTATGCCGCGGAGGCGCTGACCCTCCAGCGCCAGTTCGAGCGGGTGCAGGAGTGGAACGCGAACGCGGCGACGGTGCCCGCCTGGGACGAGACCTCGTTCGCGACCCAGAACTGGATGCGGCTCTCCCCCGACGAGCTGGGCCAGGTGGCCGAGGAGGTCGTCGACGTGCTGCTGCGCTGGTCGAGCCGGCCCGTGCCGGACGACGGCGTCGAGCGCGAGTCGGTCTACGTCTTCGCCCGAGGGTTCCCGGCCCAGCCATGACGGCCCCCACCGCACCGGTTGCCCCGCCTCCCCCACTGGCCCGCAACCGGAACTTCAGCCTGCTCTGGCTCGGGGAGGGGGTCAGTGTCCTCGGCTCGATGACCACCACCGTGGTGTTCCCCCTCCTCGCGGTGACCGAGTTCCACGCCGGTCCCGGCTGGATGGGCCTGCTCGCGGGCGCCGTCTGGCTCCCCTGGCTGCTGCTCGGGCTGCACGCCGGCGCCTGGGTGGACCGCTCGGACCCCCGGCGGGTGATGATGGCTGCCGACGTCGTGGCCGCGGTCGCCGTGAGCAGCGTGCCCGTTCGCGTGGGTGCTGGGCAGGCTCACCCTTCCCCACCTCGCCCTGGCGGCCCTGTCGCTGGGGGCGTGCACGGTCTTCTTCCGCACCGCCTACACCGCGCTCATCCCGCGGGTGGTGGCCCCACCCGACCTCGAGCAGGCCAACGCCCGGGTCTTCGGCACCGAGTCCGCGATGCAGGTCGCCGGACCTGGCGTGGGGGGCCTGCTCGTGCAGCTGTTCTCGGCCGCCTACGCCGTGGTGCTCGACGGGGTGTCCTTCGTCGTGTCGTTCTGCTGCCTTGCGCGGATGCGCCCCGAGGCGCTCGTCCCGCGTCCCGACCGGCCAGCGCCGCGGCCGCTGACCCAACAGATCGCCGAGGGGGTGCGGATCGTGGCCCACGACCGCTACCTGAGGTTCTTCGCGGCCCAGGGGGGCACCAGCAACTTCGCCCTCACCGGCTACGGTGCGCTGCTCGTGCTGTTCATGGTCCGCGACCTGGGGCTGCGGTCGTCCGCGGTCGGACTGGTCATGGGCCTGGGCTCGTCCGGTGGCCTCGTGGGTGCGGCCATCGCCCGCCGGGTGGCCGACCGCCTGGGGACCGCGGCCGCACTGCGCTGGTTGCAGGTGCTGGGTGGACCGTCGGCCCTCCTGGTCGGGCTGGCCACCCCGGGACGCGGCGTCGCCCTCGTGGCGATCGGGTCGTGGCTCGTGGGGGTGGGGGTCGTGGCGGCGAACGTCGTTCGCTCGTCCTTCCGGCTGCGCTACACACCGGCCGAGCTGCTCGGCCGGACGACGGCCACCATGGCGGTGCTCAACTTCGGGACGATGCCGTTGGCCGGCCTGGTCGCCGGTGTTCTGGGCTCGCTGCTGGGAGTGCGCGAGACCATCCTGCTGATGGCCGGCCTGCATGTCGCGGCCAGCCTCGCCGTCGTGGTCGGGCCGTACCGCCGCGGCAGGGACCTGCCCGACGGACAGCTCTCCGTCTAGCGCAGTGGCAGGTAGACCAGTGGGTCAACGGCGACGCCGAGGAACAGGATGCCGACGTAGGTGATCGAGAAGTGGAACAACCGCATCGGCCGCAGCACCTGCGGGCCCTCACCGGCGCGCGCGGCGCGGTGCAGCCGGTGCGCCTCCGCCAGGAACAGCCCGCCGGTGGCCACCGCCGTCACGAGGTAGACCCACCCCATCGGGTGGACCACGACGAGGAGCAGCGACGCCGCGACCATGGCCCACGAGTAGGCCACGATCTGTCGGGCCACGACGACGAACTTCTCGACGACCGGCAGCATCGGCACGTGCGCTGCGGCGTAGTCGTCCTTGAACTTCATCGACAGCGGCCAGTAGTGCGGCGGGGTCCAGAAGAAGATCACGAGGAAGAGGATCACGGCGGACCACGAGACCGAGTCGGCCACCGCCGACCAGCCGATGAGGACGGGCATGCAGCCGGCCGCACCGCCCCAGACGATGTTCTGTGCGGTGCGCCGCTTGAGGATCATCGTGTAGCCCACGGCATACATCACGATGGCGCCGAGGGACAGTGCGGCCGAGAGCCCGTTGACGAGGAGGGCGAACCACACCGTCGACGCAACCGTGAGGGCTGCGCCGAAGACCAGTCCCTCGCGGGGGCTGATCTCGCCGGTGACCATCGGCCGGTTGCTGGTGCGGTGCATCTCGGCGTCGATGTCGCGGTCGTAGACGCAGTTGAAGGTGTTGGCCGCGCCAGCGCTGAGCGCCCCGCCGACGAGAGTCACGAGGATCAGCCGCAGCGACGGAATCCCTTGCTGCGCAAGGAACATCACCGGCACCGTCGTGACGAGCAGGAGCTCGATGATGCGAGGCTTGGTGAGGGCCAGGTAGGCCGCGGCCTTCCGACGTCGTGCAGGAGGTGGGGACGCGGAGATCCGGGCAGTCGGATCGAGTGCGGTCACGGCGTCCTTCACAGGAATGGAACTGGGCTGGAATGGCTGCGCCAGTCTATCCCCGGCGCGAGGACGTCCACGCTCGGGACTGGATGCGACGGGGATCACCCCCCGGGTCTAGGCTCGGATTCGTCGTCGTGCGCCCCCGCGTGAGGAGAGCAGATTCCGTGAGCACCACTCGTTCCGCCCAGGCAAAGCCAGCCGCAAAGCGCAGCACCTCGCTGCCACGGCCGGTGGCCCGCAAGGCCGGCTGGACCGACCTTGACATCCGTGCGGTGGACACCGCCCGACTGCTGGCCGCCGATGCGGTCCAGAAGGTCGGCAACGGCCACCCAGGCACCGCGATGAGTCTCGCGCCAGCCGCCTACCTGCTCTACCAGCAGGTCATGAACCACGACCCCAACGACGTCGCCTGGCTGGGCCGCGACCGCTTCGTCCTGTCCGCGGGACACTCGAGCCTGACCCAGTACGTCCAGCTCTACCTGGGTGGCTTCGGCCTCGAGCTGAAGGACCTCCAGGCGCTGCGCACCTGGGGCTCGCTGACCCCCGGCCACCCCGAGGTGCACCACACCCGTGGCGTCGAGATCACGACCGGGCCGCTCGGCTCCGGGCTGGCCTCCGCCGTCGGCATGGCCATGGCCCAGCGCCGCCAGCGCGGCCTGCTCGACCCCGAGGCCAAAGCCGGCGAGAGCCCCTTCGACCACCACGTGTGGGCCATCGCCTCAGACGGCGACATCATGGAGGGCGTGTCCGCCGAGGCATCGTCGCTCGCAGGCCACCAGGAGCTCGGCAACCTCACCGTCATCTACGACGCCAACCAGATCTCCATCGAGGACCAGACCAACATCTCGTTCTCGGAGGACGTGGGTGCCCGCTACCGCGCCTACGGCTGGGACGTGGTCGACGTCGACTGGCGTGGAGACGGCAACGGCGCCGACTACGTCGAGAACATCGACGCCCTCAACGCTGCGCTGGAGAAGTCGAAGAAGGGCAAGCGACCCACGCTGGTCGTGCTCCACACCATCATCGCCTGGCCGGCGCCGACCAAGCAGGACACCGGCAAGTCCCACGGTTCGGCCCTCGGCGATGCCGAGATCGCGGCCACCAAGGAGCTGCTCGGCTTCAACCCCGCCAAGACCTTCGAGGTCGACCGCGCCGTGCTGGCGCACACCCGCAAGCTGGGCGCGCGCGGCAAGGCGGCCCGCAAGACCTGGGACAAGGCGTATGCCGCGTGGCGCAAGGCCCACCCCGACCGCGCCGGTCTGCTCGACCGCCTCGTCGCCGGTGACCTGCCGACCGGGCTCGACCAGGCTCTGCCCGTGTTCGGGCCGGACGCCGAGAAGGGCCTGGCGACCCGGGCCGCGTCGGGCAAGGTGCTGACCGCACTCGCGAGCGTGATGCCCGAGCTGTGGGGCGGCTCGGCCGACCTCGCGGAGTCGAACAACACCACCATGGAGGGCGAGCCGTCCTTCATCCCCCGGAGCAAGCAGACCCGGGACTGGAGCGGCGGCCCCTACGGCCGCACGCTGCACTTCGGCATCCGTGAGAACGGCATGGGGATGATCCTCAACGGGATGGCGCTGGAGGGCCTCACGCGACCTTACGGCGGCACCTTCCTGGTGTTCTCCGACTACATGCGTCCCGCGGTGCGCCTCGCCGCCATCCAGCAGCTGCCGGTGACCTACGTGTGGACCCACGACTCCATCGGTCTCGGTGAGGACGGCCCGACGCACCAGCCGGTCGAGCACCTCGCCGCGCTGCGGGCCATCCCCGGCCTGGACGTGGTCCGCCCGGCCGACGCCAACGAGACCTCCGCGGCGTGGGGTGCGATCCTGCACAACAAGCGCCCAGCCGCCCTGGCGCTCACCCGCCAGAACCTCCCCGTGCTCGACCGCAAGGTGTACGCCAAGACGACCGGGGTCGCCAAGGGCGCCTACGTCCTCATCGACGGCGGGGCCAGCGGCAAGGAGTCCCCCGACGTCATCCTGATCGCGACGGGTTCGGAGGTGGCGATCGCGCTCGAGGCCCGGGAATCCCTGGAGCGCCAGGGCGTTGCCACTCGTGTGGTGTCCATGCCGTGCCGGGAGTGGTTCGAGCAGTCCGGCCGGGCCTACCAGAACCGTGTCCTCCCCCCGGAGGTGCGGGCCCGCGTCAGCGTCGAGGCGGCCGTGTCGTTCGGTTGGCACGACCTGGTCGGCGATGCCGGCCGCAGCATCAGCCTCGAGCACTTCGGGGCCTCGGCCGACTACAAGACCCTGTACCGGGAGTTCGGTATCACCCCCGAGGCCGTCGTCAAGGCGGCCAAGGACTCCCTCAAGGACGCCAAGGCCACCGCCCGCAAGAGCGCCGCTCCCGCGGTGACGCAGACCCGGCCCCGCGCCGCGGTCTCCCCCACCAAGGCGACCGACACCACGACCAAGAAGAGCGCCGCGACGAAGAGCGCCGCCACCAAAGGGAAGTGACTCACGTGACTGACAACGCAGCACTCAAGGCCCTCGCCGACAACGGCGTGTCCGTCTGGCTCGACGACCTGTCGCGGGACCGGATCGAGACCGGCAACCTGCAGGACCTGATCGACACCAAGGGCGTGGTGGGTGTCACCACGAACCCGTCGATCTTCCAGGCGGCCCTGGCCAAGGGCGACCGCTACGACGCCGACCTGCGCGAGTTCGCCCGCAAGGGCGGCACCGTCGACGACACCGTCTTCGGCCTGACGACCTCCGACGTGCGCAACGCCTGCGACATCCTGCGGCCACTGTTCGACAGCACCAACGGGGTCGACGGTCGGGTCTCCATCGAGGTCGACCCGCGCATGGCCCACGACACCACCCGCACCGTCGAGCAGGCCAAGGAGCTCGTCGAGGCCGTCGACCGCCCCAACGTCCTGATCAAGATCCCCGCCACCGTGGCCGGGCTCCCGGCCATCTCGCAGGTGCTCGCCGAGGGCATCAGCGTCAACGTCACGCTGATCTTCTCCCTCGACCGCTACCGCGGCGTGATGAACGCCTTCCTCACCGGTCTGGAGCAGGCTCGGGAGAAGGGCAAGGACCTCTCACAGATCCACTCGGTCGCCTCCTTCTTCGTCTCCCGCGTGGACACCGAGGTGGACAAGCGCCTCGACGCGATCGGGACCGACGAGGCGAAGGCGCTCAAGGGCAAGGCCGCGGTCGCCAACGCCCGACTCGCCTACCAGGCCTTCGAGGAGGTGTTCTCGACCCCGCGCTGGAAGAACCTCGCCGATGACGGTGGCAACGCCCAGCGTCCCCTGTGGGCGTCGACGGGCGTCAAGAACCCGGACTACTCCGACACGCTCTACGTCACCGAGCTGGTCGCACCCCACACCGTCAACACGATGCCCGAGGGCACCCTCGCCGCAGTCATGGACCATGGTGTCGTGACCGGCGACACCGTCACCGGCGGTTATGCCGAGGCCGGTACCGTGCTCGACGACCTGGAGCGGCTGGGCATCTCCTATGCCGACGTCACGGCCCAGCTCGAGAAGGAGGGCGTCGACAAGTTCGAGGCCTCCTGGGGCGAGCTGCTGAGCGAGGTCCAGTCGGACCTCGACCTCGCCCGGGCTGACACGGAGCAGGACGGCAAGTGAGCGCCCTGGGCGTGGTGGCGGCCGGCGCCGCCGCCGATGCCGTCGTGGCCCGGGTGCCGGAGCTCGTCGAGGCCCAGTTCGCGAGCAAGCTCTTCGCCCAGGACGCCACGCTGTGGGGTCCTGACGCCGAGTCGGAGTCGGCCATCCGCCTGTCGTGGGTCAACTTGCCTCGCGCCTCGCGGCCGCTGCTGGGTGAGGTCGCGGCGCTGCGCGAGCAGCTGCGGTCCGAGGGTGTCGACCGGGTCGTGCTGTGTGGCATGGGCGGTTCGTCGCTGGCACCCGAGGTCATCTGCGGCACGGCCGGCGTCGACCTCGTGGTGCTGGACTCCTCCCAGCCGGACATGGTCCGGGCCGCGATCACCGACCTCGAACGCACCGTCGTCGTCGTCTCCAGCAAGTCCGGCTCGACGGTGGAGACCGACTCGCAGCGGCGCGCCTTCCAGGCCGCCTTCGCCGACGCCGGCATCGACCCGACCTCCCGCATCGTGGTGGTCACCGACCCCGACAGCCCGCTCGACCAGCAGTCCCGGGCGGACGGATACCGGGTCGTCAACGCCGACCCCAACGTCGGAGGTCGCTACTCCGCCCTCACCGCGTTCGGCCTCGTGCCGTCCGGCCTGGCCGGCGCCGACATCGAGGCGCTCCTGGACGACGCCGAGGCCGTGTCCGACGTGCTCAGCGCCGACGACGACGCCAACCCCGGTCTGCGTCTGGCCGCGGCCATGGCCGGCACCGACCCACTGCGTGACAAGTTCGTCCTGGTCGACGACGGCTCCGGGCTCGTCGGCTTCGCCGACTGGGCCGAGCAGCTGATCGCCGAGTCCACCGGCAAGCAGGGCACCGGCATCCTCCCCGTCGTGGTCGGTGCCGACACCGACCCCGAGGTGGCCGACCCCGCCGCCGACCTCACGGTGGTCCGCCTCACCAGTGGCGACGACCTCGAGCGCCCCGACGCGCTCGTGCACGCCGACCGCTCCGACGTCGCCGTCAGCGGGACCCTCGGGGCCCAGCTCCTGCTCTGGGAGGTGGCCACCGCCGCCGCCGGACGGCTGCTGGGGATCAACCCGTTCGACCAGCCCGACGTGGAGAGCGCGAAGAAGGCCGCACGGGCCCTGCTCGACCAGGGCATCGGCGGCTCGGAAGCCCCCGCGGCCACGGACGGCGCCGTGCAGATCCGGGCGCTCGGCGGCGACTGGCTCGGCTCGGCGGCGACCGTACCCGACGCCCTGTCCGCCCTGTTCGCCCAGCTGGACCCCGAGCACGGCTACGTGGCCGTGATGGCCTACCTCGACCGGCTCGTGGACGCCGACCTCGCCCAGGTCCGCCCCGTGGTGGCCCGGCGCACCGACCGGCCGACGACGTTCGGCTGGGGACCGCGGTTCCTGCACTCCACCGGCCAGTTCCACAAGGGTGGTCCGGCCACCGGGGTCTACGTCCAGGTGACGACCGCACCCCACGAGGACCTGGCGATCCCCGGTCGCGAGTTCAGCTTCGGCGACTTCATCAGCTCCCAGGCCGCGGGCGACGCCCAGGTGCTCGCCGAGCAGGGGCGACCGGTCCTCCAGCTCCACCTCACCGACCACGACGCCGGCCTCGCCCAGGTGCGCGAGGCCCTGTCCGCCGCACCGGAAGGCAGTGCATGAGCCCAACCCGAGTGACGCAGGAGAACAACCCCCTGCGCGACCCGCGTGACAAGCGACTCCCCCGCATCGCCGGCCCCTGCGGCCTGGTCCTGTTCGGCGTCACGGGCGACCTGGCCCGCAAGAAGCTCATGCCGGCCATCTACGACCTGGCCAACCGGGGCCTGCTGCCACCGGGCTTCTCCCTCGTCGGGTTCGCCCGGCGTGACTGGGCCGACCAGGACTTCGGCAAGGTCGTCTACGACGCCGTCAAGGCCCATGCGCGCACGCCGTTCCGGGAGAGCGTCTGGCGCAACCTGGCCGAGGGCTTCCGCTTCGTCCCCGGCACCTTCGACGACCCCGCCGCCTTCGACCTGCTCGCCGAGACGGTGCGATCCCTGGAGGAGGAGCGCGGCACCGGCGGTAACCAGGCCTTCTACCTCTCGATCCCGCCGGCGTTCTTCTCGACCGTCTGCGAACAGCTCGAGCGCTCCGGCCTGAGCCGTCCCCGCGGCAACGCCTGGCGCCGGGTCGTCATCGAGAAGCCGTTCGGGCACGACCTCAAGAGCGCCCGCGAGCTCAACGACATCGTCGAGGGCGTCTTCCCCGCCGACTCGGTCTTCCGCATCGACCACTACCTCGGCAAGGAGACGGTCCAGAACCTCTTGGCGCTGCGCTTCGCCAACCAGATGTTCGAGCCCGTCTGGAACGCCAACTACGTCGACCACGTCCAGATCACCATGGCCGAGGACATCGGCATCGGCGGTCGTGCGGGCTACTACGACGGCATCGGCGCCGCGCGCGACGTCATGCAGAACCACCTGCTCCAGCTGCTCGCCCTCACCGCCATGGAGGAGCCGGTGTCGTTCGCGGCCGAGCACCTGCGGGCCGAGAAGGAGAAGGTCCTCTCCGCGGTGCGGCTGCCGAAGGACCTGTCGAAGGTGACCGCCCGCGGGCAGTACGCCGCCGGCTGGCAGGGCGGCGAGGAGGTCATCGGCTACCTCGACGAGGACGGCGTCGCCAACGGCTCCTGCACCGAGACGTATGCCGCCCTCAAGCTCGACATCGACTCGCGCCGCTGGGCGGGGGTGCCGTTCTACCTGCGCACGGGCAAGCGGCTCGGCAAGCGGGTGACGGAGATCGCCGTGGTCTTCAAGAAGGCTCCGCACCTGCCGTTCAACGACACGGCCACCGAGGAGCTCGGGCAGAACGCCATCGTCATCCGGGTCCAGCCCGACGAGGGGATCACCATGCGGTTCGGGGCCAAGGTGCCCGGGGCCCAGATGGAGGTCCGGGACGTGACGATGGACTTCGGCTACGGCCGCGCGTTCACCGAGTCCAGCCCCGAGGCCTACGAGCGACTCATCCTCGACGTGCTGCTCGGCGACCCACCCCTGTTCCCCCGCCATGAGGAGGTCGAGCTGTCCTGGCAGATCCTCGACCCGATCGAGGCCTACTGGGCCCGGCAGAAGGGCCGCCCCGAGCCCTACCTCTCCGGAGGCTGGGGTCCGGCCGGGGCCGACGAGATGATGCGCCGTGACGGCCGTGTCTGGAGGATGCCGTGATCATCGACCTGCCCAGCACCAGCACCGTGGCCATCAGCAAGCGCCTGGTGGCGCTGCGCCAGGACACCGGGGCGATGGCCCTGGGGCGGGTGCTCACCCTCGTCATCGTCGTCGACGAGCAGGACGCCGACGAGGCCATCGAGGCCGCCAACGACGCCAGCCGCCAGCACCCGTGCCGCATCATCGCCGTGGTCATCGGCAACAAGCGCGGCGCCTCGCGCATCGACGCCCAGATCCGGGTGGGCGGTGACGCCGGGGCGAGCGAAGTCGTGGTGGCCCGGCTCTACGGCCCCCTCACCGAGCACGGGCGCAGCGTGGTCACCCCGCTGCTGCTGCCCGACTCCCCCGTCGTCGCCTGGTGGCCCAAGGACGCGCCGTCGAACGTCTCGAAGGACGCCATCGGCTCGATGGCCCAGCGCCGCATCACGGACGCCGCCGAGACGCGCAACCCGCGCAACGCCCTGCTCAACCGGGCCAAGACCTACGCCGGTGGCGACACCGACCTCGCGTGGACGCGGATCACGCTGTGGCGCGGCCTGCTCGCCGCGGCCCTCGACCAGCGTCCCTTCGAGGCGGTCACCGAGGCCACGGTCACCGGGGGGACCGACTCGCCCTCGACCGACCTGCTCGCCGCGTGGCTCGCCGAGGCACTGCGGTGCAAGGTCAACCGGGCGCGCAGCCGGGCTGGGACGGGCATGGTGAGCGTCCGCCTCGAACGGCGCAGCGGCGCCGTCGACCTGATCAGGCCCGACGGCACGACCGCCACCCTCACCCAGCCGGGACAGCCGGTCCGTCGGATCTCCCTGGCCCGGCGCGGCACCGCCGAGTGCCTGGCGGACGAGCTGCGCCGCCTGGACCCCGACGACATCTACGCCGAGACGATCTGCAAGGGATTGGCGCGCGTGGGTCGGCACAGCACCACGGCCAGCGAGGCCGTCCGCGAGGGGGAGGCGCCGTCGCCGAAGGTGGCCGCCAAGGAGGTCCGCACCATGGCGCGAGCCCACCCGGACGCCTCGAGCTCGGCGATGGTGGCGGCGAAGGAGCCGCCCGCCGCGCCGCCCAGCGACACCACCGTGAAGAAGGCCGCCGCGCGAAAGCTCGCCAAGGCCACCGGGCCGAAGGGCAAGAGCCCGAAGAAGAAGTCGTGACCGCGGACCCGCGCTGCGTGGTGCACGGCGACAAGCGGCTGCTCGCCGAGGCGTCCGGTGCCCGTCTGGTCACCGCCCTGGTCGACGCCCAGGCGGCTCGGGGGTCTGCCCACCTCGTGCTCACCGGGGGCACCATGGGGTCGGCCATCCTCGCGGCGGTCGCCGGCAGTGGCGCCCGCGACGCCGTCGACTGGTCCCGGGTGGACATCTGGTGGGGCGACGAGCGCTTCCTGGCGACCGGCGACCCCGAGCGCAACGAGACGCAGAACCGCGAGGCCCTGCTCGATGCGCTCCCCCTCGACCCGGCCCGGGTGCACGCCATGCCCGGTCCCGACGGACCCGACGGTGACGACGTGGTCGCGGCCGCCGCCCGGTATGCCGCCGAGCTCGCCTCCGCGGCGACCGACGGCGCCGAGTCGCCCACCTTCGACGTGCTACTGCTCGGGGTGGGTCCCGACGCCCACGTGGCCTCGTTGTTCCCCGGCCACCCGGACCAGCTGACCTCGGGCGTGGCCGCCGCTGCGGTCCACGACTCCCCCAAGCCCCCGCCCACGCGGATCACCCTGACCTTCGAGGCGCTGCGCCGCGCCGACCGTGTGTGGTTCCTCGTGTCCGGGGCGGACAAGGCGCACGCGGTGGCGGTGTCGGTCGCCGGTGCCGAGCCGTCGGAGTCCTCAGCCGCCCAGGTCACAGGGCTCCGCGAGACCCTGTGGTTGCTCGACCGCGAGGCGGCCTCGGAGCTCGGCTGACGCCGGCCCACCCCTAGGGGTGGGCGCAGACCGTCGTCGGCCCCGACCCGAGCTCGGCGGCCAGCTCGTGCAGGTAGGTGGCGAAACCTCCGGCGACCCTGGCGTGCAGCCGGGCGGCGGTCTGCACCCTGGTCGCGTCGGTGGCCACCCACCGCGCCCCGAGGGCCTTGACGGCGTCGACCAGCAGGACGTCCTCGTGCAGCGGCACGTGGGGGAAGCCACCGGCCCCGAGGTAGGCGTCACCGCGGACGCCGAGGTTGGCACCGTGCACGTGGTCGTGGCCATCGGTGAGCCGGTGGCGACGCGACCACCGCTCGAGCAGGTGGGGCTCGAGGTCGTGGGGGTGAACCGTGCCGAGGATGAGGTCGTGGCCCGCCTCAGCCAGGGCCACCTGCGTCATGAGCCAGTCCGGGGGCACGAGGGTGTCCGCGTCCGTGTTGGCCAGCCAGGTGGCCGCGGGGTCGCGCCCTGACCCGAGCGCCATGTCGGCGCCGGCGGCGCGGGCGGCGCCCACGCATCCCTGCGTGAGGACCACCGTGCAGATCTCGGGGCGCGCGGCCACCACACCCGCCGAACCGTCCGTGCAGTCGTCGAGGACCACCACCGTGCGCACCCCGAGGTCAGGCCTGGCCCCCTCGAGGGTCCTGCGGGCCTGCTCGATCGCGCGCAGGCAGTCGGGCAGCAGGCTCGCCTCGTTCCGTGCGGGGACCACGACGGCCACCGCGGTGAGCCTGCTCATGTCAGTCCCTCGCGCCGGGCCGGAGACTGCCGGTGCGGTGCGGCGAGCAGGTCGACCCGGAAGTCCTCCTCGACGTGGCTCACCACGACCTCCACGTCGGGGAGGTCCAGGGCCGCCGCATGGACGGCATCCCCGTCCAGGGACCAGCCCGTCACCGCGTGGCGCCAGTGGCACAGCAGCAGGAGCCCGCCTTCGGCGAGGGAACCCACCGCGAGGCGCAGGGCCTCCTTGAGCTCGTCGGGCTCCCAGAAGTAGCCGATCTCGGAGAGCACCACGAGCTCGAACTCGCCCTCCGGCCACTGCTGGGGCGCACGGAGCCGAGTCACGGACACCCACGGCTGGCGGCGCAGCCGGTGCCGCGCCCGGCGCACCGCCTCGGGACTGATGTCGGTCGCGAGGACGGTGGTCGCGCGCGCAGCGAGCTCGGCGGTGAGGACTCCGGTGGAGCACCCCACCTCCAGCACCCGCCCCAGGTCCTGCTGCGGGAGGACGCCGAGGGTGACCGCCCGCTTGCGGCGCTCGTACCAGCTGGTCTCGAACCCCCACGGGTCGTCGGACTCGGCGAACATCTCGTCGAAGGCCTCGTCACCGCCCCGGTTGGCGGCGTCGGCGTCCTCCAGGTCGCCCGGATCCGGCGACCCGGCATGGGAGCGGACGAACACCTCGAAGGGGCGCAGGAAGTGGGTCAGGACGTGCTCGGGGATCAGGGTCTCGTCGCCCGGCTCCTGGGAGAGCGGGGCGGTCTGGGACGGGTGGCAGTCCAGGGCCGCTGCCTTGCGTTGTCTCAGCGACGCATCCAGTCCGAGGCAGATCAGGTCCTCGTCGAGCAGCTGGTCGGGCCCGCCCCAGTGCCAGAGCCACACGGGGTACTCCAGCAGCTGGGCGCCGGTGTCCGCAGCCACCAGGGCGGCGACGGCACCCGCGGCATCGTGGTCGGCGTGACCGTCGCGGTGCCACGGTGCCACGAGCAGGGTCCGCGGGCCGACCACCTCGGTGAGCGCAGCGACGAGGGGCGCCTGGTGTGCGGCCAGCCCCGTGTCGGGCAGCCGGAGCAGGACCAGCCGGGCGGCGGGGTTGACGTGGTCGAGGGCGCGGCGCACCTCGGCCTCGCGGATGCCGGCGAGCTGCTCAGGGGTGTGCGTGGTGGACTGCGGGTGCGACGCCTCGCCGGAGGTCGCCACCACGAGGGTGGTCGGCAGTCGGCGGTCCGCGGCGGCGGCGAGCAGCCCCCCGGCGGCGAGCGTCTCGTCGTCGGGGTGGGCGGCCAGCACGACCAGGTCGTCGTGGCCCGCCAGGAGCTCGACCGGCCCCCGCCTGGTGCCCGTCGTCCACAGTGAGCTGAGCCAGAGTGACTCCGGGGTCCCGGGGTCGGCAGGGCTGAAGCCCTGAGCCCCCTGCTCGACCCGGCTCACGTGCCGCTCCCGGCCGCGAGGACCTGTGCACCCAGGGCCGCCTCGTCGCGCTCGGCATGGTGCTGGCGCAGGTAGACGGTCAGGTCGGCGCTGCGAGCAGCATGGGCGGGGTCGGCGGTGAGTGGAGCCGGTCCCAGGGCGTGGCCCACGCGGGCCGCGACGTCCTCGGCCACGGAGGCGACGACGGCGCGGACCCGGCCGGCCAGCACGGCGCCGGCCAGGCCCTGTGCCGCACCGGCATCCACTGCTCCCGCTGCCTCCGCGAGCACGGCACGAGCCGCGTGCAGGCCCGCATCCACGGCACCCACGTGCATCAGCGCCACCTGGTCGGGTTCGCGTCGTCGGCCGGCCGCCGCCAGGGTCCGGGCCATGCCGACCGCCCCGCCGTACCAGCACGCCGCGACCCCGATGCCGCCCCAGGCGAAACCCGGGCGGTCCAGGTACCAGTCGTCCGCACCCACCGGTTCTGCCGGCACGCCCGCGTAGTGCGTCGAGACCGAGGTCAGCTCGCGCAGGCCGCGGGACACCCAGCTCCCCGGAGGATCCTGCGTGACGCCGGGGTGCCGGAGGTCGACGGCGAAGGCCCTGCGGGCCGTCTGCGACGTGTGGGCCGTGACCACGGCGCGGTCCACGTGCTGGGCCAGCGAGCACCAGGGCTTCGTCCCGTCCAGCAGGAAGACCCCGTCAGAGCCCGGCCGGGCGTCCAGCCGGACCCCGGCGGCTTGGGCGGCATACACGCCCCACACCTGGTCCGGCGCCGCGGTGAGGTCCGCCTGGTCCAGGATCGCCAGCGCGTCCAGGTGGGGTTCCACCACGCGGGCCACGGTGAGGTCGACCGCGGCGATGGACGCCAACGCCGACCAGAGCCCGACCGTGTCACCGCGGCCGGGCAGGGGCAGGGTCGGCAACCGCAGCACCAGCGCCAGGGCCCGGGTCACGTCGCCGGCGGCCTCGAGGGCCTGCCGCAGCACGGAGCCGGACCAGGATGGCTCTGCGGTACCCGGAGCCAACGGCACCCAGGCGGGCGCGGGCTCGGGGTGTCGCTGCTCCATGGGGAGCCTCCTGTCGGTGCCGGACGCGGTGGTCACCGACCACTCTCCCCGTCTACCCACCGACGGGCGCGGCGAAACATCCGCTCGCGGGATCCTGCGGGCTCGGCCGGAGCCCCTCGATCAGGGACCCGGCCCTGCTCTCGGCTACTGGATGAGCTTGCGGTCCCGCAAGGTGGCCAGCGCCTCGTCGAGGATGGCCTTGCCGTCGGCGTCGGAGCGGCGCTCCTTCACGTAGGCCAGGTGGGTCTTGTAGGGCTCGACCTTCGGGGGTGCCGGGGGGTTGGCCTCGTCCTGGCCCGCGGGGTAGCCACAGCGCGGGCAGTCCCAGGTCTCGGGCACCGCCAGACCGGGCTCCTCGGCGAAGCTCGGCCGGGTCTGGTGCCCGTTGGAGCACCAGTAGGAGACGAAGACACGAGGGGCGGCGTCGCCGCGCTCGGCCTCACCCATGGGACCTGCGCCGACTCTGCTGCCGCGGATTGCGTTGCCACCTGCCATGTGCTCAGGATGCCTTTCGGTTCAGGAGGAGAAGCGGTCGATGAGGCCGATGCCGACGATGCAGGCGAACCACACGATGCCCACGGCGACGGTGAACCGGTCGAGGTTGCGCTCGGCCACCGAGGACGAGCCCAGCGAGGTGGACATGCCACCACCGAACATGTCGGAGAGACCGCCGCCCTTGCCCTTGTGGAGCAGGACCAGCAGGGTCAGGAACAGACCACCGATGACCAGCAGGACCTGCAGGCCAATACGCACGGCTTCCACGAAACACCCATCCTCGTCGACAACAGTTCGCCACCGAAAAGGCAGCAGGGTTCAGGATACCTGTTCGGCGCGTCGGCCCCGAACCCCCGACCCGCGCGTCGCCGGCGGACTCAGCCCTTGGCCAGGTGGTCCCGGTAGCGGCAGATCGAGGCGAACTCCTCCGGCACGGTGGACGCGCCCCCGACGAGGGCTCCGTCGACATCCTCCTGGGCCATGATGGCGGCGACGTTGTTGGCCTTCACCGAGCCGCCGTAGAGCACCCGCACCCCGTCGGCGAGGTCGCCGGAGTAGAGCTCGGCGAGCTTGGTCCGGATCGCGGCGCAGACCTCCTGGGCGTCCTCGGGGGTGGCCACCTCGCCGGTGCCGATCGCCCAGACCGGCTCGTAGGCGATGACGACGGACTTGGCCTGCTCGGGGGTGATGTCGGCCAGACCGGCCTCCACCTGGGCCAGCACGTGGGCCACCTGCTCGCCCGCCTGGCGGACCTCGAGCCCCTCGCCGACGCAGAAGATCGGGGTGAGCCCGTGCCGGTAGGCGGCCTTGAGCTTGAGGTTGACGGTCTCGTCGCCCTCGGCGTGGTACTCGCGGCGCTCACTGTGGCCGACCGTGACGTAGGTGCAGCCCAGCTTGGCCAGGAAGGCCCCGCTGATCTCGCCCGTGTAGGCGCCGTTGTCGTGGACCGACAGGTCCTGGGCGCCGTGGCGCATCTCCAGCCGGTCGCCGTCGATCAGGGTCTGCACCGAGCGCAGGTCGGTGAACGGCGGCAGCACGGCCACCTCGACCGACCCGAAGTCGTGCTTGCCGTCCCGCAGCGTCCAGTCCAGCTTCTGGACCAGGTGGGTGGCCTGGAGGTGGTCGAGGTTCATCTTCCAGTTGCCCGCCATGAGCGGGGTGCGACCGGACGTCGTGACAGCCATCAGGTGTTCTCCTCGTCGAGCACGGTGAGTCCGGGAAGTTCCTTGCCCTCGAGGTACTCGAGGCTGGCGCCGCCGCCGGTGGAGATGTGGCCGAACTGGGCGTCCTGGAAGCCCAGCTGGCGCACGGCGGCGGCGGAGTCACCGCCGCCGACGACGGTGAGGGCTCCCTTGGCCGTGACCTCGACGAGCGCCTGCGCGACGGCAGCGGTGCCCGCCGCGTACGGCGCCATCTCGAAGGCTCCCATGGGGCCGTTCCAGAAGACGGTGCGGCAGTCCTTGAGCTTCTCGGCGAACAGCACGCCGGACTCGGGACCGATGTCCAGGCCCATCCGGTCCGCGGGGATCGCCCCGGCCGGGACGACCTCGTGGTCGGCGTCGGCGGAGAACGCCGTCGCGGCGACGATGTCGACCGGCAGCACGATCT
The DNA here is from genome assembly GCA_963757635.1 of uncultured Actinomycetota bacterium. Classification (GTDB taxonomy): domain Bacteria; phylum Actinomycetota; class Actinomycetes; order Actinomycetales; family Dermatophilaceae; genus Pedococcus. The sequence continues at coordinate 163,493 of CAVWSK010000007.1, read as the reverse complement.
CGACTCCACGCTCACGCGCCTGCTCGAGGTAGCCCTTGACCACGTCGATCTGGTCCGCCTCCAGCAGGCTGGACCCGACCTCGTAGTCCTGGGCGGCCAGGAAGGTGAAGACCATGCCGCCGCCGATGAGCAGCCGGTCCGCGGTCTGCAGCAGGTTGTCGATCACCCCGAGCTTGTCGGAGACCTTCGCGCCGCCGAGCACGACGGCATACGGCCGCTGCGGCTCCACGGTCAGGCGCTTGAGCACGCCCACCTCGGTCTCGACGAGGCCACCCACCGCACTGGGCAGCAGGCGCGCCACGTCGTAGACGGACGCCTGCTTGCGGTGCACGACCCCGAACCCGTCGGAGACGAAGACGTCGGCGAGGTCCGCGAGCTGTCGGGCGAACCCGGCCCGCGCGGCCTCGTCCTTGGCCGTCTCCCCTGCGTTGAACCGCAGGTTCTCGAGCAGCACGACGTCGCCGTCCTGGGCGTCCTCGACCGCGGACCTGGCGCTGTCACCCACGGTGTCGGTGGCGAAGGTGACCTCGCGACCGAGCACCTCGCCGAGCCGGGTGGCCACGGGCCGCAGTGAGTAGCGGTCCTCCGGCGCACCCTTGGGGCGACCGAGGTGGGCGCACACGATGACGCGCGCCCCCGCCTCGGACAGCGCCGCGATGGTCGGTGCCGAGGCACGGATCCGGCCGTCGTCGGTGATGGTGGCCCCGTCGAGGGGCACGTTGAGGTCAGACCGGACGAGCACGCGCTTGCCGCGCAGGTCGCCCAGCTCGGAGATCGACTTCACGCTGCGATCAGCCTCCGCCGTCGCTCAGAGGGACGAGCCGACGAGGGTGACCAGGTCGGCGAGCCGGTTGGAGTAGCCCCACTCGTTGTCGTACCAGCCGACGACCTTGACCTGGTTGCCGAGGACCTTGGTCAGGCCGGCGTCGAAGATGCAGGAGGCCGGGTCGGTGACGATGTCGCTCGACACGATCGGGTCCTCGGTGTACTTGAGGATGCCCTTGAGCGGGCCGTCCGCCGCCGCCTTGATCGCCGCGTTGACCTCGTCGGCCGTGGTCTCGCGACCGGCCTCGAAGGTGAGGTCGGTGCAGGAGCCGGTCGGGATCGGCACGCGCAGCGCGTAGCCGTCGAGCTTGCCCTTGAGCTCGGGCAGTACCAGACCGATGGCCTTCGCGGCGCCCGTCGAGGTCGGGACGATGTTGATCGCGGCGGCCCGGGCGCGGCGCAGGTCCTTGTGCGGGCCGTCCTGGAGGTTCTGGTCGCCGGTGTAGGCGTGGACCGTGGTCATCAGGCCCTTGACGATGGTGAACTCGTCGTTGAGGACCTTGGCCATCGGGCCGAGGCAGTTGGTGGTGCAGGACGCGTTCGAGATGACGGTGTGGTTCGCAGGGTCGTAGTCGCCATCGTTGACGCCCATGACGATGGTGACGTCCTCGTTCTTGGCCGGGGCCGAGATGATGACCTTCTTGGCGCCCTGGGCGATGTGCGCCTTGGCCTGCGTGGCGTCGGTGAAGAAGCCGGTGGACTCGATGACGATGTCGGCTCCGACCTCGGACCACGGCAGCTTGGCCGGGTCGCGCTCCTCGAAGACGCGGAAGGACTTGCCGTCGACCGAGATGTCGTTCGCGCTCGAGGTGACCTCTCCGTCGAGGCGCCCGAGGATCGAGTCGTACTTGAGCAGGTGCGCGAGGGTGGCGTTGTCGGTGAGGTCGTTCACCGCCACGATCTCGATGTCGGCGCCGGACGCCTGGACGGCGCGGAAGAAGTTGCGGCCGATGCGGCCGAAGCCATTGATGCCTACGCGAACAGTCACGATGCCTAGTCCTTCTCAGATGGGGACGGTATGCCGCCGGGGCGGCAGAGGTGTTCGTCCCGAGCCTATTCGATGGGCCGGTACCGCCGACAGCACGGTCCGGGGTACGGGCAGGTAACCTGCCCGGCCGCACCTGGCCGGGTTCTGCGTCGCGCGGCGGTGCTACTGGTCGCCGCCGAAGAGGTCGCGCGTGTAGACCTTGTCGGCCACGTCGTCGAGCTCGGCGACCATGCGGTTGGCGACGATGACGTCGGAGGTGGCCTTGAACTCGTCGAGGTCGCGCACCACGCGGGAGCCGAAGAACTCGTCCTCGGCGATGCCGGGCTCGTAGACGACCACCTCGACGCCCTTGGCCTTGATGCGCTTCATGATTCCCTGCACGCTGCTGGCGCGGAAGTTGTCCGAGGCCGACTTCATGATGAGCCGGTGGATGCCGACCACCGTGGGGTTGCGGCGCAGGATGTCGCGCGCCACGAAGTCCTTGCGGGTGGTGTTGGCGTTGACGATCGCCTCGATGAGGTTCTGCGGCACGTCCTGGTAGTTGGCCAGCAGCTGCTTGGTGTCCTTCGGCAGGCAGTAGCCGCCGTAGCCGAACGAGGGGTTGTTGTAGTACTGGCCGATCCGCGGGTCGAGGCCGACACCGTCGATGATCTGGCGGCTGTCGAGCCCGTGCGTCGCCGCGAAGGTGTCGAGCTCGTTGAAGAAGGCGACGCGCATGGCCAGGAACGTGTTGGCGAAGAGCTTGATCCCCTCGGCCTCGGTGCTGTCGGTGAGCAGCACCGGGACGTCGTCCTCCTCGGCCGCCTCGACGAGCAGGTCCGCGAAGGCCCTGGCCCGGTCGCTGCGCTCCCCCACGACGATCCGCGACGGGTGGAGCAGGTCCCACAGGGCCTTGCCCTCACGCAGGAACTCGGGGCTGAAGATGACCGAGGAGACCCCCAGTCGTTCGCTGAGCTCGCGGGTGAAGCCCACCGGCACCGTCGACTTGACCACCATGACCGCGTCGGGGTTGTGGCGGGTCACGTCGCGCACCACGCTCTCGACCGTCGTGGTGTTGAAGTAGTTGGTCTCGGGGTCGTAGTCGGTCGGGGTGGCGATCACGACGAACTCGGCGCCTGCGTAGGCCTCGGCCGGGTCGGTCGTGAAGGTCAGCTTGAGCTCGTGGTGGGCGAGGTGCTCCTCGATCTGCGCGTCGACGATCGGGCTGGTGCCGCCGCGGAGCACCTCGATGCGGGCGGCGTCGATGTCGAGGGCGACGACCTCGTGGTGCCTGGACAGCAGCACGGCCGTGGAGAGCCCGACGTACCCGGTGCCGACGACGGCGACCTTGGTGGTGGCGCTCATGCGTCGAGCATGTCGGGCGTGAGGTTGGCATCGGTGCCGGGGATCCCGAGGTCGGAGGCGCGCTTGTCGGCCATCGCGAGCAGCCGGCGGATGCGCCCGGCCACGGCGTCCTTGGTCATCGGGGGCTGGGCCAGCTGACCGAGCTCCTCGAGGGAGGCCTGCTTGTGCTCCAGGCGCAGCGTCCCGGCCTCGCGCAGGTGGTCGGGGATGTCCTCGCCGAGGATCTCCATCGCGCGGTGGACCCGGGCACCGGCTGCCACAGCAGCCCGGGCCGAGCGGCGCAGGTTGGCGTCGTCGAAGTTGGCCAGGCGGTTGGCGGTGGCCCGGACCTCGCGGCGCATGCGGCGCTCCTCCCAGGCCAGGACCGCCTCGTGGGCCCCGAGCCGGGTCAGCATGGCCCCGATGGCGTCACCGTCGCGGATGACGACGCGGTCGACCCCACGGACCTCGCGCGCCTTGGCGCCGATCCCGAGCCGCCGGGCCGCGCCGACCAGGGCCAGGGCCGCCTCCGGTCCGGGGCAGGTGACCTCGAGCGCCGACGAGCGTCCGGGCTCGGTGAGCGAGCCGTGGGCGATGAACGCACCGCGCCAGGCGGCCTCCGCGTCGCAGGCCGAGGCGCTGACGACCTTGGGCGGCAGCCCGCGCACGGGACGGCCGCGGGCGTCGATGAGACCGGTCTGGCGGGCCAGGGCCTCGCCGTCCTGGACGACCCGGACGACGTAGCGGCTGCCCTTGCGCAGCCCTCCGGCGGCGAGCACGAGCACCTCGGACGGGTGGCCGTAGAGGTCACCGATGCTCTTGCGGAGCCGACGCGCCGCGTTGGCGGTGTCGAGCTCGGCCTCGACGACGATCCGACCGCCGACGATGTGCAAACCACCCGCGAACCGCAGCGTGGCGGCCACCTCGGACTTGCGGCAGCACGGCTTCGTGACGTCGAGTCTGGTGAGCTCGTCCTTGACCCGCGCCGTCATAGCCATTGCGTCATCCTGCCATCTCGCTGTCCTGCCTTGGTGCGGAGCCTGTCCCCGCTTTCCCCCTGCGCCCCGCGCGGACGCTGCGCCTCACCCGAGGACATCACGGTATGCCGCGGCCAGCCGCAGCGAGTCATGGTGCCCTGCAGCGCCGCGTTGCGCCACCTGGGCGAGGACGACCTCGGCGCCGAGCCGGGCCGAGACCTCCCTCAGACGGGCCTCGTCGTCGACGGCGCCGGGGTCGGCCAGCACGACGTCGAGGCGCAGCCTGGGCGCGTGGTCGGCGAGGGCCTGGACCTGTCTCGCGACCGAGATCCCGGCGGTCTCGCCGGAGTGCTCGAGGTTGAGCGTGAGCATCCGTCGGGCCGTGGTGTCGTGGAGGGCGTCGCGCAGGGCCGGCACCATGAGGTGCGGCATGACCGAGGTGAACCACGAACCCGGTCCGAGGATGACCCAGTCGGCCTCGCGGACCGCGGTCACGGTGGCGGGCGCGGAGGGCGGGTCGGACGGTTCGAGGGCGATGCTGCGCACCCGCCCCTTCGTGGTGGCCACCGCCACCTGGCCACGGACCGTCTCCACGGCGAGTGGATCGGCCGGGTCGCACCCCTCGACCTGTGCCGTGATCTCCAACGGCACGGCAGCCATGGGCAGCACCCGACCACGGGCGTTCAGCAGCCGGCCGACGAGGTCGAGTCCGGTGACCGGGTCCTGGTGCAGGTCCCAGAGGGCGGTGATGAGCAGGTTGCCCAACGCGTGGCCGGCGAGCGGTCCGTCACCCCGGAAGCGGTGCTGCAGCACGTCGCGCCAGATGTGGCCCCACTCGGTGTCGTCGCACAGGGCGGACAGCGCCATCCGCAGGTCACCGGGGGGCAGCACGTCGAACTCGTCGCGCAGCCGGCCCGAGGAGCCACCGTTGTCGGCGACGGTCACCACGGCCGTGATGTCGTCGGTCACCAGCTTGAGCGCCTCGAGGGAGGCCGCCAGACCGTGGCCCCCGCCGAGGGCGACCACGGCGGGTCCGCTCACTCCTGCCCCAGGTCGCGGTGGACGACGAAGGTGGCCACGTCGTCCCCGGCCAGCCTGGTCCGCAGCGCCTCGGCCACGGCCACGGAGCGGTGCTTGCCGCCGGTGCACCCGACGGCGACGGTGACGTAGCGCCGCCCCTCGCGGACGTAGCCCGCCGTCACCGGATCCATCAGGGCCACGACGCGCTCGACGAACTCGCCGGCACCCTCCTGGCTCATCACGAACTCCGCCACGGGCGCATCCTGGCCGGTGAAGTTGCGCAGCTCGGGGATCCAGTAGGGGTTGGGCAGGAAGCGCATGTCGAAGACGAAGTCGGCGTCGAGCGGCACGCCGTACTTGAACCCGAACGACATCACGGCGATGCGGACCTTCGGACCGGCTCCCCCGGAGAAGACGGGTCGCACCTTCTTGGCGAGCTGGTGGACGTTGAGCCCGGAGGTGTCGATGACGACGTCGGCGACCGAGCGCAGGTCGGACAGCAGGGCTCGCTCACGGGTGATGCCGTCGAGCAGCCGGCCGTCGGCCTGCAGCGGGTGGGGGCGGCGGACCGACTCGAAGCGGCGCACCAGCGCCTCGTCCGTGGCGTCGAGGAACACCAGGTTGGGACGCCACCCCCTGGCTCGGAGCTCGTCGATGGCCGTGCGCAGGTGGGCGAAGAAGCCCCGGGCCCGGACGTCCACCACCGCAGCCAGCCGGGGCAGCTCGTTGCGACGGTCCGCGTCGCTGGCCAGGTCGGCGAGGGAGACGAGCAGGTGGGGTGGCAGGTTGTCGACGACGTACCAGCCGGAGTCCTCGAGGACGTTGGCCGTCGTGGACCGCCCCGCCCCACTCATGCCCGTCACGATGACGAGCTCGGCCTGACCACCCTCGTGGGCCTCGGTGGGCTGCGTGCTGGTGGTCACTGCGACGCTCCGTCCTCGTCGATGATCTCGCCGGTCATGAGGTTGACGGCCGGCTCCGGGGACCCGGCCTGGGTCAACTCTGCCGCAATGGCCGTCGCCAGTGCAGGCCCGATACCGGAAACCACCTGGAGTTCCTCGACCGAGGCGGCCCGCACCTTCTTCACCGACCCGAAGTGGCGCAGCAGCGCCTTGCGACGCGACTCCCCCAGCCCGGGCACCGAGTCCAGGGCGCTGGCGGTCATCGCCTTCGAGCGGCGCTGGCGGTGGAACGTGATGGCGAACCGGTGCGCCTCGTCACGCACGCGCTGCAGCAGGTAGAGACCCTCACTGGTCCGCGGCAGGATGACCGGGTAGTCCTGACCCGGGACCCAGACCTCCTCGAGCCGCTTGGCCAGGCCCACCACCGCGATGTCGTCGATGCCCAGCGCCACCAGCGCGGAGCGGGCCGCGTTGACCTGGGGCAGACCACCGTCGACGACGACGAGGTTGGGTGGGTAGGCGAACTTGCGCGGCTTGCCGGTGTCGGGGTCGATCCGCTCCGGTCCGACCTCGCTGTCGGGGCCGAGCTCGACGTCGGAGGCCTGGTCGCGGTCCTCGAGGTAGCGCTGGAACCGACGGGTGAGCACCTCGTCCATCGCCGCGGTGTCGTCGACCTGCTCACCGCGGATGATGAAGCGGCGGTACTCGGACTTGCGGGCCAGGCCGTCCTCGAAGACCACCATGGAACCCACCACCTGCGAGCCCTGGATGTGGCTGATGTCGTAGCACTCGATCCGCAGCGGCGCATCGGGCAGGTCGAGCGTGGACTGCAGCTCCTGCAGGGCCAGGCTCCGCGCCGTGAGGTCACCCGCCCTGGTCAGCTTGTGCCGGGCCAGCGACTGGTCGGCGTTGCGCCTGACCGTCTCCATGAGGGTCCGCTTGTCACCGCGCTGCGGCACCCGCAGGTCGACCGCGGAACCGCGCAGGGCACCGAGCCAGGCCGTCACGGCATCCGGGTCGTCGGGCAGGACCGGCACCAGCACCTCGCGCGGCACCCCCTCGCCCGACTCACCGCCATAGACCTGCTGCAGGAGGTGACCGATGATCTCGGGCACGGACTCGGCATCCATCTCGGCGACCCACCCACGCTGGCCGCGCACCCGGCCACCGCGCACGTGGAAGACCTGGACCGCGACCTCGAGCTGGTCGTCGGCCAGGGCGAAGACGTCGGCGTCGGTGCCGTCGCCGAGCACGATCGCCGACTTCTCCAGCGCCTTGCCCAGGGCGCCGAGGTCGTCGCGCAGCCGGGCCGCCTGCTCGAACTCCAGCGCGCTGGACGCCTGCGCCATCTCGCGCTCGAGCCGCTTGACGAACCGGGTCGAGTTGCCGGCCATGAAGTCACAGAAGTCGTCGGCGATGTCGCGGTGCTCCTCGGGGCTGACCCGCCCGACGCACGGTGCCGAGCACTTGTCGATGTACCCCAGCAGGCACGGTCGGCCGACCTGGCCCGCCCGCTTGAAGACCCCCGAGGAGCAGGTCCGCACCGGGAAGACCCGCAGCAGGAGGTCGAGGGTCTCGCGGATCGCCCAGGCGTGGGCGTAGGGCCCGAAGTAGCGCGTCCCCTTGCGCTTGGCCCCCCGCATGACCTGGGCCCTCGGGAACTCCTCGCCCATGGTCACGGCGAGATACGGGTAGGACTTGTCGTCGCGGTACTTGACGTTGAACCGCGGGTCGAACTCCTTGATCCAGGAGTACTCGAGCTGGAGGGCCTCGACCTCGGTGGAGACCACGGTCCACTCGACGCTGGCCGCCGTGGTGACCATGGTCGCGGTGCGGGGGTGCAGCGCACCCAGGTCCTGGAAGTAGGACGACAGGCGCGGTCGCAGCGACTTCGCCTTGCCGACGTAGACGACCCGGCCGGAGGAGTCACGGAAGCGGTAGACCCCTGGGTCGACCGGGATCTCCCCCGGGGCGGGACGGTAGGTCGAGGGATCAGCCACGCCACCACTCTATGGAGGTGGACCGACGGCCGGTCGGTCAGGTGATCGTGATCCCGTCGCCGCTGACGGTGACCGACTTCTCGGGCAGTGGCTTGGTCGCCGGACCCTGCTTGACGGCACCGGTCGTGATGTCGAACTGGCTGCCGTGGCAGGGGCAGTTGATGGTGCCGCCGGACACCTCGGCGACCAGGCACGACTGGTGCGTGCACACCGCGCTGAAGGCCTTGAAGTCCCCCGAGGTCGGCTGGGTGACGACGACCTTCTGGGCATCGAAGACCTTCCCGCCGCCGACCGGGATGGTGGCCTTGGAGATGGCGTCCTTCACGGCGTTGCTCGCCGCGCTGGACGCCTTGTCGACGGCACTGTTGGCCGTGCCGCAGCCGGCCAGCGTCACGGCGCCCACGCCTGCGAGCCCGGCCGAGGTCAGCACGGTGCGGCGGGACGGGGTGGAGGCGGTCGAGGGGGTCGCCGGGGTGGACGGGGTGTCACGGGGGTGCGTCATGGGGGCGCCTTTCGGGACGTGGGCCCTGTCGGGGGCGGTCAGGAGAGCCGAGTATGCCCCGGCCAGATGTGAGTACGACGGTCGACCCAGCCCCGGCGTTCATGTCCACAATGCGGTAATCGTGATAACGACACGGTCACGCCTGCCCCACAGGTACCTATGCGTACCCCAACTACCGGCATAGTCTGCACACACCCCGCCCGGGGTAACCGTGGGAGTAGTTGCCCGCGAGCCCCACTTGACTTCAGGAGGAGTCTTGCGTTCCGTTTTCAAGATTGGTGCGCCCCTCGTGGCCGCTGCCCTCGCGCTCAGTGCCTGTGGAGGTACGACCTCCGACAGCGGTTCAACCGCTGGCGGCAAGGCGTGTGACCTCAAGATCGGCTTCTTCGGTGCGCTGACCGGCGATGCCGCCAACCTCGGCATCAACATCAAGAACGGCGCCGAGCTCGCCGTGTCGCAGTACAACGAGAAGAACGCCGACTGCAAGGTCACCCTCGACTCGTTCGACAGCCAGGGCGACCCCTCCATCGCCCCCGGACTGGCCCAGAAGGCCGTCGCCGACAAGAAGCTGGTCGGCATCGTCGGCCCCGCCTTCTCCGGTGAGTCCAAGGCCGCTGACCCGATCTTCGACCAGGCGGGTCTCAACACGATCTCCGCCTCGGCGACCAACCCGGCGCTGTCCGAGAACGGCTGGAAGACCTTCCACCGCGTCCTCGGCAACGACGCCACCCAGGGCCCGGCCGCCGCGAAGTACATGAAGGACGTCCTCAAGTCGACCAAGGCCTTCGTCATCGACGACTCCTCGGAGTACGGCAAGGGTCTCGCGGACATCGTCCGCAAGGACCTCGCCGGCGGCGTCATCGGCAACGACTCCATCCAGGTCAAGCAGACGGACTTCTCCGGCACCGTCACCAAGGTCGGCGCCTCCAAGGCCGACTCGGTCTTCTTCGGCGGCTACTACGCCGAGGCGGCGCTGATCGTCAAGCAGCTCCGCGCGGCCGGGTTCACCGGCACGTTCGTCGCCGCTGACGGTGTCAAGGACGACGGCTTCATCAAGGCCGCCGGCGCGGCTGCCGAGGGCGCCATCATCACCTGCCCGTGCCTGCCCCCGGACAAGGCCGGCGACTTCGCGGCCCAGTTCAAGAAGGCCTACAACTCCGACCCGGCCACCTACTCGGCCGAGGCCTTCGACGCGGCGAACGTGTTCCTCGCAGCGATCAAGGCCGGCAAGACCTCCTCTGCCGACATGACGGCCTTCATCGGCTCGTACGACGAGAAGGGCATCACCAAGCAGGTCAAGTTCGACGCCAAGGGCGAGCCGTCCGAGGTGTCCGTCTGGGCCTACAAGGTCGAGGGCGGCAAGATCGTTCCGGACCAGGAAATCAAGTAACACCCGCGGTGGCGGCCAGGACCCTTAGCAAAACGGGTCCTGGCCGCTACTGTCTTCCCGTCCGGACCAGGACGACGGCCACGGCCGCGCGCGTCCTCTTACACACGGAGGCCCCATGGATCTTCTCCTCAGCCACTTCTGGGAACTCACCATCACGGGCCTGGCGATCGGGGCGATCTACTCACTCGTCGCCCTGGGCTACACGCTCGTCTACGGCGTCCTGCGGCTGATCAACTTCGCCCACTCCGAGGTCTTCATGTGGGGCAGCTTCGCGGCCGTCTGGCTGCTCATGGCCCTCGGTGCCGGCAAGGCCTCCGGCCTGGGCCTGATCGGTTTCGTCGTCGTGGGGTTCCTCGCGGCCATGTCGGTTTCGGCGATCGTCGCCCTGGTCCTGGAGTTCGTGGCCTACCGGCCGCTGCGCAAGCGCAACTCCCCACCGCTCATCGCCCTCATCTCGGCCATCGGCGCCTCGTTCGCCCTGTCCGAGCTGATGGGCCTGCGCGACAAGCCGTTCAAGTGGTTCGGGCTCGACGACAACCTCGCGGCCTACGTGGGGCGCCCTCGCGAGAACCTGCCCCTGACGCTCAGCGTGCAGACCAAGCGGCTCTTCCCGGTCTTCAACTACGAGGTCACCAACATCGACCTCATCGTGCTCGGGTCCGCGATCGTGATGATGGTCGTCCTCGACCAGTTCATCAAGCGCTCCCGGCTCGGGCGCGGCATCCGGGCCGTGGCCCAGGACCCCGAGTCGGCGGCCCTCATGGGCGTCAACCGTGACCGTGTCATCCGCCTCACCTTCCTCATCGGCGGGTTGATGGCCGGCGCCGCGGCCATGATGTACCTGCTCAAGATCGGGGTGACCCGCTACAACGCCGGCTTCATCCTCGGCATCAAGGCGTTCACCGCCGCCGTCCTCGGGGGTATCGGCAACTTGCGCGGTGCGCTGCTCGGCGGGTTCATCCTCGGAGTCGCCGAGAACTACGGGTCCGCCCTCTTCGGCACCCAGTGGAAGGACGTCGTCGCCTTCGTCCTCCTCGTCGTCATCCTCCTGTTCCGTCCCACCGGCCTGCTCGGTGAATCGCTGGGGAAGGCACGCGCATGAACGCCGTCCGAAACGTCTTCCACACCATCGGCGACCGGTTCCGGGGTCTGCCCAGGTGGGCCCGCCTGGCACTGCTCATCGTCGGCGTGATGCTCGTCTACCTGCTGCCGATCATCAACCCGCCGCTCATCACGACCACCGACTCCGACTTCGGAGCCGTGCTCTTCACCTGTGCGATGTACGCCCTGGTCGCGATCGGGCTCAACATCGTCATCGGGTATGCCGGCCTGCTCGACCTCGGGTACATCGGCTTCTTCGCGATCGGCGCGTTCACGGTCGGTGTCCTCGGCTCGTCGCACGCCAAGCTCCCGCTCCTGCTCTGCATCCCCATCGCCATGGCGGTCACGATGCTCTCGGGTGTGCTCCTGGGAGCGCCCACGCTGCGGGTCCGGGGCGACTACCTGGCGATCGTCACCCTCGGCTTCGGCGAGATCATCCGCCTCGTCCTGCTCAACACGGAGTGGTTGAGCGGGGCCCGGGGCATCTCCAACATCCCGGCACCACCGAGCTGGGCCCTGTTCGACATCCCCCACATCACCTGGCAGGGCCTGACGGCCTTCGTCGACCTCGAGGACACGACCACGTTCCTCAAGTTCAGCGTGACCGACTCGATCCCCTACTACTGGCTCGCACTCACCCTGGTCATCATCGTGCTCTTCCTCGACTGGCTGATGCAGAACTCCCGCGTCGGGCGCTCCTGGGAGGCCACCCGCGAGGACGAGGACGCGGCCGAGCTCATGGGTGTGCCGACGTTCCGGTTCAAGCTGCTGGCCTTCGCGACCGGTGCCGCCATCGGCGGGCTCTCGGGTGCCCTCTTCGCCACGAAGCAGGCCTTCATCAACCCCGACAACTTCACCATCATCTACTCGGTGCTCTTCGTCGCCATGGTCGTCGTCGGCGGACAGGGCAACCGTTGGGGCGTCATCGTCGCCGCGGCGCTGCTGACCTACATCCCCGAGAAGTTCCGCTTCCTGTCCGACGCCCGCTTCCTGCTGTTCGGGTTGGCCCTGATGGCCCTGGCGATCTTCCGCCCACAGGGCCTGTTGCCACCGCGGCGCACGGTGCGAGCCGCCAAGGCGGAGCACGATATCGACGTCGCGCCGGAAGGAGCAGGACATGTCTGAGCCGAGCCCCAGCCAGCCGGGCCCCGCCGCGGTTGCCGGTGGTGACGCGGGTGGCGCACCCGACACATCGGTGAACATCGCCGTCAACACCGCGAGCGGCCTCCCCGAGGGGAAGATGCTCGAGGTCGACGACGTCACGCTGCGCTTCGGCGGCGTCACCGCCCTGGACGGAGTGTCCTTCCACATCAACACCGGGGAGATCCTCGGCCTCATCGGCCCCAACGGCGCCGGCAAGACCACCTGCTTCAACGTCATGACCGGCGTCTACCAGCCGACCTCCGGCACCGTGCGGTTCATGGGCGAGCCCCTGGGCAACCGCCAGAAGTTCCAGATCACCAAGCTGGGCATCGCGCGCACCTTCCAGAACATCCGGCTCTTCCACAACATGACGGCCCTGGAGAACGTGCTCGTCGGCGCCGACGCGCACCACACCAGTGGCATCGTGTCCGCCCTCCTGCGCCTGCCCAAGCACCGTCGGGAGGAGGCAGAGGGACTGGACCGGGCCCACGACCTGCTCAAGTTCATGGGTCTGGAGAAGCGCGCCGACGAGCTGGCCCGCAACCTGCCGTACGGCGACCAGCGGCGGCTCGAGATCGCGCGGGCGCTGGCCACCAACCCCAAGCTCCTGTGCCTCGACGAGCCGGCCGCCGGCTTCAACCCGGCCGAGAAGATCCGGCTCATGGAGCTCATCCGGAGCATTCGCGACCAGGGGTACACCGTGCTGCTCATCGAGCACGACATGAAGCTGGTCATGGGCGTCACCGACCGGATCGTGGTGCTCGAGTTCGGTAAGAAGATCGCCGAGGGACTGCCCGCGGAGATCCAGGACAACCCCGCCGTCATCGCGGCCTACCTGGGAGTTGACGAAGATGCTTCTTGAGGTCGACGACCTGTGCGTGAACTACGGGCGCATCGAGGCGATCCGTCACATCTCGTTCTCGGTGAACGAGGGCGAGGTGGTCACCCTCATCGGGGCCAACGGCGCCGGCAAGACGACCACGATGAAGACGGTGTCGGGCCTGCGCCCGGTGCGTCAGGGCACGGTCCGCTTCGAGGGTCAGGACATCACCTCGATGCCGGCCCACGAGCGTCCGGTGCTCGGCATCGCCCAGTCCCCCGAGGGCCGCGGCTGCTTCGTCGGCATGACGGTGCTCGAGAACCTCGACATGGGGGCGTACGCCCGCGCCGACCGCAAGTCCCCCAAGATCAAGGAGGACCGCGACCGGGTCTTCGGCCTGTTCCCGCGGCTCGCGGAGCGGCGCAGCCAGGTCGCCGGCACCATGTCCGGTGGTGAGCAGCAGATGCTGGCCATGGGTCGCGCCCTGATGGCCAACCCCAAGCTGCTGCTGCTCGACGAGCCGAGCATGGGTCTGGCCCCGATGCTCATCAAGCAGATCTTCGACATCATCACGGAGATCAACCAGCAGGGCACCACGGTGCTGCTCGTGGAGCAGAACGCCGCCCAGGCCCTCAAGCGCGCCCACCGGGCCTACATCCTCGAGACCGGGGAGATCGTGCGCGAGGGCACCGGTGAGGAGCTGTCGAACGACCCGGCGGTCAAGGCCTCCTACCTCGGCGGCGACGTCTAGGGCCGGGCCACTGCCGCATGACTGAGGGGTGCGCCGTCGGGCGCACCCCTCAGTCATGCGGTCGAGCGGCGCCCGTGGTGCTCGGCGCCACCGCTGGCTAGGCCCTGCGAGCCCGCTTCGTGGTCGCCTTCGTGGTGGCCTTCTTGGTCGCCGTCGCGCGTGGCGCCGCCGCCGCCGCAGTGGCCTTGGTCGCCCTGGCCGGGGGCTTCGCGGCAGCCTGGGTGGCCGTCCTGGCCGCGGTCGCGGTCTTCCCGGCAGCCTTCGCGGAGGTTGTCCTCGTCCTCGTCGTCGCCTTCGACGCCGACTTCTTCGCGGCCGGGGCCTTGGTCGTCGCGGCACCGATGGCGCGGGTGGGCGTCCGCGCGCTGCGCGCGAGGATCGGCGCGAGGAAGCGGCCGGTGTGGCTGTCCTCGACGACAGCCACCTCCTCGGGTGTGCCCTCGGCCACGATCCGGCCACCTCCGTTGCCGCCCTCGGGGCCCATGTCGACGATCCAGTCGGCATTCTTGATGACATCGAGGTTGTGCTCGATGACGATGACCGAGTTTCCCTTGTCGACCAGGCCCTGCAGCACCTGCAGGAGCTTGCGGATGTCCTCGAAGTGCAGCCCCGTCGTCGGCTCGTCAAGGACGTAGATGGTGCGTCCGGTCGAGCGCTTCTGCAGCTCGGAGGCGAGCTTGACGCGCTGGGCCTCGCCGCCGGACAGTGTCGGCGCCGGCTGGCCGAGCCGGACGTAGCCGAGGCCGACCTCGTTGAGCGTCTTCATGTGTCGCGCGATGGCCGGCACCGCGGCGAAGAAGTCGGCAGCCTCCTCGATCGGCATGTCGAGGACGTCGGCGATCGTCTTGCCCTTGAAGTGCACCTCGAGGGTCTCGCGGTTGTAGCGGGCACCGTGACACACCTCGCACGGCACGTAGACGTCGGGCAGGAAGTTCATCTCGATCTTGATGGTGCCGTCACCGGAGCAGGCGTCACAGCGACCGCCCTTGACGTTGAACGAGAACCGACCGGGCTGGTAGCCGCGGATCTTCGCCTCGGTGGTCTGGGCGAAGAGCTTGCGCACCGCGTCGAAGACCCCCGTGTAGGTCGCGGGGTTCGACCGGGGCGTGCGACCGATCGGGCTCTGGTCGACGTGCACCACCTTGTCGAGGTGCTCGAGGCCCTTGACCGTCTTGTGGCGACCGGGCACGTGCCGCGCGCCGTTGAGCTTGTTGGCCAGCACGTTGTAGAGGATGTCGTTGACCAGCGTGGACTTGCCCGAGCCCGAGACACCCGTGACGGCCACCAGGTTGCCGAGCGGGAACGAGACGTCGACGCCGTGGAGGTTGTGCTCCCGGGCACCGACCACGGTGACCTCGCGGCCCTTCTCCTGGGAGCGGCGCACCGGCGGCGTCGGGATCTCCAGGCGACCCGAGAGGTACTTGCCGGTGATCGAGTCGGGGTGGTCCAGCAGGCCCTGCACGGACCCGGAGTGCACCACCTCACCGCCGTGCTCCCCCGCCCCCGGACCGATGTCGACCACCCAGTCGGCGGTGGCGATGGTGTCCTCGTCGTGCTCGACGACGATCAGGGTGTTGCCGAGGTCGCGCAGCCGGGTGAGCGTCTCGATGAGCCGGTGGTTGTCGCGCTGGTGCAACCCGATGCTCGGCTCGTCCAGGACGTAGAGCACCCCCACGAGGCCGGATCCGATCTGGGTGGCCAGCCGGATGCGCTGGGCCTCCCCGCCGGACAGCGTGCCCGCCGGCCGGTCGAGGGACAGGTAGTCGAGGCCGACATCGAGCAGGAACCCCAGCCGGGCGTCGATCTCCTTGATCACGCGCTCGGCGATCTGCCGCTCCCGAGGGGTGAAGTCGACCTCCTTGAGGAAGGTCGCGCAGTCGGCGATGGCGAGGGCGCAGATCGCCGAGATGCTCTGCCCGCCGATGTGCACCGCCAGCGACTCGGGCTTGAGCCGGGCGCCACCGCACTCGGGGCAGGGCACCTCACGCATGAAGCCCTCGTAACGCTCCCGGCTCCACTCCGACTCGGTCTCGGCGTGCCGACGCTTGACGAAGGGCACGACACCCTCGAACCCGGTGGTGTAGGAGCGCTCCCGGCCGTACCGGTTGCGGTACTGGACGTGCACCTTGTAGTTCTGGCCGTGGAGCAGCGCCTCGCGGGCCCGGGCGGGCAGCGCGTGCCACGGGGTGTCCATGGCGAACTTGAGGTCCTGGCCCAGGGCGGTCATGACGCGCTGGAAGTACTCGGCGGAGCCGCTGCCCTGGGACCAGGGGGCGATGGCGCCCTCGGCCAGGGACAGGTCCTCGTCGGGCACCAGCAGCTCGGGGTCGACCTCGAGCTCGGTCCCGAGCCCGGTGCACTTGGGGCACGCGCCGAACGGGCTGTTGAAGGAGAACGAGCGGGGCTCGACCTCGTCCATCGACAGCGCGTGGTCGTTGGGGCAGGCCATCTTCTCGGAGAAGCGTCGTTCGCGCTCGGGGTCGTCCACGGCCTTGTCGACGTACTCGACCACGAGGACGCCGGCAGCGAGCCCCAGCGCGGTCTCGACCGAGTCGGTGAGCCGCCGCTTGGCCCCGCTGTCGTTGCCCTTGGCGACGAGCCGGTCGACCACGACGTCGATGGTGTGCTTCACCTGCTTCTCGAGCTTCGGCGGCTCGGTCAGCGAGATGACCTCCCCGTCGACCCGGGCCCGGGAGAAGCCCTTGGACTGCAGCTCGGTGAAGAGGTCGACGTACTCCCCCTTGCGGGCCCGCACCACGGGGGCGAGCACCTGGAAGCGGGTCTTCTCGGGGAGCTCGAGCAGGCGGTCGACGATCTGCTGGGGCGACTGGCGCGTGATCGGCTCGCCACAGACCGGGCAGTGCGGTCGGCCGGCCCGCGCGAACAGCAGGCGCAGGTAGTCGTAGACCTCGGTGATGGTGCCGACGGTCGAGCGCGGGTTGCGGTTGGTCGACTTCTGGTCGATCGACACGGCGGGCGAGAGCCCCTCGATGAAGTCGACGTCGGGCTTGTCCATCTGGCCGAGGAACTGCCGCGCGTACGCCGACAGGGACTCGACGTAGCGACGCTGGCCCTCGGCGAAGATGGTGTCGAAGGCCAGGGACGACTTGCCCGAGCCGGAGAGGCCGGTGAAGACGATCAGGGCATCGCGGGGTAGCTCGACGGAGACGTCGCGGAGGTTGTGCTCGCGGGCACCACGGACGATGAGCTGGTCGTGGTGGGGGCGGGCGGCTGGGCGGCGGGAGGGCACTGCGGTCACGGGCTCAATGCTAGGTGCCGCCACTGACAGAGGTGACATCAGCGCCTACCGTGGCCCCATGACGACCCCCATCGAGGAGTACGCGGTGCTCGGCGACACCGAGACGGCGGCCCTGGTCAGCCGGGCGGGGTCGATCGACTGGTTGTGCCTCCCCCAGTTCGACTCCCCCGCCTGCTTCGCTGCCCTGCTGGGCACCCGCGACCACGGCCGCTGGCTGCTCGGTCCGCACGGCAAGGCCACCAGCACCCGACGCTACCTGGAGAACTCCTTCGTCCTGGAGACCATCCACGAGACCGACTCCGGCACCGTCCGGGTGCTGGACGTCATGCCGGTCGGTGACGGGCGCGCCGACATCGTCCGCAGCGTCGAGGGCCTCCAGGGGCACGTCCGGATGAGGCACGAGTGGACCGTCCGCTTCGGTTACGGCAAGGTCCGGCCGTGGGTCTCGCGCGGGACCGGCCACCGCCTCGACAGCGACGTCATCACCGCCGTGGCCGGGCCGGACCAGCTGGTCCTGCGGGGCACCCGTCTGCCCCGGCCGAGCGACGGCCACCACGTCGACGAGTTCGACGTCGCGGCCGGCCAGACCTTCACCTTCTCCACCACCTGGTGCCCCTCCTACCTCGGCGTCCCCGAGCCGCTGGACATCGACAGCAGGATCGCCGAGACCATCGAGCTGTCCAACGACTGGGCCGACCGTTGCTCCTACAGCGGCCCCCACCGCGAGCTCGTGGTCCGGTCGCTGCTCACCCTGCGGCTCATGACGCACTCGCGATACGGCGGGATCGTGGCAGCACCCACGACCAGCCTTCCCGAGCAGTTCGGGGGCGAGCGCAACTGGGACTACCGCTTCTGCTGGCTGCGCGACGCCTCCCTGACCCTGGAGGCCCTGCTCGAGTCCGGCTACCTGGAAGAGGCCCGGCTCTGGCGCAACTGGCTGGTGCGTGCGGTGGCCGGCGACCCGGAGGACCTGCAGATCATGTACACCATCGACGGCGCCCGCGAGCTCCCCGAGCGCACCCTGGACCACCTGCCCGGGTATGCCGGGTCGGCGCCGGTGCGCGTGGGGAACGGCGCCGTGGACCAGCGCCAGGCGGACGTGCTGGGCGAGGTGATGATCGCGCTGGACGAGGCCCGCAGGCACGGCCTCGAGGTGTCGACGCAGGCCTGGTCCATGCAGCGGGTACTGGTCAACAACCTGGCGAAGCGGTGGGACGCCCCCGACAACGGCCTCTGGGAGATCCGGGGACCGCTACGGCACTTCACCCACTCTCGCGTCATGGTGTGGGCTGCCTTCGACCGCGCCGTCCGCTCGGTGGAGGACTGGGGGCTGGAGGGTGAGGTCGACGCCTGGCGCAGCCTGCGCGACCGGGTCCGCGACGAGATCCTCGAGCGAGGCTACGACGCCGGTCGCAACACCTTCACCCAGCACTACGAGACCACCGAGGTGGACGCCTCCCTGCTGCTCATCCCCCTGGTGGGCTTCCTGCCGGCCGACGACCCCCGGGTGCGTGGCACCATCGCGGCCGTCGAGACCGACCTGATGCGCGGCGGCTTCCTGCTGCGCTACCGCACCGAGAGCGGCGTGGACGGGCTCACCGGCGACGAACACCCGTTCCTGGCCTGCTCGTGGTGGCTGGTCAGCGCCTACGCCGTGAGCGGCGAGCTCGACAAGGCACGGGCCCTCATGGACCGCCTGTGCGGCCTGTTCAACGACGTCGGGTTGATCTCCGAGGAGTACGACCCGGTCGCCGAGCGCATGGTCGGCAACTTCCCCCAGGCCTTCTCGCACCTGACCTTCATCGGCGCGGCACACGCCCTCGCGGAGGCCGAGGCGACCGGTGCCGCCACCGGCGACTCGCAGCTACCCTGAGCCGCATGCCCGCCGACCTGCCCCTCCTGGCCGCGCACACCTCCCGCCTCGTCGAGACGGTCGGCGCCCTGGCGGATCTGGGCCATCCGTCGCTGTGCGACGGCTGGACCCGCGGGCACGTGGTGGCGCACGTGGCCCGCAACGCCGACGCCATCGGGCGGCTGGCCGAGTGGGCCGTGACCGGCCACCGGCAGGAGATGTATCCCGGCGGAGCGGGGGGCCGGGAGGCGGAGATCGCCGAGGGTGCGGGTCGGCCCCACGCCGAGCTGGTGCTCGACCTCACCCGGAGCGCTGCTGCGGTCGCCCAGCGCCTGGAGGCGCTCGACGGCGGCACCGTGGTCGACGAGGTGGAGCTGCGCGGGGGCCTGCTCATGGAGTCGGGCGGCCTGCCGTTCCTGCGGTTGCGAGAGGTGGTCTACCACCACGTCGACCTCGACGCGGGCTTCACCTTCGGTGCGGTCGAGCCGGACCTGCTGCGGCGGTTCATCGGCGACTCCGTGGCGAGGCTCGAGCTGGGGCGTCGTCGCCGGTCCCTCACCCTGGTGGCCGACGAGGGCGACCGATGGGTGGTCGGTGGCGGGGAGACGCAGGTGCGCGGCAGCCTTGCCGGGCTGCTCCTCTGGCTCGCGCGCCGCATCCCGACGGGCGTCCGCACCGATGGCGACCTGCCGGAGCTGCCGCGGGGCGCCTAGGCGCTGGGGACGCTCGCGTTGGTCACGCTGGCGCCGGAGATGCCGGCCCGACGGGCGATCGCGACCGCTGCGAGCGCCGAGTGCACCTTGAGCTTGTGCAGGATGCTCTGGACGTGGGTGCGCACGGTGTTGGGTGAGACGTGGAGCAGCTCACCGATCTCGGTGCGGCTCATCCCCTCGACGAGGCAGCCCAGCACCTCGAGCTCACGACTGGTCAGCTCGCGGATGCCCTGAACGTGCTCCAGCGTGGCTCGCTGGCCCCGGGAGAGCGACACCAGGACTCCGGCCAGGACATCGGCCGGGATCCGGGTCTCGCCCCGGGCCACACCGCGCACGGCATCGACCAGTCCCTCGGCGGTGACGGTCTTGGGGACCCATCCGCGCACGCCGAGCTGCACGGCATCCACGATCTGCTCGTCGACCTCGGTGCCGGTGACGATGAGGATGCCGATCCCCTGGTGGCGCCGCATGGCCTCGCGAGCGACCACGAGGCCGTCCTCACCGTGCAGGCACAGGTCCAGGACGATGACGTCGCAGGCGACGGTCTCGAGCAGGCGCAGGGCCTGGTTGACGCTGAGCGCGGTCCCCACGACCTCGATGTCGTCGTGGTCGCCGAGGCACACGACCAAGGCATCGACGAACACTTCGTGGTCGTCCACGATCAGGACTCGGATGGGGGCCGGCATGTGCTCAGCGTGGCCCTCCCGCACCACGGCCGTAACCGACCGGTGCGGGAGGGTGTACTACGTCAAAGGGGTGACCTGCCGACGTAGCTGAACGCTGGTCAGCGCAGGTGGACGGGCCAGGACTCCTGCGACCCGTGCGACGACATCAGTGCCGCGGCCTGGAGTCGCGAGTGCACGCCGAGCTTGGTCAGCAGGTTCTGGACGTGCGTGCGCGCCGTGCTCCGCTGGACGCCGAGGGACTCGGCCATCTCCTCGGTGGTCTGGCCCTCCATGATGCAGCGCATCACCTGCCACTCACGGTCGGTGAGGAACTGCAGGGCCCACAGCGGGTCCTCGCTCGACTTCTGCGGACGCAGGGCACGCTGGAGCAGCGACGGCTCCACCGCGAGCTGGCCGCGCACCGCGCGGTCGAGCATCTCGATGATCTCGCCGATGGGCTTCTGCTTGCCGACGTAGCCGGAGGCGCCCTCGGCGATGGCCCGGCCCACGATGGCGTGGTCGGCCTCCGCTGAGAGCATGACCACCTTGGTCTCCGGCGAGACCTCGCGGATCGAGTGGATCGCGGCGACGGACGTCCCGGTCGGGAAGTTCACGTCGAGCAGGCACACGTCCGGACGGTGCTGCGCAACGGCCAGGATCGCGTCCTCGGGCGTACCGGCCAGCGCCACGACCTCGTGCCCCTTGGCCCCGAGCGCGAGCCCGAGTGCCTCGAGGAGGAGGAGGTGGTCGTCACAGACGACGATCCTCATGACGCCACCGAGGCCAGCTCGGCCTCAGCGAGACGGATGTCGGCGACGACGCCGCCACCTTCGGCACCCGAGAGGCGGAAGGACCCGTTGCAGGCCACGACCATCGCCCGGGTGGTGGTGAGCCCGAACGAGGTCCGGGCCGACACCTGGCCGAGTCCGGGGCCGTCGTCGACCACCGCGAGGTGGACGCCGTCGTTGGCCTGGTGGACGCTGACCGTGACGTGGCCGTCCTCTCCGGCGGCACGGATGCCGTTGTCGAGGACGCAGGCCAGCGCGCGGCTCAACGCCACGGGACGGGCCCACACCTGCGGTGCGCCCTGGTGGTCCAGGGTGATCTCGCACGAGGTCGTGGTGCGCGCACGCGACACCGCGAACTCCGCGAGACCCGCCACGTCCGTGCGAGTGATGTCGTCGGACGCGGCACCACTGAGCACCGTGTCGACGAGGTCGGAGAGCCACCGGGCCTGGCCCGCGATGCCCTCCATCTTGCGGCTGACGTCGCCGCCTTCGGCTCCGGCCAGCAGCATGATGGCCGCCAGCGGCTGACGCAGGTCGTGCAACAGTGCACGGACCGTGTCGATCTCCTGTCCAGCGACATGGCGCTGGTAGTTCTGAGCTCCTGCAGACATGTTGATCCCTCACCAAACCGCGGCCGTCGACCTGCACCCCCTGTGAGGTCTCCGTGGTTCCGCTACCCGCCAAAGGTATGAGGTCAAAAAGCGGGGCGGCAATAGTCAATCGGGACTAGGCGATGTCACCGATATGTGCCGGTTGCCTCGTGTCACGGGAGAATGCGTGACATGACCTACGACGGGCACGTGAAAATTGATGGTTCAAGTGAAAATCGTCTCCTCGATCTTCTCATCATCCGGAAGGTGTCCGTCTCAGCAATGGACAACAACGCCTATCTCCTGACCTGCCGTGATACAGGGGCCCAGCTGCTGATCGACGCCGCTGACCAGCCCGAACGCCTGCTGGAGCTGGTCCGGGAGGGCACCGGGCGCCTCGACGCGGTGGCCACCACCCACCAGCACTGGGACCACCACCGGGCGCTGGCTGCCGTCGTGCGCGCCACCGGAGCCGCGACCTACTGCGGGGCCGACGACGCCGACGGGATGCCCGTGCCACCGACCCGCACCCTGGCCCACGGCGACCGGATCGAGTTCGGCACCGTGACCTTGGAGGTGGTCCACCTGCGCGGGCACACCCCGGGCTCGATCGCGCTCGCCTACCGCGACCCGCACGGGCCCACACACCTGTTCAGCGGCGACTGCCTGTTCCCGGGCGGGGTGGGCAACACCAAGAACCCCGGCCAGAGCTTCGCCAGCCTCATCGAGGACGTCACCACCCGCGTCTTCGACGTCTACGACGACGACACGTGGGTCTACCCCGGTCACGGTGACGACACCACCCTCGGCGCCGAGCGCCCCCACCTCGACGAGTGGCGGGCCCGCGGCTGGTGACCGATCGGGTCCGCGTCCTCACTAGAGTCGCCGACATGGCGAGCACCCGGGCACCGGCACCGCCGTTGCTCATGGTCCTCACCGCCATCGTCTCCGTCCAGTTCGGCGGGGCGCTGGCGGCCACCCTGGTACCCGAGATCGGCGCCGCGGGATCGGTCACGCTGAGACTGGTGTTCGCCACCGCCATCCTCTGGGCCTACGCGCGGCCATCCCTGCGCGGCCACTCCCGACGTGCCTGGCTCACCGTCGTGGGGTTCGGGTTGTCGCTCGGGCTGATGAACCTGGCGTTCTACGCCTCGCTGGAGCGCCTGCCCATCGGGGTCGCCGTCACCGTCGAGTTCCTGGGCCCCCTGACCCTCGCCACCGTGCTGGCCCGCCGGGCTCGCGACCTGGCCGCGGTCGCCGGTGCCGCGGTCGGGGTGGTGCTCATCTCCAGGGCCCTGGAGGTCCCCGTCGCCGAGGTGGCCTGGAGCGGGCTGGGGCTGGCCGCGGTCGCGGGAGCCTGCTGGGCGGCATACATCATCGCCAGCGGGCGGGCCGGCCGCGAGTTCCCCCGGCTCGACGGTCTCGCCCTGGCCATGGCGGTCGCACTGCTGGTCACCCTGCCCCTCGGGGCGCGCTCGGTGCCGTCGTGGACCGGCGAGGCCGTGGTGAAGGGCCTGGGCATCGCGGTGCTGTCGTCGGTCCTGCCCTACTCCCTGGAGCTGGCGGCACTGCGTCACCTGAGCGCGCGGGTGTTCGGGATCCTGCTCAGCCTCGAGCCCGCCGCCGCGGCAGTGGCCGGGTTGCTGGTCCTGCACCAGCGCCTCAGCGGCCACCAGTTCGTCGGCATGGCGCTCGTGGTGCTGGCCAGCGCCATGGTCATGGGCGCCGGCCAGCGGCGGGACCCCGCAGCCTCAGGCTGAGGAGTCGACCTCGCCGCCGCGCCGGGTCCGGAGCAGGCTCGCGACCGTGGTGACGCCGAGGATGACGACGATCGCCCCCAGGGACACCGAGATGGGCAGGTCCGGCACGCCGTCGAGGTGCTCACCGCCGTTGATGAACGGCAGCGTGTTCTCGTGCAGCGCATGCAGGACGAGCTTGACGCCGATGAACGCGAGCAGCACGGCCAGCCCCAGGTTGAGGTAGACCAGCTTCTTGAGCAGCCCCCCGATGAGGAAGTAGAGCTGCCGCAGGCCCATGAGGGCGAAGAGGTTGGCCGTGAGGACCAGGTAGGGCTCCCGGGTCAGACCGTAGATCGCCGGGATCGAGTCGAGCGCGAAGATCAGGTCGGTGGTCCCGAGGGCCATGATCACGATGAACATCGGGGTGGCGAGCCGCGCACCGTTGACGCGGGTGAAGAGCTTGGGGCCGTCGTACTGGTCCGTCGCCGGGAACCGGCGCTCGACCCACTTCATGAACCGGTTCTCCTCGTACTCGTCGTCGTCGGACTGTCCCTCGCGGGCCAGCTTGACCGCGGTGTAGATGAGGAAGGCGCCGAAGACGTAGAACACCCAGGCGTAGCGGTTGATGGCGGCGGCACCGACGGCGATGAAGATCCCCCGCAGGACGATCGCGATGATGATGCCGTTCAGCAGGGCCGACTGCTGGAGCTTCTCGGGGACCCCGAACCGCGCCATGATGAGCAGGAAGATGAACAGGTTGTCCACCGAGAGCGAGTACTCCGTGAGCCAGCCCGCGTAGTACTCCCCCGCGTAGCGGGCGCCGGCCTGGTCGTGGGTGAACCACCAGACGCCGAGGCCGAAGAGGATCGCGGCGCCGATGTAGCCGGCCAGGGCCACGGTGAGCTCGCGCGTCGTCGGAACGTGGGGTCGTCGGGCGATCACGAAGACGTCGACGACGAGGATGACCGCCATGAGTCCGATGGTGAGGAACCACACCCAGGGATGGACGTCCATCTGGTCTGTGGTGGGGGGCGCAGCAATCACGAGTAAGAAACCTTCCGGTCACGACGAGGTGGCCGGAGGTCTCTCCCGCCCCTGGCTGGTGCGGACCGGCTCCCCGGGCCACCGCGATCCGGGCCTGGGCCCGGCCGGAGGGCCGTGATGACGAGGACACCGCGTGGGGATACTCCCCTCCGAGTGGTCGGAGCCAGTGTCGCAGCACCAGGACGGAGGCACAAACCCAGGTGGTGGCCGGCGTCGTCATGGCGTAGGAAGGGATGACCATCGACGACGAAGGAGTTGGACATGCCAGGGAGCAAGGACCCGGGACCCAGCGTCAAGGACGACGAGGTCTACGAGGCGCTGCGCGACGAGGGCGCCTCCAAGGAGAAGGCCGCCCGCATCGCCAACGCCTCCGCGGCGCAGGGGCGCTCAGCCGTGGGACGCCGCGGTGGTGAGTCCCGGTCGTACGAGGACTGGACGGTCGACGACCTGCGCGAGCGCGCCGCCGAGCTGGACGTGGACGGCCGGTCGAGCATGACCAAGGACGAGCTCGTCCAGGCCCTGCGCGACCGGTGAGCGGGGCTGGCCAGCGGCGCCGAGCTCAGGCGTCGTCAGTGGCCGGCCGCCGCGACCTCGGCAGCTTCGCGACGACGGCGGTGTAGGACTGGTCGAGCGCCTCGATGATCTCCTCGTCGGGGATGGCGTGCCCCCACCGGAGCACGTTCCACCCCGACCGGCCGAGGTAGGGCATGACCGTCGCGTCCCCCGGGTACTGCAGCAGCCACTCGTCGGCCTCGTCGCGGTTCGCGCCGCACTTCAGGCCGACTCCCTCGGAGCCGAGGAAGGCGAAGATCTTGTCGCTGACCTTGGCGACGTGGTCGCCGTCCCAGGGCTGGTCCGCCCACGCCCCGGGCTTGGCCAGGGCGTGCCGGCGGACCTCTTCGGGGGTCATCGCGACGAGGTCACTTGGTCGCCTCGGACATCTGGCGCAGCTCCTTCTTGAGGTCGCCGATCTCGTCGCGGAGGCGGGCCGCCAGCTCGAAGTGCAGGTCGGCCGCGGCCTGGTGCATCTGCGCGGACAGCTCCTGGATGAGGTTGGCGAGGTCGTTGGCGGGAAGGTTGCGCAGCTTGTCACTGGCCACCCCCGCGTCGGCCTGGAGGGCGCCGCGGCCACCACGACCACCACCCTTGCCACGGGACTGGTTGCGCCCGGACCCGATCAGCGCCTCGGTGTCTGCGTCCTCGCGCTGGAGCAGGTCGGTGATGTCGGCGATCTTCTTGCGCAGGGGCTGGGGGTCGACCCCGGCCGCCAGGTTGTAGGCGATCTGCTTCTCACGGCGTCGTGAGGTCTCCTCGATCGCCTCCTGCATCGAGGGGGTGACCTTGTCGGCATACATGTGGACCTGGCCGGAGACGTTGCGGGCCGCGCGACCGATGGTCTGGATCAGGGACCGCGCCGAGCGCAGGAAGCCCTCCTTGTCGGCGTCCAGGATGCTCACCAGGGACACCTCGGGCAGGTCGAGCCCCTCGCGCAGGAGGTTGATGCCGACGAGCACGTCGTAGGCCCCCATCCGCAGCTCGCGCAGCAGCTCGACCCGCCGCAGGGTGTCGACCTCGCTGTGCAGGTAGCGGACCCGGACGCCCTTGTCGAGGAGGTAGTCGGTGAGGTCCTCGGCCATCTTCTTGGTCAGGGTGGTCACGAGGATGCGCTCGTTCTTGGCGGTGCGCTCCCCGATCTCGTGGAGCAGGTCGTCGATCTGGCCCTTGGTCGGCTTGAGGATGACCTCGGGATCGATCAGGCCGGTGGGGCGGATGATCTGCTCGACCACCCCGGTGCTCTGGGCGAGCTCGTAGGGACCGGGCGTCGCCGAGAGGTAGACGGTCTGGCCGATCCGCTCGAGGAACTCCTCCCAGCGCAGCGGTCGGTTGTCCATCGCGGAGGGCAGCCGGAACCCGTGGTCGACGAGCTGGCGCTTGCGGGACATGTCGCCCTCGTACATCGCGCCGATCTGCGGCACGGTCACGTGGGACTCGTCGATGACGAGCAGGAAGTCCTCGGGGAAGTAGTCGATCAGGGTGTTGGGCGCCGAGCCCCGCGACCGCCCGTCGATGTGCATCGAGTAGTTCTCGATGCCCGAGCACGACCCGACCTGGCGCATCATCTCGACGTCGTAGGTGGTGCGCATGCGCAGCCGCTGGGCCTCGAGCAGCTTGCCCTGCTTCTCGAACGTCGCCAGCTGGTCGGCGAGCTCGAGCTCGATGCCCCGGATGGCGCGCTCCATCCGCTCCGGGCCGGCGACGTAGTGCGTGGCGGGGAAGACGTACATCTCCTCCTCCTCGCGCATGATCTCGCCGGTGAGCGGGTGGAGGGTGTAGATGCGCTCGATCTCGTCGCCGAAGAACTCGATCCGGACGGCCATCTCCTCGTAGACCGGGATGATCTCGACGGTGTCGCCCCGCACCCGGAAGGTGCCGCGGGTGAAGGCCAGGTCGTTGCGGGTGTACTGCATCTGGACGAACCGCCGCAGCAGCTCGTCGCGGTCGACCTCCTGGCCGACGCGCAGGCGGGCCATCCGGTCGACGTACTCCTGCGGGGTGCCCAGGCCGTAGATGCAGGACACCGAGGCCACCACGACGACGTCGCGGCGGGTGAGCAGCGAGTTGGTGGCGCTGTGCCGCAGCCGCTCCACCTCGTCGTTGATCGAGGAGTCCTTCTCGATGTAGGTGTCCGTCTGGGGGATGTACGCCTCGGGCTGGTAGTAGTCGTAGTAGGAGACGAAGTACTCGACCGCGTTGTTGGGCAGCAGCTCGCGGAACTCGTTGGCGAGCTGGGCGGCCAACGTCTTGTTGGGCGCCATGACCAGGGTCGGGCGCTGCACCTGCTCGACGAGCCAGGCCGTGGTCGCGGACTTGCCGGTGCCGGTGGCGCCCAGCAGGACCGTGTTGGTCTCGCCGGCGCGCACGCGCTTGGCCAGGTCGGCGATCGCGGTCGGCTGGTCGCCGGCGGGGCTGAACTCGGAGACGACCTCGAACGGGGCGACGGTGCGCTGCAGGTCAGTCGTGGGACGCATGCCCCAACCGTAAGCCTCGGGGGTGACAGCGCCACCTCCGCATGGCACCACGGGCACCACTGCGTGAGACGGACCTGCGGCCGCGGGCGGTCGCACGTTGACTGCAGGGGTGCGCCCCCCGCTCGAGACCGCCGCCGTCGGCACGACCCGACGATGGCTCATGCTGGCCGCGAGCACCGCCGCCCAGGCTGCCGCCGCCATCTCGATGCACGGCCCGGCCTTCCTCATCCCCGTCCTGCACGGGCGCGAGGGCCTCTCGCTGCCCCAGGCCGGGCTGGTCAGCGCGGCCCCCATGCTCGGTGTGATGCTCACCCTCGTGGCGTGGGGGGCCGTCGTCGACCGGCGCGGTGAGCGGCTGGTGCTGCTGGTGGGCCTGGGCCTGACGGCGGTGGCCGGCTTCGCGAGCACCCTGGGCCACGGTCCGGTCTGGCTCGGGGCCACCCTGTTCCTCGCGGGCGCCGCCGCGGCCTCGGCCAACGCCGCCAGCGGCCGGGTCGTGGTCGGCTGGTTCCCGCCGCACCGACGCGGGCTCGCGATGGGCATCCGCCAGATGGCCCAGCCCCTGGGGGTGGGCGTGGCCGCGCTCACCATGGCGGTCCTGGCCGACCGCCACGG
Organism: uncultured Actinomycetota bacterium; assembly: GCA_963757635.1. Taxonomy (GTDB): domain Bacteria; phylum Actinomycetota; class Actinomycetes; order Actinomycetales; family Dermatophilaceae; genus Pedococcus. The sequence continues at coordinate 135,457 of CAVWSK010000007.1, read as the reverse complement.
GATCCGGATCGCGCTCTGGGTGCCGACCGCTGCCGCGGCGCTGGCCGCAGTGCTCGTCGCCGCCGTGGTCCTCGACCCGCCCCGTCGACCGCGCAGCGAGCACCCCGTGGACCACCCCTACGTCGCCGACCGCTACCTCCCCCGCATCCACGGCGTCTCGATGCTGCTGGTGGTCCCCCAGTTCGTCGTGTGGACCTACTCCCTGGTGTGGCTGGTCTCCGACCGCGGCTGGTCCCCCGCCGCAGCCGGGGCGGTGGTCGCGGTGACCCAGGTGGCCGGGGCCCTCGGTCGCATCGCGGTGGGCCAGCTCTCTGACGTCGTCGGGAGCCGGATGCGTCCGCTGCGCTGGGTCGCGGTGGGTGCGGTCACCGCCATGGTGCTGCTCGGGCTCACCGCCGGGTTGGGCTGGTCGGTGGCGGTCGTCGTGATGGTGGTCGCCAGCGCGGTCACGGTGGCCGACAACGGGCTGGCGTTCACGGCCGTGGCCGAGAGGGCCGGGCCCTACTGGTCCGGGCGGGCCCTCGGGGTGCAGAACACCGGCCAGTTCCTCGTCGCTGCCGCGGTGCCGCCCGTGGCCGGCCTGCTCGTGGCGAGCAGGGGGTATGCCGCGACGTTCGCCCTCGCGGCGGTGTTCGCCGCCGCGGCGATCCCGGCGATCCCGGTGCGGAGCGAGCGCCGGCTCAGCTGACCGGCCCGGGTCCGGGTGCCGGCGACCGGATCCGCGGTCGCGGACACCCGGACCCACGGCCCTGGGCCCAGGGCCCCCGGGGCCCCCGGGGCCATCCTCAGTGCAGGAACACCGCGATGCCGACGGCCACGCCGCCGACGGCCCCCAGCGCCGTCACCACGGCCACGTGCACCACGGGTCGAAACGGCGAGAAGCCGCGCTCGTCGTCCCCCAGCTCGGTGTGCCGACGGCGGACCGACAGGACCAGCGCCACGCTGAGGAGCATGGCCGCTGCCCCGCCGCCCGCCATCCACGGCTGGTCGATCCGCAGGGCCACCAGCACCATCGGCACCAGCACCATCAGCGAGGTGATGGCGGTCCGCTGCCAGGCCAGGGCCGTGCGCTCGGGCTGGAGCGCCGTGCGCTCCGGGATCGGGCTCACCGACCTGCGATCTCCACGACCGCGAGGACCAGCACGAGGACGGCCAGCACCACCACGCCTCCGGCGAGCACCACCAGGGCGCTCGGCGCCGGGAGCGGCTGGCGCAGCCGCAGGGCCCGCTCGACGTGGGCCCAGCCACGGGCCGCCCGCACCGCGAGCACCCCTCCTGCGGTGCAGGAGGCCGCCCCAACCAGGGCGGCCCAGGCCGGGACCGAGTCCAGCGACGACAGCGACACCACGGCCACCCCGCCCGCGACGAGGGCCAGGGCCGTGCGCATCCAGGCCAGGGCGGTGCGCTCGTTGGCCAGGGAGAAGCGCGGGTCGGGCTCCTCCCCCACGCCGTAGACGCTGGTCGGTCTGCGGTCCTCAGCCACCAGTCGGCTCCCATCGTGTCGTCGTCGCCCAGTGCTCGGCCCGGGCGTGGATCGCGTCGAACCACGGCTCCTTGGCGTCGGCGTACTCGCTGACCGTGTCGATCGTCGTGGCCAGGCGCTGCTTCTCGGCGGCGTACTCGGCACGGGCGGCGGCATCCGCGCGCAGCCAGTCGCGGAACATCAGCGCCCACCGCCAGCCAGGACCGCCCACCTCGCGGACGTGGACGTGCGCCACGCGGCCGGGGTCGGCACTGCCGTGGAAGCCCTTCGGCCAGGTGGTGCCGTCCTTGGCGTTGTCGGCCCACTCCCCCTCGGCCCGGGGGAAACCGGCGTCGCGCAGCCGGCGCACCAGGTCGGGGTCGTCGAGCGCGGCCAGGGACCGCACGCCGATCTGGAGGTCGATGACGTCCTTGGCAACCAGGCCCGGGACCGCGGTGCTCCCGACGTGGTCGGCGGTCACCACCGTGTCACCGAAGGCACGACGCAGCCGGGCCAGCAGTCGGTCGGCCTGCTCCGCCCAGGTGGGGTCAGGGGCCGCGAGCCGGAGCCGCTCGGGCCGGTGGGACCGGGTGCCGGTGCGGACGTTCGCCTCGAACGGGACCAGGCGCTCGTCCCACAGCGCGTCCACGGCAGCGATCAGCTCGGCGGGCGTGCCGTCGTTGTCGAGCCACACGTCGGCCGCGCGGTGCCGCTGCGCGTCGGTGGCCTGGGCGGCCATCCGGCTGCGGGCCGCGTCCTCGGTCATCCCGCGGGTGCGCACCAGCCGGTGGAGCCGGGTCCGTTCGTCGGCGCCGACCACGACCACGAGGTGGTATGCCGCGCCCATCGCCTTCTCGACGAGGAGCGGGACGTCGTGGACGACGATCGCGTCCGGGGGTGCGGCCGCCACGAGGGCGGCGGTGCGCTCCGCGATGAGCGGGTGGGTGACGGCCTCGAGGTCGCGCCTGGCCTCGGCATCCGCGAAGACCTGCACCCCGAGCGCCGCCCGGTTGAGGGCGCCGTCGCCGTCGAGGACCTCCTCGCCGAAACGGTCGACGATCGCGTCGAGCCCCGGTGACCCTGGCGCGACGACCTCACGGGCGAGGGCGTCGGCGTCGATGACCACCGCGCCGCGCTCACTGAAGCGCTTCGACACGGTCGACTTCCCGGACCCGATGCCCCCAGAGAGCCCGACGCGCAGCATGGCGTCACCCTATCCGCCGACCAGTCTGCACATCAGCGCAGGAGAGCCGTCCGCGGCACTCAGCCGGCCAGCGAGCCACCGAAGATCTGCCAGGCCAGGAGCGACTTCGCGACGAGGCTGAGCACGAGGTAGGTCTTCTCCCCGAAGGCGTAGTCGGCCCACCGACCGATCTCGCGGTACTGCACGTACTGGTTGAGTCCGAAGCTGAAGAAGAGCACGGCCTGGACCACGACGATCCCGTAGACGAAGCCCGGGACCGTCGCGGAACCGGCGATGTTCACGGCGATGGCCGCCCAGGGCGCGAGCCCCACGACCGTGCCGAACCAGAAGGGCAGCATGGTGGTCCGGTCGCGCCCGGGCGGGTTCATCCGCTCCTGGACCCAGCCGAAGAGGATCATCGCGACGTTGGCTCCGGCCACCGCGATGACGGTGGTGATGCCCGTGATCCCCGAGTAGAAACCGATCAGGATCACCATCAGCGTGGCGCTGAAGGAGTACTCGACCCAGCGGAACCGGTTGATCCCGCGCGCCAGGTCGCGTTCGTACGCCCCACGCAGGACCGTCGCGGTCAGCAGGTGGTCGACCGCGGCCAGGGCCAGGAAGCCGGCCACGGCCCAGCCGATCCTGACCTCGAACAGCGACGCAGGCGCCGGGGCAGCGGACCCTGGTGGGCCCTCGGGGAAGTTCGAGGTCACCGTGATGGCGAACGTGCCCGCGAGCACCGCGACCGCGACGGCCTGGGCGAGGTGCAGGACGGTCAGGGCGGCGTTCCAGCGGCGCAGGTCGGCCAGGCGGGCGGGGGTCAGCCCCGAGGCCTCGGGGGACGTGGTGGTCATGGGTCCGCGCTCCTGCCGTCAGGGGTGGGAGTCACGACCCTTCCACAGGGTGGGGGCGGACGCACCACTCCCGCGTGCTCAGTCGACCAGGCGCGCGGGGAAACCGCCGGTGGCCACCGGCGACCACCGGGTCGGGGTGACCCGCATGATCGACTTGCCCTGGTCGAGCATGGCCTGGCGGTACTCGTCCCAGTCCGGGTGCTCGCCGGAGATGCTGCGGAAGTACTCCACGAGCGGCTCGACCGAGTCCGGCACGTCGATGACCTCGCACTCGCCGTCGACCTGGACCCAGGCCCCGCCGAAGTCTTCGGACAGCACCACGACGCTCACCTCGGGCCGGCGCTTGGCGTTGGTGGTCTTCGCGCGCTCGGGGTAGGTGGAGATGACGATCCGCCCCTGGGAGTCCACGCCGCCACTCACCGGGGACGCCTGGGGGCGGCCGTCCTCCCGGGTGGTGATGACGATCATCTGGTGGCGCGGGCGGACGAACTCGAGGAGTTCGTCGAGCTCGACGCGGGTGTTCGTTGCGACGGTGCGTGCCATGCCGCCCACGCTACCCGGAGCGACCGAGAGGCCCGGCCCCCATGGGGACCGGGCCTCTCGAAGCCGTGCACACGGCATACCCGCAGGTATGCCGGGTGCGGGCTCAGTTGCCGGTGAGCTTCTCGCGCAGTGCGGCGAGGGCCTCGTCCGAGGCGAGCGTGCCCTCGGAGGCGGGAGCGGCGCTCGGGCGGACCGAGTCGCTCTCGTCGGTCGAAGCCGACGACGAACCCGAGTCGGAGGAGTAGGTCGTCGCGGTGCCGACGTTCGCGGCAGCCTCGGCGTCGGCCTTGGTGGCCTCCTCGACCTGGGTCTTGTGGGCCTCCCAGCGGGCGTGCGCCTCGGCGTACTGGGCCTCCCACTTCTCCTTCTGTGCCTCGTAGCCCTCGAGCCATTCCTGGGTCTCGGGGTCGAAGCCCTCGGGGTACTTGTAGTCGCCCTTCTCGTCGTACTCCGCGGCCATGCCGTAGAGCGTCGGGTCGAACTCGGCGACGGGCGCGCTGTCGTCGTTGGCCTGCTTGAGGGACAACGAGATCCGGCGACGCTCGAGGTCGATGTCGATGACCTTGACGAAGATGTCGGCGCCGACGGTGACGACCTGCTCCGGCAGCTCCACGTGGCGCTCGGCCAGCTCGGAGATGTGGACCAGGCCCTCGATGCCGTCGTCCACGCGGACGAAGGAGCCGAACGGGACCAGCTTGGTGACCTTGCCCGGCACGACCTGCCCGATCGCGTGGGTGCGGGCGAAGTGCTGCCACGGGTCTTCCTGGGTGGCCTTCAGCGACAGGGACACGCGCTCGCGGTCCATGTCGACGTCGAGCACCTCGACGGTGACCTCCTGGCCCACCTCGACGACCTCGGACGGGTGGTCGATGTGCTTCCAGGACAGCTCGGACACGTGGACCAGGCCGTCGACGCCACCGAGGTCCACGAAGGCACCGAAGTTGACGATGGAGGACACGACGCCGGAGCGGACCTGCCCCTTCTGGAGCTCCTTGAGGAACGTGGTGCGCACCTCGGACTGGGTCTGCTCGAGCCAGGCACGGCGCGACAGGACCACGTTGTTGCGGTTCTTGTCGAGCTCGATGATCTTGGCCTCGATCTCCTTGCCCACGTAGGGCTGGAGGTCGCGGACGCGACGCATCTCGACCAAGGAGGCGGGCAGGAAGCCGCGCAGGCCGATGTCGAGGATGAGTCCACCCTTGACGACCTCGATGACGGTGCCGGTGACGACGCCGTCCTCTTCCTTGATCTTCTCGATGGTGCCCCAGGCGCGCTCGTACTGCGCACGCTTCTTGGACAGGATCAGGCGGCCTTCCTTGTCCTCCTTCTGGAGGACCAGGGCCTCGACCTCGTCGCCGACCTTGACGACCTCAGAGGGGTCGACGTCGTGCTTGATCGAGAGCTCACGCGAGGGGATGACACCCTCGGTCTTGTAGCCGATGTCGAGCAGGACCTCGTCCCGGTCGACCTTGACGATGACACCCTCGACGATGTCGCCGTCGTTGAAGTCCTTGATGGTCGCGTCGATCGCGGCAAGGAGGTCTTCCTCAGAGCCAATGTCGTTGATGGCAACCTGAGGGGCGGTCTTTTCGACCGTGCTGGCAGTCATGTAGTAGGAACTCCGATGGTGGACAGTGAATAGAGGTGTTGAGCACGCCCCGGCGTCCACGGGTGGACACGGCGAAGCGCGCACACGGATGTGCTCCCCTACCCTACCGAGAGCGCCCGGGCACGGTCAAAACCACGAGAGGTGTGCAGGTGAGCGAGTTTGCGCAGGTCAGCCGTCGCGATGCGGGGGCGTCGGAGACGGCTGCCGCCAACCGGACCTGGTGGGACGCCGAGGCCGGGAGCTACTACGCCGAGCACGGCACCTTCCTGGGCGATGCGGACTTCGTCTGGGGCCCTGAGGGGTGGCGCGAGTCCGAGCTCGGCCTGCTCGGCGACCTCGACGGTCGTCGGGTCCTCGAGATCGGCGCCGGTGCCGGCCAGTGCGCCCGGTGGGTGGCAGCGGCGGGTGGTCAGGTGGTCGCGACGGACCTCTCTGCCGGGATGCTGCGCCAGGGAGTCGAGCTCAACCGTCGGGCCACTCCCCCGGCACAGGCGGTCCCGCTCGCGCAGTGCGACGCCGTGGACCTGCCCTTCGGTGACGGGATGTTCGACGTGGTCTTCACGGCATACGGCGCCGTGCCGTTCGTCGCCGACACCGCGCGGCTGGTGCGCGAGGCGGCCCGGGTGCTGCGCCCCGGTGGCCGGTTCGTCTTCTCCACGACCCATCCGTTCCGGTGGGCCTTCCCGGACGACCCGGGGGCGCAGGGGCTGACCGTCGGCTCGTCGTACTTCGACCGCACCCCCTACGTCGAGACCGACAGCGACGGCGAGACCAGCTACGTGGAGCACCACCGGACCGTGGGCGACCGCATCCGTGAGGTGGTGGCCGCAGGGCTGGTGCTCGTGGACCTGGTCGAGCCCGAGTGGCCGGCGCGCAACGAGCAGTCCTGGGGCGGGTGGTCACCCCTGCGCGGTGGCTACCTGCCGGGGACCGCGATCTTCGTCTGCATCCGCCCCTGATCGGGCAGTCCCGGAGCCTCGCAGGGCCCTGACCTGCGGCTTTCATCGCGCCTCCCCTGCTGCTCGGCGTGCGGATCGGCCGGCTTCGCCGTAGGTTCTTCGAGGCGCATCCTCCGCTGACGGCGGACGCGCGTCCCCGACTGAACGAGGAGGAAGCTGTGGCGTCGGACGTCGAAACCGGACGGATCAGCACCGACATCCCGGGGCGGCTGGACCGCCTGCCCTGGGCTCGGTGGCACTGGATGGTCGTCATCGGCCTGGGGACCGTGTGGATCCTCGACGGGTTGGAGGTGACGATCGTCGGGTCGATGTCCGAGGCCCTCAAACCGACCGACACCGGCCTCGGCCTGTCCAGCTCGGACATCGGGCTCGCCGGCGCGGTCTATGTCGCCGGAGCCTGTCTCGGCGCGCTGTTCTTCGGACAGCTCACCGACAAGTTCGGGCGCAAGAAGCTGTTCCTGCTCACCCTCGGCGTCTACACCTTCGCCACGGTGCTGACCGCCTTCGCGCCGAACCCCCTCTGGTACTTCGTCGCCAGGTTCCTCACCGGGACGGGCATCGGCGGGGAGTATGCCGCGATCAACTCCGCGATCGACGAGCTGATCCCCAAGGCCTACCGGGGTCGCGTCGACGTGGCCATCAACGGCTCGTTCTGGGTCGGCGCCGCAGCAGGCTCGCTGCTCACCATTCCCCTGCTCAACCCCGCAGTGGTCGACCCCGCGCTCGGCTGGCGGCTGGCCTTCGGGCTGGGTGCCGTGCTGGCCATCGGCATCCTCGTCGTGCGGCGCCACGTGCCCGAGAGCCCCCGCTGGCTGTTCATCCACGGCCGCGAGGAGGAGGCCGAGAGCATCGTCAAGGACATCGAAGGCACCGTCCACGAGGAGACCGGGCGGGACCTGCCCTCGAACGACGAGGAGCCCATCACCATCCGCCAGCGGCGCACGATCTCCATCCCCGAGATCGCCAAGACGGTGTTCACGATGTACCCCCGGCGCACGATCCTGTGCTTCTCGCTGTTCGTGGGACAGGCCTTCCTCTACAACGCCTTCTTCTTCACGTATGGCGACACCCTCACCACGTTCTTCGAGGTGAAGCAGACCGGGTGGTACCTGGCGATCTTCGCGGCGAGCAACTTCGCCGGGGCGCTGCTGCTCAGCCGGCTGTTCGACACCGTCGGGCGGGTGCGGATGATCACCGGGACGTATGTGCTCTCCGGGGTGCTCCTCGCCGCGGCCGGGTTCAGCCTGGGCAGCCTCGACGCCGTGACGCTGACGATCTTCGGGGCCGTCATCTTCTTCTTCGCGTCGGCCGGTGCGAGCGCTGCCTACCTCACGGCCAGCGAGGTCTTCCCGCTGGAGACGCGGGCCCTGTGCATCGCCTTCTTCTACGCCATCGGCACGGCGGCCGGCGGCATCAGCGGTCCGCTGCTGTTCGGCTCGCTCATCGACAACGCCTCGGCATCGAAGGACATCACCGGGATCGCCGTGGGCTACTTCATCGGGGCGGCGCTGATGGTCATCGGCGGGCTCGTCGAGGCGTTCCTCGGCGTCAAGGCCGAGGGCCAGTCGCTCGAGAGCATCGCCCAGCCGCTCACCGCCGAGGATGCCGACAGCGGCGAGGGCGACGGCGGCCGGGGGCGTCAGCCCGAGCCGTCCACCGTCTGAAGGTCACCCCGCAGAACACCCAGGGGTGGCCCGGACACCGGACCACCCCTGGATGCAGGACGAGCGGCCTGGCGCTCAGACCGCTTCGCGGCGACCTGTCCTGGCGCCGAAGCTCAGGAAGAGCCCGACGGCGAGCAGCAGGACGCCGAAGACGATCCCGATGATCGTGAGCGGACCGTGGATGAGGCCGAGCAGGGAGCCCTTGCTGCCCCAGTCCTCGGCGTTCTTCTTGACGGTCGCAGCGCTGTAGCCAATGGTGCCCTTGGTCGTGGCGACGTCCGAGTACCCGTCAGCCGTGAGGGACTTGTCGACCTCTTCCTGTCCCTTGATGAGGACCCCGGTGTTCGGCTCGATCCACAGGGTGCGGATGTTGCCGTACATCACCTTGGCCGTGACGTTGCCCTGCGCAGGGTCGCCGAAGACGGCCTTCGGCACGAGTCGCTCGTCGATCTCGGCCTTGTCGATGGTCTGGCGGAAGACGTAGGTCGTCACACCCTCGAGCTTCTCCTCGCGGACGTAGCTCATGTCCCGCGCCTCGCCGAGGTCGCCGTCCCACCACTTGTAGGTCTTCTTCTGGACGTCGAAGGGGAACTTGAAGAAGAGTCCCTGGTGGGTGACGGGGACGGTCTTGGTGGGCTGGTCCAGGTCACCGGCCGACTTGAAGTCTCCACAGCAGTTGGTCGCCACTGCCGTCTTGCGGTTGAAGGACACGCCCTCGTCGCTGTAGCTCAGGTCGGTCCAGGTGCCGTTGATCTCGGCCTGGGACTGCACCGTGGTCTGCCAGAAGGCCTCGGTGTCCTGCGTGTTCGCAGCCTTGACCCTCCCCGGGATGCCGATGACGTTGCGGGTGCTCTTGAGGTTGACGTTCTCGAGCTTGTCGAACACCGCCGCACCGTCGACCTCGTGGGCGTAGAGCGCCGACATCCCGCTGCCCTCGGACGTCGACTTCGACTTCTGGTCCAGGGAAACCGTGGCCAGGTTCGAGTAGAGAATTGGTTTGGCGGAAAATCCCACCACGAGGAGCAAAACTCCCAAAAGTGTGGCAACGCTGCCAAGCACCTTGCGCATCCCGACGGTCTCCTTTGAAATGAGGTGGCGCGAGCGTACCAGCGAGTAGCCTCGTTCTTGCGACATTGCCGACTTCGGCGAATCCACGTCGTCGCCGGCGAAATTTCCCGGTGAGTCCCCAGTTGGAGAGGCCCCGTGTCCGCTGACGCCGATGTCGAGTCCCAGGCCTCGACACCGCCCACATCGGAGCCCGACGACGCCTCGGCGAAGGGTGCGCGCCTCCGCGTCACCCCCTCGGACCGCGGCGCGACCATCATCGTGCTCGCCCACCTGCTCCCCGTCTGGTGGCTCGTCACCGGCGGCGGTCTCTACCTCGACGACCTGCGTGCCCAGGCCTATGCGCGGGAGCAGCCCTTCTGGTCCTTCATCTTCTCCTCGAACGGCACCCACCTGGCCCCGGGACCACGCACCCTGGACTGGCTCCAGATGCACTACGCCCCTCTCGAGCACGGGCCGGCCGTCGTCGCCACCCTCGCGACCCACCTCGCCCTCGGAGCCGTGCTGTGGATCCTCCTGCGAGAGCTGGTGGGCCCACGCCCCGCGGCCCTGGTGCCCCTGACGATCGCCCTCATGACCCCGGCCCTGCTGTCGGCCACCGCGTGGTACCGCCAGGCGCTGACGACCCTGCTCCCCCTGGTCTTCATCCTCGCCGCGGCCATCTGCGCGGTGCGCCTGGTGCGCAGCCAAAGGAAGCGGTACTGGACCGGTGGAGCGGTGGCGCTGATCGCCGTGGCGATGCTCTTCTCGGAGCGCGCCTTGGCCGGCTGTGCACTCGTCGTCGCCCTGGCAGTCCTCGTGCCGAGCTCACGGTCGCGTACCCGGTCCGTCATCGGGCTCACCGCGCCACTCGCCGTGCTCGCCGTCGGCTACGTCGTGGTCTACCGGAGCGGACCCTTCGACCAGGGCACCCCGACAGGGCTCTCGCCCTTCGACTTCCTCGACCTGCTCGTCCGCTCGATGGGGCTCGGCGTCCTCCCGGCCCTGGTCGGCGGTCCGTGGCGCTGGTCCCCCAGCGGTCCGGCCCTGGCGGTGCCCGACGCCCCGCTGGCCCTGGCGCTGCTCGCGGACTTCGTCGTCCTGGGCACCCTCGCCGCGACGGCCAGGCACACGGCGTCCCGGTCCCGGGTCGCGCGGGCCGTGCTCATCGGCGCCGCCTACGTCCTCCCTGTCGAGGCATTCGTCTTCATCGGCCGGTCTGCCGCGTTCGGCATCGACACAGCCGCGAACCTGCGGCTCTTCGCGGACTGTGCGGTCGTGCTGTGCGTGGTCTTCGCCGTCGCTCTGCTGGGGTGGGCGGGCCCACCCGTTGCCCGTCCCGCGATGCACGCCGCATCCGGGCGCCGGCAGGTCTTCCTGCCGACCGCAGTGGCCCTGGTCGGCCTGCTCGTCGTCGTGGGAGGAGGCACGTCCTGGTCGCAGTTCGCCGCCCGGTGGCACACCACGGCAACTCCCGCGTACCTGGCAGCCCTGAGGTCCGATCTGGACCAGGCCGGTCGGGCGGGTGGGGACTCGAGAACCACCGTGTTGCCGGGACCCATCCCCGACGACGTCGTGCCCGGGTGGATGCAGACAGAGATCTCGACGCTCGACCTCGTGGCGCTCCTGCGTCCCACCGCGGAGCTGGCCCTCTCCCATCCCTCGACGACCATTGTCGGCTCCGACGGTCACCTGCTGGCCGCAGGCCTCCTCACGGTCCAGGACTTCGATCCCGGTGACTCCACCTTCTGCCACCATCCGGTGCAGCCCGGTGCGACCGAACCCACCATCATCTCCTCGCCGCAGGTGGTGTCCTACAAGCGAGACGAGATGGTCGAGCTGGGGATGCTGGTCAACGACGAGCGCCGGGTGGGGGTCGATGTCGTCGGATCCGACGGCGTCGTCACACCTGTCCCCTGGCCCCACCCAACCACGCTGCAGCGGGGGCCGTACGTCGTCCGGCTGCGGGTCCCCTACGGCGTCGACGTCGCGGCGGTCCGGATCCACCCGGACTCGGCTGCAGGCATGTGCGTCGTCTCGGTCCGCGCGGTCGTGCCGACGGAGTCCCGATGAGCCAGAGCGTCGACACCGACCTCGGCAGACGCCTGAGCGCCCTGGAAGGGTTGCGGGCGGTCGCGGTCCTGGCCGTCGTCGTGACCCATGCCGGCTTCCTCACCGGCACCACGGGGGGAACCACCCATCCAGGTCTCGTGGCCCGGATGGACTTCGGCGTCGCTGTCTTCTTCGTCCTCAGCGGCTTCCTGCTCTATCTGCCCCACGCCCGTCGAGCGTTGGGGACCGGCGAGGCCCCCCGGCTCAAGGACTATGCCCTGCGGCGACTGGCCCGGATCTACCCGGCGTTCCTCCTCTGCCTCTTCGGCACCGCCTTCATCGTCCCCGAAGCGCAGCGCGCCTCAGCGGCGGCCTGGCTCGCCACGCTCGGACTGGTCCAGACCGCGACCACCTCTTGGGCGATCGCACCGCTCAACCATCTCTGGAGCCTGTCGACGGAGGTCTCCTTCTACCTCGCCCTCCCCCTGCTCGCTCGGGTCCTGCGGGCTGGGACCCGCGTCGGGGGCCCGTCGTCGGTAACGCGGCAACTCACCCGGATGGCCGTGCTCGCCGTCCTGGCCTGGGGCTTTCGTGCGATGGTCAACACCGGCCATCTCGCCCCGTTGGAGGCGCTGTCCTGGCTGCCTGCTCACCTCGACTGGTTCGTCGCGGGCATGGCGCTTGCCGTCCTGAGGACTGCCTCACCGTCCGACCCCTGGTGTGCCAGGGTGGTCGAGATCGTGCGCGAGGCCCCGATGGCGACCCGACTGGTCGCGGTGTTGCTCCTCTGGCTCGCCACCACCCGCCTGGCCGGCCCTTACGACCTGAGACCGTCGACCGGTGCCGAGGACGCGTTCAAGCACCTGGCCTACCTCGTGGCCGCGGTCGCCCTCGTGCTGCCGTCGGCGGTCGGCGGCTCCGACTCGGTCTCACGGATGCTCTCGTCGCGGCCGATGGTCTGGTTGGGCACCATCAGCTATGCGGTGTTCCTGTGGCACCTGCCGGTGATGTTCGCCGTCCAGTCAGGCTTCGGCCTGGCCCTGTTCGGCGGACACTTCTGGCTGCTCATCGGGGTGACGCTGGTGGTGACCATTCCCACTGCCGCCGCGAGCTGGTACCTGTTGGAGCACCCCGTCCTCAGCTGGGCTCATCGGATGACCCGGCGGGCACCTGACCCACTCCCGGGGGTCGTGGGTCGGCCAGCGCTGGAGCCGGAGGACGTCGCCAGCCGGAGCTGACCAGCATCGCCAGCAGGACCAGCACCAACATCTGGGCAGCCCCGCCATGGTTCGTGGCGGCTGGACGCGGCCACGGTGACCACGCGGCCACGGCCACCATGACCGTGCCCAGGACGACGAAGGCGATCTCGCCCACCTTGAGCACCCTCCGCAGAACCACGGCGAGGAGCAGGGCGAGTACGCCCCACGGACCGCCGACCACCACGACCCCCACGGCTCCCAGGGCGGTCGCAGGGAGTTCGGACTGCGGTCCGCGCCGTGGCTCCACGAGACGCGCCCTCGAGGGCCAGAGGGCGGTCAGCAGCACGAGCAGCGCAGCCAGGGCGCCCAGGACCAGGCCTGCCGTGAAGGGCGTCTGCGGTGCGTACGAGAGGTGGACGATCCCACCGCTCCCCGCTGGCACCACCCACGCCTGGCGCCAGCCGTCGAGACGCAGGGCCGTCAGGTCCTTGCCGTCAAGCGTCGCCACCCAGCCATCGTTCTGGTTCTCGGGGACGGACAGGACGGACGACGAGTCCCGCCGGGGCACGACCAGCGTCCGCTCGGTGTCCGACACGCTGGTCCATTCCAGAGGCACGGCGGCGCCGGACCGGGTCCGCGGAACGCCCTCCATGGTCAGGTTCAGGGTCTGGGGAATGAACTCGGCCGAGGCCACGAGGCTCACGGTGTGCACCCCACCGTCGAACGTCAGGTCCTCGCAGGGACGCAGGGCGACCGCTCGGCCCGAAGAAATGTCAGCGACGGGAGCGACCAGCTCAGTGGCCACGGGCTTCCCATCCACCTGCACCTCTGGACCGAAGCCACAGGCGCGTCCGCCCTGTGAGTCCCGCTGCGACGGCCACGCGACCCCGTTGATCCGCAGCTCACCGATGACCACCGGCATCGAGGAGCGCGCGCCACCGGTGCGGACACTGGTGCTGGTGGTCGCCTTGAGCACGGTCACGGTCATCCGGGAGGTGGTGATCGCCGGAAACGACACCGATCCGTCGACGTCGACGTCGCGGACGAGGCTGCGGCCACCCGAGGTGATGCGCACCTGTTGAGGGCGCGCACCGACGACCGAACTCTCGGTGTCCACGACCAGGCTCGAAACCCTGCGCGGCTTGGGCAGCCTCAGGGTCACCGCGGGGGCCGGGTCCGCCGGGTCGGAGGCCCAGTAGGTGGCGGGGTCGCCGTCGACCAGGTTTCCCGGCCGCACGAGGGGATCTGCGAGCCACCGGCTGGTCGAGACGACCTTCGCGGGGTGGCTGCCGTCGAGTAGGGCATCCAGGGCGGCTCCGGGCCTGGCCGCCACCGTGCCCTCGAGCGTCCAGGTGCCCTTCGGGGGGGTGACCGTCCTCCGCATCCCGAGGTCCTCCTCCCCATTGCGCTGGCGCGCCACCTGGCATCGCGCAATGCCTGCGGCATCGAGAACACACGGGTTGAGCCGATCACCTCGCACGCTCAGGGCGAAGGACGAGGCCTCTACCGCGTTGAGGGCAGGGGTCCGCAGCGACTGAGGAGCTTCCGGGAGCACTCCAGGCCCCAGCTCGGCCACCGCCGCGGGGCGCCCTCGGTCGCCCCGCACGGCCACCACGCGGATCTCGACGAATCGGCTCGGTCCTGGGTGGGCCTCGGCCATCACCCGTTGGCGGTCCGGCGCCACGGCGGTTGGCGCGTCTACCGGGGTCCTCACCACCCCCTGCTCGGTACGCAGCTCTACAGCCGCCACATCCGCGCCGGTCCCAGAGTCGAGCTGCACCGGCACGACCGAGGGAATCTCCTTGTCCTCGGGCCAGGTCACCCGGAGCCACGAGCCCGTGGCCGGGGCAGCCGAGACCCAACTCGTGTCGTCGCTGCCGTCGAACCCGGCACCCGGGCCACGGGCGAGCTGGAGCTTCTGGCCGAACAAGGGGGTGGCGCCACTCGTCGACGCCTCGACGCGGACTCCGCCGTCGCGGATGCTGGTGCTCTGGTCCTGAGGGGCCCGCATCCCCGGCGTGAGGTAGTCGTGGGTGGGGCGTGGAGCCGAGTACGCCTCGTCGGCGCGCAACAGTGGACCGTATGAGTCACGCACCGACGCGAAGGAAGCCTCCCGGCGCTGCTGCGTGTCGGTCACGGCCCCGGTCTGCCCACCCCCTGCGGCCTTGATCGTCCGCAGCGACTCGCGGTCGCTCGCGAGGACCCAGGTGGCCCCCGGTTCGGCCTGCGCGACACCCTCGGGACCGCCGGCAAGGATCCCCACCCCCGCCGCGGCGACGAGGGTCGGGGCTGTGGTTCGCCCGTTCGCCACCTCGAAGACCTGCAGGGTGGGCACGCCCTGGTCGATACCGTCGTCAACCGCGACATCGGATCGAAACGATCCCCCGATGATCGGCCCGAAGGTCCGCCCAGGACTGACCCCCGGCGTCTCCGCAAGCGCCTGGCGCACGACGAGGGGCGGCGGCGCACCAGTCGCCCGCCAGTCGAGGTCGGCACGAACCAGTACTCGGTCCACACCGAGACTCGCCAGGAGAGACGCGAGCCGCTGTCCGCCGTGGCCGGTGGAGACTGCCTGCTCGATCGCGGTGAGCTCGCGGGTTGCCCCTGCTGATCCGAGGGGCACGGCATCGCGGACCATCCAGGGCGAGCTCGCCAGCGGTTGCAGGGGTTCGTCGCGCGGGGAGCCCCACAAACCCACGAAGAAGTTGGACCCGGGAAGGAGCAAGGTGCGGTCGCGGGGCTGTTGCCCCAGGTAGCGTGCAGCGTCACCCCACCATGACGGGATCTCGGTGAAGGGGCGGGCCTGGCTCACGCCGATCGTGACGGCGGGTGCGACCAGCGAGACGAGAGCCAGAACGGCGACGCCGGGAAGGAGCCGGCTCGCCCATGGGGTTTCGCGAAGGCGTGGCCGCACCACCGCGAGCAGGTGTGCCACCCCCAGCGCGAGCGGCAACCGCACCACGAGATCGAACTTGTGCAGGTTGCGGACCGGAGCCAAGGGGCCGTCAAGCAGGTGCTGGACCTGCTCTGCCCATGGTGCCGCCAGAGGGCCGGTGTGCCCCAGTGTCAACAACGTCAACCCCGTGATCAGGCCGACCCGGAGGAAGCGGCCATGGCGCACGTCGGTGCGAGACAGGCCCCAGGCCCCGATCAGGGCCAGCTCGAGGCCCGCCAGCACCCCCGCGCGGCCCACCAGGACCTCGTGCGCTGCCGGCCACTGGGTGCCCGCGCTCGTGACGATGCCTGCCAGCCAGTGGGTGGTTCCTCGGAACGCCTCGGGGAGTGACCCGAGCGTGGTGGTGACCGAGGCCGACTCGATCCAGCTGAGGAAGGGCGGGGAATATCGTCCCAGCAGCATGAGCGGGACGAGCCACCACAGCATCGCACCCACCGTCAGCACGCCCCACCACGCGAACACGCGCCGGTACACGAGGTCGCGGCCCCGCAGGAGGAGGAACAAGAACGGCAGGACCAGCACGGCACCGGTGGCCACGGCGTTCACGCCGCCCACGCACAGCAGGGCCAACGCCGACCTGCCGGCAGCCGCTCGCTCCCGTCCGGCCTGGACGCGAACGAGGGGCAGCAGCACCCACGGCGCCACGGCCATCGGCCAGAGCTCGATGCTGATGGCGCCCAGACCGCCGGTGATGCGTGGGGACAGCGCGTATGCCAGAGCGGCTATGGTCCGCGTGGTGGTGTCGCCCAAGCCCATCCTCAGGGCGAGCACCCGGACCCCGTGGTAGGCCACCAACAGGATCAGGGACCACCAGAGCCGCTGCACGGCCCACGGCGGCAGGCCCAGTGACTGTCCGACCCCGAAGAACGGTCCCATGGGAAAGAGGTAGCCGTAGGCCTGGTTCTGGAGCTGGCCGGCGGCCCCTTGGGAGTCCCACAGGTGCAGTGCACGGCCGAGGAACCCCCAGGGGTCAACGGCGAGGTCCAGCTTGGTGTCAGCGGTGATGAGCCGCGGAGACTGCACGAAGCAGAACACGACGAGGAAGACCGAGACCACGACCTGGCGCAGCCTCGAAGCACCCCGGGACGACGGTCCCGAGCCGACCAACTCGCTCATCGCAGCTTCTCGAACACCAGGACGGCGTTCCAGGTGACCACTTCCCGCAGCCCCGGTACGCGGATGACCCAGCGGGCCCACGAGGGGTGGTACCTGGGCAGGACCTCGACGACGCGAACCTCCCCAGCGGACTCCACCGCCCGCAACCACCGCATCATCCGACCGATCGAACAGGGAAAGAGCGAGATCCCGACGTCGTTCTTGGGCCGCCGACCGTGCCGCATGGCGTAGCGGTCTGCTGCCCGGCGTCCCCCGAGGTAGTGCCAGGGGGCGGTCTCGTGCCCACCCCAGGGCGACAGCCACGGGGTCCAGGACAGCACCACCACACCACCCGGGGCGGTGATGCGCAGCATCTCGGTGGCCATCGCCTCGGGCTCGGGCACGTGCTCCAGCACGTTGCTGGAGTAGGCCACGGACACCGACCCGGACTCGATCGGAAGCTCCAGCCCTGACCCACGCAAGGCATTCGTCCCGGCCTCGCCGCGGGCGGTGAGCTCGCCGACGTCCGGCTCGATCCCGGCATACCGAGCTCCCGCAGCCGTGAACGCGGCGGCGAAGTAGCCGGGCCCGCCGCCGATGTCCAGGACCGTGGCGCCTCGCAGGACGGTCCACCGGGAGACCTCGGCCACCGAGTCGGCGGCCAACACGGAGTAGAAGTGGTCAGGGTCGCTCTGCTCGGCGAGGAACGAGCGGAACAAGGCCACGGACCGCCGCAGGGAACCCCGCGGCAGCTCCGGCGACGCCGCCTTTCCCGACTCGAGCACGGGGTGAACCTTAATGCCGCTACGGTTACTGGTGAGTCAACTTGGCCGAGTCGGGCCATCACGAAGGTGTGAGGACGGGCACAGGTGCGCATCGCGTTGTTGAGCTGGCGCGACTTCACGCACCCTGAGGGTGGCGGCGCGGAGCACTACCTCGAGACGGTCGCTGCCGAGCTCGCGCGCCGCGGACACGCAGTGACGATCTACTGTGCCGCCCACGGCACCGCGCCTGCCATCGAGGTGGTCGGTGGCGTGACGTATCGGCGGCAGGGCGGGCGGCTGTCGGTGTACGCCGCTGCGGTGCGGGCTCTCCGGCGCGACGAGCGGCAGCACGGCGCCTACGACATCGTGGTCGACACCCAGAACGGCATCCCCTTCTTCTCGGTGTGGGGTACCCGCACCCCCGTGATCGTCCTCGTGCACCACGTCCATCGCGAGCAGTGGCCCGTGGTCTTCGGTCGGGTCGCTGCACGGGTGGGATGGTTCATCGAGGCCTCGGTCTCCCCCCTGATCTATCGCCACCACCAGTACGTCGCCGTGTCGCGCAGGACCCGCGATGAACTCGTGGACCTGGGTGTCGCCCCGGGCCGCATCGCGGTCATCCACAACGGCACTGACGCGCCGCGCGCGCTGACGGTCGCTCGTAGCCCACTGCCGACCATCGTGGTCCTGGGCCGCCTGGTCCCCCACAAGCGCGTCGAGCACGCCATCGACGTGGTGGCGCGACTACGCCCGACCCACCCGGGGCTGAGGCTGCGGATCATCGGGCACGGATGGTGGCACGACGAGATCGAGGCCCATGCCCGGGCGTCCGGGGTGGGCGACGACGTGGCACTGCTGGGTTTCGTCGATGAGGACACCAAGCACGCCGAGCTGGCCTCGGCCTGGTTGGCCCTGGCCCCGAGCGTCAAGGAGGGCTGGGGTCTGTGCGTCGTCGAAGCCGCCAGCCACGGCGTCCCCACGGTGGCCTACGACGATGCTGGGGGCCTGTCGGAGTCGATCGTCGACGGCCGCACGGGACTCCTGGTCGAGGACCTCGACGCGATGACCCACGAGGTCTCCGAGCTCTTGGCGGACCACGCGAGGCGGGAGGAGTTGGGAGCCCACGCGAGGAGCTACGCCCGACAGTTCACGTGGACGGGCACGGCCGACCACTGGGAGCGGCTGCTGGAGCACACCGCACAGAGAAGGGCGCCGGTCGCGATGACCGACGCCAGATCCCAGCTGGTGATCGACTAGCCGCCGTAACCCAGGTACTGGTCGGGGTTGACGAGGTCTTTGGGCCCGGTCTGCACGGCGTTGGTGTCGTTGGGGGCCGAACTGCTGACGACGCTGGCAATTGCTGCGGCTGCGGCTCCGCCACCCAGGACGACGCTCAGCAGGGTGATAGCGGCGGCGGACGAAACTACGCCGCGCTCGTTTCCGCGCAAGGACTTCATGCTGTTGGGCCTCCGGCTGGGTCGGTGTTGCGAGGATGTTACCGGCTGGTTGGGCTCCGCGCGCAATCCTCGGGAATTCTGGCCCTCAGCGTGTCACGGCCCACACGTCGAAGTGCGGACCCTCGAAGATGCGGCGCAGCCCCAGCCCAGCCTCCACGGGGGTCCCGACGGTGTCCCGCCACTGCACGACCACCGCAACGCCGTGGGCGCGCAGCTTGTCCGCGTCGAGGCGGCCGGCTGTGGTGTAGTCGTCGACGGCGGACCGGTCGTCGTCGACCCGGAACACCTCGTCGTCGCCGACGCCCACGGCCAGCTCGTGCGACCCGACCACCGTGCGGGTCAGCGCCCTTGGCAGCGGGTCGAGGAACGCGCGTCGGCCGTTCCAGGTCGGCGCGCCTGGCGTCGGCTGGATCTGCCTAAAAGCAGCCCACGGCGTGACCAGGACCGACCCGGGTCCTGCCGCGTGCTCGACCGCATCGACCATGGGCGCCCAGTCGGCCGGCATCCGGACCGGCTCGTAGGCCGTATCGACGACGGCGGGGAGGTCTGGGACCGTGAGCACCGAGCCGGCGATCACGGCGACCGTCAGCGCGGCCAGAACGGGGGCCCGGGTCCCTGGGGCCACGAGGCGGCGACCCAGCGCGCCCACGCCCCACCCGACCAGCACGGCGGTCGCCACCGCCGTGAGCCCGACCCATCGGTGGGTGTCCCGGGCGATGGCCACTCCCGGTACCTGCTGGAGGCCCCGGAACAGCCTCAGCCCCGGCCCGAGGGACACGGCCCACGCGGCGATGGCAGGCCCGAGCAGCGCCGCGGCCAGCAGCCGGGCGAGGGGTCGGCGTTCGCGCAGCAGGTGCACGAGGACCGCCACGGCCAGCACCGCGAGCATGACGCTCGCGATGGTGGCCGCCACGGAACTGCGCGACGCCGGGCGCGCTCCCCGGGCCCAGACGCCGCCGAGCGTCAGGAGCGAACCAGCCGTGCCGAGCGGCCCGTCGGCACGCGACGCAAAGGCGTTGGCACCGTCGGGATCCGCAGGGCGGCCGCCATGCACGAGGGCTGGAACCAGCCACGGCAGGCACCATGCCACGCTGAGCACGAGGCACCCGCCGAGCCACACCCGAGAGCGTCGCCAAGGTGTGGCGAGGGACACCACGACGACAGTCAGCAGGGCGGTCACACCACCCCACGGCGTGAGGGCTGCGGGCAGGGCAGCGACCAGCACAGCGCCCATCCCACGGGAGGTCCGCCACCGTGAGCGCACTGCGGCCACCAGCCACGGCGTCATCGAGTAGGCCAGCAGCGTCGGGGGTTGGCCGAGCATCAGGCGCTCGGCGACGAAGGGATTCCAGGTGGCGACGGCCGCACCGGCAACCATCGCGGCGACGCCGTGGTGCCGCAGCAGCACAGCCACCCCGGTCCCGGCCAACACCATCGACCCGACCAGCATGAGCTGCTGCTGGATCCCGCTGGCCAGCACAGGTGCCAGCAGGGCCATCACCGCATCGAGCGGCACCGCCCGCGGGGGCTGACCGTCGGTGCCGAGCGCCTGCGGTCCAAGGACCGGATGTGGCACGGTCACGAAGTCGCGGTAGAGGTAGATCCCGGCGCCCAGGGACCGGGCACTCACCACGAGCGCCAGCGCGACGCTCACGAGCGCGGCCAGCGGAAGAGCCCATCGTGAGGCCCTGCCCGCCTCCGCGAGCACCTCGGGAGCAGCGGTGGGCGTCAGTGGGCTGCGTCGTGCCATGACCGGCCGACGCCGACGCTGACCTCGAGCGGGACGTCCATCGCGATGGCGCCACCCATCTCGGTGCGCACCAGCGCCTCGACTTCCTCACGCTCCCCCGGGGCGATCTCGAGGACCAGCTCGTCGTGCACCTGCAACAGCTGGCGCGAGCGCGCACCGGACGACTTCAGCGCGGCATCGACCCGCAGCATGGCGATCTTGATGATGTCGGCCGCGGAGCCCTGGATGGGGGCGTTGAGCGCCATCCGCTCGGCCATCTCACGGCGCTGGCGGTTGTCGGAGGTGAGGTCGGGCAGGTAGCGGCGCCGGCCGAGCATCGTCTCGGTGTAACCCGTGGCGCGCGCCTCGGCCACGATCTCGGCAAGGTAGTCGCGCACCCCGCCGAACCGCGCGAAGTACTCGTCCATCAGCCCCTGGGCCTCGCCCGTGGAGATGGTCAGCTGCTTGGACAGCCCGAACGCCGACAACCCGTAGGCCAGGCCGTAGGACATCGCCTTGACCTTGGAGCGCATGGCCGAGGTCACGTCGGCAGGCTCGACGGAGAACACCCGCGAGCCGACGAAGCGGTGCAGGTCCTCCCCCGTGCGGAACGCCTCGATCAGCCCCTCGTCACCGGAGAGGTGGGCCATGATCCGCATCTCGATCTGGCTGTAGTCGGCCGACATGAGCGACTCATAACCCTCGCCGACGACGAAGACCTCGCGGATGCGCCGGCCCTCGTCGGTGCGGATGGGGATGTTCTGCAGGTTGGGGTCGGTCGAGGACAGGCGGCCGGTCGCGGCGATGGTCTGCTGGTAGGTGGTGTGGATGCGCCCGTCGTCGGCCACCGACTTCAGCAGGCCCTCGACGGTCACCCGCAGCCGCGAGGAGTCGCGGTGGCGCAGCAGCGCCTCGAGGAAGGGGTGCTCGGTCTTGGTGAAGAGGTCGGTCAGGGCGTCGGCGTCGGTGGTGTAGCCGGTCTTGGTGCGCCGCGTCTTGGGCAGCCCGAGGGTCTCGAAGAGCACCACCTGCAGCTGCTTGGGCGACCCGAGGTTGATCTGGTCGCCGCCGATGGCGTCGTAGGCGTCCTGCTGCGCCTCGCGGACCTTGGCCGCGAAGTCGGCCTCGAGGCCGGTCATCACGTCGACGTCCGCGGCGATGCCGGTGCGCTCCATGCCCGCGAGCACCTGCTCGAGCGGCAGCTCGACGTCGCGCTGCAGCGACGTGCCGCCGGTGGCCTCGAGCTGCTCGGCCAGCGAGCCGGCGAGGTCGAGGACGGCTCGCGCGCGCAGCATGGCCTCCTGGGCCCCGGCATCGCCCTCCTCGGTGAAGTCGAGCAGCCCCTGCCCGGAGTCCTCGGTCTCGGCCCGCAGCTCGCGCCCCAGGTGGCGCAGCACGAGGTCGGCCAGGTCGTAGGAGCGCTGGTCGGGCCGCACGAGGTAGGCGGCCAGCGCGGTGTCGGTGACGATCCCGTTGAGGCTCCAGCCCCGCGCGGCCAGGGCCAGCAGCGGCCCCTTGGCGTCATGGAGCACCTTCGGACGGGTCGGGTCGGCGAGCCAGGCGCCCACCGCCGCCTCCCCTGCCGCGTCGAGCGAGGTGACGTCGACGTAGGCCGCGGCGTCGCCCTCGGTGGCGAGCCCCAGTGCCGTCACGTCCCCGGTGCCGCGGGCCCACTGCCCCACGACGTGCAGGCCGACGCGGGCGCCCTCCGCGGCATACTCCTCCAGCCACCCAGCCACCTCGTCGGGCGCGAGCACGGTGCCGTCGAGGTCGAAGCCGTGGTCGGCCTCCTCCTGGGGGGCGTCGAGGTAGTCGAACAACCGGTCGCGCAGCACGCGGAACTCCAGGCTGTCGAACACGGCGTGGACCTGCTCGCGGTCCCAGTTCTGGCGCTCGAGGTCGGCGATGGTGACGGGCATGTCGAGGTCGCGGACCAGCTGGTTGAGGCGTCGGTTGCGCAGCACGCCGTCGAGGTGCTCGCGCAGCGACTCACCGGCCTTGCCCTTGATCTGGTCGACGTGGGCGACCAGACCCGTGAGGTCGCCGTACTGGCCGATCCACTTGGCGGCCGTCTTGGGTCCGACACCGGGGACGCCCGGCAGGTTGTCGGAGGACTCGCCGACCAGCGCCGCCAGGTCGGAGTAGCGCTCGGGCAGCACGCCGTACTTGGTCTCGACCGCCGCCGGCGTCATCCGGGCGAGCTCGGAGACCCCCTTGACGGGGTAGAGCACGGTGCTGGTGTCGGTGACCAGCTGGAAGGAGTCGCGGTCACCGGAGCAGATCAGCACCTCCATGCCCTCCGCGAGGGCCTGGGTGGTGAGGGTCGCGAGCACGTCGTCGGCCTCGTAGCCGTCCACCTCGACGTAGCGGATCTTGAGGGCGTCGAGCACCTCGTGCAGCAGCGAGACCTGGCCCTTGAACTCGCTCGGGGTCGCCGACCGGCCGGCCTTGTACTCGGCGTACTGCTCGGTGCGAAAGGTCTGCCGGGACACGTCGAAGGCCACGGCGAGGTGGGTCGGCTGCTCGTCGCGCATGACGTTGATGAGCATCGAGGTGAAGCCGTAGACCGCGTTGGTGTGCTGACCGGTGCTCGTCGAGAAGTTCTCGGCGGGCAGCGCGAAGAACGCCCGGTAGGCGAGGGAATGACCGTCGAGGAGCAGGAGGCGACTCACGCATGGCAGCCTATTGCCCGTGACCGACACCAACGACTTCGCCTCCGCGCTCGACGCCATGACGGCGATGAACCCCGACTCCCTCATGAACCGGATGCAGATCGAGGTCCTGGAGGGGACCCCCGAGCGGCTGGTCGCCAGGATGCCCGTCGAGGGCAACACCCAGCCCTACGGCCTGCTCCACGGTGGTGCCTCCGTCGTGCTCGCCGAGACCCTCGGGTCGCTCGGTGCGGCCCTGCACGCCGGTCCGACCCGGATCGCCGTGGGCCTGGACATCAACGCGACGCACCACCGGGCCGCGCGCTCGGGTTTCGTCACCGCCACCGCCACCGCACTGTCGCTGGGCAACACGCTGGCGTCCTACGAGGTCGTCATCACCGACGACCAGGACAAGCGGGTGTGCACCTGCCGGATCACCTGCCTGCTGCGCGACGCGGCGCCCGGCGGCGCCTGAGCCCTCAACCGCGCGTATGCCGGTCGGAGCCGGTTTGAGGGGTGCCGCTCAGCGGGGTGCCGCTCAGCCGACGAGCTGGTTGCCCGACGCCGCCGAGGCCTTGGCCCGCAGCGACCGGCGACGGTGCAGCAGCACCTCCAACGAGTGGTGGCGGGGCTCGTCGGTCCCGAGCCGACGCCGCAGCGCCGACACCGAGGTGATGCGGCGCACCACCTGGGAGTTGAAGCCCAGGCGGGCGAAGAAGCGATTGGCGTCGCGGTGCTGGGCCGGCACGTTGCAGCCGATCTGCTCGTAGCCCTGCCCGTCGGCATACAGCGTCATGGCACCCATGAGGTGGCGGGCCACCCCGTGGCGGCGGGACTCGGGCAGCACCCACAGCTGGTCGATCGTCATGCACGGTGCCTCGGTGAGGGCGGAGAAGGGGCTCACTGCGGCCACGGCGTAGCCCACGGCCCGACCCTCGGACATCGCCACGTAGGCCCGGACGTCGTCACGGTGCAGGGCACTGGAGATCCGCCCCTCGGACGCGGCCCGTGCGGCGACCTCGGGGCTCACCCCGGCGTCGACCCGGGCGGCCATCCAGAGCTCGGTGAAGGCGTGCTCCGAGTCCTCGTCGACTCGCTTGACACTGATCGCGGGACGGCCCACCGGGTTCCTCCATCATCGACGGTCTCACACGTGTGCACGGCTCCCCCCGCGGCCGCGGATCCCCTTGACGGTGACCCGAGGAAGGACTCTAGGCGCATCCGTGGGCGGACGTGAAGCCCTTGCCGAGATCGATCCTGCGACACCATAGGGTTGCGTCCGTGAGCGTTGACTTCCCGGGACTCGGCACGGTCATCAACATGGCCACCATCGTCGTCGGATCCCTGCTCGGGATGGCAGTGGGCCACCGGCTGCCCACCCGCACCAGCGGCGTCGTCACCGACGTCCTCGGACTCGTGACCCTGCTCATGGCGGGGCTCTCGGTGGTCAGCGTCACCGACCCGTCCCTGCGCGCCGCCACCGGGACCGGGGCCCCCGTGCTCATCGTGCTCGGGGCGCTGCTCATCGGTGGCATCATCGGTTCGTTCGCCCAGATCGAGAACCGGCTCGAAGGGCTCGCCGGCCAGATCCAGGGCCGGTTGGCCCGCCGCCCGTCCCTGGTCGGCGCGGCCGAGACCGGGCAGGACCACGGGGCGCGTGAGCGGTTCATCGAGGGCTGGCTCAGCGCGTCGCTGCTCTTCTGCGTCGGCCCGCTGACGATCCTCGGCTCGCTGTCCGACGGCATGGGCCGCGGGATCGAGCAGCTCACCCTCAAGTCGGTGCTGGACGGGTTCGCGTCACTCGCGTTCGCCTCGTCGTTCGGGGTGGGCGTGCTGTTCTCCGTGGTCTCGGTCGCCGTCGTCCAGGGCCTGCTCACGCTGGCCGGGGTGCTGCTGGGGTCGGTCCTGCCGGATGCCCACGTCGCGGCGCTCACGGCGACGGGCGGGTTGATGCTGGTGGGCATCGGGCTGCGCCTGCTCAACATCAAGCAGGTGCCGGTGGGCGACCTGCTGCCCGCCCTGGTCGTGGCTCCCCTGCTCACCGCCCTGGTGATCGTCGTCCACTGACCCGGCCCCTCCCCCCTCCTCCTCCTTCTCGCCCCCTCCTTCTCGCCCCCTCCTTCTCGCCCCCTCCTTCTCGCCGAGATGGATGCTCGTCACAGGTTTTGTCGGCGTGTCGCGTGACTGGGATCCATCTCGACGGGTTTGTGCACCGGGCGACCGGCCCGCGACTGTTGTCCACAGGCCACCCGCC
Source organism: uncultured Actinomycetota bacterium (assembly GCA_963757635.1). Lineage (GTDB taxonomy): Bacteria > Actinomycetota > Actinomycetes > Actinomycetales > Dermatophilaceae > Pedococcus. The sequence continues at coordinate 109,979 of CAVWSK010000007.1, read as the reverse complement.
GGCGCTGGATCAACTGCGCCGTCGAGGCCACGGTCGGCGGATGGACACGCTTCCGCTCGACCTGACCGACCTGGTTTCGTCGGCCACCGACCACACCGCCCGGCTCCAGGCGACGCGCTCCGTCGTGGGCCCGGCACCGGTCTTCGTCGGCCCGTCGGCCGCGTGGGCGTGGGGCAGCGAGATGGGCTGGCCCGACGACCCGATCCACATCAACGTCAGCGCACCGCACGCCCTGGCCCACCGGAGCGGACTGCGCGTCCACCAGGGCCACCTCGACCCCCATGACGTGACGACGAGTCGCTTCGGCCCCACGACGACCGTCGCCCGAACCGCGATCGACCTCGCGCGCAGCCGCCCCCGGACGTCCGCCCTGGCCGCCCTGGATGCCCTGGCCCGAGTCCGTCCGCTCGACCTCGCTGACCTCACCAGCCGCGCCCACGCACTGAAGGGCCGGCGCGGCATACGGCAGGCACGCGAGCTGCTCCCCCTCGTCGACGCGCGGGCCGAGAGCCCGCGCGAGTCGATGCTGCGCCTGGCCGTGCACGACCACGGGCTCGCCGCGCCGGAACCGCAGCTGGAGGTGTATGACGCGTGGGGCCGGTTCGTCGCTCGGCTCGATCTCGGGTGGCGCAGGCAACGCGTGGGACTCGAGTACGACGGTGCCGTGCACCGTGACCGCGCAGTCCACGGCCGCGACCTGGCTCGCCACAACGACCTGCGCGACGAGGGCTGGCTGGTCTTCCAGGTGGGAGCGGCGGGATGGGCTTCTCGCTACGGCATCCTCGTCGCGGTCGAGAGCGCCCTACGCTCGCGCGCCCCGCGCCGAGATGGATCCCCGTAACGCGACACGCCGACGAAACCTGTGACCAGGATCCATCTCGGCGGGGTGGGGTCAGGCCTTGTCCATGCCCGTGATCACGGCGTCGGCGACCTCGCGCATGCCCAGCCGCCGGTCCATGGCCGTCTTCTGGATCCAGCGGAACGCCTCGGCCTCGGTGATCTTGAGCTTCTTCATCAGGATGCCCTTGGCCCGGTCGACCGCCTTGCGCGTCTCGAGCCGCTCGCCCAGGTCGGCGATCTCGCCCTCCAGCGCCTTCATCTCGGTCCAGCGGTGCCGGGCGATGTCGATGGCCGGCGTGAGGTCGGTGGCGGTGAACGGCTTGACGATGTAGGCCATCACCCCGGCGTCCCGAGCACGCTCGACCAGCTCGGTCTGGCTGAACGCCGTGAGCATGACGACCGGGCAGATCTTGGCCGCCCCGATCTCCTCGGCCGCCGTGATGCCGTCCATGACCGGCATCTTGACGTCCATGATGACCAGGTCGGGGGTGAGCTCCTTGGCCATCTCCACGGCCTGCTCGCCGTTGCTGGCCTGGCCGACGACCTCGTAGCCGGCCTCCCCGAGCATCTCGGCCAGGTCGAGGCGGATCAGCGCCTCGTCCTCGGCCACCAGGATTCGGGTGGCGGTGGACGGGTGCGGGGTCTGGGGCTCGGTCTCGCTCACGCCCCTGAGCCTATGGGACGTGGGTTAACAGCACGTTGCGGCCTCGGTCGTGCATGCCTGTCGCTGCAAGTGTCACGGCGAGGAGCGCGCCTCCTGTCACGCCTGATGCGACGTCGCGCGTGGTGTCCCAGAGGTCTGTGACGATCCCCGAATGCACGAGGAAGCGCTGCGCGCCCAACTCGTAGACCTCCCAGACCGAGGCGAGCGCGAGAGAGACGGTCGACACCGTCACCGTTTCGGGGGCCTCGACCACACCCAAGGCCCGCTGGTGGAGCGGCCTCGCTGCCCCCTTCAGCGCATAGGTCAGCACCCAGGCCAACGCGCCGGGAACGACCATGTGGCACACGAGATTGCCCGCCTGGCTCATGGTGTGGCTGTGCAGGGAGCCCACCCAGGCCGCACCCACCATGGCCGTACACGCCACCGCGTCGCTGAGCGGCCCCAGCCACCGACGCTGGACCAGCGCGACGGCCAGGATCAAGCCGAATCGGAGGCATCGCTCAGGAGGCAGCCAAAGGTCGCCTGCGATGATGCTGCATCCCGCGGTCACCCGAAGACAGTCAGCGACCCATCGCCCGCCGCTCACGGCTGCTTCACTTCGCGGGCGGGACGACGAGCACGTCCAACCTGCGAGTCGGGTCGTCAACCATCTTGCTGCACAGGGTGTTCGGCGATGCGTAGGACTGACCCCTGAGTCGCTGCCAGAGAGTTCCGGTTCCTGGCAGCTGTGACGGTTGGTGACACACGGCCCGCGCCGCGATGTTCGATGACGGGATGCGCAGCAGCAGGCGCGTGTTCGCGTCCAGTGCGCTGGTCCACTCGCCTGAGTCCGCAAGCACGTAGACCACGGGGTACTTCGACAGCGGCAGCCGCCCGTCCTTCAGGTGCATGTCCGAGGGGACGCTGGCCTGACGGAGAACAAGCACCTCGGCCGGCACCCACGGACGGTCCATCGTCGGGACGACCAGCAGCCCGAGGCCGACACCGATGAACCATGCGCGCGACACCGCGCCCAGGAACCCGGGCCCTCGGCGGGCCCGGGCCCTCGTCAGCGCACGGGACAGCGTCCAGAGAACCACAGCGCAGATACCCGCGTAGGTGAAGTCCCTCAGGAACGCTCCGGCAGATCCTCGGTTGGGCACGGGGAGGAGCAGGAGGGTGACAACCCAGAGGGCCACGCACACCCCCAGGAAGTACCGGTTCAGCTCCCCCGCATGGAGGACCACCCAGACCGGCAGCCCGAAGGCCATCACCGCAAGGAGCAGGTACAGGTAGGACGCGAGGCTCCCGAGCAGCACGGTCAGTGGTGCGGTGGTGATGAGGGCGCCTGTAGTCGTCAGGGAGTAGTTGGACACGGCAAACGCCTTGAGCATGACGAAGAGCGCGGTGATGACCCCGCCGACCTGCAGCACCGATGAGAGCCCTCCCGCACCATCCGACTGGTGCGGGAGGGGCGCGTTACCGGCAACTGGACGGCCCCGGGTGCCTTCCGCGCCCTCGGCCTGTCCCGTGCCGACTCCCCCCGGGCCACGTTCGACCTCCATCAGAGCGACGCTAACGAACAGGTCTGGCACCTAGATCGTGCAAATGCACGAGAAGGCGCACCCCTCAGACACAGGGGAAAGGGCCGCACCAGTTGCGCGAGCCCCTCGTCGTCCCGCGGCGCTCGCGACGTCCCCGCCCCAGGACTGGGACGGACCCAGCCGTGAGGGGCTAGCCGAGTGCCTCGTCACGGACGGGCTCGTCCGGGGGCAGCCACGCAGGGGCCGTCGCCGAGAGCTCGAGCCATCCGCGGTCGGCCGAGACCCGCAGCGCGAGGCGGAGGAAGTCGAGGGTCGCCGTGGTCGTGTCGTCGTCCCGCCATGCCAGGGACCACGGGTAGTAGGGCTGGCACTCCCTGGGCAGGCGGAACGGGAGTCCTGCCGCTGCATACCGTTCGCCGTAGCTGAGGAACTCCAGGTGGCCCACCGGCGGATCTGCCCTCCTCATGCGGGCCAGGCAGTGGCTGAACGCCCCGGGCGTGCCGAGCCACGTCATGGTCATGCCCAGGTCCTGCTCGAGCGCGGTGAGGTAGGCGCTGTGGGCGTTGTAGCTGCCGGACTCGGCCGGGTCGGCGAACACCTCGAGCGGGTCGTCGACCAGGGACGCGGTGCTGGCGCCGTCGCCGTCGGGCCCCCCGACGATGACCATGGGCTCCAGGCGCAGCAGGCGGTGGCTCCATCCGTGCGGATGATCGGCGACCATCCGCGGGGTGACCCGAAGGATGGCGATGTCCAGCCGGTTCTCCAGGAGTGCGACCAGCTGGGCGTTGCTGTCCATGGCGTGCTCCAGCAGGGGCACACCCGGGAAGGCGCGAGCGAAGGCGTCGCACAGGTCGCGGCTGGTCGCGAGCTCGTGGATGTGGGCCACGCGGATGCCGTCGGACCGCGCCGGCCTCTGGAGCCGGTCCGCGATCGCCAGCAGCTGTCGAGCGTCCTCGTGGAACCGCGCTCCCCGGGCCGTGAGGGCGACGTGTCTGCTGTCGCGCACCAGCAAGGGTTCCCCGACCTGGTCCTCCAGCTTGCGGATCTGCTTCGAGAGCGATGGCTGGCTGACGAACAACCGGGTGGCTGCGCGGCCGAAGTGCAGCTCCTCGGCGACGGCGACGAAGTAGCGCACCAAACGCAAGTCGAGATCCATGCGGCCACTCCTGCCCGTCCCGGAGCTGCGGCGCCTCAGCCCGCTCCACGGTAGCGGAACAGCGCCACCCGGGGACATGGCTATCGATCCGGCCGAAACAGGTATTGGACCCTCAGGACGACGCGGGTGTTCTCTCTACATGCACCCGGAAAGAGCAGCAGAAGCCCCTGGAGGACCGCCATGCCATCGACATCGACACCCGTCGTGTTCATCCACGGCCTGTGGCTCCACGCCACGAGCTGGGGTCCCTGGATGGACCTGTTCCAGGGGGCCGGCTACGAGCCGGTGGCTCCCGGCTGGCCGAACGAGCCGCGCACCGTCGCAGCAGCGCGAGCGCAACCGGACCTGGTGGCCGACATCGGCATCGACGAGGCCGCCGAGCACTTCACCACGGTCATCAGGCAGCTCGCTGCTCCTCCAGTGCTCGTCGGGCACTCCTTCGGCGGCCTCCTCGCGGAGAAGCTCCTCGGGGAGGGGGTGGGCGCGGCGGCGGTCGCCATCGACCCCGCTCAGATCAAGGGGGTCCTGCCGCTGCCGCTCGCCCAGCTCCGGTCGGGCCTGCCTGCCCTGAGCAACCCGGCCAACCTCCACCGTGCCGTCTCACTGACCAAGAAGGAGTTCCGGTTCGGCTTCGGCAACGCCCTGAGCGAGGAGGAGTCCGACGAGCTGTACGAGTCCTGGACGATCCCGTCGCCCGCCAAGCCCCTGTTCCAGGCCGCGGTGGCCAACTTCGCCCTGCACTCGCCGGCTGCGGTGGAGACCGACAACCAGGACCGGGGTCCACTGCTGCTGATCTCGGGGCTCGAGGACCACACCGTGCCGGATGTCGTCACCCGGTCCACCCTCAAGCAGTACCGCAAGTCCAGCGCGGTGACCGAGCTGAGGCAGTTCGAAGGTCGCGGCCACTCACTCACCGTGGACCATGGCTGGCGCGAGGTGGCGGAGGCCGTTCTCGGCTGGCTGAAGGACCAGGGGCTCTGAGGTCGTGGACCTCGGGCTGAGGGGGTCCGTGTGCGTCGTCACCGGGGCGAGCAAGGGCATCGGGCTCGCCATCGCCCAGGCACTGGTGGCCGAGGGCGGGTATGTCGTGGCCGGGGCCCGCGAGCGCTCCGCCGAGCTGGACACACTCGTGGAGAGCGATCGTGCCGGCTTCGTGGCCGTCGACCTCGCCCTGCCCGCCGGACCGGAAGACCTGGTGTCGGCAGCGTTGTCGGCGCACGGCCGGATAGACGTCCTGGTGAACAACGTGGGCGCCGCGACGACCAGGACTGACGGGTTCCTCGCCGTGACCGACGAGCAGTGGCTCTTCTCGCTCACGCTCAACCTGATGGCCGCCGTACGGACCACCCGGGCGGCGCTGGTCCCCATGCTGGAGGCGGGCAAGGGGTCGATCGTCACCACCAGCTCGGTCAACGCCTTCCTTCCCGATCCGGCAGTGATCGACTACGGCGCGGCCAAGGCGGCCCTGTCCAACTTCTGCAAGGCCCTCTCGAAGGAGGTCGGCCCGCGCGGCATACGCGTCAACACGATCAGCCCCGGACCCGTCGCAACGGATCTGTGGCTCGGCGCCGAGGGCGTGGCTGCCACCGTCGCAAGGGCCACCGGGTCGGATGCCGCTGCGATCGCCGGCGCCGCTGCGGCCGCCAGCGTCACCGGCAGGTTCACGCAGCCCACCGAAGTGGGCCGCTTGGTGGCGTTCCTGGCAGGCGACGCCGCCGCGAACATCACCGGCGCGAACTTCACGATCGACGGGGGGCTCATCGCCACCCTGTGAAGCGGTTCGTCCCAGACTGAGGAGCAGCGGTTCGCAGGCGGGTGACGGCATCAGGTCAGGCCAGGCGGTGGCGGACCCACCAGAAGCAGAGCCCCACCAGGAGGCCGGAGGCGGCCAGGTACAGCGCGAGCTCGGCCCACTGGAGTCGCCAGAAGTGGTCGGCGGGCTGGTAGACCAGCTCTTGGCGGTAGCCCGCATCGGTGAGCTTGGTCAGGCACCCTTCGAGCGAGGTCTCGGTCACCCGCACCGGTCCCTGGCCCTGCGCCGACGGTGCCGTCGGGAGACAGTCAAGGAACCAGGTCGGCAGCGCGGCGGCCTGTCCAGTGGCATCGACGGTCTGGTTGGTCAGCACCCAGTCACCGTGGCCGCCTGTGTTGACCGTCACCGTGTCCGGCGGTCCGGGCCCGTTGGTGCCGATGCCGTCGAGCCGCGACATGGTGAACGCGACGTTCTCGCGGACCGGGGCGGCAAGGTGCGGGCGGACCCAGAGCGGGACGGCGACCTGGACGACCGTGAAGATCACGAGGGTGAGGGCCATGGCGGGCAGCGACCGCCGGAGGGCCGCGCCGAGGACGGCGCCGAGCACGAGGGCGAAGACCGTGTACCCGACCGGCACCACACCACGCATCGCGAAGGTCACCGGCGTCAGGCGGTCCGGCAGCCCGCCATGGGTGCTGCTCACGGCCCCGTCGACCGGTTGCGACCACCAGCTCACCGAGAGGGTGAGCACCCCGACGACCGTCGCCGCGGCGAGGGCGGTCACGCCCAGCTTGGTGGCCAGCCACCGGGTACGGGTCACGCTCTGGTTCCACACGAGCCGGTGCGTTCCCGACTCGAGCTCGCGGGCGACCATCGGCGCACCCCAGAACGCCCCGATGACCCCGGGAGCCACCGCGACCGTGATGATCCCGGCATAGAAGAGGCTCCGGTCGGTGCTGGTGAGGCGGTCGAACACGTTGGGGTCGATCCGAGCCAGCTCGACCAGCCGCGGCCCGGTGATGGCGAGGACGACAACGGCACCGGTGACGGCTGCGTAGACCGCCGCCGTCTGGGCGCGGAACTGGCGCCAGGTCAGCCAGATCACGAGAGCACCTCCAGGGAGGGTCTACGGCCGCTCGTGCTCGGTGGCTGCATGTGGGCGAGGACGAGGTCCTCGAGGTCGAGGCTGCCGACGGTCCAGGTGGGGTCGAGGATCGGGGCCTCGGTGCGGACGATGACCGTGGTCTGTCGGTCCGTGTGGCTGGCCGAGACGACCTGCTGGTCGCCCGGCAGGGTGTCGAGGTCGCGTCGCGGGCCGACCAGCCGATGGTGGCTGGAGAGGAGGGCCTCGACCTCACCCTCGACCCGGACCTCGGAGTCGACCAGGACCACCAGGTAGTCACAGACCCGCTCCAGGTCGGAGACCACGTGAGAGGACAGCAGCACACTGAGCTCGTCCTCTGCGACTGCTTCCATGAGGATCTGCAGGAACTCCCGGCGGGCCAGTGGGTCCAGGCTGGCGACAGGTTCGTCCAGGACGAGGAGCTCGGGTCTCTTCGCGAGACCCAGGGTCAGAGCGAGCTGGGCGCGCTGGCCGCCGGACAGCTTGCCCGCCCGCTGGGCCGGGTCCAGCCCGAGCCGCTGGACCCGTGACCTGGCAAGGGCGTCGTCCCAGCGCGGGTTGAGGTGGGCACCCAGGCGCAGGTGCTCCTCCACCGTCAGTCCGGCGTAGGTGGGCGTGTCCTGCGCGACGAAGCCGACCTTGGCGAGCTGGGCCGCGTCTCCCGCGGGCCGGCCGCCACATACCTCGATGGAGCCGGCAGTCGGGGTCAACAGACCCACGGCCAGGCTCAGCAGGGTGGTCTTGCCCGCGCCGTTCGGCCCGACCAGACCGGTGACGTGGCCCTCGGCGATCTCCAAGGTGCAGTCCGACAGGGCCCACCGCCGTCGGTACCGCTTGCCCAGGGCGCGAGCGCTGACGACGTTGGTCACGCTACGCCCTCCTGGGCTCGAAACGTGCTCGCGAACAGGGCTTCGATGCTCTCGTCGTCCAGCCCTGCCAACCGCGCCTTGGCCAACCAGCGCAGCAGGTCCCGGCGCAGCGGCTCGTGCGCGGCCAGCGAAGCGTCGGCCAGTGACCGCGTGATGAACGTTCCGACGCCCGGGCGGGCCGCGACCAGGCCGTCGCGCTCGAGCTCCCGGTATGCCTTGAGCACCGTGTTGGGGTTGATGGCGAGGCGAGCGACGACATCCTTGACCGTCGGCAGCTGGTCGCCCTCACGGAGCAGCCCGAGACGGAGCGCCTGTCGCACCTGCTGCACCACCTGGAGGTACGGGGACACGCCGTGGCGGGCATCCAGCGAGAACTCGATCACGACAACTCCATTCACCTAGTTAACTAGCACTATAGATTTCTAGGCAATCACCGTCAATCCTCACCGTCGCGAGCTGTCGGCCGCGCCGTCCTCACCGGTCCGATGGTCCCTGCGGGGGAAGCTGACCTGGACAGGGTGTGCCGAGGCCGATGCGCACGCGCTGCTCCATCCCGCCGGCACGAACGACCAGCGGAACGCAGGCGGGGCGGGGCGCCCAGAAGCCTCCCGCGTAGACCTGCCAACCAGACGACGGGTCTGCCGCTGGACAGGAGACCGTGATCCGTCGGCTCGGCGTTGAGGGTGCACCGCCCCAGCCGATGGACACCATGTCCTTGGCCCCGTCGGGCACGACCAGCTCGAACGTCGTCCCGGTCCTGATGACAAGCCCTGCCTTGGCGAACAAGCGCCGCTCAGGGCCGGGGTCTCCGGTCCTGCCCGTTTGAAGAGCAGCTGCCTTGCTGCTGGTGGGTAACGCCACCACGTCGAGCACCCTCTCGAAGTCAGGAGGCAGCGCGTGTTGGTCGATGTAGTTCCTGCAGGCCAGCGCTCCCGAGGACGCGATGGACGGCTTCCCTGCTGCAGTGGTGTGCAAGGGATCCGAGGTCGGCCCAATCACGGTCGTGGGCTCCCGTGTCGGGCCCGGAGGCTGCGTGGCGCTGCAACTCACGACCACCACGCTGAGGAGCAGCACGGTCATCATCCGCACCGAGTCCGGGAGTCGCGCTGGCCTGGTCGGAGCCACCTCATCAGAGTCCCATGCCAGTCGGCAGAATCACCCCTTGAGACTCTGGCGCTCGGGCTGTCGGCTACTTCCCGCGCAGGCCGATCGGGTTGTCGTCGGCGTCTGCGAGCACGCAAACCCGCGCGCCCGGTGCGACCTGACGCGGCGCGTCGCGCTCGGTAGCTCCGGCCGCAAGCAGGCCCGCGCGGGTCGCATCAAGGTCATCGACATCGGCAAAGACCACCGGCCCACCACCTGCGCCGGCTGGGTTGAGGGCGACCTCGAAGCCGTTGACGTGGTATCCGACGTAGTACGACTCGTCGGTGTGCGGTGGACCGAGCAACGCGGTGTACACGGCCTTGGTGGCGTCCAGATCGGACACCGGAATCACGAGACTACGGATGGTGGGACCCATCTTCGTCACCTCCTGGTCATGGCGGTCCCCTGCCTGACCGCCGCTTCATCGATGGTCAACACGCTACGAGACGCGCGGCGACCGACGCTTCTCGAATCCTGACCAGTCCACCGACGGCGCCTCGCGAACCGCGCCCTCCTGCGGACCTCAGCCCGTCAGCCGTGGCCGAGGTCCGGCAGCTCAAGCGCACCGTCGTCGGTCAGACCGAAACCCGGGTTGCGCGCGATCTCCCAGAGGTATCCGTCCGGATCGGCGAAGTAGCCGGCATACCCGCCGTGGGACGTCGGTCCAGCCGGACGTGTTCGTGGCACCCGCGGCAGCGGCCAGGACCTGGTCCACCTCGGTCTCGCAGCACGGCCATGGTGCCCGTATCGGCCGCTCCACCCCAGAAGGTTGACGTTCACCCGACTTCGCAACTGGGGTGAAGGTCAACCTTCTTGCTAGACCCGATAAAGTTGGGGTGTTTCTGCAGGTCAGATGGGTGCCGAAGGCGGGACTCGAACCCGCACGCCCTTTCGAGCAGAGCATTTTGAGTGCTCCGTGTCTGCCATTCCACCACTCCGGCGCGGCCACCCAGGTGCTCGGCGGCGACAGCCGCCACGCCGCGGCTGGTGCGGCGCACAGCATACAAGGACGAGTCAGTCCTCGAGGTCCTCGTAGGCCGGGGCCACCTTGTTGACCGCGTCGCCCATCTTGTGGACGCGCAGCGCGTTCGTCGACCCGGGGATGCCGGGGGGCGAACCGGCCACGATGACCACGAGGTCACCCTCCTTGGCCCGCCCGGAGGCCAGCAGCGACTTGTCCACCTGCTGGGCCATCTGGTCGGTGTGCCTGGCCATCGGGACGAGGAAGGTCTCGATGCCCCAGGCCAGCGCCAGCCGCGAACGGGTGTGCTGCTCGGGGGTGAAGGCCAGCATGGGGATGCGCGGCCGGATCCGGGACATCCGCTTGGCGGTGTCACCGGACTGGCTGAAGGTGATGAGGAACTTGGCGCCGAGCAGCTCGCCGATCTCGACGGCGGCAGCGGCCACCGCGCCACCCATGGTGTGCGGCTTGGTGCCCAGGGGCCGGATCCGCTCGAGCCCGTGCTCCTCGGTGCTCTCGATGATGCGAGCCATGGTGCGGACCGCCACGATCGGGTGCGCGCCCACGCTGGTCTCCCCCGACAGCATCAGCGCGTCGGCACCGTCGAGCACCGCGTTGGCGGCGTCGGAGGCCTCGGCCCGCGTGGGGCGGGGGTTCTCGATCATCGACTCGAGCACCTGCGTGGCGACGATGACCGGCTTGGCGTTGCGGCGGGCGATCTCGATGGCCCGCTTCTGCACCAGCGGCACCTCCTCGAGGGGCAGCTCGACGCCGAGGTCGCCGCGCGCGACCATGATGCCGTCGAACGCCTCGATGATCTCGACGAGGTTGTCGACGGCCTGGGGCTTCTCGATCTTGGCGATGACGGGCAGGCGCACGCCCACCTCGTCCATCACGGCGTGCACGTCGTCGAGGTCCGCAGCCGAGCGCACGAAGGACAGCGCGATCATGTCGGCGCGCAGGCGCAGGGCCCAGCGCAGGTCCTCCTTGTCCTTCTCGGACAGCGCAGGCACCGAGACGGCGACCCCGGGCAGGTTGATGCCCTTGTTGTTGGAGACCGTGCCCCCCACGACGACCACGCACCGCACGTCGGTGTCGGTCACCTCGACGGCCTCGAGCGCGACCTTGCCGTCGTCGATCAGCAGGCTGTCGCCGGGCTGCACGTCGCCGGGCAGGCCCTTGTAGGTGGTGCCGACCTCGTGCACGTCGCCGGGGACGTCGCGCGTGGTGATGGTGAACGGGTCGCCGTTGGCGAGGGTCACCGGGCCGCCGGCGAACCTGGCGGTGCGGATCTTGGGCCCCTGCAGGTCGACGAGCACGCCCACCGCGTGGCCGGTCTCGTCGCTGGCCAGGCGGATGGTCTTGTAGATCTCCTCGTGGTCCTCGTAGGCCCCGTGGGAGAGGTTGAGCCGGGCCACGTCCATGCCTGCCTCCACGAGCTCGCGGATGCGCTCGGGACTGGAGACAGCGGGGCCCAGGGTGCAGACGATCTTGGCACGACGCATGCCCCAACCCTATCGGGGACCGGGCGGGCGACGTGACGCCGGTCACCCTGCGGACAGGGCCCCGCGGGTATGCCGCGGGGCCCGGTGCGCCTCAGACGACCAGCGGCCGGTCGGTCGGGTTGATCGGGCGCGGCAGGGCGGACTCGCCGCTGAGGTAGCGGTCGACACCGGCTGCGGCAGAACGGCCTTCGGCGATAGCCCACACGATGAGCGACTGCCCGCGGCCCGCGTCGCCGGCGACGAAGACGCCGGGGACCGAGGACATGTAGGACTGGTCGCGCTTGATGTTGGACCGCTCGTCGAGGTCGACCTCGAGCTGCTCGACCACTCCGGGCGCCTCGGGACCGAGGAAGCCCATCGCGAGCAGGATGAGCTGGGCCGGCAGGACGCGCTCGGTGCCCTCGACCTCCTCGAAGCCCTGGTCACCGCGCTGCACGTCGACGACGCGGATGCCGCTGACCTTGCCGTCCTCGCCGAGGATCTCCTTGGTCGACACGGCATACACCCGCTCGCCGCCCTCCTCGTGCGCGGAGGCGACCCGGAAGGTCATCGGGTAGGTCGGCCAGGGCTGGCCCGCGGCACGCTCCTCGCCCGGCTGCGGCATGATCTCCAGGCTGGTGACCGAGCGGGCACCCTGGCGGTGGGAGGTGCCCAGGCAGTCGGCCCCGGTGTCGCCTCCGCCGATGACGATGACGTCCTTGCCCTCGGCGGTGACCTGGCCCTCGACCTCCTCGCCGAGCGCCACGCGGTTGGCCGGCGGCAGGAACTCCATGGCCTGCATGACGCCGTCGAGCTCACGGCCGGGCACCGGCAGGTCTCGGGGCACGGTGGCCCCGATCGCCAGCACGACGGCGTCGTAGCGGTCGCGCAGCTGTCGGCCGGTGACGTCCTCGCCCACGGCGACCCCGCTGCGGAAGCGGGTGCCCTCTGCCTCCATCTGGGAGATCCGGCGGTCCAGGACGGACTTCTCCATCTTGAACTCCGGGATGCCGTAGCGGAGCAGGCCACCGGGCTTGTCGGCCCGCTCGTAGACGGCCACGGTGTGGCCGGCGCGGGTCAGCTGCTGGGCCGCAGCCAGGCCGGCGGGGCCGGAGCCCACGACGGCGACGGTCTTGCCCGAGAGCCGCTCGGGCGCCTGGGGCAGCACGTAACCCGAGTCGAAGGCCCGGTCGATCGTGGTGACCTCGATCTGCTTGATGGTCACCGCCGGCTGGTTGATCCCGAGCACGCACGCGGTCTCGCACGGCGCCGGGCACAGGCGGCCGGTGAACTCGGGGAAGTTGTTCGTGGCGTGCAGGCGCTCGATGGCCTCGCGCCAGTCACCCTTCCAGGCCAGGTCGTTCCACTCGGGGATGAGGTTGCCCAGCGGGCAGCCGCTGTGGCAGAACGGGATGCCGCAGTCCATGCAGCGGCCGGCCTGCCGCTGGAGCTGGCCGACCTCCTGCTCCTCGTAGACCTCTTTCCAGTCCTTGATGCGCACGGGCACGGGACGGCGCGCAGGCAGCTCGCGCTCGCGCACCTTCAGAAAACCCTGGGGGTCAGCCACGGGAGGCCTCCATGATCCGCTCCCACACCTCGGAGCCGTTGACGTCGAGTCCTTCTTCCTCTGCCGCCGCACGCACGTCCAGGACGCGCTGGTAGTCGCGGGGCAGGACGAGGGTGAACCGCGACCGCGCCGCGTCCCAGTCCTCCAGCAGGCGGGCGGCCACCGGCGAGCCGGTCCACTCCTCGTGCTTGCGCAGCAGGTCCAGGACCGCCGCCTCGTCGTCCGGGCGCAGTGGCGACAGGTCGACGAGCTCGGCGTTGACCCGCTCGGCGTCGAGGTCGAGGACGTAGGCCACCCCGCCGGACATGCCGGCGGCGAAGTTGCGCCCGGTCGGCCCGAGGACGAGCACGGCACCACCGGTCATGTACTCGCACCCGTGGTCACCCACCCCCTCGACGACCGCGGAGGCGCCGGAGTTGCGCACGCAGAAGCGCTCGCCCACCATGCCGCGCAGGAAGAGCTCGCCGGTGGTCGCGCCGTAGCCGATGACGTTGCCCGCAATGACGTTCTGCTCAGCCTGGAGGGGGGCCGCGCGGTCGGGACGGACCACGATCCGGCCCCCGGACAGGCCCTTGCCGACGTAGTCGTTGGCGTCACCGAGCAGCCGCAGTGTGATGCCACGCGGCAGGAAGGCGCCGAGCGACTGACCCGCCGACCCGACCAGGGTCAGGTCGATGGTGTTGTCGGGCAGGCCGTCGGGGTGGGCCTTGGTGACCTCGTGCCCGAGCAGGGTGCCGATGGTGCGGTTGACGTTGCGGACCGCGACCTCGGCGGTCACCGCGGTGCCGTCGGTGATGGCCTCGCGGGCCAGGGCGATGAGGTGGTGGTCGAGCGCCTTCTCGAGGCCGTGGTCCTGGGTCGTGGTGTTGCGCCGGGCCGAGCCGTCCGGGCTCTGCACGTCGGCGAAGATCGGCGACAGGTCCAGGCCGGCGGCCTTCCAGTGGTTGATCGCCCGGCTGGCGTCGATGGACGACACCTGGCCGATGGCCTCCTCGATGCTGCGGTAGCCCAGGGCGGCGAGGTGCTCGCGCACCTCCTCGGCGATGTACTCGAAGAACGTCTCGACGAACTCCGGCTTGCCGGAGAACCGCTTGCGCAGCTCGGGGTTCTGGGTGGCGATGCCGACGGGGCAGGTGTCGAGGTGGCAGACCCGCATCATGACGCAGCCGCTGACGACCAGGGGCGCGGTCGCGAAGCCGAACTCCTCGGCGCCCAGCAGTGCGGCGATGACGACGTCGCGCCCGGTCTTGAGCTGGCCGTCGCACTGCACGACGATCCGGTCCCGCAGGTTGTTGAGCACCAGCGTCTGCTGGGTCTCGGCCAGGCCGATCTCCCACGGTCCGCCCGCATGCTTGAGCGAGGTGAGGGGCGAGGCGCCGGTGCCGCCGTCGTGACCCGAGATGAGCACGACGTCGGAGTGCGCCTTGGAGACGCCGGCCGCCACGGTGCCCACGCCGATCTCGGAGACCAGCTTGACGTGGATCCGGGCCTCGGGGTTGGCGTTCTTGAGGTCGTGGATCAGCTGGGCGAGGTCCTCGATGGAGTAGATGTCGTGGTGCGGCGGAGGGCTGATCAGGCCCACGCCCGGGGTGGAGTGCCGGGTCTTGGCCACCCACGGGTAGACCTTGTGGCCGGGCAGCTGCCCACCCTCGCCGGGTTTGGCACCCTGGGCCATCTTGATCTGGATGTCGCCGGCCTTGGTGAGGTAGAGCGAGGTCACGCCGAAGCGGCCGGAGGCCACCTGCTTGATGACCGAGCGCCGCTCCGCGTCCATGAGGCGGTCGACGTCCTCGCCACCCTCACCGGTGTTGGACCGGGCCCCGATGCGGTTCATGGCGATCGCGAGGGTCTCGTGCGCCTCGAGGCTGATCGAGCCGTAGGACATCGCCCCCGTGCTGAACCGCTTGACGATCTCGCTGACCGGCTCGACCTCGTCGATGGAGATCGGCTCGCGCGGGTTGGCGCCGCCGAGGTCGAACAGCCCGCGCAGGGTCATCAGCCGCTCGGACTGCTCGTCCACGCGCTGGGTGTACTGCTTGAAGATGTCGTAGCGGCGCTGCCGGGTCGAGTGCTGCAGCCGGAACACCGTGTCGGGGTCGAACAGGTGCGGCTCACCCTCGCGGCGCCACTGGTACTCACCGCCCACGTTGAGCTTGCGGTGCGGCAGGCGCACGCCGTCAGGCGGGTATGCCGCGGCGTGCCGTGCCGCGGTCTCCGCCGCGATGACGTCGAGCCCGACGCCACCGAGCTGGGACACGGTGCCGGTGAAGTAGCGGTCGACGAGCTCCTGGGACAGGCCCAGCGCCTCGAACACCTGGGCGCCGCGGTAGGAGGCGACCGTGGAGATGCCCATCTTGGACATCACCTTGAGCACGCCCTTGCCCAACGCCTTGATGAGGTTCTTGACGGCCTGCTCGGAGGTGACCCCCTCGATGGCGCCGCTGCGCACGAGGTCCTCGACCGACTCCATGGCCAGGTAGGGGTTGACCGCCGCGGCGCCGTAGCCGATGAGCAGCGCGACGTGGTGCACCTCGCGCACGTCACCGGCCTCGACCACGAGCCCGACCAGGGTGCGGGTCTTCTCGCGGATGAGGTGGTGGTGCACCGCAGAGGTCAGCAGCAACGACGGGATGGGGGCGTAGTCACGACCCGAGTCGCGGTCGGAGAGCACGACGAAGCGCGCACCCGCCTCGATGGCCGCAGACACCTCGGTGAAGATCTCCTCGAGCCGGGCCCTCATGGCCGTGGCGCCACCGGTGACGTCGTAGAGCCCCCGCACCACGTGGGTGGCGTAGCCGGGCAGGTCGCCGTCGGCGTTGACGTGCACGACCTTGGCCAGCGCGTCGTTGTCGATGACGGGGAAGGGCAGCACCACCTGGCGGGCGTGTGCGGGCGTCGCCGCCAGCGCGTTGCCCTCGGGGCCGATGACCGTGCCGAGGGAGGTGACGAGCTCCTCGCGGATGGCGTCCAGCGGGGGGTTCGTCACCTGCGCGAAGAGCTGGGTGAAGTAGTCGAAGACGAGCCGCGGGCGGTCGGACAGGACGGCGATGGGCGTGTCGGTGCCCATCGAGCCCAGGGCCTCTCCCCCGGTGCGCGCCATCGGCGTGAGCAGGATCTTGAGCTCCTCCTGCGTGTAGCCGAAGGTCTGCTGGCGCCGGGCCACCGACGACGCGGTGTGCACGATGTGCTCGCGCCACGGCAGGTCGTCGAGGTGGATGAGGCCGGCGTGCAGCCACTCGTCATAGGGGTGCTGCGCCGCGAGCGAGGACTTGATCTCGTCGTCGGAGACGATGCGGCCGTGCTCGGTGTCGACCAGGAACATCCGGCCCGGCTGGAGCCGACCCTTGCGCACGACCCGGGTGGGGTCGAGGTCGAGGACGCCCGCCTCGGAGGCCAGCACGACCAGGCCGTCGTCGGTGATCGAGTAGCGGCCGGGGCGCAGCCCGTTGCGGTCCAGGACCGCCCCGATGAGCGAGCCGTCGGTGAACGTCACGCAGGCCGGGCCGTCCCACGGCTCCATGAACGTCGAGTGGAACTCGTAGAACGCCCGTCGGGCCGGGTCCATCTCGGTGTGGTTCTCCCACGCCTCGGGGATCATCATCAGGACCGCGTGCGGCAGCGACCGGCCACCGAGGTGCAGCAGCTCGAGCACCTCGTCGAAGGACGCCGAGTCCGAGGCCTCCGGCGTGCAGATCGGGAAGATCCGCTCGAGGTCGCCGGGGATCACGTCCGAGACGAGCTGGCTCTCGCGCGCCCGCATCCAGTTGCGGTTGCCCTTGACGGTGTTGATCTCGCCGTTGTGGGCGATCATCCGGTAGGGGTGCGCCAGCGGCCAGCTCGGGAAGGTGTTGGTCGAGAACCGCGAGTGGACGAGCGCGAGCTGGGTCTCGAAGCGCCGGTCGGACAGGTCGGGGAAGAACGGCTCGAGCTGGCCGGTGGTGAGCATGCCCTTGTAGACCAGCGTGCGGCACGACAGCGACGGGAAGTAGACCTCGGTCTCGCGCTCGGCCCGCTTGCGCAGGCAGAAGGTCAGCCGGTCCAGCCCGACACCGACCATGCGACCGGCCGAGGCGGCGACGAAGAGCTGGCGGAAGAACGGCATGCAGTCGCGGGCGGTCTGGCCCACGAGGTCGGCCGCCACGGGCACGTCGCGCCAGCCGAGCACCGTCAGGCCCTCGTCGGCGGCGATGGCCTCGATGCGGGCGATCACCGGCTCACGCTCGGCCGGGTCGGCGGGCAGGAAGGCGGTGCCCACGGCATACGCCCCCGCGACCGGGAGGTCGAAGTCCACGACCTCGCGCAGGAAGGCGTCCGGGATCTGGGTGAGGATCCCCGCACCGTCGCCCACCATCGGGTCGGCCCCGGTGGCGCCCCGGTGCTCGAGGTTGCGCAGCGCGGTGAGGGCGTGGTCGACGATGTCGTGACCTGCGCTGCCCCGCATGGTGGCGATGAGCGCCACGCCACAGGCGTCGTGCTCGAACTCGCGGCGGTAGAGCCCGGTGTCGGCGGGCTGGGCGGAGAAGCGCGCAGAAGTCACGTTCGGGTCACCGTCCTGGGGGGTCGTGGTGCGGTGGAGCGGCTCTCCGGGGCACACCGGTCACGCTCGTGGACGGCCTTGGCCACGGCTGCAGAGAGGATAGCCCGAAGCACGGTCGTCCTACCATGTGAGCCGTCTCATTCCGTATCGT
Source organism: uncultured Actinomycetota bacterium (assembly GCA_963757635.1). Lineage (GTDB taxonomy): Bacteria > Actinomycetota > Actinomycetes > Actinomycetales > Dermatophilaceae > Pedococcus. The sequence continues at coordinate 92,208 of CAVWSK010000007.1, read as the reverse complement.
GAGACTCCCGGCGGGTGGGCAGCGCGACCGGACGGCGCCGGGCGAACCACACGATGGCGATGCCGAGCAGGAACACCAGGATGCTGGTCCAGACGTTCACCCGCAGGCCCAGGATGTGGTTCGCCTGGTCGCTGCGCATGAGCTCGAAGACGATCCGGCCCATCGGGTAGCCGACCACGTAGAGCCCGAACAGCTGCCCACGGCGCAGCGCGAAGCGACGGTCGACCAGGACGAGGAACAGGGCCAGCAGCAGGCACCACAGCGACTCGTAGAGGAAGGTGGGCTGGTAGGTGCCCAGGACCACGGCGTTGCCGCTGGCGTCCCGGACCGCGTGGCCGGCCGCCTGGTCCCACTCGTGGATGGTCAGGCCCCAGGGGACGTCGGTCAGCCGCCCGTAGAGCTCGTTGTTGAACCAGTTGCCCCAGCGCCCGAGCGCCTGGGCGACCGCGACCCCGGGAGCCGCGGCGTCGATGTAGTCGGCGAACGGTACGCCGTTGCGCCGCGCCCCGATGTAGGCGCCCACGGCGCCGAGGGCGATGGCACCCCAGATGCCCAGGCCGCCCTCCCAGATGTAGAACGCCCGGACGGGGTGCCCGCCCTCACCGAAGTACGGCTGCGGAGTGGTGATCACGTGGTAGATGCGGCCGCCGACGATCCCGAACGGAACCGCCCAGGCGGAGATGTCGACCGCCTTCTCGCGCTCGTGCCCCCGGTCGACCAGCCGGCGACCCGTGATCCACACCGCCAGGACGATGCCGGCGAGGATGCACAGGGCATAGGCGCGGATGGGGAACGGGCCGAGGTGCCAGACGCCTGAGGTCGGGCTCGGGATGGATGCCGGCAGCAGGGCGGTCACTTGGAGGCGGCCTCGACGGCGGCCTGCAGGGACTGTGCGCTCAGGGTGGTGAGGGTCTGCCCGGCGACCTTGACCGTCGGCGTGCCGTTGACCCCGTCCTTCTCGGCCTGGGTCTGCACCGACTCGACCCACTGGTTGTGCGCCCTGGCGTCGTAGCACGTCTGCCAGGCCGTCAGGGCGTCACCGGAGATGCCGGCCGTGGCCGCGAACTCCTTGAGCTGGGCGTCGGTGTAGCCCGCGCCCTCCTGCGCCGGCTGCCCGGCGAACACGGCGGAGTGGTAGGCGAGGAACTTGCCCTGGTCGTCGGCGCACGCCGCGGCGTTGGCGGCCCGGTTGGAGCTGTCGTTGCGCAGGTTGTCGTCCAGGAAGGACAGCGTGTGCACCACGAGCCGGATCTTGCCCTGGTCGGCGAGCGTGGTGACCTGCTGACCGAGGGCCTTCTCGAACTGGCCACAGTTCGGGCACTGGAAGTCCTCGTAGAGGTCCATGGTCGGGGCACTCGCCGGGGCGTCGGGGTTGGCCAGGATCCCCGCGCCCATCGCCGAGGCGTTCTTGGGCAGCGCGGACCCGCCCGCGGTGGTGGCGTCCTTCTTGCCCGAGCTCCCGAGGATCACGGCGGTCACGACGGCGGCGATCACGACCACCACGACCACGGTGGCCACGATGATGCGGTTGGCACCGCCCCCGCCGCGAGGCGCGGCCGCCTTGATCTTCGCCTTGCGGTCTGCGGCGTTGCCGGTCATGCGGTCCGTCCTTCGTCATGGGGTGCGTCGGGATGCGGGAACAGCCAGCCCTCGAGGCTGTATGCCGTGCGCGGCCGGAGCACCAGCCACGCGGCACAGGCGAGCAACCCGACGTCGCGGGCGATCTCCTGTGGATACTGCGTTTGGGCGGCCGCGATGGTTCCCCCGTTGCCGAAACAGCCGCAGTCGATGCTCAGGCCGCGGGCCCAGGCGGAGGAGATCCCGATGATGAAGACGACCATGAGCACGCCGGCGACGACGGCGCCGAGCCGCGTGAACAGGCCCAGCACGAGCAGCGCCCCCACGGCGATCTCGAGCATCGGGAGGCCGTAGCCGATGGTGCCGGCCACGTCGTAGGGCAGGAGCTGGTAGGCCCGCACCGAGCGCGCGCTGGTCTCCAGGTGGCCGACCTTGAGCGCCCCGGCCACCAGGACCACCCCACCGAGGACCAGCCGGGCGAGCAGCCCCACGAGGTCACGGACCCGGGGCGAGGACAGGGCGCGCATCAGCGACCCGACCTGACGCCCTCGGCCAGCTCCCCGACGAGCGCCCGGAGGGCGCTGATCCCGCTGTCGAGGTCCTGCGCCTCGGTGAGGCAGCGCACCAGGGCCGAGCCCACGATCACGCCGTCGGCATAGGCGGCGACCTCCGCGGCCTGCGCGCCGTTGGAGACGCCCAGGCCGACGCACACCGGCTTGTCGGTGGCAGCGCGGGTGCGCCCCACGATGACCGACGCGGCATCGCCCATCGAGGTGCGGGCGCCGGTGACCCCCATGTGGGAGACGGCGTAGACGAAGCCCCGGCACTGCTCGGTCACCGCCGCGATCCGCTGGTCGGTCGAGCTGGGCGCGACGAGGAAGACCCGGTCGAGCCCGGTCTCGTCGCTGGCCTTGATCCACGAGGGCCCCTCGTCAGGGATCAGGTCGGGCGTGATGATGCCGGCACCGCCCGCCTCGGCGAGGTCGTGGGCGAACTTGTCGGGGCCGTGGCGCAGGATGAGGTTCCAGTAGGACATCACCAGTGGCGGCGCACCCGCGTCGCGGACGGCCCGGGTGGCGGTGAAGACGTCGTGGACCCGTACCCCGCGCTTGAGGGCCTGGTCCGCGGCATACGCGATGACGGGCCCGTCCATGAGCGGGTCGCTGTAGGGGACGCCCACCTCGACGATGTCGACACCGGCCTCGACCATGGCCACCATGGCGGCCACCGAGCCCTCGACGTCGGGGAAGCCGACCGGCAGGTAACCCACGAGCGCGGCCCGGTCCTCGTCGCGGCAGCGCTGCAGGACCTCGCCGACACCGATGCTCACAGGGTCCGGCCTTCCTCGTCGATGAGTCCGAACCACTCGGCTGCGGTGTGCATGTCCTTGTCACCGCGACCCGAGAGGTTGATGAGCAGCAGCGCGTCGGGGCCCAGCTCGCGCCCGACCTCCATGGCGCCGGCCAGGGCGTGCGCCGACTCGATCGCGGGAATGATCCCCTCGGTGCGGCAGAGCAGCTCGAAGGCTTTCATCGCCTGCTCGTCGGTTGCGTAGCGGTACTCGGCCCGACCGGTGTCGCGCAGGTGGGCGTGCTCCGGTCCGACGCTGGGGTAGTCCAGCCCCGCCGAGATGGAGTGCGACTCGAGGGTCTGGCCGTCGTCGTCCTGCATGAGGTAGCTGAAGGTGCCGTGCAGGACCCCGGGCGAGCTGGCCGCGAACCGGGCCGCGTGGCGGCCGGACTCGACCCCCTCTCCCCCGGCCTCGATCCCGATGAGGCGCACCCCGGCGTCGTCGATGAAGCGGTGGAAGATGCCCATGGCGTTGGACCCGCCACCCACGCAGGCGATGACGGCGTCGGGCAGCCGTCCGGTCAGGTCGAGGACCTGGCCGCGGGCCTCCACGCCGATGATCCGGTGGAAGTCGCGGACCATCTCGGGGAACGGGTGCGGGCCGGTGACGGTGCCGAGGATGTAGTGGGTGTGGCCGACGTTGGTCACCCAGTCGCGCAGGGCCTCGTTGATGGCGTCCTTGAGGGTCGCGCTCCCGCTGGGGACGGCGACGACCTCGGCGCCCAGCATGCGCATCCGGGCGACGTTGAGCGCCTGGCGCTCGGTGTCGACCTTGCCCATGTAGATGACGCACTCCAGCCCCATGAGCGCGGCGGCGGTGGCCGTGGCCACGCCGTGCTGCCCGGCCCCGGTCTCGGCGATGACGCGGGTCTTGCCCATCCGCTTGGTGAGCAGCGCCTGGGCGAGCACGTTGTTGATCTTGTGGGAGCCGGTGTGGTTGAGGTCCTCGCGCTTGAGGATGATCCGGGCGTCGCCGGCGTGCGCGGCGAAGCGCGGCACCTCGGTGATGATGCTCGGGCGACCGGTGTAGGTGCGGTGCAGCCGGTCGAGCTCGCCCAGGAACTCGGGGTCGACCATGGCCTTGCGACGGGCCTCGTCGAGCTCCTCCAGGGCGGGGACCAGCGCCTCGGGGACGAATCGTCCGCCGAACTCGCCGAAGCGGCCCGGGCGGGCCACGGGGACTGGGGTCAGGTCGGTCATGCGTGGGCTCCCGCCGCGATGAGGTCGTGGGCTGCTCGACGAGGGTCCCGGCCGCGCACCAGCGCTTCCCCCACGAGCACGGCGTCGGCGCCCTCGCTCGCGTAGCGGGCCGCGTCCGCCGGTCCGGCGATGCCGGACTCGGCGACGGTGACGCAGCCCTCGGGGATGAGTGGTGCGAGCCGGCCGAACGTGTCCGGGTCGACGTCGAGCGTCTTGAGGTTGCGGGCGTTGACGCCGATCACGCTGGCACCGGCGTCGACGGCGCGTGCCGTCTCCTGCTCGTCGTGCACCTCGACGAGAGCGGTCATGCCGAGGTCGCGGGCCAGTGCCTGCATCCGCACCAGGTCGCCCTGGTCCAGTGCCGCCACGATGAGCAGGATGAGGTCGGCACCGTGGGCTCGCGCCTGCAGGATCTGGTAGTCCTCGACCATGAAGTCCTTGCGCAGCAGTGGGATCTGTACCGCCCGCCGCACCGCGTCCAGGTCGTCGAGGGAGCCCCCGAAACGACGGCGCTCGGTGAGCACGCTCACCGCAGTGGCACCACCGGCCTCGTAGTCGGCGGCCAGGGCGGCGGGGTCGGTGATCGTCGCCAGGGCGCCCTTGCTCGGGCTCGACCGCTTCACCTCCGCGATGAGGGACAGACCGGGGCGGCGCAGGGCGGCCTCCGCGTCGAGGGCCGGGGCGGCCAGCGCCGCGAAGCGCTCGACCTGCTCCCGCGGGGTCGCCGCCTGGGCGTCCGCGAGATCCTCGCGGACGCCGGCAACGATGTCGTCGAGCACGGTGGCCATGCCTGACAGGCTAACGATCGCGGCTGTCGCGCCGGTGGTCAGGGTCGTTCAGCTGACGCCGGAGGAGTCCTGGGTGTCGGAGGTGATCGGCGGCACGTCCTTGGCGCCATAGCCGGCCATGCCCAGCACCTTGCCGGCCACCACGCCGACGACACAGATGACGCCACCGACGGCGAAGAGCGGCACGCTCTTGGCGACCACGGCCCACGACATCACGGCGGTGCCGACCAGCAGCACGCTGACCGCCGTCCAGGCCGCGACGCTGTGTCCGTGGTCTTCGTGGATCTCGTGCTCTGCCATGGTGCGGAACTCCTGGTGTGGTGGCGTGTGCCGTGGGCTGGGCTCGCGCCCATTGTGTCAGGTGGCCTCGGGCTCGTCGCGCAGCGTCGGGTCGTCCCCGGCGTCGAGCCGGTCCCAGTCGCTGCCGACCCGTTGGCCTCGGGGACCGGCGCTGGACGCGGTGGGGTTCTCGTAGCGGGCGCCCAGCCCCCGCCACCGGCCGGACCCGAGCCACCCGCCGACCGCAGCCGTGAGCAGCAGCAGGCTCGCCGCCAGGCAGACCCACGGCCAGGCCGTGACGCCCGCGTGGGTCTCGAGGCTGCCGGTCCGCCCGGCCGCGCGGGCCGCGACGGTGCCGAGGACGCCGCCCGGGTCGAGCACCACGCGGACGACGCTGGCGGCCTCCCCCAGGGCCGCCAGCCCCAGGACCGCGAGGGTGAGCCGGCGGACGACGGGTCCGCTGGTGGTGCTGGCCAGGGCTGCCGCGGCGGCGACCAGCGCCAGGGCGACGACCCCGGAGGCGACCTGGCTGCCGGTCCCCGAGATGCGGGTCGCTCCGAGGACGGCGTCATCGACGGTGCCGGTCACCCAGGCCCGACCACCGCTGGCCAGCAGCACGCCCGCCCCGAGCAGGGCGACGAGCACGACGAACGCCTTGGAGGTCGGGCGCAGCCGCCTCATCGGACGGTCCGCAGGGCCGTGGCGGTGGCGACGGCCCGCAAGGCGGCCGCTGCCTTGTTGACCGTTTCGTCGAACTCCGCGTGCGGCACGGAGTCGGCGACGATGCCCGCTCCGGCCTGCACGTGGGCCACCCCGTCGCGGACCACGGCAGTGCGGATGGCGATGGCCATGTCGAGGTCGCCGTGGAAGTCGAGGTAACCGACCACCCCACCGTAGACGCCTCTGCGGCTGGGTTCGTAGTGCTCGATGAGGCTGAGCGCCCGCGGTTTGGGCGCGCCCGACAGGGTGCCGGCCGGGAAGGTGGCGGCGAGCACGTCATAGGCCGTGCGCCCGGGGCTGATCTCACCCACGACGGTCGACTCGAGGTGCGTGACGTGGGAGTAGCGCCGCACGTTCATGAACTCGACGACGTCGACCGTGCCCGCGCGGCAGACCCGTTGCAGGTCGTTGCGCCCCAGGTCGACGAGCATGACGTGCTCGGCCCGCTCCTTGGGGTCGGCGAGCAGGTCCTCGGCGAGCCGCTGGTCGTCCTCCGGCGTCTTCCCGCGTGGGCGCGAGCCCGCGATGGGGTGGGTGATGGCGCGGCGACCGGTCACCTTGACGAGCGCCTCCGGCGACGAGCCGACGACGTCGTATGCCGTGCCGTCACCGAGCGGGAGGCGTAGGAGGTACATGTAGGGACTGGGGTTGGAGGAGCGCAGGGCCCGGTAGACCTCGAGTGCGTCGGCGGGGCACGGCGTCGAGAAGCGCTGGGACAGCACGACCTGGAACACCTCGCCGGCTCGGATGTCCTCCTTGGCCTCCTCGACCATCTGCTCGAACCGCTCACGGGTGAAGTTGCTGCTCACCTCGCGCCGCGCGCGCTCGAAGGTCTCGGGGTCGACGGTGGCGACCGTGCTCGGAGCCGGGGCGGCCAGGTCGACGGTCATGGCGTCCAGCCTGGCGACCGCGTCGGCCCAGGCGTCCTCGACCCGTTCGTCGGTGTCGTCGAAGTTCACGGCGTTGGCCACGAGCAGCACCGAGCCGTCGGCGTGGTCGAGCACCGCGAGGTCGGTCGCCAGCATCATCGTCAGCTCGGGCAGCCCGAGCTCGTCGGGGACCGTCGAGGGCACCCGCTCCCAGCGCCGCACCGCGTCGTAGGTGATGGCCCCCACCATGCCGCCGGTGAGTGGGGGCAGGCCCTCGACGGGCTCGGTGGCCAGCGCCGCGACGGTGTCGCGCAGCGCCTCGAGCGGGTTGCCCTCCGTGGGCACCCCCACGGGTGGCTCGCCGACCCAGTGCGCCTCGCCGTCGCGCTCGGTGAGCACCGCCCCGCTGGCGGCACCGACGATGGAGTAGCGCGACCAGACGCCGCCGTGCTCCGCGGACTCGAAGAGGAACGTGCCGGGGGCGTCCTTGGCGAGCTTGCGGTAGACGCCGACGGGCGTCTCCGCGTCGGCCATCAGGCGACGCACGACCGGGATGACGCGACGGTCCCGCGCCAGGATCTGGAAGGTCTCGAGGGTGGGCCAGGTGGAACCGAAGGCCAGGTCGGGAGCGACGTCAGCCACCGGTGGCCACCACGGCGCCCAGGTCGCCCGCCTCGAAGCAGGTGCGGTCGCCGGTGTGGCAGGCCGCTCCCAGCTGGTCAACGCGCACCAGCAGGGCGTCGCCGTCGCAGTCCAGCGCCACCGACCGGACGTGTTGCACGTGACCACTGGTGTCGCCCTTGCGCCAGTACTCGGTGCGGCTGCGCGACCAGAAGGTGACGCGGCCCTCGGTGAGGGTGCGTCGCAGGGCCTCGTCGTCCATCCAGCCCAGCATCAGCACCTCGCCGGTGTCGTGCTGCTGCACCACGGCAGCCACCAGGCCCTGGTCGTCGCGCTTGAGGCGATCGGCGATCGAGGGATCCAGCGTGGGGGGTGTGCTCACCCGTCCCATTGTGCCGAAGCGACGGGGGGCAGCAGCGCACGGGTCAGCGGCTGGACCGCCACCCCGCGCGCGCTCACGCGTACCGCGTGCCGGTCGGGCACCTCACGCCACCCCGGGCTGTCGTCGGGCTCGCTGGCCACGAGCACGCCGTCGGCACCAGTCCGGAACCACAGGGTGTCGCCCCAGCGGGTGGCCACGAGCTCGTCGCGGGAGAGCAGCAACAGGTTGAGCCGGGCCTCCGGGTGCAGCTGTGCGACCTCGTGCAGCGTGCGACCCACCGCGTGCGGGCCGGCCGCCACGACGCGCGCTGCGAGCAGCGCCGCGTCGCAGGCCGACTCCGCCTCCAGGCTGGCGCCCACCGCATCACGGCGCACCATGCCGTTGTGCGACACCAGCCACCCGTCGTGCAGGAACGGGGCCGAGGCGGTGGCGTCGAGCGGCATACCGGCCGAGGCCGACCGCACGGCGGCGATGACGCGACCGGCCACCAGGTGCGGGGCCACGGAGGCGAGGTTCACGTCGCCCCACAGCGGCTTCTCCGAGCGCCAGCGCACCGGCGCCGACCCGTCGTCGGGGTGCAGGCCCACGCCCCAGCCGTCGGCGTTGACCGTGCCGTGGGCCTGGCGGCGGGGTGCCCAGGACTGCGTGAGCAGGCCGTGCTCCGGCTCGAGGACGAGCGCCGCGACGCTGCGGGGCTCACCGAACCAGGCGAGGTGGCGGCACACCTCAGGCGTCCCAGGCGAGGCGGACCCCGGTGAAGATCTGGCGGCGGAACGGGTGGTCCCAGTTGCGGAACGAGGGCCGGACGGTCGAGGCCGCCGTGGCCCACGAACCGCCGCGCAGGACGCGGTAGTCACCGCCGAAAAAGGGCGCGCTGTACTGGGCGTAGAGCATCGGCTCGAACCCCGGCCACGGCTCGAACGAGGAGGACGTCCACTCCCAGACGTCGCCGATGAGCTGCTCGACGCCGTAGGCCGAGGCACCGGCCGGCAGTGCCCCGACTGCGGCCGGCCGCAGCGCGTACCCACCCAGGTTGGCCACCCCCGCGCCGGGCTGGGCCTCGCCCCAGGGCCAGCGCCGGCGACGGCCGGCGACCGGGTCCCAGGCGCAGGCCTTCTCCCACTCGACCTCGGTGGGCAGGCGCGCCCCGGCCCACCGGGCGTAGGCCTCGGCCTCGAAGTGGCTGACGTGCTGGACCGGCTCGTCACCGGGGACGTCCTCGACCACGCCGAACCTGACCCGGCTGCCGTCGGCGTTCCAGGCCATCGGCCGCTGGAGGTCCTCGGCCACCCGGTGCTCCCAGCCGCGGCGGGACCACAGCTCGGGGCGGGTGTAGCCGCCGGACTCGACGAACCCCTGCCACTCGGCGTTGGTCACCGGAACCCGGCCGATCCGGAACCCGGGGACGTCGACGGTGTGGGCGGGCCGCTCGTTGTCCAGGGAGGTCGGCTCGTCGAGAGCGCCCACCCCGAGGACGAACTCTCCGCCGGGGACCAGCACCGCGTCGTGCGGCACCGGACGCCCGGGCGGCAGCTGCTCCCCGGCGTGCAGCACCGGGTCGCCCGCCCGCAGCTGGAGGGTCGCCAGCATCGTCTCGTCGTGCTGCTCCTCGTGCTGGGTCACCATGGCGAACGGGAAGACGTCGCCGGCGCGTTCGAGCAGGTCGAGGACCCGGCCCCGCACCTCGTGGCCGTAGCGCCGCGCCTCGACCGGCGGGAGCAGGGGCAGCGACGGTCGGACGGCGCGGGGCTGGGTGAACGCGTCGTAGAGGGCGTCGACGTCGGCGGGCAGCAGGCCCGGGCGCTCGGACACGCCCTCGCGCAGCAGCCAGAGCTCCTCCTGCTGGGATATGTGGGCGAGGTCCCAGACCAGCGGGCTCATGATCGGGCTGTGCTGCGCGAAGAGCTCTGCCTCGTCGAGCTCGGTGAGCCAGGTGGTCCGGGCGCGAGCCACCTCGAGGGCGGCGGCCACCTCGGTGGGTGTCGACCGGGTGGGCGTGCGGTGCTGGTCAGCCATGGGACAGCTCCTCGAAGACGGTGGCGGCGCCGCGACGGCGCAGGTCGGTGGCGATGAGGCTGCCCGGCGACCGGCCTGCCCGGGCGAGCTCGACCAGCTCACCCACCACGGGCCGCACCGCGGCAGCGACGACGGGTTCGGCGGCCTCGAGGCAGGCGACGGCCGCTGCCTGCAGGGGTGGGTCGGCCAGACCGTGGCGGGCCGCCTGCTCCCACCGGTCCCCCACCTCGCGCACCTGCTCGTCGACGAGGGCGTGCAACGGCTCGTGGTCCATCCAGGCGACGCAGACCGCCGCCACCGCGGGCCACCAGGGGTCCGGGAGGCTGTCGAGGCACCGCAGCTCCAGCCACCCCCGCAGCCGCACCGGGGGGAAGATCGTCGTGAGGTGGCGGCGCACGTCGGCCACCGTGGGCGCGGGCCAGTCCTGCGGGTCGGAGACCCACTCGGCCAGGCTGCGGCGGCGGTCCGGGCGGCCCACCTCGCCGTCGTCGGTCGGGAGCATGACCACGGGGGCCTCGAGCGCCCGGTCGGCCCAGCCTTCGCCCGGGTCTGCGTCGCCGACCGGCCCCGACGTCAGCGGGCCCAGGCCCGACCAGGCGCGTTGGCGGCTCGAGTGCCAGCCCGTGTCGGCCGCGTTGAGGAAGGCGGACGTGCCGCTCAGCGCCGTGAGCAGGGGGCCGAGTCGCTGCGCCCTGCGGACCCGCGCGGTCCACTGGTCCGGTCGGCCCGGCTCGAGGTTGACCTGCAGCGCCGAGGTGGAGCACATCATCACCGGGCCGTGGACGCGCGTGGTCGCGTCCGCCGCGAAGAAGGCCTCCATGGCGGCGTAGCGCCGGGCGCGACTGATCCGCTCGGGGGCCCGCAGCGGGTCGGCGCCGAGCATGGTCCAGCCGAGCCCGACCTCGGCCAGCGCGGCACGCACCCTCTCCATGTCCTGGGCCAGGGCCCGCGACGCGGTCGGGAGGTCCGGGTGCGGCGCCGAGGACACCTCGACCTGGCCACCCGGCTCCAGGCTGAGCAGCCCGCCGGCGGGCAGTGGCCCGAGGTCGCGGCCCACCTGCTCGAGGAGCTCGACGGGTGGCCGGGCGAACGGGTCGGCCCACACCACGGCGTGGCCCTCGATCTCGAGCCCCACGGTGCCGACGGGCTTGTCGAGCAGGGCCTCGGCCCTGATCAACGCCCGTGCGCCGTCGAGCCCGATCGGCTCGGCCTGCGGGTCGTGGTGCACCCCCGGGTGCACGGTGGTCGTGGTGGTCGTCACTGCCATGTTCTGCCCCTCGCGGTCCGGGCCGGACCCCTTGTGGGGGTCCGCGGGTCATCGGGGCGACCAGCCGAACACACGACCAGGCCGTCCGCATCCATCATGCAACAGCCCACCGACACCCGCCCGTCGCCCCCACCCGACCGCAGCTTTATCGGGTCTAGCAGGAACGTTGACGTTCACCCCGGTTCCGAAGTGGGGTGAACGTCAACGTTCCGGGGTGGAGCCCGCAGGCATCAGCCCGACAGTCGCTGGACAACCGCCCGGTATGCCGTGGCGCCCGCCGGGCGCGGGGGGCTCAGTCGCCGCGCTGCTGCGAGGCCCACGAGGCGTGCAGCGCGGCATACACCCCGCCGGCCCGGGCGAGGTCGCGGTGCGGACCGCGCTCGACGATCCGCCCCCGGTCGACCACGACCACCTCGTCGGCCGCCTCGGCCGTCGAGAGTCGGTGCGCGATGGTGATCGAGGTGCGCCCGCGAGTCAGGCCCTCCAGGGCGCGCTGGAGGCGGACCTCCGTCGACGGGTCGACCGCCGAGGTGGCCTCGTCGAGGACCAGCAGGTCGGGGTCGGCCAGGTAGGCCCGGGCGAGAGCCACGAGCTGGCGCTCCCCCGCCGACAGCGACTCACCGCGTTGGCCGACCTCGGTGCTCAGCCCCTGGGGCAGCCCGGCCAGCCAGGCATCGAGGCCGAGCTCGGTCACCGCGAGCTGCACGTCGGCGTCGGTCGCCTCCGGGCGCCCGAAGCGCACGTTCTCCCGCAGTGTCGCGTCGAAGAGGAAGCCCTCCTGCGGCACCAGCACGATCCGGTCGCGCAGCGAGGAGAAGCGCACCTCGCGCAGGTCGACGCCGTCGATGCGCACCATGCCCTCACTGGGGTCCATGAGGCGGGTGAGCAGCTTGGCCAGGGTCGACTTGCCCGAGCCGGTCTCGCCGACGATCGCGATGCGCGAGCGCGGGGCGATGTCGAGGTCGATGTCGTGCAGCACCGCCTCCCCACCGGGGTAGGCGAAGGAGACACCGTCGAAGTCGATGGTGATGGGCCCGCGCGGCAGCACCTGCCCCTCGTCACCGGGGTCCGCGACGTCGGCCGGGGTGTCGACGACCCCGATGACGCGTCGCCACCCCGCCACGGCGTTCTGCAGCTCGTTGAGGATCTCGGTCGCCTGCTGGACCGGCTGGGTGAACAGGTTGACGAGGAAGAGGAACGCCAACAGCTGACCCAGGGTCAGGTTGCCGCCCACCGCCTGCACCGTGCCGACCACGAGGACCACGGCGAGGGTGAGCCCGGCCACCAGCTGTCCCGAGGAGAACGCCACGACGGAGCGCACCTGGGCCCCGATGGCCGCGACCCGGTGCGCCTCGATCGAGGCGTCGATCCGCTCGGCGGTGCGGTCCTGCACCGCGTAGGCCCGGATCGTCGCCGCCCCGACGACGCTCTCGGACACTGCGGCGAGCAGGTCACCGACCCGCTCGCGCACCCGGCCGTAGGCGCGTCCCACCACGGCCTGGAACCGCCGGATCACGAAGAGCAGCGGCACGAAGCACAACCACACGACGCCGGTCAGCAGGGGGCTGTAGTAGAACATCAGCCCCGTGGCGACGGCGATCTGCCCGAGACTCAGCACCAGGATGATCCCGCCGAACTGCACGAACTGCGAGATGGTGTCGACGTCGGAGGTCACCCGGCCGACCATCGAGCCCCGCCGCTCGGTGTTCTGGGTGAGCATCGACAGGTCGTGGATGTGCCGGAACGCCTTGAGCCGCAACGATGCCAGCCCCGCCTCGGAGGCGCGGAAGAGGCGCACGTTCACGGCATACGCACTCAGGCCGGTCGCGAGGACGGCGATGAGGGCGAAGAGGACGTAGCGCAGGACGAGGTCGGGGTTCGGCCCCCCCTTGCCGAGCAGCCCGTTGTCGGTGCTCTGCTGCACCACGAAGGGGACGACGATGCGCCCGACCGTGGTGACCGCCGCCAGCGCGAGCGTGACGCCCAGCCCGCGTCGCAGCTCCGGCGACAGGTCGAGCCCGCGACGCAGCGTCGCGAGGGTGCCCAGCGACGAAGTGGCCTCGATGGAGCTGCTCACGCGTCGGCCTCTTCCTCATCGGCCGCGACCGCGGCGCGTTCGGCCGCCTCGCGGGCGTATGCCGTGACGAGACGCTCGTAGCCCTCGCACCGCCCGCGCAGCTCGGTGTGGCTGCCGTGGTCGAGGACCCGGCCACCCTCGATGTAGACGATCTCGTCGGCCAGGGTGATGGTCGACATGCGGTAGGCGACCACCAGGACGGTGGTGCCGGCGCTGGACTCACGCAGCCCCGCGAGGATCGCCTGCTCGACCAGGGGGTCGACGGCGCTCGTGGCGTCGTCGAGCACGAGCAGCTGCGGCGTGCGGACGATGGCCCGTGCCAGGGCGATCCGCTGTCGCTGGCCGCCGGAGAGTGACGCGCCGCGCTCCCCCACACGAGTGTCGAGGCCTGCCCCGAGCCCGGACACGAACGGTGTGGCCTGGGCGATCCGCAACGCGTCCCAGACCTGCTCGTCCGTGAAGTCGCCGCCGAGGGTGATGTTGCCGCGCACCGTGTCGTCGAACATGAAGGTCTGCTGGGGCACCAGGGCCGCCACGGCGGCCACCCCACCCCGGGCGACCTCGCGCAGGTCGAGGTCGTCGATGCGCACCGTACCGCTGTCGGGGTCGACGAGCCGCAGGGCGAGGTTGGTCAGGGTCGACTTGCCCGATCCCGTCGGCCCGACCAGGGCCACCGTCGCCCCGGCCGGCACCTCGAGCGAGACGCCGTGCACGGCCTGGAACTGCGACTCCACGCCCGCTTCGTCGACGATGTCGTAGGAGTAGTCCACCCGGTCGAGCTGCGACGCCGCGGCACCGTCCCTCGCGAGCGCGCGGGTGCCGAAGGGGAGCTCACCGGTGGCCTTGAGCACCGCGTCGACCCGGTCCCAGCCGACGACGGTGCGGGGCAGCTCCCCGAGGACCCAGCCGAGGGCCCGCACGGGGAAGGCGAGCACCGAGATGAGGTAGGCGATCTGCACCACGGCGGCCGGCTCGAGCGCCCCCGCGGCCACCTGGTGGGCGCCGACGACGAGGACCGCGAGGGTGCCCAGCGTGGGGATCGCCTCGATCACCGGGTCGAAGGTGCCGCGGGTGCGCCCGACCTCGACGTTGGCCGCCTGCAGCCTGCGGGTGACCTCTTCGAAGCGCGCCGCCTCCTGGTCCTCACGGCCCATCGACTTGACGATGAGCCCGGCCTCGAAGCTCTCGTGCGCCACCTCGCTGACCTCGGCCCGCAGCTGCTGGGCGCGCGAGACCCGCGGTGACATGGCCCGCTGGAAGACCAGGTTGGCCAGGAAGAGCGCCGGGAAGACGGTGAGCCCGATGATCGCCATGACCGGGTCGACCAGCACCATCTGGACCACCCCGGCGACGAGCATGATGATGACACCCAACGCCATCGGCAAGGGGGCGAAGACGTTCCAGGTGGCCTCGACGTCGGCGTTGGCGTTGGACAGCAGCTGGCCCGAGGGGTGCCGGTGGTGCCACGACAGCGGCAGCCGCAGGTACTGGCGGGTGACCTCCCGGCGGTACCCGGCCGCGACGTTGTACATCGTGAAGCCGGCCGCGATGCGGCGGATGACGACCCCCACGACGTTGAGGAGCACGACACCGGCAACCCACCCGAAGATGGCCAGCAGCTGGCCGTGGCTCACCGACCCGGCGGCCACGGCGGGCTGGATCTGCTCCCGTGTGACCTTGCCGATGGCGGCGGCGGTGAGCACCGTCATGACGCCGTACAGCGCACTGCCGGCCACCGCGAGGGCGAACCACCTCGGCTGTCGGCGGATGCCCACGGCGACGATGCCGAGGCTGCGGCGCAGCGACGGCGCGGCGTCGACGGACACAGGTGGCCTCCGGGTCGAGCAGGGGGTGGGGTGGGGTGAAGGCAACCTTCTCACGCGCCCGGCATGATGGCCTGCATGACCCATCTCGCCCGGACCGAACGTGACGCCCTCTGCCAGACCTTCCTCGCGACCGGCCCAGATGCCCCGACGTTGTGCTCTCCGTGGACCACCGCGGACCTCGCCGCCCACCTCGTGGTGCGCGAGCGTCGCCCGGACCTGGCCGCCGGCCTCCTCGTGCCCGCGCTGGCCCAGCGACTGGAGGACGGACAGGCCGGGTATGCCGCGAAGCCCTGGCCGGAGCTCGTCGACCTCGTCCGGTCCGGACCGCCGTTGTGGTCACCCACACGGCTCGGTCCCGTGGACGAGGCGGTCAACCTCGTGGAGTTCGTCATCCACCACGAGGACGTGCTGCGCGGCGACGGCGCCGTGGGCCCGCGCCGGGAGGTGTCCGCCCAGCTGTCCAAAGCGGTGTGGTCGACCTTGTCCCGGATGGGCCGGGCCTTCTTCCGCCGCACCCCCACCGGCGTCATCCTCAAGACGCCCGACGGCCGGACGCTGCAGCCCAGGTCGGCCACCGACCTCGGAACCGTGGTCCTGGAGGGTGAGCCGGTCGAGCTGCTGCTCGCCGCCTACGGGCGGCACCGCGTCGCCCAGCTGGAGGTGACCGGAGGACCGGACGCGGTGGGGTCGCTCTGGGGCGCGGACCTCGGGCTCACCTGAGCGAGAGGCGACGGCGGCGGCGGCCGACTCGACCGGGCATTGCCCGCGAGTTTGAAGACCTGTGGAGGCCAGCACCTCCTTGGGTCTTCAAACTCGCGGGCCGGACCCGGGCGGCGCTCAGCGCACCGTGACGCCCTCCGCCGCGAGCGCGGCCTTGACGTCGCCGATGGTGAGCTCGGCGAAGTGGAACACGCTGGCCGCGAGCACCGCGTCGGCACCCGCCCGGACCGCCGGCGCGAAGTGCTCCACGGCCCCGGCCCCACCGCTGGCGATGAGCGGGACGTGCACCTCCCGGCGGACCTCGGCGATCAGCTCGAGGTCGAAGCCGTCCTTGGTGCCGTCGGCATCCATCGAGTTGAGCAGGATCTCCCCCGCGCCGAGCTCGGCGGCCCGGGCACACCACTGCACGGCGTCGATCCCCGTGCCCTCCCGGCCCCCGTGGGTCGTCACCTCGAACCCACCGGTGGGTCGTCCCGAGTCGTCCCGGCGGCGGCGGACGTCGGCCGACAGGACGAGCACCTGGGCGCCGAACCGAGCGGCGATCTCGCTGATGAGCTCGGGCCGGTTGATGGCGGCCGTGTTGACCCCCACCTTGTCGGCCCCGGCACGCAGCAGCCGGTCGACGTCCTCGACGGTGCGCACCCCACCACCCACGGTGAGCGGGATGAAGACCTGCTCCGCCGTGCGTCGAACGACGTCGTAGGTGGTCTCACGGTTGCCGCTGCTGGCCGTCACGTCGAGGAAGGTCAGCTCGTCGGCCCCCTGTGCGCCGTAGGCCTTGGCCAGCTCCACCGGGTCGCCCGCGTCGCGCAGGTTCACGAAGTTCACGCCCTTGACCACCCGGCCCGCATCGACGTCGAGGCACGGGATGACGCGGGTGGCGAGGCTCACCGGGGAAGCGTATCGACCTAGGGTGTGGGCCATGACCGTGGACCGCACGACGGAGCGCGTCGCCGCGATCGTCGCCGCGGTCGACGCGCGCCGACCCCGCTGCGGGTCCACGCACCTGGTGGCCATCGACGGCCCCAGCGGCTCCGGCAAGACCACCCTGGCGGCCGAGCTGGCCGGGGCCCTGGCGGCCCCCACCGTCCACATGGACGACCTCTACCCGGGCTGGGACGGGCTGCGGTCGGCGACCCATCGCGTCCTGGACTGGGTCGTCGAGCCGTTGCGGGCGGGCCGGCCGGCCCGCTACCAGCGCTGGGACTGGGCCGCCGGCGCCTACGCCGAGTGGGTGCAGCTGCCCCCGACCGACGTGATCGTGCTGGAGGGGTGCGGCTCCGGCGCCCACCCGGCAGCCGACTGGATCTCGGCGCTGGTGTGGGTCGAGGCCCAGGAGTCGGTGCGGTATGCCCGCGGCATCGCCCGCGACCCGGGTTACGCCGAGCACTGGGACCAGTGGGCGGCCCAGGAGCGGCGGCTCTACTCGGCCGACCTCACCTGGCAGCGCGCCGACGTCTTCATCGACACCACCACCGACCGCCGCTGACGCCGGTGGTCACGCGTCAGGCACGGTCGCGCTCCAGGACCACCTTGATGCGACGCAGGTCCTTGACGTTGGCACGGCGCATCGCCGCCTCCATCGCCGGCGCGGCGACCCGGGCGAAGCCGGAGGGCTCTCCTCGGTTGCGCAGCCGCATCTGCGTGCCGTCCTCGACGTCGTGCCACTCGTAGGTCGTCTCCATCGGGAACGGGCCCTGGGCGGTGCTCATCACCAGCCGCTCCCCCGGCACGAGCTCGCGCACCTCGTACTCGTAGGCCAGCCGCCGCCCGAGGAACTGCGCGACGAAGCGCACCCGGCTGCCGACGGTCAACGGCGGGGCGGTGACCCAGTCGACCGAGGAGATGTTGGCATACCAGTGGGGCGCGTTGCCGGGGTCCGCGGCGTAGGCGGCCACCGCCGCCCGGTCGCGCCGGATGACGATCTCGGTGCGGACGTCCACGGGCACCCACCCAGCATACGAGCGGCACCCCACCCGTCCGTCATACTCGAGCCCATGGTGGCGGCCGGGACGACGATGTCGACGACGGCCGCATCCCTCCGCCGGCAGGGCCAGGTCCGCAGCAGGCGCCTCGTGAGCCGGATCTTCTTCATCGTCCAGTGCGGCCTCGGGGCGGGGTTCGCCTGGTTCGTCGCGGGCGACGTGCTCGGCCACGCACGACCGTTCTTCGCCCCCGTGACGGCGATCATCTGCCTGGGCCTCTCGTTCGGCCAACGGCTGCGCCGGGTCGGTGAGGTGATGATCGGCGTCGCGGTCGGGGTGTTCGTCGGTGATGCCTTCGTCTACTTCTTCGGGTCCGGCGTCTGGCAGATCGTGCTCGTCGTCGTGCTGGCCATGAGTGTCGCGGCGCTGCTCGGCGCGGGGGTGATGATCACCTCGCAAGCGGGAGTGCAGTCGGTCATCGTCACCACCCTCATCGCCGACCCGGGCCAGGGCTTCACCCGCTGGCTCGACGCGGTCGTCGGGGGCAGCGTCGCCCTGTTGTTCACGGTCGTGGCGCCGGCCGCGCCGCTGCGGCGTCCGCGCGCTGCAGGCCGCCCTGGTCGTGCACGAGATCAGCGCCATCCTCACCGACACCATCAGGTCGCTGCGCGACGGCGACTCCGACCTCGCCTCGGCCACCCTGGCCCGGGCCCGGGAGTCCGAGACGATGCTCGACGAGACCCGGGCCCTGGCCGCCGAGGGCATCGCCGTGGTGCGCCTGTCCCCGTTCCGGCGCCGCCACCTCCCCGGCGTGCAGGCGATCGCCGACCTGCTCGAGCCGCTCGACCGCGCCATCCGCAACCTGCGGGTCCTGGTGCGGCGGGCCGCGATCGCCACGTGGCGCGAGGAACCGGTGCCCACGGCCTACCTGCTGCTGTTGGGTTCGCTCGCCGAGACCACCGAGGACATCGCCCGCGAGCTCGGCGAGCGTCGCCTGCCGACCAACGCACGGGTCGGGCTCCAGCGGATCGGGGAGCTCAGCGCGGTCATCGACCACTCGGCAGGGCTCTCCGGGGAGGTGATGCGGGCCCAGATCCGCTCGATGGTCGTCGACCTGCTCATGCTCACCGGGCTCGACCACGACGAGGCCCGCGACATGGTGCCGGAGTCCATGACGACCGGCCCGGGGGACGCGTGAACGCGACTGCCAGACTTGGCCCGATGTCGCAGCGCCGCTCCCACCTGCCCCCCACCTGGCTCCTGGCCCTCAGCCTCGTGGCCGTCGCGGCGAACCTGCGCACCGCCATCGCGAGCGTGCCGCCGCTGGTGCAGACCATCGGCGGCGACCTCGGGCTCTCGAACACCGCCCTCGGCGCCCTCACCACGCTCCCCGTCCTCTGCATGGGGGTCTTCGCACCCCTCGCCCAGCGGCTCGCCGCCCGGGTCGGTGCCGGGGCGGCCGTGGAGATCGCGGCGGGTTGCGTGGCGGTCGGCCTGCTGGGCCGGTTCGGCGGGGGGCACGCCTGGGCGCTCTACGTCTCCACCTTCGTGGCCGGGGTCGGCATCGCCGTCGGTGGGACCCTGCTCCCCGGGCTGGTCAAGGAGCTCTTCCCACCCCAGCGGTCCGGGCTGGTCACCGGGCTCTACATGCTGGCCATGATGGGCGGTGCAGGTGCCTCGTCGGCGCTGTCCGTGCCCCTGCGGGGATGGCTGGGGTCCTGGCAGGCGTCCCTGGGTTCCTGGTCGATCCTGGCCCTCATCGGGGTCGCGGCCTGGGTGCCCGTGTGGCGCGGCCACACCCTCGAGCGTGCTGCCAACCCCGTCCTGCTCGTCCCGGTGCGGCTGCCGTGGGGCCACGCGACCGCCTGGCTCGTGGCTGCCTACCTCACCATCCAGTCGGTCGAGTTCTACTCCTCCCTGGCCTGGCTGGCCCCGACGTATGCCGGGCGCGGTTGGGACCCGACCCACGCCGGCTACCTGCTCAGCGTGTTCACCGCGGCCCAGCTCGTGTCGGGCCTGCTGGGTCCGGCCCTGTCCGACCGGATCCACGACCACCGCATCCTGCTCATCGGTGCGTCGATGCTCGGGTTGGTGGGCCAGGCGGGGCTCTGGCTGGCCCCGGCCACCTCGCCCTGGGCCTGGGCGGTGGTGCTCGGCCTGGGCCAGGGTGCGTCCTTCGCCCTGGGCCTGGTGCTCATGGTCGACTACGCGGCCAGCCCGGCGGCGAGCGCCCGGCTGGCCGGCATGGCGTTCTTCTTCAGCTACTCCCTGGCCTCGATCGGCCCCGCCACGATGGGCGCCCTTCGCGACGCCACCGGTGACTTCCGCGTCGTGTGGATGAGCCTGACCCTGCTCATGCTCGTGCAGATCGCGCTCTCCTGGCGCCTGCGTCCCGGGCTGCGCCAGGTCACCTGACCGGCGGTCCCAGGCGCCTGGCGTCAGCCGTCAGGCGTCGGCCGCGTCCGGACCCTGGGCTGGGCGGCCCAGGCCCTGGAGCAGCGCGGCGAGTCGGTTGGCCTCGGCCCGCCCGAAGTCGGCGTCGGCCTTCTGGATCGCCATCACCGCCAGGGTCTCGGTGTCATCGAGCTCCATGGTCACCCAGGGGTCCCCCCCGCCGAAGCGCAGGTCGACGATGGTCGACCACGCGATGGTGCGGGTGGTGAAGAGGTTGCGCACCGTGAGGGCCTCGCGCGTCGGGGTCGCGCGGATCGAGGCGAACCGCCAGAGGACGGCCCCGATGCCGACGCCGACCGCCGCGAAGAAGAACCGGTCGCCCGCGCGCCAGACCCCGCCCTCGGCCGGACCGGGGAGCAGGACGGCGATCACCGCGAAGATGACCACGATCGCCGCCGCCGAGGCGTAGGCCACCGTGCGGCCGCGCCGCGGCCGGAACACGGCGAAGGCGGTCGGGTCGACGGGGCGGGACGCCTGCTCCGGGGTCACAGCCGGCACGCAGCGATGTCGGTGACCAGGATGGCCCGGGCACCGAGGTCGTACAGCTCGTCCATGATCGCGTTGGTCCGCACGCGGGGGACCATCGAGCGCACCGCCGCCCAGTCCTTGTTCTGCAGCTGCGAGACCGTGGGCGACTCGAGGCCGGGGGTGATCGCACAGGCCTGCTCCACGAGGTCGATCGGGACGTCGTAGTCGAGCATGACGTAGTGCCGGGCGGTGATGACGCCGGTGAGCCGCCGGCGCAGCACCTCGACGGCGGCCGTCTCGTCGGAGCCCTCACGGCGGATGAGGACGGCCTCGCTGCGCAGGATCGGGTCGCCGAAGACCTCCAGTCCCTGGTTGCGCAGCGTGGTGCCGGTCTCGACCACGTCGGCGATCACGTCGGCGACGCCGAGGGTGATGGCGGTCTCCACCGCGCCGTCGAGACGGACCACCTCGGCGCTCACCCCCTGCTCGGCGAGGTGCTTCTCCACGAGGCCGGGGTAGCTCGTGGCCACGCGACGACCGGCGACCTGGTCGACCGAGGTCGCCGTGCCGGGGCGCGCGGCGAAGCGGAACGTCGACCCACCGAAGCCGAGCGTCATCACCTCGATGGCCGGGCTGTCCGAGTCGAGCAGCAGGTCGCGCCCGGTGATGCCGCAGTCGACGGTCCCGGACCCGACGTAGACGGCGATGTCGCGCGGACGCAGGTAGAAGAACTCGACGTCGTTGTCGGCGTCGGTGACCACGAGCTCCTTGCTGTCACGGCGTACGCGGTAGCCGGACTCGCGGAGCATCTCCACGGAGGACTCGGACAGGGAGCCCTTGTTGGGCACGGCAATTCGCAGCATGGTGCTTCCTAGAGGTGTGCGTAGACGTCATCGAGGCTGAGGTCGCAGGCGTGCATGAGCACCTGGAGGTGGTAGAGCAGCTGGCTGATCTCCTCCGCGGTGCGCTCCTTGCCCTCGTGCTCGGCAGCCATCCACACCTCGGCGGCCTCCTCGACGATCTTCTTGCCGATCGCATGCACCCCGGCGTCCAGCGCGCGCACCGTCCCCGAACCCTCGGGGCGGCTCACCGCCTTCTCGGCCAGCTCGGCATACAGGTCGTCGAAAGTCTTCACGGGCCAAGCGTACGGGGGTGGGCACCGGCGATCGCACGTGGACCGCCCGCTGGCCGCGTACGGGCCCCGGGACCGGCGCTCAGGCTGAAACGGCTCGCTCCGGGGTGCCGTACAGGGTGGTCCGTTCCCGGACCGGTCGCCCGATGCCCTCGGCGATCTCGGTCAGCTCGGCGACGGTCTTGGCCGACCCGTGGGCCGAGCCGGCCATCCGGCTGATCGTCTCCTCCATGAGGGTGCCGCCCAGGTCGTCGGCGCCGCCGGTCAGCATCGCGCGGGTGCCCTCGACACCCAGCTTGACCCAGGACGTCTGCACGTGGTCGATCCGGCCGTGCAGCATGAGCCGCGCCACCGCGTGGACGGCACGGTTGTCGCGCAGCGTCGGGCCCGGCCGCGCCAGGCCGGCGAGGTAGACCGGGGCGTTGGTGTGGATGAAGGGCAGCGGCACGAACTCGGTCAGGCCACCGGTGCGGTCCTGCAGCGCGGCGAGCCGGCGCAGGTGACCGACCCAGTGCCGGGGGTGGTCGACATGGCCGTACATCATCGTCGAGCTGCTCCGGATGCCCAGCTCGTGGGCGGTCGCGACGATCTCGATCCACTGGTCGGCCGGCAGCTTGCCCTTGGTCAGCACCCACCGGACCTCGTCGTCGAGGATCTCGGCGGCGGTGCCGGGGATCGAGTCGAGACCGGCGTCCTTGACCTCCTCGAGCCATGCCCGGGCCGAGATCCCCTGCTTGGCGGAGGCCGTCGCGATCTCCATCGGGGAGAACGCGTGCACGTGGATGCCGGGGGCGGCCGACTTCACCGCGCGCACGATCGCCGCGTAGTCACCGGGGCGCAGGTCGGGTGAGATGCCACCCTGGAGGCACACCTCCGTGGCTCCGAGTACCTGGGCCTCGGCAGCGCGGGCCCCCACCTCGTCGAGCGACAGCGTGTAGGCGTCGGCATCGGTCTTGCGCTGGGCGAACGCGCAGAACCGGCACCCGACGTAACAGATGTTGGTGAAGTTGATGTTCCGGTTGACGACGTAGGTGACGGCGTCACCCACCACGTCGTGGCGCAGCTGGTCGGCCAGGGCGGCCACGGCATCGAGGTCGTCACCGTCGCAGGTGAGCAGGGTCAGGTAGTCGTCGTCGCCCAGCCCCGCTGGGTCGCGCTCGGCCCGCGCCAGGGCCGCGCGCACGTCGCTGCCGCCCACCGTGCCAGCGGCCTCGATCCGGGTCGCGACCTCGGTCCAGTCTCCGTAGACGTGGTCGAAGTCGCTGCGCCGGTCACCCGTGCGGCCGGTGGTGTCGATGCTGTGGTGCAGGTCGGTGCGACCGGTGCCGGCGCCGTGGTCGGCCAGTCCCCCGTCGGGCTCCTGCCACGGCAGCCCGGTCGGGATGGCGCCCGGTGCCGCGAGCCCGCTCCCGGGGTCGGCCAGGGCGGCGACGTGGGCGCGGACCCTCGGGTCGAACCACGGCTCGTCCCGGAAGAGCCCGTCCCGCACGAAGCGGGGGTGCGCGGTGAGGCGTTCCACGAGCCGCAGGCCGGACTGCGCCGTCCACTCCTCGAGCCGCTCGACCTCGGGCCACGGCCGCTCGGGGTTGACGTGGTCGGGGGTGACCGGGGAGACGCCGCCCCAGTCGTCGACGCCGGCGGCGAGGAGGCGCGCGATCTCCTGCGGCTCGGAGAGGTTCGGCGGAGCCTGCACCGTGACCGACGGCCCGAGCAGCAGCCGGGTGACCGCGATGGTCGCGAGGTACTCCTCGGCGCCCAGGTCTGGCGCGCCGCGCATCGCGGTGTCGTCCTTGGCGCGGAAGTTCTGCACGATGCACTCCTGCACCGAGCCGTACTCGCGCGCCACGTGGCGGATCGCGAGGATGCTGTCCACCCGGTCCCGCGGCGTCTCACCGATGCCCACGAGGATGCCGGTCGTGAAGGGGATGCCCACGCGGCCCGCGTCCTCGAGCACGCGCAGCCGGACGGCGGGATCCTTGTCGGGCGAGCCGTAGTGCGCACCGCTCGGGTCCTCGAAGACGGCCCGCGAGGTGGTCTCCAGCATCATGCCCATGGACGGCGCCACCGGCTTGAGGCGCTGCAGGTCGGACCACGTCATCACACCGGGGTTCAGGTGTGGCAGCAGGCCGGTCTCCTCGAGCACCCGGATGGCCATCGCCCGGACGTAGCTCAGGGTGTCGTCGTAGCCGTGCGCGTCCAGCCACTCACGGGCCGCCGGCCACCGGTCCTCGGGCCGGTCACCGAGGGTGAACAGGGCCTCCTTGCAGCCCTGGGCGGCACCCGCACGGGCGATCTCCAGGACCTCGTCAGGCGAGAGGTATGCCGCGGGGAGGCGGTGCGGGACGGTGGCGAACGTGCAGTAGTGGCACCGGTCCCGGCACAGCCGGGTGAGCGGGATGAAGACCTTGCGCGAGTAGGTGACGGTGCCCGGACGCCCCGCTGCCTCCATCGCGGCGTCCCGGATGCGGGTCGCGACCACGCTGAGCGCCTGGAGGTCGGCGCCCCTCGCACCCAGCAGGGTCAGGGCCTCGGCTGCGTCGAGCGACTTTCCGTCCCGAGCGCGGGCCAGCGCCCGGCGCATCGCGTGTTCACTCATCCGGCGAGCCTAACGACGGCGCCGGTGGGTCACCTCAGCGGTGGGCCACGTCGCGCAGGACCACGGCGGTGGCCACCGCGGCGGTGGCCGCCTCGTGGCCCTTGTCCTCCGACGAGCCCTCCAGACCAGCCCGGTCCAGGGCCTGCGCCTCGGTGTCACAGGTGAGCACGCCGAAGCCGATGGGGACCCCGGTCGCGACGCTCACCTGGGTCAGCCCGGTGGTCACGCCGGAGCACACGTACTCGAAGTGCGGGGTCCCCCCGCGGATGACGACCCCGAGGGCCACGAGTGCGTCGTGCGAGGGGGCCAGTCGCGCACAGGCGACACTGAGCTCGACGGTGCCCGGCACCCGCAGCACCAGGGGTTCGGCGATGCCCGCGTCCGCCAGCCCTCGCAGGGCGCCTGCCACCAGTCCGTCCATGACCTTGGTGTGCCAGGAGGCGGCCACGACGGCGACCCGCAGGCCCGCTCCGTCGGTGCTGATGTCCGGGGCCCCGTGGCCGCTCACGCCGACGCCCCGTGGTCGCTGTCGTCGACGACCAGGTCGTGGCCCATCCGGTCCCGCTTGGTGCGCAGGTAGCCGGCGTTGGTCGGGAGCGCCGCGATGCTGAGGCGCTCCACGGCCGAGACCTCGACTCCGTGGTCACGCAGGGCGAGCACCTTCGCCGGGTTGTTGGTGAGCAGGCGCACCGCCTCGATGCCGAGGTCGTGGAGCACTGCCGCGCCGGCGGCATACTCGCGGGCATCGATGGGGAGGCCGAGCTCCACCTGGGCGTCCACGGTGTCCCGGCCCCGGTCCTGCAGCTCGTAGGCGCGCAGCTTGGACAGCAGGCCCACTCCCCTGCCCTCGTGCCCACGCAGGTAGACGACCATCCCGCCCTCGGCGGCCACCCGTTCCAGCGCCCTGTCGAGCTGGGCGCCGCAGTCACAGCGCTGCGATCCGAACACATCGCCGGTCAGGCACTCCGAGTGCAGGCGCACCAGGGGGGCTCGACCGACCAGGCCACGGGGGCTGACCAGGGCCAGGTGCTCGGCGCCGGTCAGCCGGTCGCGGTAGCCCAGGGCGCGGAAGGTGCCGTGTGCCGTGGGGAGCTCGGTGTCGGCCAGCCGCTCGACCCGGTCGTGCCGCTGCCGCCAGGCGATGAGCTGGGCGATGGTGATGACGGGCAGGTCGGCCACCGCACCGGTGGCCAGCACCTCCGGCAGCCGCATCATCGTGCCGTCGTCGTTGACGAGCTCACCGATCGCCGCCACCGGGGCCAGGCCGGCCAGCCGGCACAGGTCGACCGCGGCTTCGGTGTGCCCCGGGCGCTCCAGGACGCCGCCGTCCCTGGCCCGCAACGGGATCACGTGCCCCGGCCGGATGAAGGATGCCGGGCCGGCATCCTCGTCGGCCAGCAGCCGGATGGTCGTGGCCCGGTCGGCGGCGCTGATGCCGGTGCCGACCCCGTCGGCCGCGTCGACGGTCACGGTGTAGGCGGTGCGCAGGGGGTCCCGGTTCTCGGCGACCATGAGGGGCAGGCCGAGGCGGTCGGCGCGCTCGGCGGTCAGCGGCGCACAGAGGTAGCCGCTGCTGTGCCGGATGGTCCACGCCGTCCACTCGTCGGTGAGCGTCTGGGCGGCGAGGATGACATCGCCCTCGTTCTCGCGGTCCTCGCTGTCCGTGACGAGCACCGGCCGGCCTTCGCGCAGCGCGACGAGGGCGTCCTCGATGCTGGACAGGCCGATCATGCCCCCACCTCCGCCATCGCCTCGGCCGGCTCGCGCTCCTCGCGGGAGGCCTTGAGCCACACGAAGAACCCGTAGACGACCAGGCCGCCGTAGACGGCGTAGAGCACCGCCGACGGGTAGAACTTCGAGTGCACCAGGAGCGGCACGCCCACGAGGTCGACCGCGATCCAGGCCAGCCAGAAGTCGTTCCAGCCCCGGGCCATCGCATAGGTGGCGACGATCGACCCCACGAAGATCCAGGCGTCGCACCAGAAGTACCAGCGCGGCGCGGGCCAGCCGGCGCCGATCTCGAAGAAGACCTTCTGCAGGACCACCAGCCCCAGCAACCAGGTGCCGAGGTAGAGCGCGCGCTCGCGGACCGTGGCCCACCGGGGGACGATCGCCGGCCGGTCGGTCCCCTCGCTGCGGTTGCGCTGGCGCACCTCGTTCCAGCGGTACCAGCCGTAGACGCTGGTGATGATGAAGAAGACCTGTCGGCCGGCCTGGCCGTAGAGCGTGGTCCCCTGCGGGTTGGCGAAGGCGACCCCGAAGAAGACGGTGAAGAGCAGGACGTTGCCGACGATGCCGACCGGCCACGCCCACACCCGTCGTCGCATGCCACCGATGGCGGAGGCGAAGCCGAAGGCGTTGCCCACCACCTCGCGCCAGAGGATCTGCTGGCTGCCGATGCTCAGCTGGGCCTCGAAGAGCCGGTCGAGCCAGTTCATGCGGGCATCTCCTTCGGGGCGGCGAGCAACCGCTCGACGTACTTGGCCAGGACGTCGACCTCGAGGTTGACGGCGTCGTCGACCCCCTTGTGTCCCAAGGTGGTCAGGTCGAGGGTGGTCGGGATGAGCGAGACCTCGAACCAGTCCGCCCCCACGGCCGACACGGTGAGGCTGACACCGTCGACGGTGATCGACCCCTTCTCCACGACGTAGCGCGCGAGCTCGGCGGGGAGAGTGAACCGGACGACCTCCCAGCGGTCCCCGGGCATCCGCGCCGTGATGGTGGCCGTCCCGTCGACGTGGCCCTGGACGATGTGCCCGCCGAACCGGCTGCTCGCCGCCATGGCTCGCTCGAGGTTCACGGGGTCGCCCGGGGCCAGGGTCGCCAGGCTGGTCCGGGCGAGCGTCTCGGCCATGACGTCGACGGTGAAGGCTCCCTGCGCGTGATCCACGACGGTCAGGCAGATCCCGTTGACCGAGATCGAGGCGCCGTGCACGGCATCCGAGGTGACGAGTGGGCCGGCCACGGTGAGCCGTGCCGAGTCCGCGCCGGGTTCGAGCGAGACGACCCGCCCCAGCTCCTCGACGATTCCGGTGAACATCAGCTGCTCTCCTCCAGGGTGGCGGTGATCCGCACGTCGATGCCGATCAGGGTGATGTCGGTGGGGTCCAGGCGCAGGGCGTCGTCGATGGTGGTGATCCCGAGGTCGCCCACGGACGGTCGGCCCCGGCCGAGGAAGACCGGTGCGACGTAGGCGACCACCTCGTCCACGAAGCCGTCGGCCAGGAAGGCCGCCGCGACGGTGGGGCCGCCCTCCAGCCAGACGTGGTGGATCTGCGCGTCACCCAGGATCGCCAGGACCTCCTTGGGCGAGCGGGTGCGCAGGTGCCACGTGGGCGCGACGGCGTCCAGGATCCGGGCGCCGGCGGGCAGGTCGCGCTCGCCCATGACGACCCGCACCGGCTGGTGCTCGAGCAGGCTCCCGTCCGGCCCGCGCGCGGTCAGCCAGGGGTCGTCGGTGAGCGCGGTCCCGGTGCCGATGAGCACGGCGCCGCACCGCGAGCGCTGCTGGTGCACGTCGGCTCGGGCCGCCTCGCCGGTGATCCACCGGCTGGTGCCGTCCGCGGCGGCGCTGCGGCCGTCCAGGGTCGTGGCGAGCTTCCACGTCACCCACGGCCGGCCGGTGACGGTGCGGTGGGTCCAGGTGCGGTTGAGCGCCGCGGCCTCGGCCTCGAGCACCCCGCCGATGACCTCGAGGCCCCGGTCGCGCAGCCAGGCGGCACCCCCGGCAGCGACCGGGTTCGGGTCGGACTGGGCATGGACGACCCGGACCACGCCGGCGGCCTGCAACGCTTCGCTGCACGGGCCGGTGCGACCGGTGTGGTGACAGGGCTCGAGCGTGACGTAGGCGGTGGCCCCCGTGGCGCTGCTCCCGGCCGCCGCGAGAGCGGCTGCCTCGGCGTGGGGGGTCCCGGACCCGCGGTGCCACCCCTCGGCGACGAGCTCACCGCTCGGGGAGACGAGCACGCAGCCGACGCGCGGGTTGGCATCGGCCTCGGGTCCGTGGGCCGCCAGCTCGAGGGCACGGCGCATCCACGGGATGTCCGTGGTGGGGTCCTCGTGCGGTGCCATGCCTACCCTTGCTCGAAACGGTCGTTCGAGCTCCGGGGGACGGCAGGAGGACCAGGTCCGACGGCACGGCGTCGCCGAGCCGCCCGGTCCTGTGGGTCCTGCGTGGCGTGCTGCCTACCATCCGGACTTTCACCGTCGGTCCCGGAGTTTCACCGGGTCAACCGGCCGCTGGCTGCGGTCGGGTCGCGGACTGTCACCGCCGGTTCGGAATTACACCGACCCCGGAGCACGTCACCACCCAGTATGCCAGCCCCACCGCGCTGCCGGTCACGTGAGCCTCCTCACCCCACCGCCACAGCTTTATCGGGTCTAGTGACAAGGTTGACGTTCACCCCACTTCCGAAGTGGGGTGAACGTCAACGTTCCGGGGTCAAGCCGCCCTCGGGTATGCCGCGGAGCTCAGTGGGTGTGCGCGCTCGCCAGGGCGCGCAGCTCGTCCACGGCCGCGGCGGCGTCGGCAGCGCCGTAGACGGCCGAGCCGGCGACGAACACGTCGGCGCCGGCTTCGGCACACTGCTCGATGGTCCTGGCGGAGACTCCCCCGTCGACCTGGACCCAGACCTCGCCGCCGTGTCGACGCACGGCCTCTCGGACCTGGGTGACCTTGGGCATCTGGTCGGCCATGAAGGACTGGCCACCGAACCCCGGCTCCACCGTCATCACCAGCACCATGTCCAGGTCCGGCAGCAGGTCCTCGAAGGGCCCGAAGTCGGTGCCCGGCTTGATCGCCATGCCGGCCCTGGCCCCGGCCGAGCGCAGGGTGCGGGCCAGGGCGCGGGGGTCGTGGGCGGCCTCGATGTGGAACGTCACCGACGAGGCCCCCGCCTCGGCATACCTCGGCGCCCAGCGGTCGGGGTCGTCGATCATCAGGTGGCAGTCCAGCGGGATCGGGCTGACCCGCGCCAGGGCCTCGACCACGGGCAGCCCGATGGTGAGGTTGGGGACGAAGTGACCGTCCATGACGTCGACGTGGGCCCAGTCGGCGTTGCTGATCCGCGCCAGCTCCGCCTCGAGGTTGGCGAAGTCGGCCGACAGGATGCTCGGGGAGATCTGCACGGCGGACACTCTAGTGGGGACGACCGGTTCGCCCGGGGAGCCTCGCGTCCTCGCCCGAGACGACGCGACGAGCCACGGTCAGGGCGTCGGCAGCTGTGGCCCGGGTGGCCCGAGGGCCCGGGGCGGCAGCCCGTGCATGGCGGTGTCCATGGCGCTCTTCCAGATGGGTGCCGCGATGCTCGCCCCGTAGACGACCGGGTAGTAGTGCCCCGCCACCCGGATCCCGGTCAGCTGTCGGCGGGTGAAGTCGCCGTGCGACCTGTGGCCGGGGTCGCCCACCCAGACTGCGGTGCTGCGCTGGGCCGTGTAGCCGACGAACCAGGTGTCATAGGGCCCGTCGGTCGTCCCGGTCTTCCCGGCCGACGGCCACGGCTGCAGGGGCCCTACGCTCGCGGCCGTCCCTCGGGCGAGGACCTGGGTCAGGGCCCCGGAGACCCCCGCCGCCACGTCCGCAGACAGGGCGCGGTGGCACGAGGGCCGGTAGGCGGCCACCTCCTGGGCTGCACCTCCCTCCGGGGCTGCCCGGACGATCGAGGTCACCGGGAGCGGGACACAGTAGATGCCACCGGAGGCGAACGCGGCATACGCGGCCGCCATGGTCAACGGCGCGATGTCGGCAACGCCCAAGGTCAGGGACGGGGCGCAGCTGGGCAGCGTCGTGGTGGGCGCGGCAGAGCAGACGGCCTGGGGCGCGGCGAGGTGCACGCCCAGGCGCTGCGCCGTCGTCGCGACGTCGCACAGGTCCAGCTGGGTCTCCATGTCCACGTATGCCACGTTGACCGAGTTGGCGGTGGCGTCCAGGACCGACATCCGGCCGGTCTCGGTGCCTTCGGAGTTCCCGGGGAGATACGGCTGCCGACCCACGAGGCGGTGTCCACAGGCGGTGAAGTCGCTGAACGCGAAGGGCCGCTTCGTCGCGTCGACGGTCTCGGTCAGGCCGTGGCCCGAGGCCAGCCACGCAGCCAGGGTGAAGGGCTTGAACGACGAGCCCGTCTGGAAGCCCCGCGATCCCCCCAGCGCGGCGTCGGTGCCGTAGTTCACCGACGTGCGTCCCACCCCGGCCGTCGACGAGAAGGCCCGGTCCTCGGCCATGGCGAGGACTGCCCCGGACCCCGGCTCTACCGTGACCGCGCTCGCGGCCAGGCCGCTCGGGTCCCTCGCCGGGACCTCGCCGAAGACGGCGTGCACCGCACCGTCCTGCGCGCGGCTGTCCAGGGACGTCCGGATGCGCAGGCCGCCCGTCATCAGCGCGTGTTCGCGGGAGGCGGGCGTGGCCCCCAGCACCGCATAGGCCTTGGAGGTGAGCAGCGACTGGACGACGTATGCGCAGAAGAACCCGTTGTCCCCGGCGCCGCCACAGCCGTTGGGCAGGGCAGAGCCCTTGACCACCTCGGGCGCCCGCGCTGCGGCGGCCTCCTGGGCGGGCGTGATCATGCCCTGGCCCAGCATCCGCGCCAGCACCACGTTGCGGCGCGCCCGCGCCGCCGCTGGGTGCGAGATCGGGTCGTAGGCCCCGGGCGCCTGCACCATGCCGGCCAGGGTCGCCGCCTGCCCAAGATCGAGTCGGGACGCCGGCACCCCGAAGTAGCGCAGGGCTGCCGCCTGGGCGCCGTACGTCTGGCGGTCGAAATAGACGATGTTGAGGTAGTCCTCGAGGATCTGCGGCTTGCTCAGCCGGTGCTCGACGGCGACGGCCAGGCGCAGCTCACGCAGCTTGCGCGTCGCGGTCCTGGCCACCGCGGCTGCGGCCCCGGCAGGGTCTCCCGCCTGCACCGCGTTGTCCACGAGCACGTTCTTCACGTACTGCTCGGTCAGGGTGGACGCTCCCTGGGTGGGCGAGCCACGCAGGTCGCTGACGGCTGCCCGCACCAGCCCGCGGGCGTCAACGGCGCCGTGCTCGTAGAAGCGGTCGTCCTCGATCGCCACCATGGCCTTCTGGAGCCACGGTGAGATCCGGGCCAGGGTGACGCTCGTGCGGTTCTGGTCGTAGAAGTGTGCGATCGGCGTGCCGTCCGCGGCGGTCAGGACCGAGGTCTGGGGCGGGGCCGAGGCGTTCAGGGCGGTCGGCAGCGTGTCGAAGACCCTCTGCCCAGCGCTCACGGCTGCGGCGGCCACCGCCCCGACCGGGATGACCAGTCCCGAGGCGATGACCCCCACGACCAGGCTCAGAGCCACGAATGCGGCCAGCAGCGAGCCGACCACCCACGCCGCCCGTCCTGCGGCCACGTCCACACCTGCTCCTCTGACGTGCGTCCATCTGCCAGCCAGTGTGGAGCGGAAGCCTGAACCCTTCCTGAGTCCGGGCCGTTCGTGGTCAGACCGGTCGCTTGCGCAGGAGGGTCAGGAACATCCCGTCGGTGCCGTTCAGGTGCGGCCACAGCTGCACGCTGGCGCCCGTGCCGGGAACCGCAACGGGCTCTCCCGACGTGTCGCGGACGAAGTCGCGGGCCTCGATCAGCTCGACGTCCTCGCGCCGCTTCGTCACGTCACTGACGACGAACTGGGTCTCGGCGAGGTGCGGGCTGCACGTGGCGTAGGCGATGACGCCACCGGGAGCGGTCGCATCGATCGCCGCCGCCAGCAGGTCGCGCTGCAGCTTGCCCAGGTCGGCGAGATCGGCCGGGGTCCGGCGCCATCGTGCCTCGGGGCGCCGGCGCAGGGCCCCGAGGCCGGTGCAGGGGGCATCGACGAGCACGCGGTGGTAGCGGCCGGGTTCGTCCTCGCCCACCAGTCGACCGTCGCCGGTCCGGACCTCGACCGCCCGGCCCGCGGCCTCGGCGCGCTCGCGCGCCGGACGAAGGGTTTGGCGCACCAGCTCGGTGCGGTGCTCGCTGAGCTCGTTGGCCACGAGGTCTGCGCCGGACTCCAGGGCGAGCGCAGCGAGCAGCCCGGCCTTGCCGCCGGGCCCTGCGCAGAGGTCCAGCCATCGCTGCGGGCCCTCGGCCTCGACGGGCACGGCCGCCAGGGCCAGCGCCACCAGCTGGGAGCCCTCGTCCTGGACCGCGGCCCTCCCCTCACGCACGGCCGGTATGCCGCCCGGGTCGCCGCCGCGGAGCACCGCGCCGACCCGGGACAGGGTGGAGCCGTCCGCCCCGGCGTCGACGAGCTCGGCGACCGAGGACAGTCCGGGGCGGGCCACCAGGGACACCTTGGCCGCCGCGTTGTCGGTGCGCAGCAGGGCGGTGAGGTCCTCGTCCACCGACTCCGGGCTGCTCGCGCCGTGGCCGAGCAAGGCGGCCCGCAGGGCCTTGACGACCCACTCGGGGTGGGAGTGCTCGACCGCGAGTCGGGTCAGCGGGTCACCGGTCGAGGCGACCTCCTCGATCCACGCCGGCAGGTCCCGCTCGCTGATCCGGCGCATCACCGCGTTGACGAAGCCGGCCGCACCCGCACCGTTGACCTTGCGGGCCAGGGCGACCGTCTCGTCGACCGCGGCGTGGGTGGGGACCCGCATCCCCAGGAGCTGGTGGGCGCCCAGTCGCAGGGTGTCGAGGACTCCCCCGTCGATCTTGCTGACCGGCCGACCCGCCGCCACGCTGATCACGGGGTCGTAGAGGCCGTGCATCCGCACCGCGCCGTAGACGAGCTCGGTCGCGAACGCGGCGTCCCGGCCGTGGATCCCCCGGTCGCGCAGCACCTTGGGCAGCTCGAGGTTGGCGTAGGCGCCGTCAGCGACGGCCCGCAGGACCGTGTAGGCCGCCAGTCGCTGCGGGTCGCCGGTGCGTCCTCGCTCGCTGGGGCGCTGGGCCGAGCGTTGCGTCCCCCCGTGGGCACGCTCGGGACGCTGACGCCCCTTGGCGTTGCGTCGCGGGCCACCGCGTCCGCCGCCGGCCCCGCTCGCTCCGGGCCCCCTGCCGCCGCTCGCGCCGTTACCGCCGCGCTGGTCCTCACTCATCGGTGAACCGCTCTCCCGCATCGATCCGGAGACCACGAGCCCAGTCGGCCGCGGCCATCTGCTTCTTGCCATGCGGGCGCACCTCGCCGAGCCGGACCGGCACCGTGGCGGTACCGACCCAGACCTCCCGCTTGCCCGCGGACAGCGCGCCCGGCGCCAGGGGCTCGCCGGCATACGTGTCGTCGGGGGTGACCGGACCGAGCTTGACGCGCTCGCCGCGCAGCACGGTCCAGGCCCCGGGTGCCGGGGTGCACCCCCGGATGCGACGGTCGACGGCAACGGCCGGGCGGGACCACCGGACCTGCGCGTCGGCCACGTCGATCTTGGGCGCGAGGGAGATGCCCTCAGCGGGCTGCGGCCTCGGCGTCAGCGACCCGTCCGCGATCCCGTCCATCGTCGCGACCAGCAGACCGGCGCCGCCCTCGGCCAGCCGCGCCAGCAGGTCGCCGGCGGTGTCCCGCGGCCGCACCTGCTCGGTCATCACCCCGAAGACCGGACCGGTGTCGAGGCCGGCCTCGATGAGGAAGGTCGAGGCCCCCGTCACCGGGTCGCCCGCCATGAGGGCGTGCTGCACCGGAGCGGCGCCGCGCCAGGCCGGCAGCAGCGAGAAGTGCAGGTTGACCCAGCCGTGCGTGGGGACATCGAGGGCCGGTTGCGGGATGAGGGCGCCGTAGGCCACGACGGGGCAGGCATCCGGCGCCAGCTCGCGCAACCGTGCCAGGAAGTCCGGCTCGCCGGGCCGGGCCGGTGTCAGCACCTCGATGCCCAGGTCCTCGGCGCGCGCCCGGACCGGTGACCTGACCAGCCCACGGCCACGACCGGCCCGGGCGTCTGGGCGGGTCACCACGGCCACGACCTCGTGGTCGGAGGCGACCAGGGCCTCCAGGGCCGGCAGGGCGACCTCGGGGGTGCCGGCGAAGACGAGGCGCATGGTCACATGCCCCGGCCGAAGGTGGCGTGCGGGCTGAGCTTCACCGTCGGCGTCGGCCCACCGGCCCAGTCGGCGGCACGGATGGCGCGCATCGCCTGCTTGCGCTGCTCGCGATCCATCCGGTCGATGAACAGGATGCCGTCGAGGTGGTCGGTCTCGTGCTGGATCGCCCGCGACAGCAGGTCGGTCCCCTCGAGGGTCACCGGTTCGCCGAACTGGTTGAACCCCTTGGCCACCACCCGGAGGGCACGGGGCGTCTCGAACCGCAGCCCGGGGAAGGACAGGCAGCCCTCCTCGCCGTCCTGCAGGTCGGTGGAGAGGTCCAGGTCCGGGTTGACGAGGTGGCCGAGCTCACCGTCGACCCAGTAGGTGAACACCCGGAGGCCGACCCCGATCTGGGGTGCGGCGAGGCCGGCGCCAGGGGCGTCCATCATCGTCTCGGTCAGGTCCTTGACCAGCTGGCGCAGCTCGCGGTCGAACTCGACGACGGGTTCGGCGGGGGTGCGCAGCACCGGGTCGCCGAAGAGGCGGATGTTCTGGATCGACACGGGCGCCAGTCTAGGTCGACGCCACGGTGCGCCCCGAACTACTCCCGCGGGACCGGCGGCCGGCCACCCCGGGACCACAGCGACCGGGCCAGGTATCGCGCCCTGGCCCACCACGAGGCCGGCTGGGGCACCGCGTCCTCGTCGCGGTCCAGCATCGGGATGTGCAGGTCCTCGGGCACCATCGCGTCGACGCATCGCACCGCGGTCTCCCCCGCGACCCACATCGTGGGTTCGACCGCGATGCTCCACCCGGCCCGGTCCACCACGGCCCTGGCGCCGTCGCGGAAGACGAACAACCCGGCCACGTCCACGCGTCGGATGGTGAGGTGCCCGAGGTCGGAACCCAGCTGCACCGCGTCGTCGCCGACCACCAGCCGGTGGCGGTAGGCCGGGAAGTTGCGGGACCGGTGCGCGCGTCCCGCGGTCCGTCCCGGGGTGGTCGGCATGGACTGCATCGGCAGGTCCTGGCTCCACCGAGCCTTCCCCTGGATGCCCAGGAGCAGGCCCGAACGCATGGTGTCGGCGACATGGGCCACCTCGGCGGTGTTCACGGCGTGGAGCTCGTCGAGGATCTCCTCCAGGGGCTGCGGCTCCCGGCCCCGGAGGTGCTCGACCGCGCTGCGCATGGCCAGGGCCGGCAGGCGGTACGGGTCGGTCGTCGCCTGCACGGTCTGGGCCACGGCATCGCGCACGTGCTGGACCCGGAACCTCCCGCGGCTGATGGCGTGCAGCTGCGCCAGGGAGCGGTCGACGATGCTGCGCAGCAGCACGTCGTTCGCGTCGGTGCCGGCGAGAACCACGGCGTGGTCCGCGTCGACCGGCTCGTAGTAGGCCCACGGGGCGTACGCCGCCCCGTCGCTGTGCCGGAACTCGTCGGTGAAGGCAGCCCGCAGCACCTGGGGCAGGACCGTCGCGGCCGGGCTGCGCTGCACCACCCCGGAGAGGACGATCCCGGAACGGATCAGGTAGGCGGCGGGGAGGGTCTCGCCGGTCGGGTGGGCCACTGGAACCGTCTGCACGGCCCCCGGTGGGAGGTCGAGCCGCAACCCTGCGGGCGGCGCACCGTCCAGGACGAGCGCACAGTTGCCCTGCGTGAACACCCGGGCAGCCAAGGCTGAGAGCTCGCCTGCCGTCGCCCGGGACAGTCCGGGCTCGTGGTAGCCCGAGAGCCCCGGACCCGTCGCGCCGTAGCGCCCGAGCAGCGCGGCCCCCACCTCGTTCGGCCCGCGCAGGGCGGCCTCGGCGCGCAGCACCGAGCGCTCCCGGTCGAGCTCGCCGAAGGTCGGGTCGCCGAGCCAGCGCACCAGCTCGGCGAAGAACCCGGCGACCTCCTCGGGGGACCCCTGGGCATCGAACTGCGTGGTCAGCAGGGACACCGAGCCGTTCACCGACAACCCGCCGCGGGCGCGGTCGTGCAGGGCCAGGTGCTCGAGCAGGTGCAGCCAGCCCGAGGTCGCCAGGGTCTCGTCGGCCATCCCGTGCCGGAAGACCAGGGACGCCGACAGCGTCGGCCGCCCCGACTCCACCCAGAACGTGCGGACCCCGCTCACCTCGTCCTGGACCACCTGGCCCTTGACGCGACCCGAAACGACCTCCGCCACTGCACCAACCCCCCGACCCGCGGACGCCCCTTACGTCACGGAAACGGCCACAGGCTAGCCGGAAGGTAGCCTCCCTCTGGCGCTTTTCCGACAACTCGCCTCCGACCCCCGCCGCTCTCCCTAGGCGATGGGGTCGGGCGGGTCCATCCGGACCTGGACGCTGACGGGCTCCTTGCGCGCGCTGCGCACCGCCTTCATCGCCGCCAGTGCACCAGCCAGCTCGGCATGCCGGTCCAGGGGAACGCGCAGCAGCGCCCGCACCGCATCGTCCCCCAGCGGGAGGGGGCCGATCAGGTCGAAGCCGCCGGCGGGCAGGTCGAGCTGGCGCAGAGCCGCCTCCACGGCCCGTCGCTCACCGGTGACCGCGGCCATGGTGACCGTGGGTGGCAGGGTGAGTGAGCGCCGCTCCGCGAGCTCGCGCCCGGCGAACCAGGACGGGTCCCAGCGGACCAGGGCCTCGACCGCGGGCAGCGTCGTGTGCGCCGGTGACCCACAGAGCACCACCTGGCCACCGTCCGCGGCGGACCGGGTCAGGGCCGCTGCGGCGAACCACCGGCGCACCGCCTCCTCGCCCGCATCGAGCGTGGGCCGGTCGAGGGAGGCCCAGGCGTCGAGCAGCAGGGCTGCGGCGTAGCCGCCGTCGCAGACCGGCTCCGCGCCCGGCGTCGCGATCACCAGCGCAGGAGTGGATCCCAGTCGGTCGAGGACGTTGCCGGCCCCCGAGGTGTGCACCGGCACCCCGGGGAAGGCGCGTCCCAGCTCCTCGGCCGTCCGGCGGGCCCCCACCACGGAGGAGCGCAGCTCGCGCCCACCGCACTGTCGGCACTCGAAGCGACCGACCCCACGGCCGCACCACCGGCAGGCCGGCTCGGCGTGGCGCCCGCTGACCGCAATCGGCCCGGCGCAGTGCGCGCACCGCGCCGGGGCGCGGCAGCTCTGGCAGGCCAGGGAGGGGACGTAGCCCCGGCGCGGCACCTGGACCAGGACCGGGCCCGACTGCAGCGCAGCCTTTGCGGTGCGCCAGGCGATGGACGGGAGGTGCGCGCTGGCCGCGGCCGGGTCACGCCCCAGCTCGGGTCCTTCGCCGGCTACCTGCACCCGGGCCACGGCTCGACGGGACGACCCGGGGGCCGAGATGGTGCGCAGCGCGCCGGTCTCGACCAGCTGCTCGACGACCGTGGTGCGGGCGAAACCGCCCGCGAGCAGGCCTGCGCCGTCGAGCTGGGCACGCAGCCGCAGCACCTCCCGGACCTGCGGGTAGGGGGCGCGTGGCTCGTCGTGGAGGTCGTCGCCGTCGTCCCACCACGCCACCAGACCGAGGTCTCGCACCGGGGCGAAGGCCGCGGCCCTGGTGCCGACGACCACCGAGACGTGCCCGCGCAGGATCTTCAGCCACGCGGTGTAGCGGGCCTGCGGACCCTGATCGGCGGTCAGCCGGACGTGCCGCCCGGGCCCCAGGGCAGCGGTGAGGGCCGCATCGACCCGCGCCACGTCACGGTGGTCGGGGACCACCAGGACGCTGCCCCGCCCCCCGGCGAGCGTCGCCGCGGCAGCGGCGGCCAGCGCGGCCGGCCAGTCGGCCTCGGGATCGGTCGTCGGCAGGGCCAGCCAGGCGGCCGCGGGTCCGTCCCCTGCCGTGAGCCGCTGGAGGTAGGCCGGCCCAGCGGCATACCGGCTCCAGGCCGCTCCCGGGCCGGTCTGCTCGGGCAGGGGGTCCGCGGTGGGCGGCTCCAGCGCCAGCGCCTTCTCGGCGGCCGCATGCCGGGCCGGGATGGCCAGCCGGAGCACGTCGCCGAGCGTGCCTGCGTACCGCGCTGCGACCGCGCGAGCCAGCACGAGCAGGCCGGGGGTCAGCACGGGCTCGGGTGAGACCACGCGCCGGAGGGGCGCGAGGCGGCCCTCGTGGTCGGCCGCCGCCTTGCGCTCGATGACGAAGCCGTCGAGGTCCTGCCCCGCGAAGCGGACCTTGACCCTGGCGCCCGGCACCGCGGTGGTCGCGAGCTCCTCCGGGACGAGGTACTCGAACGGGCGGTCCAGGTGGGCCAGACCCGTGTCGACGACGACCGAGGCCACCGGGTCGGTCGACGCGGTGGCCTCCGTGCGCCGGGCGCGTGGGGTGCGCGGCAGCGCGGAGCGGATCAGCTCCAGCTGCTCGGCACCCGATGCGTCAGTCACACCGGAAAACTAGTCGACCCCACCGACGGGGCCGGTGGCGCCTCAGCCCTTGACGGCCTTCTGCAGGGCCTCCACGCGGTCGGTGCGCTCCCAGGTGAACGGGTTGGCGACGTGACCGGCCGTGGTGCGGCCGAAGTGTCCGTAGGCGGCCGTGGGCTTGTAGATCGGGCGCAGCAGGTCCAGCTCGTGCACGATCGCCCCGGGGCGCAGGTCGAACACCGAGGTGATCGCGGCCTGGATCTTGTCGACCGGCTCGGTCTCGGTGCCGAACGTCTCGACGTAGAGGCCCACCGGCTGGGCCTTGCCGATGGCGTAGGCGACCTGGACCTCGCAGCGCCGCGCCAGACCGGCGGCGACGATGTTCTTGGCGACCCAGCGCATGGCGTAGGCGGCGGAGCGGTCGACCTTCGACGGGTCCTTGCCCGAGAAGGCGCCGCCACCGTGGCGGGCCATGCCGCCGTAGGTGTCGACGATGATCTTGCGGCCGGTGAGCCCGGCGTCACCCATGGGGCCGCCGATCTCGAAACGACCGGTCGGGTTGATCAGCGAGCGGTAGCCCGAGGTGTCGAGGTCGGTGCCCTCCTCGGCCAGCTGGGCCAGCACCGGCACGATGACGTGCTGCTCGATGTCGGGGGTGAGCAGCTCGTCGAGCGAGATGTCCGCGGCGTGCTGGGTCGACAGCACGACGGTGTCGAGCCGGACGGCCTTGTCGCCCTCGTAGGCGATGGTGACCTGGGTCTTGCCGTCGGGACGGAGGTAGGCGACCTCACCGGACTTGCGGACCTGCGTGAGGCGCTCGGCCAGGCGGTGGGCCAGGTAGATCGGCAGCGGCATCAGCTCGGCGGTGTCGTCGCAGGCGTACCCGAACATCAGGCCCTGGTCACCCGCGCCCTGCTTGTCGAGCGGGTCGACCCCGCCGGTGCGGTTCTCGTAGGCGGTGTCGACGCCCTGGGCGATGTCCGGGCTCTGCTGCCCGATGGACACCTCGACGCCGCACGAGGCACCGTCGAAGCCCTTGGTCGAGGAGTCGTAGCCGATGCCCAGCACGGTCTCGCGCACGATCGAGGGGATCTCGACGTAGGCCTCGGTGGTCACCTCGCCGGCGACGTGCACCAGGCCGGTGGTGACCATCGTCTCGACGGCGACCCGGCTACCCGGGTCCTGGTCGAGCATGGCGTCGAGGATCGAGTCGGAGATCTGGTCACAGATCTTGTCCGGGTGTCCCTCGGTGACGGACTCGGACGTGAACAGGCGTGCAGACACTCAAATCTCCTTCGGGCAGCCGCTGCTGACAGACGACCGCGACCCGGTCGGGGTCGCGCACCCCCAGAGTCTACCTAGGAGGGCAACATCCCCTGCACGGCGTTCCAGACAGCGGCGGCGATCTCGCCCTTGGGCCCCGGACCGGCGTCCAGGACCTCGTCCGAGCCCCGGCGCAGGATGTGCACGGTGTTGTCGTCGCGGCCGAAGGCGTGCTCGGGGCCGACCTCGTTGACCACGAGCAGGTCGCACCCCTTGCGGGCCAGCTTCGCCCGCCCGTGCTCGAGGACGGACCCGTCGGCGTCGCCGGTCTCGGCGGCGAACCCGACGATCACCTGGCTCGACCCGTCGGGGCGGCGCTCGACCAGACCGGCCAGCAGGTCCGGGTTGCGGACCAGCTCGATCGTCGGCGCGTCCTCGGGACTGGCCGGGTCGTGCGACTTCTTGATCTTGCTGTCGACGTAGTGCGCGGGCCGGAAGTCGGCCACGGCGGCCGCCATCACCACCACATCGGCGTCGACGACGGCTTGTTCGAGCGCCTGGCCCAGCTCGAGGGCGGTCCCGACCGTGACGACGGTGACGCCCGCGGGGGCCGGCAGGGTCGTGTTGGCGGCCAGCAGCGTCACCCGGGCGCCGCGCTGTGCCGCGACGCCGGCCAGGGCGTACCCCTGCTTGCCCGAGCTGCGGTTGCCGAGGTAGCGCACCGGGTCGAGCGGTTCGCGCGTGCCCCCTGCGGTGACGACCACCCGCCGCCCCTGGAGGGACTGCGGCGCGGGTATGCCGATCGCGTGCGTCCCCGGGGCCGGCGCGACGTGCGCGAGGATCCGCTCGCACACGGCATACAGCTCAGCCGGCTCCGGCAGGCGGCCGGGGCCGCTGTCGGCACCGGTGAGGCGCCCGGACGCCGGCGGGATGATGTGCACGCCTCGCTCGGTGAGGGTCGACACGTTGGCCTGGGTGGCCGCGTGCTCCCACATCTCGGTGTGCATGGCGGGGGCCATCACGACAGGGCAGCGGGCCGTCAGGAGCACGTTGGTGAGCAGGTCTCCGGCCAGCCCGTGGGCGGCCTTGGCCAGCAGGTCTGCCGTCGCGGGGGCCACCACGACGAGGTCGGCACCCTGGCCGAGTCGCACGTGGGGCACCTCGTGGACCGAGTCCCAGACGCCGGTCTGCACCGGCTTGCCGGACAGCGCCTCCCAGGTGGGGGCCCCGACGAAGTGCAGGGCCGACTCGGTCGGCACGACCGTCACGTCGTGCCCCGCCTCGGTGAACAGGCGCAGCAGCAGCGGGGCCTTGTAGGCCGCGATGCCGCCACTCACCCCCAGGACGATGCGCGCCATGGTGAGACCGACCGTGCTGTTCCCGGGCTCAGCTCTCGATCGGCTCGGAGGTGACCAGGCCCTCGTTGATCTCGCGCAGCGCGATCGACATCGGCTTGTCGTGCACCTGGCTGTCCACGAGGGGGCCGACGTACTCGAGCAGGCCCTCCTGCAGCTGGCTGTAGTAGGCGTTGATCTGGCGGGCGCGCTTGGCCGAGTAGATGACCAGGGCGTACTTGGAGTCAGCCCTCTTGAGCAGGTCGTCGATCGGCGGGTTGGTGATGCCGATCGGGTTGGCGACGGTTCCAGACACGGGGGTACTCACTTCTGTCGTTGGTGGGACGCTGGGAGTCAGTGGGATCTGAGCAATTGTACGAGTTCTTCGGCCGCACGACGAACATCGTCGTTGACGATGGTCACGTCGAACTCGTCCTCGGCGGCCATTTCGACCTTGGCGGTCTCCAGGCGGCGGGTGCGCTCCAGCTCGTCCTCGGTGCCCCGGCCCACGAGCCGGCGGACCAGCTCGTCCCAGCTCGGCGGCGCCAGGAAGACGAAGAGTGCCTGCGGCATGGTGGCCCTGACCTGGCGGGCACCCTGCAGGTCGATCTCCAGGAGCGCCATGCGCCCGTCCTGCAACGCCTGCTCGACCGGTCCCCGAGGGGTGCCGTAGTGGTTGGCTCCGTGCACCACCGCCGACTCCAGGAGCTCGCCGTCGCGCTCCATGCGCGCGAACTCCTGCTCGTCGACGAAGTGGTAGTGGACGCCGTCCTGCTCTGCCGGTCGCGGGCGCCGCGTGGTGGCGCTCACGGACAACCAGACCTCGGGGAAGTGGTCGCGGACGTAGGCGGCCAAGGTCCCCTTGCCCACGGCCGTGGGTCCGGCCAGCACGACGAGCCTCCGGGGCGGAGCCCCGGTACCGGAGGCTGGGGTCGTCACGCCTCGTCGAAGCGGGTGAGCAGCGCAGAGATCTGGTTGTTGCCCAGACCACGCACTCGTCGGCTCTCCGAGATGCCGACCTCCTCCATGATCTGGCGGGCCCGCACGCGGCCCACGCCCGGCATCGACTCGAGCAGGGCCGACACCTTCATCTTGCCGACGACGTCGTTGGCCTTGCCGTCGACGATGACCTCCTTCAACGAGCCCTTGGCGTACTTGAGGCGGTTCTTCACGGCGGCACGCTCGCGACGCGCCACGGCGGCCTTTTCCAGGGCCGCCGCCCGCTGTTCCGGCGTCAATGGGGGTAGAGCCACAGCATTACTCCTCTTGGCAGCGTGCGGGGTCTGGGCACGACGGTGATCGGTTCTTTTGACTGTAGCAATGGCGGGGGGCTGTTTCTCGGTGAGGTGGCCCCTGATCAGCGCAGGAGCCCCGCCAAGGCCTCGCTGGAGCGCACTGCGCGCTCCCTCAGCCGCACCGGGTCCGGACCGGCCGAGAGCACCTCGCGGCTGGACGCGGGCAGGACGTTGGGCAGGGCGTCGCCGAACACGCGGCGCAGGTCCTCGCTCGTCCCGCCCTGGGCTCCCACGCCGGGGGCCAGGATCGGCGCGTTCGCGGCGGCGAGCTGCAGCCCTAGCTCCTGGACGGCCGACCCCACGGTGGCGCCCACCACGAGCCCCACCGAACCGAGGACCCCCCGCTCGCGTGCCGCGGCATTCTCCCCCGCGGCGCCCCGGACCATCGACTCCGCGACGCTGACGTCGCGCAGCCGGGCGTGTTGGACGGTGCGACCCTCGGGGTTGGACGTGAGGCCGAGGACGAAGACCCCACGGCCGGTCTGCGCGGCGAGGTCCAGCACGGGTCGCAACGACTCGAAGCCGAGGTAGGGGCTGGCGGTGATGGCGTCGGCGGGCGCCACGGCATCCTTGCCGACGTAGGCCTCGGCGTAGGCGGCCATCGTGGAGCCGATGTCGCCCCGCTTGGCGTCGAGGATGACCAGGGTGCCCGCCTCGCGCAGGGCGGTGATGGCCCCCTCGAGGACGGCGATGCCCCGGGAGCCGAAGACCTCGAAGAAGGCCGACTGGGGCTTCACGACGCCGACGTGGCCGGCGAAGGCCTCCACGCAGGCATCGGTGAAGCGGCTCAGCCCGTCGACGTCGTAGCTCAGCCCCCACGACTCCACCAGCACCCGGTGGGGGTCGATCCCGGCGCAGAGCGGGCCGTGGTGGTCGGTCGCGGCGCGAAGCCGTTGGCCGAAGGTGGTGTCGCTGCCCTGGGTCATCTCAGCTCATCCTCTCGTGCGCGACGCCGACCGCATCCACCAGTCGGTCGAAGCCCTTGTCCTGCAACAGCTGTCGCAGCTCACGCCCGACGCGCACGGGTGCGGACGGGTCGTTGAACGTCGCGGTGCCGACCTGGATCGCGCTGGCCCCCGCCGCGACCAGCTCGAGGGCGTCGCGCCCGGTGCGCACCCCCCCGACACCGATGATCGGCACGACCGGGAGGCGCCCCTCGAGCATCGCGGCCCTGGTCTGCCAGATCGCGCGGACCGCCACGGGGCGCACCGCCGGACCGGACAGCCCGCCGGTGACCCCGGCTACCTGCGGACGCAGCCGGTCGGTGTCGATGACCATGCCGAGCAGGGTGTTGATCATGGTCAGGCCGTCCGCCCCGGCCTCCACGGCGGCCTGTGCGACGCTGACGATGTCGGTGACGTCGGCGGTGAGCTTGGCGAAGATCGGGATGTCCTGCGGCAGCTCGTCGCGCACCAGCGAGATGACGGCGGCGGAGGCGATGGGGTCGCAGGCGAAGACGAGCCCGCGGTCGGCGACGTTGGGACAGGAGATGTTCACCTCGACGCCCACCACCGCACTGAAGTTCTCGCTGTTGCGCAACGTCGCGGCGACCTGCGCGAACTCGGCACTGGTGTTGCCCGCGATGGAGACCAGGGTGCGGGCGCCGGCCGCCCGGAGCCAGGCCAGGTCACCGTCGACGAACGCCTCGATGCCCGGACCCTGCAGGCCGATGGAGTTGAGCATCCCCGACGGTGTCTCGGCCATCCGGGGGGTGCCCCGGCCGGAGCGTGGGTCGGCCATGACGGACTTGGTCACGAACGCCCCGAGCTCGGTGATGTCGAAGAAGCGCGCGAGCTCGCGCCCGTTCGCCGCGCACCCCGAGGCGGTCATCATCGGGCTGGGCAGACGCGCGCCGGCGAGGTCGACGCTGAGGTCCACCGCCATCAGTGACCCCCCGCACTCGGCGCCCCGACCGCGTCGTCGGGCACCGCGCACCGTCCGTCGGCGAAGGCGTCCCACCGGACCCGGTCGCCCCGGAACACCGGGCCCTCGATGCACGAGCGCACCATCCGCGTCGCTCCGTCGGCGCCGACCACGGGCAGCACGCAGGTCATGCAGACCCCGACACCGCAGGCCATCGACTCCTCGACGGCGACCTGGGCGACCGCTCCCTCGGCGGACGCGACCGTGGTGATCGACTGGAGCATGCCCATCGGCCCACAGCCGTAGACCACCGCGGCGTCGGTACGGCGGATCACGTCCGGGAGCACGTCGGAGACCCACCCGCGGGTGCCCGCTGAGCCGTCGTCGGTGGTCACGGTGACCCCGTCGGCGGCGCGCCTGGCCTCGGCCACCCCGAAGAGCTTCT
Source organism: uncultured Actinomycetota bacterium (assembly GCA_963757635.1). Lineage (GTDB taxonomy): Bacteria > Actinomycetota > Actinomycetes > Actinomycetales > Dermatophilaceae > Pedococcus. The sequence goes on along the minus strand of CAVWSK010000007.1, from coordinate 47,484 downwards.
CCTCGGTCGCGGCTCCCAGGACCATCTCCACGGGGCAGCCGCGCTCGCGCAGGGACTCGGCCAGCCAGAAGAGCGGTGCGCTCCCGTAGCCGCCGCCGACCAGGACGCAGGCAACCGGCTCGGTGGGCAGCGGGAACGGCCGGCCGAGGGGGCCCACGATGTCGACCTCGTCGTAGGCCCGCAGGGAGGTCAGCCACTGCGTGCCCGGCCCGTGGGCGGCGACGACGACGTCGACCGTGCCGCCGTGCATCCCCGACGGGCTCACCCGGTGGATCGAGAAGCAGCGGCGCAGGAGGGTGGCGCTCGTGGGCCCGCCCACGGCCAGTGCCACGAACTGCCCCGGCTTGGCCAGGTCTGACATGCCCGGCGCGACGAGGGTCAGGTGGTGGTAGGCCCCGACCCGGCGGGTGGCGACCAGCTCGCCGGTGAGCTGCAGGACCCCGCTCACGCGCCGCCCCCCACGCCATAGAGGTCGAGATCCCTCGCGTGCTCCTGGAGGGGCTTGACGGTGAACTCACCGCGCAGCTGTGCCTCGATCCCCTGCACGGCTGCCGCCAGCTCCTGCACGGTGGTGACGATGGGCCGGTCCATCGACGTCGTCGCCGCGCGGATGGCGTAGCCGTCGGCGCGCGCGTTCGGGCCGCTCGGCGTGTTGACGACCATGGCGATCTCGCCCGCGAGGATGACGTCGACGATGCTCAGATCGCCCTCGTGACGCTCACTGTGCTTGTGCACGACCTCGGACGGGATCCCGTTGCGCCGCAGCACGTCTGCGGTACCGGTCGTGGCGACGATGGTGAACCCGAGGTCGGCGAGGCGCTTGACCGGGAAGATCATGGCGCGCTTGTCGCGGTTGGCGACCGACACGAAGACCCGTCCCTCCCGCGGCAGGCCGGACCCGGCAGCCAGCATGCCCTTGGCGAAGGCCGTGCCGAAGTCGTGGTCGATGCCCATGACCTCACCGGTCGAGCGCATCTCGGGCCCCAGGAGGCTGTCGACGACCTGGCCCTCGCGGGTGCGGAACCGCTTGAAGGGCAGGACGGCCTCCTTGACCGCGACCGGGGCGTGGCTGGGCATGGTGCCGCCGTCGCCGTGGGGAGGCAGCAGGCCCTCCTCGCGCAGCTCCTTGATGGTCGCGCCGAGCATGACCCGGGCCGCCGCCTTGGCCACCGGCACCCCGGTGGCCTTGGCGACGAACGGCACCGTGCGCGAGGCGCGGGGGTTGGCCTCGAGGACGTAGAGGATGTCCTGCGCCAGGGCGAACTGGACGTTCATCAGGCCCCGCACGCCGATGCCCTGGGCGAGGCGCAGGGTGGCCACGCGCACCCGCTCGAGCTCGGCGACTCCGAGCGTGACCGGGGGCAGGGTGCAGGCCGAGTCACCGGAGTGGATGCCCGCCTCCTCGATGTGCTCCATGATCCCGCCGAGGTACAGGTCGGTGCCGTCATAGAGCGCGTCCACGTCGATCTCGATCGCGTCGTCGAGGAACCGGTCGACCAGCACCGGGTGCTCGGGACTGGCCACGGTCGCCCGGGTCACGTAGGTGGCCAGGGTCTCGTCGTCGTAGACGATCTCCATGCCGCGCCCGCCCAGCACGTACGAGGGCCGTACGAGCACCGGGTAGCCGATCTCGCGAGCCACCTCTACCGCTTCAGCCGCGCTGTATGCCGTGCCGTGCTTGGGTGCCGGCAGCTGCGCCTCCGCGAGGACGCGCCCGAACGCACCGCGGTCCTCGGCCAGGTCGATGGCCTCGGGGCTGGTGCCGACGATGGGGACCCCTGCCGCCTTGAGGGCCTTGGCCAGGCCCAGCGGGGTCTGTCCGCCGAGCTGGACGATGACCCCGGCCACCGGGCCGGCCTGCTGCTCCGCGTGGACGACCTCGAGGACGTCCTCGAGGGTCAGCGGCTCGAAGTAGAGCCGGGAGCTGGTGTCGTAGTCGGTGGAGACCGTCTCGGGGTTGCAGTTGACCATCACCGTGTCGTAGCCGGCATCGCGCAGGGCGAAGCTGGCGTGCACGCAGGAGTAGTCGAACTCGACGCCCTGCCCGATCCGGTTCGGCCCGCTGCCGAGGATGATGACGGCCGGCTTCTCCCGGGGCGCCACCTCGGTCTCCTCGTCGTAGGAGCTGTAGTGGTAGGGCGTCAGCGCGGCGAACTCGGCGGCGCACGTGTCGACGGTCTTGTAGACCGGCCGCACGCCCAGGGCGTGCCGCACGCCGCGGACCACCGACTCCGGCATACCGCGCAGGGAGGCGAGCTGGACGTCGCTGAAGCCGTGCCGCTTCGCCAGCCGCAGGAGGGCCGGAGTGAGCTCGTCGGCGGCGGCGACCCGGTCGGCGATCGCGTTGATGAGGGCCATCTGGTCGAGGAACCACGGGTCGATCCCGGTCGCCTCGTGGACCTCCTCGACGGACAGCCCCCCGCGCATGGCCTGCTGCACGGTGATGATGCGGCCGTCGGTCGGCGTCCTGGCCGTGTGCAGGTAGGTGCGGGCCTGCTCGAGGCTGGGCGTGGGTCCGTCCCAGTGGAAGCTGCTGTCGGCGCGCTCCATCGACCGCAGCGCCTTCTGCAGGGCCTCGGTGAAGTTGCGACCGATCGACATCGCCTCACCGACCGACTTCATCGTCGTCGTGAGGGTGGGGTCGGCCGCGGGGAACTTCTCGAACGCGAACCGCGGCACCTTGACGACGACGTAGTCGAGGCTGGGCTCGAACGACGCGGGGGTCTCGCGGGTGATGTCGTTGGGCACCTCGTCGAGGGTGTAGCCGATGGCCATCTTCGCGGCGATCTTGGCGATGGGGAACCCGGTCGCCTTGGACGCCAGGGCGCTGGACCGGGACACGCGCGGGTTCATCTCGATGACGATGACCCGGCCGTCGACGGGGTTGACGGCGAACTGGATGTTGCACCCGCCGGTCTCGACCCCCACCTCCCGGATGACGGCGATGGAGATGTCGCGCAGCCGCTGGTACTCGCGGTCGGTCAGCGTCAGGGCGGGCGCCACGGTGATCGAGTCACCGGTGTGCACGCCCATGGGGTCGAGGTTCTCGATCGAGCAGACCACGACCACGTTGTCCGCGTGGTCGCGCATGACCTCGAGCTCGTACTCCTTCCAGCCGAGGATCGACTCCTCGAGGAGCACCTCGGTGGTGGGGCTGTACTGGAGCCCCTGGCCGGCGATGCGGCGCAGGTCGGCCTCGTCGTAGGCGAAGCCCGAACCGAGCCCACCCATGGTGAAGGACGGACGCACGACCACTGGGTAACCGAGATCGGTTGCCGCGGAGAGACATTCGTCCATGGTGTGGCAGATGGTCGACCGTGCCGACTCCGCGCCACACCGCGCGACGACGCCCTTGAAGGCCTCCCGGTCCTCCCCCAGCTGGATGGCAGCGACGTTGGCGCCGATGAGGGGGCAGTTGTACTTCTCGAGGACGCCGGCCTCGTGCAGGGAGATCGCGCAGTTGAGCGCGGTCTGGCCGCCGAGGGTCGCGAGCACCGCATCGGGGCGCTCGCGGGCGATGATCGCCTCGACGATCTCGGGGGTGATCGGCTCGACGTAGGTGGCGTCGGCGAACTCCGGGTCGGTCATGATCGTCGCGGGGTTGGAGTTCACCAGGATGACCCGGATCCCCTCCTCGCGCAGGACCCGGCAGGCCTGCGTGCCCGAGTAGTCGAACTCGCACGCCTGGCCGATGACGATCGGCCCGGAGCCGATGACCAGGACGCTGGTGATGTCGTCGCGCTTGGGCATCAGGCGCGGTGTCCTTCCATGAGGGAGACGAATCTGTCGAAGAGGTAGGCAGCGTCGTGCGGTCCGGCTGCCGCCTCGGGGTGGTACTGCACCGAGTAGGCCGGGAGGTCGAGGCACTCGAGGCCCTCGACGACGTCGTCGTTCAGGCACACGTGGGAGACCCGCACCCGCCCGTATGCCGTGCCGCCGGCATCGCTCGGCGCGGCCACCTCGCCCTCGAGCGGGGCGTCGACGGCGAAGCCGTGGTTGTGGGCCGTGACCTCGACCTTGCCGGTCGTGCGGTCCATGACCGGTTGGTTGATCCCCCGGTGGCCGTACTTGAGCTTGTAGGTGCCGAAGCCCAGGGCCCGGCCCAGCAGCTGGTTGCCGAAGCAGATGCCGAAGAAGGGGATCCGGGCGTCGAGCACCTGGCGCAGCACCCCGACCTCGGCGTCGGCGGTCGCCGGGTCACCGGGACCGTTGGAGAAGAAGACGCCGTCCGGACCGTGCTCACCCACCGCGCGGACCTCCTCGAAGGTCGCGGTCGCGGGCAGCACGTGGACCTCGATGCCGTGCTGGGCCAGCATCGTCGGAGTCATCGCCTTGATGCCCAGGTCCAGGGCGGCCACGGTGAAGCGCCGCTCCCCCACTGCCGGCACCACGTAGGCCTCCGGCGTGGTCACCTCGGCGGCGAGCGCGGCACCGGCCATGAGCGGGGACCGCTGCACCGCGGAGGTCAGCTCGGCGACGGGGAGGTCGGCGCGTTCACCGGAGAAGATCCCCACGCGCATGGCGCCCCGCTCGCGCAGGTGCCGGGTCAGGGCCCGGGTGTCGATGCCGCTGATCCCCACGACGCCCTGCTCACGCAGGTCGTCCTCGAGGGACCCCTGGGAGCGCCAGCTGGACGGGCGCAGGGCGGGGTCGCGCACGACGTAGCCGGCGACCCAGATGCGGCGCGACTCGACGTCCTCGTCGTTGACACCGGTGTTGCCGACGTGGGGCGCGGTCATGACCACGACCTGACGGTGGTAGCTGGGGTCGGTGAGCGTCTCCTGGTATCCGGTCATGCCGGTCGAGAAGACGGCCTCCCCGACCGTCTGCCCGGTGGCGCCGTAGGCCTCACCATGGAAGGCCCGGCCGTCCTCCAGGACGAGCACGGCCGGCCCACGGTCGAGGTCGAGGTGCTCCGCAACGGTGCTCATGAGGTGCTGTTTCCTTCGGTTGCAGGGGAATCCGACTCACCGGTGTGCCACCACAGGGCCAGCTCGACCCGGTCGACATCGGCCTTGAAGCGGGGCAGGAAGCCCGTCTCGTACTCAGTACCGTCCTCGGCCCGCCAGCGCAGCACGAGCATCCGGTTGGCGCCCACGAACTTGCCGGCCATGCCCCGACCCCGGCGTGCCGAGACCAGCCGGGCGGCGGGGATGACGACCGTCGCCTCGCCCTGGCGGTCGATCCGCACCAACCGGTCGACGCTGCCGCGGGTCACGACGAGGGTCGCGCGGGCCCGGTTGCCGAGGCCCTCGACGGTGACCCGCTCGAGGTTGTGGCCGGCCGCCGTCGTGCTGACGTAGGTGCCCTCGGCGACGACCTGCGCCGGAACCTCCTTCAGTGCGGGGGCGACGGGCTCGTGCTCCCGAGAGGAGCGCTCGCGCTCGGCGACGATGGTGGCCGAGGCGTGCTGGCGCCGCTTGCGCACCCAGGCGGCATACAACAGGGCGTAGATGAGGCCGAGGGCCACGAGCAGCACCCCGACGGCTTGGACCCGGGTCACGTCAGCGCACCCTTCTGGGCCGTGACGCGGCCACCGAAGACGGTCGCCTGCACCGCCCCACGCAGGGTCCGGCCGTGCCAGGGGTTGTTGCGGGACAGGGACAGGGAGGCACCCCGGTCGATGGTGACGTCGGCACCCGGGTCGATGAGCACCAGGTGGGCGGGGCGCCCGACCTCGAGCGCTCCCCCGTGACCGGGCAGCCCGGCGATGCGGGCAGGTGCCTGCGACATCACCCGCGCCACCCCCGCCCAGTCGAGCAGGCCGGAGCCGACCATGACGTCGCTGACCACCGACAGGGCCGTCTCGAGCCCGAGCATGCCGAAGGCCGCGTCGACGAAGGCGTGCTCCTTGTCGTGTCGGGCGTGCGGCGCGTGGTCGGTGGCGACGGCGTCGATGGTGCCGTCGGCGAGTGCGGCGCGCAGTGCGTCGAGGTCCTCCTGCGGGCGCAGCGGCGGGTTGACCTTGAAGGTGGGGTCGTAGCCGCTGACGAGGTCGGTGGTGAGGGCCAGGTGGTGCGGGGTGACCTCCGCCGTGACCGCGATTCCCTGGGCCTTGGCCCAGCGGATCACCTCGACGGTGCCCGCGGTGGAGACGTGGGCCACGTGCACGCGAGAGCCCGTGTGCCGGGCGAGCATGACGTCGCGGGCGACGATCGACTCCTCGGCGATGCCCGGCCAGCCCGGCAGCCCCAACCGTCCGGACAGCTCGCCCTCGTGGGCGCAGGCCTGCGGACCGGCGAGGTGGGGGTCCTGGGCGTGCTGGGTGACGACGCCGCCGAACGCGCGGACGTACTCCAGGGCGCGGCGCATGACACGGCCGTTGGCGACGCAGTGGCCGTCGTCGCTGAACACGGTGACTCCGGCGCGCGAGCGGTGCATGAGGCCCAGCTCGGCAAGCTCCTCGCCCGCCAGCCCCTTGGTGACGGCGCCCACCGGTACCACGTCGACCAGGCCCGTCGCGCGGCCCAGGTCGAGGATGCGCTCCGCCGCCTCGGCGGTGTCGGTGACCGGGCTGGTGTTGGCCATGGCGAGCACGGCCGTGAAACCACCGACGGCGGCTGCGGCGGCACCGCTCGCGATCGTCTCGGCGTCCTCGCGACCGGGTTCGCGCAGGTGGGTGTGCAGGTCGACCAGGCCGGGCAGGGCCACGAGCCCGGCGGCGTCGAGCACGTCCGCCCCACGCGCCGAGCCGATCGAACCCACCTCGACGATCCGCCCGTCCTCGACGAGCAGGTCCTGGGCCCCGTGACCGAGCAGGTCGGCCCCGGTGATGAGCAGGCTGGCCATCAGGCGTCCTCTCCTTCGCGACCGGCGACGGTGCCGGCACCCGTCGGCGCTGCGGTCCGCCCCCGTGGAGCGTGGGACCCGACTCGCGCCTCGCTGGTGTCCTCGCGCTCGTCGTCGTTGCCGGCGAGCAGGTGGTAGAGCACCGACATCCGCACCGCGACTCCGGCGCTGACCTGGTCGAGGATGAGCGACTGGGCCGCGTCCGCGGCGTCGGCCGCGATCTCCAGACCGCGGTTCATCGGTCCGGGGTGGGCGATGACCACATCCGGGTTGGCGGCGGTCAGCACGTCGAGCCGCGCCTTGGTCAGGCCGTAGCCGACGGTGTACTCGCGGGCCGTCGGGAAGAACCCACCACTCATCCGCTCGCGCTGCACGCGCAGCATCATCACGGCGTCGACGTCGCGCAGGACCTCGTCGAAGTCGTGCGACAGGGCGAAGCCCTCCGCCTGGGCCCAGGACGAGATGCCGCTGGGCATCAGGGTCGGCGGTGCCACCAGCGTCACCCGGGCGCCCAGGGTGCGCAGCGTGATCAGGTTGGACCGCACCACCCGGGAGTGGGTCAGGTCGCCGACGATGGCCACGTGGCGGCCCTCGAGGTCGCCCAGGCGGCGCTCCATCGAGTAGGCGTCGAGGAGGGCCTGGGTCGGGTGCTCGTGCATGCCGTCCCCGGCGTTGACGACGTGGGCGTCGACCCACTGGCTCACCTGTTGGGCGGCGCCGCTGGCGTGGTGGCGGATGACCAGCGCGTCGACCCCCATCGCCGCGACCGTGAGGACGGTGTCACGCAGCGACTCGCCCTTGGACGTGGACGAGCCCTTGCCCGAGATGTTGATGACGTCGGCCGAGAGCCACTTCCCGGCGATCTCGAAGGAGCTCCGGGTGCGGGTGGAGTCCTCGAAGAACAGGTTGACGACCGTGCGCCCGCGCAGCACCGGCAGCTTCTTGACCTCGCGCTGCTGCACCCCGTGCATCTCGGCGGCGGTGTCGAGGATGGCGCGGACCTGGGCCCTGTCCAGGTCGGCGGACGACAGCAGGTGACGCCGCGCCGTCCGGGGGGCCGGGTGGCCTGCGGTGAGGCTCATCGGCTCTCCCCTCCGGCGATCGTGACCCGGTCCTCGTCGCCGTCGTGCTCCGCCAGGTGCACCGAGACCCGCTCGGAGCTGGCGGTCGGCAGGTTCTTGCCCACGTGGTCGGCACGGATGGGGAGCTCGCGGTGGCCCCGGTCGACGAGCACCGCGAGGCGCACCGCACGAGGGCGCCCGAGATCGGAGAGTGCGTCCAGGGCTGCTCGCACCGTGCGTCCCGAGTAGAGGACGTCGTCGACGAGCACGACCACCTTGTCGTCGATGCCGGTCGAAGGGATGTCGGTGTGCATCGGGCTGCGGGTGGGCTGGCGCCGCAGGTCGTCCCGGTGCATCGTCACGTCGAGCGCGCCGACGGGCACCGGCTTGCCCTCGACCGACTCCATGACGCCGGCCAGCCGTCGGGCCAGGTCGACACCACGGGTGGGGATGCCCAGCACCACGAGGTCGGCACCGCCCTTGTTGTGCTCGAGGATCTCGTGCGCCACCCGGCGCAGGGCGCGCGCGATGTCGCTCGCATTCATCACGGTGCGGACGAACGGATCGGGGTCGGTGGCAGCACCCCCAGCCGGGGAGTCCACCGGGCCGGGCACTGCAGAGTCAGGACGCGCTACCACGTCAGGACCTCCTTCCCTGCCTCACAGGACAGGTCGTTAAAGGATGTCGTTCGTCGCCCACTCTAGCGGGCTCGCGGACCGACCCAGCACCGGGAGCCGGGAGTCCCGCGATCCGGGACGAGGGCTGAGGCGGGACGCACCCCGCCGGCGTACCCGTGGCTCAAGGGGGCTCGTGCTGACGGGCGACCCGACCCGGTGGCCCGTGCCGTTGCGTTTGACATCGACCCGGTCGTGACAAAGGTTGGACGGGGGCCGGGCGCCGCTCGGCATCCACGACCGCTCACCCACCCGAGGAGAGTCGATGACCTGGCGCGACCAGCCACCCTTCCGAGCCGACCACGTCGGCAGCCTGCTGCGACCCAAGGGACTGCTCGAGTCCAGGGCCCGGCACGCTGCGGGCGAGATCGACGCCGAGGCCCTGCGCAGCGCCGAGGACCGGGCCATCGACGACGTGATCGGCCTCCAGCGCGACGTGGGCCTGCAGACCGCCTCCGACGGTGAGTTCCGCCGCACGTCCTGGCACATGGACTTCATCTACCAGCTCGAGGGCGTCACCAGCACCGACGACAAGCTCCAGGTGCACTTCCGCAACGCCGAGGGCGACCTCGACTTCGAGTCGGCCGCGCTGCGCGTCGACGACCGGGTGCGACTGGGCGAGACCATCTTCGGCGACGCCTTCAGCCACCTGCGGGACAGGGTCACCGCCACGGCCCCCGGACTGACGCCGAAGCTGACCATCCCCTCCCCCAACATGGTCCACTACCGCGGCGGCAGGGCGGCCATCGACGAGGCCGTCTACCCCGACCTCGAGCCGTTCTGGGCCGACCTCACCAGCGCCTACGCCGACGAGGTGGCCCGTCTCGGCGACCTGGGCTGCACCTACCTCCAGCTCGACGACACCAGCCTCGCCTACCTCAACGACCCCCGTCAGCGCGAGCTCGTGGCCGCCCAGGGCTCGGACGCCGAGCACCAGCACGAGCAGTACATCCGCAACATCAACGCCGCCGTGGCGGGCCGACCCGACGGCATGCGGGTGACCACCCACCTGTGCCGGGGCAACTTCCGCTCGTCGTGGGCCGCCGAGGGCGGCTACGACTTCGTGGCCGAGGCGCTCTTCTCCGAGCTGGACGTCGACGGGTTCTTCCTGGAGTACGACGACGACCGCTCCGGCACCTTCGCACCCCTGCGGTTCGTGCCGGAGGGCAAGCTGGTCGTCCTGGGCCTGGTCACCACCAAGCGCCCCGAGCTGGAGGACAAGGACCGGCTCAAGCGGCGCATCGAGGAGGCGAGCCGGTATGTGCCGCTCGAGCAGCTCTGCCTCTCGCCGCAGTGCGGCTTCTCCTCGACGGTCGAGGGCAACGCCCTCACCGAGGAGGACGAGAGGGCCAAGCTGCGCCTCATCGTCGAGGTCGCCCAGGAGGTGTGGGGCTGATGACGAGCGTGGCGGTGCTGGGCACCGGGATCATGGGCGCGGCGATGGCGCGGAGCCTGCAGCGGGAGGGTCTGCAGGTGCGGGCCTGGAACCGCACGCCGGCGACCGCCGCGCCGTTGGCGGACGACGGCATCACCGTATGCGGGTCCGCGGCCGAGGCCGTGGCCGGGGTCGACGTCGTGCTGACGATGCTCTACGACACCGATGCGGTCCTGGAGGTGATGACCCCGCTCGTGGCCGACCTCGGTGATGTCGTGTGGGTACAGGCGTCGACGATCGGCCTCGAGGGCACGGCCCGGGTCCGCGACCTGGCCGACGCGCACGGGGTGGCCCTCCTCGACGCCCCTGTGCTGGGCACCCGGGCCCCGGCCGAGAAGGGGATGCTGGTCGTGGTGGTCTCGGGGGACCGCTCCCTCGGGTCCCGCGTCGCACCGGTGCTCGACGCCGTCGGCAGCCGCACCATGTGGGTCGGCGACGAGCCCGGGACGGCCAGCCGCCTCAAGCTGGTGGTCAACGCCTGGGTCGCGTCCATCAACGCAGCGGTCGGCCAGTCGGTGGCCCTGGCGGAAGGGCTCGGCCTCGACCCGCAGCTCTTCCTCGATGCGATCGGTGGCGGCCCGACGGACACCCCCTACGCCCAGCTGAAGGGCACGATGATGATCGCCGCCGACTACCCCACCGCCTTCGCCCTCGACAACGTCCGCAAGGACCTCGGCCTGATCACGGCGGCCGCCGTGGACGCCGATGTCGACCAGGTCGTGCTCGACGCCCTGTCGGCCCTCTACGCCAAGGCTTCGGACCGGGGCCGTGGGTCGGCCGACATGTCGGCCGTCCACGACGCGTTCCCTGGAGCCGGCTGATGGGTCGTCACGTCGTGCGGATCATGGCGACCCGGCGACCGCACCGGCCCAGCCCCAGTCGGGCCTCGTTCGCCACCAGGGGGAGCAGGGCCGCGGGCAGCGGTGGCTCCAGCTGCCGGAAGCCGCGGCGTTCGTAGAACGGGGCGTTCCAGGGCACGTCGGCGAAGGTCAGCAAGGTCACGCTCCCCGCGCCCGCCAGGCGTGCGGCGCGGCACGCCGAGTCGAGCAGGGCCGTGCCGATCCCCTGGCGCGTCGACCGCGGGTGCACCGCCAGCTGCTCGAGGTGCAGGTGGCCATCGAGGTCGAGCACGTGCGCGAAGCCCACGACCGGCTCCCCCGCCACCAGCACGAAGCCGGGCTCGGCGGCCCGGGACTCACCCGCCGGCGGCGCACTCCATCCCGAGATGTCCATGAGCGGGGTGAACTGCTGGTCGGCCGCGGCCTCGATCCCGGCCAGCAGCGGAAGGTCGGCCGCCTCGGCCGACCGGACCAGGGCACTCACGCCAGGGTGGGCTTGACCTCGGCGAGCCGGCCCAGCAGGCCGTTGACGAACTTCGGCGAGTCGTCGGTCGACAGGCTCTTGGCCAGCTCCACGGCCTCGCTGATCGCCACGACCTCCGGGACGTCCGCGGCATACAGGACCTCGAACGCGCCGAGGCGCAGGATCGCGCGGTCGACGCTCGGCATCCGCTCCAACGTCCAGCCCTGTGAGTAGGTCGAGAGCAGCTCGTTGATGTCGGTCCAGTGCTCGACGACCCCCTCGACGAGGTCGGCGGTGTACTGGTTGAGCGGAGCCTCGGTCACGGGCTTGGCGAGTCGCTCGGCGAGCAGGTCACGCGCATTGACCCCGCGCTGCTCGGCCTCGAACAACAGGTCGACCGCGCGCTTGCGGGCCTTGGTCCGGGCAGCCAAGGGTCAGTTCACGCGGCCGAGGTAGGACCCGTCACGGGTGTCGACCTTGACCTTGGTCCCCTGCTCGAGGAACAGCGGCACGTTGATCTGGGCGCCGGTCTCGAGGGTCGCCGGCTTGGTGCCGCCGGTGGAGCGGTCACCCTGCAGGCCCGGCTCGGTGTACGTGATCTCGAGGACCACCGACGTGGGCAGCTCGACGTAGAGGACCGCGCCGTCGTGCGAGGCGACCTGGGCGGACTGGTTCTCCAGCAGGAAGTTCGCGGCGTCGCCGACGGTGGCCTCGGGGATGTTGATCTGCTCGTACGTGCTGCCGTCCATGAAGACGTAGTCCGTGCCGTCCTTGTACAGGTACTGCATGTCACGACGGTCCACGTTGGCCGTCTCGACCTTCACGCCCGCGTTGAAGGTCTTGTCGACGACCTTGCCGGACAGGACGTTCTTGAGCTTGGTCCGCACGAAGGCCGGGCCCTTGCCGGGCTTGACGTGCTGGAACTCCACGACGGACCACAGCTGTCCCTCGAGGTTGAGGACCAGGCCGTTCTTGAGTTCGTTGGTCGATGCCACGTGTGTGTCGCTTTCGTATGCCGGGGGCGCGCGGGCGCGCGAACGCCCCGGAATGCTCGTCTTGGGATCCGCGACAGTCTAGCGGCCGGTGCCCCGGGCCCCGAATCAGGCGCCGACGGCCAGGTTCGCGACGGAGCCTCGGCGGGACGCCGACGTGCTCCCCACCGTTTGGGCTCGTTTGTCGTCATTCGCCCCCGCCGAGTGGTGTTCCGTGCGATCCTGTCGCCGAGATCTCCCCCGGGCTCCGGCCCCCCTCAGTCAAGGACGCCCCGTGGCCCGTCGCACCTCCTCCCCCTCACGTTCACGTGCCGCCACGACCGTGGGGCTGGTGGCCGTGGCCCTCGGCGCTGTCGTCGCCGCCCCCCTCTCGGCGGCACCCACCTCCGCGGTCTGGTCGTCGAAGGTGGTCACCGGCACGACCGACCACACCATCGACGGCGACACGGTCGCCGTGCGGGTGAGCGGTGACCCCTCGGGCGTCACGCCGCCTCACATCCGCAACTCGGGCATCCAGGCCATGGAGACCGGGCAGTGCCACGCCGCCCAGGCCACCGCGGCCATGGACCGGTTGACCCGCGGGAAGACCGTGCGACTGTCCACCACGGACGTGGCCACCTCGAGCCAGGGCCGACCGGCTCGTTACCTCGACGTCCAGTCGTCCACCGGTTGGGTGGACGTGCAGCTGGCCCAGCTGCAGCAGGGGCACGCGCTCCCGTTGGCAGGACTGGGCGACACGACGCGGTGGAAGGCCTACACCACCGCCGCACAGCAGGCGGCGCGTCAGGGCATCAACCTCTTCGACACCGACTTCTGCCGGTCCGGACCGTCCCAGTCGACCCCGCTGAAGCTCTGGATCAACTACGACGGCAACGGCAACGAGGCGTACAACCCCAACACCGAGTACGTCCGGGTGCTCAACACCTCCGCCGCGGCCGTGTCCGTCGGCCGCTGGGCCATCCGGACGGCGGCCCAGGACACCCTCACGCTGCCTGCCAACGCCGTCGTCCCCGCCCGGGGAGTCCTGACCCTGCGGGTCGGCAAGGGCACCAACACCGCCACCCGGATCTACTGGGGCAGCACGGCCCCGAAGTTCTCCAACACCGACCTGGCCCGCAACATCTACGGCGGCGGGGCCTACCTCTTCGACCCCGACGGCGACCTGCGGGCCTGGTCGATGTACCCGTGCCTGACGGCCTGCACCGACTCCCGCACAGGCCACGTGTCGATCGCGGTCAAGGCGGACGCCACCGGGAGCGACGCGGCCAACGTCAACGGCGAGTACATCCGGTTCGCACCCTCGGGGGTCTCCAGCGTGGACCTGTCGTGGACGGTCGCCACGAGCAACGGGTTCACCTACGAGTTCCCGCGCGGGACGGTCGTCCGGGCCGGTGAGTCCCTGGTGCTGCACGCGGGAAAGGGGACCAGCACCCGCCTCAACCAGTACTGGGGCAACGCGGGCCCGGTCCTCGTCAACGCAGGACAGCGGGTGGAGCTGCGGACGCCGACGACCGTGCGGCTCGGCTGCCGGGCGTGGGGCACCGGCCGCTGCTGATCTGACGGTTCGTGCTGCCTAGCCCAGGGAGACGACGCCCGGGCGGTCCTCGCGGCTGATCTCCGCGTAGGCCGACACGAGCAGGGCGGGGTCGGGGCCCTCGAGCCGGACCGGCTTGGCGAGCCCGGACAGGACGACGAAGCGGAGCATCGAGCCGCGTGACTTCTTGTCCAGCTTCATCGCCTCGAGCAGCCGTGGCCAGCGGTCCCCGCGGTAGGTCGTGGGAAGCCCCACCGAGGTGAGGATCTCGCGGTGCCGGTCGACGAGGGCGTCGTCGATGCGCCCGGCGAGGCGGGCGAGCTCGGCGACGTAGACCATCCCGATCGACACGGCCGCGCCGTGGCGGAACTGGTAGCGCTCGACCTGCTCGACGGCGTGGCCGAAGGTGTGGCCGTAGTTGAGGATCTCGCGCAGCGAGGACTCCTTCAGGTCCTGGGCCACGACGTCCGCCTTGACGGTGACGGCGCGTTCGACGAGCTGTCGGACGTGGGGCCCCTCGACCGAGCGGACCGCCTCGGGGTCCGCCTCCACCAGGTCCAGGATCACCGGGTCGGCGATGAACCCGCACTTGATGACCTCGGCCAGGCCGGCCACGAAGTCGTGCCTCGGCAGCGTCTCGAGGGTCGCGAGGTCGCAGAGGACCCCGGCAGGCGGGTGGAACGAGCCCACGAGGTTCTTCCCCTCGGGCGTGTTGATGCCGGTCTTGCCCCCCACCGCGGCGTCGACCATCCCGAGCAGCGTCGTCGGCACGTGCACCACGCGGATCCCCCGCAGCCACGTCGCGGCGACGAAGCCGGCGAGGTCGGTGGTCGCGCCGCCGCCGACGGCCACGACGGCGTCGCTGCGGGTGAAGCCGGCCTGGCCCAGGACCCCCCAGAGGAAGGCCGCCACCTGGGAGGTCTTGGCCTCCTCGGCATCGGGGACCTCCGCGGCATACGCCTCGAAGCCCTTGGCCCGCAGGTCCTCCCGGACCGCCTCACCCGTCGCGGCGAGCGCGCGGGGGTGGACGACGAGGACGCGCTGGACGCCGTCACCGACGAGCCCGGGGAGCTCGTCGAGCAGTCCGGTCCCGATGACGACGTCGTAGTCGCCGCCGACGCTGATCCGGGTGGGGGCGCTCATGCGGGGTCCTCCAGGGCGGCGGCCAGCTCGGCCACGATCTCGGCGGGCTTGCGGCCGGCCGTGTCGACCCGCACCGTCGCGAGCCGCTCGTAGACGGGACGGCGCTCGTTCATCATCTTGGTCCACGACGCGCGCGGGTTGACCATGAGCAGCGGCCGGTGGCCCTCGAAGCCGATCCGTCGCGCCGCGTCCGCGATGCCCACGTCGAGGAAGACCACGACGTGCCCGGCCAGCGCCTCCTGGGTGCCGGGGTCGAGGGGTGCCCCACCCCCGAGCGAGACGACGACGTCGGGACGGGTCAGCGCCCGCGCGACCTCGGCGCGCTCCAGGGCCCGGAAGTGCTCCTCGCCGTGGTCGACGAACAGGTCGGAGATGGACTTCCCGGCGGCGCCCTCGATGGCGGCGTCGGTGTCGTGGAAGTCAGCGCCGAGGGCCACGGCGAGGCGGCGCCCGATCGTGCTCTTGCCCGCTCCGGGCGGCCCGATGAGGACGGCGCGGGGGCGGGGGGTCGAGGTCACCACGTGCGCATCGCCTCGGGGATGGACTCGAGGTATGCCGCGTGGTTGCGCGAGGTCTCGGCGACCGAGTCGCCACCGAACTTCTCCACGCAGGCCTGGGCGAGGACCAGCGCCACCATCGCCTCGGCCACGACGCCTGCTGCGGGGACGGCACACACGTCGGACCGCTGGTGGATGGCCTTGGCGGCATCGGCCCCGGTCGTGTCGATGGTGTCGAGGGACCGCGGCACGGTCGAGATCGGCTTCATCGCCGCGCGCACGCGCAGCACCTCACCCGTCGACATGCCACCTTCCGTGCCACCGGCGCGCCCGGTGCGCCGCCGGATGACACCGTCGTCGCCCCGCTCCATCTCGTCGTGGGCGGCCGATCCGCGCCGCGCCGCCGTGCGGAAGCCGTCTCCGACCTCGACACCCTTGATCGCCTGGATGCCCATCAGTGCGGCCGCGAGCTGGGCGTCGAGCCGCCGGTCCCAGTGGACGTGCGAGCCCAGACCCGGGGGCAGGCCGTAGGCCACCACCTCGACGACGCCGCCGAGGGTGTCGCCGTCCTTCTTCGCCGCCTCGACCTCGGCCACCATCGCCGCGGAGCCGGCCGGGTCGAGGGTCCGGACCGGGTCGGCGTCGACCTGCTCGACCTGGTCGGGCGTGGGCAGGACCGCGTCGTCGCCGACGCCGGCACCGCCGATCGCCACGGTGTGCGACACGAGCCGGATGCCGTAGGCCTGCTCGAGGAAGCGGGAGGCCACCTCGCCGAGGGCCACGCGGGCGGCGGTCTCCCGGGCGGAGGCGCGCTCGAGCACGGGGCGGGCGTCGTCGAAACCGTACTTCTGCATGCCCACGAGGTCGGCGTGACCAGGGCGCGGGCGGGTCAGCGGGCGGTTTCGCGCGACCTCCTTGTCCGCGTTGACGTCGTCGGACGCGGCGTAGGCCTCGTCGCTGACGGGGTCGGCGGACATCACCGTCGACCACTTGGGCCACTCGGTGTTGCCGATGCGGATCGCGACCGGTGAGCCCATGGTGACCCCGTGCCGGACTCCGCCGAGGAACTCGACCTCGTCCTGCTCGAACTTCATCCGCGCGCCGCGGCCGAAACCGAGCCGCCGGCGGGCCAGCGCGGCCGCGACGTCCTTGGTCGTCACCTGCACGCCGGCAGGGAGACCCTCGATCGTGGCCAGCAGGGCCGGGCCGTGGGACTCACCTGCGGTCAACCAGCGAAGCATTCCCCGATCCTCCCACGCTGCCCCGGGGCTCCTTCGGCTAGGCCACCCACTGGTACTCGACCGCGACGGCCAGCAGGGCCCCCACCAGCATCGCCGGCCCGAAGGCGATGTGGGACCGCAGCCCCACCCTGCGCCCCGCCAGCATGACCAGCGAGACCAGCCCACCGACGACGAAGCCCGCCAGCACCCCGACCACGGCGTTGGGGATCCCGAGCCAGCCCAGCAGCAGGCCGATCAGGCCGGACAGCTTGACGTCCCCGAACCCCAGCGAGGCAGGTGAGACCAGGTGCATGACCAGGTAGACGGCATACATCACCGCGAGGCACGCCAGGGCCCGCCAGAGCGAGGTCCAGTCACCCAGGCCCCCGGCGGCGGTGACCACGAGGGCGAGCAGGGCCGGGTAGGCCGGCAGCACCAGGCCGTCGGGGAGGCGGTGGACATCGGCGTCGACCCAGGCCAGCGCCACGGTGAGCCAGGCGAAGAAGAGGAATGCCGGCAGCGCGGCCCAGGCGGCGTAGTCACCGATCCGCCACCCGACGAACACCCACAGCACCGCGAGCGCCAGGGCCGGCCACCACCAGTGCCGGGGCAGTGCGCCGGCCTCGTCGGACTCGATGCGGTAGCCGCCCAGGGCCAGGGTGCGCCCTGTCCGGGCGCCGAGCCCGGCACCGGCCACGGCCAGCAGGCCCAGGACCCACCACGGGGTGTGCGCCCCGGAGGACAGGACGATCACCGGCCGAGCGCCTGTCGGCCCGCGGCATACATGGCCTGCACCGGTGCCGCCTCGCCGGTGAAGAGGCGGAACTGCTCGGCGGCCTGGTAGACCAGCATGTCGAGCCCGGACAGGACCCGCAGACCGCGCTCGGCGGCGGCACGGGCGAGCGGGGTCGGCCAGTCCGCGTAGACGACGTCCATCAGGACCCCCGACCGCTTGCGTGGGCCCAGGCCGAGGGCGGCGGCCTCCCCGGCCTCGGGCGGCAGGGTGCTCACCACCAGGCGGTCACGCGTCGCCGTGCCCCACGAGTCGAGGGGCACGACCTCGACGGCCACCCCGGCCTGGACGGCGAGCCGCAGCGTCTGCGGCCTCGGTGCCGCCCGCACCACGAGGTGCACCCGTTGCACCCCCAGCTGGCCCAGGGCCACGAGGGCGGACCGGGCGGTCGCGCCGCCGCCGAGCAGCGTGGCCGACCCGTCGTGGTCGACCTCCGCCAGTGCCGCCTCGAGACCGCGGACGTCGGTGTTGTGCGCGTCCCAGGCCAGGTCGTCCCGGCGCACGAGCGTGTTGACCGCACCGGTGACCCGCGCCGTCTCCGTCACCGTGGCCGCGACGTCGAACGCCACTTCCTTGAGTGGCATCGTCAGGCTGAGGCCGCGCCACGAGGCGTCGAGCCCCTCGACGAACCCCGGGAGGCCGTCGGCACCGACCTCGTGCGCGTCGTACTCCCAGTCCGTGAGGCCCAGGGCGCGGTAGCCGGCGCGGTGGAGCACGGGTGACAGCGAGTGGGCCACCGGCTGCCCGAGGACCGCAGCCCTCAGCACCGGTCGCTGTGGTCCCGGCACCACGCCTGGAACTCCTGCACGTTCTTGTCGTGCTCGGCCTGCGTCGTGGCGAACTTGGTCTCACCGGTGTCGGGGTCGACGGTGACGAAGAACAGCCAGGTGCCGTCGGTGGGGCTCGCCGCGGCCTTGATCGAGGCCGCGCCGGGGCTGTTGATCGGACCGGGGGGCAGGCCGGGCTTCTTGTAGGTGTTGTAGGGGCTCGGGCTCTGCCGGTCGGCATCGGTGGTGCCGGCCTTGCCCCGCTTCTGCACGGCGTAGTGCACGGTGGAGTCCATCTGCAGCAGCCCGTAGTTGGGCGGCCCCTTGGTCTCGAGGCGGTTCTCGACCACGCGGGCCACCTTGCCGCGGTCGGCGTCGCCGCTGACCTCGCCCTCGACGATCGAGGCCACGATCAGGGTGCGCTCGCGGTCCGCCTCGCTCACGCCGGCCTCGTCGAGAACGGCCACGGTCTTCTTGATCATCGTCCGCAGCTGGTCGGCCGCTGACGACTTCACCGCGAACTCGTAGGTGGCCGGGAACAGGTAGCCGTCGAGGTTGCCCTTCGCGTAGGCCGGGAGGCCGAGCGCCCCAGGGTCCTTGGCCGCTGCCTGGTAGTCGGCGACGGGGACGCCGGTGCCCTCCGACAGGGCCGCGAAGATCTCGTTCTTCCAGAGTCCCTCGCGGATCGTGACGCGGGGCACCGTGCGGTTGGCGGTGTCGATGAGGATCGCGAGCGCGCCCTTGGCCGACATCTCCTTCTTCATCGTGTAGCTGCCCGGCTGGATCGCGGCGGACCGGCTGTCCGCCGCCGCCGCGTCGAGGAAGGCCTTCGACGTCTTGACGACACCGGCCTTCTCGAGCGTCGCGCCGATGGCTCGACCGGTGTCACCGTCGTTGACGACGACCTGCACCTCACCCGTGCCCGGGCCGGGGTAGTCGTTGCTCTCGAGGAAGCCGTCGACGACCGGCCGCAGCGCCGTGTAGGCGGCGAAGGCCGCCACCCCGACGATGACCAGCGCCACGACGAGGATGCCCCAGCGCCGGCCCGTGCGCTTCGGCGGTCGGCTCTGGTGGCGTCGCTGGGCCCGCGTCGGCGGCGCGTCGACCCCCTCGTGCGCGGCGTCATGCTGCCCCCCGAAGATCGAGTGCTCCAGGTGGGGCTCGGTCATCGGTGCCTGTCCTTTGTCCGGGGCTTGCGCCCGTCGGTCCTCACCAGCTCTCCGGGCGGACGCCCGGAGCCTCGCTCCGTGTCCAGGGCGACCTGCAGGATCAGGACCGCCGCAGCCTGGTCGACGACCGAGCGCTGCCGCCGCCCGTCGACCCCGCTGTCCCGGAGCGCACGATGCGCATCGACCGTGCTCAGCCGCTCGTCCACGAGACGGACGGGCACGGGGGCGATGCGGACCGCCAGCCGCCCAGCATACGTGCGCGCGGACACCGCCGCCGCACCTTCGGCGCCCGCGAGTGTCCGCGGGAGGCCCACGACCGCCTCGACCGCGCCCAGCTCCTGGACCAGCGCCGCGATCTCCTCGACGTCGGTCGGGGCCGCGCTCAGGGCGTCGGGGTCGCGGGCCACCGTGCGCACCGGTGTGGCCAGCAGCCCCGAGGGGTCGCTGACCGCCACCCCCACCCGGACGCTTCCGACATCGACTCCGATGCGGACCCCGGGTCGGGTGGCCGAGGAGCTCACCCGGTCGCTCCGACCGCCTCGCGGACCGCTCGGTCGATCTGGCCGAGCGCGTCACCCGTCATCGCGGGGTCGGTGCCGCCACCCTGGGCGAGGTCGTCCTTGCCACCGCCGCCGCCGCCGAGGGCTTGTGCCGCGACGCGCACCAGCGCACCGGCCTTGACACCGCGCTCGCGCGCACCCACGTTGGTGGCCACCACCACGCCGGGTCGCCCCTTGGCGACGCCGGTGAGGGCGATGACGGTGGGCTCGGAGTCGCCGAGGCGACCGCGCAGGTCCAGCGCCATGGTGCGCAGGTCGTCGGCGCTGGCGCCCTCCCCCGCATCGTGCGTGAGCACCCGGATTCCGCCGAGGTCGCGGGCGTACCCGACGAGCGCGCCCGTCTGGGCCTGGACCTGCTCACGGTGCAGGCGCTCGATCTCGCGCTCGGCGTCCCGGACCCGCGTCACCAGGGCGGCGACCCGCTCCTTGAGCTCGCCGGGCTGGACCTTGACGATCTCGGTGAGCTCGGCGACGAGCGCGCGCTCCTTGGCCAGGTGCCGCAACGCCTCCATGCCGACGAACGCCTCGAGTCGCCGCACGCCGGAGCCGACCGAGGACTCCCCCGTCACCGAAAGGGCACCGATCTGCGAGGAGTGGCCCACGTGCGTGCCACCACACAGCTCGCGCGACCAGGGTCCGCCGATCTCGATGACGCGCACCTGCTCGTCGTAGGTCTCACCGAACAGCGCCAGGGCACCGAACTCGCGGGCCTGCGGCAGGGTCATGAACTGGGCCGACACCGGGAGGTCCTGGCGGACCGCGAGGTTGGCGACCTCCTCGATCTCGCTGCGGGTCTCGCTCGACAGGGACTGGCCCCAGGCGAAGTCGAGGCGCAGGTAGCCGGGCTTGTTGTAGGAGCCCGACTGCAGGGCGGTCGGGCCGAGCACCTGGCGCAGCGCCGCGTGGACGACGTGGGTGCCGGAGTGCGCCTGGCAGGCCGAGACCCGCCAGTCGGGGTCGACCCTGGCGGACACGTCCGCGCCCGCGCGCAGCGGCCCCGTGAGGACCTCGACGGTGTGGGCGACCAGACCCTTGACCGGGCGCTGGACGTCCAGCACCTTCAGCCGCGCGCCGTCGGCGACGATGAGGCCCGCGTCGGCCACCTGGCCGCCGGACTCGGCGTAGAACGGAGTGCGGTCCAGCACGACCTGGCCGCGCTGGCCGGGCTCGAGCTCCTCGACCCGCTCGCCGTCGACGACGAGGCCGAGCACGGTCGCGTCGCTCGTGAGCTCGGTGTAGGCGCGCCAGTCCGTGGTTCCGAGGGCGCGCAGGTCGCGCCACACCTCGGTGTTGGCGTGGCCGCCCTTCTTGGACCTCGCGTCCGCCTTGGCCCGCTCGCGCTGCTCCTGCATGAGGCGGGTGAAGCCCTCGCGGTCCACCTCGAGGCCCTGCTCCTGGGCCATCTCCAGGGTCAGGTCGATCGGGAAGCCGTAGGTGTCGTGCAGCGCGAAGGCCTCGGCGCCGGCGAGGGTGCTGCCGCCGGAGGACTTGGTGCGCGCCACCGCGGTGTCCAGGATCGTCGTGCCGGACACCAGGGTGCGCCGGAAGGCCTCCTCCTCGGCATACGCGATCTGGGAGATGCGGTCGAAGCCGGCCTCGAGCTCGGGGTAGGAGTTCTGCATGCGCTCGACGCTGATGGGCAGCAGGAGCGGCAGGCTCGGCTCGTCGAAGCCGAGCAACCGCATCGAGCGCACCGCGCGGCGGATCATCCGGCGCAGGACGTAGCCGCGGCCCTCGTTGCCGGGGGTGACGCCGTCGCCGATGAGCATCAGGCTGGAGCGGATGTGGTCGGCGACGACGCGCAGCCGCACGTCGTCGGGGTGGGACTCGCTCGCCGCGTGACCGGAGTGCGCGCCGTACTTCTTGCCGGTCAGCTCCGCCGCGCGGTCCAGGACCGGGTAGACCTCGTCGATCTCGTAGAGGTTGTCGACGCCCTGGAGCAGGGTCGCCATGCGCTCCAGGCCCATGCCGGTGTCGATGTTCTTGGTCGGCAGCTCGCCCGCGATGTCGAAGTCGTCCTTGGCGCGCACCGCGGACAGCTCGTACTGCATGAAGACGAGGTTCCAGAACTCCAGGTAGCGGTCCTCGTCGACGGCGGGCCCACCCTCGCGGCCGTACTCCGGGCCGCGGTCGAGGTAGATCTCACTGCACGGGCCCCCGGGGCCCGGGACACCCATGTGCCAGTAGTTGTCGAGCTTGCCGCGGCGGGTGATGCGCTCCGCGGGGACGCCGATGGTGTTCCTCCACAGGTCGTAGGCCTCCTCGTCCTCCTCGTAGACGGTGGGCCAGAGCTTGTCGGGGTCCAGGCCGTAGCCACCCTGGTCCTGCGACGTGGTGATGAGCTCCCACGCGAAGGTGATGGCGCCTTCCTTGAAGTAGTCGCCGAAGGAGAAGTTGCCGTTCATCTGGAAGAACGTGCCGTGCCGCGAGGTCTTGCCGACCTCTTCGATGTCGCCGGTGCGGACGCACTTCTGCACCGAGGCTGCCCGGTCCCACAGGGGGGTCTGCTGACCCAGGAAGTAGGGCTTGAACGGCACCATTCCGGCGTTGACGAACAGCAGGTTCGGGTCGTCGTAGACCAGTGGGGCGGAGGGGATGACCGTGTGGCCCTTGCTCTCGTAGAACGAGAGGAAGCGGCGCCTGATCTCGGCGGTTTCCATGGGTGACTCAGTCCTTAGTGCATGCCGTGCGCGGGCATGACGAATGGTACGGGCAAGCGGGAAGGGTGTGCCGGGGCGGCGACGCGGGGTGCGCCAGCGCCCCTACCGAGCTCGGGGTCCGGTGGGGTCGTCCAGCAGGGCCCGCGCGGCGGCCGCGTCGAGACGGGCCGAGGAGGCCTCGGGGTCGTCGGCGGTGCCGGCGTCGATGCCGAGGGCCAGCCGCAGCTCGTCCTCGCGCTCGGCCATCCCCTCGCGGACAGCGGCGGCGAGCTCGCGCAGGCCGTCGCCGAAGTCGGACAGGCCGTGCGCGACTCCGGTGGGCGTGTAGGCCTCCGCGGCCTTGCTCACCTTGCGGACGGCGTACACACCGGCAGCGGCACCCAGGGCCACCCAGAAGAGACGTGCCACGGCGATCAGCCCCGACGGCGGCGACGGCCGCCCGCGCTGCGGGTGGCGCCGCTGCCGCTGAGCGCGGAGCGGACGCCGTAGGTGAACGCCGCGACCTTGACCACGGGGCTCCCGAGGGTGGCCGCGAAGAGGGAGGTCAGCGCGCTGGCGTTGGTCGTCATCGCGGAGACGTTCGTGGTGATGCCGTCCACGCGCGCGAGCTGCTCGTTGGTGAGGCTGACCGTGTCGGTGAGCTTGAGCAGCGTGGGCTGGACGTTCTCCGTCGTGCTGCGCAGGCTCACCCGTGTCTCGTCGAGGATCTTGCCGGCCTTGCCGATCACGCTGCCCAGTCGGAAGACCAGGAACGCGAACGCCAGGGCCGCGATCATTCCGGCGATGTCACCCAGACTCACATCCATGCGGGCACCCTACCCCGCAGCCGGGCCGACGCCCCACGGCGTTCCGACGGGCAGTGGTCGCGCCCGGGCGCGACTGGCCGCGGTGAACCTGCTGGTGGGGGGCTTACCGCCAGTTGCCACGCCGCCCTGTGGAGAGCCGACGCCGCCGGAAGTCGCGGAGCGCCACCATGGCGTGATGACCGGGACCGACGTGCTCACCCCGCTCCCGCGCCACGACTGCCAGGCGCAACGCCGCGGTCAGCCCTCGCCGCGGATCCTCGCCTTGAGCCAGGCCCAGCGCGGGCCGAGCCGCTCCTCGAACCCCCGGTCCGTGGGGCGGTAGTAGTCGGTCTTGCCCTGCAGGTCGTCGGGCAGGTAGGCCTGCTTCGCCACGCCGTCGGGCTCGGCGTGGGAGTAGACGTACCCGTCGCCGTGCCCGAGCCGGGAGGCACCGGCATACCCACTGCCGCGCAGGTGCGCGGGCACCACCCCGCCACGCCCGCCCCGCACGTCGGCGATCGCCTCGTTGATGCCGGTGTATGCCGCGTTGCTCTTGGGCGCGAGCGCGTTGTGGACCACGGCCTGGGCGAGGATGATCCTGGCCTCGGGCATGCCGATCTGGGCGACCGCGTGCATCGCGGCCACCGCTGTCTGCAACGCGGTCGGGTCGGCCATGCCGACGTCCTCGCTGGCCGCGATGACGATGCGTCGGGCCACGAACCGGGGGTCCTCCCCCGCCTCGAGCATCCGGGCGAGGTAGTGCAGGGCCGCGTCGACGTCGGAGCCGCGCATCGACTTGATGAGCGCCGACGCCACGTCGTAGTGCTGGTCGCCGGTGCGGTCGTAGCGCACCGACGCGTGCGCCACGGCCAGCTCGGTGTGGGCCAGGGTGATCTCGACCGGACCGTGGGACTCCGCGCCCGGTGCCAGCTCGTCGAGAGCGACCCCCGCAGCGGCCTCCAGCGACGTCAGGCCCCGGCGCGCGTCGCCACCCGAGATCCGCACCAGGTGGGCGGTGGCGTCCTGCGCCAGGGTGAACTCCCCCGCCAGCCCCCGCTCGTCGATGGTCGCGGAGGCGAGCAGGTCAGCGAGCTCGTCGTCGGACAGGCTCTCGAGGGTGATGAGCATCGAGCGCGACAGCAGGGGTGCGATGACCGAGAAGGAGGGGTTCTCGGTGGTGGCCGCGACGAGGATCACCTGGCGGTTCTCGACGCCCGGGAGGAGGGCGTCCTGCTGGGCCTTGGTGAAGCGGTGGATCTCGTCGAGGAACAGCACGGTCTGGCGGTCGTACATGTCACGGTCGCGGGCTGCCTGCTCCATCACCGCCCGGACGTCCTTGACCCCCGCGGTCACCGCGGACAGCTCGACGAACCGGCGTTCGGCCGCGGTCGCGACCAGGTGCGCCAGGGTGGTCTTGCCGGTGCCCGGCGGACCCCAGATGATGGCCGACAGGGCACCGGCCGCACCAGCGGACCCCTCGATGAGGCGGCGCAGGGGGCTGCCCGGGCGCAGCACCTTGCCCTGCCCCCGGACCTCGTCCAGCGACCGCGGCCGCATGCGGACGGCCAGCGGAGGGAGGGAGGCCCCCGACGGCATCCGGTCTCCGTCGGCACCCCCCACACTCGCTGCGAAGAGGTCGTCGCCGTTGCCTGTCACCACGGATGGCAGGCTATCCCCCGTGACCGACGCCCTGGACCACCCCGACCGGTCGCACTCGACCCTCTCCCGGGTCGGCGGCCTCGTCGGACGCCACCCCAGGACGGTCATCGCCATCTGGCTCGTGGCCGTGGTGGCAGCCTTTGCGATGGCCACCGGAGCCCTGGGCACCGAGTCCCTGTTCAGCCGGCTCAAGTCCGGGGACCCCTCGGTCGCCGGCGAGAACCTCCAGGGGCGCGACCAGCTGGTGGCCGCCGGACGGTCCGCCACCTCCACCCACCTCCTGCAGGTGACCTCGGTCGACCCCGCCTCGCCCGCGGTGGCCGCCGCGGTGAAGCAGGCTGCGGGGGCGATCTCGGCCATCCCGGGCGTCACCTCCGTGGCCGCACCCCAGCTGGTGCCCGAAGGGCTCGAGAGCCCCGTCGCGCAGACCCTCCTGCGCGCCTCGGGTGGCGGCTTCGCCGTGGTGGTGACCTTCGACCAGGGCCTGCAGGGCGACGCCCGCGACCGGGCGCAGGAGCAGGTGGACTCCCAGTTCCACACCCTCGTCGACGCCGTCCCGGGTGCCCGGGGCACCACCGGTGGGCTCGCGGACCTCATCGACGCCATCACCTCGCAGGTCGAGAAGGACCTCCGGGCCGGTGAGGGCATCGCCCTGCCGATCTCGTTCCTGGTGATGGTGCTCGTCTTCGGCGGCTTCATCGCTGCCGGCATGCCGATCATCGGCGCCATCGCCTCGATCGCCGGGGCCCTGGCCTCGCTGCTCGGCTTCTCCCACCTCATCGACCTCGACGCCACGGTCGTCAATGTCGTGACCGTGCTGGGCCTCGGTCTCTGCATCGACTACGGGCTGCTCACCGTGAGCCGGTTCCGCGAGGAGCTGCGCGCGCGGGTCCGGGGCCGACCAGCCGCGGAGATCACCCGCGAGGAAATCCTCGCCGCGACCGCCCGCACCGTCGACTCCGCCGGGCGGACCGTGGTCTTCTCGGGCCTCACCGTCGCGATCTCGCTCGGCGGCCTGCTCGTCTTCCAGGCCTCCATCCTCAAGGCGATCGGCTCGGCCGGGCTGTCCGTGGTCGTGGTCGCGATGCTGGTGGCCCTGACCCTGGTGCCCGCGCTGTGCACGGTCGGGGCGCGGCGGCTGCTCAAGCGCGGCACCGAGCAGGCACCCGAGGAGGGCGTCTTCTCCCGGCTCGCCACCCGGGTCTTCCGTCGCCCGCTGCTGGTGATCCTGGCGGTGCTCGCGGTGCTGGTCACCCTGGCGTTGCCCGCCTTCGACCTCAAGCTCACCTCCTCGGGCAAGGAGCTGCTCCCCGTGAGTGCCCCCCAGCGCCAGTTCTTCACGGCGCTGGAGCAGGACTACCCGCGGCTGGCCGGCCCTGACCTGCAGGTCGTCGCCCAGGCGGACCTCGCCCGGACCCGCGCGTATGCCGCGAACCTCCCCTCGGTCGGTGGCCAGCAGCTCACCGGTCGCGTCGAGGCCGTCAACGACAGGCTCAGCCTCGTGAGCATCGACGCCCCGGGTGGGCCGCTCGGCGACGGCGCCCGGGAGGCCGTCACCGCCCTGCGAGCCGACCGACCGGACTTCCCGACGAAGGTCATCGGGCAGGCGTCCGGGCTGCGCGACTTCACCGACTCGCTGCGCTCCAGGGCGCCGATCGCCTTCGCGCTGGTGGCCCTGGCGACGCTGGTGCTGTTGTTCCTCATGACCGGGTCGGTCGTCATCCCGATCAAGGCCCTGCTCATGAACGTCGTGTCCCTCGGCGCAAGCCTGGGGATCGTGGTCTGGGTCTTCCAGGACGGGCACTTCCAGGGGCTGATGGGCTTCGACTCGGTCGGTGCCATCGAGTCGACCATCCCGATGCTCGTGCTGGCGTTCGGCTTCGGCCTCTCGATGGACTACGAGGTGTTCCTGCTCTCGCGGATCGTCGAGCTCCACGAGCGCGGCGCCGACAACGACCACGCCGTCATCTCCGGGTTGCAGCGCTCGGGCCGCATCATCACGTCGGCGGCGATCCTGGTGGTCATCGTGTTCTCGGGGTTCGTGGCCGGGCAGCTGCTCGTCATCAAGGAGACCGGGGTGGGGCTGGCCGTCGCCGTCCTGCTCGACGCCACCCTCGTCCGCATGCTCCTGGTGCCCGCGACGATGGCCCTGCTAGGAGACTGGAACTGGTGGGCGCCCGCCCGCCTGCGCCGGTGGCACTCCCGCTTCGGCATCACCGAGTAGGGCGCGCGCGCCGGGAGGTATCAGCGCCGACCCGGCAGCCTCCTCTGGACATGGACAAGGACCAGCACCAGAAGCCCGTCGAACCTGTCTCGCCCTTCCTGCAGAGCTTCGTCGCGGGGATGAGCCACGGCGGGGCCGCGCCCAAGGACGTCTCCCGCCTACCGGCTCGACGACAGCCGGCCGTGCGGCCCGGTGGCCGTCGGAACCCGCGTCGTTGGGGCGCCGTCGACCGCGCCTTCGGCGTGCTGCGCCACCGCCACGGCTGACCGGGTCGCGTCCCTCGGCGCGGGTGCCTATCGTCGGAGGGGAACCCGACGAAAGGACTGCGATGCCCACCATGAGCAACGGCACTGTCGACATCCACTTCGAGGACAGCGGCGGCACGGGCCGTCCCGTCGTCCTCGTCCACGGCTGGCCGCTGAGCGGAGCCTCGTGGTCCGACCTGGTCCCCGTGCTGCGGGACGCAGGCTTCCGGGTCGTGACCTACGACCGGCGCGGGTTCGGTGAGTCGGCCAAGCCCGGCACCGAATCCACCTACGACTACGACACCCTCACCAGCGACCTCGACGCCCTGGTGCGCGAGCTCGACCTGCAGGACGCCTCGCTCGTCGGGTTCTCGATGGGCGGCGGGGAGGTCGCCCGCTACGTCGGCAACCACGGCGAGGACCGCCTGCACAGCGTGGTCTTCGCCTCCGCGGTCCCACCCTGCCTGCTCAAGGACGACGACCACCCGGACGGCGCCCTCGACGCCGCGACGGTCGCGGGGATGCAGGAGCAGCTGCGCGCCGACCGCGAGGGCTTCCTCGACGGGTTCGTCACCAACTTCTTCACCGCGGGCGAGGAGCTGAAGGTCACCGAAGCCCAGCGTCAGGAGGCCCTCGACCTTGCCCTGCAGTCCGACCTGCACGCCGCCGCCGAGTGCATCGCGTCCTGGGTCACCGACTTCACCGGCGACCTCGCCAAGGTCACCGTGCCGACGCTGGTCATCCATGGCGACAGCGACGGCATCGTGCCGATCGAGGTCTCCGGCCAACGGACCCACGAGGCCGTGGCCGGGAGCGAGCTGCACGTCGTCGAGGGGGGCCCGCACGGCATCAACACCAGCCACGCGGAGGAGTTCAACACAGCGGTGCTCGACTTCCTGCGCCGCTAGTCACCGCACCCCCCGACCGACCCTGCGAGTTCGAGGCCCTGAGGCCGTCAGGACCTCCACCCGTCTTCACACTCGCGGGGTCGGGTGGCCGGTGGGCGGGCCGGCCGAGCTCAGCCCCGGCGCGGGGAGACCTGCTCGGCGCCCTGGGGTGCCGGTGCGGCCGTGTCTGGCTTGGCGTCGACCCCGGCCTCCTTGCGCTGCTCGGGCGTGATCGGAGCCGGTGCCGCAGTGAGCGGGTCGAAGCCGCCACCGGACTTCGGGAACGCGATGACGTCGCGGATCGACTCGGTGCCGGCGAGCAGGGCCACGATGCGGTCCCAACCGAAGGCGATGCCACCGTGCGGCGGGGCACCGAAGGCGAAGGCGTCGAGCAGGAAGCCGAACTTCTCCTGCGCCTCCTCCTCCGAGAGCCCCATGACCTTGAAGACCCGCTCCTGCACGTCGCGGCGGTGGATACGGATCGAGCCGCCACCGATCTCGTTGCCGTTGCAGACCATGTCGTAGGCGTAGGCCAGCGCCGGACCCGGGTCGGTGTCGAAGGTGTCGAGGAACTCGGCCTTGGGCGAGGTGAAGGCGTGGTGCACGGCGGTCCAGGCGCCGCCACCGACGGCCACGTCACCGGCGGCGACCGCGTCGGAGGTCGGCTCGAACAGCGGCGCGTCGAGCACCCAGAGGAACGACCAGGCGTCCTCGTCGATGAGGTCGCACCGCCGGCCGATCTCGAGCCGCGCCGCACCCAGCAGCGCGCGGGACGACTTGGTCGCACCTGCGCCGAAGAAGACGCAGTCGCCGGGCCGGGCACCGACGTGGGCGGCGAGTCCGTCGCGCTCGGCCTCGGAGAGGTTCTTGGCGACGGGGCCGCCGAGGCTCCCGTCCTCCTGCACCAGGACGTAGGCCAGGCCCTTGGCGCCGCGGCTCCTGGCCCAGTCCTGCCACGCGTCGAGCTGCTTGCGCGGCTGGGAGGCGCCGCCGGGCATGACGACCGCGCCGACGTACTCGGCCTGGAACACCCGGAAGGGCGTGTCCGCGAAGTAGTCGGTGCACTCGACGAGCTCGGTGCCGAACCGCAGGTCAGGCTTGTCCGAGCCATAGCGACGCATCGCCTCGGCGTAGGTCATCTGCAGGAAGGGGGTGGTCAGCTCGACGTCGATGAGCCGCCAGACCGCCTTGACGATCTCCTCACCGAGCTCGAGCACGTCGGCCTGCTCGACGAAGGACATCTCGATGTCGAGCTGGGTGAACTCCGGCTGCCGGTCGGCGCGGAAGTCCTCGTCGCGGTAGCAGCGCGCGATCTGGTAGTAGCGCTCCATGCCGGCGACCATGAGCAGCTGCTTGAACAGCTGCGGGCTCTGCGGCAGGGCGTACCAGGACCCGGGCGCCAGGCGCGCGGGCACGAGGAAGTCGCGAGCGCCCTCAGGGGTGGACCGGGTCAGGGTCGGCGTCTCGATCTCGACGAAGTCGCGAGCTCCCAGGACGGACCGGGCTGCGGCGTTGACCTTGGACCGCAGCCGGATCGCAGTGCCGGCCGAGGACGCGCCCGGGCGTCGCAGGTCGAGGTAACGGTGCCGCAGCCGGGCCTCCTCGCCGACGGTGACGCGCTCGTCGATCTGGAACGGCAAGGGGGCGGAGGCGTTGAGCACCTCGATCTCCCCCGCGATGACCTCGATGTCCCCGGTGGGCAGGTCGGGGTTGGCGTTGCCCTCCGGACGCGCCCTGACCTCGCCGACCACGCGAACGCAGTACTCGTTGCGCAGGTCGTGGGCACCGCCCTCCTCGAGCACCTCGTCACGCACGACCACCTGGGCGACACCGCTGGCGTCGCGCAGGTCGAGGAACGCCACTCCGCCGTGGTCGCGCCGACGGGCCACCCAGCCCGTGAGGGTGACGGTCTGGCCGGAGTGGTCGGCACGCAACGTGCCGGCCTCGTGGGTGCGGAGCACAGGGAGGTCCTTTGATCTGGGGTTCGATGAGCCCGTTCATCCTACGGACAGGGGCACGGTGGGCACGAACGGGTTGGTGCGTCCAGCCGTTGCGCACCCTCAGGGCAGGACGTCGCCGTCGACGTACACCCACCGTCCGGCCCGGCGCTCGAACCTGCTGACCTCGTGCAGCCGGCCACCGGCATACGAGGCGACGAACTCCACGGTTCCGGACTCGTCGTCGGCGCCGCCGCCCTCCAGGGCCACGATCCGCAGGCCGGACCACTGCGGGCCGCCCGCCAGGGTGAGCTCGGCGGGACGGGTGCGGGGGTGCCAGGTCCGCAGGAGGTGGCCAGGGACCCCCACCACGAACGCTGCATAGCGCGAGCGCATCAGCTGCTCGCACGTCGTGGCCGGGACCTCACCGCTGTGCAGGGGTCCACAGCAGGCGGCATACGACCCACCACTGCCGCACGGACAGTCGGTCGGCGTGGTCCGGCCGAGGGGGTCGGTCATGGCGCGGTCCGGCTGGGTGGTGCCGCCGCGCCGCCGAGGCGGGTGCAGTCGTCCGGTCCCCACGTCGGGACCGGCCCGGGCCCGAGCGACTCCGCAACGAGGCGCTGCACCACCGGGTCGGAGGGGAGCCCACCGTGGCGGACGCGGTCGTCGGCGCAGATGCTCTGGACCGACGGGCTCGGCACGCCCTCGATCACGGCGGACGTGGCTGGGTAGACGACGTCGTCCTCGGTGGTCCACAGCGACAGGTAGTCCGGACCCGCGGGCAACGGTTCGCCGTCGAGCCGCGCGAGCAGCGAGCTCCCCGGGGCCAGCTGCTGGCAGGCGACGGGGCAGGCGCCCTCGAAGAGCGCCCCGAGGCTCGCGAGCTGGGTCCCGTGGTGGGGGGACCCCAGGGTCACCAGCCGCCGCACCGCGGCCGCGCCGCCCAGCTCGGTCACCCAGAGCCGGGCCACGACACCTCCGGCGGAGTACCCCACCACGTCGACCGAGTCCGCGCCGGTGCGGCGGAGCGCGGCCGTGGCCGCCGTGGCGACGACGCCTGCCTGCGCACCCAGGTCACCTTGTGCCCGCTCGGGCAGGGCCACCACGGTGACGTCGCGGCCACCGGCACGCAGAGCGGTCGCCAGGGACGCCAGCGACTGCGAGGACCCGCCGTAGCCGGGCACGAGGAGCACCGGACCGGGCGCCGGTGGGTCAGCCCTCGCCCCGCCATCCAGCCGCCCGAGCACGGCCAGTGCGGCGACCAGGGCCAGGACCACCAGCACCGCCCCAGCGGCGCCGAGCACCAGTCGCCGGCGCGACGGGGCCGAGCGCGGGAGCATCCACCCATCATGCGCTGTATGCGCTGTTCACCCGACGCGGGGTGGCCCGGCCTCGCCGGGTGGGCATCACGGGCTACGGCAACCGGTGGAGCCCTCCGGGCCCGGACGCACCTACCGTCGGTCCCATGGCCGCGAAAGGGACATCGGGTGCCGTGGGCACGGGAGCCGTGCTCGGTCTGGGCGCGCTGGCGGCCTGGCTGGGCGCCGTGGCCGTCGCTCCCCCGGTCCCCGCCAACGCGCTGCTGGCCACCGCGATCGTGCTGGCCGCCATGATCGTGGCAGCCCTGCTCCACCGCGGGCCAGCAGCCGCGGTCGCCGGACTCACGGCCGGCGTGGTCGGCTCGCTGGCCGTCTTCGCCTCACTGGTGGTCCTCATGCCGAGGTTGCCGGACCGGTGGGTGCCGAGCATCGTCACGGTCGCGTTGACCCCGGCCGACAACGTGCGGGAGAGCCGGATCGAGACCGTGGACCCCTACGTCGCCCTGCTCGGGCTCGGCGCCCTGATGCTCGCCGGACTCGTCCTGGCCCTCGTCATGAGGTCCTGGCCCCGGCTACGGCGCTGGATGTTCGGCCCCGAGCCCGCAGCGCCCGTTCCTCAGGTGCGCTGAGCGGCTTCGCGCTGCTCGGGGTGGCTGGGCCAGGGGGCGTCCGCCGGACGCAGCGTCCGCCAGCCCTGGTCACGGGCTGCGAGCGCCGCCAGCACGGCGATCACCAGGGTGGCGTTGTGCACGCGGCCGGCGAGCACGGCGTCCCGGGCGTCCTCGAGGCTGACCCAGCGCAGCGGCATACCGAGCTCTTCGGCGCCCCGGTCGTGCCGCTCGTCCGCGGGCACGGCGTGCAGGTCACGGGCCAGGTAGACGCGCAACGCCTCGTCGAGGCCACCGGGAGAGCTGACGTAGTCGGCGAGCACGTGCCAGGTGCCGGCGACGAGGTCGGCCTCCTCGTGCAGCTCGCGGGCCGCGCCCACGTGCGCCGGCTCCCCGTCGACGTCGAGCAGCCCCGCGGGGATCTCCCACTCGAAGGTCCGCACCGGGTGGCGGTACTGCTGGATCACGCACAGGCGGCCCTGGTCGTCGAGGGCGGCGACGGCGACGGCGCCGGGGTGCCGCACGTACTCGCGGGTGACCTCGCCGGCTTCGCCGAGGTCGACCCGGTCACGCACGACGTCCCAGACCAGGCCCTTCATGGCCACCTCGGTGGACAGCACGGGGCACGGCTCGATGCGGTCCGCCAGCAACTCGTCGGTCACCGGGGGCTCAGGCACTCGCCGCAGTGGCTGCTGCGCGCGGGCGCTCCACCTCGACGAGCCGGGCCGCCCGCTGGGCGTTGATGGCCGCCTCGACCAGACCGGCGAACAACGGGTGCGCCCGGTGCGGACGCGACTTGAACTCCGGGTGCGCCTGGGTGGAGACGTAGTAGGGGTGCGTCGCGCTCGGCAGCTCGACGAACTCGACGAGGTTGCCGTCGGGGGACAGGCCGGAGAACACCAGCCCGGCCTCCTCCAGCTCGGCACGGTAGGCGTTGTTGACCTCGTAGCGGTGCCGGTGGCGCTCGTCGACCGACGTGGTGCCGTAGGCCGTGGCGACGACCGAGCCCTCGACCAGTCGGGCCGGGTAGGAGCCCAGGCGCATGGTGCCACCGAGGTCGCCGGCGCCCTCGACGAACGCCTTCTGCTCCTCCATGGTGGCAATGACCGGGGCCGGGGTGTTCGGGTCGAACTCGGTGGAGCTCGCCCCCTCGATCCCGGCCACGTTGCGGGCGTACTCGATGACCATGCACTGCAGGCCCAGGCAGATGCCGAGCGTGGGCACCTGCTTCTCGCGAGCCCACTTCAGGGCGCCGAGCTTGCCCTCGATGCCGCGCACGCCGAACCCGCCGGGCACGAGCACGGCGTCGACCCCGCCGAGGGCCTTCTGCGCGCCCGCGTCGGTCTGGCACTCGTCGCTGGCGACCCAGCGGATCGAGACCTTGGCGTCGTGGTGGAACCCACCGGCCCGCAGCGCCTCGGTGACCGACAGGTAGGCATCCGGCAGGTCGATGTACTTGCCCACCAGGGCGATCTCGACGGTGTGCTCGGGCGCGTGGACCCGCCGCAGCAGGTCGTCCCAGTTGTCCCAGTCGACGTCCCGGAAGCTGAGGCCGAGGCGGCGGATGACGTAGGCGTCCAGCCCCTCGGAGTGCAGCACCCGCGGGATGTCGTAGATGCTCGGGGCGTCGACGGCGGCGGCGCAGGCCTCGGTGTCGACATCGCACATCAGCGAGATCTTGCGCTTGATGCTCTCGGGGATCTCGCGGTCGGCCCGCAGCACGAGCCCGTCCGGCTGGATGCCGACCTGGCGCAGCGCGGCCACGGAGTGCTGGGTGGGCTTGGTCTTCAGCTCACCGCTGGGGGCGAGGTAGGGCACGAGGGAGACGTGCAGGAAGAAGACGTTGTCGCGGCCGACGTCGTGACGGACCTGGCGGGCGGCCTCGAGGAAGGGCAGCGACTCGATGTCCCCGACCGTGCCGCCGATCTCGGTGATGATGACGTCGGGTGCGTCGGCCGGGGCGACACCGGGGCTGCCGGCGGCCTGGGCGCGCATCCGCTCCTTGATCTCGTTGGTGATGTGCGGGATCACCTGGACCGTGTCGCCGAGGTACTCCCCGCGGCGCTCCTTGGCGATCACCTGGTTGTAGATCTGGCCGGTCGTGACGTTGGCCTTGCCCACGAGGTTGCTGTCCAGGAACCGCTCGTAGTGACCGATGTCGAGGTCGGTCTCAGCACCGTCGTCGGTCACGAAGACCTCGCCGTGCTGGAAGGGGTTCATGGTGCCTGGGTCCACGTTGAGATAGGGATCCAGCTTCTGCATCGTGACCCGCAGACCGCGGGCCCTGAGCAGATGTCCGAGGCTTGAGGCCGTCAGGCCCTTGCCGAGCGAAGAGGCGACGCCTCCGGTCACGAAGATGTGTTTCGTCTGCTGCACCACGGGCTTCAACACTACGTCATCCGGAGCAGGCCCGCGTACCAGTCCACCCATCGGCGCGCCGTGGCGTCCCCGTCGTCCCACGATGTGGCTCTCTCCCGGCCCGCCGACGACGCGGTATGCCGGGCGGCCGGCTCCCCGAGGTAGCGCGCGAGGGCCCGCGCCAGGGCCTTGCTGTCGCCGACGGGCACCAGGGTCCCCACGCCCTCGACGAGGTCGTGGAGGCCCCCGGTGTCGGTGGCCACGACCGGTGTGCCGGCGGCCATGGCCTCCTGGACCACGAGGGCGCGGGCCTCCCACTGGCTGGTCAGCACGAAGGCATCGGCCGCGGACAACCAGGGCGACGGGTCGGGCACCGCCCCGACGAAGCTGACCGGCAGGCCGTCCTCGTCGACGCGCCGACGCAACCGGACCAGCAGGTCGGGGTCCCCGTCGCCGAGGACCACCCAGGTCGCCGGCACGGTGAGCCGCGCGGCCGCGTCGACCAGCACGTCGAGGGCCTTCTGGGGGGCGATCCTGGAGATCGTGACCACCAGGGGACCCGTGGGCGCCACCCCGACGCCGGCCAGCAGCCGGGTGGCCGCGACCCGTCGCTCGTCGTCCGCGAGCGGCGTGGCCGCCAGCAGGGCAGGCACCCGGGGCGAGGGCACGGGCGCCAGCCTGGCGTCACGAGCGCCGTGGTCCCGGGCCACGTCGACCAGGTCGCTGCTCGCGCCGGTGACCATCGCGGCCCGTCGGGCGACGACCCGTTGCACCACCGCAGAGACGGCGCCCCGGACTCCCCCGGCCCCCAGCACGGCGTTGTGCTGGCTCACGACCACCGGGGTGCCGGTCCCCACGGCGGCGACGACGGCCACGAGCCCGGCCTGGTGCCCGTGCGCATGGACCACGTCGGCGCCCCGCACCAGGTGGCGCAGCCGCAGCAGGTTGCGGGCCGAGCCGACCAGCCCTGCCGCCCTCCCCGGCCACCAGGTGCGGGCGTCGGGGATGCCGAAGCGTGCGGCGGTGAGGGGGTCGGTGACGAGCTCGACGTGTTCGCCGAGGGCCCGCAGCCCCGCGGCGAGGTCCACGGCGTGGGTGCCGATCCCGCCGGTGCTGCGCCCGATGAGCAGCACGACCTTCACGCGGCCTGCCCCCGTCGACGGCGCCGACCCCGGTCACGCGCGGCGAGCATGGCCGTGCGGTCCCCCACGAGCATGACGGCGAGGTAGGCGGCCGTGGTCACCAGCGCCACCAGGGCACCGGCCCCCAGGGCGGCCCACAGCGAGTCGGTGGACAGGGCCCGGGCGAGGGCGTCACCGATGGCCAGGGCGACCGCCACCCCGACGACGGCCGCGCCCAGGGTGCGTCCCGCGCCGCTCGTGGCGTCGGGCCCCCACGCCCGCCGGACCAGGGCCACCTGCACCAGTGCCGACACGGTCATCCCCAGGGTGGAAGCCACACCCAGCACGCCGAGCGTCTGGCCGGCGCTCGAGTGCTCCTGCAGCAGGGCCAGCGGGACCAGCGCGGCCAAGGACCAGCCCACCGCGACGGCGAGGGCGGCATAGACGGGTCGGCCCCGGACGTAGAGGGCGCGGGTGAGCAGCGCGGCCACCCCGAAACCGACGACGCCCGGCGCATAGGCCGAGAGGGCCCCGGGCAGGGCACCGATCGCGGTGCCACCGCCGG
This sequence comes from uncultured Actinomycetota bacterium, assembly GCA_963757635.1. Classification (GTDB taxonomy): domain Bacteria; phylum Actinomycetota; class Actinomycetes; order Actinomycetales; family Dermatophilaceae; genus Pedococcus. Next base: position 11,177 of record CAVWSK010000007.1, on the reverse strand, counting down.
TGCCCGAGCTGCGGTCCAACGCCTCGAAGAAGGCGCCGACCGGCCGCGCGACCGCCATGAGCACCGCAGCAGAGCCAGCCGTGAGCAGCAGGATCCCCTGCAGGCTCCGGGCCAGCGTCTCCCGAGCCGCAGTCCCCTGCCCCGCCGCGTCCGCCGCCCCCATCCCGTGGGCCAGGGCCGGGAAGGCCGAGGTGGCGATGGGCACGGCCAGGACGGCATAGGGCAGGAGGTAGACCGCCTGGACGTAGGTGAAGACGTTGACGGCACCCACGACGTCGGTGCGGTGGTGGGTGATCCACAGCACAGTCAGCACGGCGGCCTGCTGGGCCACCAGGGCCAGCACGCCGGCTCCCGCGAGCGACGTGGCCCGTCTGGCCGCACCGGCCGGGAACGTCAGGGTCGGCCGCAGCCTGACGCCAGCCCGCCACGTGGGGACGAGCAACGGGAGGCTCAGGACGACCACCCCCAACGTCGTCCCCCCGGCGAGGGTCCACACCGCGGCCGTCGACACCCCTCCAGGAGTGCTGGGGGCGCCGACGACGGCCGCGTAGGCAACGTAGGAGCCCATCACCACCAGGCTGGACAACAGCGGCGCCAGGGCCGCCGCGAGGAAACGGCGTCGGGCCTGCAGGACTCCCGTGAGGACGATCCCCACCCCGTAGAGCACCACCTGGGGCGCGAAGAGGACGAGCATGTGCGAGCCGAGGCGGGCTTCGTCGGAGTCGGCGCCCTGCCCCAGCAGCGCCCGGCTGAGCCAGGGCGCCGCCACGGCGAGGCCCACGCTGAGGGGCAGCAGGACGAGCACCGCCCAGCTCAGCAGGGCCGAGGCGGTCTGGTCGGCGTCATCGGTGCGACCCAGGCCGAGCTGCCCCGCGATGAGGGGCACCGCCACTGCCGCGAGCACCCCGCCTGCCGCCACCTCGTAGAGGACGTTGGGGAGCAGGTTGACGGTCTGGTAGACGTCGCCGACCCCGGTGGCACCGACCGAGCCGGAGAACACCAGGGTGCGGGCGAATCCCGCGATGCGGGCCAGCAAGGTGGCGACCGCGATGAGGCCGGCGGCCCGTGCCACCGAGGTGCCGACGGACTGGGCCGTCATCGGCGGCCCAGGGCGTCGAGCTCTCGCAGGACCGGTGTCGACTCGATGACCGCGGTGAAGGACACCTTCTCGGAGGCGAGGGTCAGCGCGCCCAGCACCCCGAGCGCGACCAGGCGCCCACGGCGTCCGGTCTGCTGCAGCAGGGCGGTGCCGAGCAGGGCCCCCGCACTGTTGGCCCCGGTGTCACCGAGCATGGCGGTGCCGTCGAGGTCGGGGCGCAGCACGCCCACGGCGGCACCGACGGCCGCACCCGCCGCAGCGGCGGCGGGCCTCGACGGCGCGGCCAACGACCCCAGCAGGATGGTCGCCTTGAGCGCCCGGCCGGGGCGCAGGTCGAGCAGGTTGAGCAGGTTCGCGGCACCTGCCACCACGGCACCTCCCACGAGGGTGTCGACCGCGGTGACCGGCGGCCTGCTAGCCGGGCCGCCAGGGCCACCGACTCGGCGGCTCCGGTCGACGAGGGCGGCGCTGACCAGTCCCGTGGCGCCCAGTCCGAGGATCTTCACGGCGCCGGTGGTGACCTCGCCGTGCGCGAGCGCCGTGAGGTGGCCCTTGAAGCCCTTGCGCCGGGAGTCGCCGGCGAGGTCGTCGAGGGCGCCCAGGCCCGCCGAGGCCACCGCGGCCAGCACCGGCCCGGGCCCGGCACCGAGGAGGCCAGCGGCACCGGCGGCAGCAACGGCGTACGCCGGGCCTTCCAGGAGGGTGACCGGCTCCCCCGCGTGGTTGGTGCGGTCCCAGACGTGGGCACCGACGGGCGGGTGGTCGCGCAGCCACCGCAGGGCCGCTGCGGAGAGGGCCCCGGCCACGGCCCCGGTCACCAGCGCGCGCACGGTGGGCTACTTCGTCGCGAGCTGGGGGAAGGCGGCCGTGGCCTCGCTGCCCAGGCCGTAGTGCCCCGCCTTGCCCGCTTCCTGCTCGAGCAGGCCGAAGACGACGCTCGCCTGGCCCATGGGCAGCTCGCCGTCGTCGACGGTCGTCAGCCCCTTGGCGATGTCGCTGTCGGCCCGGGCGGTGGCCACGATCGAGGTGGTGTCGGTGGCGCCGTCCTTGGGGCTCGCGGAGACGAGGACCGCCCCTGCACCAGACACGTCCAGCGCTGCCGAGAGCTGGGCCAGCGCGGTGGCGCGGGCCTCGCGCGCCCCGGAGTCGGAACCCGAGATGGGGCCGGCGACGATGACCGCGACCGTCGCCGGGGTCACCTGGTCCGGGGTGTAGCGGATCAGCTCGCCCGTGCGCAGCCCCTCGAGCGCAGCGGGGGCGCCGGTGGCGGGGCCCCCGGCCTTGGTCAGGACCGAGCGGGCCAGCACCGCGTTGACGACGTCGCCGGAGGGCTGGTCGACCGGCACCCCGACCTGGCTCGCGAGCTGCTGGCCGAGCGTGGACCGGAAGGTGGCCTTGTCGGGGTCGACCCAGGCGGCCTGCACCGCGACGGAGGACCCGATCTTGGCCCCCGCGGCCGTGAGCGTGTCGGTGGTGGCCTTCACCAGGGCTGCGTCGGCACCGGGCAGGGCGACGACGCTCACCGTGGTGTTGGTCAGGCGCCCCATGAGCAGGCTCCGGTTGCTGGCCGTGGTGAAGTCGTCGCGCGCCTTCGCGGCGCTCTGCGCGGCGTCGAGCTCGCTGCGCAGGGTGGCCTTGTCGTCGCGCAGGTTCTGCACCTCCGACGTCAGCGTGTTGCCGATGTCCTCCTTGAGTGGACCGGCACCGAGCACGATCCCGACCGCGAGGGCCAGGAAGATCGAGACGATGGACACGAGGTGGTAGCGGAAATCGATCACGTGAAGATTCCTACGACGAAGGACCAGAGATCGTCCCACCGCGCGGCGAGGACCTGGAGGAAGGCGCGGCCGCCCGTGGTGGACCACAGGGCGGCGAACAGCGCCATCAACCCGACCAGGAGCATCACGGTGAGGGACATGTTGGAGATGCGGGACCGGTAGAGCCGGCTGACGCCCTTGGCGTCGACGAGCTTGCCCCCGACCCGCAGCCGGGTCAGGAAGGTGCTGGCCATGCCGCTGCGTCCCTTGTCCAGGAACTCCACCAACGTGGCGTGCGAGCCGACCGCCACGATGAGCTCGGCGCCCTTGTCGTCGGCGAGCAGCATGGCGACGTCCTCGCTGGTCCCCGTCGCCGGGAACACCACGGGTTCGATGCCGAGACGGCGCACCCGCTCCAGGCCAGGGGCGTTGCCGTCCCGGTAGGCGTGCACGACGACCTCCGCACCGCAGCGGAGGGTGGCGTCCGAGACCGAGTCCATGTCGCCGACGATCAAATCGGGCTTGAGTCCGGCCTCGATGAGCGCGTCGGCGCCACCGTCGACCCCGATGAGAACGGGCCGGTACTCACGGATGTAGCTGCGCAGGGTGCGCAGGTCCTCCTTGTAGTGGTAGCCGCGCACCACGATGAGCGCGTGCCGGCCATCGAGCGTGGTGGTGATCTCCGGGACGCCCACACCGTCGAGGAGCAGGTCCCGCTCGCGGCGCAGGTACTCCATCGTGTTGGCGGCGAACGCCTCGAGCTGGATCGCCAGCCCCGCCCTGGCCTCGGTCATCGAGGTCTGCACCAGCTCGTGGTCGAAGGCCTGCCCCGTGGCGACCACGGCGTCACCCACCCAGATCTGGTCCCCGTCGACCCGGACCTGCTGGCCTTCGTGGAGGTCGTGCATCACGTCGCGGCCGACGTTGTCGACCAGGGGGATCCCGGCATCGACGAGGATCTCCGGACCGAGGTTGGGGTAGCGCCCCGAGATCGAGGCGGCCGCGTTGATCACGGCGGCCGGCTTGCACGCGAGCAGCGCCTCGGCGCTGACCTTGTCGATGTCCTGGTGGTCGATGACGGCGATCTCGCCGGGCTTGAGCCGCTTGGTGAGGTTCTTGGTCCGGGAGTCGACGCGGACCAGCCCGCGGACCCCAGGGCTCTGGGGTTCACGGGCACGCTGGCGTGGGATCTTCAAGGGCATCCTTGTCATCCTCCCATGGCCGCATCGCCTTCCCGTGCCCCCCACGCGGGCAGGGGCAGGTCTGGTCCGACCTGGGCTCAGGGGCGGGCGCCCGCGGTGTGCCGTGCGCTCGCCTCGGCGACGAGCTCGCGCGCGTGGTCGAGCGCCGACTCGCTGTCGACGCCGGCCATCATCCTGGCGAGCTCGCGCAGGCGGTCCTCGCCCTCGACCGCGTGGACGCCGCTGGAGGTGATGTGCCCGTCGCTGGCCTTGTGGACCACCAGGTGCTGGTCGGCGTAGGCCGCCACCTGGGGCAGGTGGGTCACGACGACCACCTGCGCGTGCCGAGCGAGGGCCGCCAGCCGGGCCCCCACGTCGAGCGCCGCGGCCCCCCCGACCCCGGCATCGACCTCGTCGAAGACGAAGGTCGGGACGTCGACGGCGCCGGCCGCACCGGTGACCACCTCGAGGGCCAACATGACCCGGGACAGCTCACCACCGGAGGCCGCCTTGGCCACGGTACGGGCAGGGCTGCCGGGGTTGGCGGACAGCAGGATCTCGACGTCGTCGGCGCCGTGCCGGGTCAGGCCCGCGCCACGCGGCGTGACGCTGACCTCCACGGTGGCCTGGCCCATCGCGAGGTGGCTCAGTTCCGAGGTGACGGCGCTGGCCAGGGTGGCCGCGCTGGTGACCCGTGCCTCGGTCAGGCGCGTCGCGGCGCAGGCCCGGTCCGCCTCGAGCGCGGCCACGAGGGTCTCGAGCTCGTCGATGCGGGTGTCCGACCCGAGCAGGACGTCGAGGCGGGCGGCTGCGGACTGGCCCCAGGCGAGCACCTCGTCGACGGTGTCGCCGTACCTGCGGGTGAGCGCGCCCAGGTCGGCCCGCCGCTGCTGCACCCAGGCCATCCGGGCGGGGTCGACGTCGATGTCGGTGAGGTAGCTGCTGAGGTCGGCCCCCAGGTCCGCGGCAAGGTAGCCGAGGTCGGCCAGCCGTCGGTCGAGCTCGCGCAGCGCAGGGTCGTGCTCGACCTCCGCGGCCAGGGCAGCCCGGGCCGCAGAGATGCCCTGTACCGCGCTGGGCACCGGCTCGGCGGCATACTCGTCGGCGCCGGCGAGGTGCGCGTGGGCGGTCTCGGCCGCCTCGCGCAGGCCCTCGGAGTGGCCGAGCCGCTCGTCCTCGACGCGCAGTGTGGCGTCCTCGCCCGGCTGGGGGTCGACGGCCTCGAGCTGCTCGAGGCCGTGCTGGAGGACCTCGATCTCCTGGGCGCGGTCGCGGGCCCGGTCCCGCAACCCGGCCAGCTCGGTGGTCGCGGCCTCGTGCTCGTCGTAGACCTGGCGGTAGTGCCGGGCCGCCGCGCCGACGGGCTCTCCTCCGAACTGGTCGAGCACCACCCGGTGCTGGTCGCCCTGCCGGAGCCGCCACTGGTCGGCCTGACCGTGCACGGCCACGAGGTGCTCACCGATCTCGCCGAGCACCCCGATCGGCGCGGTGCGGCCACCGACGTGGGCCCGGGAGCGACCTTCGGCCGAGACGGTGCGGACCAGCACGAGCCCGTCGGTGACATCGGCACCCGCCTCGGCGGCGCGGAGGGCGGCCGGGTGGTCGGCGGCGACGTCGACCAGCCCCTCCACGACGGCGGAGCGCACCCCGGAGCGGACCAGTCCGGCGTCGGCACGGGCGCCGAGCAGCAGGCCGAGCCCGGTGACGACCATGGTCTTGCCGGCGCCGGTCTCACCGGTGACGACGTTGAGGCCCGGGTGCAGGTCGAGCACGGCGTCGTCGATGACGCCGAGGCCCTGGATCCTCAGTTCCTGCAGCACGGGGCCCACCCTCTCACGGTGCGGTGACCGTACGGGTGAGGCGTGGCGGTGGAGCGGGTACCAGGACCCTCAGTCGAGCGGGTCGGTCGGTGCTCCGCCGTCGCGGCCGACCCGCGCCGCCTCCTCGAGCCGCGCCTGGCCGCGCCAGCCGTGGATCGACAGGTTGAACTTGGCCACCAGCCGGTCGGTGAAGGGTGAACGGCTCAGGCGGGCCAGTCGCACGGGGGTGTCCGACCGGACCACCTCGATCCGCGCCCCCGGCGGAAGGTCAACGGCGCGACGGCCGTCACACCACAGCGCCCCGGTCCCGAGCGTGGCGGGGACCACCTCGAGCGCCAGGTGCGACTGCGGACCGACCACCAGGGCACGGGCGAAGAGGGCATGCGCGCTGATCGGCACGAGCAGCATCGCCTCGACGTCCGGCCACACGACCGGTCCCCCCGCCGAGAAGGCGTAGGCGGTGGAGCCCGTCGGGGTGGCGACCACCACACCGTCGCAGCCCCAGGTCGTCAGCGGTCGGCCGTCGATCTCCGCGACGACCTCGAGCATCCGCTCACGGTTCGCCTTCTCGACGGTCACCTCGTTCAGCGCCCAGCTCTGGTAGACGGGGTCGCCGTTGACGCGGGCCGTGACCTCGAGCGTCATCCGCTCCTCGACGGCATAGTCGCGGGCGACGATGTGCTCGACGGTCGCCGAGATGTCCTCGCGCTCGGCCTCCGCGAGGAAGCCGACGTGACCGAGGTTGACCCCGAGCAGCGGCACCCCGGTGCCGCGCGACATCTCGGCCCCCCGCAGGATGGTCCCGTCGCCACCGAGCACGCAGACCAGCTCGCACCCGCGGGCGGGGTCGGCCGGGTCGGCCAGGGTGACTCCCGTGCTGGCCGCGAGGTTGACGGCCGCCGCCTCGTCCGACTGGACGACGACCTCCAGACCGGCGTCGAGCAGGCGCCCCACCACGGCGGCCGCGATGTCGTGGGCCTCCTGGCGGCGTGGGTGGGCCACGAGCAGGATCCTGCGGCGTGCTGCGGTGGTCACGGGTCTCCCTTCACGCTCACCTGGTCGGCGGTCTTCACCAGAGCCTCCCATCCCATGGATTCGTGGGCACGCGGGGTCAGCCAGAGCAGGTACTCCGCGTTGCCCTCACCGCCCTCGATCGGGCTGGGCGTGAGGGCACGGGGGTGCAGCCCCACCTCCTGGGCCACCCGGACGACCTCCGTGACCGCCCACGCGCGGTCGCCGGCACGACGCACGATCCCGCCCTTGCCCAGACGGGTGCGGCCCACCTCGAACTGCGGCTTGACCAGCACCACCGCGTCACCCTGCGGCGTGAGCAGCTGGGCGAACGTGCCGAGCACCAGCGTGAGCGAGATGAAGGAGAGGTCGGCCACCAGCAGGTCCACCGGTCCCCCGATGTCCGCGGCGTCGAGGTCTCGCACCGTAGTCCGCTCCCGGTCGCTCACCCGGGGGTCCTGGGCCAGCGCCGCGACCAGCTGACCGTGGCCCACGTCGAGCGCCACCACGTGGGCGGCCCCGTGGTGCAGCAGCACCTGGGTGAAACCCCCGGTGGAGGCCCCGACGTCCAGGCACCGCTTGCCCTCGACCGCCAGCCCCAGCGGGCCGAACTGGTGCAGGGCACCCACGAGCTTGTATGCCGCGCGGCTCACCCACCGCGGCCCCTCCTCCCGGACGTCCAGCGCGTCGTCCGGTGAGACCGGGGTGGACGGCTTGGCGGCGGTCCGGCCGCCGATGCTCACGTCACCGGCCTCGACGAGGGCGCGCGCGTGACCCCTGGATCGGGCCAGACCGCGGCGGACCAGCTCGAGGTCCAGGCGGGTGGCCTCGCTCACTCGCCGCCGAGGTCGGACAACCTCGCATGGAGGGTCTGGTGCACCCGGCGACCGGCCTCGATGTGGGCATCGAGGTCGTCGGCCGGCGCACCCTGGAGGTCCGCCAGCGCGGAGTCGATGACGATGTCGCCGGTCGCGTGCTCGCCGAGGTCGGGGGTGGGGGTGGGGGTGGGGGTGGGGGTGGGGGTGGGGGCGTTCTCGCTCACGGGGTGGCCTTCTTCGCCGTGCTCTTGCGGGCAGTGGTCTTCGTCGCGGTGGTCTTCTTCGCGGTGGTCTTCTTTGCGCCGGCCTTCGTCGCCGCCGCGGTCTTGCGCGGCGCAGGCTTCGTCGCGGTCGTCTTCTTCCCGGTCGTCTTCGTCGCGGTCGTCTTCTTCCCGGTCGTCTTCGTCGCGGTCGTCTTCTTCGCCGCCGCGGTCTTGCGCGGCGCAGGCTTCGTCGCGGTCGCCTTCTTCGTCGTCGTCGTCGTGCGCGGCGCGGCCTTCTTCACCGGAGCAGCGGCCGGCGGCTCGGTCGTGGCCTGGGGGGTGGCCGTGCGCGGCGCAGTGGTCGACACCGCGCCGGAGCGCGCCCGTCCCAAGGAGCCCCTCGTCGCCCCGGCGACCGCGGACGTGCCGGTCGCGAGCAGCGTCGACCTCAGGTCGGCGAGCTCCTTGCTGACCCCCGCCAGCGCGGCGCGCGCCGCCTCGACATCGGCGACCCGGGCCACGTCGGCCCGCTTGAGTGCGACCTCGACCTCGGCCTGCACGAGGGCAACCAAGTTGGCCCGGTTGCTCTTCGCGGCGTCGAGCAGCTGGTCCGCGAGCGTCGAGACCTGCACCGCCCGGCGGGTGACCTCGTCGGCACCCGGCAGCGCCAGCAGCCCTTGGGCCGCCTCCATCGCCCGGGCCATGGTCATCTCCCCTAACCCGCTGGCGAGCTGGACGTAGCTGCGCACTGATTCGAATGCCACGGTGGTCCTCCTTCGTGGAGTGGCGGTCTGCCGCCCCAGATCCATCACGCTACTGCCAGTGGTCGATCTCGTGCACCAGTCCGGCCACGGCGTCGACCTCGAGCTCACCGTGGTCGAGGGCCTCGTGCAGGCAGGCCAGCCCCGCTCGGGCGGCCTGGATCGGCTCACCCGACCGTGACACCTCCCAGGCTCCCTCGACGAGGCGCCGGCGCTCGTCGCCGCACACCCACCAGGAGTAGTCGGTCTCCACGTCGTCGTAGTCCTCCGACAACGACCGCAGGTCCGGGACGACATAGGTCGGTCGCAGGGCGGGCGGAGCTGTCGCCAACGTGGTCACCGAGTCGACCCCGGTCAGGACGAGCACCGAGTCCATCCCCGCCTCCGTGGCGCCCGCGATGTCCGTGTTCAGGCGGTCGCCGACGGCGAGCACCGTCCGCGCCGGTCGTGCCAGTCGCTCCGCACACAGCACGTAGAGCGGAGCATGCGGCTTGCCGACGACCACCGGCTCACGTCCGACCGCACGCTCGACCGCGGCGACCAAGGTGCCATTGCCGGGTGCGGTGCCGCGATGGGTCGGCAACGTGGCATCGGTGTTCGTGGCGACCCAGACGGCACCGGCGGCCACGGCATACGCGGCCTCAGCCAGGTCTGCGGCGGTGACCCCGCTCCCGTATCCCTGCAGCACGCCGGCGATCTCACGATCAGGTTCTTCCCGGGCCCCAGCAGGGGTGATCGCACGGAACCCTTGCTGCTGCAAGGCTTCCCGGACACCGTCACCGCCCACCGCCAACACCGCCGACCCCTTCGGCAGGGTGCGGGCCAGCTCGGCCGCTCCCGCCTGTGAGCTGGTCGCCACGTCCCGGCCGCTCACGTGCAACCCCAGGTCGGTGAGGTGGGCAGCCACCTCCTGCGGGGGCCGCGAGGCGTTGTTCGTGGCGTACATGATGGGCACCGCCAACCCCGACAAGGCCGCCACCGCGTGCTCCACGGCCTCCGGACCGCGGTAGACGACCCCGTCGAGGTCGCACACCACGGCGGTGTACCCGTCGATGAGCCGACTCACCGCGCCGGGTCCGCCTCGTCCTCGGACTCCTCGTCCTCACCCTCCATCAGGTCGGTCAGCACGATCCCGTCGATCTCGGCCAAGCGCTCCGCGGCATCGGTCTCCAGCGTGTCGTCGACGTCGGAGGCTCGCGCGAACCAGTCGCGCGCGTCCTCGTCGCGCCCCACGGCCAGCAGCGTCTCGGCATAGGCATAGGCCAGCCGCGCCGACCAGGGCTTGCGACTGGTCGCCTTGAGCTGCGGGATCTCCAGGGCCAGGCGCGCGGCATCGGGCTGACCCAGGTCACGCCGGATGCCGGACATCACGATCGCCAGCTCGACGCGGTCCTCGACCGCCAGGGTCCGGGCCTCGGGCGACATCGCTAGCTCGAGAGCGCGCTCGGGCCGTCCGAGCCCCCGCTCACAGTCGACCATGAGGGCCAACAGGTGCGAGGACCCGCTCAGCCGGCGGGCGGTGCGAAACTCGCTGAGGGCTCGGGCCCACTCGCCCTTGCGGTAGGCCACCAGACCGAGGGCCTCCCGAGCGGCGGGCACCCGCCCGGCCCGCCGAACGGCCGTCTCCGCGTGCGCCTCAGCGCCCACGTAGTCGTCGGCCTCGAGCAACGCTGCCACCATCACCAGGTGCTGCGCGACACCCTCGGCGTTCTCCTTGCTCAGGGTGCGCAGCTGCTGGTGCACCGCACGGTCGAGCTCCTTGCCGGTGACGCCCTCGGAGATGCGCGGCTCCGGCAGCTTCGGCTTGCGCGGTGTGAGCCTGGGCCCACCCCGGCGGTCACTGTTGTCGAAGGTGCCGGCGCCCCGCTCGTCACCGCGGGACTCGGGGCGACCCCGACCGGCGCCACCACGGGCTCCACCGCCCCGGGCGGCACCACCTTCCGGTCGGCCACCACGAGAGCCCGACCCACCAGGGCCGCCGGCTCCGCCGTACCGGGAACCGCCCGGTCCGCCCCTGCCTGGTCCGGATCCCCCGGAAGACCGGCCTGCGCCGCCTCCTGAGGGTCGACGATCCTGGCCGCCGCGGCCTGACTGGTTCTCGGACACCCGATGCTCCTCGCTGTGCAGTATTCACGTGCAGTCTACGGACTCGCTCCCCCTGGGACCCGCTGGGGCCCGAGGGCAAAGCAAAAGGGCCCTACCCGGAGGTAAGGCCCTTTTGAAAGTATGTCCGGCTGCGTCCTACTCTCCCACACCGTAACCAGTGCAGTACCATCGGCGCTGAAGGGCTTAGCTTCCGGGTTCGGAATGGAGCCGGGCGTTTCCCCTTCGCTATGACAGCCGAAACTCTATGGAGATTTCAATCGATTCCCGACCGTATCTCGGGAACCACACAGTGGACGCGTAACATCTTTGTTGTATCAAGTTATCGGCTTATTAGTACCAGTCAGCTACATGCATTACTGCACTTCCACGTCTGGCCTATCAACCCAGTAGTCTAGCTGGGAGCCTCTCAGGCCGAAGCCTA
>CAVWSK010000006.1:0-350654 GCA_963757635.1 uncultured Actinomycetota bacterium | reverse complement strand
AGGGGCTACCTCGACGAGCGCTTGGAGCCGGCTCTAGCGTGGCGGGGTGATGTTCAGTCGAGACCTTCGCGAGCGGGTTGCCGGAGGCGAGGTCACGGTGTCGATCCGGCTGTGGAGCGGGCCGCAGGTCAAGGTCGGTGGCCGCTACCGGACCGCCGGCGTCGTCATCGCGATCGACTCCATCGAGGTGCTGCCCTTCTCGGCCGTCACCGACGATGATGTGGCCGCGTCAGGCGAGGCCGATCTTGAGGCTCTTCGTGACCGGGCCGCCCACTCTGGCCCGATCGGCGATGACACCCTCGTCCACCGAGTCGAGTTCCACGTCGTGTAGCGACTTCGCTTCGAAATGACGCAGGTGCGAAACGTCCTACTCTGCCGATGAGCGCGTATTCCTCAGCCAAGGTTGAACGGGTCCGATAGGGACAAGAGCGCACCGCAAACGACCGTCGCGCAGATACCGGCCAGGCTGCTTGCGAGCAGCACGCGGTCGAGTGCTGCTGCGAGACAGATGTGACAGGCTGGCAGCATGCGGCCCGACGAAGTCATAGTGGCGTTCGCGGACCACCTCTTGCTTGCAGTTGCCGCACTGCGAGCAACGTCGTCGGCGCAAGCCGTGAAGCCGCGCAACAGCCCCTGACGTTCGAGACTGGTTCCGGCGAGCGGGTGCGCTCGGCGACTCTGGATGGTGTGGGGACGGCTTCGCTACACGGGATAGGTTGCCGAATCGACTTCCTCTCAGGTGCTGAGGTCGATTTCGACTGGGACAGCGATCGTCGGGAAGTGTTCGACGGGTGGCGTCTGCGGGCCTTCGCCCTTTCGGTTGGACAGATGGCATCGATCGAGGAACTCGTCGGGGTCGCGCGAGCAGATCGGCGCTTCGTGGAAGTGCGTCCCGGATGGTTCGCCCTCGAACTGCTCACCCAGCCTGCCTAGGAGCGCACGCGCATGCCGCAGAGCGGTCGAGCGGTCATGCCGATGAGCGGATGTCCCACTTAGGGGTTCGACACAGCCGTTGGTGTCAACCGGAGCGAGTCGTGACAACACTCGCTGCAGACATCAGCAGTTTGGGGCAGACTCTGGCCGTGTCCGAAGACGAAACACGACCCCCGGTTCCAGGCGAAGAGATCTTGCGGGGTCAGATGGTTGCTCCCCTGCCGGAAGATTCCGCCCTCCATTCCGCGTTCCTTCTCGTCAAGCTCGACAACGGTGAATGGTGCGCACGCTCCATTGGCAAGGAGTACAACCGCATCGAGTTCTTGGGCCAGCTCGTGGCGTACACGCGGGCCCTCGCGCAAGACGAATCCGACGGATGGTTCCTGGACGAGGACTAGCCCAAGGGTCTGCTGCACGGATAGGTGACAACTGACTTGTGGTGCCGAGAGGTGCCGCTGGAAGGATGTGCACCATGCCCAAGCCGTATCCCAAGGAGTTCCGTGATGACGTCGTGCGGGTTGCCAGGAACCGTGAGCCCGGACAGCAGTTGAAGCAGATCGCTGCCGACTTCGGCATCAGCGAGTCGTGTCTGACGAACTGGATGAAGGCCGCCGACGTGCAGGACGGTGCCAGGCCCGGCGCGACGGCAGCCGAGGGCGCTGAGAATCGCGAGCTGAGGAAGCGGGTCCGGCTTCTGGAGCAGGAGAACGAGGTCCTGCGACGGGCCGCGGCTTACTTGTCGCAGGCGAACCTGCCGGGAAAATGATGTACCCGCTCGTCCGCGAGTTGGCCGAGGACGGGATTCCCGTCACGGTGACGTGCCGGGTTCTGAAGATCGCCCGCCAGCCCTACTACCGCTGGCTCGCCGCTCCGGTCACCGAGGCCGACCTTGAGCAAGCCCGCCGGGCCAACGCGCTGTTCGACGCCCATAAGGACGACCCGGAGTTCGGGTACCGGTTCCTGGCCGACGAGGCCCGCGATGCCGGTGAGCCAATGGCCGGGCGGACCGCGTGGCGGATCTGCTCGAGCAACGGCTGGTGGAGCGCGTTCGGGAAGAAGAAGGCCCGCGGGAAGGGCAAGAAGGCGGGACCGCCGGTCCACGACGACCTGGTCCAGCGGAACTTCGCCGCGCAGGCACCGAACCAGCTGTGGCTTGGGGACATCACCGAGCACTGGACCGGTGAGGGCAAGCTGTACCTCTGCGCGTTCAAGGACGTGCACTCCAACCGGATCGTCGGCTACTCGATCGACTCCCGGATGAAGTCCCGGCTCGCCGTGGCTGCCCTGAACAACGCCGTCGCACGTCGCGTCAATGTGGCCGGGTGCGTAGTCCACACGGATCGTGGATCGCAATTTCGCAGCCGGAAGTTCGTCCGCGCTATCGGGCGTCACGACATGGTCGGATCGATGGGCCGAGTAGGCGCCGCCGGCGACAACGCCGCCATGGAAAGCTTCTTCAGCCTGCTGCAGAAGAACGTCCTCAACCGGCAGTCCTGGGCCACCCGGCAGGAGCTCCGGATCGCGATCGTCACCTGGATCGAAAGGACCTATCACCGCCGCCGAAGGCAGGACGTCCTCGGACGATTGACCCCAATCGAGTTCGAGACCATCATGACCGCACCGGCCACTCAGGCCGCGTGACCCAACCTGTCACCTGTTCGTGCAGCAGACCCATACGCCATCACGCACCACTACCACCCGACCCTCAACCCGCGCGTCTATGCCGTTGATGTCACCCTTGAAGGACCTGCGGTTGGCCCGACCCTCCAGGGAGACGAGTTTGTCTATCGTCGCGGGTTCGCGCCCCAACCGGACCCTGGCTCAGCGCGGTTGGTGAGCGTCTCGGCAGGTCCTACGAGCTCGGGGCTCCTGCATTCATCAACCCGCGGCAATCTCGAGTTGACCGAGCCCACGAGCTATACGCAGAACCCATGGTGGGACGGCACCGAGGGCAGTTTTACAGACCGAGCAGCGGACCCTCAGTTCGACTTCAGTGGCACAGTACACCCGCTGGGGAATGTCAATTTCACGCTCTACTACGTGGCTGACTACGGCGCGCAGGCAGTAGCCCAAGACCTGGCAGGCGTCGGGGCAACCACAACGGCGATCTTTAAGCCGTGCGATTGCGATTCAGAGGGGAACGGAACGTTCTATGACACGAACTTCGGATTCGGATACGACAATGGCTAGCCGGCAGGGCATGGGTGTGGTCCCCCGGGTCGCCACCGTCCTTGCCATGGCTGCTGGGCTGACAATTCTGGCTGGCTGCGAACCTCAGACCACCATTCTCGTGAGCAATCATACGAGTGAGGACCTGACGGTCAGCTCGGACAAATACCCGGTGCTTCCCACCACCACCTTCAAGGCAGGGAAATCCGACGCCTACATCGTGAGAAGAGGCGGCCTAGGTGAATGCCCGAAGGGGCTTGAACTCAAGGCCCGCGATGCGGCGGGAACCGTCATCGCAACGCTCGACGAGATCTGCGTCGGTGAGACCTGGAGCATACGTTGACGCTCAGGGGGCGCTGCGGGTTGCCCGCACCTTCCCTCCGGGCGCCTTGGCAGGCTCCGGAACTGCAGTCGGCTGCTGGTGTTGGGCCGGTGATCCTCCCTGGGCGGACGCCTTCCGGTCCGTCTCCAGTGGCTGGAGACGGTGCCGGCGAGCTGCGCAAGACGTGGAGCCGGCTGATCCGACGACAGGGTGGGTCCAGCAGACGAAGCATTGGTGACACCCCTGAGGGAGGCAGCCCCACACCAAGTCCTACGAAGGGCACGGGTAGAACGTCGAGGGCATCCGCAAAAGCTCGCGGCATTCCGTTGGTCTGAAAAGCTTTCGCGCGCGAGTCGCGAGGCCAAGCTGGAGACTCGACCAGGGAGGGCGCCCCTGCAGCCGCAGGGGCGCCCGGCAGGCGGCGTTATGACGCGGTGCAACGAGGTGTGGACGGCGGACCGATGGCTCCGGTGCCGATCTTCAATCAGGCGCGAACCCGAAGACGGGCTGGCAGGCGCACCTGCTGGGTCAACAGTTGGTGGAGGTCTGCCTCAACCAGGCTCTGGTCCTCGAGCGTTACTGCCAGGGCATACGACTGGTCCTCGTAGCTCGGCTCGTTGCGGGCCCATGTCTGGGCTTTGTGGGTCACAACTACATAAAAGGTCTCATCGTCGTTCACGAACGAGTTCCGGGCTCTCCACCGCCTGAGCTGGAGGGTGCTGTTCGTGAACGAGTTGCTTCCCGGATCCAACGTCAGGCGGCGCCTGTCCGTGACCATGTCACTCGAGTCGTCTGGATCCTGCCTGATAAGAATTTCTGCCAACTCGTCCGGATCGATATCCCGGTAAATGTCGACCTTCATTGACCCAGCGAGGTACTCGCGGCGCTGACGCCTTACCGGCGGATCGAACGCCAGTGCAACGGCGATGCTGCGTTCACCACCACTTCCCCGACGAAAGATCTCGGGCACTGGGAAGGGGTGAATTTGGACTGTATCGATCGACATCGCCCCGTCGAACGTCATTGTGGCGCGCGTCGAATCGCTGGCGACGGCGCGCTCACGAGTGGGCTTTCCATACCCATACACGCGTTGCCGTCGGTATGGCTCCGGCAGCGCGGCAGCAGGAGCGGGGAGTTCAGCACTAGTGGCGAGCAGCGCGCGGATGAGGTTGCCAGACGCCTCGGGATACTCATGGGCGATGTCGGCAGCGATGCGGGCAACGGCTGGGGCCGCGAAACTCGTGCCGTTAACGGAAGCAAAGAGGCGGCCGTCCCCGAGGCGTGAGGAGGTGCTGACAATGCTGGCGCCTGGATCGTTCCTGACAGCGTTTCCTGTGTCGTTGACGACGACGTTGCCGCCGTAGTGGGCGAGTTCAGGCTTGTTTGTCCGGCTCTGAGTTGTTCCTAACCCCGGACCTCCTCGACTAAACGGAGATGCCTCATCGGGTCCCGCGGCAGCGCGCCAACCAAATCGGTTGGGCATTTCAGCGGGAGCGCCACTCAACGCCATTGAGCCCACGGTGACCGCCAGGGCCGCGGGCCCCGGCTCCGAAAGGCGGTGCTCCGGGGTGAAGAAGAAGTGCGGCTTGTCGTCGATGATGTGATGGCCGCCGGCTGTTCGGGCGTTGAGGCCAATCCCTGCGTTTCCAGTTGGCACCACCACGACGATTTTGAGTTCGCGGACAAGGTCATCGATCGTCTCGGTTAGTGGACCTACGTGAATCTCACTGAACGGTTCAGAATATCCAACTGACAGGTTGAACACCTTGATGCCGTGCTGCTGATGAAGGTGGCGGATCGCTTGTTCCACGAGATCGTGCGGTAGTCCGTATGTTGCAAATCGTGGTGACCCGTCAGGCATGTTCGGATCGGGTTCGAGAATCCTGACCACTCGCACTGTGCCGACGGGAACGAGCGGCTCAAGGTCACGGAGCTGGCTGTGGAGGTTCGGGTACAAGACGCGGCCGACAACCTCGGTGCCATGGCTACCGATCTGCTGCCATTGGTAGGTAGCGGGCGCGAGGGACTCCACTGACAGTACAAGACCGTCGAGAAGCGGATGGCTGGTAGCTGGAGCGTCATCAAGGACCCCAACGACGGCACCGATCTCATCATCGCGACTAAGGTCCCCCATCCCGAGATCACGCCAATCTCGGAAGTCTACGAACGGGACGGGTGGAATTCTGACGATCTCCACGACGCTGATTTCTAGGAGGTCGTTGAGTCCATCAAGGCTGACCTCAACCCGCAAATACGTCCTGCGCGCACTGACTGATCGCAACGTGATTCGCCCTCCGGTGCGCTCGAGGATCTCCGCGACTGTCTCTACGCGCGATAGCGCCTCCGCCAGAGTGTTCGCCGGCCAGATGCTTATGTCGAAGATGCGAGAGCCCGTAAATGACGTCCCGTGTCCGTCCACCCCGGGTCCCCGCCGATCTTCCGGGCCGTAGGTCTCGATGTCGTCAATCATGTTAAAGAACGAGCGCATATCTCCTGTTCGCATGTAGCGCTCGATCGCGGCCGAGAACGCAGAACCCTGGTCATCGGCCAAGACGAAGTAGGTGTAATCGACCGTCTCGCCGAGAACGTGAAGCCCACGCCCCTCAAACGCGGAGTCCTCAGGCCGGGACCCTGCCTTGACTTTGAAGACCAGGCTGGGGTCGACCCCGAGGTTGAGACGTCGCGGGGCTCGAGCAGCGTCGGTGAGTTGTTGTTGCAGGTGTCGCCCGTGCTGCCCTGGCTGACGCGGTGGCGTGCCTCCACCACCGCCACCAGCGCGTCTGGACGGCAGCCGGCGTGGATCAGGCAGCAGTAGGTGCTGAGGCATAGGTCAGGTTCACCACGGACGAGCGGTTACACCGCGGAGAATCGCGTCAAAATCCTCTGATTCGACCGCGTCGGCGTGGCGCAATGCCGCGTGTCGCCTGGCATCAGTTACGAGCTTGTCGGCAGCCGCATGGGGAAGGCCCTTGAGAGCGCTCGCATAGGAGTCGACGTCGACTCCAGAGTGGGATATCCGCTTCAGGCGGAGGCGTAGGAGCCGCCGCAACTCATGAACGGTTGGCAGCCGGAATGTAAGCACTTCGTCGAACCGGCGCCACAACGCTTGGTCCAACAGGCCGGAGTGGTTCGTCGCGGCAATGAGCAGGCTCGGGCCCCGATAGCGGTCCGTCATTTGGAGGAACGCCGTCACGACTCGCTTCATCTCCCCGTGTTCCGCGTGGTCGTCGCGTGACCTTCCGAGTGCGTCAAATTCGTCGAAGAGAACAACAAATGGGGCTTGGTCGGCGTAGTCGAGGATACGCCGGAGGTTGCTCGCGGTCTCGCCCAAGTAAGACGACACAACCGCGTCGAGTCTCACCAGGAGAAACGGTCGGCCCAGTTCTGTCGCCAGTGCCTCTGCGGCCGTTGTCTTCCCGCAGCCCGGTGGACCTTCGAGAAGCAGACGTTGCCTACGCGGGATACCAGCCGAATCAAGTGCGGGCCATTGGCTGATCTCGTCGATCAGGCCGTCGAGCGTCTGCACGATCTGTCGATCGAGGATGAGGTCTTCGAGGAGTCGGCCGGGTTCCTTCACTTCCCCCAGATCCCACTCACCCTCACGATCTTTGGGAGGAGCAGGGACGATGATCCTCGAAGTGGTGTCGACAGGCCCGCCCCCGGCCACCAGGAGCTTCTGCAGGTCGCGAGCCAGTGCGTTGTGGTGCTTTGCCTGCTCCTCTTCGATAATTTCGGCCGCGGCGCGCCGGAACGCCAGCTCGTCCCGAGTCTGGAACGCCTTGAAGATCTCCTTGAGGTGCCTGCCCGCCATGCCCTCATCGTAGGGGGCTCAACCGTCGAGATCTCGGAGGATGCACCCCCCATCGGCCCGGCCGTACGGATCCATCCAGTAGCAACTTCGAGTTGATGGATCGTGACCACTACACCATGGCGCGGCTTCCGACGATGCATTGAGATCGGTCAAACCGGGACCGCTGCGCTGAGGTGGTCCGTGTGCGCGTCTTAGTGGGCGAAAGGACGCGCGCCCACCGGCCCGCGCGTGGCCACCTCCGGTCTGGCGCCGGCTGCCCGAGGCAGGCGTCAACGGGGTCCACGACGCGGCGGCTGCGTTTCGCCCATCCATCTCACCGTGCTGCCGAACTCACCGGTCGCTGACCGCCCCGTTAGGCTCGCACCGTGCGCATCGCGAGATTCACGACAGGTGACGACCCCGCCTTCGGGCTCGTCGACGGAGCAGGCGAGAAGCTGGCCGAGATCACCGGGGACCCGCTCTACCAGAAGATCGAGCTGACCGGTGCGACGCACCTGGTCGCCGACGTGCGCCTGTTGGCGCCGGTGATCCCGCGCAGCAAGGTCATCGGCATCGGCAAGAACTATGCCGACCATGCCGCCGAGATGGGCGGCGAGGCGCCGGCCGAGCCGCTGATGTTCCTCATCCCCAACACCGCGGTGGTCGGGCCCGGCGAGCCGGTGGTCATCCCCGCGATGACGTCCGAGGTGCACTACGAGGGTGAGCTCGCCGTCGTCATCGGCAGGCTCTGCAAGGACATCGAGCCCGACGAGGTCTCCAAGGTCATCTTCGGCTACACCTGCGCCAACGACGTGACGGCCCGCGACCTCCAGCGCGGCGACGGGCAGTGGGCCCGGGCCAAGGGCATGGACACCTTCTGCCCGCTCGGCCCCTGGGTCGAGACCGACCTCGACCCCGCGGCGCTGTCGTTGGTGACCCGCCGTGACGGCGAGACCGTCCAGGACGGCACCACGGCCGACATGGTGCACGACGTCGCCACGCTCGTCTCCCACGCCTCCAAGGCGTTCACCCTCCTGCCCGGCGACGTCATCCTCACGGGAACGCCGGCCGGCGTCGGCCCGGTGGAGGAGGGCCAGCGGGTCGAGGTCGAGATCGAGGGCATCGGCACCCTGTCCAACCCCTTCGTCCGCCGCTGAGGTGCGGTATGCCGCGGGGGCGCACCCGCGGCATACGTCCGGTCGCGTGGGTGTCCCTAGAATCGGTCCACCATGACTGAGCAGACCCCCGCCGCCCCCCGCCTGCGTGTCGCGCCGTCGCCCACGGGCGACCCCCACGTGGGCACCGCGTACATGTCCCTGTTCAACCTCGCCTTCGCGCGCCAGCAGGGCGGCTCGTTCGTGCTGCGCATCGAGGACACCGACCGGGCGCGGTTCCGCGAGGACAGCGAGCAGCAGGTCTTCGACACGCTGCACTGGCTCGGCCTCCAGTGGGACGAGGGCCCCGACGTCGGCGGCCCGTATGCGCCCTACCGGCAGTCCGAGCGCCTGGACACCTACCGCCCCTATGTGGAGCGGCTCCTGGCCGAGGGCAAGGCCTACCACTGCTGGTGCTCGACCGAGCGGCTCGCCGAGATGCGCGACCGCCAGCAGAAGACCAAGCAGCCGACCGGGTACGACCGCCTCTGCCACGGCAAGACGCGCGAGGAGCGCTCCGAGCTGCCGGGGTTCTCCGAGACCCCCGTCGTGCGCATGCTCATCCCCGAGGACGTCGAGCTCCACTTCGAGGACCTCATCCGCGGCCGGGTCTCGGCGCCGCGGCCCGACGACCAGGTGATCCTCAAGGCCGACGGCTTCCCGACCTACCACCTCGCGGTCGTCGTCGACGACCACGAGATGGGCATCACCCATGTGGTGCGCGGCGAGGAGTGGATCTCCAGCACCCCCAAGCACGTCCTGCTCTACCGGTGGCTCGGGCTCGAGCCACCGGCCTGGGCGCACATGCCGTTGCTGCGCAACACCGACAAGTCCAAGATCTCCAAGCGCAAGAACCCCGCCGCCCGGCTGACGTGGTTCCAGGAGCAGGGCTACCTGCCGGAGGCGCTGGTCAACTTCCTCGCGCTGCTGGCCTACCCGCCGAAGACCGGCGCCGACGGTGAGGACGTCGAGGTCTTCGACTTCGCGGACTTCAGCAGGGACTTCGACTGGAAGAAGGTCAACCCCGTCGGGCCGATCTTCGACCTCAAGAAGCTCGAGTGGCTCAACGGCGTCTACATCCGCGCGCTGGAGGTCGGTCAGCTGGCCTCGCGGCTGCTCCCGCACCTGCAGCGCGACGGGGTGCTCGGGGACAACCCGAGCCTGGCCCAGCTCGCCCGCCTCGGGAAGGTCACCGAGCTGATCCAGACGCGGATGGCCCTGCTGTCCGAGGCCAGTGCCCTGGTCGCCCCGTTCTACGTCGGTGACGACGAGCTGGTCATCGCCGACGACGCCCGCGCCCAGCTCAAGGACGACGCTCCGAGCGTGCTCGCCGCCGCTGTCGCCGCCCTCGGCGACATCGACGAAACCGGCACCGGGGTGCTGGGCAGTGAGACCGGCTGGGTCGCCCCGACCATCGAGGCGGCGCTGCGGGCCGCGATCGTCGAGGGCATGGGCATCAAGCCGAAGTTCGCCTTCGGTCCGCTGCGCACCGCCGTCTCCGGCCAGCGGATCAGCCCACCGCTCTTCGAGTCGATGGAGATCCTCGGCAAGACCTCCACGCTGGCGCGGCTGCACCGCCTGCTCGACGAGCTCGCAGCGTGAGCGCCGTCGTCTCGTCGTCCATCGACGTCGCCGCACCGGCGGAGACCGTCTTCGCGATCCTCGCCGACCCGCGCCAGCACGCCCGCATCGACGGGTCGGGCTCCGTGCGCGAGACCATCTCCGGCCCGGAGCGGCTGAGCAGGGGAGCGTCGTTCGGGGTGGACATGAAGCTGCTCGGCCTGCCCTACCGGATCAGCAACCGGGTGGTGGAGTTCGAGGACGGGCGGCTCATCGCCTGGCGGCACTTCGGCGGCCACCGGTGGCGCTACGAGCTCGAGGCGATCGAGGGCGGTGGCACCCGGGTCACCGAGTCGTTCGACTACTCGATGTACGACCTCCCTCGCCGGCTGGTGATCGAGGCCCTCGGCTTCCCCGAGCGCAACCGGGTCGGCATCGAGGGCACGCTGGCCAAGCTCAAAGTCGTGGCCGAGGACGACGCGCTCGGAGGGTAGTTCCGAGCCGATTTGGGAAGCCGTCCCGCGGCCCGGTAGTATCGGCTCTCGGTTCACCCCCTGAAGGCCTCCGGGCGCGCTGGGAGTGATACCCCATGGGGTATGGTGTAATTGGCAACACTACGGTTTCTGGTACCGTCATTCTAGGTTCGAGTCCTGGTACCCCAGCGCTGGCGCAAGTCTTGTGACAGACGCCGATTCGGAGAAGTCCCACATCATTCGGTATGGTTCTCTCCGCTGCCCGGAGCCGTGAGGCGACCAGGCAGACCAGCTAGGGCCCCGTTGTGTAGCGGCCTAGCACGCCGCCCTCTCAAGGCGGTAGCGCGGGTTCGAATCCCGTCGGGGCTACCACGAGCACGCGAAGCCCCCGTCCACCGGACGGGGGCTTCGTCGTGCTCGTGGCGGTTGGCGCCCGGGGGCGCCCGGTGGTCCCGGCGGGGCCGGGTGCCACCGGGTCAGGCGTGGTTCTGCTGGTGCTGCTGGGCGTGGTGGCGGGCGAGCACCTCGGTGAGCTTGTTGGCTCCGGCGATCACCGTGGCGGCATGGAGGCGTCCGGGCTGGCGGGAGAGCCGCTCGATGGGTCCGGAGATGGACACGGCCGCCACGACCCGACCCGAGGGCCCGCGCACCGGGGCGGAGACCGACGCGACGCCGGCCTCGCGCTCGCCCACGCTCTGGGCCCAGCCGCGCCGGCGCACTCCGGACAGCGTCGTCGCCGTGAACTTCGCCCCGTGCAGGCCACGGTGCAGCCGGTCCGGCTCCTCCCAGGCCAGTAGCACCTGGGCCGCGGACCCGGCGAGCATCGACAGGGTGGCGCCGATCGGGATCGAGTCGCGCAGGCCCACGGGTCGCTCGGCCGCGGAGACGCAGATGCGGTAGTCGCCCTGGCGCCGGAAGAGCTGGGCACTCTCGTTGGTGTGGTCGCGCAGCGCCCCGAGCACCGGCCCGGCGGCCGCGAGGAGGCGGTCCTCCCCGGCGGCCGCGGCCAGCTCGGCCAGGCGCGGGCCGAGCACGAAACGGCCCTGCAGGTCGCGCGTGACCAGGCGGTGGTGCTCGAGGGCGACGGCGAGCCGGTGGGCCGTGGGGCGGGCCAGACCGGTCGCGGTGACCAGCTGGGCGAGGGTCGACGGTCCGGCCTCGAGGGCGCCCAGCACGATGGCCGCCTTGTCGAGAACGCCGACTCCACTGGTGTTGTCCATGGTCTGATATTGACGTCTCATTGCCTGAGACGCAAATCCGTGGGCGTGTCTCGCGTGCGAATCTCGGTCTGAGGCGCAGCGTCGTGCTGGCCGAGCTCACGAGGGAGGAAGTGGGAAAGGTGTCAGGAACTCTGGCAGAGAAGGTGTGGGAGTCCCACGTCGTACGCCGCGCCGAGGGCGAGCCGGACCTGCTCTACATCGACCTCCACCTCATCCACGAAGTGACCTCACCGCAGGCCTTCGACGGACTGCGGCTCGCCGGGCGCACCGTGCGCAGGCCCGACCTCACGCTGGCCACCGAGGACCACAACGTCCCCACCACCCCCGGCCCGATCACCGACCTGGTGAGCAAGACCCAGGTCGACACCCTGCGCCGCAACTGCGAGGAGTTCGGTGTCCGGCTCTTCCCCATGGGCGACGCCGAGCAGGGGATCGTGCACGTCGTCGGACCGCAGCGCGGCCTGACCCAGCCCGGCATGACCATCGTCTGCGGCGACTCCCACACCTCGACGCACGGGGCGTTCGGCGCCCTGGCGCTGGGCATCGGGACGTCCGAGGTCGAGCACGTCCTGGCGACCCAGACCCTCCCGCTCAAGCAGTTCCGGACGATGGCCATCAACGTCGACGGTGAGCTCCAGCCCGGGGTCACCGCCAAGGACGTCGTGCTGGCCG
Source organism: uncultured Actinomycetota bacterium (assembly GCA_963757635.1). Taxonomy (GTDB): domain Bacteria; phylum Actinomycetota; class Actinomycetes; order Actinomycetales; family Dermatophilaceae; genus Pedococcus. Next base: position 338,361 of record CAVWSK010000006.1, on the reverse strand, counting down.
TCATCGCCAAGATCGGTACCGGGGGCGGGCAGGGCTACGTCCTGGAGTACCGCGGCAGCGCGATCAGGGCGCTGTCCATGGAAGCCCGCATGACCGTGTGCAACATGTCGATCGAGGCCGGCGCCCGCGCCGGGTTGATCGCGCCGGACGAGACCACCTTCGAGTACCTCCGTGGCCGCGTGGACGCGCCCACCGGGCAGGACTGGGAGGACGCGGTCGCCGACTGGAAGCTCCTGCGCACCGACGACGACGCGGTGTTCGACGAGGAGGTCCACCTCGACGCCAGCACCCTGACGCCGTTCGTCACCTGGGGCACCAACCCGGGCCAGGGCCTGCCGCTCGATGCCGCCGTCCCCGACCCCGAGATGATGGCTGACGAGAACGAGAAGGCCGCCGCCCGCCACGCCCTCGAGTACATGGGGCTCCAGGCCGGTACGCCCCTGCGCGAGATCAAGGTGGACACCGTCTTCGTCGGCTCGTGCACCAACGGCCGGATCGAGGACCTGCGGGCCGTGGCCGACATCGTCAAGGGCCAGCGGGTGGCCGACGGGGTGCGGATGCTCGTCGTGCCGGGCTCGGCCCGCGTGCGGCTGCAGGCCGAGCAGGAGGGCCTCGACGCCGTCTTCACCGCTGCGGGCGCCGAGTGGCGACTGCCCGGGTGCTCGATGTGCCTGGGCATGAACCCCGACCAGCTCGCTCCCGGGGAGCGCAGTGCCTCGACCTCCAACCGCAACTTCGAGGGCCGCCAGGGCAAGGGCGGTCGCACCCACCTGGTGAGCCCGCTCGTCGCCGCTGCCACCGCGCTGCGCGGCACGCTGTCCAGCCCCGCCGATCTCGTCGACTCCCTGGAGGGAAGCCAGTGATGGACGCCTTCACCACCCACACCGGCATCGGGGTCCCGTTGCGTCGAGGCAACGTCGACACCGACCAGATCATCCCCGCCGTCTACCTCAAGCGGGTCACCCGCACCGGCTTCGAGGACGGCCTCTTCGCGGCGTGGCGCAAGGACGAGACCTTCATCCTCAACAACCCCTCGTATGCCGCGGGCTCGGTCCTGGTCGCCGGTCCCGACTTCGGGACGGGTTCCTCACGCGAGCATGCCGTCTGGGCGCTGATGAACTACGGCTTCAGGGTCGTGCTGTCCTCCCGCTTCGCCGACATCTTCCGGGGCAACAGCGGCAAGCAGGGGTTGCTCACCGCGCAGCTGGCCCAGGACGACATCGAGCTCATCTGGAAGTACCTCGAGAACGAGCCCGGCGCCTCGGTCACCGTCGACCTGGTCTCGCGGACCGTCACGGCCGGCGACATCGTCGCGCCCTTCGAGGTCGACGACTACACGCGTTGGAGGTTGCTCGAGGGTCTCGACGACATCAGCCTGACCCTGCGCCACGAGCAGGACGTGACGGACTTCGAGAGCCGTCGCCCGGCATACAAGCCGGTCACCACCTCCTGAAACCCGTTGCGGCGCGCCGACGCGCCGCAACGGGTTTCACCGGTTCACGGAGCCGGGCGAGGGGTCGTACCACCCTGCAGCGGCAGAGGTCGGCCCCCGGGCCCTGGCGCGGACGCGGGTAAGTCTGGATCGCAATATCCGTTGCAGCGCAACATGATTCGGCGACCTGAACCGGAGTTCCGTGACGCCGGGCCGAGGAAGTGACGCCGACCGATCTCCCCGGGAGTGAGCCGCCGATGGCCCTGAATCCGTTGCGCCACAATGGATCAGGGTCTTGTGATGGTGGACTCGGAGGCCCATCGGCCCTACCGTCGGACACAAGTCGGGCAGTGGCTCGGCCGCTCACCTCGTCGGGCTAAGGGGCTCGACTCACCAACCCGTGGAGGGGAAGACGTGAACAAGGCAGAACTGATCAAGGAGCTCGAGTCGCGCTTGGGCAGCCGCAAGGCAGCCAGCGACGCGCTGACGGCCGTCGTCGACGTCGTCATCCGTGAGGTCGCCAAGGGCGGCAGCGTGGCGATCACCGGCTTCGGCACCTTCGAGCAGGCCGCTCGCGCAGCCCGCACCGGACGCAACCCTCGCACGGGTGCCTCCGTCAAGATCAAGAAGACCGTGGTTCCGAAGTTCCGGGCCGGCTCGGCGTTCAAGGACGTCGTGAAGAACCCGCGTTCCCTCCCCAAGGCTGCCGTTGCCGGCGCTCGCGCGGCGGCAGGCACGGCCACCAAGGCTGCAGCCGGGACGACGAAGGCGGCACCGGCCAAGAAGGCGGCTCCCGCGAAGAAGGCGGCACCGGCCAAGAAGGCCGCTCCCGCGAAGAAGGCGGCACCGGCCAAGAAGGCCGCTCCCGCGAAGAAGGCGGCACCGGCCAAGAAGACCGCTCCCGCCAAGAAGGCGGCACCGGCCAAGAAGACCGCTCCCGCCAAGAAGGCGGCACCGGCCAAGAAGACCGCTCCCGCCAAGAAGGCGGCACCGGCCAAGAAGACCGCTCCCGCCAAGAAGGCGGCACCGGCCAAGAAGGCCGCTCCCGCCAAGAAGGCGGCTCCCGCCAAGAAGGCGGCACCGGCCAAGAAGGCCGCTCCCGCGAAGAAGGCGGCACCGGCCAAGAAGGCCACGGCCAAGCGCGCGGCCAAGAAGGCCTGAGCACCAGCGCGACCGAGCAGAGGTCGGCACCCCCTCGGGGTGTCGGCCTCTGCCGCGTTTTGGGATGCTTGCCCCATGGCAAACATCCTCACCGTCAATGGCGGCGCACCACTGGTCGGTGACCTCGAGGTCCGGGGCGCGAAGAACCTGGTCTCGAAGGCCATGGTGGCGGCCCTGCTGGCCGAGGACCCCTGCCGCCTGCGCGGTGTCCCCGAGATCTCCGACGTGAAGATCGTGTCGGGGCTCCTCGAGCTGCACGGGGTCAAGATCGACTCGACGGACCGCGACGGCGAGCTGCTGCTCGACCCCACCAACGTCGAGCAGGCGCACGTGGCGGACATCGACGCGCACGCCGGGTCCTCCCGCGTCCCCGTGCTGCTCTGTGGCCCCCTGCTGCACCGGCTGGGCGAGGCCTTCATCCCCGACCTCGGCGGCTGCCGCATCGGTGAGCGGCCGATCAACTACCACCTCGACGTCCTGCGCAACTTCGGTGCAGACGTCCAGAAGCGCCCCGATGGGCTGCGGCTCACCGCTCCCGACGGCCTCAAGGGCGCACGCATCAACCTGCCCTACCCCAGCGTGGGGGCGACCGAGCAGGTGCTGCTCACCGCCGTCCGGGCCAAGGGTGTCACCGAGCTGCGCAACGCGGCCGTCGAGCCCGAGATCCTCGACCTCATCGCCGTGCTGCAGAAGATGGGCGCCATCATCAGCGTCGAGACCGACCGGGTGATCCGGATCGACGGTGTCGACCGGCTCGGTGGCTACGACCACCTGGCCATCCCTGACCGCATCGAGGCGGGGTCGTGGGCGTGCGCGGCCCTGGCCACCCGCGGCGACATCTACGTCCGCGGCGCCCAGCAGCTCGCGATGATGCCGTTCCTCAACGTCTTCCGGAAGATCGGCGGGGACTTCGACATCGACGACGAGGGCATCCGGTTCTGGCACGACGGTGGCCCGCTGAGCTCCCTGGTCCTGGAGACCGACGTGCACCCTGGTTTCATGACCGACTGGCAGCAGCCGCTCGTGGTCGCCCTCACCCAGACGACCGGCCTGTCGATCGTGCACGAGACCGTCTACGAGAACCGCCTGGGCTTCACGGACGCGCTGGGGGAGATGGGTGCCGTCATCCAGCTCTACCGCGAGTGCCTGGGGGGTTCACCCTGCCGGTTCGGCCAGGCGAACTTCCTGCACTCGGCCGTCATCTCCGGTCCGACGCCGCTCAGGGGAGCCGAGATCACCGTGCCCGACCTGCGCGGGGGGTTCAGCTACCTCATCGCCGCACTGGCGGCCGAGGGCCAGTCCAAGGTCCACGGCATCGAGCTCATCTACCGCGGCTACGAGCGGTTCTCGGAAAAGCTCGACGCCCTCGGCGCCGACTACGAGGTCGGCTAGTCGTCTCGGGTGACGCCGTCAGCCGATGGTCTGGTCATCGCCGATGCCCACGATCCACAGCCGGTCGACCTCGGTGCCCTCATCGTCGAGGGTGATGCTCAGCCGCTGACCGGACCGTAGGTGGTGCAACGAGCTGGCGGCGAAGACGTCACCGTTGAAGGGCACCTCGCGGCCGTCGTCGAGCAGGACGGAGCCCGCGCCGCTGTCGGGCTCGAACCGGTGCACGCTGGCCTGCATGGGTGGCAGCGTAGTGCGCGACCCGTGCAGCACGCGGCGGGTGGCCGGCCCCACCCCGAGGGCGACGGCCGCCGCGAGCGCGGTGTCGTCGTCGACGTCGGTGCGCAGTCGGGGCAGCGCCAGGTCGAGCCGCTCGTGGCCCGCCGCCGTGTGTCGTGCCGCTGAGCCGTCGCCGAAGCGCGGCACGAGGTCCTGCCCCCGGAGGGCGGTCAGCAGGACCGTCCCGGTCCCGGCCGCGTCCGGCACCACGGCCAGGGCCACGGCCGCGGCGGCCGTGAGTCCGGCGCCGAGCGAGTCGGGCTCCAGGGCCGGGAGGTCGCCCAGCAGGACCGCCACCGGGCCGACCGGGTCGGTGGCGAGGACGTGGTCGCGGCCGGCGGCGACCGCTGCGTCGAGGCCGGCCCCGGGGTCGGCGACGACGCAGGCGCCCAGCGACCTCGCGAGCTCGTCCACCTCCGGGTCGGACGTCACGACCAGGACCCGGCCCGCCGGCATACCAGCGCAGCAGGCGGTCAGGCAGTCGGTGGCGATGGCCAGTGCGAGGTCGGACCGTCGGACACCCGGCGGCGGGTGCAGCCGCGACTTCGCCCCCGTGCCACCCTTGACGGGGACGACGAGGTGCCAGTCTGGGTCAGGTCGCATCGCGTCGATCGTCGCAGTGGTGGCGAGGCTCCTCGACACCGACCCCGCGACCCGCGAGGATGCACACTCCCAGCCCGCCCGACCGCACCACATCGTCCCTCGCATTGGAGGACTCGTGACCACCGGCGTCACCCGCCAGCTGCCGTTCGCCTATCGCCTGGCGGTCGCCATCATCCGGCCACTGCTCATGGTGCTCACCAAGCGCGACTGGCACGGCACGGAGCACTTCCCGGCCAAGGGGGGCTTCATCGTCACGCCGAACCACCTCTCGCACGCCGACCCGCTGGTCTTCGCGCACTTCCTCTACGACAGCGGCCACCCGCCCTACTTCCTCGGCAAGGAGGCGGTCTTCCGCGTGCCGGTCGTCGGGGCCATCCTGCGTGGTGCCCAGCAGATCCCCGTCTACCGCAACACCGGTCGGGCAGCCGACGCCTTCCGTGCCGCGGTCGAGGCCGTCAACTCGGGCAAGTGCGTGGGTGTCTACCCCGAGGGCACGCTGACCCGGGACCCGGAGCTGTGGCCGATGGTCGGCAAGACGGGCGCGGCCCGCATCGCGCTGGCCACCCGGTGCCCCGTCATCCCCGTCGCCCAGTGGGGTCCGCAGGAGATCCTCGAGCCCTACGGCAAGCGGCCCGCGCTGTTTCCCCGCAAGACCATGCAGGTCACCGCGGGGCCGCCGGTGGACCTCAGCGACCTGTGGGACCAGCCCGTGACGGGAACGCTGCTGCGGGAGGCCACCGACCGCATCGTGTCGGCGATCACCGTCGAGCTGGAGAAGCTCCGCGGCGAGCAGGCGCCGGCCGAGCGGTTCGACACGCGCAAGCACGGCCTGCCCGAGACCGGCAACTTCCGTCGTCAGAAGGGTGAGGAACGATGACCACCGCAGCGGTGTTCGGGACCGGCAGCTGGGGCACGACGTATGCCATGGTGCTCGCCGACGGCGGCACGACGGTGCGCATGTGGGGCCGTCGCGAGGAGGTGGTCGACCAGATCAACGCGGGGAGCAACGAGGACTACCTGCCCGGGATCGCGCTGCCCGCCGGCGTGACGGCGACCACCGACCCGGCCGAGGCCGCACGCGGGGCCGACATCGTCGTGCTGGCAGTGCCGTCCCAGACGCTGCGCGCCAACCTGGCCGACTGGGGCGGGGTGCTGCCCGGTGACGCCGCCGTCGTCTCGCTGATGAAGGGCGTGGAGCTGGGGACCACCAAACGGATGAGCGAGGTGATCGCCGAGGCAGCGGGCGTCGAGCCCGGGCGCATCGTCGTCGTCTCCGGCCCCAACCTGGCCAAGGAGATCGCCCAGAAGCAGCCCGCCGCCAGCGTGGTCGCCTGCGTCGACGAGGACATCGCCGCCATGGTGGCCGCGGCCTCGAACCCGCCGTACTTCCGGCCCTACACCAACACCGACGTGGTGGGCACCGAGCTCAGTGGCGCAGTGAAGAACGTCATCGCCCTCGCCGTCGGTATGGCCGAAGGCCTGGGCATGGGCGACAACTCGAAGGCGTCGATCATCACCCGGGGGCTGGCCGAGACGACGCGGCTGGGACTCAAGCTGGGCGCCGACCCCGTGACGTTCTCGGGCCTGGCCGGGGTGGGTGACCTCATCGCCACCTGCATGTCGCCGCTGTCGCGCAACCGCACCTTCGGGCTCAACCTGGGCCGGGGAATGACCGTCGAGGAGGTCGTCGCGGTCACCCGCCAGACGGCCGAAGGCGTGAAGTCCTGCGAGTCGATCCTCCAGCTCGCCCACGACCACGGTGTCGACGTGCCGATCATCGAGCAGGTGGCGGCCGTGGTGCACGACGGCCGCAGCCCCGAGGAGGTCGTCGGCGCCCTCATGGGCCGGGCTTTGAAGAACGAGGCGAAGTAGGGCTCGCGTCAGCCGCGCAGCGCCTGGTCAAGGTCGCGCCAGAGGTCGTCGACGTCCTCGATGCCCACCGAGAGGCGCAGCAGCGCCTCTGGCACCGTCAGGGGCTCCGCCGGGTGCCGCCGGCGGCGCTCGATCTGTGACTCCACCCCTCCGAGGCTCGTGGCGTGGGTCCACAGGGTGGTGGCGGCCGCGACCCGCTCGGCCTCCTGCGCCCCACCGTCGACCTCGATGGCGATGATGGCCCCGAACCCGGGGTAGCGCGCCACCCGGACCCGCGGGTGGTCCTGCAGCCGCGCGGCGAGGTCGCGAGCGTTGGCGGTGGCCCGCTCCAGGCGCACGTGCAGGGTGCGCAGTCCTCGCAACGCGAGCCACACCTCCATCGGCCCGGCGATCGCCCCGCCGAGGAGCCGGGCGGTGGCGAGCCGCTCCCGGCGGGTGCGTCCCGACTCGGTGTCCGGCGTCACGAGCGCCCCGAGGATGACGTCGGAGTGGCCGGAGAGGAACTTGGTCACCGAGTGCAGGACGACGTCGACCTGGTCCTCCAGCGGCCGTTGCACCAGGGGCGTGGCGAAGGTGTTGTCGCACACCGTGAGGGCGCCGGCGGCGCGAGCCAGCGCGGTGAGGGCCGGGATGTCCGACAGCTCCAGCATCGGGTTGGTCGGCGACTCGATCCACAGCATCGCGGCCCCGTCCAGGGCTGCGCCCACGGCGTCGAGGTCGGTGGGGTCGACCCGACGGACCTGCGCCGCGCCGCTGGCCGTGAGCTGGTCGAGCAACGCCGTGGTGCCGTTGTAGGCGTGCGACGGCACCACCACAGCACCACCGTGGGGGACCAGCGACAGCGCGGCCGAGACGGCTGCCATGCCCGAGGCGAAGACGAGCGCGTCGCCACCCTCGAGTGCCCCGAGAGCCTCCTCGAACGCCGACCACGTGGGGTTGCCCGCCCGCGCGTAGTTGACCGGGCCGTCGGCGAGGTAGGTGGAGGAGAACTCCAGCGGGGCGTTGACCCCGGCGCCGGGGAGGCGCGGCTGACGGCCCAGGGCGACGACGCGGGAGGCGGGGGAGAGGTGCTCGTGGCTCACCTCGCCAGCGTAGGGGCGGGCCCGCGCGCCGCGCGCGCGGGCCGGTCCGCGGTCGGGATACGCTCGTCCGCGATGAGCACCGACCAGCCCGCACCCCGCAAGCCGCGCGTCGCCCTCGTCTTCGGCGGCCGCTCCTCGGAGCACGCGGTGTCGTGCGCCACGGCGGCCGGCGTGATGCGTGCGATCGACCGCGATGCCTACGACATCATCCCCATCGGGATCTCGCGGGACGGCCACTGGGTGCTCTCCGACGGGGACCCCCGCCTCCTGGAGCTCACGGCCGACCGGACGCCCGAGGTGCTGCCCGGTGGCGCAGGCGTCGTCGTGCCGCTCGCGACCACGGATCGCACGCTGTCCGTGCTCGAACCGCAGCAGATCCCACGCAGCCTCGGGGAGGTCGACGTGGTCTTTCCCCTCCTGCACGGGCCGTTCGGCGAGGACGGCACGATCCAGGGCATGCTCGAGATGGCCGACATCCGCTACGTCGGGTCCGGAGTGTTCGCCTCCGCGGCCGGCATGGACAAGCACCACATGAAGGTGCTCTTCGCGGGGGCCGGGCTGCCCGTCGGGCCCTATGTCGTGATCACCGACGCGCAGTGGGTCCGGGACCGCGCGGCGGCGATGGATGCGGTGGCAGGGCTGTCCTTCCCGGTGTTCGTCAAGCCGGCCCGGGCGGGGTCCAGCATGGGGATCACCAAGGTGGCCGGACCTGAGGGACTCGAGGCCGCCGTCGAGTTCGCCCGCGAGCACGATCGCAAGGTCGTCGTCGAGCAGGGGATCGTCGGTCGCGAGATCGAGTGCGCGGTGCTGCAGGGCCGGGGCACCGATGCGCCGCGGGTCTCGCACGTGGGCGAGATCGAGGTCACGGCCGAGGGCGGCCACGAGTTCTACGACTTCGAGGCCAAGTACCTCGACGACGGCGCGGTGCTGTCGTGCCCCGCGAAGGTCCCGGACGAGGTGGCTGCGGAGGTGCAGCGACTGGCGGCCGCGGCGTTCGAGGCCCTCGGGTGCGAGGGGCTCGCCCGGGTCGACTGCTTCTACACCCGCTCCGGCGACGTGGTGGTCAACGAGATCAACACCATGCCCGGGTTCACCCCGCACTCGATGTACCCCCAGATGTGGGAAGCCACCGGCGTGACCTATCCCGAGCTCATCGACGAGCTGATCCAGCTGGCTCTCGACCGCCCCGTCGGCCTGCGCTGAACCGCGGGCTCCACCACCCCATACCCCCCGCCGCCGTTTCCCTAACCTTTGCTAGCAAGGGTTAGCGAAACGCGGACATGGTGCACGGTGTCCGGATCCCGCTAACCCTTGCTAGCAAAGGTTGGCGGAATGAGGGGGCCGGCGGCGGTCAGCTGCAGGTGAGGTCGTTGCGGGGGAGGGCCTTGGCGGCCGGCCCGAAGGCGGGTAGCAGGAGCGGCTCGGGCGCGTAGGCGTGGGGGACGAGCACCTCGATGGCAGGGGCACGCCCGAACGTGGTGAACCGGACGCCGTCGCTGAGCTGCTCGACGACCCAGTCGACCCCGTCGACCGACAGGCACTGCTCCGAGGTGGGGCCGAGGGCCGGCCAGCCGCACGAGGCGATGATCGCCGGATCGCCCCACGCTGCGGCATCGCCCGGCTCGGCGGAGCCGCCCTCGACGCGCACCGCGGCGGAGGACTGCCGCGCCACGGTGGCGGGCCACTTCGTCGTGGCCTCGTCGCAGGCCGCGGTATGCGGTGGCGGGGTCACGGGCACCCCGCGCGAACAGCCCGCAACGAGACCACCGGCCACCCCGAGGACGAGGAGGCCGGTGGTCAACGGTCGCGCCACCCGCGAGGGGGCGCCCACGTGCACGCGCTCAGACGTGGACGACGGTGCAGGTCAGGGTGCGGGTGATGCCCGGCACGTCCTGGATCTTGGCGATGACGAGCTTGCCCAGCTCGTCGACGGTGTTGGCCTCGACGCGAGCGATCACGTCGTAGGGGCCGGTGACGTCCTCAGCCAGTACCACCCCGGCAATTCCGGCAATGGCCTCGGCAACGGACGCCGCCTTGCCGACTTCGGTCTGGATCAGGATGTAGGCCTGGACCACCACGAGACACCTCAACTTTCCGGTTGGCCGGGACATCGACGTCCCGAGAGAACCCGACCGCGGCGGAGCGCCGCGGACACGCCAGACGCTACCGTGCCGGTGTCCCACCCGTCTCCCCCGGCTCGTCACGAGGAGGTCAAGTCATGGTCACGGCCCGACGCACCCTCCGCGACGTCTCCGAGGGGTCCCTGCTGGCCGAGATCTTCCCGTTCTTCGCGCCGCACCCCGACGTGCTCCTCGGCCCCGGCGACGACGCAGCGGTCCTGCGCACCTCCGGGTCGGTGGTGGCCACGACCGACGCCATGGTCCGGGGCCAGGACTGGCTCGACGAGTGGTCCAGCGCCGAGGACGTCGCGGCCAAGGTGCTGACCCAGAACCTGGCCGACGTCGCCGCGATGGGTGCCGTGCCCACCTCCGTCCTCGTCACCCTGGTCGCCGACCCGGCCGTCCCCGCGGCCTGGGCGGTCGACTTCGCCCGCGAGCTCGGGCGCCTCGCCGAGGCCGCCGGCGTGGCGGTGGCCGGGGGCGACCTGTCAGCGGCGCCCCCGGGCACGCTGGTGGTCTCGGTCACCGCCCTGGGCGACCTCAGGGGGCGGGCACCGGTGCTGCGCAGCGGAGCCCGCCCGGGCGACACGGTCGCGGTCTGCGGCACCCTGGGCCGCTCGGGGGCCGGACTCGTGCTCCTCCAGACCGGCACCGACCCGCGGTCGGTGCCTCGCGGCATCCGCGCTGAGTGCGTGGCCCACCACCTGCGACCGCAGGCGCCCCTCGGAGCGGGCCCGCAGGCCGCCGACGCCGGGGCCAGCGCGATGCTCGACGTGTCTGACGGGCTGCTGCGCGACGGTATGCGGCTCGCCTCGGCGAGCGGGGTGCGGCTGGCTCTCGACAGGGCTGCGCTGGACGAGGACGTCGCGGCGGTGGAGCAGGCCGTCGGGGACCAGGCGCTCGAGTGCGTGCTGGCCGGCGGTGAGGAGCACAGCCTGCTCGCGACGTTCGCCGGAGAGCTGCCGATGGGTTGGCGGGCGCTCGGGCGGGTGGAGCCGGGGGAGGGGATCACCCTCGACGACGTGCCGCAGACGGCCCGCGGCTGGGACCACTTCTCGGGCTAGTCGGCTTGGGCTGCAACGAGCGAAGCCGACCTCCCCAGTGGGAGATCGGCTTCGATGCGAGTGCCAGGAGGTGTGGTCAGCCCCGCTTGACCTTGCCGGCCTTGAGGCACGAGGTGCAGACATTGAGCCGCTTCGGGGTCACGCCCGCGTCGCCCACCAGCGCCTTGACGCGCTGGATGTTGGGGTTCCAGCGACGCTTGGTGCGGCGGTGCGAGAACGAAATGTTGTGACCGAAGCCCGGTCCCTTGCCGCAGACATCGCAGTTGGCAGCCACGGGTGTTCTCCTGATTTCGATGCGTACAAAACGAATGGGTGGTCCCGGTGTCTCACCGTGCGGGCACAGGCCAGCGACGCGGAGCTCCATGGGAACCGGTCAAGCGTAGCCGAGGTGGGGGGTTGCGACCAAAACGGGGTGCGGGGCACTAGCCTGCCAGCGTGCTCGAAGCCCTCACCGCAGTCGACGCGAGGCGGTGGGCCGTGCTCACCCGAGCCGCCTTTGCCGCCCGACGGGCCGAGATCGACGCCCTCAATGTCTTCCCGGTGCCCGACGGCGACACCGGCACCAACCTCTACCTCACGCTGGACTCGGCCCTCGACGCGGTTCGTTCGGACCACGAGCGAGCCGGCATCCTCGGCGCCGCGACCTTGGAGCAGGAGTGCTCCGCCCTGTCCCGAACCATGCTGCTCACGGCCCGGGGCAACTCGGGGGTGATCCTGAGCCAGCTGGTGCGCGGCTTCGCCGAGGCCATCGCGGCCGGCGGCCAGGACCGTGCCGATGCGTCCGTCATCGCCGACGGCCTCGCGCGGGCCAGCGACCGGGCGTTCGCGAGCGTGACCCGCCCGGCGGAGGGCACCATCCTCACCGTCGCGGCCGCCGCTGCCGCGGCGGGCGCCGCGGCGGTCGGCCGGGGGCTGGTCGCGGTGACCGAGGACGCCCTGGACGCTGCGACCGAGGCCCTGCGCGCCACCACGGGACAGCTGGAGGCGCTGCGGCAGGCCGGGGTCGTCGACGCCGGGGCGGCCGGCTACCTGCTCCTGCTCGAGGCACTGGCCCGGGTCGTGCACCAGGACGGAGCCCATGTCGGTGAGCGGATGGAGCCGTTCGCCGACGACCCCTCGCTGCGACGGCGGGCCGAATGGGGCGGCCCGGTCGGTGCCGTGGCCCCGAGCCACGTGCCGGGTGCCACCGGTCTCGCTGGGGACATCCCCGGGGACAGCCCCGCCTTCGAGGTGATGTACCTGCTCCGGGACAGCGACGAGGACCGGGTGGGGCGGTTGCGCTCAGCGCTCGACGACCTGGGCGACTCGCTGCTCGTCGTCGGTGGCCCCGACCTGTGGAACGTCCACGTGCACGTCGACGACGTGGGCGCCGCGATCGAGGCAGGGCTCGACGCCGGCCGTCCCTACCGGCTCCGGGTCACCCACTTCGCGGACCAGGTCGCGCACCGCACGCCCGCGTCGGGGGTCGCGGTCGTGGCCTGCGCTGCCGGCCCGGGCCTCGCGGAGGTCCTCGCCGAGGCGGGCGCCGTCGTCGTCTCGAGTGGACCGGGCCAACGGGCGTCGGCCGGTCAGCTGCTGGAGGCCATCCGCGCGACGCACGCCCTGGCGGTCATCATGCTGCCCAACGACCGGGACACCGAGATGGCTGCCCGCGCAGCCGCCAGCGCCGCCGAGCAGGACGGGGTCGACGTGCACCTCGTGCGCTCGCGCACGGCCGTCCAGGGGCTGGCGGCGCTCGCCGTCTTCGACCCCTCCCTCAGTGCGGCGCGCAATGCCGCCGAGATGAGCCACGCCGCGGCCGCGACCAGGCACGGAGCCGTCGCGGTGGCGAGCAAGCAGGCCCTCACCAGTGCCGGACCCTGTGAGCCGGGAGACGTCCTGGGTGCCGTGGCCGGGGACGTGGTCATCGTCGGCGGCGACCTGGAGGAGGTCGCCATCGAGGTGGTCCGCCGCCTGTTGTCCAGCGGCGGGGAGATCGTGACCGTCATCGGCGGGGTCGAGGCCCCGGAGGGTCTCGCGGATGCCGTGGGCGCCCGGATCGGGCGCGGGCACCGGGACGTCGAGGTCACCGTCATCACCGGTGGCCAGCCGCACTACCCGCTGCTGCTGGGAGTCGAGTAGGCGTGGTCGACCAGAGCACCAGGCTGAGCTCCTTGGTGGCCGGGGCCGCGGCCAAGATGGAGAAGGAGCGCGGGTTGCGCACCGTCGGCGACCTCCTCGAGTTCTGGCCGCGCCGCTACCGCTCGCGGGAGGCGGACCTGGGCAACCTCGAGGTCGGCGAGTACGCCGTCGTGGTCGCCGACGTGAAGAACGCCGTGTCCAGGCCGATGCGCGCCCGTCGCGGCCGGATGCTGTCGGTGACCATCACCGACGGCACGCACGACATGGACGTCACCTTCTTCAGCGCCTACGGGCACGAGGGCAAGCTGCTCCCGGGTGAGCGCTTCCTCTTCGCCGGGCAGGTCAGCAGCTATCGCGGCGGGCTGCAGCTGGCGCACCCGGACTATGCCGCCCTGCCGCCGCTGTCGGACCCCTCCGGCGTGGCGACCGAGGGACTGATCCCCATCTACCCGCAGGTGGGCAAGCTCCAGAACTGGACCATCGTCGAGAGCGTCGGCCTGGTGCTGGGCCAGCTCGACGAGGTGGCCGACCCGGTGCCGGCCGAGGTCCTGCGCGCCCGCGGGCTGCCGCCTCGCCTCGAGGCCCTTCGCGGCATGCACCAGCCGCGCGACTGGGCCCACAAGGCCATCTCGGAGAAGCGGCTGCGCTACGAGGAGGCCTTCGTCCTTCAGGCCGTGCTGGCCCGTCGGCGGCGGGAGCAGGCGGCGCTGACCACCACCGCGCGCCGGCCCCGCGACGGGGGTCTGCTGGAGGCCTTCGACGCCCGGCTGCCCTTCGAGCTCACGAGGGGCCAGCAGGAGGTGGGCGAGGTCCTTGCGCAGGAGATGGCGCGCGACACCCCCATGCACCGGCTGCTCCAGGGCGAGGTCGGCAGCGGCAAGACGGTCATCGCGCTGCGGGCCATGCTCGCCGCGGTCGACGCCGGTGGCCAGGCGGCCCTCCTCGCGCCGACCGAGGTCCTGGCCCAACAGCACCACCGCTCCATCACCGCCATGCTCGGGGACCTGGCCGAGGCCGGCATGCTCGGTGGCAGCGACATCGGCACCCGGGTGGCGCTGCTCACCGGGAGCCAGCCGACGGCGGTGCGCAGGCGCTCGCTGCTCGAGGCCGCCAGCGGCGATGCCGGGATCGTCATCGGCACCCACGCCCTGATCCAGGAGCACGTGCAGTTCTTCGACCTCGCGCTCGTCGTCGTCGACGAGCAGCACCGGTTCGGGGTTGAGCAACGGGAAGCGTTGCGGGAGAAGGGAAAGCAGCCACCGCACGTGCTGGTCATGACCGCCACGCCGATCCCGCGCACGGTGGCCATGACCGTCTTCGGTGACATGGAGACATCGACCCTCAGGGAGCTGCCCCGGGGACGGTCTCCGATCGCCACCCATGTCGTGCCGGGGGAGCGTCCGCAGTGGGTCGAGCGCACGTGGGCGCGGATCGCCGAGGAGGTCCGAGCCGGTCGGCAGGCCTACGTCGTGTGCCCTCGCATCGGTGGTGACGAGCCGCGCGACGAGGAGCCGTTCGTGCCGGTGGCCGAGGACGAGGAGGACGCCGCACCGCCGCGCGAGTGGGCCAGTGTGTATGCCGTCGAGCAGGCACTCCGCGAGACGCCACCGCTGGTGGGGGTCACCATCGGGGTCCTCCACGGGCGGCTCGCACCCGAGGACAAGGACGCCGTGATGGCCCGGTTCCACCGCGGCGAGATCGACGTCCTCGTCTCCACGACGGTGATCGAGGTCGGGGTCGACGTGCCCAACGCCACGGTCATGGTGGTCATGGACGCCGAGCGCTTCGGGGTCTCCCAGCTGCACCAGCTGCGGGGTCGGGTGGGGCGCGGTGCGCACCCAGGGCTGTGCCTGCTGATGACGGCCACCGACGCAGCGGCTGCCCGTGAGCGGTTGGAGGCGGTGGCGGCGACCAACGACGGCTTCGAGCTGGCCCAGCTCGACCTCGAGCAGCGGCGCGAGGGTGACATCCTCGGTGCGCGCCAGTCCGGCGGTCGCAAGCAGCTGCAGTTCCTCTCCGTGCTGCGGGACGAGGCGGTCATCGTCCAGGCCCGGGAGGACGCGGTGGCCGTGGTGACGCAGGACCCCGACCTCCACGGGCACCCGGACCTGGCTGCGGCGGTCGCGGAGCGGGTCGACGAGGAGCAGGCCGCCTTCCTCGAGCGCGGCTGACCCCGCCCTGGCTGCTGCCCCACCGGGCCCGGGCCCCGGTGGGGCGCGAAGTGGGGCGGGATAACCAGGCGACCCGACGACGTGGGGTGCCTACTCTGGGGCGATGGTGCTTTCCCACGATGACGAGGGCACGGGCCCTCCTGTCCTGCTGCTCCACTCGGGCGTCGCCGACCGACGGATGTGGGACCCGGTGGTGCCTGCCCTCAGCCACACCTTCCGGGTCATCCGCCCGGACCTGCGAGGGTTCGGGGACTCGCCCCAGCCGGGGGAGGAGTATGCCGACGCCGATGACGTCGATGCGCTGCTCGCCCACCTCGGCGTGACCGATGCGGCCGTGGTCGGTTCCTCCTTCGGCGGCAGGGTGGCCCTCGAGCTCGCCACCCTGCACCCGGGGCGGGTGTCCTCACTGCTGCTGCTGTGCCCGGCGTTCCGGGGTGTCGACCCGACGCCCGACGTCGCGGCCTTCGGCGAGGACGAGGACCGGCTCCTGGAGTCCGGGGACATCGAGGGTGCCGTCCAGCTCAACGTGCGCACCTGGCTCGGCCCCGGGGCCGGCCAGGGCGTGCGCGAGGACGTGGCGCGGATGCAGCGGAGGGCCTTCGAGGTGCAGCTTGCCGCCGATGCCCTCGACCCCGCCCCGGTGCAGCGGCGGGTGGAGGTCGACCCGTCAGCGGTTGCGGTGCCCACCGTGGTCGTGTCGGGGGCGCTGGACCTCGACCTCTTCGGCCTGGTGGCCGCCCACCTGGTCGACCAGATCCCGGGGGCCGAGGCGGTCGTCCTCCCGTGGGCGGGGCACCTGCCGTCGCTCGAGCGTCCCGATGCCGTGCTCGCGCTGATGCTCGACGTGCTGCGCGACGACCCGGAGGTGCACGCGCCCTGACGGCGGGTCCGGGTCACTCGGCCCAGGGCGGCGTGAAGGGCTCGGCGCCGTCCACCACGGCCTGCCCCCCGACCGGCAGGCAGCAGAGGGCCACGAGCTCCTCGGACCCTTCGGCGGCGAGGGAGAACGGCGTCGCGACCGGCACCACGATGACCGACCCGGCCCCCACCGCGTGGGGCTCGCCGTCGAGCGTGGCCACCCCCTCCCCGGAGAGCACCACGAAGACCTCCTGCCGGGTCAGGCGGTGGGGGGCGCCCTCGTGGCCCGGGGCGAGCCGCACCTCCCAGATGGCGGTGTCGAGGCTGCCGGACGAGGGGGTGGCGAGCGAGGTGAACTGCGCCCCGGTGAGTGCGTGGGTGGACGCTGTGGGGCGGGTGAGGACTGGCATGAGTGGCTCCTTGAGATATGGTCAACTAGAGTTGACGAAAAGTAGTCAACCATGACTGACCGTTTGGAGCAATAGTGAATGAGTCCCGCAGCCCGGCCGACCTGGGGATCCTCCTGACCCTCGCCCTGCGAGGCTTCGTCGACCAGCTCCACAGCGAGCTCGACGAGCAGGGTTTCGCCGACGTCCGTCCTGCGTTCGGGGTCGTCTTCCGGTCCTTGCGCGACGGACCGCTGCGGCTCACCGAGCTCGCCGCGAGGCTGGGTGTCACCAAGCAGGCGGCGGCCAAGGTCGTCGAGGAGATGGTCGAGCTCGGGCTGGTGCGCCGCAGGGACTCCGCGAGCGACGCCCGGGCCAAGCTCCTCTCACTCACCCCGCGCGGACGGAGGGCGATGGCCGCAGCGGCGGAGATCGGTGTCCGGATCGACCGCCGACTCAGTGAGCAGGCCGGCCCCGAGGCGGTCGAGACGATGCACGCCACCCTCGCGAGGTTCGTCGAGCTCGCCGGGCTCGGCGAGGACCTGGCCCGGCGCCGCAGCCCGGCCGTGTGGGGTGGTTGAGCGACACGGCGACGCTGCTACCTTGCCGCCGTGACGAGGATCATCAGTGGCCGTGCCGGTGGCCTGCGCCTGGCCACCCCCGCGGGGTCCGGGACCCGCCCGACGAGCGACCGGGTTCGCGAGGCGCTGTTCTCCCGGCTCGAGCACCTCGACGTCCTGTCCGGCGCCCACGTCCTGGACCTGTATGCCGGCTCGGGCGCCCTGGGGCTCGAGGCCGCCAGTCGCGGCGCGGCCAGCGTGCTGCTCGTCGAGGCCGATCGCGCGGCGGCGAAGGTGACGAGGGTGAACGCCGACGCACTCGGCATACCCGGGGTGTCGGTGCGGCAGGCGACCGTGGCACGGGTGCTCGCGGCGCCGCCGAGCGCCCCGTGCACCCTCGTGTTCAGTGACCCGCCCTACGCGCTCCCCGAGGACGAGCTGGCACAGGACCTCGCCCTGCTGGCCGAGCGCGGCTGGCTCGGCCCCGACGCACTGGTCGTGGTGGAGCGGTCGTCCCGGTCGCCCGAGCCGCGCTGGCCCGGTGGCTGGGAGCGGGAGGACGAGCGGCGCTACGGTGAGACGATGATCTGGTTCGCAGGGCCGAAGCCGCCCGACGCGGCGGCCTGAGCCGCCCCACGACCGCCGCAGGCCCGGCACCACCTGGGGTGGAGCCGGGCCTGCGGTCGTGCTGTGAAGGTCTCTACGCCGTCGGGCCCGCGGACGGGGTGATGCTGAACTGCACCGCTCCGGCCTGATCGACGGCGGCGTCGAGGACCTGGTCGCCCAGGGCGACGGCGGCCGTCTCGTCGAGGAAGACCTTGGCACCGTCGTGCTCGACGACGGCGTCACCGGGCTGGGCCTGGTCGGCCGTCGACACGGTGAGGGCGCCCTCGTTGGCCTCCTCCTGGCTGAACCGCAGGCCGGCGTTGTCGCCCGCCTCGTTCTGGTCGAGGAGGGTCTTGACGATCGTGCTGGCGTTCTCGGTCAGGGTGAGCATGGCTCCCTCTCTGATGGAAATCGGGACGCCTCCACCGTCTCCAAGACCGCCGGACAACTCAAACCGGGCGTCCGATGGGTGGGACGGCGTGGACAGCAGACCCCCGAGATGTGGCAACGCCGCAGGTGAGAGAGGCTGTGGACATGAGCGACTATGAGATTCCCCGTCCCACCAACGGTGATGTCGTGGAGCTGATCCTCGACGACCACCGGCTGTTCGAAACCCTGCTGCGCGAGCTGCGCGACGTGGAGGCCGACCGGGAGGCCGCGCGCCAGGCGCTCTCGGCCGTCCTCATCGCCCACGGCGAGGCGGAGGAGGAGAAGGTCTACCCCAGCCTGCGCCGGAAGGACGCCATCACCGACCACGAGGCGGAGCACGGCGAGGAGGAGCACGCCGAGGGCAACGAGGCGCTGCTGGCCCTGCTCGAGTGCAAGGGCACCGACACCCAGAAGTTCGACGACGCCGTCGAGGACCTCGCGACCGCCCTCAACCACCACATCGGTGAGGAGGAGCAGACCATCCTCAACCCCGCCAGGACCGAGGTGTCCGAGCAGGTTCGTGAGGACCTGGGAGTGGCCTGGGCGACGCGGCGCAACCAGCTGCTCGAGGAGGGAGCCGGGTCGATCGAGAACGTCCGGGCGATCGTCGCCAAGGCGCACCGCGACGGCCTGCTGCCTGCCGACGACGAGGGCGACGAGGACTGACGGGGAAAGGAGCCGGGGCAGCCGCCGCTGCTAGCGTGCGCGTGTGACCAGCGCTGCGACCAGACGGTGTGTGTGCCCCGGCTCCTACGACCCGATCACCCTCGGCCACGTGGACGTGATCCGGCGAGCCAGCGCCCTCTACGACGAGGTGGTCGTGGCGGTGCTGCACAACCCGGGGAAGCAGGGCACCTTCACCCCGGATGAGCGCCGGGCCCTCATCGTCGACGCCTGTCCCGACGTGCCCAACCTGCGGGTCGAGGTCTATGCCGACCGCCTGCTCGTCGACGTCTGTCGCGAGCTGGACGCCACGGCCGTGGTCAAGGGCCTGCGCGGTGGCACCGACTTCGCCTACGAGCTACCCATGGCCCTGATGAACCGCCACCTCACGGGGATCGAGACCGTCTTCCTCCCGGGCGACCCTGCCCTGGAACACATCTCCAGCTCGCTGGTCAAGCAGGTCGCCCAGTACGGCGGGGACGTCACGGGGCTGGTCAGCGACCGCGTGCGCGACGCCCTCGTCGCGCGGCACGCGGAGCAGTGAGCTGAGCAGGGACGACCGGCCGGCCCGCTACCGGCCGGACATCGAGGGCCTGCGTGCGGTGGCCGTCCTGCTCGTGATGCTCTACCACGCAGGCCTTCCGCTGGGACAGGGCTACCTCGGCGTCGACGTCTTCTTCGTCATCTCCGGGTTCCTCATCACCGGGATCCTGGTGCGCGAGCTGCTGTCCACCGGGACGATCTCGTGGACCCGGTTCGTGGGCCGCCGCATCCGCCGCCTGCTGCCCGCGGCGATCCTCGTGCTCGTGGTGACCGCCCTGGTCGCCTGGTTCGTCGTCCCCGGGCTGCGTCGGCGCGAGATCGGTGCGGACGTGGTCGGCGCCGCCCTCTACGTCGTCAACTGGGTGCTGGCGCACCGTGCCGTCGACTACCTCGCCTCGGACACCCTCCCGTCGCCGGTGCAACACTTCTGGTCGCTGGCCGTCGAGGAGCAGTTCTACGTCGTGTGGCCGCTGGCGCTCATCGCCCTCGCGGCCCTGGTGCGACGGCTCGGCGGAGGGCGCAGGGTCGGGCTCGGTCCGGTCGCCGCCTTGCTGGCGGTCATCGCGGTGCCGTCCCTGGGGTATGCCGTGTGGCTCGTCGGGCGGGACCCGGCCAGGGCCTACTTCGTCACCACCACCCGCGCCTGGGAGCTGGGGATCGGCGCAGGTCTGGCCGTGTGGTGCGCCTCGCGCGAGGGCCGTGGGCGGCATACCCGCCGGGTCGGGGGGATCGGCGGCGAGCGGGTCGCCGCGCTCGCCGGCTGGGTGGGGCTCGGGGCGGTCGTGGGCAGTGCGCTCTGGCTCCCCGCCGGGGCCGCGACACCCGGTGCCTGGACCCTGGTGCCGACCCTGGGCGCCGCCCTCGTGCTGTATGCCGGGTGGGTGGGGGCGCCCGGAGGCCCCGTGCGGTTGCTGGGGACCGCGCCGATGGTCTGGATCGGCGGCCTGTCCTACTCGCTCTACCTGTGGCACTGGCCGGCGGTCGTGCTCACCGGATGGGTCGTCGGGGACCTCACCACCGCCCAGCAGGCGGCCGTGGTCGCGTGCTCGGTGGTGCCGGCCTGGCTCAGCCACCGCTTCCTCGAGAGCCCGATCCACCACAGCCGCGTGCTCGCGGCCCGCACCCGCCAGGTCCTCGTGATGGGCGTGGCGCTCTCGGCGGTCGGGGCGCTCGCGGCCGTGCCCCTCACCCAGGCCCCGTCGCCGTTCCGCACCACGCCGGTGGGGGCCTCGGTGCCCCCGATCCAGACCCTCGGGGCGGCTGCCCTGACCTCCCCGCCGAGCACCGACCCCGCGGCCTACGCCGTGGACGACTGGCAGTGGCTCACCCCCGACCCCCAGCTGGCCGGGAAGGACCGTCCCAAGGCCGACGTCGACCACTGCCAGGTCGGGCGCCTCTCGGTGGACCCCGTGCGATGTGACTTCGGGGTCCCCGGCGGCACCACCACCGTGGCCCTCGTGGGCGACTCCAAGGCGATGCAGTGGCTCCCGGCCCTGGAAGAGCTCGCCCCCGCCCGGGGGTGGCGGATCGTGACCTACGGCAAGTCCTCGTGCGCGTTCGCGGGGGGCGAGGCGCAGAACGCCGGCCGGCCCTACCCCGAGTGCGACGAGTGGAACGAGGCGGTGCTCGACCGGCTGTCCACGAACCCCCCCGACCTGATCATCACCTCCGGCTACGCGACCGCCGCGTGGGACGGGTCGAAGGCGGACCGCGCCTCCCTGGTCGAGGGGCTCAGGACGCGCTGGGGCGAGGAGAAGGCGATGGGGGTGCCGGTGGCCGTGATCGGTGACAGCCCCGTGTCACCGAACGACCTGGACGTCTGCACCGCGCGCCACCCCCACACCCTGACCGCCTGCGCCTTCGACCGGGCGTCGGCGGTGGCCGGCAGCGGCCTGCCGGTGCAGCGTGAGGCGGCGGCCGCATCCGGCACCGCGCTGGTCGACCTCACCCCGTGGATCTGCCCGGTCCCGCGGTGCCCGGTCGCCATCGGCCACGTGACGATCCACCGCGCCGGGGACCACCTGACGGCCACTTACGTGCGCACCCTGGCCCCGGTCCTGGGGGCGGCGTTGGACCGCGAGCTCCCGTCGACCGCTCCGTAGGCCGGGTCGCCGAGGGCGCGCATTTGGGGGAGTGGCGCCTGCTCGGGTAGCCTCGTGCGTCGGTCTACGTCCTCGTTGTGGCGCAGTCCGAGCCACTCGACGTCTGCTGGAGCCATGGACCACCTGAATCCCCGATCGCCGCTGGTGTTCGACACCACGGCACTAGGTCGGCGACCCGGTTCGATGGAGACCATCCAGCGCACGGTCGAGGCACCTGCCGCCCTCGGCACGGAGGTCATCGCAGTGCCGCAAGGTGCTCCGATCGAGTTGGAGCTGCGACTCGAGTCCGTCGTGGAGGGGGTGCTGGTCACCGGCTCGGCCCGTGCCACCGCAACCGGCGCCTGCGTGCGGTGCCTGGACCCGGTCAGCCACGAGGTTGACGCCCGGTTCCAGGAGCTGTTCGCCTACGCCGATCGCGCGGCCCACCACCGTGAGGTGGGAGCCGACGACGACGAGGCCGACGAGCACACCCTCCAGGGCGACCTGTTCGACCTGGAGTCCGTGCTCGTGGACACGGTGGTGCCTGCGCTGCCGTACCAACCCGTCTGTCGGGCCGACTGCCCCGGGCTGTGCTCCGAGTGCGGTGCACACCTGGCCGACGACCCGGACCACCAGCACGACGTGATCGACCCCCGGTGGTCCGCGCTCACCGCGCTGACCGCCGAGCCCAGTGTGACCACCCAGAGCACCATCGAAGAGAAGAGGAACTGACGTGGCTGTCCCGAAGCGGAAGACGTCGCGCTCCAACACCCGTTCGCGTCGCGCGAACTGGAAGGCGACCGCGACCACGCTGACCACCTGCCCGCAGTGCAAGGCTCCGACGCAGCCCCACATCGCGTGCCCGTCGTGCGGCACCTACAAGGGTCGTCACTACACGCCGGCCGAGCGCACCGAGCACCAGGGCTGAGTCGGCCTGGTCCGCGCGTGAGCTCCACCGAGTCCTCCCGGGAGGACGGCGCGACGCAGCGGCCCTTCGACGAGTTCGCCCAGTACCTCACCGAGGTCGTGGGCGGGCCGGTCGACGGGCCGCTGCTCCTGCGTGCCCTGACCCACCGGTCCTACGCCTACGAGAACGGTGGGCTGCCCAACAACGAGCGCCTCGAGTTCCTCGGCGACTCGGTGCTGGGACTGGTCGTGACCGACACCCTCTACACCTCCCACCCCGACCTCCCTGAGGGTCAGCTGGCCAAGCTGCGGGCGGCCGTGGTGAACATGCGCGCGCTCGCCGATGTCGCGCGCACCCTCGGGCTGGGCGAGCACGTGCTCCTCGGTCGGGGCGAGGAGAGCACCGGCGGCCGCGACAAGGCCTCGATCCTCGCCGACACGATGGAGGCCGTCATCGGCACGGTCTACCTCAGCGTCGGCATGGACGCCGCCGCGACGCTGGTCCACCACCTGCTCGACCCGCTCATGGCCGAGAGCGCCACCATGGGTGCCGGCCTGGACTGGAAGACCAGCCTGCAGGAGATGTCCGCGGCCACCGCGCAGGGCGTCCCCGAGTACCGGGTCGCCGAAGAGGGTCCGGACCACGAGAAGACCTTCCACGCCGAGGCCGTCGTGGCCCACCAGGTGCTCGGCACCGGCACCGGCCGGTCCAAGAAGGAGGCCGAGCAGAAGGCTGCCGAGGTCGCCTGGCAGGCCCTGAGCGACCGGGCCGCCGAGGTGGCGGTTGCCGAGGTGGCGGTTGCCGAGGCGCGGCTGGAGGCCCTGACCTCGACGGACGCGGAGGCGCCGGCCGGTTCGCCCTCCTAGGAGAGCACCCGGCATACCCCACCATGCCCGAGCTGCCCGAGGTCGAGGTCGTGCGCCGAGGTCTTGCGGACCACGTCGTGGGCCGCACGATCTCGCGGGCCGAGTTCAGCGGGATGCGCGTCGCCCGCAGGCACCTGCCCGGCCCCGCCGACCTCGCGGCCCGGCTCACCGGGAACCGGGTGGAGCAGGCCCGGCGTCGGGGCAAGTACCTGTGGCTCGTGCTGCGCACCCCTGACGGATCGCCGCAGGGACTGATCGCGCACCTGGGCATGAGCGGCCAGCTGCTCGTCGAGCCGGCCACGGCACCGCGTGAGAAGCACCTGCACGCGTGGTTCGACTTCGCCGACGACGGGCCACAGCTGCGGTTCGTCGACCAGCGCACGTTCGGCGGGATGGCGCTGGCCGAGCTCACGGAGGACGGGGTGCCCGAACCGGTGGCGCACATCGCGCCGGACCCGCTGGAGGCGGCCTACGACCAGGCCGCGGTCGTGCGGCGGATGAAGACCCGTGACTCCGCGGTGAAGCGCGCCCTGCTCGACCAGACCCTGGTCTCGGGGGTCGGCAACATCTACGCCGACGAGGCCCTGTGGCGGGCGCAGGTGCACGGCGAGCGGCTCTGCTCCAGCCTGACCAAGCCGACCCTCGCGCGCATCCTCGAGCACGCGCGGGCCGTGATGCTCGAGGCACTCGGCCAGGGCGGCACGAGCTTCGACGCGCTCTACGTCAACGTCAACGGCGCCTCGGGCTACTTCGACCGGTCACTGCACGCCTACGGCCGGGAGGGGCGACCGTGCGACCGGTGCGGCACGCTCATCCGGCGGGAGGCGTTCATGAACCGGTCGTCGTTCAGCTGCCCGCACTGCCAGCCCCGCCCCCGCGTGCGGCGCGAGATTCGCCCTTGATCCTGCGCGGGCCCTGCGCGGAGGCCCCGGGCGGGGTAGAAAGGGAGGGAAAGGATGATGCACATGGACGAGAACGGTCAGGCACGCGCTGTCATCTGGGTGCACGGACGCGTGCAGGGATGCGGCTTCCGTTGGTGGACCAGGGCCAGGGCCCTTGAGCTGGGCCTCGTGGGCCACGCCCGCAACACCAACGACGGACGCGTCGAGGTCATGGCGCAGGGTCCTCGGGAGCGGCTCGAGGAGCTCGTCGCGCTGCTCGAGCAGAAGCCGTCGGACCACCTGCGACCCGGCGACGTCAGCTCGTGCGTGACGACCTGGGGGGCGCCGCGTGACGGGGTCCAGGGCTTCGTCGAGAAGTAGCCGCCGATTGACCGCGGCGGGAGGTGGTGTCACCCTGAGAGACGGCCCCCTTTCGGCAGATCCCAGGTCGGTGCGCCCGCCACCTGTAAGGAGTCAACATGGCCAAGGCCCTGGTCGGCTACCGCGTCGCCTACGACCAACGTCTGATGCTGGAGACCGTCGAGCTGCGTCGGCGCGTCGCCGATCTGGAGCACCTCGTCGACCGCCTCCAGCGGGACAACGACCGGCTCCGCGAGGATCTGAGACACCCTGACGTCGTCGGCGTCGGCGCGCCTACGATCGTCGGGTGACCCAGCCCGCCTCGACGCCCTCCGAGCTGGTGCGCCTGCGCGCCAGCATCGACAACATCGACGCTGCCCTGATCCACCTGCTCGCCGAGCGCTTCAAGTGCACCCAGCAGGTGGGCCAGCTCAAGGCCCAGCAAGGGCTGCCGCCCGCCGACCCCGCGCGCGAGGAGTCGCAGATCGGTCGGCTGCGGGCGCTGGCCGACGAGGCCGGGCTCGACCCGACCTTCGCGGAGAAGTTCCTGACCTTCGTCATCGCCGAGGTCATCCACCACCACGAGGCCATCGCCCAAGGCTGAGCAGTCCACCGCGATCGCCCGGCCCCACCCCACCAACCAGGACCCCAACTTTATCGGGTCTAGTGACAAGGTTGACCTTCACCCGACTTCGATAGCCGTGCGAAGGTCAACCTTCCTGCTAGACCCGATAAAGTTGCGGCGGGGGTGGGGTGCCTCTGGAGTCACAGGGGCCACAGGCGCACCGGTATGCGGTGTGGCGCCGTCGGGGTTCGCGGGTGGCCGGCCCCGCGCCGGTACAGTGAGCCGCGATCTGCCGACCCGCACCGACCGCCGTCACCAGGAGCGAAGAGAGCTCGTGTACGTCAAGAGCCTGACCATGAAGGGCTTCAAGTCCTTCGCTTCCGCGACCACGATGCGTCTCGAGCCCGGTATCACCTGCATCGTCGGCCCCAACGGCTCCGGCAAGTCCAACGTCGTCGACGCGCTCGCCTGGGTCATGGGGGAGCAGGGGGCCAAGAGCCTGCGCGGCGGCAAGATGGAGGACGTCATCTTCGCGGGCACCGCCGGCCGCGCCCCCCTGGGCCGGGCCGAGGTCGCGCTGACCATCGACAACACCGATGGCGCCCTGCCGATCGACTACACCGAGGTCACCATCGCGCGGACCATGTTCCGCAACGGTGGCTCGGAGTACGCCATCAACGGCACGTCCTGCCGGCTGCTCGACGTGCAGGAGCTGCTCTCGGACTCCGGCATCGGGCGTGAGATGCACGTCATCGTCGGGCAGGGACAGCTCGACGCGGTGCTGCGGGCGACCCCCGAGGAACGGCGCGGCTTCATCGAGGAGGCTGCCGGCGTCCTCAAGCACCGCAAGCGCAAGGAGAAGGCGCTGCGCAAGCTCGAGTCGATGGAGGCCAACCTCACCCGGGTCAACGACCTCACCGGTGAGATCCGCCGCCAGCTCGGCCCACTCGGACGCCAGGCCGAGGCAGCCCGTCGCGCCGCCGTGATCCAGGCCGACGCCCGCGACGCCCGCCTGCGACTGCTCGCCGACGACCTCGTCCAGCTGACGTCCACCCTCGAGCAGGAGGTCGCCGACGAGAGCGCCCTCATCGCCAAGCGCACCGAGCTGGAGGAGGGGCTGGTCACCCTGCGCAGCCGGCTGGGTTCCCTCGAGCAGCAGGCCCAGGACGCCGCGCCCGAGCTCAGCCGGGCGCAGGAGCGCTGGTTCAGCCTGCAGCAGCTGCGCGACCAGCTCACCGCGACCGAGTCACTCGCCGCCGAGCGGGTGCGGCTGCTCGGCCAGGACACCCAGGACGAGCAGACCAGCGGTCGCGACCCCGAGGAGCTGCGCGCCCAGGCCCTCGAGGCGCGCAAGCAGGAGGCCGCCCTCCTCGCCGAGGTCGGCGAGGCCACGACGGCCCTCAGCGCGGCGGTTGCCGCTCGTGAGACCGCGGAGCAGGCGTATGCCGCGGAGCAGCAGCGCCTGCAACGCCTGGTCCGCGCGGCCGCCGATCGCCGTGAGGGGCTGGCCAAGCTCGCGGGCCAGGTGGGCGCGCGTCGCAGCCGCATCGAGGCGGGCGAGGCCGAGATCGGCCGGCTGCGCGGGATCGTGGCGCAGTCGCTGGAGCGGGCTGCCGCCGCCGAGAAGGAGTTCACCACCCTCGAGGCCTCGGTGGCCGTCGACGAGGAGGGCGAGGAGGGCCTCGACAGTGCCTACGAGAGGGCCGCAGCAGCCCTCGAGGCCGTCGAGGCCGAGGTCGAGCAGCACCGCGAGGCCGAGCGGCTGGCCGAGCGGGACCGGACCAGTGCCACCGCCCGCCTGGAGGCCCTCGAGCTGAGCCTGTCCCGCAAGGACGGCGCAGCGACCCTGCTGGCCGCCGCGGACTCCAGCCACGGCATCGTCGGTTCGGTCGCCTCGCTGCTGCAGGTCAAGGGCGGCCACGAAGCGGCCATCGCCGCAGCCCTCGGCTGGGCCGGTGACGCCCTGGCGGTCGAGTCGGTCGACCACGCCGCCCGAGCACTCCTGACGCTGCGGGCTGACGACTCCGGCCGCGCGGCCTTCCTCGTCGGCCCCAGCGCGGCCACGAGCGACCCGGCCACCTGGCCGACGCTGGACGGGTCGGCGGTCTGGGCCCGCGAGGTCGTGCAGGCGCCCGCGACGGTGCGTCCTGCCGTGGAGCAGCTGCTCGACCGGGTGGCCCTGGTCTCCGATCCCGCGCTGGCCGCAGCCCTGGTCGCCCGGGGTGAGGGGATCACCGCGGTCACCACCGACGGTGACGTCTTCGCGCCCGGGTTCGTCCGTGGCGGCAGCAGCCACGCGCCGAGCCTGATCGAGATCCAGTCGGCCGTGGACGAGACCCGTGACCGCCTCGCGGACTCCAGCCGGCGCGGTGAGCAGGCCCGGTTCGCCCTCACGGCGGCGCAGGAGCGGCACCGCGCCGCCGCCGACGAGGTCGAGGGCGCACTGGAGCGCCTGCACGAGTCCGACGCGAAGATGGCCGCGGTCGCCGAGCGGCTCGGCCACCTCGGCGCCACCGTCCGCTCCGCGAAGGCCGAGGCCGAGCGCACCGAACGCAGCATCGCCGACGCGACGGCGGCGGTCGACGCCGACCGCACCGAGCTCGACGAGCTCGCCCAGCGCCTCGACGAGGCCAGCGCCGAGCCCACCGAGTCGCAGGACCCCAGCACCGACGAGCGCGACCGCCTCGAGCAGGACGCGAGCCGTGGCCGGGCCGCCGAGACCGAGCTGCGCCTGACCCTGCGCACCAGGGAGGAGCGGGCCCGCGCCCTCAAGGGTCGCGCTGACTCCCTCGAGGGCGCAGCCCGCAACGAGCTCGCGGCACGCGAGCGGCTGGCAGCCCGCCAGGAGCGGCGGCGGCGGGAGGCGACGGTGGCCGAGGCCGTGCTGCGCGGGGCGGCATACGCCTCGTCGCTCATCGCGTCCACCCTCGACACCGCCGCGAGCCAGCGCAGCCGGGCCGAGGCGGCCCGGAGCGAGCGCGACCAGGCCCTGGCCCAGGTGCGGCGCGAGGTGACCGTCCTGCAGGACGAGCTGCGCGACCTCACCGACACGGTCCACCGCGACGAGGTGGCCCGCACGCAGCAGCGCCTGCGCATCGAGGCCATGCAGGCCCGGTCCGTGGACGAGCTCGGCATGGACCCGCAGGTGCTCATGGAGGACTTCGGGCCCCACCAGCCGGTGCCGTTCGTGCCCGGACCGGACGACGACCCGGAGGAGGCTCCCCAGCCCGAGGCCTACGTCCGCGAGGTCCAGGAGAAGCGGCTGCGCAAGGCCGAGCGGGCCATGTCGGCCCTCGGCCGGGTGAACCCGCTGGCCCTGGAGGAGTTCGCCGCGCTGGAGGAGCGCCACAAGTTCCTCACCGACCAGCTCGAGGACCTCAAGAGCTCCAAGCGTGACCTGCTCGACATCGTCCGCGAGGTCGACGAGCGGGTGGAGCGGGTCTTCACCGAGGCCTTCCACGACACGGCGGCGCAGTTCGAGCAGGTGTTCTCCAGGCTGTTCCCCGGTGGCGAGGGGCGGATCCTGCTCACCGACCCCTCCGACATGCTCACCACGGGCATCGAGGTGGAGGCGCGACCGCCGGGCAAGAAGATCAAGCGGCTCTCGCTGCTCTCCGGTGGTGAGCGGTCCCTGGTGGCGGTGGCGCTGCTCGTGTCGATCTTCAAGGCGCGGCCCAGCCCGTTCTACATCATGGACGAGGTCGAGGCGGCGCTCGACGACGCCAACCTCGGTCGCCTCATCACCCTCTTCGAGGAGCTGCGCGACTCCAGCCAGCTCATCGTCATCACCCACCAGAAGCGCACCATGGAGGTCGCCGACGCGCTCTACGGCGTGTCGATGCGTGGCGACGGGGTCACCACGGTCGTGTCGCAGCGCATCCGCGACGTGGCGGCGCAGAGCGCCTGACCGGCGAGTCGGCGACGACGGGAGGATGCGCCGCGTCCCACCCCTCGGCGGGTCGATTTGAGCATTTGGCGTGCACCGGTGCACCCTTGGGGGTATGACCGCCTTGATCATCGGAATGGTGCTGTGCGTGGGACTGGCCGTGGCCGTCGTCGCGATCGTGGCCATTCCGGCTCGACGCGAGGGACGCGAGCTGTTGTCCCCCCAGGGCGAGGAGCTCGTCGCCCTGGCCAAGGAGCGGACCGAGAACACCATCGAGAAGGCCGGCGACGCGCTGTCCGCCACCAAGGACAAGGTCGCCGACTCGGTCACCAGCAGCCAGGCCGACGAGGACGCGGGCCGGCACCGCGCCGGCTGACCGAGCGCCACGCAGGGCCGTACGCCCCACCCCCGTCCACGCCCCTCGGTGCCACACCTTGAGGGGCGCTGCGGTGTCCGGGCGGGCCTCACCTGTCTGAGAGGATGGCGGCGTGGACCAGTTGTGGGAGTACATCGCTGTTGCCGTCGGCCTGCTCGTCATCCTCGGGGGGCTCCTGGTCGGGCTGTTGCGCGGCCGCGGGGGGAGGACCCGTGAGCTGCCCCGCCAGGACCGGGATGCCGACGTGCTCCCCGGAGTCGGGGACGACGCCACCCCACCGCGGGACGCCCCCAAGCGTTCCGTCGAGGACGCCGGCAGCGTCGACACCCTCCCCGCCCCGGCCCTGCCCGAACCCGAACCCGAGCCCGGACTCGAGCGGCCGGAGACGGCCACGGGTAGGCTTACGCGGCTGCGCGCCCGTCTCGCCCGGTCGAACTCCGCACTCGGCCAGGGCCTGCTCGCCCTGCTCTCCAGGGGTGGGCTCGACGAGGCCGCGTGGGAGGAGGTCGAGGACACCCTGATCGCCTCGGACCTCGGGGTCGAGGCCACGACCGAGCTCGTCGACCGCTTGCGCGCCCAGGTGAAGGTCGAGGGCACCACCGATGAGGCCGTCGTCCGCAGCTGGCTGCGCGCCGACCTGCTCGACCTGGTCGACCCGTCGCTGGACCGCTCGGTGGCCAGCAGCCGCGTCGAGGGACGGCCCGCGGTCGTGCTCGTGGTCGGCGTCAACGGCACGGGCAAGACCACCACGGTCGGCAAGCTGGCCCGCGTCCTCGTCGCCGAGGACAAGGACGTCATCCTCGGGGCGGCTGACACCTTCCGCGCCGCGGCAGCCGACCAGCTCGAGACGTGGGGTGCCCGCGTGGGTGTGCCGACCGTGCGGTCGGACCGCGACGGCGCCGACCCCGCCGCCGTCGCCTTCGACGCGGTCAAGGCGGGTGCCGAGATGGAGGCCGACGTGGTCCTCATCGACACCGCTGGTCGCCTGCACAACAAGGTCGGCCTCATGGACGAGCTGAGCAAGGTCAAGCGCGTCATCGAGAAGCAGAGCCCGATCGACGAGGTGCTGCTGGTGCTGGACGCGACGACCGGGCAGAACGGCCTGCGCCAGGCGGAGGTCTTCGCCGAGGTCGTGAATGTCACCGGCATCGTGCTCACCAAGCTCGACGGCACCGCCAAGGGCGGCATCGTCGTCTCGGTCCAGCGCAAGCTCGGCGTGCCGGTCAAGCTCGTGGGGCTGGGCGAGGGCCCCGACGACCTGGCACCGTTCGATCCCGAGGCTTTCGTCGACGCCCTGCTCGACTGAGGATGCGCCGACGGCTCGCCGCCGCCGCGCTGGGGGCCGCGTTCCTCACCGGGCCGTGCGTCGTGGTGGCATCGGGCCCGGCCGTGGCCGGGTCCGGGTCGTCGACCGACTTCCGGATCAACGACGACCGCGTCACCGAGTCCTCCGGACTGGTCGCGAGCCGCAGGCACCCGCACACCGTGTGGACCGCGAACGACTCGGGTGACAGCGCGCGGATCTTCGCCATCGACACCCGCACCGGGCACACCGTGGGGGTGCACACCTTCGACGCGACCGTGCGCGACGTCGAGGCCCTCTCGATGACCGCCGACGGACGGATCCTGGTCGGGGACATCGGTGACAACGACCGCACCCGGCGCAGCGTCAGCGTCTACGCCGTCGACGAGCCCGGTCTGGGCGCGACGAGCGGCCCGGCCGAGGCGTGGACACTGACCTACCCCGACGGTCCGCACGATGCCGAGGCGCTCACCGTCGACCCCCGCTCGGGTCGGGTCCTGCTCATCACCAAGGCATCGAGCGGGGCGGTCTACGCCCTGCCCGACCGGGTCCGACCGGGTCGCCCGGCGATGCTGACCCGGGTGGGCCCGGCTCCGTCGGTGGTCACCGACGCCGTGTACCTCCCTGACGGGTCGGCCCTCGTCGCCCGCACCTACACGACGCTGCACCTGGTGGACCCCCAGACCTGGGCGGTGCGCGCGTCCGCCCTGCTGCCGCTGCAACCACAGGGCGAGACGGTCGCCCTCGACCCCGACGCCCCCGGTGCGCTCCTGGTCGGCAGCGAGGGACGCGGCTCCCGGGTGCGGGGGGTCGCCGTGCCGGTCGTCGTCCCACCCGCGGCGACGCCGAGTGCCGCGACGAGCACGGTGGGCTCGCCGGGAACCGGCGCCGAGACCGCCGCCCCCGCGCCGGGCTCGGACCAGGACGGTCCGCTACTGCCGCTGCCGGGCGAGCTGGTCCTCGCCCTGGTCACCGGATCCGGCCTGGTCCTGCTCGTGGTCCTGGCCCTGCGGCTGGTCCGGAGGCGGTCGTGAGCGAGCGCGAGGAGGTCCTGCACGGGGGCAACACGGGTCACGTGGTGCGCGTCGCGGACACGGTGCGGCGGCAGGCCGGCCACTGGACCCCCGCCGTCCACGCCCTCCTGCACCACCTGGAGTCGGTGGGCTTCGACGCCGCACCCCGCGGCCTCGGCACCGATGCGCGCGGACGCGAGGTCGCGTCATACCTGCCGGGGGTCGCGGGGACCCTGGGCCCGCAGCGGCTCGCGCCCGAGTTCCAGACGGTCCGTGCCTGCCGCGCCATCGGCGCCTGGCTGAGGGAGTTCCACGACGCCCAGGCGGGGTTCGTCCCGGACCCGGGGCTGCCGTGGCGGGTCGTGCCCGGCCGGACCCTGCGACCCGGGGAGGTCGTCGTCCACCACGACGTCGGCACCTACAACACGGTGCTGCGTCCGGACGGGTCGCTCGCCGTCATCGACTTCGACTTCGCGGCACCGGGGGAGCCGGTCGAGGACCTCG
This sequence comes from uncultured Actinomycetota bacterium, assembly GCA_963757635.1. Lineage (GTDB taxonomy): Bacteria > Actinomycetota > Actinomycetes > Actinomycetales > Dermatophilaceae > Pedococcus. Next base: position 306,280 of record CAVWSK010000006.1, on the reverse strand, counting down.
CCTACACGCTGTGGTCGTGGACGCCGCTGTGGCACGACCCGTCGGCCGTGCGCCGGGAGATGGGCCCGGTGACCTTGGCGGACCGGCTGCACAAGTTTGTTGCGGTCGTGGACGGGTATGCCGCGGAAGCGGGCCTCCGTGCGCGGGTACCCGATGCCGTCCTGCGCCGCATGGCCGAGCACTCTCGGACGATCGAGGACCTTGCGGCGCAGGGAGATCCGGCCTTCGTCCGCAGGCTGGCCGCGGGCCACGCCGACCGCCCGCGCAGGGACGCGGAGTGGTTCGCCCGCGAGCGCGAGCTGTTCGTGGCAGCCCTGCGTCTAGCGCAGGTGCGCGTGGCCGCCGGCGCGACCGCCGAGCGTGCGCGCCACGGCATACCCGCAGGCGGCGGTGACGAGGACTGCTGCCGCTCGTGGCGGGGGCCTGCCAGCCCAGCGTGCCCTCGCTGCGCCGCGAGCGCACCGCGCGGGTGCTCTGGGAGGACCGCATCGACCAGTTCGACTGCGCCGAGAGGACCGACCCCAGGCTCTGCCACGACAGCGCCGACCCTGCGGACATGGCCGAGCCGACACCGAGCACCGACGCGAACGACCCGACGCTCCCGATCGAGGCGAACGAGTGGATGCTGGCGATCGACAGCACCGACCCGTCCGAGGCGATGGACAGCACCGAGTTACGGGACCTGATCGACCACCGGGAACCGTGGGGCATGGGCCCATGGTGCCGCAGCGGGTCGTCGGTGTCGCCTACCCTGTGCCTGTGGAGTCGGGCGTCGCGCAGCTGGGGGCCGTCGCGAAGTCGTGGCGGACCGTGGTGCTGCTCGCCCTCGTCATCCTCTTCTGCGCCGGGTCCCTGGTCGGCAACGACCACTGGTGGCCGTTCAGCCCGTGGCGGATGTTCTCCACCTCGCAGGCCGCGACGGGCTCCGTCTGGTCGACCGGCATCGAGGTCCAGACCGCCGAGGCCCCGCTGGAGTGGGTGAGCGCGCCGCTGACCCCGGGCAACACCGGGCTCAACCGCGCCGAGATCGAGGGTCGCATCCCGCAGATCCAGGCCGACCCCTCCCGGCTGGGCACCCTGGCCGCCAGCCACGCCGAGCTGCGCCCCTCCGCGCCGGCGTGGACGGCACTGCGGGTCGTGCGGCGCCAGATCGTCGTGGTCGACCGCAGACCCACCGGTGAGGTGCGCACCGAGGTCCTCGCCGAGTGGGAGGCCCCGTGAGCGCGGTCGGCCGGTGGCTCTTCGCGCCCGTGCCACTGGCCCGCATCGCGGTGCTGCGCCTGCTCGTCTTCGGGTTCGTGGTCGTCGACGTGCTCCGGCTGCACACCTCGGGCTGGTACCACGGCTACGCCGACCCCGTCTGGTACGAGCCGCTGGTCATGGGCCAGCTGCTCCACCTGCCCGCCGCGAGCGTCCTGCTGGTGCAGGCGATCAAGTGGGGCTGCGTCCTGGCGGCCCTGGCCGCGATGACCGGCCGCGCCCCGAGGGCCCTCGGCTGGACCGTCGCCATCGGCTGGGTCTGGTACCAGTACATCGCCTTCAGCTACGGCAAGGTCGACCACGACCGCGCCGACTTCGTGGTGGCGCTGGCGCTGCTGCCGACCGTCGGCCTCGCCCACCTGTCGGACCGGCGGCGCAGCGAGGCCGCGGGGTTCGCCCTGCGCGCGGTCCAGCTCGCGGCGATCGCCACCTACTTCCTCTCGGCCTGGGCCAAGATCCGCTTCGGCGGCTGGGACTGGGTCAACTCCGCCACGATGGTCCGTGCCGTGGTGCGGCGGGGCACCCCGTGGGCGCAGTGGCTGCTCGAGGTGCCCTGGACCCTGCACTGGTTCCAGTGGGTGCTGTTCCTGGCGGAGCTCAGCTCACCGGTGATCTTCCTGCTGTCCGAGCGGTGGCGACGTCGGGTGGTGGCGGGCTGGTTCGTGTTCCACGCCATGACGTATGCGGCGATCACCATCGCCTTCTGGCCGCACCTGGTGATGATGCTCGCCTTCCTGCCCCTGGAGCGGTATGCCGGGCAGCTGCGCGCGCGCCTGGGGTCGCGGCGGACCTCGGGTGCCCGCGGGCCAGAACCCGCCGCGGTGTCTAGCATCGACGCATGACCCGATCCGAGCACGTGACCGCGTTCCTCGCCGCGGTCGACCTCTCCCGCGACCTCGTGGCGACGCCGGAGGTGGCGCAGGCCTGGGGACTCGAGAGCTCCTGCGAGGGGATGACGGTCGGCGGTCTCGCCCACCACCTGCTCAACCAGGCCGGCAGCGCCCTCCGGCTGTCCCGGGCCCAACCCACCAACGACCCACCCATCCCGCTGCTCGAGCACTACGCCCGGGCGGCCTGGGTGACCGCAGCACCCGACGACCAGGTCAACCTCGACATCGCCGAGACGGACAACGAGGCGGCCCTCGCCGGCCACGTCGACCTGCTCGAGCGAGCCGGGCGGTGGGCCGAGGCGCTGCCCCGGATGCTGGAACGCGACCGGGACCCCGACACCATCGCCATCCCGTGGCAGGGCTGGTGCCTGACGACCACCGACTTCCTGACCACCCGGATGATGGAGATGGTCGTGCACGGCGACGACCTCGCGGCCAGCGTCGGGCTGCCCACCCCGACCTACCCCGACGGGGTGTTGACCCCGGTCCTCGGCCTGCTCACGGGGGTCGCCGTCCGTCGCCACGGACAGGCCGCCCTGGTGCGCGCCCTCAGCCGACCGCAGCGCGCGCCGGCCTCGGTGTCCGCCTTCTGAGGCCGGTGCGGTCCGCACGACGGAAGTCCCACGATCCGAGACGACCCGGGCGTCTTTACCTGATGCTTACCATCCGGCGGAGCCGCTAACACGCCCGTAACAAACGCCGCGTCCGCCCGAAACGCCGCGACGGCACAGTTCGGGGCATGACAACAGCATGGCTGCCCATGGCGGCAGAGACCCCAGTGATCAACGAGGCCGCGACCGCATTCATGCTCATCGCCTCCTCGATGGTGCTCCTCATGACCCCCGGGCTGGCGCTGTTCTACGGCGGCATGACCCGGTCGAAGTCGGTCCTCAACATGATCATGATGTCCTTCGGCGCCCTCGGCGTCGTCGGCGTCGTGTACGTGTTGTGGGGCTACTCCATGGCGTTCGGCAACCTGCAGGACGGCACATCGGACATCGGCGGCATCTTCGCCAACCCCTTCCACCTCTTTGGTCTCGGCGGGCTGATGACCTCGGACGGCGCGCGCCTGATCGACGTCTTCGGCGCCAACGTCTACATCCCCGAGGTCATCTTCGTCGGCTTCCAGCTGACCTTCGCCGTCATCACCGTCGCGCTCATCAGCGGCGCGGTCGCGGACCGCGTGAAGTTCAGCACCTGGCTGGTCTTCTCGGGCATCTGGGCGACCATCGTCTACTTCCCGATCAGCCACATGGTCTGGGGCGGCGGCCTGCTGTCCGGCGCCGAGGGCGGGCTCTCCGCCGCCATCTTCGGTGCGACCGACGGGGTGGCCAACGTGCTCCCGATCGACTTCGCCGGTGGCACGGTCGTGCACATCAACGCCGGTATCGCCGGCCTGGTGCTCGCCGTCATCGTCGGCAAGCGCTTCGGGTTCGGCACGCAGGCCATGCGACCCCACAACGTGCCCGTGGTGATGCTCGGTGCCGGTCTGCTGTGGTTCGGCTGGTTCGGCTTCAACGCCGGCTCCGAGCTCGCGGCCGACGGCCTGGCCTCGCTCGTCTGGGTGAACACCACGGCGGCCACCTGCGCCGCGATGCTCGGCTGGCTCATCGTGGAGAAGATCCGCGACGGCCACGCCACCACCATCGGTGGCGCGTCAGGCGTGGTCGCCGGACTGGTCGCGATCACCCCCGCCTGTGGCGCGCTGTCGCCGGTCGGCTCCCTGGTCCTCGGTGTCGTCGCCGGTGGGCTGTCCGCCCTCGCGGTCGGCCTCAAGTACCGCTTCGGCTACGACGACTCCCTCGACGTCGTCGGCGTCCACCTGGTCGCCGGCCTGTGGGGCACCATCGGTGCCGGCCTGCTCGCCACCGCCTCGGGCCTGTTCTACGGTGGCGGTGTGAAGCAGACCGTCGTCCAGATCCTCATCGCGTTCGCCTCGCTGCTCATCTCCGGTGTGCTCACCGCCGTCATCGCCCTGGCCCTCAAGGCCACGATGGGATGGCGGGTCTCCAAGGAGGTCGAGTCCGACGGGATCGACCAGTCCGAGCACGGTGAGTCCGGCTACGACCTGGGCACGCTCACCGGGGGCCGCTTCGGCTCCTCCGGTGCCGTGGCCACCGCGGCGTCCAGCGCCAAGACCCACGAGGAGGCAACGGCATGAAGCTCGTGACCGCCATCATCAAGCCCCACCAGCTCGACGAGGTCAAGGAGGCCCTGGAGGCCTACGGCATCTCCGGCATGACGGTGAGCGAGGCGTCGGGATACGGGCGCCAGCGCGGCCACAGCGAGGTCTACCGCGGTGCCGAGTACACCGTCGACTTCGTGCCGAAGGTCCGCGTCGAGGTCCTCGTGGACGACAGTGACGCCGGGTCGGTCGCCGACGTCATCCTCAAGTCCGCGCAGACGGGCCGGATCGGCGACGGGAAGATCTGGACGGTCCCGGTCGACGACGTCGTTCGGGTCCGCACGGGGGAGCGGGGCGTCGAAGCCCTCTGACCCGACTGCCGAGCAGACTCCGGTGCCCGGGACGCGACCACGCGTCCCGGGCACCGGCCTGCGGTGGGACCGCTTTGCCAGCACCAGAACTGCCGCTAACACAGCCGTAACACGCTTGCGCACTCGGTGAAACCCCGGAAGGGCACAGTGAGGACATGACGATCGAGCAGACCGACCTGGCGGCTCGCCGCCTGGACCTGGCCGGCGCGAGGGGCTTCGACGCCCCCGGCGCCGGGCAGGTGCGCCGCGATGCCATCGCCGCCCTGACCCGCGACTGGCTGGGCACCGTGTGGCGCGACGCCCTCGGCTCGCGTCCGCCGCAGGGGGTGGCCCTGGCCGCAGTCGGCAGCCTCGCCCGGGGTGATGCAGGACCGCTCAGTGACGTCGACCTCGTCCTGCTGCACTACGGCCGTTCCCTGAGCGGGGAGGACCTGCGCGGCCTGGCCGACCGGATCTGGTACCCCGTGTGGGACGCCGGCGTGCGCCTCGACCACGCGGTCCGCACCGTCAACCAGTGCCGCACCGTCGCCTCGGGCGACCTCACCGCCGCCGTCGGGCTGCTCGACCTCGAGTGCGTGGCCGGTGACGTGGAGGTCGTCACGGCCGCCCGGTCGACGGTCTCGCACGACTGGCGCGCCAACGCCAGGCGACGGCTCCCACAGCTCATCGAGGGACTGCACGCCAGGCACGCCCGGAACGGTGACCTCGCGCAGAGCATGGAGGCCGACCTCAAGGAGGCGCACGGGGGCCTGCGGGACATCACGGTCCTCAACGCCCTGGTCGCCGCGTGGCTCACCGACCGCCCGCACGGCGGGGTCGACGAGGCGCACCGGGTGCTGCTCGACGTCCGTGACGCCGTCCACGTGGTGACCGGCAAGGGTCGTGACCGCCTGACCCGCGAGGACCACGACGCCGTCGCCGCGCTCCTCGGTCACACCGACGCCGACGAGATGCTCACCTCGGTGGCCACCGCCGGCCGCACCATCGCCTTCGCGCTCGACGGCACCGTCCGCAGGGCGGGTCAGTCGCAGCGCGCCCGCACGCTGCGCGTCGGCCCCCGTCGACCCCAGCTCAACCCCCTGGGGTTCGGCATGTTCGAGCACGACGGCGAGGTGGTCCTCGGACCACGCAGCGCCCTCTCCAGCGACCCCCTGCTGCCGCTGCGGGCCGCCGTCGTCGCGGCGCGCAACAACCTGCCCATCGCCCCCACCACGCTGACCAACCTCGCCGCCCAGACCCCGACGCTGCCGGAGCCGTGGCCGGAGATCGCCCGCGACCTGTTCGCCGACCTGCTCGCCACGGGGCCGGGCCTGATCGGGGTGTGGGAGGGGTTGGACCAGTCCGGCATCGTCGAGAAGTGGCTGCCCGAGTGGGCAGCCGTCCGGTCTCGGCCCCAGCGCAGCGCCGTCCACCGCCACACCGTCGACCGCCACCTGATCGAGACCGTGGTCATCGCCGGCGGACTGGTGCGTGGGGTCAGCCGGGCCGACCTGCTCCTGCTCGCCGCCCTGCTGCACGACATCGGCAAGATCCCGGGTGCCCACGACCACTCGGCGACCGGAGCGCCGCTCGCCCGGGCCATCGCCACCCGGCTCGGCTACCCACCGGCCGACGTCGAGGTGGTCACCCTCCTGGTCCGGGAGCACCTGACCGTCATCGACCTCGCGACCCGCCGCGACCACCAGGACCCGAGCACCGTCACTGCCGCGAGGGAGGCGGCCGGCGGTTCGCGCGACGTGTTCGACCTCCTCGTGGCCCTCACCGAGGCCGACGCGTCCGCCGCCGGCCCCCAGGCCTGGACCGACTGGCGGGCGACCCTGCTGCGCCAGCTCGACGAGGCCGCCCGGGCCGGCTGGGAGGAGGGCCAGGTGCCCCAGCCTGCCCAACCCACGACCATCGACACGGCCGACCTGGAGGCCGTGGCCTCGGGCGAACCCGTCGTCATCGTCCGGCCGCAGGGGGGCTCCTACCGGATCGACGTCTACGACCGTGACCGGCTGGGACTGTTCGCCGACACCGCGGGCCTGCTCGCGGCATACGGCCTCGTGGTCCGCACCGCGATCCTGCGCACCGTCGACGGGGTGGCGGCCAACGAGTGGCACGTCGAGACCCCGAGCAACGAGGCGCCGGACGAGCAGCGGATCGTGCGCGGCCTCGAACGGCTCGCCCAGGGCGACCGCGCCCCGCTGGGGCTGCTGGACCGGCGCCGCCAGTTCGCCGGGCGACCCAGCTCACAGGCGGGGACCGGGTCGCCGGGGCAGGCCCGCGCCCTGGTGGTGCCGCACGCCTCGCAGGAGGCGACGGTCATCGAGGTGCGCGCCCAGGACCGGCCGGGGCTGCTGCACGAGCTGGGCATCGGCTTCGCCAAGGCGGGGCTCTCGGTGCGGTCCGCGCACATCGCGACGTATGCCGGTCAGACGCTGGACACCTTCTACGTCACCGAGTTCGGGGGGCGCCTGCTGTCCCCGGCCAAGGTGGCCCAGACGGTGGCCATGGTCATCGACACGTGCGACGGCGCGCCGGCCGGTCAGTGACCGGGTCGGTGACCGGCCGCCGGACCGATTAGCCTTGGGGCCGTGTTCACGTCACTGTCTGACCGCCTGACCGCCACCTTCAAGAACCTCCGGGGCAAGGGGCGGCTCTCCGAGTCCGATGTCAACGCCACCGTGCGCGACATCCGCCTGGCCCTGCTCGACGCCGACGTCTCGCTGTCCGTGGTGAAGCAGTTCACCTCGGCGGTGCGCGAGCGCGCGCTCGGCGCCGAGGTCTCGGGGGCACTCAACCCGGGTCAGCAGGTCGTCAAGATCGTCAACGAGGAGCTCGTCGCGATCCTCGGTGGCGCCACCCGGACCGTCACCTTCGCGAAGAACCCGCCCACCGTGATCATGCTCGCGGGCCTGCAGGGCGCCGGAAAGACCACCCTCGCCGGCAAGCTGGCGCGCTGGCTCAAGGAGCAGGGCCACACGCCCATCCTCGTCGCCGCCGACCTGCAGCGCCCCAATGCCGTGACCCAGCTCGAGGTCGTCGGTGAGCGCGCGGGCGTCCCGGTGCACGCACCCGAGCGGGGCAACATCGGCGGCCACGACGCGGTCGGTCCCACGGGCGAGGGGACGCGCTCCTTCGGCGACCCGGTCGCGGTGTCCCGCGCGGGCATCGACTTCGCCCGCCGCAACCAGCACGACGTCGTCATCGTCGACACCGCCGGACGCCTCGCGGTCGACGAGAACCTCATGCAGCAGGCTGCCGACATCCGCACGGCGATCGAGCCCGACGAGGTCCTGTTCGTCATCGACGCGATGATCGGCCAGGCCGCGGTCGACACGGCGCTCGCCTTCCAGGAGGGCGTCGACTTCACCGGTGTCGTGCTCTCCAAGCTCGACGGCGACGCCCGCGGTGGCGCTGCGCTCTCGGTCGCCTCCGTCACGGGCCGCCCGATCATGTTCGCCAGCACCGGCGAGGGGGTGAAGGACTTCGAGGTCTTCCACCCCGACCGGATGGCCTCGCGCATCCTCGACATGGGCGACGTGCTGACCCTCATCGAGCAGGCGGAGAAGGCTTTCGACGCCCACCAGGCGCAGGAGATGCAGCGCAAGTTCCTCGCCGAGGAGGACTTCACCTTCGACGACTTCCTCAGCCAGATGTCGGCGCTGAAGAAGATGGGTGGCCTGAAGTCGATGCTCGGCATGATGCCGGGCATGGGCCAGATGAAGGCCCAGCTCGACAACCTCGACCCGCGCGAGTTCGACCGCATCGAGGCGATGGTCCGCTCGATGACGCCGTTCGAGCGCACCCACTCCAAGGCGATCAACGGCTCGCGCCGAGCTCGCATCGCCAAGGGTTCGGGGGTCCAGGTGTCCGAGGTCAACGCGCTGCTCGAGCGCTTCACCGACGCCCAGAAGATGATGAAGCAGCTGGCCCGCGGCGGCAGCCTCCCGGGTATGCCGGGGATGCCGGGCATGGGCGGTGGGGGCAAGCGCAAGCAGCAGCAGCCGCAACGCAAGAAGTCCAAGTCCGGCAACCCGGCCAAGCGCGCCGCCGAGGAGCGGGCCGCCGCCGAGAAGGCGTCCGAGGCCCGCAGCTCCGCGGGCGGCTCGGCGTTCGGGGCCCAGCCGGGTGCCGACGCGCCCGACCTCGACCCAGCCAACCTGCCTGCGGGCTTCGAGAAGTTCCTCGGCAGGTGAGTGGCGCAGCCGCGGCGCCCGCCACGCTGAACACCCTCTCGATCGGCACCGGCGGACCACGCATCGCCTTCCTCCACGGACTCTTCGGCCAGGGACGCAACTGGACCCAGATCGCCAAGGCGCTCGCCGGAGCGGACGGGTCCGGGGCCCGGTCGACCCTGGTCGACCTGCCCGACCACGGCCGTTCGCCGTGGTCGGACGAGTTCTCCTTCGCCGCCTACGCCGACGCGGTCGCAGCGACCCTGCGCGCCGTCGACCCCGACGCGCCGTGGATGGTCGTGGGCCACTCCCTGGGTGGCAAGACGGCGATGCTGCTCGCCCTGCAGCACCCGGACCTCGTGGCCCGCCTCGTCGTCGTCGACATCGCCCCGAAGGGGTACGGAAGCCTCGAGCGGTTCAGCGGCTACATCGAGGAGATGCAGCGACTGCCCCTCGCCGAGCTGGCCAACCGAGCCGATGCCGAGGCGCGGTTCGAGGAGCCGGACGCCGGGGTCAAGGCCTTCCTGCTGCAGAACCTGCGCCGCGACGGCGACTCGTGGCGCTGGCAGGCGAACCTCGACCTGTTCGCTGCCGATGCCGCCCGGGGTGAGGGGTCGGTGATCGCAGGCTGGCCGGACGAGGCGCGGGACCTGGCGCCCTTCGAGGGTCCGGTGCTCTGGGTCGCCGGCGCCGAGTCGCCCTACATCACCGAGGACGACCTGCCGGCGATGCAGCGGCTCTTCCCCAAGGTGCGCCAGCTCAGCGTCAAGGGTGCCACGCACTGGGTGCACACCGACGCGCCGGACGTGGTGAGCGAGGCGCTGCGCAGGTTCGTCGCCCCGCTGGACGCCTGAGCCCAGAGCGCAGGACGTTCGGCAGCGGCGCACGGCACCCTGGGCCGCCTACGGTGCGTCCATGGCCATCGACCGCGCGAGTCCTGACGACCTGATGGCCCTGGCAGCCGACCGGGGCCGCGGAGTCCCGATGCAGCTCGGCGTGCTCGTCCAGCTCGACCCGGTCCAGGCACCTGAGGCGTCCGCGGTGCTGGCCCTCCTCGCCGCGCGGTGCCTGACGGTACCGCGACTGACCCAGGTCCTCGTGCCCACCGCACTGGGGGCAGGTCGTCCGATCTGGGTCGACGATGCCGCGTTCGGCACCGAGCGGCACCTCGAGGTGCGCCAGCTCTGCTCCTCCTCCGACGCCTCCGACCCCTCCGTCGCCTCCGACGCGTCCGCCGCCCTGGCCGAGCTGGTGCTCCGCCGACTGCCCCGCGACCGACCCCTGTGGCAGGGGTGCGTCCTGGCCGACGAACGGGGCCTCGCCGTGGGCTGCGTCATCGTGCTGCACCACGCCCTGACCGACGGGGTCGGCGGGCTGTCCGTGCTGGCAGCCCTGCTCGACGGCGACGCGTCCGCCCTCGCACCGATCGGGCGCACGGGGCCGGGCCCACGGCCGTCGACCGGCGCGGTCCTCCGGGAGGCGTGGACCCATCGCGCGAGGTCCCTGCTCGGACTGCCCGACGCCGTGCGGCACTCGCGCTCGGGCGCCCGGGAGCTCGGCCTGGGCCGGCTGCGGATGGCGGGACGGACCAGCCTGCTCGCCCCCACGGGCCCCGCCAGAGGGCTGGAGGTGGTCGAGGTGCCGCTCGCGCCCGTGGTGGCCGCCGGAGCCCGCCGGTCGGCCACGGTCAACGAGCTGGTCCTCGTGGCGGTCAGTGGTGCCCTGCGCGAGCTCCTCGCCTCCCGCGAGGAGTCCCTCGACGCCGTGGTCGTCTCGGTGCCGGTGTCCGGGCACGACGCGGACGACGGTGGCGCGCCGGGGAATGCCGTCGGGGTGCTCCCGGTGCGGATCCCGCTGGACCCCGATGGCGAGGTCCGCCTCGCAGCCGTGCAGGCCGCGCGCCCCCGCCTCCACGGTGCGGGCCGGCGGGGGGCCTCTGCTCGACTGCTGTCCCCGGTCTTCAGGGCGTTGGCGGCGACCAGCCTGTTCCCCCACTTCGTCCGACACCAGCGCCTGGTGCACACGTTCGTCACCAACGTCCGTGGGCCGACCGCCCCGCTCCACCTGGCGGGCGCCCTGGTCACCCGCGTGGTCCCGGCCGCGGTCAACCCCGGCAACGTGACCGTCTCCTTCGACGTGCTGTCCGTCGCGGGGGCACTGGTGGTCAGCGTGGTCTACGACCCCGACCACGTCCCGGACCACGCCCTGCTGGCGCGGTACCTGCGACGTGAGCTGCTGGCCGTGTCCCATTAGGGTCTGCTCATGGCAACGGTGCTGCACCTGCAGGGGGAGATCCTGGTCGGGCCGGACGAGGTCCGGCCCGAGGCGTGGGTGGTCGGTGGTCGGCTCACCTTCGAACGGCCGACCTCGTCCGGCGACGACCTGCAGACCCTGCGTGGCTACGTGCTGCCGGGCCTGGTCGACGCGCACTGCCACGTCGGGCTCGACGGTCACGGAGCCGTCGACGACGCCACCTCGGAGCAGCAGGCGCTCGCCGACCGTGAGGCGGGCACCCTGCTCATCCGTGACGCCGGGTCCCCCGCCGACACCCGGTGGATCGACCAGCGTGACGACCTGCCGAAGATCATCCGGGCCGGGCGGCACATCGCCCGCACCCGTCGCTACATCCGCAACTTCGCCCATGAGATCGAGCCCGACCAGCTGGTCGAGCGGGTGCGCCTCGAGGCCCGCGCGGGCGACGGCTGGGTCAAGCTCGTCGGCGACTGGATCGAGCGCGATGCCGGGGACCTGACCCCCTGCTGGCCGGTCGACGTCCTCACCGACGCCATCGCCGCCGCGCACGAGGAGGGGGCGCGCGTGACCGCGCACTGCTTCGGTGAGGCGTCCCTCTACGACTTCGCAGCGGCCGGCACCGACTGCATCGAGCACGCCACCGGGCTCGAGCCGGAGACGATCGCCCAGTTCGCCGAGCAGGGGATCGCCATCGTCCCGACGCTGGTCAACATCGCCACCTTCCCGGCCATCGCCGAACCAGCCAAGGAGAAGTACCCCGCCTACCACCGGCGGATGCTCGCACTGCACGAGCGTCGCTACGCCACCGTCGCCGCAGCCCGCGACGCCGGCATACCGATCTATGTCGGCACCGACGCCGGCGGTTCGCTGCGGCACGGGCTGGTGGCCGACGAGGCCTTCGAGCTCACCAAGGCGGGGTTCAGCGCGCCGGAGGCCCTGGAGGCCGCGACGTGGGGTGCCCGCGCGTGGCTCGCCCGCCCCGGCCTGGACGAGGGCGCCGACGCGGACCTCGTCGTCTACGCGGCGGACCCACGCCGTGAGATCAGGGCGCTGGCGGCGCCCGAGCACATCGTGCTGCGCGGACGCGAGGTCACCTGAGCGACCGTTCGTCGCTCAGGCGGTGTCGGACACCAGCGCGTGGTCGCGGGTCGCGACGGCAGGCGCCAGGTGGCGCTCGGCGAGGTGGGCTCGCACCGAGTAGGCCACGGCCGCGACCCAGGCCGTGAGCACGAGCGCGTAGACGACCCAGCGGACCCCGTCGCCGGCGCCGACCCAGTCCGACCTGAGCAGGGTGCGCGAGTTGGTGAGGATGATGACGCCGCCGACGGCCGACCCGAGCACCCGCGGCGGGACGTGCCGCACCAGCCAGGCTGCCATGGGCGCAGCCACGAGCCCGCCGGCGAGCAGGGCGCCGACCCAGGCGAGGCTGATGCCCGCAGAACCGAGGGCGAGCAGGAAACCCAGGCTGGCCGCGAGGGACACCAGGAACTCGCTGGTGTCGATCGAGCCGATGACCTTGCGTGGCTCCAGCCGGCCGCTCGCGAGGATGGCGGGGGTGCCGACCGGTCCCCAGCCGCCGCCTCCGGTGGCATCGACGAATCCGGCGAACAGCCCCAGGGGGCCCAGGAACCGCTTGCGCAGCGGCTGGCCGAGCCGGTCGCGGCGGATGCCGCGCACCGTGAAGCGGACCAGCACGTACGTGCCCAGGGCCAGCAGGATGAGCGACATGACCGGCGCCGCCACGGAGGTGTCCAACCCGGCCAGGAGGGTGGCCCCGGCGAAGGCCCCAACCGCACCCGGGATGCCGATCTTGAGCACGACCGCCCAGTCGACGTTGCCGAACCGCCAGTGCGCGGCTCCCGAGGCGAGGGTGGTGCCGATCTCGGCGAGGTGGACCGTCGCCGAAGCCGTCGCGGGGTTGGCACCCACGGCGAGCAGCAGCGTCGTGGACGTCACGCCGTAGGCCATGCCCAGGCTGCCGTCGACGAGCTGGGCGCCGAGGCCGACGAGGGCGAGCAGGACGAGCTTGCGCATGGGCTGGCTTCCGGGAGGCGGTATTCCGATCTGACGTATAGGAGTTTGTGCATCCATGAGTTATGGGTCAAGTAACACAAGGTTATGTCTCGGATGCTGGATGCGGCCCCACCGCGGGGATGAGCGAGAATGCGCGCGTGGACATCTCGGCGCGGACGGAGTACGCCGTCAGGGCGATGCTGATCCTGGCCGAGGCGTCGAGCACCGCCAGCGGTCCGGTCAGCGTCGAGACCCTGGCCTTCCGGCAGAGCCTGCCGCGCAAGTTCCTCGAGGCGATCGTCGCCGACCTGCGCACCGCGGGGCTGGTCCGGAGCACCCGTGGCGCCCGGGGCGGCTACGCCCTGACCCGCGAGGCCCGGGACATCACGCTCGGTGACGTGTTCCGCGCCGTCGACGGCCCGCTGGCCGAGGTGCGGGGCCTACGACCCCACGAGACCAGCTACGACGGGGTCGCCTCGCACCTGCCCACGGTGTGGGTGGCCGTGCGCGCCAGCCTGCGGTCCGTGCTCGACGAGACCAGCCTGTCCGACGTCCTGTCCGGTGAGCTGCCCCCCCGAGTCGCTGCCCTGGCTGCCGACCCCGACGCCTGGCGCAGCCGGTGAGCGCCGACCGCGGCGCCGAGCCGACCACCCCCGAGGTCGACCTCGAGGTTGCCCCCGAGGTCGACCTCCAGCAGATCGCGCCGGAGGACCTCGCGACGGCCCTGCGGGTCCTCGAGCAGCTGCCCTCCCTCGACGCCGGCCATCCGGACATCGAGACCATCAAGCGGGCCACGGGCCGGATGTACAAGCGGGTGCGCAAGTCGCGCCGTCGGGCGGCCCGCCAGCCCCAGGTCGACCACGACGAGGCGGTCCTGGCGCGAACGGCGACCGGTTCGCCCATGCGCATCGACGACGAGACCAAGGGCATCGCCCTGGTCTCCGCCGCCCGCGGCGCCCACGCGGGTGAGCTGATGAAGCCCCGCGGCTGCTACATCTGCAAGGCGGAGTACACCCTCGTCGACGCCTTCTACCACTGGCTCTGCCCCGACTGCGCGGCGTTGAGCCATGCGAAGCGGGACCAGCGCACCGACCTCACCGGTCGCCGGGCCCTGCTCACCGGCGGCCGCGCCAAGATCGGCATGTACATCGCCTTGATGCTGCTGCGCGACGGTGCCCACCTCACGATCACCACCCGCTTTCCGCGCGACGCGGCGCGGCGTTTCGCCGCCCAGGAGGATGCCCCCGACTGGATCCACCGGCTCAAGGTCGTCGGCATCGACCTGAGGGACCCGACCCAGGTGGTGGCGCTCGCCGACGAGGTGGCCGCCGCCGGGCCGCTCGACATCCTGGTCAACAACGCGGCCCAGACCGTGCGCCGGTCACCGGGCTCCTACGGCCACCTCGTCGACGGGGAGGTCGCTCCGCTGCCCGAGGGCGTCGACCTGCCCGAGCTCGTCACCTTCGACCGGATCAGCGAGGCCCACCCGGCGGCGCTCATCGGCACCCTGCGTGAGCACCAGGTCGCCCACCACGAGGGCGAGAGCCCGCAGCACGCCGAGCAGGAGCTGGCAGCCCGGTCGGCGGCGTCGATGACGGCGCTGTCCCTGTCGGCCGGGCACGCGAGCCTCGATGCGCACCTCGCCGGCACCGCGGTCGACGCCGGTGGCCTGCTGCCGGACACCCAGGTCAACAACTCCTGGACGCAGAAGGTCGAGGAGGTCGACCCGCTGGAGCTCCTCGAGGTGCAGCTGTGCAACTCGACCGCCCCCTTCATCCTGATCTCGCGGCTGCGCCCGGCCATGCGCGCGGCGGTGGCCGGCGGGGCCCGGCGGGCCTACGTCGTCAACGTCTCGGCCATGGAGGGCCAGTTCTCGCGCCGCTACAAGGGTGCCGGGCACCCGCACACCAACATGGCGAAGGCCGCGCTCAACATGCTCACCCGCACCAGCGCGGGGGAGATGTTCGAGACCGACCGGATCCTCATGACCGCCGTCGACACCGGCTGGATCACCGACGAGCGACCCCACCTGGAGAAGCTGCGGATCGCCGCCGAGGGGTGGCACGCCCCGCTGGACCTGGTCGACGGTGCGGCCCGGGTCTACGACCCGATCGTGCGCGGCGAGGCCGGCGAGGACCTCTACGGCTGCTTCGTCAAGGACTTCGAGCCCAGCCCCTGGTGAGGGCGGGGCGCCGCGCCGCCACCGCGTACCCCTGTGCACGGCCGGTGTACCGGGTCGCCCGCGCGTGGTCCGGGGCACCCCCCGCCGTCTGGCAGAATGGTCGGCTGTACCCGTCCGGGCAAGTTCCTTGCTGCCTGGGTGCCTACCCCGAGTTGCGGCTCCCCGCGTGACCCACACGGTCTCGCCGCGCTCACAACACAGAAACAGGAGACACCACAACCGTGGCCGTCAAGATTCGTCTGAAGCGCATGGGCAAGATCCGTGCACCGTTCTACCGCGTCGTCATCATGGACTCGCGCACCAAGCGCGATGGCCGGGCCATCGAGGAGATCGGCAAGTACCACCCCACCGAGGAGCCCTCGGTCATCGACATCAACTCCGAGCGCGCGCAGTACTGGCTGACCCAGGGCGCGCAGCCGACCGAAGCCGTCGCCGCCCTGCTCAAGGTGACCGGTGACTGGCAGAAGTTCAAGGGCGAGCCGGGTGCCGAGGGCACCTTGCGCATCAAGGCCGCCAAGCCGTCCAAGAAGGAGCTGTACGACGCGGCCATTGCCGCGGCGGGCAAGTCCGAGGCCGGCGCGGACACCGCCACCACGCCCAAGAAGCGTGCGGCCAAGAAGGCCGACGAGGCGCCGGTCGAGGCCCCCAAGGCCGACGAGCCCAAGGCTGAGGCCCCCAAGGCTGAGGCCCCCAAGGCCGAGGAGCCCAAGGCCGAGGAGCCCAAGGCTGAGGCCCCCAAGGCTGAGGAGGCTGCACCGGCCGACTCCGCTCCGGCGCTCGAGGACGGTTCGGCCCCCGAGGGCTTCACCATCAAGGGCAACAAGGACTCGATGAAGTACCACGAGCCCGACGGCCAGTGGTACGAGCAGACCGTTGCCGAGGTCTGGTTCAAGACCGCCGAGGCTGCGCAGGCTGCCGGCTTCGTCAAGGCCGGAGCCTGAGCGTGCTGGAAGAGGCGCTCGAGCACCTCGTGAAGGGCATCGTCGACCACAAGGACGAGGTGGCCGTGCGACGCAAGGAGCTGCGACGCGGTGAGGTGCTCGAGGTCCGGGTGCACCCCGACGACCTCGGGCGCGTGATCGGCCGCTCCGGTCGCACCGCCAGTGCGCTGCGCACCGTCATGGGTGCGCTCGCCGGTGGCCACACCGTCCGGGTCGACATCGTCGACACCGACCGGGTGCGCTGACCGTTCCACCCTTCGAGGGCCGCCGGGACTGCCGTCCCGGCGGCCCTCGACGTGTGCCCACCACCACCTGAGAGGATCGTCGCCATGGCCACCGACCCTGTGCTCGTCGCCCGCATCGGCAAGCCCCACGGGCTGCGCGGGGAGGTCACCGTGCAGACGCACACCGACGACCCGGAGCGACGCTTCGTCGAGGGTGCGGTGTTCGCCACGCAGGCGGCACCCGGCTCCGGTGTCCCGCGCGAGCTCACGCTGGCCTCGGCTCGGCTGCACCGCGAGATCTGGCTGCTGGGCTTCGAGCAGGTCCCCGACCGCACCGGCGCCGAGTCGCTGCGCGGCACCCAGCTGTTCCTCGACGCCCAGGAGCTCGCCGGCGGCGGCGTCGAGGAGGGCGAGGAGGGCTACTACGAGGACGAGCTCGTCGGCCTGAGTGTGGTCGGCCGGGACGGCACCGTCCTCGGAACCGTCACCGGCCTCGAGACGCGCACCGCGCAGGACCTGCTCGTGGTTGCCCTGACCACCGGGACCGAGGCCCTGCTCCCGTTCGTCGAGGCGATCGTGCCCGAGGTCGACCTCGAGGGCGGTCGGGTCGTGGTCGACCCCCCGCCGGGGCTGCTCGAGCTCAACCAGGGGGAGTGAGCGTGCGGCTCGACGTCGTCTCGATCTTCCCCGACTACCTCGCACCGCTCGAGCTGTCGCTGATCGGCAGGGCGAGGCGCGAGGGCCTGCTGGACCTCACCGTGCACGACCTGCGCGACTTCGCCCACGACCGCCACCGGTCGGTGGACGACACGCCCTATGGGGGCGGCGCGGGCATGGTGATGAAGCCCCAGCCGTGGGCCGAGGCGCTGGCGACGGTGGCGGCCTCGGGCGTCGAGGGGTTGCGCCCACGGGTGGTCGTCCCCGGACCCGGGGGGACGCCGTTCACCCAGGCCATGGCGCGAGAGCTCGCCCAGGAGCAGTGGCTCGTCTTCGCCTGTGGACGTTACGAGGGCATCGACGAGCGCGTCTACGAGTATGCCGCGCAGGACCTCGGCCTCGAGGTGAGCGTGGTGTCGCTCGGGGACTACGTCCTCAACGGCGGAGAGGTGGCGGTGCTGGCCATGGTCGAGGCGGTCGCCCGCCTGCTGCCCGGAGTCATCGGCAACGCCGAGTCGCTGGTCGAGGAGTCGCACGAGGACGGCCTGCTCGAGTACCCCGTCTACACCAAGCCCGCCGTGTGGGAGTCCGCGCCCGGCGTGACGCGCGAGGTGCCCGGGGTCCTGCTGTCCGGCGACCACGGGGCCATCGCCTCGTGGCGCCACCAGCAGCGACTCGAGCGCACCGCCGCTCGCCGCCCCGACCTGCTGCACCCCTCGCAGGCCATCGGGGCGGGGGTGGCCGGGCTCGAGGGGCTCGAGGTGCGGACCGCCGCCGCAGGGGACGCCGCCGAGCTGATGGTGCTCAGCCGCGCGTGCTGGGTGAGCGAGGCGCAGGCCAACGACGCCCTCGACATCCCGGCGCTGGTCGAGACCCTCGACGAGGTCGTCGAGGGGATCGCGGCCTGGCACACCTGGGTGGTCCGGCACGGCGCCCGGCTGGTCGCCTCGGTGCGGGCCCGCACCGACCCTGCGGACCCGAGCCTGTGGCAGATCGGTCGCATCATGGTCGCAGCGGACCTGCAGGGCCGCGGTCTGGGCCGGGCCCTGCTGGCCCTGGCGGAAGGCGCGGCACCGGCGGCCGCGTCGGCATACTGGCTCAACACCGGGCACCGCAGCGAACGCAACCTGCGGATCTATCGCAGGGCCGGCTACCGGGTGCAGGCCGGCGAGGGCACCTTCCCGGGCACGGTGGACCTGCTCAAGCGCCGCCGCTGACTAGTCGACGAGCGCTGCGGCGAGGTCGTCGGGTACGAGGCGACGGGCGGCGATGAGGCGCTCGGCCACCGCGACCGTGACCGTCTGCGCGGCCATGATGCCGAAGAGCACCAGCACCTGCGCCGTCGCTGCCTGGACGGGGCTACCGCCTCCGAGCATCACCCCGATGAAGGCACCGGGCAGCGTCACCACCCCGGTGGTCTTGACCTGGTCGAGTCCCGGGAGCAGCGCCTCGGGCACGCGTCGGTGGATGATCTCGCGGACGGCCTGGCCCGGTAGCAGCCCGAGCGACAGACAGGCTTCGTACTGCGCGTGCTCCTCGCGGAGCGCGGCGAAGGCCCGACGCCCCACGAGGGTGTGCCCGGTCATCGCGTTGCCGACGATGATGCCGGCGATGGGGATCAGGGCGATGCCGCGGGCGGGGATGGTGCCGGTGGCCAGGACGACCACGAGGACGGGGACGATCCCTGCGGCCATCGCGAGGGCGGCGTAGGCCCAGGCCCGCGGCGCCTCCACGCGGCGTGACGTGGTCAGCACGCCCATGGCGAACATCCCGCAGACCAGGGCTATCGACAGGAGCAGGTTGTCGATGACCGCGGCGATGAGCAGGGCGGCGACCCCGAGCTGGAGGATCGCACGGAGGGCGGCGACGACGACCGGGCGCTCCAGGCCGTAGCCGCTGACCCGGTGTGCCGCCACGGCGATCGCCAGCAACGCCACCAACGCCAGGGCGACGGGCCAGCCCGGGTCGATGCTCACGGTGCCACCGTAGGGGGTGCGTGCGACATGGTCCTCCCACGGGTCCGTGTCGCGGTCAGCGGACGACGGGGCCGGCCGCCCCGGTCGGGTCGGCCGCGTGGATTTCTGCCCGGGACCCTGCTCATGGCAGAATGACCCGTTGCGCCAGCATGACCACGCCCCTGCCACAGGGGGAGTGGCCGGACACCGATCCGGCCACGCGGCCGGTCGTGCACCACGGCGCACTGCACGCCCCATTCACCAAGCACCACCCAACACCCTGGGCGACCTGTGGCGCCGAGAAGAAAGCGATATCTGCCATGCAGCGTTTCGACGACATCGACCAGGCCTCCCTGCGCGATGACATCCCCGCCTTCCGCGCCGGTGACACGGTCAACGTGCACGTCAAGGTCGTCGAGGGCACCCGCTCCCGCGTCCAGGTCTTCAAGGGCGTCGTGATCCGTCGTCACGGTGGTGGCATCGGCGAGACCTTCACGGTCCGCAAGGTGTCCTTCGGTGTCGGCGTGGAGCGCACCTTCCCGCTGCACACCCCGATCATCGACAAGATCGAGGTCGTCACCCGTGGTGACGTCCGTCGCGCCAAGCTCTACTACCTGCGCGACCTGCGCGGCAAGGCCGCCAAGATCAAGGAGAAGCGCGACTCGATTCCCGCCAAGTAGGCGGAATCTTCTCCCTCCGGGGTGTCCCGGACGACCGTGACCCAGCCTCGCGAGTTAGGCTCCGGACACGATGAACCCCGGACGCGAATCCTCCCAGCAGGACCCGCCCGCCGCGTCAGCCGAGGCTGACGCGGCGGTGCAGTCCGAGCACTCCCAGAAGGGCCCCTCGTGGCTCGTGCTCATCGGGATCGCCCTCGTGGTGATGCTGCTGGTACGAGGTCTGCTCGTGCAGTCCTTCTTCGTCCCCTCGGGCTCCATGGAGCCGACGATCGAGCCGGGTGACCGGATCCTGGTCAACAAGCTCGTGTCCGGCGCCGACCTCAGTCGAGGTGACGTGGTCGTGTTCGACGGGACGACGAGCTTCGCCGCTGGTGACCGTACGCCCCACCAGGACGACGGGCCGGTCGGGCGCGTGCTGTCCGGCGCGGCCTCCCTGGTGGGCGTCAACCTCGGCGAGCAGGACTTCGTCAAGCGGGTCGTGGGGCTGCCCGGTGACCACGTCGTGTGCTGCGACGCCGAGCACCACCTCGTCGTGAACGGCTCGTCCGTGACCGAGACCTACCTGCAGCCGGGCGACGCGCCCAGCGACCTGACCTTCGACATCACCGTGCCTGCGGGGCGGCTCTGGGTCATGGGCGACCACCGCAGCGACAGCGCCGACTCGCGCTCGCACCTCGGCGACCCCGGTGGCGGCACGGTACGCCTCAGCGACGTCATCGGTCGGGCCGGCGCGACCTACTGGCCGTTGTCCCGCATCGGGGGTTTCAGCACCCCCGCCAGCCTGGCGCGCATCCCGAGAGCGACCACCCCGTGACCCCCACCCCGGACGAGCCGCGCCCCGAGGGCTGGCTCGGATACGACGGCAGGCCCGGCCTCGACGGCGACGCAGGCTCCGCCACCCACGACCAGGCGGACGAGAGCACCAGCAGCCCGTGGCTGCGTCACGACCTCCCGGCCGAGGGAGCTGCTGGTGAGGTCCCCACGCGCGACCCCGCATGGCTCGAGCCCGAGGTCACCGTGGCGCCTGTGGCACCGAGCGCGGCGGAGGCGCACGACACCGGGGTCCCGCCGACCCTGGGTGACGAGCCATCGGCGCCCGTCGCCCCGTGGACACCGCAGGGCCACACCCCGCGTGCCCAGCAGCCGCAGCGCCCGGCGAGACCGCACGTGCCCTCGTATGCCGCGGCCGCGGCACACCAGGCGCCGGCCGGTGCCGCAGCGGCCCAGGGATCGGACGAGCCCCGGGGCGAGCCGGACGACGGTGACACGGGGCCGACCGGCGAGGCCGCCACGAGCAGGGGCGAGCGCCGCGAGGCCGAGTCCACCGCTGCGGGCGGCCTCTCGGTGATGCTGGCCGCCGCCAAGGAGTTCGTCATCGTCGTCGGCATGGCGTTGGTGCTGTCGTTCATCGTCAAGACCTGGCTGCTCCAGGCGTTCTACATCCCCTCGGGGTCGATGGAGGACACCCTGGTCCTCAACGACCGGGTGATCGTCAGCAAGCTGACGCCCGGACCGGTCGACCTCAAGCGCGGCGACATCATCGTCTTCGCCGACCCGGGCAGCTGGCTCGACGAGACGCCCCAGCAGCCGCACGGCGCGGCCGTGACGTTGCTGCGCGACACCATGACCTTCATCGGCCTGCTGCCCGATGACGCCGAGAACCACCTCATCAAGCGGGTCATCGGGCTCCCCGGGGACCACGTGGTCTGCTGCGACGAAGGCGGCCGGATCACCGTCAACGGCACCCCCATCCAAGAGCCCTACCTCAAGCCGGGCGACGCTCCGAGCGAGCAGGACTTCGACATCACGGTGCCCAAGGGCCGGGTCTGGGTGATGGGCGACCACCGGTCGAACTCGGCGGACTCCCGCGCCCACGACAGCCCCGAGAACGACGGCAGCCGCGGCTCGGTCGACGAGCGGCTGATCGTGGGCCGCGCCGTCGTGCTCATCTGGCCGCTGAACCACTTCACCTGGCTGTCCAACCCCACCTCCACGTTCGCCAAGGTGCCGTCGCCGAGTCCGGTCGACCAGGGCCTGCCCGCCCGGGAGCCACCGGGTGACCCGGGAGCCGACCAGGGCGGCACCGAGGTCCCCGGTGGTGACGGCGCCACGGTCGGGGGCGGCTGACCCGTGGCCCCCACTGCCCCCACCGGGCGCACCCGCAAGCCCTCGCTCCGGGTCGAACGTGCACTGCAGCGCGAGGGACACCGCATCCTGGCGGGGATGGACGAGGTCGGTCGTGGAGCGCTGGCCGGGCCCGTGAGCGTCGGCGTCGTGCTCATCGACGAGTCCTGCCGCAGCGCCCCGGCGGGCGTCAAGGACTCCAAGCTGCTCACGCCCGCCGCCCGGGTGGCGATGGTCCCGCGGATCCGCCGCTGGGCCCTGGCGTACGCGGTGGGCCACGCCACCCCGGCCGAGATCGACGAGATCGGGATCATCGCGGCGCTGCGGCTCGCGGGCTGCCGTGCCCTGGCGTCCGTGGACGTTCGCCCCGACCTGGTGATCCTCGACGGCAACCACGACTGGCTCACCGCACCACAGGACGTCGGCCTCTTCGCGTTCACCGGGAGCGACGGGCCCCCGACCCCGCCCGTGACGACCATGGTCAAGGCCGACCTGAAGTGCTCCTCGGTGGCGGCGGCGTCGGTGCTGGCCAAGGTGGAGCGCGACGGACTCATGACCGCCGCCGCGCCGCACCATCCTGCCTACGCCTGGGACGAGAACAAGGGGTATGCCGCCCCTGAGCACCTCGCGGCCCTCGAGGCCCTGGGCGCGACCGACCTCCACCGCAGGTCGTGGCGGCTTCCCGGGGTGCCGGGGGATGATGGGGTGGGGGCGCGGACGTCGCCGACCACAGCGGGGCAGGATGGGGACGGACACCAGGGACGTACCGACCACGAGGACCAGCCGGAGATGATCGCGCGATGAGTTCAGAGGATCTCGAGAAGTACGAGAGCGAGATGGAGCTGCAGCTCTATCGCGAGTACCGCGATGTCGTCGGGTTGTTCTCCCACGTCGTGGAGACCGAGCGTCGCTTCTACCTGTGCAACTCGGTCGACGTGAAGGTCCGGTCCGACGGTGGGGAGGTGTTCTTCGACGTCACGATGAGTGACGCCTGGGTCTGGGACATCTACCGACCGGCCCGTTTCGCCAAGCAGGTGCGCGTGGTGACGTTCAAGGACGTCAACGTCGAGGAGCTGGCCAAGTCCGACCTCGAGCTGCCGAAGGGTCCCGGCTTCTAGTCCCGCTCGCCGCCGGTCTGCGCGAAGCAGCCCCCGGTGGGGCCGCTACGCGCGACCGTGCTCGCGACTCCGTCCACAGCCCTGCGCAGCCTGGGTACCTCGTCCACAGCCCGCCGCCGGCGCCGCCCCTGCCCTGCCCGGGCGCGGTTGGCTGGCGCCCGGAGGTGGAGCCATGGGAGAGGCGACGCGGGCGCGACGCGCCCTCGGTGAGTACGGTGAGCGGCTGGCAGCGCGCTACCTGCAGGAGCACGGACTGGAGGTGGTGGAGCGCAACTGGCGCTGCGTCCACGGCGAGATCGACCTGATCGCCCGTGACGGCGACTGCCTGGTGTTCTGCGAGGTCAAGACCCGGCGCACCGAGCGCTTCGGGGCCCCGGTCGAGGCGGTCGACCGGCGCAAGGCCGCGCGACTGCGGCGCCTCGCCGCGGCCTGGTTGCAGGCCCACGAGGTGCACCCGGACCGGATCCGCATCGACGTGATCGGCATCCTGCGTCCCGCTGCCGGTCCTGCCGTCGTGCGCCACCTCGAGGGGGTCGGGTCGTGACGTTCGGGCGCACCCGCTCGGTCACCCTCGAAGGTCTCGCGGGCACCGTGGTCGAGGTCGAGGCGCACCTGTCCGGAGGCCTGCCGGCCTTCATGGTCGGCGGGCTCCCGGACACGGCGTGCGCGCAGTCGCCCAACCGGGTCAAGGCTGCGGCGGCCAGCATCGGCCGGTCCCTCAGCCAGGACCGCATCACGGTCAACCTCTCCCCGGCCTCGATCCCCAAGAACGGCAGCGGGTTCGACCTGCCGATCGCCATCGCCGTGGTCACCGCCCTGGCACTGGCTCCCGCCGAGCGCGTCCGCGAGATCGTGCACGTGGGCGAGCTGGGCCTCGACGGCAGCATCCGGGCGGTGCGAGGCGTCCTCCCGGCGGTGCTCTGCGCCGCCCGGGACGGGTGCCGGGAGGTGGTCGTCCCGGAGGCGAACGCCGCCGAGGCACGACTCGTGCCGGGCATCCGCGTCCATGCCGTGCGCCACCTGGGCGACCTCATCGCCGCCTACCAGGGCGGCGCCCAGGCGCTGGGCGCCGAGCCCGTCGAGACCTCGGCCACAGGTCCCGTCGAGGCGCGACCCGTGCCCGATCTCGCCGACGTCGTGGGGCAGGAAGAGGCGCGCAAGGCGCTGGAGCTGGCCGCCGCCGGCGGCCACCACGTGTTCCTCCTGGGCCCGCCCGGTTCGGGCAAGACCATGCTCGCCGAGCGGCTGGTCTCGATCCTGCCGAGGCTGACTCGGGCCCAGTCGATCGACGTGCTGGCTGTGCGCTCGTTGCTGGGGGTCACCGCCCACGAGCTCGAGGTCGAGGGGGTGCCGCCGTTCGTCGCCCCGCACCACAGCGCCTCACAGGCCGCCATCATCGGTGGCGGCAGCGGCGCCGTTCGGCCGGGCGCGATCTCGCAGGCCCACCACGGCGTGCTGTTCCTGGACGAGGCGCCCGAGTTCCGCAACGGAGCACTGCAGGCCCTGCGCCAGCCCCTGGAGTCCGGGGAGGTGGTGGTGGCCCGCGCCCGGGCCGCAGTGCGGTTCCCTGCCCGGTTCCAGCTCGTGATGGCGGCGAACCCCTGCCCCTGCGGTCTCGGCTTCGGCAAGGGGGTGGGGTGCTCCTGCTCGGCGACGGCCAAGCGGGCCTACGTGGGGCGCCTGTCCGGTCCGCTGCTCGACCGGGTCGACCTCCAGGTGCAGGTGCCAGCGGTCACCCGGTCCTCGCTCGCCGGTGAGGCGGGGGAGTCCAGCGCGGTGGTCGCTGCGCGCGTGCTCGAGGCGCGCCAGGTGCAGGCCGAGCGCTGGCAGGCGACGCCCTGGTCGCTCAACAGCGAGGCGCCGGGTCCCTGCGTCCGCCGGGGCCGCTGGCGGCTGCCGCCTCGGGTCACGTGCGACATCGACGCCGCGCTGGACCGTGGGCAGCTCACCCTGCGCGGCTACGACCGCGTGCTCCGGCTCGGGTGGACCGTCGCCGACCTGGCAGGACGCACGACCCCCACGCGTGGTGACCTCGGCACAGCCCTGACCCTGCGCTCCCAGGGACCGGTGGCGGCATGACCTTGCTCCGCATCCCCCAGGGGGAGCGTGCGGCCCGGG
Organism: uncultured Actinomycetota bacterium; assembly: GCA_963757635.1. Lineage (GTDB taxonomy): Bacteria > Actinomycetota > Actinomycetes > Actinomycetales > Dermatophilaceae > Pedococcus. The sequence continues at coordinate 281,209 of CAVWSK010000006.1, read as the reverse complement.
TCGCGTGGGCGAGACTGGTCGAGCCCGCAGACCCCACGGCGGTCCAGCTCATCGAGGCCCTTGGCCCCGAGGCCGCCCTGCACGGCGTAGCACCCGAGTCCACTCTCGGGCGGCGAATCGCCGCGCGCGCCGACGAGCTCGACGTGGAGCGTGACCTCGAGATCGCCCGGCGGCTCGGGGCGCGGATCCTGACCCCCTCCGACGAGGAGTGGCCAGACGGGCTGACCTCGCTGTCGGACCCGCCGTTCTGCCTGTGGGTCCGCGGTCCGGCCCGCCTCGACGAGCAGTGCGTCCGCAGTGTCTCGGTGGTCGGGGCGAGGGCCGCCTCGGGCTACGGCGTGCACCAGGCGAGGGAGCTCGCCAGCGGGCTGGCGGACCGCCGGTTCGCCGTCGTCTCCGGCGCCGCCTACGGCGTCGACGGTGCGGCCCACGAGGGCGCCCTGGCGGTCGACGGCGTGACCGTCGCGGTGGTGGCCGGCGGTGTGGACCGGGCCTACCCGGCCGGCCACGAGGGCTTGCTGGCGCGCATCGCCGAGTCGGGGGCCGTCGTGAGCGAGGTCCCGCCGGGTTCGGCGCCGACGCGGTGGCGCTTCCTGAGCCGCAACCGGGTCATCGCCACCCTGAGCCAGGGCACGGTGGTCGTCGAGGCGGGGCTCCGCTCCGGTTCGCGCAACACGGCCAGGCAGGCCGGTGACCACCTGAGGGTCGTCTGCGCGCTGCCGGGCCCCGTCACCTCGGCGGTGTCAGCCGGATGCCACGAGCTCATCCGGGAGGGCGCGATCCTGGTGACCGACGCGGCCGAGGTGGCCGAGGCGGTCGGCCCGGTGGGTGAGCTGGCACCGCTCAAGAGGGGCCAGTCCCGTCCCGAGGACGCCCTGGACCGACTGCAGCAGGTCGTGCACGCGGCCCTCCCGCTGCGTGCGGCGGTCTCGGCGGCCGAGGTGGCCCGCCGGTGTGCCGAGTCCCCGGGCGACGTGCTCGGAGCCCTGGGCGTGCTCGAGCTGGTCGGGCTCTGCCGCCGCGACGGTGAGGGGTGGCGCAAGGTCGTCACCCGGACCTGAGCCGGTCGGGTGACCGGCCCCGGGTGGGCGTGCGTGGCGGCTTGTGCCCACCGGCCCGGTTTGCGACGGTGAGGCCATGTCCGAGTCCACGGCCGAGACGGTCGGCGCCTTCGAGCGCCACCTGCGCAGCGAACGCGGGCGCTCGGAGCACACCACCCGGGCCTATCTCGGCGACGTGCGCCATCTGTTGCGCTTCCTCGAGGGCGAGCGCGAGGTCACCGAGCTCGGCCAGATCGGGCTGCCCGACCTGCGAGCCTGGTTGGCGGGTCAGTCCCGCGCCGGCGCGGCCCGCTCCACCATCGCCCGGCGCTCGGCCGCCGCCCGTACCTTCCTGGGCTGGGCCGTCCGCACCCAGCGGATCGCCGTCGACCCCTCCCTCCGGCTGGTCGCACCGAAACGGATCGGCCACCTCCCCGAGGTGCTGCGCCAGGGCGACGCGACGGCACTGATGGACGTCGCGGCGCTCGCCAGCGACGACCAGGACCCCATCCACCTGCGTGACCGGGCGGCCCTCGAACTGTTGTACGCCAGTGGGATCCGCGTCGGGGAGCTCACTTCGCTGGATGTCGACGATGTCGACCTCGGGGGCGGGGTGCTCCGGGTCATGGGCAAGGGCGGCAAGGAGCGCACGGTCCCCTTCGGCGGTCCGGCGCGTGAGGCCGTGACCGCGTGGCTCGCCCTGGGTCGTCCCACCCTGGCCACCGGGACCAGCGGACCGGCACTCCTGCTCGGGCGGCGTGGGCGCCGCGCCGATCCCCGTCAGATCAGGTCGGCCCTGCACGCCCTGCTCGCCCACGTCCCCGATGCCCCGGACATCGGTCCCCACGGCCTGCGGCACAGCGCGGCAACCCACCTGCTCGAGGGCGGCGCCGACCTCCGGCTCGTCCAGGAGCTGCTCGGTCATGCCTCGCTCGCCACGACCCAGATCTACACGCACGTGTCCGTCGACCGGCTACGGCAGTCCTACCGCCAGGCCCACCCCAGGGCATGACCGACCATGAGCCGTTCACCGAACACCCGGGCGTGGCTCGTCCTCCTGTGGGGCGGCAAGGGGGAAGATGGGGCACCACGTACTCCCGGCTCGACGGTCGGGAGCAGGACGAGAGGGCAGTACCCACACCGTGAGTGACCTGGGCCAACCGCGGCACCTGCCACCCAGCAGGCACCGACGACGCGTCAGCCGCAGGGTGCGGCTGCGTCGCACCATCGTGACGACGGTGGCCCTGGCGCTCGTCGTGGTGGGAACGGTCCACGCGGCGACCCGCGACGATCCGTCGGTCCGGGCGGTCGGGGCGCTGAAGCCGCCAGCGACCACGTCGGCGGCGCCGACCGTTGCACCAGGGGCCAACGCCGAAGACGGGTCTGCCACGCCTGAGACATCGACACCCGGGGCGACCACCGTCCCGCAGAACGGCGACGGCGAGATCACCGTCGTCCCGGTGTCCGTGGCGAAGACGTCCGCCACGGGACGGGTGGTGCACTACACCGTGGAGATCGAGGGCGGACTCGATGTCGACGCCACCACGGTCGCCTCGAGCATCCAGACGATCCTGCTCGACCCCAAGGGCTGGCAGAAGGTCGACGGCATCCACTTCGTCAACGTCAGCCCGCAGCAGGCAGCCAAGGGCGCGAAGGTGGACATCCGGGTCACGCTGGCCAGCCCGGGTCTCACCGACGAGCTCTGCGCGCCGATGAAGACCTTGTCGCAGGTGTCCTGCTGGAACGGTGAGCGGTCGGTGCTGAACTTCCGGCGCTGGGCCCTCGGCGACGACAGCTACGGCGAGGACGTCGAGAGCTACCGCATCTACCAGGTCAACCACGAGGTCGGCCACGGTCTCGGTCACCAGCACCGCACCTGTCCCGGCAAGGGCAGGCGCGCGCCCGTGATGGTCCAGCAGACCCTCGACCTCGGCGGGTGCAAGGCCTGGCCCTGGCCCTCGGGCGCCTAGTCCAGGGCCAGCAGGCGTACTCGGCGCATCTCGAGGAACACCAGCGGGTCGAGGTACTCGCGCCCACGCAGGGCCCCGAGGTGCAGGCACGGCTCGACCCCGCAGTGCGACCCCGCGCCGGCGAGGCGACCAAGACGCTCGCCGCGAGCCACGCTCGCACCCACGGCGACCGACGTCACGACGGGTTCGTAGGTGGAGCGGACCCCCGAAGCGTGCAGCACCGTCACGGTGCCGCGCCCCGCTATGACCCCCACGTGGGTGACGGTGCCCGCCTCGACAGCGGTGACGAGCGCATCGGTGCCACCACGCAGGTCGATGCCGCGGTGACCCGCGCCGTAGGGGGTGGCCGGAGGCACGAACGGCCGCACCACGGCGGGACGAGGGGTCAGTGGCCAGGCCCATCGCGCCCCGGGGGACGCCGTGCGTCCGTGCGGCGAGCCGTCCGCCTGCGGAAGGTCGGGCAGCGATGAGGCACCGGAGCGACCGGTTGGCGCCCAGGGGCGGACAGCGCCGGGTGCGGCCACCGCGGAGCCCGAGGTGGGTGGCTCCGCCGCGATCGGGGTCGGTGCCACCACGAGGGCCAACCCGAGCAGAGGGACGAGGATGACGGCGCGCGGTCTCACAGGTGCAGGATGCGCCGGCCACGCCACCGACGGGCGCCACGGCGGTCCACCCTGTGCGCGGGCGCCGACGCGACCCGCCCCTGTGGACCCCACGAGCCCGTGGCGTGCCGCGGATCCGCGCCTGGTGCCGTTGGGGGTGGTTCGGCAGCGTGCCGTGGCCTATCGTCGCGCGGTACGGCCAGCGCTTGACCACAGCCTGACCGAGCCCAGACCTCACGCCGCCGTGCGGTGGACGACGACAGGGGGAGACCTGTGCGCGTGGACTACGAGACCCGGCTCTGGATGCGCCGGGTCGCCGGGGTCGTCCTGCCTGTGCTGCTCGTGGCCGCCGCCATCGCCTACCACGGCCAGGCGCCGTCCTCGGCCGCACTCCGGGCGAGCGACAGGCACCCCCCGGTCTCCGGCCCGACCACTGCCGTCGTGACGCCGAGCAGCACGTCGCCGACCACCACTTCTGGCCCGACGGAGGCCACCGCACCCGTGACGCCCTCGCCGACCACCGACGTCGCGCAGTCCGGTCCCGGTCTGGACCGGCCGGGGACCCGCCTAGCGGCGACCATCACCAGCGACGGATCGCTGGAGGTGTCCGAGCAGGTGCGTCTGCGAACGCCGGTGCGTCGGCTGGTGTTGCGGCCACCGGTCCCGCCCCCGGCGGAGGAGGCGCTCAGCTTCCTCGAGCCCCGCGCCACCTCCCTGCAGCTCACCGCCGGGGGCCAGCCGGTGACGCTCCGCTCCGCGAGCGTTGCGGCGGGTGTGGTGGTCGACCTGCCGGTGGCCACCGACGCGGTGGAGCTTCGCTACGTCCTGGTGGACACCACCGTGCGCAGCATCCCCTCCACCACCGGGCGGGCGCTGGCCCTGCTCGGACCCCTGGTCGTGGTCGAGGAGGCCGACCACCCGGTGCTCGTCGCCACGTCCGGACCGGGCGTGCTCAACATCAGCTGCACCGGCACCGACGGCATCTCCCTTCCCTGCGCCGTCGGTGATCCGGGAGCCCTGCGCATCCGTGAGCCGCTCACCCCTGCGACCGCGCTGGTGCTCCTCCAGGTCGACCTCCCGAGGCCGTGATGGTCGTGGTCCAGGTGCTCCTGTATGCCGGCTTCGTGCTGCTCGCGGGCACGCTCGCCTTCTGGATGCTGGTGTGGGGGGAGGGCACGCGCGACCGGCGGCTCGTGCTGCTCGCCGAGGCCGGGGTCCTGCTCCTGGCGGTGGCCACGATCGCTGCGCCGGTCGTGCGGTGGGCCGGGAGCGGTGCACCGCTGGTTGACGTGGTCTCCCGCGAGGACGGCACCGCCGCCCTGCTCCGGCTCGCGCTCCTCGCCGGCACGGCCGGCTTCTTCACCGACCTCGTGCGGGGCCCCGTGGTGGGGGTGCGCCGGGTCGCCGCGGGGCTGGTCGCCGTGGGCCTGGCACTGACGATGGTGGCCCAGTCGGACGCCGTAGAGGGGCCTATCGCCTGGCTGACCGCGCTCGCCGTGCTCGCCCACCTGCTGGCCGCCGCCACGTGGCTGGGCGGCTTGGCCGCCCTGGCCGTGGTCATCCTCCCGGGCGAGCACGTCCCGGAGCTGGAAGGGCTGGTCCCCACCTTCTCGCGCACCGCCTCCGTCAGCGTCGGGGTCCTGGTCGTGACCGGGGTGGTCCACGCCCGGGTCGTCGCCGACGGCCCCGGCGACCTCACGAGCAGCCGCTACGGCGCTGCCCTGCTCGTGAAGGCGCTGCTGGTGGGGTGCCTGCTCGTCATCGGCACCCTCGGACGGCGCCGGGCGCGGGCAGCCACGATGCGCCAGCCGGATCGCGCCACGGCGGTCTGGGAACTCGGGGCGGGTTCCGGGGTCCGCGCCCTGGGTGTCGTGGTGGGCGCCGAGCTGGTCACCGCGGTGGCGATCCTCGTGGCCACGGCCGTGCTGGTGTCCGTCGCACCCTTCCCGAGGTAGGCCTAGGAGAGTCGGCCGAGCCGGTCCACGGCCTCGTGCAGCACCTCGTCGCGCTTGCAGAAGGCGAACCGCACCAACGTCCTGGCCGCCTCGGTGTCGTCGTGGAAGACCGACACCGGCACCCCGACCACCCCGGCCCTTGCCGGCAGCTCCAGGCAGAAGGACAACGCGTCGGTGGCCCCCAGGGGCGCCACGTCCGCGATGACGAAGTAGGTCCCCTGCGGCACGGACACGCTCAGCCCTGCCGCGTGGAGCCCGTCGAGGAGCAGGTCCCGCTTGCCCTCCAGGGTGGAGGCGATCCCTGAGTACACGGAGTCGTCGAGGCCCAGGGCGACCGCCACCGCCGGCTGGAAGGGTCCGGACCCCACGAAGGTGAGGAACTGCTTGACGGTGCGGACGGCGGCGACCGCCTCGGCGGGGCCGCTGACCCAGCCGACCTTCCACCCCGTCGCCGAGAAGGTCTTGCCGGCCGAGGAGATGGTCAGGGTGCGCTCACGCATGCCCGGCAAGGTCGCCACGGGGACATGCTCGGCCCCAGAGAACACCAGGTGCTCGTAGACCTCGTCGGTGACCACCCAGGCGTCGTGCTCCCTGGCCAGTGCGCAGACCAGGTCGACCTCGGCGCGGGTGAAGACCTTGCCGGTCGGGTTGTGGGGAGTGTTGAGCAGCACCATCCGGGTCCGGGACGAGAACGCTGCCCGCAGCGATGCCTCGTCGACGGCGAAGTCCGGGAAGCGGAGCACCGAGGTGCGTCGCACGGCACCCGCGAGGGCGATCGACGCGGCATACGAGTCGTAGTAGGGCTCGAAGGTGACCACCTCGTCGCCCGGCTCGCACAGCGCGAGGATGCTCGCCGCGATGGCTTCGGTGGCGCCGACCGTGACGAGCACCTCCGAGCGGGGGTCGACGGCGATGCCGTAGAAGCGGGACTGGTGTGCGGCCACGGCCTCCAGCAGCTCCGGAACCCCCGGACCGGGCGGGTACTGGTTGCGCCCCCCGTCGATGGCCGCCTTCGCCGCCTCGAGCATCTCGCGGGGCCCGTCGGTGTCGGGGAACCCCTGGCCGAGGTTCACCGCCTCGTGCTCGAGCGCCAGGGCCGACATCTGGGCGAAGATCGTCGTCCCGAAGCCCTGCATGCGCGTCACCAGCGGAGAAGCCATGGCCGCCACGCTAGCCGGTGGGTTGGGCCTGCGCGGTCTCCGAGTGGGCGATGTGGCCGAGCTGGCGCCAGACGAGCGTGAGCGTGAGCCCCGACCCGACGAAGGCGAACCAGAAGGGCGCCGTGAGCCCCCCCACGCTGCGCCGGCACACCCCCGAGCCCCTGCCCGACGACGAGGCCGAGGAAGAGGCCGACCGCGTAGACGCTGCTGACCCGGCTCTGGAACTCCTGCGGCACCGACCGCTGCTGCCGGGGACCGGCGCCCCGGATTTCCTGGTGGGGTCTCCCTGGCCGTAGGATGGCCACACGACCGGTCTCGACTGGTCGAATTCGCGCGTCTTCTCGCCGGGTGACGAGGAATCCTCCGAACCCGGGGCGCACCACGGCAGTCCGGTCTGTTTGCCGGCGGGGTGCGTAGCAGGCGCCAGGCAGGTCGCCACCTCCCGGTGGGGACCGACGCAACTGACAACGACACAAGGAGACCACGGCATGGCCGTCGTTACCATGCGCCAGCTCCTCGAGAGCGGCGTCCACTTCGGGCACCAGACCCGTCGCTGGAACCCCAAGATGAAGCGCTTCATCATGACCGAGCGCAACGGCATCTACATCATCGACCTGCAGCAGTCGTTGACGTACATCAACAACGCCTACGAGTTCGTTCGCGAGACCGTCGCCCACGGCGGCACCATCCTCTTCGTCGGCACCAAGAAGCAGGCGCAGGAGCCGATCGCCGAGCAGGCGACCCGCGTCGGCATGCCCTACGTCAACCACCGCTGGCTCGGTGGCATGCTCACCAACTTCAACACGATCTCCAAGCGGCTCACGCGCCTCAAGGAGCTCGAGGAGCTCGACTACGACAACGTCGCGGGCTCGGGCTACACCAAGAAGGAGCTCCTGATCTTCAAGCGGGAGCGCGACAAGCTCCAGAAGACCCTCGGTGGCATCCGCAACATGGCCAAGATCCCCTCGGCCGTGTGGATCGTCGACACCAAGAAGGAGCACCTCGCCGTTGACGAGGCCCGCAAGCTCGGCCTGCCCGTCATCGCGATCCTCGACACCAACTGTGACCCCGACGAGGTCGACTACAAGATCCCCGGCAACGACGACGCCATCCGCTCGGTCACCCTGCTGACCCGCGTGATCGCCGACGCCGTCGCCGACGGCCTCATCTCGCGGTCCGCCGGCAAGTCCGGCCAGCCGGCCGAGGGTGTCGTCGCCGGTGACGAGCCCCTCGCCGAGTGGGAGCGTGAGCTGCTCGGTGGCGACGCCGCCAAGGCCGCCGACACCGTGGCCCCCGAGGCCGGCGAGACCGCTGCGGCCGACGCTCCCGAGGCTGCGGCCGTCGAGGTCGCTGCCGAAGCCCCCGCCGAGGCCGCCCCCGAGGCCACCGAGGCGCCCGCCGCCGAGGCTGCCCCCGAGGTCGTCGAGGCACCCGCTGCCCAGGCGCCTGCCGCCGACGAGGCCGTTGCCGCCGAGGCCACGACCGACGCCGACGCCAACGCCTGAGCCCACTGACCCGCACGAAAGAGAGCTGAGAAGCATTCATGGCGAACTACACCGCCGCTGACATCAAGGCCCTGCGCGAGTCCACCGGCGCCGGCATGCTCGACGTCAAGAAGGCGCTCGACGAGGCCGACGGCGACCAGGGCAAGGCGACCGAGATCCTGCGCGTCAAGGGACTCAAGGGAGTCACCAAGCGCGAGGGTCGCACCACGTCCAACGGTCTGGTCGCCGCCCAGGCGGCCGACGGCGTGGGCACCCTGGTCGAGGTCCTGTGCGAGACGGACTTCGTCGCCAAGAGCGACCCGTTCATCGCCCTGGCCGACCAGGTGCTCGCCCAGGCCGTGGCCTCGGGTGCGGCTGACGCCGACGAGCTGCTCAAGAGCACGCTCGCCGACGGCCAGACCGTCCAGGACCTGCTCGACGGCGCCAACGCGACCATCGGCGAGAAGATCGAGGTCAAGCGCGTCTCCCGCGTCGAGGCCCCGGTCGTCGTGTCCTACCTGCACAAGACCAGCCCCGACCTGCCGGCCCAGATCGGTGTCCTCGTCGGCGCCGAGGGCGGCGACGAGACGGTGGCCCGTGACGTGGCGATGCACATCGCCGCGTTCAGCCCGACCGTGCTCACGCGCGAGGAGATCGACGCCGAGACGGTCGAGAACGAGCGTCGCGTCGCCGAGGCCACCGCGAAGGAGGAGGGCAAGCCCGAGGCTGCCCTTCCCAAGATCGTCGAGGGCCGGGTCAACGGGTACTTCAAGGAGAACGTGCTGCTCGACCAGCCGTTCGCCAAGGACCCCAAGAAGTCCGTCGCCAAGGTGCTCGAGGAGGCCGGGGCGAAGGCCACCACCTTCTCCCGCTTCCGCATCGGCAGCTGAGGCACACCACGCACGCACGAGGCCCGTCCCCTTGGGGGCGGGCCTCGTTGCTGTCCACACGGCATACTGGGGTGATGGCAAGGCCCAAGGTCCACCACCGACCCCCACCCGCGCGGCCCGCGCTGCCGGACTTCTCACGACTGCCCGAGCGGATCGAGCCGCAGGACATGACGACGACCCAGGACGTCGACCCGGCTCCGGACCCTCGCGGCGGGCGCGACACCGAGACCGAGTTCATGCTCCGCTACGCAGGCGGCTTCTGAGCCCCTGCGACGCGGCCCAGCCACGGCTGGAGCGGCTGCACGACCGTGACGGGCCCCTGGTCCTCGCCACCCGCGGCGTCCTCGGACATGGACTGCCTCTCAGAAGATGTGGACGCGGTCCTGCGGCGCCAGCCACATGCCGTCGCCCTCGGCGACCCCGAAGGCCTCGTGGAACTCGTCGCAGTTGCGCACCGCGTTGGCCCGGACCTCCATGGGGGAGTGCGGGTCGATCGCCAGCAGCCGCTTGGCCTCCTCCGTGCGGGCCTTGCCCGACCAGACCTGCGCCCACCCGAGGAAGAACCGCTGGGGCCCGGTCAGCCCCTCCAGCACCGGCACCTCCTGGCCCTCGCTGGCGATCCGTGTAGGCCGAGTAGCCGATGGCCAGGCCCCCGAGGTCGCCGATGTTCTCCCCGACCGTCAGGGCGCCGTTGACCTTCTCCTCCGGCGCCGCGATCGGCGAGAGCTCGCTGAACTGGGCGATGAGGGCCTGGGTGCGCTCGTCGAACCGGGCCCGGTCCGCCTCGGTCCACCAGTCGCGCAGGGCGCCCTCGGCGTCGAACCTCGACCCCTGGTCGTCGAACCCGTGGCCCACCTCGTGGCCGATGACGGCACCGATCCCGCCGTAGTTCACGGCGTCGTCGGCCTCCGGGTCGAAGAACGGCGGCTGGAGGATCCCCGCCGGGAAGACGATCTCGTTGAGCAGCGGGTGGTAGTAGGCGTTGACCGTCTGGGGGAGCATCATCCACTCGTCGTGGTCGATGGGGCCGCCGAGCTTGCCGAGGTCGCGGGCGAACTCGAACTCGTTGGCCCGCCGCACGTTGCCCACGACGTCGTCGTCGATCGTCAGCGTGGAGTAGTCGCGCCAGCGGTCGGGGTACCCGATCTTCGGCGTGAACGACTCGAGCTTGGCCAGGGCCTGGGCCCTGGTCTCCGGGCCCATCCAGTCCAGGGCCTGGAACGAGCGGCGGAACGCCTCGACGAGGTTGGCGACCAGCTCGAGCATGCGCTCCTTGGCCTGCGGCGGGAAGTACTTCTCGGCATACAGCTGTCCCACGGCCTCGCCGATGGCGCCCTCGACCAGTGACACCCCGCGCTTCCAGCGCTCACGGTTCTCCGGGAGGCCGCTGACGACCCGGCCGGTGAAGTCGAACTCGGCGTCGACGAACTCGCTGCTGAGCAGGGGAGCCGCCGAGGAGATCAGGTGGAAGGCCAGCCACGCCGTCCAGTCCTCGATGGCGACGTCGGCGAGTGCGGCCGAGAGCCCGGTGAGGTAGTCGGGCTGGCCGACGACGACCCGGTCGAACGCCGCGCGGGCACCGAGCCCCTCGACGTAGGCCTCCCACGGCACATCCGGGGCCAGCTCGTGCAGCTCGGCCCAGGTGAACGGGTTGTAGCTGCGCACCGCGTCCCGGGTCGCGACGTTGTCCCAGTGGTGGCTGGCCAGTCGGGTCTCGAGGGCCACCACGCGGGCCGCCGGGGAGCCCTCCTCGGTGCCGCCGTCCCCGACACCGGCCAGGGCGAGCATCCGCGCGACGTGCGGCAGGTATGCCGTGCGGATCGCCGCGTGGCGCTCCTCGCGGTAGTAGGACTCGTCGGGCAGGCCGAGTCCGGACTGGCCGAGGTAGAGGACGTACTCCTCGGGGGACTTGGCATCCGGGGCGACGCCCATGCCGACCAGCGCGGGCACGCCCTGGCGCTGCAGCCGGCCCATGGTCCGGAACAGCCCCTCCGGGTCGGTCACGGCGGCCACTGCCTCCAGGTCTGCGTCGACCGGGGTGCGCCCGAGCGACTCCACCGTCACGGCGTCCATGAAGGAGCGGTAGAGGTCGCCCACCTTGCGCGTGGGGGAGCCCGGGGCGGCGTCGACGTCGGCCGCCGCCGCGTCGACGAGCTCCCGGACCCGCTCGTCGGACTGCTCGCGCAGCATGTCGAAGGTGCCGTAGCGACCCCGGTCGCTCGGGATCTCGGTCTCTCGGACCCAGGTGCCGTTGGCGTGGCCGAAGAGGTCGTCCTGGGGGCGGACGGACTCGTCGCGGTGACCGGGGAGGATGCCGGACCTCATGTGCGTCTCCTTCGCTCGGGGATGGGCCAACCCTGCCACGACCCGGCGGCGGTGCCGCCACCGACTCCGCGCGACTCCGCCACCGGGGCCGTGGCCCGCGCGCGAGTGTGGAAGTATTCGGTGACCGCCCGCACATCCCAGGAGGATCTGTCGTGACTTCTGCCCCCGAGCAGACCGCCCCCGCAGCATCGTCCACCCCCCGCCGCCGGGTGTTGCTCAAGCTCTCCGGAGAGGTCTTCGGCGGAGGCAAGGTGGGGCTGGCCCCCGACGTGGTCCGTGGTGTCGCCCGCCAGATCGCCCAGTCCGTCAACGAGGGCATCGAGGTCGCCGTCGTCATCGGCGGTGGCAACTTCTTCCGGGGAGCGGAGCTGCAGCAGCAGGGTATGGACCGCACCCGAGCCGACTACATGGGCATGCTCGGCACCGTGATGAACTGCCTCGCCCTCCAGGACTTCCTGGAGAAGGAGGGCATCGAGACCCGGGTGCAGACCGCCATCACCATGGGCCAGGTCGCCGAGCCGTACATCCCCAGGCGGGCCATCCGGCACCTCGAGAAGGGCCGCGTGGTCATCTTCGGCGCCGGGGCGGGTATGCCGTTCTTCTCCACCGACACGGTGTCGGCCCAGCGGGCCCTGGAGATCAAGTGCGACGCCGTGCTGATGAGCAAGAACGGCGTCGACGGCGTCTATGACGCGGACCCGCGCGGCAACCCGGACGCCACGAAGTACGACGAGATCACCTACCAGGAGGCCCTGCAGAAGGGTCTGCGGGTCGTCGACACCGCGGCGTTCAGCCTCTGCATGGACAACAAGCTGCCCATGGTCGTCTTCGGCATGGAGGGCGAGGGCAATGTCGTCAGGGCGCTGCGCGGTGAGAAGATCGGAACGCTGGTCACCCCGGGGTGAGGCCGCCCAGCCGCCTCGTCCACCAGAATGACCACACGACGACCGGCGCCCACCCTGCAGGGGAGCGCCCGAGAAGGAGCCGGACATGATCGAAGAGACCCTCCTCGAGGCCGAGGAGAAGATGGAGAAGGCCGTCGAGGTCGCCAAGGAGGACTTCGCGGGCATCCGCACCGGGCGCGCCACACCGGGCATGTTCAACAAGCTCACGGTCAACTACTACGGTGCGCCCACCCCGCTGCAGCAGCTCGCGTCCTTCCAGACGCCTGAGGCCCGGACCATCCTGATCAGCCCGTTCGACAAGTCGGCCATGTCCGAGATCGAGAAGACGCTGCGCGAGTCGGACCTCGGGGTCAACCCGAGCAACGACGGCAACATCATCCGGTGCGTCCTGCCGCAGCTCACCGAGGAGCGGCGCAGGGACTACATCAAGCTGGCCAGGCACAAGGGTGAGGACGCGAAGGTGTCCATCCGCAACATCCGCCGCAAGGCCAAGGACGAGATCGACAAGCTGGTCAAGGACGGCGAGGTCGGCGAGGACGACGGGTCCCGCGGTGAGAAGGAGCTCGACGCGACGACCAAGAAGTACGTCGACTCGGTGGACGAGCTGCTCAAGGGCAAGGAGGCCGAGCTCCTCGAGGTCTGAGCCATCGGCCTCACCGTGCTCGCACCCATGACCCCGTCGCAGTCCCGCAGCGCGCGCAGAGACGCCCGTCCTGCGCCCGGCCCCGGTGACCCATCGGCCCGGTCGACGGCTCGCAAGCCGTCCCGGGCCGGGCGCAACCTCCCCGCCGCCATCGCGGTAGGGGTGGGCCTCGGCGTGCTCATCATCGGTTCCCTCGTGCTGCGCAAGGAGCTGATGCTCGTCATCGTCGTCGTGGCCGTCGGGGTCGGGGTCTGGGAGCTGCGGCGCGCGCTGTCCCAGGTGCGCATCGCCGTGCCGCTCGTGCCGAGCCTGGTCGGCAGCGTCAGCATGATCCTGTCGGCCTACGTCGGCGGTGGCGAGGCGCTCATCGTCACCATGGGCCTGACCTGCGTCGGGGTGCTGCTCTGGCGCATCGCCGACGGGGTGCTGGACGCCGTGCGTGACATCGCCGGCGGCTTCTTCGTCGCCGTCTACCCCTCGTTCCTGGCCGGGTTCGCCGCCCTCATGCTGGCCTCGGAGGACGACGGTGCCCGCCGCGTCGTCGTCTTCATCCTCGTCACCGTCCTCAGCGACGTGGGCGGCTACGCGTTCGGGGTGGCCCTGGGCCGTCACCCGCTCGCCCCCTCGGTGAGCCCGAAGAAGTCCTGGGAGGGTTTCGCCGGCTCCGTGCTGACCTGCGTGGTCGGTGGAGCGGTGGCCGTCGTGCTGCTGCTGGGCGGACCGTGGTGGGGCGGAGCGCTCCTGGGTGCGGCGGCGGCGGTGGCCGCCACGGTCGGCGACCTCACCGAGTCCACCGTCAAGCGGGACCTCGGCATCAAGGACATGAGCAACGTGCTTCCCGGCCACGGCGGGGTCATGGACCGGCTGGACTCGCTGGTGCTCGTGGCTCCGGTGGCGTGGGCGATCCTGGCCGCGGTCGTCCCCGCGAGCTGACCCTCGCAGGGCACCGGCGCAGCTCCGAACGACCCACGATTGGGCAGGGGGGCACCGGGGCTGCGAAACTGGAGCAGCCATGACGACCTCCCTCCCCGAGCCCACGACGCAGCGACCGGTCCCCGGTGCGCTGACGTTCACCGCACCCAGGCGCGGCAAGCCGCCGCGCCACCTCGCCGACCTCGACCCGGCAGAGCGCAAGGCCGCGGTGGTGGCACTGGGGCACAAGGGATTCCGCGCGAAGCAGCTGTCGACGCACTACTTCGAGCGGCTGGTCGAGTCTCCCGAGGACATGACCGACCTGCCGATGGGGGTCCGGGACGACCTGGTCCGCGACCTGCTGCCCACGCTGCTCACCCCCCACGTGCAGCGCACGGCGGACGACGGCATGACGATCAAGTCCGCCTGGAAGCTCCACGACGGCGCCATCGTCGAGTCCGTCCTCATGCGCTACCCCCGCCGGGTGACCATCTGCATCTCCAGCCAGGCGGGCTGCGGCATGAACTGCCCGTTCTGCGCCACCGGCCAGGCCGGCCTGACCCGCAACATGTCCGCGGGCGAGATCGTCGAGCAGGTCGTCCAGGCGGCCCGCATGCTGCGCCGCGGCGAGCTCGCGGCCAGTGGTATCGCGAGCGACGGAGCCGAGCTCGGTGAGGAGGACGGTGCCCCCGAGGTCACCGGCCCCACGCGCATCTCGAACGTCGTCTTCATGGGCATGGGTGAGGCGCTGGCCAACTACAAGGCGGCGGTCGGGGCGATCCGGCGGATGACCGACCCGGCACCCGACGGTCTGGGCATGTCGGCCCGGGGGATCACCATGTCGACCGTGGGTCTCGTCCCGGCGATGGACAAGCTGGCCGCCGAGGGCATCCCGGTCACGCTGGCCCTGTCGCTGCACGCGCCCGACGACGAGCTGCGCAACGAGCTGGTCCCCATCAACACCCGGTGGAGCGTCGATGAGTCCCTCGACGCGGCCCACCGCTACTACGAGGCCACCGGGCGTCGTGTGAGCATCGAGTACGCGCTCATCAAGGACATCAACGACCATGCCTGGCGTGCGGACCTGCTGGGCAAGAAGCTCAACGCCCGAGGCCGCGGGTGGGTGCACGTCAACCCCATCCCGCTCAACCCCACCCCGGGGTCGAAGTGGACCGCCTCCCGCCCGGGCGTCGAGCAGCAGTTCGTCGAGCGGCTGCGGGCCCACGGAATCCCCACGACGATCCGCGACACCCGCGGACAGGACATCGACGGTGCCTGCGGCCAACTCGCCGCCTCGACCGCCTGAGCCGACCTAGACTCGGGCCGTGACCCCGCGCCTGGCCCCCGTGGCCGCTGCCACGGCCGTCCTGCTGCTCCTGGTGGGCTGCGCCTCCACGGGCCAGCCACCCGCGGCCGCGCCCTCCACCAGCACCACGACGACGAGCCCGGCGACGCACCAGCACCCCACGACGACGGCCCCCGAGGCGCCGCTGCGGGCGGGCGAGCGCTTCGTCACGCTCAGGCTGCCCACGGCATACGTCCCCAAGGCACCGGCGGAGCCGGGGACCGACGACTACCGCTGCTTCCTCCTGGACCCGAAGATCACCACCAAGTCGGTCGTCACGGGGATCAACGTGCTGCCGGGCAACCCCGAGGTCGTGCACCACGTGATCCTGTTCCGCGTGCCACCGGACAAGGTCGCCCGGGCGCAGGAGCAGGACCGGCTCAAGACCGGGGAGGGCTGGACCTGCTTCGGCGGCACCGGCGTCGACAGCCAGGGCGGCACGCTCGACGATGCGCCGTGGCTCGGTGGCTGGGCCCCCGGTGGCGGCGAGCGGGTGCAGGCCGCCGACCTGGGCCTGCCGCTGGCACCCGGGTCGCAGATCATCATGCAGGTCCACTACAACCTGCTCGCCGGCAACGGCCCTGACCAGAGCGCGGCCAAGCTGCGGGTGGCCGCCGACGACGGCACCCGCAAGACGCTCGACACGATGCTCCTCCCGGCTCCGGTCGAGCTGCCCTGCCGGGCCAACAAGCCGGGCCCGCTGTGCGACCGGGCGGCGGCGGTGCAGGACGTGCAGGCCAGGTTCGGCGCCCGGGCGGGGGCGACGGCCAACGCGCTGCACCTGCTGTGCGGGCCGATCAGGGCCACCGCGACCCAGTCCTGCACCAGGCCGGTCACCCAGGCCGGCACCATCCGGGCGGTAGCGGGTCACATGCACCTGCTCGGACGCACCATCGCGGTCACGGTGAACCAGGGCAAGGCCGACGAGCGCACGGTCCTGGACATCCCGGTCTGGGACTTCGACGACCAGGGCAGCCATGCGGTGAAGCCGGCCGTGAAGGTCGGTCGCGGCGACACCCTGACGGTCACCTGCACCCACGACCAGACCCTGCGCGACCAGCTTCCGTCGTTCGCCGGTATCCCCGAGCGCTACGTGGTGTGGGGCGAGGGCACGACCGACGAGATGTGCCTGGGCATCGTGCTGCTGACCCGCCCGTAGGCTTCGGGGGTGCAGTCCTCCCCGCAGCCGTCGCCCGAGCCCGGGCGCGAGTTCGTCCTCACCGTCTCGTGCCCCGACCGCCGTGGCATCGTGCACGCCGTCTCCGGGGTGATGCTCGAGCTGTCCATGACCATCCTGGACAGCCAGCAGTTCGCCGACGCCACGTCGGGCGAGTTCCACCTGCGGATGCACCTGGTGCGCGAGGGGGCGCCGCTGTCGGTGGCCGAGCTGGAGACGGCGATGGCCCCGACCGTGTCCGCCTTCGCCATGACGTATGCCGCCCACGACCTGTCCGTGCGTCGCCGCGTCCTGGTCATGGTGAGCCAGCAGGGCCACTGCCTCAACGACCTGCTGTTCCGCGTCGAGAGCGGGTCGCTGCCCATCGAGGTGCCGGCGATCGTGTCCAACCACGAGGACTTCGCCGGCCTGGCCGAGTGGCACGGCGTCCCCTTCCACCACGTGCCGGTGACCCGCGAGGGCAAGGCGCAGGCCGAGGCGCAGCTTCGCCGCCTGGTGGCCGAGCACGATGCCGACACCATCGTCCTGGCGCGCTACATGCAGATCCTGTCGGCCGACCTCTGCGCCGACTTCCCGGGTCGGATCATCAACATCCACCACTCGTTGCTGCCGAGCTTCAAGGGCGCCAGGCCCTACACCCAGGCCCACGACCGCGGCGTCAAGGTCATCGGCGCGACCGCGCACTACGTCACGGCCGACCTCGACGAGGGACCGATCATCGAGCAGGACTTCCGGCGGGTCGACCACCGGATGAGCCCGGCCGAGCTGGCCGGTGCGGGCCAGGAGCTCGAGGCGATGGCGCTGGCCCGGGCCGTCCGCTGGCACGCCGAGCACCGCGTGGTGCTGCGCGGCCGCCGCACCATCGTGTTCGACTGACCGGACCATCGCCGTCGGCGCCCCACCGACCCCACCAAAGCGGGGGTTGCGTCCCGACACCGGGGTTATGCCTGCCGTATCGGCACGCAACCGCCGCTTTGCCGGGGCGGTCGCGGGGCGGTCGCGGGGCGGGGCGCGGGGCGGTTGGGGTCAGGGCCGGCGCGCGGCCAGGGCGATGGCGCGCAGGTAGCCGAGGGCCGCGAGGTGCTGCAGCCGCCAGGTCACGGGTCCGCCCAGCCTGGCCAGCCGGGTGGCAGGCACGGAGTAGGCCCGCACCACGGCATACACGTCCTCGCCGCGGCGCTCCACGAGGAACCCCTCCTCACCGCTCTCCGGGTGACCCTCGAGGGTGCCGTAGCCGAAGCCGGTCCGTCCCGCGTCCTGCACCACCCACACGACCCGGCAGGGGACGGGGAGCACCGCGAGGTGGCTGAGCAGCTCGACCCCTTCCGCGGCTCGCGGCGCGGTCGCCTCGGGGCGCAGCCCCAGCCCGCGCTGCGCGGCGTAGGTGAGCACGGCCTCCCCGGCCGCACGGTATGCCGCGTCGCCGCGTCCGATGCGCCGCTCCACGTCGAGGTGGTGCCAACCCGGCGGCAGCGGGCCGTCGAGGGTGAGCCCCACGGGTTGGTAGCTCAAGGGGAGGTGGGCCAGGTCGGACAGCTTCACGAGGTCCTCCGATCCGTGGTCGTGAGCAGGGCCGTCGCCTCGTCGACGTCGTCCACGAGGTGCACGGACGTGGCCATGGTGCGCCCGCTCATGAGCGCCTGCACGGCCGGCCAGACGGGCACGGTGTCGACCCAGTGCCGCTGTCCCACGAGCACGAGCGGCACCGGGGCCGTTCCCGCAGTCGCGTAGAAGAGGGGCGTGATGGCCTGGAAGACCTCCTGGACGGTGCCGGCCGAGCCTTCGAGGACGACCAGGCCGGCACCGGACCGGGCCAGCAGTCCGTCCTCGCGGATGGCGTTGGAGAAGAACTTGGCGATGCCGTCGCAGAAGACGTTGGGTGGCTCGTGACCGTAGAACCACGTGGGGATCCCGATGCTGCCGCCCGACCCCCGGCGCTGCACCCGCGATCGGACCGACAGGCCGAGGTCGGCCCAGGCGCCGGGGTCACCCGCGAAGCCCGGGACCGTCGCGAGCTGGGCGAGGGCCGACCCGAGCTCCTGCTCGTCGGCCGCGAACGCGCCCAGGTTGGCTGCCTCCATGGCCCCGGGGCCGCCTCCGGTGGCCACGACGAGGCCGGCGCCGGCGAGGTGGTGCCCGAGTCGGGCGGCGTCCGCATAGTCCGCGCCGCCGCGCGGGAGGTCGTGGCCGCCCATGACCCCGACGACGGGGCGCCCGCCGATGAACTCGTCGAGCGCATCGGCGACGGAGTCGTCGTGGATGGCCCGCAGCAGCGTCACGAACGCGTCATGGCGCAGCGCCGCATCCCGAGACCAACGGTAGGCCCGCGCGTCCGGGGTGGCGGCGTAGCCACTTTCGGCCAACCCGGCGTAGAGCTCGTCGGGGGAGTAGAGCGACGCCCGGTAGGG
Organism: uncultured Actinomycetota bacterium; assembly: GCA_963757635.1. Taxonomy (GTDB): domain Bacteria; phylum Actinomycetota; class Actinomycetes; order Actinomycetales; family Dermatophilaceae; genus Pedococcus. The sequence continues at coordinate 262,393 of CAVWSK010000006.1, read as the reverse complement.
GTCGACCGGCGCAGAGGGGTCGGTGGGGAAGATGAGGGCGTGGTGGGCGCGCAGGTGCTCGTCGAGCCCGGGTGGCAGCCGACCGCCCAGGACCACCAGGCCGGCCAAATCCGAGCGCGCCAGCAGGGCCGACTCGTAGGCCGTCAGGTCGAGGTCCTGCAGGCGCAGCCCGGACAGGGGACGACCAGAGGCCAGCACCGCTTCGAGGTGCGCGAGGCTCTCGACCTCACCCGTCCCGCTCCTGCGCGCGCTCGACATGTCCTGACTCTAGACGCGCCCTACGATGCCGATCATGGCCGGGACGTTCTCCACGCAGGTCGCGTCAGGGGAGTGGCTGGCGCAGGCCCACGAGTGGATCACCAGCGAGCTGGACCAGGTCGGCAGGACCGTCACCGGGGAGGTGGTCCAGACCCGCATCCGCCCCTGGTCGACGCAGCTCGTGGTGCCCACGGACCTCGGCACCGTGTGGTTCAAGGCCAACTGCCCGGACCTCGCCTTCGAGCCGGCCCTGCACGGTGCGCTCGCTCGCCTGGTGCCGGACGAGGTCGACCGCCCGCTGGCCGTCGACCCCGGTCGCGGCTGGATGATGACCGCAGACCGTGGCGTCACCCTCGGTGACCACCACACCCCCACCCTGGCGGACTGGCAGGACGTGGTCGCCCTGGCCGCGAACCTCCAGCGACGGGTCGCGGGCCACGGCGACGAGCTCGGGGCCGCTGGGCTGCCCGACTGCTCACCGGGCACCATCCCCGGCCGCTACGACCGGCTCGTCGCTGAGCTGTCGGCCCTTCCCCCGACCCACCCGTCCCACCTCGCCGCCGATGCCGCCGACGAGCTGCGGGCGGGACGCGGCGTGGTCGAGGGCGCGGTCGCGAGGTTGCTGACCGCACCCCTGCCCCCCACGCTGCAGCACGGTGACCTGCACCCCAAGAACGTGTTCGTCGTGGACGCGGGGCTGCGGGTCTTCGACTTCGGTGACGCCCAGTGGGCCCACCCGCTGGAGGTGCTGGCCGTGCCCTGGGGCTGGGTCACCCAGCTCACCACCCTGCCGTGGGAGCCGGTGCTCGACGCGTATGCCGCCGGGTGGGGCGACCTGGTGGGGCGCGCCGAGCTCGAGGAGCTGATGTCGGCCGCGCTGGTCACCCACGCGGTCAACCGCTCCCAGACCTGGCTCGGTGCGGTGGCCGGAGCCACCGGGCAGGAGCTGCAGGAGTGGGGCGACGCGCCGCTGTACTACCTGCGGCTGGCCCTGGAACCCTTCCCTCGAACGGACCAGGGCTAGACGTTCCCGAGGACCCGGTCGACGGCGATCTCGACGACCACGCGCTCGGGGTTCTCGCGCGGCACCCGGTAGCGGACGGCATACCTGCGCACCGCATCGGCCACGGCGTCGGGGTCGTCGAGCACGCGGGCCCTGCCCTCCAAGGAGATCCAGTGCCTGCCGTCGACCTGGCACAGCACGGCACGTCCGCCCGCCGCGGCGTTGCGCGCCTTGCGGCTCGCCCCGCTGGTGATGACACGGGCGACGCGCGCCTCGGCGTCCCACGTGAAGCCCACGGGCACGACGTGGGGTGACCCGTCGGGGCGCACGGTCGTCAGGGTCGCGAGGTGCCGCACGGCCATGAACTCCAGCGCGTCGGCGGACAGGTCGTCGGGGGAGCGGGTCACGGGCCCGAGTCTGCCAGCCGCTACGCGGTCGTCAGTGGCCGGTGAGCGTCGAGAGCAGGCGGCCCAGCCGGGTCGGGCGGCCGGTGCGGCCCTCCTCCCGGTCTGCGGCGTGCGCCAGGCGCAGCCCTGCGTTGATCCCGAGCCAGCGGGCGGGCTCGGGTTCCCACCGGCGGCTGCGGTGCCCCACCCAGGGCAGCTCGGTCAGGTCCGTGGACCGGCCGGTGACGAGGTCGGCGAGCGTGCGGCCCGCGAGGTTGGTGGCGGCCACCCCGTCGCCGACGTAGCCACCGGCCCAGCCGAGCCCGGTGACCGGGTCGTGCCCGACCGACGGGTGCCAGTCGCGGGCGATGCCCAGTGGCCCGCCCCAGGCGTGGGTGAAGGTGACCCCGTCGAGCTGGGGCAGCAGGTCGGTGAGGGTGGCCCGCAGGTCCGCGAACACGCGCTGTTCGTGGTCGAAGGCAGGGTCGATCCGTGACCCGAAGTGGTAGGGCGCACCGCGACCGCCGAAGGCCAGCCGGTCGTCGACCGTGCGCTGGCCGTAGATGACGACGTGGCGGTGGTCGCTGAAGACCTCGTGCCGGGCCAACCCGATGCAGCTCCAGCGGTCGGCGGACAGCGGTTCGGTGGCCACCATGAGGGAGTAGACCGGCGCCACCGTGCGGCGCTGGCCCGGCAGCCTGGAGGTCCAGGCCTCGGTGGCCCGGATGACGTGCCGGCCCGCCACGACCCGTCCGTCCTCGAGGCGCGCCTGCCCGGGGCTGATCGAGGCGACCCGCACCCCTTCGACGACCAGGGCCCCGGCCGAGCGCACCGCACCGGCGAGGCCGTCGACCAGCCGGCGCGGGTGGACGCGGGCGCAGTGCGGGTTGAAGGTCGCCCCGCGAACCTCGGTCCCGTTGAGGCGCTCGCGGGCCTGGTGCGCGTCGAGCCAGGACGTGCCGGTACCCCAGTGGGTGGAGTGCGCCACGTCCGCGCGGGCGCGGAGCTCCTGGGCGCCGGAGCGGGCCAGCGACAGGGTGCCTCCGCGCTGGTAGCCGCAGTCGATGTCCTGTTCCTCGGCGACCCGCCCGACCTCGACGACGGTGCGGCGCAAGGCCGCCAGCATCGCCAGCGCGGCGTCGCGCCCGTGCCGACGGGCGAGCGCCTCCGGGCCCACCGGCCACAGTGCGGAGACCCAGCCGCCGTTGCGGCCGCTGGCCCCGAACCCGAGGTGCTCGGCCTCGAGGACGACGACGTCGAGCGACGGCTCCGCGGCCAGCAGGTAGTAGGCGGTCCACAGGCCGGTGAACCCGCCGCCGACGATCACGACGTCAGCCTTCGCGGGCACCTCGGGTGAGCAGAGCCCGGCTGCCGCGGGCGCGGCATCCGGGCTCTCCCACCACACCGGTGAGGTCATGGTGTCGGGGCCGGTCGGCTCAGAGGTGCTTCCCGGCGTCCTTGAGCACCGACCGCAGCCGGCTCTCGATGTCGTCGAACTCGGGCTGGCCGATGATGAGCGGCGGCGCGAGCTGGATGACCGGGTCTCCCCGGTCGTCGGCGCGGCAGTAGATGCCGGCGTCGAAGAGGGCCTTGGAGAGATAGCCGCGCAGCAGCCGCTCGGACTCGGCCTCGTTGAAGGTCTCGCGGGTCTCCTTGTCCTTGACCAGCTCGATCCCGTAGAAGTAGCCGGCCCCGCGCACGTCGCCGACGATCGGCAGGTCCAGCAGCTTCTCCAGGGTCGCCCGGAACTTCGGGGCGTTCTCCTTGACGTGGTCGTTGAGGCCCTCGCGGTCGAAGATGTCGAGGTTCGCCAGCGCGACGGCGGAGCTCACGGGGTGGCCGCCGAAGGTGTACCCGTGCATGAACGAGGTGGTGCCCTTCTTGAACGGCTCGAAGAGGCGGTCGCTGGCGATCATCGCGCCGATGGGGGAGTAGCCGGAGGTCATGCCCTTGGCGCAGGTGATGATGTCGGGGACGTAGTTGAAGTCGTCGCAGGCGAACATCGAGCCGATCCGGCCGAACGAGCAGATGACCTCGTCGGACACAAGCAGCACGTCGTACTCGTCGCAGATCTCGCGGACCCGCTCGAAGTAGCCGGGCGGGGGCGGGAAGCAGCCGCCGGAGTTCTGCACCGGCTCGAGGAAGACGGCGGCGACGGTGTCGGGACCCTCGAACTCGATGGCCTCGGCGATCCGGTCGGCGGCCCAGCGACCGAAGGCCTTCTCGTCGTCGCGCAGGTGCTCGGGCGCGCGGTAGTGGTTGGTGTTCGGGACCTTGAAGGCACCGGGCACGAGCGGCTCGAACATCTCCTTGGCGGCCGGGATGCCGGTGATCGACAGGGCTCCCTGCGGCGTGCCGTGGTAGGCCACTGCGCGGCTGATCACCTTGTGCTTGGTCGGCTTGCCGACGAGCTTGTAGTACTGCTTCGCCAGCTTCCAGGCCGTCTCGACGGCCTCTCCCCCACCAGTGGTGAAGAAGACGCGGTTGAGGTCACCGGGCGCGCCGGCAGCGAGCCGCTCGGCGAGCTCGATGGCGCGGGGGTGGGCGTAGGACCAGAGCGGGAAGAAGGCCAGCTCCTTGGCCTGCTTGGCGGCCGCGTCGGCGAGCTCCTGGCGGCCGTGGCCCACCTGGACGACGAACAGCCCCGCGAGACCGTCGATGTACTCCTTGCCGCGGTCGTCCCAGATCTTGTGCCCCTCACCGCGGACGATGACGGGAACCTGCCCGCCCTGCTCGTAGGTGGAGTGGCGGGTGAAGTGCATCCACAGGTGGTCGCGGGCTGCGTCGGCGTATGCCGTGCCGGCGGGCGTGGTGGCGGGCGTGGTCTCGGTGCTCATCGGGTACCCCAGTTGTAGTGCTGTTTGTTGAGTTTCAGGTAGACGAACGTCTCGGTGGTCTGCACACCCGGAAGGGTGCGGATCCGCTTGGTCAAGAGGTCGAGCAGCTCGGTGTCGTCCTCGCAGACGACCTCCGCGAGCAGGTCGAAGGAGCCGGCCGTCGTGACGACGTAGGACACCTCCGGCATCGCCGTGAGCGCGTCGCCCACGGGAAGGAGGTCACCGTCGACGCGGATCCCGATCATGGCCTGCCGGTGGAAGCCCACCTGCAGCGGATCGGTCACGGCGACGATCTGCATGACCTCCTGGTCGAGCAGCCGCTGCACGCGTTGGCGCACCGCAGCCTCCGACAGCCCGACGCGCTTGGCGATCGTGGCGTAGGACTGTCGACCGTCCTCCTGCAGCTGCTCGATGATCGCCTTCGACACGTCGTCGAGGCGCACCTCGGCGCTGGAGCTGGCGGGACGGGTCACGCTGGCCATGGTGTCGCCCCAACGCGCTTCGCGCAAGTCCTATCTCGACGGAATCAGTGGCAAGTGATCGCATCGGGCGATGGATTCCGCATAATGCCGCGACGAACCTATTGAAATCCATCGTGGGACCACTACAGTTCCTCACACCGGAATCCGTACCCGAATCTCATTGGAGTGATCGTGACCGCCCAGTCCGAGGCCCCCCGCACGCTGCGCAACTTCGTCAACGGCGAGTACGTCGAGGCGCAGACGGATGCCACCTCCGACATCGTCAGCCCGGTGACCGCCAAGGTCGTCGCGAAGGCGCCGATCTCCACCGCCGCTGACGTCGATGCCGCCTACGGCTCGGCCAGCAAGGCCTTCGAGGAGTGGGGGCAGACCACCCCCAGCGAGCGCCAGCAGGCCCTGCTCAAGTTCGCCGACGCCATCGAGAAGCGGGCCGACGAGTTCATCAAGCTCGAGTCCGAGAACACCGGCAAGCCGCACGCCCTCACCGCCAGTGAGGAGATCCCCCCGATGGTCGACCAGCTGCGCTTCTTCGCGGGGGCTGCCCGCGTCCTGGAGGGGCGCGCGGCGGGCGAGTACATGAAGGGCCACACGAGCTGGGTCCGGCGCGAGCCGATCGGCGTCGTCGGCCAGGTCACGCCCTGGAACTACCCGATGATGATGGCGGTCTGGAAGATCGGCCCGGCGCTCGCGGCGGGCAACACCATCGTCCTCAAGCCGTCGGACACGACGCCCGAGACGACGCTGCTCATGGCCGAGATCGCCTCGGAGTTCATGCCCCCGGGCACCTTCAACGTCGTCACGGGCGACCGCGAGACCGGACGGGCCGTCGTCGAGCACAAGACCCCTGCCCTGGTCGCGATCACCGGGTCCGTGCGCGCGGGCATCTCGGTCGCCGAGAGCGCCGCCCGCGACGTCAAGCGGGTCCACCTCGAGCTCGGGGGCAAGGCGCCGGTCATCGTCTTCGACGACGCCGACATCGAGGCCGCCGTCGAGGGCATCGCCGTGGCGGGCTACTTCAACGCCGGCCAGGACTGCACCGCCGCCACCCGCGTGCTTGCCGCGCCCGGCATCCACGACGACTTCGTCGCCGCCCTGGGGGAGTACGCCAGGAACTCGGCCAAGGTCGGCCTGCCCGACGACGAGGACGCCCTGTTCGGGCCGGTCAACAACCGCAACCAGCTCGAGCGGATCCAGGGGTTCCTGTCCAGGCTGCCCGACCACGCGACCCTCACCGCCGGTGGCCACCGGGTGTCCGGCCTGGGCGACGGGTTCTTCCTCGAGCCGACCGTGCTGTCCGGCCTGCGCCAGGACGACGAGGCCATCCAGGACGAGATCTTCGGTCCCGTGATCACCGTGCAGCGGTTCACCGACGAGCAGGAGGCGATCCGCTGGGCCAACGGTGTGGAGTACGGCCTGGCCTCCAGCGTCTGGACCAAGGACTTCGGTCGCGCGATGCGGGTGTCCAAGGCCCTCGACTTCGGCTGCGTCTGGATCAACACCCACATCCCGATCGTCGCCGAGATGCCCCACGGCGGCTTCAAGAAGTCGGGCTACGGCAAGGACCTGTCGATGTACGGGTTCGAGGACTACACCCGCATCAAGCACGTCATGGCCAACATCGACAGCTAGACCCCCAGCGCAGGGTCCACTCGGGGACCCTGACGTGAGCACAGAGCGAGCGCCCATGAAGCCCTTCCGTCCCCCCGCCGATCCCATGGCCCGACAGCTCGTCCGCGCGGCGAAGGCTTCCGCCAACAGCCGTTCGGTGTCCCGCCGCACCCTCCTCGGAGCCTCCCTCCTGGGTGGTGCGGCGACCGCCCTCAGCGCCTGTGCCCCGCCCGCGCCCCCGGCAGCCGGTGCGGCCCAGCTCAAGCTGCCCACCGATGTCTCGGACACCGAGAAGATCGTCCGCTGGGCCAACTGGACCGCCTACCTGGACTTCGACGAGGACACCAAGAAGTACCCGACGCTCGAGGCCTTCATCAAGGAGTCGGGCATCCAGGCCACCTACTCCGAGTCCATCGACGACAACGACTCCTACGTCAACAAGGTGTCCCCGCAGCTGAGCGCCAAGCAGGACATCGGGGCCGACATCTTCACCCTGACCGACTGGATGGCCACCCGGGTGATCCGGGACGGCTTCGTCCAGCCGCTCGACATCATCCGGATGCCCAACGTCAGCAGGATGCTCGAACCCCTCAAGGACGTCTCGTTCGACCCGGGGCGCACGCACTCCATCACCTGGCAGAGCGGCTTCGCCGGGATCGGCTACAACAGGGCCAAGGTCGGGCGCGACCTGAAGTCCCTCGACGACCTGTGGGCCGATGACCTCAAGGGCAAGATCGTGGTGCTCAGTGAGTTCCGCGACACGGCCGCGTTGATCATGCAGCAGCAGGGAGTCGACATCACCAGCGACTTCACCAAGGCCCAGATGGAGGCCGCGTTCGCCGAGGTCGACAAGCGGATCAGCGACGGCTACATCCGCAGGGTCAAGGGCAACAGCTACATCGAGGACCTCAAGTCGGGCAACGCCATCGCCGGCATCGTGTGGAGCGGCGACCTGTTCATCCTGCGGGCCGAGACCGAGAACCCGGACTGGGAGTTCGTCATCCCCGACTCCGGCGGCACCCTGTGGAGCGACAACATGATGGTCCCCATCACCTCGACGCACCGCAAGAACGCGATGGAGCTCATGAACTACTACTACGAGCCCAAGGTCGCGGCCGAGGTCGCCGCCTACGTCAACTACATCTGCCCGGTCGAGGGCGCGCAGGCCGAGATGGAGAAGATCGACCCCGAGCTCGCGAAGAGCCCGTTCATCTTCCCCAGCGAGGACTACATCAAGAAGAACAACATCCAGGGCTTCCGGGCGCTGACGCCGGAGGAGGACGCCGAGTACGGCGCCGCGTGGGCAAAGGTGGTGGGGAACTGATGGCGATCTTCCGTTCCGGCTCGTCCGGGTTCCGTGAGGCGACCGGCGACCTGCACCTGGAGTCGGTGACCAAGGAGTTCGCTGCGTTCACCGCGGTCGACGACCTCACGCTGCGCGTCCCGCGGGGCTCCTTCTTCGCCCTGCTCGGTCCCTCGGGCTGTGGCAAGACGACCACCCTGCGGATGGTGGCCGGCCTCGAGCAGCCCACCAGTGGGCGGGTGCTGATCGGCGATACGGACCTGACCGGCTCGCGTCCCTACGAGCGCCCGGTCAACACGGTGTTCCAGAGCTATGCGCTCTTCCCGCACCTGAGCATCCGCGACAACGTCGCCTTCGGGCCCAAGCGGCGGGGCGACAACGACGCCGCGGCCGCGGCCGAGACCGCGCTGGAGCTCGTGCAGATGGGACCCATGGCCGGGCGCAAGCCGGCCCAGCTGTCGGGTGGCCAGCAGCAGCGAGTGGCCCTGGCCCGAGCCCTGGTCAACCGTCCCGAGGTGCTCCTGCTCGACGAGCCGCTCGGTGCCCTCGACCTCAAGCTGCGTCGCCAGATGCAGGTCGAGCTCAAGCGCATCCAGACCGAGGTGGGGCTCACCTTCATCCACGTCACCCACGACCAGGAGGAGGCCATGACCATGGCCGACACCGTCGCGGTGATGAATGCCGGGCAGATCGAGCAGATGGGCCACCCCGAGGAGCTCTACGACCTGCCGAGGACGGCCTTCGTGGCCAACTTCGTCGGGCAGTCCAACCTCGGCGTCGGCCGGATCACCGGCACCGAGGGCGACAACCTCGTGGTCGAGGTCGCCGGCACCACGGTCCGGATCCCGCGGGCCCGGTCCTCGGTGTCCGAGGGCGAGATCATGTTCGGCGTCCGTCCGGAGAAGGTCCGGATCTCCACCGACCAGCCGACCGGCGCCGGCAACGACGTCAAGGCGACCGTCGTGGACGTGTCGTTCACCGGCGTGGCGACGCAGTTCCTGGTGACGGTGCCCAGCGGTGCGACGTGGGGGGTCTACGAGCAGAACCTCGACGTGGACCGCAACACGGTGCGACCGGGCGACTCGGTCTGGCTCGAGTGGGACTCCGGACACGCCTTCGGTGTGGCGGTCGACGAGACGGCGGCGCTGGTCGCGCAGGAGGCGTCGTGACGGCCCTCGCCCACACGGCGGGGGCGGGCACCCACCTGCCCGACCCCGCGCCCACGCCGCCGGAGGAGCGGCGCCGGTGGACGGCCTACCTGCTGCTGCTGCCCGGAGGGCTGTGGCTGCTGGTCTTCTTCGTCCTCCCGCTGGCCCAGCTGTTCACGGTGTCGCTGCAGAGTGGGTTCCCCGGCTACCCCGGGTACTACTACCGCGACGTCAACGCCGGCAACTACCTCACGGCCGTCACCGAGTTCGCCGGCCACTTCGGCCGCTCGCTGCTGTATGCCGGACTGGCCACGCTGTTCGCGTTCGCCCTGGCCTACCCGCTGGCCTACGCGATGGCGTTCAAGGCCGGCAGGTGGCGCAACGTCATGATGATCGCGGTCATCGCGCCGTTCTTCACCTCGTTCATCCTGCGCACCATAGCCTGGCGCCAGATCCTCTCGGACGACGGTCCGGTGGCCACGGTGCTCAACACCCTGCACCTGCTCCCGGGCGGGCGGATCACGGAGACGTGGGTGGCGGTCGTGGCCGGCCTCACCTACAACTTCCTGCCCTTCATGGTGCTCCCGATCTACGCCTCGCTCGAACGGGCTGATCCGAAGGTGATCGAGGCGGGGGGAGACCTCTACGCCAACGGCCTGACGACCTTCCGCACCGTGACCCTGCCGATGAGCATGCCCGGGGTCATCGCGGGCACCCTGCTCACCTTCATCCCCGCCGCGGGCGACTACGTCAACGCCGAGCTGCTCGGGTCCGACCGCAGCACCAAGATGGTGGGCAACGTCATCGAGAGCCAGTTCTTCAAGGTCCTCGGGGGCTTCCCGACCGCGGCCGCGCTGAGCTTCACCCTGATGGCCATCATCCTGGCCATGGTCTTCGTCTACGTCCGCCGCTTCGGAACGGAGGACCTGCTGTGAGCAGCGCCAGCGTCCGCACCACCGCCAGCACCCCGGCACTCAGCGCCGCGACCGGGCCCTCTGCCGGCAAGCGCCTCAAGAACTGGCTGACGACCCACGCCGCCATGATCGTGGCGCTGCTGGTGCTGCTCTACCTGTTCGTGCCGGTCGCCTACACGTTCGTCTTCTCCTTCAACGACTACCGCAAGTCCAACATCGTGTGGAACGGCGCGGCGGGACCGACCCTCAAGCACTGGAAGGACCCCTGCGGGGCACCTGGGGTGTGCGACGCCCTGGTCGTGTCGATCCAGGTCGGGGCCATCGCCACGCTCGTCGCGACGGTCCTGGGCACGATGCTCGCCTTCGCCCTGGTGCGTCACAAGTTCGTGGGCCGCAGTGCGAGCAACGTGCTGGTCTTCATCCCGATGGCCACCCCGGAGATCGTGCTCGGCGCGAGCCTGCTGACGATCTTCGTACAGGGCTTCGCGCGGTTCGGGCTGCGGCTCGGGTTCTGGACGATCGTCATCGCCCACATCATGTTCTGCATCAGCTTCGTGGTGGTCACGGTCAAGGCGCGGTTGCAGAGCCTGGACCCGCGTCTCGAGGAGGCCGCCCAGGACCTGTATGCCGGTCCCGGCGGCACCTTCTGGCGGGTCACCTTCCCGTTGGTGCTCCCCGGCATCGTGTCGGCGGCCCTGCTGGCGTTCTCGCTGTCCTTCGACGACTTCATCATCACCAACTTCGTGTCGGGCGACGAGACGACCTTCCCCAAGTTCGTCTATGTGTCCTACCTGCGCGGGATCCCCGCACAGGCCAACGTCATCGGCTTCTCGATGTTCGTCATCGCGGTGCTGCTCGTCGTCGCCGGACAGCTCATCGGCAACGCCCGCAAGAAGTAGGAGAACCAGGAACCCATGCGCATCCTCATGATCGGCGCCGGTGGCGTCGGTGACGCCGCCGCGCGCATTGCCGTCGAACGCGACTTCTTCGAGCAGCTGGTCGTGGCCGACTACGACCTGGCCCGCGCCGAGGCCACCGTCGGCTCCGCCAGCGCCCGGCGCGACGGCGAGACCCGCCTGGTCGCCGCGCAGGTCGACGCCTCCGACGAGGCGGCCGTGGCCGCACTGGCGCGCGAGCACGGCTCCACCCACGTGTTCAACGCCGTCGACCCGCGGTTCGTCATGCCGATCTTCCGGGGGGCGCTGGCGGCCGGCGCCGGCTACCTGGACATGGCGATGAGCCTGTCGCGGCGCCACCCGGAGGAGCCCTACGCCAAGGTCGGGGTCAAGCTCGGTGACGAGCAGTTCGCGATGGCGGGGGAGTGGGAGTCGGCCGGACAGCTGGCCCTGCTGGGGATCGGCGTCGAGCCCGGGATGTCCGACGTCTTCGCGCGCTACGCGGCCGACCACCTGTTCTCCCGCATCGAGGAGCTGGGCACCCGCGACGGAGCGAACCTCACCGTCCACGACGCCGACGGCAACGAGACCTTCGCGCCCGGGTTCTCGATGTGGACGATCATCGAGGAGTGCCTCAACCCCCCGGTGGTGTGGGAGAAGGCGCGTGCCGACGCGGCCGGTGGTGCCGTCGAGGCGGGCTTCTTCACCCTGCCGGCGTTCAGCGAGCCGGAGGTCTTCGACTTCCCCGAGGGGATCGGGCCGGTGGAGTGCGTCCACGTCGAGCACGAGGAGGTGCTCCTCATGCCGCGGTGGGTCGACGCCGAGCGGGTCACCTTCAAGTACGGCCTCGGTGAGGAGCTCATCACCATCCTGCGCACCCTGCGGACCCTGGGTCTCGACCGGACCGACCCCGTGCGGGTCAAGGGTGTGGAGGTGTCGCCCCGCGACGTCGTGGCGGCCGTGCTGCCCGACCCGGCCACGATCGGGCCGCAGATGAAGGGCAAGACCTGCGCCGGCCTCATGGTCACCGGCACCGGGAAGGACGGCCAACCCCGCAGCACCTACCTCTACCACGTGGTCGACAACGAGGAGACGATGCGCGACTACGGCGCCCAGTGCGTCGTGTGGCAGACCGCGATCAACCCCGTGGTCGCACTGGAGCTCATCGCGTCGGGGACCTGGGGCGGGGCCGGCGTGCTCGGCCCGGAGGCCTTCGACGCGGTGCCCTTCCTCGACCTCCTCGCGGCGCCGAAGCCCGACGGCTACGGTTCCCCCTGGGGCATGGAGGACCGCTGAGGCCCCGTTCGCGTTGCGGGACTAGGGTCGGAGCATGACGCGCTACGGGCAGCAGTACGGCCCCGACTTCACCTTCCTCGGCGTGGACCGCTGCGACCTCGACGACGAGACGACGTATGCCGACGCCGACGTCGTCATCCTCGGTGCGCCGTTCGACGGCGGCACCTCGCACCGGCCCGGGACCCGCTTCGGACCGCAGGCGATCCGGATGACCGACTACCTGCCGCACGACGGCTCGAGACCGTCACTGGCGATGCGCACCGACGGGCTCGTCGACCTGCGAGTCGTGGACGCGGGCGACGTCGAGATGTACTCCGGCGACATCGAGCGGTCGCTGCCCAAGCTCGAGGCGGCGGTGGAGAGGGTGACCCGCGCGGGCGCCATCCCGGTCGTCCTCGGCGGCGACCACTCGATCGCGTTCCCGGACGCCAAGGGCGTCGCCAACGTGCTCGGCCACGGTCGGGTCTCGATGATCCACTTCGACGCCCACGCCGACACCGGCGACATCGAGTTCGGGTCCCTGTGGGGCCACGGGCAGCCGATGAGACGGCTCATCGAGTCGGGTGCCCTGCGCGGTGACCGCTTCCTGCAGATCGGGCTGCGCGGCTACTGGCCGCCGCCGGAGACCCTGGACTGGATGGCCGGTCAGCAGATGCGCTCCTTCGAGATGACCGAGATCGTGCACCGCGGCCTGCAGGAGTGCCTCACCGACGCGTTCGCGATCGCCACGGACGAGTGCGAGGGCGTCTTCCTCTCCGTCGACATCGACGTGTGCGACCCGGGACATGCCCCGGGCACCGGCACCCCGGAGCCCGGCGGGTTGTCGGCCCGCGAGCTGCTGGACTCGGTGCGCCGGATCTGCCTCGAGCTCCCCGTCGTCGGGGTGGACGTCGTCGAGGTGAGCCCGCCCTACGACCATGCCGACATCACCGCGGCGCTGGCCAACCGGGTCGTCCTCGAAGCCCTGTCGGCCATCGCCCGTCGCCGCCAGGACGCTCGGGAGGGCACCCGGTGGGACCCGTCCCAGCCCCTGCTCGCGGGTCGCGCGGGCGCGATCCCCGAGGGCCACCTATCGCACCACCACACGCACGAGACGCACGACAGCGAACCCACGAAGGAGCAGTCCTGATGGCCACCACCCAGAAGTCACTCATCGAGTCGGTCCCGAAGGGGCTGCTGATCGGCGGCCAGTGGCGTGACGCCAGCGGCGGAGCGACGTTGGCCGTCGAGGACCCGTCGAGCGGCACCACGATCACCCACGTGGCCGATGCGACGGTGGCCGACGGCAAGGCCGCGCTCGACGCCGCGGTCGCGGCCCAGGCCGACTGGGCGAGGACGCCTCCCCGGGACCGCGGCGAGATCCTGCGTGCGGCGTTCGAGGCGATCACGGCCCGGGCCGAGGAGTTCGCGACCCTGATGACGCTCGAGATGGGCAAGACGTTGGCCGAGTCGCGCGGTGAGGTGACCTACGGCGCGGAGTTCTTCCGCTGGTTCTCCGAGGAGGCCGTCCGCATCAGCGGCCGCTGGTCGACCGCGCCCAACGGCGCCACCCGGCTGCTGACCATGAAGAAGCCCGTGGGGCCGACGCTGATGATCACCCCCTGGAACTTCCCGCTCGCGATGGGGACCCGCAAGATCGGTCCGGCGGTCGCCGCCGGCTGCACGATGGTCGTCAAGCCGGCGAGCCAGACGCCGTTGACGATGCTGCTGCTCGCCAAGGTGATGGGGGAGTGCGGCCTGCCCGACGGGGTGCTCAACGTGGTCACCACCTCGCACACCGGCGATGTGATGGAGCCGATCATCCGCGACCCACGGCTCCGGAAGCTGACCTTCACGGGATCGACCGGGGTCGGTCGACGGCTCGTGGAGCAGTCGGCCGAGCAGCTGCTGCGGGTGTCGATGGAGCTCGGCGGCAACGCCCCGTTCCTGGTCTTCGAGGACGCTGACATCGACCGGGCCGTCGAGGGCGCGATGCTGGCCAAGATGCGCAACATCGGTGAGGCGTGCACGGCCGCCAACCGCTTCTATGCCCACGAGTCCGTCGCTGCGGAGTTCGGCGCCAAGCTCGCCCAGCGGATGGGTGCGCTGACCCTGGGCAAGGGCACGAAGAAGGGGGTCGACGTGGGCCCCCTGATCGACGGCAAGGCCCGCGACTCGGTGTCCGAGCTGGTCGAGCACGCCCGCGCCCAGGGCGCCACGGTGGTCACCGGCGGCAACGCCGTCCCCGGCCGCGGCTACTTCTACGAGCCGACGGTGCTGACCGGGGTGGCCAAGGACGCCCGGATGATGACCGAGGAGATCTTCGGCCCGGTCGCGCCCATCGCGACCTTCGCCACCGAGGAGGAGGCCATCGGCCTGGCCAACGCCACCGAGTACGGCCTCGCCTCCTACGTCTTCACCAACGACCTGTCCCGGATGATCCGGGTGGCCGAGGGCCTGGAGTACGGGATGATCGGCGTCAACCAGGGGATCATCTCCAACCCTGCGGCGCCGTTCGGCGGGGTCAAGGCCTCCGGTTTCGGCCGTGAGGGTGGCTTCGAGGGCATCGAGGAGTACCTCGAGACCACGTACGTCGGAATTGCCCCCTGACGGCCCTTTCCCGCAGGTCGGGGCATCGGCTGATCGGCGGAACTCTGGCGGAAAAGCCTCCCGAGAGACGCTGATCGCGGTTCAATCGCGCCATGACCAGCGTCGAGCGTGCCGAGCCGAGCCACCTGACGATCGCCTCCGACCCACCGTCGGACCGGCGGGGCGCGATGCGCCTGCGCTCGCTCGGCCAGGTCCTGGCCGAGACCGACGACAAGCTCCGCGAGGGGCACACCGCCGGCGCGCGGATCTGGCCCACCGGCTTCGACGCCCTCGACACGGCGCTGTCCGGAGGGCTCCGCTCGGGCGAGCTGATCCTGCTGGGCGGCCCCCACGGGCTGGGCAAGACGGCGATGGCCCTGCAGATGCTGCGCAACGCCCTCGCGGCCAACCGCACAGCCATCCTCTTCTCCTACGAGCACGACGCCCACGGCATCCTGGAGCGGCTCCTGGCCATCGAAGCCGCGGCCATCGCCGGCACGGAGGCGGTCAGCCTGACCAAGATCCGTTCCGGGTTCGAGGCGCGGCACAGCCGGGCCCGGTCGCTGCACGAGCGCTTCTCCGACAGCGTGGCGGGCGCCGAGGCGGTCGCCAACCTCACGGCATACGGAGACCGGCTCCACGTGCACACCTCCAGCGGGCTGCACACCACCCTCGACGAGATCCACGCCGCCGTCACCGAGGTCACCGAGCGGGAGGGCACCGCGCCGCTCGTGCTGGTCGACTACCTCCAGAAGGTGCCGGTGCCGGGCGTGACCTCGGGCGAGGACGACCGGATCGCGGTGGTCGTCGAACGGCTCAAGGACCTCGCGCTCGAGTTCGCGGTCCCGGTGTTCGCCATCGCCGCCGCCGACAAGGGCAGCCTCGCAGCGGGGACCCGCATGCGGGTGCACGACCTGCGTGGCTCGTCGGCGCTGGCCTACGAGGCCGACGTCGTCCTGATCCTCAACGAGAAGTACGACGTGGTCGCCAAGCACCACCTGATGTACCACCTGGGCAACGCCGAACGCTTCCGCCACTGGGTCGTGATGTCGATCGAGAAGAACCGCAACGGCGTGGACCACCTGGAGCTGGAGTTCCAGAAGCGCTTCGAGCAGGGTCGCTTCGAGCCCGAGGGCCGGATCGTCGAGGAGCAGCTGATCGAGGAGCGCGTCTACCGCGAGTGAGCCGTCGGCACCCGACTCACCCTAAGGTCGGTCCCATGTCAGCCTCGCAACGTCGTGCAGCCGGCGCGGTGCTGGCGGTGTTGGCCCTCCTGGCGGTGGTTCTCTGGGGGAGCGGCGGGGGCGAGCCGTCAGCGCCCACCCAGCCTGCATCGTCCTCGGCAGTCCAGCGCCAGGACCCCAGTGGGCTGCCCGTGGTCCTCGTCGAGGACCTGCCCGTGCAGGCTCGCCGGACCCTCGACCTCATCGACGCGGGCGGTCCGTTCCCCTATGCGCGCGACGGTGTCGTGTTCCAGAACCGCGAGCGACTGCTCCCCGCGCAGTCCCGCGACGCCTACCACGAGTACACCGTCCCCACCCCGGGCGAGTCCGACCGCGGTGCCCGGCGGATCATCACGGGCCCGGGTGGGCAGCGGTACTACAGCGACGACCACTACGGCTCGTTCCGCGTCGTGAGGGCGCAGCCATGATGCGGGTCCTCGGGCCGCGGACCTCGGTCGCGGGGCTCGTCCGCCAGGCGGCCGCGTCAGGGGCCCGGGTCGTGGTCGTTCCTGCGGGGGAGACCAAGGCCGAGTCGTTGCAGTGGTTCGCGGAGGTCCTGCACTTCCCGGACTGGTTCGGCCACAACCTCGATGCCCTGGCCGACTCCCTCGGCGACTGGGCCAGCGGCGCCAGCCGGAACGGCACCGACGGCGCGGACGCGGGGCGGTCGTGCCTGCTCGTGTGGGACGGTGTGGCCGCCCTGGCCGCCGCAGACCCCGGCGCCTACGCGGACCTGCGCTCCGTGCTCGCTGACGTGGACGGTGACCACGCCGACCTCGACATCACGGTGGTGGAGCGGTGATCCGGCTAGCGTTGCCCTGTGAACCGCCTTCCGCCCCGGCTCCTGCACGCGGTGACGGCGCTGGTCGCGCTCGTGGCCGTGGTCTGGCAGCTCGCCCTGGTCGTCTCCGGTGACGCGGTGCTGGCCGACGCCGCGCCGCCGTCGATGAGCACCCGCCTCATCCGGTTCGTCTCCTACTTCACCATCCAGTCCAACCTGCTGGTCCTGGTGACCTCGTGGCTGCTGGCCCGCGACCCCGGCCGGGACGGGCCCCTGTGGCGGGTCGTCCGGATGAACGCCGTCGTCGGCATCACCGTCACCGGCGTCGTCCACTGGTTCTTCCTGCGCCCGATCCTCGACCTCAGCGGCAGCTCGTACGTCGTCGACAAGCTGCTGCACGTGGTGGTGCCACTGGTGGCGGTGCTCACCTGGCTGCTGGTGGGACCGCGTGGGCAGGCGACCCGGGCGCAGGTCCTGCCGTCCCTGGTGTGGCCGCTGCTCTGGGCGGTCTACACCCTGGTCCGCGGCGTGGTCACCGACTGGTACCCGTACCCGTTCGTCGACGCGAACGAGCTGGGCTACCCGCGCACCCTGGCCAACTTCGTGGGCATCGCGGGGCTCCTCGGGCTCGTCGGTATCGCCATGGTGGCGCTCGACCAGCGGCTGGGCAGGCGTGAACCTGCCCCAGCATGAGCGACAATGAGGAGGTGACCTCACCGCGCACCGTCGCCATCCTCGGCTCCACCGGGTCGATCGGCACCCAGGCCCTCGACGTCATCGCGCGCAACCCCGAGCGCTTCCGCGTCGTCGCCCTGTCCGCCGGCTCCAACCTCGACCTGCTCGCCGAGCAGGCGGTGCAGTTCGAGGCGGACCTCGTCGCGCTCGCCACCGGCACCCACGAAGGCGTTGCCGAAGCCATCGGGGCGTATGCCGCGCGAGCCGGCCGACCGGCATACCGGCCGCAGGTGGCGGTGGGTGAGCACGCAGCGGTCTCTGCGGCGGGCTTCGGCGCCGACGTCGTGCTCAACGGCATCACCGGTGCCATCGGCCTGCGGCCGACCCTGGCCGCCCTCGCCGAGGGGTCGACCCTCGCCCTGGCCAACAAGGAGTCCCTGATCGTCGGCGGGCCGCTCGTGCGTGCTGCCGCCCGGCCGGGCCAGATCGTGCCGGTGGACTCCGAGCACTCCGCCATCGCGCAGTGCCTGCGCGGCGGTGGAGCGGCCGAGGTGCGACGCCTGGTCGTCACCGCGAGCGGGGGACCGTTCCGGGGTCGCAGCCGCGAGTCGCTGCGCGAGGTGACCCCGCAGCAGGCGCTGGCGCACCCGAACTTCTCGATGGGCCGGGTCATCACGACCAACTCGGCCACCCTGGTCAACAAGGGCCTCGAGGTCATCGAGGCCCACCTGCTCTTCGACATCCCCTTCGAGCGCATCGACGTCGTGGTGCACCCCCAGCAGATGATCCACTCGATGGTCGAGTTCGTGGACGGGTCGACGATCGCGCAGGCCGGTCCGCCGCGCATGCTGGTCCCCATCGCCCTGGGGCTGTCCTGGCCGGAGCGGCTCGCCGACGTCGACGTGCCCGTCGACTGGACCGCCGCCCAGTCGTGGGACTTCGAGCCGCTGGACGACGAGGCCTTCCCCGCGGTGCGGCTGGCCCGGGAGGTCGGGATGGCCGCCGGCACCTTCCCCGCGGTCTACAACGCCGCCAACGAGGTGGCTGTGGATGCCTTCCACGAGGGCCGGATCGGCTTCCTCGACATCGTCGACACGATCGACCGGGTGGTCCACCAGCATGGGGCCTCGCGCCACGACGGGATCGAATCAGGGACACTGGCCGTTGAGGACGTGATGCGCGCCGACTCGTGGGCGCGCGCCGAGGCACGGAAGGTGCTGGGTTTGCAGAACGAACGACTGACCGACGTCGAGGGGGCGCTGCGCTGATGGTGGTGCTGCTCTACGTGCTCGGCGTGCTCGCGGTGGTCCTCGGGGTCGGCCTGTCCATCGGCCTCCACGAGATCGGGCACCTCGTGCCCGCCAAGAAGTTCGGGGTCAAGGTCACCCAGTACATGGTCGGCTTCGGCCCCACCCTGTGGTCGACCCATCGTGGCGAGACCGAGTACGGCGTCAAGGCCATCCCGCTGGGCGGCTACATCCGCATGGTCGGCATGTTCCCGCCCCGCGCCGGCGACGCACCCGGCACGCTCCGGGTGTCGAGCACGGGCCGGTTCAGCCAGCTCGCCGACGAGGCGCGTCAGCTGAGCCTCGAGGAGATCAAGCCGGGCGACGAGGACCGGGTGTTCTACAAGCTCCCGGTGCACCAGAAGGTCGTCGTGATGATGGGTGGACCGCTGGTCAACCTGGCCATCGCAGTCGTCCTGCTCACCGGTGTCGTCACCCTCTACGGCGTGGCGACCCCCCAGGAGGGGGCCAACGTCGCGGCCGTGAGCGAGTGCGTCGTGCCGGCCAGCCAGGCAGCCGCCAAGACGTCGTGTGCCCCCACCGACCCCAAGACCCCCGCCTACGCGGCGGGGCTGCGACCGGGTGACCGGATCGTCTCGGTCGGTGGCGAGAAGATCACCCGGACCACCGACGTCGGCCGACTGATCCGCCCGCGGGTCGGCGAGCCGACCCCGATCGTCGTCCTGCGCGACGGCGTCACCAAGACCCTCGAGGCCACCCCCATCCGCAACACGGTGCAGCAGGTCGGCCCGGACGGCACCCCGCTGGTCGACGCCGAGGGCAAGCCGGTGGTCATCGAGGCCGGCTTCCTCGGGGTCAGCTCCTCGACACCGGTGGCCTACGAGCGCCAGCCGCTGTCGGTGGTGCCCCAGGTCATCGGCAACGGCCTGACCCAGACCGCAGGCGTCATCCTCAAGATCCCGCAGAAGATGGTCGGGGTGGGTCAGGCGGCCTTCGGGTCCGGACCGCGCGACCCCGAGGGTCCGGTGTCGGTCGTCGGCGTCGGCCGGCTGGCGGGTGAGGCGAGCTCGGGCAAGATCTCGTGGATCGGCGGCGAGAACGGCATGAACCCGCTGATCTTCCTGCTGTCCCTCATGGCCTCGCTCAACATGGCCCTGTTCGTCTTCAACATGGTCCCGTTGCTGCCCCTGGACGGGGGACACGTGGCGGGCGCGCTGTGGGAAGGCGCCAAGCGTGGGGTGGCCCGGCTGCGCGGACGCCCGGACCCGGGCCACGTCGATGTCGCCAAGGCGCTGCCGGTGGCCTATGCCGTGTCGTCCGTGCTCATCGTGATGTCCGTCCTGCTGATCTACGCCGACCTGGTCAAGCCGATCAGCCTCGGGGGCTGACCCGCCCCGGTCCTCACGAAGCGCCCAGGACCCGGCGGTAGTCCTCGTCGACCTGGCTGGCCTGCGTGGTCGCACGTCGGAGGCGCTCGTCGACCTCGTGCAGCGAGCGCTGGGTCCCGGAGAGGGCCCGGGTGACGGCGTCCGCCGACTCGTTGATGCGGCTGCGCACCATGAGGTCGCTGATGACGTTGTCGAACCAGATGTCCATGCCCCGCAGGAGCCCCGACACCTGCGCCGTCTCGGGGCCGGAGACCTCGACGTCGGCCAGCTCGCGGGTGAAGGTCGTCAGGGCGGCTCCGGCGGCGCGCACCCGTTCGGCGGCCGTGTCGAGTCGTTGGTGCTTGATGAACGAGCTGATCACCTCGCCGCCGAAGAAGGTGTCGTAGGTGGACCAGGACCGGGCGCTGTCCAGGAGCTCGGCCGCCTCGTGCAACGCGCCGACGGCCGCCCGACCCGCGACGGCCGCTTCCTGCAGCTCGCGCCGCTCATCGGCCAGCTCCCCTCGTCGGCGGGCGAGGGCGCTGAGCTGGGGGCCGACCTCGGGGTCGCGCGACAGGACCAGCGCCTTGTCGGCCAGCGCCGCCGCCAGGGCCTCGGCCGGGTCGGGGTGGGCCGCCAGCCAGGCCGCGCTGCGGGTGCGCTCGTCCCGGGCACGCGCGAGCGCCTGCTCGGCGTCCGCCACGGCATACTCCGCGGCGAGCACCTCGGCCCGCTCCCGGTCCAGGGCCGCTTCACGGTGACCGCGCAGCGCCGTCGCGATGCGGGTCAGCGAGAAGGACTCCAGGCGGTCCACGTCGGCCTGCTCGTCGCTGAGCTCCTGGCGACGCGCGGCGACCAGCCTGGTGAGGCGCGCCACGGTGTGCTCGTGCGCCGCGAGCTGGACGCGCTGCCGCTGGTGCTCGCGCTCGGCCCGGGCTGCCTGGGTGACCGAGGCGGTCGCGCGCTCGAGGGCTGCGCGCTGCTGGCCGTCGTCGGTCATGACGGCGAGTCAAGCACAGTCGGGGCTGGGGAACGGGTGTTCCCCGACCTCCGCCCGGGAGCGCCCGGTAGGTGGGGGATACTGGGCACATGACCGTTTCGCTTGGTATGCCGTCCGCGCCTGCCCCCGTGCTGGCGCCCCGTCGCAAGACCCGCAAGATCAAGGTCGGCAAGGTCGAGGTGGGCGGCGACGCCCCGATCTCCGTGCAGTCGATGTGCACCACCCCCACGACGGACATCAACGCGACGCTCCAGCAGATCGCCGAGCTGACGGCCACCGGCTGCGACATCGTGCGCGTGGCCTGCCCGACCCAGGACGACGCCGACGCGCTCCCGGCCATCGCCCACAAGTCACAGATCCCGGTCATCGCCGACATCCACTTCCAGCCCAAGTACGTCTTCGCGGCCATCGACGCCGGCTGCGCCGCCGTCCGCGTCAACCCGGGCAACATCCGCAAGTTCGACGACCAGGTCAAGCAGATCGCCGCGGCCGCCAAGGACGCCGGCGTCTCCATCCGGATCGGTGTCAACGCCGGGTCGCTCGACCCGCGCCTCATGGAGAAGTACGGGCGGGCCACCGCCGAGGCGCTCGTGGAGTCCGCGGTGTGGGAGGCCTCCCTCTTCGAGGAGCACGACTTCCACGACTTCAAGATCTCGGTCAAGCACAACGACCCGGTGGTCATGGTCCGGGCCTACGAGATGCTCTCGGAGCGCGGCGACTGGCCGCTGCACCTCGGCGTGACCGAGGCCGGCCCCGCCTTCCAGGGCACGATCAAGTCCGCCACGGCCTTCGGGGCGCTGCTGTCCAAGGGCATCGGCGACACCATCCGCGTCTCGCTCTCGGCCCCCCCGGTCGAGGAGGTCAAGGTCGGCAACCAGATCCTCCAGTCGCTCAACCTCAAGCCCCGCAAGCTCGAGATCGTCTCGTGCCCGTCGTGCGGGCGTGCGCAGGTCGATGTCTACAAGCTGGCCGACGAGGTGACCGCAGGGCTCGAGGGGATGACCGTGCCGTTGCGGGTGGCCGTGATGGGCTGCGTCGTGAACGGCCCCGGCGAGGCGCGCGAGGCCGACCTGGGGGTGGCCTCGGGCAACGGAAAGGGCCAGATCTTCGTCAGGGGCGAGGTCATCAAGACGGTGCCCGAGGCGCAGATCGTGGAGACCCTGATCGAGGAGGCCATGCGGATCGCCGAGGAGATGGGCGAGCCCGTCGACGAGGACAGCGCAGGGGCCCCCAGCGTCACCGTCGGCTGACCAGATCCGTGGTCTCGCGGGCATCTGCGCCCGCCACCACCTAGGCTGAGCGGGTGCTGCGCACTCGTAACCCGGTCCACGCGCTCTCGTCCGCGGACCGCGACGCCGCCCTCGAGGTGTGCGCGCGCAACCTGCCCGCCAACGTCTTCGTGGCGGCCCGGCTGCTCGAAGGGGTGCTGTCGACCCAGCCCGGCACGGTCCTGGGCCACAAGGTCGACGGAGCGCTCGAGTCGCTGTGCTGGTCCAGCGCCAACCTCGTCCCCGTGGAGGCCGACGAGACCTCGATCGGCTACTACGCCGACCGGGCCCGCCGCTGGCGCAGGCAGTGCGCCTCCATCCTGGGCCCGGCCGACCAGGTGGGCGAGCTGTGGCGCCTGCTCGCCCCGACCTGGGGGCCCGCGCGCGCCGTGCGCGCGACGCAGCCACTGATGAGCGCCATGGACCTGCCGTCCTCGCTGGGCATCGAGCTGGACCCCCGGGTCCGGCCCGCGACGGCCGCCGAGGTCGACCTCGTCATGCCTGCCGCGGCACACATGTTCGAGGGCGAGATCGGCTACCCGCCGTTCTCCGGCTCGGGTGCGGCATACCGGTCCGCCCTGATGGGACTCATCGAGCGCGGGCACACCTTCGTGGTCATCGAGGACGGCGCGGTGGTGTTCAAGGCCGACGTGGGCTCGGTGGCCCTCGGCTGCGCGCAGATCCAGGGGGTCTGGCTGGCGCCGCACCTGCGCGGTCAGGGCCTGGCCGTGTCACTCATGGCGGCTGTCGTCGAGCAGGTGATGCAGACCCGGGCGCGCTGGGTCACCCTCTACGTCAACGACTTCAACGACAGCGCCCGTGCGACGTATGCGCGCGTGGGGTTCGAGGACGTGGGCACCTTCTCGACGGTGCTGCTCTAGCCGGGGTGCCCGCGAGGGTGCCTGAGAGGATCGGATGTCACCAACCGAAGGCACCGGCAGGTCGCGGTGGGCCGCCGTGGCCGACTGGGCCTGGCGGGGGCACCCCACGGCCTGGCGCGACGTCCCCCGGCGGTTGCGGCCGACGCTGGTCACCATCCTGCGACTCACCTCGGCCGCCGTCGTCGCCTACCTGCTGTCCCAGGTCCTCACCGAGGGGGCCCTGGACCTGACCGGTCCGCTCACGGCCCTGCTGGTGGTGCAGGCCTCGGCCTACTCCACCATCAAGATGGGCGCAGTTCGCGTGGGGGCGGTCCTGTCGGGGATCCTCGTGGCCACCCTGCTCTCGACGTGGATCGGACTGACGTGGTGGAGCCTCGGCGCCGCGATCGCCGCGTCGCTGCTGCTGGCCAAGGTGCTGCGGCTGGGCCCGCAGGCACTGGAGACACCGATCAGCGCCATGCTCATCCTGGGGGTGAGCAACCACGACATCGCCGCCGAGACCCGGATCCTGAACACCCTGATCGGCGCGGCCGTGGGCGTCGCCTTCAACCTGGTCTACCCGCCCGCCATGCCCACCCACTCCGCGCGCCAGGCACTGTTGCGCCTTGTCGACGCGGCCGCGGCCCCCCTGGACGGCGCCGGTGAGGCCCTGGTCGCCGGCCCGGTGACCCGCGAACAGGTCGACGAGCTCATCGACCGGGTGCGCTCCGCCAACCGGGAGGTCGCCGACGCGACCGCGATCATCGCCCTGCTCAAGGACAGCCGACGCTTCAACCCCAGGGCTCTTGGAACCCTCGACGTCGAACCTGTGCTGGCGTCCGGCCTGGACACCCTCGAGCACTGCCTGCTGGCCATCCGGGCCCTGTTCGCCGTGGTGCTGGCCGAGATCCCGACGGAGTCCGAACCCGACGACCCCTACGGAGGTGAGCTGCGCTCGGCGTTCGCGGTCGTGCTGCACGACACGGCCGACTGCCTGCGAGCCTTCGGGGGACTGGTCGTGGCCGAGGCGGAGGGGGGCGAGCAGGAGACCGAGCAGGCCCTGGCCGAGAGCCTCGACATCCTGCGCGAGACCCAGGCCATCCTCACCGAGCTCATCATGGTGCGCGCGCAGGAGGACACCTCCTCGTGGCTGCTGCGCGGCTCGATCCTCGCCGCCGTGGAGCAGGTGCTGTCCCGGTTGAACCTCGAGGACCGGGCCCGGCTCTACCGCACGTGGAAGGAGGAGCAGCTCGGACGCCCCACCGCCCAGCTGCCCCGGATCGTCAAGGACGTGCTCCCGCACCCGGACCGGCCCTACCCTCGGGGGCTGCAGGCGAGGCGCCCGGGGAGCCGACGGCGGGCCGACTCGGACGGC
Organism: uncultured Actinomycetota bacterium; assembly: GCA_963757635.1. Classification (GTDB taxonomy): domain Bacteria; phylum Actinomycetota; class Actinomycetes; order Actinomycetales; family Dermatophilaceae; genus Pedococcus. Next base: position 237,898 of record CAVWSK010000006.1, on the reverse strand, counting down.
CCGCCCGGCTGACAGGATGGCGCGCATGACCTCCACTGCGCCGCTCACCAAGGACATCGTCGGGCTGGCCGGCCTGTTCCTCACCTCCGGCACCACCCACCTGGTCAAGCCCGAGGTGTTCGAGCCGCTGGTGCCGCACGCCCTTCCGCGGCGCCGCGAGCTGGTCTACCTGTCGGGGGTGTCGGAGCTGGCCTGCGCCGCCGGGCTGCTGTACCCCCGCACCCGCCGGGCTGCCGGGTGGGCGAGCGCCGTCCTGCTCGTCGGCATCCTGCCGGGAAACCTCCAGATGGCCGCCGACCACGGCAGGCGCGCACAGCGCAAGGGGACCGCCAGCGCCACGGCAGCCTTCGTGGGCACGCTGGCCAGGCTGCCGCTGCAGTGGCCGATGATCCGCACAGCCCTCAGGGCGGCGGGGCGCTCCTGACCGGAGCCTCGTGGAGGACTCCCTTGGAAATTGTCCGGGATGCACCAATCCGCCCCGGTGCTGGTGTCGAACCCCTGATGTCGCGGGCGTCAGAGCTCGTGGCGGCAGACCAGACGGACAACTGACGAAGGAGTCTCCTGATGAGGTCCACCACACGACGCACCACCCGCCTGACGGCACTCGGCACCCTGACGGTCGCGGGGGCGGCCTTCCTCGGAGCCGGCCCGGCAGCGGCCGCCGACGACGCCTCCCTGCAGGCCAACCTCAGCCAGCTGAACGACAGCGGCGCGAGCGGTACCGCGATGGTCACCGTCTCGGGCAACCGGGTCCACGTCACCCTGACGACCCAGGGCCTGCTGGCCGGTGCGCCGCACGCGCAGCACATCCACATCGGTGGCAAGAACGTCTGCCCGACCAATGGTGAGAAGGGCAGCGGCGCCAACGGCGCCCTCCAGGTGATGGATGCGGCAGACAGCTACGGCGCCATCGCCGTCTCGCTCACCAAGACCGGTGACACCTCGCCCAAGTCCGGGCTGGCCGTGGACCGCTTCCCGACCGCCTCGGGCACCTACGAGCGCACCATCACCGTGAGCGACGCCACGGCGGCCCAGCTGCGCCAGGGCAACGGCCAGGTTGTCGTCCACGGTGTGGACCTCAACAAGAGCGGGAAGTACGACGGCACGGTCAAGTCCGAGCTCGACCCCTCGCTGCCCGAGGAGGCCACCGACCCGGCCGCCTGTGGTGCGCTGAGCCTGTCGCAGATGAGCGGTATGCCGTCCGGCGGCGTGTCCACCGGCGGCGGCTCCACGGCCGGCATCGAGGACGGCAGCCTGATCGGTGCCGGTGGCATCCTGCTGGCCGTCGGTTTCGGTCTCGGGGCCGTGGCCCTGCGTCGGCGCCAGACCTCGATGGTCAAGGCCGGGGCCAAGGCCTGATCGGCTGACCCCCTGAGCGACATGGGACACCCCCAGCGCAGCCGTCGCGGGCTCCTGCTCGCGGCGGCTGCCGCCGTGCTCGTCCTCACCGGTGCGGTCCTGCTGGCGATCGCCTGGGCCGGCCAGCAGGCACCACCCCAGGCACCGGCCGCCGCCCCGACGACCGCCGGCTCGGGCCTGCCGAGCAGGCCGGCCCCCGGTGAGAGCCCGACGGCGCCGGGGGAGCCCACCTCCACGGCGCCCGCTGTGCGGCCCACCGCTGCGGGCCTGGAGCGCTCGGTGCCCACCCGGGTCCAGATCCCCTCCATCGGGGTTGACTCCTCGCTGCTGCACCTCGGGTTGGCCGACGACGGCACCGTCGCCGTCCCGCAGCCGGGCCCCGGCTACGACAAGGCGGCCTGGTTCACCGGCTCGCCGACCCCGGGTGAGGTCGGTCCTGCGGTCCTCGAGGGCCATGTCGACTCGGTCAAGAACGGCCCCTCGGTCTTCTACCGGCTGGGTGCCCTGAAGAAGGGCGCCACGGTGGCGGTGACCCGCGAGGACGGCCAGGTCGTCGAGTTCACCGTGGACCGTGCCGTCCGCTACCCCAAGGACGCCTTCCCGACCCTGGAGGTCTACGGCAACACCGACGGCCCCGAGCTGAGGCTGATCACGTGCGGTGGGTCGTTCGACTCCGGCGCCGGGCACTACCGCGACAACGTCGTGGTCTACGCCCACCTGGCCTGAGGTCTCAGTAGAGCCCGGTCGAGTACTGCTCGCCGTAGTAGCGCTCCAGCTCCTCGATGCTGTCCTCGGGCCGTTCGAGTGCCTTGGCGATCTGGGGGCGCGACCCCACCGCAAGCGGGTCCCACGTGGACGGGTGCCACAGCTGGCTGCGCATGAAGGCCTTGGCACAGTGCGCGAAGACCTCCTCGACGTGCACGACCGTCGCCAGGACCGGGCGGTGGCCCTTGACGACCATGGCGTCGAACCACGTGGCGTCCGAGACCAAGGTCGCGGTGCCGTTGACCCGCAACGTGTCGCCTCGCCCGGGGATGACGAACAGGAGTCCGACCCGGGGGTTCTCCAGCAGGTTGAGGTAGCCGTCCACCCGCTTGTTGCCCTTGCGTTCGGGGATGGCCACCGTGGAGTCGTCGAGCACCTGCACGAAGCCCGGAGGATCGCCCTTGGGCGAGACGTCGCAGCGGCCGTCGGCGTCCGAGGTCGCCACGAGGCAGAACGGCGACGCCGCGATCCAGTCGCGGTCCAGCTCGTGCAAGGACGTCCGCACCTTGTCCCGCACGCGGGGGAGTGGCTCCCCCACGAGGGCCCGCAGCTGCTCGGTGGTGCTGATGGTCTCCATCCACCCAGTATCCCCGGGGCGGAACTGGGGTGAGGTGACGACCGCAGCACCGATATCCTCGGGTGGCCCGTCCACCACCCGAGGAGTCACCCGTGGCACTGCGCATGTCGACCCTGTTCCTGCGAACCCTTCGCGAGGATCCGGCCGATGCCGAGGTGCCGAGCCACCGGCTGCTCGTCCGGGCCGGCTACATCCGTCGGGTCAGCCCCGGCATCTACACCTGGCTGCCGCTGGGGCTGCGGGTGCTGCGCAAGGTCGAGAACATCGTCCGCCAGGAGATGGACTCGATCGGCGCCCAGGAGCTGCTCTTCCCCGCGCTGCTGCCCCGCGAGCCCTACGAGGCAACCGGTCGCTGGAACGAGTACGGCAACAACATCTTCCGGCTGCAGGACCGCAAGGGCGACGACTACCTGCTCGGGCCGACCCACGAGGAGATGTTCACCCTCGCGGTCAAGGACATGTACTCGTCCTACAAGGACCTGCCGCTGGCGCTGTACCAGATCCAGACCAAGTACCGCGACGAGGCTCGTCCCCGAGCCGGAGTGCTGCGCGGGCGCGAGTTCGTGATGAAGGACTCCTACTCGTTCGACATCGACGCGGCCGGGCTCGACAGGGCCTACCAGCTGCACCGCGACGCCTACATCCGGATCTTCGACCGGCTCGGCTTCGACTACGTCATCGTCCAGGCGATGGCGGGCGCCATGGGTGGATCCAAGAGCGAGGAGTTCCTCGCCACTGCCGAGAACGGCGAGGACACCTACGTCCGGTGCCCCCACTGCGGCTACGCCGCGAACGTCGAGGCCGTGCGGGTGCCCGTCCCGGACCCCGTGCCGTATGCCGACGTGCCCGCCGCGCACGCCGAGCAGACGCCGGACACCCCCACCATCGACACCCTCGTCGACCACCTCAACGCGGCGTTCCCGCGCGAGGACCGTCCCTGGGCGGCCTCCGACACCCTCAAGAACGTGCTCGTCGTCCTCGTCCACCCCGACGGGTCGCGCGAGCCGCTGGCCATCGGCGTGCCCGGTGACCGCGAGATCGACGAGAAGCGCCTCGGGGCGCAGGTCGAGCCCTCCACGGTGGAGGCGTTCGAGGCCAAGGACTTCGTCGCCAACCCCGCGCTGGCCAAGGGCTACATCGGGCCCGGCGCGCTGGGCTCGGAGTCCTCCTCCAAGATCCGTTACCTGCTCGACCCCCGGGTCGTCGAGGGCACCCGCTGGGTGACCGGTGCCGACGTCGCGGGCTCGCACGTCATCGACCTCGTGGCGGGCCGCGACTTCACCGCCGACGGCACCATCGAGGCCGCCGCGGTGCGCCCCGGCGACGCCTGCCCCAGCTGCGGCCACGGTCTGGAGTCCGCCCGGGGGATCGAGATGGGCCACATCTTCCAGCTCGGCACCATGTACGCCGAGGCGCTCGGCCTGAAGGTGCTGGACCAGAACGGCAAGCTCCAGACCGTGACCATGGGTTCGTACGGCGTCGGGGTGTCCCGGGCTGTCGCCTGTGTCGCCGAGGGCAACCACGACGAGCTCGGCCTGCGCTGGCCGCGTGAGATCAGCCCGGCCGACGTGCACGTCGTCGCCACCGGCAAGGACACCACCCGCGACCCGGAGGTTTTCGCCAAGGCCGAGGAGATCACCCGCGCCCTCGAGGCCCAGGGCATGGAGGTGCTCTACGACGACCGCCACAAGGTCAGCCCCGGGGTGAAGTTCAAGGACTCCGAGCTCATCGGCATCCCCACGATCGTGGTGATCGGCAAGTCGCTCGAGAACGGCATCGTCGAGATCAAGGACCGCGCCACCGGCGAGCGCACCGAGGTCGCCGTCGACGACGTCGTCGAGACCGTCCGCGCCCTCGTCGCCGGACCCGGCGCCTGATGGGTGCAGCCACGCCCATCGAGGCCGTCATCTTCGACTGGGGCGGCACCCTGACCCCATGGCACGACGTCGACCTGCCCCAGCAGTGGCGGGTCTTTGCCCGGGAGGTGCACGGCCTGCCCGTGGAGGACCCCGACATGCCGGCGGAGGACCTGGCCGAGGCCGACTCGCTGGCGCTGCGGATCCACCGGGCGGAGGAGCGGGCCTGGCAGCGCGGCCGCAGCACCCACCAGAGCGCGTCCATCGAGACGATCCTCGAGGAGGCGGGCGTCGACCCGGCCCACGACCGGCACCTCCTGGCGCTCGCGGCATACCGCAGGTTCTGGGAGCCGCACACCCACACCGACCCGCAGGTCCGCCCGCTGTGGGAGGGCCTGCGTGACCGTGGCCTACGCATCGGGGTGCTGTCCAACACCATCTGGAGCCGGGCGTTCCACCGCGAGGTGTTCCAGCGCGACGGAGTGCTCGACCTGCTCGACGGCGACGTCTACTCCTCCGAGATCCATGTCGTGAAGCCGCACCCGGAGGCGTTCCTCGCGGCCTGCGCGGCCGTGGGGGTCGAGCCGGAGCGGGCGGCCTATGTCGGCGACCGGCCGTTCGAGGACGTCCATGGGCCCCAGCAGGTGGGGATGCGCGCCATCTGGGTGCCGCACAGCGACATCCCGCGCAGCCAACAGGTGGCGGTCGAGGCGACGCCCGACGCGGAGGCGCGCCAGCTGCTCGACGTCCTCGACATCGTCGACCGCTGGCTGGGTCGGTAGGTGCTCGACCTCGACACCGGCACGGTCCTGCTGATGGCGCTGGCCGGGTTCGGCGCGGGGTGGGTCGACGCCGTCGTCGGGGGAGGGGGGCTCGTGCAGCTGCCGGCGCTGCTGCTGGGATTCCCCGGCGCCTCGCCCGCCCAGCTGCTGGCCACCAACAAGATCGCCTCGATCTTCGGCACCACCACGAGCTCCATCACCTACTGGCGTCGGGTGCGGCCCGACCTGCGCACCGCGCTGCCGATGGCCGGCGTGGCGTTCCTGGGCGCCATCGGCGGGGCGCTCATCGGCCTGCACATCCCCAAGAGCGCGTTCAACCCGATCATCCTGGTCATGCTCGTCGTCGTGGGGGCCTACACCGTGGCCAAGCCGTCCCTGGGGCACCAGACCGCGCTGCGCTTCGACGGGCACCGGCACACGGCGGTGGCCATGGTGACCGGCTTCGTCATCGGCATCTACGACGGTGCCCTCGGACCGGGCACGGGGTCATTCCTCGTCTTCGCCCTGGTCGGGCTGATGGGTTACGCGTTCCTCGAGGCCAGCGCCAAGGCCAAGATCGCCAACTTCGCGACCAACCTGGGCGCCCTGGCCGTCTTCGCACCCGGCGGGCACGTGATGTGGGCCATCGGCGCCGTCATGGCGGTGGCCAACGTGGCGGGCGGCTACCTCGGGGCCCGGACGGCAGTCGCGCGGGGGAGCCGTTTCGTGCGCGTGGTGTTCGTCGTCGTCCTCGTCGCGTTCATCATCCGCATCGGTGGATCGGTCCTAGGCTGGTGGTCGTGAGCGCGTCGACCACCATGCCGCCCCCCGACCTCCGACCCCTCCTCGACCGCTGCGCCGCGCTCGTGGCCGCGGCGCGGGGTGGTCGCCGGCAGGTCCTCGGGATCACCGGTGCCCCGGGCGCCGGGAAGACGACGCTCGTGCTCGCCCTGCTCGAGGCGGCGGCCGCCGACCCGCGCCTCGCCGGACGGCTGGCGCACCTGCCGATGGACGGCTTCCACCTGCCGGACGTGCTGCTGCGCGAGCTCGGACGCAGGGACCGCAAGGGGGCCCCGGACACCTTCGACCCCGCGGCCTATGCCGAGGTGCTCGCTGCGGTCCGGACCCTGCCGCGCGGCGTGGTCCGGGCGCCCGCCTTCGACCATGCCGTCGGGGACCCCGAGCCGGACGCCGTCGAGGTGGCCGAGGCCGCCGACCTCGTCCTGACCGAGGGCAACTACCTGCTCCTGGGCGGCGCGTGGCGGCCGGTCGAGGACCTGCTCGACGAGACGTGGTTCTGCGACCTGGCCGGCGCCACCCGGCTCGAGCGGTTGGTGGGCCGCCACGTCGAGGCGGGGCGGGAACCCTCCGACGCGCAGGCCTGGGCGGCGGGCCCGGACGAGGCCAATGCCGTCGTGGTCGCGGCGACCAGGGCCCGTGCGGACGTCGTGGTCGTCGACGGCCGCGTGGTCTGACTGGTCGCCGACCGCACCCACCGAGCACGCGCCTCCACGGATGCACGACGGGCCGCCACCTGGAGAGGTGGCGGCCCGTCGCACGGACTGGTCAGGAGGTGACGTGCGCCTTGATCCTCTGGACCTTCGACCCGGTCTTCACGCCGAGGTTCCAGTACCCCGTGCGCATGCCGCGGTCCATGGTCACGCCCAGCGCCCAGCGGTTGGGCCCGATCCGGGTGAAGTAGTGGTCGAGACCCTTGGGGGCCCGGGGGTACACCGCCGCGTCCACGTAGCGCGGACGGGTCTTGGAGACGACCAGGACCGTGTAGGTCTGCCCGCGACGGAGCGTGTAGGCCCCCTTGGCGTAGCGCGCTCTCGCGACCATCGTCGAGACGACGTCGACCTTGACGCGCGCCGTGGCCGTGTTGCCGGCCCTGTCGACCGCGGTGGCGGTGATGGTCTCCACCTGGCCCGAACGCTGCTTGCGTATCGTGCACGAGGCCAACCCCGACAGCCGGTCCGTGCCGGCGCACCGCGCCGACGGCGAGGCGGCGAAGTAGCGCGCGCCGCTGGTCACTCCGGCGACCTTGACGGTCGGGGCCGTCCTGTCGATGTTGAGCCCACCGACGGCGACCGTGGCCATGCCGCCGTCCGTGGCGGTGACGGTGCGGGTCACGGCGAGGGATGCGCCGTTGCCCGACAGCGTGACCGGAGCCGGGCAGGAGCCGACCACCGGAGCGCTTCCCGCGGTGCAGGTGAAGGAGACGGTGACCGGAGACCGGTACCAGCCGAAGCGCGTCCTTGCCGTGGACGAGGTGACCCGGGCGGTGACGACCGGGTTGTTGCGGGCCGTCGACCCTGATGAGGCCAGCAGCTGTTCCGATCCGGAGTAGCGCGCGGCCACCTGGCGCCGCATGTCGGCCGGGGTGGTGTGGGCGAGAGTGGCCACACCGTCGACCACCGGGGCAGATCCCACGGGGGTGCCGTCGACGGTGAAGGCGACCGAGCCGCCCGCGGTGCCGGCACCGGGTGCAGTCACCTGCACCCGAGCGGTCAGGGTCGACGGTCCCACGGAGACCGTGGTGGTCGTCGCTGCCTGCGCCACGGTCACCGTCTGGGGCGTGCTCGTCGACGCCGCGTACGTGGTCGTGGAGCTGGGCGTGAAACCGGCTGACACCTGGTGCGCGGCAGGCGTGAGGAAGCCACCGCCGGCGCTGGTCAGCCGGCCCGAGACGGCCCTGCCGTCCTCGGACACCACGACCGCAGGACCGACCGGCGCACCGTCCACGGTGAACTGGACGCTGCCCGCGGTGGTGCCACCCACGGTGGCGGTGGCCGAGACGGGCTGGCCGTAGACCGACGTGGCGCGGCTGAGCGTCACCACCGTGGTCGTGGCGATCCGTGTGACGGTGACGGACTGCGTCACTCGCGGGGCCGCGGAGTGGTCGGCGTCCCCGGCCTGGTCAGCGCTCACGACACAGGTGCCGGCGTGGGCGAAGCTCAGGACGTCGCCATCGACGGTGCAGACCCCTTCGGCGGTGCCCTCGTCGATCGCGAACGTGACCGGCGCGGTCGAGCCACCGCCGGTGGCGATGAGCTGCTGGTGGCCGAGCACGGTGGCCGGGCTGGTGAGTGGCGCGAAGGTGATCGACTGCGGCGCCTTCACGGCGAACTCGTGTCGGGCGGTGGCGGGGTTGCCGTCGGTGGAGCTCACCTTGGCGGTCACCGCCTGGGTGCCCAGGGCGCCGGGGGTGACCGGGATGGTGATCGTCGGCAGCGAGGAACCTGCGGCGTACGTGACACCGGGGGTCGTCGTGCACGACACGACCTGCGCCTTCGTGACGCAGTCGTAGCCGTCGGTCACGGGGTTGGTCGGCACCAGGCTGCCCGGCAGCGTGGTGGTGATCGTCGCGGGGCGCGACTCGTCACCGCCGGTCGCTGCGAGGGAGGGCGACACGGTGACGGAGCCGGGCTGGCCCGCGGTGAACGACCCCGCGGCACTGTCGGCCACGTCGAGCCCGTAGACGGGAAGCTGACCGGTCAGCGTCGTGGCGCGCACGTCGCTGACCGCGTGGAACGAGTAGCCGGCGCCCGTGGAGCCGGCCCAGCCGAACGACAGCTGGTAGGGAAGGCTGGTCTCGGGGTCGTACCAGTCGGCCGGGATCCCGGCGGTGGCCAGGTCCTGCGCGGTCGGGAGGGGACCGGAGGCGATCTGCTGGTCGGCGTCGTAGGCCGTCCACGCGGTGAGCCAGCTGCGTGCCGGGATGGTGACGCCGCCGCTGGAGACGACCTCGTGGTCCTCAGGGTTCAGGACGACCTCGACCGGGACGGCCGAGGGCCGGTCCCACTGCGAGGGTCGGTCGAGCGCGCCGTTGCTCTGGGTCGCGCTGAGGAGGCAGTAGCCGTCGGTGCCGTTGCCCGGTCCCCGGACGACGAGGCTCTGGCCCTGCGCGTTCGTGGGGGCGCAGGTGCCGTCGTAGCCGAAGTTGGTCGCGGCGAAGTTGCCGACGACGTCGACACCGAAGCCGAGGTAGCCGTGGGGGACGCCAGGACCGCCCCCGACGGGCGCGTATCCCAGACCGGCACCCGGCTGCCCGATGGAAGCCGGGGCAGTGGGGTTGGAGGGATCCGTCGCGGCGAGGACGAAGCTGATCCCGTCGGCCGGGATGACGCCGCCGTAGGCCCACTGGTAGCTGTTGAAGGTCACGTCGATGCCCTTGGCCGAGGGCAGGCCGGCGTCGTAGAACGCCGAACCCACTTGGGAGTAGTCGGGGACCGTCAGCCGAAGCGCCCCGTTTCCGGCGGTCTCCGTGCCCCACCACGGCTGGCAGGCCGGGATCGGCGCCTGCGCCGTGTCCGTGCCGCCCGTGAGGCAGGCCGCGTTGCCGCTCGCGCTGTAGGGCACTGTCCAGCTCGGTGTGCCCGTGGTCGCGCCGGTGAACGACTCCTCGAACAGGGTGGTCGTCAGCGGCGATGCCGACGCCGACCCGGCCGCGACGGCCATGGTGGCGGTGAGACCCACGGCGGTCAGGGCCAGGGCGGCGGTCGACCGGCGCACCAGGGAGCGCATCCCTGACCCGGGCAGGAGGACATGGGGCGATGAACGGGGCATCGAGGACCTTTCGGCGCGAAGGCGGTCAGAGTGGACCGGCCGAGTTGAATGTATGGGGGCAAGTCCGCAGGTCAGGGACCTGCGACGGACGTCTGGCCGAAGGGACTAGCGGCGCTCCCCGTCCGGTGGACCAGGCCACGCGACGGGGCCGCCCGTCCCGGTCGCCGGGCCTGTCGTGAGGCCCACGAGCTCCACGCCGTGTCCATGGCTGGTCCACAGCAAACACCCAGATTCAGCACGCACAGTTCTCCTGTGACGACAACCGACCTGGCCTCCGAGGCGAAGCCCGCCCGCAGGCGTGACCGACCGGCATACGGTGGTCGGGTGGCCCGCACCGTGCCGAGGTGGTGGCGTGACGCTTCGGTGTCCGTCTTCTGGCTCGTGCTGCTCTTCGTGACGGCCCTGTGGGTGGCGAACGGCGGCATCGGCGACCTCGGCACCGTGGCCGGCGCCCTCACCAGCCTCGGCCGGATCACCGGGCTGGTCGCGTCGGCCCTGCTGCTCGTCCAGGTCTTCCTCATGGCGCGGGTGCCGTGGTTCGAGCAGGCCTGGGGGCAGGACGCCCTTGCGCGCACCCACCGGCTCGTCGGCTTCACGTCCTTCAACCTGCTCTGGGCGCACATCGTGCTCATCACCCTGGGCTATGCCTGGGGCACCCAGCGCGGCCTGTGGGGCACCATCGTCGACCTCACCCTCGACTACCCGGGCATGCTGCTCGCCATCGCCGGCACCGCCGCCCTCTGCATGGTGGTGGTCACGTCGGTCAAGAAGGCCCGGCGCCGGCTGCGCTACGAGTCGTGGCACCTGATCCACCTCTACGGCTACCTGGGGGCCGGACTGGCCCTACCGCACCAGCTGTGGACCGGCCGCGAGTTCCTCGCCTCGACGGTGTCGACCGTCTTCTGGTGGAGCCTGTATGCCGTGTGCGCGCTGGCCGTGCTCGTGTTCCGCGTCAGCCTGCCGGTCGTCCGCTCCGCCCGGGCAGGGCTGCGCGTGGTCGAGGTCCGCCACGAGGGCCCCGGGTACACCTCGGTGATCGTCGGAGGTCCCGGCGTGCACCGTCTCGCCGTGTCGGCCGGCCAGTTCTTCCAGTGGCGTTTCCTCGACGGCCCCGGCTGGACCAGGGCCAACCCCTACTCGCTGTCCGCCGCGCCCGACGGCGCCAACCTGCGCATCACGGCCGCCCACGTGGGCGACGGCACCGAGCGCCTCGCCACGCTGCGACCGGGCACCCGCGTGCTCGTCGAGGGTCCGTACGGCCGCCTGCACCCCGGGGTGCGCACCCGGCGCAAGGTCCTGCTCATGGGCGCGGGGATCGGCATCACGCCGTTGCGCGCCCTGCTCGAGGGCCTGGAGCAGTCGCCGGGTGATGTGGTCGTCATCCACCGGGCCAGCACCCGCAAGCAGTTCGTGCTGGGCGAGGAGATGCACGAGCTGGCCACCCAGCGCGGAGCCCGCTACGTCACGGTCGAGGGTCGCAGGGTGGCGGGACGAGACACCTGGCTGCCCCAGTCCGCCGCGCACCTGAGCGACGCCGAGGCGCTGCACCAGCTGGTGCCCGACGTGGCCGAGCGTGACCTGTTCCTCTGTGGCGCCCCTGCGTGGATGGAGGCCGTGCGAGAGGCGGCCCTCTCCTGCGGGGTTCCGGCCGACCACATCCACCGCGAGCTCTTCGAGTACTAGGACCTCCCATGCGACGCATCACCCTGTGGGCCCTGTCCACCATCACCGCACTCGTCCTGCTGTTCAGCTACCACACGTCCACCTCCAGTCGCGCCTCGACGGGTACCCCCCCGTTGATCGCCCAGGCCAACGGCCCGGCCGCGGCGACACCGACTCCGTCGGCCACCGCAACCGGCGGCAGCACACCGGCCCCGTCGGACAGCGCGACCCCCAGCTCGACCCCGTCGGCAACCCCCTCGACCTCGTCCAAGGCCACCACCTACGACGGCGATGCCGTGATGACCCGGTTCGGGGCCGTCCAGGTGCAGATCACCGTCAAGAGCGGCCAGATCACCGCGTCCCAGGTGCTGCAGGTGCCGTGGAACGACCGCCGCGACCAGGAGATCAACTCCTACGCGGTGCCCGTCCTCAACGGTGAGGTCGTGCAGGCCCAGAGCTCCACCATCGACATGGTGTCCGGGGCGACCTACACCTCCGACGGCTACATCCAGTCGCTGCAGTCGGCGATCGACGCCGCCCACCTGTGACCTCCACCGTGGCGGGTCGCCGGCGCGCCTTCGTCGAGCAGGTCATGGGCCTGCCGATCTCGGTGCACGTGCGAGGTGCGGTCGACGCGCCCGAGCTGGAGACCGCCATCGCCCAGGTGTTCTCCCAGCTGCGGCGCGTGGACGCGGTCTTCAGCACGTGGCGCCCGGACAGTGACCTCATGCGGGTGCGACGTGGTGAGCTGTCCCCTCACGACGCCCACCCGTGGCTCGAGGAAGTGGCCGGACTGTGCGCGGAGGCCGAGCGTCGCACCGGTGGCCTCTTCGCTGCCAGCCTGCCCGGCAGCGAGGGCTACGACCCAACCGGGCTGGTGAAGGGCTGGGCGGTCGAGCAGGCCGCCGAGCACCTCACCCATGTGCAGGGGATCTCCTTCTGCGTCAACGCCGGCGGCGACCTCGTGGCGGGCGCGGGTTGGCATGCCGAGGCCTCGACCTGGACCGTCGGCATCCAGGACCCCCGCGACGACACGGCCGTCGCTGCGACCCTGCCGCTGGTTCGCGGAGGCCTGGCGACGTCGGGCGCGGCGGCCCGCGGCGCGCACATCATCGACCCTCGCACGGGCCAGGCCGTCGACCGGGACGGGTCGGCCACCGTGTGGGGGCCCGACCTGGTGTGGTCCGACGTCTGGGCGACCGCGCTCTTCGTCGACCCCGACGGCGGCCAGGCCGCCATGGCGGTCGCCGACCCTGCATACCGCGCCCTGGTGATCTGAGGGGGAAACGATGAGGAGACCGGCTGTGATGGCGCTCTACGTGCTCGCGATGGTGGTGGTGGTCGTCGTCGTGGACATCCTGTTCTTCAGGCACCACTTCTGGGAGCGGCTGTCGGTCAACGTCGGCATCGTCCTGGTGTTCGGGGCGTTCTACTTCAGGTTCCTGCGCCGCCCCTGACAGGGGCATGGACGGCCGTCCACGTGGGCGCCGGCACCCCCATGGCCGACAGGGTGACAGGCTGGGGACGTGCAGGTCTGGTACGCGAGCTACGGCAGCAACCTCAGTCGCGAGCGCTTCGGCTGCTACCTGCGCGGCGGTCGCCCGCCCGGCGCCGCGCGGACCCTGCCCGGTGCCCGCAACGGACAGCCGCCCGCCGACGACCGGCCGCTGTCGCTTCCCGGTGAGGTGTTCTTCGGCTGGGAGTCGCCGACGTGGGGCGGTGGGATCGCCTTCTACGACGCGGGTTCCGACGGCGTTGCCCTGGCCCGGGCGTACCTGCTGACCGAGCAGCAGTTCGCCGACGTGGCCGCCCAGGAGATGCACCGCCAACCGGGTGAGGACCTCGACCTGGACACCGTCCTGCGGGAGTCGCGGCACGACCTGGGGCCCGGTCGCTACGAGTCCCTGCACCTGGTCGGCGAGCTCGAGGGGCACCCGGTGCTGACCTTCACCACGCCGGATCCTGCTGCGCTGCAACCGAACGCGCCCGTCGATGCCTATCTGCGGACGATCGCCACCGGACTCCGTGAGTCGCACGGGCTCAGCGAAGCCGAGACCGTCACGTACCTGTTGTCCCGCAGGGGGATGCAGCCGGCATGGGACGCGCAGTCGCTGGCCGCGGTCGTCAGGTCAGGGCGGTCCTGAGCGCTGCCACGTCGGTCACCGGCGCGTCGCACACGAATCCGCGACAGACGTAGGCCGCCGCTGCACCGTCCACGAGCGGGCGCTCGGCGAGCAGGGGTATGCCGGCGGTGTCAGGCGCGCCGGCCACCATGACGAGTCCGGGGGAGCTCGACGACCTGGCCTCCCGCAGCAGGGCGGCGGCGTCAGCTCCCGTGCCGACGACGGCCACCTGGAGCGGGCCGGCAGCCGCGGCCTCCGCCACGGCCAGGGCCCAGCCACCGAAGCGGGGGTCGCGCCCGGCAACCTGACCTGCGGCTCGCAGGGCTGCCTCGGCCGCAGCTCGGTGCTCGGGGGAGCCGACCAGGGCCGCATGGGTGAGCAGCGCCCCAGCGAGGGCGGACTGGCCGGAGGGCTCGGCGTTGTCGGCGGCGCTTCGCGGCCTGGTGAACAGCTCCTCCGCGTCGGACGCCGTGTCGTGGAAGCCGCCGTCGTCGGCACCGAAGGCCGCGAGCGCGGTCTCGAGCAGCCCCCCTGCTGCGGCGAGCCAGCGGGCTTCCCCGGTGGCCTGGTGCAGGGCGAGCAGCCCTTCGGCGAGGTTGCCGTAGTCGTCGGCCACTCCGGCCGCGGCCCCGACCCGGCCGCCGCGGGAGGCGCGGCGCAGCCGGCCCTCGACGAGGTGGGTGTCGAGGACGAAGGCGGCGCACGCCGTGGCCGCCTCCAGCAGGTGTGGCTCGTCGAGCACCGTCCCGGCGTCGGCGAGGGCGGCGATGGCCAGGCCGTTCCACGACGTGACGACCTTGTCGTCGCGAGCCGGCTGTGGCCGCTGGTCGCGGACGTCGAGCAGGGCGGCCCGGGTCCGCGACCACCACGACTCGTCGTCGGGGTCGACCGGCAGCTGCAGCGTCGACGAGCCGTGCTCGAACGTGCCACGCGCGGTCACGGTCAGCAGGGCGGCTGCGCGGGCGCCGTCCTCGTCCCCGAGCACCTCGACGAGCTGGGCGGGCGTCCACGCATAGGTGAGGCCCTCCACGCCGTCGGTGTCTGCGTCGAGGGCCGAGGCGAGACCTCCCTCGGCGGTGAGCAGGTCGCGCAGCAGGAAGTCTGCGGTCTCCACGGCGATCCGGCGGGCCAGCGGGTCGCCGGTCGCGCGGAACAGGTGGGTGTAGACCCGCAACAGCTGGGCGTTGTCGTAGAGCATCTTCTCGAAGTGGGGGACCACCCAGTGGGCGTCGACGCTGTAGCGCGCGAATCCGCCCGCCAGCTGGTCGTAGATCCCGCCCCGGGCCATCGCCGCGCAGGTGCCCCGCGCCATCGCGAGGGCGTCCTGCGACCCCGTGCGTGCGTGGTGGCGCAGCAGGAACTCGAGCACCATCGACGGTGGGAACTTGGGTGCACCACCGAAGCCACCGGGTCCCGGGTCGAACTGTCGCTCCAGGGCCGCGACCGCCACCTCGAGGGCGACCTCGTCGAGGGGGTGGACCTCCCCGGGCTCGGTCAGCTCACGCAGCCGTGAGGCGATGTGGGCGCCACTCTCGAGCACCTGGTCCCGCTGCTCGGCCCACGCCGAGGTGACCCCGGTGAGCAGCTGGAGGAACTGGCCCTTGGGGAAGTACGTGCCGGCGAAGAACGGGTCGCCGTCGGGGGTGAGCACACACGTCATCGGCCACCCGCCGTGGCCCGTGAGGGCGGTCGTCGCAGCCATGTAGACGGCGTCGATGTCCGGGCGCTCCTCGCGGTCCACCTTGACGGCGACGAAGCCCGCGTTGAGCGCCTGCGCGACGTCGGCGTCCTCGAACGACTCGTGCGCCATCACGTGGCACCAGTGGCACGCGGCATACCCCACCGACAGCAGGACCGGCACGTCCCGCCGCCGCGCCTCCGCGAAGGCCGCCGGGCCCCACTCCCACCACTCGACAGGGTTGTCCTGGTGCTGCAGGAGGTAGGGGGAGGTGGACTCGGCCAGACGGTTCGGCATGCCTCCCACTCTCCCTCACCGGTCGCCGTCACAGCCAATTCGTCGGCGCCCTGGGCCGCCAGCTCAGGGCCGAGCGCGCGCGATGGTGAACCCGAGGGCCGCGGTCGCCAGTGCGACCACTGCTGCTGCCGTGAAGGATGCCGAGAAGCCGGCGGCGTCCATCTGGTTCGTGGCGGGGGCCCCCACCGAGGTTCCGATGGCCGTGAAGGCGGCGGTGCCGAGGGCGGCCCCGACCTGTGTTGCTGAGCCGGCGAGGCCGGACGCGAGGCCCGCGTGTGATGCGGGGGCGCCTGACGCGATGACCATGGTGGTGGGGGTGAAGCTCAGGGCGACGCCGATGGCGACGAGCAGGAGCCCAGGGAGGACGGCGATGACGTACCCGTGCGCTGCCCGGGCGTTGGCGAGCCACAGGTGACCAGCGGCAAGAACCATGAGGCCGGCGACGAGGGTGCGCTGGGGGCCGAGTGAGCGGAGGATGCGCGGCAGCAGGGCGAGGGAGAAGGCGAAGCCGGTCAGGGAGGTCGGGACCATTGCCAGCCCGGCCTGCTGCGGAGCCATGCGGAGGACCTGCTGGAGATAGAGCGCGACGAGGACGAAGGTCGAGGCGCGCGCTGCGCCTCCGAGGACGGCGAGGGCCACACCGGTGCTCAGGATCCGGGACTGGAAGAGCTCGAGGGGCACGAGTGGGTCGACGGCGCGGCGTTCGATGGTGATGAAGACGGCGAGCAGGATGGCGCAGGCCGCGAGGCTTGCGAGAACGCTCGGGGAGGTCAGCCCGCGTCCGGCGATGCCGAGGGCGCCGTGGACCAGGGCGATGACGGCACCGGTGATGGCGACCGCTCCGTTCCAGTCGAAGCGGCGGCGCGTGCCGTGGGCGCCTTCGGGGAGCACGCGACGGGCGAGGGTGACGGCGGCGATGGTGACGGGCACGGTGACGAAGAAGACCGACGACCAGCCGAAGGTGCCGACGAGGAGTCCGCCGGACATCACACCGGTGGCCCCTCCGAGTGCTGAGGCGGCGCCCCAGATGCTCATGGCCCTGGCTCGTTGCTGTCCAGGGTAGGTCAGCAGGAGCAAGGACATGGCGGCTGGACTCAGTGCTGCGGCGCCGGCGCCCTGGATGATGCGGCCGGCGAGGAGGAGTGCCGGGTTGGTTGCGCACGCCGCGAGCAGGGTTCCGACGGTGAACAACCCTGACCCGGCGACGAACATGCGGCGGCGGCCGAACAGGTCGGCGGCCCTTCCGGACAGGAGCAGCAGGCCCCCGAAGGTGAGGACGTAGGCGTTGACGACCCAGGTGATGGCGGTGGTGCTCAGCCCCAGGCTGGTTTGGATCGAGGGCAGGGCGACGTTGACGATGGAGGTGTCGAGCATGACGACGAACTGGGCGGACACCAGGAGCCCGAGGGCGACCCAGCGGCGTTGACGAGCGTGCCGGTCCGTGGTGCCGGCGACGGTCGTGCGTGCAGGGTCTGCCGGGCTGGTGCGGGTCACGAGGGTGGCGGACACGATGGGCTCCTTGGGTGTGGCACGGAATGTCGTGCACGTTCACGGTGCCGCTGGTGGCAGGGCGCTCGCGCCGGCGAAATGGCCGGGATACGGGAGGCGAGGGCAGTGAGGACCGCCTGCGTGCAGGTCCTGAAGGGCGTCGTCCATCTGGTGACGAGGGTGTCGTGGGGCCACGATGGGCACATGGAAGCAGCAGCGGTGCGGCACGGGCAGGTGAATCGCCCCACCTGCTGCTGCTGCGGCAGCTCGTTCGGGACCTGTCCCTGCCCGGGTCATGCGGGCCGGGCTGCAGGACTGGCCGTTCCTCGGGCCCCTGCTGCGGCACCTGGACCGGCACCTGCCGTGATGGTCAGTGATGCCGGGTGAGTCCGCACGGCGAGGCCGACCCTCCAGCTGACCGTCACGCCATCGCTGCCGGCCTGATCGGATGTCGCGACGACCTGCACGACCTGTTGGCCGCCGCGACGCCGGGGCAGCTGCGGCGCCCCAGTGAGGGCACCAGGTGGACGAACGAGCAGCTGCTCTTCCACATGGTGTTCGGGTTCCTCATCGTGCGCCGCCTGCTCCCGCTCGTGCGCGTCATGTCCACCCTGCCGAGCTGGGTCGGCCAGAGCTTTGCCCGGCTCCTCGACGCGGGGCGCGTTCCGTTCCACTGGGTGAACTACGCCGGGTCCTGCGGTGGCGCACGGGTGTTCAACCACGCCCGGGTGGGACGCCTGTGCGACCACACCATCGAGCACCTGGTCGCCAGCCTCGACCGTGAACCGGAGGGGCGGCTGGGTCGCGGGATGCCCTTCCCGACGAGCTGGGACCCGTACTTCGATCCGTACATGACCCTGGGCGCCGTGTACGCCTACCCGGCGCTGCACTACGCACACCACCGCAAGCAGCTGACGCTCGCCTGCGAACCGCGCTGACCCTGCGCAACTGGGTGACGACCCCAGACACGCCGCGTGCCGCCTCGTGCGCGGCAGTCGACCGGTGCGCCATTCAGGCCCCGGAGACCGACCGCCTGCGGGCCCCGCGGAGAAGCGCGGGTGCGCCCGCGGCGGCGCCGACCAGTGCGACCGCGAGGCCGAGCAGCATGGCGATGCGGCTGCCAGCTCCGCCCTCCAGGCGCAGCTCGGTGGTCGGGTAGTCGATCATCTTCGCTGCTGACACGGCCGTGGCAGACCCCTCGTGAGCCGCGAGGTACTCGAGGGCGCCGTCGAACCCGGGTGACTTGCCGGGTCCGTGGACGGCGTCGACCGGGACGTGGTGCCGCGTAGCCCAGGCTCGCAGGGTGGGGTCGAGGTCGGCCGTGCCCCCCGGACCCGGGACGGCCAGCCTGGTCGGGGCGGGGTCGTCTGCCACGGTGCTCGTGTGCAGCACCATGCCGTGCTTGGTGGTCACGGTGCCGGTCCTGCTCACCGGGATGGGTCGGGCGGCGTAGGACACGCCGAACACCTCGAAGCTGCCGGCAACGTCGATTTCCCCGATGCCATCAGCAAGAGCGATGCCCAGAGTGGGTCGCCCCCAAGGAAGGAGTGCGTTCAGCCCGACGGGCAGGTCGCTCGTGGTCATCGACTGCATCGGGATGGATGGCGACTGGGTCAACGACCAGTGCGGGTAGCCCACCAGCTGGCCGACGCGGGTGGCTTCGGCGGGTCCGGCGAGGTCGGCCATGACCCGCAGTGCTCCGGGGATGCCGGACGTGACACCGGCGGTGGACGTGACGGACCCATCCTGGACGAACCGTTTCCCGGCAACCCAGTGCGCGCCGGGATACTGCTTGCGGTAGGCGCCGAGCCGGGACCAGTGCGCGGTGGCGGTGCGTTCCTCGAGCAGTCCGGCCGCGGCCAGGACCGCCGCCCCGTTGCACACACTGAGGATGTGCGCCCCCCGACCGGCCTGTTCGGTGACCCAGGCACGAAGCGGGGCCTCCTGGGGCCTGTCTGGGGTGGCGACGGCAGGCACGACCACCACGTCAGGGCGGGGTGCGCGCCCAGAGGCGGTGTCCGCGAACGTGTACGTGGGCACGATGGCCGGCCCGCCCTGAGTCGGCTGCGCACTGGCGGTTGAAGCAACCGTGTAAACCGAGAACCGCGGCGAGCTGGCGAACACCTCATACGGGGCGAGGGCGTCGCTGACCACGGTGCCGGACGCGCCGAGGACCACGGCGACCTTGAGGGGGCCGTGCGACGAGGGTCGACTGGTCGGTGTGGGGCCGGTGCTGTGGGTGGGTGCCGGGGTGTTGGCCTGGGCCATGGTGACCCAGGCTCCCGCGGCGACGAAACCGATCAGGGTCAGCAGCGCGAGAGCGCTGGAGACGGCTATGCGTAGGGCGTGGCGGGCGCGAGAGGGCATGAGGGTCGTTTCCGTTTCAGCTCGGAGGGATTGGCTCGGAAGGATTCGTGCGGCCGGACGAGGTCACTCGGGAACCGGGGGGCGAGGTGACCGGGAGCTCCGGGGGTCCACCGGCGCTTGGACGGTGGTCCTACCGGGTGTGCAGTGGGTTGTGGGTGCGGGTGGCGGTGACGACGTCGGTGATGGCGGTGACCGTCTGGGCTGCGCCGGTCGGGTCGGTCAGGAGCCCGACGTGGGACAGGTCGGCGACCGTGTGTCGGCTGTTGGTCGACAGGGCGGCCATCTGGTCCTGCGCGGTGCCCCACCCGGGCTTGTTGTCGACGTTGTCCTTGGCGGTCAGCACGACCAGCGGGGTGTCCCCGAGGGTGGTCAGCGCTTGGGCCTGACGAAACGTGACGGGCAGAGCGGCCTGGTCGGCCCGCATGTTCGCCCAGCCTCGAGGGCTGTTCGCGAACGCGGACACCTGCTCACCAGCCCCACCGGGCAGCGACGGCGTGCTCATCGGTGCCAAGGCGTGACCGAGCCCGAACCGGAACACGGTCGGCGCGACCGCCAGGACGCGGCGCATGACCTGGTACTCGCCGTTGAACGGCTTCACGAGCTCGACCTGGTGCGGGCTGGCGCTGTCGAGCAGGACGATGCCGGCCACGTCGTTCGGGTACAGGTGGGTGTACGTGAGGGCGTGGACGCCTCCACTGGAGTGCCCAGCCAGGACGAACGGGCCGGCCTCACCGGCGGCGGCCAGCAGCCTGTGCAGGTCGGTGGCAGCACTGGTGGCATCGGACGGGTTCGGTGAGTCGTCGCTCCACGCCTGACCGGCGCGGTCGTACGCGCACACCCGAGACGTGGTCGCGACGGCCGGCTGGATGCGCGCCCACAACGGGGACGTCTCACCGAGCCCGTTGAGCAGCACGACGGTGGGGCCGCCAGTGCCGGTGCAGCTCAGGTGGAGGCGGTACCCGCCGACGTCGACGAGCTTGCCCGGCATGGGGCCGGCAGCGGCCTGCGGGGCCTTCGTCGCGGCCTGGACCAGCCCACCGAGACCGGCAAGGAGCATGGCGAGGGCGACCGGGTAGACCAGGAGCCGGGCGCGACCGGGGATGTTGCGTCGGGTGCGTCGCGCGACCCAGACAGCGAGGACGACCAGGGCTGGCGCCCACACCCACGCCAGGCGGGTCATGATCGGCTCGCCCGGATTGAGTGCCAAGAGCACGGCGCCGGAGGTCGCTAGGGCGGTGGCGGGCACGGACGCCCATCGCTGCGGGCGGGTGGTCGTGCGAGCGGCCAGGAAGGCGAACATGACCCACCCCGTGGCGAACGCGACCAGGACGGCGCCGACGACTCGGGCCTCGGACGCGTTCGGTACGACGCCGATGAGCAGGGCGACCGCGCCCACCAGGCCGATGGCCATGGACGCGAACGTGATGCGACCCATCGGGCCTACTGGTGCAGCCGGCGCCGCCGGCGAGCTCGTCTCGGCCTGAGGTGTCGTGCGGGTCGAGGTGGTCATGACAGTTCCCCTTTCCTGGCCGTCCGGGGTGGTCGGCCACAAACACCACGGTCGCGGTGAACGGATGTGCTCGCCCCGGTCACATGGCCGGGATCGGCTGTCCTTGGGTGGTGCGTCGTCGACGTCAGGGGGCAGAACCCGGTCACTTGACCGGGGCGAACTGCGGCCCCTTGCGTCAACCTCGAGGCAGACCAACGCCGTGAAGAAGGAGTGCCACATGAACGCCGACACCCGGGTGGGAACCCACGCCTGGACGATGCGCACCGGCGGGCACCTCGAACCCGCGGACACCCGCCGCCTGCTCGTCGACCTCGCCCGCACCCACGCCACCAACGCGGTCGGACGTCTCAGCCTGCTGGTGCACCTCAGCTCCGGGAGGAATGCGTACGTGCCGCCCGCCCGCCTCGTCCCACCGAGCTCACCGTTGACCCGAGCGGCCACCGAGGCCGCCACGAAGGTCCTTCCTGCCCCGCTGCTGAACCACAGCCATCGCACGTACCAGTTCGGCCGCGCCATCGGCGAGCTCGACCACGTCGACGTCGACGCAGAGCTGCTGTACGCCGCCGCGCTGCTGCACGACACCGGCCTGGTCACCGCTGCGGGACGCGACGACTTCACCCTCACCTCGGCCCGCATCGCTCGCGACGTCGCCGAAGGCGTCGGCCTGTCCACCGCCGCCACCGAAACGCTGCAGACCGCCATCACCATGCACCACAGCCCCCGGGTCACCCTCGACGCCGGACCCGTTGCCTACCTGCTCTCCGCCGGAGCAGGCGCCGACGTCGCCGGCATACGCACGTGGCAGCTACCCCCCGCCACCCTCACCTCCACCGTTCGCGACCACCCCCGCGACGGGTTCAAGAAGTACTTCACCCAGGCATGGGCCGACGAGGCAGCGCGCGTCCCACACGGTCGCGCCCGCCTCCTACGCCGCTATGGGGCGTTCACCGCTGCCATCGCACTCGCCCCGTTCGACGAGTGAACCCCTCGCTCCACCACTCACCCACTCGCAAAGGACCCCGTGACATGAAAGCCATCGTGCAAGACCACTACGGAGACGCCTCCTCGCTCCGGTTCGACGACATCGACCGCCCACAGGTGGGCGACGACGACGTCCTCGTGCAGGTCGTCGCTGCTGGCGTCGACCGCGGGGCCCTGCACTTCATGACTGGCCACCCGTACCTGATGCGTCTCGGCACCGGACTCCGAGCCCCGAAGATGCGCGTCCCAGGTGTCAGCTACGCCGGACGCATCGAAGCCATCGGGTCGACCGTGACCGGTTTCGCCGTCGGCGACGAGGTCTACGGCGCAGCCCGCGGCACCTACGCCGAATACGTCACCGCATCCCCGACGAAGATGGCCCACAAGCCCCCGCAGCTCACCTACGAAGAAGCCGCAGTCCTGCCCTACGCAGCCTTCGCCGCCCTCCAGGCAGTCCGAGACCACGGCCGGGTGCAGCCCGGCGAACGCGTCCTGGTCGTCGGAGCCACCGGAGCAGTCGGCTCGATCGTCGTCCAAGCCGCCAAAGCTGCCGGCGCCGACGTCACCGCCGTGGCCGGACCCCGCCACCAGCAGACCGCCGCCACGCTCGGCGCCGACCACACCATCGACTACAGCCGCAACAACTTCGCGGACGGAACCCGAACCTACGACGTCGTAGTCGACGTCTTCGGCCGTACACCAACCCGGCGACTACGCCGAGCGCTCACACCCCGAGGCCGGCTCATCATCGTCGGTGGCGAAGGCGACCGCTGGACCGGCGGCACCCAACGACAGGTCGGCGCCATGATCCTCAGCCCGTTCCTCAGCCAGACGCTGCGCACATTCCTGGCCAAGGAACACACCGACACCCTCCAACAGATGAACGACCTCCTCGCGCAGGGCAAGGTCCAGCCTCCGAAGACCCAGACCTACCCGCTCGCGGACGCTGCCAACGCAGTTGACGCCCTCCAAGCAGCGTCCACCTCGCGACGACTGGTGCTCACCGTCTGAACCCGGCGCGGGGCGACCCGCAGCTCCACGCAGTCATCACCAAGCCCCCGGGCATGCCCCACGCCCAGGTCCGGGGGCTGCGTCGGACGCGGGCGGCACGGCCTGGTCAATGTGCCGGGATGCCGTATGACGCGGCCCGGGCCAGCGGTACGGTCGGCACGTGCTACACGGCCGTGAGCCCGAACGCGCGCATCTTGCCGCCCTGGTGGAACAAGCGCGCGCCGGGACGGGGTCAGTCCTGGTCGTGCTGGGGGAGCCCGGTGTCGGCAAGACCGCCCTGTTGCGTGACCTGACCGACCTCCAGCAGACCGGTCGGGGCGGGAGCGTTCGGGTGCTGCGCACTGCCGGCGTGGAGTCCGAGTCGCCATTGCCGTACGCCGCACTGCACCGCCTGCTGCGTCCCGTCACGGATTTCGACCGGCTACCGGGCCCTCAGGCGCGGGCGTTGCGGGTCGCATTCGGGCTCGAGGACGGACCCACTGTCGAGCCGTTCCTCGTCGGGGTCGCCACCCTGTCCGTGCTGACCGACGCGGCCGAAGCCGACCAGCCCCTCCTGTGCGTGGTCGACGACGCGCACTGGCTCGACTCGGCGTCCGCGGACGCGTTGCTGTTCGCGGCCCGTCAGCTGTCCGCGGACCCCGTGGCGATGGTCTTCGCCGCCCGGACCGGTGACGCGGCCGGGCGGGCGTTCGCCCCGCCGGGACTGCCAACCCTCGAGGTCGGCGGCCTCGACGGGGACGCGGCGCGCCAGCTCCTCGGCGAACGCAGCGGTGACCCACTGCCCGGTGAGGTCGCCGAACGCCTCGTCCGCGACACCGGAGGGAACCCGCTGGCCCTCCTGGAGCTGCCCACGGGGCTGAGCCCAGCGCAGCTGCAGGGGAAGGTTCCCCTGCCCCAACAGCTGACGTTGACCGCGGGCGTCGAGCGTGCGTTCCTGGACCGGTGCCGGCGCCTGCCCGAACAGGTGCAGACGCTGCTGTTGGTCGCCGCCGCCGACGCCACCGGACGGGTCGCCACCGTCCGGCAGGCAGCAGTTGCGCTCGGCGTCGACGCGACCGCCTGGGCGGACGCCGAGCGGTCGAGCCTGATGACCGTCACCGGTGACACCGTGGCGGTTCGGCACCCGTTGGTGCGTTCCGCCGTGTACCAGGCGGCCACCAGCTTCGAGCAGCGACAGGTGCACCGCGCCCTGGCGGAGGCGGTCGGCCCACACGACCCGGAGCGGGCCACGTGGCACCGGGCTGCAGCTGCCGACGGACCCGACGCTGACGTGGCTGACGCCCTCCACGACGTCGCAGTTCGCGCCGAGCAGCGCGGCGGCCACGTCGCCGCCGCCGACGCGTTCGAGCGCTCAGCCGCGCTCACCGTGAGCGAACCGGACCGTGCCACGCGACTGTTCGGGGCCGCCCGTAGCGCGTGGGCGGCCGGACAAGCACTGCGCGCCCGCGCTCTGGCTTCCTCAGCCCGTGACCTCGCCGCCGACCCGCTGCAGCGAGCCGACATCGACCGGCTCCGTGCTCGCATCGAGGTCAACGTCGGCTCCGCCGTCGACGCGCACCGCATCTTCACGGTGGCTGCCCGGACCGTCGCCGACCACGACACCGGTCGCGCCCTGGAGATGGCGTGCGCGGCCGCACTGAACCGCACCTACGGCGCCGACAGCGGAGCCACCCTGGGCGCGGAAGTGCTGAGGCACCTGCTGGCCCCGACGGAACAGGACACCGCCCGCACGGCATGCCTGCGATTGCTGCTGAGAACCCTGACGGCGTCTGGGGACCAGGACTGGGCTCGCGCCATCCCCGCCCTCGAGCGAGCCCTGGACGCTGGACGCCAGGTCGAGGACCTGGACGTGATGGGCAACCTCGGCAACACCGCACTGCACCTGGGCCACGACGAAGGAGCCCGGTTCTACTACTCCGCCATGGTGTCCACCGCCCGGGAGACGGGTGCCGGCATGGTGGTCATCTACGCCCTGGAACGCCTGATGTTCGGCCAGCTCCCCACCGGACCGTGGACCCTCGTACGCAGTTCGGTCGACGAGGCGCTCACGATGGCGCGCAGTGTCGGCCAGCCCACCCTGACGGCCGCACCGGTGGCCTCGCTGACCCTGCTGGCTGCCCTGACCGGCAGCGACGACTTCGACCACCACCTCGCAACGCTCGAGGACGTCGCGGCCAGGTACCCGTTGGGAATCATGAGCGGCCCGGCCCAGGACCTCACTCGATGGGCCAAGGCCACCCGCGCCGCCGCGCAAGGCGATGCACCAGCAGCGCTCCACCACCTGTCCGGGATGCGGGTCCCGGCCCTGCACCGGCTGGCCGCCGTCGACCGGCTCGAAGCAGCCGTGCGTGCCGGCGACACCGACCAGGCCCTGGCCTGGATCGACGAGCTCGCCCCGTTCGCCACCGGGACCGGCCACCCGTGGGCCCTCGGCGCCGTCGAGCTGGGTCGCGCCCTGACCGCGCCGGACCCCGCCGACGCGACAGCGGCGTTCGAGCGTGCGGTCGGCCACTACCGTCGCGCGTCACGCCCCTACGACCTGGCACGGACCCAGCTCGCCTACGGGGAGTTCCTGCGCCGCACCAACCGCCGCGTGGACGCCCGCACCCACCTGCGGGCAGCGTTGGAGACGTTCACCGACCTGGGGGCGGCCCCGCTGCTCGAGCGCGCCAGGCAAGAGCTGCGGGCGTCAGGGGAGACCGCCCGCAAACGCGACCCGTCCACCCTGCTGGACCTGACCCCGATGGAGCTCAAGGTCGCCCAGCTGGTCAGCACCGGCCTGTCCAACAAGGACGTCGCCGCCCAGTGCTGGGTGTCGCCCCGCACGGTGGCGTTCCACCTGCGCAACGTGTTCACGAAGGTCGGCGTCAGCTCGCGAACCGAGCTCGCCCAGCTCGACTTCAGCTGACCGAGCGCACCACCGCGCCCGAGGCGGGACCACGCCCATGGTTGACCTGCACTCGCGGTCGCCTGCCCCGGGCCGCCCGTTCGCGCGCCCGGGCGGTTGATCCCCGACGACCGTGGGTGCTGCGTCGCAGTCAACGGTTCGCTGGACCTGCCTTGGCGTGGATGCGTTCACCTTGAGGACCGAACAAGCTGAGGATCTCGGCCGCAGAAGTCCCGTCGCTGCCGAACCAGTGCGGAACCCGAGTGTCGAACTCGGCCACTTCGCCCGGACCGAGAACCAGGTCGTGGTCGCCCAGGACGAGCCGCATCCGCCCTGACAGCACGAACAGCCACTCGTAGCCTTCGTGGGCCTTCGGCCGCGGGGTGCTGTTGCTCGCCGGCACGATGATCTTCCACGCCTGGACGCCACCGGGCTGACGGGTCAGCGGCAGCACCGTGCGCCCGTTGCGTTTGCTGGCCTTCAGCCGCACCCTGGGGTCCCCGACCTCAGGGGCGCCGACAAGGTCGTCCAACGGGACCCGGTACGCCTGCGCCAACGGCAACAGCAGCTCCAGGCTGGCGCGCCGCTTCCCCGTCTCGAGCCGGGACAACGTGCTCTTGGAGATGCCGGTGGACTCGGACAGCGCGGCCAGGGTGATCCCACGAAGCGCACGCAGCGCCTTGAGCCGTGGACCTACCTGGTCGAGGGCCTTCGCGATGACTGCAATGGTGTCGTCCATGCGCTCATCCTCGCGCACCGGTTTCCCTCAATTGGCAACAGAGATTGCGCGACACCCACGGCAGCGTCCCACCGCGGCTCAACCGTGCAACGCGCTGACCGGACTGTCCGTGGGTCAAGGTTCACCAGCACGCTCATCACATGTGGTGATGACCGTTCATCAGGTGCCCTCGTAGCGTCCCGAGCCATGCAGCACCCCACCACCCCCACCGGCAGGGCCACGGCCGCCGCCCGAGAGGACACCACCATGAAGATGTCGACGCCCAACCTGCTTCGCCTTGCCGGCCTGGCAGCCGTCATCGGCGGTTCCTGCTACGTGCTTGTCGGCGCATTGCATCCAGCGAACGTGGCCGCGTCGGTCACCGGAACGCGGTGGGCCGTCGTTCACGTGCTCGCCTGTGCCACATCGTTCTTCGGTGTACTCGGCCTCGCGGGCCTGCACGCCAGGCAGGCGACCAAGACCGGTTGGCTCGGCCTCATCGGCACGGTGTTGCTGAGCCTCTGGCTGCTCATCATCATGGGCTTCAGCTTCGTCGAGGCGTTCATCCTGCCCCACCCGGGCACCGTGACCCCCGAGTTCACCCAGGGCTGGATGGGCATGTTCAACGGTGACCCGAGCCAGGTTGACCTCGGCGCCCTTCCGACGCTGTGGACGCTCGCAGCACCGTTGTACATCGGCGGCGGCGTGCTGTTCGGCCTCGCCACCTACCGTGCCCGCATCTTCCCCCGGGCCGCGGCCGTCCTGATGGCCCTGGGCACCGCGGCGGCGCCCGTCGCCGCACTCCTTCCCCTGGGGTCACAGCCGAAGGTTGCGATTCCCACCGGTCTGGGCATCGCATGGCTGGGGTACGCGCTGTTGACCGAGCGTGCCCGACCGGTCCCCTCTGTCCCGGAAACAGCAACGAACATTGCCTCCCGCGGGGCAGTGGTTCCACAGTAGCGACATGAACACCTACGACGTCCTGGTCATCGGCGGCGGGGCCGCCGGCCTCTCCGCATCGTTGGTCCTGTCCCGGGCACGCCGCAGCGTCCTGGTCGTGGACGCCGGCGCCCCCCGCAACGCCCCCGCCGCCACCATGCACGGGTTCCTGTCACGTGACGGCATGCCGCCCGCTGAGTTGCTCGCCGCCGGGCGCGCAGAGGTGACCGGGTACGGCGCCACCATCGTCGCCGGCACCGTCACCGAACTCGTCCGCTGCGCCCCATCCGGGTTCCAAGCCCTTCTCGACGACGGACGGCGGGTCACGGCACGCAAGGTCCTGGTCACCACCGGCCTGCACGACGAGCTGCCCGACATCCCGGGCCTTGCCGAAAGGTGGGGCAAGGACGTCCTGCACTGCCCGTACTGCCACGGATGGGAGGTCCGCGACCAACAGCTCGGCGTGCTGTGGAACGGCCCCGAAAGCGTCCGCTACGCCCAGATCGTGCGGCAGTGGACACCCGACCTCGTGCTCTTCGCGCCGAAGGACACGCTCACCCCAGCAGACCGTTCCGAGCTGGTCGCGCGCGCCATCGGCGTCGTCGAAGGCGTCGTCGAACGGGTCGTGGTTCGGGACGACACTTTGACCGCCATCGCGATGGTCGATGGCCGCAGCATCCCTCGGCAAGCCGTGTTCGTCCCACCTCGGTTCGTACCCAACCATGCCCTCCTGACGGGTGTCGGCTGCGACCTCGACGAGCAAGGCTGGGTCGTTACCGGACCGAACGGCACCACCAGCCTCCCCGGCCTGTGGGCCGCCGGCAACGTGAGCAACGCCCGAGCCCAGGTCATCACCGCAGCAGGCGAAGGGTCAGCGGCAGCGATCGCCATCAACACCGACCTCGTCGGTGACGACGTGCGCACCGCCGTCGTCGACCTCAACCACGGCCTCCCGGCCTGAGAGGCCGCACCGGCGACCTCCGAATCCCACATCCCGCACGACAGAAGGAGCTTCACCATGTCCCAACGCGCCACCGGCCCGACCTCCACTCCGGCATCGAAGTCCACTGCCTCGCAGCGACCAGGACCGCCGAGCAAGCACCAGCTGGCCCTGATGATCTGGCTCGCAGTCTTCCCGACCCTGACCGTCATCAACCTGAGCCTGGGCGACTGGCTCCGCCCCATGAACCCCGTCCTGCGCACCTTCGTCCTGGCCACCATCGCCGTGCCCATCGTCATCTACGGGCTCATGCCCCAGCTCCACAAGGTCCGCGCCCGCCTGGTGACACGCTTCGCAGCACCCTAGGAACCGGTCGCACCATCTCGGGCCATGGACCGGCTGTCCTACGCTGCAACCAGCACGCCGGTAGGTCACGATGGGAGCGGTCCATGGCAGGCCCCCTGCTCAGTACCAAGTTCTTCATCCCCCGACCGCGGACCAGCACCGTGGTCCGCCCCCGGGTCAGTGAGCTCCTTGACCACGGAGCGACGATGAGACTCACCCTGCTGTCCGCCCAAGCGGGCTTCGGTAAGACCAGCGCCATCGCGGACTGGGTACACCAAGGGCCGGGGACCGGGCCGGTGTCCTGGGTTTCCCTGGACGCGACTGATACCGACCCAGAGACGTTCTGGACGTACGTCGTGACTGCCCTTGCCAAGCAGCTACCCGACGTCACGGACACCGTCCTGCCCTTGCTGGGCGTCGGCGAGGTTCCGAGCCAGGCCGCCCTGACCGAGCTGCTCAACCGGCTCGCCGAGGCAACCCACGAGGTCTACCTCGTCCTCGACGACTACCACCTCGTCGACGCGCCCGACCTTGCCGCCGGCATGACCTTCTTCCTGGACAACCTTCCGCCCCAGGCGCACGTCCTGCTCAGCACCCGGTCCGACCCGGACCTGCCGCTCAGTCGTCTCCGAGCGCGCGGCGACATGGTCGAGGTCCGCGCCTCCGACCTGCGCTTCACCGCCTCCGAAGCCGCCAGCTACCTGCAGCGTGCCGGGCTCCACCTACAGCCATCACACCTCGCGGTTCTCGAGGAGCGGACCGAAGGCTGGGTGGCGGCACTGCAGCTGGCGGCACTCTCACTCCGGGACCGAAGCGACGTCAGCGAGTTCATTGCCGACTTCGCCGGCGACGACCGGTTCATCGTCGACTACCTCGTCGAAGAGGTGCTGGCACGCCAACCAGAACCCATCCGTCAGTTCCTCGTGCGCACCTCCATCCTGGAGCGGCTCAGTGGCCCACTGTGCGAGGCCGTCACGGGACAAGAGGCCAGTGACCTCACGTTGCTCGACCTGGACCACCAGAACCTGTTCGTCATCCCGCTGGATGCGCGCCGCCGCTGGTACCGCTACCACCACCTGTTCGCCGACGTCCTGCGCACACACCTGGACACCGACCCGGACAGCCCCCCGGTGGCCGAGCTGCACGGCCGAGCCAGCCGATGGTACGAGCACGACGGCCTGCCCGTCCCCGCCATCCGTCACGCCCTGGCAGCCGGAGACCAGCGCCGAGCCGCGGCCCTGATGGAGGCCGCCATCCCCGACCTGCTTCGCCTGCGTCAGGAGTCCATCATCCGCGAGTGGATCGACACCCTGACCGACGATGTCGTCCAAACGCGGCCAGTACTCGCCATGGGGTTCGTCGCCGCCCTGATGAGCCGCAACGAGTTCGACACCGTGTCCCGCCGGCTGGACAACCTTGAAACCCTGCTTGCGCGGGCAGGTGACGCTGGTGTCACCGGCGCGGGCCCTGTAACCGGACTGGTCGCCCAGAACGAGGCCGACCTCGCTCGACTTGCTGGGCAAGCAGAGCTCTACCGAGCCGCGCTGGCCCTGGTCGCTGGGGACATCGAAGGTACCCACCGTCACGTCCGGCGCGCCACGGAGGTTTCCGCTCCCGACGACCAGGTCACCTGCGCTGGAGCGTGGGCACTGTCCGGGCTGGCGCACTGGGGCGTGGGCGACCTCGAGGCGGCGCACCAGTGCTACGCCACCTGTGTCGACGGCCTCCTGCAGGCCGGCCACGTCTCGGACGTCCTGGGATGCTCGATCACACTCGCCGACCTGCGAGCCACCCAAGGCCGCCTCCACGACGCCCAAGCCACGTACGAGCGAGCTCTGGAGCTGGCCAGTGACGAACCCGGGGTGCTACGCGGCACCCCAGACATGCACGCCGGTCTCAGCCTGGTCCACCTCGAGCGCAACGAAGTCGCTGCCGCGGAGATGCACCTGCGGCGGGCACAGGAGCTCGGGGAGCCCTCGGGACTGCCGCAGCACCCTTACCGGCTACGGGTGGCGATGGCTCTGACCCGGCAGGCACGCGGCGACGCCGACGAAGCGAGCGCGCTGATGACTGAAGCGGAACACGTCTACGTCGCAGACTTCGCCCCGAACGTGCGGCCCGTCCACGCAACACGAGCACGGCTGATGGTGGCCCAGGGGCAGCTCGCGCAGGCCCGCGCGTGGGCGGTGGAGCACACCGTGACCAGTTCAGAGGACCTGACGTACGTGCACGAGTACGAGCACGTCACCTTGGTCATGCTCCTCCTGGCCGAGCATGGTCTCCAGGGTGACGTGGGGGCCCTTGACGAAGCAACGCAGCTCCTGGGCCGGCTGCGCGAGAACACCCAGCGCGGCGCCCGTACCGGGACGCTCATCGAAGTCCTCGTCCTGCAAGCACTCGCATCCCAGGCACACGGTGACACCCGCGCCGCTGTCACCACCCTCCAAGCAGCGCTGGCACTGGCCGAGCCGGAGCGTTACGGGCGAATCTTCACCCAGCACGGGCAGAACCTGCTGACGGTGCTGCGCGCCCTCCCGCTGCCGGACCGCACCCCCTACGTCCGCGACCTCATGGCCGAGTGCACACCGCAAGGGGCCGGGCTCCAGCTCGCTCGGGAAGCCGCGTCACGGCCGCAGGCGCTGGTGGACCCACTCAGTGAGCGAGAGCTCGTCGTGCTCCGGCTGCTCGCCAGCGACCTCACCGGTCCCGACCTGGCCCGCCACCTCGTGGTCTCCCTCAACACCCTCCGCACCCACACGAGGAACATCTACACCAAGCTGGAGGTCAACGGCCGACGCGCCGCCGTAAGTCGCGGCCGTGAGCTCGGCCTGCTCGACCGCGCCCCAGCGGCTGGTGGAACGCGCCCGTAGGCGGCCTCGGAGAGCGGTCGACACCTGTGGTGGCCAGGGTTCACGTCACCCTCGGTATCACCCAGTGTGGTGACGACTGCCACCCCCACAGTGCCTAACTTCGAGCCAGCGGACCAGCGCAGACCTCCGCCGATGTCCCCCGAGACGGCCAAACCAGGAGGCCATGATGGACCGAACAACCAGGCACGGCGATGGGCACAGGGCCGGTTGGGCACCGGCTCGTCGGCGGGGTGGCGGTCCTTGCGACGTCGTGAGGACCACGAGACGCACGCGCGCCGTCGCCGTGTCTCGCAGGCTCCTGGCGCCCAGTCAGCACCCAGGGATCGCGCCGGGGATGGACCTTGGACACACGCGGGTCCTTCGGCCCGGGCGGTGGCTGTGGCTACGTGCCCTGGCCTGGTTGCTGGTGTTGTTCTTCCTCACTGCTGCCGCCTTCGGCCTGCCGTTGCAGTGGGCGGTGGACCACCTCCCAGCCGGCAACAACGGGCTCCACTTCGCTGGTTTGCTCAGCGCGTGCGGGGCCGCTGTGGCCTGCTACGTCGTGGCTGTTCTGCTGGGTGAGGGGCGAACGCCCCGCGAGCTCGCGCTGGCCCCAGCCGTGCGCGAGCTCGCGGTCGGGTCGGTTCTCGGGTTGTCGATGATGGCGCTGCTCATGGGGATTCTGGCCGTCACGAACCTGTACGACGTCACGTGGGGTGGGCTGACACCCGCGTGGACCGGTGCCGCTCTTGCCGTGCAGGCCGCGGTCACCGAGGAGCTGTGGGTGCGTGCGCTGCTGCTGCGTCTCTTGTGGCGCGTCGCCGGACCGGTGCCTGCCTTCGCTGTCGTGGCGGTCGTGTTTGCCGCGCTGCACCTGGCCAACCCCGGAGCGACCCCAATCGCGGCAGCCACCGTGGCGATGGCCGGTCTCATGTTCAGCGCCATGTACGCACTGACCGGGCGGCTGTGGCTGCCCCTCGGCCTGCACTTCGCGTGGAACTTCGCTCAGGGCTACCTGTTCGGGGCCGCCGTCTCAGGTGGAGACCTGGGAGGGTCCGTGGCGGTCAGCGCCGCCCGTTCCGCCAGCGCGTCGTGGCTCACTGGCGGCGCCTTCGGCCCTGAGGCGTCCGTCTTCGCGTTGGTTCTCGTCACCCTCGTGACCGCATGCGCGCTGTGGCAGGTCGCCTCGCGCAGTCGGCAGCTGCGACCCTCCCATGACCAACACCCAGGACCGCTCACTCCTGGGGACCTCGCTCGCGTTCCTGGGTGAGAACCGGCGGGCGCCACCGGTGTCACCTGACGGTCCGGACAGGCAACACGGCGAACGCTCCCGCTCCCGCGCACAGCGCTGCTACCCCGTAGAGGAACCCGTAGCTGCCGCCCCCGAGGGCCAGGATGCCGGGCGCCACCGTGGGTGCCAATGCGAAGGGAAGTGCGCCGGCGTAGTTGAACACGCCCAAGTCCTTGGCGGCGTCGTCCGGGTCCGGCAGCACGTCGGCCACCAACGCCAGGTCGACGGCGAAGTACAAGCCGAACCCGAGCCCGCTCAAACCCATCGCGACCAGAAACACCGTGAAACTGCCTGCCACGCTCATCAGCAGCATCGCCAGCGCGTACACCAGCGCCGCCGCCAGCACGAACACCTTGCGCCGACCGGCCCTGTCGGATACCCGGCCGCCGACAAGCGACGCGACGACGACGGCGCCCGCCTGGGCAAGCGTGCCCAGGAACACCAGGTTCGGAATCTCCGCCTCGGACCGGTGGAGCTGTTGGAGGAGGAAGTACACCTGGTAGGTGGTCAAGAACGCGTACGCCATCACCAGCAGGAACCGGCTCAGGAACGCCCACGCGAAGTCAGGGTTGCGGCGCGGGTTGAAGTAGAACGTGCCAGCGACCTCCCGAACTGTCCACTGCGGCGCGGCCGCTGGCAACAGGTGACGGTCATGGAGCGTGGCAGCGAAGACCACGATGAACGCCCCGCCCACCGCACACGGCAGGAGGAACATCGCCACCTGGTGCCCACTGAACACCTTCACGATGAAGGTCGCCCCGACCGAGGCAACCGGCAGGCACACTCCCAGCACGCCCGCCACGAAGCCGCGCTGGGTCCCCGGGACCTGGTCAGGCAGGACGGCCACGTGCACAGCAAGGACGGCGTTGAAGAACAGCTGCGCGACGCACCAGCCCAGCACGACCATGGCCACGTTCGGGGCGGTCGCCACCATGAGCACCCCCAGCGTCCCACCGACCAGACCGCCGACCATCCACGGGCGGCGCATCCCCCAGCGCGAGGAGGTGCGGTCGCTCAACCTCCCGCACATCGGGCTGCCGACCAAGGCAACCACGGACCCGGTCCCCACCACGACCGCCAGGCTGCGTGGCGCCGCAACGGTGCCCACGAGGTCGTTGACCTTCAGCGCCAGAGTGACAGCCAACGGCGCGATGAGCAGCAGGCACGTCCCAAAGTAGGAGAGCGCGTAAAGCACCAGGAACGTCCGGCCAACTTCCGTCCGTTCGGAATGGGGAGCAGGGGCAACTTCGACAGGTTCCACGTCGTGCACGTCAGCCCTTCCCAGTTGAACGGCGTTGCGAAGTCGCCCGATCCGTGCAACGTCACTCACGGTAGGCACTGACGCCGCCCCCGACAAGGCACGGCGGGCCCAACCTCGCGCCATGGCCATGTTGTGACGACCTGCGTCCGATTCGTGCGGCTCTCAGCCACGGCACCGGCTTCACCATGGCAGTCACCAGTTGTGGTGATGGCTGCTCACCACGTCGGCTCCTACCTTGCGGCATACCGCACCAGGTGGACCCGACCCAGAGGCCAACCGCGCGCCAAGCTCGAGGAGAGCCATGAAGGACCGCACGCCCGCCGAGGACAGCCCCCTCCCGTCGTACGAGATCCGCCTCCAAGGGCGGCTCGGACCCCGGTGGGCCGCCCGCTTCGACGGCATGACCCTTGACGCCCTCGACGACGGCACCACCGTCCTGGTCGGTCACGTCGCCGACCAGGCGGCGCTGCACGGGCTGCTGACACGGCTCGGGGACCTCGGCATCCCCCTGCTGTCCGTGCGGCAACAGGACACGGACACCACCACGCCCGACACCACCATCCCGCCCAACCCACCAGGAGACTGACATGGCCATCACCACCGCACCGCCCACCCCCGCTGCGCAGCGCCCGGCGACCGACTGGACGCGCAACCACGCCCGAGCGTCCGGCATCTTCTACCTGCTGACGTTCGCCTCATCGATCGCCGCCGTCGTGTACTTCCTCAAGCCCATCCTCGACGACGCGAACTACATCGTCGGGCCCGGCCAGGACACCCGCGTCATCATCGGGTGCCTGCTCGACATGGTGAACGGACTCGCCGCCATCGGCTCCGCAGTGGCGGTCTACCCCGTCCTGAAGCGGCAGAACCAGGCCATGGCCCTGGGGTTCGTGACCTCCCGCGTGTACGAAGCCGCTGTCGTGATGATCGGGGTCGTCAGCCTCCTCGCCGTCGTCGGCATCCGCCGCGACATGGGTGGCGCCGCCAGTGCCGACGCCAACACCCTGCTGACTGTCGGGCACAGCCTGGTCACCGCCCGCGACTACACGTTCCTGCTCGGACCGAACATCGCGCCCGTCATCAACGCAGTCCTGTTCGGCACCCTGCTGTACAAGTCCCGCCTCGTGCCCCGCTTCATCCCGGTCATGGGGCTGCTCGCGGCCCCGCTGCTCCTTGCACCCACTCTTGCCACCCTGCTCGGCGCCACCGAGCACGGCTCGATCTGGTGGGCTCCCGGCGGCGCCCTCATCTTCGTCTGGGAACTCAGCGTCGGCCTGTACATGACGTTCAAGGGCTTCAAGCCCTCCCCGCTGACCGCCACCCCGCCGCGGTCGTGACAGCGGTGGCGGCGGGTGCACGCGCACCCCGGCCATTTGACCGGCGCGAGCCCCTGGCGTTCCGACGACGGTAGGTCCCACACCGCCACAACAGCTCTTCCGGCGGTTCAACCAGAGCCGAGCTCGACCGAGACCGCCCCAAGGAGTTGCCATGCACGCCAAGCCCGCCGCCGAACCGCTCGCGGTCGACACCGCCACGTCCACCTCAACCACCCCCAACCACCACGACGACACCGACGATGGGCCGCGAAGGTCGTGGGTCGTCCTGGCCCTGGCCCTCGCCGCCCAGGTTCTCGTCGTGCTGGACATCTCCGTGGTGAACACGGCCCTGCCGTCCATCGGACGCGACCTGCACCTGGACGGGTCCGACATGCAGTGGGTCGTCACGGCATACCTGATGATGTCCGGCGGCGGGCTGCTGTTCGGTGGCCGCATCGCCGACCTGCTGTCCCGCAAGTGGGTGTTCCTGACCGGCCTGACCGTGTTCACGATCGCGTCCATCGTCAGCGGGTTCGCCGGCAGTGCAGGCGAGCTCATCACCGCGCGCGCCGGCCAAGGGCTGTCTGCGGCCCTGATGACGCCCGCCGCGCTGTCCATCATCATGACCACCTACTCCGGAGCGCAGCGCCGCCTCGGCCTCACCCTGTGGGGTGCCGTGGGGTCCCTCGGTGTCGCCGCCGGTGTCCTGCTCGGTGGGGCCCTCACCACCTGGGCCGGCTGGCAGACCATCTTCTTCATCAACGCCCCCATCGGCGCCGTCGCACTCCTGGCAGGGCTCAAGGTCATCCCCGCCGCCACCACCCCCGCAGTCACCTTCAAGCAGTTCGACGCCGCCGGTGCCACCACCGTCATCGGCAGCCTCGCCGCACTCGTCTACGGCCTGGGTGCCACCGAGCAGCACGGCTGGCTCTCCGCTCGCGTCCTGGTCGCGTTCGCCACCTCCGCGGTCCTCGCAGTGGCGTTCAAGGTCCGGGAGGACAAGGCTTCGAACCCGCTCGTCCCGCCGCACACGTGGAAGGTCAAGTCCCTCGTGTCCGGCACCACCGTCATGCTCGCCGTCACCGGCATCCTCGTCGGCACGGTGTTCCTGGCCTCCATCTTCGTCCAGACCGTCATGGGCTACTCAGCCATCCGGGCAGGCGTCGCGTTCGTCCCGTTCGCCCTGGCCATCACCGTCGGCACCGTCGTCGCCAAGCACGCCATGGCCCACGGCACCCCGCGCACCATCGCCGCCATCGGCCTGCTCATCGTGGCCGCCGGAGCGGTCCTGCTCGCCCAGGCGTCCGCCGGGTCAGCCTTCGCCACCGGCATCCTGCCCGGACTGGCCACCATCGGCCTGGGAGTCGGCATGGTCTTCGCCCCCGTCTCCGTCACCGCCATGGCTGGCATCCCGCCCCAGCACGCCGGGATGGCATCCGGGTTCCTCATGACCGGGCACGAGGTCGGCGCAGCCCTCGGCGTAGCCGTCCTGTCCGCCGTCGCCAGCACCGCCGGCAGCTTGGCAAGCGCCACCGGTGTCGTCGCCGGCTTCGACCGAGGGTTCCTCGCCGCAGCCGGCATCGCCCTCGTCCTGGCCGCCTTCGCGTACCTGCGGATGCCCGCCACCCGGGTCGAAGCTGGCACCGGCATGCACATGCACCACTGAGGCAGGTCCGACCCTCCGTACCGACCAGCTACGGACGAGGGGCACGGCGACCTGAGCCAGCTCAGGCCGCCGTGCTCGTCGCCAGGTCGGGGCTACCGGAGGTTCCCGTTCGTCAGGTCCTGATCCGGCGCCCCCCGAGGATCGCCAGGGCTGCCACGCCCGCCAGGACGAGCCAGATCGTCGTGTAGACCCCGTGGTCCGGTCCGGAGGGGTCGTGCCGCGCAGCGAACCAGGCGCTGGCCGCTGCGATGCCCATGACGCTGCCGAGGACGTCAGCCAGCTGAAGGGACGAGGAGGTCGCGCCGTGGTCCTCGACGGGCGAGAGGTCCAACGAGAGGACCGACAGGCTCGACATCGCGCAGCCCATGCCGAGCCCGCCCAGGACCAGCCCGAGCCCACAGAGGTAGGGGTGCCAGCCGAACCAGGCGATGGCGGCGAGCAGCAGCAGCCCCACCATGAGGCTCAGGCCGCCGGCCGAGACGAGCCGGTCGCGTCGCCCGGTCATCACGTCGCGTCCCTGCAACCACGACCCAGCGGACCACCCGAGGGAGCCGACCGCGAGCACCACGCCGGCCTCTCCGATGGACAGCCCGCGCTCGTTGACGAGCATGAGCGGCACGAAGGTCAGGGAGCCGAAGAAGGCGGCGGTCATGAGCGACCGGCTGACCATGACCGACGGCAGACCCCGGGCCATCCGCCAGGTGCCGCGCGGGACGAGGAGGGGTGCGGCGACGCCCACGCCCACGAGCCCGACCAGCGCCAGGGCCGTCCTGGCCGACCACTCGACCACGAGGTTCTCCGTGCCCCACTGGAGCAAACCCGCCCCCGCGGCGATGAGCAGTCCGGCCCACGCCGCACGGACGTGGGCGTGGTGGTCCCGGCTGGAGGGACGACCCTCGATGCCGGCGGGGGAGAGCCGGGCCCGTCGCGTCCAGACGATGACGATGGTGGCCACGATCGGCAGCACCACCACCCAGAAGACGGCCCGCCAGGACAGCCACGTCGTCAGCCCTGCTGCGATGGGTGCCCCGACCAGCGCGGGCAGTACCCAGGCAGCGGAGGCATAGGCGAAGACCTTGGGGCGCAACGACTCCGGGTAGGCCCTCCCCACGACGACGTAGAGGGCGACGACGATCAGGCCGGCGCCCAGGCCGGCGAGGGCACGACCCGCGAGGAAGGGGCCGAAGGTCGGGGCCACCGCACAGCCGGCCGACCCCAGCGCCATCAGTGCCTGGCCGGCGAACAGGGCGGGCAGCGGCCCCGATCGGTCGCTCCAGACCCCGGACACCACGATCCCGAGCAGCTGGGTGGTGAGCATGACCGAGAAGGTGAGGCCGTAGGAGCGGATCGCGCCGAGCTCCTGGGCCGCCCGGGGCATCGCCGTGGAGATGGCCATCGCCTCGAAGGCGATGATCGTGATCAGGGCCAGCAGTGCGACGGTGGTCAAGGCATAGGGCGCGTTGAGCGGTCCTCCGCCCGCGGTCGACGAGGCAGTGCCCCGGGCCAGCGGTGTCCCTGCGCTCTCCTGCGTCGCCCCGTTGCCAGGAGTCCCCGTTCCCACCGCTGACACGGTACGCCTCGACAGGGACGCGAGGCAGTCGCCCGTCCGGCAGCCGGCCTCACCCCTGGGCGCGGTGCCACTCCACACGGGTCTGGCGGTAGAGGAGGTGTCGGCGCCCGTGACTGCCCTCGGGGACCAGGGGGTGGTCGAAGTCCGCGCCCACGTCGAGGGTCATCCCGAGCTTGCGCATCACGGACTGGGACCGGTGGTTGGCCGGCACCACCATCGCGACGACCTCGTCGAGACCCAGTGGCCCGAAGGCGTGCGCGAGGGACGCGCGGGCCGCCTCGGTCGCATACCCGTGGCCCCACGACGACCGGGCCAGCCGCCACCCCACCTCCACGCAAGGGGTGAAGGCCGCCTCGAAGCGCGGGATGCTCAGCCCGGTGAAGCCGATGAACTCCCCGGTGTCGGCGACCGCGACGGCCCACAGGCCCCACCCGTGCTCGGCGAGGGCGGTCTCGATGCGGTCCACCATCGCGTCGCTGTCCTCCCGGGAGAGCAGCTGGGGGAAGTGCTCCATCACCGCGGGGTCGGCGTTGAGCGCGGCGAACGGGGGACGGTCGGTGGCGTGCCAGCCCCGCAGGACGAGGCGGTCGGTGCGCAGCTGCACCGGGGTCGGGTCCGTCGGCATGTGACCAACGGTATGCCGGTTGACCCGGGCAGTGGCGCCGTCGGCGTGGCACGGTTGAGGACATGCGGGACGTCGTGGTGGTGGGGGCCGGACTGGCCGGGCTGATGTGCGCCGTGGCGCTGGAGGAGCGTGGGCTCGACGTGCGCGTC
Source organism: uncultured Actinomycetota bacterium (assembly GCA_963757635.1). Lineage (GTDB taxonomy): Bacteria > Actinomycetota > Actinomycetes > Actinomycetales > Dermatophilaceae > Pedococcus. The sequence goes on along the minus strand of CAVWSK010000006.1, from coordinate 198,338 downwards.
GTGGAGGCGCAGGACGTCGTCGGCGGGCGGGTCCAGACCGATGTCGTCGACGGGCACCGGTGCGACCGGGGCTTCCAGCTGCTCAACCCCGCCTACCCGGCGGTGCGCCGGTACGTCGACGTCGAGGCGCTGCGCCTGCAGACCTTCGGCGCCGGGGTCGAGGTGCGTCGCCACGGGGTCACGGCCGTGCTGGCCGACCCGCGGCGCGAGCCGGCACTGCTGCTGCGGACCCTCGCGAGCGGGATGGTCCAGCCCGGCGAGCTGCTCCGCCTGGTCCGCTGGGCCGCCCCGTCGCTGGGCCCGGTGAGGTCCCTCCTCGACGGTGCGGACTCCTCGCTCGCCGAGTCATTGGACGCGGCGGGGGTACAGGGACCGCTGCGCTCCGAGGTGCTCGAACCGTTCCTGGCCGGCGTCCTCGCGGAGGACCGCGGGCAGACCTCGGCGCAGTTCGTGCGCCTGCTGCTGCGCTCCTTCCTGCTCGGCACACCGGGTCTGCCCGAGGGAGGTATGCGCGCGCTGCCGGCCCAGCTCGCAGGACGCCTGCGGCGGCCCGTCGAGACCGGCACTGCCGCGACGCTGGGTGCGGGGCCGGTGGTGCGGACCGAAGCGGGGGAGGAACGCGCCCGTGCCGTCGTCGTCGCCGGCGACCTGACGTCCGCCGCCTCCCTCGGCGTCGTGCCCGACGCACCGGTCAACGGGTTGCGGACCTGGTGGTTCTCCACGACCGACCCCTCACCGACCAGCCGGATGCTCCGCGTGGACGGTGCCCGCGGACCAGTGGTCAACACCGCCGTGGTCTCCGACGCCGCACCGTCCTACGCCCCGCGAGGGCGACGGCTCATCGAGGCCACCACCCTGGTCGGCGCCCCGGCGGACGAGCACCTCGTGCGGGGCGAGCTGACCCGGCTCTGGTCCGCACCGGCGCACCAGTGGGACCTGCTCGTGCGCCACGACGTGCCCCGGGCCCTGCCCGCGATGGCGCCGCCCCTCGCGCCGCGACGCACCGTGGTCGTGGGTGACGGGGTGTTCGTGGCCGGGGACCACCGCGACACCGCCTCCATCCAGGGCGCGCTGGTGTCGGGCCGGCGAGCGGCAGCCGCCGTCACGGCCTACCTGCGGGCGCCACGGTGAACGCGGGACCGCTGCTGGAGCCGCAGGGGCCACCGCTGCCGACGCGCCAGATCATGAGCCAGTGGTGGACCGACATCACCTTCCTGCACTGGCCGACCGACCCGGCCCTGGTCGCCCCACTGCTGCCGGAGGGCGTGCGGCCCGACCTGTTCGACGGATCCACCTGGGTGGGCCTCATCCCCTTCCGCATGGTCGGTGGTGCCGTCGGGACCGGCCCCGCCGTGCCGTGGCTGGGGACGTTCCCGGAGACCAACGTGCGGCTCTACTCGGTGGACGACCAGGGGCGGCACGGGGTGGTGTTCTGCTCGCTGGAGGCCTCTCGCCTCGCCGTGGTCGTGGGCGCCCAGGCCACGTTCCGGGTGCCCTACGTGTGGTCGTCCATGCGGATCCGCGACCACCGCGACGAGGCCGGCCGGGTGCTCACCTACACCACGCGTCGGCGGGGCGGCCGGCTCCGCAGGACCGCCGTGCGGTCGCGCGTGACCGTGCGGGTGGGCGACCCAGTGGTGCAGCCCTCGGGACTGGACCGGTTCCTCACGGCACGGTTCGGCCTGCACACCCGGGTCGCGGGGCAGACCCTGTGGGTGCCCAACACGCACGGCCCGTGGCCGCTGCGCTCGGCCTCCGTGCTCGAGCTGGACGACGACCTCGTCGACGCCGCAGGACTCGGGGCGGCCGTCGCGGGACGGCCGCCGGCCAGCGTGCTCTTCTCCGACGGGGTCCGCACGACCTTCGGCCTGCCGCAAGGGGTGCACTGACCCCACGCACAGCGGGCCGCGCGACCCTGCGGTCGCGCGGCCCTGCGTGCGGGTGTCGGTGCCCGGTCAGTGGGCGGCCACGACCCTCGCGGGTTCGGACGCGACCTGGGGCGACTCGTCCTCCTCGTCGACCATGGTCGACTCGTCGAACGGCGCGTGCCCGGCGAGCACCCGGTCGAGCTGGGGTCGGTCGAGCTCACCGACCCAGTGGCCGATCAGGACCGTGGCGATCGAGTTGCCCGCGAAGTTCGTCAGCGCGCGGGCCTCACTCATGAGCCGGTCGATGCCGACGATGAAGCCGACCCCGTCGACCAGGTCGGGGCGGTGCGACTGCAGCCCACCCGCGAGGGTCGCCAGCCCGGCGCCGGTGACCCCGGCCGCACCCTTGGACGCGATGACCATGAAGACGAGCAGGGAGACCTGCTGGCTGATCGAGAACGGCTTGTCCAGCGCCTCGGCGATGAACAACGAAGCCATCGTCAGGTAGATCGCGGTGCCGTCGAGGTTGAACGAGTACCCCGTCGGGACGGTGATGCCCACGACGGGGCGGGAGACACCGAGGTGCTCCATCTTGGCGATGAGGCGGGGGAGCGCCGACTCGGACGACGAGGTGGACAGGATGAGCAGGAACTCGCGAGCCAGGTAGCGGAAGAGGGCGAAGACACTGACGCCCGTGACCATCTTCAGGATCCCGCCCAGGACGATGAACACGAAGATCGCACACGTCGTGTAGAAGGCCACCATGATGAGCCCGAGGCTCTTGAGGGCGTCGAGCCCGGTCGCCCCCACGACGGCAGCCATGGCACCGAACGCGCCGATCGGCGCGACGTACATGATCATCGACATGAGCCGGAAGACCAGCCGCTCGAAGTGCTTGATCCCCACGAGGATCGGCTCGCCGACGCGTCCCATCTTCTGCAGCGCGAAGCCCACGAGCAGGGCGACCAGCAGGGCCTGCAGGACCGAGCCTGCGGTCAGGGCGGAGACCAACGTGTCGGGGATGAGCCCGAGGATGAAGTCGACCGTCGACTCGCTCGCCGCGCCCACCTGCTTCTGCCCGTCGGCGGCGAGCTTGTCGGTGAGGTGGAGCCCGGCACCCGGCTTGACGATGTTGCCGACGACCAGGCCGATGCCCAGGGCCACCGTCGACATCGTGAGGAAGTAGCCGAGTGCCAGGCCGCCCACCCTGCCGACCTGCGCGGCGCGGCGTACCGAGCCGATGCCCAGCACGATGGTGCAGAAGATGATCGGGGTGATCATCATCTTGATGAGGTTGACGAAGCCGGTGCCGAGCCACTTGAGCTTGATGCCGAACTCGGGGAAGAGGAAGCCCACGGCGATGCCGAGGACCATGGCGATGATGACGGCGAGGTAGAGGTAGTGCGTGCGGTCCCGTCGGGGGGTGGTGCGTTCGACGGCATTGTCGGCGCTGGTGCTCACGGTGCTCTCCAGGGGATCGGTCCCGGCGATCGCCGGGGTGGGGTGAACACGTCCGAGGGTGGGTGGTGCGGTGGCTAGGGTCACGGTTGTGTTCATTGAGTTCTGCGCCCACCGCTCGCGGTGCACCTCGGTCGTGGCGGTGCCGGTATGCCGGTGAGCCCCCGCCGGGTGCTCGGCGCGCCCACGCGGTGGAGCGTCGCGGCCCAGACCTTCGCCCTGCAGGTCCTGGTGGCACTGCTCGTCGTCGGCGTGGGCACGGCAGCGGCCTACGCGCAGGCGCAACGGGCCGAGACCCAGGAGGCGACGGCGCGGGCGACGGCCGTGGCCCAGACGGTGGCCAGGACCCCCGACGTGGTCGCGGCGGTGGGTGCCGGTGACCCGGACCGCGTGCTGCAGCCGTTCGCCGAGGCGGTCCGGGCCCAGACCGGCACCGACTTCGTCGTCATCATGAGCCCGACGGGGACGCGCTACACCCACCCGGACCCCGCCCAGATCGGGCGACAGTTCATCGGCCACATCGAGGCCGCGGCGGCGGGCGGCACCGTGGTGGAGGAGTACACCGGCACCCTGGGCCCGTCCCGACGGGTGGTCGTGCCGGTCGAGGACGGCGGCACGGTCGTGGGGCTGGTGGCCGTCGGGATCCGCAAGGCGGCCGTCACGCAGCGGCTGCGCGAGCAGCTCCCGGCGCTGCTGCTGGCCGGGCTGGCCGCGGCCCTGCTCTCGGGTGTCGGGACCGGGCTGGTCGCCCGCCGGATCCGGCGCCAGACCCATGGGCTGGGGGAGCAACAGCTTCAGGAGATGTACGAGTACTACGACGCCGTGCTGCACGCCGTCACCGAAGGCCTGCTGCTGACCGACGTCGACGGCCGGCTGCGGCTGGCCAACGACGAGGCCGTCCGCCTCCTGGGGCTGCCGGACGACGCGCGCGGCCGTCCGGTCGCCGAGCTCGGCCTCCCCGACGCCCTTGTCGAGGCGCTCACCGACGACGAGCCGCGCACCGACGAGCTCTACGTCACCTCGGCCCGCGTCCTGGTCCTCAACAAGGCCCGAGCGCACTGGGGCGGGCGCTCCCTCGGCTTCGTGGCCACGGTGCGTGACCGCACCGACCTCGAGCACCTCACCGGCGAGCTGGACTCCGCCCGCGGGCTCACCGAGGCCCTGCGCTCCCAGGCCCACGAGTCGGCCAACCGGCTGCACGCCATCGTCTCCCTCATCGAGCTCGGTCACCCCGAACGGGCGATGGCCTTCGCCACCGAGGAGCTGCAGCTGGCCCAGATGCTCACCGACGAGGTGGTCGGCGCCGTGGCCGAGCCGGCGCTCACCGCCCTCCTGCTCGGCAAGGTGGCCCAGGCGAGCGAACGAGGGATCGACTTCCGCATCGCCGACGGCACGCGCTGGCCCGCGGACGCCGCCCCGGTACGGGACGTGGTGACCATCGTCGGCAACCTCATCGACAACGCCTTCGACGCCGTGACCGCCTCAGCCGGGGAACGGCGGGTCGAGGTGGATGCGCGGGTCGTCCACGACCACCTCGTGCTCAGTGTGGCCGACTCCGGACCCGGGCTGCCGCCCGAAGCCGCCGAGCAGGCCTTCCGTCGGGGGTACTCCACCAAGGCCCAGGGCGGCGAGGGCCGCCGCGGTCTCGGGCTCGCGCTGGTCGCCCAGTCGGTCCAGCGACTCGGCGGCGAGCTCCACGTGGACGGCCCTCCCGGCGCCCGGTTCACGGTCCGGATCCCGACCGGAGACGACCATGGGTGAGGCGATCCGGGTGCTCGTGGTCGAGGACGAGCCCGTCGCGGCGGAGGCACACGCGGCGTACGTCGCTCGGGTCGAGGGATTCACCGTGGTCGCCACCGTCGGCACCAGCCAGGCGGCCATGAAGGCACTGCAGGAGCGGGAGGTCGACGTCGTCCTGCTCGACATGCACCTGCCCGACCGGCACGGCCTGGACGTGGTCCGGGCCATGCGTGCGGGCGGTCATGCCGCGGACGTCATCGCGGTGACGTCGGCGCGCGACCTCGACGTGGTGCGCTCCGCGGTGTCGCTGGGCGTGGTGCAGTACGTCCTCAAGCCGTTCGTCTTCGCCACACTGCGGGACCGGCTCACGGCATACCGCAGCTATCGCGAGCAGGTGGCGCAGGCGCCGCCGCTGGGCACCCAGGCCGACGTGGACGAGGTCTTCGCGGGCGCGCGGGCCCAGGCCCCCGCCACCCTGCCCAAGGGGATGAGCGAGGACCTGCTCGGCAGGGTGACCCGGGCGCTGCGCCAAGCGACCCCGGGTCGTTCGGCCAGCGAGCTGGGTGAGGAGCTCGGGGTCAGCCGGGTCACCGCGCGGCGCTACGCCGAGTACCTCTGCGAGCACCGGCTGGCGGTGCGCAGCCCGCGGTACGCCGGTGCGGGACGGCCCGAGGTGGAGTACCGCTGGCAGGGCTGACCCGGGCCGCCCGCGGGAGCCTCAGCCCTCGAGGGCCTTGAGGAGGGCGACGTCGAAGGAGACGCCTTCGCGGTCACCGTCGGCCGCCGCGAACCGGGCCTGCATCGCCGTGTGCACGAAGGTCCACGCCAGGGCGAGGTCCTCGTCGATCCCGGCTGCCTCGCAGGTGATCTCGACCCGGCGTCGGACGAGGTAGCGGAAGGCCGACCCGGTGTCGAGCTCCTCGCGCCGGTTGCGCAGCAGGGGCTGGATCTCGAAACCCGGGTGACCCGCCATCGGGTGGGGGTCGATCGCGAGCCACTCCTGGCGCTCGGAGCCGGGGCGGGAGTGCAGGACGTTCTCGTAGTGCAGGTCGCAGTGCAGCAGGGCCGCGTCGCAGGCGGGGTCCGCGGTGAGGTCGCGCACCAGCCCCGCCGTGCGCTCGACCATCCGCCGGGGCAGCACGCCCTCGGTCGCCTCGAGCCTGGCCACCTGGTCGTGCGCATAGGTGGACAGCCGCCGCAGGCCGTGGGGCGCGCCGACGTTGAGCTGGCCCAGGAGCCCACCGATGACGGCGCAGGCGGTGTCGATGTCGACCGGTCGAAGGTCCCGGCCGGCGTCCAGGGCCTCCACCAGCAGCGCTCCCCGCCAGGGGTCGGCTGCGACGAGCCGCGCGGCACCGTGGCCGTCCCAGTGCCGCAGCACGAGTGCCTCGTCACGGGCCTCGACGTGGGGCCAGGCGACCTTGAGTGCCAACCGCTCGCCGGCGCGCATCACGGGCACGACCACGGCGGTCCAGCCCGTGGAGCCGGGGCCGAGGGGCTCCAGGCCCCAGTCGTCGAGGAGGTCGGCGAGCAGCCGGGGGAGCGCGGCCGACCAGTCGGCGCCGGACGGCCCACCCACGCCTCCGTCCTCGGCGCTGAACCGCTGGACAGCGGCACGGAACTGCTCCGGCACCAGGGCCGCCGCGTCCTGCGTGCGGGTCATTTCAGTCCGGGGAAGGGGACCAGCGGGATGCCCCAGCGCGAGGCGAGCACCTCGGTGTCGGCGAGCCACTGCACCACCGAGGCCAGCGGCCCCGTGTCGCCGGCGGTGGAGCCGAGGTCACGCGCCACCGCGGCCCGGAGCCCGGTGAGGACGGTGGTGGCCAGGGTGCGGGCCTTCGCGGGCGTCGTGACCGGGTAGGGGAGGGGGTAGGCGAGGGCCGGGGCCCCACCGTCGGCGCCGGCGAGCCCCTCCTGGATCTGGGATCGGGCCTGCAGGGCAGCCAGGGTCGTGCCGGCGAGCGTGCGCTGGGCGCCGGTGCCGGACTGGGCGGCGATGACCTCGAAGGCGTAGACCGCGGCCCGCGTGGTCTCCAGGTAGGAGGCCGCCAGCGAGGTCTGGGACCAGGTGGGCTCCGGCACCTCGGCCGGGTGGCCCAGCAGGACGGCCGCGGCCGACCGCTGGGCCAGCAGCGCGCCGGCCAGGGGCAGGGCGGTCGAGGTCACCGCGGCGAGCGCGGTCACGGCAGCGGGCCCGGTGTCGAGCGACTCAGCGGCCGCGAGGCCGGCGGGGCCGCTGTCGGCAGGGGTGGGGGTGGCTGGTCCGGTCGGGCGGGAGGTCGGGCTCGTCGTACCCGCAGCGGAGGTGGTCGGGGTGGTGCCCGCAGCGTCGAGCACGGAGCGTGGAACCCCGAGGGCCACGAGCTCACCCTCGAGCACGCCGGCCTGGGTGCGGTGCAGCGCGGCCAGGCGGGCGGGCAGGCTGCTCGCAGCACCCGCGAGGGACCCTGCGCGCTCGGCCAGGTCGGTGCTGTGGCGCCACAGGTCCAGCAGGAAGCGCTCACCGGGCACGGGTGCGCGGGTGGGGACCAGGGGCACCCGGGGTGCGTCGTCCTCGAGCCGGATCCCACACGCAGCCAACGACATCGACGCAGCGCCGACGACCCCCAGGACGAGCAGACTGCGCCGGCTGGGGCACGGCTGTGCACCGGGCTGCTCCTGCGGCATGCGCCGATCATGACATGCCGCAGGAGGCGAGCATGCGTCCCCTCCACGCCGCCGTTACAGTGGTCGGGCACCACCCAAACTTCAGAGAGGACGAGTCGATGAGCGTCAAGGACCAGATTCGTCCGACCGTCGAGGGGCCCCTGGCCGCCCTGGGCCTGTTCGTGGAGGACCTCGCCGTGACCCCGGCCGGCAAGCGCCGCCTCGTCCGGATCTGGATCGACCGCGTCGTCGACCCGGCCGTGACCGAGACGACGACGGCGATCCCCCCGCTGAGCCTCGACGAGGTCGCCGACGCGACCCGGGCCGTCAGTGACGCGCTCGACGACGGCGACGTCATGGGCGAGCAGCCCTACACCCTCGAGGTGACCTCGCCCGGCGTCGACCGGCCCCTGACCGAGCCGCGCCACTTCCGGCGCAACGTCTCTCGCCTGGTCGTCCTCACCCCGACCGAGGGCGACCCCGTCACCGGTCGCATCGAGCGTGCCGACGACGACGGCCTCACCCTGACCATCCCTGCCACCAAGAAGACCCCCGCGAGCAGCGTCCGCCTGGCGTATGCCGACGTGGCCAAGGCCGCGGTCCAGGTGGAGTTCTCCAGGACAACCGAGTCCCCGGCGGGCGAGCAGCACGACGACGAACCTGCTGAGGAGCACTGACATGGACATCGACCTCGCCGCACTGAGGGCGCTCGAACGCGAACGCGACATCTCCCTCGACATCCTGATCCCCGCGATCGAGCAGGCGCTGCTCGTCGCCTACCACCGCACCGACGACTCCTACCGCAATGCGCGGGTGCAGCTCGACCGCAAGACCGGTCACGTCGTGGTCTGGGCTCGTGAGGAGATCGAGGCGCCGCCGGCACCTCCGGCACCCACTGCCGAGCCGACGGACGAAGCGGGGGAGGCCGATGCCGCGCCACCCGCACCCGCCGAGCGACCGCCGCGTGAGTACGGCCCGGAGTTCGACGACACCCCGACCGGCTTCGGCCGGATCGCGGCGGCAACCGCGCGACAGGTCATCGTGCAGCGGCTGCGCGACCTCGAGGACGACGCCATCATGGGCGACTTCAAGGGGCGCGAGGGCGATGTGGTCGCCGGTGTCATCCAGCAGAGCCCGGACCCGCGCCACGTCACGGTCGACTTCGGCACCATCGAGGGCATCCTGCCGTTGGCCGAGCAGGTCCCGGGCGAGCGCTACGTCCACGGCGAGCGGCTGCGGTGCTTCGTCGTGTCCGTGCGCCGAGGGCCGAAGGGCCCCCAGATCGGCCTGTCCCGCACCCACCCCAACCTCGTGCGCAAGCTGTTCGCGCTGGAGGTCCCCGAGATCGCCGACGGGTCGGTCGAGATCGCGGCGCTGGCTCGTGAGGCCGGGCACCGCACCAAGATCGCGGTGCACTCCAAGGTCGCCGGGCTCAACGCCAAGGGTGCCTGCATCGGGCCGATGGGTGCCCGGGTGCGCGCGGTGATGACCGAGCTGCACGGCGAGAAGATCGACATCGTCGACTACTCCGAGGACGCCCGGACCTTCGTGGCCGCAGCGCTGTCCCCCTCGCGGGTGCAGTCGGTCGAGATCGTCGACCCTCAGCTGCGGTCGGCCCGCGTCACCGTCCCCGACTACCAGCTGTCCCTGGCGATCGGCAAGGAGGGCCAGAACGCCCGTCTGGCCGCCAAGCTGACCGGCTGGCGCATCGACATCCGGCCCGACACCCCCGCTGGTCAGGCACCCACCGCGGCACGCACGGCACCGACGGCCGAGCAGGCGTCGGCAGGCACGGGTGACGCAGGCGATCGCGAATAGGGGATAGACTGGTGTCGACCGACCGGACTGGACTCCGGCCCGGGACTCCCCGCACGACGCACGCGCCACCCACGCGGACGTGTGTGGGGTGCCGTGGGACGGATAGCTGGTCGGCACTCCTGCGAGTGGTCGCGGAGACGGACGACACCGGTGCGATCCGGCTGGTTCCTGATCCGCGACATCGCCTGCCGGGGCGCGGCGCATGGCTGCACCCCACGGGCGAGTGCCTCGAGCAGGCCCAGCGCCGACGGGCGTTCGGGCGTGCGCTGCGAGTCAGCGCCGCCCTCGATCCGAAGGCCGTCACGGCATACGTCCGGGACCTGAACGAGCACCACGAGCAGACCACCGTCCATCTACAGGGAACCGAAAGCGGGTTTGACGCTGATGAGCACCCGATGAGAACTCAGCAATGAGCTCCCCCCAGCAGTAACGACGGTCCGCGCCTGTCCTGGCACGGACCAGGAACAGGAGAAACGTGGCTAAGGTCCGTGTAAGCGCGCTCGCGAAAGAGCTGGGCACCGACAGCAAGACGCTGATCGCCCACCTCAACAGCATCGGCGAGTACGTCAAGACAGCCAGCTCGACGATCGAAGCACCGGTCGTCCGCAAGGCATCCGAGACATTCCCCGAGGAGCTCCGCAAGGCTGCTCCCGCGAAGAAGGCTGCCCCGGCAGCGAAGCAGGCCGCCCCGGCGGCCCCGTCCGCCCCGCAGGCCCCTGCGGCACCATCGGCCCCCGCGGCCCCGGCTGCCGAGTCGGCACCCGCCGCGGCGCCCAGCGCCCCGGCTCCCGCGGCTCCCGCGGCCGAGGCGCCGTCCGCCCCGGCACCCGCGCCGGCTGCACCCGCACCAGCAGCACCCGCGCCGGCTGCACCGGCCCCCGCGGCTCCGGCGGCCACGGCGGCACCGTCCGACGTGCAGTCCTCACGTGACGGCGGCCAGCAGGGTCCCGGCGTCCCGCCGTCCCCGCGCCCCGGCAACACCGCGCCCCGTCCCGGTGGCCCGGCTGCCCCGCGTCCCGGCGCCCCGCGTCCGGGCAACAACCCGTTCGCGCCCTCGCAGGGCATGCGCACCGGTCGCGATGGAGGCAACCGTGAGGGTGGCCGTGAGGGTGGTGCCCGCGAAGGCGCCGCCCGCCCCGGCAACAACCCGTTCGCCCCGAGCCAGGGCATGCCCCGCCCGCAGAGCCGTCCCGGCGCAGCAGGTCCGCGCCCCGGTGGCGCTGCCGGTGCCGGCGGTCCCCGCCCCGGCGGTCCCCGCCCCAGCCCCGGCATGATGCCCGACCGCAGCGCGGTCGGTCGTCCCGGTGAGCGTCCGGCCCGTCCCGGTGGCCGTGGCGCCCCCGGCGGCGGTCGTGGCCCGGGTGGCCCCGGTGGCCCCGGAGGCGGCGGCGGTTTCGCCGGTCGCCCCGGCGGCGGTGGGTTCCGTGGTGGTGCCGGTCGCGGTTCGACCGCGGGCGCCTTCGGCCGCGGTGGCGGCCGCCCCGTGCGTGGACGCAAGTCCAAGCGCGCGAAGCGCCAGGAGTTCGAACAGATGCAGGCTCCGTCCCTGGGTGGCGTCACCGTCCCCCGTGGTGACGGCAAGACCACGATCCGCGTGCGCCGCGGCTCGTCGCTGACCGACTTCGCCGACAAGATCAACGCCAACCCGGCCTCGCTGGTCACCGTGCTGTTCCACCTCGGTGAGATGGCCACGGCCACCCAGTCCCTCGACGAGGACACCTTCAAGGTCCTCGGTGACGAGCTCGGCTACAGCATCCAGGTCGTCTCCCCCGAGGAGGAGGAGAAGGAGCTCTTCGACGCCTTCAACATCGACCTGGAGACGGGTATCGAGGGCGAGGACGACGAGGACCTGGCCCCGCGCCCGCCGGTCGTGACCGTCATGGGTCACGTCGACCACGGCAAGACCCGCCTGCTCGACGCGATCCGCAACGAGGACGTCGCCGGTGGCGAGTCCGGGGGGATCACCCAGCACATCGGCGCCTACCAGGTGCACAAGGTGCACGAGGGCATCGACCGTCCGATCACCTTCATCGACACCCCGGGCCACGAGGCGTTCACCGCCATGCGTGCTCGTGGTGCCAAGGTGACCGACATCGCGATCCTCGTGGTCGCGGCTGACGACGGCGTGATGCCGCAGACCATCGAGGCGCTCAACCACGCCCAGGCTGCGGACGTCCCGATCGTCGTCGCGGTCAACAAGATCGACGTCGAGGGCGCCAACCCGGCCAAGGTGCGCCAGCAGCTGACCGAGTACAACCTGGTCGCCGAGGAGTACGGCGGCGAGACGATGTTCGTCGACGTGTCTGCCAAGGCCGGCGAGAACATCGACGCGCTCCTCGAGGCCGTCCTGCTCACCGCCGACGCCGCGCTCGACCTGCGTGCCAACTCCGACCGCGACGCCCGTGGTGTCGCGATCGAGGCCAACCTCGACCGTGGCCGTGGCGCCACGGCGACGGTGCTGGTCCAGGCCGGCACGCTGCACGTGGGTGACGCGATCGTCACCGGTTCGGCCTACGGCCGAGTCCGCGCGATGCTCGACGAGCACGGCAACAACCTCACCGAGGCCACGCCGTCGCGTCCCGTCCAGGTGCTCGGCCTGTCCTCGGTGCCGCGGGCGGGTGACACCTTCGTGGTGGCACCCGACGACCGCACCGCGCGGCAGATCGCCGAGAAGCGCGAGGCTGCCGACCGCCAGGCGTCCCTGGCCAAGGCCCGCAAGCGCATCTCCCTGGAGGACCTCACCGAGGCGCTCGCGGCCGGCAAGGTCGAGACCCTCAACCTCATCCTCAAGGGCGACGTCTCCGGTTCCGTCGAAGCCCTCGAGGACGCCCTGCTCCAGATCGACGTGGGCGAAGAGGTCGACCTGCGGATCATCGACCGTGGTGTCGGTGCGATCACGATGAACAACATCAACCTCGCGATGGCGTCCGACGCGATCATCATCGGCTACAACGTGCGCGCCGAGGGTCAGAACGCCGACTACGCCGAGCGCGAGGGCGTCGAGATCCGCTACTACTCGGTGATCTACCAGGCCATCGAGGAGATCGAGTCGGCGCTCAAGGGCATGCTCAAGCCGGAGTTCGAGGAGGTGGAGCTCGGGACCGCCGAGATCCGCGAGATCTTCCGGTCGAGCAAGTTCGGCAACATCGCCGGCTCCATCGTCCGCAGCGGCGAGATCAAGCGTGGCACGCGGGCGCGGATCACCCGCAACGGCGTCGTGGTCTCGGAGAACGTCGAGATCGCCGGTCTGCGCCGGTTCAAGGACGACGTCACCGAGGTTCGCGAGGGCTTCGAGTGCGGCATCAACCTGGGGTCCTACAACGACCTCCAGCTCGGCGACCTCATCGCCACCTACGAGATGCGCGAGAAGCCGCGCGACTGACCGCAGTGACCGTATGCCGCCGGCGCGAGCCGGCGGCATACGGTGTCTCCCGCACCACTTCAGGAGGGAAACCCATGGCTGACGCCGGACGCGCCCGCAAGGTCGCCGACCGCATCAAGGTGCTCATCGCGGCGAACCTCGAGCGGATCGTCAAGAACCCCGACCTGGGGTTCGTCACCATCACCGACGTGCGGGTCACGGGCGACCTGCAGCACGCCTCGATCTTCTACACCGTCTTCGGTGACGAGGGCCAGCGGGCCACGACTGCGGCGCTGCTGGAGAAGAACAAGGGTCGGCTGCGCTCGTTCGTCGGCCAGCAGATCAGCATCCGGCTCACCCCGAGCCTGGACTTCTTCGCCGACGCGATCCCCGAGACCGCGGCCCACATGGAGGAGCTGCTCCGGGAGGCCAAGGAGCGCGACGCCGCGGTCGCGGCCGCCGCAGCCGGCGCCCGGCACGCCGGCGACGCCGATCCCTACCGCCACCCCGACGACGAGGCCACGGCACCCGGAGACGACAGCGGCAGCCCGGATGCCGGCGCCTGACGGCCTGCTCGTCGTCGACAAGCCGTCCGGCTGGACCAGCCACGACGTGGTCGGCCGGACCCGGCGCATCTGCGGCACCCGCAAGGTCGGCCACGCCGGCACGCTCGACCCGATGGCCACGGGGGTGCTCGTGCTGGGCATCGGCCGGGCGACCCGGCTGCTGACCTTCCTCGTCGGCTGCGACAAGGACTACGTGGCCACGATCCGCCTGGGCCAGTCGACCGTCACCGACGACGCCGAGGGCGAGGTCACGGCAGCGACCCCGGCCGACGCGGTCGACGCCGACGCGCTGGCGGCCGCCGTGGCTGCGCTCACCGGTGACCTGCACCAGGTGCCCAGTGCGGTCTCGGCCATCAAGGTCAACGGCGAGCGGGCCTACCACCGCGTGCGGGCGGGGGAGGACGTGCAGCTCGCGGCCCGCCCCGTCACGGTGAGCCGGTTCGAGGTGCTCGCCAGCCGGCCGGCCGACGCCGGCGGCACCCCGGTGCTCGACGTGGACGTCGAGGTGACCGTCAGCTCGGGCACCTACGTGCGCGCGCTGGCCCGCGACCTCGGCGAGTCGTTGGGCGTGGGCGGCCACCTGACCGCCCTGCGGCGCACGAGGGTGGGGGCCTTCACCCTCGACCTGGCCCACGACCTCACCGCCCTGGGCGCCATCGCCGACCAGCAGGACGTGCCGGTGACGCCCCTGGCGCAGGCAGCTCGCGCCCAGTTCGCGGTGCGCGAGCTGACCGAGCCCGAGGCCACCGCGATCGGCTACGGGCAGAAGGTCGACTCTGCCCTGCCCGGACGGGTGGAGCCGGTGGCAGCCTTCGGCCCCGATGGCAGACTGGTGGCCATGCTCGATGAGTCCGCTCACACCGCACGCTCGCACGTCGTGTTCGCTCCAGCGGGTTCGTAGAGTGTCCACCGTGCACCGCTGGACCGACCCCGAGCAGACCCCCGACCGCCTGCGTCCGTCGGTGGCCACCTTCGGCAACTTCGACGGCGTCCACCTCGGCCACCGGGCGGTCCTCGGGCGCCTCGTCGCGGAAGGCCACCAGCGCGGGCTGCCGAGCGTGGCGGTTACCTTCGAGCCGCACCCCGCCGCGATCTTCCACCCCGAGCGGGGCCTGGAGCTCATCGCCCCGGGCCGGCTGCGTGACCAGCTCGTCGCGGAGACCGGGGTCGACGGGCTGCTGGTGCTCGAGTTCACCACAGAGTTCGCCCAGCAGACCGCCGAGGAGTTCGTGGTGAGCACCTTCGTGCAGACCCTCGGGGTCAAGGTCCTGGTCGTCGGTGCGGACACCCGCGGCTTCGGTCGCGACTACTCCGGCGACGTCTCCACCCTCGTGGAGCTCGGTGCCGTGCACGGGTTCGAGGTGGTCGTCCTCGACGACCTGGGCAACGGCGAGCGCTGGTCGTCCTCGGCGGTCCGGCGCCACCTCACCGCTGGCGAGGTCGCCCAGGCCGCCGCCGTCCTCGGCCGTCCGCACCGGATGCTCGGCACCGTCGTCCACGGGGCGCACCGTGGGCGCGAGCTGGGGTACCCGACGGCGAACCTCTCGCCCGACTCCCTCGGCCTCATCCCCGCCGACGGGGTGTATGCCGGGTGGCTCACCCGCACCGCGCTGTCCCGGGAGGACCCCGAACGCACCCTGCCCGCCGCGATCTCGGTCGGCACCAACCCGACGTTCGACGGCACCCTGCGCACCGTCGAGGCCTACGTCCTCGACCGCTCCGACCTCGACCTCTACGGCGACGAGGTGAGCGTGGAGTTCGTGGAGCACATCCGGCCGACGGTGCGCTTCGACTCGGTCGAGGAGCTCCTGGAGGCGATGGGGGGCGACGTCGAGCGCTGTCGGCGGGTGCTGGCCTCGATCGTCCCTTCCTGACCTCACCGGCAGGGACCAACCGGCCGTTCGGGCGTAAATCGGGCTGATCGAGCCCACGGGCGCGTAGGTCATGGCACTATCCCGTGCACACCATGGATCGAGCCGAGGAAGTCATGTCGACGCAGACCAGCCACACCAGCAAGGCCATCGCCACCGCCAGCACCGAGGACTTCGACGCCGCACGGGTCGAGAACCGCGCCCAGAGCGTGGCCCACCTCTTCCGTGAGCGGGTGGCGGCCAGCCCCGACGGCGAGGCCTTCCGCTACGCCGACGGCGACGACTGGACCTCGGTCACCTGGACCCAGGTTCGCGAGCGCGCCTACCGGCTGGCGGCCGGCCTCATCGCCCTCGGCGTGCACCCCGAGGACCGGGTCGCGATCGCCTCGTCGGCCCGCTACGAGTGGGCCCTGACCGACCTGGCCGTGATGTGCGCCGGCGGTGCCACCACGACGATCTACCCCACGACCATCGCCCCCGACGTCTCCTACATCCTTTCCAACTCCGGCAGCATCGTCGCCTTCGCCGAGGACGACGACCAGGTCGAGAAGCTGCGTGAGCGCCGCGTGGACCTCCCTGACGTGGCCCGCGTGGTCACCTTCGACGGGACGCCCGACGGTGACTGGGTCATCGGCATGGACGAGCTCGAGCAGATGGGCGTGGAGCTGCTCACCACGAACCCCTCCGTCGTGGACGACCGCATCGAGGGGCTCAGGCCCGACCAGCTCGCCACGATCATCTACACCTCCGGCACCACGGGCCGCCCCAAGGGTGCCCGGCTCACCCACGACTCCTGGACCTACGTGGCTGCTGCGGTCGACTCGACCGGGATCCTCGGGCCGGACGACCTGCAGTACCTCTGGCTGCCCCTGTCGCACGTCTTCGGCAAGATGCTGCTCACCCTGCCCCTCCAGATCGGCTTCCCGACGGTGATCGACGGCCGGGTCGACAAGATCGTGGACAACCTGGCCGTCGTGCACCCGACGTTCATGGGCGCGGCCCCGCGCATCTTCGAGAAGGCGTACGGCCGGATCACGACCATGGTCGCGAACGAGGGTGGCGTGAAGGCCAAGCTCTTCGCCTGGGCGACGGGGATCGGTGCGAGGGTCACCGAGATGCGCTCTCGCGGTGAGGAGCCGACCGGGCTGCTCGCCACGCAGTACGCGCTCGCGGACAAGCTGGTCCTGGCCAAGATCCGCGGCCGCTTCGGTGGTCGGATCCGCTTCTTCATCTCCGGGTCGGCCGCCCTGAACAAGGACGTCGCCCGGTGGTTCGACTCGGTCGGGCTGGTCATCATGGAGGGTTACGGGCTCACCGAGACCAGCGCCGCGTCGTTCGTCAACCGGTTGTCGACCAACGAGATCGGCACCGTCGGCTGGGCACTGCCCGGCACCGAGGCCAAGATCGCCGAGGACGGCGAGATCCTGCTGCGCGGCCCCGGGGTCATGCAGGGCTACCACAACAAGCCCGAGGAGACGGCCGAGGCCAAGGACGCGGACGGGTGGTTCCACACCGGCGACATCGGTGAGCTCGACGACCGTGGGTACCTGAAGATCACCGACCGCAAGAAGGACTTCTTCAAGTCCTCGAGCGGCAAGTACGTCGCGCCGTCGATGATCGAGTCCAACTTCAAGGGCATCTGCCCCTACGTCAGCCAGTTCATGGTCTACGGCGCCGACCGCAACTTCGTCACCGGGCTGGTGACCCTCGACCCGGAGGCGATCCAGGACTGGGCGGACCACCACGGGGTGAGCGGCTCCTACGCCGAGATCGCGACCTCGCCGCAGGCCCGCGAGATGGTGCAGATGTACATCGACACCCTCAACGTCAACCTCAACCGCTGGGAGCAGGTCAAGAAGTTCACCATCCTCGACCACGACCTCAGCATCGACGCGGGCGACCTCACGCCGAGCCTCAAGCTGCGGCGCAAGGCCGTCAGCGACAAGTACAAGGCGACCCTGGACTCGCAGTACCGCGCCTAGCTCGAACCTCACGGACCCGCCGGGTCGGTGACCAGGGGCACGAAGCGGTACCACCCGTGCTCCTGCACCACCGGCCCGTCGGGGCCGGCCAGCACCCGCAGCATCCGTCCGGCCACGGGGACGACGAGCACGCCCCCCGGGGCGAGCTGGTCGACGAGGCTGCCGGGCAGGTCCGGGGCCTGCGCCGACACCAGGATCCGGTCCCAGGGCCCGTCGTCCGGTTGTCCCAGCACCCCGGGCGTGGCCGCGACCAGCCGGGCCCACGGCATACCGGCCCGCGCGAGGTTCGCCGAGCCGAACTCCACCAGCTCCGGGATGCGCTCGAGGCCGAGCACCGACCCCGTCGGTCCGGTCAGCCACGCCAGCAGGGCCGTGCTCCAGCCGGAGCCGGCACCGATGTCCAGCACCCGGTCCCCGGGCCGGACGTCGAGGAGCTCGAGCATGCGCGCGACCGTCGAGGGCTGGCTGTTCGTCTGGCCGTGGCCGAGGGGGAGCGGCACGTCACGATGGTGGTGGCGGCGCTGTGCGGCGGGGAGGAAGTCCCTGCGGGGCACCGCCTCCAGTGCGGGGTCGACGCGGTCGTGCCGGGCCACGACCCCAGTATGACCGCTGGGCCGAGCGCGTCCGACCCGCTGGTCGGGTTGGGTCAGTGGACGGTGCGGGTGGTGCCGCTCGTGCTCGACGGGTGGTGGGCGACCGCGGGGGAGCCGTCCGGGCCGGCACCGATCCAGTGGGCGTTCGCTGCGATCAGCAGCAGCAGGGCGAACACGGCGATGAGCCGGATCGTGGAGGCGCGCATGACCTTCACCGTAGGTGCCGGGGCTGAGGATTTGCTGTGACGACCATGTGGCCCTTCGTGCGCCCCTCAGCGGTTCCACAGCCACTCTGCGGACACTGGACGCAGCGACCCACTGCAGGGCGCAGAACTGGAGGGGCACCATGTCGCTGCTCGGGTGGCCGCTGCTCGTCGTGCTGGGGATGGCCCTGGTCGGGTCCGTGGGGTTGGCCCTCGCGGCCTGGAGCCGGGTGCGGGGTCCGGCACCGGTCCGTGCGGCACAGCGAGTCGGCATGCTGGGGCTGTCCCAGCTGACCGCGCTCCTGCTCGTGGCAGCAGCGGTCAACAACTACGGGTACTTCTATGGCTCCTGGTCGGACCTGTTCGGCGGGTCGTCGACGCCCAGGGTTCAGGCGTCCCGGGCTGCACCCCAAGGGCACTTCGGACGACTGGGTGCGGTGACCGGTGGAGCGGTGGGGACGGCCCTGGCGTGGTCGACGCCCGCGCAGTACGCCGTCCGCGGGCGGGTCGCGCAGCTGACGATCCACGGCCAGCGCAGTGGGCTGGTCGGCGACGCCTTGGTCTACCAGCCACCGCAGTACTTCCAGCCGGCCTATCGGCACCACCTGTTCCCCGCCGTCGAGGTGTTCACCGGCTACCCGGGCCTGGTCACCAACCTCGTGAACCGTCAGCACTACCCGGACTCGCTCCTGGCCCAGATCGCCGCCCACCGGGCGAACCCGATGGTGCTCGTGATGCTGCGTCCCACGATCACCCCGCCCCGCGACACCGAGTGCACCGACGTCCCGGCAGGTCCGCAGGCGCTGACCTACTTCTCCGAGGACGTGCCCTCCGCGGTCGAGGGGGTGCTGCGCGTGCGCCCGCTGGGTTGGGGTGCCATGGGTGACTCGACCGGTGGCTACTGCGCGGTGAAGCTGGCCATGACCCATTCCGACGTCTTCGGTGCCGCCGCCTCGTTGTCCGGGTACTACCACACGCTCAAGGACTCGACGACGGGCGACCTGTGGGCGGGCTCGGCCGTGCTGCGCAACCTCAACGACCCCGAGTGGCTGCTGGCACACCAGCCGCCTCCGCCGGTCTCGTTGTTCATCACCATCGGTACGGCCGAGCGAGGGACCACGGGCGTCGTGGACACCCGGGCCTTCCTGTCGCTCGTGCGTCTCCCGCTGAGCGTCACGTCCGTCTTCATCCCCGGGGGCGGCCACAACTTCGCCAACTGGGACAGTGTCATGCCATCCGCCTTCCACTTCCTCTCCCAACGCCTGGGTGCCTGAGCGCTGCGCCCGCTGGCTCAGGGAGTGGCCGAGGCGAGCGTGCGTGCGATGAGCGCGTGCCCGTCGGCGTTGGGGTGGTCACCGTCGTCGGCGAGCAGGGGAGTGGGGTCCTGGCGGCCGTCACCCTCGAACGGCGTGTAGAGGTCCACGCAGGTGGCACCGGCGCGAGTCGCCGCCGTGCAGATCCGGCTGTTGGCAGCCCGCGTCACCTGGTCGCTCCAGGTGGCGAAGGTGGGTCCGTAGTCCCGGTCGGCGACGTCGCCGTCCTCGAACACGTTCCAGTAGGTCGTCACGAGGACGCGACTTCCGGGCGACCGCGCGGCGTCGATCCTGGCCAGCGCGGCGGCAACGCCGCGCCCCATACCGTCCGCGGCCTCGGCGATGCACGCCGCGGAGCAGCCGGTGGCCTGCCACCTGGCGACGAGGGGGACGAGGTCGTTGGCCCCGATGGTCACCAGGACGTACGCCGCCCGGCCGACCTCCGCTCGGGCGGACGCCTCCGACAGCTGCCCCGAGAGCGTCCTCGTGGTCAGTCCCGCCCGACCGAGGTTGACGGCAGTCATGACCCGACCCTGCGCCCGGCCCACGAGCCCGGCATACAGCTCGACGAACGGCGTGCACCCGCACGCCGTTCCGGCGGTCACGGAGTCTCCCAGGCCCACCACGACCGCGGGCGGGCCCGGCCGGACCGGCGCAGGCGACGCGATGGTCGTGGTCGGGCCGGCCGACCCGGCGCGTACCGCGGGGCCGGCAGCGGGGGCGCGAGCGCTGCAGGCCGCGAGGACGAGCACCAGGACCACGAGCCAACCACCCCGTGCCGGGGTGTGGGGCGAGCGGGCGCGCCCGGTCCACCGCTGGTGACCGACTGGGGGGTCGGCCGCGTGGTCACGCATGGCTCGCAGGCTATGACCCGATGCTGGGTGCAGCCTGTGGCCAGGCCGGCACGTACCCTTGGGGCCATGTCCTCCGCGCCGACCGCTACCTCGACCGCCCCGATCGGGACCTCGGTCTTCCCCCTCCTCGAGCCGCTGCTCGAGGAGGTCAGCAAGCCGATCCAGTACGTCGGTGGCGAGCTGAACTCGACCGTCAAGGACTGGAACTGCGGCGGCGTCGGACCCGGCGGCGAGGAGCTCACCACCCGCTGGGCGCTGATGTATCCGGACGCCTACGAGGTGGGGGTGCCCAACCAGGGCGTCATGATCCTCTACGAGGTGCTCAACGAGCGCCCCGACGCCCTCGCCGAGCGCACGTATGCCGTGTGGCCGGACCTCGAGGCCCTGATGCGCGAGCACGCGGTGCCCCAGTTCACCGTCGACGCCCACCGCTCGGTGCGCGACTTCGACGTGCTGGGCCTGTCGTTCTCGACCGAGCTCGGCTACACCAACATGCTCACCGCCCTCGACCTCGCGGGCATCGCACTGCACGCGGCCGACCGCACCGACGACGACCCGATCGTGGTCGCCGGTGGCCACGCGGCGTTCAACCCCGAGCCCGTGGCCGACTTCATCGACGCCGCGATCGTCGGCGACGGCGAGGAGGCCGTGCTCGCGGTCACCGACCTGATGGCGGCCTGGAAGGCGCAGGGGCGTCCCGGTGGGCGTGGGGAGCTGCTGCTGCGGCTGGCCCGCACCGGCGGGGTCTACGTGCCGTCGCTCTACGACGTCACCTACCTGCCCGACGGCCGGATCCAGCGGGTCGCCCCGAAGGCCGACACCACCGGTGTGCCGTGGCGGGTCGCCAAGCACACCGTCATGGACCTCGATGCGTGGCCCTACCCCAAGCAGCCCCTGGTGCCGCTGGCCGAGTCGGTCCACGAGCGCATGTCGGTCGAGATCTTCCGCGGCTGCACGCGCGGCTGCCGCTTCTGCCAGGCCGGCATGATCACCCGCCCCGTGCGGGAGCGGTCGATCACCGGCATCGGCGAGATGGTCGAGCGCGGTCTCGCGGCCACCGGCTTCGAGGAGGTCGGGCTGTTGTCGCTCTCGTCGGCCGACCACTCCGAGATCGCCGACATCGCCAAGGGCCTCGCCGACCGCTACGAGGGCACCCAGACCGGGCTGTCGCTGCCCTCGACCCGCGTCGATGCCTTCAACATCGACCTCGCGAACGAGCTCACCCGCAACGGGCGCCGGTCGGGGCTGACCTTCGCTCCCGAGGGTGGCAGCGAGCGGATCCGCAAGGTGATCAACAAGATGGTGTCCGAGGAGGACCTCATCAAGACGGTCGCCGCCGCCTACGGTGCGGGGTGGCGGCAGGTCAAGCTCTACTTCATGTGCGGGCTGCCGACCGAGACCGACGAGGACGTGCTCCAGATCGCCGACCTCGCCAAGAAGGTCATCGAGACCGGCCGCCAGGTCAGCGGTCGTCGCGACATCCGCTGCACGGTCTCGATCGGTGGGTTCGTGCCCAAGCCGCACACGCCCTTCCAGTGGTGCGCTCAGCTCGGCGCCGAGGAGACCGACGCCCGCCTGGCGAAGCTGCGCGAGGCGATCCGGTCCGACCGGCGCTACGGGTCCTCGATCGGGTTCCGCTACCACGACGGCAAGCCCGGCATCGTCGAGGGACTGCTGTCCCGCGGTGACCGCCGTGTGGGCCGCGTCATCGAGCAGGTGTGGCGCGACGGCGGTCGTTTCGACGGGTGGAGCGAGCACTTCTCCTTCGAGCGCTGGATGGCTGCTGCCGACTCCGCGCTCGTCGACCTGCCCGTCGACGTCGCCTGGTACACCACGCGTGAGCGCGGCGAGACCGAGGTGCTGCCCTGGGACCACATCGACTCCGGGCTCGACAAGGAGTGGCTGTGGGCCGACTGGCAGGACGCCCTCGACGAGACCGAGGTCGACGACTGCCGCTGGACGCCGTGCTTCGACTGCGGCGTCTGCCCGCAGATGGGCACTGACATCGAGGTCGGGCCGACGGGCAAGACCCTGCTGCCGCTGACCGTGGTGGGCGCCGGCCGGGCGGACCTGCTCGAGCACCAGCACTAGCCCCAGCGTTACCTCCAGCCCTGGCCCTGGCCCCGCGAGTTTGAAGCCTCGTGGAGGTCCTGACCTCCACGAGGCTTCAAACTCGGCGGTGCTTGGGGCGCCGTCCACCTCGGCGGCTCGGTGCGCCGTCAAACTCGGCGGTCCGGGGTCGGCGCAACCTCGCGCGCACCGAGCCGCGGCTCGCCTAGGGTGGTCCGCATGGCTGAGGGGACGGCATACACCTGCGTGCTGGCAGGGGCCGGTGACCTGGCCGAGCTGGCCCGTCTGCGGGCCGCCTGGCACCCGGGGGACACCGACGGCTTCGAGGCGCGGATGTGCGCCTGGTGGGAGCGGCAGTCCGGGCAGCGGCGCGCGTGGCTGGCCCGCACCGGTGGTCGGGCGGTGGGCATGGCCAACCTCGCGGTGTTCGAGCGGATGCCGCGCCCGGACGTGCCGGACGCCCGCTGGGTCTACGTCGCCAACGTCTGGGTCGACCCCGCGCACCGTCGCCGTGGCGTGGCGACGGCGCTGATGGACGCGGTCGTCGCGTGGAGCCGCCGCGAGTCGATGGACCGCATCGTGCTCAACCCGAGTGCCGTGTCGGTGCCGTTCTACCGCTCGCTGGGCTTCCGGCCTGCCGACGACCTGATGCGGCTCGACCTGTGAGGCACGCGCTCGCCCAGCTCGCCCGGTTCACCTGGCTGGAGGCCAGGGCCTGCGCCTTCGCCGTGGTCATCTTCGCCGGCCTGGCGGTCTCCACCGTCGTGCCGCTGCCCATCGCCCGCTACGACGCCCTGCTCGCCTACGGCATCGTCGCCACGCTGACGTTCTGGGCGCTGCGGCTCGAGACCGGGCGCGAGGTGCTGGGCACCCTCGGCTTCCACGTGGTCGGGCTCGCCTTCGAGATGGTCAAGGTGCGGATGGGCTCGTGGGCCTACCCCGAGGGCGCGGTCACCAAGATCGGCGGGGTGCCCCTCTACAGCGGTTTCATGTATGCCGCGGTGGGCTCCTACATCGCCCGCGCCTGGCGGCTGTTCGACCTGCGGCTGACGAGCTACCGGCCCCGGCGCACGGCGGTCGTCGCCGCGCTCATCTACGCCAACTTCCTGAGCCACCACGTGCTGCCGGACGTGCGGATCGCGCTCGCGGTGACACTGGTGGTGGTCACGTGGGGGACGTGGGTGCACTACACCGTGGGTCAGTCCCGGCTGCGGATGCCGCTGTCCCTGTCGTTCGTGCTGATCGGCTTCTTCCTGTGGCTCGCCGAGAACATCTCGACGATCTTCGCCGCCTACCGCTACCCGGACCAGGCGCAGGGCTGGTCGATGGTGCACGTGGGCAAGTTCGGGTCATGGGCGCTGCTCGTGGTGGTGTCGTTCGTGCTCGTGGCGAACTGGAAGACGTCCCACCTGCGCGAGGAGTCCCTGCGCCACCCCGCGCCCGGTGCGCTGGCTGACGACGTCGGTGCCGCCCTCAGGCCATCGAGGACTGCGACCCCCTGGCGCTGGCGAACCACGGGGCGTGCAGGTCGAGGTACCTGAGGTCGGTCATGGCGGCCATCTGCTGGTCCCACTCGCGTCTCGCGTCCTCGGGCATCTCGGCCGTCTCGCCGGCCCTGGCCTCGTCCTCGCTGCGGAAGGCCACCGTCTCGGTGAACCAGCCGTCGGGCTCCATGGCGATGGTCCCGCCGATGATCTCGGGCCGGGTCTCGTGCAGCATGTCCATCGGCTGCTCCATGAAGCTGCGGAACCGGTCGGGGTCGGCGACCCGCCCCTGGATGACCTGCACGAAGCCGGCCTCGTCGGACCCGCCGTCGAGGAACATCACGGCGCCGTCGCAGTCATGGAAGGCCACCTCGCCCTCGAAGCACGACTCCATGCGCCGGAACCACTCGCCCTGCTCCGGCCTCGTGGAGTTCCTCGCCGCGGCCTCGCGGCTCTCGAACCGCACGACACCGACGAACTCGCCGTCGTCGGTCATGCCGTAGGTGCCACCGAGCCAGCCCTGCGCCATCGGTGCCATGTTCTCGCGCCACTCGTCAGTCAGCCGCTGCACCTCGTCGGCGTCACGGCACTGTCCTTGGATGATCTGGATGAACACCTCTCAACCCTCCGCTTCTCTCGCAGGGGCCGCTTCACTCTGAAGTGGTCCAACATTCGAAGTTACGCCCGCGGGCGTCCGGCGTCACCGGGCCTGCCGGACCCTTGCGCCGAGCGGTCCGGACCAGCCCGTGCGCCTCAGCCGTAGAGGGCGCCCACCACCTCGCGGAACACCTCGGTGTGGCGGTCGACATCGGCCTGCGAGGTCTCTGGGCACATCAGCGCCATGTTGTGGAAGGGCGTCATGAGGATCCCGCGGTTGCACATGGCCAGGTGCAGGTAGGCGTCGAGGACGTCGTCCGCCGCGGCAGCCGACTCCTCACCCGTCCGAGGAGCCGGTCGGGTGAAGCGGTACTCGGCCCGGGCCCCCAGCTGGCTGATCGACCACGGGACGTCGAGCGCGTCGAGGGTCGCCTGCACCCCGGCGGTGAACGCCGTCGCCAGCTCGGTCATCCGCGCGAACGCCGGCTCGGTGAGCACCTCGCCGAGGGTGGCCCGCATCGCCGCCGTCGACAGGGCGTTGCCGGCCAGCGTGCCGCCGACACCGCCGACGTCGACGATGTCGGCGTCGCCCGCCTCGGTGTGCCGCGTCACGGCCGCCGCGACCTCGGCCGTGATCCCGTAGGCGCCGCAAGGGATCCCGCCCCCGATGGACTTGCCGATGACGAACAGGTCCGGCTCGAGGCCCCAGGCGCGCGTGGCACCGCCCCAACCGGCGGAGAAGGTGTGCGTCTCGTCGATCATGAGCAGGGCGCCGTACTTCGTGGCGAGCTCGCGCAACCCGGTGAGGAAGCCGTCCTCGGGCAGCACGATCCCGATGTTGGTCAGCGCCGGTTCGGTGAGGATGGCTGCCACGTCGCCGTGGGCCAACGCCGCCTCCACCGAGGCGAGGTCGTTCCACGTGGCGGCGCGGGTGGTCAGGTCGAGGTCGACGGGCGGCGCGACGTTGCCTGGCCGGCTCTCGGTCTTGCCGTCGGGTCCGGGCAGGGCGAAGGCCTCGTCGACGGAGCCGTGGTAGCAGTACGCGAACACGAGCACCTTCGGCCGCCCCGTGGCCAGACGGGCCAGCCGGATCGCCCAGCGGTTCGCGTCGGTCGCCGACAGGGTGAAGCTCCACAACGGCATACCGAACCGCGCACTGAGCTCGGCACCCACCCACTGCGCGTCCGCGGTGGGCAGCATCGTGGTGATCCCGCCGAGGTCGTCCATCCGCTCGCGCACGGCGGCCACGGTCGCCGCGGGGGAGTGGCCGGCCATCGCGCCGGTGTCGCCCAGGGCGAAGTCGACGTAGGTGTGGCCGTCGACGTCGGTGACCCGGTTGCCCGACGCCCGGTCGAGGTAGAGCGGGAAGCCGCCGGTCCACATGTTCATCCAGGTCATGGGCACCCGGCCGAAGAGGTTGTCGGCCTCGGCGAAGAGGGCGCGGCTGCGGGGGTGGGCATCGGTGTATGCCGCCTGCTCGGCCTCCAGGAGCGAGGTGAGCCGGGCGCGGTCGAGGGGAGCCATGGCTGAACGCTAGGGGGTGCGCGGTCGCCGGGAACAGTCCTGGTGCGGATTCCGGCGCTGACCCGCCGGTCAGGGACCGGGACCCGGCCCCTCTAGGCTCGGGGCATGGCTCGTCAGCGCGTCCCCGAAGGTCCACCACCGGCGCCGGCGGTGCAGAAGCTGCGGGTGCGCTACGCCAAGCGCGGGCGGCTGCGGTTCTCCTCGACGCGCGACTTCCAGCGGGCCCTCGAGCGTGCGCTGCGTCGGGCAGGGGTGCCGATGGCGTTCTCTGCCGGGTTCCACCCGCACCCGAAGATCTCCTACGCGAACGCCGCGCCGACGGGAACCGCGAGCGAGGCGGAGTACTTCGAGATCTCCGTGACCGAGCGGGTCGACCCGGAGTCGGTGCGGTCCGCCCTGGACGAGGCCCTGCCTGAGGGACTGGACGTGCTCGAGGTCGTGGAGGCGGCCCCGGGCTCCCTGGCCGACCGGCTGCAGGCCAGCGACTGGGTGATCGACTTCCAGGGCGTCGGCATCGAGGAGCTGCGGCAGGCTGCCGCGGTGCTCCTGGGACACGAGCGGGTCGAGGTCACCCGCACCTTCAAGACGGGTCCGCGGACCTTCGACGTGCGTTCGGCCCTCGTGTCGCTGGACGCAGAGCCGTCGGAGCGGGCCGACTGTGCGATACTGCGGGTGGTCGTACGGCACACCACACCGGCTGTACGCCCCGACGACGTCCTGACCGCGCTGCGAGCAGTTACGGAGCTGGCACCACCGACACCACCCCTGGTGACCCGGTTGGCGCAAGGCCCCCTGCGACCCGCAACCGCTGGGGTGGCTGATCCACTGGCTGCCGACGAGGACGCCGACGGCGCCTGACCTGGTGCCGCGCGACCTGCGCGAGCCTGGTGGGGTGTAGACCAACCGACTTCCGTGCCGGGGCAACCCGCACCGGCACGACGCACCACCGCGCACCACGAGGCTGATCGGGGGGTCCGAGGAGGACTCCCGGGTGTGGCCCTCACCTCGTGGGTGACGGAAGGACGCCGAGATGGCCTCCACGGAAGACCTGTTCCAGACTCCCGACCAGGGCTCGGACGACACGTCCGCCCCGACCGGGGACGCTCCGGCGCCGGCCCGCAAGCGCGCTCGCCGGGCCACGAAGAAGGCCTCCGCCCCGGCCCCTGCTGCCGAGGCCGGCGACACTGCCCAGGGCGCCGCCCCTGCCGTTGCTCCGGCCACCACCCCGGCCGCCGCCGAGGCGACGACCGATGGCGAGGAGTCGGCGCCGCCGGCGAAGAAGACCGCCAAGCGCGCCGCCGCCAAGAAGACGGCCGCCAAGACGACTGCCAAGAAGGCGACCACCCGCAGGTCGGCCGCCAAGAAGACGGCCGCCGTGCCCGAGACGCCCGAGGTCGAGCCGGACACCACCGTCGTGACGGGCGCCGCGGTCACCGACCCGCACGCGCTCGTCGAGGACGAGGATGCGGACGGCATCGCGACCGCCGCTTCGGCCGACTCCGACACCTCCGCCCCGGCCGGGAGCTTCGGCGTCCTGTTCCAGGCACCCGACCCTGCTGCGGCGACCCCGCGCCGCCGCTCGGCGCGCAAGGCTGCCGGCCCGCCGGCGCCCGCCGCCGAGGCGCCCGTCGACCGCGAGCCCACCCCGCAGGTGGACCGCGCCGAGGACAGCCAGGACCGCCGCGAGGACGGGCGCGAGGACACCCGCCAGGACTCCCGCCAGGACTCCTCGGAGGACGGCGACGGCTCCGGCGAGGGCGGTCGCCGTCGTCGCCGCCGTGGTGGCAAGGGTCGAGGTCGTGGACGCGGCCAGGGAGACGCCGAGTCCACCGACTCGGCCGGCGACTCGGCCGGCGACGCGTCCGAGGACGCGGGCTCCTCCGACGACACCGACTCCGACCACGGACCGCGCTCCGACGCCGACGACCAGTCCGGTGATGCCGACAGCACCTCGAGCCGTCGGCGGCGCCGCCGCCGCCGCAGCGGGTCCTCCGCCGAGGGCGACGACCCGCCCGGCACCACGACCCGCGTGCGTGAGGCCCGTCGCGAGCGCGACCGGGACGAGCCGCAGAGCGTCAAGGGCTCGACCCGCCTGGAGGCCAAGAAGCAGCGTCGGCGCGAGGGTCGCGAGGCCGGCCGCCGCCGCACCATCATCACCGAGGCCGAGTTCCTGGCCCGCCGCGAGAGCGTCGAGCGGGTCATGGTCGTGCGTGAGCGCGAGGGCCGTACCCAGATCGGCGTCCTCGAGGACGACGTGCTCGTCGAGCACTACGTCTCGCGCGAGACCAACGCCTCGATGGCCGGCAACGTCTACCTCGGCCGGGTCCAGAACGTCCTGCCCTCGATGGAGGCGGCCTTCGTCGACATCGGCAAGGGCCGCAACGCCGTCCTCTACGCCGGCGAGGTCAACTGGGACGCCGCAGGACTGGAGGGCAACCAGCCCAAGCGCATCGAGAACGCCCTGAAGTCCGGCGACGCGGTCCTCGTGCAGGTCACCAAGGACCCGATCGGGCACAAGGGCGCCCGCCTGACCAGCCAGGTCTCGCTGCCCGGCCGCTACCTGGTCTACGTGCCCGAGGGCAACATGACCGGCATCTCCCGCAAGCTCCCGGACACCGAGCGGTCCCGGCTCAAGGGCATCCTCAAGGAGGTCGTGCCCAACAGCGCCGGCGTCATCGTGCGCACCGCGGCCGAGGGGGCCAGCGAGGAGGAGCTGCGCGCCGACGTCGAGCGGCTCACGAGGACCTGGGAGAAGATCAAGGCCAAGGCCGACTCCAAGTCCGGTGGCAAGGGCAAGGGCGGCAGCGCCCCGGTCCTGGTCCACGGTGAGCCGGACCTGACCGTCCGCGTCATCCGCGACGTCTTCAACGAGGACTTCACCTCGCTCGTCGTGGCCGGCGACCAGGCCTACGGCGAGGTCAGCGACTACCTCGGTGACGTGGCCCCCGACCTGGCCGAGCGACTGCAGAAGTGGACCTCCGAGGAGGACCTGTTCACCCGCTACCGCGTGGACGAGCAGATCGCCAAGGCCATGGACCGCAAGGTCTGGCTGCCCTCGGGTGGCTCGCTGGTCATCGACCGCACCGAGGCCATGACAGTGGTCGACGTCAACACCGGGAAGTTCATCGGCTCCGGGGGCAACCTCGAGGAGACCGTCACCAAGAACAACATCGAGGCGGCCGAGGAGATCGTGCGCCAGCTGCGGCTGCGCGACATCGGCGGCATCATCGTCATCGACTTCATCGACATGGTCCTCGAGAGCAACCGCGACCTGGTCGTGCGGCGCCTGCTCGAGTGCCTGGGCCGCGACCGGACCAAGCACCAGGTGGCCGAGGTCACCTCGCTCGGCCTGGTCCAGATGACGCGCAAGCGCGTGGGCTCGGGGCTGATCGAGGTCTTCTCCGAGAACTGCGAGCACTGCGGTGGCCGCGGGATCATCGTGCACGCCGACCCGGTCGACAAGCCCTCGGGCGACCAGGGCGGGTCCGGCGGCAACGGCGGTGGCAACGGCGGCGGCGGACCGCAGTCCGCCCGCAGCGGTCGTGGCCGCCGCGGCAAGGCGGGCGCGCCGTCCAGCGCACCCGAGCCGAGCGCCGCACCGGTGCACTCCGGCCCCACGCCCGCGCAGATCGCGGCGGCGGCCCACGCTGCCGCGCTCAAGACGGTGGGCGACCACATCGCGCACGACGACCTGGTCGCGCCCGAGGACCTGGACACGTCCGACCTGGACGGCCCGGTCGTCGAGGTCCACGAGGTGCCCGAGGTCCACGAGGTGCCCGACCAGGACGGCGAACAGGTGACGGCGCAGACCCCCGTCGAGGTCGTCCCCGAACCGGCACCGGAGCCCGAGGCGCCGGTGGAGGCCCCCGTGCGGGATCAGCGCAGCAGGCCGGTCCCGGTCGCCGAGGAGCCTGCGGCGGCGGCACCCAAGCGGCGCAAGCGTGGGCGGGTCGTGGCCCCTGCGGGGCCGCCGCGCCCGGTGGCCGACGAGGCCGGCGCCGAGCCGTCAGGAGAAGCCGCCGCTGACCAGTCCTGACCTCGACGGCTGCCCGTCGCCCCCCGGCGGCGGGCAGCCGCCCGCCCGCCGGTTTGTCCGGCAGGCCAACTAGCCGGTATTCTCATCCCTTGGTGCGCCCACCGCTCCGATGTCCGCGCAAGCGGGTAGCTATCGGACGGTCCAGACAGAGAGCGCGTGCCTCCATGAGTACGAAAGTGAGTTCCCCGTGTACGCGATTGTTCGCGCTGGTGGTCGCCAGGAGAAGGTATCCGTGGGCGACGTCCTGATCATCGACAAGGTCGGTGGCAAGGCCGGCGACAGCATCGACCTGACGCCGCTGCTCGTGGTGGACGGCTCGACCGTCACCAGCGATGCCGACAAGCTGGCCAAGGTCAGCGTCAAGGCCGAGGTGGTCAAGGCCGCCAAGGGCCCGAAGATCACCATCATGAAGTACAAGAACAAGACCGGCTACCGCAAGCGTCAGGGCCACCGTCAGCACCTGACCCAGGTCAAGATCACCTCGATCGACGCCTGAGCTCCAGGTAACGAAGCCCCGAGACTCCAGAAACCAAGGCAGGCACTGACATGGCACACAAGAAGGGTGCGTCCTCGACCCGCAACGGTCGGGACTCCAACTCACAGCGACTCGGCGTGAAGCGCTTCGGCGGCCAGCTCGTCAACGCTGGCGAGATCATCGTCCGCCAGCGCGGCACGCACTTCCACCCCGGTGAGGGCGTCGGCCGTGGCGGGGACGACACGCTGTTCGCGCTCGTCGCGGGCAACGTCGAGTTCGGCACCAAGCGCCGTCGCAAGGTCGTCAACATCGTCCCGGTGGAGACCGTCGACGCCAGCTGACGTTCGGTATGCCCGTGGCCCGGCCACGCGGCATACCTCCTCGAAGGGGTGGGCCCGGTCGGGCCCGCCCCTTCGCGCTTTCCCCGCCCCACCTCAGCTTTATCGGGTCTAGCAAGAAGGTTGACCTTCACCCCACTTCGGTACTCGTGCGAACGTCAATGTTCTTGCTAAACCCGATAAAGCTGCGCCGCTTAGACTCGGCACCGAGTCCACCTGACACAGAATCGAGAGTTCCATGACCACGTTCGTCGACCGCGTCGTGCTCCACGTCGCCGCCGGCGACGGCGGGCACGGAGTCGCCTCGGTCAAGCGCGAGAAGTTCAAGCCGCTCGGCGGGCCCGACGGGGGCAACGGCGGACGCGGTGGCGACGTCATCCTCCGGGTGGACCCGCAGGCGACCACCCTGCTGGACTACCACCACCACCCCCACCGCAAGGCGACCAACGGCAAGCCCGGAGCCGGCGACGAGCGCAACGGCGCCGACGGCACCGACCTCGTGCTCCCCGTGCCGGCAGGGACCGTCGTCAAGGACGCCTCGGGTGCGGTGCTGGCCGACCTCGTGGCCTACGACGCCGTCTTCGTCGCGGCCCAGGGCGGCCGTGGCGGGCTGGGCAACCGGGCGCTGGCCTCCACCCGGCGCAAGGCCCCCGGGTTCGCCCTGCTCGGGGAGCCCGGCGGATCCCTCGACATCGTGCTCGAGCTCAAGTCGCTCGCCGACGTCGCCCTCATCGGCTTCCCCTCCGCGGGCAAGTCCTCGCTGGTCTCCGTGCTCTCGGCGGCGCGCCCCAAGATCGCCGACTACCCCTTCACCACTCTGGTGCCCAACCTCGGGGTGGTGCAGGCAGGTGAGTCCCGCTTCACCGTCGCCGACGTGCCCGGGCTCATCCCCGGCGCCAGCGAGGGCAAGGGCCTTGGCCTGGAGTTCCTGCGCCACGTCGAACGCTGCTCGGTGCTCGTCCACGTCATCGACTGCGCGACCCTCGAGCCCGGTCGTGACCCCATGACCGACCTCGAGGTCATCGAGCAGGAGCTGGCGCAGTACGTCACCGACGACACCCTCGGCGGTCGCCCCCTTGCCGAGCGCACTCGCATGGTGGTGCTCAACAAGGCCGACGTCCCCGATGCCCTCGAACTGGCCGAGATGGTCCGGCCGGACCTCGAGGCGCGCGGCATCGAGGTGTTCGTGGTGTCCGCGCTGGCCCACACGGGGCTGCGCGAGCTCACCTTCGCGATGGCCCGCCACGTCGCCGAGGCCAGGGCCGAGGTCGAGGAGGCCAACGCGCTGCCGCCCCGGATCGTGATCCGGCCCAAGTCCGTCGACGACAGCGGCTTCGAGATCGTCCGCGAGAACACCTCCGACGGCGAGGTCTTCCGGATCGAGGGCGAACGCACCACCCGCTGGGTGCGCCAGACCGACTTCTCCAACGACGAGGCCGTCGGCTACCTCGCCGACCGGCTCGGCCGGGCCGGGGTCGAGGAGGCCTTGTTCAAGGCAGGTGCCGTGGCTGGGTCCACCGTGCTCATCGGACCCAAGGACGACGCCGTCGTCTTCGACTGGGAGCCCACCCTGGTGGCCGGCGCCGAGCTGCTCGGTGCCCGTGGCACCGATGTCCGCCTCGACGAGGTGCACCGCCCCACCCGTGACGACAAGCGCGCCGACTACGCCGAGCGACGGGCGGCCAAGACCGCCGCACGTGCCGAGCTGGCCGCCGAGCGACGGGCTGGCCACTGGGCCACGGCGAAGGACGAGGACGCCGAGGAATGAGCGCTGCCGACCGGCGCCACGACGTGGCGCGCGCCAAGCGCCTCGTGGTCAAGGTCGGGTCGTCCTCGCTGACCGACCACACGGGCGGCTCGCTCGACGAGGCCCGCCTCGTGGCACTCGTCGACACCCTGGCCGTACGGCGCCTCTCCGGGCAGCAGGTGGTCCTGGTGTCCTCGGGTGCCATCGCGGCCGGGATCGCACCCCTGGGGCTCACCAGGCGCCCGGGCGACCTCGCCACGCAGCAGGCGGCCGCCAGTGTGGGGCAGGGAGCCCTCGTGGCGGCATACCAGCGCGCGTTCGGCGCCCACGGGCTCACGGTGGGCCAGGTGCTGCTCACCGCCGACGACGTGACCCGGCGGTCGCACTACACCAACGCCAAACGCACCCTCGACCGGCTCCTCGAGCTCGGGATCGTCCCCATCGTCAACGAGAACGACACCGTGGCGACCCACGAGATCCGGTTCGGCGACAACGACCGGCTCGCGTCGCTGGTGGCCCACCTCGTGCACGCCGACGGGCTGCTGCTGCTCACCGACGTCGACGCCCTGTATGACGGCCCGCCCGGTCGTGCGGGCGCGCAGCGGGTGCCGCTCGTGGTCGGGGGAGCGGGTCTCGAGGACCTCAGCATCGGGGGCACCGGGTCCAGCGTCGGCAGCGGGGGCATGGTGACCAAGGTCGAGGCAGCCTCCATCGCGAACGCGGCCGGCATCACCACGGTCCTCACCAGCGCTGCCCGGATCCACCAGGCCCTCGCCGGTGAGGACGTGGGCACGGTCTTCGTGCCGACCGGCGCCCGCAGCACCTCGCGCAAACTGTGGCTGGCGCACGCCACCACCCCGCGCGGGCGACTCCTGCTCGATGCCGGCGCAGTGCGTGCGGTGACCGAGCGCAGGACCTCGCTGCTGCCGGCCGGGATCACCGCCGTCGAGGGGACGTTCTCCGACGGGGACGCGGTCGACCTGTGCGACCCCGACGGCCGGGTCGTCGGTCGCGGACTGGTCAACTACACCTCGGGCGAGCTGCCCGGGCTGCTCGGCCGGTCGACCCGTGACCTGGCCAGGGAGCTC
Organism: uncultured Actinomycetota bacterium; assembly: GCA_963757635.1. Taxonomy (GTDB): domain Bacteria; phylum Actinomycetota; class Actinomycetes; order Actinomycetales; family Dermatophilaceae; genus Pedococcus. The sequence goes on along the minus strand of CAVWSK010000006.1, from coordinate 164,706 downwards.
GGCCCGGCGTACGAGCGTGAGGTCGTCCACCGCGACGACCTCGCCCTGCTGTAGGGCCGGGCGCTCAGCGCCCCGGGCGGCGCTGCCAGAGGACGTTGACCAGCTGCCAGCGGTCGCCGAACCGGCCGATGTGCAGGTAGTCCTGGTAGGCCGACGACCAGACCCTCACCGTCGCGATGTCGCCGTACGCGTCGAAGATGTCCACCGCATACGGCCGTTCGAGGCGCTTGCCCGACCCGGCTCGCGTGGCAGCCACCATGTCGTCACGCGTGAGGGTGTCGACGATCGTCCCCTCGTCGGTGAGGTCCACCGAGCGCTTCACGAGATCGAGGTGCAGACAGCGAGCCATGCGATCCGCGTCGCCGTCGAGCCACGACTCGATGTAGTCCGTGGCCGCACCGAGGATGCGCTCGCGGTCCTGCGCGCTGATCGGGGCCTCCGCCTCGGGTCGGCCCGGTGCCGGGTTGGCCGTCATCCGTCGAGTGAAGCATGGGTGGTGCCCACTCGGCGAGAGTCGGGGTCAGCGGATCCGGCTGACCTCGAACTGCATGCGCGGGTGCGCCAGGGTCTCCTGGCTCTGCACGAGCTGCAGCTCGCGCTCGCCGGAGTCCAGGGTGTTGCGCAGCAGGTCGAAGACGCTGCTGGCCGTGCGGGCCAGGGCGACCGCGGGGATGCCCGTCTCCAGCAGGTGCGCGGTGAACAGGGCGGCGGTGACGTCGCCGGAGCCATTGGCCTTCATCGGCAGGCGGGGGGTCTGCACGATCCAGGCGCCGTCGCCGGTGACCGCCATCATCTCGATGGTGTCCTCGGGGGCGTCGGGTCGCTCGACGCTGGTCACCAGGACGGTGCCGGGACCCATCGCCCGGGCCAGCTCGACCGATTCGAGCGTCTCGTCGATGGTCCGCGGCTCGGTGCCGGTCAGGAAGCCCAGCTCGAACTGGTTGGGCGTGATGAGGTCGGCAGCCGGGACCACCCGCTCGCGCAGCAGGACCGGGATCGCCGGATGCACGAAGCAGCCGCTCTTGGCGTTGCCCATGACCGGGTCGCACGCGTAGATCGCCGCGGGGTTGGCCGCCTTGACCCTCGCCACGGCGTCGAGGATGACGTCGCCGATGTCCTCGCCACCCTGGTAGCCGGACAGGACGGCGTCGACCCGCAGGAAGGCCCCGCGCTCCTCGACGCCCTGGATCACGGCCCGCACGTCGTCGGCGGGCAGCAGCGGCCCGCGCCACTCGCCGTAGCCCGTGTGGTTGGAGAAGTGCACGGTGTGCACCGGCCACACCTCCACACCGAGACGCTGGAGGGGGAAGACGGCGGCGCTGTTGCCGACGTGGCCGTACGCGACCGAGGACTGGATCGACAGGATGCTCACGCCCCCCATCTTCGCCGAGATGGATCTGGGTCACACATCGGCCCGGCGTGTCGCGTGACGGGGATCCATCTCGGCGGGGGGATGGGGCGGGGGAGGTGGCCCCGCGCGGCATACCCTTGGGGCATGGCTGAGATCGACCCCGCCGCCGTCGAGCAGGTGGCCACCGCCGCCCGGGCCGCGCGCACCGCCTCGCGGACCCTGGCGCTGCTCTCGCGCGCCGACAAGGACGCCGCCCTGCGTGCCCTCGCCGATGCGCTCGTCGCCCACACCGACCGCATCGTCGCCGCGAACGGCGAGGACCTCGCCCGCGGGCGGGACGGAGGTATGCCGCAGGGCCTGCTCGACCGCCTCGCCCTCGACTCCCAGCGGGTGCGCGACGTGGCCCAGTCGCTGCGCGACGTCGCCGCCCTGCCCGACCCGGTGGGGGAGGTGGTCCGTGGCTCGACCCTGGCCAACGGGCTGCAGATCCGCCAGGTCAGGGTTCCCATGGGCGTCATCGGCATGGTCTACGAGGCCCGCCCGAACGTCACCGTCGATGCAGCCGGTCTGGGGCTGAAGTCCGGCAACGCCGTCATCCTGCGGGGTGGCTCGGCCGCCGAGTCGACCAACCGGGCCCTGGTGGGGGTGCTGCGCGACGCCCTCGCCGAGGTCGGCCTGCCGCCCGAGTCGGTCACCCTCCTGGAGGGTGGGCGGGACGCCGTCCGTGCACTGCTCACCGCCCGCGGGCTCGTCGACCTCATCATCCCCCGCGGGGGAGCCGGGCTGATCCAGACCGTGGTGACCGAGTCGACGGTGCCGGTGATCGAGACCGGGGTGGGCATCGTCCACGTCTACGTCGACGCCGGTGCCGACCTGGACAAGGCGCTCGCGATCACCGTCAACGCCAAGACCCACCGCCCGAGCGTGTGCAACGCCGCGGAGTCGCTGCTGGTCCACGAGGCGGTGGCCGCGGACTTTCTCCCCAAGGTGCTCGCCGAGCTGTCCGGCGCAGGAGTGGTCCTGCACACCGACGACGCCGCCGGTGCCGCCGCCGACGTCGCCGGGGTGCCGCACGAGGACGCCACCGAGGCGGACTACGGCACGGAGTACCTCGCGCTGGAGATGAGCGTGCGGGTGGTGCCCGACCTCGACGCCGCGCTGGAGCACATCCGCACCTACAGCTCCGGCCACACCGAGGCCATCGTCACCGAGGACCGCGCCGCGGCCCGGCGGTTCACCCAGGAGGTCGACTCGGCCGCCGTGATGGTCAACGCCTCGACCCGGTTCACCGATGGCGGAGAGTTCGGCTTCGGGGCCGAGATCGGGATCTCGACCCAGAAGCTGCACGCCCGGGGCCCGATGGCGCTGCCGGAGCTGACCACGACCAAGTGGATCGTCGAGGGCGACGGGCAGATCCGCGCCTGAGGACAGGGGCGGCGTGCCGGTCCGGTGGGCCGCGCATGGAAGGATGACGCCCCATGGAAGGCACTGAGGTCCGCAAGCTGGCCGCGCTCGAGGACGCCCACTGGTGGTATCGAGAGCGGCGGCACCTGCTCGGGCGCTCGATCGCCGGGCTGCGACCCGGGAAGGCCCTCGACATCGGTGCGGCCGGCGGCGGCAACACGCGGGTGCTGCGCGACGCCGGGTGGTCCGTCACGGCTCTCGAGTACGGCGCCGACGGTGCCGAGGTCGCCGCCGAGCGTGGCCTGTCCGTGGTGCGGGGTGATGCGACGGCGCTACCCGTGGCCGACGACAGCCTGGACCTGGTGGTCGCCTTCGACGTGCTGGAGCACATCCTCGACCACGACACCGCCGTCTCCGAGGTCCGTCGCGCCCTGCGCCCGGACGGCACCTTTCTCATCGCCGTGCCCGCCGACCCGCGGTTGTGGTCCGAGCACGACGTGGCCGTCGACCACGTGCGCCGCTACACGCGGGTGACCCTGCGCGAGGTGCTGGAGCGCGGCGGCTTCGAGGTCGCGTCCATGACGTCGTGGAACGTCCTGCTGCGGCCGGTGGTGGCCATGCGCAGGCGCACCTCGAGTGGCTCCGACCTCGAGACGGTGCACCCGGTGGTCAACTTCGGCCTGCGCGCGATCGTCACGGTCGAGCGCTACCTGCCGGTGAAGGCTATGCCCGGGGTGACTCTGCTCGTGGCCGCTCGCCCGCGGTCGTGACCGGCCCCGTCAGCGAGTCGTAGGCGACGAAGTAGGTGGGCCGCGCCTGCAGGTGGGCGTACATCCGGCCGACGTACTCGCCCAGGATGCCCACGCAGATGAGCTGGACGGCACCCACACCGGCCACCGCGACGACGGTCGAGGTCCAGCCCGGCAGGGCCTGGCCGAGGGCGCTGGCGACCAGCGCGTAGGCGAGCAGGAGGAGGGCGCCGAGCCCACCGAACAGGCCCAGCCAGGTCGCGGCGCGCAGCGGTGCCGTGGAGAAGCCGGTGACGCTGTCGAGGGACAGCCGGATCATCTTCGCCAGCGGGTACTTGGACTTGCCCGCCGCCCGTTCGTCGCGGCGGTAGGTGACCGAGGTCGAGGGAAAGCCCAGGGCCGGTACGACGAAGCGGAGTACCCGGTGGTGCTCGGGCAGGGCGTTGATGGCGTCGACGGTGGCGCGCGACATCAGGCGGTAGTCGCCCGCGTCGACCTGGGCGTGGGTCCCCGACAGGATCCGGATGAGTCGGTAGAACGCCCGGGCGCTGACCCGCTTGAACAGGGAGTCCGCGGACCGGTCGCTGCGCACTCCGTAGACGACGTCGACCTGGTGGAGCCGGGCCTGCTCGAGCATCTCGGTGACGACCTCGGGCGGGTCCTGGAGGTCGGCGTCGAGAGTGACCACATAGGCACCGCGTGCTGCCGCGAGGCCTGCGGAGATGGCCGCCTGGTGACCGGCGTTGGCGCGCAGCCGGATGACGCGCAGCTGCGGCCAGTCGCGCATGAGGCGCTGCAGGACGATGGGGGAGCTGTCGCTGCTGCCGTCGTCGACGGCGACGACCTCGTAGGTGGCGTCAAGGTCGTCCCCGACCGGCCGCAGCCGCTCGGCGAGCAACGGCAGGACGTCTTCCTCGTTGTACACGGGGATGACGATGCTGAGCTCGGGGGCCATGGCCACCAGCGTAGGCGGTGCGCGCCCGGAAGTGCGGAGGCTTCGGGCGAGGGCGGGAAAAAGGGTGAGGGCCCCTCGAAGTATGAGTTCGAGGGGCCCTCGGTGCTCCAACCGGCATCCGGCAAGCCGGCTGTCGGGTGGGGCACCTGGTGTGGGGTCTGGCTCCACCGAGGCGGAGCCTTCGTCCCACGGGTTTGCGGGTTCCGTGACCACCGAGGTGGCTACGACGCCCACGGGTTTGCGGTTTCCGTGACCACCGAGGTGGTTACGACTCCCACGGGTGGTGCAGCACCCGACACCGGCGAACCGGTCTCGACCACTGCTCCGGCCGATCGCCCACGCGGCTCGGCGAACCGAACCGTTTGTCCACTGCGACGGTGGCGCCCTGCCCATTCCGGCGAACCGGTGCAGCCAGGTCGTTGCGATCTGGTCAGCGGTCTCGGAGTTCCTCCGCGGCGTCGCCCGCGAACCGTCGACCCGAAGGTCTCAGGACCCCGTCCGGGCAAGCCCGGTCGAGGCGGTCCACCGTTATCCGGCTGACCTGTGCTCCGGCCTCGTGGCCGGCCCGGGTCTCCCCGTTTCGACCCTCCGACTGGAGCGCGTGAGAGATTTCTAGTGCCCGGATCGGTTGCCCCGCAAGAGGTTCCGCGAACCAATTGTCATCCACCGGTTTCCCACACCCCTGTCCACACCCCTGCCCGCACGACTGCGCCGGTTGTGCACACCCATGTGGACAACATCGGTGGACAACGCGGCCGCCGGGTGCCGCACCACGGGCCGTGGCGGTCGCGGCAGGGGAGCGCGGTCCTGACCGGTAGGCTGGCCCCCATGTCGTCGTCCTTGTCGAACCTGTATGCCGTCGCGGAGGAGCAGACCCGCGAACTGCCCATGCCTGCGCTGGCCTTCGGTGCCCTGGCCATCGTGACCTTCCTGGCGCTCCTCGGCGTCCTGTGGGCCTTCCGTGGCACCGCGCAGACCATCGCGTCCGGCCACCACGGCGAGTCCGCCCACCACGGCGACCCGGGCGATCACCAGGACGGCCACCACTGACCATCCGCCTGGGGGTGATGGGCGGGACGTTCGACCCGATCCACCACGGCCACCTCGTGGCAGCCTCCGAAGTGCAGACCCGGTTCGGGCTCGACGAGGTCGTCTTCGTCCCCACGGGCCAGCCCTGGCAGAAGGCGGAGCGCGAGGTCAGCCCGGCCGAGCACCGCTACCTCATGACGGTCGTCGCCACCGCCTCCAACCCCCGGTTCACGGTCAGCCGCGTCGACATCGACCGGGTCGGCCCGACCTACACCATCGACACCCTTCGGGACCTGCACGTCGAGCGCCCCGAAGCCGAGCTGTTCTTCATCACCGGCGCCGACGCCCTGGCCCAGATCCTGTCCTGGAAGGACGCCGACGAGCTCTTCGAGCTGGCGCACTTCATCGGGGTCACCCGGCCGGGCTACGAGCTCTCCGAGCTGGGTCTGCCGGCTGACCGGGTGACGTTGCAGGAAGTGCCCGCGATGGCGATCAGCTCCACCGACTGCCGCGGGCGCGTCGAGCGCGGCGAACCGGTCTGGTACCTCGTGCCCGACGGCGTCGTCCAGTACATCAACAAATACCGCCTGTATGCCGTCGGCACCCCCGTCGGCGCCGCAGCACGAACGTAGGAGTGCAGTGCCCGCCACCGAACGATCCCTTGACCTGGCCCTCACGGCCGCCCACGCCGCCGACGACAAGCTCGCGACCACCATCGCCGGCATCGACGTCAGCGAACAGCTCGCCCTCACCGACGTGTTCGTCATCGTCTCGGCCAGCACCGACCGCCAGGTCGGGGCCATCGTCGACGAGGTCGAGGACCAGCTGCGCGCCAAGGGCGCCAAGCCGCTGCGCCGCGAGGGTGAGCGCGACGGCCGCTGGGTGCTGCTGGACTTCGGCGACATCGTCGTCCACGTCCAGCACGACGAGGAGCGCGAGTTCTACGAGCTCGAGCGGCTCTGGAAGGACTGCCCCGAGATCGACCTCGGCGTGCCCAAGCGCCGCGACGCATGAGCGGTGAGGCGCAGGCCGCGACGGCCCCGTCCCATCGCCGCATCGTCGTGCTGCGGCACGGCCAGACCGAGCACAACGCGAGTGGCATCTGGCAGGGGCACCTCGACAGCGACCTCACCCAGCTCGGCCGGGAGCAGGCCCGCGCCGCGGCGGGTGCGCTCGCGGCATACCAGCCGACGTTGGTCGTCGCCTCGGACCTGCGGCGAGCAGCCCACACCGGCGACGAGGTGGCCGGCGCGAGCGGGGCGGAGATCAGCTACGACGACCGCTGGCGCGAGATCCACGTCGGCCAGTGGGAGGGCATGACCGCGCAGGAGGTGCTCGAGCAGTACCCCGACGAGCGGTTGCGGCACTTCCGGGGCGAGGACTTCAAGCGGGGCGTCGACGGTGAGTCGCTGACCGAGGTGGCCGACCGGGTCCGGGAGGCGCTCGCCGAGCTGCTGTCGCTGCTCGGCCCGGGGGAGACGGCCGTCGTGGCCACCCACGGGATCACCGGGCGGGTCGTGGTGGGCGAGCTGGTCGACCTGGACCGGGCCACGGCGTGGCGCGTCCTGGGTGGGTTCGGCAACTGCCACTGGGCCGAGGTCGTCGAGGGCGAGGCCGGGTGGCGGATCCAGGCCTGGAACGCCTCGGCCTGAGGATCGGTCGAGCTGAGCACCCGATTTGGTGAAACGGGTGGGTCACTGGGTAAACTTCCGCAGTCTTCTCCGGGAGGCACCCACTCGGGGCTGTGGCGCAGTTGGTAGCGCACTTCCATGGCATGGAAGGGGTCAGGGGTTCGAATCCCCTCAGCTCCACCACGAGGCAGAAGGGCCCACGTCACCGTGGGTCCTTCTTCGTCTGTCCGCGCTCATCATGCGGGTATCCGCGTGGTTCCCGGGCCGTGAAGGTGGAGCAGGGCCGCCTCCGTCCGGCCGGTGACGAGCAGCAGGAGGGCGCTCAGCTCGCCCTCGACGATGGCGCCGTCCCCGACGCTCAGGTCCGCATCCGTCGCCACGAGGCGAAGACCGGCGAAACGGCGGCGGGCGTGGAAGGGCCACCCCATGCTCCACACCCGGTCGAATCCCGCCCGGGCCGCCGCCGGGGGCATCCGGCGCGGGATCCCCAGGGGGATGGCGATGTCCTGCCCGTGGACCAGGGAGTCCATGAGGAGGTTCTCCGCGGTCGTGAACACCGGCATGCTCCGGGCGGCTGCGTCGCGCCGCAGCTGCGCGACGATCTCGTCGGTGGGCCGTTGGGCATGGGCGACCGCGATCGACGCGCCCGCCGACCACAGGTCGCCCCGTGCGCGGGCGAGCGCCCCGAGCATCGTCGGCATCGTCGGTGCGGTGGGCGTCATCGCGACGTGGGCGGCCACGTCCCGGACCCGCCAGCGGGCGCACAGCGACGCCGTTGCCCACTGGTCGGGGGAGAGTCCAGCCAGGAGGTCGGCCAGGGTGAGTCGCTCCTGCTCCAACGCGAGCCATCCCGAGTCATCCATCGCGCCCTCCGGATATGGTAAGAAGTTCTAACTACTTTGCCACTCGTCCGCTCAGCTCGCAAGGGGGATGTCGATGACCGATCCGACGCTGGGCGTCCTGCTGTTCATCCCGTACCGGCACCTCGAGCAGAGCATTCTTCGAGCCGTCAACGAGGCCGGCTTCCCCATCACGGTGGCCCAGGCCCGCATGGCCCAACGCATCGACGAGCGGGGCTCGCGACTGACCCAGCTCGCCGAGGCGGCGCAGGTCACCAAGCCCACCGCCAGCTACCTGGTCGACCAGCTGGAGAAGGACGGCTACGTGCAGCGCGTCGCCCACCCCGACGACGCCCGGGCCCGGCTGATCCAGTTCACGTCCAAGGGCCACGAGGTCATCGCGGTGGCGCGCGCGGCGCAGGGCGACATCGAACGGCAGTGGCGCCACCACCTCGGCGACGAGCGCACCGAGGCCCTCGTCCGTGCCCTGACCGACCTCCGCACCATCACGGACCCCTACCTCGAGCTCGACGGCACCGGTGGCTGAGCCCGGCATCCAGGGCTCGTCGGTGCGGCGGTGGTCACCAGGTGACCTCCTGGCACCCGGTGTGGGTGTCGGGCTCGACCTGCAGGGTGGCGTGCTCGACGCCGAAGGTGGTGCGCATGACCTCCCTGGCCCGGTCGAGCACGGTGTGGCTGTCGACGCCCTCGTCGGTGACCAGATGGGCGGTCGCGACGTTCATCCCCGAGGTGAGCGTCCATACGTGCAGGTCGTGCACGTCGCGCACCCCCGGCACGGACCCCAGGACCGCGGCGACGTCGTCGGGGTCCATCCCGGCGGGAGCGTGCTGGCCGAGGACGACCAGGACCTCCCGGCCGAGCAGCACCGCCCGGACCGCGACGAAGGCGGCGATCGCCAACGCGATGCCGGTGTCCCACCAGGGGCCCCCCGTGGTGGCGACGAGGACCCCGGCGACGACCACGCCGAGGGAGCCGACCGTGTCGGCGACGACCTCGAGGTAGGCGCCCTTGACGTTCAGCGACTCCCCGGCGCCGCCTCGCAACAGGGCGACGCACACGAGGTTCACCACCAGCCCGAGACCACCCACGACGAGCATGGGGCCCGACGAGATCTCCGGTGAGGCGCCGATCCGGCGGACCGCCTCGACGGAGATGTAGACCGCGACCCCGAGCATGAGCAGGACCGCGAGGCCCGACGCGAACACCTCGGCGCGGTAGGACCCGTAGGTGCGTCGTCCCGTGCTGTCCGGTCGCGTGGCGATCCGGGTCGCGACCAGGGCGGCACCCAGGGCCACGACGTCGGCAGCCATGTGCCCGGCGTCGGACAACAGGGCCAGTGAGCCGGAGGCGAGCCCGGTGGCGAGCTCGACGACGAAGAAGCCGGCTACCAGGACGAACGAGGTCCGCAGGCGCCACCGGTGGGCGGCGCCGGCGTGGCTGCCGTGGGAGTGCCCGCTCACGAGGGGGCCGCAGCCAGGGCGGTCACAGGGTCTGAGCACATGCTTCGACGCTACCAAGCGGGCTCGACGCGGCTTTGAGACGATGGGGCAGTGTCGGTGACCTTCGAGTACTCCAACGCGAGCGAGCGATCACCCGGTCGGGTGCTCACGGTGCTCGGCAGCGTCTTCCCGGGGATCCGGGCCGTGCAGGAACAGGCGCTGCCCTACGCCCGGGCCTGGCAGGCCTCCAACGCGGCCGCCCTCGAGGCGGCCGGTCCGCTGTGGATCGCGCTGGGCGACTCGATGAGCCAGGGCATCGGCGCCTCTGACTTCGACCGGGGCTTCGTGGGCCAGCTGGGGGAGAGGCTCGTGGCTCGCGGCCGTGCCCACCGCATCGTCAACCTCTCGGTGAGCGGCGCCCGGATCGAGGACGCCCTGGAGCGCCAGGTGCCCGCCATGGAGGCCCTCGCCGCCGAGGGGCTGCACCCCGACCTCGTCACGGTGCTCATCGGCTCCAACGACGTCGTCACGCCCCGCTACCGCAAGGGCATGGACCAGCGCTTCGCCGAGCTGCTCGCGAGGCTGCCGACGGGTGCCGTGGTCGCCAACCTCCCGAACCCCCACAAGGAGGCTCGCGCCATCGATGCGATGCTGCGTCGCGCCGCCGCCGATGACGAGGTGGTGCTGGCCGACATCCGTCGCCACGGACCCCGCAGCTGGCGCGGGCGGTTGGCTGCCGACCGTTTCCACCCCAACGACAAGGGGTATGCCGCGATGGCCGACGTCTTCGCGCGTGCCCTCGACGAGGCGGACCGCGCCGGCTGAGGGGTGGCCCGCGCGGTGCGCCACCAGCCGTGCGAGAGTGGGCCAGCAGGCCTGACCAGCCACGTCACCAGCGACCCCGAGGAGGCCCCGATGCCCGGTCCGAGCGCGGATGCCGTCGTGATCGGCGCCGGCCCCAACGGCCTGGTGGCGGCCAACGCCCTGGCCGACGCGGGCTGGGACGTCGTGCTGGTCGAGGCCAACGACACGGTGGGCGGGGCGGTCCGCAGTGCCGAGGTGACCGCTCCCGGCTACGTCACCGACCTCTTCAGCGCCTTCTACCCGCTCGCCGCGGCCAGCCCGGTCATCCGTGACCTGCACCTGGAGTCGCACGGCCTGACGTGGCGACGCTCACCCGACGTCCTCGCCCACGCCCTCGACGACGGCAGCGCAGCGGTGCTGTGCTCCCGGGCCGAGGACACCGCGGCGCTGCTCGAGACGGACGCGCCCGGTGACGGCGCCGCCTGGCTCGAGCTCGTGGAGGGCTGGAAGCGCATTCGGGACCCGCTCCTCGACGCCCTGTTCACCCCCTTTCCGCCGGTGGCCGCGGGCGCCAGGATCCTGCGCCGGCTGGGGGTCGCCGACGGGCTCGACTTCGCGAGGCTGGCCCTCATGCCGGTCCGCCGGTTGGGTGCCGAGCGCTTCAGGGGTGAGGGGGCCGGGTTGCTCCTGGCGGGGAACGCCATGCACAGCGACCTGGGGCCCGACGCGGCGGGAAGCGCCCTGTTCGGGTGGTTGCTCACCATGCTGGGCCAGGACGTCGGCTTCCCCGTCCCCGAGGGCGGCGCAGGTGAGCTGGCGTCCGCGCTGCGGCTGCGGGCCGAGCGTGCCGGGGTCCAGGTGCTCACGGGCACCCGCGTCGAGGCCGTCACCACCGGAGCGGGACGGGCGACCGGGGTGCGGCTCGAGGACGGTCGGACCATCCGTGCCACCCGTGGCGTGCTCGCCGACGTGGACGCGCCCACGCTGTACCGCACGCTGCTCGCGGGGCACCGGCTGCCGCCACGGCTGCTGCGCGACCTCGACCGGTTCCAGTGGGACAACCCCACCCTGAAGGTCAACTGGGCCCTGGACCGTCCCGTTCCGTGGACGGCGCCCGGAGCCAGGGGCGCCGGCACGGTGCACCTGGGTGTCGACTCCGACGGGCTCGTCGACTTCGCCGCCGACCTGTCGGTGGGGCGCGCGCCCCGGCAGCCCTTCCTGCTCTTCGGCCAGATGACGACCGCCGACCCCACCCGCTCACCCGAGGGCACGGAGACCGCCTGGGCCTACACCCACGTCCCGGCGGCGCTGGACTGGACCGGGCAGCGGCTCGAGGAGCACGTGCAGCGGGTCGAGGATGCCGTGGAGCGTGTGGCCCCGGGGTTCCGGGCCAGCCAGGTCGCGCGACACGTGCAGTCACCGGGAGACATCCAGGCCAGTGACTCCAACCTCGTCGGTGGCGCCATCAACGCGGGGACCGCCGGGCTCCACCAGCAGCTCGTCTTCCGGCCCACCCCGGGCCTGGGACGTCCCGAGACCCCGGTGCCGGGGCTGTTCCTCGCGGGCGCCTCGGCCCACCCGGGGGGTGGGGTGCACGGAGCCTGCGGGTGGAACGCCGCCCGGGCCGCGCTCGGCGCCGAGGGGCGCACCGGTATGGCGCGGCGGGCCCTCACGCGCACGGCGTGGGACCGGGTGCTCAGGCCGTCGTAGCACCCTCGCGGTGACGTCCCTCGGCCAGGAACGCCAGCCGCCGCAGGCACTCGACATTGCGGGGCACGATGGCGAGCTGGCGCAGCGGGCGTGGGACCAGCCGCCCGGGGCCGCCCGCGGCGTCCTCGGCCAGCGAGACGGTGCAGGTCTGCTCGGAGGTCGCGGTGAGCGTGAGGGCCACCTCGGCCTCGCCGAACGGCCAGGCCCGCGCGGTGAGGACGAGCTCCTCCAGCGGCCGGGACCGCACCACGTCGGTGGTGTCACTGAGCATCACCGGCCACACGCCGACCGAGTGGTGGATGCGTGAGCCCTCGGCGGGCCAGTCCAGGTCGACGTCACGCAGGCGGGAGGCGCCGACCACCCACGTGGCATACATCCAGCCGTCTGCGAGGACGGCCCAGACCGCCTCGGCCGAAGCGTCGATGTCTCGCGTCGTCGTCGGGACGCGGTCGGAGATGTCGCTCATGTCACCAGTCTCTCGGAATGGACCGCAGGGCGCGCGGTCGCTGTCTCCTGCCCGCTGCGGACGGTGTCCAAACGTGTGGTGCTACAGCTGGTCCCGGTGGTTGGCGTTGATCCGCTCCGCCACGACGGCGAGCCGGGTGTTGGTGCGGCTCGAGGCGCTGCGCAGGATGTCGAACGCCTCCTCGTCGCTGATCGAGTGCGCCGCCATGAGCAGCCCGACCGCCTTGCCGATCTCGCGGTTGCTGTCCAGGCCGCGGCGCAGGCTCTCGGCGGTCTCCCGGTGGCTGCCCGCACTGAGCGCGACCGAGGCGAAGGCGGCGAGCACGGCACCCATGTCGGCCGCTTCGGCGGTGAGCGCACCGGCCTTGTCGGAGAAGAGGTTGAGCGCCGAGCGGCCGTTCTCCAACCGGTAGCCCACCATGCCCCGCACCGGGGTGCTCGCCAGGGTCAGTTCGGCCAGGGCCGGCCAGGTGGAGTTGGTGGCGATGTCGTCATCGCGCTGGAAGGACTCCTCGACGATGCTGTCCAGGCAGGGCCCCTCGCCGGCCTCGGACTCGAGGCGGTCCATCTGCCTGGCGATCTCGTCGGTGGCCGCGCGGGTCCGCAGCTCGCCGTCCACGAGGGTGGACACGCAGGCATGGTCGACCGCGGGCACGATCTCGACGGCAGCCCGACAGACCGCCTCGAGGATCTGCGTGGAGTCGGCGGTGTCGTAGACGAGCGCAGCGAGCGCGGCGAAGGCCTCGGAGGCCTCCCGCGGGATGGGGGGGTGCATGGGGTCAGTATCCCCCCGGGCAGTGCGGCCGGGTCGCCCGACGGCGGGGCCAGTCCGTCCCGGGTCAGTGCAGCTCGTAGTCGATGGGCTTGCAGACCCCGCCGTTGGACTTCTCCGCCGAGCACGCCGTGAGCCCCACGTGGAGGTCCATCTCCGCCCTGACCGAGAACCGGTCCCCGGCCACCGACGTGGGGGGATCGATGTGCAGCTCACCGTCGGGGTCGGTCCAGACGTTCATGAAGATGTTCAGGGTCGTGCCCACCTGGTCGGACCGGATCCCGAAGGGCTCGAGCCCCGTGCAGAGGTTCTCCAGGCAGCTGGGGTGGTAGGCGCCCTCCAGGTCGGGGTACAGCAGGTCGAAGGTCTGCTGGCTGCACGGCGTCAGCAGGAAGTCGTGGCGCCCGCAGGTGTCCTCGGTGACGGTGAGCATGGGGCTGCTGCGGTTGCTGTAGAGGATGTCGCCAGTGGTGACGAAGACGTGGTTGGCGAAGTCGATGGTGCGACCGCTGGAGAGCCACTCGTCGTGGTCGTCGGCGCTGAAGCAGAACAGGTCGCTGACCTGACCGCCCGTCGGGTCGACGACGGTGAGCACCTGGCCGGCGCGCACGAGCATCCCGGTGCCGGTCTGGGGCTGGAGACGGTTCACGACGGGTCCTCCTCGGTGAACGACACGGGCGGCTCCCAGTCGCTGGGGACCTCCCGGCCGGCATACTGGCGGGCTTCGGAGCTGCGCCCGTGGTCCTCGACCATCGGGTTGAGCGACCCCTGCAGGGCGAGGTCGCGCCGTCGGATGGTGTCACGCATCCGGGCGAACCGCTCGGACCCACGCAGCTGCTCGAACTGCTCGTGCAGGTTGAACACCAGCGTCGGCAGGGGAGTGCGGCGAGCGATCCTGGACGCGGCGGGGTGCAGGCCGACGACGAAGTAGGCCGTGCCGCCGACGCTGAAGGCGAAGTGCGGGTCGTCCGGGTCGTTCGCCACGCGGGGGTCCCACGGCGAGTCGTCCGCGTCGTGGACCAGCTCGAGCTGGCGCCACAGCAGCCGCTCGAACTCCTGCTCGTCCATGGTGTTCGTCGACCGGAAGACCGCGACCAGGGACGCGAAGCCGGCCTCGATGTCGGTGTCGCGCGCGAAGGTGGCCAGGGCCTGCACGAGCGCGTCGGCCGAGGCGGTCGTGCCCAGCTCGTCCAGGACCACGACGCTCGCGCGGTCGCGGTTGAACACCGAGCGCGCCCCCAGGCACGGGTACTCCGGGTGCAGCACCATCGCCTCGAGGGCCTCGGCGATGTCGTCGCGGCCGCTGCCCTCGTCGACGTCGTCGGCCAGCACCTCCAGGAGGGCGGGCAGGGACTCCGGGGCCACCCGGACGGTGCTGTCCAGTCGGGGCGGAGGCGGGGACGTGGAACGGTCGGGCACGGGACTCTCCTGGTGGATCGGGGCGAGGTGCCCGGGCAGGGTGGTGGTGGCGGGCATCGCCGCCTTGGGGCCACTACCCGGTGTCGCGCCGGCCAAACCCCGAAGTTGCGGGCGGATCGGGCCGATGGTTGGCTTGGGGGACCGACATGTGGTCCAGCAGCGGCGCCACCGTCCTCCTTCACCAGATGGATTGGCAGGGACGTGGCCGCTACCCACCTCGTAGACCCGCAGCTCGACGCGGGGGGCCCTCGCGCAGCCCACGACCGGGCGGACGCCCTGCTGGCGCGAGCTCAGCGGTGTGCCGAGCCGGGGGAGCGGCAGCGGCTGCGTGACGAGGCGGTGGTCCTGTCGCTGGGCCTCGCGGACCAGGTGGCGCAGCGCTACCGGGGCCGCGGCATCGACCTGGACGACCTCGTGCAGGTGGGACGGATGGCGCTGGTGAAGGCGGCCCACGGCTACCAGCCCGGACGCGGTGCCGGTTTCGCGGCGTATGCCGTGCCCACCATCGCCGGGGAGGTCAAACGGCACTTCCGGGACTTCGGGTGGGCGGTGCGGCCACCGCGGCGGCTCCAGGAGGTCCGGGCCGACCTGGGCGTGCAGGAGGACCTGCTGCGCCACAGCCTGCTGCGGGACCCCACCGTGGCCGAGCTGGCTGTGGCGCTGGGACTGGGGCCCGACGAGGTCGCCCGGGCCCGCGCCTGCAGCGCCTCCTACCGGGCCCTGCCGCTCGACCTCCCCCTCGGAGCGGGGCCGCGGCTCGAGGTGGTGGCGCAGGAGAGCTCGGCGATGGACCGGTTCCTCGACTCCGAGGTGCTGGCCCACGCCCTGGGGCGGCTGTCCGCCCGCGACCGCCGGATCGTGCACCTGCGCTTTGTCGAGGAGTGGACCCAGTCACAGATCGCCACCGAGCTGGGAGTGAGCCAGATGCAGGTTTCCCGGCTGCTGGCGTCGATCCTCGCCCGGCTGCGTGACGACCTGGTCGAGCGCCCCGAGGCGGCCTGAGCCGAGGGTCGCGGGGGGCCCGCGCTGGGGGCGGGCTCCCCGCGACCCCCGAGGACTCCGCTACTTGGTCGCCGCCTTGGCAGGCAGCTGGATGAGCGAGTTGGCGCCGTTCTGGGGCAGGACGTAGATGGCGTTGCCGCCGGCGGCCGCCTTCTCCAGCATGGCGATGTACTTGGCCGTGAGGACCTGCTCGTTGAGCCGGTTCTGGCACAGGGCCCCGGCCACCGGCACGACCTTGATGGCGTTGACCTCCTTGCCCCCGACGATCTCCTTGACGGTGGCGCTGGTGGCTCCGCAGCGGATGATCTGGTCGGCGTCGGACTGCGCCTGGGCGTCCGTCTTGACCTTCTCGGCGTCGATCTTGGCCGTCTCGAGGTCGGCCCTGGCGGACTCGACCTTCGCGCGGGCGGTCTGGATGGCCGCCAACGACTTCTCGATCTCCTCGGGGTAGCGGATGTCGCGCAGGTCGACCTGCTCGACGACCACACCCAACCGCTCCCAGCGGGTTCCGATCGCGTCCTGGATGTCGACCGACACCTGGCCGCGCTGCTGGCGAAGCTCCGACGCGGCATACCGGACGGGTACGTCACGCACGATCGAGCGGACGTCCACGTCGAGGGCGCGGTCGACCAGGCCCTCCTGCGACTGGTACTGCCGGTAGATGTCGGCCACGGCGCTCGGCTTGATGGAGTAGCGCACGGTGATGTCGATCGACCCGGTCGCGTTGTCCGAGGTCTGCGCCGTGATCGCCGGGCCGTCCTTACCGCTGCCGTCGACGAAGGAGATGATCTGGTTGCGCGTGTTGAAGGTGACCACGCGGTTCCACGGTGCCTTGACCGAGAAGCCGGGGGAGGTGTCCGTGCCGGCGATGGTGCCGCCGGGGGTCAGCAGCACCTTCGCCTCACCGACGTCCTGGGAGTAGACGGTCGACAGCGCGGACAGCAGCAGCCCCAGCCCGATGAAGCCGTATGCCGCGACGCCCAGGAGCGCCCACGCGGAGCCTCCGGGCATGGCGGGGAGTCGACCCTGCCCGCGGCCCTTGGCGTGGCCGCCCGCCGGTTCGCTGGGGACCACCGAGGTCTGTGGGGTCGTGGCCCGACGGCGCGCGACGACCAGCGCGATGCCGATGACGATCAGCAGCAGACCGGTGATGAACTGACCCATGGAGGTCCCCCTTGTCGATTTCGGGCGCCAGCCTCCCACGCCCGATGCCTCCCGTGGAGGTGATTTTCCGAACCGGGCTCCGTTGCAGCTGCGCAGCCCTGGTGGGACGTCATGGACGGGCGGCCGAGGGCCGGGAATATACCTACGGGGGGTATCCGTTGGTGCTCTCATGACCAACGGACAGCAGCTCGCCCACCCGACCCACGACCACCGCACCGCGGGGGTGACCTGGCAGCAGGCCGCAGCGGCGACGCTGCACTGCCTGACCGGATGCGCCATCGGCGAGGTCCTCGGCATGGTGGTCGGCAGCTCGCTGGGGCTGCACAACCTCGGCACCGCCGTGCTCTCCGTCGTGCTGGCCTTCGTGTTCGGTTACGGCCTGACCGCCCGCGCGGTCCTGGCCGCCGGGCTGCCGCTCGTCGGGGCGCTCGGAGTGGCGTTCGCAGCCGACACCATCTCCATCTCGGTCATGGAGGTCATCGACAACGGCCTCATGCTGGTCGTTCCCGGCGCCATCGACGCGGGCATCGGCACCTGGCTGTTCTGGGCCTCGCTCGTCGCCTCGCTCGTCCTGGCCTTCGTGGTCACGGTGCCGGTCAACCGCTGGCTCATCTCCCGTGGTCGTGGGCACGCGGTGATGCACGCGTATCACCACTGACCCGGCCGGGGCAGGCGCTGCGCTAACCTGTGCCCATGGCACGGTGCCTGCTCCTTAGCTAGCCGCGCTGGCCCACGGATCACCGGGGCCGTCGCGGCCCGCCCCTCCCTGCGTGAGGGGCTTTGTTGTGAGTGGACCCCTGTGGGGACCGGGACCGTCAGCCACGAGACGACACGAGGATGAGATGAGCGAGACGCCGCACCGCTACACCGCCGAGATGGCCCAGCAGATCGAGCTGGGCTGGCAGGGCCGCTGGCAGGAGGAGGGCACCTTCAACGCGCCCAACCCGGCCGGGCCGTGGGCCGAGCCCGACAAGGTCGCCGGCCGCGAGAAGCTGCTCGTGCTCGACATGTTCCCCTACCCCAGCGGCGCGGGCCTGCACGTCGGCCACCCGCTGGGCTACATCGCGACGGACGTCTTCGCGCGCTACCACCGGATGACGGGCAAGAACGTCCTGCACTGCCTGGGCTACGACGCGTTCGGGCTCCCGGCGGAGCAGTACGCCGTGCAGACCGGTCAGCACCCTCGCAAGACGACCGAGGACAACATGGTCGTGATGAAGCGGCAGCTGCGCCGCCTCGGCCTGGGCCACGACGACCGCCGCACCATCGCCACCATCGACCCGGAGTACTACCGCTGGACCCAGTGGATCTTCCTGCAGATCTGGGACGCCTGGTACGACGTCGACGCGGTCCGCGAGGACGGTGGCACCGGTCGCGCACGCCCCATCGCCGACCTGGTGGCGCAGTTCGAGGCGGGGAGCGGGCCACGCCGGACGGCCGCCCCTGGGCGGAGCTGTCGGCGGTCGACCGGGCAGCGGTGCTCGACGACTTCCGGCTGGCCTACACCTCCGAGGCCCCGGTCAACTGGGCCCCCGGCCTGGGCACCGTGCTGTCCAACGAGGAGGTCACCAACGACGGTCGCTCGGAGCGGGGCAACTTCCCCGTCTACAAGAAGAGCCTGCGGCAGTGGATGATGCGGATCACCTCCTACGCCGACCGGCTCGCCGACGACCTGGACCGGGTGGACTGGCCGGAGAAGGTCAAGTCCATGCAGCGCAACTGGATCGGTCGCAGCCAGGGCGCGCGGGTCTCCTTCCCGGTGGTCGGCCACGACGCTGCCGTGGAGGTCTTCACCACCCGCCCCGACACGCTGTTCGGCGCCACCTTCATGGTGCTCGCGCCCGAGCACCCGCTCGTGGACGCGATGGTGCCCGGGGGCGAGTGGGCCGAGGGCACCGACCCGGCCTGGACGGCGGGCGAGGCGAGCCCGTCGGCCGCCGTCGCGGCATACCGCCTGGCGGCATCGCGCAAGAGCGACGTCGAGCGCCAGACCGAGGGCAAGGACAAGACCGGCGTCTTCACGGGGGCGTATGCCGTCAACCCCGCCACCGGCGCGCAGCTGCCGGTCTTCATCGCCGACTACGTGCTCATGGGCTACGGCACCGGGGCGATCATGGCGGTGCCCGGGCAGGACGAGCGGGACTGGGACTTCGCCACGCGGTTCGGGCTGCCGATCGTGCGGACGGTGCAGCCCACGCCGGGCCACCCGGACGACCAGGCGTTCACCGGTGAGGGCCCCGCGATCAACTCGGCGAACGACGAGCTGGACCTCGACGGGATGGGCGTCGCCGACGCGAAGGCGGCCATGATCGAGTGGCTCGTGGCGAAGGGCGCGGGTGAGGCGACCATCAGCTACAAGCTGCGCGACTGGCTGTTCAGCCGCCAGCGCTACTGGGGCGAGCCGTTCCCGATCGTCTTCGACGAGGACGGCGTCAGCCACGCGGTGCCCGACTCGATGCTGCCCGTCGAGCTCCCGGACGTGCCGGACTACTCGCCCAAGACCTTCGAGCCCGAGGACGACAGCAGCAGCCCCGAGCCGCCGCTGGGCCGGGCGACCGACTGGGTCAACGTCGAGCTCGACCTGGGCGACGGCCGGGGCGTGCGCGCCTACCGCCGCGAGACCAACACCATGCCCAACTGGGCCGGCTCGTGCTGGTACTACCTGCGCTACCTGGACCCGGCGAACACCGAGTCGATGGTCGACCCGGAGAACGAGCGCTACTGGATGGGGCCGCACCCCACGCCGGTCGACGGCGCGCCCGAGGGGACGGTCGACCCGGGCGGTGTCGACCTCTACATAGGCGGCGTCGAGCACGCCGTGCTGCACCTGCTCTACGCCCGCTTCTGGCACAAGGTGCTGCACGACCTGGGCCACCTCACCAGCGCGGAACCGTTCCGCAAGTACTTCTCCCAGGGCTACATCCAGGCGCCGGCCTACCGTGACGGTCGCGGCCAGCCGGTCGAGGCCTCCGAGGTCGTCGAGGTGCCGGACCACGACGGGGGTGAGTCCACCTACACGTGGCAGGGCCAGCCGGTCAGCCGTGAGTACGGCAAGATCGGCAAGTCCCTCAAGAACGTCGTCAGCCCGGACGAGATGTTCGAGCAGTACGGCGCGGACACGCTGCGCGTCTACGAGATGTCGATGGGCCCGCTCGAGCTCTCCAAGCCGTGGGAGACGCGCGCCGTCGTGGGGGCGCAGCGCTTCCTCCAGCGGGTCTGGCGCAACGTCATCGACGAGGAGACCGGCGAGGTGCGGGTGGTCGACGCGCCGATGGACACCGCCACCGCCCGGACCCTGCACAGGACCATCGCCGCGGTCCGCGCCGACTTCGCCACGCTGGGCTTCAACACGGCCATCGCCCGGCTCATCGAGCTCAACAACGCGCTGACCAAGCTCGACGCGGTGCCGCGCGAGGCCGCCGAGCAGCTCGTCGTCATGGTGGCGCCCCTGGCGCCGCACCTGGCCGAAGAGCTCTGGCAGCGGCTCGGGCACACCGAGACGATCACCTACGAGGGCTTCCCGGTGGCCGACGAGGCGCTGCTCGTCGAGGACACCGTCACCTGCGTCGTGCAGATCAAGGGCAAGGTCCGCGACCGGCTCGAGGTGCCCGCCGACATCACCGAGGACGCCCTGCGCGAGCAGGTCATGGCGCTGCCCAAGGTGGTCGCCGCGACCGAGGCCGGCGTCCGCACCGTGATCGTGCGCGCCCCGAAGCTCGTCAACATCGTCCCCCTCTGACCCCAGCTTTATCGGGTCTAGCAAGAAGGTTGACCTTCACCCCGGAACGCTAGTGGGGTGAAGGTCAACCTTCTCGGGCGAAGCCGCGACCACGGGCCCGATAGCCTGCGCAGGTGAGCGTCGCGATCGTCACTGACTCCACGGCATACCTGCCGGCTGCGGTGGTGACCGCCCACGGCATCCACGTCGTGCCGCTCCACGTCGTCATCGGCGGCACGGAGTTCAGCGAGGGCGTCGACGTGACCACCGCGGAGGTCGCCGCCGCGCTGCGTGCGTTCAGGCCGGTCTCGACCTCGCGGCCCGCGCCCCAGGCGTTCCTCGACGCCTACGAGAAGGCGGCGGCCGGCGGCGCGGAGGCGATCGTGTCGATCCACATCTCCGCCGACATGTCGAGCACGGTGGAGTCCGCCCACCTCGCCGCGCAGCAGTCGCCGGTGCCCGTGCACGTGGTGGACTCGCGTTCGCTCGGCATGGCGATGGGGTATGCCGTGGTGTCGGCGGCCGTGTCCGCCGCCGCGGGGGTGCCCGCGGACGACGTGGCGGCCCAGGCGCTGGCGCGGTCCGAGGCCGCCACGGTCGTCTTCTACGTCGACACCCTCGAGCACCTGCGCAGGGGGGGACGGATCGGGTCGGCGTCGGCGTTCCTGGGGTCGGCGCTCGCGATCAAGCCCATCCTCGGGCTCGTCGACGGGCACATCCGCCCACTGGAGAAGGTGCGCACGTCGGCTCGTGCCCTCGCGCGGCTCGAAGAGCTGACCGCCACCGCTGCCGAGGCCGCCGAGCACGGCGTGGACATCGCCGTGCACCACCTCGACTCGGCGAGCCGTGCAGAGGACCTGGTGACGCGGCTGCGTGAGCGGGTGTCGACCGCGCACGAGGTGACCCTGGTCGAGCTCGGTGCGGTCGTGGGGGCGCACGTCGGTCCCGGCACGCTGGCTGTCGCCGTGTCGCCCCGGCCGGGACCATGAGCGGGCTCACCCACGCGTCGTTCTGGGAGCTGGCCGAGGTGCCGGTGGCCTCTGCCGTCGCGTTCGTCATCGGTGCGGTGAACCCGGCGACGATCCTCGCGCGGATCCTCGGCAAGGACCTGCGGACCTCCGGCTCGGGCAACCCCGGCGCGACCAACGCAGGGCGGGTCCTCGGCCCGCGCTGGGGCGTGGTCGTGGGGGTGCTCGACGTGCTCAAGGGGCTGGTGCCGGTGCTGGTGGCACAGCAGTTCCTGGGTGCCATCACCGCCCTGTGCGTCGGTCTGGCCGTGGTGCTGGGACACATCTGGTCGCCGTTCCTCAAGGGGCAGGGTGGCAAGGGGGTGGCGACGTCGCTCGGCGCGATCCTGGCGGTGCAACCGTGGTTCGCGCTGCCGATGCTGGTCGTGTTCGGGCTGCTGGTATGGCGACTCAGGTGGGTCGCGGGAGCCTCGGTGTCGGCGTGCCTCGTGCTGCTGGTGCTGGGGGTGGTCAGCTGGGCGGGCTGGGTGCCGTTCGGGTCGCGGGACACCGGTGCGTGGTGCGTGGTGCTCGCGCTGATCGTCATCTACCGGCACCGACGCAACATCGAGCTGTGGATCTCGGCGCGGCGGGACTCCTCGTCCACAGGCTGAGCGCCGTCGGCCCGTCGTCCACAGGCTGATCGGTTGGTGGTCGCCCCGGTCGGTGGCTCTTCCTAATGTGCCGGTATGCCGTTGCGCCGCCGACCGTCCGAGCCCTCGCCGCGCCTACAGGCCCTGCTGGAGGCGGCGGGCCACCGTCCGGTGGGGGACTCGGCGGCGCGACCGGTGGTCCGACCGGCGGAGGGGATGGGCCCGCAGGCCGCCCGCTCCGCTCGCCGGGGTGGTCGAGCCGTGGCTGCCCGAGCGCAGCTGGTTGGTGGGGCCCACCCCGGGGCCAGCGCCGGTGCCACGTCCGGTGCCCGCGCCGGGAGGTCGTGGTCCGGGTCGCGCGGGTGATCAGCCGGGTCGCGGTGGACGGCATCGGCGACCGCGGCCGCCCGGCCCTCGGCTGCTGACGGTGCCCGACTCGTTGCGCGGTGCCCGGCTGACCGGGCCGCGCGCTGCGGCGGCGGGCCTGCTCATCGTGCTGGTGGTGGCTGCGGTGGCGTTCGGGGCCCGGGTGGCGCTGGCGCGGGCGGCCTCGGTTCCGCAGGTCGTGGCACCCGCCGGGCCAGGGTCCGCCGTGGTCCAGCGGGGTGCAACGGGGACGGCGTTCGCCTCGTCGACGACGGCCTCGGGCGGCGGCGGACCGCCCAGCGCCGCGCGCGTCACGGTCCATGTGGTCGGGCAGGTGGCCAAGCCCGGGGTCGTCGAACTTGCAGCAGGCGCACGGGTGGCCGACGCCGTGGCCCGGGCCGGGGGTGCCGTGAAGGGCGCCGACCTGTCTGCGGTCAACCTCGCCAGGGTCCTGACGGACGGCGAGCAGATCCGGGTGCCCAAGCCGGGCGAGGTGCTGGCGCCCGCGCCGGGCGCGCCGGGGGCCGGAACCGGCAGCGGGTCGGCTGGCGCCCCCGGGGGTGTCGCTGGCGCCAAGGTCAACCTCAACCGGGCGTCGGGCGCCGAGCTCGAGGAGTTGCCGGGCGTCGGGCCGGTGCTCGCCCAGCGGATCATCGACTGGCGCACCGAGCACGGGCGGTTCTCCTCCATCGATGAGCTCGGGGAGGTGAGCGGGATCGGGGAGAAGATCTTCGCCCAGCTTGCCCCGAAGGTGACCGTGTGAAGCCTGACCTGCGCGGCGAGGCCAAGGAGACGCGTGGGCTCGACCTGCGGTTGATGCTGCCCGCCCTCGCCGCGTGGGCGACGACCGCCGCGGCGCTGGGACAGCAGCCGGCGGCGCTGGCCCTCGGCTCGGGGGCTGTGGGCGCCGCCGCGGTGGCGGTGCACCTGCTCCGGCCGCGGTGGTTGCGTGGCGCCGGGCCTGCGGTCGCGCTGTGCCTCGCGGCCGTGGCCGTGACGGGGGTGGCCTGCGCGGGGCACTCCGCGTCTCGCACGGCTGGCTCATTGCCTACCCTGGCCGCGGACCACGCGATGGTGACGGTGGAGGGGCGGGTGTCGACCGACCCCGTGATCCGGGCCGCGTCGGGACTGGATGGCGCGAGTGTGCACTTCCGGTTCGCCGTGGCCTCGGTCACGGGTCGGGGTGCCACTGCGCGGGTGGGCACACCGGTCCTCGTCGTCGCGAACGAGGAGTGGCACTCGGTGCGATGGCGCGAGGACCTGCGGCTGCGCGGCAAGCTGGTGCCGGCCGACCCCGGCGACGACGTGGTGGCGGTCCTGCGCCCGGTCGGGGCACCAGAGGTCCTCGCCCGCCCGGGAGCGGTCGAGCGCGCCGCCGAGCACCTGCGTGCGGGGCTCAGGGATGCGGCGTCGCCGCTGCCCAGCGATGCCCGTGGGTTGTTGCCCGCGCTGGTGATCGGCGACACCAGCAGGACCCCGAGCGACCTCACCGATGCGATGCTCGCGACCGGCATGACCCACCTTTCGGCGGTGTCGGGGAGCAACGTGGCCATCGTCCTTGCCTTCGCGATGGGGGGTGCGGCCCTGGTCGGCGTGCCGCGCCGGGGGCGCCCGGTGGTCGCGGCGCTGGCCCTGGCCGGCTTCGTGGTCCTGGCCCGGCCCGAGCCCAGCGTCTTGCGGGCGGCGACCATGGGCACGATCGGGTTGATCGGTCTCTCCCGGTCGCGACCCGGCGCGGGGATCCCGGTGCTGTCCGCGGCCGTGGTGGTGCTGTTGGTGGTCGACCCCTGGCTGAGCCGGTCCTACGGCTTCGCCCTCTCCACCTTGGCGACCCTCGGTCTGCTGGTGTTCGTGCGTTCGTGGGGTGCAGCCATCGGACGGCGGCTGCCGCGTCGGATCGCGAGCTGGGGACCGGCCCTCGCGATCCCCGTGGCCGCTCAGGTCATGGTCGCCCCGGTGGTCGTGCTGCTGCAGGGCTCGGTGTCCGTCGTCGGAGTGCTGGCCAACCTCCTGGCTGCCCCGCTGGTCGCACCGGCCACCGTCACGGGCGTCGCGGCCGCCGTCGTGGCACCGGTGTGGCCGTTCGGGGCGAGCCTGCTCTGCTGGGTCGGGGCGCTCCCGACGCTGGGCATCGCGTGGGTCGCCCGCACCTGCGCGACCATTCCGGGTGGCACGGTCCCGTGGCCCGACGGCGCCCCCGGGGCGATGCTGCTGACGGTGCTGACCGTGGTCGCACTGGCGTCGGGGCGCTGGTGGCTCCACGCGGGGCGCCGCCACCCCGTGGCGGTGCTCGCCGCCGCCCTGTTCGTCGTCGCTGCCGCCGCCCCGACCTCGGCCGTGACCTGGCCGCCACCGGGCTGGCGGTTCGTCGCGTGCGATGTCGGTCAGGGTGACGGCCTGGTGCTGGCCACCTCGCCGCACCACGCGGTCCTCGTCGACGCGGGGCCGGACCCCACCGCCATCAACGCCTGCCTGCGCCGACTCCGGGTCACCGTGCTCGACTCGGTGGTGCTGAGCCACTTCCACGCCGACCACGTCGACGGGCTGCCGGGTGCTCTCGCGGGTCGCACGGTGCGCGAGGTGCTGGCCACCCCCGTGCGAGAACCCTCCTACCAGTGGAAGGAGGTCGAGGCGTGGACCCGCGCACGCGGCATACCGGTCGTGGACCTGCACGCGGGTGACCGGCTGTCCTGGCCGGGCGTGACGGCCGAGGTGTGGTGGCCGCAGCGGCGGATCTCCAGTGGTTCGGTGCCCAACAACGCGAGCGTCGTGCTGTCCGTGCGCTCGGGGGCCGTGGACCTACTGCTGCTCGGCGACGTCGAGCACGAGGCGGCCCATGCGGTGTTGCTCGAGCTGCGTCGTGACCCGGTGATGGCAGCCCGGGCAGGGTCGTTCGACGTGGTCAAGGTGGCCCACCACGGCTCGTCGAACCTCGACGAGGACCTGATGGCCGAGGTGGCGGCACCGGTGGCGGTGATCAGCGTCGGTCGCGACAACGACTACGGGCATCCATCACGCAAGGCGCTGGAAGTGTTGCGCCGCAACGGGTATGCCGTGTTTCGCACGGACCAGCGTGGTGACGTGGCCGTCGTCGAACGAGGTGGCCAGGTGGGGGTGACGTGGCAGCGGCGGTGAGGCTCAGGTCGTGGCGAGGACGCGCGGCGGCGCCTTGGCTGCCTCGACGAGGGCGTCGATGGTGGCCTGCACCGCGGGCACCCGCTGCAGGTCGGCGGTGGTGACGACGCTGATCGCCCGGCGCGAGGCGGGCTTCATCGGCAGGGTGACCACGTCGTGGTGGTGCGCCGTGCGCAGGATCAGGTCGGGGATCAGCGCGACGCCCAGGCCCTCGGCGACCAGGCCCAGGACGGCGACGTAGTCCTCGGTCTCGAAGCTGACGTTGGGGGAGAATCCGGCGGTCGAGCACATCTGCAGGAGGTGACCGCGGCAGCGTGGGCAGCCGGCGATCCAGTTCTCGTGCGCCAGGGCGGAGAGCTCGACCATGTCCTCCCCGGCGAGCGGGTGGTCGTGGGGAAGCGCGAGTCGGACCTCGTCGTCGAGGAGCTTGTGCGTCACGAAGAGGTCGAGGTCCTCCTCGCCGCGGCCCAGGTCGGTGCCCTCGTAGGCGAAGGCCACGGCGAGGTCGCAGTCACCGGCCTTGAGGGCGGCCAGGGACTCGGGCGGCTCGGCCTCGGTGAAGGTGACGTGCACGTCGGGGTAGCGCTGCTTGACCAGAGCGAGGGCGCGCGGGACGAGGGTGGCCGAGCTCGACGGAAAGGCCATCAGGCGGACCCGGCCGGCGCGCAGCCCCGCGATCGCGGCGACCTCCTCCTCGGCGGCATCCAGCGCGGACAGTACGGCGACGGCGTGTCGGGCGAGGACCTGGCCGGCCTCGGTGAGGCGCACGTTGCGGCCGACGCGCTCGACCAGGACGGTGCCCATGCGCTGCTCGAGGCGGCGCACCATCTGGGAGATCGCGGGCTGGGAGTAGCCCAACGAGAGGGCTGCTCCGGTGAAGCTGCCCTCGTCGGAGATGGCCTTCATGACGCGCAGACCAGCGGCATCGATCATGGGTCGAGCATAACGGACTGTTATCGACTTTCCGAGATGTTGAGTGAAGGGTGATGGGTTGAGCGGGGCCGGGGCGGGGCTGTGGCAGGGCTGTGGACGACAAAATGCCGACAACTGGGGTCGTTTGTAGAATCCCTCGAATCGTCGCGACGGAGTGCGGCTGGGCGGACGGTTCGAACGGGGGACGACGTGGGTGGACGACGAGGATGGGTCTCGCTGGCGCTGGTTGGCGCGGTGGGCCTCGCGGGGTGCACGGGCGGGGACGACCCTCCGCCGACGGTGACAAGTAGCTTGTCACCGAGCCAGGGCACCACTGGTACGGCGGGATCGACCACCACGTCGGCGACCACGTCGGCAACGGTCGCTCCGGTCGACCTCCCAGCGGAAGCCACCAAGCACACCGAAGCCGGCGCCGAAGCATTCGCGAAGTACTACTGTCATAGCAGTGGGCGATGCCTACGTGGTCGACCGACGACCTCGTGCATCGAGCAGTTAGCCGTCGACAGTGCCTCGGATGTGCTCGGCTTCGTCCGGGTGATCGAGGCTCGAGCGATCAAGAGGCCGAACGCGCTGAAGGCGCTCTTCATTCGACATCCAACTGCGTCATCAGTGCGATCTGGGGCCGGGATCGACGTTCGTCGTGGATGTCGCAGGTAACGAGTTTCCCGTCAAGATCCTGGACGACGGATGGTGCTGTCGTCGAGACGTCCAAGCGAAGGTGTCTTCTCGGTGCAGCAGGTCTGATCTGGCATGCAAGGCAGCTTGGCGCGTTTCAGGTTCGAGGGGTCGTGATGGTGAATGTGGTCGAGCGGTCCTTGCTGCCGTGGTTGCCTCGGCCGTCGTTCGCGCTCTCGCGCCCAACCGATGCATCGCGCGACGTGAATCGCCTGCGGCTCACGGACTCGCATCGGGCGACTTGGCGAATGACGCGGCCGGTGCATCAGGCAATACGCCCGTCGCCGACCAGGCTGGGCCGGCCTGAAGGAGCGGTGTCCGGTGGACTGAAGTCCGATCCGAACGAATACCGCATCGTCGTCGCCTGCGACCCAGCGCGCATCTCGGACACGGTCGACGGCCAAGCGACCAACTGCTCGTACGCCGTCACGGCGTGCCAGTTCCGCAACCCGCCGTCGAACGACATCCTCTACCGTCTCGAGACCCGACCCAGGACCCCGCCGAACTCCCCGTGGACGACCGTGCGAGACATGTGCGGCCTGACCACCGCGCCACCCGGTGTCCCGGCTCCGGCCGTCCCCACCATGGGCCAGATCCAGACGGCCTTCCGCCAGCTGCCCTTCTCCAAACCGACGGTCTCGATCCAGCCGGCCGGCAACGTCACGCTGGTCAACCTCCCCACCTACTACCGGGCGACGTGGCCCGACGACGCAGGTCTGCAGCCCGGCGAGATCAGCGAACCCGTCCAGCTGCTGTCGTGGTCGGTGGAGTTCAAGATCGCCGCGCGGTCCTACGACTTCCACTTCGGCGACAGCGCGAGCAGCGGCCAGGTCACCGACGCCGGTGGCGTCTACCCCACGGGCTCGATCCGCCACACCTACGCCCACCCGAACGCCGCGACCAAGGTCAGCGTCGACTCGCGCCTGACCGGCCAGTTCCGGGTCAACGGGGGCGAGTGGACCGACATCGACACCGTCGCCGACCTCCAGGACGAACCCGTCACCACCCTGCAGGTCCGCGAAGCCACGGCCCGCCTCGTCGCCCACTGACCCACCGCCCACGCAGTCGGGAGGCGGGTGTCCGGGGCGGGTGGTTTCATCGAGTCCACGATGGAATCCGACCCGAACCCCAGCCGCCGCCATGGCCTCGCCCTGTGCCTGTCCGGTGGTGGCTACCGCGCCGCACTGTTCCACCTCGGTGCCCTGCGTCGCCTTGACGAGCTCGGCATCCTCGGTCGGCTCGACACCGTCAGCGGCGTCTCCGGCGGCTCGATCGTGGCCAACCTCCTCGCCGACCCCCGGCTCGAGTTCCCGGCGGCCGGTGCCACCGACCCTGCCGTCGGAGGGTTCGAGGACTTCGTCGCCGAGCCACTGCGCCGCCTGACCGCCCGCAACATCCGCACGCCCGCCCTGCTCGCCAAGCTCAAGCCCCTCAGCTGGGTCCGCCCCGACGCAACCGTGCGCGCCCTGGCCGACCAGTTCGCCGACGCGATCGCGTGGTGGCGGACCCCGCTGCGCGAGAGCCACGGCAACGGGCCGGCAGTGGTCACCGGCGCGACCGACGTCACCTACGGCGTCGACTGGGTCTTCGAGGACTCCCGCGCCCGCCCGCCCCACGGCCGGGTCGGCGACTACCGGATCGGGTATGCCGTGCCGCCGCGCAGCGTGCGCATCGCCGATGCCGTGGCTGCCTCCTGCGCCTTTCCGCCGTTCTTCGCGCCCATGGTGTTCGACGGTGACGCGCTCGGCCTCACCGGCGGCCACCGCGGACTGGAGTCCGAGCAGGAACGCCTCGCCCTGCGCCGCAGGGTGCGGCTCACCGACGGCGGCGTCTACGACAACCTCGGCCTCGAACCCGTGTGGAAGACCCACCGCACCGTCCTCGTCAGTGACGGGGGAGGGGTGTTCCGGGCCCGCACCGAGCACACGGCCATCGGGCGCACCCTGCGGATCCTAGGCATCGCGTCAGCCGGGGGAGAGTCGGTGCGCAACCGGTGGCTGCACGCGGGCTTTGCGCGCGGCGTCCTGACCGGGGTCACCTGGGCGCTCGACACGGACATCCGCGACGCGGCCGATCCCGGCTACCCGCCCGCGACCGCAGAGCTCATCAACGCCGTCCGCACCGACCTCGATGTCTTCTCGGAGCAGGAGCAGCACGTCCTCGAGCGCCATGGCTACCAGGTCGCCGATGCCCAGATCCGTGTCCACGCCCCCGCCCTGGTCGAGCGCGACAGCCCACCGCGGCCGCCCCATCCCGACGTGGCCGACCCCGGGGTCGCCCAGCGCGCCCTGCGCGACTCCGCCAAGCGCCGACTGGTGGGCCGGACGTAGCCTGTGCTGGTGACCCAAGCGCCCATCCTGACCGACGCCGTCGGTGAGTCGGACGAGCTGGACGCCGTCGCACGCCTGCTGGCTGCCGGCAACGTGCTCGCGCTCACCGGTGCCGGCATCTCCACCGAGTCCGGCATCCCGGACTACCGCGGACCCGACGGCAAACGGCGCGTCACCCCGATGCAGTTCTCTGAGTTCGTCGGCTCCTCCGCAGCACGGCAGAAGTACTGGGCGCGCAGCTACGTCGGCTGGCAGCGCTTCAACGAGGCCCGCCCCAACGCCGGGCACGCGGCCGTGGCGACGCTGCAGGCACGCGGCCACCTCGGCGCCGTGGTCACCCAGAACGTGGACGGCCTGCACCAGGGCGCCGGCGCGCGCGACGTCCACGAGCTGCACGGCTCACTGGCCCGGGTGGTCTGCCTGACCTGTGACGACCGCACGAGTCGCTGGGACCTCGACGAGCGGATGCGGTCGGCCAACCCCGGCTTCGAGGTGACGAGCAACGAGATCCGCCCCGACGGCGACATCGCCCTCAACGACCTCGAGGTCGAGACCTTCCGCGTGCCGCTCTGTCTGGTCTGCGGCCACGACACCCTCAAGCCCGAGGTCGTCTTTTTCGGTGAGTCGGTCCCGAAACCGTTGGTGCAGCAGTGTTTCGCGCTCACCGAGCAGGCCAGCGCACTGTTGGTGCTCGGCTCGAGTCTCCAGGTGATGAGCGGCTACCGGTTCGTGCGACGTGCTGCCGCCAAGGGCATCCCGGTCGCGATCATCACCCGCGGCCCCACGCGAGGCGACGGTGAGGCCAGCCACCACGTCGATGCCCCGTTGGGACTGACGCTCAGCGCCCTCGTCAGCCGCCTGGCTTCCTAGCGACCAGCACCGCGTCGATCGCGTCGCCGGCATCGGTGTGGCGCACGATCTCCTCGCAGCGCTCCACCTCGAGCCCCTCTGCGGCAGCCAGCAGCTCCTCCTGGGTGTGCAGCAACGCCGGGTCTGACGGCCCGCCGACCCCCTCGGTGAGGTTGCGCAGCGCATGCCCCACCACGACGAGCGCCCCACCCGGTGCGAGCCAGTTGCGCGCGCGAGAGAGCGCGTCGTCGGACAGGTGCAGGTAGGCGATGAGCACGAGGTCGAAGGCGGCCGAACCCACCGGCTGCCACGACCTGACGTCGCCGACCACCCAGTCGACGGTGACTCCGCGGCGGGTGGCCTCGGCCTCACCCTTGGCCAGCCCGACCGACGAGAAGTCGACCGCCGTGACCCGCCAGCGCTTCGAGGCGAGCCACACGGCGTGCCGGCCCTCGCCGGCCCCGAGGTCCAGGGCCCGACCAGGCGGCCAGGCCCCCACGATCCGGTCCACCTCCGAGTTGGGGGTGGCGCTCCACACCCGGTCGCTGGCGGCGTACCGCTCGTCCCACATCCGCTGTCGGTCGGTCGTCATCCACCTAGCATCCTCGATATGAGCGCCGACGCCAGCGAGGTCACTCTCCGTGACGCCACCGCCGCAGACCTCCCGGCCATGGCGGCCATCTACGACGAGCAGGTGCGCACGTCGGTGGCCACCTTCGACACCGCGCCGCGGGGCACGGCATACCTGGGGGAGAAGCTCGCGGCGGCAGGCGGGGCGGACGTGGTGCTGGTCGCCGTCCTGGCGGGCGAGGTGCTCGGCTACGCGTTCTCCGGCCCGTTCCGCCCGCGGCCCGCCTACGACGGGACCAAGGAGGTGTCGGTCTACCTCGCGGCGGACTCGCGGGGTCTCGGCCTCGGTCGGAGCCTGTATGCCGCGCTGCTGGCGCGCCTCGACGCCCTCCCGCTGGTGCACACCCAGGTTGCGGTGATCGCCCTGCCCAACGCGGCGAGCGTCGCGCTGCACCGGTCCTTCGGGTTCGAGGAGGTGGGGGTGCTGCGCGAGGTGGGGCGCAAGTTCGACCGTTGGGTGGACACCGCGTGGTACCAGCGGATGGCCGCGAATTCACCGGACACGCCCGCTGCCCACTAGCGCGGCGGGCCGGGTGTTGGCACCCTCGTTCCATCAGCGCTGTCAACGCACCGAGGGAGAAGTCGCATGGGCGCCACGGGGGCAGGACCGTTCGAGAACGACGACGCGCTCGACTTCCTCGACGGG
Organism: uncultured Actinomycetota bacterium; assembly: GCA_963757635.1. GTDB lineage: Bacteria > Actinomycetota > Actinomycetes > Actinomycetales > Dermatophilaceae > Pedococcus. The sequence continues at coordinate 133,070 of CAVWSK010000006.1, read as the reverse complement.
GTGGAGGACGCGAGCCCGGCCGAACGCCGCGCCAAGATCGAGGCCGCCATGGTGCGGGTGGTGCGGGCCGGCGACTACATCGAGGCCCCGACGATGGCTGAGGGGGTCGCGGCCGCGGTGGTGGTGGCGGGCTCGGAGGATCCCGAGTGCGTGCTCGGCGAGCCCTACCTGCCCCGCTGGGTCGACGAGGAGCCGCTGGATGTCGACGAGCGCCTCGAGGACCTGGCGACCCGGACCCTGCACCGGGCCCTGCGCGCCGACGACAACGAGTGGTGGGAGCTCTGGGACGAGGCCCAGGCCGTCGACGAGATCACCGAGCGCCTGAGCAAGTTCCTCGACGCCCTCGGCGACTGACCGACCCGACCTTTCCTCACCTTTGCTAGCACTAGGTTGGCTGAAGGCGGACACCGTGGAAACTGTCCACCTTCACCTAACCCTTGCTAGCAAAGGTTAGGGAAGACCGACGGCGGGCGGTGAGGTCAGATGCGGCGCAGGACGGCGGTGACCTTGCCGAGGACGGTGGCGTGGTCGCCGTCGATCGGGTCGAAGGCGGCGTTGTGCGGCATCAGCCAGACCTTGCCGTCCTTGCGCTTGAACGTCTTGACCGTCGCCTCGTTGTCGAGCATGGCCGCCACGATGTCGCCGTTGTCGGCGGTCGGCTGCTGGCGCACGACGACCCAGTCGCCGTCGCAGATCGCGGCGTCGATCATCGAGTCGCCGACGACCTGGAGCAGGAAGAGCTGGCCCTCGCCGACGATCTGGCGGGGAAGCGGGAAGACGTCCTCGACGCTCTCCTCCGCCAGGATCGGCACGCCGGCGGCGATCCGGCCGAGCACCGGCACGTAGGACGCCTCGGGCCGGCGGTCGTTGATCCCCGTCTCGTCGTGGTCCACGACCTCGTGGAGGGCGGTGTCGTCGTCGGCACTGGCGCCGCCGCGGTAGCCGCGCATGTCGGCCGGCGAGTCGGGGGAGACGACCTCGATCGCGCGGGGGCGGTTGGGGTCGCGGCGCAGGAAGCCCTTGCGCTCCAGCGTCGACAGCTGGTGGGCGACCGAGCTGGGTGAGGTGAGCCCCACGGCCTCGCCGATCTCGCGCAGGCTCGGCGGGTAGCCGCGGCGGTCCACCGAGTTGCGGATCACCTCGAGCACGCGTCGCTGCCGGACGGTCAGGCCGTCCCCACGGTCCCGGTCGGGCAGCTCCTTGACGTTGTCCTCGCTCATGCCGCTTCCTCGTTTCTGCAGGTCAGACGCTGTATGCCGGGTGTGACGGGTGGGACTGTCGGTGGCCTCTGGTGTGCTTGAGGCATGGACACAGCGTATGGCGTTCGAACAGAGTTGCCAAACAGGTGTTCGAGGCGTGTCTTGATTGATTCGAACATGCGTGCTAGAAAGTGCACCAGCAGCCATTCGGACATCCGTTCGATGGACCTGACGATGGAGGACCCGATGAGTGCAGCAGTCGCCTGGGACGTCGCCCCCGCACCGGTGCGTGTGCCGACCCACCCCGTGCGCCCGCAGCTCGTGTCGGTGCCCTGCGGTGACGAGGTCGTCGCTGGCCCCGGCCCCGCCGCTGAGGCTGACCCGCGCGGGCCGGCTCGCGATCACCCTGACCGTCCTGGTGGCGGCCGTCGCCGTCGCCATCGCGGTGTTCTCCGGTGGCGCGTCCGCGACCGTCGTCGACCACGCGACCACGGTGCAGTCCGGGCAGACGCTGTCCGAGATCGCCGCGCAGCAGCTGCCCTCGCTCCCCGTCGCCGACGCCGTGGCCCGCATCCAGGTCGCCAACGACCTGACCTCCGGAGAGATCCACGCCGGTCAGTCGCTGCTCATCCCCGCGATCGGCTAGCGAGCGAGGTCGGCGCGCCCGCCGCCCAGCACCTCGCGTCAGTCCAGGATGACCAGCTCACGCTCCAGGAAGTCGGCGAGCCGCTGCGCGGCCCCGTGCACCTGCTCCAGCTCGGAGGCGCCGAGCCCGGGCGCGAGGCGCAGGTCGACCTCCACCTCCTGCGGGCCGACCGTGCGTTTCCAGATCCCCACGGTGGCGCTACCGAGCACCACCTGCGCCCAGAACGGGTCGGCGGTGTGGCCCGACGGGTGGTCAGGCGCGACGTGGAAGTTCACCCGCCGATAGCTCAGCACCACCTCGTCGTAGACGGGGAAGAGGTAGGCCGTCGGCGCGGCCGAACTGCGCCGGCGCACCTGGGTGGGGTCGAACCAGTGGTCGAGCCCGTCGACGTCGACCCGCTCGAGGTCGTCGCCGATCTGCACCAGCGCGGCCTTCGTGTCGGCCACGGTGAGCGAGGACCACCGGGTGAAGTCCTGGACGGTGGCCGGACCATGCCCGGCGAAGAAACGTCGCACCAGCTCGACCAGCGCCTCGTCGCGGCCGCGCTCCGGTGCCGCCGGCACCACCTCGTCGACGAGCGCGTAGGCGTGGTGGACGCCCTTGCTGGGTCCGGAGCAGATGAGGCCGCGCAGCTCGGCGACGAGCAGCAGGTGCCCGAGCTGCTCACCGGCAGCGATGGGGGAGCCTCGCTCGGCAAAGGCCTGGCCGAGCTCCGCCCGGGTCGCGAACGCCCTGTCCTGCACCAGCTCCGCCACCAGGTCGAGCCCCGCGTCGAGGCGCGCCACGTCGTCGAGCCCGAGCTGGCGGTGCCGACCAGCCATGCCGGCGAGCACGCGCGGCGAGGTCAGCGCGAGGATCCACCGCAGGTCCTCGGGTGCCACGAAGTGCCAGGTCGGGCGCAGGATGTGGGTGCGCAGGAAGTCGCCGCCGTCGAGCTCGCCCCGCACCGCGGCATACGTCGCGTGCCTGGATCGCAACCCGAGGGAGAAGAGGGCGTGGTCGCGCTCCTGGCTCTGCACGCACGTGAGCAACCGCACCGCGTCGGCGGCCCGCGGGAGCGGTGCCGACGCGAGCCGCTGGGTGGTCAGGCGCTGGGCGAGGACGCGGTCGTGGTCCATCGGGCCATCCTCGCGGTCCGGTCCGACAGCGGCGACCGATTTCGCTGGGCCGGCGCCACCGGCGCCAGACCCGGTGGTGCGGTCGCTCGCGGCCGACCCCGAGACCGTGGTCAGGACTTGGCGCTCACCTCGTCGCGCAGGGCCGGGATCACGGTCTCGCCGTAGACGCGCAGCGTCTCCTCCTTGTTGTCGTGCTGGAGGTAGCCGGCGAACTGCTGCACCCCGATCGAGCGCAGCTCCTCGAGCTTGGCGATGTGCTCGGCCGCCGTGCCCAGGATGCAGAACCGGTCGACGATCTCGTCCGGCACGAAAGCGGCGTGCGTGTTGCCGGCCTTGCCGTGCTGGTTGTAGTCGTAGCCTTCACGCCCGGCGATGTAGTCGGTCAGGGCGGTGGGGATCGAGCCGTCGGCGCCGTACTTCTTGACGATGTCGGCGACGTGGTTGCCCACCATCCCGCCGAACCAGCGGCACTGCTCACGCATGTGCGCCAGCACCGCAGGGTCCGAGCTGTCACCGATGTACATCGGCGCGGCGACGCAGAAGGTGATCTCGTCGGGGTCGCGCCCCGCAGCCTCCGCCGAGTCGCGGACGGTCTTGATCATCCACTTCGCGATGTCGACGTCAGCGAGCTGGAGGATGAAGCCGTCACCCACCTCCCCGGTGAGCTTGAGCGCCAGCGGCCCGTATGCCGCGACCCACACCTCGAGCTCGCTGCCCACCGACCAGGGCAGGCGCAGCGTGGAACCGCGGTGCTCGACCTCGCGGCTGTTGCCGAGCTCGCGGATGACGTGGATCGACTCACGCAGCTCGGCCAGGGTCGTGGGCTTGCCGTTGGTGACCCGCACCGCCGAGTCGCCGCGGCCGATGCCGACGACGGTGCGGTTGCCGAACATCTCGTTGAGGGTGGCGAAGACCGAGGCGGTGACGGTCCAGTCGCGGGTGGCGGGGTTGGTGACGAACGGCCCGACCTTGACCCGTCGGGTCTCGGCGAGGATCTGGCTGTAGATGACGTAGGGCTCCTGCCAGAGCAGGTGCGAGTCGAAGGTCCACACATGGCTGAAGCCGTGGGCCTCGGCCAGCTTGGCCAGGTGGACCGTGCGGCTGGCCGGTGGGTTGGTCTGCAGGACGACGCCGAAGTCCATCAGATCAGGTACTGCGACAGGCCGCGCTTGACGTAGCGCCCGTCGCCCTTGGTGCCGAGGTAGTCGCCGCCGTCGACGATCACCTTGCCGCGGGAGATGACGGTGTCGACGTGGCCGGCGATCTCGTAGCCCTCCCAGGCCGAGTAGTCCATGTTCATGTGGTGGGTCCTGCCCAGGCCGATCGAGGTGTGGCCCTTGGGGTCGTAGACGACGACGTCGCCGTCGGCCCCGGGCTGGATCACGCCCTTGCGGCCGTACATGCCGAACATCCGTGCCGGGGTCGTCGAGGTGACCTCGACCCAGCGTTCGAGGCTGAGCTGGCCGTCGACGACGCCCTGGTAGAGCAGGTCCATCCGGTGCTCGACCGACCCGATGCCGTTGGGGATCTTGGAGAAGTCGCCGATCCCCATGTCCTTCTGGTCCTTCATGCAGAAGGGGCAGTGGTCGGTGGAGACCATCTGGAGGTCGTTGGTGCGCAGGCTCTGCCACAGGTGGTGCTGGTGGCCCTCCTCGCGCGAGCGCAGGGGGGTCGAGCAGACCCACTTGGCGCCCTCGAACCCGGGCGCCCCGAGCTGCTCCTCGAGCGAGAGGTAGAGGTACTGCGGGCAGGTCTCGCCGAAGACGTTGAGCCCGCGGTCGCGCGCCGCGGCGATGTGGTCCACGGCCTGCTTGGCGCTGACGTGGACGACGTAGAGGGGAGCGCCGGTGAGGTCGGCGATCATGATCGCCCGGTGGGTCGCCTCGGCCTCGGCCTGCCAGGGCCGGGTGAGCCCGTGGTAGAGCGGGCTGGTGTTGCCGGCCGCGATGGCCTGCTGGACCAGGACGTCGATCATGGCGCCGTTCTCGGCGTGCATCATCATCATCGCGCCGTTGGAGGCGCCCTTCTGGAAGGCCCGCAGGATCTGTCCGTCGTCACTGAGGAAGACGCCCTTGTAGGCCATGAAGAGCTTGAAGCTCGTGACGCCCTCGGCGATGAGCTCGTCCATCGCGGTGAGGCTGGAGTCCTGGACGTCGGACAGGATCTGGTGGAAGCCGTAGTCGATGGCGCAGTTGCCCGCCGCCTTGTCGTGCCACAGGTGGTACTGGTCGAGGATGTGCTGGTCGGGGTACTGCACGACGAAGTCGACGATGGTCGTCGTGCCGCCCCAGGCCGCGGCCCGCGTGCCCGTCTCGAAGGTGTCGCTGGCGAAGGTGCCCCCGAACGGCATCTCCATGTGGGTGTGGGCGTCGACCCCGCCGGGGATGACGTACTTGCCGGCGGCGTCGATGACGGTGTCGACGGAGGCTGCGAGGTCGTGGCCGAGCAGGGTCGAGCCGGGGGCCAGCACGGCGGCGATGGTCTCGCCGTCGATGAGCACGTCGGCGGAGGCGGTGCCGGTCGCGTTGACGACCGTGCCGTTGGTGATGAGGGTCGTGGTCATGCGAGGGGCTCCTTCGCGACGGCTACGGCTTGGGGATCGAGGTGTAGGAGTCTGGGCGACGGTCCCGGTAGAACTGCCAGTCGTCGCGGACCTGGCGGATCATGTCCATGTCGAGGTCGCGGATGACGACCTCCTCGCTGTCGCCGGAGCCGTAGCCGCCGATGACGTTGCCCTGGGGGTCGACGAACTGGCTGTTGCCGTAGAACGTCACCGCGAGGTCGCCGTACTCGTTGTCCTCGCGCCCGACCCGGTTGGGCGCCGCGACGAAGTAGCCGTTGGCGCCGGCAGCGGCGGGCTGCTCGATCTCCCACAGCCGGTTGGACAGCCCGGGCTTGGTGGCGTTGGGGTTGAAGACGATGTGGGCGCCGTTGAGCCCGAGCTCGCGCCAGCCCTCGGGGAAGTGGCGGTCGTAGCAGATGTAGACACCGATCGGCCCGACCGCGGTCTGGAAGACGGGGTAGCCGAGGTTGCCGGGGCGGAAGTAGAACTTCTCCCAGAACTTCTCCAGGTGGGGGAGGTGGTGCTTGCGGTACTTGCCGAGGATGGTGCCGTCGGCGTCGACCACGACCGCGGTGTTGTAGTAGACCCCGGTCATCTCCTCCTCGTAGATGGGCAGGACCATGACGAGACCGAGCTCCTTGGCCAGCGCGGCGAACCGCTGCACGATCGGCCCGTCGGCGGGCTCGGCGAAGGAGTAGTACTTCTTGTCCTCGGTGATGCCGAAGTAGGGGCCGTAGAAGAGCTCCTGGAAGCAGATCACCTCGGCCCCGTCGGCAGCAGCCTCGCGGGCGAACCCCTCGTGCTTGGCCAGCATGGACTCCTTGTCGCCGGTCCACGTGGTCTGGGTGATGGCGGCACGCACGATCGTCACTGCTGCTCCTCGGGGTCCCGGGTGGGGTTGGTCCTGGTTTCAGCAGTCTGTCGCAGAACACCCCATGCCGGTACCCCGTTCGCCCATCTCAGCGGGCCAGGTAGCCACCGTCGATCGGGTAGTAGGTCCCGGTCGCGAAGGAGGCACCGTCGCTGGCCAGCCAGGCCACCAGCTCGGCGACCTCCTCGGGCTCGCCGAGGCGCTGCAGGGCGTGCTGGGTGCCCAGGTAGGTCAACGTGTCCTCGTCGAGGTGGGTGTCGAGCAGCGGGGTGCGGATGAAGCCGGGCCCCACGGCGTTGACGCGGATCTTGTCGGCGGCGTGCTCCCACGCGGCGACCTGGGTCAGGCCCACGACGCCGTGCTTGGCCGCGGTGTAGGCGCTGGCCGTGGCGAAGCCGACCGAGCCGAGGATCGAGGCCATGTTGACGATCGAGCCGCCCCGGCCGCTGGCCTTCATGGCGCGGATCGCGGCGCGTTGGGTGAAGAAGACCCCGTCGAGGTTGATGCCCATGACCTGGCGCCACGCCTCGTCGGTGTAGTCGCCGCTGGTGAGCGCCTCGCCCCCGATACCGGCGTTGCAGACCGCGATGTCCACGTGGCCGAGGTGGGTGATGACGTCGTCCATGGCGGTGTCGACCGCGCTGGAGTCGCTGACGTCGACCAGGGCGGTGTGCACCCGCATCCCGAAGTCCTCGACCTCCTTGCGGACGATGTCGAGCCCGTGCTCGTCGAGGTCCCACAGCGAGACGTCCGCGCCCGAGCGGGCCATGGTGTGGGCGCAGGCGCGCCCGATGCCGGAGGCCCCGCCGGTGATGACGGCGACCTTGCCGCCGAGTCCATACGTGTTCATGGAAGTACCCCTTTCCTGAGGTGGTCCCTCCAGCGTGGTCGTGATCAGGGGCCGTCGATAGGGTCGAAGGGCCCGCCTGGAGCGGCGCGTGCCAGCCGAGGACGACACACGAGGAGCGACATGCTGCAGGCCGGGTTCTGGGGGTTCGTGGGGGGAGTGGCCCTGCTCATCGGTGCGGCGGCCGGCATCTGGCTGCCCACGTCGAAGCGGGTCATCGGCGTCGTGATGGCGTTCGGCTCCGGCGTGCTGGTCAGCGCCCTCACCTTCGAGCTCACCGGTGAGGCGTACGACCGGGCCGGCGGGGTCTCGACCGTGCTCGGCCTGGTGGCCGGGTCGGTCGTCTTCTTCGGTGGTGACTGGCTCATCGACCAGCGCGGTGGCCACCGGCGCAAGAGCCCCAACGGGCCCCAGGCCGGCGCGGCCGGGAGCGCGCTCGCGCTCGGGGCGCTGCTCGACGGCATACCGGAGAGTGCGGCGATCGGCGTGAGCACGATCGGCGGGGGAGGCGTGGGGGTGGCCGTGGTCGCCGCCGTCTTCCTGTCCAACATCCCCGAGTCGATGTCGTCCTCCGCCGGTATGCGCTCGGCCGGCCACAGCGTCGCCCGCATCATGGGTATGTGGGCGGGGGTCACGGCGGCGGCCGCCGTTGCGGCGGCGCTGGGCTACGTCTTCCTCGACGGGGCCGACCCGGCGGTGACCGCGACCATCCAGGCGTTCGCGGCGGGCGCGATCCTCACCATGCTCGTCGACACGATGGTGCCCGAGGCCGTCGAGCACGCCGGGCGGCTGGTGGGCCTGCTCACCGTGCTCGGGTTCGCCGCTGCCTTCCTGCTCTCGATGGCCTGAGCGACGAGCGCGGCGGCACCCACCCCACATGTGGGGGTCGGCGGGAGCGCAGGGCCCAGATGTGGGTGCCTCTGGAGTCACAGAAGTCACACCAGCACCACTTCTGGCGTGTCGCGGCGGGCCTGCACGGGGCTCTGACCTGCGGCGATGGAGACTGCGACACGAGTTACGGCGATCCGCTTGCGTCCTGCCTCACCGCGAGGCAGACTATCCCTACATCTAGTGGTTACACGTCTGTAGTTCGTCCACATGTAGTGCACAGGCTGCGACGAGTTCTCCACACGTTGTCCCCAAGAGGTCCACAGCTTCGTCCCCAGATGCGGGGTCGGGAGCACCCCCTGACGCACGAAGGAGCGCCGACATGCACTGCCCGTTCTGCCGGCACACCGACTCGCGCGTCATGGACTCGCGCACCACCGACGACGGCAGCTCGATCCGCCGGCGTCGCCAGTGCCCGGAGTGCGGCCGCCGCTTCACCACGCTGGAGTCCGCGAGCCTGACCGTCGTCAAGCGCTCCGGGGCCAGCGAGCCGTTCAGCCGGGGCAAGGTCCTCGTGGGTGTCCGCAAGGCCTGCCAGGGCCGCCCGGTCACCGAGGACGACCTGGCACTGCTCGCCCAGCGGGTCGAGGAGTGCATCCGTCAGCAGGGGCAGGCCGAGGTCGAGGCCCACGAGGTGGGCCTGGCGATCCTCGGACCGCTGCGTGAGCTCGACGAGGTCGCCTACCTGCGCTTCGCGAGCGTCTACCAGGCCTTCGACTCGCTCGAGGACTTCGAGTCCGCGATCACCCTGCTGCGCGCCGAGCGCGACGCCACGGGCACCGAGCCCGAACGCCGCGCGAGCATGCCGCCGGGCTGAGCCCCACGGCATACCCGCACCGCCCGCTGCGCAGCTGTTCCGCGGGCACCGCACGACCACCGGCACTGTCAGTGCCGACCACGAGAATTGACACAGACGCACCACCAGGGGCTAGGGAGGCCACAGCAACATGACTGAAACCGCAGGGGCACGTGCAGGTGCTCGCAAGGCAAGCAGCGGCAAGGGCGCCACGGGCGTCAAGGTCGAGCGGATCTACACCACCCCTGGTGTGCACCCCTACGACGAGGTGACCTGGGAGAAGCGCGACGTCGTCCAGCAGAACTGGAAGACCGGCGAGACGATCTTCGACCAGCGCGGGGTCGAGTTCCCCGACTTCTGGTCGGTCAACGCCTCCACGATCGTCACCACCAAGTACTTCCGCGGGGCGATGGGCTCCGACAAGCGCGAGAGCGGCCTGAAGCAGCTCATCGACCGCGTGGTGCTGACCTACGTCAAGGCGGGCAAGGAGCACGGCTACTTCGCCACCGCCGAGGACGCCGAGATCTTCGAGCACGAGCTGACCTACGCCCTGCTGCACCAGGTGTTCAGCTTCAACTCGCCGGTGTGGTTCAACGTCGGCACCGCGAGCCCCCAGCAGGTCTCCGCGTGCTTCATCCTCGCGGTCGACGACTCGATGGACTCGATCCTCAACTGGTACAAGGAGGAGGGAAAGATCTTCCAGGGCGGCTCCGGTGCGGGGCTCAACCTGTCGCGGATCCGGTCCTCCAAGGAGCTGCTGTCCTCCGGTGGCACCGCCTCCGGCCCGGTCTCCTTCATGCGGGGCGCCGACGCGTCCGCGGGGACGATCAAGTCCGGTGGCGCGACCCGTCGTGCGGCCAAGATGGTCGTGCTCGACGTCGACCACCCCGACATCATGGAGTTCGTCGAGACCAAGGCGCGCGAGGAGGACAAGATCCGCGCGCTGCGTGACGCCGGCTTCGACATGGACCTCGGCGGCAAGGACATCACCTCCGTCCAGTACCAGAACGCCAACAACTCGGTGCGCGTCAGCGACGAGTTCATGAAGGCGGTCGAGGACGGCACCCAGTTCGGCCTGCGCGCCCGCAACACCGGCGAGGTCATCGAGCAGGTCGACGCCCGCGAGCTGTTCCGCAAGCTGGCCGAGGCCGCGTGGGAGTGCGCCGACCCGGGTCTGCAGTACGACGACGTCATCAACGACTGGCACACCAACCCCGAGACCGGCCGGATCACCGCGTCCAACCCGTGCTCGGAGTACATGTCGCTCGACAACTCCTCGTGCAACCTGGCCTCGCTCAACCTGCTCAAGTTCCTGCGCGACGACGACACGTTCGACGCCAAGACCTTCCAGAAGGTCGCCGAGCTGGTCATCACCGCGATGGACATCTCGATCTGCTTCGCCGACTTCCCGACCGAGGCGATCGGCGACACCACCCGCGACTACCGCCAGCTGGGCATCGGCTACGCCAACCTCGGCGCGCTGCTCATGGCGACCGGTCACGGCTACGACTCCGAGGGTGGCCGGGCGCTCGCCGCGTCGATCACCTCGCTGCTCACCGGTGCGGCCTACAAGCGCTCCGCCGAGATGGCGGCCGTGGTCGGTCCGTATGCCGGCTACGCCCGCAACGCCGACGCCCACAAGCGCGTGATGCGCAAGCACCAGGCCGCCAACGACGCGGTCCGCACCCTCGACTCGATGGACCGCGACATCCACCGCGCGGCCACCAAGGTGTGGGACGACGTGGTCAAGCTCGGTGAGAAGAACGGCTACCGCAACGCGCAGGCCTCGGTGCTCGCGCCGACCGGCACCATCGGCTTCATGATGGACTGCGACACCACCGGCATCGAGCCCGACTTCTCCCTGGTGAAGTTCAAGAAGCTCGTCGGGGGTGGGTCGATGCAGATCGTCAACCTCACCATCCCGCGGGCGCTGAAGAAGCTCGGCTACACCGGCGAGACCATCGAGGCGATCGTCGAGTACATCGCCGACAAGGGTCACGTCATCGACGCGCCCGGTCTCAAGACCGAGCACTACGAGATCTTCGACACCGCCATGGGCGCGCGCTCGATCGAGGCCATGGGCCACGTGCGGATGATGGCGGCGGTCCAGCCGTTCCTGTCCGGGGCGATCTCCAAGACGGTCAACCTGCCCGAGGACGCCACGGTCGAGCAGATCGAGGACGTCCACATGCAGGGCTGGAAGATGGGCCTCAAGGCGATCGCGGTCTACCGCGACAACTGCAAGGTCGGCCAGCCGCTGTCCGACGGTGGGTCCACCGCCAAGGACGCTGCGGCCGACAAGGCCACCGCTGCGGCTGACGCGAAGATCCAGAAGGTCGTCGAGTACCGCCCGGTGCGCAAGCGCCTGCCGAAGCGCCGGACCTAGCCAGACCACGTCGTTCGCTGTGGGTGGCGCCGAGGGTTACCTCACCGCCGGCACCTACGAGTCGGGCGACCTGGGCGAGATCTTCCTCAAGTTCGGCAAGCAGGGCTCGACCCTGGCCGGCGTGATGGACGCGTTCTCGATCGCGGTCAGCATCGGCCTGCAGTACGGCGTGCCGCTGGAGACCTTCGTCGAGAAGTTCACCAACCTGCGCTTCGAGCCTGCTGGCCTGACCGACGACCCGGACGTGCGGATGGCGCAGTCGATCATGGACTACGTGTTCCGTCGCCTGGCGCTGGACCACATGGACTTCGACACCCGCTCGTTCATGGGGATCCACACGGCGCAGGAGCGCGCTCGCCAGCTCGAGACCGGCTCCTACGTGGCCACCGACACCGACAACGAGTCCGACGAGGAGATCGAGGACGAGCTGGAGAACTTCAGCCAGTCCGCCCCCGTCTCCAAGCCGGTCGCCGCCAAGGCCGAGGCTGCCCCGTCAGCCGCCTCCGAGGTGAAGTCCGGCGCTGGTGCCGCCTCCGCTCGCGAGGTGTCGGGTGAGGTGCACTCGTCCGCCGAGCTCATGGAGAAGTTCCAGGGCATCTCCGCCGACGCGCCGATGTGCATGACCTGCGGCACGAAGATGCGCCCCGCCGGCTCCTGCTACGTCTGCGAAGGCTGCGGAAGCACCAGCGGCTGCAGCTGATCTAGTCATCCCAGAGAGCCGGCCCCCGGGAACTCCGGGGGTCGGCTCCTTGCGATGGTGCAACGTGCGTGACCCAGGTAGACGACGGCCGCTGGGTCGTGCCGACGACGGCGACGGGTGCCGACGCAGCTGCTTTCGTAGCGGCCGCCACGGCGAAGGTTGCGGCGGCTGAGCGGAAGTACCCGGTGGGAGAACACCGAGGTGTCGCGCCAGATCGCGGCTCAGGTCGGGCCTGATTGCCGCGTTCGAACAGGGCCGCGCCTAAGCAGGGCCACAGATCTCTCTGTGGGTCAGCTCACGACGCTGGCGATAGCGAAGTCTGTCGCTGGCATCGGCGTCCGCAGATGCCAGGTGATGGCGATGGGCCGTTCGCCTCGGTGCTCCACGTAGTCGGCCTCCCCGAGAAACAGGTAAGGCGCTCCCGACCCGAACTCCGTCACCTTGTTGACTCGAGCGAACAGCAGGACGTGGCTACCCAGAGACCGGTGGTTGACATATCGCTGCCCCGTCTTGGACGCCACCGTGGTGCCGGACTGGGACTCCCAGTGGAATAGGTCGGGACTGATCGCATAGTCCTGATACATCGTCGTGGGGGAGTATTCGGCCTCTGACTTGTGCAGCGTTACCAATAGCCCGTCTGAATTCGCTGCCGGCGAGAACAGCACGCCTTCCCTGAAGCTGTTCGGCTTCCGGCCATCGATGGCCACGTAGTCCAAAGCGGCCACGATTTCCTCACGCGTATATCGCGCATGCACCCTCAGCGGCCGGAGACCGAGCTCCCCATGGAGGCGCGCACTCACGCGCGTCGCGTTCTGGAGGGCAAGCTTGACGACCGTCCTGACGTCCTCTCGCGCCGCGGCCTCGGTGCCCAGGGCGGCGAGTCCGGCGCCGTACGAGTCGAAGCCGCCACCGTCGGGCCACAGCGAGAAGAAGAGCATCCGGCCAAAGGCCTGCATGGCTGGATCAGCCTGTGCGTAGCTGGGTGCGTCGGCGTCGAGCCAGCGTAGATAGGCCGCCCCACGGTCTCTGTCGTCGACGTGTGCAAGGGCGCGTACCCGCTTGAGTAGCGTCTCCTCGAGTGGCCCGCCCTCAGCGACGGTCAAACCCGCGTCACGTCGCAGGCGAGCCCACGAACGATCGGCCCGAACGACATCCGGAAGTTCGACGCCCGACTCCGCCAGGAATTTCCCAAGGTCCTGAGTGGGGTGCGACCGCAGCTCGCGAGTGATCATCGGCCATCGTTTGGTGACTTGGCTGCGGATGTTGTCTAGCACCAACTCCTGGCTCTGCCGGTCGAGCACGATCTGGGTGCCGGCGGGAAGGAACGGGAAGTCGTGCCTGATGTCGCGTTCCAGCTGTGCCTGCGTGCTCCCGGTCATGGCGCGGAACCGCTGGTCGAACCGGAACTCCTGGCGGTGGTGCCCTACGAAGTCCAGTGCGGTGAGCACTGCTTTGTCCTTGGCGCGGCGAAGGCCGCGCCCGAGTTGCTGCAAGAAGACGGTCGAGCTCTCAGTCGGGCGGAGGAACAGAACGGTGTTGATGGCAGGGACGTCAACGCCCTCATTGAAGACGTCCACGGTGAAGAGCGCTTGGACAGCGCCGCTGCGCAGGTTGGCGATGGCCGTCTCCCGGTCATGCGTACGGGTGTCACCCAGGACCGTGGCTGCACGGATTCCCGCATCGTTGAAGACCCGGGTCATGTAGTGCGCGTGAGCCTGTGAGACGCAAAATCCGAGGGCCTTCATGGATGACACATCGGCAATCTTTTCCCGCACTGCCTTGAGGATGATTCGGGCACGGGCGTCGTTGCCAGTGAGCAGGTTCGAGAGCTCCTTGGTGTCGTAGGAACCTGCCCTCCAGTCGACGGCAGCCATGTCCAGGCCGTCTGCCACGGCGAAGTAATGAAACGGGGTCAGCAGATCGGCCTTGAGAGCATCCCAAAGCCTCAGCTCGGCCGCAGTGCGACCATTGAAGAAGGACCTCACGTCCACCCCATCGCCGCGCTCGGGGGTCGCGGTCAGGCCGAGCAGCTCGCGAGGCCTGAGATGGTTGAGGATGCTCCGATAGGTCTGAGCTTCGGCGTGGTGGAACTCGTCGATCACCACAATCTGGAACGAGCTGGGCGGAATGTTTGCCACGCCATACGACGACAGCGACTGGATCGAGGCGAAGACGTGCTCCCAGCGGTCCGGGCGGGCGCCACCGACATACAGCTCACCAAAATTGGCGTCCCCAAGGACCTCTCGGTAGGTGCGCAAGGACTGTTGCAGGATTTCGCGTCGGTGGGCGACAAAGAGCAGTCTCGGTCGGACGGGGGCCGCGTCAGCAAGCCGGCGATAGTCAAGGGCGGCGACCACCGTCTTCCCCGTGCCGGTCGCCGCCACTAGCAGGTTGCGATGGCGGTCATGGACAACACGCTCCACCTCGAGCTGGTCCAGCATCTCCTGCTGGTAGGGGTACGGCCGGACCTCGAGTCCCGAAAGTGTCAGGGTGACCCGCTCGTGTGGCTTACCGCCACCGGCTTCGGCGAGCGCATCATCGAGACGGTCGCGGTCAGTGTCGGGGTCATAGGTTTCGAACGTCGCGTCGTTCCAGTAGCTGTCGAAGGTCGCGCTGAACTTGTGGAGGAGTGAAGGCGTGGCAATGGCGGAAAGCCGCACGTTCCACTCGACGCCGTCCAGCATCGCCGCGCGGGAGAGGTTGCTCGAGCCGACGTACGCGGTGTCGAAGCCGGTGTTGCGCCGAAAGAGCCACGCCTTGGCGTGAAGGCGGGTGCGCTGCGAGTCGTACTGCACCTTGACGGTGGCTCCGAAGTCTCGGACTAGGCGGTCCAGGGCGACACGTTCCGTCGCACCCATGTAGGTGGTAGTGATGACACGCAATGGGACACCGCGTTCCCTGAGCGCGGTCAGCCGATCCTCGAAGAGACGCAGGCCGTACCACTTCACGAACGCCATGATCACGTCCACCCGGTCGGCGCTCGACAGCTCGGCTCTGACCTCGTGACCCATCCCAGGCTCACCCTGGGCATTGGTCAACAGAGCGGCGTCGGAGAGAGGCGTGGAGGGGCGTTCGGTAAAGCTCCGCCCTGACTGGCCAGGCTGTGCCGGGCGGGTGATCGACATCAGCTGACTAGGGACTGTGGGAAGGCTGGCTTCGGCGACACCCAGGTCCGCAAAGATCTTGTTGACGAGGGCCAGTCGTCCCTCGCTGGTGCGCTCGCTGCGGAGGGCGCGTAACACCACAGTGCGCACGTGCCGGGCCAAGACCTCGGGGGCATCTGCATCGTCGACGCCGGCCCGGTCCGCTACACGGCTGGTGTCAGCGACGAGCCGGGACTCAAGCTCGTGGGTGATCAGGCTCTCGTAGAGCCCCTCGAGCAGACCTTCATTCCCCTCACCCATGCGGTGCAGCTTGCCAGGCGCTGCCCCAATCTGTCGTGAATCACGCTAAACCAGACACAACGGCCGTGGGTAACCGCGCGGCCCGAACGGTTGAGCGTGATTACGTCCCTTTGTGGGCCATTGGTGTTGATTGCGCCGAAGCGCTCATCTCGAACAGCTCGCTCTCGTACGGTCGCGATGTCGTATTGGCTGACCTTTGTCCCGAGGAGCATTTGAATGTCTACGCCCGAGTTCACCGCAGCAGCGCCGTCACCGTCGCAAGCGATTCCGATTGCTCAGCCCGGGCCGCCGCAAGGAGCAGGTCAGGCGCTCTCCGTGGGTCCGGTCGGCGGCCCAGTGCCGAACGCGCAGATGCCGGGCAAGGCGCGGTCTCCCTTCGGCGCTTGGGTGCTGACGTTGGTTACCTTTGGTATCTACGGGATCGTCTGGCACTACAAGGTGAACCGGGAACTGCGGGACTACCACCCTTCGATCCAGGTCAACCCCGCATTGGCCGTTCTAGCGCTGTTCTTTCCCATCGCCGGATGGTGCACCATCTACAACACCGGCAAGCGGGTGGCGCAGGCCCAACGGCTGGCCGGAATGGGCAACGGCAGTTGCTCCGGCGCTCTCGGGGTGCTCCTGTGCTTCGTGTTTGGCCTCCATCCGTTGTACTACCAGTCAGAGCTCAATCGCGTCTGGCGCGGCTGACCGCTGAGTCAGCGCCACGCACTGGACGCCCTCAATCAGGCGTCACGTCATCGAGGGCAATGCCTGGCTCAGTGCCATGGCGATCGCGAAGCGCTGCTCGTCGTCTAGCGGCCCGTCAGCGGCCACGAGCTCAGCCAGTCCCTTGGGGCCGCTGAGTCGGACGTCGCCGACGCGCCGGTTCTTGGCTCGCCGCGGCAGGTAGGCCTCGACGAAGCACAGCACCGGCACGACCGGGACGTCGTCGTGGCCCGCCTCCGCGAGTGCCAGGGCCACGACGTCGCACTGCTTGCGGATGGCTCGAACGATGTCGCCCTTTCGTCGGCCGCCGACCTTTAGCGTCTCGGTGACAGGTCCGAACAAGCCACCTGTCCGCTCGACGGTCACCTCGGCGTTCTTGTAGCGCTTGGCATCGATGACGAAGACTGCCGTCGCGCCGACGAAGAGATGGTCGATGTTCGACCGCTTGCCGGGCACTCGTCGGTCGTGCAGGGCGTAGCCCGCCTCTGCCTCGACGAGCATCGTCAAGGCGTCCGCGACGCGTTCCTCGCCCGCGGCGCCGACCTTCCAGGCGTTCGTGGTCTGTCGCCCGTCCGGGTAGAAGAACCCGTTGAGCGCGCGCCACAGCGCTGAGCGCTCAGCTCGCGCGGCGTCATCCTTGGTCTTGCGTCGCTCATACTCGCGCAGTGCCGCCGCGCCCGCGATGCCAACATCCAGGACAGCAGGTGCCTCGGCGTCCGCCTGGGACACGGTGACGGCCTCCCCGGCCGGTGCCGGTGGGTCTGCCGTGGACGTGTGGCAGGGCAGGCAGAGGATGCTCTTCGCGCCACGGTCGTAGGCCGCCCGTTCACCCTTGGCGACTTCGGCGCCACAGGCGCACACCCCGGCATACCGAAGTCGCATCACTGTGATGGTTCCCGGCTGTCAGTGAACTCCCCGTTGGCCACCTAGCGACGATAGCCATGCGCTCGCATGCCTGTCCGTGAAACGGCGCCGCTCAGCCTCGGCGTCTGGATCCTGGGCGCGCGTGCGCTGCACTGAGGTCGAGGGCGATGGCCAGGATCAGCGCCCCGGTCCACACGTTGACCGGGTCGAGGAGGAGTGGCTCGTTGCTGCCGACATTGTTCGCGATGATCCAGACGATGAACCAGACGAAGGTCATGACGAGTCCCATCTCCCAGGCGGGTTGGCCGAAGCCCCGCTTCCACCTCTGACGCTAGGCCCGAGACGGTGCCGGCGTGCAGGGCCGAAGGGCCCTGGTTCGGAGGTCGGCGAGTCGCTCGAGCCGTGTCACGCGAATGTCCTCCACCGATCGACGGAGGCGTTACGAAACGACCGGGGGCACCATCGGGTCATGGGCGACATGGACCGGATCGACGCGCAGGCGACGTGGGTGACGTACGACGGCCCGCCGTACCTCGACCCCACGGAGGGGCGCGGGGGCACCTTCGTGGACGTGTGCCTGTCGCTCAACGACGCCGAGCTGGCGGAGCTGTGCGGCTACTGGGAGTCGCGCGCGGACCTTGCGACCCGGGACATCGACCGGTGGTGGTGCTGGACCGTCGTCCGCTTCGGCCGGCGCGTGCTCGCCGCCAGGGCCGCCAACCAGCGCCCGCTCCAGTGGTTCTGAGCAGATTCGGTATGTGGTCCGCGCCTTGTGCGCGCCGCCGCCTGTGGATGAGCGGTGCCGATACTGCGCCGTAGCGGCACCAGGGAAGGGTGCTACGGGTAGCTCGCGGCCGTTTCGAAAAGTGTTGCACTGCAGTCGAATCGGTGAAGGTCGACTGTCAGTGGCGTGCCCTAGTGTTGTTCCATGGCGATCTCACCCGACAGCACGACACGTGGACGGGCCCCGCAGGCCCGACCGGTGTTGGGGGCTGCGCGTGAGTCGCGTGAGGCCCTGGCTGGTGCGCGGCCAGAGCAGCTGTGGGCGTTGTCCGACACCGAGGTCGACGAGGCGATGACGACGCTGGGCCAGCTGCACGCGAGCGTCGAGGCGCAGCTGGCGGCGGTCATGGGTGAGGCCAGGTCGCGGGGGCTCGGTGTGGCCCAGGGGTGGGGTGCTCAGGACTGGGCGCGGATGCGGGCCCCGGGGCTGGGCGCGCGGCTGTTGGCCGACCTGGACACGGTTGCCGCCGCGGCCGACGAGCCGCGGCTGGCGCAGGTTCGTGAGGCCGTCGCCGCGGGCGTCGACCCGGAGGCGACCGACGCGCTGCCGGTGGGCAAGGCAGCCACGCTCGTGAGGTTCCATCAAGGAGTCCGCGGCCTGGCCGACCCCTCCCAGCTGGAGGACGTGACGGGCGAGCTCGTTCGGGCCTCGCGGGGTCACGACGGGCTGCCCGAGAAGGCGCTGGCCATCGCCGTGCGCCGCACGGCCGACCTCCTGCGTCCGGACCGGCTGGTGGAGCACGAGACGGAGATCCGCCGGGCGCACCGGTCCCTGGTCAAGGGCAAGGGCCCGCTGGGGATGTGGCGCTACACGATGCTCCTGGATGCCGAGGGCGCTGCGATCGTCGACAGTGCCGTCGATGCCCTGGCCAAGCCCCAGACCGACCCAGAGACCGGCGAGCACGACCCGCGCACGCCGAGCGCGCGCCGTGCGGACGCGTTGGTCGAGCTGGTGCAGCGGGCCGTGGGCGCACCGGCCGGCGTGCCGCGGCAGGCCAAGACCAGCCTGGTGGTGACCATCGGCCTGGCCGAGCTGCAGCAGACCTGCCGCGGGGCCGGTCTCACCCTCGGCGGCGACCCGCTCTCCATCGAGACGGTGCGCCGCCTGGCCTGTGACGCCCAGGTCATCCCCGCGGTGCTCGGCAGCCACGGCGAGGTCCTCGAGCAGGGCAGGGCCGAGCGGCTGTTCAACCGCGCGCAGATCCGCCACCTGTGGTTGAGAGACCGCTCCTGCACGTTCCCGGGGTGCACGAAACCCGCGACCTGGTGCGACGCGCACCACCTCATCCACTGGGCGGACGGCGGCCCGTCCGACACCGACCACGGCGCGCTCCTGTGCCAGGCGCACCACACGGTGGTGCACACCAACCGCTATGCCGGTGAGGTCGTGAGCGGCGCGAACGGTCCGTTCGTGAGGTGGGACCTGACGCCGGGGTCCTACGACGTCCAGCTGGGGCAGTGGCGGGCCAGCCGAGTGCCCGTTCGCGCTCGCCACGACCGGCCGCCGCGACCATGACCGCGCTCCGCACCCTGCCGGCCCGGGCGGGGCGCGAAGCATGTCCCGGCACCGCGGGCGCATCCCTGAGCGCGACCCCTTGTTGCGACTCCCGGGCGCGACCGCCGGGCGCCCGGGAGGGGGTCGGCGCGCAGGACCGGGCGACGCAGCATACGGTTGAATCATGGAATTCCGATACCTCGGCAACAGCGGTCTCAAGATCTCCGAGATCACCTACGGCAACTGGCTCACCCACGGCTCCCAGGTCGAGAACGACGTCGCCACGCAGTGCGTGCGCGCGGCGCTCGACGCGGGCATCAGCACGTTCGACACCGCCGACGTCTACGCCAACACCAAGGCGGAGAGCGTCCTCGGCGACGCCCTCAAGGGCGAGCGGCGCGAGAGCCTCGAGATCTTCACCAAGGTCTACTGGCCCACCGGCCCCGGCGGCAAGAACGACACCGGCCTGTCCCGCAAGCACATCATGGAGTCGATCAACGGCTCCCTCGACCGCCTCCAGACCGACTACGTCGACCTCTACCAGGCGCACCGCTACGACACCGAGACCCCGCTCGAGGAGACGATGCAGGCGTTCGCCGACGTCGTCCGCCAGGGCAAGGCGCTCTACATCGGCGTCAGCGAGTGGACCGCCGACCAGATCCGCGAGGGCGTCAAGCTCTCCAAGGAGCTCGGCTTCCAGCTCATCTCGAGCCAGCCGCAGTACTCCATGCTCTGGCGCGTCATCGAGGACGAGGTCGTCCCCACGAGCCAGGAGCTCGGCGTCAGCCAGATCGTCTGGAGCCCGATCGCCCAGGGCGTGCTCACCGGCAAGTACCAGCCCGGCCAGCAGCCGCCCGAGGGTTCGCGCGCCGCGGACGAGAAGGGCGGTGCCGACATGATCAAGCGCTTCATGAACGACGACGTCCTCACCCGCGTCCAGGGCCTCAAGCCCGTCGCCGACGAGGTGGGCCTGTCGATGGCGCAGCTCGCCGTCGCCTGGGTCCTGCAGAACCCGAACGTCGCTGCCGCGCTGGTCGGCGCCTCGCGTCCCGAGCAGGTCGCCGAGAACGTCAAGGCCGCCGGCGTGAAGCTCGAGCCCGCGGTCATGGCCAAGATCGACGACGTCCTCGGCGACATCGTCGAGCGCGACGCCGGCAAGACCAAGGAGACCGCGCCCCAGACGCGCGTCGCCTGACCACGCACATGCAGGTATGCCGCGGGGCGGCTGGACATGGTCCGGTCGCCCCGCGGCATACCCCAGTGGCCCTCCCCGCGACGTCGACGGCGCACGACGGTGGGGCTTGTGAGAGAGGGAAAGGGTGAGGCGCGGACTCATTGACCCTGCTCTCGCTGCGGAGGATGGTGGAGCGAGGGCACCCCAGTGATTGCAACTATGGAGTCTGGGAGGAAGCCATGTCTGGTTCGTTGAGTCCGTGGCCGCTCGTGCGCCAGGGGGACCGTGACCACCCGGTGAGGACCCTGCAGGACCTCCTGCGAGAGCGGGGCCACACCGTGACCGTCGACGGGATCTTCGGTCCGCTGACCGACCAGGCGGTCCGCGCCTTCCAGCAGGCCACGCACCTCGGCGTCGACGGGATCGTCGGGCCCCAGACGTGGGGCGCGATCATCGTGACCGTCCGGCAGGGTTCCACCGGCGACGCGGTGCGCGGCGTGCAGGAGGAGTTCCAGTTCCGCAACCTGTCGGGCGACCCCAGCAAGGGGCTCGCGATCGACGGCATCTTCGGTCCGAAGACCGAGGCGGCGGTGCGGGGGTTCCAGCAGGCACTGCACACCGACATCCCGTCAGTGGCCGTGGACGGCATCGTCGGTCCGATGACGTGGCAGGCCCTGGTCAGCGGAATGCTCTCGCTCTAGTCCCGAGAAGACAAAGGCCCGCAGCCGCATCGGTCGGCTGCGTTCCTTAGCGGTCGGGTTGGTCCCTTTGGAGGAACTTGCCCCAAACCGTTCACCGGAGCGGGCGGGAAGGGGCACCATCCTGCGCGTGGGTAGTCCAGGAGGCAGTGCAGACGAGCAGGCGAAGAAGTTGTTGGACCAGGCCGGGGCCTGGGCGGCTGGCGCCGAGGGGGAGCGTCGGGTTGCGTCCGCGCTCTACGCTCTCCCGACTGGGTGGACCGTCGTCCATGACCGTCTCCTGAAGCCCGGCCGGTCCGAGGCAAACCTCGACCACCTGGTGATCGGGCCCACCGGGGTCTACCTCGTCGACGCGAAGAACCGTGCAGGGCGGGTCATCGAGTACGAGGGTGGCCTGTTCCAGCACCGGCAGCGCGACGGTCGTCCCGAGAGCGTGAGCCTGGCCGCGGAGCTGAAGAAGGTCCATGGCATGGCGGCCTACATGGCGGCTGAGTCGGACGAGGCTGTCACTCCCGTGCTCTGCCTGGCCGGGGCGCGGGCCGACGAGTTCGGCGAACCCGCGATGGTGCGCGGAGTCTGGGTGGTCCCCGTCTCGGCCCTGGCTGGTTGGCTGCGCGGACGCCCTGTCGTCATCACGCCTGAGCGCCTGCCGGGGGTGACCACCAGGGTCATCACTGACTTCCCGTCCACGACGACCGATGCTGCCCTCCTGTCCGCCATCGGCGGTGCCGCTGCCCGCAAGCCGAGAGGCCGGGGTGGCGCTCGGTCACGGGGGCGTGCAGTGGCGCCCCCATCTCGGCCAGCCGCACCGCGCACATCGCGACGTGGTCCTCGCCGGATGGGCCGATTCCTCCTCTTCGGGTCCGGGGTGGCGCTCGCCCTCGCGCTGTTGGCCCAACTGCCAGCTTTCCTCACAGCGGGGGTTGAGCGACTCGCTGCCGTGGGAGCGCCCACAGCACAGCCAACGGGGGCTGCCAGCCAGACTGCCGCGGCGAAGACTCCCGCGGCGAAAGCTCCTGCTGCCAAGGCTGCTGCCAAGGCCGCAGCGGCCCAGCCGCTGGGTCCGCCCGACTGCGCAACCGCCACCGCGGCCCAGATCACCGCGGTCATCCACCGGGCGGTCAAGCCGATTGCGGTGAGCAGGGGATGCGCCTGGGGGACTCGTCTGGACGACCCGTCCACGCAGCTGGTGACCATCACCATGACGGACGACCACGCGGCCTACGACCTCGACCTGACCACCTCCGTCAAGCAGAAGCGGGTCGTGTTCGGGGGTGCCGTCGACGGGACCTACCGACCCGCCACGAAGGCGTCTGTCGCCACGGGTCAGCTCATCGTCCGCGGCTCCAAGCCGGTGAGGGCACGAGCGGACACCGTGGTCGTCGTCGCGACCACCAGGCTGGTGGTCAACGACGACCGGGCACGGGCGATGGCGGTGGCCATCGCCGCCGCCGCCAACGCCGGAGGCTGACGCCACGCTCGGTGGCAGCACGGCATACCGCGAGCGTGTGGTCAGGGAGCCGGGCGCAGGAGCGCCGCGAAGTCGCCGACCGGTCCGAGGTGGGCGAGCTTGTCGGGGTTGACGATGGAGCTGATGTGCGAGATCTCGCCGTCGGCGACGTCGATCGCCCACACGGCCAGCACTCGCTGGTGCCCGTCGACGAAGAGGGCTCCGGGGCCACCGTTGACCTCGACGGGCCGCACCGAGATCTCGGGGTGCCGGGCACCCACCCGGACCCAGCTGAGGATGGTGCGGGCCACCCGCGAGCGGCCCCGCAGGGAGCGGGCCAGGGCCGGCGCCTTGCCGCCGCCGTCGCCGGTCAGCTCGACGTCGTGGGCGAGCAGGCTCTCGAGCCCGGCCAGGTCGCCGTGCTGCGCTGCCGCGAAGAACCGGCGGGCCAGGTCGTCATGCTGCTCGCGGGTCGTCTGGAACCGGGGCCGACGCTCCTTGACGTGCCGTCGGGCGCGGGAGGCGAGCTGGCGCACGGAGTCCGCGCTCTTGCCCACGATCTGGGTGATCTCGGGGTAGCCGTAGCCGAACACGTCGTGCAGCAGCAGCACGGCCCGCTGCTCGGGGGAGAGGCTCTCGAGCAGCACCAGCATCGCGACCGACAACGAGTCGGCCGTCTCCGCGTGCGCGGCCGGGTCGTCGTGGCCGTCGGTGATGATCGGCTCCGGCAGCCACTCGCCGACGTAGTGCTCACGACGGGCGCGCGCCGAACGCAGCTCGTTGATCGCCAGCCGAGTGGTGACGGTCGCGATGAACGCCCGCGGCGACGCGATCTCGACCCCCGCCTCGAGCGACTGGTGCACCCGCAGCAGCGACTCCTGCACCACGTCCTCGGCCTCGGAGACGCTGCCGAGCATCCGGTAGGCGATCGCGAAGGACCGCGGTCGGAGCTCATCGAGGAGCTGGTCGTGGGCGCTCACCCGGCGAGCCCCTCCCGCCAGGTCGGGTGCGCCGGGCACCACCCCAGCTCGCGCTTCGCCTTGGCGTTGGACGCACCGCGCAGCTCGGTCATCATCATCGCGCCGGTCTCCCCGGTCAGCAGCCGCCCGACGAACCGCGGCACGTGCATCGGCTTCCGGGCGCCCAGCATCCGCGCGTAGGCGGGCAGCCAGTCGGACACCGGCGCAGGTTCGTCGTCGACGATGTTGTAGGCGCCGCGACCACCGCGTTCGACGGCGGCCACCGTGGCCTCGGCAGCATCGGCGATGTGGATGAAGGACCACACGCCACCACCGTCGCCGATGATGGGGAACTTGCCCGCGCGCACCGCCGCGGTCTGCTCACCGTCCGGCGCGATCGACGTGCCGGGGCCGTAGAAACCCCCGTAGCGCAACACGATTCCCTCCGTCCAGGCTGCCCCGAGCACCGCATCCTCCAGGTGCCGGATGGCCCCCACGGTCTCACGCATCTCACGGGCCGGCGAGGCGTCGAACGCGTCCTCCTCGCTCTTCACCGGCCCACCGGTGCGGGCGTATGCCGCGAAGTAGCTCTGTGCGACGAAACGCCCCACCCCGGCCGCCTGGCCCGCGGAGAGGAGGTGGTCGGTGCCCTCGCGCCGCAGCCGGTTGGTCAGGGCGAAGGCGCGGTCGAAGTGCCGCAGGTCCAGCGGCCCGATGGCGGTGAGCTGGTGGATGATCACCTCCGGGCGGGCCCGGCCCACGGCATCCGCGACCTGCTCGGGGTCCAACGCGTCGGCCACCACCGGCTCGGCACCCATCTCCCGCAGCAGGCCCCGCTTGGCTGGCGTGCGCGTCATGCCGTGCACCTCGTGCCCGGCCCTGACCAGGCGTGGCACCAGCTGTCGGCCCATCGCTCCTGTCGCTCCTGCGACGAACACCCTCATGGTCATCTCCTCCTCGGTGGACTGCCTCCACAAGGAAGACAAGGCAGCGGTCGGAGCTGTGACACCTGCGGGACTGGTTGGCCGTCGAGTCAGGTCTTCGGCTTCCTGGTCGCTCGGCTCGTCGTCTTGCTGGTCGCCTTGCTGGTCGCCTTGCTGGGCGGGCGGCGCTTGGGCAGGCCTGGGATGTCGAAGGCCGGGCGGTGCTCGTGGCCGCCAGCCATGTGCATGGCCTGGACGTGCCCACCCTTCGGCGGCGGAACGGGCCGGGGGGCAAGGTGCACCCACAGCGCGATGGAGGGGATGTCGCAGTCGTCGACCACGAAGAGCATGTACCACCCGGGCGGGGCGAGGTTCGGGTTGTCCGTGACCTCGACCGTGATCGTGCAGGCGTCGCGGCACACGATGGGCAGGTCGACGAGTCGCTGGCTCGTGTCGGCCGAGTGGGTGGTGGCCATGGGGCGCACCAGCTGGGCCCACTTCAGGGTCATGGCCGACGGGGTGCTGATCTCGACGGTGGCACCATAGGTCCACTCGGGCGGCGCCGAGTCGAGCAGGGGCCGAGGACCGCGGAACAGGTAGGGCGGGTGGTAGAGCTCGAGGCGCAGCTCGTCGTCGCCACGGTCGGGGTTCGAGCCCGCGGTCACGACACGTCCGTCGGGCAGCAGCAGGGCGACCGAGTGGTAGAGGCGTGACACCGTGGCTTCGGCGACCGACCTCATCGTGTTGGTGGCTGGGTCGTAGATCTCCGCGAGGTGCACCGCGTCGGCCCGGGTCTCCCCGTGCAGTCCGCCCCCGGTGACCAGGACGGTCCGGTCGGGCAGGATGACCGAGTTGCACAGCCCACGCGCCTTGGCGAGGTCAGGTCCCGGGTGGAAGGCCGCGCCGCCAGGTCCCGCGGACAGGTCGACGATGTCGGTGCGCTTGGTGGCCGACGGGGCGCCACCACCACCGATGACCATGACCCGCTGGGCCTGGGCGGGTGGCAGCAGGATGCTGCTGCCCTGGTCACGCTTGGCCTTGTCCCGGAGTCCGGCGACGGCCTGCTCCGCGCCGGTGAGCGCGTTGATGACACGGGGGTCGACGGTGGCATTGCCGAGCTGCCCGCCGGTGTAGAGCAGGCGCCCGTCCTGCAGGAGCAGCAGGTGCGGGTAGAGCGGGAGGCTCGTGGTGTTCGGCAGCGGTCGCCAACCGATGGCAGGGTCGAAGACCTCGTTGGGCACCTGGTTGCCCGAGCCGACCACGGCCCGGCCGTCGCCCATGGTCACCAGCGTGGGGTACCAGCGGTGGGCATCCATGTCGTCCACGCGGATCCACTGACGCAGGGTGGGGTCGAACAGGTAGGTGGCCTGGGAGCCGACGAAGTCGTCGTACTTGTCCGTGCCGCCGGCCACGAGGACCTTGCCGTCGGCCAGGACGGTCTGGCTGGCGCAGAAGACGTCGAAGGGGCAGCCGGGATCGTAGAACGT
This sequence comes from uncultured Actinomycetota bacterium, assembly GCA_963757635.1. Classification (GTDB taxonomy): domain Bacteria; phylum Actinomycetota; class Actinomycetes; order Actinomycetales; family Dermatophilaceae; genus Pedococcus. The sequence continues at coordinate 107,111 of CAVWSK010000006.1, read as the reverse complement.
GCCCTGCTGGTAGTCCCAGACCACGCTCCGCACGAGGTGGGCGTTGAAGTTGGGGACGTTGTTGCCGGACCCGGCGAAGAACAGCACCTGTCCGGTGTGCATGAGCACGGCGTGCACCGCGAGGACGTGGGAGTCGACCGGCAGGAGCTCCCAGTAGCCGGTGTCGGACAGCTCGCACACGTCGACGGGAACGGTGGTCGGCATCCCGGGCATGGTCATCGCGGCCATCGCCGCGGCCATTGCAGGTGTTCCTGCAGCGGGTGCCGCCCGGCCGTGCATGGGCAGGTGCATCGCCTCGACCAGGGCATCGGTGGTGACGCCGTGGTGGACGGGGCCGTGGTCGTCGCCGTGCTTGCCGGTGTGGTCGTCGCCGTGCTCGCCGTGCTCGCCGGTGTCGCCGTGGTGGTGGCCGCTGCCGTGGGTGTGGTGGCCACCGACCCGCTCGCAGACGTCGCACTGGGCGTCAGCGTCGTGCCCGCAGCAGCGGGTGGTGCCGTGGTCGTGCCCGCAGCACCGTCCGTCCGGTTTGCCGGCAGGGTGGGCGTGGTCGTGGGGGCACTGCTTGGGGTCGCAGTCGGTGCCGTCGTGGGCGTGGGTGCGATCGTGGTCGGAGGGGTGGTGGTCGTCGTCGGCAACTCCGCAGCACGGGTTGTGGGGCTTGGTGTGCGGGTGGGGGTGGTCGTGGTCTCCTGTCGCGCAGTCGCCACAGCGGACCAGGTCGACCCAGTCGAGGTCGTTGCGGCCGTCATCCAGGGGCAGCCGCAGGTCGGAGGACCACGCCGTCGCGGCGTCGACCCAGACCCAGTCACGGGCGCGGACCAGCCCGGCGAGCCCGGCCATCATGTGCTCCTCGAGGTGGCAGTGGAACAGGAAGTCACCCTTGACCCGCACCCGGCACGCGTCCTCCGGGGGGTCGCACTGCATCTCCTCCAGCTCGCAGGGCAGGCGCACCGGCGCGGGCACGATGGTGTCCGCGGTGAAGCCTTCGGCCGGGCTGAGTCCGTGCACATCGGCCGCCCCGGTGGGTGGTGCCGGCAACGTCCACCGGGCCGAGTGCGGGTGGAAGTTGTGCCACACCGAGCCGAGGTCGAGGTTGACGACGTGCCAGCGCAGCCGCTCGCCGGCATCGGCCTCGATGGTCGGGGTGTTGCCGACGAATGCCCGCCCGTTGAGGCAGTAGGTGAGCGCGCCACCGCCGGGCGCCAGGACGATGTGGTCGAAGTTCTGCGCGAGGGTCCAGATGACCTTCTTGCCGGGGCGGACGGAGACGTTCTGGGGGACGAAGCTGTTGTCGCGGATGTCGACCGCACGGTCACCCGCCGGGGCACCCGGGTCGACGGTGACGGTGCCCGACATGGTGGGTCCGTGGATCTTGCAGTGGTACGCGACGACACCAGCGGTGGTGAAGGTGTGCTCGAAGGTCTGCGCCGGGTTGGCCTTGTGCAGCACCGGACTCTCGAAGGCGTCGTCGGTGGACGGTGCCTGCATCGCATGCAGGAACATCGGGACGTCGATGGCCCGTGGCGCGGCCGGGTCCCGGACGATGAGCGCGCCGAAGAGCCCCCGGTTGACGTTGGCCTGGACCAGGTGGGCGTGGTCGTGGAAGGCCCACACGCCGATGGTCTCGGGCGTGACGTCGAAGGTGTAGGTCCAGCTCTGGCCCGGCAGGATCTCGTCGCTGCGCAGGCCGCGGCGGGTCCCGAGCCCGAAGGGCCACGCGCCGTCGGAGTCGATGCCGTACCTGACCCCGTGCACGTGCAGGCTGTGGCAGTCGCTGTCGCCGTTGAGGACGTGGATGCGCAGCTGCTCGCCCGGCTCGGCATACAGCACGGCCCCGGGCACCCGGCGGTACCACGGCGGCTCGTTGACGTCGGCGTCGACGAGCTTGGCCGTGTTCGGGACCGTGTAGTGGTCGTCCAGGTACTCGCGGTAGACCAGCGCGTCGACCGTCGTCGCGGCGATCTCGGTCGGCTGCACGCGCCCGATCTCATGGCCCATGCCATACATGGCGTCACGCCCGTAGTGCCTGCTGCCGGCGATGGGGGCCAACGGGCTGTACCCGCCCAGCGACTCGATCTTGAGGAAGATGTCCCGACGACGCGCACACTCGGACATGGCCCGCTCCTCTTCCCAGCGTGGGTTGCAGCCTGACGATGGCTGCGATTAGGCGGTATTCACGGTATTGGCGCCGGGTTGGGCCCGAGATCCCCCGTTTGGCGTAGCTGGTCGCGCCGCCGCATACGTCCTGAAATGCGGGGGAATCACCTCAGGGTCAGCCCTGAACGGTCCCTGAACCGACCCCCGACAACCGCAGAAATCCGTTGATCGCCAAGGCGATCCGCCCCTACCGTGGACGGAACGGCGCCGGGCAGGGGGTGCGACACCGCAACGGGAGGCAACGGCGATGGCACGGACACGGATGGGGGACGTGGGACGACTCGCCTGGTTCCCGTCGTCACGGGTGACCAAGTGGTTCGTCCTCGGGTTCTGGGTGGTCGTGCTGGCCGCTGCGTTCGGGCCCGCGGGCAAGCTGACGGGGGTCCTCAACAACGAGTCGGTGGCGTGGCTGCCGGCGGACGCCCAGTCGACCCAGGTGGTCCAGCAGATCGAGGCGTTCCAGAGCAAGAACGAGTTCCCGGCTGTCATCGTCTACGAGCGGCCCGCTGGTGTGACGCCGGCCGACACCGCTGCGGTCGCCGCCCAGGTGGCGAAGTTCGACGCCCTGGACCCGGTCCGCAACGACTCCGTCGGGCCGATCCCGGCGCAGGACGGCAAGGCGCTGCAGGTGATCGTCCCGGTCGATGCGGGCGATGCCGGGTGGGACTCCCTCGGCGCGACGGTCGACGACCTGCGGGCCATCGCGAAGGAGCGACCGGCCGGGTTGTCCATGCAGGTCACCGGCCCGGTCGGCTACGCCGCCGACTCGTCCGCGGCGTTCTCGGGTATCGACGGCAAGCTGCTCTACTCGGCCATGGCCGTGGTCATCGTCATCCTGCTGCTCACCTACCGCAGCCCGGTCCTGTGGCTGATCCCCGTGGTCTCGGCGGGTACGGCACTCTTCGTCGCCCAGGCCGTCATCTACTTCCTCGCCAAGGACGACACCCTCACCGTCAACGCGCAGAGCTCCGGCATCCTGACCGTCATCGTGTTCGGCGCCGGCACGGACTACGCCCTGCTGCTCGTCGCCCGCTACCGAGAGGAGCTGCGCCGACACGAGGACCGGCACGAGGCGATGGCGTTCGCGCTGCACCGAGCGGGGCCGGCGATCCTCGCCTCCGGTGCCACGGTCATCGCGGGCATGCTGTGCCTGCTCGTCGCGACGATGAACTCCACCAAGGGCCTCGGCCCGGTCGCCGCCATCGGCATCGGCGTCGGCCTGCTGGTGATGCTGACCCTGCTGCCTGCCCTGCTGGTCGTGTGCGGCCGGTGGATCTTCTGGCCGGTGCGGCCGTCGTACGGCTCGGTCGACCACACCCGTGACGGGGTCTGGGCGCGCATCGGCACGCGGATCGCGCGGGCCCCGCGACGCACCTGGGTCGTCACGTCGCTGCTGCTGGCCGTGGCGTCGCTCGGCATCCTGCAGCTCAATGCGGTGGGGCTGAAGAACGCGGACTCCTACTACGGCACACCGGAGTCGGTGGCGGGGGAGCAGGTGCTGGCCAAGCACTTCCCAGCCGGGGCAGGGTCACCGGTGATGGTGCTCGCCAACGCCGAGCAGGCCAGCACCGTCAGGACCGCCCTGCAGGGGGTGGCTGGCGTCTCGTCGGTCACCGACCCCGTCACCAAGGGCGGTCGGTCGCTCATCCAGGCGACCCTCACCGATGCCCCCGACTCCGATGCTGCGACCCGGACCGTCGACCGGATCCGGGGAGCCATCGCCGACGTGCCCGGCGCAGACGCGATCGCCGGTGGAGACACCGCCACCCGCGCCGACACGCTGCGCGCCTCGGCCGACGACAACGTGCGGATCATCCCCCTGATCCTCGGGTGGTCCTGCTGATCCTCGTCCTGCTGCTGCGCGCGGTCACGGCGCCGCTCATCCTCATGGGGACGGTCGTGCTGTCCTACGGTGCGGCGCTGGGACTGTCCTCGCTGCTCTTCCGACACGTCTTCGGCTTCGCCGGGGCGGACTCGTCGCTGCCCCTGTTCGTCTTCGTCTTCCTGGTCGCGCTGGGGATCGACTACAACATCTTCCTCATGACGCGGGTCCACGAGGAGTCCAAGGAGATCGGCACCCGCCGCGGTGCGCTCGTGGGGCTGGCGGCGACCGGTGGGGTGATCACCTCGGCCGGGCTGGTGCTCGCGGGCACCTTCGCGGTGCTCGGCACGCTGCCGGTGGTCAGCTTCGCGGAGATCGGGGTGGCGGTGGCGCTCGGAGTGCTGCTCGACACGCTCGTGGTCCGCTCGGTCCTCGTGACGGCCCTCAACCTCGACGTCCGCGGCCGGATGTGGTGGCCCAGCGCGCTCGCGCGTCAGGACCGCGCCCTCGACGCGACGCCGGTGGGGTCGCAGGATCCGCAGGGCGCCGGGGAGCTCGAGCCCGCGCACTGAGCTGGGGGGTTGGGGGCTTTCCTGTGGACCGAGGGTGCCGCGCGGGCGCCCTTCGCGCGGCGGCGACCCCTTGCGCCCCATCCGCCACAGCGAAACGCGAGCTATGACCGAAGGCGTTCAACCGCAACAGAATTCGCGAAGTTGCGGTTTGAGGCGCTGTCAGTGGGTGCCCATAGTGTCGTGTCATGGCCGCCGCACCGAAGGAGCACCTCAGGGAGGGCGGCTCGTCGCGCCGCCCGGTGCTCCATGACGGGCAGGCTGCCCTGGCGAGCCTGTCGCAGTGCCGGCCCGAGCGCCTGTGGGCGTTGTCCGCTGACGGGTGCGCGAGGCTGCGGAGACGCTGGGGCACGTGGTGACCGCGGCGCAGGGTGCGATGGTCGCGGTGCTGGCCGAGGCTCGCAGGCGCGGCATCAGCACGTCAGACGGGTGGGGCGCGATCGACTGGGCTCGCTCGGTCGCGCCGCTCCTGCCGGAACGAACCGTGCGCGACATGGACACCCTCGCGGCCGCGGCCGACGAGGTGCGCCTGCAGGGCGTCACCGAGGCGGTGGCCGAGGGAGTGCGGCCGGTGGACGACGAAGTTCGCCCGCTTCCGGTGGGCAAGGCGGCTCAGCTCGTCCGGTTCCATGCAGGAGTGCGGGGTCTGGCCGACCCTGCCCTCCTCGAGGAGACGACGGCCACGCTCGTCGAGGCCGGGCGTGGTGCGGGCGGGCTGGGCGAGCGTGACCTGGCCGTGGCCGTGAGGTTCGCCGCCGACCACCTGCGACCCGACCGCCTGGTCGAGGACGACGCGGCCGCCCGACGGGCGATGAGGTCGCTGGTCAAGGGTGCCGGCCCGCTGGGGATGTGGCGCTACACGCTGCTGCTCGACGAGGAGGGTGCTGCGGTGGTCGACGCCGCCGTCGACGCGCTGGCCAAGCCGGAGCGCGATGCCGAGACCCGCGAACCCGACCCGCGCACCCCCACGGCTCGCCGGGCCGATGCCCTCGTCGAGCTCGTCGCCCGCGCGGTGACAGCGCCGGACGGCGTGCCGCGCCAGGCCAAGACGAGCCTGGTCGTGACCATCGGCCTCGACGTGCTGGCCGGTCGGTGCCGCGGAGCCGGCCTGACTCCGACGGGGGAGATGATGACGGCCGGCACGGTACGCAGACTGGCGTGTGACGCAGAGGTGGTCCCCATGGTGCTGGGTGCCCACGGCGAGATCCTCGACCAGGGACAGGCGATCCGGCTCTTCACCCGAGCGCAGGTCCGCCACCTGTGGATGCGTGACCGCGGCTGCAGCTTCCCGGGCTGCTCCAAACCCCCGGCCTGGACCGACGCGCACCACCTGGTGCACTGGGCCGACGGCGGGCCCACGGACCCGTGGAACGCCGCCCTGCTCTGCCGCGCGCACCACACCGTGGTGCACCGCAACGGGTATGCCGGGCGCGTGGTCGCCGGGCCCGCGGGTCCGCAGGTGGTCTGGGACCTCGTGAGCGGGTCGTACCGGCGGCGCCTCGAGGAGTGGCGCGAGGGGCGCACGCGTGACGGGCGAACGCGAGACGGGCGAACGCGAGACGGGCGAACGCGAGACGGGCGAACGCGAGACGGGCGAATGCGAGAGGGGCAAGTGCGGGACAGCCAAGTGCGAGACAGCCAACTGCGGGACAGGCAAGTGCGGGAGAGGCGAGAGCGTGGCTCAGGGGCGCCATGCGACGGCGGCGGGCCACCCCTGCGATGACCCTGCCCCGCACCCCGCCAGAGGTGGCGGGGCGTCAGGCGTGCCGGGGTCGGTCTGGGTCGGACCCGCAGGTGCAGGGTGGTCACCTGCCGGGGACGGGCTGCGCCTCGTGGACCTCGATGGTGCAGCCGCCGGGCATGTTCAGGTGCGGGTGGCCCTTTGCGAGGGCGAGGGCGGCATCCATGTCCTCGGCTTCGAGGATGCTGTAGCCCGCGACCTCGAGGGTGCTCGGCGAGGTGCCGTCGGGGGTGACGTGGACGCCGCCGGCGAGCGGCGTGCCGAAGTCGACGAGGCCGTCGCCGACCCGACCGGCCCACTCCATCCACTGGCCCATCACGGCCTGCATCTCGGCGGGATCGGTCGGCGCAGCATCGGCAGGCGTGGTCGGGGCGTGGTAGACGAACACGAACTTGGTCATGACTGGTTCTCCTTGGGTGGGGCGGGTGGTGGTGACTGCACGGTCAGGCGCGGACGGGGACGCGCCCGGCGTAGGCCGCGAACCGGTCGACGGCGTCTGCGTCGGCGACGGGGACGACCTCGTCCTGGAACGAGCTCCCGCGCCCTCGCGTGATGACGCCGCGGGTGAGGTCCTGGACGTAGGTGACGACCTCGTCGGAGACCTGTAGTCGCTGCCCGGATGCCTCGGCGAGGTCCCAGCCGTGCAGGAGCAGCTCCAACGGCAGGATCCCGGCCAGGAGGCTCGCCGGCAGGTCCGTGCCCTCGGCGCCCGGGAGGGTGCCGGCGAGGTCGACACGCCCCCAGGACTCGATCGCCTGACCGGCGAGCACCGACACCTTGTCCTCGAGCGAGCCGCCTTCGGGGATGCGCAGGGTCGCCCCGGCCATGCCGCCGAGCTGGACCACGGAGGCCAGGAGGTGCTCGGCCACCTCGTGCGCGGTGAACTCGGCGCAGGGGGTGGGCTTGGGGCGGTCCGCCTCGGTGAGGCCGCGCAGGACTGGCTGGACGACCGCGAGAGCTGCCTCGGCTGCGACCAACGGGGTGAGGTTCTCCGGTGCTGCCGCCCACTCGTCGGGGCCGGCATCGCCCGTCTCGGCAAGGCGCTGTAGGCGCTCGACGTAGTGGTCCCAGCCCTCGGCGTGCATCGCGGCCTGCGCGTCGGTGAGTCCCTCGTGGACCAGGGTCACCCTGGAACCCCCCTCGACCGGTTCGATCGTCACGGTGACGGTGGACGCGTCCTTCGGCAGGTCCGGGTTGCCGTCCCAGCCCCAGCCGAACACGACCCTGCGACCGGGCTCCACCTCGTGGAAGGTCCCCTCGGCGACGTGGCCCGGCGTCACCGTCCACCGGTAGGAGCCCCCGGCGCGCAGGTCGACGGTCGCGGTCACCGTCTGCCAACGACGCAGCCGTTCGGGCTCGGTGATGAGGGCGAAGGCCTCGTCCGGCGAGACGGGGAGAACGGTGGTCCGGGTGACGCTCATGGGGTTCCCTTCAGGCGGTGCGCGTCCGCGACGAGCAGGTCGAGTTCGGAGGTCCAGAACCGGTCGATCTCGGCCTGCAACCGCTGCAGTCCGCTCGGCACGACCCGGTAGATCCGGGTGCGACCGACCTTCTCCGCCTCCACGAGCCCGGCCTCGGCGAGCACCAGCAGGTGCTGGCTGATCGCGGACCTGGTCACCGTGAACTCGCCGGCCAGGTCCGTGACGCCCCGAGGTCCGCGGGCCAGGAGCTGGAGGATCCGGCGACGGGTCGGCTCGGCGGCGGCGGAGAGAGGATCGGTCACAACACGCAATACGTTAGTTGTGGCTAACGCGTTTGTCCAGAGGTGGAGGCGAGCCGACCTGCCGTAGGGCGGGCCCCGACGTTCGGCTCAGCCGCGGGAGACGACGCTGACGCGGGGGAGTCGGATCGAGATCGAGGTCAGGCCCACGCGCAGGGACGCCAGCTGGGCCAGGTGACGGCACACCACGATGGTGACGAGCGCGGGCACCACTCCCGAGACGAGCAGCGCCGTGCGGGCTCCGTGCACCTCGGCCAGCCAGCCGACGACGGGTCCGCCCACGGCACCGCTGCCGATGAAGACCAGCATGTAGAGCCCGACGACGCGGCCCCGCAGGTGGTCGACGGTGGCCAGCTGCACCAGCGACTGGGCCTTGGTGAGGAACCCGAGGTTCGCCGCTCCCACGAGGACGAGCAGCAGGGTGAAGAGCAGCTGCTGGGGTGCGGCGGCGGCCAGGAGGAGGGCGCAGGCGAGGGCCCACGCGGCATACCCGACGGTGCGCAGCCGCAGCGGGCGCTGGCGACGAGCCGTGGTGAGGGCGCCGCCGAACGCTCCGAGCGCGACCATGCCGTTGAGCAGGCCCAGGCCACTCGCGCCGGTGTGGAACTCGTCCTTGGCGAACGCCGCGAGCGTCACGGGCAGGCTGATGGTGAAGAACCCGAAGGCGCCCACCATGACCACCGGCCACAGGACGTTCGAGGTCTTCAGTGCGTAGGTCAGTCCGGCGCGGACCCCTGGTGCGGCCGAGACCACGGGCGGGGTGGCGGTTCGCCGGCTGCCCGTGTCCCGCATCAGGGACAGCGCGATGATCGGCGCGACGAAGGTGAGGGCGTTGACCGCGAAGGCGTAACCGGCGCCCACGGTGCTCATGAGAACGCCACCGATGACCGGACCCGTCATGGCCCCGATCTGGAAGGTGCACGAGACGAGGCTGATCGCGTTGGGCAGCTGCGGCCCAGTGACCACGTCGGAGACGAACGACTGCCGGGTGGGGTTGTCGACGGCCGCGACGACGCCCAGCAGGAAGGCCAGGGCGTAGACGTGCCACACCTGCACGACCCCTGACAGGGTGAGCGCGGCGAGGGCGGCGGCGGTGAGCGCCATCGAGACCTGGGTGGCCAGCAGCAGCGTGCGCTTCGGGAAGCGGTCGGCCAGCAGCCCGCCGTGCAGCCCCAGCATCAGCGTCGGCACGAACTGGAACGCCGTCACGATTCCCACGGCGGTCGGGCTGTCGGTGATCGTGAGGACCAGCCAGTCCTGGGCGATCCGCTGGATCCAGCCGCCGGTCCCGGACACGAGGAGCCCGGACAGCAGGAGTCGGAGGTTGCGGTTCTCGAGCGAGGGGAAGGTACGCGAAAGACCTTGGGAGAGTGCGAATCTGGGGAAGTGGACCGGGGCAGCGTCGGCGGAGCTCATGTCGTCCTGGGTGCGAGTTTCGTGCGATGGCGTCGAGGGCGGAAGTGGACTCGACAAGTGTGCGCCTCGAGTGGTGTGCTTCGCGCTATTCTGAGATGGAATCAGTTATATAAGTGCCATTGCGATTCGCAATGATCATCCGTCATGACCGCAGCCGACCCCGCTGGAGATCGCATGTACGACCCGGACCTGCTGCGCACCTTCCTCGCGGTGGCCCAGACCCTGAGCTTCACCCGTGCCGCCGAGAGCCTGGGGATCCGCCAGCCCACGGTGAGCCAGCACGTGCGCCGGCTCGAGGACGCGGTCGGGCGCCCGCTGTTCGTCCGCGACACCAGGAGCGTCACGCTGACCTCGGACGGGGAGGCGATGGCGGGGTTCGCGCGGGACATCCTGGCCGCGCAGGAGCGGGCCGTCGGGTACTTCACCGGGTCGCGGCTGGTCGGCCGGCTGCGGTTCGGGGTGACCGATGACCTCGCGTTGACGCCGCTGCCGAGGATCCTGCGCGACTTTCGCCAGCTCTACCCCCGGATCGACCTCGAGCTCGCCGTCCTGCAGAACGACAGCCTCATCCGGCGCATCGAGTCGGGCCACCTCGACGTCGCCTTCGTCAAGCGCAGTCCGGGCACCGCCACCCCCTCCCGCGGCCAGCTCGTGCGTCGCGACCACCTCATCTGGGTCGGCGCCCAGGGCACCCCGGTCGACCCCGAGCAGCCGGTGCCGCTGGTGGTCTACCAGGCGCCGAGCCTCAGTCGGGCCGTGAGCGTCGAGGCCCTCGAGCGCGCCGGGAGGCGCAGCCGGATCACCTGCACCGTGCGCGGCGTCAACGGCGTCCTGGCCGCCGTCCGTGCCGGGCTCGGCATCACGGTCATGGCGCGCACGCTCGCCCCTGCCGACCTCGTCGAGCTGCCGCCCAGCCTGGGGCTGCCCAAGCTGCCCCACCTCGACCTCGTCCTGCTCACCAACAAGGCCGCTCCAGCGGAGCCGGCCAAGGCGCTGACCTCGGCCATCCTCGCCAGTGGGGCGCCGCTGGTTCCTGTCTCCGGGAGCTGATCACCCCACGATCCGAGGGGCGTCGCGACCCATTGCCAAGCGGGTCCGACCCTGCCACGCTTTCCCTCGCGGCGGGGTGTCCGAGACGGCATCCCTCCGGGACCACAGGGACGCCATGGACCATGGGATGACGGCCTCCACCGGGGGCTACTTCGACAACATGCAGCAGCGCTTCCGCCGCGATGTGCCTGCCATCGATGTCCGCCGCGTCCCGTCGAGCATCGATGCGTTCGTCGACGACCTCTTCACCGACTCGGGTGTCACCAAGCCGGTGGACGACCTCTACATCGGCACCCACGCGAGCGGCGACGGCGCCCTCTTCGTGCGGCTGTTCCGCGGACAGGTCGACGCCCGCGGCGACCCGACGGACACCACGGACTTCGAGGTCCTCGACCAGGCAATCAGCTCGACGTCGCACCCGGCCCGCATCCGCGACACGCTGGTGGGCTACCACCGCGGGGTGCCCCCTGATCCTGACCCCGCCCCGACGCACAGCGTGCACATCAAGGGCTGCAACATCGGGCGCGCCCGGTTCATCCCCGCGGCGGGACCAGCCGCTCCCTTCCTCGTGCGGGTGCAGCAGATGTTCGGCGGGAACGTCCAGGTCACCGCCCCGAAGCACTTCCACGGCCTCCTGCCCGAGAACAACCACAACGGGATCTTCGAGTACATGGAGCAGGAGCTCATCGTCCGGACCAAGGCCGTGAAGGTGGGGCGGAGGTTTCGCGGCTTCGCGAACCGCGCAGCCCTGATCGACGCCTACAAGGCGGCGCACCTCAGCTACTACGACGGCACCCCGATCCCCGACGCCGACTGGAACACCTTGGTGCCTCGGGCGATGGTCGACAACCGCAGGATCGCCATGACGATCCCGCTGGGCCGGACGGTCGAGAACCTGCCGGCGGTGACCGTCGCCAAGCAGTTCCGGGTCGAGGTCGAGCGCGTCGACTGGACCGTGACTCCTCCTGGGGGAGCGCCCACCGACCCCACCGTGCAGCTGGCCACCCTGCGCGCGAGCATCGCCGCGGACCCGCGGTTCGCCGCCACGCACCCGTGGCCGGTGTACGAGCGCCGCGGCTTCACCGACTTCGCCTCGTACTTCGACGGGCACGACTGGCGGTTCAGCATCGCCGGCGCAGACCTGGTCTGCGTCGGGCGACGGGTCGACTACACGGTCGTGCAGCCGATCGTCGACCGGAGCGTGAGCCCTCCGGCGAACCGGCCGCTCATCTACAACTTCTACCCCGGCGTCGGAAGCCCCGAGTCGCCGATCCTCACCGGGTTCGTCGAGTCCGACAACCGCTTCTTCGGCCGGGCCTGAGATGGCCGACGACGTCCTCGAGGAGCTGGCGACCCAGCTGGGGCTGGCCCTCCAACCCCTCGTCGACGCGACGTCGTCCGCGGATGCGATGACCACCTTCCTGCGCAGGCTCGGATGGGACGTGGTGCCCGCCCCGGCCGTCGTGGCGGCCCTCCAGGCGCCGGCCAGTCAGGTCTACACGCTGCTCGAGGGGGGTGACGACGTCGACCCGGCCGCGCTCATCGGCGGCGTCCGCTCAGCCTTCGCAGCGATCTCCGACGTCTCCTCCGGTGCCGGGCTGCCTGCCGGCTTCGCTGCCGAGTTCCCGCGCCAGGTCGTCGACCACCTGCTCTTCCAGTACCTGCTGAACGTGCAGCCGCGGTGGGGCTACCTGCTGCTGGCCCTCGGGATCATCCGCCGCGTGCCCGTGGCTGCGGCTCCTCCCCGAGTTGCCTTCGTGCGCGAGGTGGTGGCCTACGAGGACTTCGGCGGGCTGGTCTCGGACCCGCTGACCTTCTTCCGCAACGGGTACCAGTGGGGGGCCTCGGACTTCCGTGGGCTCGACTTCCAGCTCGCCGTGGCCGGTCTCGCGGACGCGTGGGGTGGTCGGGTGCGCCAGACGACCCTCGACCCCGACACGGTGGCGCAGCTCACCACTGGTGCGATCGGGCCCACCGCGGCCCTGGACACGGTCATCCGACTGGTCCTGATCCACAGCGAGTCGGCCGTGTCCCTCGAGGCCGGCGTAGGCCTGTTCATGCTCCCCGAGACCGCCGCCGCCAAGCCGGGCTTCGCCGTGCTGCCGTACGGGAGCGCGAACGTCCAGCAGGGCATCGACCTCAGCGACCTCGTGCACCTCGCCTTCGACGGCACGGTGCAGCTCGACGGCGGCATCGGCGCACTGGTCCGGCCCGGCAAGGACATCGCGCTCCTCACCGGCTTCGGACCTGGGACCCCGTCCGCCGCATCCGGGACGGTGAGCCTCGCCCTGCGGGTCGGCAAGGACGGTGAGCCGACCGTCATCCTCGGGGCGGCCGACGCCAGCCACTTCGAGATCGTGGGAGCCTCCGTGCTCGGTGGCGCCCGCTTCCACTCCAGCGGGAAGTACGAGATCTTCGTCGAGCTGGCCCTGCAGGGCGCGAAGATCGTCATCAAGCCCGGACCCGACGACGCCGACTCGTTCCTCGCCACCCTGCTGCCGGGGGAGGGCCTGTCGATCGCCACCGACCTGACGGTGGGGTTCTCGACCACCCAGGGCGTCTACTTCGGCGGCAGCGGCGGCCTCGAGATCAGCCTGCCCGCCCACATCTCCCTGGGCCCCGTCGAGATCCAGGGCGCCACGATGGCCGTGCGCTTCCGCGACGGTGGCATCCCCATCGAGCTGGGCGCGACCATCAAGGGCGACCTGGCGGTCCTGACGGCCGTCGTGGAGAACATCGGGATGACGGCGACCCTCACCTTCCCGGCCGACCAGAAGGGCAACCTCGGCCCGGCCAACCTCGCGCTCGGCTTCAAGGCGCCGAACGGCGTGGGCCTGAGCATCGACGCGGGCGTGGTCAAGGGTGGCGGCTACCTCTACCTCGACGTCGACAAGGGCGAGTATGCCGGGGCGCTCGAGCTGACCGTCGCGGACTTCCTGTCCCTCAAGGCGATCGGCCTGATCAACACGAAGCTGCCCGGGGGGCAGCAGGGCTTCTCGATGCTCGTCATCATCACCGCCGAGTTCAACCCGGGCTTCCAGCTGGGGTTCGGCTTCACGCTCAGCGGGGTGGGCGGCCTGGTCGGCCTCAACCGCGGGATGCTCCTCGAACCGCTCGCCGCCGGCGTCCGGACCGGGGCGGTCAACAGCATCCTCTTCCCCACGAACGTCATCGAGAACGCCCCCCGGATCATCAGCGACCTCCGCGCGATCTTCCCGCCCAAGGAGGGCACCTTCCTCATCGGGCCGATGGCCAAGATCGGCTGGGGCACACCGACCCTCGTGTCCGTGTCCCTCGGGGTCATCATCGAGATCCCCGGCAACGTCGTGATCCTCGGCCGGCTCAAGCTCGCCCTGCCCACCGAGGACGAAGCGCTGGTGGTCCTCCAGGTCACCTTCATCGGAGCCCTGGAGTTCGACAAGCGCCGGATCTGGTTCTTCGCCTCCCTCTTCGAGTCACGCATCCTGTTCATCACCCTCGACGGTGAGCTGGGGCTGCTGATGGACTACAGCGACGACCCCAACTTCGTCCTGAGCATCGGCGGCTTCCACCCCCGGTTCACGCCACCGCCCCTACCGTTCCCGTCCCCGAACCGCCTGGCGCTGTCGATCATCGACGAGAGCTTCGCGCGCATCCGGATCGACACCTACTTCGCCGTCACCACCAACTCGGTCCAGCTCGGCGCCCATGCCGAGGCCTACTTCGGCTTCTCGGCCCTCAGCGTCGAGGGCCACTTCGGGTTCGACGCGCTGCTGCGCTTCTCCCCGGTCTACCTGCTCGTGGAGATCTCCTGCGGCTTCTGCGTCAAGGTGTTCGGCCTCGGGGTGTGGGGGATCTCGCTGCGCGGCTCGCTCGAGGGGCCCACCCCGTGGCACATCAGCGGCTCCGCGACCATCTCGCTGTTGTTCTTCGACATCTCGGTCGACATCGACCAGACCTTCGGGGAGCGGCGCGCCGAGGTGCTGCCCCCGCTGGCCGTGCTGCCCGCCCTGCAGGCCGAGCTGGAGAAGCACGACAGCTGGCGCGCCACGGTGCCCGGGGGCGGTCGCCTGCTCGTCAGCCTGCGCGAGCTCGGCAACCCCGACCTGCTCGTCCTGCACCCCGTGGGGACCCTCCAGGTGAGCCAGCGCTTCATCCCGCTCGGGCTTCCGCTCGACACGGTCGGCAACCAGAAGCCGTCGGACCTCCGCAAGGCGACGGTGACCATCGACCCCAGCGGCGGGCTGGCCGTCCGCGGCCCGATGCGGGAGCGGTTCGCCGCCGCCCAGTACCGCACCATGGACGACGCCGCGAAGCTCTCCGCACCCGCCTTCGAGCTGTTCGAGAGCGGCGTCGAGCTCGGTGCGGCCGGCAACCCGTGGGTCACCGGCTCCTCGGCCACCCGGACCGTCCGCTACGAGTCGATCATCGTGGACACCGCGCACGAGCGATTCGTCCGCAGCTACTTCCAGTTCTGGGGCGGCCTGTTCGCGCACTTCGTGGCCGGTGCCGCCGTGAGCCGGTCGGTGCTGTCCCTGGCCACCGAGGCCAAGCGGCAGCCCTTCGAGGAGAAGGTCGTCGTCAAGGACGCGGGCTTCGTCGTGGCGCAGCAGGCCGACAACACGACCTTCGGCGATGCGTCATTCGCCAGCCACGCCGAGGCCGCCGCCTACCTGCACGACGCCGTGAGGTCGGACCCGTCGCTCGCCGACGCCATCCACGTCATCCCGACCTCGGAGGTGAACTTCGCAGCATGACCGATCCCGTGATCGCCTCCTACAGCTTCCTGCCCTTCGCCCGGCAGGGGCTCGGTGGACGCATGCAGGAGGCCGACCAGGCGACCGTCCCCGGCATCCGGGCCACGATCCCGCTCACCCTGACCATCGACGCCGACCTGCTCGACGGGACGACGACCTCCCACCCGGTGCCGAAGGACGTCGAGCTCTACGGGCCGGGGGATGTCATCGGCATCGACCAGGCCGCCATCGTGCGCACCGAGCCGCGGCACTGGGTGACGAACTTCGAGACCAACTACCTGCCCTACGTCGAGTTCTACGAGGAGGACTTCCCCTGGCGCTACACACCCTCCGCCTCCTCCGCCGGGGGGACGCGGATGCGGCCGTGGCTCACGCTGCTGGTGCTCGCCGAGGACGAGTTCGCCGACCGCGCCACCACCTCGGGCGGCCCGCTCCCGGTGATCGAGGTGCTCGACCAGGCGGCCTTCCCGGCGTTCGAGACCCTGTGGGCCTGGGCGCACGTGCACGTCAACGGCGCCCTCGGCGGTGACCGCAGCAACCACGGCGACAACGCGACCCGGCTGGCGAACCTCCTGGCGGCCGACCGTGACCTGGCCTACTCGCGCCTGCTGAGCCCGCGCATCCTGCGGGCCAACACGGCATACCACGCGTTCCTCGTCCCGTCGTTCGAGTCGGGACGGCTCGCCGGGCTGAAGAAGGACCCCACCGGCGCCGCGTTCCCCACCCAGGGCGCCTGGGTCGCCGGCCGCACGGACACCGAGCCGAACCTCCACCCCGTCTACCACCGGTGGTTCTTCCGCACCGGGGAGGTGGGGGACTTCGAGTACCTCGTGCGCCTGCTCGAGCCGCGCACCGTCGACCCGCAGGTGGGGCGCCGCCCCATGGACGTGCTCGACCCTGGCGCCAACCTGCCCGCGATCACGGGACTGGGCGGCATCCTGCGGCTCGGCGGCGCCCTGCGCGCCCCGCTGGTCACGCTCGGCGAGGAGGACCTCGCCGAGTACTGGCAGTTCGAGAACTGGGCCGCGCCCTACCCGCACGCGTTCCAGACCGGGCTGGCGGGACTGGTCAACCTGGCGAGCGACTACACCGACCAGGTGCCGGCCGCCGCCAACGCCGCCGCCGGCCTGCCCGCGATCGCGGCAGACCACGACCCGCTCATCGTGCCGCCGCTCTACGGCCGCTGGCCCGCACGCGTGTCGCGCCTGGACCCCGGACGCGCCGACCCCGCACTGCGCCACTGGGTGGAGGAGCTCAACCTCGACCCGCGGCACCGGGTCGCCGCCGGCCTCGGCACCGGGGTGGTGCAGAAGTACCAGGAGACGTACATGGAGGCGGCTTGGCAGCAGGTGGGCCGGGTGCTCGAGGGCAACTCCCGGATCCGGTTCGGGCAGATGGCCATCCTCACCTCCCTGGTCTGGCACCGGCACCGCATCGGGCGGATCGCCGCCCACGCCGACGACCGCATCCTGTCCATCACCGCCCCCGTCCACCGCCGGATCCTGTCCGAGGGCAAGGCCATCGGCTTCACCATGCGCCAGAGCACCCTGCCGCCCGCGCTGGTCGGCGCCACCGCCCGGAAGGCGCTGCGCCCCCGCGCGCGGGTGGCGCGGCTGGGAGGTTTCACGGCCGCGCAGGCGACCACCGGGCTGCTCGACCGGGTGAACGCCGGCGAGGTGTCCGCCGCGCCGCCGAAGACCGTGCCGCCCAACCTGCCCACCGGGCCTGCCATCGCCGCGATTCTGGCGCCCCCGCCGCCGACGGCGCCGACCGGTGGGCTGCCGCCGGCCGTGGTCGACCTGCTCCGTCGCTTCCCGGCCTGGCGGACCTGGCTGCTGGTGGCCTCGATCGTGCTGGCCCTGCTCCTGCTCCTCGTGCCCGTGCTCGGTGTGGTCCTCGCCGTCGTCGTGCTCGTCGGCGGGTGGCTGCTGCGGCGCTGGCTGGAGGGCCAGCTCGCCGCCCCACCGGGCGGGCCGACCCCGGACCCGGGACCGGCGGCCATCGTCGACGACCAGACCCGCACCCCGGCGGAGGTGGACGACCTGCCGTCGAGCAGCACCTTCGACATCCCGGTGGGTGCCTCGACGTCCGGTGGGGTGATCGCCGAGCCGCCCCCACGCGCAGCCGGGCCGGACAGCGCCACGGCGGTGCGCTTCAAGGCGGCCCTGCGCAACGCGTATGCCGTGGACGTGGCCGAGCGCCACGTCCCGGTGGTGGTGCGCCGGCCGCTCGACCTCGCCCTCGTCCGCGCCTCCGTCTTCGCCGGCATCGACCCGGTGGTGACGGTGCCCCGACACGTGCTGGCCGGTGTCGAGATCCCGGAGCGGATCGCGGCCCAGCGCGTCGAGGACTTCGGCGAGGTGATGGTCTACCCCGAGATCGACGATCCGATGTATGCCCCGCTCACCGACCTGTCGAGCGAGTACTTCCTGCCGAACATCCAGCTGCTGACGATGAACTCGATCACCCTCCTGGAGACCAACCAGAAGTTCATCGAGGCCTACCTCGTCGGGCTCAACCACGAGTTCGCGCGCGAGCTGTTGTGGCGCGAGTACCCGACCGACCAGCGGGGCAGCTACTTCCGGCAGTTCTGGGACGTGCGCCCGTTCCTCACCGCGCCCGGGGCCGACGCCGCGGCGCTGCGGGAGCGCCTGCTGGACGTCCCGGAGCTGCACCGGTGGTCCACCGACACCGGTCTGGGCGAGCACGACAACCGGGAGGCCCAGGGCGACAAGGAGGACGAGCTCGTCCTGGCGATCCGCGGTGAGCTGCTCAAGAAGTACCCGACCGCCGTGGTCTACGCGCACCGGGCCGCCTGGGAGCGCACGAACGGCGTCATCGACAGGTCACGCGCCCGCCGACTGGCCGACCTGCCGGACGGGGTGCCACCCACGACCCTGGTGAAGACGCCCCTCTACGAGGCGAAGGTCGCACCGGACATCTACTTCTTCGGGTTCGACCTCACGGCCGAGGTCGCCGAGGGCGGGGTGACCGTCGACGGTGAGGAGGACCCGGGGTGGTTCTTCGTCATCAAGGAACGCCCCGGTGAGCCCCGTTTCGGCCTCGACCTGCCGCAGGACGGCCCGCGCCGGGCGACGGTCCCGACGTGGAACGAGCTGTCCTGGACCGATGTCGTGGACGGTTACGACACGGCCGTCCAGCTGCCGGTCGGGCAACACGCGGTGACGATCTCCTCGACCGTGCCGGACGCCACCCAGAAGCCCCAGCACGACGAGGACGACGACTACCGCTGGCGCGGTGACACCGACGCGGCCGAGCTGGCGTACATCCTCTACCAGCTGCCGGTGCTCATGGCCGTGCATGCCGTCGAGATGCTGAAGAAGGGGGCGTAGCGCCACCGTGGGTGACTTCGAGGACCTTCGCGACCGGCTCCTGGCCCATCGCCCCGAGCGCGAGCAGGCACGGGTGGCGGCCCTGCTGGCCGCCGAGGAGGCGCGGGCCCAGGAGCGCGCGCTCGCCACCGCGCGCCGCTCGGCTGCCGACGACGCAGAGCTCAGCGCCGTGCAGGAGCGGCTGAGCAAGGCCACCGAGGCTGCCGGGCGGGCCACGGGTCGGCTGGCCGAGATCGACCGCCTCGGTGCCCAGCTGGTCGAGGGGCTGGCGGCGTTCACCGACCCGGTGGAGGGTGTCGCGCGGCTGTCCGACCGGCACCCGATCCTGTTGTTCCCCCTGCGGCTGGAGACGCGGTTCAAGACGTCGGCGGCCGGGGTGCCGCAGCTGTGGGTGCGGGTCTACCCGGACGAGTGCCTGGTCGACGGCTTCGAGGAGTCCCTGACCGAGGCCGAGGTGCACAACGGCACCGCCTTCTGGGCCGCCGTGTGGGCGGCCTGCGGCGACGAGGGCCGCGAACGGGCAGCCTGGCGCGAGCTGGTCGCCGCCTGCGGTGCGGGGCGCTCCGGGTGGGTGGTGCGCCAGCTGGTGCCGCTCAACCCCGGCGACAAGCCGGACGCCGAGGTCGACACGGTCCGGCTCGTGGTCGTCTCGCCCGACCCGCAACCCTCGGCGGTCTCGGACTACTGGGCAGCGGTGTGGGCCGCCCACCGCGTGGGCGGCGCCGTGGACCAGGCCCGCAGCGACCTCGTCACCGCGCTGGGGTCGGCGGGCGCCGACGCGGTCGTGGCCAACCCGCCGGTGAACCTCGACGCCGCCGCCGCGCCGGGTGTCGCCTCCCCGGTGCGCGGCCGTCTCGGTGCTGCAGCTCCCGGACGTCGCCACCCTCGCGGTCCGGCGCGAGCTCGTGGTCGAGCGCGCCGCGCGTGGAGGTGCTGCCCGAGCGCTTCGTGCTGCTCGGCTACGCCGATGCGGCTGCCGCCCCGGTGGTCGTGGAGCTGGGTCGGCCCATCGCCACGCCGCTCGTCGCCGGCCCGGACCCGAACGCCCCGCCGGACGAGCAGCTCGTCCCGACCGGTGCCGACCCCGACCACCCCGACACGCTGCGGATCCCTGACGCGCTGAGCTGGATGTTCGACTTCGAGCGCGCCCTCGACGTCGGGATGGCCCTGCGCATCGACCTGACGCCGGCCCAGGCCACGAGCGGCTTCGAGCGGCTGGTGGTCCTCGGGGTGCGGCTCGGCGAGACCCCCGACTCGGGGGCCGGCGTGCTCGGTCGCCTCCTGGAGCACCACCTCTACAGCCGCAAGGGCCTGGAGCTGCTCCGCCAGGGGACCCCGACCAACGACACCGAGGGCGGCGGGTCGGGGTACTCGTGGCGCGAGGACCCCGACGCCAGCTTCGGTCCGCTCTTCACGCAGGCGCCGCAGTATGCGCGGGTCGCCGATCCGCTGGCCGCCAGCGACGGCCAGCACCTCGCCGACGCCCTCGGCTTGCCCGACTCCCTCGTGACGCGCGTCCCCGGCGGCGGGCTCACCGACCGGGCCGAGGCCCACGCCATGCAGATCGCCCTGTGGCCGGCGACGATCGGCTACTTCATGGACGCCCTGATGGAGCCGGTCTTCACGTCGGCGACCGTCTCGGCCACCCGCCGCTTCTTCACCCGTCACGTCACCGGGCGCGGTCCGCTACCGGCCCTGCGGATCGGGATGCAGCCCTACGGCATCCAACCCGCCACCGCCTTCTCGCGGCTCAGCTGGTTCGACGGACGCGATGCGCCCGAGCAGACCTTCCTCGCCGATGCGGTGCGGCTCATCCGCACCGTCGAGGCGGACTACCGCGCGTTGCTGCCGCGGGTCAGCCGCATCGGGGGCGACACCGAGGACAGCCACCAGTCGCTGCTCGACGTGCTCGGGTTGCACCCGGCGTCCGTCGAGTACCACCCCCTGCTCGCCGACAGCCTCGAGCACAAGGCGTACGAGCTCTCGTTCGCGAGCAGCCTGCTGGTCGAGCGGCTCATCGCCATGTTCCCGCGTGAGGAGCCGGTCGACCTGCTGCGCCGGCTCGGCTACAGCCGGTGCCGAGGTCCCGGACCTGCTCACCAAGATCTACCGGGGGCGGCAGAAGCCGCTGGACGGCCCCGTCGTCGACGACGTCCCGCTCTCGGAGACCGACCGCATCCGGGCCACGGCCGCAGGCCGCAACTACATCGAGTGGCTCGTCGCGGCGGCGCAGGAGAGCACGGGCGCGGTGCAGGCCGAGCGCGGCTTCGACGACGACGTCCGGCCCACGGCGTTGCTCTACCTGCTGCTCCGGCACGCCGTGCAGCTCGGCTTCCGCGAGACGGCGGTCGCCCTGGTGCTCCAGTCGGGCAGCCTGCAGCAGTCGGCCCTGCTGCGTCGGGAGCCGGCCTTCGTCCACGTCACCGACGACGCCGCCACGGCGAGTGAGAGCCGGTATGCCGTGCTCTTCCAGGCCGACCAGGGCGTCACCGGCGATCCTCGGCTGACCGTCGGCGACTACCTCGCCCGCAACGCCAGGAAGCTGTCCGAGAGCCTGCTGCCCGAGCACCTCGAGGCGCTCGACCGGCTGGCCACGCTGCCCACGGCGCGGCTCGAACGGCTCTTCGCCGAGCACCTCGACACCGTGAGCTACCGCCTGGACGCCTGGAAGACGGCGGTGGTCGACCTGGGCCTCGAGCTCCTGCGGACGCCGGACCGCCGCGTGGTCGACCGCATCGAGGTCGGCCCTGGCGGCCCCGCCGCAGGGGCACCCCCCGCAGGCGGCCTCCACCTCGGGGCCTACGGCTGGGTCGAGCACCTGCGCCCCGAGGGGAAGGACCTGCAGCCCGTCACCCTCCCGGCGGACCTCGCCGACCTCGTCAACGCCCACGACAGCGTGCCCCTGATGAAGGACCCGACCAACCTGGGCCTCGTCCACGCGCCCTCGATCAACCACGCCGCGACGGCCGCCGTCCTGCGCAACGCCTACGTCGCCCACGGCGGCGAGATCGCGGTGAACCTGTCGTCGCGCCGGGTGCGGGCGGCGCTGGCGATCCTCGAGGGGATGCGCGGGGGCCAGTCGCTGGGAGCCCTGCTCGGCTACCAGTTCGAGCGGCACGTCCACGACCACGGCCCGCTCACGGTCCGGGCGCTGGTCTACCCGCTGCGACGTGAGTTCCCGCTCGCTGCCGACCAGATCCAGTCGACGGCGACGAGCGACGGCGAGCCCAAGGAGTCCACCGCCGCGATGAACGTGGTCGACGGCCGCAAGCTCGTCCTGCACGTCGAGCAGGGCGGCGTGGCCACCTACCCGTTCGGGAAGTCCACCCTGCCGCGGCGGGGCGCCGCCGAGGAGGCCGCGATCACCGCGGCGACGGCCTACATCCGCGACATCAACGACGCCGTGGCGGACCTGGTGGTCTCCGAGGGGGTGCACCAGGCCGTCCTGGGCAACTACGACCGCTCGGCCGGCACCCTCGACGCCTTCGCCAAGGGGACGACCCCTCCCGAGCCCGAGGTCATCCGCACGCCGCGGTCCGGGACCACCCTGACCCTGCGCACCGCCGTTCACCTCCCGACCGCCGGGGGGACCAACCCGCTCCCGGCCGTGCCGATGACGCCGCTGGCGACCGCCGAACCAGCCCTCAACCGCTGGCTGGCCGACCGGCTTCCCCCGCCGGGGTCCGTCGCGGTGCAGGTGGACTACGTCGACCGGGCCACCGGACTGCCCGCCACGGCCACCATCACCCAGGCCGACCTCGGCCTGCACCCGGTCGACCTGCTCTACCGCGCGGAGGCCGGTGCAGACCAGGCCCTCGGCGACCTCGACGACCGGATCCTGGCCCGGCTCCACGCCAGCGTCGACGTCGTCATCGCCGAGCCGGTCACCATCCGGCACACGACACGGATCACCGGGTCGGTCACCTTCTTCGAGCTCGAGGGCCTGCTGCGCAGCCTACGGCGACTGGTGGTCGGGGCGCGGCCGCTGCGGCCCGCGGACCTCGTGCGGCAGGGGGACGCGCGCAGCGGCGACCAGGCCACCTCCACCCTCCCGCTCGCCCGGCTGTCCGGCCTGCGCACGGCGCTCCACGACACGCACCTGCCTGCCCTGGCCACTCTGGCCTCCCGGGTCATCGACCCCAGCCGCACCGTCGACCAGGTCATCGCCGACCACGAGGCGGCGGTGTCGCCCTTGGCCGGCTTCCGGGTGCCGGGGACCGGGACCGGCTCCACGCTCGAGTGGCGAGCCACCACCTACGCCGCCCTCACCGCGCTGTTGCGCGCCCGCGTGGCCGCGTGGGACGAGCGCCTCGTGGCCTACGGGGCGATCCTGGCGGACTACGCGACCCTCCCGGGGACGGCGACCGACGAGGAACGCCTCCAGCTGTTGCGGACGGCAGAGACGGTGGTGAGCACCAGCGTCACCGCAGGGCTGGCCCCGGCCGCGGAGCTGGTCGCCGTGCGGGCGGCGCACGACGCCCTCGTCGCGCGCCGTGACCTCATCGAGGGGGTCGCCACGGTGCCGCGGCCCTCGCTGGCCCAGCTCGTCGTCGACGCGCAGGCCCTCGCCGACGTGTCGGCGTTCGACCATGACGCCCTCGACCTCAGCGGCCCACTGGGGGAGATCGACCAGTTCCGGACCGGGCTGGCCGTGGCGGTCGACCAGCTCGTCGGCCAGGTGCAGGCGCGGGTCGACGCCGCGGACGACGCCATGGCGCGCCACGGCTCGGCGGCGGCCGGTGAGCAGGCCGACATCGTGTCCGCCGGCCTCAAGGCGGTCCTCGGCGAGGACCTGGTCGTGGTGCCGCAGTTCAGCCTGCCGCCGGCAGCGACGACGGAGCTCGTCAACGCCCTCGCCCACTCCACGAGCGGCGGGCTCACCCGGCACCTCACCGACCCACCGCCGGCCGGCTCGGACCGCGACTTCCCGGTCGACGACTGGCTGCACGGCGTCGCGCGGGTACGCTCCCGCCTGCACCACCTCGAGAACGTCATCCTGCTCTCGGACGCGGTGCCCGGATCCGGGGCGCCGGTCCTCACCCCGATCCAGCTGCCCCACGAGGCGGGGCAGCCGTGGTTCGCCCTCGAGCTCCCGGACGGGTACGAGGTCCCCGGCGAGCGGCTGCTCTACACCGCGGCGCTCGGCACCGGCTTCGACCCCACCGCGCCCCTGTGCGGGCTGCTCGTCGACGAGTGGACCGAGGTGATCCCCTCACGCCAGCAGACGACCGGGGTGGCGTTCCACCACGACCGGCCGAATGCCGAACCGCCCCAGGCGTGGCTGCTCGCCGTGCCGGCGGTGGTCGACGGGGCCTGGTCCTGGGAGGACCTCGTCGGGGCCGTGACCGACACCCTCGACTCGGCCAAGCTGCGAGCGGTCGAGCCCGCCCACCTCGACACGACGGCATACGACGCCCTGGTGCCGGCCACCCACTCGCCGTACACCTACCCCGAGATCTCCATCTCCAACAACCTGCTGCGCAACGTGCGGATCTACGACCTGCTGGCCGAGGAGCCCTAGATGGCCGACATCCACCTGGTGGGGAACCTCGAGCAGGCGCTGCTGACCCGGGCGCACCCGGCGATCACGCGCTGGAACCGGCTCGAGGGACGACCCCGGACGCACCACTTCGACCGCGCGCTGCGGGCGGAGGTGCGCGACGCCCTGTGGATGCTGTCCCGGCAGTGGCAGCTCGGCGAGTTCGTCGGCGACGACGCCGGGTCGCCGGTGCTCGCCCGCGCCTGCCTCGACCTGAGGACGGTCGACCGCTACCAGGCTGCCGACGGCGCGGTGCTGCCGCTGGACGTCGACGACCTCCTCGAGCCGCGGGTCGAACGGC
This sequence comes from uncultured Actinomycetota bacterium, assembly GCA_963757635.1. Taxonomy (GTDB): domain Bacteria; phylum Actinomycetota; class Actinomycetes; order Actinomycetales; family Dermatophilaceae; genus Pedococcus. Next base: position 82,707 of record CAVWSK010000006.1, on the reverse strand, counting down.
GGGTCATCCCCCTGTCGGTCGGGGCGCAGTACCTCTCGCTCGACCTGCGGATGAGTGCGGGACGGCGCTGGCAGATGCTGGTCGAGCGCGACTTCCCGACCACCGACTACGCGGCGCAGTACCGGGACCGGTATGCCGTGCGGGTGCCCGACCCGACCTCGGCCGCTGACGCCCTCGTGTGCGCGCACCCGGACGCCTGGCAGCAGGTCGGCTGCGCCGCCGGACGGGCCATGGACGGTGTCGCGCTGCTCGAGCACGTCACCGGTGGGGGCTCGCCCACCGACGGCATCACGCTGGTCCAGCCCACCGATGCCGCGGACCTGGCTGCGCTGCTCGCCCGCCTGCAGACCTGGTTCACCGGTCTGGTCGACCAGCCGGTGCCGGGCGACGACGCGTGGGCGCCGTCGCGGCTGGAGTACTCCTTCGGGGTGTCGGCACCTGCGGGGGACAGCGACGCGGATGGCGGCACCGAGGTCGTCCTGCGGGCGCCGGAGTACCACCACGGCAACCTGGACTGGTACGCCCTGGAGCACAGCGCCGACACCCGGCTCGATCCTGCCGCGCCCGCGCCGGCCAGCCCGCCGACCGCAGGCGTCCAGACCTTCATCCCCACGCAGGTCGTCTTCGACGGGATGCCGAACACGCGGTGGTGGGCCTTCGAGGACCGCCGGACCAACTTCGGGGAGGTCTCGCCGGACACCACCGACGTCGGCAAGCTCATGCTGATGGAGTTCGCGCTGATCTTCGCCAACGACTGGTTCGTCGTGCCGTGGACCCTGCCCGTCGGCGGGCTGGCGCGGGTGCAGGGGATCGCGGTCACGACCGTCTTCGACGAGCGGCTGTGGGTGGAACCCGTGCCCCAGGGCGCAGCCGACCAGGGCTGGGAGGCGTGGAGCATGTTCTCCCTCAGCGGGGACTCCGCCGGCCAGGCGAGCGTCCCCTCCGACCTGGCCATCCTGCCCGTGGCACCCAAGGTGCAGGAAGGCGAGCCACTCGAGGACGTCTCCCTCGTCCGCGACGAGATGGCGAACATGGTCTGGGCCATCGAGCACCAGGTCCCGCTGCCGACGGGCTGGCCGCGGTCCGGACACGAGGCCGGGCACGAGCTGCGGATCTTCCTCCAGGGGCTGGTCGGTCCTCCGGCCGCCCCGCCGCCGGACCCGGTCGCGCCCATCCGCTACAGCGCGATGACCAGCGTGCCCGAGGAGTGGATCCCGTTCATCCCGGTGCACGTCGACGGGAGCACCCGCGAGACCCAGCTCCAGCGGGCGGCCATGCCACGCTTCCTGGACGACGCCCCGCCGCCGGCCCCACCCGTCGAGCCGCGCACGCCCCTGCTGCGGCAGAACCTGCCGAACGCCTACTTCGTCCACGAGGAGGAGGTGCCCCGGGCCGGCGTTCACGTCACGCAGTGCTACCAGCGCACCCGCCGACCGGACGGGTCGGTGGTCGTCTGGTACGGCGCCCGCAAGGGGACCGGTCGGGGCGAGGGCTCGAGCGGACTGGGCTTCGACCGGATCACCCCGACGCAGGCCTAGGAGGAGGCAGAGGATTCAGAGGAGCCAGGAAGCCAGGGGGACGCGGGACCAGAGCGGGTCGGGAGGCTAGGGGAAGCAGGGGCCGCCACCGAGGCGGCGTAGACCCTCGCGGTCGCCGGGGCCGAAGTCGACCTGACCGGTGTTCTCGGCATACATCAGCTCAGTGGCCGTCCCCACGTGGGCGAGCCCGACCAGGTGGCCGAGCTCGTGCATGACGATGGCCCGGGCCGCCTTCCACTGACCCGGGCTGGCGAGGATGTCGGCGAAGGTGGGTGCGTCGAGGTAGACGCTGCCGCTGACCCAGTGCTTCTGGGCATCGGTGTAGAACGGCGCCATGGCCGGCCCGCCGAGCCCGGCCACGCGCCCCTCCAGGCCCGGGACGGCGGACGGGTCGGTCCAGGCGACCAGGACCGGTGACCAGCGGTTGCCATACCGCTCCTTGTCGATCGGCGGTCGGTGGGACGTGGGCGGCTCGGTCGTGGTGCCGTCGACGACGAGCTGGAGGCCGCTGGCCGCACCCACCGCGGCGGCCGCCTCCCGGAGCAGCCGGTCGGCGCCGGGCGGGGCAGCAGCGGTGTTGACCACGAGGTGGATCGGGCGGCAGGGGTCGAACCTGACGGGGATGCCCCCGCTGGACCTGGTCGCCATGAACGCGTAGTCGGTCGAGGTGCTGCGACTCGCCGGGGGAGTGCCGATGGGAGTGGGTCGCGCATCACCGGGAGCGGGGGGCCAGATCGAGCGGGTGTCGCCCGACCCCGGCGCGGTGATGCGGGACGCGATGCCCGCGCCGAGGTCGGAGGCAGGTCCCTGGATGCCCGCGACGGTGGACCCGTCGCCGGAACCCAGCAGCAGGGGGCGCGCCCAGAGGGCGCCGACGACCGCGAGTGAGACGAGGAGCAGGGTCACCCCGGTCCGTGGTCCGCGATGGGCAGGGGCCCGGTGCCGACCGCGTGCGGCCGGCGGACGGTGGCGCACAGCGGCACCGGGCGTGGGCACGGTCGCCAGCGCGACCGGCTGGGGCCACGGGACGGTGCCCCGGCGTCGTCGCGGTCGTGACCGACCGGCCTGCAGGTCCGCGAGGCACCACAGGCACAGCAGCCTCTGCTCGACCCGGTGGAAGCCGGCTCGCTCGCCCTGCCGCAGTGGCTCACCGCAGGCGCAGCGGGTGGACCGTGGCACGAGGGTGACCTCGACCAGATCCTCCACGCGCAGTCCCATCAACGTCCGGTTGGCCTCGGTGGCTCGATGTCGAGGATGGTCCGTCGCCTCGGCGGCGGGCCGCTGGATGCGGACATCCCGACCAAAGGGACTAGGGGGTGTGCGGAGTGGTCGCCACCCGGCACACCGTGGTTTGGTGGGGGCGCACCTGTTGCCAGCGGGGCCGAGTCTTGGTCGACTTGGGGTAGTGGGTCGGGCCCACCCGGGGCAGGACCCGCTCCGACGGAGGTTCCCATGAGCAGTGAGGTCGACAGCCTTCCCGACGACATCGACGCCGAGCCGGAGGCGGCGGTGCATGCGGGCGTCACGGTCCCGGCACCAGCGGCGCAGGTCTGGGAGCACCTGATCAGTCCCGGTGGCACCCAGGCGCTGCTCGGCGAGGGCGCGAGGTTGGGCAACAAAGGAGAACCGTGGCGGGCCGAGGACGGCTCGTACGGTGTCGTCCGCAGCTTCCACCCGGTCGAGCAGGTGAGGGTCACCTGGCACCCACGCCAGGACGGCCCCCTGAGCATGCTCGACGTGCAGCTGCGACCCGACGGACCCTCGACCCGGGTCGAGGTGTTCCACGAGGGCCGGGGCATCGCCGGCGACCCGAGGGGCGACCGGCAGCACTGGGACGACGCCCTCGGCCGGTTCGCGGCCGGGCTCGTGGGCTGACGGCGCGGCGCACCACCCGGGTCAGGTCGTCGCGCCCCGAGTCACGAGTCAGGGACGGCGAGGCCGACCACGTGCCACCGCGACCCGCGGTGCTGGTGCACCACGCGCAACCCGCCCTGTTGAGCGGCCGCGACCATGGCGGCAGGGTCGTGGACGTAGGTGCGGAACTGCATGCCCCGCAAGCGGAACAGCGCGTTCTCCATGGCCGTGACCGTGCGGCTGAAGAGGCTGTCGGGCGGGTGGCTGTAGACGAGCAGGTGGGTGGCGTGGTCGGCCGCCGCGGCGAGCAGCCGCTCGTGGTCGGGGTAGCAGCACACGACCCGGTGCAGGACCACGACGTCGTGCGGCCCGACCGCGTCGGGTTGACGCGCGAGGTCGACCCGGAGCCGGGTCATCCGGTCGCCGACCCCGGCCTCCGCGGCGAGGGCCGCCGCGTCGCGGTCGTAGGAGTCGACGAGCTCGAGGTTGGTCGTGTGCGCGGCGCCGCGGCGCAGCAGCTCGACCTGGAGGTCACCGACGCCGCCCCCGATCTCCAGGACGGTGGCACCACGGACACCGTGCGCGGCGACGAAGGCGGCCATGACGGACGCGGTCGCGTCCAGGCCCCGTTTGCGGTAGCGCTTCGCCAGGTGGCGCGAGAACCGGGCACCGAACATCGACCGGTAGCCCTCCGGCCCGCAGCAGTTGGCCATGCACGGCAGTATCCGACCCCGGAGGACGTCTGTGAAGGAGGACGCCAGGAGTGCGACGGCGTCAGCCGCGCTGCGCCTCCCACGCCAGGGTGATGGCCTCGCGGATCGCGTCGGCGTCGCCATCGAGCTCGGCCTGCACCTTGTGGTGCTTCTCCCAGCGCGGAGGCACGCCGAACGTGTCGGGGTGCTCGTCCAGCAGGCGCTCTCGGTCCTGGAGGTGGACGCGCACCAGGACCGTCCCGGGCTCGTCCTGGCGCACCACCAGGCGGTCGTCGACGTACCACGCCACTCGCCCCGGATGGCCCTTGCGCCTGCACCCGGCCAACGAGGTGGCGAACGCGTCGACCTCGTCCAGCGTCACCCTCGACACGCTAGCCCAGTACCCCGGGCGACGTCTGCATCAGCGCCCTCGGGTGGCCCGGCGCCCGGCCAGGGTCGCCACCGCGACCAGCGCCACGAGCAGGACCGCGATCCAGGCAGCCCCGAGACGGTCGGCGGTCGACGCCAGCGACGACTGCACCCCGAGCGCCGCGTCGACCAGGGGGTCGCGGGTCGACCCGCCGCCGAGGACCCGGACCTCGTAGTAGCCGTACCAGGCGACGTACGCCCCAGCGAGCACCAGCAGCACCCCGCTGGCCCGACTGACGTGGGGGAGGGCGCCCCGCACCCGTCCCACCAGCGAGTTCTGGGCCAGGGCCACGCCCACGGCGAGGAGGCCGACGAGCAGACCCATGCCCACGGCATACGCGACGACGACCGCGAGGCCGGCACCGACGCCGCCCGCCCGCGAGGTCGACGCGAGCACCGCGACGAAGGGCGCCACCGTGCACGACAGCGAGGCGAGGGCGTAGGCCGCGCCGTAACCGACCATGGTCAGCCACCCCCCGGTCGGCGCACGCTGCCACCGGGGGAGTCTCAGGGTGACCTCGCGCCCGCTCGCGAGCACGAGACCGGCGCCGAGCAGCGCCAGCCCGATGACGATGGTGGCCCACGGCAGGTAGCGCTCGAGGGAGAGGGCGAGCGGCACGATCACGGCCCCGAACGCCCCGAACACCGCGACGAACCCGAGTGTCATCGCGGCGGCCATGCCCACCGCGCGACCCATCGCGGCGGACCGGCCGCTCGTGCCGGTGCGCTCGACGACCATCGTCAGCCATGCCGGCAGGAGCGCGAACCCGCACGGGTTCAGCGCCGCGAGCATGCCCGCGGCGACGGCGAGCGAGAGGACGGCCGGGTCCATCCGGTCAGCCGAAGGTCGAGCGGGCCAGCTCGGCGACGTCGATGTCCTTGCCGTATGCCGGCTTGCGGGTCACCGTCCCGTCCTTCGACACGAGCACGTAGGTGTGCTGCTGGGCCACCCCGAACCGCGTGTAGAGGTCGCCCTTGGTGTCGGCCAGCTCGGTGAACGACCCGACGTCGTTGCGCGAGACGAAGGCGCCCATCGCGCTGGCGTCCGAGCTCAGGCCCGCCACCCCCACGAAGGTGACGTCGGGAAGCGCTTGCGCGGCCGCCTTGACGCCGGGGGCGCTGCGGGCGCAGATCGTGCACCACGGGGCCCAGAACCAGAACACGGTGTCCTTGCCGGCCAGGCTGGCCGCGTCGAAGGTCCCGCCCCCGACCTTCGCCGAGGTGAAGGCGAGGATCTCGGGAACCGTGGCCCCGGGCACCTCGGCGCCCGACGACCCCGGGGTCGAGGACGACGCGGAGGGTGACGACGCGCTCGACGAGGACCCGGGCGCCGTGTCCGCCGTGGTGTCCGCGGCCCCGCACCCGGCGACGACGGCGACCAGGGCCGTCACGGCGGCGGTGGTGATGACCGTCCTGGGCATGGCCGGGCTGCTGATGCGCATGGGACCAGTGTGCGAGAAGTCAGGAGTCCGCGTCGGCGCAACTGCTTACGAGACGGTGACGGTGGCAGTGGAGGTGGCGTTGACGGTCAGGGTGCCGAGGCGCCGGTGTCGTAGGGGCAGCCCCCGGACCCGAGGAGGGCCAGCCCGGCGCGGTCGCCCGCGGCGAACTCGGTCACGCGCCCGCCGTCGGGCGCCATGAGCTGTGAGGAGCTGTCGACGTGGTCGAGGCCGACCAGGTGCCCGAGCTCGTGCATGACGACCGCCCGCGCCTCGGCGTGGCCGTTGGGGTGCCGGAGGATGCCCGACAGCTGGGGTCCGTCGAGCTCGACGCTGCCCCCGACGTACTTCGCCTGGTCCAACGGGTTGGCGAGCAGGGTGACCGGACCCCCGATCCCCGCAGTCGCCCCACCCAGCTGGGGGAAGACCTCGGGTGTCGTCCAGGCGACCAGCACCGGCGCGCGGACCCCACCGGGCCGGCCGCGCGAGAGCTCGCGCGCAGTCAGGTCCGGGTCCGGCTCCTGGGTGGTGGGGCCGGCGATCTCCAGGGTCAGCCCTGAGGCCTCGTTCACCCGTGCGACGGCCTCGGACAGCAGGGCGTCCGCGCCGGGCGGTGCGCTCCTGCTGTTGACGACCAGCTGGATGTGCAGGCACGGGTCCCAGGTGACGGGCCCGCCCCGCGGTCCCGTGCGGAAGAACGCGTAGGCACGGGGGTCGTCCGGCTGCGTGCGGTGCAGGAGCCCGGGGGCACCTGTCACCCAGACCACCGCCGCGAGCAGCCCCACGACGATGACAGCGGTCAGGGCGAGCGTGACCGCGGTGTTCGGCGCGCGCGGGCCCGGCCCGCTACCGGTCGGGAGGTAGGAGGCGCTCACCTCGGTCAGCGGACCCCGAAGATGCGGGTGGTCGCCCCCCACGGTGCGGTCAGGGACCTGCGCGAGACCACGTTGCCCTGGCCGTTTCCGGCATACACGTAGCTCGCGTTGCCCGCGGTCCGACCGATGAGGTCCGGCTTGCCGTCGCCGGTGATGTCACCGCTGGAGAAGACGGTGTTGTACATCTGCCAGCCGGCACCGATGAGGCGTCCCGGCAGGCAGCCCGGACCGGACTTCCCCGTGCCGGTGTAGAGGTACAGCTTGCCGGCCGGGGTCCGCCCGAGCAGGTCGACCTTGCCGTCTCCCGTGAGGTCGCCGGGCGTGATCAGCTCGGAGAACATCTGCCAGCCGCCACCGATCACCGTGGGGGCGCTCGCGAAGCCACCGGAGCCGTTGCCGGGAATCAGCCACATCTGGCCGTTCGCCTTGCGTGCCAGCAGGTCCGGGTGCCCGTCGCCGTTCCAGTCGCCGGGCGCGACGAGATCGGTGAAGGACCCCCACCCGCTCCCGATGACGGACCGTCCCGGGGCGAAGTGGCCCTGGCCGTCGCCGCGGTAGAGGTAGACGTCCCCGGCGGGGGTCACGCCGATGACGTCGGAGATCCCGTCGCCGGTCCAGTCCCCGGGGGACACCACATGACGATGCATGTTCCACCCGCCGCCGAGGAGGACGGCCGATCGCACGGTGCCCACGCCGGTCGGGTAGGAGTAGAGCAGCCCGCCACCGGTGCGGCCCATGACATCGCCCTCACCGTCCGCATCGAAGCCGGGCACGGGTGCCTGGGGGGTCGGTGGTGTGGGCGGGGTGGGCGGTGGCGGCGGGGTAGCCGGGGGAGTCGGCGTCGAGGAGGCCTTCTCGTGAGGGAGGTTCGACAGCGCCTTCCAATCGTTGGGGGTCACCTGGCCGGTCACGTCGAGGTGCGCGGCCTTCTGGATGGCGATGACCGCCGCGGTCGTGATCGGCCCGAAGTCGCCGTCGGGGGTCCCCACGGGGAAGCCTCGCCGGTTGAGCTCGACCTGCAGGTCCCGGACCGCCCACCCGGTCGATCCCTGCTTGAGCGTGAGCGAGCCGTACGTCGCATACAGCTTGGCCGTGGGCACCACGGCCGGCGCCGACGTCGAGGAGTACTGGGCGTAGAGCGCCGCCTTGCTCCGGATCGTGCCCATCTGTGCGTAGAGGTACTTGCCCGGGCAGAGCGTGTAGGACGTGTTCTGGTGGGCGTTGATCGTCGGGAGGGTCACCGTGACGCCGGCGCCGTACTTCGCGCCGGTGCCGCCCTGTGAGGTGAGGCGGGTCGTCCCGAGGGGGTTGACGCCGTACTGCGAGAGCTTCCACCCGGCGACCTTGGCCATCGAGTCGACCATCGCCGCCGGAGCACTGGCCGTCTCGTAGTTGCCCATCGCGGAGATGCCCATGGTGTCGGTGTTGAAGCCCATCGCGTGGGCGCCACGAACGGCCTGCGTGACCGACCCGGCGCGGCCCTCGTAGACGCGGCCCCACTTGTCGACCAGGAAGTTGTAGGCGATGTCGGCCCAGCCCAGACCCTTGGTGTCGTAGGCGTAGATGCCGCGGACCTGCGCTGCGGCGGTCGCCTGGGTGTAGCTGTTGGTGCCGGCAGTGTGGTGGATGACGATGGCCTTGACGCTGCTGTTCAGCGTCTTCGACCCGCGCAGCGACTCGTCGGCGCCCCACTGGGCCCGGGTGATGATGGTGGGCGTGATGGCCGCGGCCGCAGCGGAGGCCGGGGGCTGGGCGGCCGCGAGGTTGTCGTCCGCGGGAGAGGTGCCGGGGTCGATGGTGGTGACCTTGAGGTCGGGCAGGCTGCGTCCGGCGGGGGTGTCGACCCGCACCTGGATGGCACGTGGCTCCCGAGCTCACCAGGGGAGTGGTCCCGAGGCGGGCGCCCACGGCCTCCGCCGTGGCGATCTCGGGGCCGTCGTCGGGGACCGCCAGCGTCTCCCACGCGGTCCAGCCCGAGTCCTCCTTCACGCGCACCTGAACGGTCACGTCGGCCGCGGTCAGGTCCGTGGTGGCCGCCCACGAGACACCGGCGACCGTGAAGCGCTTGCGTTCCTGCCCACCGGTCAGCACGGACAGCTCTCGGGAAGCCGTCATCGACTTCGGACCCGCCGCGCCGGGGCGCACCCGCGCCGACGTGGCCGGCGCCAGCCCTGCCGCCGACTTCGCGTCGATACCGCGGATCGGCGTGCTGGTGACGGACGGAGCCACCGGGCGGGGTTTGTCCGCGGCGGCGAAGGACACGGTCGGCAGGGCGATGAAGACGGGGGTGAGGGCGACGGCGAGGGCAGCGGAGAGAAGTCTCAAGTCAGGTTCCGGAGGGGTCAGAAGGGGCGGCTGTGACGACAGTGAAGAGTGGCAGTGACTCGGGCCCGGTGTCCGGTTGGTGGCGGAATATGGTCCGTTCGGACGACCCTCACCGGCGTGTCGCGCCCGACCGGCCGTCCCGCCCTGTGCCGGGCGACCGCTCCCGGGGTGGGTGACAGCGTGACTGCGTGACAGCGCGACGCCACGGTGGTCAGGGGGGACTCACCGTGGCGTCGCGCGCAGCACCGGGGTGGTGCGGGAGGGGCTCAGATGAACAGCAGCTGGGCACCTTCGGTCATGTCGATGAAGTCGCTGGCGCTGATGATGCCTTCGACCTCCTCGTAGAGGTCCTCCTCGGTGAGGTGGTTCATGTCTGCCGACATGCGGCAGGCCCACAGGTGCCCACCGGAGGCGACGATCTGCTCGAGGAAGTCGGGGACCTCCGGGACGTCGAGGTCGGCGATCGACTTGCGCAGCCTGGACGTGGCCATCGCCGTCATCCCGGGGAGGCCGCCGAGCCCCTGGGGCATGTGGGTGGCGGTGTTGCCGAGCATGGTCATCTTCAGGTCCGCCATGGTCTTCTTGTTGATCATGTCGAAGCCCCAGAAGGTGAAGAACAGGTGGGTCTCCACCCCTTCGCCCAGGGCGGCGTTGGCCAGGATCAGGCCCGGGTAGGCCATGTCGAGGCTGCCCTTGGAGCAGATGATGGCGAGCTTGCGGTCCGTGGCCTTGTCCTCGAACGACGGGACGAGGGGTGCGGCGGCGGGGGTGGTCCCGGTGGTGGCCGCGGTGGTGGTGGTCATGATCTCTCCTTGGTGGGTCGAGGCAGTGGGACGACTAGACGCAGCCGTGCGGCTTGGGGAGCCCCGCGATGTACGCCATCTTCTTGGCCGGCTTCTTGGGGAACAGCGTGAACAGCGTCTTGGTCGGGATGCCGCCCACGGTGCTCACCCGGCGCAGGGTCGGCGTCTCGCCCTTGTCGGCGAAGTCGGTGCGCAGGAAGTGGATCGCCTTCCAGTGCTCGTCGGTCAGCTCGACCCCGATCTGGTCGGACAGGGCCTTGGCCAGCTCCTCGTCCCATTCGGAGTACTGGGTCATGAAGCCCTCGGCGTCGACCTCGATGTTGTGGTTGGCAATGGTCGTGACAGGCATGGTGATCACTTCTCGCTCTCGGTGGTCTTGCCGACCATGGACATGTGGGTCGGCACGGGCATGGGGTGGCCGGGGAGCAGGATGTTCCAGTAGATCCACCGGAACGCGAGCTTCCCGAGGTGGTTGGCCCTGGTCTCCTTGAGCAGGGACAGGGGGCCGACCAGGGGGACGGGGTACTTGCCGGTCAGGGGCTCGACGTCGTAGTTGAAGTCGATGAGCATGCCCTTGCCGTGACCGGATTCGATGAAGCAGTTGGCGTGCCCGTCGAAGGAGCCGGTCATCGGGCGGCCCTCGATGTGCTCGAGGAAGTTGTCGACGAACACCTCGACCGCGAAGTGCGCCACTGAGCCGGCCTTCGAGGTCGGGATGTCCGAGGCGTCGCCGACGGCGAAGATCGTGTCGTGCGCCGTGGAGAGCAGGGTGTGCTTGTCGACGGCCACGTAGTTCAGCTCGTCGCCGAGCCCGGACCTGGCGACGAACTCCGCTCCCATGTTCAGGGGCACGGTCACCAGCAGGTCGAACGGGATCTCCCGCTCGTCGTAGGACACGAGGGTCTTGGCCTCCTGGTCGATGTGCTCCACCAGGAAGTCGGACTCCACCATGATCTTGCGCTCATCCAGCATCGAGCCCAGGTGCTCGGAGGCGACCGGCTTGGTGAAGGCTCCCGAGAGGGGGGTGACGAAGACGAGCTCCACCCGGTCGCGCAGGTCGCGTTCGCGCAACCACGCGTCCGCGAGGAAGGTGAACTCCAGCGGTGCCACCGGGCACTTGATCGGCATGTCGGTGATGTGCACCACGAGGCGGCCGTGGTCGAAGCCGGCGAGGGCGTCCTTGAGGGCGAGCGCGCCTTCGTAGCTGTAGAAGTCGTGAATGCTCTGGTGCCACTCCGGGCCGAGCATCCCCTCGGTCTGGTCCGGTCGCGGTGAGGTCCCCGAGGCGATGACGAGGTAGTCGTAGGGGAGCGTGCGGCCGTCGTCCAGACGCACCGTGCGGGCTTCCGGGTCGACAAGGTCGACCTCTGCCATGAGGAACGTGACGTCGTCCGAGAGGTGGGCGTGACGAGCCTTGGTGATCTGCTCCTTGCCATAGATCCCGAAGGGGAGGAACAGGTATCCCGGCTGGTAGCGGTGCTTGTCGTCGCGGTCGACGACGGTGATGTCCCAGTCGTCGGCGGGCAGCTTGCGCCGCAGCTTGTTGACGATCATGGTTCCGGCGGTCCCAGCACCCAGGACGAGCAGGTTCTTCTTCACGGCAGCTTCCTCTCGATGGCTTCACCTCGACGGTAGGACGACGGGCGAGGTCCGGTCAGGGGCCAAGGTCCCGGCGCTTCTCCGGCTCGGCAGGGCGTGGACGGGACCAACGACCCTGTCCCGCGACTCGCCGTCGCGGTGAGACTTGGGCCGGGCCCGGTGACCGGCTGCACCTGTGACGCTCAGCCGCGGCCCCCGCACGAACGACATGACGGGACCGATTCGCGGAAGGTGGGGACCATGCCGGGGCTCGGGGACCTGCTCGACCGGTTCCGTCCCGTGGGCGCTCCCGGTGGAGCGACCGCGGCAGGCGTGCCCGTCGACCGGCGCGCGGAGGCACTCGCCGAGCTGGAGCCCGTCTTCGCGGCCCTGGATCGCACCGAGCGCGAGGCCGAGTCGATTCGCGCACGAGGACGGTTACAGGCCGAGCAGACCCGCGAACGTGCCACCACGGGGGCCGCCGACATCCGCAGCACCGCACGGGTCGACGCCGACGCGGCGCGGGCCGCGGCGTTCGCGAGGGTCCGCCAGGCCGACGAGGCAGCCAGCCTCGAGGGCGAGGGCGCGACCGACCGGTCGGTCGCGGCGCAGCGGCGGTTGGCCGACGCAGCGTTGCCCGGCCTCGTCGAGGTGGTGCTGGCCGGCGTCGCCGCTCGGCTCGAGCACCCGGGCACCGCCGCGACTCTCGAGCGGCCGTGAGCGCCGGCTGGGTTGCCGGCAGCGTCCGGGCGCGGGCCATGACCCGCCGCCGCCTCGGACCTGAGGGAGCGCGTCGCCTCGCGTCGGTCGGCGCCCAGGACGCCGTCGTCAGGCTCTCCGACTCCACCTACGGGCACGACGTCGAGGCGGGTCAGGATCTCGGGACAGCCGAACGCGCGGTCCTGGCCACGCTGGTCTGGAACGCCCGGGTGCTCGGGGGTTGGGTCCCCCTTGACGGCGTGCGGATGCTGCGCGCCCTCGCCCAGGTCGCCGAGGCTGTCAACATCGCCGACCACGTCGACCGCATCGCTGGTCGTGAGACACCTGCCCCCCTCGTGCTCGGGGGCCTGGCGACCGCGTGGCCACGACTGGCGCGGTGCACCTCGCTCACGGACCTGCGCCGCGAGCTCGGCACCTCGGCCTGGGGCGACCCGGGCGGCACCAGTCGCACCGAGATCCTGCTGGCCGTCCGCGCCGCATCCGCCGCGAGGGTGGCGACGGTGGTGCCGGGCGCCCGGCCGTGGGCAGCGGGAGCCCTGGCACTGCTGGTGGCGCGGCGCGCCGCGACCGGTTCCGGGAGCCTTCCCGACCAGGCTCGCGCCAGTGCGGCGCGGGTGCTGGGGCGCAGGGGCGCCGCGTGGGCGGGGGGACCTGATCCGGCCGCGTTCGCTGCCGTGCTGCCGAGCTCGGCCCGCTGGGTGCTGTCCGGTGTCACGCGCGAGGCCGACCTGTGGACGGCGGAGGCCCGCTGGTGGGCGCGGGTCGAGCACGACGCGCACGCGATGGTGCGCCTCCCCCGGGGCGGGCCGCCGACGCTGGTCGGCGCGATCGCCCTCCTGACGGTGGATGCCTGGCGGGCACGAGCGGCCCTCGAGGCGGCCCCGCACGGGGCGGACGGGGCGGAGGCGTTCGATGCGTTGGCGTGAGGCGCTCAACCCGGTGGACATGGAGCGGGTGGCGCTCCTGGCCCCGCGCGAGCAGCTGCGCCCGCTGCTGGCATCGCTGGCCGACCTGGGGACGGTGGAGCTGGACGACACGCCCGCGGAGGTCCCCCTCCGGGGCGGCGCGGGCGAACGCCTGCAGCGGCTCGGCGCCGGTGAGACGACCGCGGCCGTGCTCTCGCCCACCGCGCCCGACCTCGACGCGTGCCAGGCCCTGAACCGGGTGGACCTCATCGCCGGTGAGGCCGAGCTCGAGACCCGGGCGGCGCAGGCGGTGACGCGCGGGTCCGTGGTGGCGCTGCTCGGGTGGACGCCGCACCGGTCCCTGACTGAGCTGTCCGGGCGTCTGGAGGGCGCGGGGGGCGTCGCCGTCCCGCTGCCCAGGCCCGCGGGAGCCCAGCCGCCGACCCTGCTGGCGCAGACGGGGACGGCCCGAGAGTTCGCCCCGCTCGTGGAGACCTACGCCACGGTGCCGTATGCCGACGTCAACCCCTCGGTGGTGGCCGGACTGGCCTACGTCGTCATGTTCGGCATGATGTTCGCCGACGTCGGGCACGGGGCCCTGCTCGTGCTGGCGGCCATCGCCGTGAGGATGGGGTGGTCGGCGAGGCTGTCGCGGTTGCGCCCGGTGTGGCTCTTCCTCGCCGGATCGGGTGTCGCGAGCATCGCGTTCGGCGCACTGTACGGCGAGTTCTTCGGACCCACAGGCCTCCTCCCCGTCCTCTGGCTGCAGCCGCTGGACGAGCCGGTCCGGCTCCTGGCCGCCGGGGTCATCGCCGGAGGTGTGCTGCTGGCCGGGGCCTACGCGCTCGGCACGGTGAACCGGTTCCGCGAGGGCGGCTGGCGCCGCGCGGCATACGCCCCCTCCGGGCTGGCCGGGAGCACGGTGTTCCTCGGGCTCGCGGGACTGGCCGCAGGCGCCCTCGGCCCGGGCTGGCTGATCTGGGCCGGCGGGCTGCTGACGGTGTCCGGGCTCGTGGTCGCCTACGTCGGCCTCCTCGCCGCGGCCGGTGGGGGCGCGGGCGGCGCGTCCGAGGCCGCCATCGAGCTGGTCGACCTCGTCGTGCGGATCGCCTCGAACGTCGTCAGCTTCGCCAGGCTTGCTGCCTTCGGCCTGACGCACGCCGCGCTGGGGGCGGTGATCTGGGACGCCACGTCGGGACTGGCCGACCGTGGGGGGCTCGCGGTGGTGGGTGCAGCCGTGGTGTTCCTCATCGGCAACGTGGTCGCCTTCGCACTGGAGGGCCTCGTCGCCGGGATCCAGGCGTTGCGGCTGGAGTACTACGAGCTGTTCTCCCGAATCTTTGACAGCGAGGGACGGCCGTTCCGACCGTGGCACGTCCCTCTGACCCACGAGGAGTTGCCATGGTGACCTGGATGTCCGTCCTGCCGGTGGTGCTGGTGGTGCTGGCGCTGGCCTGGTGGCTGGCTCGACGCGGTGCCAGGGCGGCACCGCCGGCCGTGCTGCTCCTCACCGGGCTGACGGCGGTGGGCGGCCTGGTCGTGCTCGGGCTCGCCCTGACCGCTGCCCCGGCCGCCGCCGCGACCTCGGCGTCGCTGGGTGCCGCCGTGGCCCCCGCTGCCAACGGCTCCGCGCTCATCGGAGCGGCCATCGCGGTGGCCGGTTCGTCGTTGGGCGCCGCGCTCGCGGTGGCCTACACGGGCTCCGCGGCTCTGGCGGCGATCAGTGAGCGTCCCGAGCTCTTCGGCCGCGCGATGGTCATCGTCGGCCTGGCCGAGGGGATTGCCATCTACGGGCTCATCGTCTCGGTCATCCTCATCGGGAAGGCCTGAGCAGCCATGGGGGAGGTGGCTGCCATCGGTGCAGGAGCCGCAGTGGGCGGTTTCGCGCTGGTCGGGGTCCGCGTCTGGGCCACCGAGACCGCGCAGGGCGCTCGCGACGCCTGGGACGCGCTGGAGCCCTCCACCGAGGTCGTCATCCTGACTCCCGCGGCACGGGAGGCCATCACCACCGCCCCCGGCGGGGAGCGCGGCCCCCTCACGGTGGTGCTGCCCCCATGAAGGCGCCGGACCAGCGACAGCTCGATGCCCTGGAGCCGCTGCGTCGGACCCTCCTCGACGCGGCACGGGCGGAGGCCGACCTGCAGTGCGCCCGGGCCGTCCGGGAGGCCGACACCACCGTGGCGGCGGCGCGCTCGGATGCGGCTGCCGTCCTGGACCGGGCGCGCTCTCGCGGTGAGGCCGAGGCCGCGGACGTCCTGGCGAACGAGCACGTCCTGGCCGGACGGGCCCGCCGTGGTCGGGTGCTCACCGCCCGGCAGGCGACGTATGCCTCCCTGCGTGAACAGGTCCTGGCCGGCGTCGCCGACCTGCTGCGGGAGCCCGGGACACGCTCGCGGCTCGTGGCAGAGCTGGCCTCCTCGCTCGGCGCCGGGGAGCTCGGCGCGACGGCTCGGGCGGCCGACCTGCCGGATGGCGGCCTGGAGCTGGTGGCGGCAGACGGGAGCCGCGCCGTCATCAGGCCCTCCGACCTCGTCGACGAGGCGCTGGCCGACCTCGACCTGGATCAGCTGTGGGCACGGTGACGGGCCAGGGGGTCGCCTCGGAGGCCCGGTCGGGGAGCGTGGTCCGCGTCAGCGGTTCTCTGGTGGAGGTCGAGGGGCTCGACGCCCTGGCCATGAGTGAGGTCGTCCTGCTCGGCGACGGCGAGCTGCCTTCCGAGGTCGTCGCCGTGCGGCGCGGGCGCGTCACCCTGCAGGCCTACGAGCACACCGGCGGCCTGGCAGCGGGGGACCCGGCCCGCGGCCTGGGCCGCCCGCTGTCCGCCCGGCTGGGCCCCGGACTCCTCGGTGGGGTCTTCGACGGCCTGCTTCGCCCGTTGACCTCGGCCCCGACCTGGCTCGTGCCGAGCGGGGCGCGGGTCATCGGCCCACCTCGCACCTGGCGCTGGCAGCCGGCCGTCGCCACCGGAGCCACCGTCAGCGCGGGTGAGGTGCTCGGCACCCTCGCGTCCGACGGAGGCCATGGTCCAGACGCCCACACGGGCACCGGCGCCGGCCCCGAGCACCGCGTCCTGGTCCCCGTCGGTGTCGGCGGGGTCGTTGACATGGTCGCCGACCACGGTGACCTGGGGGAGGACGACGTGGCGGCGGTGGTGGCCGGCGAGCCCGTCAGCCTGGTCCACGAGTGGCCGATCCGTCGTCGGCGACCGGTTCGTGAGCGCAGCGAGCTGGTCGAGCCGCTCCTGACCGGCCAGCGAGTCCTCGATGCGGTGTTCCCCCTGGCCAAGGGGGGAAGTGCCGCGGTCCCGGGTGGGTTCGGCACGGGCAAGACGGTGTTGTTGCAGCAGATCGCCAAGTGGTGCGACGCCGACGTCATCGTCTACGTGGGGTGCGGCGAGCGCGGCAACGAGATGGCCGACGTGCTGGCCGAGTTCGGCGCCCTGGTCGACCCGCGCACCGGACGACGGCTCGCCGAGCGCACCGTGATCATCGCGAACACCTCCAACATGCCGATGATGGCCCGAGAGGCCAGCATCTACACCGGGGTCACGGTCGCGGAGTACTTCCGCGACATGGGTCTGCACGCCGTGGTGATCGCAGACTCGACGTCGCGATGGGCCGAGGCCCTGCGTGAGTTCGCCTCCCGGTCGGGGGAGATGCCCGCCGAGGAGGGGTACCCCGCCTCGCTGCCCTCGGCGCTCGCCGCCTTCTACGAGCGGGCCGCCAGGGTCGTGACGCTGGGTGGGCTGGACGGTTCGGTGAGCATCATCGGCGCCGTGTCGCCCCCGGGAGGTGACACGACCGAGCCCGTCACCGCCCAGACCGAGCGGTTCGTCCGGGGACGCTGGGCCCTGGACCGGGAGCTCGCCTACGCCCGGCACTACCCGGCGGTCGCGTGGTCCGGGTCGTTCTGCCGCGACGCCGACCAGGTGGCTTCCTGGTACGCCCGACACGGCGACCCGGACTGGGGACGGCGGCGGGCCCGGGTGAGCTCGACGCTCGCCGAGGCCGACCGCCTCAGCGCCCTGGCCGAGCTGGTGGGTGCGGGTTCCCTGCCCGGACACGAGCGGATGGTGCTGCTGGCGGGACGGCTCCTTCGCGAGGGCGTGCTGCAGCAGAGCGCCCTGTCGCCGAACGACTCGCACTGCACGGCCCCCAAGACGGCGGCCCTGATCGACGCGGCGCTCGCCGTCGCGGACGCGTGCTCCGCACGGGTCGAGGGCGGGATCACGGCAGCCGAGATCGAGGAGGTGGACTTCGGTCCGCTGCTGCGCGCGGCCGCCGAGTCCGGACCCGACGATGCTGGCGAGGTCACGGCGCGCTCGAGCGTGATCGTCTCGGGGCTGGAGGCGTTGACATGAGGGGACCCGTCACGATCGAGCACGGGGTGATCGACCAGATCCGGGGACCGCTGCTCGTGGTCCGCGGCGTGCGGGGTACGGGGTGGGACGAGTCGGCCCTCATCCGGGTCACCGACCACGGGTCCGGAGACCAGTCCGGCGAGGTTCGCAACGGCGTCGTGCTCGAGGTCGACGGCGACCTGGCGGTGGTGCAGGTCCTGGAGGGCACCGCGGACCTGGTCCTGGGGGACACCCGGGTCGCCTTCTCGGGGCGCCCGGTGACCATTCCGCTGGGGTCGGGGTGGTTGGGGAGGGTCTGCAACGGACGGGGGGAGCCGCTCGACGGTGGGCCACCCGTCACGTCGTCACACTCAGGGCCGGTCGCCGGGCTGCCCCTCAACCCGGCCCATCGCCAGCCGCCGGCCGACCCCGTGATCACGGGCCTGTCGGTCATCGACGCGCTCACGACGCTCGTGCGGGGCCAGAAGCTGCCCATCTTCTCCGTCGCCGGACTGCCCCACCTGGAGCTGGCGGCCCAGATCGCCGCTCTCGCCACCACCGGCGACGAGCCGTTCGCGGTGGTGTTCGCCGCCATGGGCGTCACCCGCGCCGACGCCGACGCGGTCCGCCTCATCCTCGACGAACGCCTGGGCAGCGGCGAGCTGCTGCTGCTGCTCAACACCGCGGAGGACCCCGTCATCGAGCGCATCCTGACGCCCCGGATCGCACTCAGCGTCGCGGAGCACCTGGCCTTCGAGGGAGGACGCCACGTCCTGGTGGTCCTGGCCGACATGACCAGCTACGCCGAGGCCCTGCGCGAGGTCTCCTCGGCGCGGGGGGAGATGCCCGGCCGGCGCGCGTACCCGGGGTACCTCTACAGCGACCTCGCCACCCTCTACGAACGGTGTGGCCGGATCCGGGGCAGGCCGGGATCGGTGACGATCGTGCCCGTCCTGACGATGCCGGCCGGGGACATCACCCATCCGGTCCCCGACCTCACGGGCTACATCACCGAGGGCCAGGTCGTGCTCTCGCCCGAGGTGCACGCCCGCGGGATCTACCCGCCGGTCGACGCCCTGGCCTCGCTGTCGCGCCTGATGCGCAGCGGTGTGGGCAGCGGACGCACCCGTGCGGACCACCTGCCACTGGCTGCCCAGCTGCTCGCGGCGCTGGCTCGGGCCAGGCAGGCGCAGGACATCGCCGAGATCGTGGGTGCTGGTGCCTTGAGTGCCACGGACCAGCTGTACGTGCACCTCGCGACGGAGTTCGAGCAGCACCTCGTGGACCAGGACCGCGGGACCCGGCGCGACCTGGTCGACACCCTCGAGCGCTGCTGGGACGTCCTGTCCGGTCTGCCCGACCGGGAGCTGACCATGCTGGACTCCGCGATGCTGGCGGCACACCGACGTCGCGCCGGGGATAGGTCGTGAGCCCGGCCGCCCGGGTCCCCCCGGGTCGGGCCGGGCGGCTCTGGCTGCGACGACGGCTGGACACCGCCCAGCGCGGTCGCGAGCAGATCGACCGCAAGCTGCGCATCCTCGTGCCCGAGCACCAGCGACGCCTGGAGGAGCTGGCCGGGTGCAGGAGCGCGTGGGAGGCCGACGTGGAGAGCGCCCGGCGATGGGGCCTGCGGGCGGCCCTGCTCGGTGGCGACGACGCGCTGCGCCGGGCCCAGCCGGGGCAGACCGCACAGGTGCAGGTCGACTGGGTGTCCGCGATGGGGGTGACATACCCGACCGGGGTGCGGTTCACCCGTGCGGTGCAGTCCTGGCCCCAGCCGGTGGACAACGCTGCCGTGGCACCTACCGTCGAGGCCTTCTCCCGGGCGCTCGTCTCGGGCCTTCGGGTCAGTGCAGCCCAGGAGGCGGTGCGCCGGACCGAGGCCGAGATCGAGGTGAGTCGACGGCGGTTGCGTGCCCTGGACCGGCGCTGGCTCCCGTGGCTCACCGCAGAGCTCGACGTGCTCGAGCTGGCCCTCGAGCAGGCCGAGCAGGAGGAAGTGGTCCGGCTCCGCGGCCACGCCGACGGGAAGGGGAGGTCTCGCCCATGACGACGCGAATCCTGCTGGGGATCGACGACTCCGCGGATGCCCTGGCCGCCACCCGCGCCGCCATCGCGCTGGCGAGGGCCACCGGTGCCCGAGTCCGCGCGGTGCACGTCCAGCACAACGGCGACCTGGATGTGGCGCTGGAGAAGGCCAGCGGGAACCCCGGGGCAGGGGATCGCCGGGTGCGGTCGATGCAGGGGCTGCTGGCCCGCATCGAGCACCTCGCCGCGGAGGCCGGTGTCGCCCTGGAGGTGGACTCGCGCCACGGGCACGTCGGGCCGGGCGTCCTGGCGGCGGCCACCGAGTGGGGCGCCGACCTGGTGGTGGTCGGCAAGTCGGCCCGGTCGGCTCAGGGCGAGCCCTACGTCGGCCCGCACACCAGGCACATCCTGGAGTTCGCCACCGCGCCGGTCCTCGTCGTGCCGGCCGGACCGGCGCACGGCACTCGTTCCGCCTGAGCCCGCGGGCCAGCTAGAAGCGCAGGAGCGCCGCGATCGCGGTCTCGTCCGGCAACGTGGCCACGGGTCTGACCTCGCCACCATGGCGCAGGGTCTCGTGGACTGCGGCGTCCACCTGGTCCGACTCGTCGGTGTGCTCCGCGGGCGCGTCCGCCGGTCGCGTGGGCCGGCCGGCCGGGTCCCCGACGAAGAGGACCTCGATCCGGCCCTCGCGCGCAGCCGTGGCGACCTGTTCGGGCGTGGCCACGGTCAGCCCGGTGCCGACCGCCTGCCGGTAGCGGTCCAGGTCGCGCTGGGTGCCCAAGGCGAAGTGCTCCTCGACGAGGGGCCACGCCCCCGCGTGCAGTTCCGACGCGGACAGCCCGCGCGGGCTGGTCTCCACCGCGGTCGGCCACAGCGCCGGGTAGCGGCTCACTGCCGCGAAGATCGGTCGGTAGTACCCGACGCAGGCCAGGACCAGCGGCCACTCGCAGGGCCCGAGGAGGGTGCGTAGGCCGTCGTCGACCGCTCGGAAGTACCGCTCGAGCTCGACCTTGCCGGTGTCGGACTCCGAACCGTGGCCGTGGAAGGCCATACGCCCCGAGCCGGTGGAGTGCGACTGCCGCTGCGGTTGCGCGTCCGAGGCCGGGACCGCCTGCTCCAGGGAGCCGGGGATGGGACCCAGGTCGAGCTCGGCGATGCTGTGCCGCCGAGCCTCGTAGAGCCGCACGGCGTCACGGCCGAGCGCCAGGATGAGGAACGGGTCGTCGGCGGAGATCGCGGGGACGAGCGGGGTCAGCCGGAACCGCGGTCCGACCACGAGCTGCTCCTCGGGGGTGGAGTCCAGCCGGAACGACAGGCAGAGCCCCTCGGAGGCGTAGACGGCCAGCCCACTCGCCTGGTGCTGCCAGAACGGCGGGTCGTCGGCCAGGGCCACCAAGGGGTCGAGGATGGCGGTCACCCGCGCGTCGGGGACCCCCGTGGCGGTGAGCAGATCCCGGGCGCGACCAGACAGGCGGCGCAGGCGATCTGGGGCGAGGGTGGTGCCGGGGCCGAAGGGGGTCGTGGCAAGGGTGATCGACACGCAGGGACCCCGCTGTTCCGCGAGCCGGCGCAGATCCTCGGCTCGCACGGAGTCGATGTCGCCGAGCGTGGTCCGCTGCTGGTCGGTGTGCATTCGCGTGGTCATCGTCGCTCCTGTTCGTGCCCGGGCGGCTCCCGGGAGGTCATGACCCGGCCCGCCCCGGCTGGGGCGCGGTGGTCGGAGTAGGGAGCGGGACGTCTCGCGACACTCGACGCACGGTCATCGCCACGACGACGGCGCCACCTGCGAGCACCAGCAGGCCCAACAGGCCGACGGCGACTCCCGCCGAGCCGAGCCAGGGCAGCTCGGCCCCGGCGTCGACGACCGTGGCCACCGCGGCGGAGGCGTCGGCGTTCATCACCACGACGCTCCAGTCGCCTGCCTGTGGGGTCCACAGCACCGTCTGCTCGCCGGCGCCCACGGCCTGGGCGCTCCAGAACCCCAGCTCGGTGGGGGGCGTGGCGGGCGCGGACCCGGTGAGCTGCTGCAGGTCAGTCGTGCCCTGGGTCCACTGCGCCCGGGCCACGCCGGCCAGGTAGGCGTCGACCTCGTCGCTGGGCCCGATGCCCACGAAGACCCGGCTCGACGGCTGGGCAGCGGTGACCCGCAGGCGGACGTCACCCAGGATCCTGGCCGGGACGGTGACGTCCCCGGGGCCGGGGTCGACGAGCAGGGAGGTGGCCACCACGGCATACCCGGGTGTCTGGGTGAGCCGCTCCGAGGTGGTGATGAACCCGGTGTCCCGCCACGCGCGGTCGGCCACGAGCATGGCGAACCCGCCGGTGCCGATCGCGAGTCCGAGGACGGCCACGAGCGAGGCCGCGACCAGGGAGGTGATGCGTCCGGCGGTCCAGCCCCGGTGCCCGGTCGGGTGCGGTGCGGAGGGCGAGGCGGAGGGCGAGGGCGTGGGCGGTCCCACGGGGCCGAGGTGACCGTCCGGGTCGTGCGGACCGAGGTCGAGCCGGAACGGTGGGTAGACGTCGGTCATCAGCCCGACGTAGGCGCCCACCCGCAGCACCCAGCGGTTGAGGCCGAGGAGCAGGTCGTAGAGCGGGCGGGGGTAGCGGCCGGTCACCGCCAGGATGACGCCGGTCACGAGGACCAGCACGCCCACCACGCCACCGGAGGACCACGCCACCTGCCAGCGCTGGCGGTCCTGGGCTGCCCAGGTCCCGCCGCCCACGAGGATCGCGACGATGACGTAGTGCGGGATGGCCAGCAGCCACCACTTCACGAGCACGAGCCCGCGGGACAGGTGGTCGGGGTAGTCGACGTCGAAGTGGGCCGGGTAGTCGGGCACGTCGGCGAGGGTGAAGGGCGGGTAGCGGTCGGTGGCGATGGCGCCGTAGGCGTAGTAGGACACTCGCCAACTCCACCGCATCACCCCGGCGTTGAAGTCGAAGATCGCCCGCGGGTAGCGGCCGGTAGCGAGGATGGCGACGAAGGCGGCGAGGCTCAGGACGCCGAAGGCCAGCCACAGGAAGGCCAGCACGACGACGTGCGGGATGACCAGGACCCACTTCACGAGCCAGAGCCATCGTGAGACGTGCGGCTCAGGGGCCGCCTCGACGTGGGCGGGGTAGGGGGCGTGGGTCGGTGTCGGTCGGGGTGCGGTGGTCGTGGTCATGGAGCTCACTCCTGGTGGACGGGGGGTCACCTCCACCGTGTCCCCGCTCGCGTGAACGTGGCAGGGACCAAGGGCCCCGAGCCCGCCGGACAGGGCCCAAGGACCCTGTCCCTTCCCGCCCCGTGCCAACAGGCTGCGAGAATGAGCAGCCGTGCGATGGTCCGGACCCGCGGACTCACCAAGCGCTTCGGCGCTACCGCAGCCCTGCTCGACCTCGACCTGGACATCGAGCGCGGTGAGGTCTTCGGGTACCTCGGACCCAACGGCGCCGGCAAGACCACGACGCTCAGGCTGCTGATGGGGCTGCTGCGCCCGTCCTCGGGCACGGCCGAGGTCGACGGTCTCGACACCTGGCGGCAGTCGCCACAGGTCCGACGGCTGGTGGGCTACGTCCCAGGGGAACCGGTGGCGTATCCGGGGCTCACCGGGCGCCAGCACGTGAACTACCTGGGGCACCTGCGCGGGGCGGTGGTGATGACGACCGCAGCTGCCCTCTCCGAGCGGCTGGAGCTCGACCTGGACCGTCCGGCACAGGACCTGTCCAAGGGCAACCGGCAGAAGCTGGCGCTCGTGCTGGCCCTGATGCACCGCCCGGCGCTCCTCCTGCTCGACGAGCCGACGAGCGGGCTCGACCCCCTGGCGCAACGCGAGTTCCAGGCCATCATCCGCGAGCACACGGGCGCTGGCGGCACCGTGCTGCTCAGCTCGCACCTGCTCGCGGAGGTGCAGCGCGTGGCCGACCGGGTGGGGATCCTCCGGACGGGGCAGCTGGTCGCCATCGAGCGCCTCGACCGGCTCCGCGAGCGCTCGCTGCACCATGTCCGGGTGACCTTCGCGACGCCCCCGGCGCGGGACCTCCTCGCCGGCGTCGACGGGTTGCGTGACGTGCGCCTGACGAACCACTCGATCAGCTGCAGCGCCCCTGAGAGCTCGCTCGATGCCGTGGTCAAGGCGCTCAGCCGGCACACCATCGTCGACCTCACCTGTACGGAGGCCGAGCTCGAGGAGACGTTCCTGGCCTACTACGACAAGGAGGTGGACCGTGTTCCGCAGCACGTTCCTGAAGGCCCTTCATGACCAGCGGCGCAGCCTGCCGGGCTGGCTGGCCTCGATCGGCCTCATCGTCCTCATGTATGCGGCGATCTGGCCGAGCATCCGCGACCAGCCTTCGATCAGCGACTTCCTCGACCAGATGCCCCCGGCCTTCCGGTCCCTGTTCGCCACCGCCGGCGCGGACATGTCCACGCCCGTGGGGTACATCCAGATCGAGATGATGTCCTTCATCGGACCGATCCTGGTGATCGCCTACGGCGTGACGCGGGGGGCGGACGCAGTGGCAGGGGAGGAGGAGCGCCACACGCTGGACCTGGAGCTCTCCTCACCCGTGGGTCGCTCTCGGCTGCTGGTCGAGAAGGCAGCAGCCATGGGCGCGGGAACCGCCGTCCTGGCCGCTGCCGCAGGGGTCGCGCTCATCCTCGAGGGACGCCTGTTCGACATGGTCCTGCCGGTCGACACGGTGACGGCGGCCATGGTGCACCTGGCCCTGCTCGGAATGGTCTTCGGCATGGTGGCCCTGGCCCTCGGTGCCGTGACGGGGCGCTCGGGGCTCAGCCGGGCCGTGCCGGCTGCTGTGGCCGTCGTCGCGTACCTCGTGAACGCCCTCGGGCCGCTGGTCTCGTGGCTTGGACCGCTGCGTTCCCTCTCTCCCTTCTACCAGTACATCGGCCACGACCCACTGCGCACGGGGATCTCGGTCCCGGCACTCCTCGTGGCGACGGGGACCGTTCTGGCGCTGGGGGTCGGGGCCGTGTGGGCCTTTCGAAGGCGTGACGTCCGAGGCTGAGCTCGGGAGTGGTGCGGACCGGAGCGGCCCAACTTAGGCTCGAAGCATGAGCGGCAGCGCGACCTCCACGACGCACCCGGCTGGAGGGCTCCGCACGGCGCTCGGTGCCGTGCGGACGGCACCGACCATCCTCGAGGCACTGCGCCGGGTCGACATTGTCACCGCCGCAGCGGGCCACGACGACCGCGGGCCGCACGCGCCCGGGCTCGTCGACGAGCTGCGGGCGGCCGCCACCGACTCGCGTGACGGGGTGGTGGCGGTGGCCGCCGTGCACGCCCTGGCCGCCCACCCGCATCCGGGCGCCGCCGCGTGCCTGGTCGAGCTGCTCGGGTCAGGCGACGGGTTCCTCACCGAGCAGGCGGCCTGGGCACTGGGCGACGCGGCACCCGTGGTGGACGCGGTGCCCGCACTGGCGCGCCTCGTCGTCGCCGGGGGGCTCAGGGGGATGCTCGCGCAGCGGACCCTCGAGCGCTGGGCGCCGCGGGTGCCGGACGCGGTCCTGGCCGCCCTCGAGCCACTGCTGGCCGACCGCCACGCGGCTGACGCGGTCCGTGCCACGGTGGTGGAGACCGTGGGGCTGGTGCCGGGTCGTGCCGCCATGGGCATCCTGCGTCGCATCGCCGACGACCTGGCCGAGCCGGCCCGCGTGCGCGTGGCGGCTGCCGAGGCGCTCGGCGACCGGTTCACCCGCAGGACCCGGCTCCCGACACCGCGCGGGGGCGCCGACCCGCACCGCCCCGGGGCCCGCCACGACGGGCGGACCGTGGTCCAGCTCTTCCTGCACGCCGACATCGACGGCGAGCTGACCAGTGCGGGCAAGGGCGACACCGGTGGGATCGCGACGCTGCTGGTCAACCTCGGCAACACCCTGCTCGAGGACGACCGCGGCATCGACCGGGTCATCACGATCTCGAGGGGCCGCCCGGCCGACTGGCCCGTCCCGGAGGGCCTGCACCGCTCCGGGCACCACTACGCGCAGGTGCCCCTGTGGGGTCCCCGCGTCGGCCTGGCCGACGCGTGGATGCACCGCGTGGCGGTGCGACGCGGCGTGGCGCGGATCCTCACGGCAGCAGGTCATGTCGACGCGATCCACCTGCGGATGGCGGACGTCGGCTCGATGGCTGCGGCCGAGGCCGCCGCCGACCTCGGCATCCCGGTCGTCTTCACCCTCGCGCCGGACCCGCAGGCGTTGATGGCCGTCCGCGAGGCTTCCGGCACCCTCACCCGGGCGGGTTTCGCCGCCGCCGACGCGGTGGAGCACCTCTCCTTCCGGGACGCCCTGGTGCGCGAGCTGGCGGCCCGCGCGGACCACCTGGTGCTCTTCCCGAGACCCGACCTGGACCACGACGCCCGGGACCTGCTCGGGCTCGACCTCGAGGGTGAGCAGCGCCGGGCCACCGTCATCGCGGAGGGCATCGACCTCCGCGCCGTGGACCGGGCCGCAGCAGCCCAGCGTCCGGGGCAGGCCGACCGCGTCACGGCGGCCAACCCCGCGGTGGCCGCAGCACTGTCCCAGCTGGACGACCTGCTCAGCGGGCTCCCGCCCGAGCGGCGCGCCCTGCCCCTGGCGGTGACGGTGGGACGGCTCAACCGGGTCAAGGGGATGGCCACTCTCGTGCAGGCGTGGACCGACCACGCCGCCCTCCGGGACGCCTGCAACCTGTTGGTGGTGGGGGGCGACCTCGACGACCCCTCGCCCGACGAGGCGGCCGAGCTGGCCCGCATCGACGCTGCCGTCCCCCGTGAGGAGGCCGCCCGCCGGGGGCTGCTGCTGCCCGGCCACCAGCCGCACGCCACCGTGGCCGCCTGGCTCGCCGCGACGGCCCGTGGGCGGCCGGGGCTGGCGGGTCCCGGCGGGGTCTACCTCTCCGCGAGCCTCAAGGAGGAGTTCGGCCTGGCGATCCTCGAGGCGATGGCGGCCAACCTCCTGGTCGTGGCCCCCGACGGAGGGGGGCCGGCGACCTACGTGGAGCAGGGCGTCACCGGCATACTCACCGACACCGCGTCACCGGTGACGCTCGCGGCCGCGGCCACCCGCGTCCTCGGCATGGCCGCGTCCCCGGCCACGGCGATGCGGCAGCGTCGGGCGCTGGCCACCCTGCGGGAGCGCTTCGGGATCGCCACCATGGCAGGGGCCCTCGCCACCGTCTACGCCGACGTGTCCGCCGACTGCCCTGCGGTCGGTCACGAGCCCGGTGCTGCCTCGGGCTGCGGCCCCGCCGAGGCCGCCTCGTGACGCTGCTGGTCATCAGCCCCGACTACGCCTCACACCTCTACCCGCTGGCCACCCTGGCCGGCGCCTGGCACGACGCGGGTGAACGCGTGGTCGTCGCCACCGGGACGGCGACGGAGGCGATCGTGCGCGGTTTCGGCTTCGAGCGCGAGCACCTGCAGCTCGGGCGCGGCTCGAACCCCGGGGTCATCCGGGCGGAGGAGCAGCCCCGGGGGGAGGACGACGCGCTGCGGGGGTTCTTCGAGGCCACCCGCCTCGGCGCCCTCGAGACGCTGACCTTCCAGGCGAGGGCCCGCGCCGACGACCTGCTCTGGGAGCCGGTGGCCGTGGGTCGTGCCGTGCTCGACGTCGTCGACCGGGTGCGCCCCGACACGGTCCTGGTCGACCACCTCGCCTTCAGCGCCCGTCTCGCGCTCACCGGTGCCGGTGTCGCCCACGGCGACGTCGTGCTCGGTCACCCGACGGCGTTGCCGGTGGGCGAGGAGGTGTATGGCGCCCCACCCGCCTTCCCACGCGCCGTCACCCCGGACCCGGGCGGGTTGGCCGACCTGCGGATGCTGTGCGAGCAGGTTCGCGACGGGTTCACCCGGGCGTGGAACGCAGCCACGGCGGTGCTGGCGCCCGGCACACCCGCGGTGCCGGACGCCTTCGCCGTCACCGGGGACGTGCTGCTGCTGAACTATCCCGCCGAGGTGCACGACCCCGTGCGGACGACGCTGCTGCCGCCGCACGAGTTCCTGGGGTCGGCGGTGCGCGGGGAGGACGAGGACGCGCAGGTGGACCGCTGGCTCGCGGCCAGTGACCAGCCGGTCGTCTACGTCAGCCTGGGCAGCTTCCTGTCGGTGCGCGGCGACGTGCTCGCACGCGTCGTGCAGGCGCTGCGCGGGCTGGACGTGCGCGTCGCCCTGGCCCACGGGTCCACCCCGCCGAGCGAGCTGGGGCCGCTGCCCTCGACGTGGCTGGTGCGCGAGGTGCTGCCCCAGGTGCGGCTGCTGGCCGGTGCCGCGCTCGCGGTCACGCACGGAGGCAACAACAGTGTCACCGAGTCCCTGACCGCAGGGGTGCCGATGCTCGTGCTGCCCCTGTCCACCGACCAGTTCGCCGGTGCGGCAGCGCTCGAGGTCGCGGGGCTCGCCGAGGTGCTCGACCCCAACGCGGCGGCGCCGGCCGAGCTCGCTGCGGCGGCACGGCGCCAGCTCGGCGACCCGGAGCTGCGGGGCCGCGTCGCAGCGCTCTCCGCGGCACTGGTGGCGTCGCCCGGCCCGGAGCGCGCCCTGGCAGCGATGGGGGGTCGGGCCCGTCCGTCGGCCGCGTGGGAGGGTGGGCGACGCCGATCCCTGACCCGTCCGACCGAGGAGGTCCGATGATCTTCATCACCGCCAAGTTCCCCGTGAAGCCCGAGCATGCCGACGCCTGGCCGGAGCTCAGCTCGGCCTTCACGCAGGCCTGCCGGGCCGAGGAGGGCTGTCTCTGGTTCGACTGGGCGCGCAGCGTCGACGACCCGGACGAGTACGTCCTCGTCGAGGCGTTCCGGGACGCCCAGGCAGGGGCGGCACACGTGCAGTCGGCGCACTTCGCCCAGGCGACCGCCGAGCTGCCGCGCTACCTGTCGGCGACGCCGAAGATCGTCAACGCCACCGTCGAGGGCGCCGAGTGGTCCGAGCTGGGGGAGATGGCCGTCGGCGACTGACGTTGCGAGGGGGGCTCAGACGCTGCGCGGCGAGAAGCTGTCGAGCGAACGGGGCTCGCCCTCGAGGGTGCCCATGGCGCGGATCGCCTCGAGGCGGTTGAGCAGGAGGTGCGAGCGGGCGTGCACGCGACGCTGGTGCTCCTGGCGGACCCAGTGGTCGCGGTCCCCGAAGGTGTAGGCGCCCAGGACCTGGTCGATCTCGAGGGCGAGCTGGTCGACGTGGCTGCGGCCGGCCTGCCGGTCGGCCAGGCACGAGAGGCAGACGACCCGGTCGTCGGAGGAGGTGTACCCGGCGCGCTCGCCCTCGGCCACCAGCTCCCCGCAGCGGCACCAGGTGGCGCACCGGAGGGTGATGATCGTCGGCAGTGCGACTGCTGCGGGCTCGGTCTTCATGAGGCCTGACGCTATGGGCGGGGTGACGGAGGGGGCACGGCAACCGGGGCGCACCAACCGTTCGTCCGATGCGATGTCGGACGGGGTGATGAGACGGGTCCAGTCCCTCCGTGAGCCCAGCCCGCGACAAAGCGTCCACAAGCCCCATCCGTCACTCTGGTCACCGAGCGCGGGAGCCGGGTGCCCACCCGGGGCGGGCTGGCTGCCCTGGTGTGGCTCGGGCCCTACCGGGCCGCCGACCAGCTCGGCGCGGGGCTGTGGATATCTCGACGACCGCCACCGGGGTCCGGGGCACGATGCGGGGCATGACCTACGAAGACCTTCCTGACGACATCGGCTCGGTCCCGCTGACCGACCCCACGGTGCAGGCCGACCTCATCGACCTGATCCTCGGCATCGACGAGCGACGCAACGGCGCGGTCGGGTTCATGCTGTGCGACGACGGTGATCGTGGCGTCCAGCCGGTCGTGATCAGCGACCTGCCCGAGGGCGCCCCCGCCGCCGACTTCGTGCGCCTGCTCGACCTGCTGCTGCCCATGGTCGGGCGCAGTCACGGAGCCCTGCTCGTGGCCCGCGGGCGACGGCGCGGCGTGGTGCCGACCGACGCAGACCGGGCGTGGCACCAGGCCACCATCGAGGCCTGTGTGCGCCACGGGGTCCGCCTGCTCGGGTTCCACCTCGCCGCACCGCACGGCATCGAGGCGCTGCCCGACCAGCTGGGGGCCGCGTCCTGAGCCCGAGCGCCCTACCCTGCAGCCATGTACGAATACTCGGTGGTCCAGGTCCGCGAAGGCCTCATCGGCGGCAAGATGTCGGCCGACAAGCTCGAGAAGGTGCTCAACGACCACGCCCGCCAGGGCTGGCAGCTCAAGTCCATCCTCGCCGTCGACGTCAAGGGCCGGATCGGCCCGGGCAGCACCGAGGGCGTGCTGGTGACCTTCGAGCGCCAGAAGGCCTGAGCCGCACCAGGGGTCGGCACCGGCCGGGCAGAGACCTCAGGGCTGGGACACGACGGCCCCGGGGCCGTCAGTACTGCGCGCGGGCGATCAGCTGCAGCCGGGGCCACTCGTCGGCGATCCCCAGCTCGCGGCCGATGTCGAGCATCGTTGCCGCGAACAGCGCGCCGGTCGAGATCAGGGCCGGGTGCACGTGGCCGAAGACCTCCAGGGTCACCGTTCCGTAGAGCCGTGCCCACGCGCGCTCGAACATCCACACCATGCCCGGGGACGGAGCCTGCTCCATGGCGCCGTGGGTCGGTTTCGCGGGCGTGATGTCGGCCTGCAGCGCCTCGAGCAGCGCCGGGTCCAGGTCGGAGTCCGGCGGGATCGCGAAGTGGTACTTCTCCCAGAGCTGGCCGAAGATCTCGCTGAAGAACCGGCCGAACTGGTCGACGCCGGTCTCGGTCGGCAGGCAGGAGTCCAACGACGTGATCGCCGGCGGGGCGGAACCCTGCGGTGGCGTGGACAGCTCGATCGAGGTCGTCGAGGCGAACACGAGCTGGAACTCCTGGGTGTTGTCCAGCGCCCAGCGACGGAAGGCCGCCGCCGCGGCGACGATCCGGGCAGACGGGTCGTCCGGACCCTGGGCGTCGCGGGCCACTCGCATCGCGTCCACGACGTCGCCGAAGACCGAGCGGACCACGAGCACCATCAGCTCGGCGTGGCTGTCGACGTAGCGGTAGAGCGCCGGGGGAGTCAGCCCCATCTCCTGGGCCACTGCCCGGATCGACACGTCCTCGCCACGGCGCAGCAGCCCTCGCGCGACGTCCACGATCTCCTCGAACGTGGCCTGCCGCTGTCGCTCCCTGCGCGTCGGTGTCGCGGTCACGCATCCTCCTTCGCCCGGGCTGTCCTGATCTGTCCGCGGTTGCGGGGCCGAGTCAACCACAACCCCTTGACAACATAGTTTACGCCCTTCACTGTTATTGCTGTAAACATTCGTGAAGTTGCTTCAGTGAGGGAGTGATGGGGATGGACGCATGGGGACGTTTCGTCGCCGGGCGGTCGTGGGCGGTGCTCCTGGCGGGCGTCGCCGTCGTCCTCGCGGCCGCGGCATACGGGATCGGGGTCTTCGGGCACCTGTCCAACGGCGGGTTCGACGACCCCGCCACGGATTCCGCGCGCGAGCTCGCGCTGGAGCAGTCGGTCTTCCCGGGGCGCGAGACCGACCTGGTCGTGATCTACTCCAGCGCCACGCTGCGGGCTGACGACCCGGCCTTCGAGCAGGCCGTCACCGGGGCGCTCGCCGCGGTGCCCGCCGGTCACGTCGGCACGGCGCTGACCTACTACCAGACCAAGTCGCCGGCCCTGCTGAGCACCGATGGCCACGCCACCCGGGTCATCGTGACCCTGTCCGGGACGACGCAGGACGCCAAGAGCGCCGACTGGGACGCGGTCAAGGACAGCTTCCGCGCCCCGGGGCTGAGCACGAGCATCGCCGGGCAGTGGGCGGTCTTCGGTGACGTCAACGGGCAGGTCTCCGCCGACATCGCCAAGGCGGAGTCGCTGTCGATGCCGATCGTCTTCATCCTCAGCCTGCTCATCTTCGGCAGCCTCGTCTCGGCCCTGATGCCGACCCTGGTCGGCGGGATCGCCGTGATGGGGGCCTTCGCGGTCGTGCGGCTGATCACGGGGGTCACCGAGGTGTCGATCTTCTCGATCAACGTCATCACCCTGCTGGGCATGGGGCTGGCGATCGACTACGCCCTGTTCGTCGTGAGCCGGTTCCGGGAAGAGCTCGCCGCCCAGCCGGACGACTCGCGCGAGAGCGTCCGTGCGGCCCTGGCCCGGACGATGGCCACCGCGGGCCGGACCGTGCTCTTCTCGGGCCTCATCGTGGCGGCCTCCCTGGCCTCCCTGCTGCTCTTCCCGCAGAACTTCCTCCGGTCGATGGGCTACGGGGGAGTCGCCGCGGTGCTCGTCGCCATGACCGCAGCGCTCACGGTGCTGCCGGCGCTGCTGGCCGTGCTCGGCCCGCGGATCGAGGTCGGCCGGATGCCGTGGCGGCGCGGCTCCCGGGCCCGCCTCGCCGACGCGCGCACCCCGGACGAACTGCACGGAACCGAGCGGGAGCAGGTCCACGGGGCCTGGGCCAGGGTCGCCCACAGCGTCATGCGCCGGCCGGTCGTCTACCTGGTGGCCATCACCCTCGGGCTCCTGGCCCTGGCGAGCCCGTTCCTGGGTGCACGGTGGGGCAGTGTCGACGAGCGGGTGCTCCCCACGAGCGCCGCGAGCCGCCAGGCCGCCGAGCTGCAGGCCGAGCTGTTCGGGGGCGAGACCGCCGGCGCCTCGATCACCCTGCGCGGGGCTGACGAGGCGGCCGCCGCGGCATACGCCACGGCCGTGCGGGCCGTCCCGGGAGTCCAGGAGGCGGCGCCGGTGGCCACGGCGTCCGTCGACGGCCGGCCCGTCAGCCTCGTGTCGGTCACCTGGGAGGGCAACTCCCAGACCGCGGCGAGCCAGGGCGTGGTGCGCGACCTCCGGGCCGTGCCCGCCCCGGACGGGGCTCAGGCACTGGTCGGCGGACCCACGGCCGATGCCGTCGACCTGATCGACTCGATCGGCGCACACCTGCCGTGGATGGCGCTCGTGGTCGCGGCGGTGATGCTGGTGCTGCTGTTCGTGGCGTTCGGCTCGGTGGTGCTGCCGCTCAAGGCGATCGTCATGAACGCCGTCTCCATCGGCGCGAGCTTCGGCGTGGTCACCTGGATCTTCCAGGACGGGCACCTCGCCGGGCTGCTGGGCTTCACCTCGCCGGGCTACCTCGACGTGACCCAGCCCATCCTCATGCTGGCGATCCTGTTCGGCCTCTCGATGGACTACGAGGTCTTCCTGCTCAGTCGGGTCCGTGAGGAGTGGGACCGCACCGGGGACAACACCAGGGCGGTCGCGACCGGCATCCAGCGTTCGGGCCGGATCATCACCAGCGCGGCGCTGCTGCTCGCCGTGGTGATCGGTGGCTTCGCCACCAGCGGGATCATCTTCATCAAGATGATCGGGGTGGGCATGCTCGTCGCGGTCCTGCTCGACGCCACGGTGGTCCGCGCCCTGCTCGTGCCGGCGACGATGCGCCTGCTGGGCCGGGCCAACTGGTACGCGCCGGCGCCGCTGGCCCGCTGGTGGCAGCGCCACGGCCACCGCGAGCCGGTCGAGGTGCCGGTGGCCGTCGAGCAGCCCGAGCTCGCGCTGCACTGAGCCGGCGCGGTCGGCCGAGGTGGCGCCGGGAGCTCCGGGGCCACCTCGCTGATCGGTCGGACCTGCCCATCGAACGGCTGATCGGACCGAACAGGGGAGGGGGCGGGCGCCTACCCGGCCCGATACTGATCAGGTGCTGGGGAACGAGTTCGCGCGGACGCTGCAGGCGGCGCAGTCCGGGGACGAGACCGCCTTCATCCGGTTGTGGCGCGACACCAACCCGGCCGTCACGCGTTACCTGCGTGTCCTCGGCATGGACGACCCGTCCAGCGCCGCGTGCGAGACGTGGGTCACCGTCGTCCGGGGGCTCCCCGGGTTCTCGGGTGACGAGACGGCCTGGCGCGTCTGGTTGCTGGGCTGTGCCCGCCGACGCGGTGAGGAGGGCAGCCTGCGCCGGGCCTGGGGTTCCGGGTCGGTCACCCTCGGCACCGGCCCGGCCGGTCACGACGCCATCACCCTCGAGGACCTCACCGAACGCAGCCACGACCACGCGCTGGTCGACCGCGGCGTCAACGACACCGTCGCAGCCCTGCGGGCCCTTCCCCTCGGTCAGGGCGAGGTCCTGGCCCTGCGCCTGGGGATCGGGCTCCCCCTCGCCTCGGTGGCGCAGGTCGTCGGGGCCGACAGGGCCACAGTCGAACGGTCCGAGGCCCGTGCGCTCGAGCGGCTGGGCACGGCACCGGACCTGGTTGCCTGGTCGCTCGACGCACCGCCGAGCCCGACGGAGCTCGTGGACGAGAGGGTCGTGACCGGCACCTACCGGAGCATGCCCTCCTCCCCGCGAGTCACCGCGTCCCGGACCAAGGTCATCGCGGTCGGGGTGCCAGCCGCGCGCCGGCCCGTCGCCAACGCCGGCGCTGGCTCGTGGGCGGCCATGGTCGGTGTGGCCACCGTGTCGGCGGGCGCCATGTCGCTCGGTGGGCTCACCGCCGCCGCGTATGCCGGGGTGCTCCCGGACCGCGTCCAGCAGGTCATGCACCAGACCATCGGCGCCCCCGCCCCGGCCCCGTCACCCCTTCCGGGACGGGGCAGGGAGCAGCGGCCGGCGCCGGGCGGCCCGGTCTCCACGGTGGTACCCAGGGGTGCCGGCCCGGCCGCCATCACCACGACGGGGCCGGTGCGCGGTGGCGGTGACGCTGCCGCACCGGTAGGGCCTGGCGAGGGTGCGGGTGCACTCACGACGGCGGGCAAGGGCAGGCAGCCCACGGGGAAGCCCACGCCGGCGAGGACCGGGAAGCCAGCCACGCCGGTGAAGACGGGGAAGGCCACGAATACCGCCAAGCCCACCTCGACGGCCAGGGCACCCAAGCCCAACAAGACCGCCAAGCTCCCGAAGGCGCCGGCGGCCCCCACGGTGCCGGAGGTCGCCGCCTCCGGCGGGGTCGGCCCCCCGGTGCCCGCAACGCCATAGAGCCGATTCGGGGCGGTGTGGTCGGCCTTGGCAATGACCCCGATGGGTCTCGCAGGGCATCGGACGGGTGGGCACGTGGCCGGCCAGGGCGACTGCTCGCGTAGGCTTCGCGGGTGCTCTACCCGCTGACCGTCGTCGTCCTCGTCGCGGCGGTGTCCCTCACCGTGATGGCCGGCTGGTATGCCGCCCGGAGCCGCCTCCTCGACGACCGCGTGCTGCTCGTGGGCGCCGTGCTCGAGGTGGGTCTGCTGGTCCAGCTCGTCGTGGCCCTGGTCCACCTCGGCGGGGTGCCCGGTGGCGGTGCCGAGCAGGCGACGTTCACGGCATACGCCATCACGTTGCCCTTCGTGCCGCCTGTCGCGGTCTTCCTCGCGCTCAAGGAGAAGACGCGGTGGGCCATGGGGGTGGTCGCCGTCGGGGCGTTCGCCGCCGCGGTCATGACTGCCCGCCTGCAACAGATCTGGAACCTCCGTGGCTGACCTGCCCCGCTCCACCCGCTCGGGTCCCGGCGTCGTGCTCGTTGCCGTCTACGGCCTGCTCGCCCTCGCCGCCACCGGCCGGTCGGTCCTGCAGATCAGCGAGTACTTCGCGCGGGCGCCGCTGTCCTATGTGCTCTCCGCCTTGGCAGCGTTGATCTACGTCGTCGCCACGGTGGCCCTCGCGCGGGGGGACCGGACCTCGCGACGGGTGGCGCTCGTGGCGATCTCGGTCGAGCTGGTCGGCGTGCTCGTGATCGGGCTCGCGTCCTACCTCGCCCGTGACGCCTTCCCGGACAAGACGGTGTGGTCGCACTTCGGCTCCGGCTACGGGTTCGTGCCGCTGGTGCTGCCGGTGCTGGGTCTGCTCTGGCTGCGGCGCACGGCCCGCCCCGGCCCGGGTGCCGTCGGGCCGGGCGACGAGGTGAATGACCCGCAGGCCTGAGCGGCGCCTACGTCTGGTCGACCGGCTCGAGGACGAAGACGGGGATCAGCCGGTCGGTCTTGGTCTGGTACTCGGCGTAGGGCGGGTAGGCCGCGACGCAGCGCTCCCACCACTGCGCCCGCTCCTCACCCTCGATCTCCCGGGCCCTGACCGTCCACGTGCGGTCGTCGTCCTGCAGGTCCAGGACCGGGTTCTTGCGGACGTTGGCGTACCAGGCGGGGTGCTCGGGGGCACCGCCCTTGCTGGCCACCGCGGCATAGTCGCCGTCGTGCTCGACCCGCATGAGCGGCACCTTGCGGACCTTGCCGGAGACCCCGAGCATCGTCAGCATCACCACCGGCCGGTCGAGGATGTGGACGGCCCGCGTGGAGCCCTCGGCCTCGATCTTCTCGACCTGGTCGCGGACCCACTTCGCCGCGCTGGGGACGTACTCACCATGGATGGCCATGCGTCCATGCAAGCACGGAACACCGGAGGATGTCGCGGCGGCCGGGGTCGCGGGGCGGCGGA
Source organism: uncultured Actinomycetota bacterium (assembly GCA_963757635.1). Classification (GTDB taxonomy): domain Bacteria; phylum Actinomycetota; class Actinomycetes; order Actinomycetales; family Dermatophilaceae; genus Pedococcus. Next base: position 46,821 of record CAVWSK010000006.1, on the reverse strand, counting down.
TCGCGTCACGGCAGCGCCCGAGGAGGTTGTGGACAACGGCGGGGGCCGTTCGGACGGACGACCTACGCTCGGCCCATGACGCGGATCGAGGTCAGCGCCGAGCAGGTCGCCGTGCTCGGTGGGGCGATGGCCCACGTGGCGGACGACCTGCAGTGGAGCGCAGGTCGGGCGCGCGAGCAGGCATGGTCGCTCGGTGGGGCGGACAGCGCCAGTGCCAGGGCGCTGGCCCGGGTGCTCGGCGACTTCGAGCACCAGCGGCTGGTGCTCGGCCGCGCGTTGAACGTGCTGGCGCAGGATGCGGTGACCGCGGGGCGGCTCTACGCCGAGGTGGAGCTCGCGGCGGGGGCCACCGTGGCCCCACCGGACCGGGCGCGGTGATCCTGCAGCCGGTGCCCGGCGACCCTGGCACCGTGCGCGCGCTGGCCACCACCCTGGCCGCCCAGGGGGCGGTGGTGGCGGCGCTCGCCCGGACCCTGCGTGGGCTGGCCGACCCCGGCACCACCACGTGGGACGGCCCGGCGGGGGCGGCCTTCGCCGCCCGGACCCGCGACGTGGCCCCCGTCCTGGACTCGGTCGCCCAGCGGTATGCCGTGTCGGCCGCCGCGCTGCGGCCGCTGGCAGACGTGCTCGCCGAGGCCCAGGCAGAGTGCCGGTGGGCAGCCCGGGTGCGCGAGGACGCGTGGCCGCGGTTCCTGCGGTGGGGTGACCTGATGGCGGTGGCGCAGACGAGCCAGGACCCGGGCCGACGGGCCGAGGCCGAGGTCTACCGCGCCAGGATGGTGGCCGAAGGAGAGGCGGTGCAGGACGCCGAGCGTCGCCACGCGCGGGGGTGGGCATGCTTCCGGGAGGCCGACCAGCGGTGTGCCGAGGTGTTGCGCGGCCTCGGCGACGACGGGCTGGCCGACTCCTGGACCTACGACCTGCTCACGGGGACGAGCCGGCTGGCCGGCGGCGTGGCCTCCGCAGCAGGGGCAGTGGCGTGGGTCCCGGCACCCTCCTGCAAGGTGTTCGCGGTGGTGGAGACGGCGGCTGAGGGCGTTCGGCTGGGCGCTGACCTGGCGGTGCGGGCGGCCTACGGCGACGGCGACTGGACCGCCATCGCCCTGGGAGCCGGTGCGGTGGCGGCAGGTCCGGCCTCGTCGGTGCTCAGGTCAGGGGCCGGCCTGACCGCGGCCGCCCACTCCGGTTCGACGGTGACGCGTGCCGAGCGCAGCGGAGCCGGGGTCGGCACGGCGCGGCGGCTGCGCCTGGGTGCCCTCGACGAGGCGAATGGCTTCCTGCGCAAGACCACGAACCCGGCACCGCGCCCCGTCCTCCCCGTCGTGCGGCCGCCCGACGGGATCCGCGACGTGCGTCGCTGGGCGGGTGACCAGGCGGAGGTCCGGCTCACCGCCTACGCCCGGGCGCGGTGGCTCGACGACCTCGAGCACGTCACGGCTTCGCGGGGTACCTCGACAGGGATGCTGGCGACCGCATGGGCCGTCGAGGGAGCGGGCACCCACCTGGGTCGGGCCGCTGACCTGCGCGATCACCGCGCAGCGCGACACCAGGTCGAGGTCCAGCACGGCGCCGCGGGGCGCGCCCAGCACGCTGGGCGCACGGGTCAGGAACCGATCGCGCCAAACCGTTGACCTGCCCCATATGCCGGAAATAGGCTCCGAGAAGTAAAAGCTGCATTCCGCGATGTGGAAAACCTGAGGCAGGTCAGATCGTATGGACGTCACTGCTGTGGCGGCGCGCCTGCGCGCCCTGGTCGGCGCCGAAGCCGTCATCACCGACCGTCAGCAGCTGCGCACCTACGAGTGTGACGGGCTCGCACACTACAAGGTCATCCCGGCCCTGGTGGTCCTCGCCGAGACGACGGCCCACGTCGCGGCCACGGTGACGGAGTGTGCGCGCGCAGGGATCCCGTTCGTGGCGAGGGGGTCGGGCACCGGGCTGTCGGGGGGAGCCCTGCCGCACGCGGAGGGGGTGCTCATCGTCATGAGCCGGATGCGCGCCATCCTCGAGATCGACCGCGACAACCAGCGCGCCGTGGTGGAGCCCGGGGTCATCAACCTGCAGCTCAGCGAGGCGACGCGACCGGAGGGCTACTACTACGCCCCCGACCCCTCGAGCCAGCAGGTGTGCTCCATCGGCGGCAACGTCGCCGAGAACTCCGGCGGCGCCCACTGCCTCAAGTACGGCTTCACCACCAACCACGTGACCGGCCTGGAGTTCGTGACCCCGCAGGGCGAGGTGGTCACCATCGGGGGAAAGTCCCCCGACAGCCCCGGCTACGACCTGCTCGGCGCGCTGGTCGGGTCCGAGGGCACCCTGGGCATCGCCACCACGGTCACGGTCCGCCTGACGCGCTCACCCGAGGCCGTCAGCACCCTGCTCGCCGCCTTCGACTCCACCGATCACGCGGCCGACGCGGTCTCGTCGATCATCGGCGCCGGCGTGATCCCGGCCGCCATCGAGATGATGGACGCCCTGGCGATCGAGGCGGCCGAGGCGGCCGTCCACTGCGACTACCCCCAGGGCGCCGGCGCGGTGCTGATCGTCGAGATCGACGGTCCCGCCACGGACGTCCGCCATGTCTTCGCCGAGGTCGAGCGGCACTGCCAGGACGCCGGTGCCTTCGAGATCCGGATCGCGCGCGACGACGTCGAGCGCGCGTTGTTCTGGAAGGGCCGCAAGTCGGCCTTCGCAGCGGTGGGCCGGATCAGCCCCGACTACATCGTCCAGGACGGTGTCATCCCGCGGACCTCGTTGCCCGAGGTGCTGCGGCGCATCGCCGCCCTGTCCCGCGACAGCGGCGTGCGGGTGGCCAACGTCTTCCACGCCGGTGACGGCAACCTGCACCCACTGGTGCTCTTCGACGACGGGGTGCAGGGCGAGGCCGAGCGGGCCGAGGAGGTCTCGGGCGCGATCCTCGACCTGTGCATCGAGCACGGCGGGTCGATCACCGGTGAGCACGGCGTCGGCTCCGACAAGGCGAAGTTCATGCCCCGGATGTTCACCGACGACGACCTGGACACCATGCAGCTGGTGCGGTGCGCCTTCGACCCCGACACGATCTCCAACCCCGGCAAGATCTTTCCCACCCCGCGCCTCTGCGGTGAGCGCCCGGGCCGACACCAGGGCGCCCACCCGCTGACCGACGCCGGCGTGGCGGAGGTGTTCTGATGCCCTCGACCCTCGACCTGCTCAACCGGGCCTGCGACGGGCACGTCACCGAGGCCACCGACGCCGACGCCGTGCTCGGTGCCCGACCCCGTTGGGTGGTCAGCCCCGCCTCCGCGGACCAGGTCGCCGCGACGATGCGCGCCGTGAGCGGGGCAGATCTGGCCGTGGTCGTCCGTGGGCAGGGCACCAAGCTCGCCTGGGGGAGCGAGCCCGAACGGCTCGACGTGCTCCTGGACACCACGCGGCTCGACTCCCTGGTCGCGCACGAGGCCGGTGACCTGACCCTGGTCGCGGGCGCCGGCCGTCCCCTGGCAACGCTGCAGGCCGACGTGGCCGTGGCCGGGCAGCGACTGGGGATCGACCCGGCCCGCTCGGGCACCATCGGTGGCGCCGTGGCGACCGCCACCAGCGGACCCCTGCGCCTGCACCACGGGGCCGTGCGCGACCTCGTCATCGGCATGCGGCTGGTGCGCGCGGACGGCGTCGCCGCCCACAGCGGTGGCACCGTCGTGAAGAACGTCGCGGGTTACGACCTCGGCAAGCTGCTCACCGGTTCCTTCGGCACGCTCGGGGTGATCACCGAGGTCGCCCTGCGGCTGCACCCCCGACCACAGGAGCGCCGCTGGGTGGCCTGCGAGGTCGCCGATCCGGCCCAGGCGCACCGTGCCGTGCAGGCCCTGGTGCACAGCCAGCTGGTCCCGGTCGCGGTCGAGGTCGACCTGGCCGGCGGCCGGGGGTCCGTGGTCGCCCTGCTCGAGGGGCACGCCGACGGGACCCAGGAGGGTGCCGAGCAGGCGGCCCTGCTCCTCGGCGCCGCCACCGTCAGCGACGAGGCGCCGCCGTGGTGGGGGAGCGACCTCACCGGTGCCCCCACGCTGCTCAAGGTGACCCACGAGATCGCCGGGCTCCCGCACCTGCTCACCGCCCTGCAGGAGGTCGAGTCGCGCGGCGCCGTGACCGCCCACCTGCGCGGCTCGGCCGGCGTCGGCGTCGCGCAGGTGGCACTCTCGGGCGACGACCCGGGCGTCATGGAGGCGATCTCGGCGTTGCGTGCGGCGTCCGCCGGCTTCGGCGGATCCGTGGTGGTCCTCGAGACCTCGGCGGAGGTCCGGTCGCAGGTCGACGTGTGGGGCCCGGTGACCGCGCTCGGGTTGATGCGCGCGGTGAAGGACCGCTTCGACCCCGGCCGGGTGCTCTCACCGGGCCGCTTCGTGGGAGGCATCTGATGACGGACGCCGGTCTGGGCTCGTTCGACGCCCACAAGCCACCCTCGGCCGAGCTGCTCGCCGACTGCGTGCACTGCGGTTTCTGTCTGCCCAGCTGCCCCACCTACTCGCTGTGGGGTGAGGAGATGGACTCACCGCGCGGGCGGATCCACCTCATGCAGCAGGCCCTCGAGGGCGAACCCCTCACCCCGTCGGTGACCGGGCACTTCGACGCCTGTCTGGGCTGCATGGCCTGCGTCACCGCCTGCCCCTCCGGTGTCCAGTACGACGCCCTCATCAGCGCCACCCGGGCCCAGGTCGAGCGCAACACCACCCGCCCCCCGGCGCAGCGGGCGCTGCGGTCGGCCATCTTCGTCTTCTTCCCCTACCCTCGCCGACTCCGGCTGCTGCGCGGCCCGCTCCGCCTGCACCAACGCTCAGGACTGTCCCGGCTCTTGCGCAGATCTGGCTTGCTGCAGCGGATCTCGCCACACCTGGCAGCCATGGAGTCGTTGGCGCCCACGCTGGGCAGGACCGAGCCGATCGCGGAGCTCACGCCCGCTGTCGGCACCCGCCGCGGCACTGTCGGCATGCTCCTCGGCTGCGTCCAGCGCGAGTTCTTCCCGGGGGTCAACAGCGCGACCGTCCGCGTGCTGAGCGCCGAGGGCTTCGACGTCGTCGCCCCCGCTGCGCAGGGATGCTGCGGCGCGCTGTCGGCCCACAGCGGCCGCGAGCCCGAGGCGGCCCGCTTCGCCCGCGACCTGATCGACACCTTCGAGCGCGCAGGGGTCGAGCACGTCGTGGTCAACTCCGCCGGCTGCGGCTCGGCGATGAAGGAGTATGCCGAGCTGCTCTCGGACGACCCCGCCTACGCCGAGCGCGCCCGGCGGTTCGAGGCCAGGGTGCGCGACGTCAGCGAGTTCCTGGCCGGGGTGGACCCGGTGGCGCCGCGCCACCCCCTGCCGGTCTCGGTGGCCTACCACGACGCCTGCCACCTGAGCCATGCCCAGGGGATCCGGGCCCAGCCGCGCGACCTGCTCCGCGGCATACCCGGACTCGAGCTGCGCGAGGTGCCCGATGGCGCGATGTGCTGTGGCAGCGCGGGGATCTACAACCTGCTCAACCCCGGCACCGCCCGCGAGCTCGGTGACCGCAAGGTCGTCAACGTCCGCGCCACCGGCGCCGAGCTGCTCGTCACCGCGAACCCCGGGTGCCTCATGCAGATCACCTCGGGGCTCGAGCGGGCCGGTTCGAGCATGGCCATGGCCCACACCATCGAGGTGCTCGACGCGTCCATCCGCGGACGCGCCGTCACCGACCTCGGCACCCCCGCGGGGAGGCCGGCCACTCCCTAGACCTGCACGCCCCCCGACCATGTCTCACAACGAGGTGGACCCATGTACAGACCCGTTCTCGATGCCGTCTCCGGCTCACTGACCCTGACCGCGATCGTGGCCATGCTCCCGCTGCTCACGCTCTTCGTCCTGCTGGGCGTCCTGCGGCTCGCCGCCTGGAAGGCCGCGCTGGTCTCCCTGCTGGTCGCCCTGGTGGTGGCCGTCGCGGCCTACTCCATGCCCGTCGGCCAGGCGGTGTCCTCCGGACTCGAGGGGGCGGCGTTCGGCTTCTTCCCGATCCTGTGGATCGTCATCAACGCCATCTGGGTCTACAACATGACCGTCGAGACCGGGCACTTCGACGTGCTGCGACGGTCCTTCGCGAAGGTCAGCGACGACCAGCGGATCCAGGCCGTGATCATCGCGTTCTGCTTCGGCGCCCTGCTCGAGGCGCTGGCCGGGTTCGGCACCCCGGTGGCGATCACCAGCGTGATGCTCATCGCGCTCGGGTTCCGGCCGATGAAGGCCGCCGTGGTGGCCCTGGTCGCCAACACCGCCCCCGTCGCGTTCGGTGCCCTTGCCGTGCCGATCACCACCCTGGCCAAGGTCAGCGGCGAGTCCGAGCACCACCTGGCGCAGATCGTCGGCCGCCAGACCCCGCTGCTCGGCGTGTTCGTGCCGATGGCGCTGGTGTTCATCGTCGACAAGGGCAAGGGCGTCAAGGCGACCCTGCCGGCGACGGTGGTGTGCGGCGTGGCCTTCGCGGTGGCCCAGTTCGCCACCTCGAACTTCCTGTCCACCCAGCTCACCGACATCGTCGCGGCCCTGGTCGGTGCCGCTGCCGTGGTCCTGCTGCTGCGGGTGTGGCAGCCCGCGGACACCTACGTCGAGACCGAGACCGACGACGACGTCCTCGTGGGCGCCCGCGGCGCCGGGCGCGAGCAGGCAGCCAAGGGCGGCGCGCAGGACGGCCGCGGCACTGCCCGGCACGACGAGCCGGTCCCCACGACGACCGCCGCCGACATCGCGGCGCGGGACGCCGGCAAGCACGACAGCGGGGCCGAGGTGCTCAAGGCCTATGCGCCCTACCTCGTCATCATCGGGCTGTTCATCGTGGCCCAGCTCCCGGGCATCAAGGACCTGCTCGACGGCCCGACGCGGTCCTTCCAGTGGCCGGGTCTGGACCTGCAGACCGCCGGGGGCAAGGCGTCGACGCTGCCGACCTTCAAGCTCAACTGGCTCAACGCCGCCGGCACGCTCATGCTCATCGCCGGTGCCATCACCATCCCGGTCATCGGGATCTCACCGGCGAAGGCGCTCAGCGCCTACGGCGCCACCTACCGCCAGCTCGCATCGGCGATCCTGACCGTCATGGCCGTGCTCGGCCTCGCCTACGTCATGAACGCCTCGGGCCAGACCGCCTCGCTCGGCTCGTGGTTGGCCGGCGCCGGCTCGGCGTTCGCCGTGATCTCCCCGATCCTGGGCTGGCTCGGTGTTGCCGTGACCGGGTCCGACACCTCGTCGAACTCGCTGTTCGGGGCGCTCCAGGTCTCCGCGGCCAAGGATGTCGGCCTCAGTCCGGCGCTCATGGCAGCGGCGAACTCCTCGGGAGGGGTGCTGGGCAAGATGATCTCGCCGCAGAACCTCGCCATCGCCGCAGCCGCGGTGGGCCTCTCCGGCCGCGAGGGCGACCTGTTCCGCAAGGTGCTCGGATGGAGCCTGGGCTTCCTCGCCTTCATGTGCGTGCTGGTCTACCTGCAGTCCACCCCGGTGCTCAGCTGGATGCTGCCCTGACCGAACGCCACCAGGACGGCCCCCGGCGCTGCTCGCCCCGGGGGCCGTCCGGCATGAGAGATGGGTATGCCGTGGTGGCACCCGGCGGGCGTACCCTCGCCGGGTAGGTCATGAGTGCCAGCGCGAAGCCCCGGCTCGCTGGCCGGCAACCCTCCTCCGCGGTGGGGTGCCCCGGGTGAAGACCTGGCGGACGGCACCGGTTGCCGTCCGCAAGCGCGGGAGACCCAGGTGTCCCGCACCGTCGACGGCGGTGCCCTCATCGTCGGCGACGGCCCACACCGAGCCGCCACGCGGCGACGAGAGCAGAGGTCACTGACATGAGCGACACCAACTGGTCCTTCGAGACCCGCCAGGTCCACGCGGGGCAGGTGCCGGACCCGACCACCGGTGCCCGTGCCCTGCCGATCTACCAGACGACGTCCTACGTCTTCAAGGACACCGAGCACGCGGCAAACCTGTTCGCGCTCAAGGAGTTCGGCAACATCTACACCCGGATCATGAACCCGACCCAGGACGCCGTGGAGCAACGGATCGCCTCGCTCGAGGGCGGCGTGGGGGCGCTCCTGGTGGCCTCGGGCCAGGCCGCGGAGACGCTGGCCATCCTCAACGTCGCCGAGGCCGGTGACCACGTCGTGGCGAGCCCCAGCCTCTACGGCGGGACCTACAACCTGCTCAAGCACACGCTGCCGAGGTTCGGCATCCAGGTGAGCTTCGTCGAGGATGCCAACGACCTCGCATCGTGGCGGGCAGCCGTGCAGCCCAACACCAAGCTGTTCTTCGGCGAGACGATCTCCAACCCCAAGTCCGAGGTCCTCGACATCGAAGGGGTGGCAGGGGTCGCGCACGAGGTGGGGGTCCCGCTCATCGTCGACAACACCATCGCCACACCGTTCCTCATCCGCCCCCTGGAGTTCGGTGCCGATGTCGTCGTGCACTCGGCCACCAAGTACCTCGGCGGCCACGGCACGTCGATCGCCGGCGTCATCGTCGACGGTGGCAGCTTCGACTTCGCGGCCGACCCGGAGCGTTTCCCCAACTACAACACCCCGGACGAGAGCTACCACGGGCTCGTCTTCGGCCGTGACCTCGGCGTCGGGAGCCCCCTCGGTGCCAACCTGGCCTTCATCCTCAAGGCCCGGGTCCAGCTGCTGCGCGACCTCGGCCCCGCGGTGTCGCCGTTCAACGCCTTCCTCATCGCCCAGGGTGTCGAGACGCTGAGCCTGCGCCTCGAGCGCCACCTCGAGAACACCCACAAGGTGGCGGCGTTCCTCCAGGGCCAGGACCAGGTCGAGCGGGTCGTGTGGGCTTCGCTGCCCGACCACGAGTCCTACGAGAAGGCGCGCAAGTACTGCCCGCGGGGTGCGGGCGCGGTGCTGGCCTTCGAGATCGCAGGCGGAGTCGAAGCAGGCCGACGGTTCGTCGAGGGCCTGACGCTGCACAGCCACGTCGCGAACATCGGTGACGTGCGCTCGCTGGCGATCCACCCTGCGTCGACGACGCACTCCCAGGGGCCGGACAGCGACCGGCTCGCCGCGGGCGTCACCCCCGGCCTGGTGCGGCTGGCCGTGGGGATCGAGCACATCGACGACATCCTCGCCGACCTCGAGCAGGGCTTCATCGCCGCCAAGGGGGCCTAGAGCGGGCGAGGGGCGGGTCCCCGCGCACCGCGGGGACCCGGACTCGCCGGAGGGGGCGAACCGCCCGGCGGCGCGTGGCCACGACGCTGTGGTCGCGTGCCGCCGGGCGGCGTACCTGTGGGCTGAGGGTGTGCCCTCGGCGCATCCGGACCACCGCCCCCCGTCCCGCTCAGGTTAGGCACGCCACGGAGTCGCGCCCTCCGGCAAAAGAGTGAGGGCGCGCCGCACGTATGCTCGGAGCCGTGTCCAGCCCCAGTCCCGACCCGCAGTCGGCGGCGCGGGGGAGGCGTCGGGGGCGGTCCCGGTCCGGGGGTGGCGGCTCGGGCAGCTCTGGCCGCCGGACCATCGAGGTGCCCGAGCTGCACTACCCCGAGCAGCTGCCGGTGGTGGCCCGCAAGGACGACATCGCCGCGGCGATCCGGGACCACCAGGTCGTCATCGTCGCGGGGGAGACCGGCTCGGGGAAGACCACCCAGCTGCCCAAGATCTGCCTCGAGGTGGGTCGCGGCCGCGACGGTCTCGTGGGGCACACCCAGCCACGGCGCATCGCCGCCCGGTCGGTGGCCGAGCGGATCGCGGAGGAGCTGCAGGTCGAGCTCGGCACCGCCATCGGCTACCAGGTGCGGTTCACCGACCAGAGCAGCGAGCACACCCTCGTCAAGGTGATGACCGACGGGATCCTGCTCAACGAGATGCAGCGCGACCGGATGCTGCGCAAGTACGACACGATCATCATCGACGAGGCGCACGAGCGCAGCCTCAACATCGACTTCATCCTCGGCTACCTCAAGCAGCTCCTGCCGCGTCGACCCGACCTCAAGGTCGTCATCACCTCAGCGACGATCGACCCGCAGCGCTTCGCCGAGCACTTCGCGTCGCGGGACGGCACCCCCGCCCCGATCATCGAGGTGTCCGGCCGCACCTATCCCGTGGAGGTGCGCTACCGGCCACTGGTCGACCCGGACCGCCCCGAGGACACCGAGCGCGATCAGGTGACCGGCGTCTGCGAGGCCGTCGAGGAGCTGTGGACCGAGAACCGTGAGGGCGACATCCTGGTCTTCCTCTCGGGCGAGCGCGAGATCCGCGACACCGCGGACGCACTCTCGTCGATGGACCTGCCGCAGACCGAGGTGCTGCCGCTCTACGCGCGGTTGTCCGGGGCGGAGCAGCACCGGGTCTTCGGCCGTGCGTCCGGGCGCCGGATCGTGTTGGCCACCAACGTCGCCGAGACCTCGCTGACGGTTCCCGGCATCCGCTACGTGGTCGATGCCGGGACCGCCAGGATCTCGCGCTACAGCCAGCGCACCAAGGTCCAGCGGCTGCCCATCGAGCCGGTCTCGCAGGCCAGCGCGAACCAGCGCGCCGGGCGGTGCGGTCGCGTCGCCGACGGCATCTGCGTGCGGCTCTACTCCGAGGACGACTACGACTCCCGCCCCGAGTTCACCGAGCCCGAGATCCAACGCACCAGTCTCGCGTCGGTCATCCTCCAGATGACCGCCCTCGGGCTCGGCGACATCGGGGCGTTCCCCTTCGTCGACGCGCCCGACCCGCGACAGGTCGCCGACGGGGTCCGCCTGCTCGAGGAGCTCCAGGCCTTCGACCAGGAGGGGGACGGCGAGGGTGACGGACCGGGTCGGTCCGCCCCACGGCGGGGACGAGACCGTGGGCGGCGGCTCACGGCATACGGGACGTCACTGGCGCGGCTGCCCGTGGACCCCAGGCTGGGCCGGATGCTCATCGAGGCCGGGCGGCTGGGGTGTACCCGGGAGGTGCTCGTCATCGTGGCCGCCTTGTCGATGCAGGACCCGCGCGAGCGGCCCGCCGACAAGCAGACCCAGGCCGACCAGTCGCACGCCCGGTTCCGCGACGAGCACTCCGACTTCATGTCATTGCTCACCCTCTGGGGCTACCTCAAGGAGCAGCAGAGGGAGCTGAGCCACAGCGCGTTCCGACGGATGTGCCGCGCTGAGTTCCTCCACTACCTCCGAGTGCGCGAGTGGCAGGACCTGCACACCCAGCTCCGCAAGGCCTGCCAGGAGGTGGGGATCGACACCAGGGCGGCGACCGCTGCGCCGGGGGCCGAGCCGAACGCCGACGTCATCCACCAGGCGCTGCTCGCCGGCCTGCTGTCCCACCTCGGGCTGCGCGACGAGGCCAAGCGGGACTACCTCGGTGCCCGTGGTGCCCGGTTCGGGATCTCGCCGGGATCGACGCTGTTCCGTCGCCAGCCCACCTGGGTGATGTCCGCCGAGCTCGTGGAGACGACCCGCCTGTGGGCACGGACCAACGCGCGGATCGACCCGGTGTGGGCCGAGCGGCTCGCGCCGCACCTGGTCAAGCGCACCTACTCCGAGCCCCGCTGGTCGCGCAAGCAGGGTGCGGCCATGGCGACCGAGCGCGTCACGCTCTACGGCGTCCCGCTGGTGGCGGCGCGCAGCGTGTCCTACGGCCGCGTCAACCCCGAGGAGTCCCGCGACCTGTTCATCCGGCACGCCCTGGTCGAGGGTGACTGGGAGACCCATCACGAGTTCTTCCGCGCCAACCAGACTCTCCTGCAACGACTCTCCGAGCTCGAGGAGCGCGCCCGGCGCCGAGACATCGTCGTCGACGAGGAGGACCTGGTGGCGTTCTACGACGCCCGGGTCCCGGCCGACGTCGTCTCCCAGCGCCACTTCGACTCGTGGTGGAAGGCGGCCCGCCGCGAGACGCCCCAGCTGCTGACCTTCACCGAGGAGCTGCTCACCCGCGACACCGCGGACGAGGTGTCGGCGCAGGACTACCCGCGGGCGTGGCACCAGGGCGGGCTCGAGCTCGCCGTGACCTACCAGTTCGAGCCGGGCTCGGCCGCCGACGGTGTCACCGTGCACCTGCCCGTGCAGGTTCTCAACCAGGTGGTCGAGGACGGTTTCGACTGGCAGGTGCCGGGGCTGCGCGAGGACCTCGCCACCGCCCTGATCCGCGCGCTGCCCAAGGCCACCCGCCGACAGCTCGTGCCGGCCCCGGACCACGCCGTTGCGGCGCTCGCGCAGGTGCAGCCAGGGGCCGGCCGACGCCTGGTCGACGAGCTGAGCCGGGTGCTCCAGGCGCAGACCGGGGTGCGCGTGCCGGTGTCCGAGTGGGCGCCCGAGCGGCTGCCGGACCACCTGCGCATCACCTTCAGCGTCGAGGACGGGTCGGGACGCGTCCTCGGCAGCGGAAAGGACCTGGTGGCGCTGCAGGAGCGCCTGGCCGGTCAGGTGCAGCGGCGGATGTCCCGGGTGGGCGCCTCGATCGAGCGTCGTGGCCTGCTGCAGTGGGACTTCGGCGTGCTCCCGGCGACGTTCGAGTCGCAGTCCGGGGGACAGGACGTCGTCGCCTACCCGGCCCTCGTGGACCGCGGCGCCGCCGTGGACCTGCAGGTCATGGCCAAGGAGCGTGAGGCGCAGGCGGCCACGGCCCTCGGCGTGCGCCGGCTGCTGCTGCTCAACACCACCGCGCCGTGGAAGCGGGTGCTCGCCCGGCTGAGCAACGCCCAGAAGCTCACCCTGGGCGACAACCCGCACGGTGCGGTGCCCGCCCTCCTCGAGGACTGCCTCGCGTGCGCCGTCGACGCGATCGTCACCGACACCGCCACGTCACCCGAGGCCGTGCGCGACGAGCAGGTCTTCGCGCAGGTGCTGGCGGCGGTGCGTTCCCACGTCGCGACCCGGGTGCTCACCGTCGTCGACGAGGTGGAGCCGGTCCTGGGTGCGGCGCGCGAGGTGCGTACCACCCTCGACCGGATGACGGCGCCGGCCGCAGCGGCCCTGGTGGCCGACGTGCGCGCCCAGCTCGACAGCCTGCTCTACCCGGGCTTCGTCGCCGACACCGGACTGGCGCGGCTGCCGCACCTGCGGCGCTACCTGCGGGCGATGCTCCAGCGCCTCGAGAAGGCGCCGGCCTCACCCGCCGGCCTGGCCCGCGACGCCGCCAGCCAGGAGGTCGTGGACCGCATCGAGACGGCGTATGCCGACCTGCTCGACTCCCTGCCACCGGTCGAGCGCCGCTCGGAGCCGGTCCGGGCGGTGGGGTGGATGGTCGAGGAGCTGCGGGTGAGCCTGTTCGCCAACGGTCTCGGCACGGCATACCCCGTGTCGGAGAAGCGGATCAGGGCCGCCATCGCCGCCCTCGACTGACCCCGCACCGCCGAGATGGATCCCCGCACCACGACACGCCAGCGTGTCGGGTGACGGGGATCCATCTCGGCGGGAGTCGCGGGGCTCGGTCAGGAGAGGTGCACGTTGTCGTGGCCGTCCGTCGCCAGCTTCTCGTGCTTGACGTTCAGGAAGGAGAACGTCACGAGCGCGCCGACGAGGATCATCGTGGCGCCGACGAGGTAGGCGCGCCCCGAGCCGTAGGTCTGCGCCTGCAGCCCGATGAACGCCTTGGCATCGGCCAGCTGCTGCGGGCTCATCCCGCCGCTCGCGGCCTTGGCCTGCAGCTCGGCACCGAGCACTGCGGCCCGGTCACCCAGCGCGCTGGCGAAGACCGTGCTGAGCGTCGCCAGCCCCAGCGAGCCACCGACCTGCTGCATGGTGTTCAGCACCGCGGAGGCGACTCCGGAGTCCTCCTGGGCGACGCCGGCCACGGCAGTCAGCGTCATGGGGACGAAGACGAGTCCCATGCCGAACGCCATGAGGATGATCCACGGCAGCAGGTGCCCGGCGTAGGAGCTGTCGACCTGCAGCCGGGAGAAGCCGAACATCGCGGTCGACGCCAGGACGGCACCGGTGCCGGCGATCCAGCGGGGGTCCACCCGGCTCATCAGGGCCGAGGCCACCTGGGCCGCGATGACGATGCCGAAGGAGAACGGCAGGAACGCGAACCCGGCCTTCAGCGGCGAGTAGCCGAGGACCTGCTGGATGTAGAGCCCGAGGAAGTAGAACATCGAGAACATCGCGGCGCCGACGACGAGCATCACGACGAAGGACGTGCCGCGGGTACGGTCCTGCAGGATCCGGATCGGGAGCAGCGGGTGCTCCGAGCGGGTCTCGATGACCATGAAGGCCATGAGGAGCAGGACGCCGGCGACCAAGGTGGTCAGGGTGACGCCGTTGGTCCACGAGGTGCTGGCCGCGTGGGTGAGCCCGTAGACGAGCGAGACCAGGCCAGCCGTGCCGGTGACGGCACCGGGCACGTCCAGGCTGCCGCGGCCGCGCTGGGACTCGGCGAGCACGCGGGGGGCGAGGAAGGCGACCAGCAGACCGATCGGCACGTTGATGAAGAACGTCCAGCGCCACGACGCCTCGGTCAGGGCCCCACCGAGGATGAGGCCGATGGCGGCGCCGGCGCCGGACATCGCGGCATACACGCCCATCGCGCGGTTGCGGGCCGGTCCCGCCGGGAAGGTGGTGGTGATCAGGGCGAGCGCGGTGGGGGAGGCCAGTGCGGCGCCGACGCCCTGCAGCGCACGCGACGCGAGCAGGATGGACTCGGTCTGCGCGATGCCACCGATCAGGGAGGCGGCGGCGAAGACGAGCACGCCGGTCATGAAGACCTTGCGGCGCCCGAAGAGGTCTCCGAGGCGGCCGCCGAGCAGCAGCAGCCCGCCGAAGGCGAGCGTGTAGGCGTTGACGACCCACGACAGGTTCGCCGGCGAGAAGCCGAGGTCCTTCTGCACGTGGGGGAGCGCGATGTTCACGATCGTGCCGTCGAGCACGACCATCAGCTGGGCAGCGCTGATCACGGTCAGCGCGAGCCCGAGGCCGCGGCCCCGGGAGCCCGAGCCGGCCTCGGGCTCGTGGGTCGAGGCGTGCTCGACCGCAGTGGTGGATGACATGGTTGTGTCCTTGGTGGGTGAGGTGGTGCGGGGAGGGAGGAGGGTGGGTCAGTCGCGCTGCACCGTTGCCGCGCAGGCCGGGAGGACGACGCTGTCCACCAGGGCGATGAGGCGCTCGCTGGAGGGGGAAGACCCCATGAGCATCGCCTCGTGGATGGAGATCGCCGGCAGCAGTCGCGCCAGCAGGTCGAGATCGGCGTCGATGCCGATCTCTCCGCGCTGCTGGGCAGCGCGGAAGGTCGAGAGCGTGCTGGCCATCTTGGGGCCGATCAGCCGGGTGATGATGGCCTCGTGCAGCTCGGGGTCGCGGTGCATCGCGTTCAGCAGCGACGCGAACACCTCGACGGGTCGGTCGTCGGAGAGCCCACCCTTGGCGCACGCCTGCGAGACCAGGTCTCCCCGCAGCGACCCGGTGTCGGGGAAGCGGTCGGCCTCGACCCCCATCATCAGCTGGAGGGCGTCGACGACGAGGTCGACCTTCCCCGGCCAGCGCCGGTAGAGGGTGGCCTTGGAGGCCTTGGCCGCCGTGGCGACCGCCTCGAAGCTGAGCCTGTCGTAACCGAGCTCCACGAGTGTCTCGAGGGTGGCCTCGAGGATCTCCCGCTCGCGCTCACCCTCGACCCGGGGCCGGGTGCGAGCCGTTTCCTCGGTGGTGGCGCTCTCGGGACTGGCGGGGGTCACGGCACTGCTCCTGTTCGATGGCTGGTCAGTGGGGCTGCTCGGATGGAACGAAACGGTTTCGTTTCATCCAACGGTAGGACGCGGCATTCCATTCCGCAACCGTCACCGCGGCTGCGCCGCCCGCCACCGAGAACACGCCGGTGGCCGATCTGCGCCGGATGACCGTTGCGCCCGTGGAATCCCCTGTCATGCTGAGACGTTGGCACTGTCGTACCGACTGATGACCGAACGCTGGAGTCCCCGTGCTGAATCCTTCCGAGCTCTACCACTTCGAGACCGACGCCGACCCGCTCGAGCTGCGGGCCTCGGTGCTGGTCGTCGCGCTTGGCGGTTTCATGGACGCCGGGCACACGCAGCGACTGTTGACCGACCACCTGCTGGCGACGGGGGAGTCCACCGTGGTGGCCGCCTTCGACACCGACCAGCTGATCGACTACCGCAGTCGTCGTCCGTCGATGGTCTTCGACACCAACCGCTGGCTCAGCTACGACGACCCGTGCCTGGCGCTGCACCGGCTCCAGGACCGTGACGGCACGCCGTACTTCCTGCTCAGCGGACCGGAGCCGGACTTCCAGTGGGAGCGGATGGCCGAGGCGGTCCGTGAGCTGGTGGTGCGTCTCGGGGTGACCCTGGTGGTCAGCGCCCACGGCATACCGATGGCGGTGCCGCACACCCGGCCGATCGGGCTCACCTCACACGCGACCGACCCCAGGTTGATCGCCTCCCAGGACAACCCCTTCGGCCGCATCGAGGTGCCCGGCAGCATGTCCTCACTGCTGGAGCTGCGCCTGGGCGAGTCGGGTCACGACGCGATCGGCTTCGCAGTCCACGTCCCGCACTACCTCGCGCAGGCCGAGTTCGCCGATGGCGCGGTCACGGCGCTCAGCGCGCTCGTGGGAGCCACGGGCCTCAACATCACGATGGACGACCTCGTGGCCCAGGCCGGGCTCAACCGGGCCGAGATCGCCCGCGAGATCGAGGGATCCGACGAGGTGTCGCAGGTCATCGCGGCGCTGGAGCGGCAGTACGACACCTTCAGCGAAGGACGCCAGAAGCCCAGCCTGCTGGCCACCGACGTCAGCGAGCTCCCGAGCGCAGACGAGATCGGCGCCGAGTTCGAGCAGTTCCTGCGCGACGTCAACGATGGCGACGGCGACGCCTGACCGCTTCACCGCAGCGCACGAGGCCCCCGGCTGACAGCCGGGGGCCTCGCTCTCTGCGGGGGGTCTGGGGTCGACGGGCGGTGCCGCCGATGTCGACTCACACCTTGGCGTGCTTGGCGCGGGCGAAGCCGTAGAGGCCGAAGGCGGCGAAGCCGACGGCCATGAGCACCAGCAGGGTGGTGCCGAACGGCTTGTCGCTGAGTGACTTCAGGGCGCCGTCCAGGCCGCTGGCCTCCTTGGCCTGCTTGTGCAGCCCGGCCCCGACGAACAGGATGCCGACGATGGCCAGCGCCGCGCCCTTGGCGATGTAGCCGACCTGACCGGCGCGGGTGGCCCAGGTGCCCGGGTTGGTCTCGAGGTCGTCCAGGAACTTCTTCTTCGCGCCCTTGTAGACGTGGTAGGCACCCACCGCGATGACGGCCAGGCCGATGACCACGACCAGGGTGCGCCCGAACGGCTTCTCGAGCAGCTTCGCGGTGAAGTCGACGCTCTGGCTGCGGCTGTTGCTCGACTTGCCCCTGGCGAAGTTGAAGGACGACCAGCCGAGGGCGAGGTAGATGACCGCCTTGCCACCGGCCTTGGCTCGTCCACCCCAGGCCTCCGCGTCGTCCCCGGGATGGCCCACCACCGCGTCGGCAAGCTGCCAGATCGCGAGCCCGACGAAGCCGAGCACGGCCAGCCAGAGGGTCGCCTTGCCGAGGCCGTTGCCCGCCAGGGACTCCAGGGCGCCGCTCTGGTCGGCGTTCTTGCCACCGCCCCCGCCCCCCAGGGCGACCTGGAGGGTGATCCAGCCGATGAGCAGGTGCAGCAGGCCGCTGACCGCATAGCCCACCCGGGCCAGGGTCTCCAGCGCCGGGTGGTCTGAGGCGCGCGATGCCGCGCGCGTGACGTCGTGATGGCTCATGGGGCCACTCAACCATGCATAGGTGCAGGTCAGGAAGATCCAGCGGCGACGAGGTCGGCTACTCCTTGGCCTCGGACCAGCGCCCGATGATCGAGGCGTCGGCGACGAACCGGACCCGGGTGGACCCCGTCCACCGACGAGCGCTGTCGTCCAGGGCGGTCGCCAACCGCGCCATGGTCTCCTCGGCGTGCTCGGTGGGCACGTGGACGAGCAGCTCGTCGTGCAGGCACAGGACGATCTGGGCGCCCAGGTCACGGGTCGTCACCCGCACCGTGGCCGCCCACGCCTTGAAGAGCTCGGCAGCAGCGCCCTGGATCACCGCGTTGCGGGCGAACCGTCCGCGGGCTGCCTCGTAGGCGCCGGCGTTCTCTGCCGGCACGTCC
Organism: uncultured Actinomycetota bacterium; assembly: GCA_963757635.1. Taxonomy (GTDB): domain Bacteria; phylum Actinomycetota; class Actinomycetes; order Actinomycetales; family Dermatophilaceae; genus Pedococcus. The sequence continues at coordinate 28,752 of CAVWSK010000006.1, read as the reverse complement.
GCCAGCACCGTGTCGAGCCGGATCAGTCGCCCCCCGTGGGTGCGCAGCGGCTCGCGGCGCAGCCCTGCCGCATACGCCCGGTCGAGGTAGCCCATCGCGACGGGGTAGGTGCGTTCGAGGTCCTTCAGGGCCTCCCCGGCGGCCCCGCTGCGCTGGCCGTACATCGCGGCGAGGACGGCGATCTTGGCGACCGCACGCTCCACGCCCAGCGCGCTCGCGACCGGGGCGTAGAGGTCGTCGGCGCGGGTCGCCGCGGCGAACCTGTCGTCGCCCGAGACGGCGGCCAGCACCCGGGGCTCGATCTGGCCGAGGTCGGCTCGGACGAAGACGTGACCGGGGTGGGCCGCCACGGCCGGCCGCAGGGCGGTGGGCAGGTTGTGCAGGCCGTTCTGGGCGGTCATCCGCCCGGCCGCGCCGTCGCAGGCGGTCCAACCACCTCGGAGCCGGTCGTCGGGCCCGACGTGGGCCTCGAGCCAGCCGTAGCCGTAGGTCGTGGCGATGCGCTCGGCCTTGCGCCACTCCAGCAGCGCGGCCACGACGGGGTGGGTGTCACGGAAGGGCTCGAGCACCCCCTTGCGGGTGTTGGGGACGACCACCCCGACCGACGCGAGCAGCTCCCTGACCTGGACCGGGTTGCGCAGGTCGGTCGACTCCCGGCCCGGGGTGTGCGCGAGCACGACGGCGTCGCGGGCCGCCCTCGTGGCGCGGGCCTGGGCCTCGTCGTCGGGGCGGGGGCCCGCTGCCGCGGCGATGAGCCGCACGGCCACCGGCCGGTCCACCGGGAGCCCGTCGCGCTCGAGCTCGACGCAGAGGTAGGCAGCGGCCGACTCCGCGTGGGCGGTGCCCACCGGGCGGGGCCCGATCGCCGCCAGCGCGACCTCCTGGCGCGCCGCGCACTCGACCGCGGCCCGGGCCCACGCGAGGAGCTCGTCGTCGGACGGTCGCCAGCCCGAGCTGCCCGGCTCGGGCCGCAGGTAGCCGTCGGCGCGGACCACGGACGGCCCGGTCGGCTCGGCGGACGCAGGGCCGGAGAAGTCGAAGAGGTCGCCGCGGGCGGCCACCGGGCGGTGGGCCGGGTCGAGGCCGGAGGCGGTCGCCCAGGCCAGCTGGGGACCGGCCTCCCAGCCGCCCGCGAGCACGCGGTGGGCCTCGGCGACGTCCCAGCAGCGCGTCACCGGCAGCCCCCGGGCCGCGAGGGGGGCTGCGTCGGTCGTCGCGGACCACCAGGCGATGCGTGCCGCGCCGTCCACCACCTCGGCGGCCCGGTCGACCACGACGTCGACGGGCCCGCACACGGCGAGGTCGGGACCGACGAGTGCGGCGCGACCATCGGGTGAGGTGACGAAGGCGAAGGGGGTGGCTGGCATGGCGGGGCCATCCTGTCAGTCCCCGCCGACGACGAAGTCGTGGTCGGCCAACCGACCATTGCGCCCCCACATCGGGCAAGGTGGTCGGATCTGGCTCGACACGACCGGGCCAGTGGCCGCCCCCCACCAGGAGGACAAGAATGACCCATCGTTCGCCCCATCGCCGCGCCTTCGCGCTCGCCGCGTCAGGTGCCTTGCTCGCAGCCTCGGTGCTCGCCTCCGGCGCAGCCTCGGCGTCCACGACCGCACAGGACTCCTCGACTCCCGTGCCCGTGTCGACGCCGGACGGCTACCTCATGAGCTACGTGCTGAACGCCAAGCACGCCAACCCCGGCCAGACCCGCCTCGTGGAGCGTGCCGTCGCCAAGGCCGGCGGCGTCGTCGTCCAGTCCTGGCCCGAGATCGGCGTCGTCGTCGCACACTCGGACCGGGCCGCCTTCCGGGCCGACGTCGCGCGGGCCGGCGGCAATGCGCTCGAGTCCGTCGGCGCCTCACGCACGGCTGCCGTGAGCGAGGGCACGCCCACCGACCTGTCCACGTCGTGGGGGAGGGGCGCCTCGGGGTACAAGAAGGGGCACGCCAAGCCCGCCAACGGCGACCTCAGCACGGGTGGGGCGTCCATGGATGCCGTCGTGGCGGATCCCCGTGAGGGCGAGCAGTGGGACAACACCCAGATCAAGGCCGACCAGGCCCACGCCGTGACCGACGGGTCCCGGCAGGTCGTGGTGGGCGTCCTCGACAGCGGGATCGAGGCCACCCACCCCGACCTCGCGGCGAACATCGACGCGGCCGACTCGGTCAACTGCACCGCTGCCGGCCGTCCGGACACCACCCCCGGGGCGTGGGGCCCGACGACCTCCGGTCACGGCACCCACGTGGCGGGCACCATCGCGGCGGCCCGCAACGGGGTGGGCATCGTCGGTGTCGCCCCGAACGTGCGGCTCGCGTCGGTCAAGGTCGTCAACGACGACGGGTTCATCTACCCCGAGTACGCCATCTGCGGCTTCGTCTGGGCGGGCCTGCACAAGATGGACGTCACCAACAACAGCTACTACATCGACCCGATGGAGTACTGGTGCGACGACCAGCCTGACCAGGCTGCCGTGCGCACCGCCGTCGAGCGGGCCGTCACGTGGTCGACCGAGCAGGGAGTCGTGCACGCCGCGGCGGCCGGCAACTCCGCCAAGGACCTGGCCAACAAGACCACCGACAGCGCCAGCCCCAACGACACCACGCCGATCGTGCGGCAGATCAACAACGGCTGCAAGGACATCCCCACCGAGCTCCCCGGGGTCGTGACCGTGTCGGCCACCACCCAGACCACGGCACTCGCGTCCTTCTCCAACCGTGGGCTCGGCGTCATCGACGTCGCCGCCCCGGGCCGCCGGATCCTCTCGACCTACCCCGGCGGCGGGTACGCCCTCCTGAGCGGGACGTCGATGGCCTCACCGCACGTCGCCGGCGTGCTCGCCCTGATGAAGTCGGCCCACCCGTCGTGGACCCCGGCCCAGATGATCGAGAAGCTGCGCGCCGAGGCCGATGACCACGCGTGCGCACCGGCCGAGAACAACGGCGGGCCGGCCTGCACGGGGCCGGTCGCGGACAACAGCTACTACGGCGAGGGCATCGTCGACGCCCTCGACGCGGTGAGCTGACCGACCCGACCCGACCGGGTCCGAGGCCGCCCACCGGCGGCGCAGGACCTACGGTGCGCTCCACCTGCAAGCCCTTGCAGGTGGAGCGCACCGTCCCTGGCCCAGTCGTGGGGGCGTAGCCCGGATGCTGGTGCTACGCCTGCGACTTCAGCGCGGTCTGCCGCTTGATCCGGCTCAGCATGGCCACCATGCCCCGCAACCGAAGGGGCGAGACCGCCTCGGCGAGGGAGAACCGGTAGGGAGCGTCCTCGGGGACGGCCAGCACCTGCTCGACGGTCAGCCCGTCGAGCCCCTCGCGCAGGATCCCCGCGAAGCCGCGGGTCGTCGGTGCCTCGGGCGGTGCCGAGAAGTAGAGGTGCACCGGGCGCCGGCCCGGCTCCTGCGCCGGCTCGTCCGCCACCTCGACGGCGAGGAACAGCGGTGACTGGCACTCGTGGACCCGTTCCATGGAGTCCAGCGACCCGGCATACCGCTCGGGCAGGTCCGGCAGGTCCTCACTGAACTCCAACAGCAGCTGCAGCCGCTCCGGAGCGGTGAGCTCGGCGAAGTCGCGCGCGATCTGGGCGAGGTCGTCGGGAAGGTCCGTGGTGTCGGGGGCCGTGCTCACGCGTCACCCGACCGCTCGACGGGGACCCGCACGGCGTTGCCCCACTCGGTCCACGAACCGTCGTAGTTGCGGACCTGGTCGAAGCCCAGCAGGTGGGTGAGGACGAACCAGGTGTGCGAGGAGCGCTCACCGATGCGGCAGTAGGCGATCGTGGGCGCGGCGGGATCCAGGCCCTGCTCGGTGAGGTAGAGGTCCTCGAGCTCGGCGCGCGAACGGAACGTGCCGTCCTCGTTGGCGGCGCGAGCCCACGGGACCGACCTCGCACCGGGGATGTGCCCGCCGCGCATGGCCCCCTCCTGGGGGTAGTCGGGCATGTGGAGCAGCTCGCCGGAGTACTCGCCGGGGGAGCGCACGTCGACCAGGGCGCCCCCGAGGTGGGCGAGCACGTCCTGCTTGAACGCGCGGATCGGCGCGTCGTCACGCTCCACGACGGGGTATGCCGTGGGGGCGGGGGCTGGGACGTCCTTGGTCAGTGCACGACCCTCGGCAACCCACTTGGCGCGTCCGCCGTCGAGGAGCCGGACGTCCTCGTGGCCGAAGAGGCTCATCACCCAGAGGGCGTAGGCGGCCCACCAGTTGCTCTTGTCGCCGTAGACCACGACCGTGGTGTCGCGGTCGACGCCGCGGGCGGACATGACGGCGGCGAACTGCTCGGCGTCGACGTAGTCGCGCATCACCGGGTCGTTGAGGTCCTGGTGCCAGTCGAGCTTGAGGGCGCCCGGCACGTGCCCGGTGTCGTAGAGCAGCACGTCCTCGTCGGACTCGAGGACAGCGATGCCGCCGGGGCCGCCGACGCGGCCGGCAGCGACCTGCTCGGCCAGCCAGGCGGTGCTCACGAGGCGCTCGGGGTGGGCGTAGTCGGAGAAGGTGGGCTCAGGGGACTCGGCCATGCGTCAAGGCTAAACCCGCAGGTCATCCGAGCCCGTGGCAGGATGGCTGGACGGCGATCGAGGAGGGTTTTGTGGCGTTTCGAGGCAAGGGCGGGGACGACGACCAGCAGGTCGAGCCGGGCAAGGGGCAGGGGTCGGTGCTCGACCAGGCCAAGACGGTCCGCGAGGACGCGGGTGTCGTCGCCGGCGCGGTCACCGGGCTGATCGAGAACCTGCTCGACTTCGGCATCGACGGCAAGGGGCCGTTCGACTCGGCCCAACGCTATGCGGACGTGCGCCGTGCCGAGCGACCCGACGCCGAGGAGGCCATCGACGCGGTCGTGCGCGGCCACCTCAAGCTGGCCGCCGCCGGCGGGTTCGTCACCGGCATCGGCGGGTTCATCACCCTGCCGGTGGCGCTGCCGGCCAACGTCGCCGAGTTCTACATCGTGGCCACCCGCATGGTGGCCGCGGTGGCGTCCCTGCGTGGCTACGACATCAAGCAGCCGGAGATCCGCTCGGCCATCCTGCTGACGCTGGTCGGTGCCGACGCGGACGACCTGCTCAAGAAGGCCGGGGTGGCGAGCACGGGACGGCTCTCGAACCTGGCGGCCCAGCGGCTGCCCGGGCCCGCCCTCATGATGGTCAACAAGGCGGTCGGCTTCCGGCTGATCTCCTCGGCCGGCAAGAAGACCCTGGCGAGGTTCGGCAAGGGCGTTCCCGTGCTGGGCGGCGTGTTCGGCGCAGGGCTCGACGGCTACCTGCTCAAGCGCATCTCCGACCACGCCCGCCACGAGTTCCCGCCCAAGGCGACGGGTCACTGACCCGACGGAGCAGGGTCCGGCGGAACCCCCGCCGGGAATGCTGCGTCGAACCGGGTCGTTGGAACCAAGTCCGGGCCATAGAGGCGTCCGGGGGCAAGGAGTCTGATCATGGCTGTTGGTCGTTGGGGTGCCGTGCGCACCATCGCCACCGCACTGCGCACCGCCGTCCGCCCGGGATCGCCGGGCCTGGGGGAGCGACTCTCGAGCCTGCCCAGGCTCGCGCGGGCCACGTTCCGGGGGGAGTACACGGGCAGCACCCGTGGACGACTGCTCATGATCCTGGGCGCGGTCGCCTACGTCGTCTCGCCCATCGACTTCGTCCCCGAGGCGTTCTTCTCGGTGTTCGGCCTCGCCGACGACGCCGTGGTGGTGTCGTGGATCGCCGCAGCCGTGATCAACGAGACCGAGACCTTCCTGCGGTGGGAGCGCACGTCCCCGGAGGCAGCCCGGCGCGCCTCTGCGTCCTCGGGGCACCCCACGGTCGACGGGCACGTCGTCCGGTAGCTGCCCCGGGGCCTCGGCCCTGACGTGAGGTCGCCGCCGGTGTCGCCGCGGTCGTCCACAAGGGCCACCGGCCTCGTGGGTCGTCCACAGGACGGTGTCCGGGTGGTGCTCCACGACGCCGGAGTCGGCGACCGTGGTGCGATGAAACCGATCAGACTGCGCGGCCCGGTCGACGTCCTGGCCGCGCTGCCCTACCAGCTCGGCTACCACCCGCAGGACTCGCTCGTCGTCGTCGCCCTGCACGGGCGACGCGTCGGGCTCGTCGAGCGGCTCGACCTGCCACCGCGCGAGCACGTCGCGGCAGCGGCCCGGTCGCTGGTGGGGCCGCTGCTGCGCGAGGCCCCCGACGCCACCCTGCTGGTGGCCTACGAGTCCGCCCCGGGGGCGGCCATCCCCCTGCTCGACGCCCTCGGGCGCGACCTGGCCGCCTCCGGGGTCGACGTGCACGACCGGTTGGTGGTGCGCGACGGGCGGTGGTACTCCCTGGACTGCCGCGAGGGGTGCTGCCCGAGCGAGGGGGCGCCGCTGCCCGACCCGGCCGACACCCCGGCCGTCGCTGACTTCATCGGGCTCGAGGTCTCACCCCTGCCCGGCCGTGACTCGCTCGCCTCGCTGGTGGCCCCGGACGAGTCGTGGGGTCGGGGCGTGCGTCGAGCCCTGGCCCGCCGCGCCACCCCCTCGTGGCCGGGCCAGGCGCTGGGTCTGCCCCGACCGGTGCCCGGCGATGCCGACCACGATCGCGCCCTCGCCGTGCGGCGCCTGGAGTGGCTGTCCCTGTGGGCCGTGGTGGCCGACGTCGGCGACGGCGGCGGTGAGCAGGGCCGCCCGGTCGAGTCGCTCACCACGGTGCAGGTGGCCGAGCTCACCCGCAGCCTGACCGACCTCGAGCTCCGCGACGGTCTGATCGCGTGGTGGTGCCCCGGCTCGCTGCCGCTCGACCTGCTCGGTGCCGACCTCGTCGACGGGATGCGCACCAGCCTGCCCGAGCCGCTGCAGCGCAGCCGGCGGGGCGACCGCGCCGCGGTCGTGGGGGGTCGGCGGTTGCTGGCGCGGTTGCAGTGGCTGTCGCGTGCGGTGCCCGACCCCGATGCCGCGCCGGTCCTGTCGGTGCTGGCGAACCTCGCGTGGTGGTGCGGCGACGGGGCCTTGGCCAGGGTGGCGCTGGACCGCGCCCTGGAGCACTCACCGGACTACCGGCTCGCCAGGCTCCTCGAGCACCTCGTCGACCTCGGGGTGCGTCCCGGGCGCGGCCAGGAGCCGGCCGTGTCGGCCTGAGGGGCCAAGAGTGGTGCGCAGCACAGGACGGTCCACCGTCCGGACGGGTCGAGACGCCGCAGGTGGTGGGCTCGTATGATGGTGGGCAGGTTATGAGTCCCAGCGCCAAGCCCCGGCTTGCTGGGCGGCAACCCTCCTCGCGGTGGGGTGCCCCGGGTGAAGACCCGGCCGACCCTGACCTGGGCGGCAAGCGCGACGTCACAGGAGCAGTTCCGATGACCACGACTTCCCGACCCACGGCCACGTCGGGCCCTGCCACGTCGGGCGCCTGGCGAGAGGGTGATCCGGTGGGGGACCGCCGTTTCGTCGACCTCGGTGCCGTGGAGCTCGAGCGTGGCGGGGTGCTGCCGCACGTGCGGCTCGCCTACGAGTCGTGGGGGACCCTCAACGCCGCCGCCGACAACGCCGTACTCGTCGAGCACGCCCTCACCGGCGACAGCCACGTGGTCGGTCCGACCGGACCGGGCCACCCCACCCCGGGCTGGTGGGACGGACTCATCGGACCGGGGCTGGCGCTGGACACCGACCGCTACTTCGTGGTGGCGGCCAACGTCCTCGGCGGCTGCCAGGGCAGCACCGGTCCGGCCTCACCCGCACCCGACGGCCGGCCGTGGGGCAGCCGCTTTCCCTTCGTCACCGTCCGTGACCAGGTGCAGACGGAGGCGTTGCTGGCCGACGCGCTCGGCGTCCACCGCTGGAGGCTCGTGCTGGGCGGCTCGATGGGCGGGATGCGCGCCCTGGAGTGGGCGGTGACCCACCCCGACCGCGTGGGGACCGCCCTGGTCCTGGCCAGCACGGCATACGCCACGGCCGAGCAGATCGCCTGGTCCCAGGCCCAGCTCCTGGCGATCCGGGCCGACGCCGCCTTCCACGGTGGCGACTACTACGCCAAGGGTGCCGGGCCCGACCAGGGGCTGGGCGTGGCCAGGCGGATCGCCCACGTGACCTACCGCAGCGAGCTCGAGCTGCACGAGCGGTTCGGCCGCGACGCGCAGGGTGGGGAGGACCCGCTCGGCGGCCAGGGGCGCTACGCGGTGGAGTCCTACCTCGACCACCACGCGGGCAAGCTGGCGAACCGTTTCGACGCCAACTCCTACGTAGTGCTCACCGAGGCGATGAACTCCCACGACGTGGGCCGCGGGCGCGGAGGCCTCGCTGCCGCGCTCGCACGGATCACCGGACGCCTCGTGGTCGCCGCCGTGGACTCCGACCGGCTCTACCCGCCACGGTTGTCCGACGAGCTGGTCCGGGCCACGCCGGGGGCCACGCTGCACACGGTGCGTTCCCCGTACGGCCACGACGGCTTCCTCATCGAGATCGCGCAGGTGGGCGGCATCGTGACGGCGGTTCTCGGTCGCGCTGCCTGACCACCGCCTTATCCGATACGGTCGGCGCAGCGGTCGTTGCCGCACCGGTCTAGGCACTAGGAGGTTCCCGTGGCCATCGTTGTGGGCTATGTCCCGACGAAGGAAGGGCGCGCTGCACTGCGCCGAGCGGCGGACGAGTCGCTGCTGCGCAAGTCCAAGCTCATCGTCATCAACTCCCAGCGTGGGGGACGCGACTTCGACGGTGCGGAGGCGCGAGCCTTCGAGGCCGACCTGTCCCGGATCCAGACCGAGCTGGACGAGGAAGGGATCGAGCACGAGGTCCGGCAGCTGGTGCGGGGCAACGAGCCTGCCGAGGACCTCATCGCCGTGGCGGAGCAGGAGAACGCCGACTTCATCGTCATCGGACTTCGTCGCCGCACCCCGGTGGGCAAGCTCATCCTGGGCTCGAACGCCCAGCGGATCCTGCTCGACGCGTCCTGTCCCGTGCTCGCCGTCAAGGCCTGAGCGCGCCGCCCTGCGCTCCCGGGGACGTGCCCGGCGCGGTGCCGATGCGGGATCTGGCGCGAAGTCGTTTTACAATGTCATCATCGAGGTCGTGCAGGAGCCCACACCGAACGGTCTCGGCAATACTTCAGCCCCCACATCTGTTGTCATAGGCATCCGGTCGGTGTGCCCATGATGGCGCGTGCCGTGCCGCGAATCCGCGACGAAAGGTAGTCCGTGTCGCCTGTGTCCAAGAACGCTGCGAGCCCCGCACCATCACTTCCCCCGGAGTTCGCCCATCCCGCCCTGCAGAAGCTGCTCAAGCAGGGTCGCACCAACGGCGCGGTCGAGAGCCAGCAGCTGCGCGAGGCGCTCGAGGGTGCCGAGGTCCCGCCCAAGCGGATGAAGGCGGTCCTGCGGTCGCTCGACAGCCAGGGCATCACCGTGACGCTGGACGCGGCCACCGCGAGCCGCGCCGTGGCCGCGACCACCGCGCGCAAGACGACCACCGCGACGGCCAAGAAGGCTGCTGCGAAGTCGACGACGAGCAAGTCCGCCGCGGCCAAGCCGGCCGCAAAGACCGCCACGACCAAGGCAGCGGCCGAGAAGGCGGCAGGCGACAAGCCCGCAGCCAAGGCCGCACCCGCGAAGGCGACCAAGGCGACCACGACGAAGAAGGCCGCCTCGGCGGCCGCCGGTGAGGGCGAGCCCAAGGCGGCTCCCGCCCGCAAGTCCACGGCTGCCCAGAAGGCCGCTGCCAAGGCTGCCGCGAGCGACGAGACGACCACCAACGACGCCGAGCCCACCGAGGTCGTCGAGGCCGAGCTCGAGGACGTCGTCATCGAGGACGCCACCGACAAGAAGGACGAGGAGAGTGAGTCCTCCGGCTTCGTCCTGCGCGACGACGACGAGGACGACGCGCCCATCCAGCAGGTCGTCACCGCCGGCGCCACGGCCGACCCGGTCAAGGACTACCTCAAGCAGATCGGCAAGGTCGCCCTCCTCAACGCCGAGCAGGAGGTCGAGCTCGCCAAGCGGATCGAGGCCGGCCTGTTCGGCGAGGAGCGCCTCAACTCCGGCGACAAGATCGACATGAAGCTCAAGCGCGAGCTGTGGTGGATCGCCCAGGACGGCAAGAAGGCCAAGAACCACCTGCTCGAGGCCAACCTGCGCCTCGTGGTCTCGCTCGCCAAGCGCTACACCGGTCGCGGCATGCTCTTCCTCGACCTCATCCAGGAGGGCAACCTCGGCCTGATCCGTGCGGTCGAGAAGTTCGACTACACCAAGGGCTACAAGTTCTCGACCTATGCGACGTGGTGGATCCGCCAGGCCATCACCCGCGCCATGGCCGACCAGGCGCGCACCATCCGCATCCCCGTGCACATGGTCGAGGTCATCAACAAGCTGGCCCGCGTGCAGCGCCAGATGCTCCAGGACCTCGGGCGCGAGCCCACCCCGGAGGAGCTCGCCAAGGAGCTCGACATGACCCCCGAGAAGGTCGTCGAGGTCCAGAAGTACGGTCGCGAGCCCATCTCCCTGCACACGCCCCTCGGCGAGGACGGCGACAGCGAGTTCGGTGACCTCATCGAGGACTCCGAGGCGGTCGTGCCGGCCGATGCCGTGAGCTTCACGCTCCTGCAGGAGCAGCTGCACTCGGTGCTCGACACCCTCTCCGAGCGCGAGGCCGGGGTGGTCTCGATGCGCTTCGGCCTGACCGACGGCCAGCCGAAGACGCTCGACGAGATCGGCAAGGTCTACGGCGTGACCCGCGAGCGGATCCGCCAGATCGAGTCAAAGACGATGAGCAAGCTGCGGCACCCGAGCCGCTCGCAGGTCCTGCGCGACTACCTGGATTGAGCTACCCCGCCGCAAATCGGTGTTTGTGCAGTCCAGGTGCCCTTATGGGCACCTGGACTGTCTCATTTCCGGGTGCACAGCGCTCCTAGTCCAGATGTCAGATTCGGATGGCGGGGTGCCTCGCAAGCCTGCCGCGCCTTGAACGGCGCCGAGCCGCTGGACCGCGCCAGCCTCCGCGGGTGGGTCATCGCCCTGCTGGACTCGCGGCTGGTGGCGGTCGCCATCAGGCTCATCGGACCCCTCCCTCCAGGTTGCCACCCGGCATACCTCGCCCCGTCAGGGACGACGCTCTCAGAAGCTCGCCGACGCATCGTGGCGCAGTAGTTCGCGAGCCACCATTGCCATCCCCACGGCGGTGAGGGACCAGGCAGCGAAGTCGACCTGGGGGCTCCCCAGGAAGACCGTGGCCACGAAGTGCAGGGGCTGCGAGACCGCGGTCACACAGCCGGCCCAGGCCGGGACCCGTCCGGAGCGCAGGAGTGCGATCCCGAGCAGGACGGTTCCGACGACGTGGCCGACGACGAAGATGCCGATCGCAATGCCGATCGTCGGATGTGCGGCTGAAAAGAGCGCTGCGGCCTGAGTAGCCGACAGGCCGGCTTCCTGCGCGCTCCACAGGACCTGGTCAGAGGCCAGCATGACCGCGAGCGCGAGATAGCCGGGAACGGCAAGGCCCACAGCCCAGGAGGTGAGGCGGGGCGCCGCGGCGCGACAGAGGCCGCCCGCTGCGATCACGCCTGGCACCAGGGTGAGCACGGCGATAAATCCCAGCCACAGCACTGCGGACTGTGCACCAGGGTGGCGCCCGACTTCGGCAACGGTCTCCTCTGGCGATCCAGCGGTGTAGTACGGCAGTACCAGGCGCAGCACGGCCACGGTCGCCGGTCCGAGAGGCAGGAACAGCGCCGTCGCCCAGATGCTGAACGGCCGGGACGTAGGGATAGCAGGTGACGCAGCGACGTGAGAAGTCCGGGTGCTCATGACGTCACCACCCGGGTGTCCGTGCGACCGATCAAAAGGATGCCGACCACAGTGAGGACCACCGTGGCGCCCGCCGCGGCCTGCGCCGCTGCAGGCACGTCGTCGACGAGGAATGCAGGCAGAGCCGTGACGGCGGAGAGCACGCGAAGACCTACAAGGAGACGGCTCGGACGGTTGTTGTCCTGCAAGGCCCGGAGCACGAGCACCAGGCTGACCAGGCCGAGCGCTGTCGCCAGCGCGGCAACAGAGTAGGGCGGGGTGGTGCCGTCGGTCAGCAGGAGCATCGAGCTGTCGGCCAGCGAGAGCAGGCCGAGGATCGCCAGTCCCGCGCGACGGCTGGTGGTGGCAGAGGTATGCATGGTGGTTCCTTCCGAGAGTGATGGTGCTCTCGACGATTCGCCGACGACCTACCCGTGCAGAAGGGCAGCCATCCCTCGTGGTCGGGGGATTGCCCGAGCTGATCGGGAAGATTTCCCGACGGGTTGCGATGGCCACTCGGTATCGTCGAGCAGGGCGCGAGCGAGGAGATGCCCATGGGCGTGCGGTGGCTCGGGGCGGGGCTTGGAGCGGCGGCTGTCCTGGCGTCCGCGGGGGCCGTCGTTGCGGCGACGGCAGTGCACTGGTCGTTCGCCGAGACGCTGAATGCGTTCGTGGTCAGCAACCTGGTCATCGGCGTGAGCTTCGCGCTCTGCGGCGCGCTGATCGCGTGGCACCGGCCGGGTCTGTTGCTCGGCTGGCTCTACGCCGTGGGTGGCGTCTGCCAGGTGCTGTCGGGCCTCGCCGCGCCGCTCGGTCAGGTCCTGCACGAGCAAGGGGCGCCGACCTGGATCGCGCGCCTGGACGTCACGGTGTTCAACTGGGCCTGGCCGGTCAACATCGGACTGGCCATCCCGCTGTCGCTGCTCCTGCTGCCGGACGGCCGACTGGCATCAGGGCGCTGGCGGCCGGTCGCCGCTGCAGTCGCGGTCACCTCGCCGCTGTTCCTGCTGGAGGTGGGGCTGGGAACGGAAACACCACCGGGTATGCCGGCTGCTTACCTCACGTTGCCCGGGTATGACGACCTCGCGTGGCTCTGGACGCTGAGTGAGGTGCGCTGGGTGCTCTCGGTCCTGCTCGGCCTGGCTTGCCTGGCGTTCCGCTATCGCCAGGGGAACGAGGTCGTTCGTCGTCAGCTGCTCTGGCTGGTCCTCGCCGCCGCCGTGATCGCCGTGGCGGTGACCCCGTGGGCACTGGTCGCCGGTACTCCACTCGTCGTTCTCTTCACGATCCCGCTGCTGCCAGCGGCCGTGGCCGTGGCCGTTCTGCGCCATGGACTGCTCGACATCAAGCTCGTCGTCAGTCGCGTCGTCACCTACGCGCTGCTCTCCGGTCTCGTGCTGGCGGCATACGCCGGTCTCGTCGTGGTGCTCTCGGGGGTCGCGTCGGCGCTGCTGGTCGCCCTGCTCGCGCTGCCCGTCCGCGCCCGGCTCCAGGTGGCGATCGACAGGCTGCTGTACGGCGAGCGCGGCAACCCGGTCCGGGTGGCGTCCCGCGTGGGACAGTCCCTCTCCGCGGGCCTGTCCGAGACCCTTGAGGAGGTCCGCGCTGCGCTGCGGCTGCCCTATGTCGCGGTGGTCGTCCGGGACGAGGTTCGCGCGGCGGGTGGCACGCCCGGTGGGCCGACGGCGACGCTGCCGCTCAAGGGCGCGGTGTTGGTCGTCGGCCTGCGCGGCGGGGAGCGCCGTCTTTCCGCAGCCGACACGAACATCCTGCAGATGCTCTCCGGCCCGCTGTCGACCGCCCTCCACGCGACGGACCTGCTGCGCGAGCTCAAGGTCTCACGGGAACGGCTGGTCCTGGCCGAGGAGGAGGAGCGGCGGCGCCTGCGGCGCGAGCTGCACGACGGCCTCGGGCCGCTGCTCACTGGCGTGGCATTGTCCGCCGACATGGCCCACAACCTGGCCAGCGCGAGCGCGAGCGGTAGCGGCACGGCCAGCGACGGTGCCAGGGGCGGCGGCACGGCCAGCCACAGTGCCAGCGGCAATGCCGGCACTGACGCTGACCCGCGGCTGCTCGAGCGGCTCCACGCAGTGCGCAGCGACAGCCGGACCGCCATCAAGGAGGTGCGTCGCATCGTCGACAACCTGGGCTCTCCGGCCCTCGACGAGCTCGGCCTCGCCGAGGCGCTGCGGATCCGTGCCGCGCGGACCACCCGAAGGGCCGACGGCTCCGACCTCCTCGTGCACGTCGAGATCCCCGCGGACCTGCCGCGGATGCCTGCGGCGGTCGAGCTCGCGGCATACCGCATCGCCACCGAGGCGCTGACCAACGTCGTCCGCCATTCGAGCGCGACGACCGTCCGCCTGCGACTCACCTGCGACGGGGAGCTGCGCTGCGAGGTGCTCGACGACGGCGCCGTCAACGGCAGCTGGCCTTCCGGGGTGGGCATCAGCTCGATGCGCGAACGGGCGGCGGAGCTCGGGGGACGCTGCGAGGTGGAGTCGGGACCCGAAGGTGGACACGTGCGGGTCATCCTGCCAGTGGCCGCCCGATGATCACCGTCCTGGTGGTCGACGACCACCCCGTCGTACGCTCCGGGCTGTCCGGAGTGCTCTCGACCCTGGCCGGTTTCGAGGTCGTCGGGGTCGCCGCAGACGGAGGCGAGGCGGTGCGCGAAACGGTGCTGCATCGACCCGACGTGGTGCTGATGGACCTGCAGATGCCGGGCATGGACGGGCTGGCGGCGATTCGCGAGATCGCCCGGGTGGCGCCGGCGACGCGGGTCTGTGTGCTGACCATGTTCAACGACGACGACTCGCTGTTCGCCGCGATGCGCGGGGGCGCCCAGGGCTACCTGCTCAAGGGTGCCGAGCAGGACGAGATCGCCCGCGCGGTGCGTGCGATCGCGGCCGGAGAGGTGATCTTCGGGCCCGGGGTCGCCGAGCGCGTCCTGCACCAGCTCAACGCGCCTGCTGCCCGCACAGCTGCCCCGTTCCCCTCGCTGACCGCCCGCGAGCTGGAGGTCCTGGAGCTGCTCGCCGCGGCGCTCCCGACCAGCACCATCGCTGACAGGCTGCGGCTTGCGCCCAAGACGGTCAGCAACCACGTCTCGAACATCCTCACCAAGCTGCAGGTGGTCGACCGGACTCAGGCGGCGGTCCTGGCACGAGACGCCGGCCTCGGATCGGACCCGAGCCGCCGCGCTCGGTAGGTCATCGTGTCCGCTCCCGGTGGCCTGGCGGGTCGGGAGCAAGGGGCGGTCGTCCGCTGTGACCGGTGGTTGTCCACATGCGGGTAAGTCGCACTCCCGCTGTCCACAGGGTCGAGGTCCAACCTTGCGCCGAAGCGCTGTTGATGTATGTGAGAAGGGTTGCTGCACAATGGAATTGGAGCCTCATGGCGCCACGTTCGGCTGTCGGTGGTGCCATCTAGTGTTGAGGTCATGCAGGAGAGCCTGACGGTTGAGCAGCGACGCGAGCGGATCGCCGCCGCGCGCGAGGCTTTGGCCGGGATCGATGCCTCGCTCTGGCAGGTCCCCAGCGGCGGCGGACTCGCCGCGTTGCTCGGCGAGGTCGACGCGCTGGGTTCGGCGTGTGAGTCGGCCAAGGTCGAGTTCGTGGGTGAGGCCATGGAGCGGGGTGAGACCGGTGAGGGGTCGGCGGCGATGACCGTGACGCAGTGGGTGCGACACCACGCGCCCTCGACGCGCGCGGGCGGTGCCGGTCAGCTCGTCGCGGTGGCGCAGGTCTACCGCAAACCGGCCTACGCGCCCATCGTGCAGGCCATTGCGGCCGGGGTCTTGCCGGTCCGCTCGGCGGCCATGGTGCTGGCCGAGGCCGACCGGTTGCGGCCACTGCTGGTCGACGGTGCTGAGCCGCACGTCCTGGCGGGTCTGATCACGATGGCGGCCCAGCACGGGCCCCGTGGTTGCCGGATGGTGCGTCCGGCGCTGCTGGCCAAGTACGGCCAGGACGGCGAGCTGCAGTCCCAACAGGATGTCGCGCGCCGGTTCGTGTCCCTGTCCCAGCCGGTCGAGGACGGCACCGGGACCGCGGAGTACCGCCTCGTCCTGGATGTGGAGGGCAAGGCGGTGCTCGAGGCGGCGCTCGGGCCACTTTCGACGCCGAAACCGGTCGAGGGGGAGCGCGACCTCAGGACCTCCGACCAGCGACGAGGCGAGGCCTTGGTGACACTCGTCCGGCGAGCCGTGGCCTCCGGCGAATCGGTCGGGACGAACCCAAAGGCCCAGCTGATCGTGACGATGGACTGGGAGTCGCTGGCCAGCGGGGTCCGTGGTGCCGGTGTCACGGTCGGCGGATCGGACACGGGGACGATGCTGGCCCCGGAGACGGTGCGCCGGCTGGCCTGCAACGCCTCAGGGCGATGCCGGGGAGCGGGTCGAGTGGGACCGCACCCTCGGCAGCTACGACCAGCTTCTCGCCCGCCGCGCCGCCCAGGAACCAGCGTGACCCCGCCCCGCACCCCGCCCCCGCCCCGGCGGGGCCACAAGCACGCCCATCGCTCGGTGCCATGGGGCATACGAGATGGGTTTGTCCCAAGGGAACCTGATGGCCGCCAAAGACGCCGTGACATTGCGCCCGAGACTGGTCTG
Organism: uncultured Actinomycetota bacterium; assembly: GCA_963757635.1. GTDB lineage: Bacteria > Actinomycetota > Actinomycetes > Actinomycetales > Dermatophilaceae > Pedococcus. The sequence goes on along the minus strand of CAVWSK010000006.1, from coordinate 12,411 downwards.
CTGCTCTGTCGGGGGCGTCCTTGACGACCAACGTCCCTGCATAGTGCCGTGCGCTCTCGCCCATGCGATCGAGGTCGGACCAGAGCTCCGGCAGCTGTCGGTGCTCCCACGCGTAATCACGTTGGTCGTTGTTGAGACCATCAACCGAGCCGCTCACGCGGCCTGAAACACCACACCGGAAGGGTCAACAGCAGTCCCTTCCTAGTAGTGCACGACTACCTGGACTGAGCTGGTCCGGCCGCGCCGTCGGCACCTCTGGGGTCCACGGACCCCGGGGGTGCCGCTTCGGTGCCGGGGCGTGGGAACCTGAGCGGTATGACCTCCACCTCCGACGCCGTCCAGACCGACGGGACCCACGACGACGCGCTGCTCAGGTTGGTCCGGGAGTCCGTCATCGGCGAGGACCACGTGATGACGACGCCCTACGGGCAGCGTCGGGTGACGTATGCCGACTACACGGCTTCCGGTCGCGCGCTCACGTTCATCGAGGACGCGATCCGCACCATCGTGCTGCCGAGCTACGCCAACACCCACACCGAGTCCAGCGGCACCGGGCTCCAGACGACCCGGCTGCGTGAGGACGCCCGCGAGGTGATCCGCCAGGCGGTCCACGGTGACGACGACACGGTGGTCATCTTCACCGGCTCGGGATGCACCGCCGCCATCGACAAGATCATCGGCGTCATGGGGCTGCGGATCCCGTCCGCCCTCGAGGACACCTACCACCTCGACCGCCACATCCCCGACGACCGGCGCCCGGTCGTGTTCATCGGGCCCTACGAGCACCACTCCAACGAGATCCCCTGGCGGGAGTCCATCGCCGACGTCGTGACGATCCGCCAGGACCAGGACGGTGGGGTCTGCCAGGACGACCTGAGGGAGCGCCTCGAGGAGTATGCCGCGCGGCCCTTGAAGATCGGGTCGTTCTCCGCCGCGTCCAACGTCACCGGGATCGTCTCGGACACCCAGGGCATCTCCGCCCTGCTGCACGAGCACGGCGCCCTGTCGTTCTGGGACTTCGCCGCGGCCGGACCCTACGTCGACATCGAGATGACCGCGCCCGAGGGTGGTGACCCGGCGGCATACAAGGACGCGATCTTCCTCTCGCCCCACAAGTTCATCGGGGGACCCGCGACCCCGGGGCTGCTCGTCGCGCGACGCGAGCTGTTCACCAACCGGGTGCCCGACGTCCCCGGCGGGGGGACCGTGGCCTACGTCAACGACGACGACCACCGCTACCTCGAGGACCCGGCCCACCGCGAGGAGGGTGGCACCCCGGCGATCATCGAGTCGGTGCGGGCCGGACTGGTCTTCCAGCTGAAGTCGGCGATCGGTGTCGACACCATCCGCGCCCGCGAGGAGGAGTTCCTGCAGCGCGCCGTGGCGGCCTGGCGGGACGAGCCGGGGGTCGAGATCCTCGGTGACCTCGAGGCGCCACGACTGTCGATCGTGTCGTTCGTCGTGCGCGCACCCTCGGGGCGCTACCTGCACCACAACTACGTCGTCGCCCTGCTCAACGACCTCTACGGGATCCAGTCGCGCGGAGGCTGCTCCTGCGCGGGGCCGTACGGCCACCGGCTGCTCGGGATCGACCTCGAGCGCTCGCACGAGTTCGAGCGCGAGGTCGCCCACGGCTGCGAGGGCATCAAGCCCGGCTGGGTGCGGGTGAACTTCAACTACTTCATCTCCGACACCGTCGCCGACTACGTCATCGAGGCCGTGCGGCGCGTCGCGCGAGACGGGTGGCGGCTCATGGGCGACTACCGCTTCGACCCCGCTTCCGGGATGTGGCGCCACCGGGACGGACTGGTCGAGCCGCCGGTTCGCCTGCGCGACATTCGGTTTGGCGCCGACGGCACCGTGACGATGCCGGCCGCGACCCCGACCGGCGGGGAGGAGATGCTCGCCGCCCACCTCGCCGAGGGTGACGCCGTCCTCGCCGCTGCTGCTGCTCCCGACAGCGACGCCCAACCGCTCACGTCGATGTCGGCCGACTTCGAGCACCTGCGCTGGTTCGACCTCCCGGCGGTGTCGGTCGGCTCGACCCCCGCCCGCTGACGCGCCGACCAGCCCGCGGGTGGCTGGTCAGTCCTTGCGGTGCGTTCGCCACTCCTGGAGTCGCTCCCAGGGCTCGCGGACCCGGCGGGTCACGTCGGCCCGGCGCTCTCGCCACTCGGTGAGGCCGTCCGCCGGCCACCAGGCGGCCCGCAGGCGGTCCTTGCGGCGCCGCACGCCGGACACGGCCTTGACGACGTGCTGGGTGTCGGCGCGGATGTCGCTGAGCGTCGTCCCCGGCCTGGCGTAGCGGGAGCGCTCCACCCCGTCGACGATGCGGGCGAGCGCCTGGGACTGGTCGCCCTCCAGGTAGGCCTCGCGCTGGTAGAACCGGCCGGCCTGTCGGGGCGTGCTGCCGCGGGGAGCGATGACCCCGAGGTCACCGATGCGTTCGACCATGGCCTGCCACTCGACCTCCACCCGGCTGGCCTCGTCGGGGGCGTGGCGCAGCCGGCGGCGCAGGCGGGCCCGCGCGGCCAGCGGCACCGCGAGCGAACCCAGGATGCCGAGCAGCAGCGCGAGGACGACCCAGCCCACCAGGGTCAGTCGGCCCCCGGACCACCACGTGGTGAGCCGGTTGCCGGTCGCCCCGGACGCCGACGCCGGGTCCGATGCACCCGGGTCGTTGGCTCCCGCGTCGCGCGTCGGTGCCGCGCTGGCCCCGCCGGTGGGGGCATCGGTCGGCCCGGCGCCGTCCTGCGACGGAGCGCCCTGCACGGAGTAGGCCGGGGCGACGCCCGTGCGGTTGGAGGGCGTCGGCTCGAAGCGCAGCCAGCCCACGTCCTTGAAGTAGAGCTCGGGCCACGCGTGGGCGTCGGCGGCCTTGACGGTGTAGGTGCCCTTGTCGAGGGTGCCCGGCAGGAAGCCCACAGCCATCCGGGCCGGGATCCCCGCGAGGCGGGCCGCCTGGACCATCGTGCTCGCGAACTGCACGCAGTAGCCGCGCTTGGTGCGCAGGAACGCCGTGATGGCGTCCACGCCCTGCCCGTCGGGACCGGTGGGGGTCGCGGCGAGGTCCAGGGCGTAGGTGAAGCCGCCCTGCTCGCGCAGGTACTCCTGGATCGCGATGGCCGCCTCGATCCGGTTGGCACCCTCGGGCACGACCTTGGTGAGCATCTCGCGCAGTGCCGGCGTCGACTCGGGGTCGACGCGCAGCTCCCGGGCGTGCGTGATGTCAGTGAGGCGGTCGGTGGTCCGCTGGGCGAGGGTCGAGGTCCGCGGCGCGAGGTCGAGGTAGTCCAGTGAGTAGCTCTTCGCGCTGCGGTTGACCCGAGCCACCTCGCTCTCGGGGTCGACGCCCCAGGGCACGCCGTCGAGGTCACCCGCGGTGATGGGGAAGGGTGCCGCCAGCTGGGGGGCCTCGAGCCGGGAGTCGAGGACGTTGATGCGGTACGGCTCGCGCGCGACGCTGTCCGAGAGGTCTCGCGGTGCGGGGACCACGGGCGTGCGGCTGAACTCCACCTTCGTCCCGTCCGGCCGCCACGTGCCGTCGCGGTAGTCCACGAGTACGGCGACCCGCAGCGGCGAGGGCGCCTTCGCCGTGCTGGTGTAGGTGAGCACCGGGGCGTTGGACGGGCTGCGCAGGTTGCGGGCGACGTCGACCGTGGTGGTCAGGCCGATCTGGCCGTCGCTGAACCCGGTGGCGCCGGTCGAGCGCCCGAGCCCGTCGATGAGGTAGCGGGTCGGGAGGTGGGGCACCACGACCGGCAGGGCCACGGCGCTGACCAGGCCGGCGATGGCCAGGGTGCGGCCGACGGCGGCGTAGCCGAAGGCGCCGTCACGGTCGTCGGCGTGCCGTCGGCCACCGGTGGACATCGGCATGGTCGTGCTCCACCGGCGCAGCGACGTCACGCCCTGGCGCCCGAGCAGGACCAGCCACATCCCTCCGGAAGCCAGGAAGAACAGCGGGTTGAGCGAGTCGCCGGAGTTCGAGGCGGAGATGAGGAAGGCGGTGAGCAGGGGCAGCCCGGCCATGGCGGGGGAGCGGCGCATCACTGCGAGGTGGTCCACCAGCATGGCCGTGAGGGCGATGGCCAGCCCGATCCCGAGGGTGATGCCGCGGTTCGTCGGTGCCGGGGCGGCATAGCTCTGCACGGTGACCCGGGCGTCGACCAGCAGCCGGTTGAACGCGAGGATCGTGTCGACCTGGGGCAGTCCGTGCCACAGGTGCCCACGTCCGTAGAGCCAGCCGGCCATCAGGGTGACCGCCACGAGCTGGGCCAGGGTCACGACGAGCCACGACCCGGTGAGCCGTCTGGCGAGCACGCCTGCGGCGACGACGACGGCCACCATCACCACGGTGGGCTGGACCCAGGTGTTCGGCGTGAAGAGGGTGGTCAGGGGCCAGGCCACCACGATGGTCGCGGCCCCGGCGAGGACCGAGTCGGTGACGGTGCTGCGGCTCATGCCACACCCACCCGGTGGGTCGTGCCGGTGAGCGCGCCCCAGACGGTGGCGATGTCGTCGTCGGCCCCCACGACCCCGACGCCCCACCCCGCACTGCGCAGCACGGGGGAGCAGGCGACGTCGCCCCGGTCGCCGCCGGAACGGCGTCGGGTTGCGGTGAAGCCCGCGGGGTCGAGCACGATCGCGAGGGACGTGCCGCCGGGCTGGCGCAGCGACGCCACCCGCCGAGCCAGGTCCTCGTCGAGGTCGGTCACGACGGCGAGCACGAGCCCACCGGAGGCGGTGACGGGGTGCGCGGCCTGCAGGACGTCGGCGAACTGCTCTGCGGAGCCCGGCTGGGCCATCGCCAGCACGTCCAGGAGGGGATCGACCTCGATGGCGCTGGAGGCCCGGCCGTCCTCGGCGGTGTCGTCGCACACGAGGTGCACGGCATACCCGTGGTGGAGCAGGTGGACCGCGACGGAGGCGCAGGCCGTGACCGCCCACTCGAAGGACCCTGCCGTGCCCGTGCCGTGGTGACCCCGCAGGCGTGAGTCGAGCACGATAGCCGCCCTGCGCCGCGCAGGGCGGTCCTCTTGGCGCACCATCAGCTCGCCGGTCTTCGCCGTGGCCGGCCAGTGGATCCGGCGGAGGTCGTCGCCGTCCCGGTAGGTGCGGATGGACACATCGTCCTCGCCGTGGAGGGCGACCATGTGGGGAATCGCGCCCTCGGCCCCGACACCGCTGCCGGGCGGTCGCCCGCCACCGAGCGCGACGATCCGGGGGAGCACGAGGATGTCGCTGGAGCCGGAGATCGCCGCGACCCGGGTGCTCAGGCCGAAGGGGTCCCGCAGCCGGACGCCGAGGGGGCCGAGCCGGTGCCGGCCCCGCACGTGGGAGCGCACCGTGTAGTGCACCTCCTGGCGGTCCCCGCGGCGCAGGCGGGGCACGACGAAGCGCGGGCGGTCGCCGAGGGCGTAGTCGAGCTGCTCCTCGGCCATGAGCAGCGGACTCGCCCCACCGCCGGCGTTCTCGATCCCCAGGGTCACCAGCGAGAGCTCGTCGACCTGGACGCGGCCCGGGACGGCCGAGCGGTCGAGGGAGAAGCGCAGGTCGTGCCGACGCATCAGCAGGCCGCTGAGCAGCGGCAGGGCCACGAGCAGGACCCCGATCCTGGTCAGGTCGGTGAACCCGAGCCCGAGCCCGCACAGCAGCAGCGTGGTGCCTGCCGCCACGAAGGCCCGACCGCGGGTGGTGAGGAGGTCTCGGAGTCGACGCACGGGTCGCCTCAGCGGCCGGCGGCCGGCACGGGCACCCGTCGCAGGAGGTCCTGGAGGACCTCGCCGGTGCTGCGCCGGGCGAGCTGGGTCTCACCGGTGGGGATGATTCGGTGGGCCAGGACGGGAAGCACGATGGCCTGGACGTCGTCGGGCAGCACGTGGTCGCGACCGTCGAGGGCGGCGTGGGCCCGAGAGGCCCGCAGCAGGTGCAGGGTGGCGCGCGGCGAGGCGCCGAGACGCAGCGCCGTGCTGGTGCGGGTGGCCGAGGACAGGTCGACGACGTACTGCTTGATCGCGTCGCTGGTGAACACCGAGCGCACCGCGCGGACCATGGCCGAGATCGTCGCGGCGTCGGTGACCGGCTCGAGGGTCTCCAGCGGGGAGACCTGTCCGTGGGTGTCGAGCATCGCCAGCTCGGCGCGAGCCGAGGGGTAGCCGAGGGAGATGCGCGCCATGAACCGGTCTCGCTGGGCCTCCGGGAGGGGGTAGGTGCCCTCCATCTCGATGGGGTTCTGGGTGGCCATGACGATGAACGGGCGCGGCAGGTCGTAGGTCTGGCCGTCGACCGTGACCTGGCCCTCCTCCATCGACTCGAGCAGGGCCGACTGCGTCTTGGGGGAGGCACGGTTGATCTCGTCGCCGACGACCACGTTGGCGAAGATCGCGCCAGGGCGGAACTCGAAGTCGCGCACGTCCTGGTTGAACACGCTGACGCCGGTGATGTCGCTGGGCAGCAGGTCGGGGGTGAACTGGACGCGGCGCACCGAGCAGTCGATGGAGCGGGCGAGGGTCTTGGCCAGCATCGTCTTGCCGACCCCCGGGACGTCCTCGAGCAGCAGGTGGCCCTCGGCCAGCAGCACCGTGATCGCGGTGTGGACGACATCGGGCTTGCCCTCGATCACCGAGTTCATCGCCCGGGCAAGGCGTTCGGCCACCTCGGTGACCTGTCCCAGCGAGGCAGGCGAACCGGCCGGGAGGGAGAGCAGGCTCTCGGGGGAGCTCGTGCTCACGGGGCCGCTGGTCTGGTCGTCGCGCCTGGCGTGCACCGGCTGTCCTTCCGTCGTCCCCGGGGGTCGCCACGCTGCGCCCCGAAGTGATCGATTGATCTTCCCCCACATTCCACCACCGCGGACAGGGGGTATGCCGTCTCGTGACCTCCACCGTACGTCGGCGGCCCGCGCCGGGCACCGCAACTGGGACAGATGGGCGTGATCTGGGGCCTCGCGGGTCGTGGGACGGGCCGGGCGGCGATCTACGCACCACTTTCCACCACCGCGTTGACCTGCATGGATGAAGCAACTCAGCGGGAATATCTGGGGAAACTGGTGTCACTGGGGATGATGGTGGAGTAAAGTGGGGGAATCCAGAGGGTCGTGGGGTCCTCGAGCAGTCGGCAGGGGAGGTGGGCTCGATGTTTCTCGGGACGCACAGCCCCCGACTCGACGACAAGGGCCGCCTGTTCCTGCCGGCGAAGTTCCGCGAGCGGATGGCGGGTGGCCTGGTGGTGACGCGAGGCCAGGAGCGCTGCCTCTACGTCTTCCCGATGCAGGAGTTCATCCGCGTCACCGACCAGATGCAGGCCGCGCCGACCACGAGCAAGGCCGTGCGCGACTTCACCCGCGTGTTCCTCTCCGGTGCCTCCGACGAGGTCCCGGACAAGCAGGGACGGGTGACCATCCCGGCCAACCTGCGCGAGTACGCGGGACTGACCCGCGAGTGCACCGTCATCGGCGCCGGGTCGCGGGTCGAGGTCTGGGACACCACGAACTGGAACGCCTACCTCGAGAGCACCGAACAGGGCTTCGCCGACCAGTCCGAGGAGGTCATCCCCGGACTCCTGTGACACCGGCGTGCCCCTGGAGCCAGGTCTCCAGCCGCTTCGCATCCCGGGACGACTTCCCCCGTCCCGGGCCGCATCCCTTGAAGCGGATGGAGACCTGACCGCAGGGACCCGCCACCACTGGATCCGAGCACCGCAGCACCGCAGCACCGCAGCCCACCGCACGACCACTGCCCGCAGGAGAGCATCGATGAGCACACGAGGGATGGCCGCCGACCGGCACGTTCCCGTGTTCCGCGACCGCATCGTCGAGCTGCTCGCTCCCGCGCTCCAGGCGCCGGGGGCGGTCTACGTCGACGGGACGCTCGGCATGGGTGGGCACGCCGAGGCGATCCTCGAGCAGTGCCCGCAGGCCCGGGTCGTGGGGATCGACCGCGACGAGGAGGCGCTGGCCCTGTCGCGCGAGCGCCTCGCGGCGTATGCCGCCCGGACCAGCTTCGTCCACGCCGTCTACGACGAGGTGCCCCAGGCGCTCGCCGACCTCGGGATCGAGGGGGTCGACGCCGCCCTGTTCGACCTCGGGGTGTCCTCCCTGCAGCTCGACGAGGCCGACCGTGGCTTCTCCTACAGCCAGGACGCGCCGCTGGACATGCGGATGGACCAGACCGAGGGCCTGACCGCGGCCGAGGTGCTCAACACCTACGAGCCCGCCGCGCTCGAGGCGGTGCTGCGCGACTTCGGCGAGGAGCGCTTCGCCCGGAAGATCGTCGGTGCCGTGGTCCGCGAGCGCGAGCGCGAGCCCTTCACCACCTCCGCCCGGCTCGTCGAGCTGCTCAAGCGCACCGTGCCGGCGGCGTCGCAGAAGACCGGCGGGCACCCGGGCAAGCGCACGTTCCAGGCCCTGCGCATCGAGGTCAACGCCGAGCTGTCCGTGTGGTCGCGGGCCCTGCCCGCTGCCGTGGCCGCGCTCGGGGTCGGCGGGCGGATCGCCGTGCTGTCCTACCACTCGCTCGAGGACCGCATCACCAAGCGGGTGCTCGCCGAGGGAGCCAAGGGCAGCTCCCCGGAGGGGCTGCCCGTGGAGCTCCCGGAGCACGCGGCATACCTGCGGCTGCTCACCCGGGGGGCCGAGGAGGCCAGCGCCGAGGAGCAGGCCCGCAACCCCCGGTCCGCATCGGTGCGCCTGCGTGCCGCCGAGCGCACCCGATCGACGACCGCTGCAACGAAGGGACCGCACCGATGAGCCAGCAGACTGCGACAGCGAGGGTCGCCTCCCGGGCACCGCAGCGCCGCACCGCGGCCGCCCAGCCGCTGCGCGTGGTGCCCGCGGCGATGGGGCAACCCGGCAACGGGGTCTTCGCGGCCTTCTGCATGCTGCTGCTCGTCGGCGGCCTCGTCTCCCTCCTCATGCTGAACACCGCGATGGCGGAGGGGTCGTTCACCCTGCACCGCCTGCAGTCGACCTCCGGCGAGCTCACCGACACCCAGGAGGCGCTCACCGAGGCGATCGACGCCCAGCGCAGTCCCGCCAACCTCGCGTCCCGCGCCGCGCGCCTCGGCATGGTGCCGGCCGACTCCGCAGCGTTCCTGAGGCTCAGTGACGGCAAGGTGCTCGGCGTGGCGCGCCCGGCGAAGAAGCAGGCCGGCTTTAGCGTGGTCACGGCACCGCAGGTGGTCGCCACGGGGACGACGGCGGCGCCGAAGAAGAAGTCGACGGTGCCGACGACGACCGTCAGCACGAAGGGGGACGTGACGACGACGACCACGGTGGTCACCAAGCCCGACGGCTCGGTCGTCACGACGCGCACCAGCGTCGACGCCAGGACCAGGACCACCACGAGCACCACGACGACCAAGGCCGCGCCGCAGACCACCCCGAGCACGCCGCCGACCCCGGCAGCCGCAGCACCCGCCCGCTGACGACCGTGCCGCCCCAGCCCACCCCCGAGGGAGACCGATGACGCAGAACCGAGGCCCTGGCCCCGGCACGCCGCGCCAGCGTCCTTCCACGTCATCCCCCACGCGTGGGCCCCGGGCGTCACGGCCCTCGGCCCGGCGCGCCGCCGCGCCGCACCCCAAGTCCGGTGCGAGCCAACCTCGTCGGGCCCAGCCGGCCCGCGACGGTCGGCCGGCGAAGCCCACGGCCGCGCGCAGGCGACCCTCCGGTCCGCCCCGCCGGCCAGCCGGACGCAGGGTGTCGCTCGAGGGTGCCAGCCCGCGTCGGCGGATGCGCAGCATGACGATCGCCGTGCTCTTCATCTTCAGCATCTTCGGTGCACAGCTGTTGCGGTTGCAGGGATTTGACGCCGCTGCGGTGTCGCAGGACGCGCAGTCGTCACGCACGGCGACAGTGGCACTGCCCGCGATGCGCGGTTCGATCGTCGACCGGAACGGCACGATCCTGGCGTCCAGCGTGGAGCGCCGGACGGTCACTGTCGACCAGACGGCCGTCCCGGAGTACGTCAAGACCGTCGACGGCGTGCGGGTCAAGGTGGGGGTCGCCGGCGCGGCCGCGGACCTCTCGCCGCTGCTCGGGATCCCGGTGGACAGCCTGACCACGCAGCTGACCGGCACGGCCAAGTACCGCGTGCTCCAGAAGAACGTCACGCCCCTGAACTGGCGCAAGATCTCCCAGCTCGGCATCAACGGCATCTACTCCGAGGCCACCTCCGAGCGCAGCTATCCGACCTCGACGGCGGCGGCCTCCCTCGTGGGCTTCGTGCGCTCCGACGGCACCGCCGGTGGCGGGCTCGAGGTCCTCATGGACCAGGAGCTCAAGGGCAAGTCCGGCAAGACCATCTACGAGCAGTCGCAGGACGGTCGGCCGATCCCCAACGCCCGCCAGGAGACCATCAACCCGGTGCCGGGTCACGACGTCAAGCTCACCATCGACTCCGACCTGCAGTGGTTCGCCCAGAACGCCGTGGCCCAGAAGGTCCGCCAGACCCAGGCCCTGTCGGGCACCGTGGTCGTCGAGAACGTCAGGACCGGTGAGCTGCTCGCCGTGGCGTCCTACCCGACCTTCGACCCCAACCAGCCGGGGCAGTCCAGCGAGAACTGGACCAACAAGGCGTTCAGCGAGGTCTACGAGCCCGGCTCGACGGCCAAGGTCATGACGGCAGCAGCCGCCCTCGAGGAGGGAGTCGTCACGCCCTCCACCGCGGTGGAGGTGCCCAACCGGATCCGCCGCGCCGACAAGGAGTTCAAGGACAGCCACGACCACGCGACCGAGTACCTCACCTTCGCGGGGGTGCTGGCCCAGTCGAGCAACATCGGCACCATCCTCGCCGGGGAGCGGGTCAAGGCGACCACGATGTACGACTACTTCAAGAAGTTCGGCCTCGGGAGCATGTCGGGCATGGGCTTCCCCGGTGAGGGCCCCGGGCTGCTCACCGACGTCAAGGACTGGAGCGGCTCGCAGCGCTACACCGTGATGTTCGGGCAGGGCGTCTCGGTCAACGCGCTCCAGGCCGCCGGGGTCTTCCAGACCATCGCCAACGACGGCGTGCGCATCCCGCCGCGCATCGTGGCCGCCACCGCGGACGGCCACGGCGGCTACACCCCCACCGCAGCCCCCAAGCCGGTCACCGTGGTCTCGCCGGGCACGGCCAAGCAGGTGCGCGACATGCTCGAGGGCGTGGTCGGCAAGGAGGGGACCGCACCCGAGGCGAAGATCGCCGGCTACCGCGTCGCGGGCAAGACCGGCACCGCCGACCGTTACGACGCCCGGGTGGGCCACTACTCCGGCAAGACGGCGAGCTTCATCGGCTTCGCACCCGCCGACGACCCGGAGATCGTGGTCGCCGTGACCCTGCAGCGACCCATCAAGGGCTACTTCGGTGGCTCGGTGGCCGGGCCGGTGTTCCACGACGTCATGACCTACGCCTTGCAGGAGCTGCAGGTCCCCCCCACCGGCACGAAGTCGCCCGTGGTGACGATCAAGCCCAAGACCACTCCGGCCGCCAGCGACCCCACCGTGATCCGCGACAGGCACTCGGGCTCAACCAGCGCATCGCGCTGACGGTAGTCTCGCTTCCCGTGCCCTCCCCCCGCCCGGCGTCCACTGCCGCGACCCCGCTCGCAACCGTGGCCGCCCTCGTGGGTGGCGCGCTCGTGGGGAGCGACATCGAGGTGACCGGGGTCAGCCTCAACTCGCGTGACATCGTCCCCGGCGACCTCTATGCCGCCCTGCCCGGCGCCAACGCCCACGGTGCTCGCTATGCCGCCGGGGCGCTGGACGGTGGCGCGGTCGCCGTCCTCACGGATGCCGACGGGCAGGCGCTGCTGGAGCAGGAGGGGCTGGAGGTGCCCTGTGTGGTGGTCGACGCGCCCCGTGCGGTCACGGGGGCGGTGGCCTCGCTCGTCTACGGGACCGCAGAGCTGCCCCTCACCCTCTACGGCGTGACCGGCACCAACGGCAAGACCACCACGGCATACCTCATGGACTCCGCCCTCACGGCGCTCGGGCACACGACGGGACTCATCGGCACCGTGGAGACCAGGATCGCCGACGCGGTGGTGCCCAGCATGCGCACCACGCCCGAGGCGACCGTGCTGCACGCCCTGCTCGCGGTGATGACCGAACGGGCCGTCGACTCGTGCGTCATGGAGGTCTCCAGCCACGCGCTCAGCCAGCACCGGGTCGACGGCGTGGTCTACGACGTCGCGGTGTTCACCAACCTGTCCCAGGACCACCTGGACTTCCACGCGACGATGCGTGACTACTTCCTGGCGAAGGCCTCGCTGTTCACGCCCGAGCGGGCGCGACGCGGGATCGTCTGCGTCGACGACGCCTGGGGTCGCGAGCTCGCCGAGATCGCCACCATTCCCGTCACCACCCTCACCTCGGTGGCCGCGGTCGACGCCGACTGGCGACTGGTCGCCGGCGCGACCGCTGCGGAGTTCACCCTG
>CAVWSK010000005.1:0-1291085 GCA_963757635.1 uncultured Actinomycetota bacterium | reverse complement strand
CCAAACGGTAGCCATGCGGCTCCGTTTCGTATCCGGTATTAGCTCCGGTTTCCCGGGGTTATTCCAGAGTCTGGGGCAGGTTACTCACGTGTTACTCACCCGTTCGCCACTGATCCGGCTGGAGCAAGCTCCAACCTTCACCGTTCGACTTGCATGTGTTAAGCACGCCGCCAGCGTTCGTCCTGAGCCAGGATCAAACTCTCCATTGATGTTTAGCTCGTGACCCGAAGGCCACGAAACTGCTACCCAAGAAGGGTTGTTTCACTGACTGAGCAAGAACAACTAGCTATTGCTAGAAATTCATTGTCAACCAAAGGATTTTCGTTTCGAGCGATCGCTTCGTCGACCAGAGGCCGACTCCACCATCCCCCGAAGACGAGGTATTGGCATCGATTTTTGACACGCTGTTGAGTTCTCAAGGTTCGGACGCGCACCGGTGACCCGCCTTTCGGCGTGGCGCTCGGGGCAACCCTTCTAACTTACTCGCTTCGCTCTTGGGCGTCAATTCCTTCCGCTTCCTGCTGGAAGCGGTTGATCGAGCGCACTTGGCTCTCCGCGAGGTGTCCCACTGTAGCAGGCTGTTCGCCGGCTCCTGACCACCCTTGCGAGTGACTCAGAGGCCCACCGGAATCCGGTTGCTTTTCTGCGGGGCTCCCACTGTAGCAGCCGTATTCCTGGCTTCGAACCACCCTGTCGGGCGCTTCGGAACGCGCTGGAGACCAGCTGCTGTTCGGTGGGGTCTGCCCCGGGACCGGCCTACTTCGCGTGAACTTTCGTTCACCGCGGTGGTGTCCGTTCCTCCCTGTCGGGCTGACGTCGAGAACAGTAGATGGCCCTCGAGCCAAAACACAAATCCGCAGGTCAGCGGCTTGCGGAGGCTCCGGGAAGGCGCCCCGCGGCCAGCGACTTGCGTCCCCGACGGAGCAGGCCACCCGTCCGTGGAGGAAGTCGCCCTCCACGAGGCGCTGCTCCGGGTCGCCCACCTTGACGTTGTTGAGCGAGGCGCCGCCGTCACCGATGGCGCGGCGGGCCGCGTTGCGCGAGTCCACCAGCCCCACGGCGACCAGGGCGTCGGTGAACGTCATGCCCACCGAGAGCTCACCTCCGGGCAGCTCGCCCGTGGCGTCGGCCAGCGTGCGGGCGTCCAGTGCGCCCACGTCGCCCTTGCCGAAGAGCGCCTCCGAGGCGGCCTGCACGGCGGCCGTGGCTGCGGCCCCGTGCACCAGCGTGGTGACGTCGGCAGCCAGGGCCTTCTGGGCCTCGCGCAGGAAGGGCTTGTCGGCCAGGGACCGCTCGAGCTCTGCGACCTGCTCCTCGGTCCGGTCGGTGAACACCTTGAGCAGCATGACCACCGAGGCGTCCTCGACGTTGATCCAGTACTGGTAGAAGGCGTAGGGACTGGTCATGTCGGGCGAGAGCCAGATCGCGTTGCCCTCGCTCTTGCCGAACTTCGTCCCCGAGGAGTCGGTGATGAGTGGCGTCGTGAGCAGGTGCACGGAGGCGCCCTCGACCCGGTGGATGAGGTCGGACCCCGCCGTGAGGTTGCCCCACTGGTCCTGACCGCCGGTCTGCAGCGTGCAGCCGTGGTCGCGGTAGAGCTGGAGGTAGTCCAGCCCCTGGAGGATCTGGTAGCTGAACTCGGTGTAGGAGATGCCCTCGTCACTGTTCAGCCGCGCCGCGACCGCGTCCTTCTTCACCATCTGGTTGACGCGGAAGTGCTTGCCGATGTCACGCAGGAAGTCCAGGGCCGACAACGGTGCGGTCCAGTCGAGGTTGTTGACCATGAGGGCGGGGTTGTCCCCCGCGAACTCGAGGAAGGGCAGCACCTGCTGCTGGATCCCCGCCACCCACTCCGCGGTCTGCTCCTTGGTCTTGAGCACGCGCTCGGAGGAGGGCCGGGGATCGCCGATGAGACCCGTCGAACCACCCACGAGGCAGATGATCCGGTGGCCGGCCCGCTGCAGGTGCCGCATGACGACCAGCTGCACGAGGTTGCCGAAGTGCAGCGACGGTGCGGTCGGGTCGAAGCCGCAGTACGCCGTGATCGGCCCGTCGGCGAGTGCCTGGCGCAGCGCGGACTCGTCGGTGGTCTGGGCCACCAGTCCTCGCCACTGCAGCTCGTCGAGGATGTCGCTCACGGGGTGCCTCTCCTTCAGCCTGGGTACCTGGCCGCCGGGAGGCGGCCCGTGCACAGCCTGCCCTATGGCCGGGGTGTGCGTGCACGCGGTTTTGCAGGTCGGTATGCCGAGACGCTCGGCTCCCCGTCGATCCAGAACCGCCACGGGAAGGTGGCTGCGTCTCCCCCCGCACCGGCTACCCCCACCCTGGGTCCGGTGCGGACCACGTTGCGCGCATCCGGCCGCGCGGGAGCACTGAAGGAGACCGTGGCAGTAGCACCGCAGGCGTCGATGCCGGTGTGCTCGCCCGTCAGTCCCAAGGTGGTGGCCAACCGGGCGGGACCACGCGCCCAGTCCCGGCGCGCGATGCCCTGGCGACGGGCCGCGGCGAGATGGTCCCCGTCGACCACCTCGCCGGCGCGCAGCAGGACTGCGCTCGCGTCGCCGTCCGGTCCGCACACGACGTTGGCGCACCAGTGCATGCCGTAGGTGAAGTAGACGTAGAGGTGTCCGGCAGGACCGAACATCACCCTGGTCCTCGGGGTGGGGCCCCGGAAGGCGTGCGATCCCGGGTCCGACTCCCCGGCATACGCCTCGACCTCGGTGAGCCTGACGCTCACCCCCGCGTGCGTGACGACCGCCCCGAGCAGGGCCGGCGCCACGTCGAGGACGTCACCGCCGAAGAACTCCCGGGTCAGGCGTCGCGGCGCCTGATCTTGTTGCCCAGCCACACGACGGGATCGTAGTGCCGGTCCACGACGCGCTCCTTGAGCGGGATGAGGGCGTTGTCGGTGATCTTGATGTGCTCAGGGCACACCTCGGTGCAGCACTTGGTGATGTTGCAGTAGCCGA
This sequence comes from uncultured Actinomycetota bacterium, assembly GCA_963757635.1. Lineage (GTDB taxonomy): Bacteria > Actinomycetota > Actinomycetes > Actinomycetales > Dermatophilaceae > Pedococcus. The sequence goes on along the minus strand of CAVWSK010000005.1, from coordinate 1,288,116 downwards.
GCCCGTGCTCCTTGCGGGCCGCCGGCCGTCGGTCGGCGGTGTCGAGCGGGTGCATGTCGAGCTCCGCGATGCGCATGAGGAAGCGGGGCCCGGAGAAGTTCGCCTTGTTGTCCTCGTGGTCGCGGACCACGTGGCAGACGTCCTGGCACAGGAAGCACTCGATGCACTTGCGGAACTCCTGGCTGCGCTCCACGTCGACCTGCTGCATGCGGTAGTCGCCGGGAGCCAGGTCGGCCGGTGGGGTGAAGGACTGGACCTCACGGGCCTTCTCGTAGTTGAACGACACGTCGGTGACCAGGTCGCGCTGCACCGGGAAGGCCCGCAGCGGGGTCACCGTGATCTCCTCGGCCTCGGTGAAGGTGCTCATGCGGGTCATGCACAGCAGTCGCGGACGGCCGTTGACCTCCGCACTGCACGAGCCGCACTTGCCGGCCTTGCAGTTCCACCGGACGGCGAGGTCGGGGGTCTGGGTCGCCTGCAGCCGGTGGATGATGTCGAGGACGACCTCGCCCTCGTTGACCTCCACCGTGTAGTCCTGCAGGTCGCCGCCCTCGGCGTCACCGCGCCACACCTTGAACCGGGCGTCGTAGCTCATGACCCACTCCCCTGCTCGTCCTGAGGCGCAGCACCGTGGCGGGCGAGCTCCTCCTCGGTGAGGTACTTGGACAGCTCGCCGCGCTCGAACAGCTCGAGCAGGTCCTGCCTGATCTCGGGAACCGGCTGGTGGCGCAACGAGATCTCCCCGGCCGCGTCCTGGGTGCAGATGAGGTTGACCCCTCGCCACTGCGGGTCCATCTTCGGGAAGTCCTCGCGCGTGTGCCCGCCCCTGGACTCGGTGCGCTCGAGGGCCGCCATCGCCACGCACCGGCAGACGTCGAGCATGTTGCGCAGGTCGAGGGCCAGGTGCCAACCGGGGTTGAACTGTCGATGTCCTTCGACACCAACCCTTTTCGCGCGCTCACCAAGATCGTCGAGCGTATCGAGGGCCTCGCGCACCTCCTCCTCGCGGCGGATGATCCCGACCAGGTCGTTCATCCGCTGCTGGAGCTCCTGGTGCAGTGAGTAGGGATTCTCGGTGGCGTCGCGGAACGGCGCCAACGCCGTCTCGGACGCCGCGGCTACGGCGGACTCAGAGATCTGGGGCCGCGAATCGCCAAGCGCGGCAACATAACCCGCAGCACCCATACCGGCACGTCGTCCGAACACGAGCAGGTCGGACAGGCTGTTGCCACCGAGGCGGTTGGATCCGTGCATGCCACCCGCGACCTCTCCCGCGGCGTAGAGCCCGGGCACCGCCGTCGCCGCCGTGTCGGCGTCGACCTCGACCCCACCCATGACGTAGTGGCAGGTCGGTCCGACCTCCATCGGCTCGGCGGTGATGTCGACGTCGGCGAGCTCCTTGAACTGGTGGTGCATCGAGGGCAGCCGCCGGGTGATCTCCTCGGCCGGCAGCCTCGTGGAGACGTCGAGGAACACGCCGCCGTGCGGGCTCCCACGCCCCTCCTTGACCTCGCTGTTGATGGCCCGTGCCACCTCGTCGCGGGGCAACAGCTCGGGTGGCCGCTTGTTGTTCTCGGGGTCCTTGTACCAGCGGTCCGCCTCGGCCTCGCTGTCGGCGTACTGGCCGCGGAACACGTCGGGGACGTACTGGAACATGAAGCGTTCGCCGTCGCAGTTGCGCAGCACTCCCCCGTCACCGCGCACCGACTCGGTCACGAGGATGCCCTTGACCGACGGCGGCCAGACCATGCCCGTGGGGTGGAACTGGATGAACTCCATGTTGACCAGGCTGGCGCCCGCGCGCAGGGCCAGGGCATGGCCGTCGCCGGTGTACTCCCACGAGTTGCTGGTCACCTTGAAGGACTTGCCGATACCGCCCGTCGCGAGGATGACGGCGGGCGCGGAGAACAGCACGAAGCGGCCCGACTCGCGCCAGTAGCCGAACGCCCCGGAGACCGCACCTGACCCATCCTTGAGGATGTCGGTGATGGTGAGCTCGGCGAAGACCTTGAGGCGGGCCTCGTAGTCACCGCTCTCGCGGTGGTCCTCCTGCTGGAGGCTGACGATCTTCTGCTGCAGGGTGCGGATGAGCTCCAGGCCGGTGCGGTCACCGACGTGGGCGAGTCGGGGGTACTCGTGGCCACCGAAGTTGCGCTGGCTGATCTTGCCGTCCGGCGTCCGGTCGAACAGCGCGCCGTAGGTCTCCAGCTCCCAGACCCGCTGCGGAGCCTCCTTGGCGTGCAGCTCGGCCATCCGCGGGTTGTTGAGGAACTTGCCACCGCGCATGGTGTCGCGGAAGTGCACCTCCCAGTTGTCGCGCTCGTTGGCATTGCCCATCGACGCGGCGATGCCCCCTTCGGCCATGACCGTGTGGGCCTTGCCGAACAGGCTCTTGCAGATCACGGCGGTGCGCAGCCCCTGCTCACGGGCCTCGATCGCCGCCCGCAGCCCGGCACCGCCGGCTCCGATGACGATGACGTCGTACTCGTGGCGCTCGAGGTCGGTCACTGGGCTCCTTGGTGGACGGTCCGTGCGGAGGGCAGGTCGGTCAGTTGATGATGCGCAGGTCGGTGAGGGTCCCCGAGGACACCAGGGCGATGTAGGCGTCGGTCACCACGAGGCTGCCGAGGGTGACCCAGGCGAACGTCATGTGCCGGGCGTTGAGCTTCCCGACCCAGCCCCAGGCCTTGTAGCGGATCGGGTGCTTGCTGAAGTGGTTGAGCCGCCCGCCCACGATGTTGCGACAGGAGTGGCAGCCGAGGGTGTAGCACCACAGCAGCACCACGTTGGCCAGCAGGATCAGCGTGCCGAGGCCCAGCCCGAAGCTGCCGTCCTTGCCGCGGAAGGCGTGGAAGACGTCATAGGTGTTGATGAGGGACACGATGACCGCGGCGTAGAAGAAGTAGCGGTGGACGTTCTGGACCACGAGCGGGAAGCGCGTCTCGCCCGAGTAGCTGCGGTGCGGCTCGGCCACCCCGCACGCAGGAGGGCTCAACCAGAACGAGCGGTAGTAGGCCTTGCGGTAGTAGTAGCAGGTCAGCCGGAACAGCAGCAGGAAGGGCAGGGTCAGGGCCGCGAACGGGATGAGCGGCGGCCAGTCGCCGAACGGCGTGCCGAAGTGCGTGGACCCCGGGACGCACGAGGTCGACAGGCACGGCGAGGCGAAGGGCGTGAGGTAGCCGTAGTCGGCGACGAAGTAGTCCTTCTGCGTGCTCGCCCGGACCAGGCCGTAGAGCAGCCACGCCGTGAAGCAGACGAAGGTGACCAAGGGCTGCAGCCACCACCGGTCGCCACGCAGGGTGCGCGCCGCGATGCGAGCCCGCCCGGGCGTCCCGACACCCTTGCTCAGGTCGACCTGGGCCACCTCAGTTGCCCCGGTGCGAGCCGACGCCCTCGTCCTCGACGTCCGCCCACATCGACGGGTCGTAGTCGTCGTCCGGGATGAACACGATCTCCCCCGGCGCGCCCGCGCGGTCCTGCGAGCCGACACCGGCCCCCCGGGCGAGCAGGTCGACGTCGTCGGCCAGGCGCACCACGTCGTCGCGCAGTCGCTGGATGTCGATGGTGTTGCCGAGCTCCTTGGCGAGCGCGGTCACCGCCCGTCGCAGTCCGGCCACGTGACCCGCAGCCGTCGTGAGGTCGTCACTGACGCCCATGACACCGTCCCTCCGGAGGTTCACGCGGGTCGACTGTGACCCGCGTCACCGAACCTAGCAGGAAGCTCCGCCGGGGACCGGTCGGAAACCCCGAAGAGGGTCAGCGCACCGCGATGGGCGTCTGCGCCCACACCCGGGCCTGGCCCACGAGGCCCCGCACCCGCTCCAGCTGCTCGGCGACCCGCTCGGGAGCGGTGCCCCCCTTGGCGTTGCGGGAGGACAGCGACCCCTCGACGCTGAGCACCTCGCGGACGGTCGGGGTGAGGTGCTCGGAGAGGTCAGCCAGGTCGCTGTCGGACAGGTCCCACAGCTCGATGCCGCGCTGTTCGCAGGAGCGCACGCAGGCCCCGGCCACCTCGTGGGCCACCCGGAACGGCACCCCCTGCCGGACCAGCCACTCGGCGATGTCGGTGGCCAGCGAGAAGCCCTGGGGCGCCAGGGAGGCGAGCCGCTCGGTGTCGAAGACCAGGGTGGCGACCATGCCACTGAAGGCGGGCAGCAACACCTCCAGGGTGTCGACGGCGTCGAAGACCGGCTCCTTGTCCTCCTGGAGGTCACGGTTGTAGGCCAGCGGCAGCGCCTTGAGCGTGGTCAGCAGCCCGGTCAGGTCGCCGACGAGCCGTCCGGCCTTGCCTCGGGCCAGCTCGGCGACGTCGGGGTTCTTCTTCTGCGGCATGATGCTCGACCCGGTCGAGTAGGCGTCGTCGAGGGTGACGAAGGAGAACTCCTTCGTGGCCCAGAGCACGACCTCCTCGGCCAGGCGGGACACGTCGATCGCCGTCATCGCCGCCACGAAAGCCAGCTCGGCGACGAAGTCGCGCGAGGCGGTGCCGTCGATGGAGTTCTCGACCGAGGTGGTGAAGCCGAGGTCGGCAGCCACCGCCTCCGGGTCGAGCCCGAGCGAGGACCCCGCGAGCGCCCCGGAACCGTAGGGCGAGACCGCGGCACGCACGTCCCAGTCGCGCAGCCGGTCGACGTCGCGCAGCAGCGCCCACCCGTGCGCCAGCAGGTGGTGCGCCAGCAGGACCGGCTGCGCGTGCTGCAGGTGGGTGCGGCCGGGCATCGGCACGTCGCGGTGGCGCTCGGCCTGGAGCACGAGCGCGTCGACGACATCGAGCACCAGCCCGGCGACCAGGCGCGCGTGGTCGCGCAGGTACATCCTGAACAACGTGGCGACCTGGTCGTTGCGGGACCGACCGGCCCGCAGTCGTCCCCCGACCTCGGGGCCGGCCCGCTCGATGAGGCCGCGCTCGAGGGCGGTGTGCACGTCCTCGTCGTCCTCGGCCGGGGTGAACGCCCCGGACTCGACATCGGTCGCCAGCTGGGCCAACCCCGCCAGCATGGCCTCGAGGGTGGCGTCGTCGAGCAGCCCGGCACCGTGCAGCACCCGGGCGTGCGCGCGTGACCCCGCGAGGTCGTAGGGCGCCAGCCGCCAGTCGAAGTGGGTGGACTTGCTCAGGGCCGCCAGCGCATCGGCCGGGCCGCCCGCGAAGCGCCCGCCCCAGAGGCTGACCCTGCTCTGGTCGGTCGGTGCTGCAGTGGGGTCGTGGCTCACTCGTGGCTCCTCGGTATGCCGTGTGCTCGGTCGGTGGGCGTCGGTGGCGGGGACGGTCAGGCCGGGTCGTGGCTGCCGGCCAGGGCCAGCAGCTCGCCGGCCACCTGCCTGCTGGCCGCCGGGCCCGTGGTGATGATCATGAGGGTGTCGTCACCGGCGATCGTCCCCAGCACCCCGGCCAGGGTCGTGTGGTCGATGGCGGAGGCGAGGTAGTTGGCCGCCCCCGGTGGGGTGCGCAGGACGACCAGGTTGTGCGAGGGCTCTGCGGTCACCAGCAGCTCCTCGCACACCTTGCGCAGTCGTTCGGTCAGCGCACCGTGGCCGGGAGCGGGTCGGGCGGTGCGGTCGCCGCCCTCCCCGGGCACGGCGTACACGAGGGTGCGACCGGCCCGGATCTTGACCGCACCGAGGTCGAGCAGGTCGCGCGAGAGGGTCGCCTGGGTGACCTCGATGCCGTCCTCGGCCAGCAGCCCCAGCAGCTGGCCCTGCGAGCGCACCTCGTGGCGGGCCAGCAGCTCGACGATGCGGTGCTGGCGTCCCGTGCGGGTGGCGGCGATGGTCACCCGCCCACCCCCTCCTCGAGGAGGAAGGACAGGAGGGCCTTCTGGGCGTGCAGCCGGTTCTCCGCCTCGTCCCACACCACCGACCGGGGACCGTCGATGACGCTGCCCTGGACCTCCAGGCCCCGGTAGGCCGGCAGGCAGTGCAGGAAGATCGCGTCGGGGGCGGCGTGGGCCATCAGCTCCTCGGTCACCGCGAAGGCGGCGAACGGGCTGGCGCCGCCCTGGCGGGAGTCCTTCTCGGCCTCCATGCCCATCGAGACCCAGGTGTCGGTCACCACCACGTCGACGGCGGCGACCGCCTCCCGGGCGTCGTGGGTGACGAGCACCGACCCGCCACGGTCCGCCGCGATCTCCCGGGCCCGGGCCAGCACGGCGGCGGCGGGCGGGTGGTCCGCGGGGGTGCCGATCCGCACGTGCATGCCCGCGAGGGCGCACCCGAGCAGGTAGGAGTGCGCCATGTTGTTGGCCCCGTCGCCGACGTAGCCGAGCGTCTGTCCAGCCACCGGCCCACGGTGCTCGGTGATCGTCAGGAGGTCGGCGAGGATCTGGCACGGGTGGAAGTCGTCGGTGAGCGCGTTGACGACCGGCACACCGGCATACCGCGCCATCTCCTCGAGGCGGTCCTGGCCGTGGGTGCGCCACACGATCGCCGACGCCTGCCGCCCGAGGACGCGAGCGGTGTCCGCGACCGACTCCCGCACCCCGATCTGGGCCAGCAGGCCGTCGACGGCCAGGGGGTGGCCACCCAGGCCGCTGATCGCGCCGGCGAAGGAGACCTGGGTTCGCAGCGTGGGCTTGTCGAAGATCACGGCGACGGTCCTGGGTCCCGCCAGCGGGGTCCGCGAGAACGGCGCCGCCTTGAGCTCGAGGGCCCGCTGGAGCACCAGCGCCTGCTCGTCGGCGCTGAGGTCGTCATCGCGCAGGAAGTGGCGCACGGTCATGGGAGGTCCTCCTGGGTGGCGGCGTCGAGGAGCCCCGGCAGCGCCTGGACGAACGTGTCGAGCTCGTCGGTCGTGATGACCAGTGGTGGCGCCAGCCGCAGGGCGTCGGGGGCCACCGGGTTGACGATGAAGCCTGCCTCGCGGGCCCCCGCAGCCACGGCGGCCGCGACCGGCTGGGCCAGGGTGATCGCGCGCAGCAGCCCGGCCCCGCGGACCCCGGTGACCATGGGGTGCTCGAGCGCCGCGACCGCGTCGACGAGGTGGCGGCCGGCTCCTGCAGCGTGGTCGAGCAACCCCTCCTGCTCGATCGTGTCGATGACGGCGAGCCCGGCGGCCGCCGCAAGGGGGTTCCCCCCGAACGTCGAGCCGTGCTGTCCCACGGTGAGCAGGGCGGTCACCTCCGCACCGAAGGTCACCAGCGCCCCGATGGGGACGCCACCGCCGAGACCCTTGGCCAGCGTGATCGCATCGGGCACCACGCCGGCCTGCTGGAAGGCGAACCAGGTGCCGGTGCGGCCCATGCCGGTCTGGATCTCGTCGAGGACGAGCAGGGCGCCGTGGGCGGTGGTGAGCTCGCGGGCCAGCTGCAGGTAGGCCGGGCCCGGGCTCAGCACGCCGGCCTCCCCCTGCACGGGCTCGAGGACCACGGCCGCGGTGTCGGGGCCCACCGCGGCCCGCAGTGCGGCCCCGTCGCCGTAGGGCACGTGCGAGACCCCTGGGATGAGCGGCTCGAACGGCTCGCGGTAGGCCTGCTTGTGGGTGAGGGCCAGGGCTCCGGTCGTGCGGCCGTGGAAGGCGCCCTCGGCCGCGACGATCCCGGACCGGCCCGTGCGCCGGCTCAGCTTGATCGCGGCCTCGATCGCCTCGGCACCGGAGTTGGCGAAGAACACCGCCGACCCGGAAGGGGCGCCGGCGATGCCGAGCAGGCGTTCGGCGAGCTCGATCTGTGCGACCGAGGTGAACAGGTTGGAGATGTGGATCGCCTCACCGGCCTGCTTGCTCAGGGCGGTCACCAGTGCGGGGTGCCCGTGGCCGAGCGCGTTGACCGCGATGCCCCCGACGAGGTCGAGGTAGCGGCGGCCGTCGACGTCCCAGACATGGCACCCCGCGCCGTGCGACAGCACCAGGGGCGGGCGCCCGAAGACGCCGAGCACCGAGGCCTGGTAGCGCTCGAGCAGCTCGTCGTTGAGGGCGCCCATCAGGACGTGGCTCCCCGGTCGGGGACGATCATGGTGCCGATGCCCTCGGAGGTGAAGACCTCCAGGAGCAGGGAGTGGGGCTGCCGCCCGTCGACCACGTGGGCCTGCGGCACGCCCTGCTCCACGGCCCGCACACAGGCCTCGAGCTTGGGGATCATGCCCGCATCGACCCGACCCATCAGCTCGCGGGCACCGCTGACCGTGAGCGAGGACAGCAGTGAGTCGCGGTCCGGCCACTGCGCGTAGACACCTTCGACATCGGTGAGCATCACCAGCTTGTGTGCCTTCAGCGCCACCGCGAGGGCTGCTGCGGCGGTATCGGCGTTGATGTTCAGCACCTGGCCCTCGACGTCGAGGTCGGGGGCGACGGTGGACACCACGGGGATGCGGCCGGCGTCGAGGATGTCCTGCACCGCACCGGGGTTGACGGCGACGACGTCGCCCACGAGGCCGAGATCGACCTGCTCGCCGTCGACCTCGGTGCCCCGGCGACGCGCACCGAACAGCGCGGCGTCCTCGCCCGAGAGCCCCACCGCGACCGGTCCGTGCTGGTTGAGCAGACCCACCAGCTCGCGTCCGACCTGCCCGGTGAGCACCATCCGCACGACATCCATGACCTCCGGGGTCGTCACCCGCAGGCCGCCACGGAACTCGCTCTCGAGGCCGAGCCGCCCGAGCATGGTCGCGATCTGTGGTCCACCGCCGTGGACGACGACCGGCCGCAGCCCGGCATACCGCAGGAAGGCGACGTCCTGGGCGAAAGCGGCCTTGAGCTCGTCGTCGACCATGGCGTTGCCGCCGTACTTGACCACGACCAGCGAGCCGCGGAAGCGCTCCAGCCAGGGCAGCGCCTCGACGAGGGTCTGGGCCTTGCCCTGCGCCACGCGGAGGGCGGCAGCGCCGATGTGGCCGCGGACGGTGTTGGTGGGGGTCGGGGTCATGTCGGTCCCATCAGCTCGAGTAGGCCGAGTTCTCGTGGACGTAGTCGTGCGTGAGGTCGTTGGTCCAGATCGTCGCCGACCGCTCTCCGGCATGGAGGTCGACGAGCACGTGCACCTCGCGCGCGGACAGGTCGACCAGCGAGCGGTCGGCACCGACGCCGCCACCCCGGCAGACCTGCACGCCGTTCATCGAGACGTCCAGGGCGTGCGGGTCGAAGGCGGCCCCTGTCGTGCCGACCGCCGCGAGCACCCGGCCCCAGTTGGGGTCGTTGCCGAAGACGGCGCACTTGAACAGGTTGTTGCGCGCGATGGCCCGCGCGACCTCGAGCGCGTCCTCTTCCGAGCTTGCCGTGCGCACTTCGATCGCGATGTCGTGGTGGGCGCCCTCGGCATCGGCGACCAGCTGCCGGGCGAGGTCGGCGCAGACCGCGGTGACCGCCTCCTGCATGTCGGCCGCGTCGACCGCCACGCCGGACGCACCCGAGGCGAGGAGCACCACGGTGTCGTTGGTGGACTGGCACCCGTCGGAGTCGACGCGGTCGAAGGTCACGGCGGTGGCAGCGCGCAGGATGACGTCGAGGTCGTCCGGCCCGACCACGGCATCCGTGGTCACCACGACGAGCATCGTGGCCAGGGCCGGCGCCAGCATGCCGGCGCCCTTGGCCATGCCACCCACCGACCAGCCCGCCCTCGCGGCCAGGGCCTCCTTGGAGACGGTGTCGGTGGTCGTGATCGCCGTCGCGGCCGCGGGGCCGCCGGTGGCCGCCAGCGCCGTGGCGGCGGCGTCGACACCGGCGAGGACGCGCTGCATCGGCAACAGCTCGCCGATGAGTCCGGTCGAGCAGACCACGACGTCGTGCGAGGAGATGCCGAGGACCTCGGCGACGCGCTCCGCCGTGGAGTGCGTGTCGGCGAAACCCTGGGCACCGGTGCAGGCGTTGGCCCCACCGGAGTTGAGCACGACTGCGTCGACGCGCCCGTCCCCTGTCGCCTGACGGGACCACGTGACCGGCGCGGCCTCCACCCGGTTGCTGGTGAACACCGCGGCAGCGTGGTGGTCCGGTCCGTCGTTGACGACGAGCGCGAGGTCTGGCGCGCCGGTGCTCTTCAGCCCCGCGACCACTCCAGCGGCCCGGAACCCCGCCGGTGCCGTGACGCTCATGCCCCGGCCCCCGTCAGCCGCGCCGGGGCGACGGTGTTGCCCAGCCGTTTCCAGGTCGCGGCGGCGTCGTCGGCCCGGTCGCTGTCGATGAGGATCCAGTCCGTGTCGTAGGTCGACAGGGCGAGGATGCTGATGCCCTTGCGGGCCAACGGTTCGAGCAGTCCCGACAGGACACCGACCATGGAGAAGTCCAACGGCCCGGCGATCTCGAAGGCCGTCAGGGGGCCCTGCTTGACCACGCCGTCGGGCACCGTGTCGAACGCGCTCACCAGGGAGGTCTCGCTGTCGGTGTAGGTGATCGAGGCCAGCGGGCCCGTGCGCCAGTCCCAGGACGGCTCATCACCCCCGGGGAGCCGGGCGAACGCCACCTCGGTCTCGTGCCTCATGAGGTGCAGGGGCAGGCTCACGGTGCCACCCCCGCCATCGGGAGGCCGCTGGTCTCGGGCAGCCCGAGCGAGAGGTTCATGCACTGGACCGCAGCTCCGGCCGTGCCCTTGGTGAGGTTGTCCACAGCGGCCACGACGACCACCCTTCCGACTCGGGCGTCGACGGTCACCTGGACGTGGACGCAGTTGCTGCCCAGCACGTGGGCCGTGGAGGGCCACTGCCCTTCGGGCAGGAGGTGGACGAACGGCTCGTCCACGTAGGCCTCCTGCCACGCGGCCCGGACCTGGTCGGCGTCCGCGCCGGGGGCGATCGGGGCCGTGCAGGTGGCGAGGATGCCGCGAGGCATGGGGGCCAGGGTGGGCGTGAACGACACCCGCACCTCCCTGCCCAGGGCCGCGGCGAGGTTCTGCTCGATCTCGGGGGTGTGCCGGTGCCCGCCGCCGACTCCGTAGGGCGACATCGCGCCCATCACCTCGGCCCCCAGCAGGTGCGGCTTGAGGGACTTGCCGGCGCCCGAGGTCCCGGAGGCGGCCACGACGACGACGTCCTTGGCCTCCAGCACCCCGGCAGCGAAGCCGGGCGCGAGGGCGAGCGAGACCGCGGTGGGGTAGCAGCCGGGAACGGCGACCCGGCGCTGTCCGCCCAGCGCGGCACGCTGCTTGGAACCGCCGGCGACGCTGAGCTCGGGCATGCCGTAGGCCCACGACCCGGCATACGGGGTGTCGTAGAACTGCTCCCAGTCCCGGCTGTCGCGCAGGCGGAAGTCGGCGCCGCAGTCGAGCACCACGGTCTGCGCGGGCAGGGTCGCGGCCACCTCGGCGGAGTGGCCGTGGGGCAGGGCGAGGAAGACGACGTCATGACCGGCCAGGGTCTGCGGCGTGGTCGGCTCGATGACACGGTCCGCCAGCGGGGTGAGGTGGGGGTGCACCGCACCCAGGGCCTGCCCGGCGCTGGAGGCGGCCGTCACCGCCCCGATCTCGACCTCGGGGTGCGCCAGCAGCAGGCGCAGGAGCTCACCGCCCGCATAGCCGCTCGCGCCGGCGACTGCCACTGTCCACATGTGCATGACTATACACCTCTGCGTGAACGTATGCAGAGGGTCGTCCGCACCAGCCGCTGCGGCCGCTCACCCGAGCGGGTCGTCGGGGCCCCACGGGCTGAGCGTGATCGTGCGGTCCGCCTCGCCCAGCCCCTTGGCGGCGCGGGCCGTCAGCGACTCCACCGTGTCGGCACCGGCCCGGACCATCCGACCCGACCAGGCGTCCAGCCGACCGTCGGCGAGGGCCAGGGCCAGGGTGACGACCTCCTGCGGGGAGGTCCACTCGGTGCGGTCGTCATGAGCCCGCATCCCCGCGGTCATGTCGGTGCGGACGACGCCCGGCGCGAAGTCGAAGGCGAAGACGCCGTGCGCGGCGCCCTCGAGGTGGGTGGACCCGGTGATCCGGGCCAGGGCCGTCTTGCTGACGTTGTAGGCCGACGCCACGGCGCCCGGGCGGACGCCGGAGCCGCTGTTGATGTTGATGACCCGCCCGCCGCCGTGCGCCAGCATGACCGGCACCACCGACCGGGTGAGCAGGTAGGGGCCGAGGACGTTGACCTCGACGGTGCGCCACCAGCGGTCCGGGTCGGACTGGGTCAGTGGCACCTCCTCGTCGATGATGCCGGCGTTGTTGACCAGGACGTCGATGCGTCCGCGCCGCCCGACGATGTCCGCGACCCACGCCTCCACCGCGGCGCGGTCGGTGACCTCGGCCACGGACGACGCGCCGCGCTCGACGAGGTGGCCTGCCCCTTCGAGGGCGTCGGCGAGGTGCAGGCCGATACCTCGGGACGCCCCGGTCACGACGGCGACAGGTCGGGTCATCGCTGCACCGCCCCGGTGCAGCGAGCGGCCTCGGCCACGGCGCGGTCGCGCAGCGCACTCACCTCGTCGGTCGTCAGGGTGCGGTCCGGTGCGCGGAAGGTGAGCCGGTAGGCCAGCGACCGGCGGCCCTCACCGACCTGCTCGCCCTGGTAGACGTCGAAGAGCACCACGGACTGGAGCTGTTCGCCGGCACCGGAGCGCAGCGCGTCCTCCACCGTGGCGGCCGGCACGTCGTCGGCGACGACGAGAGCCACGTCGGTGTGGGCCTGCGGGTAGGTGGACAGCGCCCTGGCCTGCACCGGCTGGCCCGTCGCGCGGACGAGGACGTCCACGTCGAGCTCCGCGGCGACGCTTCGGGCCGGCAGCTCGAGGCCGGTCAGCACCGTGGGGTGCAGCTCACCGGCGTGGCCCACGAGGGTGCCGTCGGCCAGGGTCAGGCGCGCCGCCCGGCCGGGGTGCCAGGGGGCGTGCTCGACGGCGGCGACCACGAGGTGGAGGCCGAGGGCCGACGCCACCGCCCGTGCCCACGCCACGGCGTCGGCGGCTGTGGCCGGGCGGGCCGGACCCCACGGACCGGATGGCTCCAGGTCGCCACAGGCGGCCATCGCCACGTGCCTCGGCTGCTCGGGCACCGCGCCGCGGATCGCGGCCAGGGTCTGGTCGTCGGGCCGGGTCTCGATGCCGGGCACCGGCGCCGTCGCGGGGACGTCCCGACCGCGGGTCACCGCACCGAGCTCGTAGAGGGCGACGTCGCGCGAGCCCCGGGAGACGTTGCGGCGCAGGACCTCGACGAGGGTGTCGAGCACCGAGGTCCGCATCAGCGGCGCCTCGTCGGACAGCGGGTTGACCAGGGTCTCGGTGAGCCGGCGCGGGTCGTCGGCTGCGTAGCCGAGGCGGTCGAACAGGTCGGGGGCCACGAAGGGATAGCTGAGCACCTCGACGAGCCCCTGCTGGGCGAGGGTCGCAGCCACGAGGCGCCGCACGCGCTGGCCGTGGGTCAGCCCACCGCCGGCCTTCGGCTGGGGCAGCACCGAGGGGATCTGGTCGTAGCCACGGACTCGGGCCACCTCCTCGACCAGGTCCGGTCCGTCCACCAGGTCGGGGCGCCAGGACGGCGCGAGCACCCGCACGTGGTCGCCCTCGTCGTCCTCGACGATGCAGCCGACGGCACGAAGGGTGGCCTCCACCTCGGCGCGGGGGTAGTCGAGGCCGATGTAGCGCGTCGGCAAGGTGACGTCGAAGGTGAGCGGAGGGCGATCGGCGTGCAGGTCCACGTCCGTGCCGCCGGGGTCCGCGGTGCCCCCACCGAGCTCGACGAGGAGGTCGACCGCCAGCTGCGCGGCGGCAGCGGCCACGTTCGGGTCGACACCCCTCTCGAAGCGCTTGGACGCCTCGGTCGTCAGCTGGTGGCGCCGCGACGACCGGGCGATCGAGATGGGGTCGAAGTGAGCCGCCTCGATGAGCACGTTCGACGTGGAGTCGCCGATCTCCGAGGCGGCGCCCCCCATGACGCCGGCGATGGCCAGCGGTGTGTCGGCTCCGTCGACGATGAGCAGGTCCTCGGGGTCGAGCGCCCGCGCGACGTCGTCCAGCGTGGTGAGCTTCTCCCCCGCCCGGGCCCGGCGCGTGCCGACCGAGCCCGACAGGGTGTCGAGGTCGAAGGCGTGCAGCGGCTGGCCGAGCAGCATCATGACGTAGTTCGTGACGTCGACGGCCAGCGAGATCGGGCGCATGCCGACCTGCGTCAGTCGCTTGCGCATCCAGGGCGGCGACGGCGCGTGGACGTCGACGCCCCGGACGACCCGGGCGACGTAGCGGTCGCAGCCCAGGGCGCCCCCGATCGGCGACTCGTCGGTGAGGTGCACGGCATACCCGTCGGTGGTGGCGGGCGCCACGTCGAGGTCGGCGGGGTCGGCGAAACCCACGCCGGCGGACAGGGCGAGCTCGCGGGCGATCCCGCGCATCGAGAAGCAGTAGCCGCGGTCCGGGGTGACGTTGACCTCCACGACCTCGTCCGCGAGGTCGAGCAGGGCGATGGCGTCGTCGCCGGGCGCCAGCGCGGCGGCAGCGTCCGTGCCGAGCAGCTCGGACAGCACGATGATGCCGTCGTGGTCGTCACCGAGCCCCAGCTCCTGGGCCGAGCAGATCATGCCGTTGGACAGGTGCCCGTAGGTCTTGCGTGCACCGATCTCGAAGCCGCCGGGCAGCACCCCGCCGGGCAGCACGCAGACGACGAGGTCGCCGACGGCGAAGTTGTGGGCGCCGCAGACGATCTCCTGGGGCTTGCCCTCGGTGAGCATCTGGCCGTGCTGGCCCACGTCGACGGTGCACCAGTTGATCGTCTTGCCGTTCTTCTGCGGCTCGGGCTCGACGGAGAGCACGCGGCCCACCACGAGGGGACCGCGGAGGTCGCCACCGGTCAGGCCCTCTTCCTCGAGGCCGACCTTCACCAGGCTGGCCGCGACCTCGGCGCCGGTGAGGCCCTCCGGCACCTCGGCGAGCTCGCGCAGCCATGACACGGGCGCGTGCATCAGATCTCCATTCCGAACTGGCGGGAGAAGCGGACGTCTCCCTCGACGATGTCGTGCATGTCGGCAACCCCGTGGCGCAGCATGAGCGACCGCTCGATGCCGAGGCCGAACGCGAAGCCCGTGTAGCGGTCGGTGTCGACCCCAGCAGCCCGCAGCACTCGCTGGTTGACCATCCCCGAGCCCCCGAGCTCGATCCAACCCGTGCCCCCGCAGGTCCGGCACGCCGAGTTGTTGCCGCCGCAGATCCAGCACTGGCAGTCGATCTCGGCACTGGGCTCGGTGAAGGGGAAGTAGTTGGGCCGCAGCCGGGTGACGATGCCGTCGCCGAACAACCGCTGGACGAAGGCGTCGAGAGTGCCCTTGAGGTGGGCCATGGTGATGCCCTCGTCGACGACCAGGCCCTCGAACTGGTGGAACACGGGCGTGTGCGTCGCGTCGAGGTCGTCGGTGCGGAACACCTTGCCCGGGCACAGCACGTAGATCGGGGGCTCACGCTCGAGCATGGTCCGGACCTGCACCGGGGAGGTGTGGGTGCGCAGCACCAGCCCCGACCCCGCCGGCGCGACGAAGAAGGTGTCCTGCTCGCCGCGCGCCGGGTGGTCGGCGGCGATGTTGAGGGCGTCGAAGTTCAGCCACTCCGACTCGATCTCCGGCCCCTCGGCGATCTCCCAGCCCATCGCGACGAAGATGTCCTCGACCCGCTCGGAGACCAGGCTGATCGGGTGCCGGGCACCGATGGTCGACCGCGGGGTGCGGACCGTCAGGTCGAGGGTCTCCTCGACGAGGATGCGCTGGTCGCGCTCGGCCTCGAGGTCGGCCTGGCGGGCGGCGAGCGCCTGCCCGACCCGCCCGCGCGCCGCGCCCACACGTTTGCCCGCCTCGGCCTTGGCACTCGGGGGCAGGGCGCCGATCTCGCGGTTGGCCAGGGCGAGCGGGCTCTTCTCCCCCTGGTGCGCCAGCCGGGCCGCCTTGAGCCCGTCGAGCGAGTCGGCTGCCGCGATCGCGGCGAGGGCGTCGGCCACGGCCTGCTCGATGACGGCGGGGTCGAGCGCGGCGACCTCGACCGGGTCGTACTGCTTGTTGGGTCCAGACATTGCTTTCCACTCTGTTCGGCTCGGCGCCCCGGGACGGCGACACGGAAGTCTATGGGCCGCACGGGGGCGGCTCGCGGGCTGGGTTCGGCCTTCGGACGCGGTGGCGGTGCCGGAGCGGGTATGCCGGTGACCCGGCTGGCGGCGGGACCGGGGTCCGCCCGGTGCCCTCAGCGCAGCGGTGTGACCGCGGCCGAAGGCGCGGTAAATCGCTGGGGGGCTGTCGTCACCACTCCAGCGTCGCGCCTCGACGGGGTCCGGCGCAACCAGGTTGCCGACCTCACGTGAGGTAGTCCGGCGGGTCCGACGGGAGGCTGAGCCGGAACTGGGCTCCCCCGCTGGGGGCGGACTCCACCCGCACCCGGCCACCGTGGGCCTCGACCAGACCCTTGACGACGTAGAGCCCGAGGCCGGTGCTGCCGCGCCCGGAGCCGTGCCAGAACCGGCTGAACACGATGTCGTGGTGGTCGGGCGCGATGCCCTTGCCCTCGTCGCTCACGAGCAGGTCGACGCCACCGCCCTGGTGGCCCTTGGCCGCGAGCACCGCGCGGGCGTCGGGGGCGGCGGGCTGCGCGGCGAGGGTCACCACACCCTCGCCGTGCCGCAGTGCGTTCTCGATGAGGTTGGACAGGATCTGGTCGAGCCGGTCCGGGTCGGCCCAGAGCTCGGGCAGGTCATCGGCCACCTCGATGGCGAACCGGTCCCGCTCGTGCCCACTGGCGACGGCACGCTCCACGTGGCGGCCGTAGACCGCCGCGATGTCGAGCGGCTGGGGCCGGATCTGCAGCCGGCCCGCGTCGATGCGCGACACGTCCAGGAGCTCGGTGATCAGGCGGGTGACCCGGTCGGCGTCGGCCTCGATCGTCTCGATCATGAGGCGCTTCTGGTCGTCGGTGAACCGGTCCCACCGCCGCAGCAGGGTGGAGGAGAAGCCCTTGACCGAGGTCAGCGGGGAGCGCAGCTCGTGGGCCACGGTGGAGATCAGCGCCGCGTGGTCGGCCTCGAGGCGGCGCCTGGCCTCAGCGTCGCGGAGCATGAGGATGACCCGGTTGACGGGGCGGTTGCGGCCCGGGCGAAGGTACTTGGCGGTGACCAGCACCTCGACGCCGCCCTCGACCAGCAGGTACTTCTCACGGTGTCCGGTGCGGATGTTCAGACCGTTCCACGGGTCGGTGGCCGCCCACCAGTCGGTGCCATCGCCGTCGCGCAGCACCAGCGCCTTGCGGATGTCGCGCCCGACGAGCGCCGAGCGGCGCACCCCGAGGATCTGGGTGGCGCGCTTGTTGAGGAAGCTGACCGTCGCGTCCCCCTCGGCCGCGATCATCCCGTCCGGCAGGAGTTCGGTCGCCATGGCAGCCCGCTCGGGGTCCAGGATGACACCGGGGATGAACTCCATGGCGAAACCCTAGTCGTTCTGGGCCCCTGCGGACGTGAAGAGGCAGACCGTGGCGGCCATGGCGAGGTTGAGCGACTCGGCCTTGCCCCGCAAGGGCACCCGCACCACCTCGTCGCAGAGCCCGCGGACCTCCGGCGTCAACCCCCACGCCTCGTTGCCCATCACCCACGCGTGCGGCGGACTCAGGTCCACCTCTGGCAGGAGCACGGTCCCGGCACCGTCGGCGGCCAGGACCAGGATCCCGGCCGAGCGCAGTCGAGCCACGGTGTCCTCGACGGGGACGCCAGTGACGACCGGGAGGTGGAACAACGACCCGGCCGTGGACCGCACCACCTTGGGCGAGTGCACATCGACGGAGGCGTCACTGACCAGCACGGCGTCGGCGCCGGCAGCATCGGCCCCGCGGATGACCGTGCCCGCGTTGCCGGGGTCTCGCACGTGGGTCAGCAGCACCAGCAACCGGGGCCGGAGCGCGAGCACCTCGTCGAGCGAGGGGGTGCGGATGCGACACACGGCGACCAGGCCCTGGGGCGCCTGCGTGTCGACCATGGCGGCGAGGACCTCCTCGCTCACCTCGTGCAGGGCCACGTCGCCCGCCCGGGCAGCGGCGGTGATGTCGCCATGCCTCGTCGCCGCCTCCGCAGTGAGGTAGAGGTCGACCACGTCCTCGGGGTGGTGGACGACCGCGGAGCGGACCGACTGCGGGCCCTCGGCGAGGAACCGACCGGACCGCTCACGCACCGAGCGCCGGGACAACGCCCGCACCGCCTTGACCCGATCGGATCGGGGGTTGGTCAGCGGGGGCATGTCCCGGCGCTCGGATAGACGTGCGTCAGGTCAGGCGGTGGCGTCGGCGGTCGCCGGCACGTTGGCGCGGGCGATCTCGACCAGCGCGCTGAAGGCGGCCTCGTCCGAGACGGCCAGCTCGGCGAGCATCCGGCGGTCGACCTCGATCTCCGCGGCCTTGAGCCCCTGGATGAACCGGTTGTAGGTCATGCCGTTCGCGCGGGCGCCGGCGTTGATGCGCTGGATCCACAGGCGACGGAAGTCACCCTTGCGGGCGCGGCGGTCGCGGTAGGCGTAGCCGAGGCTGTGGGTGACCTGCTCCTTGGCCTTGCGGTAGAGCCGCGAGCGCTGTCCGCGGTAACCGCTGGCGCGCTCGAGGACGACCCGGCGCTTCTTCTGGGCGTTTACTGCCCGCTTCACGCGTGCCACGTGAGTTCTCCTTGCTGTCTAGCTGCTTGCGGGGGCTGCTGTGCTGAGCCCGTCAAACAAAGGGGTGGGTGGGTCGGACTTACTTGCCGAGAAGCTTCTTGACCTTCTTGGCGTCCGGCTTGGACACCTCGACGTCGTTGGCGATCGAGCGGGTGAAGCGCGAGGACTTGTGCTCGAGCAGGTGGCGACCGCCGGCCTGCTCGCGCATGACCTTGCCGGTGCCGGTCAGGCGGAAGCGCTTCTTCGCGCCAGAGTGCGTCTTCATCTTCGGCATGGCCGAACTCCTTGCTGTCGGGGGCACCGGCGACCGGTGCTCCTGGTGGGTGGTGCGTGCTGCTGGACCTACTCGGCGGATGCCTCGGCGGTCTCGGCGGGTGCGTCGGTGGTCTCGGCCTCGGCCGGCGGGCTGTCGTGGTGCGCCGCGGTGTCCGCGGTGCGCGCCCGACGCTGCTCTGCCATGGCTTCGGACTTCTTCTTGGTCGGGGCCAGCACCATGATCATGTTGCGGCCGTCCTGCTTGGGGGCCGACTCCACGGTGCCGAGCTCGAGGACGTCCTCGGCCAGGCGCTGCAGCAGGCGGAACCCGAGCTCGGGTCGCGACTGCTCACGGCCGCGGAACATGATCGTCACCTTGACCTTGTCGCCACCCTTGAGGAACCGCTCGACGTGGCCCTTCTTCGTGCCGTAGTCGTGCGGGTCGATCTTCGGGCGGAGCTTGATCTCCTTGATGACCGTGTTGACCTGGTTCTTGCGCGCTTCCCGCGCCTTCAGCGCCGCCTCGTACTTGAACTTGCCGAAGTCCATGAGCTTGGCGACCGGAGGCTTGGCCATCGGTGCGACCTCGACGAGGTCGAGATCGGCTTCGGCGGCGAGCCGCAGCGCGTCCTCGACGCGCACGATGCCGACCTGTTCTCCATTGGGGCCAACCAACCGCACTTCGGGAACCCGAATGCGGTCGTTGATGCGAGGCTCGCTGATGGTGGTGCTCCTTCAGTCAGGGGATTGCTGCTGACCGCACCAACGAAGAGAGGCTCCTCGCCGCAGTTGCACGAGAAGCCTCACCTGATCCGGTCACGAGTTCGCCGAGGGAGGTGTGCCGCGCGGCTGTCGCCCGCTGCCCACTGCTCGGTGACCTCGTAGGACCCGGCAACCGTGAGGCTGACGCGGGTGGAAGCAGGTGCTGCTTCACTTGCACACCGAACCCACTCGCAGGTCACCCCACGGACGGACACGGCCGGTCGATCTGCAAGGCTACCAGCGTGAGCACGCAATCTCCCAATTCACCCCACCCCGAGATCACTCCCGAGGTGGCGACCGCGACCCGCGACATCTCCGAGGTGCCGGCCGTCGAGGTCATCACCACCGCGGCCATCCACCTGATGAGCGCCGCGGCGGTGAAGTGCGGGCTCGCGGAGGGCCCCGACGCCGAGGACCACCGCGACCTCGACGAGGCCCGGCGGCTGATCAACGCCCTCGCGGGACTCATCACGGCCTCCGCGCCGGACCTCGGCAGCCAGCACGCTGCTCCCCTGCGGGACGGGCTCAAGTCGCTCCAGCTGGCCTTCCGCGAAGCCTCCGTCATCCCGGACCCGCCCGGGCAGGGCCCGGGCGAGAAGCTCACCGGCTCGGTCGTCTGAGCCCGGCCGCCCAGGTCCAGACCTAGACCACCGTCTCGCGGGACCGCAGCACGCTGGCCGCGTCGGCGCGCCCGGCGGCCCGTCGGCGCTGGGCGTGACCCGAGGTGGCCGCGGCACCGAGCACTGCCACGAGAGCGCCGACCCCCGCGACGACCAGGAAGCCTGCGCTCCACCGGATGTGGTCGATGGCCGCCCCGGCCAACGGGGCACCGAGCGCCATGCCGGCCGTCATGAACGAGCCGTGCCAGCCCATCGCCTCGCCCCGGGCCGTCCCGGGCACGACCCGGCTGACCTGGTCGACGGTGGCGGTGATCGTCGGTGCGCAGAACAGGCCGGCGACGAAGGACAGCACGGCCAGCGAGGTCACGCCGGTGGCCAGGGCCATGGGCGCGGTCGTCACGGCCAGGGCCCCGAGCAGCCAGAACGCCGAGATCGACCGGCCGAGCCCGCCGTAGACGAGACCGCCGAGCAGGGACCCCAGCCCCCACACGGCGAGCACCCACCCGATCGAGGCCTGGGCGTCGAACGAGCGCAACGCCGCCACGATGGCGATGTCGGAACCGCCGAGCACCATCGTCGTCGCCGTGGCGCCGAGGCAGATGGCGATGAAGCCGCGCCGGAACCAGGCCGACCTGGGCACCGGCCGCGCGACCTCCACGGCCACGCCCTCCTCGTCGAGGGCGACCGCCGGGGCCTCGCGGATCGCCGGGTTGGCCACCCACAGCAGCACGCCGGCCGCGACGCCGAGCATCTCGATGGAGAACAGCACCCAGGCCGTCGGCCACACGGTGGCGGCCCAGACGCCCACCGCTGGTCCGACCATGAAGGACATCTCGACCGCCACGGAGTCGAGCGAGATCCCGGTGCGCCGGTCGCCCTCCGGCACCGCGGCGATGACGGCCTGTCGGATGATCGAGAACGAGGGGATCACGAAGAGACCGGCGAGCGCGGCGAGGACCAGCAGGGGCCAGTAGGACACGAAGGGGGCGATCGACCAGCAGGCGGCGGTGATGACGATCGACGGCACGACGACGCGTCGCAGCCCCAGCCGGTCGAGCAGTCGTCCGCGCCACGGTCCGCTGACGGCGATGGCCACGGTCGCTGCGGCCGACACCAGCCCCGCTGCCGCGTAGGAGCGGCCCAGGGCGGAGACGACGTGCAGGGTCAGCACGACACCGCCGGCGAAGATGGGCATCCGCACGAGCAGGCCGAGCACCAGCGCCCGCCGCACGGCGGCGTGGGCGAGGACTCGGCGGTAACGGGCAATCGGCACGATGCCACTGTCCCAGCCGCCACCGACACCGACCAACTCGTTTTCGCCCAGAGGCTTCCCGGCTTCTTTTGACTGGTTCCAAGGTGCATGACACGGTGGACGAGATGTCGAGCTCCCGCCCCAGCGCACCGAGCCGAGCCGCCCACCAGGAGGCCCTGCGGGCCGCGGGGCTGCGCGTCACCGGGCCCCGCCTGGCGGTGCTCGAGCAGGTGCACGCCCATCCCCACGCCGACGTCGACACGCTGCTGTCCGCCGTGCGTGGGGTGGGCTCGGTGTCCCACCAGGCCGTCTACGACGTGCTCCGAGCCCTCGTCGGCGCCGGGCTGGTCCGGCGGATCGAGCCCGCCGGCTCCCCCGCCCCGTTTCGAGGCCCGCGTCGGTGACAACCACCACCACGTCGTCTGTCGGTCCTGTGGCGCCGTCACCGACGTCGACTGCGTGGTCGGCCACGCACCCTGCCTGCAGGCCCCGGATGCGGACGGCTTCGGCATCGACGAGGCTGAGGTCACCTACTGGGGCACCTGCCCCGCGTGTCGGGCCGGGGGCCCGCCCCACAGCCAGCCAGCCGGCATACCCACAGTCCGAACCGATCCGACCCACGAAGGAGCACCATGACGGACACCGAGTCCATCCAGACCGCGCCCAGCGAGGAGGCCCAGCTCGGGTCGCACACCGAGACCGGCGCCCCGGCCGTCAGTGACCGCAACTCGCTGACCCTCGGGGCCGACGGCCCGATCCTGCTGCACGACGTGCACTTCCTCAACCAGATGGCGCACTTCAACCGCGAGCGGGTCCCGGAGCGCAACGTCCACGCCAAGGGGTCCGGTGCCTTCGGCACCTTCGAGACCACCGAGGACGTCTCGAGGTACACCAAGGCCGCCCTCTTCCAGAAGGGCGCCACCACCGAGATGCTCGCGCGCTTCTCGACCGTCGCCGGCGAGCAGGGTTCCCCCGACACCTGGCGCGACCCGCGCGGCTTCGCGCTGAAGTTCTACACCTCCGAGGGCAACTACGACCTCGTCGGCAACAACACCCCCGTCTTCTTCGTCCGCGACACCATGAAGTTCCCGCACTTCATCCGCAGCCAGAAGCGCCTCGGCGGCTCCGGACTGCGCGACAACCACATGCAGTGGGACTTCTGGAGCCTCAACCCCGAGTCGGCCCACCAGGTCACCTACCTCATGGGTGACCGCGGCATCCCGAAGACGTTCCGCCACATGAACGGCTACGGCTCGCACACCTTCCTCTGGATCAACGAGGCCGGCGAGAAGCACTGGGTGAAGTACCACTTCCACAGCAACCAGGGTGTCGAGGGGCTCACCGGCGAGGAGGCCACCCGCATCGCCGGCCAGGACGCCGACCACCACCGGCGTGACCTCTACGACAGCATCGAGGCCGGCGACTTCCCGTCCTGGACGCTGTCGATCCAGGCCATGCCCTACGAGGACGCCAAGACCTACCACCTCAACCCGTTCGACCTGACGAAGGTGTGGCCGCACAGCGACTACCCGCTCATCACGGTCGGCACCATGACGCTGAACAAGAACCCGGAGAACTTCTTCGCGCAGGTGGAGCAGGCCGCGTTCGAGCCGTCCGCGCTCGTGCCGGGCATCGGCTTCTCGCCCGACAAGATGCTGCTCGGCCGGGCGTTCGCCTACAGCGACACCCACCGCTACCGCATCGGGGCCAACTACCTGCAGCTGCCGGTGAACCGTCCCCGGGTCGAGGACATCAACACCTACACCCAGGACGGCGCGATGGCGTTCGAGCACCGCGGCGACGCCCCGGTCTACGCCCCGAACAGCCAGGGCCGCGGCTACGCCGACCAGGTGGGCGAGGTCGAGGACGGCTGGGAGGCCGACGGCGCGATGGTCCGTCAGGCCTACACGCTGCGCAAGGACGACGACGACTTCACCCAGGCCGGCACCATGGTCCGCGAGGTCTGGAACGACGAGCAGCGCGAGGCGTTCGTCGAGACGGTCGCCGGTCACCTGCTCGGTGGCGTCAGGTCCCCGGTCCTGGAGCGCGCGTTCGAGTACTGGAACAACGTCGACGCCGGCACCGGCAAGCAGATCGAGGAGCTGGTCCGCGCCGGCCTCGGTGGCGACAACCCCGGCGGCATGGCCGACGACGCCAAGGTCGTGCAGGACCCCATCACGGAGGACGCCACGCACGCCGCCACCTGAGGCGTGCTCGTCCCGCCGTGCCGCCCCCCCGTCAGCGGGGTGGGCGGCACGGCCGTGTCCGGTCCCGTTACCGTGCGGGCATGGGTCTCATCTACCACCTGGCCGAGCCGCAGCACTGGTCCCTGGCGCTGTCCTCGGGCAGCTACACGCAGTCCACCCGGGGCCGGACCATGGAGCAGGAGGGCTTCATCCACTGCTCCTCGGCCGAGCAGTGGCCCGTCGTGCGACGCGCCTTCTACGGCGACCACCAGGGGCCGCTGCTGCTGCTGGAGATCGACGAGTCGCGGCTGGCCCAGTCGCCGGTCCGCGAGGTCGGCAACGCCGAGACCGGCGAGGAGTTCCCCCACCTGTATGCGCCACTGCCGGCGAGCGCGGTCGTGGCCGTCCGCGAGCTGGCACCACCGCACGCCTAGGGCCGACGCCCGTACGGCCGCTGTCCCAGCCGCTGTCCCGCTTGCTGGCGGCTAGGTGATCGCGAAGGCGAGCCCGTCGATGCGGGCCCGGATCTCGCCGTCGGTGGCCAGCCGCTCACCGATGGCGGTCGCGATGGCCTGCACGTCGTCGGCGGCCAGCCCGCCGACCAGGGTCAGGCTGACCCGCAGGACCCCCTCGCCCGGCGCGCCGGGGCCCACCTCGTGGGTCACCACGCCCTCCTGGTCGCGAACCGCCTCAGCCACCGCGCGGCCGACCACGTCGTCCTCGTGGGCGGGCAGCCACTCCCGCTGCTGCGCCAGGGCCCACACCATGCTGGGGCGCAGGGCCAGGGGCGCGGACCCCGCCACGTCGAGGACCATGACGTCACAGCGCTCGCTCACCGCCGCCTGCGCCGCGCGGGCGGCCGTGACGGGCACCGGCCGGGCGGACCGGTCCCACGCGGCCAGGGCGTCGAGCGAGGTGAACACCGGCAGGGCCCGCGCGCCGTCCGTGGCCACGAGGGTCACCGCCGCCAGGTCGGTCTGCTTCTCGACCACGTGGTCTGCGCTGTCGTCGACCTCTACAGGCTCGGCGACGATCGGGACGAGCAGCCTGGCGGCCGCGATGGCCTGCATCAGGCGGCGCTCGTCGCCCGGCTCGGCCAGGGCCTCGACCAGTGCGGTGTCGGCGGCGCCGGTGTCGGAGTCGAAGCCGGTGCCGGTCAGCTGGCGCCCGCCGAACGGCGTTCCCGCAGAGTCGTGGGCGCCGGTCACGGGCGGCCGGCCACGTCGAGGGCGTCGGGCAGCGTGAACGCATCGCGGTAGAGCGCCGACCCGACGATCGCCCCCTCGACCCCGGTGGGGACCAGCTCGCGGATCGCGGCGATGTCGGCGAGCGTGGAGACCCCGCCGGACGCCACGACGGGACGCTCGGTGACCGCGCACACCTCGCGGAGCAGGTCGAGGTTGGGGCCCTTGAGCATGCCGTCCTTGGCGACGTCCGTGACGACGTAGCGGGCGCACCCCTCGCGGTCGAGCCGCTCGAGGGTCGCCCAGAGGTCACCGCCCTCGCGGGTCCACCCGCGGGCCGCGAGGGTCGTGCCGCGCACGTCGAGGCCGACCGCGATCCGGTCGCCGTGGTCGGCGATCGCTGCGGCGGTCCACTCGGGCTGCTCGAGGGCGGCCGTGCCGAGGTTGACCCGGCGGCACCCGGTGGCGAGGGCGGCCTCGAGGGTCTCGGCGTCGCGGATCCCTCCGCTCAGCTCGACCTTGATGTCCAGGCGTCCCACGATGTCCGCCAGCAGCGCACGGTTGCTGCCCCGGCCGAAGGCGGCGTCGAGGTCGACCAGGTGCAGCCACTCGGCGCCCTGCTCCTGCCAGGCCGCCGCGGCCTCCCACGGGTCGCCGAACTGGCCTCCGGTGCCTGCCACCCCCTGGACCAGCTGGACGGCCTGGCCGCCGGCCACGTCGACGGCGGGCAGGAGCTCGAGACGGGGTGCGTCGGTCATGCGGGGTCCTCGGGGGTGGTGTCGGTCGGGGTCGGTTCGGTGGGGGCGGCTTCGGTGGTGGCGGCCTCGGTCGTGGCAGCCTCGGAGCGACGGCCCTGGACGACGAGGTAACCCCCGACCAGGACCAGGGCCACGACGACCAGGGCGATGCGGACCGGCCACGAGGCCCCCAGGAGCAACGCCACGACGAGGGTGCCGACGCCGGCCCCGATGGTCGTCGCCGTCCTGGGCGTGGCGCGTCGGGTGGTCCGGCGCCGGGTCGTCGTGCGGGTCGTCTTCCGGGCCGTGGTCCTGCGCGCCGTGGCCCTGCGCGCCGTGCTCTTGCGCGCCGTGGTCCTGCGGGCCGGCTTCTTCGCCGTGGTCACAGCGTCTTCACCCAGTTCTCGAGCAGGGCCAACCCCGCCTCGCCCGACTTCTCGGGGTGGAACTGGGTGGCCGACAGCGGCCCGTTCTCGACCGCGGCGACGAACCGGTTGCCGTGCTCGGACCAGGTCACCCTGGGCGCCACGGCGGTGAACGCCCCGCGAGGCTCCTCGAGGGTCCAGGCGGGCACGGCATAGGAGTGGACGAAGTAGAAGCGCTCGGACTCGAGACCGGCGAAGAGGCGGGTGCCGGCGGCGGCCTCGACGCCCGACCAGCCCATGTGCGGCACCACCTCGGCTCGCAGGCGGGAGACCGTGCCGGGCCACTCCCCCAGCCCCTCCAGCGGGTGGTCGCTGGGTTCGTCGGAGCCGTCGAAGAGCACCTGCATGCCGACGCACACCCCCAGCACGGGTCGTCCACCCGCGAGGCGGGTCTCGATGACGAGCGGCCCCGCCGCGGCACGCAACCCCGCCATGCAGGCGTGGAAGTTGCCGACTCCGGGCACGAACAGTCCGTCGGCGGCCAGTGCCGCGGCCCGGTCGCCGGTGAGCTCGACCTCGGCGCCCACGTGCTCGAGGGCGCGCACGGCCGAGCGGACGTTGCCGCTGCCGTAGTCGAAGACCACCACTCTGGTCATGTCAGCTCTCCTCGTGCTCGGCGCGGTCACGGGCCTCGTCGGCGACCCGGGCCTCGAACCGGGCCACGGCCTGGGCGGTGGGTGCCACGACCTGGCCGTGCAGGGTCGTGCTGGCGGGCAGCAGCTCGGCACCCGGGAGGGCCAGGGCCCGCATCAGCGCGGCGAGCAACCGGTCGGGACCCCCGCGGGTGTCCGCGAGGACACCGGACACCTCGGCCCGGGCGTGACGCGACCCCGCGGCGCCGACGAGGTCCTCGAGCCGCGCCGCCTCCAGGTCGGGCAGTCGCAGGACCCCGACCCCTGGTTCCCAGACGAGCCAGTGCCGGCCGCTGCGCCACCCCTTCGGCTGGACGGTCACCACCGCACGGCCGTCGACGGAGAAGAACCCCAGGGCCGGGCGCAGCCGTCTGGGGACGGGGCGGGCCGCCAGGACCGTGACCGCCTCGTCGTAGGGCGGTTGGGCGCGGGAGGCCGGCTCCGCCGGCACCAGCGCCGTCCACGCCCCGCGGGGTACGACCTGGCACGCGACGAGGCCGCGACGGACCCAGCTCGAGACCGGACCGGTCCCGGCGCTGACCAGGAGCAGTCCGCGCGCGTCTCGCGTGGACTGCCACGGCACGCTCACGTGGAGAGGCTGCCCTTCGCGCTGGGTATGCCGGTGACGCGGGGGTCACGGGCCACGGCCACCCGCAGCGCGCGGGCCACGGCCTTGAACTGGGCCTCGACGAGGTGGTGCGGGTCTCGGCCGGACAGCACGCGGACGTGCAGGGCGATGCCGGCCCGACCGGCGAAGGACTCCCAGACGTGGCGGGTCAGCGACCCGGTGTAGGTGCCACCGATGACGACATACGCCTGGCCTTCGGGCTCGCCCGTGTGGACGACGTAGGGGCGCCCCGCCACGTCGACGACCGCCTGGACGAGCGCCTCGTCCAGCGGCACGGTGGCGTCGCCGAACCGCGAGATCCCGCTCTTGTCCCCGAGCGCCTCGCGCAGGGCGTCACCGAGAACGATCGCGACGTCCTCGACGGTGTGGTGGGCGTCGACGTCGACGTCGCCGGTGGCCTTGACGCGCAGGTCGAAGAGCGCGTGCTTGGCCAGTGACGCGAGCATGTGGTCGTAGAACCGCACCCCCGTGGAGATCTCGGACCGGCCGCTGCCGTCGAGGTTGAGCTCGAGCTCGACGCTCGACTCCGACGTCGAGCGGCTCAGCGACACGGCGCGGTCGGCGTGCTGGGGGCGCTGGTCGGCGCTCACGGCGCGCTCCTCTCCGGAGGGGGTGTGGCGATCCCGGTCATGGCGGCCAGGAAGGCGTCGGTCTCGGCCGGGGTCCCGGCCGTGACACGAAGATAGTGGGGGATGCCGACGTCACGGACCAGGACGCCCCGGTCGACCAGGGCCCGCCAGGTGGCGGCCGAGTCCTCCAGACCCCCGAAGAGCACGAAGTTCGCGTCGCTCGGGACGGGCTCGAGGCCCAGCGCGGCCAGGCCGGCGACCATCCGGTCACGCTCGGTCTTGATGGCCTCGACGGTGCCGAGCATGGTCGTGGCGTGCCGCAGCGCCGCCAGCGCGATCGCCTGCGTCGGCGCCGACAGGTGGTAGGGCAGCCGGACCAGCCGCAGCGCGTCGACCAGGGCAGGGTCGGCCGCCAGGTACCCGAGCCGCCCGCCCGCGAAGGCGAACGCCTTGCTCATCGTCCGGGTCACCACGAGGCGGGGACGGTCGGCGAGCAGCGTCAGGGCGCTCGGCGTACCCGGCCGGGCGAACTCGGCATACGCCTCGTCGACGACCACGACGGCGCGCTCGGCTGCGGCGTAGACGGCCTCGACGACGTCGAGGCCGAGCGCGGTGCCCGTGGGGTTGTTCGGCGAGCAGAGGAAGACCAGGTGTGGGTCGTGCGCGCTCACCTGCGCGACGGCGGACTCGACGGACAGGTCGAACGGTGCCTTGCTGCCCTGCCCGCGCAACCCGTCGACCCAGCCCGTGCCGACGGAGGTGCTGATGATCGGGTGCATGGAGTAGGCCGGCGTGAAACCCAGGGCCACGCGGTCGGGTCCGCCGAAGGCGAGCGCGACGTGCTGGAGCACCTCGTTCGAACCGTTGCCGGCC
This sequence comes from uncultured Actinomycetota bacterium, assembly GCA_963757635.1. Classification (GTDB taxonomy): domain Bacteria; phylum Actinomycetota; class Actinomycetes; order Actinomycetales; family Dermatophilaceae; genus Pedococcus. Next base: position 1,259,492 of record CAVWSK010000005.1, on the reverse strand, counting down.
CACAGCTGCGCCGGGTCGAGCGGCACACCCGTCGTCTCCGTGAGGTATGCCGCGAGGGCCGAGCGCAGGTCGGTGAACTCCCGGTCTGGGTAGCGGTTGAGGTCGGCCGCCACGGCCGCCACGGCCGCGGTGATCTCGGCGACCACCTCGGCCGGGACGGGGTAGGAGTTCTCGTTGGTGTTCAGGCGCACGGCGGCCTCGAGCTGCGGCGCGCCATAGGGCTCGGCGCCGCGCAGGTCGTCGCGCAGCAGGTCCTCCAGGGGGCTCACGACGGGTCGCCGAACCGGGCCTGGACCGCCTCGCCGTGTGCTGGGAGGTCCTCGGCCTGCGCCAGGGCGACGACCAGGGGCGCCACGTCGCGCAGGGCCGCCTCGGAGTAGTCCACGACGTGGATGCCCCGCAGGAACGACTGCACGGACAACCCGCTGCTGTGGCACGCGCACCCGCCGGTGGGGAGCACGTGGTTGGAGCCCGCGACGTAGTCACCCAGGCTCACCGGCGCCCAGGGACCGACGAAGACGGCGCCGGCGTTGCGCACCCGGGCCGCCACGCCAGCGGCGTCGCGGGTCTGGATCTCGAGGTGCTCGGCGGCGTAGGCGTTGACGACCGCGAGCCCGGCGGTGACGTCGTCGACGAGGACGACCCCGGACTGGGGCCCGGTGAGGGCGGTGCGGACCCGCTCGGCGTGCTTGGTCGTGGGCACCCGCCGCTCGACCGCGGCCAGCACCTGCTCGGCGAGCGCGGCGCTGTCGGTGACGAGCACCGAGGCGGCGTGGGGGTCGTGCTCGGCCTGGCTGATGAGGTCGGCGGCGACGTGGCCGGGGTCGGCGCTGTCGTCGGCGAGCACCGCGATCTCGGTGGTCCCGGCCTCGGCGTCGATGCCGATGAGGCCCTTGAGGAGTCGCTTGGCGGCAGTGACGTAGATGTTGCCGGGGCCGGTGACGAGGTTGACCGGCTCGGCGACGGCCGCGCCGTCGCCGAAGCCGTAGGCGAAGGCGGCCACCGCCTGGGCGCCGCCCACGGCATACACCTCGTCAACGCCGAGCAGCGCGCAGGCGGCGAGGATGGTCGGGTGGGGGTACCCGGCGAAGTCGCCGGTGTTCTCGCGCTGCGGCGGACTGGCCACGGCGAGAGAGCCGACACCCGCGATCTGGGCGGGCACGACGTTCATGACCACGCTGGAGGGGTAGACCGCCCGACCGCCGGGGACGTAGAGCCCCACCCGGTCGACCGGCACCCAGCGCTCGGTCACGGTGCCACCGTCGACGACCCGGGTCGTGATGTCGGTGCGCCGCTGGTCCTCGTGGACCAGCCGGGCGCGACGGATCGACTCCTCGAGCGCCGCCCGCACCTGGGGGTCGAGGTCGTCGAGCGCCCGTGCCAGTAGTGCTGCGGGGACGCGCAGGGTGGTCGGCCGGACGCCGTCGAACTGCTCGGCGAGGTCGTAGAGGGCCTCCGCGCCACGATGCCTGACGTCCTCGCAGATCGGTCGCACCGTCTCGACGGCGGCCGCGACGTCGAAGTCCGCACGGGGCAGGAGCCGGCGTAGCTCGCGGGCGCTGGGCGTGCGTCCGCGCAGGTCGATCGTGGACATCATGGGTCAAGTCTAGGTGTCGGGTTCGGGGCCCTCGGGCGCGGTCTCAGCCTCCGGAAGCCGCGCGCCCACCGGAGTGCTCAGCCTCGCCGGCACCGACCGCGTCCTCGACCGCGTCGCCCAGCGCGTCGTCCACCGCGTCCTCGACCGCGTCGTCCACCGGCTCGTCGGGGAGGTCGACCCGCCGGTTCGAGGCAAAGGTGTCCTCGAGGCTGCGGGTCACCTCCTCGTGGGGCCAGCGGGCGGCGAGCAGGACCAGGATCCCCATGGTCACGACGGCGCACACCCCGACCGCGGCGGCCGGCGAGGTGTGCTCGGAGATCCAGCCCGCGACCAGGAAGCAGGCGCCGGTGACGCCCACCGACAGCGCCCCTGCCAGCCCGAAGACGCGGCCCCGCATGGTGGGGGCGACCAGCAGGGTGAACGAGGACTGCAGCGGCAGCATGAAGCACTGCAGCGCCCCGGAGACGAACCAGGCCAGCCACACCACCGGGAGAGCCGGTTCGAAGATCGTGACCAGCAGCGGCAGCGGCATCAGCAGGGCCAGCCGCATGACCAGTGCGCCCTGCCGCTCGGCCGGTCGCCGCCCGATGAGCAGCAGCCCCACCACGGCCCCGAGCACCGGCGCGGCCATGAGCAGCCCGCCCCACGGCGACGCGCCGCCGTGTCCGCTGGCGTACGGGATGGCCACCGCCTCCGGCGCGGAGATCGCCAGGGCACTGGCGAGCGACAGCACCAGCAGCTGCACCAGCACCCGGTTGGCGCGGATCTCGCGCCAGCCGCGGGCGAGGTCGGAGGCCATGCCCGCCAGCTCACCGGCGTTGGGCGGTGCCAGCGACTTCGGCGGGCGCACCAGGACCAGGATCGCTGCACCGACGACGAAGGTCAGCAGGTCCAGCACCAGCGCACCGCGGTACCCGAGCAGCCCCACCACCACGCCACCGAGGGCCAGGCCGATCGCCTGGTTGACCTGGGCGGCCAGCGTCGACAGGCCGAAGGCGCGCGCGTAGAGCCGTGGTTGGGGGAACAGGTCGGTCAGGATGATCTGGCCCGCCGTGATGGCCGGCCCCCCTACCAGCTCCAGGACGAAGACGAGGGTGAAGACGAGGGCCAGCGAGCGGGTGCCGGCAATGGCCCCGAGCAGGGCGACGACCAGGGCCGCGCGCAGCAGGTGGGTGCCGATCATGACCGTGCGCGGCGGCCACCGGTCGCAGAAGGGTGAGAGCAGCGCCCGGCCCAGGACCGTGGGGATCAGGGAGACGGCGAAGGTGGCGGCGGTGGCCAGGGCCGAACCGGTCCAGGTGAAGACCACCGCAGCCACGGCGATGCGGGCGATGTAGTCGCCCCACGTCGACAGCGTCGAGGCGATGAAGAGGGGCAGGAACACCGGGGTGCGCAGCACCTCGGAGTACGACGGGACCGCTGGCGCGCCACCCCTGCCCGTCGTCATGCGGAGACCGTACCCCGGCTAGCTGGCGCCATAGAACAATGCTTCGGTAACGGAACGGGCATGACGGGCCACCCTTCGGTATGCCGCGGCGAGCTCGGCGCCGCTGCCCGGCTCACCCCCGAGGATGCGGCTGACGCCGTCGGCCACGCGCAGGTCAGAGGGCACGCTGTCGACGGGGCGGCCGCGGTAGAGCACCCCGGCGTTGCGCAGCTCCGAGGCCAGGGTCCACGACTCGGCCAGCGCGTCGGCGTCCTGCCGTGACACCAGGTCGGCCCCCACCGCCGCCTGCAGCGCGGGCATGGTGCTGGTCGTGCGCAGCCCGGGCACCTCGTGGGCGTGCTGCATCTGGAGCAGCTGCACGGTCCACTCGACATCGGACAAGCCGCCTCGGCCGAGCTTGAAGTGGCTCTTGGGGTCGGCGCCGCGGGGCAGCCGCTCGGCCTCCATGCGGGCCTTGAGCGTCCTGATCTCGCGGACCTGGTCGCGGGTCAGGCCCGCCTCCGGCCACCGCAAGGGGTCGATGAGGTCGACGAACTCCTGGCCCAGCCCGGGGTCACCGGCGATGGGCGTCGCCCGCAGCAGGGCCTGGGACTCCCAGGTGAGGGACCACCGCTGGTAGTAGGCGGCATAGCTCGCCAGGCTCCGCACCAGCGGGCCGCTCTTGCCCTCCGGGCGCAGGTCGGCGTCCAGCCCGAGCGGGGCGTCGGGCCCGGGCGCCCCGAGCAGGCGCCGCAGCTCCTGCACCGTCTCCAGCGCCTGGTCCTGGGCCTGCCCCTCGTCGGCCCCGTCGACCGGGTCGTGCACGAAGAGGACGTCGGCGTCCGAGCCGTAGGACATCTCGCCGCCCCCGAGGCGACCCATGCCCACGACCAGCAGGCGGGTCGAGAGCGGGCCGTGCTTGGCCTGGACGACCCGCGTGGCGACGCCGAGCGCGGCGTCCAGCAGCGCACTGGTGAGGTCGGTGAGCGCGGCACCCACCGCGGGGAGCGCGAGCTCGCCGGCAAGGTCGGCGACCGCCACCCGGAACAGCTCCTGGCGCCGCAGGCTGCGCGCCGCCCGGGTCGCCTTCTCGGGGTCGTCCTGGCGCCCCGAGGCCGCGCTCATGCGCTTGACCAGGTCCTCGCGCGACAGCGGGGTCAGTCCGCCCGCGTCCCCGAGCATCGCCACGGACTCGGGCGCGCCCACGAGCAGGTCCGCGGCGAACCGGCTCCGCGCGAGCGTGTGCGCCAGCCGCTCGGCCGCACTGCCCTCGTCGCGGAGCAGGCGCAGGTACCAGTGGGTGGAGCCCAGCTCCTCGCTGACCTTGCGGAACGCCAGCAACCCGCCGTCGGGGTCGGCTTCCGAGGCGAACCACCCGAGCATCACCGGCAGCAGGGTGCGCTGGATGGCGGCGCGGCGGCTCACGCCCGAGGTGAGCGCCTCGAGGTGGCGCATGGCGCCGGCTGGGTCACGGAAGCCCAGTGCGGCCAGCCGGTCCCGGGCCGCCTCCGGCGCGAGGACCGCGTCGGTGCTGCTCAGCCGCGCCACCGCGGCCAGCAGGGGGCGGTAGAACAGCCGCTCGTGGATGCGGCGCACCTCGCGAGCGTGCCGCTGCCACTGCGCCACCACGGCGTCTGCAGCCCCCGACCGGTGGCCCAGGGCCCGACCCAGACGGCGGAGGTCGGCGTCCGCCGTGGGCATGAGGTGGGTCCGGCGCAGCCGGAAGAGCTGGATGCGGTGCTCCAGGGTGCGCAGCAGGCGGTAGGACGTGTCGAGCATCGCGGCGTCCTCGCGCCCGACGTAGCCACCCGCCGCGAGCGCCGACAACGCCTCCAGGGTGGTGCCCGACCGCAGGGTGTCGTCGGAACGACCGTGCACGAGCTGGAGCAGCTGCACGCTGAACTCCACGTCGCGCAAACCACCGGGCCCGAGCTTGAGCTGGCGCTCGGCCTCCGCGGCGGGCACGTGCTCCTCGACCCGGCGGCGCATCGACTGGACGTCCTCGACGAAGTTCTCCCGCGAGGCCGCCTGCCAGACCAGGGGTCGAACGGCCGCCAGGTATGCCTCACCGAGGGCGCGGTCCCCGGCGACGGGCCGGGCCTTGAGCAGGGCCTGGAACTCCCAGGTCTTGGCCCAGCGCTCGTAGTAGGCCCGGTGGCTCTCGACGGTGCGCACCAGCGGGCCGTGCTTGCCCTCCGGGCGCAGGGCCGCGTCGACCGGCCAGAGCGTGCCGTGTCCCGTCGACGTCGAGCAGGCCCGCATGAGCTGGGTCGCCATGGCCGTGGCCGCGGCGATCGCGGTGGCCTCCTCCACCCCCTCGCGGGGTTCGCCCACGAAGATCACGTCGACGTCGCTGACGTAGTTGAGCTCCCGGCCCCCGGTCTTGCCCATGCCGATCACCGCGAAGTCGCAGAGCTCGGCCTGCCCGTCGACCTGGGCGCGGGCGATGGCCAAGGCACCCTCGAGGGCGGCCTCGGCGAGGTCCGCGAGGGCCGCTGCCGTGTCGGGCAGCGTCAGGGTCGAGTCGCCGGCGGTGAGGTCGATGGCCGCGATGCCGAGCAGCTCGCGCCGGTAGGCGATGCGGAGCGCGTCGTAGGCCGTGTGCTCCCCCGGGTCGTCGACGGCACCGACGACGTGCTCGACCCGCTCCTGCACGGTCCGGGGTGCCGCGTCCGCGACGCTGCGCCAGTGCTCGGGATGGGCGACCAGGTGGTCGGCCAGCGCGGTGGAGGCGCCGAGCACGGCAAGCAGCCGCTGCCGTGCCGGACCGGGGTGCCGCAGGGCACCGATCAGCCCGGTCACCTCGGTCCCGGGACCCGACTCGGCATCCCGGCGCTGGGGGGCCGACGAGCGCAGCGACTCCATCAGGCGGACCAGGCTGAGCAGGGCGAGGTCGGGGTCGGCCACGACGGAGAGCGCGTCAGGCAGGCCGTCGCTGAACAGGTCGTCGAGCGGGTCGACCAGACCCGCGAGCGCAGGGTCGGCCAGGAGCTGCTCCGCGCGGGGCGGGTCGGCGAAACCGAGCCGCGCCAGCACCGCGGTCTGCGACACAGCGCGTCCGGGCATCACCGAACCACCGTACGCAGGGGCTTGGCCACCACCAGGTCGACGTGGGTCCTCGCCGGGCTCACAGACCGGGCAGGTAGCGCTCGAGCTCGAAGCGGGTGATCTCGCCGCGGTAGTCGTCCCACTCGGCCCGCTTGTTGCGCAGGAAGAAGTCGAAGACGTGCTCGCCCAGGGTCTCGGCCACCAGGTCGCTCTTCTCCATCACCCGGATCGCCTCGACGAGCGAGGTCGGCAGCTGCTCGATGCCCATGGCCTGGCGCTCGGCCGAGGTGAGGCGCCAGACGTCGTCCTCGGTCTCCTGCGGCAACGCGTAGTCCTCCTCGATGCCCTTGAGCCCGGCGCTGAGCATGAGGGCGAACGCGAGGTAGGGGTTGCAGGCGGCGTCGATGGTGCGGACCTCGACGCGGCTGCTCTGGCCCTTGGTGGGCTTGTACATCGGCACCCGGATCATCGCCGAGCGGTTGTTGTGCCCCCACGTGAGGTGGGCCGGCGCCTCGCCACCACCCCAGAGCCGCTTGTAGGAGTTGACCCACTGGTTGGTGACCGCGGTGATCTCGGCGCCGTGCCGCAGCAGGCCGGCGATGAACTGCCGCCCGACCTTGCTCAGCTGGTAGGGCGCCCCGGCCTCGTAGAAGGCGTTGCTGTCGCCGTCGAACAGCGACATGTGGGTGTGCATGCCCGACCCCGGGTGGGCCGCGAACGGCTTGGGCATGAACGAGGCGAAGATGCCCTGCTCGAGGGCCACCTCCTTGATGACCGTCCGGAAGGTCATGATGTTGTCGGCCGTCGACAGGGCGTCGGCGTAGCGCAGGTCGATCTCGTTCTGTCCCGGCCCGCCCTCGTGGTGGCTGAACTCCACGGAGATGCCCATCGACTCGAGCATGGTGATCGCGGCACGTCGGAAGTCGTGACCGGTGCCGTGCGGCACGTGGTCGAAGTAGCCCGCCTGGTCCACCGGCTCGGGGGTCTCCCCCGGCTTGAACCCCGCCTTGAGCAGGTAGAACTCGATCTCGGGGTGGGTGTAGAAGGTGAAGCCCAGGTCGGCCGCCTTCCCCAGGGCGCGCTGCAGGACGTGGCGCGGGTCGGCCCAGCTGGGCGTGCCGTCGGGCAGGGTGATGTCGCAGAACATCCGGGCGGTACCGGGGTTGTCGCCCCGCCAGGGCAGCACCTGGAAGGTGGAGGGGTCCGGCTTGGCCAGCATGTCCGCCTCGTAGACCCGCGCGAACCCCTCGATCGCCGAGCCGTCGAAGCCGATGCCCTCCGAGAAGGCCCCCTCGAGCTCGGCCGGGGCGACGGCCACCGACTTCAAGGTCCCGAGCACATCGGTGAACCACAACCGCACGAAGCGGATGTCGCGCTCCTCGATGGTGCGAAGGACGAACTCCTGCTGACGATCCATGAGGTGAATCCTGCCCTAGTTGTGGCACCCGGTGCGTGCCGCACCGCCGAGGCGCTCAGCCCTTGAGCACCGACTGTGCGGTGTTGTGCCCCGGTATGCCGCTGACGCCCCCGCCGCGGCGAGCCCCGGCGCCCGCGATCCGCAGCTTCGGGTGGGAGGTCTCGACGCCCCAGGACCCGACCTCGTCCGGCGTCTCGGCCCACGGCCACTGCAGCGAGCGGTGGAAGATGTTGCCGCCGGGCAGGCCCACGTCCGCCTCCAGCTCGACCGGGGTGCGGGCCTCGAGGCAGAAGGCGCCGTCGGGGTCACGGAGCAGCACGTCCTGGATGGGCTCGGCGAGCACCGAGTTGAGCGACTCCAGGGTGCGGGCCAGGGCGAGGTCCTTGACGGCGTCGTGGTCCTCGCGGAACAGCCGTGCGGGCATGTGCAGCCCGAAGAGGGTGAGCGTGTGGGCCCCGGAGGCGGCCAGCTCCGGCCCGAGGATCGAGTCGTCGGACAGGCTGTGGCAGTAGATCTCGCTCGGGGGCAGGCGGGGCACCCGGCCCGCCTGCGCGTCGGCGTGGGCCGCCTGGAGCTGGGCGTAGCCCTCGTTGACGTGGAACGTGCCGGCGAACGCCGCCGCGGGGTCCACCCGCTGGTCGCGCAGGACCGGAAGCCGAGACAGGAGCATGTTGACCTTGAGCTGGGCGCCCTCCGGCGCCTCCTCGGTGGGCACGGGTGTGGCGCCGGAGGCGGCCAGGAGCCGGTTGAGGACGGTGGGAGCGCAGGCAGCGTGCATGGCCGAGGCCCGGGCCGAGCCACCCTCCCAGGCGACGACGCCGTCCGGGTCGACGGCCAGCACCCGGCAGTCGGTGCGCACCTCGGCGCCCGCGGCCACGGCCGAGCGGGCCAGGGCGTTCGTGACGGCCCCCATGCCCCCCACCGGGACGTCCCAGTCCCCCGTGCCCCCGCCGATCAGGTGGTAGAGGAAGCAGATGTTCTGCCGCAGGTCATCCCCACGCAGGTCGGCGAAGGTGCCGATGAGGGCGTCCGAGGCCACCACGCCACGGACCGTGTCGTCGGCGAACACCTCCTCGAGCACCTCACCGAGGGGACGGCGCACCAACGCCTCCCAGAGCGCGTCGTCCCCCACCGCGGCTGCCAGGTCGGCCTCGCTCGCCAGAGGCTCGAGCAGCGTCGGGAAGACCCGCTCGGCGAGGTGGCGCACCCGGCCGTAGAAGCCCTTCCACGCGGCATACTCGCCAGGCGCGCCGGTGAGCGCCGCGAAGCCCGCGGCCGTCGCGGCCTCGTCGGCGTCGTCGACCAGCAGACCCCGCGCGGGGTCTGCGGGCACCGGCGTGTAGGACGAGTAGCGGCGCCGGATGAGGCGCAGGTCCAGGTCGAGGTCGGTCATCACCTGCCGCGGCAGGAGCGAGACGAGGTAGGAGTAGCGGGACAGCTTCGCGTCGACCCCCGGGAACACCCGCGCCGACACCGCGGCCCCGCCCACGTGGTCGGCGGCCTCGAGCACCAGGACGCGGCGCCCCGCCCTCGCGAGGTAGGCCGCAGCCGTGAGTCCGTTGTGCCCCGCACCGATGACGACGTCGTCGTAGTCCACGCAGGCGAGCCTACGGGTGCGCGGACGGCCCGAGGAACCACGCCCCGGTCGGCCTGACAAATGTCACGAGCGCCCGTGCGCTTCCCGCCCGCGTCCGCCTGCAGGCCCTTGACGTCGCGCCACAAGGTCACGACTGGATAACAAACAGGTGTGCGCCAGATCACATTTTCGGCCCGCAGGTCTCTACTGGAACGTCACGGTCCGGCCAGCTGGGTGCCGAGCGGCTCCGCAGGGGGTGGACCTGGACGTCCAGGAGGAGTTCCCGAGCGAGGTAAGGACGGTCCCACGTGAGGTATTCAGTCCCCGCCGGACGACGACAGGTCACGAGCCTGGTCGCCGCCGGAGCCCTGGTGGCCACAGGCTTTGCGGCCTCGTCGCCAGCCAGCGCAGCACCCACCCAGCAGTCGCCGGAGTCGATCCGGTCCGGGAAGAACATCGAGCACAACCTGCTCTCACCGCAGGCGGTCAAGCAGGATGCCCTGCGCCAGGTCGCCCTGCAACGCAAGCTCGAGGGCGACCCCAGCGCCCAGGGCCCGGTGGTCCGCGTCGGTGGCACTGACGCCGCACCCGGCGCGACGGCCGGCGCGAAGGCCAGCGCCTCCGCCACCGCCCCGCAGACCCATCCGGGCAAGGACAAGGACAAGACCAAGGGGAAGGGCCAGTACGTCAAGCTCAGCAACGAGGGCTCGGACCGGATCTTCGTGGTCCTCGCCGAGTTCGGCGACACGCGGCACCCGTCCTACTGCGACAGCACGGCCGCAGGGTCGTGCGCCTTCCCCTCGGACGGCTCGGCCCAGAAGTACGACGGTCCCCAGCACAACCAGATCCCCAAACCCGACCGGAAGGTCGACAACAGCACCCTCTGGCAGGGCGACTACGACCAGGCACACTACGAGGACATGTACTTCAACCGGATGGCCTCGTACTACGAGCGCCAGTCCTCGGGCCGCTACACCGTCAACGGAGACGTGACCGAGTGGGTCAGGGTGCCCTTCAACGAAGCGCGCTACGGCCGTGACTACTGCGGCGGGATCGTCTGCAACAACACGTGGTTCCTGCTGCGAGACGCCCTGTCGATCTGGACCCAGAACCAGCTCGACAGCGGCATGACCATGCCGGAGATCCAGGCCTACCTGGCCACCTTCGACGTCCAGGACCGCTACGACGCGGACGGCGACGGCAACTTCAACGAGCCGGACGGCTTCATCGACCACTTCCAGATCGTCCACGCCGGCGGAGACCAGGCCGCCGGTGACCCGACCTACGGGGGCGACGCGATCTGGAGCCACCGGTGGTACGCCTCGATCCAGGGCGGCGGACCGAACGGCTTCCCCGGGATCAACATCGGATCCGGCGGGGCGTCGGGCGGCCAGACCCTGCCCAACAACCCGACGGGCGTCTGGGTCGGCGACTACACGATCCAGCCGGAGAACGGCGGCCTCGGTGTCTTCGCGCACGAGTTCGGCCACGACCTCGGCCTGCCCGACCTCTACGACACCTCCGGCAACACCGGGGGCGCGGAGAACTCGACGGCGTTCTGGACCCTGATGTCCTCCGGCGCCAACATCGGCGACGGCGGCCGGGACGGCATCGGCGACAACCCGACCGACCTCAGCGCATGGGAGCTGTTCCAGCTCGGCTGGCTCGACCAGCAGGGCACCAAGGGACCGTTCTACGACGTCACCTATGCCGGCCGGACCTCGACCCACACCCTGGGCACGAACGTCCCGGCCCAGAAGAAGGCCGTCCAGGCACTCTTCGTGGTGCTGCCGGACAAGCTCCGGGTCGACAACGTCGGCAACCCGGCCAGCGGGACGCAGTTCTTCTACAGCGGTCAGGGCAACGACCTCGACAACACCATGACCAGGACGACCGGGATCACCGCCGGCGCGTTCACGGCCGCGGTGCGCTACAGCATCGAGGACACCTACGACTACGCGTTCCTCGAGGCCTCGACCGACGCCGGGGCCACCTGGCTGCCGGTCATGACCAACCTGTCCGACCCGGCCTCCCGGGACCAGAGCGGCTTCAACGGCTCCGGTACCGGTCTGACCGGTGAATCAGCCGGGTATGCCGGTGGCGCCTACGTGAACCTCACGGCCACCCTGCCGGGCGGCACCAACGCGCTGCGGTGGCGCTACCAGACCGACGGCGCAGCGGTGCAGCCCGGGCTCTCGGTCGACGACATGGCCATCGACGGCGCCTCGGTGGGCAACGCCGAGACCGACGAGGGCTGGACGTTCGACGGCTTCAGCCGCACGACGGGCCTGGAGGAGAACTACTTCTTCAACGCCTACGTTGCAGAGAACCGCCAGTACGACGGCTACGACAAGTCCCTGAAGACGGCCTACAACTTCGGGTTCCTCGACAGCCGCCCGGACTGGGTGGAGTCCTACCCGTACCAGAACGGCATGCTCGTCTGGTACTGGGACGACTCCTACTCCGACAACAACGTCGGCGAGCACCCCGGCAGCGGCCTGCTGCTGCCGGTGGACGCGCACCCCGGTTTCGCGCACTCCTACGACGGCCAGCTCTGGCGTCCGCGGGTGCTGTCCTACGACTCGACGTTCGGCCTGGAGCGCACCGACAGCATCGTGGTGCACAAGGACAGCATCGGGTCGCGGCTCAGGTCCCAGCCGGCGGTTCCGGTGTTCGACGACACGGTGCCGTGGTGGTTCGACCGTGACGAGCACGCCACCACCGGTTCCCACGTGGGTCGCTACCAGCCCGGCTGGAACGGCGTGGACGTCCCGAAGACGGGCACCACCATCCGGGTCGTGAAGCAGACCCGCAACGGCGGCGAGCTCACCGTCAAGGTGGCGCCGAAGTAGCGGCACCGCACCCAAAGGGGCGGGGCCCCGGGACGATGTCCCGGGGCCCCGCCTTCGTGCTGTCTTGCGGGTCCTACTGGTCGAACCGCACCTTCAGGAGCATGTCCTGGGCGTGGTTGCTGGTCTTGGCCACCGTGATCTTGGTGCCCGAGCCGGCGACCTGCACCGAGTTCCACGGGTTGTCCGCGGTCCAGTACTTCTTGGGGTCCAGGTCGTAGAAGGTCGGGATCGCCTTGCTCGACTTGACCTTGGTCGCGACACCGTTCAGGTGGAAGGTGACCGCGTCGGTCTTCTCCTGCCCGAAGGTGGCGTCGAAGGGCTGGCGGCGGTTGCCGAGCAGCTTGCCGTTCGGGAACTTCACCGGCAGGTAGCGGGCGTCCACCGGGAGCACCTGGCCGTGGCCGGGGTGCACGCTGGTGTTGTTGTCGCCGTACTGACCGTCGACGTAGGTCACGAGCAGACCGTTCTGGTACGGGAAGCGCTCCACCCAGTCCGGCTTGGTGTTGGCGTAGCCGAAGTTGTACGGCCCCGTCTTCAGCGTGGCGTCGTAGCCGTGGTAGACGCGGTTCTCCGCGAGGTAGTAGTGCTGCACGACCTCGGAGGTGGAGCCGCTCATCCGCTTGAAGCCGTTCGCGGTCCAACCGTTGTCACCGTTCTCGGCACCGTCGGTGAAGACCGTGGAGCCGTCGACCGTGAGGGCGATGTCATCGAGGAACGGGCCCTGGTAGTGCAGGCCACCGTCGGTCATGTAGCGGAACCGGAAGGTGATGTTCTGGCCCGCGTACTTCGACAGGTCCCAGGTCTTCTGCGACCAGGACGTGCTCTCGCCGTCGAGGTAGTCCCCGACCTGCTCCCACGTGGCGCCACCATCGGTGGACGCCTCCGCGAACAGCGCGTCGTAGTCCGCCTCGATGTTGTACCAGGTCCACGCCGAGATGCTGGCCGACGTCTTGCCGGTCAGGTCGATCGACCGGGTGAGCGTGGTGTTGAGGTTGTCGGCAGAGCCGCCCCACCACTCACTCGCCCCAGCGTGCGGGGTGTTGTACTTCGTGACGACGTTCTTGTCGGGCAGGTTGACCAGCAGGGCCTGCGGCAGCAGCTTGCTGTCGCGGTCCGCCGGGCCGATCTTCACGTCGCGGTCGAAGCCGTAGTTGACCTGCTGGTAGTCCAGCCAGCCGAGCTGCAGCTTCTCCCACGCACCCATGTTGCCGGGCGTGGTGCCGATCGCGTCCGTGCCGTGGTTGAGCCACGAGCCGCCGGACATCAGCGTCCAGAAACCGGTGCCGTTGTCGCCACCCGCGGTGTCGTAGAGGTCGGGCAGACCGAGGTCGTGACCGAACTCGTGGGCGAAGACGCCGAGCCCGCCGTTCTCCGGCTCGGTGGTGTAGTCACCGATCCAGATGCCGGAGTTGCCCAGCTGGACACCGCCGGCCTTGTTGTCGGCCGGGCCGGTCTTGCCCTGGTTGTTGGAGTAGGCGTACCAGCGGTGCGACCAGATCGCGTCGGCACCCTGCGCACCGCCACCGGCCTCCTCGCCCTCACCGGCGTGGATGGCCTGGAAGTGGTCGATGTAGCCGTCCGGCTCGTTGAAGTTGCCGTCGCCGTCGTAGTCGTAGCGGTCGATCTTGTCGAACTGCGCCAGGTAGGTCTTGATCTCGGCGTCGGACTTGCCGGCCGCCTTCTGCCCGTCGTACCACGCAGTGGCGGTGTCGGCGATGAACGGCCAGTAGCCCGCGGCGTCGCTCTGGGCGTTGCTGCCGTAGGCGGCCTCGTTGTAGGGCACCTTGACCCAGTCGGAGACGTCACCGGCAGCCTTGAACCGGCCGTTGGACAGCTTGGAGTAGAAGTCCTTGAACGACTCACCGTCGCCGAACATCATCTCCTTGTAGTGCGCGGAGTTGAAGTCCTTGGTCCAGTACGTCGAGTTGTCGTCGGTCGCGCTGCCGTCCCACTTGCGGTCGGGCTTCGGGATGCTGTTGTGCACCGGCCCAGCCGTGCCGCCGGTGGCGGGCTTGGTCTGGGTGCCGAAGTCGGCGAGGACGGTGAAGATGTCCTCCTCGCGGTTCACGGGCCACGAGACGTACTTGTCCTTGGACGCCTTGCTGCCCTTCTTGGCCTTGCTGTTGCCCTTCATCTTGATGACGCGCTCGCCACCACGGGTCTCGGTCGTCGCCTCGCCCTTGATGAGCTTGTCGACGGCCTCCTTGCGAAGCTCGCGCTGGGAGTCACCCAGCGGGTTGGGCAGGTCGTGCGACCGGTTCTGGTAGTTCGGCTCGCTGGCGACCGCCGGGGCAGGTCTTGCCTGCGCAGGGGCGGAAGCCAAACTCATGGCGACAGCCGCAACGGCCACACCAGAGAGAACGCTCACGTGACGTCTCTTCACTGATCCTCCAATTGACATTCACCGCGTCGCCGTCGTCGGCAGGCGCAAGGTCGACCCAAACATGCTGGCGAAACCACACCAAGGGCCTGCGGTTATGGACTTGGTAAATTCCTGACCGAACGGTCGATAAAGAGGCCCGGACCGTGGTGTTTGCTGGTGTTTCTCCGTAGGTGGCGCGCCGCCGCGTGCGCGCCGGGTCGCCCGCATGGTCCCCCGGCGGGCGTCGATAGGCTGCCGCCATGGCTCAGTTGCGCATCGCGCTCGCCCAGGTCAACCCCACCGTCGGGGCCCTTGCCGCCAACGCGAGGCTGGTCCGCGACTGGTCGGCCCGAGCCGCCGGCGCGGGCGCCCACCTCGTGGCCTTCCCCGAGATGGTGCTGACCGGCTATCCGGTCGAGGACCTCGCCCTACGACCCTCCTTCGTCGACGCCTCCCGCCAGGCACTGGCCGACCTCGCCAGGGACCTGGACGCGGACGGGCTCGGCGAGCTGCCCGTCGTGGTGGGCTATCTCGACCGTGCGGGCCGCGGCGCCACCGACACCGACCCCGCGCGGGTGCTGCCCCAGAACTGCGCGGCCGTCCTGCACGGTGGTGAGGTCGTGGCGCGCTATGCCAAGCACCACCTGCCCACCTACGGAGTCTTCGACGAGGCGCGGGTGTTCGCCTCCGGCCACGACCTCGCGGTGGTCCGGGTGCGGGGGGTCGACATCGCGATCGCCATCTGCGAGGACATCTGGCAGGAGGGCGGACCGGTGTCGAAGTCACGTGATGCCGGGGCGGAGCTGCTGCTGGTCATCAACGGGTCCCCCTACGAGCAGGACAAGGACGACACCCGGCTCGAGCTGGTCACGCGGCGCGCCGCCCAGGCCGGGTGCACGCTGGCCTACCTGAACCTCGTCGGCGGCCAGGACGAGCTGGTCTTCGACGGCGACTCCATCGTGGTCAGTGCCGAGGGCACGGTCCTGGCCCGCGGGCCGCAGTTCCTCGAGGACCTGCTGCTCGTCGACCTCGACCTGGCCGAGTCGACCGTCGACGGCAGCCACCCGCCCGAAGGGGTGCTGTTCACCTCGGTGACCCAGGAGCCGGTGCCGGACTACGACCCCGACCCCTCCGAGCACGCCCCACGCCTCGACCCCGTCGGTGAGGTGTGGCACGCCCTGGTCAACGGGCTGCGCGACTACGTCCGCAAGAACGGCATGAGCTCGACGGTGCTCGGGCTCTCCGGTGGCATCGACTCCGCCGTCGTGGCCGCCCTGGCCTGCGATGCCCTGGGCCCCGAGAACGTCCACGGCGTGTCCATGCCGAGCACGTACTCCTCGGAGCACTCCAAGGACGACGCGGCCGACCTGGCCGAGCGGACCGGTCTGCGCTACCGGGTGCAGCCCATCGCCGCGATGGTGCAGACCTTCCTCGCCGAGCTGTCCCTGGAGGGGGTCGCGGAGGAGAACCTCCAGGCCCGCTGTCGTGGCGTCATCCTCATGGGGCTGTCCAACCAGGAGGGCCACCTCACCCTGGCCACCAGCAACAAGTCCGAGCTGGCGGTCGGCTACTCCACCGTCTACGGCGACAGCGTCGGCGGCTACGCCCCCCTGAAGGACGTCCCCAAGACCCTGGTCTGGGACCTCGCGAGGTGGCGCAACGCCCAGGCCTCCGCCGCCGGCCGGACCCCGCCGATCCCCGAAGCCTCCATCACCAAGCCACCCTCCGCCGAGCTCCGGCCCGGGCAGGTCGACCAGGACTCCCTGCCGCCCTACGAGGTGCTCGACGCGATGCTCGACCGCTACGTCGAGGGCAACGAGGGTCGCGCCCAGCTGCTCGCGGACGGCTTCGAGGAGGCGATGGTCGACCGGGTGGTGTCCCTGGTGGACCGCGCGGAGTGGAAGCGGCGGCAGTTCGCCCCGGGCACCAAGATCAGCGCCCTCGCCTTCGGTCGCGACCGGCGACTGCCCATCACCAGCCGGTGGCGGGAGCAGGACTCCTAGGATGTCCGCCATGAGCGAGCAGCCCGCAGCCACCCCCTCCGCGTCCACCGGCTCCGGTGAGGTGACCGCGCCCTACGGCACCGGTGCGCAGGCCGCTCCCCAGCGGCGGGTCCGCATCCCGCACCTGCAGGCCATGAAGGAGAAGGGCGAGAAGTGGGCCATGCTCACCGCCTACGACATGTACTCCGCGGAGATCTTCGACGAGGCCGGCATCCCGGTGCTGCTCGTCGGCGACTCGGCCGGCAACAACGTCTACGGCTTCGAGACCACCGTCCCCGTGACGGTCGACCACCTCGTCCCCCTCGTCCGCGCCGTCACGTCGGCGGCCCGGCACGCGATGGTCGTCGCCGACCTGCCCTTCGGCTCCTACCAGGCCAGCCCGCAGCAGGCCCTGGCGACGGCCACCCGGATGATGAAGGAGGGCCTGGCCCACGCGGTGAAGCTCGAGGGCGGCAAGCCGATGGTCCCCGAGGTCGAGCTGCTCGTCCGCGCCGGTATCCCTGTCATGGGTCACATCGGCTTCACCCCCCAGAGCGAGCACGTGCTCGGGGGCTACAAGGTCCAGGGCCGCGGCGACAACGCCGACCGGCTGGTCGAGGATGCGCTGGCGCTGCAGGACGCCGGGTGCTTCGCCGTCGTCATGGAGATGGTCCCCGCACCGCTGGCCGCACGCATCACCGAGCTGCTGGCCATCCCGACCATCGGCATCGGGGCCGGCGCCGACTGTGACGCGCAGGTGCTGGTGTGGCAGGACATGGCGGGTCTGCGCGGGGGCAAGGCCCCGAGGTTCGTCAAGAAGTACGCCGACCTGCGTGGGGAGCTCGGCCGGGCCGCCGCGGAGTATGCCGCGGACGTCAGCTCCGGCGCGTTCCCCGCCGCGGAGCACTCCTTCCTCGACTAGGCCGGCAGCGCCCCGCGGCCCTGCCGGCTATTCCGTCCCGGCCAGGCCGCAGCGGCGCAGGGCGAGCACGGCATACGTCGCGGCGCAGGCCACCAGCTCGTCGACGTCGACCCACTCGTTGGTGGCGTGCGCCTGGCCCAGGTGGCCGGGTCCGTACTGGAGGGTGGGGATCCCCGCGCCCGCGTAGTGGCGCAGGTCCGAACCGTAGGGCGCGCCGTGGACGGGCGGGGTCGGCGACCCCACGGCCGTCACGGTGCGGAGCACCTCCCCCAGCAGCGGGTGGCCGTCCGGCAGGGCACCGGAGGCGAAGGCGCCGCCCGGCCAGGTGACCTCGACGGGGTGGCGCCGCAGCCAGTCGTCACGGTCGCCCACCGCCGCGATCGCCGCCTCGAACACCGAGCGGGCCACCTCCAGCGGCTCCCCCGGCAGGACGCCGTAGCGCCCCTCCGCGACGAGGCGGTCAGGGACGGTGCTCGCCCAGTCGCCGGCACGCACGATGCCCACGGAGATGGGGGCCGCGAACGCCAGGTGGGCGAAGGCCGGTGCCACCACGGCGTTGCGCTCGGCCTCGAGCTCGCGCAGCACCTCGAGGATGACGGGAAGGTGGTCCACGGCGCTCTCGCCCAGCGTCCGTGTCGACCCGTGGGCCGCTCGGCCGCGCACCTCCAGTGCGAACGTCAGCGAGCCGGCATTCGCCGGGATGAGGGCCCCACCGGTGGGCTCGGCGATGAGACAGGCCGCGCCGGTGTGCCCCAGGCCCAGGGTCGCGTAGGCGCCGACCCCGCCGTCCTCCTCACCGCTGACCAGGTGGACGGCCAGGGGGCGGCCGAGTGCCACCCCGGAGGTGACGACGGCGCGCACCGCCGCCAGGATGGCGGCCACCCCGCCGAGCATGTCGCACACTCCCCGGCCGAAGGCCCGACCGCCGTCCACCCGCAGCTGGAAGGGGTCGGTCGACCACCTGGAGAGGTCGCCCGGCGGCACCACGTCGGTGTGGCCGCACAGGACCAGGGCGGGCACCCGCGGCGACCCGTCGTGCGGCGGTGTCACCCCCACCACACCGACGACCTCCGCGCGGTGGACCTCCATGCCGGGGAAGTCGGGGCCCAGCGCCTCCTGCGCCACGTCGACCTCGAACTCGTCGACGACCAGCCCCAGCCCGCGCAGCCGCTCGGCGCACCAGCGCTGGACGGCGAGCTCACCGGCGGACCCACCGACGGGGGCGAACGCCACCAGTCCGGCGAGGTCGGCCAGGAGCGCGTCGCGCCCGATGCCGGCCACGACCCGGCGCTCCGCGCGGCTCAGCTCCTGCGGCACGGGCACCATGGGCCGAAGCCTGCCACGCGCGCCCCGGCACCGTCTCGCAGATACGGTGGTCGACATGACCCTGCGCATCGGTTACAAGGCCTCCGCCGAGCAGTTCGCCCCCCGGGAGCTGCTCGAGTTCGCGGTCCAGGCCGAACAGGTCGGGCTCGACAGCGTCATGATCTCCGACCACTTCCAGCCCTGGCGTCACCACGGGGGGCACGCGCCCTTCTCGATGGCGTGGCTCGCGGCGCTCGGAGAGCGCACCGAGCGGGTCCAGATCGGCACGTCGGTCATGACGCCGACCTTCCGCTACAACCCGGCGGTGGTGGCCCAGGCCTTCGCCACGCTCGGCTCGCTCTACCCCGGCCGGGTGATGCTCGGCATCGGGTCGGGTGAGGCGCTCAACGAGGTGGTGGTCGGCTCCGTGCAGGAGTGGCCCGAGTTCAAGGAGCGCTTCGGCCGGCTCCGCGAGTCGGTGCGGCTGATGCGCGAGCTGTGGACCCAGGACCGGGTCACCTTCGAGGGCGACTACTACCGCACCACCGACGCGACCATCTACGACAAACCGGAGCAGCCGGTCCCGGTCTACGTGGCCGCCGGCGGACCCCTCGTCGCACGGTATGCCGGCCGGTCCGGCGATGGCTTCATCTGCACCTCCGGCAAGGGCGTGGAGCTCTACCGCGACACCCTGCTCCCCGCGGTCGACGAGGGCCTCGAGAAGTCGGGACGCACCCGCGAGGACATCGACCGGATGATCGAGATCAAGCTGTCCTGGGACCCGGACCGCGAGCGAGCCGTGACCAACTGCCGGTTCTGGGCGGCCCTGTCCCTCACGCCCGAGCAGAAGCACGGCACGAGCGACCCGCTCGAGATGGAGCGCCTCGGCGACGAGCTGTCCGACGAGCAGGTCGCCTCGCGGTGGATCGTCACCGACGACCCCGAGGAGGTCGTGTCCGCGGTCAGGGCCTACACCGACCTCGGCTTCAACCACCTGGTCTTCCACGGCCCCGGTGCCGACCAGTCCCGGTTCCTGACCACCTTCGCCGACCGCGTCCTGCCCGGCCTGCGCGAACTCGGGTGAGCCCGTTCCCCCCACGGGCGGTGTGCTCCTAGGCTGGAGGCATGACGGAGATGGAACCGCGCACGCGGTGGTCGGAGGTGTCGGGGGGTCTCGGCGGCGCCACGGCATACCAGCAGCGCTTCGACGACCTCGCAGCCAAGGGGATGGACGTCCACGGTGAAGCCGCCTTCGTCGAGGCCCTCGTCTCCCCGCCCGCCCGGGTGCTCGACGCCGGCTGCGGCACCGGTCGCGTGGCGATCCAGCTCACGAGGCTGGGCTACCACTGCGTGGGGGTCGACACCGAGGCCGACATGATCGCGGTCGCCCGCCACCAGGACCCGTCCACGCACTGGGTGCGCCAGGACCTCAGCTCGCTGCAGCTGCGCTCGCAGGCCTTCGATGTCGTGGTGCTCGCTGGCAACGTCATCCCGCTGCTGGCCCCCGACACCCTCCTGCGGACGCTCGAGCGGATGGTGGCCCACACCCGGCTCGGCGGGCACGTCGTGGCCGGCTTCGGGCTGGACGCCGCCCACCTGCCCGAGGGCTGCCCCGTGACCACGCTCGCCGACTACGACCGGGCCTGCGACGTGGCGGGCCTGTCGATCGTCGAGCGCTACTCCACCTGGGACCGCGCCCCATGGCATGAGGGAGCGGGCTACGCGGTCTCCGTGCACCGGCTCAACGACTGAGCCGAGCGAGCGCTCAGTCCTCGCCGTCCTCCCAGGCCTTGTCGGCCTCGTCCCACGCCTGGGTCCGCTCCTTGGCGCTCTGCAGCGCGTTGGCCGCCTCCGCCTGGGAGTCGTAGGGGCCCATCAGGTCGTCGGCCTGGCTCTTGTTCTCGTCGGTCTCGACCTGACCGCTGTTGACGTTGTACCAGTAGGCCATCAGTGCCCTCCAACTCGACGGATCCGCGGACGTCCCTAGACTCCACCGTATGCCGTTGACGTACGCAAGTGTGGCCCCCGGGGACGTGTCGCCGCGGCGCGCCGTCCCCGCCTCCATCGAGCGTCCCGAGTACGTGGACCGCCCCGCCCCGGTCAAGGACCGCGGTTCCGACGTCCAGGATGCGGAGACGATCGAGAAGATGCGGGTGGCGGGACGGATCGCCGCCCAGGCGATGGCCGCCGCCGCCGAGGTCATCGCCCCCGGGGTCACGACCGACGAGATCGACCGGGTCGGCCACGAGTTCCTGCTCGACCACCACGCCTACCCCTCGACCCTGGGCTACAAGGGCTTCCCGAAGTCGCTGTGCACGTCGGTCAACGAGGTCGTCTGCCACGGCATCCCCGACAGCCGGCCGCTCGAGGACGGCGACATCGTCAACATCGACATCACCGCCTTCATCGACGGGGTGCACGGAGACACTGACGCCACCTACCTGTGCGGTGACGTCGACGAGGAGTCGCGGCTGCTCGTCGAGCGCACCCACGACGCGATGATGCGCGGTATCAAGGCCGCGGTCCCGGGGCGGGAGATCAACGTCATCGGCCGGGTCATCCAGAGCTACGCCAAGCGGTTCGGCTACGGCGTGGTCCGCGACTTCACCGGGCACGGCATCCACCGCTCGTTCCACAGCGGTCTGGTGATCCCCCACTACGACGCAGCGCCGTCCTACGACACGCTGATCGAGCCGGGCATGACCTTCACCATCGAGCCCATGCTCAACCTCGGCACCTCGGACTGGGACATGTGGGACGACGGGTGGACGGTGGTCACCAAGGACCGCCGTCGCTCCGCGCAGTTCGAGCACACCATCCTGATCACCGAGACGGGCAACGAGATCCTCACCCTGCCCTAGGGCGGGCAACCGCAAGGAGGCGGCACGCATGGCCAAGCACGGACTCCCCCTCGGGATCGACGTGGGAGGCAGCGGGATCAAGGGCGCCCCTGTCGACCTCACCTCCGGGTCCTTCGCCCAGAAGCGGATGCGCATCGACACCCCGACGGCGTCGACGCCCGAGGCCGTCGGTGACGTCATCGCCACGATCGTCGACCACTTCGACGACGTGCGTGGTGACTCCCCCATCGGCGTGACGATCCCGGGCGTGGTGACCCACGGCGTCGTGCGCTCGGCGGCCAACATCGACCAGGCCTGGCTCGACTTCAAGGCAGAGGAGATGTTGGAGGCCAAGCTGGGCCACGACATCGTGCTGGTCAACGACGCCGATGCCGCCGGCGTCGCCGAGCTGCACTACGGCGCGGCCAAGGGCCAGAAGGGCCTCGTGATCGTGACCACGCTGGGGACCGGCATCGGCTCCGCACTGATCTTCGACGGCGAGCTGATCCCCAACTCCGAGCTCGGCCACCTCGAGCTCGACGGCCATGACGCCGAGTCGCGCGCGGCCTCCTCCATCAAGGACAAGGAGGGCCTGACCTACCCCGAGTGGGCCGAGCGCCTCCAGCGCTACTACAGCCACGTCGAGTCGGTGCTGTGGCCCGACCTGTTCGTGGTCGGCGGCGGGGTGTCCAAGGACGCCAAGGAGTTCCTGCCGCTGCTGCGCCTGCGCACGCCCATCGTGCCGGCAACCCTGCAGAACAAGGCGGGGATCATCGGGGCGGCGCACCTCGCCCAGGTGGGGCACGACCGACGCAAGCGCTGACCCGGCTCCTCGCGGTCAGCGCATGGCCACGAGGTCCTGGAGCAGGTCGGCCTGCCTGCGCCGGAACAGGTCGGCCCCCAGCCGAACCCCGACGACGAGGGCGGTGAGCCCGAGGACCGGCCCGACCACGAGCGCCACCCACGCGGCCCAGTCCCACCCGAAGTAGGCCATGGCAGCCAGGGCGAGGGCGGGGAGCGACAGGGCCACCACGGCACCACCACAGATGGTCTGGACCGCCAGGGTCACGCCCACGGACCCGGGCCGGCTGCTGAACGGGTTCTCCCCGGGCGACGGGACGGAGTACTGCCGGACCGCACTGGTGACGGACGCGACGGCGAACCCGTTGAGCGCGACCCCGACGGCGAGCCCGAGCACCGCCGGGAACAGGCGCCACGGGGCCCCCGCTGCGGCGCCGAGCACGGCATACCCCGGGACGCACACCAGGGCGATCAGGCCGGACGGGAAGAGCCGGCCCAGCCGGTCGCTCACCCCGTCGACGCCGGCGCTGACGTGCATCCAGAAGGCCGTCGAGTCGTAGCCGACGTCGTTGTGCTGCCCCCACCCGATCATGTAGGCCGACACCGGGGCCATCGCCAGCAGGGCCAGGGCCGAGCCACCCAAACCGGGGATGAGCAACCCCGCCGGGAGCAGGATCGTCATGACGGCAGGGACGTTGAACCGCGGGTCACGCACCCAGTAGGTGCCCGCCCTCGCCGCGACCGCCCCCATCGGCGTGCCCGGCAGGCGGGCGAACAGGCCCAGTCCGTGGCCACTGCCGCCGTCCGTCGAGACCGAGCGGGGGTTGCGCAGCACGGCCACCAGGATGCGCTCCCAGACGAGGAACGCCAGGGCGGTGAAGGCGGCGGCCAGCAGCAGGCGCAGGGCCGCCGGGCCCCACTGCCCGAGGACCGCGTCGCCCGAGGCAGCCCAGGCCCACCCGAGGGGGGTCCACGCGAGGACGCGGGCGAGGGCGTGCAGGCGCTCGAGGGTGACTCCCCCGTCACCGACCACCCCGACGAGCGGACCGATCAACAGCAGCAGCAGGATGCCGGTGATGCCGGCGACGTCGCGGCCGCGCCTGGTGGTGAGGATGGCCGAGGCGACCCCCGTGACGATGCGGCTGAGCAGGACGCAGGTGAGCACCCCGAGGGCCGCCCCGACGAGGGCCACGAGCACCGCCGGCAAGGAGCGCGAAGCGGTGACCACGGTGCCGAGCGCGAGCACGACGGTGCCGGCACCGGGGAGCCCGATGACGCCGGCGAGGACCAGGCCCACCGCGAGGGTGCGTTCCGGCACCGCGAACGTCGCGAAGCGCGTGGGGTCCAACGTGGGGTCGGCACCGAACAGCACGATGGGCAGGACCGACCACCCGAGGACGACCGCCGCCCCGCCGATGGTGACCAGGGTGCGGGCCAGCTCGAGGTCGCCGTGCGTGCGCAGGGCGACCATGCCGCTCATCGCCCCGAAGACCAGGCCACCGCCGTAGAGCAGGCCGACCAGCATGCCGATGATCGCGGCGACGCTGCGACGCAGGCCGTTCTGGAGCAGGTCGAGCTTCAGTCGGAGGAGGTGCGCAACCACGCCAGCCCCTCGACGTCGGTGAGGCCGCCCACGAGGTCGAGGAAGCGGTCCTCCAGGCCCATCCCTGCTCGGACGTCCTCGAGGGAGCCGGCCGCCCGGACGGTGCCTGCCGAGATGATCGCCACGTCCGTGCAGATGCGCTCGACGAGGTCCATCACGTGGCTCGACAGGACGACCGTGCCGCCGTTGGCCGCGAAGTCCTCCAGGATGCCCCGGATCGTGCGGGCCGAGACCGGGTCCACCGCCTCGAAGGGCTCGTCGAGGACCAGCAGCCGGGGCGCGTGGACCAGCGCACAGGCCAGGGTGATCTTCTTGGTCATGCCGGCCGAGTAGTCGATGACCAGCTTGTCGGCGGCCTCGGCGAGGCCCAGGGCGACGAGCAGCTCACCGGTGCGCTGGGCGACCTGGTCACGGTCCATGCCGCGGAGCAGGCCGGCATACGTGACGAGCTGCAGCCCGCTGAGGCGGTCGAACAGGCGCAGGCCGTCGGGGAGCACCCCGATCGTGGCCTTGGCGGCGACCGGGTCGTCCCACACGTCGACACCCAGCACCTGCGCGGTGCCGGCGTCGGGGCGCAGCAGGCCGGTCGCCATCGACAAGGTGGTCGTCTTGCCCGCCCCGTTGGGGCCCACGAGACCGTAGAACGACCCCCGTGGCACGTCGAGGTCGAGCTGGTCGACGGCGGTGGTGGGGCCGAAGCGCTTGGTGAGGCCGCGCAGCCTCAGGGCGATCTCGGGATCGTGCATGGTGCGACGCTAGCGGCCGGACCTTGCTCAGGTGCCGAACTCGCGAGATGGCGCGCCCGCCAGGTCGTGGATCTGCGTGCCCGGCGACCCGAGGTTGCCCGCCTGGGTGAGGTAGAGGTTTCGCCCGGTGGCGTTGAGCAGCCCGTCGTGGATGGGGATGGCGTGCGGTGCCGCGATCCGGCGCAGGAACGCGGTCATGTCCCGGCTGCGCGCCCACGGCGCGCTGAGCGGGAAGGCGAGCACGTCGAGCTCGCCCGGCTCGGCGTCGAGGGCGTCGCCGGGGTGGAAGAAGCGCGGCTCACCGTCGGCGGTGACCCGCATCCCCGTGTTGTGGATCCGGGGGATCTCGTCGTGGATCAGGGCGTGCATCTCCCCCACCCCCGTGACGGTCACCGCGCCGAACCCCACGGTCTCGCCCGGGCCGAGGGGCTGGGCCTCGATGCCCTTCTCGCTGAGGACCTGCGCCGAGTCGGGGTCGGTCACGAGGAGCGCCTCGGGGTTGGCCGCGAGCAAGGTCGGGAGCCGGTCGAGGTCGAGGTGGTCGGCGTGCTGGTGCGTCACGAGGATCGCGTCCAGGTCGCGCTGCTCGACGGCTGCGGGTGAGAACGCGCCGGGGTCCAGCAGGATGCGGCGGTCCGCGACGTCGAGCAGCAGGCAGGCATGGCCGAGGTGGGTGATCCGCATGCGACCACGGTATGCCGGTGCGCTCGGTCGGGCACGGCCACGGTCTCAGCGCCCTCACAGCGGGGCGGGGCGACACTGATCCCGTGAGTCCTCCCGGGTACCGGCTCCAGCGCCACGGCTGGGACCTCGCGCTGGTCGCGGTGCTGGTGGCAGCCCTGGTCACCTCGCTCACCCGGCTGGGGTCGGCCCCCCTGTGGTACGACGAGATCGCATCGGTGTGGGCGTCCGGGCTTCCCTGGGGCGGGCTGCGCCGGTTGCTGGGCACCACCGACGCGAACCTGGGGTTCTACTACCTCCTCCTGCGCGGGTGGCGCGACCTCGGCGACACCGCCTGGCTGGTCAGGCTGCCGAGCGCGATCGCCTTCGTCCTGACGGTGGTGCTCACCGAGCGGATCGGCCGCCGGCTCATCGGGCGACGGGCAGCGCTGCTGGCCGCTGGGCTGCTGGCCATCCACCCGTTCGCCGTCGCCTACGCCCGCGACGCACGGCCCTACGCGCTGGTCAGCGCAGCCTGCATGGGTGGTGTGCTGCTCGGGCTTCGGGCCCGCGAGCGACCCGGGCCCTGGCGCCTCGCGGCCTACGCCGCGGTGACCATGGTCGCCGTCGCCCTGCACCTGTATGCCGTGCTCGTGGTCGCGGTCCTGTGGCTGGCCCTCATGCCCGCCGGTACGCGCGACCGCCTCCGCTGGACGGCGGCGCACCTGCCGGTCGCCGTGGTGTCCCTGGTGTTCCTCGCTGTATCGCTGCAGCAGCGCGGCCAGCTCGGATGGGTGCCGCGGCTGACGCTGCGCGGCGCCATCGGCGGGACCACGCTCCTGGTCGGCGGCACCGTCCCCATGGTGGCCCTGCTCGTCGCTGTCGTCGTGCTCGTCCGCCGGCCGCTGGACGACCGGCGATCGCAACGGCTGCTGCTCGGGCTCGCGGTCCTGCCCCTGCTCGCGCTGATGGGCGCCAGCCTCGTCGCGCCCACGTTCGTGCCCCGCTACCTCGACGCCATCGTCCCGGTGGACTGCCTCGTCCTGGCGGCTGGGCTCACGCGGGCACGCGTGGCACCCGGGGTGCGGGTGGCGGCAGGGGCGGTCCTGGTCGGCGCGCTCGTGAGCGCCACGGTCGCGCAGGTCGCCGCCCCCTTCCACTACGAGGACTACCGGTCGGCGAGCCAGGCGCTCCTGGCGCGGGCTCGTCCGGGTGACGGCATCGTCTTCAGCGACACCTCGACCCGGATGGGGATGCGGTTCTACCTGCCCCTCGTGCGCCACGCCGGCCAGTGGATCCCGCGTGACGTGCTGGCGATCCCCGGTGCGGCCCTGGTCGGGTTCCGCACCCCGCAGCTGGTCGGCGCCGCGGCCGTCCGTGCGCTGCAGCACCACCCCCGGATCTGGGTGGTCGGCCACCCCACGGGCAGCGAGGCACCGGTGCCGGTGCCGGGCCTGCGGTGCGCGCCGTCCGTCTCGGGGTCAGGACTGCAGGTCCAGCTCTGCCGATCAGCACGGTGACGCACGGCATACCAGCGAACGGAGGCGCTGACGGGGCGGGAGAATCAGGTGTGCAGATCACCGTGCAGGACGAGACCGAGCGCAAGTACGACGTGGACGGCGCCGCGACCCTGCCGTCCTTGGTCGGCCTCGACGGCGTAGCCGGGGTCGCCGAGGCGACGACCGTCGACCACGAGGCGGTCTACTTCGACACCGCGGGGCTCGACCTGGCCCGCCGAGGGATCACGCTGCGGCGACGGACCGGCGGCGAGGACGAGGGCTGGCACCTGAAGGTCCCCTCGGATCGGGACGACACGAGGACCGAGCTGCGGCTGCCCCTGGGGCGGGCCGTGCGCATCGTCCCGAAACCACTGCTCGGCCCGGTGCGCGCCATCGTCCGGGACAGGTCCCTGGTCCCCGTCGCGCGGGTCCTGAACCACCGGGTGACGCTGGACCTCCTCGACGGCGGGGCAACCGTGCTGGCCCGGGTCTGCGACGACAGCGTCACGGGTGAGAGCCTGCTGCGGGCCGCGACGACCAAGCACTGGCGCGAGTGGGAGGTCGAGCTCTCCCCCGGCAGCGCCCTGCACCTCGACCTGGTCGAGCAGCCGCTCCTGGACGCAGGAGCCGCCCGGGCCACCGCCACCTCGAAGCTGGCCAGGGTCCTGGAGGTGCACCGCCAGCCGCGACCGACCCGTGCCGGTGGGCACAGGGCCCCGGCCAAGGCCACTGCCTCGCAGGTCCTCGTCGCCAGGCTCGCCGAGCACCGGGACCGGTTGCACCGACACGACGCCGGCGTCCGCGCCGACCGTCCCGGCTCGGTCCACCGCATGCGGATCGCGGTCCGCCGCCTGCGCTCGGCCCTCACGACCTATCGGCCGCTGCTCGAGCCCGATCACACCGACCAGCTCCGTGCCGACCTCCGGTGGCTCGGCCAGTCCCTCAGCCCCGCCCGGGACGCAGAAGTCCTCCGGGAGCGTCTCGACGCCCTCGTCGCCGAGCAGCCCGCCGAGCTCGTCATGGGTCCGGTCGCGCGCCGGATCGACAAGACCCTCAGCGAGGCAGCCCGCGAGGGGCGCAAGCAGGCTCAGGCCGCCCTGGACAGTCCGCGCTATTTCCGCCTGCTCGACGCCCTCGACGCCTTCGTCGAGGACCCACCGGTCCTGGCGGCGGCCGACGGGCGCGCCACCCGGGTCGTGCCGCGGCTGCTGCGCCGCGATGCCAGGCGCCTCCACCGAGCCGTCGAGGCGGCTCAGGCGGCGGGTGAGCTGCACCCCGACCTGGCGCTGCACGAGGCACGCAAGAAGGCCAAGCGGCTGCGCTACGCGGCCGAGTCGGCCATCCCGGCGCTGGGTCGCAGGGCCAGGACCCTGACCAAGCGGGCGAAGCGCGTCCAAGAGGCCCTCGGCGACCACCAGGACACGGTGGTGGCCCGGGCGACGCTGCGAGAGTGTGGCGTCCAGGCCCACCTGAGCGGGGAGAATGCCTTCACCTACGGTCTGCTGCACGGCCTCGAGGAGCGGCGTGCCACCGATTCGCGGGAGAGCTTCGAGCGGTCGTGGCGGCACCTGCACCAGCATTCGATCCTCGAGGGGTGACGCGGTCCCGACAGGCCCCGCCGTACCCCGGGGCACCACTGGGATCAGTCTCGTAGACTTCCACGCAGTGGATGGCCCCTACGACGCAACGGCCCAGCGTTGCTCGGCGGGCACCAGTGGGAGGCGTGCTCGTGAGTCTGTTCGACCTGAGCGGACGCACGGCGCTGGTGACGGGGTCGAGCCGTGGCATCGGTATGGCGCTTGCCGAGGGTCTGCTCGACGCTGGAGCGCGGGTGATCGTGCATGGCCGTGACCGCGCTCGCGCGGAAGCCACCGCATCGGCACTCAGCCTTGCGACCGGCGGCTCGACAGAGGTGGCGACCTTCGATGTCACGGACGCCGAAGCCGTCGACCATGGAGCCAGCGAGATCGAACGGTTGTGGGGAGTGCCCGACATCCTGGTCAACAACGCAGGTATCCAACGCCGGAACCCACTCCTGGAGTTCACCAAGGCGGACTGGGATGACCTGGTCGCGACGAATCTGACCAGCGTGTTCCTCGTAGGGCAGCGCATCGCTCGCGGCATGGCTGCGCGCGGCAGTGGAAAGATCGTCAACATCGGCTCGGTGCAGAGCCGGTTGGCGCGGCCCGGCATCGCCCCCTACAGCGCGACGAAGGGCGGCCTCGTGATGCTCACCCGGGGGATGTGCGCCGACCTCGCGTCATCGGGAATCCAGGCGAATGCCCTGGCCCCGGGCTACGTCGCGACGGAGCTCACCGCCGCCCTGGTGGCCGACGCGGACTTCACCGACTGGGTCGAGAGCCGCACTCCGGCGGGGCGGTGGGGTCGTGTCCAGGACCTGGTCGGTGCCCTGGTCTTTCTCTCTTCATCGGCCTCGGACTTCGTCAACGGCCAGGTGCTGTACGTCGACGGCGGCATGACCGCGGTGGTGTGAGGGGACCCCCTGGCGTTCGCAGGACCTGCCGGGGCCAGTCACGCGCTGCCGCCACCGCCACCACCGCCGCCCCAGCCACCCCCGGCACTGCTGGCGATGCCATCGTCGTTCCCGGGAACGCTTCGGGCGATGTTCCACCGACCGCTGTCAGGGTTGAAGCCGGCATCAGCCCACGCCGACTGGTCGACGGGCTCCGGATCAGCCCCGTCCCAGTGGGCGTACGGGCCGAACAACCCGAAACACGCGTCACTGTCGATGACGGCCTGCGACAGGGCCACCAGGGTCCGCCGCTCGCACGCGGACAGGAAAGCACTCGGCATCCGCCTCTCCCCGAGCACGATGAGGTGGGCCATCTGGGCGCTGTCGTCTGGCCGCAGCCGCTGGCCCGCGACCAGACCACCCTGGATGGCCGAGAGCACCTCTTGCCTCTGCCCGTCCTCCAGCCGCGGCAGCGCCTCGACGTGCGCCGCCTCGACGGCGTCCGGCGGTGCTTCCCGCAGGAGAAAGCGGTACTGCCGCACCACCGGATCCTCATCCGAGACCGTGCGCCGGTCGCCGCGCCTTGGCCTGAAACCGACCATGGTGCATCGTAGGACCGCAGGGGTTCGAGGCACCAGAGTCCGACGCCCCCGATGGCTCGGTCAGGGCCCGACGTCCTCAGTCGAGCCAGGACGACCCGTTCCATCGCCCGACCACCCAGTGGGGGTCGCTGGCGAGGCGAGTCGACGTGGACTCTCCATGCAGGGTCACCACTCGGGCGCTGCGCGTGCCGTGCTCGATGAGCACCTCGCCAAGGACGGCGGACGCGAATGCCTCATCGACCTCCTCGACCAGCGACTCGCTCCCTTCGTCGCAGGCGTCGCACCCGCACACCGGTTGCGCGGTCAGGACGACGTCGGGGCTGCCGTACGCGAGGATGACGCCGGGCAGGTGCTCGGAGCTGAAGTGGAGGAACACCGGCTCGGCGCCCGGACGCGCCGCAGTGATCGCGGTGGTCTCGACCGTTCCCCACGGCGCCAGCTCCCGCAGGCCCATCAGGCTCGCGGTGGCGACGCCCGCCTGGACCAGGGCAGCCGCCCACGCCGTCGCGCGCTGCTGCGTGATCAGGAACTTGTCCGGGTGGAGGCAGCGTGAGTACTCCTCCTCGCCGGGCTGTTGATGACCCTTCCGCGGGGCGGGCCACGGTCGAGGGTCAGCGGCCAGGAACCGGCGCTCCATGTCTGCGCGCACGGTGGCGAACGGTGACGACTCCATTGAAGAGACGGTACGGAACCTGGGCACCCTGCTCTACACAGTTCCGATCCCCCGGCTACCGGCGTCCGACGGTCAACGCAACGGGGAGCACCTGGTCCAGTTCGATCCCCGCGGACTGACGGACCACGTCCTTCAACGGCAGCAGGTAGCGTCCGTCCTTGGGGAACAGCGCAGTCGTGAACTCGGTGTCGCTGATGCGCACGACCACCGGCACCTGGCCCCAGTACTCCACTCCCTTGGCGGCGAACTTGATGTCCGCGCTCGCCTCCTCCGGGATGGCCACGAAGTAGAACGGCGCTGGTCCCCGCCACTCGATGACTGGACCTTCGAACTCCACGTCCATGTCGCTCATGGAGCCAGTATCGCCGCCCGGTGCGCCGAACCGACAGGTACTCCGTCGCGGCCCGTCCGCCCATGGTGCTCCCGCGGAGCCGAGCGCCTCCGTGGTCGCCGATGCTGCGACCACCCGGCAGGACACGGCGCTTCTACGTCGGCACCCTCGGCTTCACCAAGCTCCGCGACACCCCGCCCCCGGGCGGTGGTCCCTGGATAGAGCTCGCCGCCGGCGACGACAGCGTCATCGTGACCCTCGAACCTGCGATACCGCGCGCCTCCCGCGGACCGATCGGCATCCGCTTCTCGACCCAGGATGCCGAGGCAGCCCATGCCGCCCTGCGAGACGCCGGCGTCGACACGGACGAGATCCTCCGCTGGCCGGGGGTGCCGCCCATGGTCGCGTTCCGTGACCCTGACGCAAACGCCTTCTCGATCACCGAGCTCGGGTAGTCGGCCCTTTCGCTCAGACCGCTCCGTGCTCCGCCCGATACCGGACGAGCAGCCGGTCCAGGAGGTCGACGAGCTCTGAGGCCAGGTCGTCATCCAGGGTCTGGAAGGCGAATGTCGCGCGTCCACTGCGCGTGGCCTGCAAGCCCGGCGACGCAGCAGCCAGGTCCTCGGGATACCGGTCGGCGATGATCAGGTAGATGCTCACGGCCTTCTTGCCGCGCTTGATCGCCGCGAAGTAGTCGTGCCCCTTGGCTCCCGGCCAGACGAGCGACGGTATGCCGTAGATCGTCCCGTCAACGAGCTCCGGCCGGTAACGGTCGAGGACCGCCGAAAGCCCCGACTCCACCTCCGCCAACCCTGTGGTGGTCATGGACCCATGGTCCACTACTTTCCGATGCCATCGGTGAGCCCCCTGAGGAACTGGCGCTGACCGATCAGGAACAGGACGATCATGGGCAACGCCGCCATGGTCAGCCCGGCGAACTGGACGGGCCAGTCGGTGAGTAGTCGGCTCTGCATGTCCATCAACCCCACGGGCAGGGTCTTGAGGTCGCCGGTGCTGATGAAGACCAGCGCGAACACGAACTCGTTCCAGGCGAACAGCGCCTGGAGCAGGGCTGCCGAGACAAGGATCGGCCGACACATCGGCAGGATGATCTGCCAGAACGCCTGCGCCGGCGAGCACCCGTCCAGCTTGGCGGCCTCGTCGACCTCCGACGGGATGTCGATCATGTACGCCCGGATGAGGAATGTCGTGAAGGGGATGCGGAAGGCGGTGTAGAGCACGATGAGCGCCCAGTAGCTGTCGTAGATGTGCAGCCGCTGGAGCAGGCCGAACAGCGGGATGAGGGCCACGGTCGGCGCCAGCATCAGTCCGCCGAGCAGGAGCCCGAGGAAGGCGCCCTCGAAGGGGACGCGCAAGCGCACGAGTCCGTAGGCTGCCCAGGCGCTGAGCAGGACGGTGGTGAGGATCGAGGCCGACGTCACGATCACGCTGTTGACGAAGTACCGGACGACCCCCGCGTTGCCGGCAAGGGCGAAGTTCTTCCACCGCAGCTCACCAGGCAGCCCCCAGGGGCTCGCGAAGACCTCCTGGTTGTCCTTGAAGCTGCTGAAGACCATCCACAGCAACGGATAGAGGACGGCGATGACGAGGACCCCGAGGCCGACCCAGACCGCCAGCCGTGCTGCTAGGCGGGCTGCGCGACGAGCCATGCGGGAGGGCAGGCCGGCCGTGCGTCCGTCGGTGGGCGCGGTGCTGGTGGGGCTGGCAGGGGGCGTGCGGGTTGGGCTGGAGATGGCCATCACCACTCGATCCTCCGTCGACGGCTGAGGACGATCTGGACCACCCCGACCGCGAGGGTGATGACGAAGATCACCGTGGCGATGGCTGAGGCGTAGCCCATGTCGTCATTCAGGAAGGCGTTGCGGTAGAGCCACGTGCCGAGCACCTGGCTGGAGTTCGAGGGTCCGCCCGCAGTCATGACCATGACCTCGTTGAACACCAGGAAGGCGCCCGAGATGGTGAGGATCGTGATGAGCGTCGTCATCTCACGGACCATGGGCACGGTCACCGAGAAGAACCGGCGAACCGGCCCGGCGCCATCGACCTTGGCGGCCTCGTGGAACTCCTTCGGAATCCGCTGGATCGCGACGACGAACAGGATCGCCGTGTATCCGATGGACTGCCACTGGCTCATCGCGATGATGCTGCCCATGGCGGTGCTCGGCTCGCCGAGCCACGAGTGCTGCCAGCTGTCGAGCCCCACGGCGTCGAGCAAGCGGTTCACCAGGCCGATCCTGGGGTTGTAGAGGAACGAGAACAGGATCCCGGCGACGGTGATCGAGATGACGGCGGGGATGAAGTAGATCGTCCGGAGGACGCCGCGGAGTCGCTGGTGCACGAACTCCTCCAGCAGGGCCGCCAGCACGAGTGACAACCCGACCTGGCAGACGAGCGACACGATCGCGAACACCGTGTTGTTGCGCAGCGCCATCCAGAAGATCGGGTCCGCGAACGCCGTGCGGTAGTTGTCGAGACCGACGAACGTCGGTCTCACCGAGAACGCGTTCCAGGAGAACAGGCTCAGCCGGAGGTTCTCGACGATGGGGTAGTAGACGAAGACCAGCAGCAGGACCATGGCGGGCAGAACCCAGGCCAGTGACCGCCATCGCATCAACGTGGTGCTCATGAATGCCCTCCTCGGGTGGGCGGGGGGCCGGTCGACGCTGACCGGTCGTGTCGAGGTCGGGCCGTGCGGCCCTCGGTCAGTGGGGCGGACGAGCCAGATGATTCGCCCGCCCCACCGTGGTGTCACGTCAGCCAGCCTGCTTCCTGGCCTTGGCGGCTGCCTCCTGGACACCGGTCATGACGTCCTTGGTCGTCTTCGAGCCGTCGATGACCCCCTCAACCCCCGAGAGGTAGGCGTTCGCCACCTCGGCGTTGGTGACCGTGTCGAGCCAGATCGCGAACTGGTTGGCCTTGCTGATGTCGGCGAGAGCCGCCTGGAGCTGCGGGAACGAGTTGGCCGAGGTCGCCGATCCCTGGACGGGGCTCAGCCAGCCGATGTCCGCGGTGAGCTTCGCGGCATTCTGCTGGTTGGTCATGAACTTGAGGAAGTCGACGGCCAGCGCCGCGTTCTTGCTCTGGGCGTTGACCATGAACCCGTCCGGGGCGCCGGTCAGGGCGCCGGTGTCGCCAGCCGCGCCCTGCGGCGCCGGCAGCCGCATGAAGTCCCAGTTGTCCGCGAGCTCCTTCGGCGCACCACCCTTGGCGGTCAGCACCTGGAACTCGACCGACTCGAGGTAGTGCATGGCGGCCTTGCCGTTGAGGAAGTTCGCCTGCCCAGCCTCGTGCGAGACACCGTTGGCGTCCTTGCTCGAACAGCGCGTGACGATGTCCTTGAACTGGTCGACCGCCTTGGCGTAGCCGGGATCGGTGAAGTCACCGGTGGCGGGGTCGTAGTCCTTGGCGAGGGTCGCCGGCGCGACGTTGTAGGCGTTGAGCTGGGTGATGTAGTGGATCGCCGGCCAGCCGTACTGGTTGCCGAACGCGATGGGGGTGTAGCCCGCAGCCTTCAGCTTGTCGCAGGCCCCGAGGAGGTCCTCGAGCGAGGCGGGAGCGCCGTCGACGCCCGCCTTGGCGAAGGCGGCCTTGTTGTAGGCCATGTACTTGGCGTCGAGGTCGATCGGCACGCCATAGTTCTTGCCCTTGGTCTCGAAGGCCTTGAGGGAGGCCGGGGAGAAGGTCTTGCCCCACTCCGTGTCGGGTGCGATGACCGAGCTGAGGTCGGCCGCGAGCCCTGCGCGGACGAACTTGTTCGCGAAGTCACCGGCCCACGAGAAGTAGATGTCGGGCAGCTGCTTGGACGCCGAGAGCACCCGGATCTTGTCCTTGTAGGGCTGGTCCCCGACCTGCTCGAGCTTGATGGTGACCTTGGGATTCGCCTGTTCGTAGGCCTTGGCCACGCTCTCGAAGTACGGCGCGTACTTGGGGTCGGCGAACTTGGTGACCATGGTGAGGGTGCCGGACTTCTCGGCAGGCGAGGTGAGGCTCTGGTTGCCTCCCTTCGACCCGGTGTCGGCCGTCCCGGGCGCGCCGCACGCGGCGAGGGCCACGGCTGTGACGGTTCCGAGCACGACGAACGATGCGCTGCGCGTGATG
The DNA here is from genome assembly GCA_963757635.1 of uncultured Actinomycetota bacterium. Lineage (GTDB taxonomy): Bacteria > Actinomycetota > Actinomycetes > Actinomycetales > Dermatophilaceae > Pedococcus. The sequence goes on along the minus strand of CAVWSK010000005.1, from coordinate 1,224,658 downwards.
TGCTTCATGACAGTTCCACTCCTTTGTGGATGGGATTGAACGGTGCAGTGAGACCCTCGAGTGAGGTCTCGTAACCGAAGGCGCCGAAGGTGGCGCAGGTGTTGGAGGCGTATGCCGTTGCCGCGCCCAGGAGCAGGTCGAGCGGCATGTCGGTCATGAAACCGGTGAGCAGGCGGGCGATGAAGGCGTCGCCGGCTCCGAGCGTGTCGACGACGGCGGTCGCCGGCGCTGGAGCGTGCACGGCCTGCTGGCCGTTCAGCGCAACCGCCCCACCGGCGCCCATGGTGACCGCGACGAGGCCGGGTCCGAGGGCCTGGATGCGCCTAGCCTCGCCCACGGCGTCGTCGACCGTGGCAAGGGGCATTGAGCGGACGGCGATGTCGACGAGCGGTGCGTACTCGGCGATGTAGTCGTCTGGTCGCTCGGAGAAGTCGAAGGAGAGCCGTCGCGCCGCCGAGGAGAGGTCGACCAGCTGGTCCTCGACCATGGAGCACTCCCCGGTGTGCACGACGGTCGCCGCTGCGACGGCTGCGAAGTCCGCCGGCGTGAGCCGGAAGCTCGACACCCCCGGGTCTCCGTGCTCGAAGACGCGGTTGCCGTCGACGATCCGCACGTCCGCGTAGGCGTTCGGCCCCTCGACGACTCTGAGCAGCGAGGTGTCCACTCCCTCGGCCACCAGCGCGTCGAGGACGGCGCGACCGGCGACGTCGGTGCCCACCGCGCCGATGTACGCCGTGCCGAGGCCACAGCGCCGCCCGTGGACCGCCACGTTGACCGCGTTTCCGCCCGGATAGAGCACCCCCAGTTCGAGGTACCGGTCGACGACGTTGTCGCCGACGGTGAGCAGGGTGAGGTCCATGGGGCGTCCTCAGTACGCCATACGGCGGTAGTAGCGGCGGGTCGTGAGCGGGTGGTCGCGCAGCACCTCGAGGTGGGCACTGACCCGCTCGAGCAAGGCAGCCAGGACCACCGGCGACACGAGCGCCCGGGTGCTCTGCGAGATCCCCGGCAGCTCCACCTCCGCCGCGTCCAGGACGACCACCTTGTCGGTGAGTCCCGAAACGAAGCGCTCCACCCGCTCCCCCAGTGGTCGCGTGGCGTCTTCACCTTTGAGGAGGAGCACGCTCACGTCGGGCTCGACGAGTTCGAGGGTCCCGTGGAAGAAGTCGGAGGCGTGCACTGGGCGCGTCCGGATCCACTGCATCTCCTCGAGGATGCACATGCCGTAGTAGAAGGCCTCGGGCCACGTGTTTCCCGACCCTGTGACGATGTGCCACGCCTCAGCCGCGATCGGCTCGGCGAGCTCGTGGGCTCGCTCCTCGAAGGCCACCTTGGCGTCGAGGAGGAGCTCGGGCAGTCGCTTCAGTTCGGCGACCACGGCTGCGTGGTCCTCCAGCGCACCGGTGTGCGCCATGATCGACAGGGCCAGCAGCAGCGACTGGAGGTAGAACGACTCGCAGGACGTGTCGTCCTCGGCGAAGTTGACCAGGCTGACGTCGGCCTTGGTGGCCAGCGGGCTGTCGGCGTGCCCCGTCAGGACCAGCACCGTTGCGCCCGAGGCCTTGACGTGGTCCAGGGCTTCGATGCTTTCGGCGGTCGTGCCGGACAGCGACGGGATCACCACGAGGGTGTCACGACCGACCGTGGCCGAACCGGTCACCACCAGCTCCGCCGGAAGCACGACGTCGGCCCGGAAGGTCGAACGTTCACGCAGCAGGCCGGCCGCGGGCTGCATGAGGATGCCGGCACCGCCGGCCCCGGCGAAGACCACGTTGGTCACGCCGGCGCTGATGGCGTCAGCCACCACGGCGTCGATCTGCTCCGCCAGGCCGACGGCACCCGACTGGATGCGCAGGTAGCGCGCCGGATCGAAGTTGAGCATGCCCTTGGTCATGCTCAGTACTCGACCTTGAACATGTAGCGACGCTGCTCGAGGTCGTGACCCCGGACGGCCTCGTAGTGCTGCGCGAGTCGGTTGGCCAGTGCACCCACGACGATCGGCGAGACGTCGCCGCGTACGGACTCGGGGACGCCGGGCAGCTCGAGGCTCCGCACATCGACGTACTGGGCCTTCTTGCAGTACTGGTCGAGGAAGGCCTTGGCCCGTTCCCCCATGGGCCGCGAGGCATCGTCGCCGATCCACAGGAGGACGGCGGTGTCGTCGTCGACCATCTCGAACGCACCCTGGAAGAACTCGCCGGAGTTGAAGGCCGCCGCGTGCTTCCACTGCATCTCCTGCAGGAAGCACATGGCGAGGCCGTAGGCCCACCCGTAGCTGGGACCGGAGCCCAGGACGTAGGTGATCGGCTCGTCCTTGAACGCCTCCGCGATGTCGGCCAGCTGCGGCTCGGCCTGCTCGACTGCGTGCCGGACGGCGTGCGGCAGCGCGGTGAGGGCCTGGTCCACCGCATCGGTGTCGAGCTCTGCACCGGTGGCCGCGAGCAGCTCATAGGCGACGACCAGCTCGAACAGGTCGCTCTTGCCCGTGAAGGCCGCGTCGGCGGCCTCGGCCAGCGGGCTGCCATCCTTGGCAGCTGCGATGACCGTCGCACCCGTGGCCTTGGCCGTCTTGGCCGCAGCAACCGTCTCCTTGGTCGTGCCGGTGTAGGAGGCCAGCACGACGAGCGAGCCGGGACCCATGAGTGCCGGGACGGAGGTGTTCAGCTCGTCGCTCTGCAGCTGGAAGGCCGGGAACGACGCCTTTTGCTGCAGTAGGTAGTGGGCGGGATAGCTGCAGATGATCGAGCCACCGGCGCCGACGAAGTAGACGTTGCGCAGCCCCCGGCTGACGACGTCGCGCACCACGTTGCCGATGGCGCTGCGCTCGGCAATGGAGGCGGTGAGCTTGTCGACGGTGTCGACGTCGATCGGCTTGAGGGAAAGGGTTTCGGTCATCGGTGCTCCTGGTTCCTGACGTGGGTCGGGCCTTGTTGATAACGTTCTCAACCTGATGAGTGAGAACGTTCTCAACTGGTCAGCGTCCTGTCAAGGGATGTGTCAAAATTGGCGTCAACGAGTCGAGCGAGCCGGTCGGGCACCGGCTAGGGTCAGGGCGAGCCTTGCCCGATGTCGGCCGGGACGCGCGGTGCCGACCCTCCGGGCCTCCGGCGACAGTCCGGTACACCACACCACCCGGCATACGCCCAGATCACTTGGCACAACTACGAATCCGAAGGAGCGCCGTGAGTAGGACCGCCGAACCACGCAGCATCGCGACGGTTGACGACGTCGCGCGCGAGGCGGGGGTGTCGACGGCCACGGCCGCCAGGGCGCTGGGTGGCTACGGGTCGGTGCGGGAGAGCACCCGCGAGCGCGTGCTGGCTGCCGCGGAGCAGCTGGGCTATCGGGCGAACAGCCTCGCTCGCAGCATGATCACCGGCTCGACGCGCACCCTCGGCATCGTCATGTCCGACATCGAGAACCCCTTCTTCCGCCGCTCCCTGCGCGGCATCGCCGACACGGCGCGAGCGCAGGGCTTCGAGGTGCTGCTGGCCAACACCGACGAAGAGCTGGACAAGGAGGAGACGGCGGTGCGGGTGATGTCCGAGCGACGGGTCGATGGCCTGGTGGTGTGCCCGGCGGACGGTGGGGACAGGGCCCATCTCGCTGACGTCATCGCGGCCGGTATCCCGGTGGTCCTGCTGGACCGGAGCGTGGCAGGTCTGCAGGCCGACACCGTCGGGATCGACAACCGCAAGGCCGCACGGTCTGCCACCGAGCACCTCCTGGCTCAGGGCCACCGCGACATCGCCATCGTGACCGGTGGGACCCACGCGATGCTGGAACGGATGCGGCGTCCTGACATGCGTGGGGTCGAACGGGTGTCGGCGACGACGGTCGGCGCTCGCGCGGCTGGGTTCCGGGATGCGATGACGGCGGCGGGAGTCGCGATCCGGCCGGAGCTGATCTCCTCGGGGGGCTACCGCCGCGAGGACGGAGAAGCCGAGACGGCCAGACTGTTGGCCTTGAAGGACCGCCCGACCGCGATCCTCGCGTTCGACGCCATGCAGTCGCTCGGGGCGTTCCACGCCATCTCGCGGGCGGGAGTGCGTTGCCCCGAGGATGTGTCGCTCCTGGGGTTCGACGACGCCGAGTGGGCCGACGTGGTGAGCCCTGCGCTGACCGTGGTGGCGCAGCCCGCCTACGAGATCGGGGTGGCGGCTTGCCGGCTGGTGCTCTCACGCATCGCGGGGGCAGGTGGCGCGGTGGCACACCGACGGTTGCCGACGACGCTGATCGAACGTGCCTCCGTAGGGCCGTGTGACGCGTCATGACGGTTGACTGACGTCCCACCACCACTCCGGGTACACAGGCGCACCCTGACCCACCGGCTGTGCCGCCGGTCGGTGAGCTGCTCGACCCCGAGGCGGCATCAGGGTCGGGTCAGGGTGAGGATCGGGTGTCTCCCCGATGTGCCACCACGACCGTCGTTGCCACGATGCTCGGCATGATCACAGTCGAATCACTCACCAAGACCTACCGCCGCGGATTCACCGCCGTGGACGATGTGTCGTTCACCGCCGCCACCGGCCGCGTCACCGGCTTCCTCGGCCCCAACGGCGCCGGCAAGTCGACCACGATGCGCATCATGGTCGGCCTCACTCCTGCCACCTCGGGGACCGCACGGGTCGACGGCAGCCTGTTCACCGATTTGCCCAACCCCGGCACGGAGGTGGGTGTCCTGCTGGATGCCTCTGCTCAGCACGCCGGACGCACGGGGCGGGAGATCCTCACCCTCGCCCAGCGGACGATGGGCCTGCCCCGAACCCGGGTGCAGGAGATGCTCGACCTGGTCAGCCTCACCGCCAACGAGGCCGACCGGCGAGTGCGGGACTACTCCCTGGGGATGCGCCAGCGCCTCGGTATCGGGACGGCCCTCCTGGGGGACCCGCACGTGCTCATCCTGGACGAGCCGGCGAACGGGCTGGACCCCGCTGGGATCCGCTGGATGCGTGACCTCCTGCGCGGCTATGCCGACCGAGGCGGCACCGTCCTGCTGTCCTCCCACCTCCTCCACGAGATCGAGGTCATCGCCGACGACCTGGTGGTCATCGGCAACGGACGCATCGTCGCGCAGGGAACCAAGGCCGACCTGCTCGCAGCGGCCGGCACCGTGGTGCGAGCCCGCGACGCCGCTGCCCTGGCCGTGGCGATCGAGCGCGCTGGGCTGGTGTCCACGGCCCAGGCCGACGGCAGCCTGCACACCGACGCCTCCGCAGACCAGGTCGGCGAGATCGCCCTTGGCGCCCGTGTGGTCCTCACCGAGCTCCGTAGCGCCGACGGAGCAGGGCTCGAGGAGATGTTCCTCGAGCTCACCGCAGACACCCAGCGCGAAGGAGCAGCAGCATGACCACCGCCGTCCTGTCCACCCCGACCTCCGAGTCGGGCACCGTCGTCGCCCGCACCCGCCCGGCACCCGCGCGGATCCCCCTGACCCGGATCATCGGGGTGGAGCTGCGCAAGATGTTCGACACCCGGTCCGGGTTCTGGCTGATGGCCAGCATCGTGATCACCAGCGTGCTCGCCACCGCCGCCATCATCGTGTTCGCACCCGACGACCAGCTCACCTTCGACAACTTCGCGGCCGCCATCGGGGCACCGATGACCGTCATCCTGCCGATGATCGCGATCCTCGCGGTGACGAGCGAGTGGAGCCAGCGCAGCGGCCTGACGACCTTCACCCTCGTGCCGCACCGCGGCCGGGTGCTCGGGGCCAAGTTCCTCGCAGCCATCACCGTAGGTGTCGCGTCGATGTTCATCGCCCTGGTCGTAGGGGTGCTCGGCACCCTCGTCGGGAGCGCCATCGCCGGCGTCGACCCCGTGTGGAACGTCTCCGCCGCCCACTTCGCGCTGATCGTCCTGGGAAGCGTGCTGGGGATGCTGTTCGGATTCATGCTGGGCCTGGTCATTCGCAACTCGCCGGGCGCCATCGTCACGTACTTCGTCTACACGCTGGTGCTGCCGCCGCTGCTCGGCCTGTTGGCGGCGAACCAGACGTGGTTTGCCGATCTGCAGCCGTGGGTCGACTACAACTACGCACAGTCCTCGCTGTTCGACGGCAGTGTCTCCAGCCAGCAGTGGCAGCAGCTCGCCACCGCCGGCGGCCTGTGGTTCCTCCTGCCCATGGCGTTCGGGCTGCTCATCGTCCGCCGCGCCGAGGTCAAGTGACCTGGAGCGACACTCCTGGGTGGCGCCGCCGCTCGACCGCCGGAGCACCGGCAGGGTTCGAGCGGCGGCGCACCTCGTTGGGCACCATGACGCGCCGGCCTTCGCGAGGGTCGACGGGGACAGCATCTGCGCCAGGCAGCACGAGCCGGTACGTAGCTGTCTGCTGAGGTGCCTCTGGCCACGCTCCGGTGCCCAGATCTCCGCCGGTATCGGTGGCCACGCCTGCTGTCGAGCAGTTCGTCCGGCTGGCCCTCTCCCTGGCGAGTTCGGCTACGAGGTCACCGTCCGAGGCCCGTGACCCAGAAATTCATCTCAGCCGTTCGGCCGAACATCTCCCGGGGAGCGCGCCCTGCACCACATTTACCTCACGCGTGACCTATGTTTCGACGGGTCACCAGGAGGCCCCTTTGACCACGTCCAGCAACCTTCGGCTCAACGACCAGCTGTGCTTCGCCCTGTACGCCGCGACCAACCAGGTCACCCGGGCATACCGTCCCCTGCTCGATGCCATCGGGCTGACCTATCCGCAGTACCTGGTCATGCTGGTGCTGTGGGAGTCCGATGGTCGCCTGGTCAACGAGATCGCCACCAGACTTCAGCTGTCGTCGAATGCGGTCAGCCCTCTGCTTGGTCGGCTCGAAGACGCCGGGCTCGTGGTCCGGGAACAGGACCGAATCGACGGACGCGCCATGCGAGTACGACTGACTTCCAAGGGGTTGGCATTGGAGTCCGGCGCATCGCGCGCCCAACTCAGCGTCGTTGACCGGACCGGTCTGTGCGGCGACGAGCTGGCCGATCTCCGGGATGCTCTGCACGACCTGGTCATGCGCATGCCCAGCGGACGCGGGTGAGCAGCGCCTTGGAAGGGCCCGACGGCCCCAGGCAGCGCGACGCCGGGAAATCCGCGGCAGAGTTGGCAGATCTGCTGACTCGCAGCGCCACGAGGGACGAAGAGGCCTTCGACGAGCTGTACGGCGCCACGGCGCCACGGATCTTTGGCTTGGTGCTGCGCATCCTCGCTCAGCGCGCCCTTGCTGAGGAGGTCACCCAAGACGTATTCGCCTACGTGTGGAACGAGGCGCACCGGTACGACAGGACCCGTGGGAGCGCCATCGGATGGATCATGACGATCGCCCATCGGCGTGCGGTTGATCGCGTCAGGAGTGTCGCTGCCGCCCACACCCGCGACCACGTCTGGGCGCGTAAGGGCATGACTGAAGCAATCGACTCGACGTCGGAGGCCGCACATGCCTCGCTCGAGGCCACCCGCGTGCGCACGGCCCTGGGGGCCCTCTCGCCCAAGCAGCGGACCGCGATCCAGCTCGCCTACTTCGACGGATACACGCACGCAGAAGTGGCCGCCCACCTCGGCATCCCTCATGGAACGGCCAAGACACGAATTCGCGAGGGCCTGCGCAGTCTTGCTCTTCTTCTCGACCAAACGGTGGCCATCCCGGTCAATGTGGTCCGATGAGGCCGCGTTGGGCGCCCAGTACAGCTGTTGTCGTGGACGATCGCGGGCGGGGAGCCAGAGCGTGAACGAGGAGAGCTTGTGCTGACTGCACGTGTCGTCCACGACGACGACGACATTCGACCGCTGGTTGCGCTGGTCGCGACCTGTGCGGGCTCGGAACCCCGGGGGGCCGCGAACGGCGTTGACGCCGGCAGGCTCCTCGCGGATGGCGCGCGGCCCGACGTCATCATGATTGCTGGGGCCCGCTCGACCGACCAGGAGGCGGGGATCGGGTCCGGGGCCGACGCGGACGTCGTGATGCCGTTCCGTCCGAGTCAGCTGATGGGGCCAGCGGCCGTGCTCGCGCCGGCCGTGCTCACCTGCACGACGACTCCATGTCGAGAGTCTGCAAGGGGGACGACGTGGATGGGATGACAGCCGTTCAGAGATGGCGGCCGCTGGCAAGGCGTGCGGCGGCTTCTCGTTTGCTCAGGGTGGTCCTCCTTCAAGCGAGCGTGTTCGCTGCGGCCTGGGTGGTGCTGGGCGATGTTGACGCGCCGAGCCGCGTCCCTGCCATGTGGCCGGCGGCGGGTTTGATCGCAGGTCTTCATCTGACCTCACCTCGGGTGTGGCGGCCGTGGCTGCTGGTGGGGAGCTTCGTGGTGTTGGTGGCCGCTTACCTCATGCGCGAGTACTCGTTGGTGCTGGCGATGGGGTTCAGCGTGAGCTCGGTGGTGGCCGCACACGTGGTTCGCCGGCTGCTCACTCGTGGCACAGGCTGGGCGACGCTGCTTGACAAGGGCGACGTCTCCAGGATGATCGGCGCCACGGCGGCGGGCTCTGCCCTGGCCGGCCTGGGGTACGGCGTCATCTGTGCACTTACCGACACCGGCAGCGCCCTCCTGGGTGCCTTGGCGGCCTTCGGTTCTCATACCGCCTCGATGATGGTGCTCCTGCCCTTGTTCTTGAGGACCCCAAGGTTCCAGCCGCTGGCGGGCCACCGCGAACGACTGGTGCAGTCGCTGATCCTCGTTGCCACCACAGTGGTGGTGTTCGTGCTCGCCGATGCTCCGCCGATCATCTTCGTCGTGATGCCCATGTTCGCGTGGCTGGCCTTCCGCGGCACCCTGCGGGAGGCCACCCTGCTGCTGACCGTGGTCGGGGTGATCGGTGCTGGCCTCACGGCGGCGCACATCGGACCGATCTGGGACATCGTCGGACGCTACGACCTGTCGCCGGAGCTGGCCGCCGGGGTTCTGCAGTTGTTCCTGATCGACTGTGGACTGATTCTGCTTCCGCTTTCGGTGATGGCGACCCAGCAACGGATGTCAGCCGCGAACGCCGCGCGGGAACGCGAGACGCGTGAACTGCTGGTTGCCCAAGCCACCGGCACCGCGGTGATCACCACCGATCGCGAGGGTCGGGTGTCCCTGTTCAACCCCTGCGCCGAGACCATGCTGGGCCGTAGGGCCGAGGCGATGGTGGGAAGCCTGTTCGACGCATGTCTGTCCCCCGACGAACTGCGCCGGCACGCCTCGGGCCTGGGTGCAGAACCCAATTTCGCCGACATCTGCCAAGCATCGGTCGCCCTTGGCGACACCAACCGACTGTGGTGGTTCCGGCGAAGCGACGGTGAGGAACGGTCGATGCGGATGACACTGAGCGCCATACCCGACGAACACGGAGACGTCTTGGGCTTCCTCGCGACCGCCGAGGATGTCACCGAACGCGAGGCGGCTCATCAGGCGCTGATGCTGACCCTCCAACACGAGCGCGAGGCCGCCGAGCGGCTCCGTGAGGCCGACCGGGTCAAGGCCGACTTCGTCGCCACCGTGAGCCACGAGCTACGCACTCCCATCACCAACATCATCGGCTACACCGAGATCCTCGATGACGGCGCAGCGGGTGAGCTTACCGGACCCCAGCACGACATCCTTGGACGAGTTGAGCGCAACAGCCGCCGACTACTGCTCCTGGTCGAGGACCTTCTGACCTTGTCCCAGATCGAGTCCTCGCAGATAGAGCTCAAGCTGGTCCCGACCGACCTGCGGACCACCATCCATGGCGCCTTCGAGGCGCTGGCCCCAGTCCTCACCTCTCGCTCGCTCGAGATCTCGACACTCCTGCCTGAAGAGCCCCAGGTGAGGTACGTCGACCCCGTTCACCTTGAACGAGCACTGCTCAACCTGCTGACCAACGCCGTCAAGTTCACCCCTGACGACGGCGCCATCCAGGTCCGGCTGACCCACACAGCCTTGGGTAGTGAGATCGTCGTGCACGACACCGGCATGGGAATCCCCGAGGCCGAACAGGGTCAGCTCTTTCGACGGTTCTTCCGCTCCTCCGCCGCCACTGAGCAGGCGATTCAAGGCACCGGGCTCGGCCTCAGCATCGTCCACGCAATCATCGCCCAGCACCAGGGCCACATCGAGGTGAAGTCGGCCGAGGGGAAGGGGACCACCTTCACGGTGTGGCTGCCCGCCGTGATCGGCGATCATCCACACCAGCTCACCACGAGCGACTCCGACACGCCCAAGGTGGGCGTCAAGGGCTGACACCGCTCCCACCCCATCACGGGGTCCGCGTGCCGTCGCACTCTGCCTGGAGCCCAGATGTTGACAGCACGTTGGCCTGCAGAAGCGTCGCGTTGGCAATGTTGGTGAGGTTGGGCTTCATGACTGACACGTGACGCGCTCCGAACCATGTGCGGACCGCCGGCCGACGGCTGTCAAGCCCTCCCGGACCCTCAGGCGCCGTGATCGGCGCGTGCTGAACGCCGCCCACGATGGGGCACCCGTCCGGAACAGTAGGGACTCAGCCTCACCCAGTAGGGCACTCGAGCCCGCCCAGATGGCTCAGCTCGGGGTCCTTGGGCCCTCGGGGGGTGACTCCGTCCCGGTCATCGCTGGGAGCGAGCGGGTGAGCTTGTCGGCTTCAGCACGTTGGCTGCCGTCCGCGCGTCGGGCCGGACAGACGCCCATCTCGACAACCGCCACCCGGGCCGCGATCAGCTCCCGGGTTCAGCACACGCGAGTCAAGAGGGGCGGGCGCGGGCACGCAAGCCACGGGGGCCCCGCAGCGTCCCACGATGCGGCACCACTTTCTTGACCTACCCGACGGTAATCGTCAAACTCGTCAATGACAACGTTGTCATCCCGGAGGTTCGTCATGGCTGTCCGTACTCGTTCACCCAGGCGCCGGCCACTCGCCGTCGTCCTGCTGGTCCTCGCGGTCCTCGCCGCACTGGGCGTGGCGCCCGCGTCGGCGGACACACCGCAACATCGCCCCGCGTACCACTTCAGCCCCGCGAAGAACTGGATCAACGACCCCAATGGGCTCGTCTTCTACAAGGGCGTCTACCACCTCTTCTTCCAGCACAACCCGATCGGCAACGTCTGGGGCAACATGTCCTGGGGCCATGCGACGAGCACCGACCTCGTCCACTGGCACGAGCAACCAGTCGCCATCCCGTTCGACGCCAACGAGGGGGTGTTCTCCGGATCGGTCGTCATCGACAAGACGAACAGCTCCGGTTTCGGGACCAAGAAGAACCCCGCTCTCGTGGCGATGTACACCAGCGCCTATACGGCCGCCAGCGGCCGCGACGGCATTCAGGCACAGTCGCTGGCGTACTCGACCGACGACGGTCAGACGTGGACCAAGTACTCGGGCAACCCGGTCATCGACATCGGCTCGCGCGAGTTCCGCGACCCCAAGGTGTTCTGGTACGAGCCCGCACGCGAGTGGCGGATGGTTGCGGTGATCGCCAACGAGCACAAGGTCCTGATCTGGCGCTCCGCCGACCTCAAGCACTGGACCCGGCTCTCCGAGTTCGGCCCCCGCAATGCCATCGGCGGCGCCTGGGAGTGCCCCGACCTCTTCCCCCTCGCCCTCGGCCGTGATCGGCACCACGTCAAGTGGGTCATGACCGTCAGCCTCAACCCGGGTGGGATCGCCGGCGGCTCGGGCACCCAGTACTTCGTGGGCGCCTTCGACGGCACGACGTTCACGCCGGACGGCCCCGCGAGCTACGAGCCTCCCCCCGGGACCCTGCTGCAGGGATTCGAGAACGGGTATGCCGGATGGACCCCGACCGGGACCGCCTTCGGGTCTCAGCCCGCATCCGGTTCCCTGCCTGGCCAGCAGCCCGTCACCGGCTACGTGGGCGAGCACCTCGCCAACAGCTTCATCGACTTCGACGGCGCCCAGGGCGAGCTGACCTCCCCGCAGTTCACGATCAACCAGAGGTACCTCAACTTCCTCATCGGCGGTGGCCACCACGAGGCAGTCGCCGGCGCGACCCAGGGCGACCCGGGCGGCGAGGTCTTCACCGACTTCGAGAACCTGGACCCAGCGACGCACCTGCCCGCCGGCTGGAGTGCCACAGGGGACTTCGTCGGCTACGGCGCGACCAGCTCGAGCCTTCCCTACCACCAGGGTGACAAGGTGCTCGACACCTGCGTCGTGCCAGACAAGTGCGACCCCGCCGTAGGCACCTTCGTATCGCCGGAGTTCACCGTGACCAAGGGTTACGTCAACCTCCTCATCGCAGGCGGCACGCACCCGCTCGGGACGAGTGGCCCGACCGTCGTCGAGCTCGTCTCGGACGGACAGGTCGTCGGGTCTGTGACCGGAAACAACTCTGGTGAGATGGACTGGCGCCACCTCGACGCCAGGGCACTGGTGGGCAAGCAGGCCCGGATCGTCGTCCGGGACGACCACAGCGGCGGCGACTGGGGACACCTCATGGTGGACGACATCCGGTTCTCCGACACGGCAGCCGGCCCGCGCGACACCCAGACGACCGTCAACCTCGTCGTGGGCGGCGAGGTCGTGCGGTCCAGTACAGGGTCGGACAGCGAGGCCCTCGACTGGACGTCGTGGGACCTCAGCGACCTGCAGGGCCGGGCCGCGCAGATCGAGGTCGTCGACCACAGCTCCGGTGGGTGGGGCCACATCCTCGCCGACCAGTTCATGCTCGCGTCGGCACCGGCCAAGAGCGGGACCGACCGTGCCGCCTGGGTCGACTTCGGGCGCGACAACTACGCGGGAGTGACCTTCAACGGGCTGCCCGACAACCAGCGCACCACCATCAGCTGGATGAACAACTGGCAGTACGCCGGCGATGTGCCCACCGACCCGTGGCGCGGTCAGATGACGATGCCCCGCAGGCTCTCCCTGGTCTCCACCAGTGCGGGACCGCGCCTTCGCCAGACGCCGGTCCCCGGAATCGATGCGGTCACCGTGAACCGTGACAAGCAGCAGGCCAAGGAGCGTTGGGTCCCGGCCGGCGTGACCCCCACCGGGCTCGCCGCGACGGTGGCACGGGTCGAGGTCCGCGTCGCCCTGGGCTCGGCGTCCGAGGCCGGCGTCGTGCTGCGGCGCAGCGCCGACGGCGCCGTGGGCACCAGGATCGGGGTCCGTCGCGACGGCACGCTGGTCGTCGACCGCACCCGCAGCGGCAACGTCGCGTTCAACCCCCTCTTCCCGAGCATCGAGGAGGCACCCGTGACGGTGCGCGGCGGTGAGGTGACCTTCACGGCATACCTCGACCGCAGCTCGGTCGAGGTGCTGGCCGAGGGCGGTCAGGTCTCCGTCACCGACCTCATCTACCCGCCGGCCTCGGCGACGGGTGTCGCTGCCTACGCGGTGGGCGGGACTGCCAAGGCGGTCGACATCAAGGTGACGCCCATCCGCCCCTGACCGGGTCGGGGCGGCCGGTGCAGTTCCAGCAGCTGCACCGGCCGCCCCGCCCGTCCAGAACTCCTCACGCGGCAATTGCCGACGAGGTGCGGACTCGCCATCCCGCTGCACTCCTACGTTGCATCACTTCGGCACTCTTCTGTTGTCCCGAGGTGGGTTGGAGCGACCTCGAGGTCGGGCTCTTCCCTGGTCCGGGGCCGGGGGTACCGTCGTGTGTGCGGGTCCGGGGAGTAGCTGGTCCGAAGTGCCGGTGTGCCGGGTGCGAGCCGGCCGCGCTGGATGGATGTGACGCCCTGCGGTGCCCTCCCGGACCCGCGTCCACCTGCTGGCCCCGGCCGGCTCTGGCGTCGATGACGAGCTGCAGATAGAGGGCGTCGGAGATTCGTCGCTTCAGGCAGCGCATCGCTTCTGCTCGGGTCTTGCGACGGTGACCTAGCGCCGGTACTAGGCCCGGCCGGGAGTCCCGACGGCGAGCAGATCGCCGCCCCCCGGTCGCATCAGGCCCTACCCTCGGGGGTTGGATGGCAGTTCGAGCAGCAGGCGCCGAGCGGGGCACGAGTGGGGGCCTGATGAAGCGGCTGAAACCCACGGGCAGGGTGGCGGAAACCGCGCAGCCGCAGGGGCGCTCTGATCCGACCGGGTCATGCGGCACCGCCGCCCAAAGGTCCCGGCTTGTGACTGCGCAGCACGCTGGCGCTTGGGATGCCAGCCTGCAAGGGGACCTGGTCATCAGTCATCTCGCCGCGCTCCAGCGGATCCTGTGTCGGCCGAGCATTCTCAACGCCGGTCAGGTCGGGTCCCGGACTCCCGGTGGTGCCGCGGAGCACGAGCTCCGTCGGGGCTGTCACGATCTCAGCCGGAATGGTTGGGTCCTCTACACGCTGGAGGAGCATCTCGGCAGCGAGCTCGCCCTGCGCCTGCAGGTCCTGCCGCATGGTCGTCAGGTCCATGACCTCCGACAACACGTGGTCGTCGATGCCGATCACCGACAAGTCGTGCGGAATCCTCAACCCAAGTCGACGCGCGGCCTGAAGGACGCCCATCGCCATTTCGTCGGAGGCTGCCATGACCGCTGTGGGACGGTCCGGCGCCTGAAGCAGCTCGGTGACGGCTCTGGAAGCCGAAAGGGCCGTCCACCCCGCATCGATGATGAAGCGCGGCGGGAGGGAACAGCCATGGTCTGCAACAGTCTCCCTGAAGCCGTGCAGGCGTTGCCAGGGACCCTGGGTTTGAGCGATGTCGTCCGGCACAGGGCCAACGAACGCGATACGGGTGTGGCCCAGCCCGATGAGGTGTTCCGTTGCCACACGGCATGTCAGGACGTCGTCGATCCGAACCAGCGAGCGCCCCGGAACTGGTGACCCGACAGCCACGAGAGGAAGGTCCAACCGGTCGAGCACCTCCAACTCTCCCTCATCAACGGGAACATTCAGAGCGATGACCCCGTCGACCCGCTTGAGCAACATCGCTTGTGAGAGCCTGAGGCGTGGGTTGTACCCCTCGTCCTCGAGGTCCACGAGGAAGACCAGGTGATCGTGTTGGCGCAACCTGTGGTCAATGCCCCTGACCAAGGTCGCGAAATACCAACGAGTCCGCGATGGTGCGACGACGGCGATGACGCGCGTCCGACCCGAGGCAAGCGATACCGCTGCCGGAGAGGCCACAAAGTCCAGTTCCGCCGCAAGCCGCTGGATCCTCTCGCGGGTCTGCGGGCGCACGCGATCCAACCCTCGAAGCGCCCGGGAGACGGTGGCAACGGACACCCCTGCCGCCTCGGCCACATCTCTGATGGTGCTCATGGGAATGCCCGCCCACTGCCCCCGACTGCCTCGTCCCTGTGCAGCGCGACCGGTCCAGCCATCCACTGCGCAGCTTCGTCAACGGCCGGGCACCGCCGGGGCCTGGGCGCGGCGCCCGGGCCCTGGCGGTTCTGTTGATGGCGGTGCGTGGGGGGGGCGGGCACGCAGTCGCACTTGTCCACGGACAGCTTCTCCTCGTTCAAGAGTTTCCTCCCAGCGCGTGAGGAACGGTGCCACCGCCCCGATGACCCTCGTCCGTCCCCGGGCCATCGGAGCGGCCGTCGGGGATGGACGAGAATCAGCCTGGCGACAATGCGCTCGGCCTTGTCCGAGAGGTCAACCCTTCACGGCACCCGAGGTCATGCCTCGGATGAAGTACCGCTGGAGTGCGAGGAAGACGAGGATCGGCACGATGATCGTGATGAACCCTGCTGCGGGGATGAGTTCGCGTCCTGCCCCGGTCTGACCCTGCAGGCCTTGGAGCGCCACGGTCGCGACCGTGTTGTCGCCCCGTCCCAGGAAGATCAGCGCGACGAGCAGGTCGTTCCAGACCCAGAGGAACTGGAAGATCGCGAACGAAGCCAGCGCGGGGGTCGACATCGGCATGATGAGGCGCCAGAACGTGGTGAAGTGGCTGGCGCCGTCGATCTTGGCGGACTCGATGATGGCGGCAGGCAATCCTGACATGTAGGTGCGCAGGATGTAGATGGCCAGAGGCATCCCAAACCCGATGTGAGCGAGCCACACGGCAAGGAACGTCCCGTTGAGGCCCAGGCTGCCGTACAGCTTCACGAGCGGCACGAACGCTACCTGGCTGGGCACGACGAGCAGGCCCACGATGACGATGAACATGAGGTCCCGGCCGCGCCACTTCATGAAGGTGAACGCATACGCGGCGAAGGCGGCGATCAGGATCGGGATCACCGTCGCCGGGAGCGCCACGATGAAGCTGTTGAGGAAGGCTTGGCCCATGGGAATGCCGGCGGCGTCCGAGGTCAGCGCCTGGGTGTAGTTCTGTAGCGTCCACGAGGAACTGAACGGGTTGAAGAACGCCGTCCACCACCCCGAGGAGAACTGGTCGTCACGCGGACGGAACGAGTTGACGAGCATCCCGAGCGCAGGGACCACCCAGGCGATGCACAGGATGAGCAGGCCGATACGCACTGGCCAGGTCGCGCTGCCAGCACCGCTGCCTGGCTTGCTCTGGCGCAGATTCTGCGGTTCGTCCGCAGGCGTTCCGATTCCGGGCTGGACTGTCGTGGTCATCGTGCAGCCTCCTCATGGCGGAAGTGACGGACTTGGTAGATCAGGACCGGGATGATCGCGATCAGGAGGATGACGACGATCGCCGCCGCGTACCCGTTGTTGCCCTGGGTGTAGAGCTCGTCGTAGAAGCGGCGTCCGATGACGTCGGTGTTGTAGGCGCCGTTGGTCGTGACGTACACGACGTCGAACACCTTCATGACGCCGATGAGCACGGTGATGAAGACGGTTATCACCGTCGGCCAGATCTGCGGGACGATGATGTTGAAGAAGATCCGCCGCTCCCCCGCGCCGTCAATGCGCCCGGCCTCGACGGTGTCCTCCGGGACGCTCTTGACCGCCGACGACAGCAGCACCATGGAGAACCCGACCTGGGTCCAGATCAGGATGATCATGAGCATCAGGCTGTTGAGGTGCAGGGTGCTCGTGCCGTACCAGAACACCGGGGCTCGGTTGAAGAAGCCCAGGACCGCGTTGAGCAGACCGGTCTGGGGCGCGCCCTCGGGCTGGTAGTCGTAGATGGTGCGCCAGATGGTCGCTGCTCCGACCATGCTGATGGCCATCGGTAGGAAGATGAACGTCTTCGTCACCTTCTCGCCTTGGGGCCGTAGGCGGTCCGTGAGCACTGCGACGCCCAGGCCCAGCACCACGGTGAGGGCCGGGACGATGATGATCCAGAGGAGGTTGTTGGTGATCACGGACAGGAACGTCTTGTCGGTGAAGAGGTCGGTGTAGTTCTTGACGCCGACGTACGCCGTCGAGTCCTCGTTGGCGAAGCTGTATTGGATGGTGACGATGGCCGGGTAGATGAGGTACACGGCGATCGCGAGGATCGCGGGCCCCGCGAACATCCACGGTTTGACGCGGTCCTCCCAGCGGCCCTTGAGGGACTCGGCCAGTTTGTTGAGGATCCAGAAGATGATGACGGCGCCGCCGATACCGCCGATGATCGCGGTCACTGCGTTCACGAGCTTGATGGCCATGACACTTCCTCTCTGAAGTGGGACAGAGCGCTGCAGCCTTGGGGGTGACCGAGGGATCACCCCCAAGGCCGGGCGGATGTCAGCTGCCGGTCTTGGGGAAGCTGTCGTCGATGTTGGTGAGCGTCGTGTTGAGGTCCTGCTGGCCGGAGATCCACTTGACGGGCTCGGTCCAGAAGGTGCCTGCGCCCACCTTGGCGGGCATCAGGTCGGAGCCGTCGAAGCGTGCGGCGGTGGCCTTGTAGAGCACGTCGCTGGCGATCGTCTGGAGCGTCTTGTTCGGCAGCAGCGACACGTCCGCGGTCTTGTGCGGTGAGAACGCGCCATTCTTGGCCTGCTCGACGCCGTTCTCCTTGCTCGCGATGAAGTTGCGCAGCTTGAGCGTGTTGGCGTCGTTGTTGAAGGCGGCGGCGATGTCACCACCGATGAGGACGGGGTTGTCCCCCTCGGTCTTGGCGGGGAAGGGCAGCGGGCCTGTCGTGGTGTCGAGCTTGGCGATGACGGAGTCCGGGAAGCCGCCCTTGTTGGCGACGAAGGTGGCCTGCTTGAACAGGTAGCAGCCGGGGGGCTGGGCGAACAAGGCGTTGCCGCCGGTCTGGAAGTTCGTCGCGACGATGGACTTCGTGCCACCGCGCACGTTGCCCTTACCGAAGGCGATCTTCTGGAAGTACTCCCATGCCGGCTTGATCTCGGGGCTGTTGAACTTCAACTCGCCCTTGACCCACTTGTCGTAGTTCTCGGGGCCAGCGAAACGCAGGACGAGGTCCTCTATCCAGTCGGTGATCGGCCAGCCCGTGGCGGCGCCGGACTCGGCGGCGATGCACCACGGGGTCTTGCCGTCGGCCTTGATCTTCTCGGTGAGGGCGAGCAGCTCATCGAGGGTCTTGGGTGCCGTGTAGCCGGCCGCCTTGAAGGCCGGCGCGTCGGTCCACAGGACGCTCTTGACGCTCACCTCGTTGGGCAGGCCGTAGACCTTGCCGTCGGCACACGTGCCGGCCTCGACGATGCCCGGTACGAGCGTCTCCTTGTTCGTGGCGACGGTGGCGGCGTCGAACGCGACGAGCTTGCCCTGCTTGGCCAGGTCACACATGAGGCCCGGCTGGGGGAACATGCCCACGTCAGGGGGGTTGCCGCCCTGGACGCGCGTGCGGATCTCGGTGTCCCACGCCGCGGCCTTGGTGAACTTGACCGTGATGCCGTTCTGCTTGGCCCAGTTCGACACGTCGGCCTTGAAGCCGGGCTCGGTGTCGGGGCCGAGGCCGTACATCACCTCCACGGTCTTCTTGCCAGGGCCGGTCGCAGCAGAGCCGTCGCCGTTCGAGTTATTGGTACTTCCCGCGGACAGACACCCCGAGGCGAGCCCGGCGACGCCGAGCCCCGTGATGGCTGTGATGGTTGCCCTTCGACTGATCATCTCTTCTTCTCCTTGGAGGTTGCGGCCTCGTTGGCCCCATGCTGACCGGTCGCGCGTCTGCAGCCGGCTTCGAAAGAACTCCGACGTCGCCGCCGGTGGAAACAGAAGGGAGCACCGTGGATCTCACGACACGTCCACCGCTGAACGCGTACTCAGCCGGCGCCAGGTGCATGTCGATCTCGCGATTCTCGGGACGGGAAGGTGCCGTTGGACATGTCACTGGGCGGCTCGACCGCCGCGGGTGCGGACTCGTGGATGACGAGCCGGTCACCGCGCCATCCGACGCGCTGCGGGTCGGCAAGCGCGCCGACGAACTCCCCGTGCTCGATGTGGCGGAAGGCGAGGAACTCGCTGGACCCAGTGGCGCGGTTTGCGATGACCTTCCCGACGTAGAGCCGCGGATCGGCGACAAGGTGTGCCCTTGCGACGTCGTAGGGGCCGGTGGCGGAGTCGATCGGAACAGCCCAGATGCCGCCCGGCGTTCCCGCCCGGCGAGCCGGGGACATGTCCTGCGTCAGACAGTTGAAGATGAGGACCTGGCGACCCTCGACTTCCGCCACGTGCAGCACCTCGAGCTGGCCGAACCCGCTTCCCGGCGCTGACAGCGGCTCGCGCAGCTCCCAATGCTCCAGGTCTGCCGACCACGCGTGGCCCACCACGCCGCGGTCGATGGTGTCCTGTGGCGCCGACGACGGCCCGTGTGCCGCGCGTGCCGTGATGAGCATGTGCCATCCGTTCCCGGCCGGGTCACCGAAGACCCACGGGTCACGAAACGCCTCGTCGTGCCAGTTCCCATCCGGCACATAGGTCTCGTACCACCGGGGGTCGGCCTGCAGGAGCGGCCCGGGGGACTTGGTCCACGTCATCAGGTCCAGCGAGGAGGCGCAGCCGATGGACTGGACGTTGACACCGTCCTTGTTCAAGCTGGAGCCCGTGTAGAACATCAGCCACCGCCCGTCGGGATGACGGACTACAGACCCTGTCCAGGTCGCGAGGTCGTCGAAGGCCGGAGGGTCGCTGCGCACGAGCGCGTCTGCGACGCGGTGCCACGACCGAAGGTCAGCGGAGACAGCATGGCCGATCGAGGCCCTGTGGTGCCGCATCTCGGGGTCGGCCAGCGCCCGCGAGGCGTAGAGAAAGAACAGGTGGTACTGCTCACCGTCGTCCACCACCCAGAAGTCCCACACCCACGAGTCCGGAAGCTGAAAGCCCATCAGGCCCTCGATCCCTCGGGTGCCTTGGTCGACCCGGCGGCGACGCGCTTCGCAGATGTGCGCTTCATCAAGTCTTCCGAACGTCAGGGTAAAGCCTCATTGCTAAACCGTTACAGCACGGGAAACTACTCGCCTGACAAACGAAGCACAAGGGTTTGCAAAATCGATTTCACCCGATGGTTCATCATCGCCTTGCGGAGGTGCTGGCCTAAGATGCCCCCATGTCCATCCCCCGCGACTCGCCCGAGCAACGTGGCCGGGGTCATCGCCCGACGCTGGCGGACGTCGCGGCGCGGGTAGGAATGTCGAAGTCCGCCGTCAGCTTGGCGCTCAACAACCGACCGGGCTCGCGGCTGTCGCAGGATGCGGTCGAGCGCATCCACGCCGCGGCCCGCGACCTCAACTATCGCCCGCACCCCGCCGCCCGATCCCTGAGGCTGGGCACGACCGGGACGGTCGGCTTCATTTCCGACGAGGTCACCGTCACCCGGTTCGCCTCGTCGATGATCCGCGGGATCCTCGACGTGGCCGACGAGGAGGAACGTGGCGTCCTGATCGCGGAGACCGGGGGTCATCCCAGGCAGCTCGAGCGCGCGTTGGACTCCATGGTGGACCGGCAGGTCGACGCACTCATCTTTGGCTCGCTCGCGGCGCGGCTGATCGATGTTCCTGCGCTCCCGGGTCACACCCGCACTGTGACCGTGAACTGTTCCTGCGACGATGTCTCCGCATCCGTGTTTCCCAGCTGAGGAGGCGGCCGGCTACGCGGTGACCAGGCAGCTCCTCGACGCAGGGCATGGCGACAGCCTCGCCGTGATCGGCAACGCCCTGGATACCCAGTGGGAGCCCCGCGGGTCGATGATGATCCCGCGGCGCTTCAACGGCATCCAACGAGCCCTCGACGAGGCCGGGGTCGTGCCTGTCGCTGTCGCAGAGCTCAAGGAGTGGGAGCCCTCGGAGGGCTACCGGGGCACGCGGGCCCTGCTTGAGTCCCGCCAAGCGTTCACCGGGCTGATCTGTCTCAACGACCGGATCGCGTTCGGCGCCCAGCAGGCGCTCACCGAGTATGGGCTGCGCGTTCCCGACGACGTCTCCCTCGTCTCCTTCGACGACGACGAGCTGGCGGCCTATATGCGACCACCCCTGACGACGGCCAGACTTCCCTACTACGAGATGGGCAGACTCGCGATGGGGATCGCTCTGGCGCCGGACACGGGGAATGGCGAGCACTTGGTGCCGATGCCGCTCCAGGTCCGCGAATCCGTGCGCCAGCTGCGGCGCGTCGCGTCCTTGGGGAGGTAGCCCATGAGCTCGGCCCGCGGTCAGGCGGTCTGACCGGATCCGGTCAGACCACTGTTGGTGAACCACGGCGCCGTTCGGCCTTCTTGACGCAGTGGCGCCGCGCCACCCCACAGGCAGAGCTCCCCGACGTCCGGTTCCACGAGCTGCGGCACTACTACGCGTCCCTGTTGATCCGCCACGGCGAGTCCAACAAGACCGTGCAGGCCCGCCTCGGCCATGCCAGCGCGAGCGAGACGCTTGACACCTACAGCCACCTGTGGCCGGCCTCCGACGAGCGGACCAGGGACGCCGTGGACCTAGTGCTCGGACCTGCTGCGGACTATTTGCGGACCGCACGGCACCGATGGAGGGGAAAGCCGCGGGTCAGAGGGCTGAAAGTGGATGAGTCGGTCGATACGCCGGGTTCTGTCCCGAGCCGCTGTTGCCGGCGGCACGGTGACGGTCATCCATCTACGACAGCCGTTGCCGGCTGCCTCCAGCGCTCTACCCGTGTACTCGGGCGGGCCGCCCTCGAACGCACACTGTCTGAGCTTGCTCCGGGTGGGGTTTACCGAGCCGACCTGGTCACCCAGGTCGCTGGTGGTCTCTTACACCACCGTTTCACCCTTACCGCGGCGCCTGCCCGGCCGGAGCCGAGTGGTTCACCGTGGCGGTCTGTTCTCTGTGGCACTGTCCCGCGGGTCACCCCGGGTGGCTGTTGGCCACCACCCTGCCCTGTGGAGCCCGGACGTTCCTCGGCGGTGATTGCTCACCGACGCGACCGCCTGACCGACTCATCCGCCGCCAAGGATAGGGCAGTCGGACCCGTGCCGGGCCCACCCAGCCGCCCACCCGGCCGCCCCCTGCCCGGGAGTCACCCAGATGAGCAGTTGGTGACAGTTCGCCGCGCAGGGTTGGTCACCGGCGGTCGCTGTGCCTACCATCGCCGAAGGGGTCCTTCAGCTCTGGGGGAGCTCGCCGATCCTGGCCACCGGTCGGGCGCATGTCGGGAGTACAGATGTCCGGACGACCGCAGGCCAGCGGAGCCGCACCGGGGCCCCGCGTCGTCCGGATCCACCTGACCAGGCCGCTGGCCACCTCGGTCGCGGTCATCGCCTGCGGCGCCGCGATGATCGTCGGTGGCGGGGCCACCACTCCATCACCGGGTCCGGGCGTGGCCACCGCGGCAGGTCCGGGGTCCAGTGCGGTCGGATCACTCGGCGAACGACGACCCGACTGGGACGTGACACCGCGCGACCTGGCCTCCGCCGTCGCCCTGGCCGCCGATCACCCCCAGCTTTCCGCCACCGAGCTGATGGTCGCCCCTGCGGGTTTTCCCGTCCTGACCGTGCCTGCGCAGCTGCGCACCGGTTCCCTCGGGACGGCAGGAACGGTGGGGGTGCCCACGATCCTCTGGACCGCATACCGGTCGGCCGTGGGCTCCGCACCGACGACCTGCCACCTCCCGGTCCAGCTCCTGGCCGCGATCGGGCAGGTGGAGTCCGGGTCGCTGGCCGGCCGCCGACTCGACGCGAACCACCGGGCGGTGCCCCCGGTGCTCGGCCCGGTGCTGGACGGGGGCGGCTTCGCTGCCATCTCGGACACCGACGGCGGCCGGTGGGACGGCGACGCGCGATGGGACCGTGCCGTCGGGCCGATGCAGTTCATCCCGTCGACGTGGCAGCGCTGGGGTCGGGACGGCAACGGGGACGGCACGGCAGACCCCCAGAACGTCGAGGACAGCGCCGCCTCCGCCGCTGCCTACCTCTGCGCGGGCGGCCGTGACCTGTCCACCAGCACCGGTCTGAGGTCCGCGATCCTGTCGTACAACCACTCGGGCGCCTACCTCGCCGACGTGCTCCGGCTCATGACCACGGTGTCGCCCGGCGGAGGACTCTCCCGGTCACTGACGCCGTCGGTGCTGCCGGGGCGACCCGCCGTCGGCCCGCCGTCCAGGCCCCTCCCCTCGCAGTCCCCTGTGCCCGCCACCCCGACCACGCCGGTGACCCCAGCGACCCCCACGACGCCGGTGACCCCGACCACCAAGCCACCCTTCCCCACGATCACGCAGACGCCGAGGCCCACGCCCCCCTTGTCGTCGACCACCTCGTCGTCGACCACCACGCCACCGGCGTCGACCACCACGACGAGCCCCCTCCCGACCACGTCCTCATCGTCCTCATCGTCCTCGTCCTCGTCGTCCTCGTCGACGACGACGTCGAGCGAACCGGCCACGACCACGACCACCCCACCGACCAGCACGAGCACGACCTCGTGCCCCACCGCGGATCCCACCACCACGGACCCAGCCACGACGACCACGACGGCCTCAGGGACGACGACGCAGGGCAGCGACCCGTGCGCCTCGCCGACCACGGCGCCCACGGGCGTGCCGCAGGACACCCCGGTCGCCACCGACGCCTCGCTGAGCGTGGCCCTCACGGCCTGGGAGGGCCGGCCTCCGTCCCCACCGGACGCGGGGGCTCAGTCGACGATCTGGAACCTCACGCTGCTGGTGCTCACGCTCGCCTCGGTGAGCCTGACCCTCACCCGGGTGCCGAGGCGGGTCGGGCCCACGGCATAGGCCAGGACCGCCGGCTCCTGGACCTGGACGACGGCGCGGTCCTTGTCACGCTGGTCGACCACCATCGCGTCGAACAGCTCGCCCACCCGGTCCTCGAGGGCCGCCGCCTCGACGGCGTCGGCGCAGCCTCGCTCGACCCCGCTCGCGACCCGGTCGCTGGCGGTCATCACCTCGGGCAGCGAGGCCAACGCCTCTCGCGCCCACGCCGGAACCTCACCGTCGCGGCTCACGGCCTCGCACACGGCCAGGCCGAACCGGTCGACGAGGCGGCGCAACGGCGCCGTGACGTGGGCGTAGGGGGCGGCGACCGCGGCGTGGTCGCGCTGGGCCGGGACCGCACCGTCGAAGGGCGTGTAGCCCGCTCCCCTGAACAGCGCGGTGGCCTCATGGATGAGCGCCAGGTGCTTGGGGTTGGTCCGGTCCAGACCTCGCAGGAACTCGCCGTAGGGAGTGCCCTTCGCCCACTCGACCCCGAGGGCCCGGCTGGCGTGGCGGAAGCGGCCGATCGCACCGGCGTCGGGGGTGGGCATGGTGCGCAGGATGCCGACCTTCGCCGCGATCATCATCTCGGCGGCAGCCATTCCGGTCATCAGGGAGATCTGGGCGTTCCACTCCTCGGCCTCGACGGGGGGCCGGAAGTGCAGGCGGTAGTGGCCGTGCTCGTCCTCGGACACGTCCTGCTCCGGCATCGGCAGGCTCGCCCCTCCCCGTCGCCGCTCGAGGTCGATCCGCTTGACCCCCACCTCCTTGAGCAGGCGCAGTCGGTCATCGGTCGTGCCATCGTCCACGGCGGCCTGGACTCCCTCGTAGTCGAGCCGGTCGGTGCTGGTGACCATCGCCCGGTAGACCTCGGCCGAGGTCACCGCACCGTCGCCGTCCAGGCGCAGGTCCCACACGAACGCCGGCCGGGGGTGGCCGGGCAGCAGGCTCGCGGCGCCCTCGCCGAGCACCGGCGGATGCAGCGGCGTCCGTCGGTCCGGGGCGTAGACGGTCTGCCCGCGCTTGCGGGTCTCTACGTCGACGGGGCCCCCCGGGGCGACGAAGGCGGGCACGTCGGCGATGGCGTAGCGCACGCGGTAGCCGCCACCGTCGCGCTCGAGGTGCAGGGCCTGGTCGAGGTCCATCGACCCCGGGGGGTCCACGGTGAGGAAGGCCACCGCGGTCTCGTCGCGGGACGGCAGCTCAGGGTCGGCCGCCGCCTTCTCGGCCGCAGCCAGCACGTCGGCGGGAAACTCCGGCGGCACGTCGAACTCGGCTCGGACGGCATCGAAGCGGGCCGTGAGCTCTGCGGAGGCCGCGACCGCCTGCTCGGCGACGGGGGCGTGGACCGTGATGTGGCGCAAGGGCATGCGGTCAACCTACCCAGCGGCTGCAGTCCGCACGGCAACCCGCGCCACGGATCGCGACCAGGGTCGTCCTAGGCTGGGCGCGTGCTGATCCTGCTGCCGCCCTCGGAGTCCAAGACCGGGCGCACCCGGGGCCACCGCCTCGACTGGGAGTCCCTCGGCTTCCCCGAGCTCACCGGCACCCGGCAGTCGGTCGCGGCCGCGCTGGCCCGGGCCAGCGCCCTCCCCGACGCACCGGCAGCCCTGGGCGTCAGCCCCACCCTGAGCGCCGACATCGCCCGCAACACGGTCCTCGAGACCGCCCCCGCTCTTCCCGCCGCCCGGGTCTACTCCGGCGTGCTCTACGACGCGCTCGACTACGCCTCGCTCGACGCCGCGGCGCGGCGGCGCGCCAACCGGTGGCTCGTGGTCGTCTCGGCCCTCTACGGTGCGGTGCGACCAACCGACTCGATCACCCCCTACCGGCTCTCGATGGCCGTGAACCTGCCCGGCGTGGGCCCGCTGGCCAGCGCGTGGAAGCCCGGGCTCGCTGCGGTCCTGCCCACCGTCGCGGGGCGCGGAGTCGTGGTCGACGCCCGATCGAGCACGTATGCCGCAGCGTGGACGCCGCAGGGCGCGCTGGCCGAGCGCTGGGTGCAGGTCCGGGTGCCCGGCGCCACGCACATGGCCAAGCACACCCGAGGGCTGGTGGCCCGACGGCTCTGCGAGGCGGGTCGGGACGTGCGCCGCGTACAGGACCTCGTGCCGCTGCTCGCCGACACCTTCGACGTGGCGCTGCACGAGCCGCAACGCCCCGGACGGCCCTGGGTGCTCGACACGACAGCGCGCTGAGGTGGTGCGGGCAGCGGTGCTGGACATCGACGCGGCGGCACTCCTCTCCCGGGTGGGGCCGGTGCTCGTGTTCTTCGTCGCCATCACCGTGGTCGCCGAGATCGCTGACGCCGCAGGGGTCTTCGACGTGGCGGGCCACTGGGCCACCCGTGCCGGACGGCACCGTGTGCCCGTGCTCTGGCTGCTCTTCGTGGCGGTCGCCGTGGTCTGCACGGTCTTCCTCAGCCTCGACACCACGGCGGTGCTGCTCACCCCGGTCGGTCTCGCCATCGCTGCCCAGCTCGGCATCTCGCCGATCCCGTTCGCCCTGAGCACGCTGTGGCTGGCCAACACGGCGAGCCTGCTGCTGCCGGTCTCCAACCTGACCAACCTGTTGGCGCTGCACCACTTCGAGCGGCTGGGGGTTGGTCACGGAGGGTATGTCCGGCTCGCCGCCGCGCCAGCCCTTGCCGCGGTGATCGGCACCGTCCTGGTGCTCTACGTGCTCAACCGCCGAGCCCTGCGCGGGCGCTACCTGCCCGATGCGCTCCCCCAGACCCACGACCCGGTGCTGCTCCGCCTGGCCGCCGGGGTCTGCCTGGCCGTCGGACCCCTGTTCGCGCTGGGGTTGCCACCGGCGTGGGTCTCGACCGTCGCAGCAGCGCTGCTGCTCGGGGCCGCCTGGACCCGAGACCGCTCCCTCGTGCGCACCATCTCCGTGCCGTGGAAGATGGCCCTGGCGGTTGCCGCCCTGTTCGTCGTCATCGACGTCGCCCTACGGCACGGGCTGCAACCGCTGCTGGCCTCGCTCACCGGGACGGGGACGGCACCAGGTGACCTGTTGCGCGTGGCCGGGGGCGGCGCGCTCGTCGCGAACATCGCCGACAACCTGCCGGCCTACATCGCCCTGGAATCGGTGACGTCGGACGCACCGCAACGGCTGATGGCCCTGCTCATCGGGGTCAACGTGGCCCCGCTGGTGACGCCGTGGGCCTCCCTCGCCACGCTTCTGTGGGCGCAGCGCTGCCGAGCCCGCGGAGTGCGGATCGGTGCGTGGTCGCTGGCCGCACAGGGCGCTGTGTGCGCGCTGGCCGCCGGCGGGCTGGCCGTTGCGGCCCTCGTCTGGGCGGCCTGACGGGGTGTGCCCCAGGTAGCGGTCGCGCGCAGCGCCGTGGTCGTGCTCAGCCGGGCATGCCGCGGAGCAGGTCCTCGATGAGGTCCTGGGGGTCCTCCAGACCCACCGAGACGCGGACCGTCCCGTCGCTGATCCCGACCGCCGCCCGGGCCTCCGGGCTGAGCCTGCGATGGGTGGTCGTCGCGGGGTGGGTGACCATCGACTTGGCGTCACCCAGGTTGTTGCTGATGTCGATCACCTGGAATGCGTTCATCAGCGCGAAGGCGCGCTCCTTGCCACCACTGACCTCGAAGGTGACGACCGTGCCGCCGCCGAGCATCTGCCGGCGAGCCAGCTCGTGCTGCGGGTGCGACGCCAGCCACGGGTAGACGACCCTGGTGACCTCGGGACGGGACTCCAGGGCTGTGGCCACCTGCAGGGCGTTGGCCGCCTGCTGGCGCACTCGCAGGCTGAGCGTCTCCAGGCCCTTGACCAGGACCCAGGCGTTGAACGGCGACATCGCGGGACCGGTGTGCCGCATCAGGTTCTTCACCGGTCCACCCACGAACTCGGCGGTGCCCAGCACGGCCCCACCGAGGGTCCGCCCCTGTCCGTCGATGTGCTTGGTGGCGGAGTAGACGACGACGTCGGCGCCGTGCTCGAGCGGCCGTGAGAAGACCGGGGTCCCGAAGACGTTGTCCACCACGACCTGGGCGCCGGCCGCATGGGCGAGCGCCGAGACCGCCTGCATGTCGACCAGCTCCTGCATCGGGTTGCTGGGCGTCTCGAAGAAGACCACCTGCGTGGGCACCGACAGCGCCTGCTCCCACTGCTCGAGGTCCGGCCCGTCGACGAAGACGGTCTCGACACCCCAACGGGGCAGGATCTCGTCGAGGATCACGAAGCAGGACCCGAACAGGGCGCGCGACGAGACGACGCGGTCGCCCTTGCCCAGCAGCGCGGCCAGGGCGACGAAGACCGCCGACATCCCGGAGGCGGTGGCAAAGCACGCCTCGGCCCCCTCGAGCTGGCGAAGCCGCTCCTCGAACATGCTCACGGTGGGGTTGCCGTAGCGGGAGTAGATGAAGTGGTCGACCTCGTCCTTGAAGGCCGCCTCGGCCTGCTCGGCGCTGTCGTAGACGAAGCCGGAGGTGAGGTAGAGCGCCTCGGCGGTCTCGTCGAAGCCGCTCCGAGTCAGGCCGCCCCGTACCGCGATGGTGTCGGGTCGGAAATCGTTCTGCGGCAGCGGTTCCCGGCTCATCCCTGCCGCCACGGCAGGTCGGAGTTCTTCCACCCCGACACGGTGCGGTGACCGTGGTCGTCCGACGGACCCTCGAACCCCTCGAGCACGTTGTAGGCGGGGCCCAGTCCCGCGTCCGTGGCCGCCCGAGCCGCAGCGATCGATCGCACGCCGGACCGGCACAGGAAGTAGATGGGCGCGCCGTCGGGCAGCCCGGCGTCCTGGAGCTGCTCGACGAAGTCACCGTTGACGGCGCCGTCCGGGAACCGCTGCCACTCCACGCAGATGACCTTCTTGCCGATGGCCGTGAGGTCGGGCAGCCCCACGTAGTTCCACTCAGCGGCGGTGCGCACGTCGACGAGGACCGCGTCCTCGTCGCCCGCGAGCGCGGCATACGCCTCGTCAGGGGCGACGTCTCCGGCATAGCTCATGCCTCCAAGGGTAGGCCAGCCCTCCACATGCCAAGACGTCGCCTCACGTCGTGGACAGGTGGTGGGACGTGCCCCGCTCAGGTGCGGTTGGTGAAGACCACCGAGACGGTGCCATCCGGCCAGACCTCGAGCGCGGACAGCGACCCGGGTGCCGCGGCGAGCCGCCACAGCCGGTCGTGCGGCATACCGAGCAGGTGGCCGAGGACCACCATGATGGGTTTGCGGTGGCAGACGACGATGGTCGTGCCGCCGGTGGCGACCAGTCCCTCGAAGGCGGCCAGCACCCGCGCCGACAGCTCGTCGTGGGTCTCGCCTCCGGGCCTGGCGTAGTCCGTGTCGTCGCGCAGCGCGAGGAGGTCGTCGGCCTGGTCGCGCGCCAGGTCGTGCACGCTCGCGCCGTCCCAGTCACCGAAGTCCTGCTCGTCCCAGGCCGAGTCGGCCCGCGGGCTGGCGCCGATCGCGGCGGCCACGGCGGCCCCGGTCTCGACGGCCCGGGCGAGCGCGGAGGTCACCACTGTCGCCCGTGCTCCCCCCAGCAGGTGTGCCACCGCGAGCCCGGCCGCCTGCGCCTGCGCGCGACCAGTGGCGTTGAGCGAGGGATCGGCGCCGCCACGTCCGTCGAGGCGTCCGGCCTCGGTGAAGTCCGTGACGCCGTGGCGGACCAGGACGACCCGGGTGGGGCCACTGGAGCCGTCCGCTGGGACGGCCTCCGGTGACCGGGCGTCGATGATCTCCTCGACCACCTCGCCGAGGCTGTCTGCCTGGCCCTGCGTCTGCGCGGCCGAAGTCCCGAGCATCCGGTCGACCGTCTGGCCGTCCATCCCCACGTTGGACAGGGCGTCGGCGTCCTTGTTCTTCTCACGCGGGATCCAGGTGAAGCTGACCGAGCCGCCGGCGCGACTGATCAGGCCCGCGACGTCGCGGGCCTCCAGGGCCAGGCGACGCATGTCCTCGTGCTTGATCTTCCAGCGACCGGCCATCTGCTCGACGACCAGCTTGGAGTCCATCCTCGCCTCGACGTCCGCGCCGGGGTCGATGCGGTGCGCGGCGGTGAGTCCGGCGATGAGCCCCGAGTACTCGGCGACGTTGTTCGAGGCCTTGCCCAGGGGCGCGGCACCCTCCCAGAGCACCTGCCGGGTCGTGGCGTCACGAACCAGGGCGCCCCATCCGGCGACCCCGGGGTTGCCTCGGGAACCGCCGTCAGCCTCGACGACGAGTGCGCGGCCCACGACTCAGAGGCCGGACTCGGCGGTGCGCACGAGGATCCGGCGGCACTCCTCGCAGCGCAGCACCTCGTCGGCGGGGGCGGCCTTGATGCGACCCATCTCCACGGTGTTGAGCTCGAGCTGGCACCCACCGCAGCGGCGCTGGCGCAGCGGTGCTGCTGCGAGCCCGCCGCTCTGGGTGCGCACCTTCTCGTAGAGCGTGACCAGGTCCTCCCCCACCCCGGCGACGACGTCGGGCCGGGGGTTGCCGACCGTCGACTCGTCGTGCTGGAGGTCGGCGAGCGCGTCGTCACGGGCCGAGACGACCAGCTCGATCTCGCTGGTCAGCGCGGTGCGCTCGGCCTCCAACCGGGCCACGGCCGCCTCGGCCGCCTCCGCGCGCTCCATGATCTCGATCTCCACGTCCTCGAGCTCGGACTGCCTCCGACCGAGCGACACCAGCTCGTGCTGGAGCGCCTGCAGGTCCTTGGCCGAACCGGTCCCCGAGTCCAGGCGGGCCTGGTCACGCGTGGCGCGGTCGCGCACCAGCTGCACGTCCGACTCGGCCTTGGAGACCTCGCGCTGGATGTCACCCAGAGTCGTCTGCGCGCGCACGAGGTCGGAGTCCAACGCCTGCGCCCGGGCCTCCAGGGTCGCGAGCTGCGCCCGCTGGGGCAGGTTCTTGCGGGCGTGCGCGATCTGGTCGAGTCGGGTGTCGATCGCCTGCAGGTCGAGCAGTCGCCACTGACGGGACGGGTCGGCTTTCAGGACGTACCTCCGGGCGGCTCGGCCCCGACCACGAAATCCCATGGGTCGGTGCGCAGTGTGGAAATGTGAGTCTCCACTGTATGTCCCTGCCGACCGTCCGCTGCAAGCGCGGCCTCCAGCCGCTGGGCGGCCATGCCCAGCCACAGCGACTCGGTCGCCCAGTGCCCGGCGTCCACGAGGTACGGCGGACCGCCGCGGGCCTCCTCGCGAGCCTCCAGGACCGGGTGGTGGCGCAGGTCCGCGGTGACGTAGACGTCCGCGCCGGTGGCCCGCACGTGGTCGAAGAGGTCGTCGCCGGCACCGCCCATCACCGCGACGCGCTGCACCCGTGCACTGGGGGGCCCGGCCACCCGGAGGCCGCCCGCGGAGGGCGGGAGGGCGGCATACAGGTCCTGGACGAAGCCGGCCAGCGACACCGGCCCGGGGAGCTCGCCGACCCGACCGAGGGCCTGCCCCTCGACCACGGCCAGCGGTTCCACGGCGGTGAGCCCACAGGCCTCGGCCAGGGCGTCGTTGACCCCCGGTGAAGCCACGTCGGCGTTGGTGTGGGCGACGTAGAGCGCGATGTCGTGCACCACCAGGGCCGTCACGGCGGCACCCTTCGCGCTCGACGTCGCGACGCTGTGCACCCCGCGCAGGAGCAGCGGGTGGTGGGTCACCACGAGATCGGCCCCCAGTGCTCGGGCCTCCTCGATCACTGCCATCGTGGGATCGACGGCGAAGTGGATCCGACGGACGGGCTGGTCGAGGTCGCCGGCGACCAGTCCCACCTGGTCCCACGACTGCGCGCTGGAAGGCGGGTAGAGGGTGTCGAGCGCGCCGACGACGTCGGCCAGGGTGTGCGTCACGTGGGCCCGGCCGGGCTCGAACCGACGACACCCGCGGTGTAAACGCGGTGCTCTACCAACTGAGCTACAGGCCCCGAGCGCAGAGGGTAGCAGCGCGATTTCGTCAGCCGAGGTCCTTGAGCGCCGCGTGGTAACCGCTGAAGTCACGGGCCTCGCCGATGCCGTTGACCAGCGACCAGCGCACGACACCCTCACGGTCGATGAGGAACGTGCCGCGCACCGCCGCCCCGGCCTGCTCGTGGAGCACCCCGAACGACTGGGCCACGCCACCGTGCGGCCAGTAGTCGGACAGCAGGGGAAAGAAGTACCCCTCCTTGTCCGCCCAGGCCCGCTGGCTGAACATGTGGTCGCACGAGATCGCCAGGACCTGAACCTCGTCGGAGACGAAGGCGCCGAGGTTGTCGCGGATCTCGCAGAACTCGCCCGTGCAGATGCCGGAGAAGGCGAAGGGGTAGAAGACCACGACGACGTTCTTCTCCCCGCGGAACTGGGCCAGGGAGACGTCCTGACCGTTCTGGTCCTTGAGCGTGAAGTCGGGTGCGGTGTCGCCGACGGCGAGCGGGGTGGTCATGCCGACAAGTCTGCCAGCGACCTCAGCGCCTCGCAGATTTGGGGGCGGCGAGCCTCGTGGCCGTCCAGTCCTCGCAGGCGTTGATGGTGCCGGCGTTGTGCAGCCCGGCGGTGGTGGCCGCTTCCTCGATGTCGCTGGCCTCGACGTGACCGGGGCGCCCTGCCTTCGGCGAGAAGATGACGATGAAGCCGCCCTCGGCGAGGTTGGTGAGGCCGTCGACCACGTCGTCGACCAGGTCTCCGTCACCGTCGCGCCACCAGATGAGCACGGCGTCGGCGACATCGCCGTAGTCCTCGTCCTCGAGCTCGGTGCCCGTGAGGTCCTCGACGGCGAACCGCAGCTCGTCGTCGACGTCGGAGTCGTAGCCGAACTCCTGGATGACATGGCCTGCGGCGAAGCCGAGCCGGCCCACGGAGGTCTGCAGCGCTGACTGCGCTGGCGTGCTCACACCCTTCTCCATCCCTCTTGCGATCTGTTGCCGGTCAGTCCATCGGGTCGCAGCGTGTTTCGCAACCGACTCGGGGATATCCGTCATTGTGTCGTGACGTGCGCCTGGCGCCAGTGGGCGTCCACGGTGGGACGACACGTCGAAGGCGGCGCAGGTCAGGGGCGGTTAGGGTCGATTCGTGACCAACCCGAAGACGGACCCCCTCGCCACAGCCGACCCGGTCGGTCTGGTGGACGCCCACGAGCCCAAGCAGTGGGCCGCCGGCATCCCTGCCGTCGTGAACTCGATCCGGCACGGGGCCGAGCAGATGGGCCTCGCCCGCACGACTGCCACCCTCCTTCGCCTCAACCAGGACCAGGGCTTCGACTGCCCGTCGTGCGCCTGGCCCGACCCCGAGGTCGGTGACCGCCACACGGCGGAGTTCTGCGAGTCCGGCGCGAAGGCGGTCGCCTGGGAGGCCACCAAGCGCCGAGTGGACCGCCAGTTCTTCTCCAAGCACTCGGTCGCCCAACTCGACGAGCAGAGCGAGTGGTGGCTCGGCCAGCAGGGCCGCCTCACCGAGCCGATGCACCGCGCGCCGGGGGCGACGCACTACCGGCCGGTCACCTGGGACCAGGCCAACGAGATCATGGCGCGCCACCTGCGAGCGTTGCCGACCCCCGACGACGCGGTGTTCTACACCTCCGGGCGCACGAGCAACGAGGCCGCGTTCCTCTACCAGCTCATGGTCCGTGCCTACGGCACCAACAACCTCCCGGACTGCTCCAACATGTGCCACGAGTCCTCGGGAACGGCCATGAGTGAGCAGATCGGCATCGGCAAGGGCGCGGTGACCTTGGAGTCGCTGGAGCAGTCCGAGCTCATCGTCATCGCCGGCCAGAACCCGGGGACCAACGCCCCACGCATGCTCACCCACCTCGAGAACGCCAAGAAGAACGGCGCGGTCATCGTCGCCGTCAACCCCCTCCCCGAGGCCGGGCTCATGCGGTTCAAGAACCCGCAGACCCCGCGCGGCCTCTTCGGGCCGGGCACCGCGCTGGCCGACGACTTCCTCCAGATCCGCCTCGGGGGCGACCACGCCCTCTTCCGCGCGGTGGGGCACCTGCTCGTGACGGCCGACGGGGCCGACCCGGGCTCGGTCCTGGACCGCGACTTCCTGGACACGCGCACGGCCGGGTATGCCGCCTACGCCGCTGCCGTGCGCGACCTCGACTGGGCGGCGACCGAGCTCGCCACCGGGCTGACCCGCTCCGAGGTCGAGGGGCTGGCGCGCCGGTTCCGCGACTCGAAGGCGACGGTCGTCTGCTGGGCCATGGGGCTGACCCAGCACGTCCACGCGGTGACGGCGATCCAGGAGATCGTCAACGTCCTGCTGCTCCAGGGCAACATCGGCAAGCCGGGGGCCGGGCCCTGCCCCGTCCGCGGGCACTCCAACGTGCAGGGCGACCGGACGATGGGGATCTGGGAGCAGATGCCGCCCGCGTTCCTCGATGCCGTCGGTGCCGAGTTCGGGTTCAGCCCGCCCACCGAGCACGGGGTCGACGCGACGGCCACCGTGCAGCGGTTGCGTGCCAAGAGCGTGCGGGTCTTCTTCGGCATGGGGGGCAACTTCGCCATGGCGACGCCGGACACCCCCGTCGTGCACGAGGGACTACGGGCCTGCGACCTCACGGTGCACGTGTCGACCAAGCTCAACCGGTCGCACACGGTCACCGGCGCCGAGGCGCTGATCCTGCCCTGCCTGGGCCGCACCGACCGCGACGAGACCCCCAGGGGTCGCCAGGGGGTCACCGTCGAGGACTCCCAGGGCCAGGTGCACCTCTCCGAGGGCAAGCTCGAGCCCCCGTCGGACGAGTGCCGCTCCGAGGTGGCGATCGTGGCCGGCCTCGCCGAGCACCTCGTGCCGGGGGTCGGCACCATCGCGTGGTCCGAGCTCGCCCAGGACTACGACCTGGTCCGGGACCACATCGCCCGGGTCGTCCCGGGGTTCGAGGACTTCAACCGTCGGGTGCGCGAGCCCGGAGGCTTCCTGCTGCCGCACAAGCCGCGCGACAGCCGCGAGTTCGACACCGGCAGCGGCAAGGCAGAGCTCATCGCCGGTACGGTGCCGCTGCTCGAGGTGCCGGAGGGCCGCCTGCTGCTGCAGACCATCCGCAGCCACGACCAGTTCAACACCACGATCTACGGCCACGCCGACCGCTATCGCGGCATCAGCGGCAACCGTCGGGTCGTGCTCGTCAACCCCGACGACCTCCACGCGCTGGGTTTCCACGCCGGTGAGGTCGTCGACGTGGTGAGCGAGTTCGAGGGCACCGAGCGCCGGGCCGAGGACTTCACCCTGGTCTCCTACCCGACCGCGCCGGGGTGCGCGGCGGCGTACTACCCCGAGACCAACGTGCTCATGTCCGCCGACCACGTCGCACTGCGCTCGAACACCCCGGTCGCCAAGGCATTGGTCGTCCGCTTCGACCGCGGCTGACCAAAGGCGAGCCCGGCGAGCCCCGCGCCACGCCCCACACCCCACGCCACGCCCCACGCCCCACGCCCCACGCCCCACGCCCCACGCCCCACGAGTTTGAAGCCTGAAGGAGCCCAGGACCTCCCCCAGCCTTCAAACTCGCGGGGTTGGTGGGCTCGCGGGTTGGTGGGCTCGCGGGTTGGTGGGCTCGCGGGTTGGGCTCGCGGGTGGTGGTGGGCTCGCGGGTTGGTGGGCTCGCGGGTTGGCGGGTTGGTGGGTGGGGTTGGTGGCTCGGCGCTGGCTAGGCGGGTTGGCGGGCCAGGCTGGAGCGCACCACCTGCTCGTTGAGCAGCCGGATCGCCTCGTCCTCGTCCAGGTGCTCCACCAGGGGCGACACCGGGCCCTGGGTCGAGACCAGCCGCACCGTGGCGACCCCGCGAGAGCGCTGGAGCGGCCCCTGCGACGTGGTGATGGACTGGATGCGGGCGTGCGGCACGAGCTGGGCCGAGCGGCGCAGCACGCCGCGACGGGTCAGC
Organism: uncultured Actinomycetota bacterium; assembly: GCA_963757635.1. Taxonomy (GTDB): domain Bacteria; phylum Actinomycetota; class Actinomycetes; order Actinomycetales; family Dermatophilaceae; genus Pedococcus. Next base: position 1,189,024 of record CAVWSK010000005.1, on the reverse strand, counting down.
AGGCACTCGGCCTGCACCGTGTAGCCGTGCCGGTGCCAGGCGAGCAGGTCCAGCGGCCGGGCCCGCACGCTGGAGGTGACGAAGCCCTGCGCAGTGCCGTCACCGACCAGCGCAGCGAGCACCACCTCGCGGGGCACCTCGGGGCGCAGCAGCGCCACCACCCGCAAGGCTTCCTCCAGGGTCCCGACCGGGAGCAGCACCGTCTGGGTGTCGTCGTCGCCCTGACCGACCCCGGCGACGTTGATGTGCAGCCGCCACCAGCCGGGGATGCGCCAGAACAGCGACTGGCTGACCTCGATGGCCTGGATGCGGTGGATGGGGACCGTCGTCGTGCGCAGGTCGGTCAGCCCGTGGTGGATCCGCAGCCGGTCACCCTGGTGCAGCAGCGTGAAGTTGGACTCCGACGTGAGCCGCCGCAGGTGTCCGGTGCCCACCGCGAGGGTCATCGGGCCGAGCCAGGCGATCGTCTCGGGATGGCCGAGGGATATGGAGAGCACCAGAGCGGGCACCGCGAGGAGCAGCACCGCTCCCGGTCCGCTGTAGAGGATGGCCTGCACGATCCGGGCGTTCGGGACGGTGAGCACCTGCTCGCCCGCGTCCGCGCCGGACGCCACGACCTCCCCCGCGCCGAGGTGGTGCTGGTCCGCGGCCGCGACCAGCACGGCACCTGTCGACCCCTCGTCGCTGATCCGGGCCCGCTCGATCAGGTCCTCGCGCATCTCCTGCGCCCGGGCGTCGGTGAGGAAGGCGAGCTTGAGGTGGGAGTCCTTGCCCCCGGCCGACTGCACGACGACCTCGGAGAGCCCGGTGAGGCGGGCCAGCAGCGGCCGGCCGATGTCGACGGCCTGGATCCGGTCGAAGGGGACCTGGCGGTGCTGGCGGAAGGCCACGCCAGTACGCAGCTCGATGAGCGTCGCGCCGAGCCGGTAGCGCGAGAAGCGCCATGAGACCCAGGATGCCGCCACGACCAGCACCAGCATGCCGACCAGCGCGAGCGCGGCCCAGCCGAGGTGCCCCTGCGTCGGGTCGTCGGGCGTGGAGCCGAACACCGAGTCGACCCGCTGGGAGATCACATAGACCACGACGGCCACGAAGGCGAGCCCTCCACGCAGCAGCGGCGACAGCGGGTGCAGGTGCTGCCACTCCCCCTCGGCCGGCTCGTGCGGTGACCGCTCGGGTGTCTCGCTCACAGCCCGGCCCGCTGGGACTCACCGCGGATCGAGAGCCGCTCCCGCAGGGCCTCGGCCTCGGCGGTGGGCAGGCCGGGGATGCGCCCGCCACTCTCGGGCGAGGCGGTGTGCAGCTCGATGGTGGCCATGTCGAACTTGCGCGCCAGCGGTCCTGACTGGAGGTCGACGTACTGCAGGCGTCCGTAGGGCACGCTCACCAGCGACCGGAACAACCGCCCACGACGCACGACGAGCTCCTCGGGTCCCTCGGCCCAGCTGATCGCGGGGACCTGCCTGCGGATGACCCACAGCACCCAGGCGAAGACCACCACGACGACGCCTGCCGGCACCCAGAACCCGCTCCAGACGCCGACAGCGAGCGCCGAGAACAGCACCAGCAGCGGCGCGGCAAAGGCGCCGAGCACCAGGAGTCGCGCGGTGATGAGCTTCGGGGAGACCGGCCGCCACGGCATACCGTCGTCGCCGCGGAGGCGGACCTCGGCGGTGGTGGCTGCGGGGATGGGGGGCGTGTCACTCACGCCCCCCAACCTAGCCGCCGAAGAGCTTGGCAGCCTTGAGGATGGTCTGCCAGAGGCCGTAGGCCAGCGGGGTCGCCACGACCAGCCAGGCCAGGGCGACCAGCACGGGGCTGGTCGTGGCGGTCTGCACGCGGTTCTGGCTCATCGCAGGGCTCCTTCGTCGACGGTGTCGGTGCGGTTGGTGCGGGCGTCGTCGACATCGGCCGTGGTGTCGAAACGGTCGCGGCCGACCTCGGTGATGAGCAGGTTGGCGACGAACCCGACCACGAGCACACCGACCATGGTGAACAGCGCGGGACGGTAGTCGGCGTTGGTCAGCGTGCCGGGCTCACCCGCGGCGTCCAGGACCTTGTTGACGATCAGGGGTCCGGCGACCCCAGCCGCCGACCACGCGGTGAGCAGGCGCCCGTGGATGGCGCCCACCTCCACGGTGCCGAAAAGGTCCTTGAGGTAGGCCGGCACGGTCGCGAAGCCGCCGCCGTAGAACGACAGGATCACGGTCGCCACGATGACGAACACCGCGGTCGAGGTGTGGCCGATGGTCGCGAGCAGCACGTACATGACGATGCCGACGCCGAGGTAGACCATGTAGATCGGCTTGCGGCCGATGACGTCCGAGGTGCTGGACCAGACAAACCGCCCCAGCATGTTCGCCAGCGAGAGCACCCCGACGAAGCCGCCGGCCGCCGCAGCGGTGACGGTCGACGTGCCACCGTCGCGGAAGAAGTCCTGGATCATGGGGCTGGCCTGCTCGAGGATGCCGATGCCCGCGGTCACGTTGCAGAACAGCACGACCCACAGCAGCCAGAACTGCTTGGTGCGGATGGCTGTCGCCGCGCGGACCTGCGCGCCGTTCTTCCCGGCCCGGTGCTCGGCGCCCTCGGAGTGCAGGGTGTCGACGTCCGGGGGCAGCCTGATCAGGCTCGCGCCGAAGAGCATGAAGACCAGGTAGGCCAGTCCGAGCACGACGAAGGTCATGCTCAGGGCGTGCCCATCGGCGACCGCACCCTTGGCCGACGGGACGAAGCCCGAGTCGAAGACGGCAAGCAGCTTGTTGGAGACCGGTGAGGCGATCAGCGCGCCACCACCGAAGCCCATGATCGCCATGCCGGTCGCCAGGCCCGGCCGGTCCGGGAACCACTTGATCAGGGTCGAGACCGGCGAGATGTAGCCGATGCCGAGGCCGATGCCACCGATCACCCCGTAGCCGAGGTAGAGCAGCCAGAGCTGGGTGGTGGCGATGCCCACCGATCCGACGAGGAAGCCCACGCCCCAGCACAGCGCCGCGGCGACCATCGCCTTGCGGGGTCCCTCCCGCTCGACCCAGGTGCCCAGGACCGCGGCGGACAACCCGAGCATCACGATGGCGATCGAGAAGATCCACGCGATGGGGGTCTGCGAGGTGCCGAAGTGCGCGACGAGGGAGGTCTTGAAGACGCTGAAGGCATAGACCTGGCCGATCGAGAGGTGCACCGCCAGGGCTGCCGGCGGGATGAGCCACTTGCTGTAGCCGGGACCCGCGATGGTCCGGCTGCGGTCGAGGACCGACATGCACATACCTCCTTGTATGCGGCCTTCACGACAAAGGACCGACTTGAGACGCTACCTGCGGTGGGCCGAAACCGCGCGGCTTGCAGCCAGCAGGCCCTCCGGGTGCGCATCACCGCAGGCCGCGGCATACATTGGCCGATGTGGGACGGGTGACGCAGCGGACGCCAGTGGTACGCCTCGAGGTGACGCCAGAGGGGGTGCGCTCGACGTCGCGACCGGACACGCTCGCCGTCGAGGAGCCGCTGGAGATGCGCGTCGACGGCACCTCGGTGTCGGTCACCATGCGGACACCGGGCGACGACTTCGACCTCACCCTGGGCTACCTGCTCACCGAGGGCATCATCTCCGCGGCCACGGATGTCGCCCAGCTGATGCACTGCCTCGACGAGGACGAGTCCGGCTCCCCGACCTACAACGTCGTCGACGTCACGCTGGCGGCCGACGCCACCATCGACCTGTCGCGCAGCGAGCGCAACCAGTACACCTCCAGCGCCTGCGGCGTGTGCGGCAAGACCAGCATCGACGCCATCACCACCCGCCGGCGGTATGCCGTGGACGGCGACCCGGTGCGCCTGTCCCCCGCCGTGGTGGTCACCATGCCGGCCGCGTTGCGGGGTCGGCAGAAGGTCTTCGACAGGACGGGCGGGCTGCACGCGGCCGGGTTGTTCACCCCCGAGGGCGAGGTGCTCGCCGTGCGCGAGGACGTGGGGCGGCACAACGCGGTCGACAAGGTGATCGGCTGGGCCGGGCGGGAGGGCCTGCTCCCGTTGAGCGGCCACGTCCTCGTCGTCAGCGGTCGGGCCAGCTTCGAGCTGGTGCAGAAGGCCGTCATGGCCGGGCTGCCCGCGATGGTCGCCGTATCGGCGCCGTCGTCGCTGGCGGTGGGCCTGGCCAAGGAGTCCGGCCTGACCCTGGTGGGCTTCGCCAGGGATCCTCGCCTCACCGTCTACTCCGGATCGCACCGCCTGGAAACCTGAGCCAGGGGTGGGGCTCGGCTAGCGTGGTCCACGCACGTCACCCCCCAACGTCCGAGGTCTCCGCATGCCCCACCCGTCCCGCTGGTCGCTGCGGCGACCGACCGTCCTCGTCGGGGTGCTGGTCGCGGCTCTGTCCGGCGGCGCCGGCGCGCTGGTCCTGACCGGTGCCGACCTGCCCGGCCCCTTCGGCTCGGGTGACCGCGCCGCCGCGGCCGCCACCGGGTCCACGACCAGACCCACGAGCACCGTCGTGACGCCGTCGACGACCACCACCCTGACCCCGACCAGGACGACCACGACGACCACACGCCCGAGCACGACGACCCCGCCGACCCGCACGACCACGACGGCCAAGCCCCGCGCGACTCCCGGGTCCGCCTCCACCCCGCGCGCCTCGAGCACCCCCAAGCCGAGCCCCTCGAAGCCGCGGGCGACGTCGACCCCCGCCTCGGGCGACAGCGCGATGGCGGCGGAGGTGCTGCGACTGGTCAACGTCGAGCGGTCCAAGGCCGGGTGCGGGGCGGTCCACCGGGACTCCCGGATCGCCGAGGCGTCCCGGCTCCACAGCAAGGACATGGCCGACCACGCCTACTTCGACCACACGTCCCAGGACGGGCGCTCCCCGTGGGACCGGATGCGCGCGCAGGGTTACACCAACGGCTCCGGCGAGAACATCGCGGCCGGTCAGGCCACGGCGGCCGCGGTGATCAAGAGCTGGATGGGCAGCTCCGGCCACCGGGCCAACATCCTGGCCTGCACGAGCAAGGCGATGGGGGTGGGGATCGCGCACGGCGGGCCCTACGGCATCTACTGGACGCAGGGTTTCGGCCGGGTCTGATCGCCCGCCGCTGTCCCCTGACAGCGGTGCGAGGGGATATATCTGCGACCACGCTCCGGATACTGGCCAGTAGGCCCGTCCCGGTTGTGATCCGGCAGGTGTCAGGGGGGAAGATGGGGGAGGTCGCTGGCAACCCCGCGACCGAGGCGCGAGAAAGGACTCACGACCGTGGCCGCACGCGAGGAAGCCGGACCCATTCTCAACGGCATCCCCAGCCAGCTCCCGGACATCGATCCCGATGAGACCCGCGAGTGGCTCGAATCCCTCGACGGAGTCATCGAGGAGGGCGGTCGCCAGCGCGCTCGCTACGTCATGCTCAAGCTGCTCGAGCGGGCCCGCCAGATGCAGGTCGGCGTGCCGTCGCTGACCGCCACCGACTACATCAACACCATTGCGCCCGAGCAGGAGCCGTGGTTCCCCGGTGACGAGGAGGTCGAGCGCCGCTACCGCGCCTACCTGCGCTGGAACGCAGCGGTGATGGTGCACCGCGCGCAGCGCCCCGGCATCGGTGTCGGCGGCCACATCTCGACCTACGCCTCGGCCGCGACCCTCTACGAGGTGGGCTTCAACCACTTCTGGCGCGGACCCGACCACGCCGGTGGCGGCGACCAGGTCTTCTTCCAGGGCCACGCCTCCCCCGGGATGTATGCCCGTGCCTTCCTCGAGGGGCGGCTGTCCGAGGACCAGCTCGACGGCTTCCGCCAGGAGCACAGCCACGTGGTGGCCGGCGAGCCGCTCGCCCTGCCGTCCTACCCGCACCCGCGCCTGATGCCGGACTTCTGGCAGTTCCCGACGGTGTCGATGGGCATCGGCCCGATGAACTCGATCTACCAGGCCCAGTTCAACAAGTACCTGCACAACCGCGGGATCAAGGACACCAGCCAGCAGCACGTCTGGGCGTTCCTCGGCGACGGCGAGATGGACGAGCCGGAGTCGCGTGGGCTGCTGCAGATGGCGGCCGGCGAGGAGCTCGACAACCTCACCTTCGTCATCAACTGCAACCTGCAGCGCCTCGACGGCCCGGTGCGTGGCAACGGCAAGATCATCCAGGAGCTGGAGTCCTTCTTCCGCGGCGCCGGCTGGAACGTCATCAAGGTCGTCTGGGGCCGGGGCTGGGACCCGCTGCTCGCAGCCGACCGCGACGGCGCACTCGCGCACCTGATGAACATCACCAACGACGGTGACTACCAGACCTTCCGGGCCAACGACGGCAAGTACGTGCGCGAGCACTTCTTCGGTCGCGACCCCCGCACCCGCGAGATGGTCAAGGACTGGTCCGACGAGGACATCTGGTGGAAGCTCAAGCGCGGTGGCCATGACTACCGCAAGGTCTTCGCGGCCTACCAGGCGGCGATGAACCACACCGGGCAGCCGACCGTCATCCTCGCCAAGACGATCAAGGGCTACGGCCTGGGCAGCCACTTCGCCGGGCGGAATGCGACCCACCAGATGAAGAAGCTGACCCTGGACGACCTCAAGGGCCTGCGCGACAGCCTCAAGCTCCCGATCTCCGACGAGGCCCTGGAGAAGGACCCCTACGCACCGCCGTACTTCCACCCCGGACCCGACGACCCGACGATCCAGTACCTGCGCGAGCGCCGGGACAAGCTCGGTGGGCCGCTGCCGGTGCGCCGCGTCGAGCACGCCCCGCTCAAGCTCCCGGACCACTCGGCCTACGACGTGGTCAAGAAGGGCACGGGCAAGCAGCAGGTCGCGACGACCATGGCCTTCGTGCGCCTGCTCAAGGAGCTGATGCGCGACAAGGAGTTCGGCAAGCGCGTGGTGCCGATCATCCCCGACGAGGCCCGCACCTTCGGCATGGACTCGTTCTTCCCGACGATCAAGATCTACAACCCGCACGGGCAGAACTACACCAGCGTCGACGCCGAGCTGATGCTGGCCTACAAGGAGGCCAAGGACGGGCAGATCCTGCACCTCGGCATCAACGAGGCCGGGTCGGTGGCAGCCTTCACCGCCGCCGCGACGTCCTACGCGACGCACGGCGAGCCGATGATCCCGATCTACGTCTTCTACTCGATGTTCGGGTTCCAGCGGACCGCTGACTCGATCTGGGCCGCCGCCGACCAGATGAGCCGCGGCTTCCTCATCGGGGCGACCGCGGGCCGCACCACCCTGACCGGCGAGGGGCTGCAGCACGCGGACGGGCACAGCCCGATCATGGCGGCGACGAACCCCGCCGTCGTGTCCTACGACCCCGCGTTCGCCTTCGAGATCGGGCACATCATGGAGGAGGGGCTGCGCCGGATGTACGGCGACAACCCCGAGAACCTCATCTACTACATCACCGTCTACAACGAGCCGATGAGCCAGCCGGCGGAGCCGGAGAACGTCGACAGCGAGGGCATCCTCAAGGGGATGTACCTCTTCGCCTCGGGCATCACCGACGGTCTCGGTGAGGACGCCCCGCGCGTGCAGCTGTTGGCCTCCGGGGTCGGCGTCCCGTGGGCGCTCGAGGCCCAGGAGCTGCTGCGCAACGACTGGGGCGTCGTGGCCGACGTCTGGTCGGTGACCTCGTGGACCGAGCTGCGCCGTGATGGCATGGCCTGCGACGAGCAGCGCTTCCTGCACCCCGACGAGGAGCGCCGGGTCCCCTACGTCACCCAGCGCCTGCAGGACACCCGTGGTCCCGTGGTCGCGGTCTCGGACTACATGCGCCAGGTGCAGGACCAGATCCAGCAGTGGGTCCCGGGCGACTTCTCCTCGCTCGGCGCCGACGGGTTCGGCTTCTCCGACACCCGGCCCGCCGCGCGGCGCTACTTCCACATCGACGGCCCCTCGGTCGCGGTGCGGGCGCTGCAGATGCTCGGCGACCGCGGCGAGCTCGACGCCGGCGTGGCCCGCGAGGCCGCGACCCGCTACCGGCTGCTCGACGTGACGGCCGGCACCTCGGGCAACGCCGGAGGCGAGAGCTGAACGGACGCGCAAGGCTGGGTGTGCCGCCCGCTCCCGTGAGCGGGCGGCCACCGGCGTGGGCGTATGCCTGGTGGGCGCTGGTCGGCGTGCTGCTGGGTTTCGGTGTGGTGGCCATCCTCACCGTGGGCGCGCTGTTCGTGGCCCTCGGCGCGGTGCTGGCCTTCCTCGGCGGGCGGGCCCCGGTCCTGCGCACCCGCGCGGCCGTGGCTGCCGTGGCGGGGTTCGGGGTCGCGCCGCTCTACCTCGCGTGGCTGAACCGGGGCGGGCCCGGCCAGGTCTGCACGCAGACGGCCGACCAGACCAGCTGCCTCGAAGCCTGGAGCCCCTGGCCGTTCCTCGCCGTAGCCGTGCTGCTCGTCGGGGCTGGCGTCTGGCTCCTCGTCCGCCAGGTCGGTCGGCCGCGGTCTCCGCTCGACCCCCCACGCGCGGTGTGACACCCGGCGGGTGAGGATGGGGGCATGAGCACCCACACCTCTCCCCGCCGCGTCGCCGTGACCGGATCGGCCGGCAGGCTGGGTCGCGCCGTGGTGCGTGACCTCGTCGAGCACGGCTACGACGTGCTGGCCCTCGACCGGCAGCGACCGCACGACTCCCCCGCGCCGTTCGTGGCCGTCGACCTCACCGAGTACGGCCAGGTGGTGGAAGCGCTCTCCGGCGGCGTCGACGAGCACGGGGGTCACATCGACGCGGTGGTGCACCTGGCGGCGGTTCCCGCGCCCGGGCTGCACCCCAACTCGGCCACGTTCGCCAACAACGCCCCGGCCACCTACAACGTCTTCGCGGCGGCCCGCGCCGCAGGGATCCGCAACGTCGTCTGGGCCTCGAGCGAGACGGTGCTCGGCCTGCCCTTCGAGACGCCACCCCCCTACGTCCCGGTCGACGAGGACTACCGCGGCCGACCCGAGAGCACCTACTCGCTGGTCAAGGCCGTCGAGGAGGAGATGGCCCACCACTTCTGCCGCTGGGACGCCGACCTGAAGATGATCGGGCTGCGCTTCTCCAACGTCATGTACCCCGAGGACTACGCGCAGTTCCCCTCCTTCGACGCCGACCCCACGCTGCGGAGCTGGAACCTCTGGGGCTACATCGACGCTCGCGACGGGGCCCAGGCCGTGCGCCGCTCCCTCGAGCACGACGCGACGGGCATGGACGTCTTCGTCATCGCCAACGCCGACACCGTGATGACCCGTTCGAGCGCCAGCCTGGTCGCCGAGGTCTACCCGGACGTCGAGGTGCGCAAGGACCTCGGTGAGCACGAGACCCTCCTGGGCATCGACAAGGCCAGGCGCGTCCTCGGTTACGAACCCGAGCACTCGTGGCGGGACCACGTCGGCCCCGCCACGAGCAGCTGAGCGCTGGCGTCAGCGACCGGCGAGGAACTCCTTGCGGGCCGTGACGCAGATGTCCGGCTGGTCGCAGAACAGGCCATCGACCCCGGCCTCCATGAAGGCGACGTCCTCGTCGATCGCGCGACCGTAGTCGGCAGGGTCGGTCCCCACGCGGTAGTCGGCCGGCAGGAAGGTGTTCTCGGCACGGAACGTGTAAGGGGTGACCTTGAGGCCCGAGCGGTGGGCTGCAGCCACGAGCCCGGTGGGGCTCCCCAGGGTGCCATCACCGTTCCGGGCGATGACCAGGCCCTTGTCCGGTCCGATCCCGTCGATGGTCAGTGACAGCCGGCGCAGGCTCGCCGGGGTGAGCAGGTCGGCATACGTGCGCGAGTCACCGCGGGCCACGAGGTCGTACGGAGCACCGCCGTTGGTCGCCAGGAACACCTCGTTCGCCTTGTAGCCGTAGGTCTTGCGCAGGGTGAGCAGGTTGCTGAGCTCGAAGCTCTGGATCCACAGCGGGGCACCCTTGCGGTTGAGGTGGCTGCTCTTCACGAGCTTCATCACCGCGGCCTCCGGGTTGAGTCCCTTGGCGTGGAAGTAGGTGGAGTGCTTGATCTCGGGGATGATCCCGATCTCACGCCCGTACTCGCGGGACAGCTTCGCGCGCAGGGCGAGCACCTCGGCGAAGGTCGGCACCTCGTAGCGTCCGTCGTAGAGCGTGTTCTCCTGGCGGATCTGCGGCAGTCGCTCCTTGGCGCGCAGGGTCTTCAGCTCGGCGAGCGTGAAGTCCTCCGTGAACCAGCCGGTCGTCGAGACGCCGTCGAGCATCTTCGTGGTCCTGCGCGCCGCGAACTCGGGGTGGTCGGCCACGTCGGTGGTTCCCGAGATCTCCGGCTCGTGCCGGTCGACCAGCACCCCGTCCTTGGTCAGGACGAGGTCGGGCTCGATGTAGTCGGCACCCATCGCCACGGCGAGCTCGTACGCCGCACTGGTGTGCTCGGGCCGGTAGCCGGAGGCGCCCCGGTGGGCGATGACGAGCGGGGCGGCCGCATGGTGGCTGCCGTGGTCACGGTCGGCCGCGGGCGCTGCGCTCGCGGCCGCGGCCGAACCCACGGCGAGGATGGCTGCGGCCAGCGTGGTGGCCAGGACGTCTGAGGTGCGGGGTCGCTTCATGGCCCCGACGCTAGGAACGACCGCCCAGCCGTGGGCGACTTCGGGGTGGCCAGCAGGTGAAGCCCGCGCGGCCACTGGCGGACGCAGGACCGCCCACCCCGCCCCGTTGTGGGCAGCATACAAATACACTGCCGGTATGCCGCCCGCCACCGTGAGCACCTCGCCGCAGACCCTCCAGCGGGTCGAGCGGTCGGCAGGCGAGCTGTCGTCCGGCGCGACGCGCCGCATGGAGGCTGCCCACGACTGGTACCGGGCGCTGTCGGCCGAGGACCGCTCGTGGGTCGGCCTGGTCGCCCAGGCGGGCATCGCCGCCTTCATCGCCTGGTTGCGCGACGGCGGTGACCGCATCCCCGTCACGGCGGACGTGTTCGGCACCGCGCCCCGTGAGCTGACCCGGTCGATCACCCTGCGCCAGACCCTCGACCTCGTGCGGTCCGTCGTCGATGTCGTCGAGCAGGACGCCACCGCGCTCGCCGAGCCCGGCGAGGAGCAGGCCCTGCGCGAGTCCGTGCTGCGCTACTCGCGCGAGATCGCCTTCGCCGCGGCCGAGGTCTACGCCCACGCCGCCGAGGCGCGCGGGGCGTGGGACGCCCGCCTCGAGGGGCTCGTGGTCGATGCCGTGCTCCGCGGCGAGGCCGACGACTCCATGCAGTCCAGGGCGGCGGCGCTCGGCTGGGGCTCCACCACCCGGGTCGCCGTCGTGGTCGGCAGCACCCCTCCGGGCAGCTCGGCAGGCGTGATCGACGGCCTGCGCCGGGCCGCTGAGCGGGTCGGGGTCGACACCCTGGCAGCCGTGCAGGGTCGCCGCCTCGTCTGCATCTTCGGCAACGTCGACGACCCGATGGCAGCGGCGGGCACGGTCGGTGAGCACTTCGGCGACGGGCCCCTCGTGGTCGGCCCCACCGTGCCCCACCTCTTCGCGGCCGGGCGGTCGGCCCGCGCGGCGCTCGCAGGACAGTCCTGCGCGCACGCCTGGCCGGCGGCCCCGCGCCCCGTGTCGGCGGACGACCTGCTGGCCGAGCGCGTCCTCATCGGCGACGCACCCGCCCGCGCGCTGCTGCTCGACCGGATCTGGCACCCGCTGGCGACCAGCAGCGGTGGCGCCCTCCTGGAGACGGCCTCGTCCTACCTCGAGTCCGGTGGCGGCCTCGAGGGCACCGCGCGGGAGCTGTTCGTCCACCCGAACACCGTGCGCTACCGCCTGGGCAAGATCGCCGATGTCACGGGCTACCAGCTCACTGACCCGCACGATGCCCACACCGTGCGGATCGCCCTGGCCCTGGGCCGACTGAGCCGTCCGGCCCCGTCAACAGCGCGGAGCCCGCGCACGCAGTGACCTTCACCACCTTTTGGAGGTTTCCTCCAAGACGCGCGCGAGATGTTGGTGCCAAACGGTCACGCTGAGGTCACGGCCGGACCGGGAGGCTTGAGGGGTGCTAGCGATCGTGTGCCCCGGACAGGGCTCCCAGACCCCGGGCTTCCTCACGCCCTGGCTGGAGCTTCCCCTCTTCCGTGAGCGTCTGGAGGCCCTCTCCGAGGTTGCCGGACTCGACCTGGTAGCGCACGGCACGACCTCGGACGCCGAGACCATCAAGGACACCGCCGTCGCGCAGCCCCTCATCGTGGGTGCCGGCGTGGCCGCCGCCGCCGTGCTCCTCCCCGACGGGCCCACGGGTTCCGTCGGCGCCACGGCCGGCCACTCGGTCGGCGAGATCACCGCCGCCGCCTTCGCCGGTGTGCTGTCCGACCACGACGCCATGGTGTTCGTCCGCGAGCGCGGTGCCGGCATGGCCGCCGCCAGCGCGGTGACCCCCACCGGGATGAGCGCCGTCCTGGGCGGGGACCCCGCCGAGGTCGCCGAGGTGCTGGCTCGGCACGGACTCACCGCGGCGAACGCCAACGGAGCGGGCCAGACCGTGGCCGCCGGCACCCTCGAGCAGCTCGCTGCGCTCAGCGCCGATCCCCCGGCCAAGGCACGGGTCATCCCGCTCCAGGTCGCCGGCGCCTTCCACACCAGGCACATGGCCCCCGCGGTCGAGGCCCTCACGTCGCTCAGTGCAGACTTCGAGGTCGCCGACCCCACCGTGCCGCTGCTGTCCAACGCGGACGGCACCGAGGTCACCGGGGGTGCCGACGCGCTGGCGCGCCTCGTGCGCCAGGTGAGCAGCCCGGTCCGCTGGGACCAGTGCATGCAGACCCTCGTCGCCCTGGGCGTCACCGCCCTCATCGAGCTACCCCCGGCTGGCACCCTCGTCGGCCTCGCCAAGCGCGGCATGCCCGGGGTGGCCACACTGGCAGTCAAGACGCCCGATGACCTCGAGGCGGCCCGACAGCTGATCCGCGAGCACGGCGGTCACCCCGCCAGCCCCGAGTCCCGCACGACCGACGCGCAAGAGGCCTGACATGACGACACCCGCCCTCAAGGGCACCGGCAGCATCACCCCCTCCGAGGGCGCGAAGTACGCGCGGATCATGGGCGTGGGCGGTTACCGTCCCGAGCGCGTGGTGCCCAACTCCGAGCTCGTCGAGGCGATCGACTCCTCCGACCAGTGGATCCAGGAGCGCTCGGGCATCAAGAGCCGCCGGTTCGCGGCCAAGGACGAGACGGTGGTCGACATGTCGGTCGCCGCCTCGATCGACGCCCTGGCCGCTGCCGGCCTCACCGCGGCCGAGGTGGACGCGGTCATCGTCGCCACGGTGACCCACCCCTACCAGACCCCTGCGGCCGCGCCGATGGTCGCGGACCGGCTGGGGATCCAGGCGGCCGCCTTCGACATCTCCGCCGCGTGCGCCGGCTACTGCCACGCGATCGCCCTGGCCAACGACATGGTGCGCGGCGGCAGCGCCCGCCACGTCCTGGTCATCGGCGTCGAGAAGCTGTCGGACTTCACCGACCTCAAGGACCGCGGTTCGGCGTTCATCTTCGGTGACGGCGCGGGTGCCGCGATCGTCGGCCCGTCGGACACCCCGGCCATCGGCCCCACCATCTGGGGTTCGGACGGCGCACAGTGGAAGGCCATCTCACAGCGCGACTCGTGGGTGGACGTCCGCGACCAGAACCTCGGCTGGCCGGCGATCGGCATGGCCGGTCAGACCGTCTTCCGCTGGGCCGTCTGGGGCATGGCACCCGTCGCCCTCAAGGCGCTCGATGCTGCCGGCGTGCGCGCCGAGGATCTCGACGCCTTCATCCCCCACCAGGCCAACATGCGGATCATCGACGCGATGATCAAGCAGCTCAAGCTGCCCTCCGACATCGCGGTGGCCCGCGACATCGCCGAGACGGCCAACACCTCGGCAGCGTCCGTCCCCCTTGCGACCGAGCGCATGCTGCGCGAGGGTGAGGCGCCCCACGGTGGCCTGGCCCTGCAGATCGGCTTCGGCGCCGGACTCGTCTACGCCGCGCAGGTCATCGTCCTGCCCTAGCGGCAGACCCCCACTCCCGCTGGCCCGCGGGTGAAACACCGGGCCGACCAACCCATTCCGACATCAGTCGAAACACAAAGGAGCTGAGCCACATGGCGCAGAGCGAGCAGGAGATCCTCGAGGGTCTGGCCGAGATCGTGAACGAGGAGACCGGCCTGGACACCGACTCGGTGCAGGCCGAGAAGTCCTTCACCGACGACCTCGACATCGACTCGCTGTCGATGATGACCATCGTGGTCAACGCCGAGGAGAAGTTCGGCGTGCGCATCCCCGACGACGAGGTCAAGAACCTCAAGACCGTCGGCGACGCCGTGTCGTTCATCTCCAAGAGCCAGAGCTGATCCCGCGCGTGGTGGCGACCACGCGGCATACCCGCCGCGCCGGTCGCCGCCACGCCGCACCTCCCTTCCCACCTCCCCGCACGAAGGAGCACCCCCAGTCATGACCGCCGAACGACGCGTCGTCGTCACGGGCCTCGGAGCCACCACACCGGTGGGCGGCAACGTCCCCGACACGTGGGATGCCATCCTGGCCGGCAAGTCCGGCGCGAAGACCATGCCCTACGAGTGGGTCGAGAAGTACGAGCTGCCGGTGAAGTTCGCGGCCACGCTCCACGTCCCGGCGCAGGAAGTGCTGGCCAAGGTCGAGATCCGCCGGATGGACCCCAGCGCCCAGTACGCCCTCATCGCCACCCGCGAGGCCTGGGCCGACGCGGCCATCCCCGATGTCGACCCCGAGCGCCTCGCCGCCTGCATCGGCACCGGCATCGGCGGGGTCTGGACCCTGTTGGACCAGTGGGACAACCTGCGCGAGAAGGGTCCTCGCCGCGTCTTCCCGCTCGCCGTTCCCATGCTCATGCCCAACGCCTCCTCGGCCGCCGTCTCGCTCGAGATCGGCGCCCGGGCCGGCGCGCACACCCCAGTCTCGGCCTGCGCGTCGGGCCTCGAGGCGATGGGCTACGCCTACGAGATGATCCGCAACGGTCGCGCAGACGTCGCCGTCGCCGGCGGCACCGAGGGTGCGGTCCACGCCCTTCCCATCGCCGGCTTCGCCGCGATGCAGGCGCTGTCCACCCGCAACGACGACCCCGAGCGCGCCTCACGCCCCTACGACACGGGCCGTGACGGCTTCGTCCTCGGTGAGGGCGCCGCCGTGATCGTGCTCGAGGAGTACGAGGCCGCGAAGGCCCGCGGTGCCAAGATCTACGCCGAGATCGGTGGCGTGGGCATGTCGGCCGACTCCCACCACATCGCCGCACCGGAGCCCGAGGGTGCCGGCGCGTCCCGCGCGATGGTCGAGGCCGTCCAGCGGGCCGGCCTGACGCCCAAGGACATCGTGCACGTCAACGCGCACGCGACCTCGACGCCGGTCGGCGACGTCGCGGAGTCCAACGCCATCCGGCGCGCCTTCGGCGACGACGCCGACGGCATGCCGGTGAGTGCGACCAAGTCGATGACCGGTCACCTCCTCGGTGCGGCCGGGGCGCTCGAGGGGGTCCTGACGATCCTGGCCCTGTACCACCGCAAGGCGCCGGCGACGATCAACCTCGACGACTTCGACCCGGCGATCAAGCTCGACGTGGTCCATGGCGAGGCGCGGGCGCTGCCCGACGGTGACATCGCTGCCCTGAACAACTCTTTCGGCTTCGGTGGTCACAACGTCGCGGTCGTGTTCACCTCCGTCTGACCCTGCACCACGAGTGGGCCCGCCCGGCGATCCGGGCGGGCCCACTCGTGGTTCGTGGTGTCATGCGGGCTCGCCGCTAGCCGACCTTGTGCAGCCAGCGCACCGGGGCACCGTCGCCGGCGTAGCGGAACGGCTCGAGCTCGGCGTCCCAGTCGGCGCCGAGCAGCTCCTCGAGCATCTCACCCATGGCCTCGGGGTCGCCCTGGGCGAGGCGCACGACCTCGCGCAGGCGGTCCTCGTTGACCACCGCGTCCCCCGAGGCCGAGGTCCAGGTGTGGTGGATGCCGAGCCTCGGGGTGTGCGACCAGCGCGAGCCGTCCGCCCCGGGGCTGGGCTCCTCGGTGATCTCGTAGCGCAGGTTGTCCCACCCGCGCAGTGTCGAGGCGAGCTTGGCGCCGGTGCCTTGGACACCCTTCCACGGGAACTCCGCGCGGACGAGTGAGGCACCGGCTGGCTGGGGGGTCCAGTCGATGGACAGGCGGGAGTCGAGGGCAGACTCCAGGGCCCAGGTGATGTGCGGGCACAGCGCTTTGGGGGTGGAGTGAATGAACACCACCCCGCGGGTTGCGATACGCGGCATCGCGAGAGACATCCGGGCCTCCTTGGTGTGCGAGGGACGTCTTCCCCACGAACCTCTGCACCAGGCGCTCGGCTGCTTGCCGCGATCTGTTCAGTTGACTGTGCTGCGGCCATTGTGCACCACGGACCACTCATGCACCAGTACCACCACACGTCTCCCCCATCACACGCCCGAGCGTATGCCGCGTGGGTGACCACGCGGCATACCGCTCGGGGCGGGGCCGGTCAGGTCGCCGAGGTGGGCGAGGCCGACGACGTGGACCCCGGCTCCCCCTGCGCCGCACCTGCCGGCGGCGGTCCACCGTGGCCGCCCGCGCCGCCCGCGCCGCCCTCCTGGACGTTGGTCACCGCGAAGTCCTTGCCGACCTGAACGATGATGTGGGTGCCGTCGGCACGGGCCATGTGGGCCTCGTAGACGCCGTCGGAGTCGGTCTCCACGCGTTCGATCGTGGCCCCGGGCTCCTTGGCCTTCGCGGCAGCGGTGACCTTGGCTGCCGTGTCTCCGGTGAGCAGCTGCTCGTCGGACCTCATCGGCTTGCTCGGGTCGGTGTTGCCGTTGCCGTCCGGCGCGGTCCCGGACTCGCCGGCGGCTGGGCTGCCCTGACCGTAGGCGGCTGCCGACGCGACCGGGTCGGCGCTGGCCAGCGAGGCGCCCGTGATGGCGATCCCGCTGGCGACGGCCAGTCCGGCGGCGAAGGGGACGATGCGGAACTTCATGGTGGATCTCCTTTGGCGGGTGGAGAACCACCGTCCGTCCTGCGGCTGTGCCCTCGGCCTCCCGCGCCCGTGGGCCCCCTGTCAGTTGCTGTGAGTGGCTGTGAGCGAGACCTTGCGGTGGCGATAGGCTCGCGGCGCCCAGCCGGTGAGAGCCGAGCTGGTGCCGGGGCAGTAGCTCAGTCGGTCAGAGCAGCGGACTCATAATCCGTCGGTCGTCGGTTCAAGCCCGACCTGCCCCACACCACGTTTATGCAGGTCGGCGCCCTGAGCGGCGTCATTGTGACCTCCTTTGGGAAGCTCGATCTCGGCGATGTGGCGCACTCGTGGCACATGCGAATCGAGCAGGGCGGCCACCGAGTCGAGGTCGTCGCCGAACAGGCCTGCGTAGACGTCGAAGGTCATGGCCGCTGAGGAGTGCCGCAGCATGCGCTGAACGGCCTTGACGTTCGCCCCTGCTGCGATGGGTCATGTTCGGATTGGACATGTTCTTCCACCACAGATGACCAGTCTGCTGCGCATAGGGCTCGGCGAACACCAACACGTGCCCGATGCGCCCGTCGCCGATGGCGAGCACTTCCGCCACCCGGAAGTCGAAATCTTGCGCCGGGTGTGGCGGCACAGGAGGGAACTGAGGCTTCCAAGGCATGAGGGAATCCTCTCCCATCAGCAGACCGCCCGATCTGCGCTAAGAGAGTGCGCTTGGACTGCGTCAGCCAGACTGTCTTCTCGTTCGTTCTCCTGGCTCACCTCCTCCGGGCCGCGGCGTTACGGCGAGCCCGGCGAGCTTGGACAAAGCCCAGAACGAGCGCCCCCGCGATGAGGAGCATGGAGGCAATGACTCGTAGATCCCGGGTCGTAAGGGCCCATACCAGCCCAACCACCACGATCGCGGTCGGAATGAGCAGGATGAGAAATGCGCTCTTGTGCACCCTCGACGCCATGTCGTCCATCATGGCCCACGCTCTCGTTTGGTGCCCCGAGCGCGCGTAGCCCCGACGTCGACCGCGTCAGCGCTACTCGACGTCGGCGCTACTCGACATCGGCGATGAGCTCGCGGAGCGCGGCGACGTGTCGGGTCAGTGCGGTGCGTCCGTGGGGCGTCAGGGAGATCCAGGTGGTTCGGCGCCCGGCGTGGACGCCTTTGCGGCTCTTCAGGTAGTCGGCCGTCACGAGCGCGGCGACGTGCTTGGACAACACCGAGTCGCTGACGTCGAGGGTGTCGCGAATCGTCGCGAACTCGGCCTCAGACACCGCGGTGAGCATCGTCATGAGGCGCAGCCGTGCCGGCGTGTGTATGTGGGTGTCCAGCTCCGACATCAGCGGCCGACCACCAGGAGCACCAGACCGGCAAGGGCCAGCACGATGATGACGGCCAGCCACCCCGCCGACTCGGCGCGAGCATGCCTGGCAGGGTCACCACGGTAACCGCGTACCCAGCGTTGGCCGCTCAGGGCGTAGGCGAGACCTCCGGCCGGCGAACACAGGACGGCGAGCCACCAGATCCCTGAGAGGGCGGCCCAGATCGCGGCGCCCAGAGCCAACGCATACGAGGTGGAGGCGGCCGTTCCCGTCCCGAGCACCACCCTGCTTGCCAGCCCGCCGATCCACACGCCGTTGAGCGCTCGGAACCGCACCAGCTGCACGCCGGCCACCACTGCGAACACGACCAACCCAGCCGTCAGCGCCACCGGCGTCAGGCTGGTGTCGGAGGCCAGGCCGATCGCAGCCGAGGCGATCTGGAGCGCCACCGCCGCGCCGATCGAGCCGTAGAAGAGGCTCGGCAGCCGGAGCCGGTTGGCCAGATCGGCTCGCGCGACCCCGGCCTCGTCGAGGGCTGCGGCGGCCTCGTCCGGCGTGAGCGATCCGAAGGTATTTTCCATATTGGAAAGCATGATCCTTACTTTCCAGTTTGGCAAGTATGAACCTCGCCGCGTCGAAGAGCGCGTGTCAACGGCGGGGCAGGCTGCGGCCGTCGGGCAACGTGCGCCCACTCAGCAGTGACACGAGCGCGCCGCTGTCCGCCCGGACCGACCGACCGGCTCCCCATTGCCAGGCGCAGTCGACGGCCTCGAGCTGCACATCGGTCAGGTCCACCCCGAACCACGCACCGTCGGCGGTCGTGAGCTCGTCGAGCAGGGCCTTCAACGCTTCTCGTGGTGCGACCGCGGCGTGGTCGAGTGCGATGGTCACGTCCAAGGAATGGATGACAGCGTGGCTCAGTGCGCCGACTGCGCCGCCACCCGGCGGCTGCCACGCGTGCAGCCTTGGCGAACGGAGCTGGTCGAGGAGATCACCGCCCGGCAGCCAGGCGTCCCGCGCGGCCACGGTGTCGGAGAGCACGGTGAAGTCGCCGCCGGCCGCCGCCATCCCTGCCCCGAACTGCTCGGGAGTCAGCCGCGCAGGCATCGTCATGTGCGCGATCACATGCCGCACCAGCCATCCATCGCAGAGCGAGGGTGCGTCCCAGGTGTCGACGGCCGCCGTGTCGAGGAGCTTGGCGAGCTGGTCACACGTGGGCGCCACGAGGTTCTGCAGTGGGGTCACGATCGGCCTCCGTGCATGAGGTGGTCGAGGTGGGCTTCGAGCTTGTCGAGGGAGGTGACGAAACCGGCGCGGGCCGCGGGCATGCGCATCGCCTCGGGCACGTGCCGCTGATGGATGACGACCGACGTGCTGCCGTCGCCGAGGTCGTCGAGCGTGCTCGTGGTGTGCATCCCGCTGGTCGGCTCGAGCCAGGCCAGCCGCTCGGGCGCAACGACGTCGGTGAAGACGGCGACCATCCGGTGGCTGCCGTGCTCGCCAACCATCACCGTCTCGAAGCGACCGCCGGGCCGGAGTTCGACGATGATCCCTTCGACCGGGGTGGCCATGCCACGCGGACCCCAGAACTGCGCGAGCTCGGTGGGCTCGGTGAGGCACCGCCACACCAGCTCGCGCGGCGCACGGAAGACCCGCCGGTAGATCAGTTCGTCGTCGTCCTTCACTCGCTCACCTCCGTCTGCAGGTCGGCGAGGTGGGTCTCCAGCCGGTCCATTCGCTCGGACCACGTGCGCCGGCT
This sequence comes from uncultured Actinomycetota bacterium, assembly GCA_963757635.1. Classification (GTDB taxonomy): domain Bacteria; phylum Actinomycetota; class Actinomycetes; order Actinomycetales; family Dermatophilaceae; genus Pedococcus. The sequence goes on along the minus strand of CAVWSK010000005.1, from coordinate 1,169,052 downwards.
CTCCTCGATCCACGCGACTGCGACCTCCAGCACCGCCGGTTCGAGCCGACACGGCCGGGTCTGCCGGTGCTGCCCCCGACTGATCAGACCGGAGCGCTCTAGCACCCGGAGGTGCTGAGACACGGCCTGCACGCTCATGGAGTACGGCTCCGCCAGCTCCTTGACCGTCGCCTCCCCTGCGCTGAGCCGGGTCACGATGTCGCGCCGGGTGCCATCACTGAGCGCCGTGAAGAGGGCATCGAGTCGCTGGTCGTCGAGGGCAGTTTCCATGACCGAACTCAAGCATATGCTTTATCAAGCGTCAACTTGTGTAGGCATGGTGGCGCCTGGAGTGCGCGGGTATCGGTAGCCGCACGATCTGACGGCGGACTGCCTGCCGAACGCACCCGGGTGCCACCACCAGCCTCTAGGCTCGCGACACCATGTTTCGAGACGTCCGTCCCGCGCAGCGGCGGGTGTCGACCGCCCACTCTGGAGGAGCACCACCATGGCGATGGTCAAAGGACTTGCCGCAGGCCTGGCCACCCTTGCCTTCATCATCACCGTGATGGGGGTGGTCAACAGGCTGCTCGACTCGATCGCCCTGGCCCTGACGGCACTGATCGTGGTGGGTGTCGGCGCCTCCGTCTATCGGCGGTCGCGGGGCGGCCTCCCCGATGCCTGACACCGGGTCCGCGACCCGGCGGCTCAGGGGGCGACATACGCCGCGAGGTGCTCGCCCGTGAGCGTGGAGCGGTCGGCCACCAGGTCGGCCGGGGTGCCCTCGAAGACGACCCGGCCACCGTCGTGACCGGCGCCGGGACCGAGGTCGATGATCCAGTCCGCGTGCGCCATGACGGCTTGGTGGTGCTCGATGACCACGACCGAGGTACCGGAGTCGACGAGCCGGTCGAGCAGGGCGAGCAGGTTCTCGACATCAGCGAGGTGCAGGCCGGTGGTCGGCTCGTCGAGGACGAAGACGTCACTCTTCTCGCCCAGGTGCGTCGCGAGCTTGAGCCGCTGGCGCTCGCCACCGGACAGCGTGGGCAGTGGCTGCCCGAGGCTCAGGTAGCCCAGTCCGACATCCGCGAGCCGCGCCAGCGTCTTCTGCGCTGCCGGCGTGCGGGCCTGCCCCTCGCCGAAGAAGACCGCGGCCTCGGTGACCGACATCGCCAGCACCTCGGCGATGTTGTGCCCGTCGAGCATGTACTCCAGCACCTCGGCCTGGAACCGCTTCCCCTCGCACTCCTCGCACGGCGTCGCGGTGCCGGCCATCATCGCCAGGTCGCTGTAGACCACGCCGGCTCCCTTGCAGGCGGGGCAGGCGCCCTCGGAGTTGGCGCTGAACAACGCCGGCTTCACTCCATTGGCCTTGGCGAAGGCGCTACGGATCGGGTCCAGCATGCCGGTATAGGTCGCGGGGTTGCTGCGCCGCGAGCCCTTGATCCCGGTCTGGTCGACCGTCACCACCCCGTCGCGCCCCGACACCGAACCGCGGACCAGCGAGCTCTTGCCCGAGCCGGCCACTCCCGTAAGCACCACCAGCACGCCGAGCGGGATGTCCACGTCAACGCCCACCAGGTTGTGGGTGTCGGCGCCGCGCACCTCCAACGCTCCTGACGGCTTGCGCACCGACGGCTTCAGGCTGGCGCGGTCGTCGAGGTGCCGACCGGTCACCGTGTCGCTCTCGCGCAGCTGCTCGACCGTCCCCTGGAAGACGACCTCGCCCCCGGCCGAACCAGCCCCGGGCCCCAGGTCGACGACGTGGTCGGCGATGGCTATCGCCTCCGGCTTGTGCTCCACGACCAGCACGGTGTTGCCCTTGTCGCGCAACCGCAGCAGCAGCGTGTTCATCCGCTGGATGTCGTGGGGGTGCAGCCCGATGGTGGGCTCGTCGAAGACGTAGGTGACGTCGGTGAGGGACGAGCCCAGGTGGCGGATCATCTTGGTGCGCTGCGCCTCGCCCCCGGACAGGGTCCCCGACGAACGGTCGAGGCTGAGGTATCCCAGCCCGATCTCGACGAACGAGTCGAGGGTCTCCCCCAGCGCCTTGAGCAGCGGAGCCACCGACTGCTCCTGGAGCCCGCGGACCCAGCCCGCGAGGTCGCTGATCTGCATCGCGCACGCGTCGGCGATGGTGATGCCTGCGACCTTGGACGACCGCGCCTCCTTGCTCAGGCGGGTACCCTCACACTCCGGACAGGTCGTGAAGGTGACGGCCCGCTCGACGAAGGCCCGGATGTGCGGCTGCATGGCGTCGACGTCCTTGGACAGGAACGACTTCTGGATCTTGGGGATCAGCCCCTCATAGGTCAGGTTGATCCCCTCGACCTTGATCTTGGTGGGCTCCTTGTGGAGCAGGTCGTCGAGCTCGCGCTTGGTGTACGTGCGGATCGGCTTGTCCGGGTCGAAGAACCCGCAGCCCCGGAAGATGCGCCCGAACCAGCCGTCCATGCTGTAGCCGGGGATGGTCAGCGCCCCCTCGTTGAGCGAGAGACGGTCGTCGTAGAGCGCGGTCAGGTCGATGTCGGTGACCGCTCCCCTGCCCTCGCAGCGCGGGCACATGCCGCCGGTGATGCTGAAGCTGCGCCGCTCCTTGACCGTCCGACCACCTCGCTCGAGCGTGACGGCGCCCGCGCCGCTGATCGAGGCGACGTTGAAGGAGAACGCCTGCGGCGAGCCGATGTGGGGCTCCCCGAGCCGGCTGAACAGGATCCGCAACATCGCGTTCGCGTCGGTGGCGGTGCCGACGGTCGAGCGAGGGTTGCTCCCCATCCGCTCCTGGTCGACGATGATCGCCGTCGTCAGCCCGTCGAGCACGTCCACGTCGGGGCGTGCCAGCGTCGGCATGAAGCCCTGGACGAAGGCGCTGTAGGTCTCGTTGATCATCCGCTGGGACTCCGCGGCGATCGTGCCGAAGACCAGTGAGCTCTTGCCCGAGCCCGACACACCGGTGAACACCGTCAGCCTGCGCTTCGCGATCTCGACGCTGACGTCCTTGAGGTTGTTGACCCGTGAACCGTGCACACGGATCAGGTCATGGGTGTCGGCGACGGGCGTGGCGGTGTGGGTCCCCCTGGTGGTGCTCATGCGGTCACGCTAGCCGGGCCTCGCTGCCTTGTGCTTCTCGGTTCCTGGTAGGGCGGGTCACCTGTTTCGCGACGCACGAGGGCATCTGCGGGGGCCCCGCCGCCGCGTCACGTCGGTAGGCGCTCGGCGGCATACCGACGAGCTCGGTGAAGCGCGTGCTGAAGGTGCCCAAGGAGGAACACCCGACGGCGAAGCAGACCTCGGTGACGCTGAGGTCACCCCGCTGCAGCAACGCCATGGCACGCTCGACGCGACGGGTCATCAGGTAGCTGTAGGGCGACTCCCCGTAGGCGAGCCGGAACGCGCGGCTGAGGTGTCCCGCCGACAGGTGCGCCCCACGGGCGAGGGCCTCGACATCCAGGGGCTGCGCGTACTCCCGGTCCATCCGGTCGCGGACCCGGCGAAGGCGCGCGAGGTCACGCAGGTGCTGCGCGTCGTCGGCTCCCCTGGTCACGAGCGAGATCGTGCCACGTCATGGCGTGCTTGCCCAGCGCCTCCTCCACCGGGTCCGGCTCAGGCGACCAGCACCGGCTCGTCCCCCGCCCGCACCGGCGCCGGCCGCGCTGTCAGGTGGATGCCGGCGACCATGCACCGCACCGATCCTCCGGCGAGCTCGATCGTCGGCACCTCGAGCGGCAGGATCCGGCAGGACCGCTCGATCGTCGCCCGCTGCGCGTCGGACAGGCTCCGCGCGGCGCGCGCCGACAGCGCGAGGACCCGCCCGCTGGCGGTCCGCAGCTCGATGGCGTTGCCCGCGAAGTCGCGCACCTGGGCGGCCGACAGCTCGACGATGTCGCGTCCGGGACCGGACAAGGCCTGCGCCACGTCCGCGCGACGGGCCGCGTCGCCGATCAGGTCGAGCCCGACCATCGCGAACTGCGTGCCGATGCCCATCATCACGTTGGTGTGGTAGATCGGGACGCCCGCCTCGTCGCAGGCGTCGAAGACCATCGGCTCGTAGCCGAACTGCGTGCAGAACCGTTCCAGGACCATGGGATTCGCACGGTTCGACCGCGCGGCATACGCCACCCGCGTGATGTGGTCGAGCACCATCGCACCCGTGCCCTCGAGATAGGCCCCGTCGTGCTCGAGGCCGGAGTAGTCGACGACGTCCTGCACGCGATAGCGCGTCTTGAGCATCTCGACGACGTCCCCGCGCCGCTCGGCCCGCCGGCTGGGCGAGTACATCGGGTAGACCGCGACCCGTCCCCCGGCGTGGGTCGAGAACCAGTTGTTCGGGAACACGCTGTCGCACCGGGTGGGATCCTCGTCGTCGAAGAGGTGCACGGTCACCCCCGCGCCGGCCAGGGCATCGGCTGCCGCGGTGACTTCGGCGTATGCCGCGGCGGCCAGCTGCGCTGCGCTGCGGGACCCGTCGGCCGACTGGAAGGTGTTGTCCAGGGCGGTGGCCGGGTTCGGGGTGAAGTGGTGCGGCCGGACCAGGACGACCGCCGAGGGGGCCTGGGCCGACACGGTCAGCCCCCGGCTGGGACCAGGGCCCCGGTGCGGACGAGCGAGAACAGGTCCTTGGGGTCGGTCGGGTCGGCGATGAGGTCGATCTCGGTGTAGTGGTCGGTGCCGTCCACGGCGTCACGCAGGTAGCGAAGCGCCGAGAAGTCCTCGATGGCGAAACCCACCGAGTCGAAGACGGTGACCTGCTCGCGGCTCGTGCGGCCAGGTGCCGCGCCGGTGAGCACCTGCCAGAGCTCGGTCACCGGGAAGTCCGGCTCCAGCTGCTGGATCTCGCCCTCGACACGCGTCTGCTCGGTGAACTCGACGAAGACGCCCGCACGCCGCAGGATCGCGGGGTCGAGCTCGGTCTTGCCGGGGCAGTCGCCACCGATCGCGTTGACGTGGACCCCCGGGGCCACCATGGCGTCGGTGAGGACGGTCGCGTTCGTCTTGTCGGCCGTGCAGGTGGTGATGACATCGGCACCCGCCACGGCCTCGGTCGCACTCGTCGCCACGAGGATCTCGAAGCCCAGCGGCTCGGCGTTGCGGACGAACTTCGCCATGGCGGCGGGGTCGGTGTCCCACACCTGCAGCCGGTTGGTGCCCAGCACCGAACGGAAGGCCAGGGCCTGGAACTCGGACTGGCTCCCGGTGCCGATCATCGCCATCGTCCGGGCGTCGGGACGAGCCAGGGCGCGCGCCGCCATCGCCGAGGCAGCAGCCGTGCGCAGCGCGGTGAGCAGGGTCATCTCGGAGATGAACGTGGGGTAGCCGTTGTGGACATCGGCCAGCATCCCGAACGCGGTCACGGTCTGGAAGCCGCGGGCGGGGTTGGCGGGGTGGCCGTTGACGTACTTGAAGGAGTAGCTCTCCCCGTCACTGGTCGGCATCAGCTCGATGACGCCCTCGGCAGAGTGGCTGGCCACCCGGGAGGTCAGCTCGAAGCTCGGCCAGCGCCGGAAGTCCTCCTCCTCGTAGGCGACGAGCGCCGCGAGGATGGCCTCGAGGTCGCTCTCAGCGGCCCAGCGGGAGATCTGGCTGACATCGACGAAGCGCACCATGAGCGCCTCCTTCCTGACGGTATGAGGCCACGGTACGAGCGACCACTCTGCACCCACAATGGCCAGAGAGCGCGATTGTGTGCAGATCGATGGACATCTTTGGAGCATCAGCTGCACACTTTGCTCATGGACGATCTGGACGACCTCGACCGCCGGCTCATCTCCGCCCTGCGCGCGGATGGCCGGGAGCCGGTCAGCACCCTGGCCCGTCGGCTCGGTGTCACGCGGGCCACGGTCAACAACCGCCTTCGGCGACTGCTCGACTCGGGGACGATCCTGGGCTTCTCGGTCCGGGTCCGGGCCGACCGTGACCCCGACACCATCGCCGCCATCGCCCTGATCGAGGTCCAGGGCCGGTCGACGAGCCAGGCCATCAACCAGCTGCGGGGGCTGCCCGAGGTCCACGCCCTGCACACCACCAACGGGGGCTGGGACCTCGTCGCCGAGCTGCGCGTGAGCAGCCTGACGGACTTCGACCGGGTGATGGGGCAGATCCGGTCCGTCGAGGGCGTGGTCAACAGCGAGACCAGCCTGCTGCTGCGCTCGGTCCAGATGTGAGGACCTAGTTCCCTGGCCCCCGCGGCCCACCGCCGGTGGACTCGAGGCATGACCACGCCACGGGCGACCACGGCCGGTATCGGCATCTGCGGTGCCTGCGCCGCGCTCTTGCTGGGCGCGTGCGCCACCGGCCCAGCGCACCCGGCGATGATGGGCGGGGCGTCCGGGTACCAGGACTCGTCCCTGACCTGTACCGCACCGCAGTCCCCGCCTGGACGCACCGTCCGGGTGCGACTGGGCGACATGGGCATGACCCGGATGATGGGTGGCGACGCCCCGCTCGGTGCGCCGATGCTGCTGCAGGCGGCGCCCACGGTCGTGGACTCCGGGCCGGTGACCGTCGTCGCCTCGAACTTCGGCTGGCGCACCCATGAGGTCGTCATCCTCCCCCTGACCGCCCAGCAACAGGTCGGACAGCGGCCCGTTGGCTCGGACGGCAAGGTCGAGGAGTCGGCCAGCCTGGGCGAGGCCTCGGCCACGTGCGCGGCCGACGAGGGCGACGGCATCGACTCCGGCGGCGTGGGCTGGACGACCGTGAACCTCTCCCCCGGGCGTTACGAGCTCGTCTGCAACCTCACGAACCACTACGCCAACGGAATGTATGCCGAGGTCGACGTCCGCTGAGGCAGGGCGTCAGCCGTCCGCCGTGGTGTCGAGCGGGCTGAACTCGACCACCGGCAGCTCGTCGGCGAGCCGCTCCAGAGCCTCCGGAGACCCGTCATAGCGCCATCCGAGCAGACGGCTCAACGCCATCCGCACGACTGGACGCACGAGCCTGTTGCGCTGCTCATAGTCCTGGAAGACCGCAGCCGCCTCTCGCATCGGCAGCCGGCGGAACCCCGCCTCGAAGGTCTGCCTGCCGATGTCGATCCGGGCGCGCCCGTTGGCCTCGATGTTCCGCAGCCAGTCCGACTTCGCGCCGAAGCCGGAGACCACGGTGGCGGCCCGCCTGCCGGCATCCCACCGCACGACCTCGAGCACCACGCGGCGCTCCAGCCCCGTCCGCCGACCCTCGTGCCGCAGCTGGAGGAACCGGTGACCGAGCAGCCACCCGGCATCGTGGCGGTAGAGGCTCTGCGGGGCGGCAAACACCCGCCGCAGAACGGCTTTCACGATCGCTGCGACCCGTCGGGGGTCGTTGGTTCGGAGGAAGCGGGGGCGGGCCGCAGGGCCCCGATGGACGCCTGTTGGGTGAGCCAGCCGACCACCACGCCCTGCTCGCGGTCCAGCACCGGGAGCGCGGCGTCGCCACTCGCGTCGAGCGCCTCGATGCCCTCCCACAAGGACTCGTCGGAGTGCACGGCACGCGGCAGCTCGACGAGGTCCGAGACCTCGACGTCGTCGTGGCGACCATCGGCGAGCGCCTCGGCGACGCTCCGCGTCGTCACCACACCGCGGTAGGAGCCCTCGGCGTCCATGACCGGGAGTATGCCGTGCGGGGAGTCCGCGAGCGCCCGCGCGGCGACGTCGAGGCGGTTGGTCGCGAGGACCGCCCTCGGGACCGGGCCCATCACTGCCGTCACCGCAATGGCCTCCGCCCTCGGGGTGCCCTGCTCCGGCGAGGAGAGGTCGATCCCGCGCCGCCGCAGCTTCAAGGTGTAGATCGTGTCCGGGGACAGCGCGTGGCTGATGCCGGTGGCCAGGACGATCGCGGCCATCAGCGGAAGGATGATGGTGTACTCGCCCGTCAGCTCGAACATGATGATGACGGCGGTGATGGGGGCCCGGGCCGACCCGGCGAACACGGCGCCCATGCCGATGAGACCGTAGGCGCCCACCGGCCCGGCCGTCCCCGGGGCGACCAGCTGCATGACCTCGCCGAAGGCCGAGCCGAGCATGGCACCGATGAACAGGCTGGGCGCGAAGACGCCACCTGAGCCGCCGATGCCGATCGTCAGGCTGGTGGCCACCATCTTGCCCACCAGCAGCAGGAGCAGGAAGCCGATCGTGTACGCCCCTGCAACCCCCGCACTGAGGACGGGGTACCCCACGCCGTACATCTCCGGCAGGACGAGCAGCAGCAGGCCCAGCAGGAGGCCGCCGACCGCGGGACGCAACCACTCCGGGCCCTTCCAGACCGCGTCGCACACGTCCTCGATGGCGTAGAGGATCCGGGTGAAGAGCACCCCGGCGCCACCGGCGAGCAGACCCAGCACCGCGAAGAGCCCGTACTCGGCCAGGTGGTGCACCGAGAAGGCCGGCAGCGTCAGGAACGGCTCGTCGCCGAGGGCCGCGCGACCGATGACGCTCGCGGTGACGGCCGCCAGGACCACCATGCCGAAGGACTGTGCGGCGAAGTCGACGAGGATGAGCTCCATCGCGAAGAACACCCCCGCGAGCGGCGCGTTGAAGGTGGCCGCGATGCCACCGGCCGCACCACAGGCGACCAGGACGCGCATCCGGGGCTCCGGGACCCGGATCACCCGCCCGAGCGTGGAGCCCAGCGCGGAGCCGATCTGCACGATGGGCCCCTCACGGCCGACCGACCCACCGCCACCGATGCACAGTGCCGACGCGAGGGCCTTGACCCCGGCCACCTGGGGGGCGATGCGGCCACCGCGCCGAGCCACCGCATACATCACCTCGGGCACGCCGTGCCCCCGCGCCTCCCGGGCGAAGAAGTGCACCAGGGGCCCGTAGAGGAGACCGGCCACGACGGGGGCCCCGATGACGAACCACCGCCCGAGGCCCGGCAGGTGCGGGTGGGCGGCGTGCCCGGCCGAGGAGTAGTCCTCGTGGCCTGACAGCACGAGGGTGAAGGTCTGGATGAGCCAGCGGAAGACGATGGCCCCTCCCCCGGCGCCCGCCCCCACGAGCAGGGCGAGAGCCAACAGGCCCGTGTTGGACGAGCGCAGCGCATCGAACAACGCCCCCGTACTGCGCGGCACCGTGAGGCGCGTCGTGGACGGACGGGTCCTGCCGCGATCCTCCGAGATGGCTCCAGTCATGAGTTGCATTATGCAATGATTGCGGTGCTCAACGAAATCGAGAGGCGTCCGGCGTCCACCCCTCGCGCAGGTCGGGACGTTAGGGTGGCGGTTCGCCAGACCCAGAGGAGGACATGACGTGTCGGTCGCACGGGCTGCGGGGGGTTCGGACCACGGCGGGGTGGACGAGCTGGTCACGGCGCTGCTCACGGCCTCCCGAGCCCTCGTCGGGGTCTCGGCACGGTCACTGGCCGAGGCCGAGGACTCGGTCACGATCACCCAGTTCCGCGCGCTGGTGGTGCTGGACGGTCACGGACCCACCCGCCTGAACCAGCTCGCCGAACGCCTGGGGGTCGCGTCGTCCAGCGCCCTGCGGCTGGTGGACCGCCTCATCGGCGCAGGGTTCGTCACCCGCGAGGAGAACGACACGGACCGGCGCGAGGTCCGCATCGCCCTCACCCCCCTGGGCGCCCGGCTGGTGCGCGACGTGACGGCCCGTCGCCGCGGCGAGATCGCGGCCATCGTCGGCGCCATGCCCGCCGCACGACGGCGCGACGTCGTGGTCGCGCTCAACGCCTTCACCGACGCTGCCGGCGAGCCGACCGCGATGGATGACGCCGTGAGCCGCCTGGGCTGGTGAGGACGACCCCTGCCACGGCCTGGGTTGAGCGCGCGATGGCTCGCACTGGCAGACTCCCCACGCATGAGCCTGCTCAAACGCCTCCGCGAGCGCTTCTGGTTCGTGCCGGCGGTCATGTGCCTGCTCGCCGCGATCCTGGCCGAGGCCCTCATCTCCGTCGACAGCCACACCTCGGGCCGCAGCGTGCCCGGCTGGGCAGGCGTCCTGTTCTACCGAGTCGGCGAGAGCGGCAGCCGCGACATCCTCGGCGCGATCGCCTCCGCCAGCCTCGGGGTCGCCGGCACGACGTTCTCCATCACCATGGCGGTGCTGGCACTGACGTCCTCGAGCTACGGACCGCGCCTGGTCCGCAACTTCATGGCCGACCGGGGCAACCAGGTCGTGCTCGGTGTCTACGTGGCGACCTTCCTCTACAGCCTGCTCGTGCTCCGGGCGGTCCGCACGATCGGTGACCCGCAGGCCACGAGCCCCGACGTCTTCGTACCCCACCTCGCCGTCAACGCCGCGGTGCTGCTGGCCATCGCGAACGTCGGGGTGCTCGTCTACTTCATCCACCACATCAGTGACTCGATCCAGATCTCCACCCTCTCCGGCAACGTCCGGGAGGACCTCCTGCACACGATCGACCGGCTCTACCCGGCGACGTTCGGCGACAGTCCCCCCGCCTCCCAGAGACAGCCTGACGCGCCCGAACTTCCCGGCAACCTCGACACGACGGGTCAGAAGGTGCTCGCCGGACGGGCCGGCTACGTGCAGTACATCCAGGGCCAGGGCCTGTTCGACCTCGCGGTGGAGCATGATGTCCTGCTCGCCCTCCAGGTGCGCCCCGGGGACTTCGTCCTCGAGCAGACCACCCTCGCACGGGTCCACCACGGCGACCCGGGCGACGTGGACTGGCTCGACGAGGCCCGCTCGGCCGTCCAGATCCACGATGCGCGGACGCCTTACCAGGACATCGAGTTCGCGGTCCAGCAGCTCACCGAGATGGCCGTGCGCGCCCTGTCCCCGGGCACCAACGACCCCTACACCGCGATCAACGCCCTCGACGACCTCTCGGTCGGGCTCGCGGCGCTGGCCTCCCGCGACGTCCCCGCGCCGACGCGCGTGGACGACGCCGGGGTGGCGCGGGTCCACGCCCCCCGGCCCGGGGCGCTGGAGCTGGTCTCGTCCGTGGTCGACTCCATGCGCTGGTATGCCGCCTCGGCCCCGCTCGTGATGGCAGCCACCCTGGAGCTGCTCGTGCGGGTCGGTGACCACGCAGCCACCCCGGACCTGCGCACCCAGCTGCTCCCCCAGGTCGACCTCCTCGTCGACGCCGTCCGGGCGACCACCCCGCACGAGCACGACCTCCACGTCTTCCTCGTGCGGGCGGAGCAGGCGAGGAGGAGGCTCGCCGCTCCCTGATCAGGGCGTCGTGGTGGCGGGCGATGGAGTCGGCGCCGAGGGCTGGGGCGCCCGCAGCACTGCGTAGTCCGTGGGCACCAGCGGCCGCGCCGTGAGAGCGCCGCCGGGCAGCGGCGCCTCGATCGGCGTGCCACCGGCCGTGAGCACCACCCGGTCGACACCCGGGACCGAGCCTGCCGTGAGCACGATCTGTCCCACGGCCAGCGGCAGCCGTCCGGGAGACGGCGCCTGGTCGCCCGCCTGCACGTCCACGACTGCCGTGCCTCTGTCCACCCCGGTCAGGGTCAGGCGGACATCCGGGCCCAGGGCGGTGGCCAGTCCCGAGGTCCGGTCGTCCTTGGTCGGCCCACTCGCCAGCCGGGACAGCAGGTCGGCCGTCGTCGCGACCACGTCGCCGCCGACGCCCTGCACCTGCACCCGCACGAGGAGGTCGTCTCGCACGAGGTAGACGAACGGGCCGACCGAGCGACTCGGCGACGGCGTCGGTCCCGCTGCCGTCGTGGGGCTGAGCAGGTCGTAGGGGACCGCCGTGATGGGACCGACGGCACCGTCGGTGGGCACGCCACACCCCGCCACCGCCAGGGCGGCGGAGAGGCACAGCGCTGCGCCGAGGTTCGCGCGAACCGCTCTCATGACTCCTCCGGGTCCTGGTGCGAGGTCGCTCTGGGAAGGCTGAAGACGAAGGTCGCCCCACCGCCGTCGGAGGTCTCGCACCACACCACGCCGCCGTGCGTCCGCGCCGCCTCCGAGACCAGGCTCAGGCCGAGGCCGGTGCCGGGGCGGGACCCGCGCGACCCGGCTCGGGCGAAGCGCTCGAAGATGCGCTCCCGCTCGGTGACGGGCACCCCGTCGCCGTGGTCCTCGACCCGGACCTCGGCGGTGGCGCCGTCATCGGTGACGTGGACCGCCACCAGCCCCTGCCCGTGGATGTCCGCGTTGTCGAACAGGTTGACGAGGGCGCGGTAGACCAGCTGCTTGTCCACCTCCACCAGCACCGGATGGGTCGGTGCTGCCAGCAGGTCGCCGGACCGGTGGCTCTCGGTCAGCGCGTGGGCGACCAGGTCCACCAGGTCGGCTGCCGCGGTGGTCCCCCCCTGGACGCCCGCGTCCAGCCGTCCGAGCTCCAGCAGGTGCTCCAGGGCCCGGTGGAGGCGGCGCACCTCGCGTTCGACGAGCTCGAGCGTCTGGGCGCGGCGTTCGGGGTGACGGTCGTCCATCGTCGACAGCAGACCCACACTCGTCATGAGGCTCGTCACCGGCGAGCGCAGCTCGTGGCTCACGTCGGCGGTGAACCGGGTGTCGCGCCGGATCCGCTCGTCCAGTGCCTCGACCATGGTGTTGAACGACCCCACGATCACGGCCAGGTCAGGATCCGAGGTGGGCGGGAGCCGGGTCCCCATCTCACCGGCCGCGATGCTCGCGGCCGCCATGGCGATCTCGTCCAAGGGCGCCACGACCCGAGCGGACGCCGCCCGCCCGATGAAAGCACCTCCCACCGTGGTGAGCAGGGCGAAGACTCCCAGCACGATGGCGAGGGTCTGGAGCGTCGAGCCGAGCTCGCTGGTGGGGGCCACCTCGTAGAACTCCGCCCCCACGGCTGGGATCGGTATGCCGACCGTCACCACCGGCCCCCCGCGCATCCGCCCCCACACGATGCCCGCCCGGCCATCCCCCACTTCGGCCAGCAGCTCCGCGGGCACCGCTTCTGCGCCATCCTCCAGCGACGAGGAGTACCAGCGGCCGGCGCGGTGCACCAGCAGCACGGCGCCGGTCGGCGGCGACGTCGAGTCGAGGACCTCGCTGACCGCCGCCCCGGAGGTCAGCAGACCGTCACGGACGAAAGAGGCATCAGCGAAGGCCTGCCGCCCCGCGGACTGCTCGCGCTGTCCCAGCAGGTAGTGCCGCGCCGTGAGGTAGGTGCCGAACGCGAGACTGACCGACACCGCCAGCGCGAGCAAACCGAAGGCCAGGGTTGCCGAGGTGCGCAGCCCGAGCACTCGCGGGATCGACGTCACTGCAGGTCCAGGCGGTAGCCGAGGCCCCGCACCGTCACGAGCAGCCGCGGGGCCCCCGCATCGATCTCGATCTTGGTGCGCAGTCGGCGCACGTGGACGTCGACGATCCGCTCGTCGCCGAAATAGCCGCGGTCCCACACCCGCTCGAGCAGCCGGCGCCGGCTGATCACCTGCCCGGCCGAGTCCGCCAGCTCGACGAGGAGGCGGAACTCCGTCACCGTGACGTGGATGAGGTCTTCGCCCCGTCGCACCACCCCCGCGCGCGAGTCCAGCACCAGTGGCCCTCGTTCCGAGTCCAGGACCACCGCCCCGTCGTCGCCCGGCGTGGTCTGCGAGGCACGGGCGGGTGGGCGCCTCAGCAGGGCGCGCAGCCGCGCGCCGATCTCCTTGATCTCGAAGGGCTTCGTGACGTAGTCATCGGCTCCCGCCTCCAGGGCGGCCACGATGTCGTGGGTGTCCGAGCGGGCACTCACGACGATGATGGGCACGTCGCTGAACCGGCGGACCTCCCGGATGAAGGCGAAACCGTCCATCCGGTCGAGCATCAGGTCGACGAGCATGAGGTCGACCTCGCGCGTCTGAGGCGAGGCGAGCGCTGCCTCCGCGGAGGCGTGGGCGACCGTGCGGTACCCCTCATCCTCCATGGCCATCGACAGGGAGGCGCGGATGCCGTCGTCGTCTTCGAGGACCAGCAGGCTGATGGACACCTTCGGCATTGTGCCAGCGGGTCCCAGCAGCCCACGTCCACCCTCCTCCCGCGCGGCAGTTGTCATGAAACCGCAAAGTTCTCGACCGTCGTCTCGTCACACGCGCATGCCACCGTGGACCCGGTCGTCCGGAGTTCGAGCGGGGAGGTGCGATGGCGGTCACGGCAGAACGACACGGAGGGGCAGTCACCGTGCGGCTGCACGAGCCCTCGTTGGCGCACGACCTGGCGGTGCTGCGTTCGCAGCTGGCCGAGTGCATGCTGCGGGGTCGCGGCGGCGTGACGATCGACCTGTCCGACGTCGGGCGCATCTCCTCGCCGACGGTCGCCGCCCTGCTCTGGGCACGACGCAGCTGCGCGGCGCGTCGGCTCCCGTTCGCGGTCACGGGATGTGCGAGCCAGAACCAAGGGGTTCTGCGCACCTGTGGCCTCCTCAGCACTCCAGCCGTCGGCGAGTCGGCATGGTGACGCACCTGCTCGACGGCGCGCTGGTGCGCAGGGTCCGTGCGGCCGGCGGCTGGAGTCTGACCTCGATCGAGTGCGACCGCGGACTGGCCCGCGTGGAGCAGCGCGCTGCGGTCACGGAGGTCGTCATCGGCGACCACGACCTCGATCGGGACGGCGACCTGTCGGCCTTCACGGCAGCGGCCTGCACCGCCGACGGTGAGGCCCTGGTCATATCCCGGCAGGCGCCCCCCGCCTTCCTGCTCACTCCCCGGGGTGCCCGCGCCACCCCTGCCGACGGGGGCCCGCGCGGCACCGAGCGGCCGAATCCCGACGAGCGGCTGCTCATGCTCTCGTGCGCGGCCTTCGAGTCCATGCCGGAGCTCCTCGCGAGCGGCATCCACGGGTCCCCGCACGAGCTGCTGTCGCGCGACGCCGAAGACCTGCTCCTGGCCCTGTTCCGCGACATCGGTCGTGGCGCCGGCGCCGTCATCGAACGTCCTCACCCCACCTTTCCCCAGGGAGGCCCACTGTGACCGTCACCAACGCCTTCACCTCGGCGCTGGCCGAGGAGCGTTCCCTCGCCCGCGCCCGGCTCCACAGGGCCCGCAGCGAGGCAGAGCGACGTGACGCGCTCGAGCGCCTCGCGGACCTGCAGGACATCGCCGCCCGCAGCCTCGACCTCGCCGAGGCCGACGTGCGATGACCTCCGTTCCGGTCCGCACCAGCGGACCTCGACGTCGCATCGCCACCAGACTCATGACCCGTCGATCGATGCACGCTCCCGCGGTGTGGGTCTTCGCTGCCGCCAGCGAAACGCCCGGGCGCGTACGCGAGGTTCTCAAGGGATGGTTCGCGGGACGCGGGCTCGACACCTCGACCGTCGACGACGTGGTCCTCGCCGCCAACGAGCTGGTCACCAATGCCGTGACGCATGCCGAGGGTGGCGTGGTCGTGTCACTGCGCCTGACCAGCCGCGATGTCGTGCTGGAGGTCGGCGACCACGGTGCCGGAGAACCCGAGATCCCTCCTGCCGAGAAGGCTCTTGGCGGCAGTGGTCGTGGCCTGATCATCGTGGAGTCGCTGGCCCGTTCGTGGGGCGTCCGCAGGGATGACGACGGCAAGGTCGTGTGGGCTCGGATTCCGGTACGGGACAACGTCTGAGCGTCAGTGCACCCCTCCCCTCGGGGCCCGACTGAGCGCGCTGGCGATGTTTCTGTTGCATGACAACTGCCCTCGAGACGGCACCTAGCCCCATCGAACCGGTAGGTTTTCGGTCATGACGGAGCCACTCGTCGTCCTCAAGGACGTCAACAAGCACTTCGGGGACCTGCATGTCCTGCGTGACATCAACCTCTCGATCGGCAAGGGCGAGGTCGTCGTGGTCATCGGCCCCTCGGGGTCCGGCAAGTCCACGTTGTGCCGGACCATCAACCGGCTCGAGACCTTCGAGACCGGCACGATCACCATCGATGGCCAGAACCTCCCCGAGGAGGGCAAGGAGCTCGCGCAGCTGCGGGCCGACGTCGGCATGGTTTTCCAGTCGTTCAACCTCTTCGCCCACAAGACGATCCTCGACAACGTCACGCTGGGGCCCATCAAGGTGCGCAAGATGGGCAAGGCCGAGGCGGAGAAGCAGGCCACCGAGCTGCTGGAGCGCGTGGGGGTGGCCCACCAGGCCAAGAAGTTCCCCGCCCAGCTGTCCGGCGGGCAGCAGCAGCGCGTGGCCATCGCCCGATCACTCGCGATGAACCCGAAGATCATGCTCTTCGACGAGCCGACCTCGGCCCTCGACCCCGAGATGATCAACGAGGTGCTCGACGTGATGATCGGCCTCGCCAAGGAGGGCATGACGATGGTCGTCGTCACCCACGAGATGGGTTTCGCACGCAAGGCCGCCAACCGCGTCGTCTTCATGGCCGACGGCCAGATCGTCGAGGAGAACGACCCCGAGGGCTTCTTCACCGCTCCGAAGTCGGACCGGGCCAAGGACTTCCTCGGCAAGATCCTCACCCACTGACCACAGACCTGCACGACCGAGCGCGGACGCGCTGCGATCAACCATCAGGAGGAAAAATGAAGGTACGTCACATTGGCGCAGTCACCGCGGTGTCGGTGCTCGCGCTGGGTCTGGCCGCGTGCGGGGGCAGCGGTTCGGACTCCGGGAGCAGCGGCGGCAGCTCGGCCATCAAGATCGGCATCAAGTTCGACCAGCCCGGCCTGGGCCTGAAGGTCGGCTCCGAGTACAAGGGCTTCGACGTCGACGTCGCGACCTACGTCGCCAAGGAGCTCGGCCACGACGCCAAGGACATCCAGTGGGTCCAGGCCCCGTCGGCCCAGCGCGAGACCCTCATCTCGACCGGCCAGGTCGACATGGTGGTGGCGACCTACTCCATCACCGACGCCCGCAAGGAGAAGATCTCCTTCGCCGGCCCGTACTTCATCGCCGGCCAGGACCTGCTCATCCGCAGCGACGACACCTCGATCACCGGGCCGGACTCCCTCACGGGCAAGAAGCTCTGTTCGGTGACCGGGTCGACCTCGGCGCAGAAGGTCAAGGACAAGTTCCCCGGCGTCAACCTGCGCGAGTTCGGCACCTACTCCGAGTGCGTGGCCGCGCTCGTGGCCAAGGGCGTCGACGCGCTGACGACCGACAACACGATCCTCGCGGGCTACGCCTCGCAGGACCAGTACAAGGGCAAGCTCAAGGTCGTCGGCCAGACCTTCTCCGAGGAGCGCTACGGCATCGGGATCAAGAAGGGTGACACCGCCACCTGCGAGAAGATCAACACCGCGATCGCGAAGATGATCACGGACGGCGCCTGGCAGAAGGCCGTCGACGACAACCTCGGCCCGGCCGGGTTCAAGGTCGACAGCGCCACCAACCCGCCCAAGCAGGACGCCTGCAGCTGACCTGACCAGCAACCGCGGTATGCCGCCCGCCCACCTCGGTTGGCGGCATACCGCGCCGGGCCCTTCACGAGAGGTGAGGCATGGGCAACCTGAGCAACTACGACATCCTGGGCGCGTTCTGGGTGACGATCCAGCTGTCCGTGCTGTCGGCCGTCGGAGCCCTGGTCCTCGGGACCATCGTGGCCGTCCTGCGGGTCTCTCCCGTGCGCGTGCTACGCCTGCTCGGCACCAGCTACGTCAACATCATCCGCAACACCCCGCTGACCCTGCTCATGGCGTTCAGCATCCTCGGGCTCAGCATCATCCTGCAGCTGTCCATCAGCCAGGACCAGTCCCGCGACTCCTACTGGTGGGCCGTGATCATGCTGTCGGTCTACCACGCGGCGTTCGTCTGCGAGGCGCTGCGCAGCGGGGTCAACACCATCCCGGCCGGCCAGGCCGAGGCGGCCCGATCGGTCGGGCTCACCTTCGGGCAGTCGATGCGCGAAGTGCTCCTGCCCCAGGCCTTCCGTGGGTCCATCGCGCCCCTCGGGTCGACCCTCATCGCGCTCATCAAGAACACCACGGTCGCAGCCGTCATCCTCGGCACCGCCGAGGCCGCCGGCCAGCTGGCCCAGATCACCGAGAACGAAGGGGCGAGCCTGCCGGTCTTCTTCCTCTTCGCCCTCGGGTTCGTCGTGCTGACCCTCCCCCTCGGCGTCCTGTTCACCAACCTCTCCCAGCGCCTGGCGGTGAAGCGATGAGTGCGGAGTCGGTCCTGTTCGACGCCCCGGGCCCCAAGGCCCGGCGTCGCCACGCGATCCTCACGGCGATCGGCGCCGTTCTCGCGCTCGGCGTGCTGTGGCTCGTCCTGGTCAAGATGCGCTCGGCCAACCAGCTCCAGGGCGCCCTGTGGAAGCCGTTCGTCAACGACCCCGAGGTGTGGACCCAGTACCTGCTGAAGGGTCTGTGGGAGACGATCAAGGCGGCGATACTGTCCGTGGTCTTTGCCGGCATCTTCGGCATCATGTTCGGCATGGGCCGGCTGTCCACGAACCGTGGGCTGCGCTGGGCCTGCGGCGCCGTGGTGGAGTTCTTCCGCTCGGTGCCCGTCCTGCTGATGATGATCTTCTTCTTCTTCGGCTGGTTCTCCACCGCCACCTGGCTGCCCAACCAGTACGCCCCCCTCGCTGGTGTCGTGCTGGCGCTGACCCTCTACAACGGCTCGGTCATCGCCGAGCTGGTCCGCTCCGGCGTCTACTCCTTGCCCAAGGGACAGTCCGAGGCGGGACTGTCGATCGGCCTGACCCCGGGTCAGACGCTGCGCTCGATCCAGCTCCCCCAGGCCCTCACCGCCATGCTTCCGGCCCTGGTCGGCCAGCTCGTCGTGGTGCTCAAGGACACCGCCCTCGGTACCGTCATCCTCTACCCCGAGCTGCTCACCGCAGCCAAGACGCTGGGGTCGGCCTACTCCAACACGGTGCCGGCGTACCTCGTCGTGGCCTTGCTCTTCATCCTCATCAACTACTCCCTGACCAAGGTCGCGGGCTACGTCGAGCGCTGGCTGAAGGCGCGCGGCACCACCTCCGGCGCGGTGACGACGAACATGCCGAACATCGTGCAGGGCCGCGCCGAGCCCGGTGAGTCCGCTGCGGCCGGCTCGCGGATGGTCCGGCCCCGCAAGTAGGTCCAGCAGTGGACCCGAGGGGTCGTCGCCGTCACGAAGGAGCGGCGACACCCTCGAGCTGGACGCTCCTCCCGGAGGCTGCCGAGGCATACGCCGCACGGACCACCTGCAGGGTCCGGTAGCCGACCCCTCCGTCGGGCTGGGGCACGCGCTCCTCGCGCACCGCGCCGAGGAACTCCTGGAGCATCAGGGCGTCCAGGTCCGCGCCGTAGGGCTGCCAGCGCAGTCCGCCTGCCTGGTCGTCGAACACCTCGAGCCGCTCGGCGAAGGCGTCGAGGGTCACGCTTCCCCGCTCGCCCTCGACCGTCAGCGTCAGCCCGCCCCACCCGGGGTAGCTGGCCGGGGCACTCCAGCTGCAGTCGATCGTGGCGACCACCCCATCGGGATAGGTCAGGGCGACGAGCCCTCCCGTCTCGACCTCCACGTCGGCGGCGTGCACGATGCGGTTCACCTGCGCGTAGACGCTGCGGGGCTGGTGGTCGAGCAGGTCGTCGAGCAGGTCGGCCAGGTGCACGGTGTGGTCCATGAGCGCTCCCCCACCCGCCAGGTCGGGGTCGACGAACCACCGGCGCGACGCGATCGGAGCCTGTCCGTTGTTGGTACCCGTGATCGCCAGCACCCGACCGAGGTCGCCGCGGCGCACGCTCTCGCGCAGCTTCCGGAACCCGGGGTGGAAGCGGACCGGGTAGGCGGTCATCAGGACGACCCCCGCCCGGTCACAGGCGGCGCGCATCGCTGCGGCGTCCTCGAGCGTGGTCGCCAGCGGCTTCTCGCACAGGACGTGCACGCCCGCGGCGGCTGCCTGCTCGACGACCACCCGGTGCCGCGAGTTCTCGGTGCACACGACCACCGCGTCGAGGTCCTGGGCGAACAGCTCGTCGTAGCCCGCGACGTGGCGCACCCCCAGCTCCGCAGCGAGCTCGGAGCCGCGGGCCTGGCCGTCATCCTCACCCCGTACGTCGGGGTCGCTGGCCACCAGGTCGACATCGGGTCGCTGGGCCAGCAAGCGCGCATAACCGGAGGCGTGGACGTGCGCGAAGGAGGCCAGGCCGACGCGAAGTCGCCTCATGAGGACACCCCTGCGAGCTGCACGGACTCACCCGTGGCGGCGGACCGCCCGGCTGCCAGGGCGATGTCGAGGGCGGCGAGGCTGTCCTGCGCAGTCACCCGGGGAGCCGCGCCCCCCGAGCAGGACGCCGCGAACTCGGCCAGCTCCGTGACGAACGGCGAGCTGGCGGCGCTGCCACCCGGCAGCAGCTCGCCACCGGTCGGGGCGTCGGCCCGGGCGAACACCAGGCCCTCGGTCGCCACGCTCGAGTGCCTCAGGAGACCGGAGGCACCGGCGATGGAGAACGACGTGCGGAAGCTCTCGTGCGGATGACCCCAGCCACCGAGCACATGGGTGAGCGCTCCGTCAGCATGGGTGAGCACGGCCATCCCGATGGTCGGCCCGGGCGGGTCACCGACCACGGAGGCGAAGACCTGCACCACCTCGCCCGCGAGCCAGCGCGCGAAGTCGAAGTCGTGGATCATCTGGTCCACGAGGATGCCGCCGGACTGCGCACTGTCGGCGAACCACGACCGCTCGGGGCGGGCCCCGCGGCGGGTGAGCCGCAGGACGGCCGGGGCCCCGACCCGGCCGGCAGCCACGAGGTCCTTGGCCGTCGCATACTCCGGGAAGAAGCGCACCACCTGGCCCGGGTGCAGCTGCACGCCCGCAGCGTCGCAGGCGGCGATCATGGCGAGCGCCTCCTCGCGGCGGTGGCTGAGGGGTTTCTCGCAGATGACGTGCCGACCGGCAGCAGCCGCTCGGAGCACGACGTCGTGATGGGTGTTGGTCGGCGTGCAGACGTCGACCACGTCGGCCGACGAGAGCAGGTCGTCGAGGTCGTGGGCGACTTCCGCGCCATAGCGGGCGGCCACCTCCTGCGCACCCTCCTGCGAGTGCACCAGGAGCCGGGCGCCGAGGTGGCGCCAGGCTTCGAGGTGCGGGTGGGCGATGCCGCCTGCCCCCACCACTCCCACCGTCAGCGGCACCGCGGAGGCGGCCGTCACTTGACTGCCCCTTGCAGCATGCCGCTGATGAACTTGCGCTGGAACATGAGGTACACCACCAGGATCGGGAGGATGACGATGAGCGTTCCGGCGGCGAGCACCGGGACGTCACTGGAGTACTGGCCCACGAAGAACCCCAGACCCGCCGGTGCCGTGCGCTTGCTGGGGTCCTGGATGAGGATCAGGACGAGCAGGAACTGGTTCCACGACCACATGAAGAACAGCACAGCCATCGTCGAGACCGCTGGCACCGACACCGGCATCAGCACCCGGCGAAGGATCATCATCGAGGACGCTCCGTCGATCTGCGCAGCCTCGATGAGCTCGCGTGGCATCGACCTGAAGTGGGTGCGCATCCAGAAGATCCCGAACGGCATGAACAGCCCCGCCTCGGCCAGGATGACGCCCCAGGCCGAGTTGGTCATGCCGACCGCGCGCAGGTCGAAGTAGAGCGGGATGACGATGAGCTCCACCGGCAGGGTCAGCCCGAGGAGGAAGGCTCCGAAGATCCACCCGCCGCCGGGCACCTTCATGGTGCCCAGCGCATACCCCGCCAGGGTCGCGCACACGATGGAGATCGGTACGACGGCGAGGCAGATCTTGGTGCTCGACCAGAGGAGGCGGCCGAACGACGCCGTCGTCCACGCCTCGCGGAAGCTGTCCAGGCTCAGGTGGGTGGGCACCGCCATCCCCGAGACGAGGGTGCCCGGCTGGTTGAGCGAGGCGAAGACGATGCTCACGAAGGGCAGCAGCGTGATGACCGACATCACCGCGAGGACGGCGTAGGTGGTGGTCGCCTCCGCGGCGCGGTTGGTCTTCACTCCGACTCCCTCATCAGGCGCTGGATCACGCCGACGGCAACGACGATCAGGACGGTGAGGGTCACGGCCAGCGCCGAGGCCACGCCCACCTGTCCGTTGGTGAAGGCCAACCGGTAGACGAGCAGCCCGGGCACGGTGGTGGTGTCGCCCGGCGACCCGTTGGTCGTGACGAAGACGATGTCGAAGCTCGCCAGCGCGGCCACGACGGTGATGGTCAGGGCGACCGCGACCTCGCCGCGAAGCGCAGGGAGGGTGACCGCGAAGAACTCACGGATGGGCCCGGCCCCGTCGAGGCGGGCTGCTTCGTAGAGGGTGCTGTCGATCTTCTGCATGCCGCTGAGGAACAGCACCAGGCAGAGCCCTGTCAGCGCCCAGGAGCCGATCAGCCCGACCGCCGGGAGGGCCAGCGTGAAACTGCCCAGCCAGGCCTGGGTGATGCCCCCGAGTCCCACGGCCCGGAGGATCTCGTTGACCGCGCCGTCCTCGGTGTAGAGCCAGCGCCAGGTGATGCCCACGGCCACCATGGGGACGATCTGCGGCACGAAGAACAGCACCCGGAAGACCGTCATCCCCCGGCGGCGACGTCTGCCCAGCAGCGCCGCCATGAGCAGACCCACGGCGATCGGGACCGCGGAGAAGAAGACGACGAGGACCAGGGCGTGAACCACCGCCCCCCGCAGGGCGGGGTTCTGCGCCACCGCCCGGTAGTTCGACACCCCGGTCCAGGTGCCGACGGTGACGCCGTCCCACTGGAAGAAGGAGAGCCAGACCGTGTGCAGACCGGGGGCGATGACGAAGGTGAGGTAGAGGAGGGCAGCCGGGGCCAGGTAGACCAGGCTCCCCCACTCACGTCGGCGCCGCCGCTCGGGGACAGGGCGGCGCCGACGGAGCTGGGTGCCGGCTGGGGACTCAGCCGACATGGTAGGAGTCCCAGACCTTCTGCAACGACTGCAGGAAGGTCTTGGAGTCCATCCTCCCCGCGGCGACCTGCTGCAGCCCGGAGGTCAGGCTGTCGAGCATCGCCGGGGCCGCGAAGTCGGGGAAGGGCATCAGCCCGTCGTCACTGACGATCTTCTGGTTGGCCGTTGCCAGGTCGGCCTGCACACCCTTCGCGGGCGGAGCGGCCTTGGCGTTGGGAGGCAGGAACCCGCCCTCACTCTCGATGACCGCAGCCTCAGGGCTGCGCAGGAAGTCGAGGAAGGCCGCTGCTGCCGCCTGGTGCTTGCCCTTGGACGACAGCATGTAGGACACGCTGAAGCCGTTGCCGACGGCCGGGTTGCCCGCAGCCTTGGGTGGGAAGACCGAGAAGCCGACCTTGTCACCCATGGCCTTGCCCAGCTGGGAAGCGGCCCAGTTGCCGTTGACGTGGAAGACCGAGCCGCCCTTGGAGAAGGCCGTGGCGGAGTCGTTCTCACTCGTGCCGTTGGCCGAGCTCGGGAAGTAGCCCTGCTTGGCGTACTCGGCGAAGGCATCGGTGGCCGCGATCGCGTCAGGGGTGACGATGTTGCTGCCGGCCTTGCCGTTGATCCAGTCGCGCTGCGCGGTGGGGTCCATCATCGAATCCATGAGGCTGCCCCAGACGTGCAGGGAACCGGTGTCGAGACCACCCACCGCCATGCCGGTCAGGCCGGCCTGCTTGGCCTTGCCGAGATCGGTCTTGAGCTCGTCGATCGTGGCCGGCGGCGCGGAGATCCCGGCCTTGGCCATCAGGTCCTTGTTGTAGTAAAGGCCCACGAGGGAGAGTCCGGCCGGCACCGCAACGAGACTGCCCGTGCCGAGCACCTTCCCGGTCTTGTCGACCCGGAGCTCGTCGAGCGCGGACTTCGGGAACGCCGTGTCCCAGTCGTAGGCCTTCTCGTAGCCACTGAGGTCGACGATCAGGCCTGCCGCCGAGAGGTCCTTGAGGGCCGCGTTGTACTGCGCGATGTCGGGTGCGGTGTCCGACGACATCGACAGCTTGAGTGACTTCACGTAGTCGTTGAACTGGGTGTACTGCGTCTCGATGGTGACCTGGGGGTACTTCGCATGGAACGCGTCGACCAGCGCCTTGGTCATGTCCGGGCTGTCGGTGAAGGCCAGCTTCAGGGTCACCGTCTCGGCCGGGACCGCCGTGGACACCTCCCCCGAGGTCGACGACGAGTCGGAGCTGGTGCTGGCTCCTGGAGCGCAGCCTGCGGCCGCCAGGGCCACCCCCACGAATGCTGCACACAGGGCTCGGCTTCCGCCTGCCTTCCAAGTCGTTCCCATGAGGGTGATCCTTCCGTTGAGCGCAGCGCAACCTCTTTGTCCGCCTTGGCCTTTCCTCGACCCAAGCAGCCCTTCCACAGCGCTGTCAATGGATCGACCACAAATAGTTGGAGTCTGTTACATATTCGGGACCCGCGTTAAGGATGGAACTCATACATATTTCTGGAGCCAACCCCGGCAAGCGCACGAGGGCCACGTGGCGTCACGGTCGCTGTGAGAGACTGCCCGCGTGACGGCACACCAGGACTCGCCCACCGTGCGGTCTTCGCCCAGCGGAGGTCTGCTCTCCTCCTCCGACGTGGGCACCGCCAACCGGGCCCGGGTGCTCCAGTCCCTGCTCGAGAGTGGGCCGACGTCGCGAGCTGACCTGGCTCGCAGGATCAACGTGCAGCGCGCCACCGTGAGCACCATCGTCACGGGCCTGCTCCAGTCAGGCATCCTCGTCGAGGACGAGGCCCAGCCCCGTTCCGGCGGCGCGGGCAAGCCTGCCCGTCCGCTCTCCTTCGCGCCCGAGTCCCTGCTCTCGGGTGCGGTCGCGGTCAGCCGCGGTGTCGTCGAGACCGCCGTCATCGACGCCCGTGGGGTGCTGCTGTCCAGACACCGGGACACGCTGCCGACCGGGTGCGGTTCGGCGGAGCTGGAACGCCGCGTCCTGGACGCTGCCGAGGGTGTCCTCGGCGCATACCGGGGGCGGTTGAGGGGGGTCGGACTCACGGTGCCGGCGCTCTGCGACCCGGAGGCTGGCACCGTCTTGGCCTGCACCGCGGTCCCGGGCCTGGTGGGCACCGCCCTGCCGCGGTCCCTCGAGACACGCTTCGGTGCGCCGGTGCGGCTCGAGCAGGACGTCCGGGCCTTCGCCATCGGCGAGAAGTGGTTCGGTCAGGGACGGGGGCGCAGCGACTTCGCCGCCCTGCAGATCGACGTCGGTGTGGGCGCAGGCATCATGCTTCCCGGGCACCTCCTGGAGGGCGTCCGCGGCTACACCACCCAGCTCGGTCACACCTGCATCGACCCGAACGGCGCCCGCTGCACCTGCGGGCTGCGAGGGTGCTGGGAGACGGTGGCCTCGACCCGCTGGCTGCGGGCCGAAGCGGCGCGTCGCGGCGTCACCGGCGGTCGCGGCACCTCCCCCGGCCGGCTCGCTGCCCGCAGCGCCGATGGCGACCGGGTGGCCCGGCAGCTGCTCGAGGACTACGCCGACAACCTCGCGATCGGCATGGCCAACCTGGTGCAGCTGCTGTCCCTGCGCGTCTTCATCGTCCACGGCGACGTCGTCCACGCCGGCGAGGACTTCCGGGCCGTCCTGCAGCAGCGGGTGGTCGAGCGCTCCATGCCGGCGCTCGCCGACGGGATCGAGGTGCTCTTCTCCGAGCTCGACCAGGACTCGGGGTTGCTGGGCGCTGCTGCCATCGTGCTCTCGCACCACCTCGGCGACACCCTCGGCCCGGCGCTGACCGCCGTGAGCGGCTGACGGCGGGCCTGCTCCGCCCACGACAAAGGCCCGGGTCACCGGACCCGGGCCTTGTGTGCGCTCCCCCGGTTGGACTCGAACCAACAACCTGCCGATTAACAGTCGGCTGCTCTGCCAATTGAGCTACAGGGGAAAGTCGCTGGGCGGAACCGCCAGCGGCGCTGCGCAACCATAGCAAAGGAAGTGCAGGGAGAAGAAAACGAGTCCGCCCGCGCGTCGAGGGGGTGGCAGATCGACCTCAGAGGGGTGAACCAGGTCGATCTGGCACCCCCTCGTGCGGGGTCAGCGCAGGCCGACCTGCTCACGCAGGTAGTCGAGGGCAGCCGCGGCGCGCTCGACGACCTCGGGGTCGTCGGCCGGGACGCCACGACCCAGGACGACCTGCTCGACCAGGTCGCCGTTGGCCAGGTCCTGGCGGATCACCGCTCGAGCACTCCGCCGCGGCCCGACCTCGACCGCCTGGGCGAGCACCACGCTGGCCTGCACCCGCTCGCGCAGGGTCTCGGGCACCAGGGACGTGTCACCGAGCACCCACTGCACCGGCCTGCCGCCGTCGACCCACGTGACGGTCAGCGTGCGCAGCTCGGCTGACCACGTGCCGGCGTCGACCTCGTGCCACGGACGGGCGAGGACACGCTCACCCGAGACCGACACGGCATACAGCATGTGGTTGGTGGCCACGACGGTGGCGCCGTCGTCCTCGGCAGCCCAGCTCAGCACCCGCTCACCACGCCCGAGCCCCAGCGCCGCGCGCACGTCGGACGGCAGGCGGTCACGCCGCAACGGCAGGGCCATCAGCTGGCCCGGTCGCGGAGCAGGGCGAGCTCGCGCTGGAGGTCCTGGAGCTCACCACTGAGGGTGCGCGCCTGCGCGGGGTCGGTATGCGGGTCGGCCGCCATCCGGCGCATGGCGGACATGGCGTCGGCGATCTTCCTGGTCAACAGGACCTCCTGGACGCGGACGAGCAGCGAGTCGATGTAGCGGCGCTCGGGCAACCCGGTCGCCTTGTCGAAGCGGGTGGGCAAGGCGGCGACGGCCAGCTCGGAGACCAGGCTCCGCACCGCGAGGGGTGCGGCCTCGGCGACCTTGTCGGACCAGCCGCGGGCGGACAACCCACGCTGCGGTCCGCCAGCACCCCGCACCCCGTCGAAGACGGCCCGGTGCGCCGGCGCGGTGAAGGCCTCGGGACCCAGGGCGTCGACGTCCTCGGCGGTGAAGCTGTCGGGATACTGCAGCAGCGTCTGGAGCAGCTGCCGCTCGGCGAAGACGATGGGGTCACGCAGGTCGGGGGTGGGCAGCCCGGCACGGGCCTCCTCGGCCGAGGGTTCGGGCACGGTGTCGGCATCGGGGCGGTGTGCCTGCGGGCCCTGCCCCTGGGTGCCCTCCTTGGCGTCGCGCGCGGCCACCCGCTGGGCGCGGGAGACCTCGGCCTGCACCTGCTCGACCTCCACCCCGATCCACCCGGCGACCGTGCGGATGTACTCCGGGCGCATGGAGCTGTCGCGGATGCTGTTGACGATGGGTGCGGCCGCGCGCATGCCCTGGACCCGTCCCTCGGCGGTCGACAGGTCGAAGCGGGCGATGGTCGTGCGCACGGCGAACTCGAACATCGGCACGGCGTCGTCGACGAGGTGGCGCACCGCGTCGTCGCCCTTGGCGATGCGCAGCTCGCAGGGGTCCATGCCGCCGTCGGCCACGGCGACGAACGACTGCGACGCCCACCGCTGGTCCTCCCCGAACGCCCGCATCGCCGCCTTCTGCCCGGCGGCGTCGCCGTCGAAGGTGAAGACGACGCGGGCGGGGGCCAGGTCCGCCTCGTCACGCATGATCCGGCGCAGGACCTTGATGTGGTCGATGCCGAAGGCAGTGCCGCAGGTGGCCACCGCGCCCTCGATGCCGGACAGGTGGCAGGCCATCACGTCGGTATAGCCCTCGACCACGACGGCCTTCCGGTCGGTGGCGATGGACTTCTTCGCGGCGTCGAGGCCGTAGAGGACGGTCGACTTCTTGTAGATGGGGGTCTCGGAGGTGTTGAGGTACTTCGCGGCGATCCGGTCGTCGTCGAAGAGCCGCCGGGCGCCGAAGCCCACCGTGTCGCCCGTGATGTCACGGATCGGCCAGACCAGGCGACCACGGAACCGGTCGTAGAGCCCCCGGCTCCCCCGCCCGGACAGGCCGCCGAGCATCAGCTCCTCGTCGGTGAAGCCCTTGGACCGCAGGTGGCGGGAGAGCGCCTCGCCGCCGCGGGGGGCGAACCCCACGCCGAACAGCGTGGCGGCGGCGCTGTCGAAGCCCCGCTCGCGCAGGAAGTCCCGCCCGATCCGCGCCTCGGGGGCGTTGAGCAGGGCGTGGTGGTAGAACTCCTGGGCCACCCGGTGGGCCTCGATGAGCCGCGAGCGCCGGCCCAGGGTCTCGCCCTGCGGCCGCCCGCCCTCCTCGTAGTGCAGCTCCATGCCGAGCTTCTGGGCGAGCCGCTCGATCGCCTCGGTGAAGGTCAGGTGCTCGACCTTCTGCACGAACGAGATGACGTCGCCGCCCTCGCCGCAGCCGAAGCAGTGCCACGCGCCGACTCCCGGCCGGATGTTGAACGACGGGGTCTTCTCGTCGTGGAAGGGGCACAGCCCCTTCATCGAGCCCGGACCGGCGGGGCGCAGGGTGACGTGCTCGCGCACGACATCCTCGATGGACGAGCGCTCCTTGACGAGCGCGACGTCATCGGCCTTGATACGACCCGCCACTGGTCCTCCTTGTCGCCGCCGAGTCTAGGTGTTGAGGCTCGTTGCCGGGGGCGGGCACCCACGTCTTCGCCGCGAGTTTGAAGTCCTGAGGAGGCCCTGGTGGCGCCAGGGCTTCAAACTCGCGGGTTCGGGTGGCGTGAGGGGGTGCGGCCCGGCCGCAGGCGGCGGGACCTTCGCCCCCGCCGCCTGCCGTGCCGGACCGCCACACTGAGGTCATGGGCCACGAGCGGCGTCGGGCGGTGCGTCGCGCAGTCGAGGCGACGGCCGCGCTCGGGCTCGCAGCCGCGCTGCTCGGCCTGGGGGTGCCGGGCTCGTCGGGGACCACCTGGACCGAGATCCGTGGCGCGCTCGGCGGGGTGCCGGCGACCACGTTCGTGCTGCTGACCCTCGTGTGGCTGACCGGGCTGTGGGCGCACACCATCGTCCTCACGGCAGCCCTGCCCGGACTGAGCCACCGGCGCGCCTTCTTCCTCAACATCACCGGTAGCTCCGTGTCCAACCTGGTGCCGCTCGGGGGCACCCTCGGTACGGCGGTGAACTACTGGTCGTGCCGCGTGTGGGGTTTCACGACCGCGGCGTTCATCCGTTGGGCGCTGGTGACGAACATCTGGGACGTCCTCGGGCGGCTCGTGGTGCCGGCCCTGGCCGTGGCGTGGCTGGGCTGGGACGGACTCGACGACAACGCGGTGCTGGCCGGAGCGGCCCTCGGCTCGGCGATCCTCCTGCTGGTCCTCGTGACCATCACCTCGATCCTGCTGCACCGCGACGTGGGGGCCCGCGTGCTCGGCACCCTCGCCGACCGGATGCTCCGCGTCCTGCACCGGCGGACGGCGGAGTCCGCCGGGGCGCACTCTCCCGTCCTCGAGGTCAAGGCGGTCGAGCTGCGTCGCGACACCGCCGAGCTCGTGGCCCACGCCTGGCCCCGGCTCACGGCCGGCAAGCTCCTGTACGCCGCCTTCCAGGGCGCGCTCCTGTGGCTCTGCCTGTCCGCGACGGGCACGGCGCCGGCCGGTTCGGTGGTCCTCGCTGCCTTCGCCGTCGAGCGGGTGCTGTCGCTCGCGGTGGTCACTCCCGGCGGTGCGGGCATCGTCGAGATCGGCATGACCGGCTACCTGACGCGGATGGGCGTGGATCCGGTGACCGCCGCATCCGGCGTCCTGCTCTACCGCTTCTTCGTGATCGGGATGGAGGTGCCCGTGGGCGGCGCCCTGCTGCTGCCGTGGGCGCTGCGCCACCTGCGCGAGCGGCGCTCGGGAGGGTGGCGAGCCGGTGGGCCGCGGGCAGGTGAGCCAGATCTCGTCCCCTCGGTTCGGCATGGGACGACCCGGAGAGTAAGGTAAGCCTTTCCTTCTCATCGGCGAGAGCGCCGGGGCGCCTGAGCACCCGGCACCCCGAGTCCCCGACCGCCCAAGGAGAACCACCACCGTGATGCGTCGCCGCGCCGTCCTGCTCGCCCTGGCCAGTGCCGCCACCCTCGGCCTGACGGCGTGCGGTGGCGGGAGCCTCGAGGCCGGCAAGAACCTCGACCCCGACAAGCTGACGATCTACAGCGCCCAGCACGAGAACCTCACGGCCGCCTGGGCCAAGCAGTTCCAGGACGAGACCGGCATCAAGGTCCAGATCCGCTACGGCAGCGACTCCTCGATGGGCGCCCAGATCGTGCAGGAGGGCGACAAGTCCCCCGCCGACGTCTTCCTCACCGAGAACTCCCCCGCCATGACCACGGTGCAGAACGCCGACCTGCTGGCCCCGGTCGACGACGCGACCATCGCCCAGGTCGGCAAGGACTACGCGCCGTCCACCAAGCAGTGGGTGGGCATCGCCGCCCGCTCGACCGTGCTCGTCTACAACCCCTCGAAGATCACCGAGGCCGAGCTGCCGACCTCGATCATGGACCTGCAGGACCCCGCGTGGGCCGGCAAGTGGGGCGCCGCCGCCAGCGGCGCGGACTTCCAGGCCATCGTCAGCGCGATCCTCGCCACCGAGGGCGAGGCCAAGACGGCCGCATGGCTCACGGGTCTCAAGGACGGCGCCAAGATCTACCAGAACAACATCGCCGTGATGAAGGCCGTGAACTCCGGCCAGGTGCCGGTCGGGATCATGTACCACTACTACTGGTACCGCGACCAGGCGCTCACCAAGGCCGGCAGCGCCAACACCAAGCTGCTCTACTTCCGCCACCAGGACCCCGGCGCCTTCGTGAGCATCTCCGGCGGTGCGGTGCTCAAGTCGAGCAAGCACGCGGCCAACGCCCAGAAGTTCCTCGCCTTCATCACCGGCAAGGAGGGGCAGACCATGCTCGCCACCAGCGATGCCAAGGAGTATGCCGTGGGCAACGGCATCGCTTCCGACCCCGCCCTGGAGCCACTCGCCTCCCTCGACGCGCCGGCCGTCGACCCCTACACCCTCAACGGCCCGAAGGTCATCGAGCTCATGACGAACGCGGGCATCCTCTAGGTGGCCCGCACGCGCGCCGGGAGGGCACCGGCACCCGCAGGAGTCGTCGTGGCCAGCCTGGCCGTGGCGGCGCTCTGCGTCCTGCCCCTGGTCGTCGTGGCCGTGAAGGCCTTCGACGTCGGCTGGGCCGAGACCTGGTCGCTGCTCTGGCGACCCCGGGTCGGTGAGCTGCTGCGCAACACCACCGCGCTGGTCGTGCTCACGGTCTCGCTCGCCACGGTCCTCGGCATCGGGGCGGCCTGGCTCGTCGAGCGCACCAGTCTTCCGGGGGCGAAGTTCTGGCGGGTGCTCATGGTGGCTCCGCTGGCGGTGCCCGCCTTCGTCAACAGCTACGCGTGGGTGACGATCCGCCCGGACCTCGAGGGACTGCGCGGGGCGGTGCTCGTGACGACGTTGTCCTACTTCCCCTTCGTCTTCCTCCCGGTGGCCGCCGTCCTGCGCGGCATGGACCAGAGCCTCGAGGACACCTCCCGCTCCCTCGGGCTCGGGCCGTGGCGCAGCTTCTTCCGGGCGGTGCTGCCCCAGCTGCGACCGGCCGCCCTCGGCGGCATGCTGCTCGTCTCGCTGCACCTGCTCGCGGAGTTCGGCGTACTCGCCATGCTGCGCTTCCCGACCTTCACGACCGCCATCCTCGAGCAGTTCCAGGTCGCCTTCAGCAACAGTGCAGGGAGCCTGCTGGCGGTCGTCCTCATCGCCCTCTGCCTGGGCCTGCTGACCGCCGAGCTCCTGCTGCGCGGCAGCCTGCGCCACGCCCGGTTCGGCCGCGGGGCCGCCCGCCGGGCCCTCCCGGCCCGGTTGGGGCGGTGGACCGCTCCCGCCCTGGCCGGCATGACGGTGCTGGCCCTGCTCGCCCTGGGCGTCCCCGTGGTCAGCCTGGCCCGCTGGCTCGTGGCCGGCGACCCCACCTTCGACCCGACCGAGCTCCTCACCACGCTCGGCAGCACCCTCGGACTGGCCATCGGAGCCGGTGTGGTGACCGTCGTGGCGGCCTTCCCCGTCGCGTGGCTGCTGGCCCGGCGCCGGAGCTGGTTGTCGGTGGTCGTCGAGCGCGCGACCTACGTCGCCTCGTCACTGCCCGGGGTCGTCGTCGCCCTCGCCCTGGTCACCCTGTCGGTCCGCTACGCCCGCCCGGTCTACCAGACCAGCATCGTCCTCGTCGCGGCATACGCGATCTTGTTCATCCCGCGCGCCATGGTGAGCATCCGTGCGGCGCTGGCGCAGGCACCGGTGGAGCTCACCGACGCGGCGCGGGCCCTGGGCGACGGACCACTGCGGGCGTTCGTGCGGGTCCTCGTGCCCCTGACCCTGCCGGGCACCCTGGCCGGCTTCGCGATGGTGTTCATCGCCGTCTCCACCGAGCTGACGGCCACCCTCCTGCTCGCGCCGACGGGCACGAAGACACTGGCCACCGCGTTCTGGAGTGCGAGTGAGAGCATCGACTACGCGGGAGCGGCACCCTTCGCCGCGGCGATGATCCTGGTCTCCGCCCCGCTGACCTACCTGTTGCTGCGCCAACCCGACGAGGAGCCCGTCCTGTGACCACGCTGCGCGTATCCGGTGTCGTGGCGTCCTACGGTCCGCGACCGGTGCTGCACGGGGTCGACCTCGTCGTGCCGTCGGGGAGCACCTTCGCGATCCTCGGCCCGTCCGGCTGCGGCAAGACGACCTTGCTGCGCGTCGTCGCCGGCTTCCAGACGCCCGACGAGGGCACCGTCGAGCTCGGCGACACCATGGTGGCCGGCCCGCACACGTGGGTCGCCCCGGAGCGCCGCGGCATCGGCTACGTCGCCCAGGAGGGCAACCTCTTCCCCCACCTGAGCGTGGGCGCCAACATCTCCTACGGGCTGTCGCGGGCCGAGCGCCACAGCGGGGCCCGGGTCGGTGAGCTGCTCGAGCTCGTGGGACTGGCGCCCGACCTGGCCAGCCGTCGCCCCGACCAGCTCTCGGGCGGCCAGCAGCAGCGGGTCGCGCTCGCCCGGGCGCTGGCCCGCAAACCCAGCGTGGTCCTGCTCGACGAGCCGTTCTCCTCCCTCGATGCCGGGCTGCGGGCCACCACGCGCCAGGCCGTCGCCGAGGCCCTGTCGCACCAGGACGTCACCGTGGTCCTGGTGACCCATGACCAGTCGGAGGCGCTGTCCTTCGCCGACCAGGTGGCGATCATGCACGAGGGCAGGTTCGCCCAGGTGGGCCGACCGGCCGAGGTATACGGCACGCCCGCCGACCGACACGCCGCCGCCTTCCTCGGTGACGCGGTGTTCCTGCGCGGCAGCGCCCACGGCGCCCTCGTGTCCACCGCGCTCGGACAGCTCGCCCTGCACGCCCCTGCGCCGGCCGGCGTGGTCGACGTCCTCGTGCGCCCCGAGCAGATCCAGCTCGGCACCGTCGCCGACGGCCGGCCGTGCGCCGAGGTGCTGTCGACCACCTACTTCGGCCACGATGCGCTCGTGGCCCTGCGCCTGCAGGCCGACCACACCGTCGTCACCGCCAGGGTCAACGGCACCGACGTCCCGCCGACCGGGTCGATCGTCGGGTTGTCGGTCATCGGGCCCGCCAGGGCCTTCACCGCCGGCTGAGCGCGGTCAGCACCACCGCTGGTGCAGGACGAGGGCCCGCACGTCGGTGAGCGAGGCGACCTGGTCCACCACGACCCGCAGGGCCTCGGCGTCCGAGCCCGCAGCCTTCCAGTCCGCAACGAGGTCGGGGTCGAGGCGGCCCGCCGGGTCGACCTGGTAGGCCTCGGCGAGCGAGCGCACGATGTCGCGCTGCCCCGCCATCACCGCCACCCGCTCCTGCGCGTGCATCACGAAGTGTGCGGCGACCGCCTTGAGCACCGCACACTCGGCCCGGGTGGCGTCCGGAACCACGAGGTCGGCCGCGTAGCGCGTGAGGTCGCCGTCACCGTGCCGCTCCCGCGTCGCCACCTCGACCGCCTGCACGAACCGGCCGATGAGGCGGGAGGTCATGTCCTTGAGGACCGCCCGGTCCCGGCGCGACCCGTCGTATGCCGTGGGGACCGCCCCGCTCGCGAGCACCCGCTCCAGCGCAGCCCCCAGCGCGTCCGTGCCGAGGTCGGCGGCGTAGAGCCCGGTCGCCACCGCGAGGACGCTGTCGACATCGTGGGTGTCGCGCAGCTGCCGAACGTCCAGACGGCCCGAGGCGATGGCGTCCTCGACGTCGTGCACCGAGTAGGCCACGTCGTCCGACCAGTCCATGACGTCGGCCTCGATGCACCGGCGACCCGTGGGGCGTCCGTCCCGGAACCACTCGAAGACCGGCAGGTCATCGGCATACACACCGAACTTGGCTGTGGGAGTGGCTGATTCGCCGCGTCCCCACGGGTACTTCGTCGCCGCGTCCAGGCTCGCGCGGGTGAGGTTGAGACCCGCCGGGCGCCCGTCGGGATGGACCCGCTTGGGCTCCAGCCGGGTGAGCAGTCGCAGCGTCTGGGCGTTGCCCTCGAACCCGCCGATGCCGGTCGCGACGGCGTCCAGGGCCTGCTCGCCGTTGTGGCCGAAGGGCGGGTGGCCGAGGTCATGGGCCAGGCACGCGGTGTCGACCACGTCGGCGCTGCAGCCGAGGGCGGCGCCGAACTCGCGGCCGATCTGCGCGACCTCGAGGGAGTGGGTGAGCCGGTTGCGGACGAAGTCGTCGTCGCCGGGCTGGACCACCTGGGTCTTGGCCGACAGCCGGCGCAGCGAGGCCGAGTGCACGAGGCGCGCGCGGTCACGGGCGAAGTCGTCACGGTCGGCGCGCTTGAGCACCGGGTCCTCGCGGACCCAGCGCTCGCGATCGACCTCGGTGTAGCCCACGGCCCGACTCTAGGGGTCGGTCTCAGCCGCGAGCGGCGCGGGCGGCCCCAGCGGCTCGCTCGACCCACTTCGGTGCGGTCCCGTAGCGCTGGCTGGAGATGAGCCGCCCGTGGGCGCTGTCGTCGAGCAGCTGCGCCATCCGCTTGTCCCTGGTCGCCTCCTGCTTGGCCGTCATCACCCAGTTGGTGCAGAGCTTGCGGTAGGACGGCGTGGCCACGGCCCAGAAGGCCGCGGCAGCGGGATCGGCCTCGAGGCGGGCAGCGTAGGCCGGCGACAGCGGCTGGGCGGTCGCCTCGTAGGCGTAGATGCCCGACCGCTCCGGCCTGCGCCGCTCGTAGGCGGCCAGCCCGGGCGGCTGCATGCGCCCCTCGGCGATGAGCCGCTCGACCGTGGCGAGGTTGACCGAGCTCCACATGCTGGAGGGCCTGCGTGGCGTCCACCGCTGGCGTCGGGTGTCGTCGTCGATGCGCTCGGCGCGCGAGTCGATCCACCCCCAGCACAGGGCCTCGACCACGGCCTCGGCCCACTGGAGTCCGCGGTCGGGGACGTGCTTCTTGTGGAGGCCCATCCACAGCTCGGTCTCGGTGTCGTGGTGGGCCTCGAGCCAGGCCCACCACTGCTCAGGCCCGGAGAAGAACCTCGCGGGTCTCTCCGGGGTCCCGCCCGGTGTCCCGATCATGCAGGCAGCCTGCCACAGGCCGGTGACGCTCACTCCAGACCTGGTAGGCGACGGCGGCGACCACGATGCCCAGCGCCCAGAGCACGTGCCAACCGTTCATCACGAGCAGCCCGAGGACCGAGGCCAGGGCGACGACGGCGGACCACCAGACCCGCGTGCCCCGGGGCAGCAGCCGCACGGCCGCGGCGGTGCCGAGGACGTAGACCACCGTGAAGCACCCCGTGGCCATGAGCATGAGGGGGGTCAGGCCCAGGTGGAGCACCTCCGAGCCCACCAGCCACCCGAGAGCCTGCACGGCGACCAGTGCCAGACTGCGCCGAGGCACCTCACCGGGGCCGCCGCCGCGCGACAGGCCCGCCGGGAGCGCGCCGTCGCGTGCCAGTGCCGCACCGAGCCTCGAGGCCCCCGCGTAGTAGGCGTTCATGGCGCCGACCGTCAGGAGCACCGCCACCACCGCCGTGACGCCGCGGACCTGGCCGCCGACACCGGCCGCCAGCAGGTCGGACAGCGGCGCCCTGCTGGTGGCGGTGGCCGGACCCAGCACGAGGAGGCTGGTCATGGCCAACGCCAGGTAGAGGGTGCCGACCACGACCAGGGCGATGGCCGTCGCGCGAGGCACGTCTCGCTGGGGTCGCCGGTAGTCGCCCGCCAACGACGCGACGGCCTCCCAACCGGCGAAACCCCACACCAGGACGGCGGCGGCCGGGGCCACCGCTCCCCAGCCGTGGGGGGCGAAGGGGCGCAGGTGGTCCCACGACGCCTGCGGCAGGGCCGCCACGACGGTGACCACCATGAGGGCGGCGAGCACCCCGGTCAGGCCGAGCTGCACGCGGCCGGAGAGGCGCAGGCCCACCGCGTTCATCAGCCCGACGCCGATGATGAGGAACGCCGCGACCACGACCGCCACCGTGTGCGAGCCGCCCGTCGCATCGG
The DNA here is from genome assembly GCA_963757635.1 of uncultured Actinomycetota bacterium. Lineage (GTDB taxonomy): Bacteria > Actinomycetota > Actinomycetes > Actinomycetales > Dermatophilaceae > Pedococcus. Next base: position 1,132,987 of record CAVWSK010000005.1, on the reverse strand, counting down.
CGACGTAGCCACCGGCCATGAGCGACGCTGGTGGGGCCCCCACGGGGACCGCGAAGTAGAAGCACCACCCGACCGCCGCCGAGACCCGCGGCCCGAAGGCGCGGCGGACGTAGGTGGAGACCCCGCCACCGTCGGGGAAGCGTGACCCCATGGCCGCGAACGTCGACGCGAGCGGGATGCTCAGCGCGACGAGGGCGGCCCACGCCACCAGGGACGCCGGCCCGGCGATCCCGGCCGCGATGGCGGGCAGGGTGATCACGCCCGTGCCGAGCACTGCGCCGATCGACAGGGCGGCCCCCTGGGGGACGGACAGGCCGGCCAAGCGGCTCACGGGAGTGGACGGGGACTGGGTCATGACTCAAGGATGGCCGCGAATTGGCCCGGCCCACAGAGCCGCATCTGGTCGAATCGATTGGACCAATCTAGGCTGTCGACATGGACCTGCTCGTCCCCCTCGACGGTCGCGGCGACCGCACCACCCGGATCTACCAGCACCTGCTCGACGCGATCATGGACGGGCGCCTCGTGCCGGGCCAGCGCGTGCCCCCGACCCGCCGCCTGGCCGCCGAGCTGGACGTCTCCCGCGGCACCGTCGCCACGGCATACGAGCGCCTCACCGCCGAGGGGTTCCTCGAGGCGAGGGTGGGGTCGGGCACGTTCGTCAGCACCGATGCGGCGCCACGGGCAGCGCGACGCGCGCCCGCCGGTGCGGTGCGACCACGCAGCGTCTGGGCGGCCCTTCCACCGCCGGTGCACGATGCGGGCGCGCTGGAGTTCGACCTGTCCGTGGGCGGCCCCGACACCTCGCTCTTCCCCCTCGCCGTCTGGCGCCGACTCGTGTCGGCCACCCTTCGCCCCTCGCTGCTCGCCGCGTCCGTCTACGAGGGCGAGGGCGACCTCGGCCTGCGCCACGAGATCGCCCGGTATGCCGGCCTGTCCAGGTCGGTCGTTGCCGGCGCCGGTGACGTGCTGCTCACCAACGGCGCCCAGCAAGGGCTCGACCTCGTGGCCCGGGCGCTGGTGGATCCCGGGGACGTCGTCGTCGTGGAGGACCCCGGCTACACCGCGGCGACCAGGCTGTTCGCGTCGCACGGGGCCCGCGTCGTCGGTGTGCGGGTGGACGCCGAGGGGCTGGTGGTCGACGAGCTGCCGAGTGCGGCCCGGGTGGTCTACGTCACCCCCTCCCATCAGTTCCCCACGGGCGCCGTGATGTCGCTCAGTCGGCGAATGGCGTTGCTGCAGTGGGCTGCTCGCCGCAACGCCGTCGTGCTCGAGGACGACTACGACAGTGAGTTCCGGTTCGAGGACCGGCCGCTGGCGCCGCTGCAGTGCCTCGACAGGGACGGACGGGTGATCTACTGCGCCTCCTTCTCCAAGACGCTCATGCCCTCGCTGCGGGTGGGCTACCTCGTCGCACCCCAGTCCCTGCAGGCCACCCTGCGGCAGGCCAAGCTGCTCGCCGACTGGCAGGGCGACGCCGTCACCCAGGGGGCTCTTGCCCGGTTCATGGCCGAGGGGCTGCTGTCGGCACACGTTCGGCGGCTGACCAGGATCTACGGCGAGCGCCGGACCGCCCTCCTGGATGCCCTCGACGGCCTGCCACCCGGCGTCCTGGAGGTGCTGCCCTCGGCCGCCGGCCTCCACGTCTGCGCGGTCCTCGCCGACCGCTCTGTGGACGACGTCGCGCTCTGCGAGCGGGCCGCCGCCCAGGGCGTGGCCGTCGAGCCGCTCTCGCCGCGCTTCCACTCCCAGGCGCCGCGGCCCGGGCTGGCGCTGGGGTTCCGGCACATCACCGCGGACCGCGTGGGCGAGGCGATCCGTCGGCTGGCACTGGCCCTGTGACGAGGATCTCGCTGCATTTGCGCAGGTCAGCGAACCGGCGCAGAGTGGAGGACATGAGCGAACTCACCACCAAGACCGTCGCCTTCCTCGTCGCCAGCGAAGGCATCGAACGCGTCGAGCTGACCGAGCCGTGGAAGGCCGTCGAGTCGGCCGGGGCCACGCCCAAGCTGCTCAGCCCCGAAGCCGGCGACGTCCAGACCTTCGACCACCTGGACAAGGCCGAGACCCGTCCGGTCGACACCACCGTGGCCGACGCCAGCATCGACGACTACGACGCGTTGGTGCTGCCCGGCGGTGTCGCCAACCCCGACGCCCTGCGCACCGACAAGGCCGCCATGGCGTTCGTCCGCGACTTCATGGCCAGCGGCAAGCCGGTGGCTGCCATCTGCCACGCGCCCTGGTCCCTGATCGAGGCCGACGTCGTGTCCGGCCGCACCCTGACCTCGTGGCCGAGCCTGCAGACCGACCTGCGCAACGCCGGGGCCACCTGGGTCGACGAGGAGGTCGTCGTCGACGGCAACCTCATCACCAGTCGCAACCCCGACGACCTGCCGGCCTTCAACGGCAGCCTGCTCGAGGCGCTGGCCCACGGAGCCGCAGCCCAGGCCTCCTGACGCGCACGTCGCAGGCCGGGCTGTCAGCCTCCCGAGACCGACAGCTCTGCCTGCGATACCGCCAGGCGGTCGTCGTCGTCGAGCTCGCGCGACTCCAGCCACCGGTCCGGCAGGGCCACGTTCCGCGGTGAGCCGGCCCTCCCCCGCTGGCCCTCGGCGGCCTCGCCCGGCCACGGCGCCGAGGCGTCGAGCCCGGCGATGAGGTCGTCCAGGGCACTGAGCGAGTCGACCAGTGCGAGCTGGTGCCGCACGGTCGAACCCGCGGGGAATCCCTTGAGGTACCAGGCGATGTGCTTGCGGATGTCGCGGCAGGCCTTGTACTCCTCGCCGTAGAAGTCGACGAGGTACTCGGTGTGCCGCCGCATCGTGGCGGTGACCTCCCCCAGCGTCGGCTCGACGCGGGTGTCCACCCCGGCGAACGCAGCGGCAAGGTCGGTGAACAGCCACGGCCGTCCCAGGCAGCCGCGACCCACGACCACGCCGTCGCAGCCGGTCTCCTCGACCATGCGCACCGCGTCCTCGGCCGACCAGATGTCGCCGTTGCCCAGTACCGGAATGCTCCGCACCGTCTCCTTGAGGCGCGCGATGGCGCTCCAGTCGGCCTGGCCCGAGTAGGCCTGGGCGGCGGTGCGGCCGTGCAGCGCCACGGCCGCGGCGCCGGCGCGCTCGGCGGTCAGCCCGGCCTCGAGGTAGGTCAGGTGGTCCTCGTCGATGCCGCGGCGCATCTTGACGGTGACCGGCACGTCATACGGGCTGGCCTCCCGGACGGCAGCGGTGACGATGGCCTCGAAGAGGTTGCGCTTCCACGGCAGCGCGGCCCCGCCACCCTTGCGGGTCACCTTGGGCACCGGGCAACCGAAGTTGAGGTCGATGTGGTCGGCGCGGTCCTCGGTGACGAGCAGGCGCACGGCCGCGGCCACGGTTGCGGGGTCCACGCCGTAGAGCTGGATCGAGCGCGGGTTCTCGTCCGGGTCGTGCTGGATGAGCCGCATCGTCTCGGGAGTCCGCTCGAGCAGGGCCCTCGAGGTGATCATCTCGCTGACGTACAGCGAGGTCGCACCGCTGGCGCCGCCCTGGGCGAGGCCGTCCCGGCCGTACTCGCGGCACAGCCTGCGGAAGGCGCGGTTGGTGATCCCGGCCATCGGGGCCAGCACGACCGGCGAGGCGATCGTGTGTCGGCCGATCTGCAGCGGGGGCAGCACGGAGGCGGGGCTGGTCTGGGTGGGGGTCACTGCGGTCATGGCCGGACCAGTGTCCCATCTGGTGGTTGACTGGCCGAATGAGAGCCCTGGTCTCCCCTGACGAACTCCTGTCACGGCCCCCCGGCGAGGTGGTCCTCATCGACGTCCAGTGGAACCTCACCTCCACCGGTGGCCCACCCGGGCGCGAGCTGTATGCCGCGGCACACCTCCCCGGCGCCCACTTCCTCGACCTCGACACCGAGCTCGCCGGCCCACCCGGCGCGGGTGGTCGCCACCCGTTGCCCACGGCGACGACCGTCCAGGCCGCCTTGCGCCGGTGCGGCGTGGACGACGACAGCGCGGTGGTGGTCTACGACCAGGGCCCGTCGTACGCCGCGGCCCGTGCCTGGTGGGTGCTGCGGTACTTCGGTGTCGGGGACGTGCGTGTCCTCGACGGCGGGCTGGCCGCGTGGCACTCGGCCGTGGGCCCGACCACCGACCTGGTACCCGCACCCGGCCGGGGCACGGTGGAGGCCAGACCGGGCCAGCAGCCCGTCCTCGACGCCGCCGGTGCCGCGCAGTGCGCAGCGCGGGGCGTCCTGCTGGATGCCCGTGCCGTCGAGCGGTTCGCCGGTGAGACCGAGCCCCTCGACCCGGTGGCCGGGCACGTCCCGGGAGCGGTGAGCGCCCCGACCACCGGCAACGCCGAGGAGGACGGACGCTTCCACCCTGCCTCGGTGTTGCGTGAGCGGTTCGCCGACCTGGGGGTCGACGGCACCCGCCCGGTCGGCGCCTACTGCGGATCAGGGGTGACCGCGGCCCACCAGGTGCTGGCCCTGCACGAGGCCGGGATCGAGGCGGCGCTCTACGTGGGGTCGTGGAGCGACTGGGTCACCGACCCCGGGCGACCCGTGGCGACCGGCCGCGACTGAGCCGAGCGCACCACGGCCGGGCTCCCGCTCACACAGCCCGCGCCAACCCATCGAGGAGCAGGTCGAGCGTGAACTCGAACTCGTTCTGGCTGTCGCACCAGCCCAGGGGGTCCTCGTCGTTGTCGTGCACCTCGGACGCGACCATCGCCGTCAGGTGGGGCAGGACGGCGGACATCGCGGCGAAGTCGGCGTCTGCGGCCTCCTCGTCCAGCGTGCCGCCCTCGGAGTCCGGGCTGAAGAGCTCCTGCGTGAAGCCGAGGACCATCGTGCCGAGGGCGTGGATGGCCCGGTGGCCGAGGTGGTAGCCGAGGCCGCCGCGGATCATCGTCGCAAGGATCTCCTCGTAGTACGGGTACAGGCCCGCCGGGACGCTCGAGCGTGAGCCGAGGAGCCCCGGCGCCCAGCGGTGGCGCACCATCACCTCGCGGGCAGCCAGGCAACGGCCGCGCAGCGCCGTGCGCCAGTCGTCGTCGGCCCTGACGCGGGCCGAGACCGCGGCACTGACCTCGGCCAGGACCGTCTCGGCGAGACCGTCGAGGAGGCCCTCCTTGCCGGGCACGTGGTGGTAGAGGGACATCGCCTCGACACCGAGGTCGGCCGCGAGCCGACGCATGGTCACGACGGCCAGGCCCTCGGCGTCGGCGAGCGCGAGCGCAGCCGTGAGCACTCGCTCGCGGCTCAGCGGAGTCCGTACCACGCGTGTGGCCATGACCACCTCCTTGCCTCTTGCACCAACCTTACACTGTATGAGAACCTTACTTCGTAAGGCTCTGGAAGGAGACCACGATGACCACCATCGCAACCACCAGCTCTCGACCTGGGGCGACCACGCCCGAGCTGGTCCGCACCGCCCGTACGACGGGACTGCTCTACCTCGGGGTGGCCGTCACCGGCCTGGTCGGGTTCCTGCTGGTCCGCAACCAGCTCTTCGTCTCCGGCGACCCCGAGGCGACCTTGGCCAACCTGACCCAGCAGGCGTGGCTGGCGCGCGTCGGCATCGTGATGGAGATGGGGGTCGTGATCACCCAGGCGCTGGTCGCGCTGTCGTTCTACCGCCTCTTCCGGGGCGTCAACGCCCTGGCCGCCGGTTCGATCGCGGCCTTCGGCCTGGTCAACGCCGTGGCCATCCTCGGCAGCGCGGCCCTGCTCGCCACCGCCCTCGACGTCAGCCAGGACGGCGGACTCACCGTGGCCGGCGGGGCGGCCTCCGCCGCACAGCTGCTCTACGTGGTCAGTGGGCACCTGTGGACGATCGGCGGGATCTTCTTCGGGCTGTGGCTGGTCCCCATGGGCTGGCTCGCCCGCCGGTCCGGCTGGATGCCCGACCTGCTGGGCTGGATCCTGATGATCGGTGGTGTGGGGTACGTCGCCAACGCGCTGCTGACCTACCTGCTCCCGGATGCCGGCATCGCGATCGCCCTGCTCACCGTGCCGGCAACCATCGGTGAGCTGTGGATGGTCGGGTACCTCTGCCTGCGAGGCGTCCGTCGACCGTCACGCGGCTAGGACGACTCGCGCAGCTTGCCGCTCCTGGCCAGGTCCGGGTCGGTGCACGAGGACAGGTCGAAGCAGCACGGCCGCCGCTTCCCGTCGTCCAGCTTCGAGATGCTGACCGCGACCCGTCGCTGGCGCGTCGCGGGGTTGGCCGTCGCCCGGACCCAGCGGACCCACTCCCACCGAGCCATCGGCGTGATGTCCTGCCAGCTGTCGCGAATCCTCGGGGGTGCCGCGGCCAGGGCAGCGGCGAGGTCCTCGGGCACGTCCGGCTCCGGCCAGTCCGGTGCCAGCTCGAGGGTCACCTCGGCGGTGTCCCCGGGCCCGATCCCGGCGGACTCCTGGACCCGGTGGCCGACGCGGACCCAGTGGCCACGGCGCCCATCGGGCTCCACCACGGTCTGGAAGCGGTGACCGTCCACTGTCGCGTGCACCGCCACCTGACCGCGCGACGGCAGCTGCTCACTCGCCGACTGCGGCAACCGCACGAGGCCGGTGTCGTCGATGGTTGACAGCTCGGCGTCGAACCGGATGGGCGCCGCCTGCGCGCTTCGGGCGTTCGGGGGCATGACGTCGACGACCTCCATCAGTGCGAGGCCCCGGCGGGGTGTCGTCCCGGGGCCGGCTTCGTGGACTCTCGAGCCTACTTCGGACCGGAACGCACCAGCATGGCCGAGCAGCCCGCTGGCGGCTGAGCTGCGGTTCCGGTCAGAGCCAGCCGTACTCGTCGGCGATGCGCACGGCGTCGGCACGGTTGCGCGCCATGGTCTTGCCGATGGCCGACGACAGGTGGTTGCGCACGGTGCCCTCGGAGAGGTTGACGAGCTTGGCGATGTCGGCCACCGAACCACCCCGACGGGCAGCGACGAGCACCTCGGTCTCCCGTGAGGTCAGGGGCGACTCACCACCCGCGAGCGAGTCCGCGGCCAGCGCCGGGTCCACGACCCGTAGCCCGGCGTGCACCCGTCGCACGGTCTCGGCGAGCTGGCGGGCCGGGGTGTCCTTGACGACGAAGCCGTGGGCGCCGGCTTGGAGTGCCCGACGCAGGAAGCCGGGGCGGCCGAAGGTCGTGACGATGAGCACCCGCACCTCGGGCAAGGCCTCGTGCAGCGCGGCGGTCGTGGCGATCCCGTCCAGGCCCGGCATCTCGACGTCGAGCAGGGCCACGTCGGGGTGGGTCTCGCGGGCGGCCGCCACGACCTCGTCGCCACGACCGACCTCCGAGACGACCTCCATGTCCGGTTCCAGCCCCAGGAGCGTCGCCAGAGCGCCCCTGACCAGGGCCTGGTCGTCGGCCAACAGCAGTCGGATCGTCATGACCACACCCTCTCGTGCGGCGCCGCGGCCAACCCCGGCGGGCCCGGGCCGGTGCCCACCGTCACGGCCAGCTCGAAGCCGCGACCCTCGAGCGGACCGGCCACGAGCCTCGCCCCGACGACGTCGGCCCGCTCCTGCAGGCCCACGAGACCGGTGCCCGGGGCGCCGGCCGACGACCCTGCACCGTCATCGACGATACGGATCCCGAACTCGTCGAGGGTGATCCGGCAGCTCGTGGCGGCACTGTGGCGGATCACGTTGGTGACCCCTTCGCGCAGGGTCCAGGCACACAGCTCACGCAGGTGGGTCGGGACCGCATCCGCTGCGGTGGGCAGTTCGGCCTCGATCCCCGCGGCGGCGAGTGCCGTGCGAGCCCGGGCCAGCTCGGACGGCAGCGAGAGGTCCCGGAACCCCGCCACCGCCTGGCGCACGTCGGCCAGGGCGTCGCGGGCCAACCGCTCGAGGTCTGCGACCTCCGCCCGCGCCCGCTCGGGGTCCACGTCGAGCAGCCGTGCGGCCAGCTCGGCCTTGACGGTGATGACGGTCAGGCTGTGCCCCAGGATGTCGTGCACGTCCCGAGCCATCCGGTTGCGCTCGTCCTGGATCGCGAGCTCCGCGTTCTCCTGGCGAGCCTCGGCCAGGGCCCGCTGCCGCTGGGCAGCCACCATGCCACCGGTCACGGCGGCCATGGCGAGCACCAGCGACATGAGGATGCTGGAGTCGTGCTGCCAGCTCTCGACGTTGAGGGTGAGGTACTCGTAGAGCACCACCAGCACGACCCCGACCGCGAGGCCGATCCGCAGGCGGAACGTCCACAGCCCCGACACGGCGAAGAAGACCCAGGTGCTGGCTCCTTCCTGACCGAGCGTCACGGCGGCGAGCCCGGCCAGGATGGCCAGCGCCACCCAGTAGACGACGCCGAGGCGTCCGACGTACCAGGACGTCGCGATCCATCCGGTGCTCCCCCACACCGTCGACCGCAGGTGGGTGAAGTGGACGAGGTAGACGACGACGAAGGCGACCAGCACCACCAGCCCCGTGTCGCCCCGCAGCTGTTGGCGCTCGTCCCAGGCCAGCGTGAAGGCGTCGGTGAGGAAGACCAGCCAGATCCCGGCGAAGAAGAGGCTGAAGAGGCGGTTGGCCCACCGCCGCTCCCCGCCGGCGAACACGCGCGGCCGGGGCTCCGCGAAGCCTCGAGGTGGGGTGGGCGTGCTCACGCCCTCCAGCCTCCCAGAAGGGGCTGCCGCTGCGGAACGCAGGACGATCAGACGCGCGCCGTGTCGCGCCCGAACCGCCATGCCGCTCCTCCCGCGAAGACCGCGAGCCAGGCCACCACGTTGACCACCGCGACCCACCCCGGCGCGTCACCGGTCAGCGGGGCGTGGACGATCTGGTTCAGTCCGTACATCGGCGTGACCCTGGCGATGGTCTGGAACACCGAACCCATCTGGTCCAGCGGCATGAACAGGCCGCCGAGGAAGGCGAAGAGGGCCAGCCCCGGCCCGAGGATCTGCATGACGTTCTCGCTCGGCAGCAGGTAGCCCATGAACACCCCGAACGCCGCGAAGACCAGGGAGCCGACCCAGGCGGCCACCGCGGTCACCACCCACACCCACGCATCCAGGTGCGCCCCCGTGAGGGCGCCCGCGGCATACGTCACGGCGATGGAGAGCCCACCCAGCACCATGGCCACCAGCACCTTGACGGCGATGTATGCCGTGGACGTGAGCGGCGTGAGCCGGAGCTGGCGGCTCCATCCCTGGCTGCGCTCGACGGCGACCATCGCGCCGCCGCCGGTGGTGGAGAGCATCGCGCCGTACAGCGCCATGCTGATCATGATGAAACCGGCGACGTTGCCGTGACCGGCGCTCTGGTCGGAGTAGGACTGCCCGACCCCGAAGATGAGGAAGAAGATCACGGGCATGACGATCGAGAAGACCAGGGTGCGCCGGTTGCGGACCATCCGCCGCAGCTCGAGCCGGACGAGGGTCGCGTTGAAGCCGCCGAACGGCGGGACGGTGCGCTGCGGGACGGTAGCGGTGGTCATGCGTCTGCTCCTTCGGAGGTCAGGGAGATGAAGGCGTCCTCGAGTCCACGGGAGGTGACCTCGAGGTCTCGGGCCGCGGTGGCGGTGAGCAGGTGGCGCGCGACTGCGTCACTGTCGGTGGAGGCCACGATGACCGAGTCGCCGCGGACCTCGACTGTCTCGACGCCCGGCAGGGCCTGCAGCGCAACGACATCGGCGCCAGGCAGGGTGGCTCGCACCGTGCGCCCCGAGACCAGGGCCTTGACCTCGGCGGCAGTGCCGTCGGCGACGACCTGGCCGTGGCTGACCAGTACGATCCGGTCGGCGTAGGCGTCGGCCTCCTCGAGGTAGTGCGTGGCGAACACGACGGTGCGCCCCTGGGCCGCGTCCTCGCGGATCGCACCCCAGAAGTCGCGGCGGCCGGTGACGTCCATACCGGTGGTCGGCTCGTCGAGCACGAGCAGCTCGGGGTCTGGCAGCAGGGCCATCGCGAAGCGCAGCCGCTGCTGCTGGCCGCCGGAGCACTTGACCACCCGGCGGTCCGCGAGGTCGCTGATGCCCGCCCGGGCCATCACCTCGGCCACCGGCTTGGTGTCGCTGAACAGGCTCGCGGTCAGGCGCAACGTCTCCGAGACCGTGAGGTCCTTGAGCAGGCCGCCGGTCTGCATCACCGCCGAGACCAGCCCATGGCGCACCGCCGCCCCGGGCTCCATGCCGTACACGCGCGCCGTGCCGCCGTCGGGCCGGGACAGTCCCAGCACCATGTCGATCGTCGTGGTCTTCCCGGCGCCGTTCGGGCCGAGGAAGGCAACGATCTCACCGGGTCGCACGGTGAGGTCGATGCCGCGCACCGCGTGGACCGATCCGAAGCTCTTGGTCAGCCCTGACAGCTCGATCGCCGGGACGGTGCCGACATCGCCGTCGGGGCCCAAGGTCTGCATCTGCGTCATGGCACTACCGTGCCAGTGGGGGCGAGGGACTTCCGCACCCAGTCGTCACGAACCCGCCGTGACGTCTGTCATCGCCGATCTGCGACGATCTCCCGGGTCAGTAGCGCCAGCCGACGTTGAGCGCGATGGTGGTGGGGTCGTCCGGGGCTGCGGACTCGACCCGCATCACCTGGGAAACCTGACCCGTGCCGACGTCCCAGCCGAGGATCCAGCGACCGTGGCTGCCCACCGACTCGAAGAGGACGGTCGTGGCACTCGCCCAGCCGAGCACCGTGCAGCACCCCTTGAACCGACCGGCCCGACCGTCCGGCGACTCCGGGGCCAGGAGCAGCCGGGCGCGACCTCGCTCCCCCTCGACCGCCACCAGCCCCTGGTAGGTCGGCCCCGCGTCCTGGCCCACCACCCCGCCGGTCATCGCCTGGTCGAAGAACGCCCCGCTCGCGGCCCAGGTGTGCGTGTTGACCGTCTCGCCCCACAGGTCGGTCACCGGCGTGGGCGTGCTCCGCTGGCCCGTGAGCCTCGCGCCGGGCCCGAACCGGCCGATCCACAGCGAGCCGGTGTCCGCGGTGGCCCCGAGCCGGAACGCGCCCTCGTACCCGCCGGGGACGGCCACCGCGATCGCCCCGGGCTTCCACGGGTCGATGGTCCAGGCCCGGTCAGTGGACCGCGCCACGACCAGGCTGCCGTCGGCGTTCCACCCGGCCCACTCCACGTTCTTCGAGGGCACCGGGAAGGAGACCGTGGCTCCGGAGTGGGTGTCCAGGCGCACGACGTGGTCGCGTTGCGGGAAGACGACGTAGCGTCCGCCGGCGCCGATGGCCCGGGGCCCGAGGGGTGCGGCCGAGTTGCCATTCGCGTCGTTGGTGCGGACCAGGCTCAGCCGGTCGGCGACGACCTGAGTCCCGTCACTCGTGACCAGCACGGGGTGGAAGACCTCGCCCACGGAGCGGAGGTAGACGGCCACCACGGACTCGGGTGGCGCCGTGAGGCTGGCCAGCCGGGTCGTGGGGGCGCCGAGCGAGAGCACCGACGGCAGCCCCACGTCCTGGCGCGGCAGGCTCGCCTCACTGCCCTCTGGGGGCAGGATCGCGTATGCCGTGCCGTCGGCCAGCGTCCGCTGGGTGCTGGTCGTGGTGGAAGAGGCGGGGGTCGGTCGGGGCGGCTGCGCCAGCTGCACCGCTGTGAGGGACAGGGCTGCCACCGCGAGCGCGGCCACCCCGCCGACCACGGTGCGCCGGCGTCGACGTCGACTGGCCAGCGCCCCCGCCCAGGCGGATTCGGCGAGGTCGACCTCGGGCAGGTGCTCGCTCGCTCGCTGCAGGAGGGCTCCGAGGTCGCGGTCGGTCATGGCTGGTCCTTACTGATGGCGTGGGGCGCGAAGTCGGGTAGCAGGACGCGCAGCCGGCCCAGGGCCGCGTGGGTCTGGCTCTTGACGGTGCCCACCGAGACACCCAGCACCTCAGCGGCCTGGGCCTCGCTGCGGTCCTCGAAGAACCGCAGGACCACGACCGCGCGCTGCTTCGGGGTCAGCTCGGCCAGGGCGCGCAGCAGGTCGACCCGCTGTCCCGCATCCGGGGCGCCGTCACGCTCCACCGGGTCCGCGACACCATCGGCCCCGGCGGACACCTCGCGTCGGGTTCGACGCCACGAGGAGACGGCGTCGCGGTAGAGGATGCGGCGCACGTAGGCGTCGGGGTTCTCGTGGCGCAGCCGTTCCCACCGTTGGGCGACCTTGACGAAGGCTCCTTGGAGCAGGTCCTCGGCCAGGTGTGCGTCCCCGCAGACGAGGTAGGCCGCGCGGAGGAGCACGTGCTGGCGCGCCTCGACCCAGCGGGCGAAGTCCTCGTCCAGCTCCGAGCGCATGTCACCTCCACCGGCGTGCCTGCCCAACCGCCTTCCCCAGTAACGCACGGGAGGCGCGTGGAGGTTGGCGGCCCGCGCGAAAAAGGTGGGCGCCCGGCATACCTGCTGCCGACCGGAGGGTCAGCAGCCGAGCAGTCGCGCCCCGAGGTAGGTCTCGACCTGGTCGAGCGCCACCCGCTCCTGCGCCATGGTGTCGCGCTCGCGGATCGTGACCGCCTGGTCCTCGAGGGTGTCGAAGTCGACCGTGATGCAGAACGGCGTGCCGATCTCGTCCTGGCGACGGTAGCGGCGGCCGATCGCGCCGGCATCGTCGAAGTCGATGTTCCAGTGCTGGCGCAGCGTGGCAGCGAGGTCACGCGCCTTGGGCGACAGGTCGGCGTTGCGCGACAGCGGAAGCACGGCGGCCTTGACCGGCGCGAGGCGCTTGTCGAGCTTGAGGACCACGCGCTTGTCCACGCCACCCTTGGTGTTGGGCGCCTCGTCCTCGGTGTAGGCGTCCACGAGGAAGGTCATGAGCGAGCGGGACAGTCCCGCCGCCGGCTCGATGACGTAGGGCGTGTAGCGCTCGCCGCTGGCCTGGTCGAAGTAGACCAGGTCGGTGCCAGAGTGCTCGCTGTGCGTCTTGAGGTCGAAGTCGGTGCGGTTGGCGATGCCCTCGAGCTCACCCCACTCGCTGCCCGTGAAGTTGAAGCGGTACTCGATGTCGACGGTGCGCTTGGAGTAGTGGCTCAGCTTCTCCTGGGCGTGCTCGTACTGGCGCAGGTTGTCTGCGTTGATGCCCAGGTCGGTGTACCAGCGCAGCCGCTCGTCGATCCAGTACTGGTGCCACGTCTCGTCCTCGCCGGGCTTGACGAAGAACTCCATCTCCATCTGCTCGAACTCGCGGGTGCGGAAGATGAAGTTGCCGGGCGTGATCTCGTTGCGGAAGCTCTTGCCGGTCTGGGCGATGCCGAACGGCGGCTTCTTGCGCGCGGAGTTCATGACGTTCAGGAAGTTGAGGAAGATGCCCTGGGCCGTCTCGGGGCGCAGGTAGTGCAGACCGGACTGGTCCTCGACGACACCGAGATAGGTCTTGAGCAGGCCGGAGAACTGGCGCGGCTCGGTCCACTGGCCGCGCGTGCCGCAGTTGGCGCACGCGATGGTGGACAGCTCGACGGCGTCGGGGTCGGCCAGACCCTTCTTCTCGGCCACCGCCTCCTGCAGGTGGTCGGCGCGGAACCGCTTGTGGCAGGACAGGCACTCGACCAGCGGGTCGGAGAAGGTCGCGACGTGGCCCGAGGCCTCCCAGGTCTGGCGCGGGAGGATCACCGAGGAGTCCAGGCCGACGACGTCCTCACGGCCGGTCACCATGGCCTTCCACCACTGCCGCTTGATGTTCTCCTTGAGCTCGACGCCCAGCGGGCCGTAGTCCCACGCCGAGCGGGTGCCGCCGTAGATCTCGCCGCAGGGGAAGACGAACCCGCGGCGCTTGCAGAGGGAGACGACGGTGTCGACGGTGGAGGGTGCAGCCATGCGGAGAAGGTTACTGTGCGACCGCCGGCCCCTCGACGGGGTATGCCGCGCAGTCCTACGCTCGACGGACGCAGACCTCCAGGGGGCCCCGTGAGCGACCAGCCCTTCTCCGCGCGCAGCGCGCGGATCGGTGCGGCGGCACCCTTCCGCATGCTGTTCGACTTCGCCCGGAAGTCCACCTACCAGACCCGGCGGCTCGAGCCCGGCGTCCTCGACTTCACGTTCGGCGACCCGCACGAGATGCCCGATCCCGCCTACGTCGAGGCACTCCGGGAGGCGACCGTCCCCCAGGACGAGCTCTGGTTCGCCTACAAGTTCAGCCAGGTCGAGGCGCAGGAGGCTGCGGCGGCGTCGCTGCGCGCCGTCGTGGACCTGCCGTGGAGCGGTGACCGGATCCGCATGACCACCGGCGGCTTCGGAGCCATCACGCTGGCGATGAAGTCGGTCGCCGACCCCGGCGACGAGGTCATCTACAGCCTGCCCCCATGGTTCCTCTACGAGGCCCTTGCCCTGGAGGCCGGGCTGGTGCCCGTCAAGGTGGGGGTGGAGCCCGAGACCTTCGACCTCGACCTCGCGGCCATCGGCGCGGCCATCACCCCGCAGACACGCCTGGTGATCGTCAACACCCCCAACAACCCGAGCGGCCGCATCTACCCCGAGTCGACACTGCGGGCGCTCGCCGACCTGCTCGACGAGGCGTCGGCCCGCAACGGCCGACGGATCTACCTGATCTCCGACGAGCCCTACAACCGGATCGTGTTCGACGAAGCCACCTTCCGCAGCCCCGCGGAGTTCTACCCCTACACCCTGCTCTGTTACAGCTACGGCAAGACCCTGCTCGCCCCCGGCCAGCGGATCGGCTACCTCGCCCTGCCGCCGGCCATGCCACGCGCCGACGAGCTCATCGAGGCGGTCGAGAGCGTCCAGGTCGCCGCGGGGTGGCTGTTTCCCAACGCCGTGCTCCAGTACGCCGTGCCGCGGCTCGAGCAGCTGAGCCTGGACCTCCCCCGCCTGCAGGCCAAGCGGGACCGCATGGTCGGCGCACTGCGCGAGATGGGGTACACCGTGGCCAGCCCCGAGGGCACGTTCTACCTGTTCCCCCGCTCGCCCCTGCCGGACGACCAGGCGTTCGTCGACCTGCTCGAGCGCGAGGGCGTGCTGGTCATGCCCGGGCGGATGTTCGAGACGCCCGGCTACTTCCGCATCTGCCTCACCGCGACCATGGAGTCCGTGGAGGCGAGCCTGCCGCGGTTCGCCGCAGCCCTGACGGCCAGCGGCAGGGGCTGACGCCATAGGGTGCGTGCGTGTCCTCCCTGCGCCACCGTGTCGAACAGTCCAGCCTCCCCGTCGTCGCCCGGCTCAACGCCCTGCCCCGGTTCGTGCCCTTCCTCGCCGTCCTCGCCCTCATGGTCGCGGGGGTGTTCGTGCCGGGCTGGGGCTGGATCTTCCTGCTGCTCGTGGTGCTGTTCCTGCTGTGGACGCTCTTCCTGTCCTGGCCGGTGCTGGACGGGACGGCCCGCCTCATGCGCGGAACCATCGTGCTCATGGCCCTCGCCATCACCATCGTGCAGGCCGTGCCCCGCTCCTGACCCTCCGACTGGCAACGGTCGTTTGACAATCATTCTCACTAGAGTTGAGAATGATTGTCATGAGCATTCGATGGGTGGCGGTCCTGGTGACCACGCTGGCGGTGGGCGCGACCTCGGCCTGTGGCACCGCAGCCAGCAACGCCGGTGGTGACCGCCTCACGGTGGCGGCCGCGTTCTACCCGCTCGAGTACGTCGTCACCCAGGTCGGCGGCGACCACGTCGCGGTCGAGGGCCTGACCAAGCCCGGAGCCGAGCCGCACGACCTCGAGCTGACGCCCAAGCAGGTCGCCTCCGTGGCCCGGGCCGACGTGGTGGTCTACGAGAAGCACTTCCAGCCCGCCGTCGACGCGGCGGTCGCGGCCCAGGCGCCCAAGACCGGCTTCGACGTCTCCCCTGCGGCGCGCCTCGACCTGGTGGCCACGGCCGACGGCCACGACACTGCGGCGCAGACCGAGCAGCAGGGCACGGCGGCCGCGGGCCTCCCCGACCCCCACTTCTGGCTCGACCCCCTGCGCTTCGCCGACGTGGGCGATGCCGTCGCCCGCGAGCTGGCGGCCAAGGACCCGGCCAACACCGCGGCATACCAGGCAGGGGCAGCGCGGTTCCGCGCCACGATGACCACTCTTGACGCGCAGTTCCGCGCAGGGCTGGCCACCTGCACGGTGCGTGAGCTGGTCACGTCGCACGCCGCCTTCGGCTACCTCGCGGAGACCTACGGGTTCCACCAGGAGAGCATCACCGGCCTGTCCCCCGACGCCGAGCCCAACCCCGCTGCGCTCGCCCAGCTCACCCACCACGTCGAGCAGAGTGGTGCCACCACCGTCTACTCCGAGACCCTCGTGAGCACCGCGGTGGCCGAGACCCTGGCACGCGAGACCGGTGCCAGGCTGGCCGTCCTCGACCCGATCGAGGGCATCACCACCGCATCGGCCGGCACCGACTACCCGTCGGTGATGCGCGCCAACCTGCAGACCCTGCGTACCGGACAGGAGTGCTCATGACCGTCACCGCGCGCACCGAGGTGGGCACGCCCATCATCGCGCTGCGCCACGCCTCCTTCGGCTACGCCGACCAGGCCGTCGTCCAGGGTGTCTCGCTCACCATCGAGGCGGGCGAGGTGGTGGCCGTGCTCGGACCCAACGGGTCGGGCAAGTCCACCCTGGTGCGCGGACTGCTCGGGCTCAACGACCACCTCGGGGGCGAGGTCGAGCTGTTCGGCCAGCCGCGCGAGGCGTTCCGCGACTTCGCCCGCCTCGGCTACGTCCCCCAGCGGCACACCCTGTCCGCGTCGGTGCGGGCCACGGTCCGTGAGATCGTCGCCGTCGGCCGGCTGGCCCGCCACCACTGGTGGCGACCGGTCGTCCGCTCTGCCGCCGACACCGCCGTCATCGACCGCGCGCTGGAGGTCGTCGGGCTCGACGACCGCTGCGACGCGGACGTGGCGACGCTCTCGGGCGGACAGCAGCGCCGGGTGCTCATCGCCCGGGCGCTGGCCTCGGAGCCCGACGTGCTGCTCATGGACGAGCCGACCGCGGGTGTCGACACGGCCAACCAGCAGGTGCTCTCCACCGTCCTGGCGCGGCTCGCCGAGCAGGGGACGACCATGGTCATCGTCACCCACGAGCTCGCGGCCCTGGCTGACATCGTCACCCGGATCGTGCTCGTCCAGGGCGGCCACGTGGCGTTCGACGGCACACCGCAGGAGTTCACCGCCCACCACGAGACCGATCACGACCACCACCACCACGACGACGAGGACCACCCGCAGCGCCGGCTGACCGGCGCCCCCTCGTCGGGTCCACTCGACCCCGGGTCAGGAGGTCGGCCGTGATCGACCTGCTCTCGCTTGACTTCATGCGCCAGGCCCTCATCGCCGCGGTGCTCGTGGGCATCGCAGCCCCGCTCGTCGGGGTCTTCCTCGTGCAGCGGCGGCTGTCCCTGATCGGCGACGGCATGGGCCACGTGGCCCTGGCGGGCGTCGCCGTCGGCGTCCTCACCGGGCACGCGCCCGTCCTGACGGCGCTCGTCGCAGCCGTCGGGGCCGCCGTCGCGATCGAGCTGATCCGCGCCCGGGGTCGGACCAGCGGTGACATCGCCCTGGCGGTGATGTTCTACGGGGGCATCGCCGCCGGCGTGGTGATCATCGCCAAGTCGCCGAGCAGCAGCCCGGCCAACCTCACGGCATACCTCTTCGGTGCCATCACCACGGCCGACCAGCGCGACCTGTGGGTCTTCGCCGGGCTCGCCCTCGTGGTGCTCTTCACGACGTGGCTGCTGCGGCCGTGGCTGTTCGCCGTGGCCAACGACGAGGAGTATGCGCGGGCCACGGGGCTGCCCGTGACAGGGCTCAACATCGCCCTGGCCGTGCTCACCGCCGTGACCGTCGTCGTGTCGATGCGGGTCGTCGGACTGCTGCTCATCAGCGCCCTGATGATCATCCCGAACGCCACGGCACAGCTGCTGGGCCGCAGCTTCCGCGCGTCGGTGCGCTGGGCCGTGCTGGTCGGCGTGCTGTCCAGCGTCGGCGGGGTGGTCACCTCGTTCTACGCCGAGACGCCCTCGGGCGGCACGATCGTGCTGCTGGCCATCGGATTCTTCGTGCTCGCGGCGACCGGCAGCACCGTGGTCGCCCGTGCGCGCGCGGCCCAGCACCGACGGGCCGAGCGCCACGACCACGAGCACGGACCCGGGTGCGGGCATGACGCCGTCACCCACGACGACCACGTCGACTATGTCCACGACGGGCACCGGCACGCCGCCCACGAGGGCCACTACGACGAGCACGCGCCCGCGCGCGAGGACGCACCGAAGGAGACGACGCACCGATGACCGGAGTCCAGGACCGTCCCACCGAGGCCGGTCGCCGCCCCACCCGACAGCGGGCTGCCGTCGCCGCCCTGCTCGCCGACGTCGAGGAGTTCCGCTCGGCCCAGGAGCTGCACGCCCTGCTCCGGGAGTCGGGCGAGACGGTCGGGCTGGCCACCGTCTACCGCAACCTGCAGGCGATGGCCTCCGACGGTGAGATCGACATGCTGCGCACCGACGAGGGCGAGGCGGTCTACCGCGCGTGCTCGACCGGCCACCACCACCACCTCGTGTGCCGCGACTGCGGGCGCACCGTGGAGGTGGAGGGCCCGACGGTGGAGGCCTGGGCCACGCGGGTCAGCGCCGAGCACGGGTTCACCGACGTGCGGCACACCCTGGAGATCTTCGGTACCTGCCCCGACTGCTCCCGCTGACCCCGCGCCTTCCGCCGAGATGGATCCCAGCACCACGACACGCCGCCAAAACGTGTGACGAGCATCCATCTCGGCGGGTGGGAGGAGGGGGCGGGCGTCAGCTCGTCGGCTGGTCGATCGCGCCGCCGTAGCGGCGGTCGCGCGCGGCATACGTCTCGAGCGCCTCCCACAGGGTGCGCCGGTCGTAGTCGGGCCACAGGGTGTCCTGGAAGACCATCTCGGCGTAGGCGCTCTGCCACAGCAGGAAGTTGCTCGTGCGCTGCTCCCCCGAGGACCGCACGAACAGGTCGACGTCGGGCATGTCCGGCTCGGGGAGGTAGCGGGCCAGCAGCTTCTCGTCGATGGAGCCGGGCCGGAGCCTGCCGCGCTGCACCTGCTCGGCGATCCGCTGCACCGCGTCGGCGATCTCGGCCCGCCCGCCGTAGTTGACGCAGAAGTAGAGCGTCAGGCCGGTGTTGTCCTTGGTGAGCTCCTGGGCGACCTCGAGCTCCTTGATCACCGAGCCCCACAGCCGCGGGCGGCGCCCCACCCAGCGCATCCGCACGCCCCACTCGTGCAGCTGGTCACGGCGGCGCCGGATCACGTCACGGTTGAAGCCCATGAGGAAGCGCACCTCGTCGGGCGAGCGCTTCCAGTTCTCGGTCGAGAAGGCATAGGCCGACAGGTGCGTCACGCCGGCCTCGATCGCGCCGGCGACCACGTCGAGCAGCGCGGCCTCCCCCGCCTCGTGGCCCTTGGTGCGCGCCAGCCCCCGCTGGTTGGCCCACCGCCCGTTGCCGTCCATGACGATCGCGACGTGGCCGGGGACCAGCTCGCGCGGGAGCGACGGCGGTCGGGCCCCGCTCGGGTGCGGGAACGGCGCCGGGTATGCCGGGCTCACGCCTTGGCCGCCTGGGCGGCGGCGTGGGCCTGGTCGACCTTCGCCACCGCGGCGAGCGGGGCGGCCGACCAGGTCACCCGGGAGTCGAGCGGGGTCTGGGCGTCGGGGTCGCGGCGGTCCACGAGGCGCAACGATCGCACACCGCGCTCGAGGTGCCACTGCAGGAAGGCGCTCGCCAGGCTGCTGCCCTCACGGCGGTGCCGGCCTGAGGAGGCGTCGGCGATGACCCAGTCGCCCGCCAGCAGGGCGGCGAGCAGGGCCAGCGTCTCGGGCGCGGGCGCGGCGGAGCCGGGCGGGCGGCATACGGGGCACACCGTGCCACCCGAGGCCAGGTTGAACGCACGGTGCGGCCCGACCGCCCCACAGCGCGCGCAGTCGTGGAAGCTCGGGGCCCAGCCGGCGATCGCGAGCGCTCGCAGGAGGTAGGCGTCGAGGACCAGTCCCGGGTCGTGCAGGCCCTCGGCCATCGAGCGCAGGGCGCCCTGGAGCAGGAGGTACTGCTGGAGGTTCGGCTCGCGCTCCTCGGTCAGCCGGTCGGCCGTCTCGAGCATCGCCGCCGCCGCGGTGTAGGTCGTGTAGTCGCGGGCCAGCACGTCGCCCCAGGAGGCCAGCGACTCGGCCTGCGTGACCGTGTCGAGGTTGCGTCCCTCGAAGCACTGGACGTCGACCATCATCGCCGGCTCCAGCCTCGCCCCGAAGCGGCTCTTGGTGCGTCGCACGCCCTTGCCGACGACCCGAACCTTGCCCAGCCCCCGCGTCAGGAGGGTGACGATACGGTCGGCCTCGCCCAGCTTCTGGGTGCGCAGGACGATGCCTTCGTCGCGGTACAGGGGCATGGGCCCATTGTCTCCCACCAGCGCGGGGACTCCGGGAGGCGGTGCCGTAACCTCGCGCGATCCCGTCCCGACATCACCGGAGGGGTTCCCCGCCCCGTAGGTCGGTGCCCCAGTCGATCGTGGTCGCGCGAGCGGCGTGGGCCCGGCCCGCGACATCCACGAGGGAGCGCGAGGGCAGGGCGCCCCGGACGCCCGCGGCCACATCGGTGACCTGGACGAGCCCGGCAGCGGCCTCGGCCGGTCCGACGACCGCGATCAGGGCGTCCCGGCGCCGCCGACTGGCCCGGATGCGGGCACCGAGCGACCCCTCGGGCTCGAGCTCGGACCGCAGACCGGCCGCCCGGAGGTCGTCGACGAGCGCCCGTGCCGGACCGTCCTGCTCGGGGCTGACCGGCAGGACGCAGACCTGGGTCGGCGCGAGCCACAGGGGCAGTCGCCCCCGGTAGCGCTCCAGCAGCGCGGCGACGACGCGCTCCATGGCGCCGACCGTGCCGCGATGGATCATCACGACGCGCTGGCGGGTGCCGTCGGCGGCGGTGTAGGCGAGGTCGAAGCTCTCCGGCTGGTTGAAGTCGAGCTGGACGGTGGCGATGGTCTCGTCGTGGCCGCGCCCGTCGCGCACCTGCAGGTCCAGCTTCGGACCGTAGAAGGCAGCCTCCCCCGAGGCTTCGACCAGGGGCAGGTCGCGACCGTGCAGCACCTCGGCGGCGGCGGCGCGCAGGGCGCCCTCGGCCCGTTCCCACTGGCCGGCCGTCCCGAGGTAGCCCCCGCCACCGTCGCGCATCGACAGGCGCACGTGGTCGACGGGCAGACCCAGGACCCGCTGCGCCTCGAGGGCAGAGCGCAGGCCCTTCGCCACCTCGGCGGCGACCTGGTCCGGGCGGCAGAACACGTGGGTGTCGTCGAGGTTGATCTGCCGCACCCGGCTGAGCCCGGACAGGACGCCCGATCGTTCGGCACGGAACATCGGCGCGAGCTCGTTGAGCCGGATCGGCAGCTCGCGGTAGGAGTGCGATCCGGCCGCGTAGATCATCGCGTGGTGTGGACAGTTCGCAGGGCGCAGCACGAGCTCCTCCCCACCCACCTGCATCGGCGGGTACATGTCCTCGCTGAACTTCGCCCAGTGGCCTGAGCGCTCGTACAGCGCTCGCTTGCCCAGCACGGGCGAGTACACCGACCGGCATCCGTCGTGCCGGGCGAGGTCCCGCGCGAGGAGCTCCAGCTCGTGCCGGATCACCGCCCCGGCGGGCAGCCACAACGGCAGGCCCGAGCCCACCAGCGGGTCCGTTGCGAAGACCGCCATCTCCAGGTTGAGGGCCCGATGGTCCTGCGGCCACGGGTCGACGTCGGGTTCGCTGCTCACGACAGGCTCCTTGAGGTAGGGCCTCGGAGCGCTGCGCCGGCGACGGATCAGCCCCGGAGCGGTGCTCCGGGGCTGTTGCGTTCTGGGTGTTGCACGCTAGCGCCGGAGGGGTCCCGACGTCGTGGTCAGCTGCAGCACGTCCATGGACACCACGGTAGGACGTCGCCGCGTCCGGCTCCACCGGATATCCGGCATCGTCGCCGACCACCCAGGATCGCGTGGGGAAACTGGTGGCGTCGTGCCGCGGAGCGGGCCATGGTGGTCCGGTGACGCCGGCGATCCGCCCCGAGACCCGCACCGACCATGCTGCCGTACGCCGCGTGGTCACCACCGCGTTCGGCGACCACGGCGCCGACGTCGCCGACCTCGTGGAGCTCCTGCGGGACTCCGGGCGGTCACGCGTCTCACTCGTGGCCGGGGACCGTGACGTCGTCGGCCACGTGATGCTCTCGACCTCCTGGGTGGATGCACCCGAGTGCCTGGTCCCCGTTCTGGTGCTCAGCCCGCTCGCCGTTGCCCCCGAGCGGCAGGGGAAGGGCATCGGCAGCGCCCTCGTGCAGGCGGCACTCACCGCGGCCCGTGACCTCGACGCACCCGCCGTCTTCCTGGAGGGCGACCCCGACTACTACTCCCGGCTCGGCTTCGTCCGGGCCTCCGCGCACGGGTTCAGCCGTCCGTCGCCGAGGATCCCGGACGCGGCGTGCCAGGTGGTGCTCCTCGAGGCCCACGAGGACTGGATGCGCGGGCCGCTGGTCTACAACGACGCCTTCTGGCAGACCGACAGTGTCGGCCTCCGCGGCGAACGCCTGGCACGGGTCACCGAGGAGCAGGGTCAGCGGGCCCGGTCGTAGACGAGGGCGATGGTGCCGTCGTCGCCGTGCGTGTCGCTGACCAGTGTCCAGTCGAGCGCCGGCACCCCGTCGGGGAAGATCGAGGGACCGCCGCCGAGGACCTTGGGGAAGATGGTGAGGGCGAGCCGGTCGACGCGGTCGGCCTTCAGCAGGGCGGTGATGACGCTGGCGCTCGCGAACACCACGATGTCGCCGCCGTCCTGTGCCTTGAGCTCGTCGGCGACCTCGGCCGTGGGCGCGTTGACGATGCGGCTGCGCTCCCACGGCGCCTCGCTGAGTGTCGTGGACAGGACGACCTTCTCGGCATCCACGAGCCACCGTGCGTAGGCCCGGTCGCGTTCGTCGGCCTCGGGCAGGTCGAGCACCGTCGGCCAGAAGCCGAGGAACCCCTCGGCATTGACCCGGCCCAGCAGCGCGGTCGTAGCCGGTTCCCAGAGGCTGGTGAGGTGGTCCCGGGCGACGTCCGACACGGCATACGGCATGAGCCAGCCCATGTCCTGCGGCCCGGCCGGGCCGCAGTAGCGGCCGTCGAGGGACAGTGCGATGTTGGTGACGATCCTGCGGGTCATGGTTGCTCCTCGGTGTGCGGGTGGAAGGGATGGGGCGGAAGGGGGTCGGAGGCTGCGGTGACCAGCGCGTCGAGCGCCTGGTCCCAGCCGAGCCGGATGCCGGCGACGAAGTCGGCCGAGTCGACGCTGCTGTCGGCGATGCGGAGGCTGACCTCGAGGACGGTGGTGCCCGCGTCGTCGCGCAGACGCAGGTCGTAGTGACCGGTGAAGGCGACCGTGCCGTCCGGCAGCATTGGGGAGAGGACGAAGCGCAGGCGGGAGGGCGACTCGACCTCGGTGACCGCTCCCTCGGCGCGACCGATGACGCCCGAGGACCCGTCGGCGTCGCCCTCCTCGACGTACTCCTGGACGATTGGGCTGCCCGCCACCGCGTCGAACGTGAGGTGCGACGTCCGCAGGGCGCGCGGTGCCCACCAGTGCGCGAGCAGGTCGGCCCGGGTCAGGTGCGCCCAGACGGTCTCGCGCGGCGCCGCGATGCGTCGGGAGAACTCGAAGAGCCGCCCATCGGCCCACTGGTGCCGGTCGGCTGCGGCACGCTCGGCGTCCACGGTGGCGACGTACTCGTCGAGGGAGTCGAACTCGGCGCGGTTCGCCTCGACGGTGTCGGCGAGCTCGGTGAGGGCTGCCGCCAGGGTGCGCAGGGGCCCCGGGTCCAGGACGGAGTACCGACGCTGGGCCGAGCGACGTCCGGTCACGAGCCCGGCGCGCTCGAGTGCCTGCAGGTGCTTGGTCGCCTGCGGCTGGCGCAGGCCGGTCAGCCGGGCCACCACCCCGACCGAGCGGGGCCGGGTCGCGAGCAGCTCCACGATGCGCCAGCGGGCCGGCTCCCCCAGCGCGGTGAGCTGCCGGGTCATCGCGTCCTCGTTCATGTCTCTAATATTCCCCTTGGCGAATATTCCTGTCAATGACTGATACCTTCCCTCGCCGTCGATCTCCACCGCTGTCGGTTGACACCACCGACGGGACCGGATTGAGTCGCCTCATCGGGCGGACCGGTCACGTCCGGGCGCGACCGCCGCCCCAGGCCGACTCCGGCCCGAGACGTTCGGCAGATCGACGTCGCGGCCCGACCCGGCTGACACGCTGCCCTGAGGTTCAAAGGAGCCCCCCATGAGCGGATTCGAAGCCGTCGCGCAGGTTCAGGTGGCCCGGCCACCCGCGAGGGTGTGGGTGGCGCTCACCGATCCGGGCCAGGTGGCCCAGTACATGATGGGCTCGCGCGTCGAGACCGACTGGAGGCCCGGTAGCACGATCACCTGGTCGGGCGAGTGGGAGGGCAGGTCCTACCAGGACAAGGGCACCGTCCTGGCGGCCGAGCCCGGCCGCCGGCTCGAGGTCACCCACTACAGCCCGCTGTCCGGCGACGAGGACGTGCCCGAGAACTACCACACGCTGCGGTACGAGCTGACCCCGTCATCGGGCGGGACCACCCTCTCGCTCACCCAGGACGGGTGCGAGAGCAAGGAGCAGGCGGACCAGTTCTCGCAGAACTGGCAGTCGATGCTCGAGGGCCTGAAGTCCGTCGCCGAGGTCGAGGTGGACCCGCCCGCCTCGTGACGCGACTGCTGGCCCCGACCAGCCCGAGGCCCACGGCGGCATAGGACATATGTTCGAACTTCGGCTATCGTGGAGCCATGTCCATGGCTCTGCAGGGCTCCCTCCTCGACACCGCCGTCGAGATCGAGCTGCACACCCTGACGGCGGGACTCCAGCGCACCGAGCTCACCCGGGGCGCCTGGGTCGACTACCGACCGGGCTGGCTCGGCGGCGCCGACCAGCTGTTCGACGCCCTGCACCACGACGTCCCGTGGTACGCCGAGCGGCGTGAGATGTGGGACAAGGTCGTTGACGTGCCCCGCCTGCTCAAGTTCTACGACCAGGACGAGGTCCTCCCCCACCCGGTCGTCACCGTGGCCCGCGACCAGCTGAGCCAGCGGTATGCCGGCGAGCTCGGTGAGCCCTTCGTCACCACTGGGATGTGCCTCTACCGCGACGGGCGCGACTCGGTGGCCTGGCACGGCGACCGGATCGGTCGCTCCAAGCTGAGCGACACGCTGGTCGCCATCCTCTCCGTCGGCTCGGCCCGCTCGCTCATGCTGCGACCGCGCGGTGGCGGCGAGTCGATCGGGTTCTCACTGGGGCACGGCGACCTGGTCGTGATGGGCGGCTCGTGCCAGCGCACCTGGGACCACTGCATCCCCAAGACCAGCAAGGCCGTCGGTCCGCGCATCTCGATCCAGTTCCGGCCGCGCGGGGTGCGCTGACCGGGCGCTCGCTCGAGTCAGGAGGTGGATGGCCAGCCCGTGTAGGCCTCGGCCAGGTAGGTCGACCCGGCGCGCGAACGCACGACGGAGGCGAGCTCGCCGAGCTGGCGTCGCACGTCGAAGTCGGACGCCTCGGGGAGACGGTGCAGCATGGTCGTCATCCAGTAGGAGAAGTGCTGGGCCCGCCAGACGCGCTCCAGGGCCAACGGCGTGTAGTCGTCGAGCACACTCTTGTCCTGGTGGGCGATCGAGCGCTCGAGGACGTCGGCGAGGACCCGTACGTCGGCGAGAGCGAGGTTGAGCCCCTTCGCTCCCGTGGGAGGGACGGTGTGCGCCGCGTCGCCGGCCAGCAGCATGCTGCCGTGCCGCATCGGCTCGCAGACGAAGCTTCGGAAGGCCAGCACGGTCTTGTCGATGACGGCGCCCTCCCGGAGGCTGAACCCGTCACCCGCGACCCGGGTCTGCAGCTCGGACCAGATCCGGTCGTCGGACCAGGCCGCGACGTCCTCGGACGGGTCGCACTGGAAGTACATCCGTTGCACGGTCTCGGTGCGCTGGCTGATCAGGGCGAACCCGCGCTCGGAGTGGGCGTAGATGAGCTCGGGCGCGCTCTGGGGCGCCTCCGCGAGGATGCCGAACCAGGCGAACGGGTACTCCCGGAAGTACTGCCGTCGCTGGTCCTCGGGGATCTGGTGACGGCACAGGCTGCGCGAACCGTCGGCGCCGACGAGGTAGTCGCAGGAGATCTCGTGGCGAGCGCCGTCGTCGTCGGTGTAGGCGATGACGGGTCGGTCCCCCGTGACGTCGCGCACCGCCACCTCGGTGACTCCGAACCGCACGTCCCCGCCGTCGCGGGCACGGGCGTCGGCCAGGTCGAGGAAGACGTCGGTCTGCGGGTAGAGCCACACCGACTCGCCCACCAGCTCCTGGAAGTCGATCCGGTGCCCGACCCCGCCGAAGCGCAGCTCGATCCCCTGGTGCTCGTGTCCCTCGCGCAGCACCCGGTCTGAGACCCCGCTCTCCACGAGCATGCGGACGCTGTCGCGTTCGAGGATGCCGGCGCGGACGGTCTGCTCGATCTCGAGCCGGGTCCGGTGGTCGACGACGACCGACTCGATGCCGCGCCGGGCGAGCAGGTGGGACAGCAGGAGTCCGGCGGGGCCCCCGCCGACGATGCCGACGGGGGTGCGCGTGCGGGTGGAGGTCATGGCGCCTTCCAGGAGTGTGCGGCTCAGAACGGGTAGGGCTCGATGCTGCCCTGCATGGTCACCCACTGGGTCTCGGTGAACGCCTCGACGTTGGCCTCGACCCCGCCGAACCGTGCCCCGGTGCCCGAGAAGCCGACCCCGCCGAACGGGGCCACCGACTCGTCGTCGACGGTCTGGTCGTTGATGTGCACGATCCCCGAGGGGATGCGGTCGGCCAGGGCCAAGCCCTTCATGACGTCGCGGGTCAGGATCCCGAGCGACAGGCCGTACTCGCTGCGGGTCGCCAGCTCGACCGCCTCCTCCAGCGTCGAGAACTTCGCGACCGGGGCGACCGGTCCGAAGACCTCTTCGGCGAAGGCGGGGTGGTCCGGGCCGGCCTCGGCCAGGACGGTGGGTCGGTAGAAGAGGTCCTCGTAGGTGCCCCCCGCGGCGAGGCGCGCCCCAGACCCGGTGGAGCGGGTGACCAGGTCGTGGATCCTGTCGCGCTGGCCTGCGTCGATGACCGGACCCAGCGGTGCGCCCGTCGCCGGGTCGCCGACCGGTATGCCGTCGGCCGTCGCCGACAGCCGCTCGACGTACTCGTCGTAGACCGACTCGTGGACCAGGTGGCGCCCGGTGGTCATGCAGATCTGGCCCTGGTGCAGGAACGATCCCCAGGCGCCCGCCGAGACGGCCGCCGGGACGTCGACGTCGTCCAGGACGATGAGCGCGCTGTTGCCGCCGAGCTCGAGGTGGGCCCGCTTGAGCAGCCGCCCCGCGGTCTCACCCACGGCCCGTCCGGCCCTCGTCGACCCGGTGAAGGAGATGACCCGCACCCGAGGCTCCTCGACCAGGGCGCTGCCGACCTCCTGCCCGCCCGGGAGCACGTGGAGCAGCCCCGCAGGCAGCCCGGCCTCCTCGAGGACGGCGGCGAGGAAGAGGCCACCGGACACCGCCGTGCGGGGGTCTGGCTTGAGCACGACCGCGTTGCCCGTGGCCAGGGCGGGCGCGACCGAGCGCATCGCCAGGATCGCGGGGAAGTTGAACGGCGAGATCACGCCGACCACGCCGACCGGCAGCCGGCGCGACATGCTCAGTCGCGGCTTCCCCGTGCGCAGCAGCTGCCCGTAGGGTGCCTCGGCCGTCGCGGCGGCGGTGTGGAACTCGCTCGCGACCAGTGACGCCTCGAAGCCGGCCTTGCCCTGGCCCGAACCGGCCTCGCGCACCAGCCAGTCGGCGAGCTCACCCGCGCGCTCCTCCATGACCCGGCCGGCCGCCCGCATCACCCCGGCCCGCTCGTGGAAGGGCCGCGTCGCCCACTCGCGTTGCGCGACGGTGGCGGCCTCCACCGCGGCCGCGACGTCGGAGGCAGCGGCGACGCCGAAGGCGCCGATGACCTCGCCGGTGGCCGGCTGGACCACATCGGCGCGGCCGCCCGCCCCGGTCGACCAGCCAGAGCTGAAGATGCGGCCGGACCAGGTGTCGGTGTCGAAGAACGTCACGAGTGCCTCCTGGGGCATGTGGTGGTTGGGTCAGGGTTGGAAGGTGGTCCCGGCGGCCACGGCGACCTCCAGGACCAGGGGGGACGTGCGGGTGGCCAGCGTCGCGCACAGCTCGGGGAGCTGGGCCTCCAGGCTCTCCCGGTCCTCGACGCGCCGCGACTCGACCCCCAGGCCCCGGGCGAGCCCGCAGACGGAGATCTCGGGGAACGCGGGCCACGGGGCCTTGCCACCGCGACGGTCCGCGAGCCGGTCCATCACGGCATACCCGCCGTTGGCGAGCACGATGACCAGCACACCCACGCCACGGTGGGCGGCGGTCCACAGCGACTGGATGGCGTACAGCGACGAGCCGTCGCCGACCACGGCCACCACGGGACGGTCGGGGGTTCCCATCCGCACACCGATCGCGGCCGGCAGGGCGAAGCCGAGCCCACCCATCGCCGCGGACAGGAAACCCATCGGAGTGCGGGCCGGCACCATCGCCTGAAGGGCGGGTCGGGAGGAGGGCGACTCCTCGAGGAGCACGGTGTCGGCGGCCAGGTGGGCGGCGAGGAGGGCGAACACGTCCTCGGGACGCAGCGGGCCGCGAGCCACGGGACCCGCTGCCTCGGCCGCGTGCGCCTCGAGCGCCTGCGCCGGGCCTTCCGCCTGCTGCCGCGCCGGGGTGGACGACTCGCCGAGGGCTGGGAGGACGGCCTCGACGACGCCGACCGGGTCGGCGAGCACCGCCAGCGACACCGGCGACCGGGACGCCTCCGCCGCGTCGTCAGTGATCACGACGACGGGCAGCCCCGCTGGGGTGAGGGCGCCCTCCTCGAAGGGGTACTGGCGCAGCGCCGCGGTGCCGAGCACCACCAGCAGGTCGTGGGCGGCGAGTGCCGCGCGCAGGCGGGTCCGGTCGGCGGGCAGCTGCCCGGCATACCGGGGGTGGGTCTGGTCGAACCCCGCCCTGGCGCCGAAGGGCTCGGCCCAGACGGCGGCGCCCGTGCGGTCGGCGAGGGCGGCGACCGCGGCCCAGCCACGGTGCGTGTCCACCCCGGCACCGGCCACGATCGCCGGTGCGCGGGCACCGCCGAGAAGGGACGCGAGCTCGCGCACCTCGTCGCCGTCCGCCGCGAGCCGGCGGCCGGCGACGACGATCCGGTCGGCGGCGGCTACTGCGTCCGGGGCTGCCTCGGCGTCCCAGTCATCCATGGGCACGATGAGCAGCACCGGTCCGCGGCCCACCTTGGCCAGGTGCGCCGCACGGCGGATCGCCGAGGGCACGTCGCCGGCCCAGGCCGGCTCGAGCACCGCCAGCGGGTAGTCGCCGGCCAGCCCTGCGAGCCGGCCGGTGAGGAACGGCTCGAGGGCCAGGTGCCGCCGGTCCTGCTGGCCCACCACGACGACGACCGGCGCCCGGTTGACCCGCGCGGTCGCGATGGCCCCGACCGCGTTGCCGAGCCCGGCGGTGGTGTGCAGCAGCGCGAGCGCGGGGCGGCCGGTGGCGAGCGCGTGACCCGTCGCGATGCCCACCACCGAGGCCTCGTGCAGGGCCAGGACGAAGTCGAGGTCGTCGGGCAGGTCGACCAGGAACGGCACTTCCGTCGACCCGGGGTTCGAGAAGACCCGGGTCATCCCCGTCGCCCGCAGCGCGTCGAAGGCGGCCTCGCGCACGGTCCGGTGGGCTTGGGGCTCAGGCACCTCCGGGACCCCCCGCGCTCTCCGCACTCTCGCGCTTGGCCCGCTGGATCTGCTCGTAGACGTGCCCACGCAGCTCGGCGAACCGGCGCGTCGACCGGGTCTCGAGCTGGTCGCGCTCGGCGGGCAGGTCGATCGCGATGTCCTCCTGGACGACCGTCGGCGAGTTGCTCAGGATGATGACCCGCTCCCCGAGGTAGACCGACTCGTCGATGTCGTGGGTGACGAACAGGATCGTCACCTTGAGCTCTCGCCACACCGTGCGGATCAGGTCCTCGAGGTCGGCGCGCGTCTGGGCGTCGACCGCGGCGAACGGCTCGTCCATCAGCAGCACCCGCGGCTGGTAGGCGACCGCGCGGGCGATGGCCACGCGCTGCTGCATGCCCCCGGACAGCTGCCACGGGTAGCGGTCGTCGGCGTGCGCCAGACCGACCGCGGCCAGGGCCCGTTCGACCAGCTCGGCGCGCTGCGGCTTCGGGGTCCTCGCGTTCTTGAGCGGCAGCTCGACGTTCTCGCGCACCGTCATCCAGGGGAACAGCGATCGGCCGTACTCCTGGAAGACCACGGCCATGCCGGGTGGCGGACCGGTCACGGTGGTCCCGTCCAGCAACACCTCGCCGGCGGTCGGCGCCAGGAGTCCGGAGATGCACTTGAGCAGGGTCGTCTTGCCGCAACCCGACGGGCCCACCAGGCAGGCCAGCTCGCCGTCGCGAAGGTCGAAGGTGAGGTCGCGCACGGCCTCGACCTCACCCCGGTCGCCGGAGTAGACCTTCTTGACCCCACGGACCGACAGCAGCGGCGACTCCCCTCGGTCATCGCGTCCGTCGACCTCGCTCACGGTCCCCACCGTTGCAGTCAGGGCGTCATCCGGCATGTTCAACCTCTCTCAGTCCGTGGTACCAGCGCAGTACACGCCGTTCGACCACGTGGAACAGGGCGGCAAGCAGGACCCCGATCAGACCGAGCAGCACGATGCCGCTCCACATCTGGGGCACCGCGAAGGAGCGCTGGAACTGCACGATGGTGAAGCCCAGCCCGGACGACGAGGCGAACATCTCCGAGATGACCATGAGGATCAGCCCGAGCGACAGCGCCTGTCGCACCCCGGCCATGATCTGTGGGCTCGCGCTCGGCAGCACCAGCCGACGGGTCCGCTCCCACCCGCTCACACCGTAGACCCGGCTGGTGTCGGAGAGCACCTCGTCGACCGAGCGCACCCCCTCGACGGTGTTGAGCAGCACGGGCCAGACGCAGCCGGAGATGATCACCAGCACCTTCATCTCGTTGTTGATGCCCACGAGGATCATCAGGATCGGCACGAGCACCGGCGGCGGGATGGCACGCAGGAACTCCAGGACGGGCTCGGTCAGGGCGCGCAGCGTGCGGCTCGAGCCGATCAGCAACCCGGCCGCGATGCCGAGCACGACCGCCCCGGTCAGACCCACCGCCAGGCGGGCGAGGCTCGGCAGGACGTCGGCGAAGAACCGGTCACCCACCCAGACGTCGACGAACGTCGTGGCCAGCTCACCGGGCTTGGGCACGAAGAAGTTCGTCGAGTCGATGGTCAGCACCCACCAGAGCGCGATGAGCAGGACGGGCAACCCCACGAGGTATGCCGCGCGCTTGAGGAGGCTCATCCCGGCACCTCCCCGCGTACGGAGGTGTGCCAGTGCAGCGCCCGGCGCTCGACCTGTCGCATCACGAGGTTGATCAGGACGCCGATGAGACCTGCTGCCAGCACCAGCGCGTAGAGCGGACCGGTTGCCCCGCCTCCCTGGGCGAGGGCGATCTCGTGCCCCAGCCCGGGGTTGCCGATGACCAGCTCGGCGGTGATCGCGAGGATCAGGGCCACCGCGGCGGCCAGCCGCAGGCCGGTCATCACGTAGGGCAGGGCCGTGGGCCAGACGACGTGACGGACCCGGGCCAGGCGTCCCAGGCCGTAGCTCCGAGCCGTGCTGTCGGCGACCGGGTCGACGTCGGCGACCCCGTAGAGCACCTGGATGAGGACCTGCCAGAAGCAGGCATAGACGACGAGCATGAGCGTGGACCGGAGCTCCACGCCGAACAACAGCACGGCCAGCGGGATCAACGCCACCGAGGGGATGGGACGCAGGAACTCGATGGTCGACTGGGTGGCGCGACGCAGCACTCGGCTGGACCCGATGACCAGGCCGAGCACGATCGCCGCGCTTGCCGCGAGGGACAGCCCCACCGCCCAGCCGAGCATGGTGTGCCCCACCGCCGCCCAGAACGAGGTCAGCCCGAGGTTGCGGACGAAGACGCCGAGGACGTCACTGACCGGGGGGAGGTAGTCCGGGTTGGCCAGTCCCACCCGGGGCACGACCTCCCAGGTGAGCAGGAAGGCCAGGACCCCGATCAGGCCCAGGACCCAGGCCGGGAGCCCGGCGAGGCCCCTGCCCGCCTCACCGGGTCGTCCCGTCGCCTGTGCCGCGCTCACTGCTTGGGAAGCAACGTGTCGAAGTCGGGCGTCTTGCTGATGGTGCCGTAGGACTGCGCGGCGGCGGCGAGCTTCTCGAAGGCGGGCCGGTCGAACGCGGGCCGCCAGGACGGGAGGGCCATCTTCGCGCGGTCGGCCTCACCGATCTTGGTGTAGGTGCCCACGATCGCCCGCACCTCGTCGGGGTGCTGCTGGGCGTAGTCGAGGGACTTGTTCATGGCCGTGGTGAACTTGGCGACCATCTCCGGCTTCTTGTCGATGACGTCCTTCTTCGTGAAGTAGCCGGCGATGTCGAGCTTGGGGTCGAAGTCGACGTAGTTGTAGCTGACCACCGTGGCCCCCTTGGCCACGGCGGCGCTGAGGAAGGGCTCGAGGACCCACGCGGCGTCGACCTGCCCGCGGTCCAGGGCGGCAGGCGCGTCCGGGAAGGCGACCTCGACGAACTTCAGGGACTTGGGGTCGCCACCGTCGTCCTGCACGACCTTGCGGATCGTGGTGTCCCCGATGTTGTTGAGGTTGTTCACCGACACCGTCTTGCCCGCCAGGTCCTTCGGGCGCTTGATGTCCGACCCCTTGGGCACCACGACCGCTCCGAAGTCAGGGTCCGTGCCCGAGGTGCTGACGCCGTTGGTGACGAACTGCAGGGGCAGGCCCTTGTCCGCGGCCACCATGACCGAGACCGAGTTGCCGAAGGCGAGGTCGAAGGAGCCGCTGACCACGCCGGGTACCGCCGCGGCGCCACCGGTGGTCGTGGTGATGGTCAGGTCGATGCCCTCGTCGGAGAAGAAGCCCTTCTCCTTGCCCAGCCACAGGGGCGCGGTGTCGACGATGGGGATGACTCCCACCTTCACCTCGGTCAGGTCACCACCCCCGCCACCCCCGCTGCTCGACGAGGACGACCCGCCCTCGCTGCTCGCCGATCCCGAGCCGCACGCGGCGACCAGGGCCAGCGACGCGGCGACGACGGCGGTGCTCAGGACGGTTCCGACGGTGCGAGCCATGGCGCGCCTCTCCTTCGTTGCAGAGGGTCTCGATCCGAGTGTGTTCGCATAGTGAACACTTGTTCTCTATTCACACTATGTCCGAGTCAGAGGGGTGTCAAGGGTCGGCCGGGGGCTCGCCGACCCGCGTTCGGGCACGGTGGCGAGGTGCCGGGGCAGGCCTCGGCCCGACCGGCCGCAGGACCGCTGACCTGCGGCGATCCCCTCAGGAGGGCCGGCGCCGGGAGCCCGTGCAGGAGTTCCGAGGGCGCTCGGAGCTGGAGCTCGTCAGGGAGCCAGGGCGAGGTCCGTGGAGATGCGCTCGGCGGTCGCCAGGAGGTGCGGCAGCACCTCGCTGGAGCGGTCCGGGTCGTCGCCGACCAGCCCGACGCGCATGGAGACGTTGAGGGCGGCGACCACGGTGCCGCCACGGCCCGTGATCGGCGCCGCGATCGAGCGCAGCCCCGCCTCGAGCTCCTGGTCGACGATCGCCCACCCCTGCTGACGGACCCGGTCGAGCTCCTCGCGCAGGCGCTCCGCCGAGGTGACGGTGCGCACGGTCAGGGGCTCGAGGGGCACCCGCTCCAGGTAGTCGTCGAGCTGGTGCGACGGCAGGCTGGCCAGCAGTACCCGACCCATGGACGTGGCGTAGGCAGGGAACCGGGTCCCCACGTTGATCGCCACCGTCATGATCCGCCGGGTCGACACCCGAGCCACGTAGACGATGGAGTCGCCGTCCAGCACCGATGCCGACGTCGACTCCCCGACCTGCGCCGACAGGTCCTTGAGGTGCGGCTCCGCGACCTCCGGCAAGGGCATACCCGACAGGAAGGCGTAGCCGAGCTGGAGCACCCGCGGCGTCAGCGAGAACTCGCGGCCGTCGGTGCGGACGTAGCCCAGGGTCACCAGCGTGTAGAGGAAGCGCCGCGCCGTGGCCCGGTTGAGGTCGGCGCGTCGGGCCACCTCGGTGAGGGTCAGGTGCGAGTGCTGGGCGTCGAAGGCGCGGATGACGGCGAAACCGCGGGCCAGTGACTGGACGTACTCGCCACTCGGGGGCGGGTTCTCGCTCATCTGACCTCCTGCGTCACGGCCGTCGCGTCCCGGAGCGGGACGTCGAGCAGCTCCTCCAGCCCGGCGAGGTCGATTCCGAACAGGTCCTCGACCACCACGGCATCCCCGCCGATGGCGAAGACGGCCAGCTCGGTGTAGACCCGGCTGACGCACCGCACCCCCGTGAGGGGGTAGGTGCAGGTCGGGACCAGCTTGGGTCGGCCGTCGCGGGTGAGCAGGCTCATCATCACGAAGGTCTGCTTCGCGCCGAGGGCCAGGTCCATGGCACCGCCGACCGCCGGGATGTCCTCGTCGCGGCCGGTGTGCCAGTTGGCGAGGTCGCCGGACGCGGAGACCTGGTAGGCGCCGAGCACACAGATGTCGAGGTGTCCGCCACGCATCATCGCGAACGAGTCCGCGTGGTGGAAGTACGAGGCACCCGGAAGCTCCGTGACCGGGATCTTGCCGGCGTTGATGAGGTCGGGGTCGATGTCGTCGCCGTGCGCCTCGGGCCCCATGCCGAGCAGGCCGTTCTCGGTGTGCAGGACGACTCCGTCCTGCGGCGCGAGGTGGTTCGAGACCTTGGTGGGCAGGCCGATACCGAGGTTGACGTAGGCACCGTGCGGGATGTCCCGGGCGACGCGGGCGGCGAGCTGGTCGCGGCCCAGGCCGCGGACCGCGCTCACTGCCCCACCTCGGCCGGCACCCGGGCCCCGACCGGGACCCGGACCACCCGGTCGACGTAGATCCCCGGCGTGACGACGGACTCTGGGTCGAGCCCCCCGGCGGGGACGACGTCGCTCACCTGCACGATCGTCATCTGCGCAGCAGCTGCCATCACGGGCCCGAAGTTGCGGGCAGTCTTGCGGTAGACGAGGTTGCCGACCTCGTCGGCGATGTGCGCCCGCACCAGGGCGACATCGGCGCGCAGGGCGAACTCGAGCACGTGCGGCCGGCCGTCGATCTCACGGACCTCCTTGCCCTCGGCGAGCGGCGTGCCGTACGAGGTCGGCGTGTAGAACGCACCGATCCCCGCGCCACCGGCGCGAATGCGCTCGGCGAGGTTGCCCTGCGGCACCAGCTCCAGCTCGATCTCCCCCGCCCGGTAGGCCCGGTCGAAGTGGTGGCTGTCGGACTGGCGCGGGAAGGAACAGATCAGCTTGCGCACCCGGCCCTGCGCGACGAGTGCCGCGAGACCGCGGTCGCCGTTGCCCGCGTTGTTGTTCACCACCGTGAGGTCCTTGGCCCCCTGCCGGATGAGGGCCTCGACGAGCTCGACCGGCTGACCGGCCGACCCGAAGCCCCCGATCATCACCGTGGCGCCGTCGCTGATGCCCTCGACCGCCTCTTCCGGGGTCCCGGCGACGAGCGTCACGAGCGGGATCCGCTGACGTTCTCGAGGACGACCGCCACTCCCTGGCCCACCCCGATGCAGATCGCCGCGACACCCCACCGCTGCCCGGACCGCTCCAGCGACCGGGCCAGGGTGCCGAGCACCCGCGTCCCGGAGGCGCCCAGCGGGTGGCCGATGGCGATCGCCCCGCCGTGGGCGTTGACGATCTCGGGGTCGATCCCCCAGGCGTCGACGCACGCCAGGGACTGGGCCGCAAACGCCTCGTTGAGCTCCACCGCCTCGACCTGCGACCAGTCGACCCCCGCGCGGCGCAGGGCAAGGTTGGCAGCCTCGACGGGAGCGAACCCGAAGTACTGCGGTTCGAGGGCGAAGGCCGCGCGGCCGGCGATCCTGGCCACCGGGTCGCGCCCGATGAGCTCGGCCCCGCGCTCGCTTCCCAGGAGCGCCGCGGAGGCGCCGTCGTTGAGGGGGGAGGCATTGCCTGCCGTCACCGTCCCGTCGGCACGGAAGACGGGCTTGAGCCCCCCCAGCCGTTCCAGCGTGGTGTCGGGGCGGATCGACTCGTCGCGCTCCAGGTCCGTGCCGGGCACCGCCACCACCTGGTCTGCGTAGAACCCCTCGTCCCACGCCGTGGCCGCCGCCTCGTGCGAGCGCAGTGCGAAGGCATCCTGGCGCTCACGGGTCACGCCCTCCCGCTCGCGCAGCTGCTCGGTGGCCTCGCCGAGGGAGACCACCCAGGCGGCATCCATCTGCGGGTTCACCATTCGCCACCCGAGCGTGGTGGACACCATGGTGGCGTCCCCCACGGGGAAGGGCCGCTCACTCTTGGGCACCACCCAGGGGGCCCGGGACATCGACTCGACGCCACCGACGAGGACGACGTCGGCCTCCCCGACCGCGATCTGCCGTGACCCCACGATGGCGGCCTCGAGGCTCGAACCGCACAGCCGGTTGACGCTCACGCCGGGCACGGAGGTGGGCAACCCGGCGAGCAGCGCGGCCATGCGGCCGACGTTGCGGTTCTCCTCCCCTGCTCCGTTGGCATTGCCGAGCACGACCTCGGCCACGGCGCCCGGGTCGAGTCCGGGGCTGCGCTCGAGCAGGGTGCGCAGGACCAGGGCCGCGAGGTCGTCAGGGCGCACGCCGGCGAGGGCACCCCCGTAACGGCCGAACGGTGTGCGTACGGCGTCGTACAGGTAGGTCTCGAGGGTCATGGGGTCCTTCCGTGCTCGGCGATGAGCGGTTGGGCCAGGGAGAAGGCATGGTTGGCTGCGGGCACCCCGCAGTAGATCGCGCTCTGGAGCAGGACCTCGCCGATCTCGTCCGGGCTCAGCCCGTTGCGCAGTGCGGCGCGCACGTGGAGCACGAACTCCTCCCAGTGCCCCAGGGCCACGAGGGCGGTCAGCGTGGCGACGCTGCGGGTGCGCCGGTCCAGACCCGGCCGGGTCCACACCTCACCCCAGGCGTAACGGGTGATCAGGTCCTGGAAGTCGTCGGTGAAGTCGTCCTTGCGCTGCTCGGCCGCGTCGACGTGCGCGTCGGACAGGACCTCGCGGCGCACCGCCATGCCGGCCGTGCGCGCGTCTGGTCGGTGGTCGTCGGTCATCCTCGCCCTCCCGTGGTCGTGACGAACTCGGTGATGGCCTCGGCCACCTGGTAGGGGTCCTCGGCTGGTGGCAGGTGCCCGCACCCGGTCATCACCCGGACGGCCGACGAGGGCAGCAGGGCGGCCGTCTCACGAGCGACCTCCACCGTGACCACGCCGTCGTGCTCTCCGGGCAGCAGCAGCACCGGGACCACGGCGGAGCCCAGCCGGTCTCGCAGGTCGAAGTCCTCGAGCGCCTCGCACGCGCCCGCATACCCCGCGGCGTCGGCGTCGTGCAGCGAGGCGACCAGGCGCGCGACACGCTCCGGGTGCCGCTCCGGGAAACCGGGCGCGAACCACCGGCGGGCCGAGGCCTCGACCATCACCGGGGTACCGGCACGCCGGACCAGGGCCGCTCGCGACGGCCACCCGTCGGACGCCACGATCCGGGCTGCGGAGGCCAGGACCACCACGCCCGCGACGGGTCCCGGATCGAGTCCCAGCGCGAGTCCCACGGCGCCACCGATGGAGACCCCCGCATAGAACACCCGGCGACCGGGGCCCGCGAGCTGGTCGGCCAGCCGACGCACCGCGTCGGCGAGGTCGTCGATGGTGAACGGTTCCTCCGGGGCCGGGCTCAGCCCGTGACCGGGCAGGTCCCAGCCCACCACCTCGAGGTGGGTGCCGAGGAGCGCTGCGGCCTCGGACCACAGGGCGGCGACCGACGTGCCCAGCGACGGTCCGACCAGGAGCAGGTCGCCGACGCCCTGGGAGCCGCCGAGCCGGGTGGCACGGATGGCGACGTCAGCCATGCCCCGGCACCTCCTCGGTGAGCCTGGTGAGGGCGCGGTCGACGAGCTCACCGCACACCCCCAGGTATGCCGACACGTCACCCGTGGCCCCGCCGCCGGCGGTCCCGCTCTCGGCCGTGAGCTGCCCGGCACCGGCCTCGGCGGTGCGGCGCATCGCCTCGGCGTGCACCCCCAGGCCCTCGACGAGCTCAGCCGCCCGGGCCGCCGATCCGACCGCGAGCTGGAGCAGGCGCCGGTGCGCCGGCCACTCGGCGTGCCAGGCGCCGTCCGGTCGTTCGTCACCGGTCAGGGCAGCGGCCAGGTGCAGCTGGGCACCGAGCTGCGGCGCCTGCAGGCCCGCGGCGCGCAGCAGGACCGAGAGCACCGGGTTGCGCTTCTGCGGCATGGTCGACGAACCACCCCGTCCGGGTGCGGCCGGCTCGGACAGCTCGCGGATCTCCGGCCGGGCCAGCAGGGCGACGTCACCGCCGATGACGGCCAGCGTGTCGCACACCGTGACCAGGGCGTCACCGACGGCCGTGACGGGGGTCCGCCGGGTGTGCCAGGGCGCCGACCACCGCAGGTCGAGCCGCCGGGCCAGGTGGTGGGCGGCCTCGACGGCCCGACCCGCCGTCAGCTCCGTGGCCAGGGCGTGGGTTCCGGCCGCCCCCCCGCACTGCACGGGGAGCCGGGTGAGCTCGTCGGCCGCCCTGGCCCGCGCGTCGAGGACGCCCTCGAGCCAGCGAGCTGCCTTGAGGCCGAAGGTGATCGGGACGGCGTGCTGGGTCAGGGTGCGTCCAGCCATGACGCTGTCGCGATGCTCGCCCGCCAGCCGCCCGAGCGCCGTCGCCACCCGGTCGAGGTCGGCGACGACCGCCGTGAGGGCGGTGCGGTCGAGCAGCACGAAGGCGGTGTCCAGGACGTCCTGGCTCGTCAGGCCCCGGTGCACGGCCGCGGTGGCGGCGGCGTCCACCCGGGTGCGGACCTCCTGGCGCAGCCCGGCCACGAGGGCGGCCACGGGGTTGCCCGCTCCCTCGGACTCGCGCGCGAGGGCGGTGACGTCCGGCATCCAGTCGTCCACGACCGCCGCGACCGCCTCCGCCTGCGCTGGCGTCACGGCTCCGACGTCGGCGAGGGCGCCGGCCCACGCCACCTCGACGGCCAGCATGGCGCGGACCAGCGCGTCGTCGTCGGCGTCAGGGCCGTCGCCGGGACGCAGGAGCCCGTGGTCAGCCATGCTCAGGCCTCGTGCCGGGGGAAGTCGAGGAAGACCGTCTCGCCGGCACCCTGCAGCCGGACGTCCCAGGCCAGGTCGCCGGCGTCGTCCCGGCGGGCGACGAGCGAGTCGCGCCGACCCACGGGCAGGGAGGTCAGCAGGCCGTCGAGCCCGGCCGCCTGCTCCTCCAGCGGCAGGTAGACCCGGGTGAACAACCGGTTGAGCAGGCCGCGGGCGAACACGGTGACCGCGAAGAAGGCCAGTGACCCCGCGTCGGTGGCGGCCGGCTCGACCGTGGTGAAGGCATACCGTCCGCCGTCGTCCACGGCGCAGCGGCCCCACCCGGTGAACGGACCGCCACCGCGGCGCAGGGAGCCCTCGACCGCGGGGATGCGGCCGAGCGAGTCGGCCTGGCGCACCTCGAGCAGGGCGTCAGGCACCGGCTCCCCCGCCCCGTCGAGCACGCTCCCGTGGAGACGGACCGCGCCGGCGGTGCCCGGGGGCACCAGCTCGGCGTCGTGGGGGTACGGCAGGGCGAACCCGTAGAACGGCCCGATGGTCTGGCCGGGGGTGGCGGGCAGGTCGTGGCGCTCAGGCATGGTCGGCCTCCCGCTCCATGGGGGTGCCGTGTGGCCCGGTGAGGATGACGTCCCACCGGTACCCCATCAGCCACTCGTGTTGGGACAGGTCGTGGTCGTAGGTCGACACGAGGCGGTCCCGGGCGGCCTGGTCCGTGATCGCCTGGAGGATGGGGTCGAGCGCGAAGAGGGGATCGCCCGGGAAGTACATCTGGGTGATCATCCGCTGGGTGAACTCGTCACCGAAGAGCGAGAAGTGGATGTGGGCGGGACGCCAGGCGTTCTGGTGGTTGCGCCACGGGTAGGGCCCCGGCTTGATCGTGGTGAACGCGTAGGTGCCGTCGTCGTCGGTCAGGCACCGGCCCACCCCGGTGAAGTGGGGATCGACCGGGGCCGGGTGCTGGTCGCGCTGGTGGATGTAGCGACCGGCCGCGTTGGCCTGCCAGATCTCCACCAGCTGGCGCCGCA
The DNA here is from genome assembly GCA_963757635.1 of uncultured Actinomycetota bacterium. GTDB lineage: Bacteria > Actinomycetota > Actinomycetes > Actinomycetales > Dermatophilaceae > Pedococcus. The sequence continues at coordinate 1,092,816 of CAVWSK010000005.1, read as the reverse complement.
CCGGGCGACCGTCACCATCCAGCACGCGCCCGGTCACCAGGATCCGTTCACCCACCGGGTCACCGCCGTCCTGGATGGTCAGGTCGGCCTCCGCCGACCCGACGTCGCTGTGCCCGAAGACCGGCGCGACGAGCTCCACGCCCTCGGGGTCAGCGTGGTGCAGGTCCTTGGTGGGGTGGCGCAGCAGGGAGCTCCGGTAGGGCGCGAAGTCGAGCAGCGGCTGGGTCAGGGCCGCGGCGCCGCGGTGGACCGCGGCGATCTCGGCGCTGACCTGCGCCTGGGTGGCGGGTGCGGCCGACGGGACCGCAACCTGCCCAGGGCGTTCCCCGGGCGCGGGACTGGTGGGACGGGTCGTCGTCGACCCGGTGGATGCCGGCTCCATGGCGCCCATGCTAACCCCATGTTCACATTTCGCAGAAGAGTTCATGATGCGAACACGGGATCGACCGACTGGTCACTCCTCGCCGCGCTCCGCCCGGTTGACGGCCGACAGCACCGCGGTGAGCGAGGCCTTGACGATCGAGCTGTGCAGCCCGACCCCCCACAGCACGCGGTCGCCGACGGCGCACTCGACGTAGGCGGCCGCCCGCGCGTCGCCACCGGCGGACAGCGCGTGCTCGGCGTAGTCGAGGACGCGCACGTCGACCCCGATGGTGGACAGGGCGTCGATGAAGGCCGCGATCGGACCGTTGCCGGAACCCTCGAGCGTGACCTCTCGCGTGCCGTCGAGCATGGTCGCCACGATCCGGTCGGGACCGCCCGCCTGGCTCTCCAGGGCGTGGCTGACCGGGGTGAACCGGCCCCAGGAGTTGGTCGCGCCGTCGACCGCGGGCAGGTACTCGTCCTGGAAGGCGGTCCACAGCTGGGCAGCGCTCACCTCGCCGCCCTCGGTGTCGGTCTTGGCCTGGACGACCCCGCTGAACTCGATCTGCAACCGGCGCGGCAGGTCGAGCTGGTGCTCGGCCTTGAGCAGGTAGGCGACCCCACCCTTGCCGGACTGGCTGTTGACCCGGACCACGGCCTCGTAGGACCGGCCGACGTCATGCGGGTCGATGGGCAGGTAGGGGACACCCCAGACCAGCTGGTCGATGGACTTCCCGGTCGCCGCCACCTGGCGATCCATGTCCTCGAAGCCCTTCTTGATGGCGTCCTGGTGCGAACCCGAGAAGGCGGTGAACACCAGGTCGCCGCCCCAGGGGTGGCGCTCGGGCACGGGCAGCTGGTTGCAGTGCTCGACGGTGCGACGGATCTCGTCGAGGTGGGAGAAGTCGATCTGCGGGTCGATGCCCTGGCTGAAGAGGTTCATCCCCAGCGTGACGAGGTCGACGTTGCCGGTGCGCTCGCCGTTGCCGAACAGGCACCCCTCGATGCGGTCGGCGCCGGCGAGGTAGCCGAGCTCCGCAGCGGCGACCCCGGTCCCCCGGTCGTTGTGCGGGTGCAGGCTCAGCACGACCGACTGGCGCCGCTCGATGCGCCGCGACATCCACTCGATCGAGTCGGCGTAGACGTTGGGCGTGGCCATCTCGACGGTGGCGGGCAGGTTGATGATCATCTTGTGGTCCGGCGTCGGGTCGATGACGTCGATGACCTCGTTGCAGATCCGCACGGCGAAGTCGAGCTCGGTCCCGGTGTAGGACTCGGGGCTGTACTCGTAGTAGACCACCGTGTCGGGGACGGTCTCCTCCAGCTTGCGGCACAGCCGCGCGCCCTGGACGGCGATGTCGACGATGCCGTCCTGGTCGAGCCCGAAGACCACCCGCCGCTGCAGCACCGAGGTCGAGTTGTAGAAGTGCACGATGGCCTGCTTGGCGCCTCGGATGGCGTCGAAGGTGCGCTCGATGAGGTGGTCCCGGCACTGGGTGAGCACCTGGATCGTCACGTCACCGGGGATCATGTCGTCCTCGATGAGCATGCGCACGAAGTCGAAGTCGGTCTGGCTCGCCGACGGGAACCCGACCTCGATCTCCTTGTAGCCCATCCGCACGAGCAGCTCGAACATCCGCTTCTTGCGGTCCGGGCTCATCGGGTCGATGAGTGCCTGGTTGCCGTCCCGCAGGTCGACCGCACACCAGCGCGGCGCCTGGTCGATCGTCCTGGTCGGCCACTCCCGGTCAGGCAGGTCGACGACGATCTGGTCCTGGAAGGGCACGTACTTCGCCACAGGCATGCCCGACGGCTGCTGGGGGTGGATCATGGTCTCTCGCCTCGCGATTCGTTGCGGTGGGGGTCAGCCGGGGCAACGCGACTCCGCGACGAGGGGCGGCTGATCGGTCAGGCCCCGCCGCGGCGGCGAAGAAGCAGGTGCACGCGCACGGGTCGAGCGTATGCCGGGCGGGCGGCATACGTCCATCGCCTGGACCGCGCCGCCCACGATCCGGACGGGCCGGCAGACCGGCCCGCCCGGTAGGTTGCCGCCATGATGATCCGACCGGACACCCTCGTGGCCATCAAGGCGGGCGACGTCGACCTCGCCTTCCGGCGGTGGGAGCGGCCGCGGGTCGTGGTCGGGACCCGGCTGCGCACGCGGGTGGGCGTGCTGGAGGTGATCTCGGTCGACCGGGTCGCCGCGTCCCGCATCACCGCCGAGGAGGCCAGGCGGGCTGGTGCTGCATCGCTCGCGGAGCTCCGGCGGATGCTCGAGGTCAAGGCCGACCGGCCCGTGTGGCGGGTCGGTCTGCGCAGCGCCGGCGCCGACCCGAGGGAGCAGCTGCGCGCCACCGTGCCGGACGGCGCCGAGGTGGCGCTGATCCGTGAGCGCCTCGACCGGTTCGACCGCGCATCGTCGATCGGACCGTGGACCCGAGCCACCCTGGCGATCATCGACCGGTCCCCGACGGTCCGCGCCCCTGAGCTGGCCGCGGAGCTGGGACGGGACACCCCGAGCTTCAAACGTGATGTCCGCAAGCTCAAGGAGCTCGGGCTGACCGAGTCCCTCGACATCGGCTACCGCATCTCACCCCGCGGCGCCGCCGTGGTGGACGCCGAGTCCGGCACGCCGCAGGTGGACCGTCCGCTGACCCCCGCCGGCACCCCGATCCCCCGGATCGGTGCTCCGGCGACCCGAGCGCTGCGCGCCATCGGCGTCGTGACCCTCGAACAGGTGCGCGCCCTCAGCGAGCCCGAGCTGCGCGCCCTCCACGGCGTCGGGCCGATGGCGGTCCGGTTCCTGCGGGAGGCACTCGCCGAGCGAGGCTGGACGTTTCAGTCGAAGATTCCCGAGTAGGCGTTGAGGGCCGGCTGCCCGCCGAGGTGGGCGTAGAGGACGGTCGAGCCCGGCCCGATCTCGCCCGAGGTGACCAGGTCGACCAGCCCCGCCATGGACTTGCCCTCGTAGACGGGGTCGATGATGACGCCCTCGAGGCGACCGGTGAGCCGGATCGCCTCGACCGTCGACTCCACCGGGATGCCGTAGCGGTCGCCGGCCCAGCCCTCGAGCACGGTCACCTCGTCGTCGCGCAGCCCACGGCCGAGGCCGATGAGGTCCGCGGTGTGCTGGGCGATGCGACGCACCTGCTCGCGGGTCTTGTCGATGGTGGCGGAGGCGTCGATGCCGAGCACCCGACGCGGACGACCGCCTGCGTCCTCGAGGGCCGCGAACCCGGCGATCATGCCGGCGTGCGTCGAGCCGGTGACCGTGCACACGATGATGGTGTCGAAGAAGAGCCCGAGCTCCTTCTCCTGCTCGGCCACCTCATACGCCCAGTTGGCGAAGCCCAGTCCCCCGAGCGGGTGTTCGGAGGCCCCGGCGGGGATGCCGTAGGGCGTGCCGCCGGAGTCCTCGACCTCGCGCAGGGCGTCCTCCCAGGACGACCGGATGCCGATGTCGAAGCCGTGCGGATCGAGCCGGGCATCGGCCCCCATGATGCGCGACAGCAGGATGTTGCCGACCTTGTCGTTGACCGGGTCGTCCCAGTCGACCCACCGCTCCTGCACGAGCCGGCACCGGAGCCCCAGGTGCGCCGCCACCGCTGCCACCTGGCGGGTGTGGTTGGACTGGTAGCCGCCGATGGAGACCAGGGTGTCGGCGCCCTTGGCCAGGGCGTCGGGGACGATGTACTCCAGCTTGCGGGTCTTGTTGCCCCCGAACGCGAGCCCGCTGTTGCAGTCCTCCCGCTTGGCCCAGATGGAGGCGCCACCGAGGTGCGCCGTGAGGCGTTCGAGCGGGTGCACCGGGCTCGGGCCGAACGTGAGCGGGTACCGCGGGAAGTCGTGGATCGACATGGCTCTCCTTGGGAGACAATGGGTTTCAGGGTGCAGGCGGGTTCAACATCGGGGCGAGGGTCTGCCAGGTCTCGAAGGACACCTCGGCCGCCCCTTCGGCGTCGCCTCGCTCGCACAGCTCGATGAGCCGGCTGTGGAGCGCCACCGAGGCCCGGCCGGCCAACGACGTGAACCGGACCCGCTCCACCCGCCGCAGGACGGGCGTGAACTGCTCGAGGACCGCGGCGACGGCGGCGTTGGCCGCCGCGGCGACCGGTATGCCGTGCAGCTCGTCGTCGGCGCGGATCGCGGCATCGGCGTCGCCATCACGTAGGGCCTCCTCGAAGCGGGTGTTGGCGCACCGCATCCGGGCCAGGTCGTCCGCGGTCAGCTGGCCCACCGCCTCGCGGACGGCGAGGCGGTGCAGCTGCGCCACCAGGGCCTGGGCGTCCCGAGCCGCGCGGTCGTCCAGGGAGCTCACGGTCGTGGAGCGCCCCGGCCGGGTCACGACCAGGCCCGCCTGCTGCAGGCGGAGCAGCGCCTCACGCACCGGGGTCCGGCTCACCCCGAGCCACGCGGCCAGCTCCTGGTCACGCAGCTGCTCGCCGGGGGCCAGGGTGCCGTCGACGATCGCGTCCCGCAGGCGGGTGTAGACGTCGTCGCGCAGCAGCACCCGGGGAGCGGCGGCGAGAGGGGCAGGGACGGGCATGCGATATATTGCATATCACTACGCCGTGACCGTCAAGGGCGGGTCCGCGGATCAGTGCGCCGCCTCGACCTCGAGGTCGTCGATCGACCGCGTCGTGAAGATCGGCGAGGGCATCAGCCAGAGCACCGCCAGGGACCCGCCGACCGCCGCCAGCACCAGGGTGGGGCCGATCCCCCACACCTCGCCGAGCACGCCTCCGAGGATGGCCCCGAGCGGTCGGACGCCGTAGTTCACCATGGTGAACGCCCCCGTCACCCGGCTGCGGATGCCGTCTGGCGTCACCGCCGTCTGGAGGGCGTTGAGCGGGATGTCGAAGCACATCACCCCGAAGCCGGAGATGAACTCCACGAGGGCCAGCAGGCCGGCCCGCGACCAGACCGGGCCGGCGGCGAGCGGGATCAGTGCGTAGGGCGCGGCGAAGACCACGGCCCCGAGGGCGATGGTGCGTCCCATGCCGATGCGACGCGCGAGCCGGCCCGCGAGCAGCGCCCCGAGCATCCCTCCGGTGGCGCCGATCCCGAAGGTCAGTCCGATCAGGCCGGCCGACAGGTGCAGGTGCCTGCTCGCGTAGAGCACGACGAGCGCCGCCGCCACGAAGTTGAAGAAGTTGGCGGTCGTGGCGCACGCGAGGGACGACCGCAGGTAGGGGTGGCGCAGCACGAGGGCCAGCCCCTCGCGGGCCCGGCGCAGCATCCCCAGCTCCTCATGGCGGTCGACCGGCGCCTCGTTCACCTCCACGCGCGAGATCAGGACCGCGGAGACCGCGAAGGAGACGGCGTCCACGAGGACCGCGACCGGCGCGGTCAGCAGCTGGATCAGCCCGCCGGCCACCGCCGGACCCGCGACGAAGGACACCGACCGCGTCCCACTGAGCAGGCTGTTCGCCTCGACGTACTGGTCACGGCGCACGAGCCCGACGAAGAAGCTCGGGTAGGACGTCTGGTAGAGCACCTGCCCGAGCCCCGCGACGAGGGCGACGGCAAAGAGCTGACCCAGGGTGATGGTGCCGAGGACGTGGGCGATGGGCAGGCTGAGCAGCACGGCGAACCGCAACACGTCGGCCACGATGAGCAGCCGTCGTTTGCGGTCCTGCTGGTCCACCCACGTGCCGATGACGAGCGAGAGGAGGCTGGGCGCCCAGACGGCGGCGGTGAGCAGCCCGACAGTGGGGGCCCCCACCTGCAGCATCGTCACCGCGATGAGGGGCAGCGCCAGCTCGGTGATGCGGTCACCGAACTGCGAGATGCCCTGACCCACCCAGTAGGTCGCGAAGCGACGGTCCCGCCACAGCGGAGCTCGCTGCGACGTGGCCGTCACGCGTCCGTCTCCTCTGACCCCTCGGGTGCCTCGGGTGCCTCGGGTGCCTCGGGTGCCTCGGGTAGGACGTACCGCAACATCCGTACGGCGCGGGCGCCCTGCACCGTGACCGAGCCGCCCTTGCGCAACACGTAGGGCGCGAGCAGCTCTTCGATGGCCGACTCGATCTCGGCGAGCTCGTCGGCCGTCGCCAGGAAGGTCGTGTTGGACAGCCCCGCCGAGCGCAGCCACTCGTCCTCGAGCAGCGGCTCCGCGTCGCGCGCCCACCGACCCGGCAGACCCTCCGCCTGGGCGAACATCACCCGCTCCAGCAGGGTGGCGGCGCCCCTGTCGGCGGTGCCCGTCGTCGGCACGAACCGGATCCCCCGGCCCGCTGCCTGCCACCACCGCTGGCGTCCGTCCGACTCGACCTCGGCGTCGGTGACCAGACCGTGCTCGGCCAGGTGGCGCAGGTGCCAGCTCGTGACCGACGGCGTGGCACCGACCAGGGGGGCCAGGGCCGTGGCGGTGCTCGGACCGTCCCCCTGCAGCCGGCTCAGGATGGCCAGCCGGACCGGGTGGGCCAACGCCCGCACCCCCCGGGTGGTGAGCTCGATGTCGCCATAGACGTTGGCCACGGGTGTCTCCAACTGTGAGAGAACTGTATCGAGAGGACTCTCTCACATCATGGGGCCCAAAATCCAGGTGCGCGACCGGAACCGTGGCCGCCACCATGTCCGGATGCGACTCCCCGACGGCCTGACCGCCCGCGCCCACGTGATGTCCGACGCGCGCGCCGTGTGCGACCTCGTCGCGGCGGCCGAGGTCGTCGACGCCGGCTCCCCGGCCATCGAGGTCGAGGACATCGAGGGGGCCTGGTCCCGCCCGAGCTTCGACCTCGCCACCGAGAGCATCGGCGTGTTCGACGGCGAGGCGCTCGTGGCCTCGGGCGACGTCTTCAAGGGTCGGCGCGCGGAGGCGGCGGTCCACCCCGGGCACCGGGGGCGGGGCATCGGCACCTGGCTGGCCGCCTGGCTCGAGGACCGTGCCCGGGCTCGCGGCTCCCGCCTCGTCGGGCAGACCGTACCTGCCGGCAGCACCGGCGAGGCCCTGTTCCAGGCGCGTGGCTACCGGCCGGGCTGGACGTCCTGGGTGCTGCAGGTCCCCGCGGGCGCACAGCTCCAGCCCCAGCCCCTGCCCGACGGCTACCGGCTGCGCGACCACGTCCCCGGCGACGACGACCACACGGCATACCGGCTGATCGAGGACGCCTTCAACGAGTGGCCGGACCGCGACGCCGCGACCTTCGAGGACTGGGCGGCGAACGTCGTCCGACGGCCCGGCTTCGAGCCGTGGCAGCTGCGCTTCGTCGACGACCCCGAGGGCACCTCGGTCGGCGTGTGCTTCACCATCCTCGCCGGGACGACCGGGTACGTGGACCAGGTCGCCGTGCGCCGGGACCAGCGGGGGCAGGGCCTGGCCGGGGCCCTGCTCGCCGACGCCTTCGCCCGCGCCCGACAGCACGGCGGCACGGTCTCCGAGCTGTCGACCGACTCACGGACCGGCGCGCTGGGCCTCTACGAGCACGTGGGGATGCAGGTCACCCAGACCTGGCGGCACTGGATGCTCGACCTCTGACGCCGAGATGGATGCTCGTCACGCGACACGCCGACGATTCGTGGGACGAGCATCCATCTCGGCGGGGAGGGGTGGTGGGGCTCAGCGGCGCTTGAGGAGCTCCTCGGCGATCTGCACCGCGTTGAGGGCAGCGCCTTTGCGCAGGTTGTCCCCCACGACGAAGAGCACCAGGCCCTTGCCGGCCGGGGCCGACTGGTCCACCCGCACCCGCCCGACGAAGACCTCGTCGCGGCCGGCGGCATCGAGGGGGTTGGGCACGTCTGCGACCACGACACCCGGCGCCCTGGCCAGCAGCTCGAGGGCACGCTCGGGGCTGATCTCGCGGTCGAACTCCGCGTGGATCGCCAAGGAGTGGCCGGTGAAGACCGGGACCCGGACACAGGTGCCCGAGACCAGCAGGTCGGGGATGTGCAGGATCTTGCGGGACTCGTTGCGGAGCTTCTGCTCCTCGTCGGTCTCCAGCGACCCGTCGTCGACGATCGACCCGGCCAGGGGGATCACGTTGAAACCGACCGGCACGGCGTAGACATGGGGCGCCGGGACCTCGACCGCGCGCCCGTCCAGGGCCAGGCCGCGGACGTCGCCCGCGGCATACGCACCGCGCAGCTGGTCGTCGAGCTCGGCCACGCCCTTGCCACCCGAGCCGGACACGGCCTGGTACGAGGCGACGGTGAGGCGCGCCAGGCCCGCCTCGTCGTGCAGCGGCTTGAGGACCGGCATCGCGGCCATCGTGGTGCAGTTGGGGTTGGCGACGATCCCCTTGGGGAGGTCGGCCAGGTCGTCGGCGTTGACCTCGGCCACGACCAGCGGGACGTCGGGGTCGCGTCGCCAGGCCGAGGAGTTGTCGACGACGACGGCGCCGGCGGCGGCCACCCTGGGGGCCCACTCCTTCGACGTCGCACCACCGTTGGAGAACAGCGCGAGGTCCAGCCCGGAGAAGTCGGCGGTCGCGGTGTCCTCCACCGTGACCTGTCCCCCGGCCCACGGCAGGGTCGTGCCTGCCGAGCGCGCCGAGGCGAAGTAGCGCATCTCGTCGACGGGGAACCCGCGCTCTGCCAGGAGCGCACGCATGACCGAGCCGACCTGTCCGGTGGCTCCGAAGACACCAATTCTCATGCGCCAAGGATAGATGGCCCCCCGACGCAGACCGGGAGGACGCCCACGATGTGGCGTCCTCCCGGGTGCTCAGGTCTGGGTGGGCTCGCTAGACGCGAGCCTCCTCCTGGACCTGTTCGACGATCTCCTGGGTGAACTTCTCGCGGCGGCCACGCACCACGTCACCGTGCTCGTTGAGCAACGCCTTGGCGATGGAGACAGCCATGAGGACCATGACGACGCTGAAGGGCAGGGCCACCAGGATCGCCATCGTCTGCAGGGCTCCCAGCCCTCCCCCGCCGGCCAGCAGCAGCGCTGCTGCGACGGTGCCCTCCATGGCCGCCCAGAACGCCCGGCTCCACACCGGGGGGTGCGGGTTGCCGCCGGAGGCGATCATGTCGACGACGAACGAGCCGGAGTCAGAGCTGGTCACGAAGAAGACGACGACCAGGACCATGGCGATGACCGCGAGGACCTTGCCGGCGGGCAGCCCGTCGAGCATCTGGAACAGCGCAGTGTCAGTGGCGATGGTCCCGTCGGGGCCGATCAGCCCACCGTCACCGAGGATCTCGCGGTAGAGGCCCGAGCCGCCCATGACCGAGAACCACAGGAAGGTGACCAGGCTCGGCACGAGCAGGACGCCCGCGACGAACTCGCGGACCGTGCGGCCCCGGGAGATCCGCGCGATGAAGACGCCGACGAAGGGCGCCCAGCTGATCCACCAGCCCCAGTAGTAGGTGGTCCAGCCCGACAGCCAGGTCTGGCCGGCGTCACCCTCGAAGGGCAGGGTGCGGAAGCTGAGCTCCACGAAGTTCTGCAGGTACGAGCCGAGCTGCTGGACGAAGTCGCTGAGCAGGAACACCGTCGGCCCGAGCAGGAGCACGGCGCCGAGGAGGCTGGCAGCGAGCCACATGTTGATGTTGGACAGCCACTTGATGCCCTTGTCGACGCCGGTGATCACCGAGGTGAGCGCGATGCCCGTGATGATGACGATGAGCAGGACGAGGATGAGGTTCGTCGGCTTCTCGATGACGCCGAGGAAGGACAGGCCGGCGCCGACCTGCGAGACACCGAAACCGAGCGAGGTCGCGACACCGAACAGGGTGCCGATGATGGCGATGACGTCGATCGCGTCACCCCAGAAACCCTTGACGCGGTCGCCGAGCAGGGGCTCGAGGGCCCAGCGGATCGACACGGGGCGACCCTTGCGGTGCACCGCGTAGGCGATCGCCAGGCCGACGACGACGTAGATGGCCCACGCATGCAGACCCCAGTGCAGGAACGTGGTGTCCATGGCGGCACGGGCCTTCGCGGCCGTGTCGCCCTCAGTGCCCGGCGGCGGTGAGTTGAAGTGGTTGAGCGGCTCGGCGACACCCCAGAAGACGAGGCCGATGCCCATGCCTGCGGCGAAGAGCATCGAGAACCATGACAGGAGGCCGAACTCGGGCTCCTCACCGGGCTTGCCGAGGATGATCGTGCCCATCGGCGACACGGCGAGCCACAGGGAGAAGACGACGAAGCCGGTGACGGCCAGGACGTAGTACCAACCGAGGTCGGTGACGACTCCGGTGTTGGCCTTCTGGAGCAGGTCGCCGAGCTGGGTCGGCATGATCAGGGCGAGCGCCACGAAGGCGACGATCAGGCCGGCGGCGGGCCAGAACACTCGGGGCGCCGTGACGAGCGGGGCCTTGGCCTTCTGCTCGTCCGGGCGACCGGGGTCGGCCTCCGCCGTGCGCGACGGCGGCGTGGTGGTGGACACGGGCTTGCACCTCCGGAAAGGGGTCGGGGGTTGGGCAAGCCGTTCACGTTAACGAACGATGGGGGGTGCCTTGCAAGTTCGCGTGATAAGGGGTGATGCGGTATGCGGCCACGCCAGCAGGCGGCATACCAGGGCTCAGCCGGCGGCGACCGGCGTGCCGGGCGACTGCACGGCGGCGGCCGACTGCTCCGAGGGCATGAGCACCCACAGCACCGGGTAGATCAGGATCTGGCTGCCCGGGATGACCATGAGCAGCACCACGAAGAGCAGCCGCGCCGGCCAGGGATCGAGGCCGAACCGGCGCCCGAGGCCGGCGCACACGCCGCCGAGGACGCGCTGGCCCTGCGGTCGGACCAGACCCTGCTGGGCGAAGTTCTGCTGGATGTCGTTCATGGTCGTGCACGTCCTCACTGTCGGTGTGCAGGGGCTGTCCCTGACACCCTCCAGCCTGGGCCCTGGTGGGCGTGCGGTGAATCGGGCTCAGCCCTGACTCGACCCCGAATGCAGCAACCCGGCCTCAGGGTCGGGGCCGCCCCGGCACCTAGAAGCCGAGTCGCTGCAGCTGCTTGGGGTCGCGCTGCCAGTCCTTGGCGATCTTGACGTGCAGGTCGAGGTAGACCCGCTGGCCGAGCAGCGCCTCGATGCCCTCGCGGGCGTTGGTCCCGACCTCACGCAGCCTCGAACCGCCCTTGCCGATGATGATGGCCTTCTGGGAGGAGCGCTCGACGAAGACGTTCACCCGCACGTCGAGCATCGGGCTGTCGGCCGGCCGTCCCTCGCGCGGGACCATCTCGTCGACGACGACGGCCAGCGAGTGCGGCAGCTCGTCGCGGACCCCCTCGAGGGCGGCCTCGCGGACGAGCTCGGCGATCATGACGACGTGGGGCTCGTCGGTGAGCACGCCCTCGGGGTAGAGCGGGCCCGGCGACGGGGGCAGGTAGGACGCGAGCACCTCGCCGACCTCCTCGACCTGGGATCCGTTGACCGCCGAGCAGGGCACGATCGCGTCCCAGGAGCCGAGCTGGTCGATGGTGATGAGGTGTTCGGCCAGCCGCTGGCGGTCGACGCGGTCGGTCTTGGTGGCGATCGCGACCACGGGCCGCTTCCTGCCCTGCTGGATCTCCTTGAGCTCGCGCGCGATGAACGCGTCCCCGGGACCGATCTTCTGGTCCGCCGGGAGGCAGAAGCCGATGACGTCGACCTCGAGGAGGGTCTCGCGGACCACGTCGTTGAGCCGCTCCCCCAGCAGCGTCCGCGGCTTGTGCAGCCCCGGGGTGTCGACCAGGACGAGCTGCGACCGCTCGTGGGTGACGATGCCCCGGATGGTGTGCCGCGTCGTCTGCGGCTTGGAGGAGGTGATGGCGACCTTCTGCCCCACGAGGGCGTTGGTCAGGGTCGACTTCCCCGCGTTGGGTCGGCCGACCAGGCAGGCGAAGCCCGCCAGGTAACCCGGCGTGGACCCCGCGGCCTGCTCTCCGGTCGTACCGGTCTCGGTGGCGCTCATGACACTTCCTCCCGCTCGGGCTCCACCGTAGCCCGCTCGGAGGGCTCCCCCTCGCCCTCCTCGACGGTCACGGCCACCCGCTGGACGAGGACCGAGGCGATCCGGTGTCGGCGGCCGGCCATCCGCTCGGCCGTGAGCACCAGCCCTGCGACCTCACAGCGAGAGCCCAGGATGGGGACGCGACCGATCATCTTCCCGATGAGCCCACCGACGGTGTCGACCTCGTCCTCCTCGATCTCGACGTCGAAGAGATCGGCCAGGTCGTCGATGTCCATCGTGGCGGGCACCCGGTAGCTCCCGTCGCCGAGGTCCTCCAGGCCCGGGGCCTCGCGGTCGTACTCGTCCGCGATCTCGCCGACGATCTCCTCGATGATGTCCTCGATGGTGACCAGTCCCGCGGTGCCGCCGTACTCGTCGACGACCACGGCGAAGTGGCTCTGGTCGCGCTGCATCTCCCGCAGCAGGTCGTCGACGGGCTTGCTCTCGGGCACGTAGTGCATGGGGCGCATCTGGGCGGTCACGGGCAGCGACCCGGCCTCCTGGTCGGCGGTCACCCGCCGCACGACGTCCTTGAAGTACAGCAGGCCGAGGATGTCGTCCGAACCGTCGCCGACCACCGGGATCCGGGAGAAGCCGGAGCGCAGGAACAGCGACATCGCGGAGCGCAGTGACTTCTCGCCGTCGATGGTCACCATGTCGGTGCGCGGCACCATCACCTCGCGCGCCACGGTGTCACCGAGCTCGAAGACGGAGTGGATCATCTCCCGCTCGCCGTCCTCGATCACCGAGCTCTCCCCAGCGAGGTCGACGAGGTCGCGCAGCTCGGACTCGCTGTGGAACGGGCCGTCGCGGTAGCCCCGACCGGGGGTGACCGCGTTGCCGAGCGCGATGAGGATGCGGGCGACCGGTCCGAGCAGGGAGCGCAGCCACACGATGACGGGCGAGGCGACCAGCGCCACCCAGTCGGAGTGCTGGCGCCCCAGGGTGCGCGGTGAGACCCCGACCACGACGAACGACACGAGCGCCATCGCGCTGATGGAGATGAGCAGGGGTGTCCAGAAACCGTCGACCACGTCGACGGCACCGAGGGTGATGAGCACCGCCGCCGTCGCCTCTGCGACGACGCGCAGGAAGGCCGCGACCGACAGGTATGCCGCGCTGTCGCCGACGATGCGCACCAGGGCCTTGGAGCCGGCCCTGCCCTCGTCGAGCAGCTCGTGGGCCCGCACCCGCGACATCCGCCAGAGGGCGGCCTCGGCGGCGGAGAGGAGGAAGGCGACCAGGATGCTGAGCAGTGCCGCCAGGACGAGCCGGGTCATCGCAGTGCCATCAGGTGGTTTGCCGCCCGCGGCCGGCGAGGAACGTCAGGAGCAGCTGTCGCTGGAGCTCGAACATCTCGCGTTCCTCGTCGGGCTCGGCGTGGTCGTAGCCGAGCAGGTGCAGGATGCCGTGGGTGGTGAGCAGCAAGAGCTCCTCCTCGGTGGCATGGCCGGCATCGGTCGCCTGGCGGGCCGCCACCGACGGGCAGAGGACGATGTCGCCGAGGACCCCCTCCTCGGGCTCCTCGCCCTCGCGACCCGGGCGCAGCTCGTCCATGGGGAAGGACATCACGTCGGTCGGGCCGGGCAGGTCCATCCACTGCACGTGCAGGACCTCCATGGCCGCCTCGTCCACCAGCCGCAGGCAGAGGTCGGCACCGGGATGGACGTTCATCTGCTGCAGGACGTACCGGGACAGGGCTACGAGCTCGAGGGCGTCGAGGTCGTAGTCGGTCTCATTGAGAACGTCGACGCTCACGCTGTGCCTGCCCTCCCTGCTCGCGCTCGTCCCAGCGGCCGTAGGCGTCGACGATGGCACCGACGAGGCGGTGCCGGACGACGTCCTGCGCGGTCAGCAGGGAGAAGTGGATGTCCTCGACGTCGGTGAGGATCTCGCGCACGACCCGCAGTCCCGACCGGGTGCCCTCGGGCAGGTCGACCTGGGTGATGTCGCCGGTGACGACCATCTTGGAGCCGAACCCCAGGCGGGTCAGGAACATCTTCATCTGCTCGGGCGAGGTGTTCTGGGCCTCGTCGAGGATGATGAACGCGTCGTTGAGCGAGCGCCCGCGCATGTAGGCGAGGGGTGCCACCTCGATCGTGCCCGCAGCCATGAGCCGCGGGATCGACTCGGGGTCGACCATGTCGTGCAACGCGTCGTAGAGCGGCCGCAGGTAGGGGTCGATCTTGTCGTTGAGCGTGCCGGGCAGGAAGCCCAACCGCTCGCCCGCCTCGACGGCCGGGCGGGTCAGGATGATGCGGTTGACCTGCTTGGCCTGGAGGGCAGCCACCGCCTTGGCCATCGCCAGGTAGGTCTTGCCGGTGCCGGCCGGGCCGATGCCGAAGACCACGGTGTGCTGGTCGATGGCGTCGACGTAGTGCTTCTGGTTGAGCGTCTTCGGGCGGATGGTGCGACCGCGCGAGGACACGATGTTCATGGTCAGCACGTCGGCGGGCCGCTCGGTGGTCTGGGCACGCAGCATGCTGATCGAGCGCTCCACGGCGTCACGGTTGAGCGCCTGCCCACCCTCGATGACCAGCAGCAGCTCGTCGATGGTCCGCTCGGCGAGGGCCACGTCGGCGCTGGGACCCGTGAGGTGGAACTCGTTGCCCCGGACGTGCATCTGCAGCTGGGGAAACGCCCGCTCCATGGTCCGCAGCAGTTCGTCGCGCGGGCCCAGCAGGGTCACCATCTGCACCTGGGCAGGGATCACGACGGTATGGGTCGGCACTGCGGGAGCGCCGTCGGGCGGGCCCCCCAGCGTGGTCGGATGATCAGGATCAGGCATGGTTCGCCCAGTCTACGGTGCCGCTCAGCCGGGCGGCCACGTCATTGACCGTCCACCCAGGAGGTGGAGGTGGGCGTGGAACACGCTCTGCTGGGCATCGGCCCCGGTGTTGAAGACCGTGCGGTACCCGCCGTCCGCGATCCCCTCGTGGCGCGCCACCGCCTCCACGGTCCGCGCGAGGGCCGCCACGTCCTCCGGACGCTCCTGCGCGAGGGCTGCCACGTCGGACACGTGGTGCCGTGGGATGACCAGGATGTGCGTCGGCGCCTGGGGGTCCAGGTCGCGGAAGGCCACGGTCGCCTCGTCCTCGTGGACGATCGTGGCGGGGATCTCCCCGGCCACGATCTTGCAGAACAGGCAGTCGGGATCGGTCGTCCTGGCGTCCGCGGGGTCCATGAAACCAAGCGTATCGGCGCGTCAACCCCGCGGTCAGGCTGCGCGTCAAGGGGGCGTGAGACTGTTGAGCGTGGCAGAGCGCAACCGCAACGGCGGGTCAGGCACCGGAGCCGACCAGGCCGTCGCCGAGTTGTACTCGGCGCACTGGAACGGCCTGGTTCGCCTCGCCTGGCTGCTGGTGCGTGACGACCTGGCCGCCGAGGAGGTGGTCCAGGACGCGTTCATCGCCGTGCACCGCCGATGGGGCAGCCTGCGCGACCACGCCAGCGCTGCGGCATACCTGCGGCGCAGCGTCGTCAACGGGGCGCGTTCAGCGCTGCGGCACCGCGGCGTCGAGGAGCGCTACGTCGCCCGGGAGCGGAACGAACCGACCTCGCTGCCCCACCGCACCGAGCCGAGCGCGGAGCACCGCGCCCTCGAGGCGGAGACCACCAGTTCGATGATCGTCGCGCTCGGCAGGCTGCCGCAGCGCCAGAGAGAGGTCCTGACCATGCGCTACTACCTCGACCTGAGTGAGGCCGAGATCGCCGACGCCCTCGGCATCTCCGCGGGCTCGGTCAAGGCCCACGCCCACCGAGGGCTCGCCGCCCTGCGCAGCCGGATGGAGGCCACGTCATGAACGACCGCACCGAGTTCCTGGACCCCGAGTTCGAGCCCGGGGAGTTCGACGCCGTCGAGGGGACCCTGCGCCACAGCCTGGAGCGCGAGGCCGCCCGGGTCCGGCCCTCCGACCGGCTCGACGCCATCCTGCTCGAGGCCAACTCGGCGGGGCCGGTGGCCGGTGACGGCTCCTCGCGCTCCCGGCGCTGGCTGCTGCCGGTCGCCGCCGCGGCCGCGGTCGCGGCGATCGCCGGTGGGGTGTGGTGGTCCGGCCAGGACAACCCGGTCACCCCGACGCCGCCCGCCAGCTCCGCGCCGTCGGTCGAGCCGACCACCCCGCCCTCGGCCACCGACTCCGCGACGACACCCGTGGGCCAGACCCAGGCCGTCACCCTGCCGGTCTACTTCGTGGGACCCGTCGGGGATGCCAAGCCGACCTACAAGCTGTTCCGCGAGTTCGTCCGCCACGACGTCCCGACCCCCGCCACCGACGCCGTCAAGGCGAAGGCCGCCCTGGTGCTGGCCGTCAACGCCCAGCCCTACAGCAACACCGACGGCTACCTCCAGCCGTGGTCCGGCCAGACCATCGGTGACGTCACGGTCGCCCCCGACCTCATCACCATCGACCTGGCCAACCCGGGCGCCGACGGCTTCGACGCCGAGACGCAGCGGCTGGCCGTGCAGGAGCTGGTCTGGACCGCTCAGGCCGCGGTCGGCAAGGGCAACATCCCGGTGGGCTTCCAGGTCCAGGGTGGCGGGAAGCTCTTCGGGTCGATCCCGACCGACCACTTCTTCAACCGCCCGCCGGCCGCCGAGTCGTGGCAGGACCTCGCCCCGATCTGGGTGAACTCACCGACCCGCGACCAGGTGCTGCCGGCCACCAAGGACGTCACCGTCACCGGCGAGGCGACCGTCTTCGAGGCCACCGTCTCCTGGGAGCTCACGCGGGGCGGCTCGGTCGTCAAGAAGGGCTTCGAGACGGCCAGCGTCGGAGCGCCGGAACGGGGCACCTACTCCATCGCCCTCGGTCGGCTCCCGGCCGGCGACTACACGATCCGGGTGTGGGAGGCCAGCGCCAAGGACGGGTCCGTCGCCGCCGAGCGGTCGATCCCCTTCACCGTCAAGTAGTCAGCGCCACCGGTCGGCTGCGCTCAGCACCGCGAGCGCGGCCGGCCCGGCGCTGGACGAGCGCAGCACGGTCGGCCCGAGGCGCACGGTCCGGGCCCCGGCCGCCTCGAACGCCGCCACCTCCTCGGGGGTGATCCCGCCCTCCGGACCGACCACGACCAGCACCTCACCGTCCTCCGGGAGGGACTGGGCCGCCAGGCTCTCGGTGGCGTCCTCGTGCAGGACGTATGCCGCGGCCGCCTCGGTGATCCGCGCCGCAAGGTCCTTGCCGGAGACCAGGTCGGCGACCACCGGGGTGCGCGAGCGCCGGGACTGCTTGCTGGCCGCGGCGACGGTGGACTCCCACTTGCGGCGGGCCTTCTCGCCGCGTTCGCCGCGCCACTGCACGATGCTGCGCGACGCCTGCCACGGCACGACCTCGTCCACGCCGAACTCGGTGGCGGCCTCGATGGCCTGGTCGTCCCGATCGCCCTTCGCCAGCGCCTGGACCAGCACGAAGCGTGGCACCGGCTCGGGCTCCCGCCCCACCTCGTCGACGCGCAGGTCGAGCTCGGCCCGGCCCGTGCCGGCCACGGTGCAGGTCACCCGCAGTCCACTGCCGTCCGCGAGCATGACCCGCTCCCCCGCGCCGATCCGGCGCACGGTCGCGGCATGCCGACCCTCCGGACCGTCCAGGAGCACGTGGCGCCCGACCGCAGCGCCGGCGAGCACGTCGGCGTCGACGAGGAACAGCGGCAGCGTCACGGGCCCCGCGCTACTTGACCTTGAACGCGTCGCGCAGCTTGCCGAACAGGCCCTGGTTGGCCGGGGCGAGCCGGCCCTCCGGCCGCTCCTCGCCGCGGAGCGTGGCCAGCTCGCGCAGCAGGGCCTCCTGCTGCTCGTCGAGGCGGGTCGGGGTCATCACGTTGGCGTGCACGAGCAGGTCGCCACGGCCGGTGCCGCGCAGGTGGGTCACCCCGAGCCCGCGCAGGGTGAGGACGTCGCCGGCCTGGGTGCCGCGCTTGATCTCGAGCTCGTTGGTGCCGTCGAAGGTCTCCAGCTTGAGCGTCGTGCCCAGCGCCCCGGCGGTCATGGGCAGCTCGACCGTGCAGTGCAGGTCGTCGCCCCGGCGCTGGAAGGTGGCGTGCTGGCGCACGGCGACCTCGACGTACAGGTCGCCGGCGGGGCCCCCACCCTGGCCGACCTCGCCCTCGCCGGTGAGCTGGATCCTGGTCCCGGTGTCGACACCGGCCGGCACCTTGATCTTCAGGGTGCGCCGGGTACGCACACGCCCGTCACCTGAGCACTCGAAGCAGGGGCTGACCAGCACCTCGCCGTAGCCCTGGCAGGTGCCACACGGACGGGAGGTCATGACCTGGCCCAGGAACGAGCGCTGCACCTGCTGGATCTCGCCGCGACCGCCGCAGACGTCGCAGGTGCGCCGCGACGAGCCGGGCTGCGCGCCGTCGCCGTGGCAGGTGGAGCAGACCACGGCCGTCTCGATGGTGAGGTCCTTCTCGGCCCCGAAGACGGCGTCGGCGAGGTCGAGGTCGAGCCGCACGAGGGCGTCCTGGCCACGACGCTGTCGGGACCGGGGGCCACGCTGGGCCTGACCGGCGCCGCCACCGAAGAACGCGTCCATGATGTCGCTGAACGAGAAGCCCTGCCCGAAGCCGGCGGCCGAACCGGCGTAGGGGTCGGCGCCCATGTCGAAGGAGCGCTTCTTCTCGGCGTCCGAGAGCACGTCGTAGGCCTGCGAGACCTTCTTGAACTGCTCCTCGGCCTCCGGGCTGGGGTTGACGTCGGGGTGCAGCCTGCGGGCCATCTTGCGGTAGGCGCGCTTGATCTCCTCAGGGGAGGCGTCCCGTGAGACGCCCAGGTCCTGGTAGTAGTCGTTCAACGAATGTCCTTGTCGGTCGTGCGTGGTGGCAGGGGGCGCGCAAACGCCCTCACTGCTCGAGGATCCTGGAGACGTAGGTGGCGACCGCCCGCACCGACGCCATCGTCGTGGGGTAGTCCATGCGGGTGGGCCCGAGCACACCCAACCCTGCCACCAGGTGCGAACCGCTGCCGTACTCGGTGGAGACCACCGAGGTCGACTGCAGACCCGCGTAGGGGTTCTCGTGGCCGATCCGCACCGAGATCGGCTCGGAGGTCTCGCGCGCGGTGCCGAGCAGCTTGAGCAGCACCACGTGCTGCTCGAGGGCCTCGAGCACCGGGCCGATGCTCAGCGGGAAGTCGGTGCCGACCCGCGCCAGGTTGGAGGTGCCGGCCAGCACCACGCGCTCCTCGCGCTCCTCGACGAGCGCGTCGTCGAGCGAGCCCACGACGGCGCGCACGAGGTCGCGGTCCGCGGGCTCGAACTCGTCCGGTAGCGCCGCCAGGGAGGCCGCCGCATCGACGAGGCGCTCGCCCACCGCGCGGGCGTTGACCTTGGCGCGGATCAGGGCGAGGGTCGCCTCGCCCTCACTCGTGCTCAGGTCCGCCCCGGTCTCGATCACCCGCTGCTCGACCCGCCCGGTGTTGACGATGAGCACGATCATGAGCCGGGTGGGCCCCATGGGGACGAACTCGACGTGGCGCACCGAGGACCGGGTCAGCGAGGGGTACTGCATCACCGCGACCTGGCGGGTCAGCGATGCGAGCAGCCGGACCGTGCGGGCGACGACGTCGTCGAGGTCCACGGCCCCCTCGAGGAACTGGGCGATGGCGGACCTCTCGGCGCCGGACATCGGCTTGACCGAGCTCAGCCGGTCGACGAACAGCCGGTAGCCGGCATCGGTCGGCACCCGTCCGGCGCTGGTGTGCGGAGCGGCGATCAGGCCCTCCTCCTCCAGCGCGGCCATGTCGTTGCGGACGGTCGCGGCCGAGACCCCGAGCTGGTGCCGGTCGAGCAGGGCCTTGGACCCCACCGGCTCCGAGGTCTGCACGTAGTCCTGCACGATCGCCCGTAGCACTGCGAGTCGGCGTTCCTCGCTCATTCGACACCTCCCGGATGCTCTGGTCAGCACGCTGGCACTCCTGCTCAGCGAGTGCCAAGTCTACGGGGTTCCCGACCTGCCGGCCGCATCGCGGCGCGTCCGCGCGGTCCCGGCCGTGCGGCGGCATACCCTGCGTCGGTGTCCGACCGCTATGGCTCCGATGTCCTGTCCGGCGACTGGCGGGTGCCCCCGAGGGGGCGCTCCCGCGAGGTCGAGGCCGAGACGGGCCTGGTCGTCGAGGACGTCGAGACCGGCTGGTGCGGCGCCGTGGTGCGGGTCGAGAAGGCCGGCGGCATGCGGGTGGTGCACCTCGAGGACCGGCGGGGACGCACCAAGGGCTTCCCGATGGGGCCGGGATTCCTGCTCGACGGCTCGCCTGTGATCCTCACCCCGCCGACTGCCGCCGCTCGCGCCCGGCTCGCGGAGGCGAAGGCGGCGACGTCGCGGACCGCCTCGGGCTCGCGGGCCGTCGAGGGGGCCAGCGCGAGGGTGGCCAGTGGGTCACGGATCTTCGTCGAGGGTCGCCACGACGCCGAGCTGGTGGAGAAGGTCTGGGGCCACGACCTGCGCATCGAGGGCGTGGTGGTCGAGCTGCTCGACGGCGTCGACGACCTCGCCGGCGCCATCCGTGACTTCCGCCCCGGGCCGGGCCAGCGGATGGGGGTGCTCGTCGACCACCTGCTTCCCGGCACCAAGGAGGACAAGGTCGTGCAGGCCTGCCGCAGGGGCCCGTATGCCGCGCACGTGCGGATCCTCGGCCATCCCTACGTCGACGTGTGGCAGTCGGTGCGCCCCGAGCGCCTGGGGCTGGAGCGGTGGCCGGTGATCCCCCGGGGGACCGAGTGGAAGCACGGGATCTGCGACCACCTGGGCTGGGCGCACGACGAGCAAGCCGACATCGCCCGGGCGTGGAAGCAGATCCTCGGCACGGTGCGCTCGTATGCCGACCTGGAGCCGACCCTGCTGGCCAGCGTCGAGGAGCTCATCGACTTCGTCACCGAGCCGGGGCACTGAGACCCGTGGCAGGTCAGGGTGGGCCCTGATCGCTCCCTGACTGCACCCCGAAGCTCCCCGCACCGTGGAGCATCCGGGGGCCGCGGTGCGTTTCACTGGGGGTAGCAACCACGACGGAGGACCAGATGACCGAACAACCGCAGTACCAGCCACCGCCCCAGCAACCCGGCGGCTACGGCTACGGCTACACCCCTGCACCGACCCCCATGACGCCCTCCGACGAGCGGCTGTGGGCCACCCTGGCGCACCTGTCCCCGTTCGTGGGCGCACTGGTGAGCATGCCGTTCCTGGGGCCACTGGTGATCTACCTGGTATTCCGCGACCGTGGGCCCTTCGTGCGGCACCACGCGGCGCAGGCGCTCAACTTCCAGCTGATCCTGCTGATCGCCTACATCGTCTTCGGTCTGCTCTCGTTCGTGCTCATCGGCATCCCGTTCCTCATCGCGACGGGCGTCGCTTCGATCGTCTTCCAGATCATCGCCGCCATCGCCGCCAACAATGGTGAGTGGTACCGCTACCCCCTCACCCCGGACTGGGTGAAGTAGGGCTAACGCAGCCCGAGCAGGCGCCGGACCACGGTGTCCGCGAGCAGACGGCCCTGCCTCGTCAGCACCACCCGCTGACGGCGCAGGGCCGCCGTCGCGTCCACGAGCCCGTCGGCGATGAGCCCCGCCACCGCGACCCGCCCCTCGTCGAGCAGGTCGCTGGTCGGCAGCCCCTCCAGGAGGCGGACCCCGAGCAGCACCCGCTCGTCGTACCGCTGCTCCGCCGTGAGGGTCTCGCGGCCGTGGGCGGGGCTGGTCGCCGACCCGACGCGGCCGGCATACGCGTTGGGGTGCTTGACGTTCCACCACCGCACGCCACCCACGTGGCTGTGCGCGCCCGGCCCGATCCCCCACCAGTTGCCATCGGCCCAGTAGCCCTCGTTGTGGCGGCAGCGAGCGTCCTCGCGGCGGGCCCAGTTGCTCACCTCGTACCAGCCGTAGCCGGCCGCGGCGAGGTGCTCGTCGGCCAGCTCGTACTTGGCCGCCTCGTCGTCGTCCTCGGGGGCGGGGACCTGGCCACGGCGCACCTGGGCCGCCAGCTTGGTGCCGTCCTCGACCACCAGGGCGTACGCCGAGACGTGGTCGGGCTCGAGGTCGGTCGCGGCGGCAAGGCTCGTGCGCCAGTCGTCCAGGCTCTCGCCCGGAGTGCCGTAGATGAGGTCCAGGCTGACCTGGAGCCCGGCCGCACGGGCGGCGCCGACGGCCCGCTCGACGTTGGCCGGGTCGTGGGTGCGCTCCAGGGTGCGCAGCACGTGCGGCACCGCTGACTGCATGCCGAGCGAGACCCGGGTGAACCCGGCGTCGGCGAGCAGCGCCAGCGCCTCGGGCGTCACCGAGTCCGGGTTGGCCTCCGTCGTGACCTCGGCACCGGGGGCCAGGCCGAACTGCTCCCGGATGCCGGCGAGCATCCGTGCGAGGTCGGCCGCGGCCAGGAGGGTGGGGGTCCCTCCGCCGACGAACACCGTCTCGACGACGGGTCGGTCGGCGCCGAGCACCGCGGCCGCGAAGCCGACCTCTCGCAGGGCTGCGTCGGCATACGTCGCCACGCTCGCGCCGTCGGCGCCCAGCTCGGTCAGGGTGTAGGTGTTGAAGTCGCAGTAGCCGCAGCGCACCGCGCAGAACGGCACGTGCAGGTAGATCCCGAACGGGTGGTGCTGGAGCGTCGCGAGTGACGCCTGCGGCAGGTGCCCGTCGGCGGGGGCGGGGTCGCCTTCCGGCAGGGCACTGGGCATGGAGCCATCCTCTCAGCCGAGCGCCCCTCGCCCTCACCGGCGTGTCGCCGCAACACGCCGGTGCGCAGCGAATCCGGGCAGGAAATCTCGGCTGATCGGGACCAAAGTCCTTGTCGCGCAGCGCGACCCGGACTACACATGGAGATACGCAATCGCTTCGGCGAGAGCGTCGATCAGGACCTCGGTCCAGATCGTCGAGGGCCTCGGAAACTCATACTTTCCGAGGCCCTCACCTATGTGTCGGGCCGTGTTCGCCGCGGCGGCGCCGGCCGCCGGTCGCTGTCGGGGCGGCCCCGCGTAGGGTCGGGAGGGTGAGTGAGTCTCGGTGGATCGACCTCGACGGCGTCGTCAACATGCGCGATGTCGGCGGCCTCCCGACGGCAGACGGGGGCCGGATCACCGCTGGGCGCCTGCTGCGCTCGGACAACCTCCAGGACCTCACCGAGGCCGACATCCGGCACCTGGTCGACGTCATCGGGGTCAGCGACATCGTCGACCTGCGCAGTGACGTGGAGGTGCGGATCGAGGGCCCCGGGCCGCTGCAGGTGCGCGAGGTCGCCAACCACCACCGCCACTCGCTGTTCCGCGACGACGAGCAGGACGTCGGGGCCGAGGACGCGCTCGTGCTGCCGTGGTCCAAGGACGCTGCCCGCCAGGGCGCGGCCCGCCCGAAGCTCGACGACGACTACTGGGCGAGCCACTACCTCGGCTACCTCGCCGACCGTCCCGACTCGGTCCTCGGGGCCCTCGAGGTCATCGCGACGAGCCGGGGCGCCACGATCGTGCACTGCGCCGCAGGCAAGGACCGCACCGGCACGGTGGTCGGCCTCGCGCTCTCGGTCGCAGGGGTGTCCGACGCGGAGGTCGTCGCGGACTACGTCGCCACCGGTGAGCGCATCGAGCAGATCGTCGCCCGGCTGATGGCCCGGCCGGCATACGGCGAGGTGCTCAAGGACCAGCCGATGGACCACCACCGCCCCAAGCCCGAGACCATGACCCGGATCCTGTCAGTCCTCGGTGAGCGCCACGGCGGCGCGGCGGGGTGGCTGCACCACCAGGGCTGGAGCGACGGCCAGGTCGACGACCTGCGCGGCCGCCTGCGCGACTGACCGAGGTTCCCCGTCCCGCAAAGCGGGGGTTGCGTCCCGTGACGGGAGTTGTGCCTCCCGGAACAGGACGCAACCCCCGCTTTGCCGGTGTGGGAGGGCTGGCTACTTCTTGGTCACCGCGTCGTTGGACAGCGCTGCGATGAACGCCTCCGGCGGGACCTCGACGGTGCCGATGTTCTTCATCCGCTTCTTGCCCGCCTTCTGCTTCTCCAGCAGCTTGCGCTTGCGGCTGATGTCGCCGCCGTAGCACTTGGCGAGCACGTCCTTGCGGATGGCGCGGATGTTCTCGCGGGCGATGATCCGCGCCCCGATGGCGGCCTGGATCGGCACCTCGAACTGCTGTCGCGGGATGAGGTCCTTGAGCTTGCCGGCCATCATCACGCCGTAGGCGTACGCCTTGTCCTTGTGCACGATGGAGCTGAAGGCGTCGACGGTCTCGCCCTGGAGCATGATGTCGACCTTGACCAGGTCGGCCACCTGGTCACCGTCGGGCTCGTAGTCGAACGACGCATAGCCACGGGTGCGCGACTTGAGCTGGTCGAAGAAGTCGAAGACGATCTCGGCCAGCGGCAGGGTGTAGCGCATCTCGACGCGGTCCTCGGAGAGGTAGTCCATGCCGCGCAGCGTTCCCCGCTTCTGCTGGCAGAGCTCCATGATCGCGCCGATGAACTCGCTGGGGGCCAGCACGGTCGCCCGCACCACCGGCTCGGTGACCGAGCTGACCTTGCCGTAGGGGAACTCGCTCGGGTTCGTGACCGTGAGCACCTTGCCGTCGTCCATCGTCACGTCGTAGACGACGTTGGGCAGCGTGGAGATCAGGTCGAGGTCGAACTCCCGCTCGAGCCGCTCGCGCACGATCTCGAGGTGCAGCATCCCGAGGAAGCCGATCCGGAAGCCGAACCCCAGCGCCGCGGAGGTCTCCGGCTCGTAGACCAGCGCCGCGTCGTTGAGCTTGAGCTTGTCGAGCGCGTCGCGCAGGTCAGGGTAGTCCGACCCGTCGATCGGGTAGAGACCGGAGAACACCATCGGCTTGGGGTCGCGGTAGCCGCCGAGAGCCTGCTGGGCCGGCTTGGCGGCATTGGTGACGGTGTCGCCGACCTTGGACTGGCGCACGTCCTTCACGCCGGTGATGAGATAGCCCACCTCGCCGACGCCCAGGCCCTTGGCCGGCGTGGGTTCGGGTGAGCTGACGCCGATCTCGAGCAGCTCATGCGTCGCGCGGGTCGACATCATCGCAATCTTCTCGCGCGGGTTGAGGTTGCCGTCGATGACGCGGACATAGGTGACGACACCGCGGTAGGTGTCGTAGACGGAGTCGAAGATCATGGCTCGGGCGGGGGCGTCGGCGTCACCACTCGGCGGGGGCAGCTGCCTGACGATCTCGTTGAGCAGCGGCTCGACCCCGGAACCGGTCTTGCCGGACACCCGCAGGCAGTCGTCGGGCTCGCACCCGATCAGGCCGGCCAGCTCCTCGGCGAACTTCTCCGGCTGGGCCGAGGGCAGGTCGATCTTGTTGAGCACCGGGATGATCGCGAGCTCGTTCTCCATCGCGAGGTAGAGGTTCGCCAGGGTCTGGGCCTCGATGCCCTGCGCGGCGTCGACCAGCAGCACGGCGCCCTCGCACGCCGCCAGGGACCGCGAGACCTCATAGGTGAAGTCGACGTGCCCCGGGGTGTCGATCATGTTGAGCGCGTAGGTCGTGCCGTCCAGCTCCCAGGGCATCCGCACGGCCTGCGACTTGATCGTGATGCCGCGCTCACGCTCGATGTCCATCTTGTCCAGGTACTGCGCACGCATGTCCCGGCCGTCGACGACGCCGGTGATCTGGAGCATCCGGTCGGCCAGGGTCGACTTGCCGTGGTCGATGTGGGCGATGATGCAGAAGTTCCGGATGAGGTCCGGCGGCGTTGCGTGCGGCTGCAGCGCGGTGCGGGCCATGGGTGACACAGGTACTCAGAACCTCACGGACGACGGGGCAGGGACCGGCACAGTCTCCCACGAGCACACCCGTGCCCGTGACGGGCCCGGGCTCCCTCAGGCAGGGACCGGATCAGCCACGAGATCGGCCCGGCGGGTCGTGCGACGGTTGGCGCCGGCCGAGGCGAGGGCGATGCCGACGCCCAGGACCGCGAGGACGGCGCCGAGCCGCGAGGGCCACTCGTACCCCAGGCCGGCGGACAGCACCACCGAGCCGAGCCAGGCTCCGAGGGCGTTGGCGATGTTGAGCGTCGAGTGGTTGAGAGCCGCCGCGAGCGACTGGCCCTCGTGCGCGACGTCCATGAGCCGGGTCTGCAGCATGGGCACCAGGATGCTGGGCAGCAGGCCGAGCATGAAGACCGCCACGATCGCGAGCCACTGGGCCGCCTGGACCGCTGGTCCGAACAGTGCCAGCATCACGGCGATCGCGGCCATCACCACGGTGATTCCGCGCTGGAGGCCGAGGCGGGACACCGGCCCGGAGAGCATGGCGCCGGCCGTCATGCCCACGCCGTAGACGGCGAGGATCAGCGGGATGGCGACGCTGCGAAAGCCCCCGAGCTCGGTCATGGTGGGTGAGATGTAGGAGAACGTCGCGAACATGCCCCCGAACCCGACCGTCCCGATGGCGAGCGCGAACCACACCTGGGGACGGCGCAGCGCCGACAGCTCCGAGCGCATCGTCACGCCACCCACGGGCGCGCAGAACGGCACCCAGCGCCACACCGCGACGACGGTGACGGCCGCGATGACCGCCACTGCGGCATACGGCCACTGCCAGCCGTAGGCCTGGCCCAGGCGCGTCGTGAGGGGCACCCCGACGATGTTGGCCACCGTCAGGCCGGTGATCATCATCGAGACCGCCCAGGTGCGCCGGTGGGCCGGGACCATGGACGCGGCCACGAGCGCCCCGACCCCGAAGTAGGCGCCGTGCGGCAGCCCGGACAGGAACCGGGCCCCCATGAGCAGCCCGTAGCTCGAGGCGAGCGCCGAGAGCCCGTTGGCCACGGCGAACGCACCCATGAGCCACAGCAACAGCTGCTTGCGGGGCAGCTTCGAGCCCAGGGTCGCCAGCACGGGCGCACCCACGACGACTCCCGCGGCGTACGCGGAGACGATGTGGCCCGCGGTCGGGATCGAGATGCCCACACCCTCGGCCACCTCAGGCAGCAGACCCATCGTCACGAACTCCGCCGTGCCGATGGCGAAGCCACCCGCGGCGAGGGCCAGGAGCGCCAGGTTGACGTGGGTCGGCACGACGACGCGCTCGGGGTCGAGGTCGCCGGGTGCCACGGCTGGGGTCGAGTCGGTCACGTGGGTGCCAACGACGGGGTGCTCGCGTGTCATTCCCCGGGTTCTCCCATCGGTGCCGAACGGCAGGCCTGTGGGACGTAGCATCGCACCCACGCCGCGCAGGAGATCGAGGGGACCATGGCCGAGCAGACCCGGTACGCGAGCCAGCCTGCGGAACCGACCGCGTCCTCGGGATGCTTGCGGTGGCGTGCCCGGGACCAGGCGTAGCCACCGTGATGGAGCCGACGACTCGCCCCACAGGGTTCCGCGGGTGGTTCAGCGACCTGCTGTGCCGCTTCACGGGCACCTACCCGGGGGACTTCGCCGGGATGCCGGCGATGGAGTACACCCCGGTCCCCGACGGCCGACCCGACCCCGGTGAGGTCGTCTGGACGTGGGTGCCGTTCGAGGAGGACCACCGCCAGGGCAAGGACCGCCCCGTCCTGCTCATCGGCCGCGACGGGCGCTGGCTGCTCGGGCTCATGCTCAGCACGCGACAGCGTCCTGCCCAGGACCAGTCCCGCTACCGCCACCGGCCACGATGGATCGACATCGGGACGGGCCCGTGGGACCGCCAGCGCCGGCCCAGCCAGGTGCGGGTCGACCGCGTGATCCGGGTCAACCCGGGGCGGGTGCGGCGTGAGGGCGCCACCCTCGATGCGGCCCGGTTCGGCCAGGTCGCGAGTGCGGTGGCTCGGCGGCGCTGACGGGCGATCTCCCCCGGTGCAGCAGCCTGCGCCACCCCTTGGTGAACTCTTTCCCCGATCAGGGGGAAGCCGAGACGGTTTCGTCGCCCTGCCCGCACAGGTAACTCATTACCGTCAACGTGTCGCAATCCGCACATAACCGACACCAGGAGTCCTCATGACCCGTGCCCGCCGCCACCTCGGCGCCACGCTGGCCGCCAGTGCCGCAACCACCCTGCTCGTCACGGCAGCCCTCACCACGTCGGCCGGATCCGCAGCCGGCGCCCCGGCCGCGCCGTCCCCCAACGACCGAGCCCGGTCCGCCGGGATCCGGTCGGCCGGCGACGCCTACCTGGGGTGGTCCGCGGGCCGGTCGGCGACCGGCGCCGGATCGGACGCAGCAACGTCGAACGCCGCCACGTCGGGAGGAGCCACGGGCCTCGCCGCCGCGACCCAGACCCCGGGGATCGACGTCTCGAAGTGGCAGGGGACCGTGGACTGGGCGTCGTACTGGAACCAGGGCAAGAAGTTCGCCTACGTGAAGGCGACCGAGGGCACCAGCTACCAGAGCCCCACCTTCGGGCAGCAGTACACCGGCTCGTACAACGTCGGCATGATCCGCGGGGCGTACCACTTCGCCCTGCCCGGCAACTCGTCCGGCACCGCGCAGGCCGACTACTTCGCCGACCACGGGGGCGGGTGGTCGGCCGACGGGAAGACGCTGCCAGGGGTCCTGGACATCGAGTACAACCCGTACGGTGCGACCTGCTACGGCCTGAGCCAGGCATCGATGCGCAGCTGGATCGCGGCGTTCACCGCGCGCTACAAGGCGCGCACCGGCCGGGATGCGGTCATCTACTCCACGACCAGCTGGTGGACGACGTGCACGGGGAACACCAGCGCGTTCTCGGGCACCAACCCCCTGTGGATCGCCCGGTACAACACCTCTCCCGGCACGCTGCCCGCCGGCTGGGCGTACTACACGTTCTGGCAGTACTCCGACACCCCGGTCGACCAGGACCACTTCAACGGCAGCCTGACGGGGCTGCGCAACCTGGCCCTGGGCTGAGCCGCCCCGGACACGACAGCGGGGCCGGTCACCGTGTGGCGACCGGCCCCGCTGGACGTGTGCAGGAAGACCTACCTCAGAGCGAGGCGGCCTTCTTCGCCATGGCCGACTTCTTGTTGGCGGCCTGGTTGGCGTGGATGACGCCCTTGCTGACGGCCTTGTCGAGCTTGGTGGAGGCAGCCTTGAGCGCCTCCTGGGCCGCAGGGGCGTCGCCGGCAGCGGCGGCGGTCTGGAACTTGCGGATCCAGGTCCGGACCTCGCTCTTGACGGCCTTGTTGCGCTCGGTCGCCGTGCGGTTCGTCTTGATCCGCTTCAGCTGGGACTTGATGTTTGCCACTGTGTGTCTTTCTCGTTGGTCGGTTGGTTGCCGTTAGAGGGCGGCAGTAGCGGCTCGGGACCGGGCGTGGGGCACCCGTGGTTGAGCCGCTCTGGATGAAGCTGCATGCGCGCACGACCATGCGCGCACGCGAGGGGCAAATCTACCAGCGAGTTGGCCACTCCCCCAAAACGTGTCCTGCTCGCGTGCTCAGGCAGTCCCCTGCGGGCCGCCGGGGGGTCACTGGCCCGTGCGGGCGCCGGTGATCGTGAGGATGGCGCGCTCGACGGCGTAGACCGGGTCGCGACCGCCGCCCTTGACCTCGAAGTCGGCCGAGGCGACCGCCTGGATGGACCGGGCCAGCCCCTCCGGGCCCCACCCGCTCAGGGCGCGCCGGGCCTTGTCGACCTGCCACGGGGCCATGCCCAGGTCGCGGGCCACGTCGGCCGACCGACCCCGGCCCGCCGCCCCGACCTTGACGAGCTGGCGCAGCTGCTGGGCCAGCACGGCGACGATGGGGACAGGGTCGACTCCCGTGCCCAGGGCGTGCCGCAGGAGGCGCAGCGCCTCACCCGGGTTGCCGGCCATGGCGGCGTCGGCGACACGGAAGCCGGTCGCCTCGACCTTGCCCCCGTGGTAGCGGGCGACCAGCGGCTCGTCGATGACCCCGGTGGTGTCCGCGAGCAGCTGCTGGCAGGCGGAGGCGAGCTCGCTGACGTCCTTGCCGACGGCCTCGATGAGGGCCCGGATGGCGTCGGGGGTCGCCTTGCGGCCGCCCCGGCGGAACTCGTTCATGGCGAAGTCGCTCTTGTCGCGGTCTGACTTGATGGCCGGAGCCTCGACCACCCTTGCCTGCGACTTCTTGAGGGTGTCGAGCACCTTCTTGCCGCGCTGGCCGGACTTGTGGGTGACCACGAGGGTCACTTCGGGTTCGGGCGCGGCGAGGAACGCCAGGAGGTCCTCGGCGAGCTCCTCCGGCGCCTCGTCGAGGTCGTGGACGACGATCGCCTTGGTGCCGCCGAACAGCGAGGGGCTCGCGTGGATCCCGAGCGACCCGGCCTCGTAGGTGGCGGCGTAGAGCCGCACCACCTCCAGATCGGGCTCGCCCTGGCGCAGCTCGTCGAGGGTGCTGGTCAGGGCGCGGGCCGCGATGACCTGCTCGGGGCCGCTGATGAGCACGAGCGGCGGCACGGTGCGCGAGGTGGTGGCGGTCACGGCCCCAGCCTGCCACGGGCGGCGGACATCACCCGCCGGGGCAGTACGCCTCGCCCGGGCCGAGGTCGGGATGGATCGGGCCGTCCCGGTCACTCACCGAACCCACGGTGTCCAGGGCACCCCGGCGCAGCGCGACGATCTGGGCCACGATCGAGACCGCGATCTCACCGGGCTCCTGGGCGCCGATGTCCAGCCCGATCGGGGCGTGCAGCCGTTGCAGGGACGCCTCCTGCACACCGTTCGAGACCAGCCACTCCCTGCGCCGCGCCTGCGTCGCGCGCGAGCCCATGGCTCCGACGTATGCCGTGCCGGCGGCCAGGGCGGCGCGGATCATCGGCCCGTCGACGTCATCGTGGTGGCTGGTGACGACCAGCGCGTCGACATCGGCCGCCACGGGCACCTGGGTCGCGGTGACCGCGGTCGACCAGCCGAGCATCGTGCACAGGGGGTCGAGCGCGTCGACCACGGGGCCGTCGCCGACGAGCAGGATGGAGATCGGGTCGGCCATGGGTCCAGTATGACCCGCACGCGGTCAGTCGAAGCCGAGCACCGCCGCGCCGCTCGCCTCGAGGCCCAGGCCCTGCAGCCGGGCGGCAACCACGTCCGGGGGCAGCTCGAGGCTCTCCGCCAGCTCGGGCACCGACAGGCCCAGCTCGACGCCGTCGCGCAGCTCCTCGTCGGACTCCGGCGTCCAGGCGTGGCCCTGCGTGACGGCTGTGCGCGACGAGTCGGTCGGCGGCGGGTCGGTGGCGACCGGACGCGGGTCGGTGGCGACCGGACGCGGGTGCTCTGCCCCGTCCGCGGCGCTGGCCGCACCGACCGGGGTCGTCACCGCGCCGGTCAGCCCGCGAGGGGCCGGCTCGTGCACCTCCACGGGCGGGGGCGCGGTCTGGTCGAGCCGCTGGAGGGCCGCCAGCACGCGCTCGCGGTCGGTGGTCGGCCAGAAGGGGGGCAGCGAGCGCTGGAGGAAACCGGCATACCGCGCCGTCATCATGCGTGAGTCGAGGAAGGCGACCACCCCGCGGTCGTCGCCACGGCGGATGAGCCGGCCAGCGCCCTGGGCCAGGCGCAGCGCCGCGTGGGTCGCCGAGACCGCCATGAACCCGTTGCCGCCCATCTTGGCGATCGCCTGGGCGCGGGCCGACGACAGCGGGTCGTCGGGCCGCGGGAACGGGATGCGGTCGATGAGGACCAGCTGGCAGGCGGAGCCGGGCACGTCGACCCCCTGCCACAGGGTGAGGGTGCCGAACAGGCAGGTCCGCGGGTCGCGCGCGAACTGGCGCACCAGGGTGGTGATCTGGTCCTCGCCCTGGCACAGGAACCCGATGTCGCCGTCGAAGCGCTCGCGCATGGCCTCGGTGGCCTCCTTGGCCGCGCGCATCGACGAGAAGAGGCCGAGGGTGCGCCCACCGGCGGCCCGCACCAGGGCCTCGATCTCGTCGAGGGTCTGCTCGCTGAGGCCGTCGCGGCCGGGCGGGGGCAGGTGCTGGGCGACGTAGGCGATGGCCTGCTGGGGGTAGTCGAAGGGACTGCCCACGTCGAGGCCGCGCCACTCGGGGGCACCATCGCCCCGCAGTCCCATGGTGCCCGCCACGGCGTCGAACGTGCCCCCGAGCTCGAGGGTGGCCGAGGTCATGATGACGGTGCGGTCGCCGAACACCTTGTCGCGCAACAACATCGCGACGCTCATGGGCGCCACCCTCAACACCGAGCCGCGCCGGGGGTCGCGGTTGACCCAGACCACGTCCAGGTCGCGCTGCTCGAGGATGCGCGAGGAGTTCTCGAAGACCTCCTCGACGGCGGCCTGGGCGACCTTGCGCGAGCCGTCCGGCTCCACGCCCTTCTCGGGCTTGAGCTCGCTCTGCACCTGGCGGCTGGTGTCACGGACCCGGGCCAGGGCCAGCGACAGGGAGTCAGGGAGGCCACCGAGCTTGCCCTCGGGCAGCTCGTCGAGCACCGACTGGAGGAAGACCCCAGCATCCTCGACGGCCTCGGTCGAGTCGGCGAGCCGACCGGCGCGCTTGGCCGCCGCGCTGACCATGGAGGCGGTGAGCTCGTCGGTGATCGTGGAGGTGACCCGGTCGACGAGCTCGTGCCCCTCGTCGACGACCAGGACGTCGTGCTCGGGCAGCATCTGGCGCCCCTCGAAGGAGTCGATGGCCATGAAGGAGTGGTTGGTGACGATCACGTCGCACTCCTTCGCCGCCTCCCGCGAGCGCTCGACGAAGCAGTCGGCGATGACCGGGCACTTGCCTCCCAGGCACTCGTGGGCGCTGACCGAGACCTGTCGCCAGGCCCGTTCGCTGACGCCCGGGACCAGCTCGTCCCGGTCGCCCGACTCGGTCTGGTCGGCCCACTCGCGCAGCCGCACCACCTCCTGGCCCAGCCGGGACGCACCGCGGTCCACCTCACCGACGTCGAACAGCCCCTCCTCGTCGGGGAAGCCACCCTCGAGCTTGTGGGCGCACAGGTAGTTGCGCCGCCCCTTGACCAGGCCGTAGGTCGGGCGCCGGCCGAGCAGCGGCGCGATCGCGTCGGCCAGCCGCGGCATGTCCCGGTCGACGATCTGGGACTGCAGCGCGAGGGTGGCGGTGGCGACGACCGCCGGCTGGCCCTTGGTGCGCGCGTGCATGAGGGCGGGGATCAGGTAGGCGAGGGACTTGCCGGTGCCCGTGCCGGCCTGGACCAGCAGGTGCTCGTCCTTCTCGATCGCGTCGGCGACGGCGTGGGCCATCTCGACCTGTCCGGGTCGCTCCACTCCCCCCACTCCCTGGACCGCCGCGTGCAGGAGTTCGTCGAGGGAAGCCACCGGGACAGGGTATGCCGTGCGCGGCGGGTGGCCGAGCAACGTCCCCAACCGTGCCGGTCCGCAACCTGGGCACACGGGGACGTGCCCAGGTTGCGGGTCTGGGCGGTTGCGGGTCTGGGAGGTTGCGGGTCTGGATGGGCGGGCGGCGGGGCCGTGTGGCGGGGTCGGTACCGGTGCGGTGCGAGGATGGGCGGCGATGACCACCGCCCCGGAGACCTCCACCCCCGCCTCCCTGTCCGAGCTGCTCCCCCGTGGCGGCGGGCCGGACGAGGTGTATGCCGCCTTCTCCGGCTGGGCGCAGGAACGCGGGCTGCCGCTCTACCCCCACCAGGACGAGGCACTCATCTCCCTGCTGGCCGGGGAGAACGTCGTGTTGTCCACCCCCACCGGCTCGGGCAAGTCCCTCGTCGCGACCGCAGCGCACTTCGCCGCCCTCGCCGACGACCGGGTGAGCTTCTACACCGCCCCCATCAAGGCCCTGGTGAGCGAGAAGTTCTTCGCCCTCTGCGAGATCTTCGGGGCCTCGGAGGTGGGCATGCTCACCGGCGACGCCTCCGTGAACCCCGACGCCCCGATCATCTGCTGCACGGCCGAGATCCTGGCCAACATCGCGCTGCGCGAGGGCACCGGCGCCGACGTGGGCCTGGTGATCATGGACGAGTTCCACTACTACGCGGAGCCCGACCGCGGCTGGGCGTGGCAGGTGCCGCTGCTCGAGCTCCCGCAGGCGCAGTTCGTGCTCATGTCGGCCACCCTCGGTGACGTCAGCGAGATCTCCGAGGACCTCACCCGGCGCAACGGTCGCTCCACGGCGCTGGTCACGGGAACCGAGCGGCCCGTGCCGCTCAGCTTCTCGTGGGCGATGACCTCGCTCCCCGAGACCATCGAGGAGCTGCTGACCACCCACCAGGCGCCGGTCTACGTCGTGCACTTCACCCAGGCGGCCGCGCTGGAGCAGGCCCAGGCCCTGCTCAGCCTCAAGAAGGCCATCGGCGCCGACCGGGAGGCCATCGCGGAGCGGATCGGCGGCTTCCGGTTCACGGCCGGGTTCGGGCGGACCCTGTCCACGCTGGTCCGATCGGGCATCGGCGTGCACCACGCCGGCATGCTCCCCCGCTACCGCAGGCTGGTCGAGCAGCTGGCGCAGGACGGGTTGCTGAAGGTCATCTGCGGCACCGACACCCTCGGCGTGGGCATCAACGTGCCGATCCGCACCGTGCTGTTCACCGGGCTGGCCAAGTTCGACGGGTCGCGCCAGCGCATCCTCAAGGCCCGCGAGTTCCACCAGATCGCGGGGCGCGCGGGACGCGCCGGCTTCGACACCAGCGGCTCGGTCGTCGTCCAGGCACCCGAGCACCTCGTCGAGAACGCCAAGGCCCTCGCGAAGGCCGGTGACGACCCCAAGAAGCAGCGCAAGGTCCAACGGCGCAAGCCGCCGGACGGCACGGTCTCGTGGACCGAGCAGACCTACGACAAGCTCGTCGCCGCGGAGCCCGAGGCGCTCGTGTCCCGCATGCGCGTGGACCACGCCATGATCCTCAACGTCGTGCAACGCCCCGGGGACCCGGTCAGGGCGCTGAGCCGGCTGCTGCGCGAGAACCACGAGCCGCCGCGCGGGCAGGCCCGGCTCTCCCGTCGAGCGATCACCCTGCTGCGCAGCCTGCTGGACACCGGGGTGCTGGAGCGGCTGCCCGAGCCCGACGCCGAGGGACGCACCATCGCGGTGCGCGAGTCGCTGCAGTGGAACTTCGCCCTCAACCAGAACCTCGCACCGTTCGCCCTCGCCGCGTTCGAGGTGCTCGACCCCGAGTCGCCCACCCACGCCCTGGACGTCGTGTCGGTCATCGAGGCGATCCTGGACGACCCTCGACAGGTGCTGATGGCCCAGGAGCACCAGGCGCGCGGCGAGGCCGTGGCCCAGATGAAGGCCGACGGGATCGAGTACGACGAGCGGATGGTGCTGCTCGAGGAGGTGAGCTGGCCCCGGCCGCTGGCCGACGTGCTCGCCGCCACGTTCGAGATCTTCCGCGGCACCAACCCCTGGGTGTCCGAGACCGACCTGTCCCCCAAGTCGGTCGTGCGCGACATGTACGAGCACGCCATGACCTTCACCGAGATGGTCTCGCACTATCGGCTGGCCCGGTCAGAGGGCATGGTGCTGCGATACCTGTCCGACGCCTACCGCACGCTGCGCCAGACCGTGCCCGACGAGCACCGCAGCGAGGCGTTCGACGACCTCCACGAGTGGCTGGGCGAGACGGTCCGTCAGACCGACTCCTCCCTGCTCGACGAGTGGGAGGCGCTGTCGGACCCCGACGCGAACGAGCGGCTCGCCGAGCTCGAGGGACTGGCCGCCCACGGTGGGGTACGACCCGCACGCCCCATCACGGGGAACGAGCGCGCCTTCACGGTCATGGTGCGCAATGCCATGTTCCGCCGGGTCGAGCTCGCCTCACGCGATCGCTTCGAGGCCCTGGCCGCGCTCGAGGAGGCGAACGCCGCGCTCCCCGAGCCGGCCCGCCACGTCCTGATGGACCAGCACGCCTGGGACGAGGCGCTCGGCGCCTACTACGACGACCACGACACCATCGCGGTCGATGGAGACGCCCGCGGCCCGCAGCACCTGCGGATCGAGCCCACCACCGGCCCGCCGCCGGGCGTCAACGAACCCGAGCGCCAGCACCGGCTCTGGTTGGCCACCCAGACCATCGAGGACCCCGACGGTGACCACGACTGGGTCATCGAGGCGACCGTGGACCTCGACGCCTCCGACGAGGCCGGCGAGCCGGTGGTGCTGAGCCGGGCGCTGCGTCGGCTCTGACCACCACGCTCGGCTCACCTTGCCGAGGGAGGGTATTCGGACGCCGATCGTCCGCAATGGTGCGTACCGTCGCCCCCATGGCCATCGCACGCTTTCCCACCATCGTCATCGACTGCCCCGACGCCGACGCCCTGGCGACGTTCTACAGCGCCCTGCTGGACTGGAAGGTCGAACCGTCCCCCGGAGGGTGGATCGACGTGCGCGCGGACTACGGGCAGTGCATCTCGTTCCAGCCGGTGCAGCCCTACACTCCGCCGGTGTGGCCCGGCCAGGAGGTGCCCCAGCAGATGCACCTGGACGTCGTCGTGGACGACCTCGACGAGGCAGAGGTCGCCGTCCTCGCCCTCGGCGCCACCCGGCACGACCACCAGCCGGGCACGACCTTCCGGGTGTTCCTCGACCCGGCCGGGCACCCGTTCTGCCTCTGCCTGGGCTGAGGGGCGCTCACCGGGCGAGCAGGTCCCGCAGGCCCGTCGCCGGGCGGCCGGTCAGCCGCGGCACGGTGTCACTGACCGCGGCGACCTCACCCGCGGCGATGGCGGTGTAGGTCGAGACCCATGCCTCGACCTGCCAGTCCGGCGCCCCGTAGTGGGCGCGCGAGGCGTAGGCCTCGGGCAGCGTCTCGTCGACGTAGCGGGTCGGGGTCCCGGTCACCTCGGTGAGCAGTGCCGCCACCTCGGCCAGGCTCAGGGCCTGCGGCCCCGTGAGCTCGTATGCCGCGCCCGCGTGGGACTGCGGGTCGACCAGCACCGCCGCAGCCACCGCCGCCACGTCGGCGCGCGCGACGGCGGCCACCCTGCCGTCACCGGCGGGTCCCCGCAGCACACCGTCCGACGCCATGAGGGGCAGGAAGTCGGCGTAGAAGCTGTCGCGCAGGAAGGTGTGCGCCATACCGGATGCCCGCAGGTGCTCCTCGGTGGCCCAGTGGTCGCGCCCCAGCGTGAAGGTGCAGTCCGGGGCCGCGCCCTGGAAGGAGGTGTAGACGACGTGGCGCACCCCGGCGGCCGCGGCAGCGTCGACGAAGGCCCGGTGCTGGCCGAGTCGGTCGGTGGCCTCGGCCGCCGACACCATGAACAGCGTGTCGACCCCGGCGAGCGCTGCACGAGTCCGTGCCGTGTCGGCGTAGTCGGCACCCCTGACCTCGGCACCCTCCAGCGCCGGCGCCGCCTCGGGACGCCGGGCCAGCAGCACCAGCGGAGCGGTGCCTCCCGCCAGCGACCGCGCCACGATGCCACCGAGGTGGCCGGTCACTCCGGTGAGGCCGATGGTCCCGGGAGCAGTCGGCATACCCGTGCTGCTCACGCCGCGAAGTGGGAGAGCTCGCTGGCGAGCTCCGGGTGGACTCGTGCCTTGACCAGCGTGCCGTCCTCGGTGTGCTCGCTCGAGAGCACCTCGGCCTCCTCGTGCAGGCGGCTCACGAGGTCGCCGCGGTCGTAGGGCAGCAACACCTCGACGTCGATGTCCGGGCGCGGCAGCTCGTCGGAGATGAGCGCGCGCAGCTCGTCGAGCCCCTCGCCCGTGCGGGCGGACACGATCACGCAGTGCTTCTCGTGACGGCGCAGGCGGTCGAGCACCTCGGGGTCGGCGGCGTCGGCCTTGTTGACCACGATGACCTCGAGGACGTTCGTGGCGTCGACGTCCGCGAGGACCGAGCGCACGGCGCTGATCTGGCCCTCCGGGTCGGGGTGCGAGCCGTCGACCACGTGCAGGAGCAGGTCGGCGTCGGCCACCTCCTCCAGGGTCGAGCGGAACGCCTCGACGAGCTGCGTCGGCAGCTGCCGGACGAACCCGACGGTGTCGGCGAGCGTGTAGAGGCGGCCATCCTCGGTCTCGGCCCGGCGCACCGTCGGGTCGAGGGTGGCGAAGAGCTGGTTCTCGACCAGGACGCCGGCGCCGGTGAGCCGGTTGAGCAGCGAGGACTTGCCGGCGTTGGTGTAGCCCGCGATCGCGACGCTGGGCACCTCGTGGGTCTTTCGGGACAACCGCCGGGTGTCGCGGCTGGTCTTCATGTCCTTGATCTCGCGCCGCAGCTTGGCCATCCGGGTGTTGATCCGCCGGCGGTCGAGCTCGATCTTGGTCTCACCGGGACCGCGGGACCCCATGCCCTGGCCTGCCGCGGCCTGTCCACCGGCCTGCCGGGACATCGACTCACCCCAGCCACGCAGGCGCGGCAGCATGTACTGCATCTGGGCCAGCTCGACCTGCGCCTTGCCCTCACGGGACTTCGCGTGCTGGGCGAAGATGTCGAGGATCAGTGCGGTGCGGTCGATCACCTTGACCTTGACGACGTCCTCGAGGGCCCGACGCTGGCTGGGGGTGAGCTCGGTGTCGCAGATGACGGTGTCGGCACCCTCGGCGATGACGATGTCACGCAGCTCGATCGCCTTGCCGGAGCCGAGGTAGGTGCCGGTGTCGGGCTTGGCCCGGCGCTGCACGAGGCCGGCCAGGACGGTCGAGCCGGCCGTCTCGGCCAGGGCGGCGAGCTCGCGCATCGAGTTGTCGGCGTCCTCCGCGGTGCCCTCGGTCCACACCGCGGCGAGGACCACGCGCTCCAGGCGCAGCTGGCGGTACTCGACCTCGGTGACGTCCTCGAGCTCGGTGGACAGGCCCGCGACGCGACGCAGCGCCGCGCGGTCCTCGCGGTCGTACTGGTCGCCGTCGTAGCCGATCTCACCGTGGGGCGAGCGGTGGGCCTCGGCGGTCAGTGCCTCGGCCTGTGAGTCAAAGATGTCTGGGCGCAGTGTCGTCATATCCCCTCAAGAGTCTCACCCTTTCAACCACCGCGACGACCCGTTTATGTCCGTCCACCCCGGCTGGCCCTAGCGTTGTCCCTGATGAGCAGCCACGACCACTACTTCACCGCCGAGCCCGCCAGCCCCGCCCAGCAGCGCACCCTCGTGGTCACCCTGGCCGGCCGGGAGGTCGTCGTGCAGTCCGCCGGCGGCATCTTCAGCCCCGACGGCATCGACAAGGGCACCGCGGTGCTGCTGCGCGAGGCCCCGGCCCCGCCCGACCACGGCACCCTGTTGGACCTGGGCTGCGGCTGGGGACCCATCGCGCTCACCCTGGCCCTGCGCTCCCCCGCGGCGACGGTCTGGGCGGTCGACGTCAACGAGCGCTCCCTCGACCTGGTGCGCACCAACGCCCGGGCGCTGGGACTGGACGGCGTGCACGCCAGCCAGCCTGACGGCATACCGGCCGGGGTGGAGCTCGACGCGATCTGGTCCAACCCACCGATCCGGGTGGGCAAGGCGGTGCTGCACGAGATGCTGCTGACCTGGCTGCCCCGGCTGCGGGTCGGCGGGGTCGCCCACCTCGTGGTCCAGAAGAACCTCGGCGCCGACTCCCTCCAGCGCTGGCTCGAAGGGCAGCTCCCGACCGACGGGTATGCCGTGTCCCGGTTCGCGTCCGACAAGGGCTTTCGCGTGCTCGAGGTCAGACGAGTGGGGTGACCCCGTCGGCGACGAGGGCGGCCGGGCCGGCCAG
Source organism: uncultured Actinomycetota bacterium (assembly GCA_963757635.1). Taxonomy (GTDB): domain Bacteria; phylum Actinomycetota; class Actinomycetes; order Actinomycetales; family Dermatophilaceae; genus Pedococcus. The sequence goes on along the minus strand of CAVWSK010000005.1, from coordinate 1,053,132 downwards.
CTCCACCTCGTCGCCGGGTAGCGCGCGGACGCGCAGCCGGCCGCCGGGCACGTCGACGGTCCAGGTGTCGCCCCGGCCGCCGGCCCAGAAGCGGGTGGCCAGGGCCGCCGCCGCAGCGCCGGTGCCGCACGACCGGGTCTCCCCGACCCCGCGCTCGTGCACCCGCATCTGGATGTGCCCGGGCCCGACGGGGCGGACGAACTCGACGTTGGTCCCGTGCTCGGGTTCGGGGTTGACCACCGGGGCCCGGTGGAGGTCCAGGGCATCCAGGTCGACGCTCTCGGGCAGCGCGACCACGGTGTGCGGGTTGCCGAGGTCGAGGCTCAGGGCCGACAGCGGCTCGTGCCCGTCGAGGTGCACGAGCGCGTCGAAACCCTCGGCGTCGGCGATGTGGGGCTGCGCGAGCCGCCACGGGCCGAGGTTGACCGCGATGAGGTCCGGCGTCTCGAACCGCACGACCTTGAGCCCGGCCCGGGTGGCGATGGTGAACTCGTCGTCGGTCTCGAGGCCCTCGCGGCGCAGGTAGGCGGCGAAGACGCGGGTGCCGTTGCCGCACATCTCTGCGACGCCGCCGTCGGCGTTGCGGTAGTCCATGAACCACCGCGCCTGCGCCGCCTGGGCGAGCACGTCGGCCTCGGTGGACAGCGCCGTGGGCACGACCCGGATCACGCCGTCACCACCGATCCCCGCGCGCCGGTCGGCCAGCCGGACCGCCTGGTCCGCGGCCATCGGGCGGACGCCCTCGAGGTCGGGCACGAGGACGAAGTCGTTCTCCGTGCCGTGGCCCTTGGTGAAGGGCGTCTGGTCAGCCATGCCCGCCATTGTGTCCGATCGCGGAGTAAACCGTGGTCAGGGCCTGCTCCACGAGGTCGGGTGAGGTCGCGTCGAGCCAGGTGGTCCTCGGGTCGGGCCCGAACCACGACTCCTGCCTACGGGCGAAGCGTCGAGTCCTGGCGATGGTGTCCTCCTGGGCCTGCTCGGCCGTCATCGCACCGTCGAGCTGGGCCAGCGCCTGGGCGTAGCCGAGTGCCCTGGCGGCCGTGCGTCCCTCGCGCAGCCCGAGGGCCTCGAGATGACGCACCTCCTCCACCAGGCCGTCCTGCCACATCCGGCGCACCCGGTCGGCGATCCGGGCATCCAGCACGGGTCGCTCCAGCCGCAGCCCGAGCACCTGCGTGGGGGCAAGGAACTCGCGTTGCGGCAGGCTCGCCGAGAACGGTAGCCCGGTGAGCTCGACGACCTCGAGGGCACGCACGACCCGGCGGGTGTTGTTGGGCTGGATCCGTTCTGCGGCAAGGGGATCCACCGCCCTCAGGCGGGCGTACATCTCGGCGGCGCCGAGCGCCAGCGCCTCCTGCTCGAGGCGCACCCGCACCTGGGGGTCGGTCGGCGGGATCTCCAGGACGTCCAGCGCGGCCCGCACGTAGAGTCCCGAACCACCCACGACCACGGGGTGCGCGCCGTGCGCCGCGATGGCGGCGAGGTCGGCGCGAGCAGCCGCCTGGTAGGCGGCCACCGATGCCTCCTGCGTCACCTCGAGCACGTCCAGCTGGTGGTGCGGTATGCCGCGACGCTCGCCGGGCGCCAGCTTGGCCGTCCCGATGTCCATGCCGCGGTAGAGCTGGCTGGCGTCGGCGTTGACGACCTCGCCCCCGAGGGCCTGGGCCAACGCCAGTCCGAGCTCGGACTTGCCGGTCGCCGTCGGTCCGACGACCGCGATGATCAGCGGCCCGGGCACCGGGTCACAGGTCGTGCTCGTCGGGGCTGTCGTGGCCGAAGGGGTCGGGGTCCACCCCGGGCAGCCAGCTGTGGCCCGGGGTTCCCCACCCGGCCTTGCGGACGGCCTTGCGCGCCTTCTTGGTCCACCGCTCGTTCAGCCGGTCGACGTAGAGGAAGCCGTTGAGGTGGTCGTACTCGTGCTGCATGCAGCGGGCAAACCACCCGGTGGCCTCGAACGCGAGCTCGCGGCCAGTGGCGTCGAAGCCGGTGATGCTGGCCTTCTCCCCTCGTTGCAGCGGGAAGCTCTCGCCCGGCACCGACAGGCACCCCTCGGCCTGCTCGTGGGGGTCGGGGTCCTCCAACGGCGGCTTGGCAGCGGTGAGGAACGGGTTGACGACGACCCCGCGGGCCGGGACGCCGTCGTCGTTGGCCATCTGCCAGGTGAAGACCCGCAGGCCCACGCCGATCTGCGGCGCCGCCAGGCCCACGCCGTGGGCGGCGTCCATGGTCTCGAACATGTCGGCGACCAGCTCTGCGAGGGCGTCGTCGAAGGCATCGACGGGTTCGGCTCGGCGGTGCAGCACTGGCTCGCCCGTGATGACGACAGGGCGAATGGTCATGGTCGCAAGTCTTTCAGACGCGACAGGTGGGCGTGTCGACCGGTGCCGTGGGACGTCCGAACGCGGGCATCCCGAGGGACACCGCGGGCTTGCCCGACGAGGTCCCGTCCTGGAGGGCTGCCCACGCGGCACCCCCGGCGGTGCGGCGCACGGCATACACCCCTCCTGCGAGGGCGCCATCGGCGACGAGGTGGTGCGGGGCGCCGTAGGTCACCCCGACCGTCACCATGTCGCCAGGGCGGGGACGCTCGGCGCCCTCGGGCACGGCGAAGTGCACCAGGCGGTTGTCGCGGGCCCGACCGGAGAGACGATGGGTCTCGGTGTCCTTGCGGCCCTCGCCGGTGGCGACGAGCACCTCGACCTCGCGACCCTCCAGGGCACGGTTCTCCGCCCAGGACACCTCCTCCTGCGCGGCGATCAGGCGCTCGTAGCGCTCCTGCACGACCGCCTTGGGCAGCTGGTCGGGCATCGTCGCGGCAGGGGTGCCGGGGCGGATGGAGTACTGGAAGGTGAAGGCGCTGGAGAACCGGGCCTCGCGCACCACACGCAGGGTCTGCTCGAAGTCGGCGTCGGTCTCACCGGGGAACCCGACGATGATGTCGGTGGTGATGGCTGCATCGGGGATCTGCACGCGGACGTCGTCGAGGATGCCGAGGAACTTGGCGCTGCGGTAGGAGCGGCGCATCGCCTTGAGCACGCGGTCCGAGCCCGACTGCAGGGGCATGTGCAGGCTGGGCATCACGTTGGGCGTCTGCGCCATGGCCGTGATCACGTCGTCGGTGAAGGCCGCCGGGTGCGGACTGGTGAAGCGCACCCGCTCCAGGCCCTCGACCTCGCCACAGGCCCGCAGCAGCTTGCCGAACGCCAGCCGGTCGCCGAACTCGACCCCGTAGGTGTTGACGTTCTGGCCGAGCAGCGTGATCTCGACGACGCCCTGGTCGACGAGCGCCTGCACCTCGGCGAGGATGTCGCCCGGGCGGCGGTCGGCCTCCTTGCCGCGCAGGCTCGGGACGATGCAGAACGTGCAGGTGTTGTTGCAGCCCACCGAGATCGAGACCCAGCCCGCGTAGGCGGAGTCGCGGCGGGTGGGAAGCGTGCTCGGGAAGACCTCGAGGCTCTCGAGGATCTCGACCTGGGCCTCGCGGTTGTGCCGGGCCCGGTCGAGCAGCGCGGGCAGGCTGCCGATGTTGTGGGTGCCGAAGACGACGTCGACCCAGGGAGCCCGCTTGACGATCGTCTCGCGGTCCTTCTGCGCCATGCAGCCCCCGACGGCGATCTGCATGTCGGGGTTGGCCGTCTTCGCCGGTCGCAGCTGCCCGAGGTTGCCGTAGAGCTTGTTGTCGGCGTTCTCGCGGACCGCGCAGGTGTTGAACACCACGACGTCGGCGGTGTCGGGGCGTCCGTCCGCGGGCAGGCTCTGCACGTCGACGTAGCCCGCGGTCTCGAGCAGGCCGGCCAGGCGCTCGGAGTCGTGGACGTTCATCTGGCACCCGTGGGTGCGCACGTCGTAGGTCTTCGCTGCAGTCTGTGTCGTCATCGCATCGACAAGGGTACGTGGTGGGCACTCCCCCGGTATGCCGCGTGCTCGCCATCGGGGCGCCCGGACCGTCATCGCTCGGCCGCACCAGGGGGTCGTCGACGCCGACGCGCTACCGATACCGCTACCACGGCGACCGGTCCGGCGAGCAGGATCCCCACGACGAGCACACCCACGAGAACGCTCTGCCGGAAGACGTCCGCCACGCTGGCCTCGTCGCCCCGCTCGATGCCCGAGAGGAGGACGACGTTGACGGCGATGACGGCGCCCACCATGCCGCCCGCCAGCCCTCCGACGAGGACGTCACGGGCCCATCCCGCACCTTGCGTTCCCCGAGCCCGTCGCGACGCAAGACCCCGTCAGACCGGGCGTGGGCGGCCCGCAGGGCCGAGGGCGCGCAGGTCGGCCAGGACCGGCCCAGCAGCCGCGACGAGCAGGACGACCGCCGGGAGCAGCAGGACGGGAAAGCCCACCGCGAGGTAACCGGCAGCGCCGAGGATGCCGCCGACGAAGAAGAGCCCGACCAGCCCGCTGAGCATGCCCAGCTTGCCGAGGTCGCCTCGCACGGGCGGGGTGTCGGGGCGACGGCTGCGGTAGAGGAACTTCCCCAGCTCGATGCCGATGTCGGTCACCATCCCGGTCACGTGGGTGGTGCGGATCTGGGCGTCGGAGATCTTGGTGATGATCGCGTTCTGCAGGCCCATCGTGAAGCACAGGACCGCGACGAAGACCACATCGCGGTGCGACCAGACCAGCAGGTCGGCGAGCCCGCCGAACATCAGGATGAGCAGGGCCTCGAAGACCAGGACGTTGGCGTAGCGACCCTGCAGGCCGCGGCGCCGACCCCAGTTGAACAGGATCGCGCAGGCCATCGCCCCGGCGACGAACGATCCGATGGCCTCGAGGCCGATCCACACCAGGGCCGGGGACCCGAGGACCAGGTGGTCGGCGACCGAGGCGGTCAGCCCGGTCATGTGCGAGGTGTAGACCGTGACGGCGACGAAACCCACTGAGTTGAGCAGCCCGGCAATGAGGGCCAGGAGGTTGGCCAGGTGTCGGTTGCGTCGTGGGCTCCGCTCGGCGCCAGCGACGGCGGCGAGTCGCCCGAGCCAGTGGCGCAGCGGGTGAGCGGCGGGGCTGGTTGCGGAGTGGCTCACTCACGGAATGTACCGGCTCAGTCGCGCTGGTGCTCCGGCGCCCGGGCGAGGGCATCGCGGATGACGGCCATGGTGAGGTCGGCGGGGTAGCCCTTGCGGGCCAGCATTCCGGCCAGTCGACGGGTCTGCACGCTGGCGTCGAGGCCGTGCATGGTCCGCAGCTTCTTGGCCACCAGCCGCTCGGCACGTCCCCGCTCCTGGGCGGGGTCGATCGCGTCGAGGGCGGCCGAAGCGGTCTCGTCGTCGATCCCCTTGGTGCGCAGCTCGCGCACCAGGGCTCGCCGGGCCAGGCCGCGGCCCTCTTGCTGGGAGCGCACCAGCATGCCGGCGAAGGCCTCGTCGTCGACCAGACCCACGTCGGTCATCCGGTCGAGCACCGCCTCCGCGACGTCGTCCGGGCAGTCACGCTCGCGCAGCTTGTCGCGCAGCTGCTTGCGGCTCTTGGGTGCCATCGCCAGCTGGCGCAACACGATCTGGCGGGCGACCTGGTAGGGATCGGGCTCACCGTCACGGTGCTGCAGGTCGGCCTCGGGGTCGCCGGGGATGGGCAGCCACGCTGCGGGGCGTCGTCGGTCGCGCGTGACCTCGCCGCCGGACGACGTCGCGGCGAGGGCGGCCTCCAGGGCAGCCCTCGCCGCGTCGTGTCGATCAGTCATGCCAGGTCAGCTCAGAACTCGACGGGGACCTCGGCCACCGGCGCGGCCGGCTTGTCGACCTGCGGGCCGATGCCGAGCTTCTCCTTGATCTTCTTCTCGATCTCGTCGGAGAGGTCGGGGTTGTCCTTGAGGAACTGGCGTGCGTTCTCCTTGCCCTGGCCGAGCTGGTCGCCCTCGTAGGTGTACCAGGCGCCCGCCTTGCGGACGAAGCCCTGCTCCACACCCATGTCGATCAGGCCACCCTCGCGGGAGATGCCGAAGCCGTAGAGGATGTCGAACTCGGCCTGCTTGAACGGCGGAGCCACCTTGTTCTTGACGACCTTGACCCGGGTGCGGTTGCCGACCGGCTCGCTGCCGTCCTTGAGCGTCTCGATGCGTCGCACATCGAGGCGGACCGAGGCGTAGAACTTCAGCGCCTTGCCACCGGTGGTGGTCTCGGGCGAGCCGAACATCACGCCGATCTTCTCGCGCAGCTGGTTGATGAAGATGGCCGTGGTGCCGGTGTTGTTGATCGCCCCGGTGAGCTTGCGCAACGCCTGGGACATCAGTCGCGCCTGCAGGCCGACGTGGCTGTCACCCATCTCGCCCTCGATCTCGGCCCGCGGCACGAGCGCCGCCACCGAGTCGACGACGAGGATGTCGAGCGCACCGGACCGGATCAGCATGTCCGCGATCTCGAGCGCCTGCTCCCCGGTGTCGGGCTGGCTGACGAGCAGGGCGTCGGTGTCGACGCCGAGCTTCTTCGCGTACTCGGGGTCGAGGGCGTGCTCGGCGTCGATGAACGCCGCGATGCCGCCCGCTCTCTGCGCGTTGGCGACCGCGTGGAGGGCCACCGTGGTCTTGCCGGAGGACTCCGGACCGTAGATCTCCACGACGCGACCGCGCGGGAGCCCACCGATACCCAGGGCTATGTCGAGCGCGATCGATCCTGTGGGGATCACGTCGATGGGCGGTCGGACGTCGTCGCCCAGGCGCATCACGGCGCCCTTGCCGAACGACTTCTCGATCTGACCCATCACCGTGTCGAGGGACTTCGCCTTCTGGTCAACGCCAGCAGCGGCTGCTCCACCCATCTTCGCCACACCATCCTTCTTTCCATGTCGGTCGGGCGCGCCTGCCTTCGACCCGCGTCGCAGCTGATCTGCTGTTGGGGTCAGACGCTAGGAGTTGCCACTGACAGCCGCTTCCGGCCGCTGCGCGACCTGTGGAAGGACGCCCGCCAGAGCTCCACCTGTGGATGAAGTTACCGAACATCTGTTCGAAGTCACGCAAGAGGGCCCGCGACACGCCGGATCGACCCGTGATCAGCCCCGCGCCCCGGTCCGCGCCGAGGGGCTCACCCGCATCGGGGTGTGCGGGATCCCGTCCTCGACGAAGCCCCGCCCATCCGGGACGAAGCCCAACGTGACGTACCAGTCGACGAGGTGCGACTGCGCGTCGAGCACCACCGGCCGCTCCCCCGCCTCGGCCAGCGCGGCCCGCACCAGCCGCGCCGCGAACCCTCGGCCCCGGTGGGCGACGAGGGTCGCGACCCGACCGATCCGCAGCCCTTCCCCGTCCTCGAGCAGGCGCAGGGTGGCCACCGGCACGCCGCCCCGCTCGATCCACAGGTGGCGGGCACCGGGCTCGAGGTCGCGTCCGTCGAGGTCGAGGTAGGGGCAGTCCTGCTCCACGACGAAGACCTGCGAGCGCAGGGCCCACAGCCGGTAGGCCGTGAGCGGCTCCAGCTCCTCGAACGGGGCCGCGCGGACCTCGTGGGGGGTGTCGGACCCGGGGGTGGACTCCATCCGCCGATGCTACGGCCGGTGCCCGGGGGTCAGGACAGCAGCAGCCGCTCGAGTCGTCGGGCCGCACCGACGACCCCGACGGCACCCAGCACCAGCAGGTAGCCCACGTGGGTGAGCACGCCCCAGCCCACGTCGCCGAGCATCAGGGCCCGCTCGAGGGCGACCCCGTGGTAGAGCGGGGTGGCCCGCACGAACCACTGCAACGCCTCGGGATAGGTCGAGAGCGGGAAGAAGGTCGCCGAGAACAGGAACATCGGCTGGATCGCCAGGGTGACGTAGTCGAAGTCGACCCACGACCGCATGAAGGTGGTGGCGAACATCCCGATCGCGGCGAAGGCGAAGCCGATGAAGATCGCCGCGGGCAGCGCCAGCAGCGCCCACCAGGAGCGCACCGCCCCCGCGAGCAGCGCCACCACGAGGAAGGCCGCGGAGTAGAGCCCACCACGCAGGAGGGACCAGGTGATCTCGCCCACCGCGATGTCACGCGGACCCATCGGCGTGGCCAGGACCGCGTCGTAGAGCTTGGCGTACCTGAGCTTGAAGAAGACGTTGAAGGTCGAGTCGAAGACCGCGCCGTTCATCGCGGATGCGGCCAGCAGGGCCGGCGCGACGAACTGGGGGTAGGTGACGGTGCTGCCCGCGTCGGTCGTCACGGTCTGCACGAGGGCGCCGATCCCGATGCCCAGGGAGAACAGGTAGAAGACGGGCTCGGCGAACCCGGTCACCAGGGCGATCCACCCGTGCCGGAAGGAGGTGATGTTGCGCTCGACCAGCATGCGCGAGAGTCCCGCACCGGCCGGGAGGGGCACGGCCCGCGACAGCCGCGTCGCCATGCTCGGCGCAGAGGTCGCACTCATGCCACCAACCTCCGGGCGAAGGTGCGCTCGGCCACGAGCCACCCGGCGACGGCATACGCCCCGAGCACGAGCAGGTGACCGGCGAACGGTCCCCACGCCAGGCTGCCGCTGGCCACCGACCGACACGCCGCGACCCCGTGCCACAGCGGCGTCACCCAGGCCACCGGCTGCATCCAGCCCGGCAGCTGCTCGATGGGGAAGAAGGTGCCGGAGAACAACATCAGGGGCGTGATGATCCAGCGGTAGAGGACGTTGAAGCCACCGTCGCCGTCCTGGGTCGCGGTGAACGCGAAGATCGGCGTCGTGAAGGCGAGCCCCGTGAGCACCGCCACCGGAAGGCAGAGCACCGCCCACCACGAGTCGAATCCCCCGAACCCCGCGGCCACGGCCATGAACAGGGTCGTGGCGACCACGAGGTGGAGCGCCACGGCGAGGAAGTGGCCGAGCAGCAGGTCACGCACGCGCAGCGGGGTCGCGACCTGGGAGTGGTAGGTCATGTTCCACTTGAGGTAGCCCAGCACCTGGTAGCTCGACTCGCTCCACGCCACCCACATCGTCTGGGTGGCGACGATCGCGGGCACGACGAAGTGCAGGTAGGGGACGCCGTTGATGCCGCCGGCCCGGTCGTCGACGAGCGTGCCGAGGCCGATGCCCATCGAGAGCATGAACAGCACCGGGGACAGCACCCGGCTGATGATGCTGCCGCGCCAGGTGCGGCGGTAGACGGTGGCGTGGTAGGCGAGGACGGCCAGGATGCGCTCGGTGCCGCTCAGCGGTGCTCGCGGCCCGGCCCCGGCCCGCGATCCCGCCGCGGTGGCGGTCGGCTGGTCGACGGCCATCAGTCCACCAGGGTCCGGCCGGTCAGGTGCAGGAAGACGTCCTCGAGGGTCGCGCGGCGGACCAGGGAGGACAGCGGCTCGATGCCCCTGGCATGCACCTGCGCGGAGGCCGCGTCGCCGTCGTCGGCGTAGACGAGGAGCCGGTCGGGCAGCACCTCCACCCGCTCGCCGATCCCGGTGACCTTCTCGGCGTAGGCCTTGTGGTCGTCCTCGTCGAAGCGCAGCTCGAGCACCTCGCGGGTGGAGTAGTCGTCGATGAGCTGGCGGGGTGACCCCTGCGCCACGATGCGCCCGTGGTCCATCACGACGAGCCGGTCGCACAGCTGCTCGGCCTCGTCCATGTAGTGCGTGGTGAGCACCAGCGTGACCCCCGAGCGCTTGAGCCGGAAGAGGCGGTCCCAGAGCACGTGCCGGGCCTGCGGGTCCAGACCCGTGGTCGGCTCGTCCAGGAGCAGCACCTCGGGCGAGTTGATCAGGGACCGGGCGATCGTGAGCCGGCGCTTCATCCCCCCGGACAGCGGCTCGACCTTGTCGGCCGCGCGCTCGGTGAGCTGGGCGAATTCGAGCAGCTCGGTGGCCCGCGAGCGCACCTCTGCGCGGGACAGGCCGAAGTAGCGCCCGTAGATCCAGAGGTTCTCCTGGACGGTGAGCTCCTCGTCGAGGGTGTCACGCTGGGGGCAGCTGCCCAGGCGCGCCCTGATCGCGGGACCGTCCGTGGCGGGGTCGAGCCCGAAGAGGCGCAGCTCGCCGCTGGTGACGGGCGAGACGCACCCGACCATGCGCATGGTCGAGGACTTGCCGGCACCGTTGGGCCCCAGGAAGCCGAAGCACTCGCCCTTGCGGACGGCGAAGTCGATGCCGTCGACGGCGGTGAAGTCACCGAACCGCTTGGACAGGGCTCGGGCACTCACCAGGACGTGGTCGTCGGCACTCACCATCCCAACGCTAGCGAGGTCGACCGACAACCACTCACCGGTTTTCGGCGGAGCCCGCCTGGTGGCCGGCGGCGCCGAGCTCCTCGACGAGGGCCCGGGCCAGCTCGGCGGCGGGCAGCCGGCGCAGCCGCTCGTGGCCCGCACCCGCCCAGAGGTGGACGAGCTCGGCCTCACCCGTGGCCTTGCCGTGGGCGCGCAGGGGGGCGGTGAGGTGGTGCACGTGGGGGTATGCCGCGGGGGCGCTGGCCGACAGCAGCTCGGTCCACGTGGTGACCAGGGCACGGGCCCGCCGACCGGTGAAGGCACGGGTCACCACGGTGGCGTCACGGGCGGTGAGCTCGTGGGCGTGCACGGGCGAGGTGCCCGCCTCGGGGCAGCCGAGGAAGGCGGTGCCGAGGGCGACGCAGCGCGCACCGCGTCCCAGCAGGTCAGCCACCTCCGCCCCCGTCATCACCCCGCCCGCCGCCATGATCGGCAGGTGGGTGCGTCCACGGAGGACGGCGAGCAGGTCCCGGACCGACGGCTGGGCGCCGTCGGTGTCCACCGGTCCCCCGCGGTGGCCGCCGGCCTCCCAGCCCTGGGCCACCAGCCCGTCCACCCCCAGGCGGATGGCACCCTCGAGCTCCCCCGGCTCGTTGACGGTGAGCCACACCTGCGCACCGGCCGACTGGAGCCGCTGGACCCAGACCGCCCGTGGCCACCCGAAGGCGAAGGTCACGACGGCGGGCGGCTCGGCCACGAGCACCTCGACCTTGGCGTCGACGTCGTCGTCGTCCCAGCGGGGCTCGCCCAGCTCGACGCCTGCTGCCGCGGCCCAGGGTGCGAGCTCGACGGCATACGCCCGGGCCGCCCGGGTGCGTGCCGGGTCGTCCGGCGAGGGAGCGAAGAGGTTGACCCCGAACGGCGCGTCCGTGCGGCCGCGCAGCTCGCGCACGTCCTCGCGCAGGCGCTGCGCGGAGAGGTAGGCGCCAGCCAGCACGGGGAAGACACCCTCACCGGCCACCGCGGCGGCGAGCGCCACGGTGCTGGGCCCGCCGGCCATCGGCGCCAGCACCAGGGGGTGGCTCGACCAGTCGGGCATCACGAGGAGTGCTTGCGCTCCGCGCCCAGCCGACGCGCCTCGGGCACGTCCATGTCGTCGCACAGGGCCGCCCACACGGTGCGGGGGCTCTCGCCTGCCTCGAGGGCCTGCAGCACCGTGCGTTCGCCGAGCACGCTCAGGACGTGGTGACGCGCCAACGAACCGGCATACGCCTCACCGAACTCGTCGTTCATCAGCTCCCAGAACTTGCTCGACCGCACCCGGTGAGTCTAGGCACACGGCCCACCACCCTCAGTCCAGGTGGCGGAACCGTGGCCAGAGCGCGGCCCACGGCTCCCGGGGGTCCCGGCACACGGCGACCGGCTGGCCCTGCTCCTCGGTGTCCACGTCGACCCCGTTGTCCAGCAGCACCAGCACCTCGCACGACCCGAAGAGGTCGCGCACCGCGTCGACCTGCCCGCCCACGAGCAGGACGACGCGGGTCCCGTCGGCGGGTCGGCCTCGGCCGTGGAGGTCGTTCTGTCCGCTGGACGGCCGTGGGAGACCCAGCCCGGGACCGAACCGGGCGATGGCACCGGCCTCGCCGTAGTTCGAGGTGATCACCGCAGTGGGACGTGGCTCCGGGGCGGTGCGGTATGCGGTGGCCACCTGCTCGACGTAGCGAGGCCACCCCACCTGGTCGGCCACGAGCGGGCCGATGTCGGTCAGGGGCGTCGCCCCGACGGACGTCACGGGCACCACCGGGAGGGCGAGGGTGATCGAGACCGCCGCATTGACGCCGACCAGCGCGACGGCGACGATCCGGGCCCTCGGGCGGTGGGCCAACCACCCGGCCACCGGCACGCACCCTGCGGCGTAGAGCACGCTGAGCAGGTGGACCGGGTAGTGCGGCTGGGCACCCGACGCGGCGGTGAACACCACCATGAGCGCCGCCGCCACGGTGAGGAACCCGACCTGGGCGCGCCGTTCGGCCCGCAGCAGCCACGCCGCGCCGATCCCCCAGACGAGGACCAGGGGCGGGCCGAGCATCACGAGCAGCAGGGGCGCGAGCTGCGCCCGCACCTCCGCGGCGTTGTTGTCCGACAGGGCGGCACCCATCGCGAGCTGTGGCCAGCCGTGGGTCGCCTGGTAGGCCATGTTGGGAGCGGCGAGGAGCAGGCCCGCGACGGCTCCGACCCGGACCCACCGTGAGCGCAGCGCGGCGCGCGGGCCCAGCGCCACGATGGCGGCGACCAGCGCGACCACCACCACCGCGACCAGGAGCCGGTTGAAGGTCGCGGCACCGGCCACGGCACCGGCCCACCCCCACGCCCGGGGCCGGCCACCGGTGGCGCGCAGGACGGCGAGGACGACCAGGAGCAGGATCGGCAGGTCGATCGTCGAGGTGAGCAGGAGGTGTCCCAGCATCAGCGGGAGGGCGGCGAACGCATACCCCCACGCGGCCAGCGCCTGCGCGCCCCGGCCACCACCGAGCTCCCGGGTGATCAACGCGAGGACGATCACCGAGAGCGCGGTCGCCAGGGTCGCGGGCAGGCGCAGCGCCCACGGTGCGTCCGCGAGGTGGGTGCTGAGCCGCGCGAGCAGGGGGACCAGCGGCGGCTGGTCGACGTAGCCCCAGTCCGGCGGGAGCATCCGGAAGTACAGCTCGTCGCGGTGGTAGCCGTAGCCGAACGACCCCAGCGTGAGGACCACGACCTGCAGCGTCGCCGCCGGGACGACCAGCCGCCAGGCGAACCGTGCTCTCACCCGAGCCACCCTAGGTGTGCCACCGTCCCAGTGGCAGGTCCTGACGAGGGCGGTTGTCGGTGCCGGGTGAGAGGCTGGGCTCCTCATGGCAGCCGATGTCCTCGACCGGTTCTCCCCCGCCACCGCCGAGTGGTTCCGGGGCTCGTTCAGCGCGCCCACGGCAGCGCAGGAGGGCGCGTGGGACGCGATCAGCTCGGGCCACCACGCCCTCGTCGTGGCGCCGACCGGGTCCGGCAAGACGCTCTCGGCGTTCCTCTGGGCGCTCGACCGGCTCGCGGCCGAGGCGCCCCCTGCCGAGAAGGTCAGACGCTGCCGCGTCCTCTACGTCTCACCCATGAAGGCGCTGGCCGTCGACGTCGAGCGCAACCTGCGCTCACCCCTCGTCGGCATCGGCCACGCGGCGACCCGGCTGGGGCTCACGCCGCCCGACATCACCGTGTCGGTGCGGTCGGGTGACACCCCTGCCAACGAGCGGCGCGCCTTTGCCCGCACCCCGACCGACGTGCTCATCACGACACCCGAGTCGCTCTTCCTCATCCTCACCTCGCAGGCGCGCGAGGCGCTGGCCGGCGTCGAGACGGTCATCCTCGACGAGGTCCACGCCGTGGCGGGCACCAAGCGCGGCGCCCACCTGGCCCTGACCCTGGAGCGGCTCGACGCCCTCCTGGAGCGGCCGGCCCAGCGGATCGGGCTCTCGGCGACCGTCGAGCCGGTCGACGAGGTGGCCCGCTACCTCGCGGGCGGGCGCCCGGTCGAGATCGTCCGTCCGCCCTCGACCAAGGAGTGGGACCTCGAGGTCGTCGTGCCCATCCCCGACATGTCCGCCCTCGGCGAGGTCGTCGAGGGCGACCTGTCGGGTCCGGCGGCCGGTGGGGAGCGGCGCGCCTCGATCTGGCCCCACGTCGAGGAGCGCATCGTCGACCTCATCGCCGAGCACCGGTCCACGCTGGTGTTCGCCAACTCGCGTCGTCTCGCCGAGCGCCTGACCGGTCGGCTCAACGAGATCTGGGAGGAGCGGCTCGAGCTCGCCCGTGAGGAGGGCCAGACCTCGCCGGCGGAGGCCAGGCCCCGCGGCGGGTCACGGACACCGGCCCAGGTGATGGCACAGTCCGGCGCCTCGGCCGGGGCCCCGGCGGTGCTCGCCCGGGCCCACCACGGTTCGGTGAGCAAGGAGCACCGCCAGCTCATCGAGGAGGACCTCAAGGCGGGGCGGCTGCCCGCGGTCGTTGCGACCAGCTCGCTCGAGCTGGGCATCGACATGGGCGCGGTCGACCTCGTGGTCCAGGTCGAGTCGCCGCCGTCGGTCGCGAGCGGCCTGCAGCGAGTCGGCCGCGCCGGGCACCAGGTCGGCGCCGTCTCCCGCGGGGTGCTCTTCCCCAAGTTCCGGGGCGACCTGGTCCAGACGGCGGTCGTCGTGGAGCGGATGCGCTCCGGGTCGATCGAGTCGCTGCGCGTGCCGGCCAACCCGGTCGACGTGCTCGCCCAGCAGATCGTCGCGATGTGCGCCCTCGACGAGTGGACCGTCGACGACCTGGAGCAGGTGGTTCGCCGGGCGACGCCGTTCGCGTCCCTGCCCCGTTCGATCCTCGAGTCGGTCCTCGACATGCTCTCCGGGCGCTACCCCAGCGACGAGTTCGCCGAGCTGCGCCCCCGCATCGTCTGGGACCGGGTCACCGGCGTCCTCAGCGGGCGCCCGGGCGCCCAGCGCCTCGCCGTCACCTCCGGCGGCACCATCCCCGACCGAGGGCTCTATGCCGTCTTCCTCGCCTCCGCCGAGGGCACCGGCCGCCGCGTCGGGGAGCTCGACGAGGAGATGGTCTACGAGTCCCGGGTCGGCGACGTCTTCACCCTGGGCACCTCCACCTGGCGCATCGAGGACATCACGCACGACCGCGTCCTGGTGACGCCCGCGCCGGGACTGCCCGGACGCCTGCCGTTCTGGAAGGGCGACCAGCTGGGCCGCCCCGCCGAGCTGGGTCGGGCCGTGGGTGCCTTCGTCCGAGAGGTCGTCGGGCTGACGCCGGCGAAGGCCCGGGCCCGGGTGACCGCCGCCGGGCTGGACGCGTGGGCCACCGACAACCTGCTCGGCTACCTCACCGAGCAGAAGGAGGCCACGGGCCACGTCCCCGACGACCGGACCATCGTCGTCGAGCGGTTCCGCGACGAGATCGGCGACTGGCGCGTGGCGGTGCACTCCCCCTTCGGCGGGCAGGTCCACGCCCCCTGGGCCCTGTGCGTCTCCGCCAGGATGCGCGAGCGATTCGGCGTCGACGTCCAGGCCATGCACGGCGACGACGGCATCGTGTTCCGGCTGCCGGACCTCGAGTTCGAGGACGGCCGAGGGGTGGGGGCCGAGCTGCTCGAGCTCGTGCGGCTGGAGCCCGACGACGTCCACGACCTGGTGACCGCCGAGATCGGTGGTTCGGCGCTGTTCGCCGCCCGGTTCCGCGAGTGCGCTTCGCGGGCCCTGCTCCTCCCGCGGCGCCGGCCGGACCACCGCCAGCCGCTGTGGCAGCAGCGACAGCGCGCCGCGCAGCTGCTCGAGGTGGCCAGCCAGTACGCCTCGTTCCCGATCGTCCTGGAGACCGTGCGCGAGTGCGTCCAGGACGTCTTCGACGTCCCCGGCCTCGAGGTGCTGATGCGGTCGGTCGGGTCCCGGGAGGTGACCCTCGTCGACGTCGAGTCCCGCCAGCCGTCGCCGTTCGCGCGCTCCCTGATGTTCGGCTACGTCGCGCAGTTCCTCTACGAGGGCGACAGCCCCCTCGCCGAGAAGCGAGCCGCAGCCCTCGCGCTCGACCCGACCCTGCTCGCCGAGCTGCTGGGGCGGGGCGAGGGACTCTCGCTCCGTGACCTGCTCGACCCCGAGCAGGTCACGCGCACCGAGTGCGAGCTCCAGCGCCTGGTGCCCGAGCGGGCCTGCCGAGACGCCGAGGACGTCGCCGACCTCCTCCGGGTGCTCGGCCCCCTCACCCTCGCGGAGATCCAACGTCGCTCCCGGGAGTCCTTGTCCCACAACGAGATCGGCGGCTGGCTGGTCGACCTCGAGGGCGCCCGCCGCCTCATCCGGGTGCGGGTGGCCGGCGAGGAGCGCTGGGCCGCCATCGAGGACGCGGGCCGGCTTCGTGACGCCCTCGGCTGCTCGCTGCCCGTCGGCGTGCCGCAGGCCTTCATGGAACCCGTGCCCGATCCCCTGGGTGACCTGGTCGCCCGGTTCGCGCGCACCCACGGGCCCTTCCCCGTCGCCACCGTGGCTGCCTGGTGGGGGGTCGGGCCGGCGGTGGCCCACGACGCCCTGCGCCGGCTGGTGTCCAGCGGACGGGTGGTCGAGGGCGAGCTGCTGCCGATGGAGAACGGCGGGGGCAAGCACGGGCTCGACTACTGCGACGCCGAGGTCCTGCGGATGCTCCGCCGCCGGTCGCTGGCCGCGCTACGGGCCGAGGTCGAGCCCGTGGCGGCCGTCGAGCTCGCCCGGTTCCTGCCCCAGTGGCAGTCCGTCGGTGGCGGCCTGCGTGGGCGCGAGGGCCTGACCCGGGCCGTCGAGCAGCTGGCCGGCGCCGTCCTGCCGGCCAGCGCGCTGGAGACGCTCGTCCTGCCGTCCAGGGTGGTCGGCTACTCCAGTGCCCTGCTCGACGAGCTCACCAGCACCGGTGAGGTGCTGTGGCGGGGCCACGGCTCGCTGCCCGGCGACGACGGCTGGGTGTCACTGCACCTCGCCGACACCGCACACCTCACCCTGCCGCAGCCGTCACCCGAGGCGCTCACCGACGGGCAGCAGGCCATCGTCGACGCCCTCGCGGGCGGCGGTGCCTACTTCTTCCGCACGCTGTCCGACGCCGTGGGCGGCACCGACGACGCCGGCCTGCTCACCGACCTGTGGGACCTCGTGTGGGCCGGCATCGTCTCCGGCGACACGGTCGCACCCCTGCGGGCGCTGCTCGCGGGTGGCCGCACGGCCCACAAGCGCACCTCCGCGGCCCCGCGCACGACCCGGTATGCCGGGCGGCGTGGCTCGCTGGGGGCCCTGTCGGGGCAGCGCGGCGTGGGGCGGCCCGCGCTCCCGAGCCGGGGCGGCCCGCCTGCCGGCGCTGGACGCTGGTCCCTGCTCCCCCCACCCGACCCCGACGTGACCCTGCGGGCCTACGCGACTGCCGAGGTCCTGCTCGACCGCTACGGCGTGGTCACCCGGGGGTCAGTGGTGGCCGAGGAGGTGCCGGGCGGGTTCGCCGGGGTCTACCGGGTGCTCGCGGCGGCCGAGGAGTCCGGTCGCGTCCGGCGGGGCTACTTCGTCGAGTCCCTCGGCGCCGCCCAGTTCTCGACGACCGGCTCGATCGACCGACTGCGGGCCGGGGTTCGTGCGCCGGGAGCCGACCCTGACGAGCGGCCGGGGCCGGCGCTCGTCCTGGCGGCCACCGATCCGGCCAACGCCTACGGTGCGGCCCTGCCCTGGCCCGACCGCCCGGGTGACGAGGACGACGCGGCCAGCGCGGCCGGAGCCCGCAAGGGGCACCAACCCGCCCGCAAGGCGGGGGCCCTCGTCGTGCAGGTCGACGGCGACCTCGTCCTCTACGTCGAGCGCGGCGGCAAGACGCTGCTGTCGTGGACCCAGGACGTGGCGCGGTTGCAGAGCGCGGCCGATGCCCTCGCCCTCGCCGTGCGCGAGGGAGCCCTCGGTCGCCTCACCGTCGAGAAGGCCGACGGCGGCGCGCTCCTGGGGTCCGGCCACCCGCTCGTGCAGGCACTGGGCAACGCCGGCTTCCACGCCACCCCGCGCGGCCTGAGGTTGCGACGGTGAGCGGTGCCTGAGGGCGACACCGTCTGGCGCACGGCGCGCCGGTTGCACCAGGCGCTCGCCGGGCACGAGGTCGTCCTGTGGGACCTGCGCTTCCCCGCGGTGGCGACGAGCGACCAGCGGGGGGCGCGGACCCTCGAGGTGGTCAGCCGGGGCAAGCACCTGCTGCACCGCCTCGACACGGGCGTCACCCTGCACACCCACCTGCGCATGGAGGGCCAGTGGCGGGTCGAGGCGACGCCGCAAGCCGGTGGCTGGCTTCGCCGGGCCGACCTTCGCGCCGCGGTGGGTACCTCGGCCTGGACCGCCCTGGGTCTTCGCCTCGGGATGCTCGACCTGACCCCCACCGACCGGGAGGCCGAGCTCGTCGGCCACCTCGGCCCGGACGTCCTCGGCGACGACTGGGATGCCGTGGTGGCGGTGGCCAACCTGCGCGCGAGCGACACGACCATCGGCGCGGCGCTGCTCGACCAGCGCAACCTGGCCGGTGTAGGCACGCTCTGGGCCTCGGAGTCGTTGTTCCTCGAGCGGCTGCACCCTTGGGCGCCTGCAGCCGCGCTGCCCTCGGATGCCGTCGAGCGCCTCGTGGCCCGCGCCCACCGCCTGCTGGACCTGGCCCGCCACCACGCGGTGCAGTCCAGCACCGGCAACCGGCGACGGGGTGAGGAGAGCTTCGTCCATGCGCGGTCCGGTCGACCGTGCCGACGCTGTGGCGCCGGGGTCCGGGTCGCGATGATCGGTGCGCCGACCCGCGAACGCACGATGTTCTACTGCCCCGGCTGCCAAGGCGGTCTCGGCCCCACTGATGACGGTCGCGCCCAGCGCCCCCTCGGGGCGACGGGCGGACGGGCGTCGCCCTACCGGCGGGCGTGACGGCCGGAGGGTCGTCGCCACGGGCGACCGCCGGCCGTGCGACCATGCGGCGTGTCCTTCGGCGTCCTCGGTGCGCTCCTCGCGGCCGTGGCCTACGGCACCGCGACGGTCCTGCAGGCCCTCGGCGTGCGACGACTCGCGGATGCCACGCACCTACCGTGGACCCGGCGGTTGTGGGCCGGTCGCCTCTTCGCCGTGGGCCTGGTCCTCGACGGGGCAGGCTTCGTCGCCTCACTGCTGGCGCTGCGGACGCTGCCCCTGTTCGTGGTCGAGTCCGCCATCGCCGCGAGTGTCGGCGTGACGGCAGTCCTGTCGGCCGTGGTGCTGCGGGTGCGGCTCTCCGGTCACGACACGCTGGCGCTGGCGGGCACCGGCGCGGGCCTCGTGGCCCTGGCCCTCAGCGCCCACGAGGGCCCGGCCACCCGACCCGGCGCGGTCGGGGTGCTCGTCCTCGGTGCGGCCATCCCGGTGGCGGGCGTGCTAGCGCTCGGGTGGCGCCTCCCGCGGGCCTCCCGGGTCGGTCTCACCCTGCTGAGCGTCACCGCCGGCCTGGGCTTCGGCGCGGTGGGTATCGCGGCGCGCGTCCTGGTCGTGCCAGACCCGTGGTGGGACGCCGTGCGCGACCCCCTCGTCATCGCCCTCGCCGTGCACAGCGCACTGGCGATGGCGGCCTACGCGGTGGCGCTCGAACGCGGGAGCGCCGTCACGGTCGCCGCGGTGACCTTCGCGGTCGAGACCGTCGTGCCGGCCACGGTCGGCCTCGTCTGGCTCGGTGACGCCGTGCGCCCAGGGCCGCTGTGGGCGGTGCTCGCGGTGCTGGGCTTCGTGGGCACCCTCGGCGGGAGCATCGCGCTCGCGTCCCACGCCGAACCCCGCTCCTGAACCGCAGCCGGTCCTCGGCACCGCAGGAAGGTCAGGCCCCGGCGGCGAGCACCGTGGCCAGGATCTCCTCGACGACCTCGGTCTTGGCGTCCGCGTAGTCCTGGACGGACCTCCATGTCCGGCTGGCCAGGTCGCGCTTCACCGCGGCGTAACGGTCGCGGTCATCGGGTCGCCTCCGCAGCCAGTCCCGGAACCCGATCATCCGGCGGATCTCACCTGCACCGAGCTCGGGCGACAACACGTGCACGTTGGCGTCGTGCGGTGCCCCGTGCCCCGTGCGCCGATGGAGCACCCGGTGCTCCAGCCAGTCCGGTTCGCGCACGTGGAGGTGGTAACCGTGAGCCTCCAGGTGAGGGACGTAGCTGGACTCGTCGGCCGAGTCGGCCACCTGCAGCAGGATGTCGATCACCGGCTTGGCCGCCAGACCCGGCACCGACGTCGAGCCGACGTGGTCGACGCCCAGGGCGGTGGCGCCCAGCGCCCCCACGATGAGCAGTCGGTCCGCCTCGAACAGGTCCGGCCATCGCGGGTCGGGGGCGACGACGACCACCGGCACGGCATCCGGACGGGCGTCGCCACCGGCGACGGGTGTGGCAGGTGGCTGGTCCACCGGCCCGAGGAGGTCAGGCCGCGGAGGCCGACACCATGGAGCTCGCGGGCAGCGGCAGCGCGACGGGGGCGGTGAGCGCCTCGGTCTCGGCCACGCGCTCGGACACCTGGCCCAGCACCTCGGACAGTGGCAGGCGCAGAGCACCGCAGATGGAGGAGAGCAGCTCGGAGGAGGCCTCCTTCTCGCCGCGCTCCACCTCGCTGAGGTAGCCCAGCGAGACCGATGCAGCGGCAGAGACCTCGCGCAGGGTGCGCCCTTGGGCCTGGCGCTGCTCCCGGAGGACGTCACCAAGTTCACGACGAAGCAGGATCATGACGCCTCCCTCACAATGCTCGTGGTCCAGCAGGTCATGCCCAACGTTACCCCCGACGCCTGACGCCGTGCGCGCAGGATCGCGAGAACCGGGCTGCAGACGTCAACGGTGGATCCCCCCAGGATCTTCCGCCGCGCCCACCACCTCCGCCACCAGGGCCAGGGCAGCCTCCACGGTGGCGGACCGGATCTCGTCCCGGTCACCGCTCAGGTGCAGGTCACGCACGGTGACGGCTGCGGGGACCGCCACCGCGACGAAGACGGTGCCGACCGCTGTGCCGTCCTGCGGGTCGGGGCCGGCGACCCCGGTGGTGGACACCCCGACCTCGGCACCCAACAGCCGGCAGACCCCCGTGGCCATCTCCTGGGCCACGCGGGCCTGCACGGCTCCCCCACTGGCCAGCAGCTCGGCATCGACCCCGAGGAGCCCGGCCTTGAGCTCCGTCGCGTAGGCGACGACGGAGCCGCGCACCACGGTCGAGGCACCGGGGACGTCGGTGAGCCGGGCGCAGACGAGCCCACCCGTCAGCGACTCCGCGGTGGCCACGGTGAGACCGGCGGCGCGCAGCATGGCCACGACCTGCTCGGCCGCGGTCATCGACGTCGGGCAGCGCGGGCGGCGCGCTTGCGCTGCGCCCGCTCACTGGTCTGGCGCAGCCGCCAGGCGTTGTAGGCGATGTCCAGGCCGGTGACGACGGTCACGACGACGGCGAGGCTGAGGACGACCCAGGCGACACCGGTCCACACGCCCTCGGCGGGAAAGGTCCACAGCGGCAGGCTGAAGAGGGTGAGCGCGAAGCTCTGCAGCGCGGTCTTGGCCTTGCCACCCCGGCCGGCGGGCATGACCCCGTGGCGGATGACGACGAAGCGCACCACCGTGATGCCCCACTCGCGGACCAGCACGACCGCGGTGATCCACCAGGGCATCTCGCCGAGCAGCGAGAGCCCCACGAAGGCCATCCCCATGAGCGCCTTGTCGGCGATGGGGTCGGCGATCTTGCCGAAGTTGGTGATCAGGCCGCGGCTGCGGGCGATGTCGCCGTCGATGCGGTCGGTGGCGGTGGCCACGGCGAAGACACCGGCTGCCCACCAGCGCGTGGCCGGGTCGTCGCCACCCTGGGCGAGCAGCAGCCAGCCGTAGACAGGCACCAGCAGGATCCGCAGGACGGTCAGGGCGTTGGCCAGGTTCCAGGTGCTCGGAGCGGGCGACGACAGCGGCGTCGTCATCGGGTCCGGCGCGGGCGCCGACTCGCTCATGCCGGCTCCGCCACGAGGTCGATTCCCTCGGTCGCCACCACCGTCGCGCGCACGATGTCGCCAACGGACACCAGCGGCCAGTCCTCGGGTGCGAGCAAGGTCACCCCGTCGACGTCCGGTCCCTGGTGCGCCGCGCGGCCCACGACGTTGACCTCGTCCTCGTCACCGTCACCGCCGGGCACCGACTCGACGAGCACCTCGACCGTCTCGCCGATGCGCTCCTCGGCGCGCTGCAGGTTGAGCTCCTCGATCAGTGCGGTGAAGCGCGAGACGCGCTGCGCCACGACGTCCTCGGGCAGCTTCGCGGCATACGACTCCGCCTCGGTGCCGTCCTCGTCGGAGTAGCCGAACACGCCCACCACGTCGAGCCGGGCGGCGACGAGGAACGCCTCGAGCTCCTCGAGGTCCTCCTCGGTCTCACCGGGGAAGCCGACGATGACGTTGCTGCGGATGCCGGCCAGTGGCGCCCGCGCCCGGACCTCCTGGATCAGGCCGAGGAACGCCTCTCGCCCACCGAAGCGTCGCATCGAACGCAGCAGCGTCGACGAGGCGTGCTGGAAGGAGATGTCGAAGTACGGGACCACGCCGGGGACCGAGGCCATCGCGTCGAGCAGGTCGGGTCGGATCTCGGCCGGCTGCAGGTAGGAGACCCGCACGCGCTCGATGCCGGGCACGGCGGTGAGCTCGGGCAGGAGCTTCTCGAGCAGGCCGATGTCGCCGAGGTCCTTGCCGTAGGAGGTGGAGTTCTCGCTCACGAGGAAGAGCTCCTTGACGCCGCGCTCGGCCAACCAGCGCGCCTCGGCGATGATGTCGTGCGGCCGCCGCGACACGAACGCGCCGCGGAACGACGGGATCGCGCAGAAGGCGCACCGCCGGTCGCAACCGCTGGCGATCTTGAGCGGGGCCCACGGGCGACCGTCGAGGCGGGCCCGGATCACCCGGGGGCCGGACGCGGGGACCGGCCCGTCGATGGTCACGTCGACCGGCTCGAGCTGCTCGGGTGACGTGGGGTCGCCGTGGCCGGGCAGCGACACCCCTGCGGACCCGTCCTGGCGCTGGACCGGTGACAACGGCAGGAGGCGGCGCCGGTCGCCGGGTGTGTGGGAGGGCGGGGCGTGCCCGTCGAGGACGGCACGCAGGTGGGTGGACATGTCGGCGTAGGAGTCGAAGCCGAGCACGGCATCCGCCTCCGGGAGCTCGGCGGCCAGCTGCTCGCCGTAGCGCTCGGCCAGGCAGCCCACCGCCACGACCTTCTGGGTCCTGGAGTGGCCCTTGCGAGCGGAGGCCTCCAGGAGCACGTCGATGGAGTCCTTCTTGGCCTGCTCGACGAAACCACAGGTGTTGACGACGGCCACGTCGGCCTCGTCGGCGTCGTCGACGAGCAGCCAACCCTCCGCCGCCAGGCGTCCGGCCAGCTCTTCGGAGTCGACCTCGTTGCGGGTGCACCCCAAGGTCACCAGGGCCACGCTGCGCTGCACGGTCGAACTCATGGCCTCCACTCTAGGGGTGGGTAGCGTGTCGGCCATGACCGCCACAGCCGATCGCATCACGGCCCTGCTGCGCGACCACCCCGTGGTCGACGGCCACAACGACCTCCTCTGGGAGGCACGCGAGCAGGTCGGCTACGACTTCGACCGCCTCGACCTCGCTGCCGGGGGCACGCCGACGCACACCGACCTCCCCCGGCTGCGTCGCGGTGGGGTCGGGGGCCAGTTCTGGTCCGTGTTCGTCCCGGCGACCCTCTCCGGTGACGATGCGGTGAGCGCCACGCTGGAGCAGGTCGACGCCGGCCACCAGATGGTGGCGCGGTATGCCGACCAGCTGGCCTTCGCGCGCACGGCCGACGAGGTGGAGGCAGCCATGGCGTCGGGGCGGATCGCCTCGCTGCTCGGCGCCGAGGGGGGTCACTCGATCAACAGCTCGCTGGCCACGCTGCGCATGCTCCACGTCCTCGGCGTGCGGTACCTCACGCTCACCCACAACAGCAACGTGCCATGGGCCGACTCGGCCACCGATGCACCGGTGCTGGGCGGACTCTCGCGCTTCGGCGTCGAGGTGGTCCGCGAGATGAACCGGATCGGGATGCTCGTGGACCTGTCCCACGTCTCGGCCGACACGATGCGCGACGCCCTGGCCGCCGCCGAGGTGCCGGCGATCTTCAGCCACTCCTCGGCCCGCGCCGTCTGCGACAGCCCGCGCAACGCCCCCGACGACGTGCTGGAGTCCCTGCGCGACAACGGCGGCGTCTGCATGGTCACCTTCGTGCCCAAGTTCGTGAACCCGGATGCCGCTGCCTGGCAGGCCGAGGCCGTCGAGGTCGCGGCGGCCGAGGGCGCGACCCAGGCCGATGATGACGCCTTCGACGCCTTCATGAAGGACTACGTCCGCCGGGCCGCACCGGTGCCGAAGGCCACCCTGGACGACGTCGTCCGGCACGTGGAGCACGTGCGCGAGGTGGCCGGGATCGACCATGTCGGGGTCGGGGGCGACTACGACGGGGTGGGGGTGCTGCCGGAGGGGCTCGAGGACGTGAGCTGCTACCCCGCGCTCCTTGCGACCCTCGCGGACCGTGGCTGGTCCGACGCCGACCTCGGCAAGCTCACCAGCGGCAACGTGCTGCGGGTGCTGCGGACCGCCGAGGAGGGCGCCCACCGGCTGCAGGCCGAGCGCGGCCCGAGCCTCGCGACGATCGCCGACCTCGACGGTGCACAGGCCGACAGGGGCTGAGGACCCTGCTCAGCCGCCCGCGGCCGTGAGCTCTGCGAGCACGGCGCGGAAGGTCGCGTAGCGGCGCGGCCCCACGACCTCGGCCCACTCCCGCTCCACCCGCGCGACCCGCCGCTCGAACCGGCCGTTGGTCCGGCGACCCTCGGTGGTGAGGGTGACGACCCGGACCCGTCGGTCGGCGGGGTCCGTTGTGGTGCTCACCAGGCCGAGGTCGACCATGCCGGTCACGAACTGGCCGCAGCCCTGCTTGGTCATCCCCAGTCGCTCCGCCAGCTCGGTGATGGTGATCCCCTCACGAGGCACGTGGCCGAGGACCCGGAAGTGCGACGAGCGCAGCCCGCCCCAGTCCTCGTGGGCGACGATGGCGCGGAAGTGTCCCATCACGCCGCCCATGAGGGCGAGGACGTGCGGGTGGGCGGAATCCTCCTTGACGGCAGTCATAAAGCAAGTTTACCATCAACGATACTAAAGTTGATTTACCGATGGGGTGGTGTCGATGGGCTCACGGGCGGTCCTCGGGCCGGCGGACGTCACGGATGCGGAGCTCGCGGCCATCGTGGCCCGCTGGGCCGGGCTCTGCCCCGATGAGGTGACCGTCGTCGACTCGTCCGCTGCGGTGGTCCCCTACGACCTGCCCGCGATCACCACGGCCGGCCGCTACTGGGTCTCGGGCACCGCCGCCACCCCCCAGGGCGCGCTGCCGTTCCGCTTCTTCGTCAAGCACGTCGAGGCGTGGTCCCGGTCCCCGTTGTTCGAGGCGGTGCCGCCACGGTTCCGGGAGCTCGCCGCGGCCATGGTCCCGTGGCGGACGGAACCCCTCGTCTACCGCAGCGACCTGTCCCGCCGGCTGCCTGACGGCCTCACCATGCCCGTCGCCGTGGCCGTCCACGACCTCGACGAGCTGTCCGGTGCCGTCTGGCTCGAGGAGGTGAGGGCGGTCGACCACGCCTGGTCCACGGCCGATCTCGAGCACGCGGCATACCTGCTCGGCAGGCTCGCTGCGAGCCCCCTGGTGCGGCCGCTCGCCTCCGTCGGTGAGCAGGACCGCAGGCGCTCGGTCCGGGACTACGCCGAGGGCCGCCTGGCCGTCCAGGTCGCCCCGATGCTGCGTGACGACGCGCTCTGGCTGCACCCGCTGCTCTCGGAGACCTTCGGTGCGGACCTGCGCGCGGAGCTGCTGGCCCAGCTGGACCGTGTGGAGCAGTACGTCCGCGAGATCGAGTCCGTCCCCCTGGGCACGGCGCACGGGGATGCCTGCACGAACAACCTGCTGCGCACGACGGAGTCTCCCGACATCGTGCTCATCGACTACGGCTTCTGGGGCACCCAGCCCCTCGGCTTCGACCTCGGGCAGCTGCTCCTCGGGGACGTCCAGATCGGTCGACGGCCGGCGCGCGGACTCGCGGAGGTGGAGGCCGCGATCGTTCCCGCGTACGTGCGCGGGCTCCACGACGAGGGCGCCACGGTCGAAGAGCCCGGCGTCCAGCGGGCGCACGCCCTCCAGATGCTCCTCTACAGCGGCCTGTCGAGCTTTCCGTTCGACCTCCTCGACCAGCCGCCGACCCCCGCGACGTATGCCGTCGCGCGCGAACGCGCCGCACTGGCCGCCTTCGTGCTCGACCTCGTCGAGCGATCAACCCCCACCGCGACTGCCGCTGGAGGGACTCCTTGACGGGCGCCACCCGTGCGTCTCGTCCACCTCTCGGGGTCCGCCTACCGGCGACGCATGACGGTCAGCCCGACCACCCGGGCGATGATGAGGGCGACGTACATGACCCCAGCCACCTGTTCGATCATGAGAGCCGACCTGGCATGGGGCAGCACGGGCACGACGTCCGACAGCCCCACGCTGGTGAGCGTCGCGAACGACAGCGCCAACAGCTCGGCGAAGCTGCGCTGGCCGACCCCCTCGAAGGCGTCGAACGAGCCCGGCCAGATGATCTGCACGGCCACGAAGAGGTAGGCGAACGCCCAGGCCACGACGGTGAAGTTGGCACCCACGGCGAAGATCTCGTCGCGGGTGACGAAGCTGTCGTCGAACAGGTAGCGCACCAGCCCGTAGGCGGTGTAGGCGTAGAAGACGCAGTGCAGCAGCGACGACGTGAGGGCGACGTCCTGCCGCTCCGGCGCGAGTCCCTCCCAGACGGTGAGCACCACCACCGGTGAGCCCAGGAGCAGGGCCACCCAGGTGAGCGCCGGGGTCGACCGCACGGCCCACACGGCCACCGACAGCACCAGCAGGCCGAAGACGCCGAGCGCAGCCCGCCCCAGCGGGGTGTTGCTGAAGAAGGGGTAGGCCAGGACCGCGAGGAGCTGGGCTGCGAGCAGTGCGCCCGACGGATGCTGCCGCAGGCGCGTGATCATTGCTGACATGCCGACCACCCTAGGGACTCGGCATCAAGATCGCGTCAAGGCCAGTCAAGGCGTCGTCAACGGGGGCGGCAGCGGTTCGTGGGAGGCCTTGACTGGCATCGTGATCGAGAACTGTGTCGCCGCACTGCTCGGCGTGGCCCTGCTGGCCTACCTCGTCTACGCACTGGTCCGCCCGGAGCGGTTCTGATGTCCGACGCCGCAGCCGGCCTGCTGACCATCCTGACGCTCGTCGTGGCCCTGGTGGTCGTCGGCGTCCCCCTGGGTGGCTGGCTGGCCACGGTCTTCACCGACCCGAACCACTGGCGGATCGAGCGGATGCTCTACCGCGTCGCCGGCGTGGACCCGGACCGCGAGCAGGGCTGGCGCGCGTATGCCGTGAGCGTCGGTGCCGTGAGCGTCATCGGCATCGGCCTGCTGCTGGCCCTCATCCTGCTGCAGACCTCACTGCCGTTGCGCCAGGATGCGGCTGGCATGGGGGTGAGCACCGCCATCAACACCGCGGTGTCGTTCGTCACCAACACGAACTGGCAGAGCTACGCGGGCGAGAGCGCAGTGACGCCCCTCGTGCAGACCCTGGGGCTCAGCGTCCAGAACTTCGTCTCCGCCGGTGTCGGTCTCGCGGTCTGCATGGCGCTCACCCGCGCGCTGGCTCGCGACGGCGGTGGGCGGCTCGGCAACTTCTGGGTCGACCTGGTCCGGGGCACGGCGCGGGTGCTGCTGCCCGGCGCCTTCCTCGCCGCCCTCGTCCTGCTCGCCGGTGGCGTCATCCAGAACCTGTCGGCCCCCACCTCGGTGACAGGCATCTCCGGTGTCGGGCAGGTGCTCCGTGGCGGGCTCGTAGCCTCACAGGAGGCGATCAAGGAGCTCGGTACCAACGGCGGCGGCTACTTCAACGCCAACTCGGCCCACCCCTTCGAGAACCCCAACCCGCTGACCAACCTCGTCGAGGTCTTCCTGCTCCTCGTCGTCCCGTTCTCCCTCCCCCGCGCCTTCGGGATCATGGTCGGCGACCGGAGGCAGGGCCGGGCACTGCTGGGGCTCGCCGGCGGGCTGTGGGCCCTGGGCCTGTCCCTGACGACGTGGTCGGAGGTGGCGGCGGCCGGAGCTGCGACCGGCTCGATGGAAGGCAAGGAGCAACGGTTCGGGGTCTGGGGCTCGGCGTTGTTCGCGGCCTCCACCACGGGGACCTCCACCGGGGCAGTCAACTCCCTGCACGAGTCCTACAGCCCACTCGGGGGTGGCACGCTCCTGGCCAACATGCTCTTGGGCGAGGTCTCGCCCGGCGGCGTGGGCTCAGGTCTCTACGGGATCCTCGTCATCGCGATCCTGTCCGTCTTCGTCGCAGGGCTGATGGTGGGGCGCACCCCCGAATACCTCGGCAAGCCCATCGGGCGCCGGGAGATCACCCTGGCTGCGCTCTACTCACTGGTGATGCCGGTACTGGTCCTGGGCTTCACCGGTGCCGCCCTGGCGCTCAAGGGACCACGCGCTGCGGTGTCCGCGACCGGACCACACGGACTCACCGAGGTGCTCTACGCCTACGCGTCGGCCGCCAACAACAACGGCAGCGCGTTCGCAGGACTCGGCGCGGACACACCCTGGTGGAACCTCACCCTCGCCCTGTGCATGGCCGTCGGCCGCTTCGTGCCCATGGTCCTGGTACTGGCGCTCGCAGGGTCGGTCGCCGCGCAGCGACGTCGGCCGGAGACCGCTGGCACCATGCCCACCCACACCCCGCTGTTCACCGGACTCCTCGTCGGCATCGCCGTGGTACTGGCCGGGCTCACCTTCTTCCCCGCCCTGGCTCTCGGACCGCTCGCGGAGGCCCTGTCATGAACCGCTCCACCCTGCTCGCCGCCCTCCCCCTGGCCCTGCGCAAGCTCGACCCCCGACACCTGGTGCGGACCCCGGTCATCTTCGTGGTGTGGGTCGGTTCGGTCCTCACGACGCTGCTGGCGCTGGTCCACCCCTCGGTCTTCGCGGGCTCGGTGGCCGGCTGGCTCTGGGCCACCGTCCTGTTCGCCAACGCCGCGGAGGCAATCGCCGAAGGGCGTGGCCGGGCCCAGGCAGCGACCCTGCGCGCGACCCGCACCGAGACGGTGGCGGTCCGCGTCCGTGAGGACGGCAGCACCGAGTCGGTGCCCGGCACCGCGCTACGGATCGGGGACCACGTGCGGGTGGTGGCCGGCCAGGTGATCCCTGGAGACGGCGATGTCGTCGAGGGCGTCGCCACGGTCGACGAGTCCGCGGTCACCGGTGAGTCCGCACCCGTCATCCGTGAGTCGGGCGGCGACCGCTGTGCGGTGACCGGCGGCACCACCGTGCTCTCGGACGAGATCGTCGTGCGCATCACGACCCGTCCGGGCGAGAGCTTCATCGACCGGATGATCGCGCTCGTCGAGGGCGCGTCACGCCAGAAGACCCCCAACGAGATCGCCCTCACCGTCCTGCTCACGACCCTGACGATCCTGTTCCTCGTGACCGTGATGGCGGTCCAGCCGCTGGCGTCCTACTCCGGGCGGCTCGAGCAGGTGGTGGTCCTCGTGGCCCTGCTCGTGTGCCTCATCCCCACGACGATCGGCGCCCTGCTCTCGGCCATCGGCATCGCGGGGATGGACCGGCTCGTCCAACGCAACGTCCTCGCGATGTCGGGCCGCGCCGTCGAGGCCGCCGGCGACGTCGCGACGCTGCTCCTGGACAAGACCGGCACGATCACCCTCGGCAACCGCAGGGCGAGCGAGTTCACCTCGGTGCCCCATGGCGACGGCATCCGGCTGGCCAAGGCCGCCTACCTGGCCTCGCTGGCCGACGAGACACCCGAGGGGCGCTCGATCGTCGAGCTCGCCATCTCCCTCCAGCAGTTCGAGGGTGCCACCACGGCGCAGGCGCTGGCGAGCTCCGGGGCCCAGTTCGTGGAGTTCACCGCCCAGACACGGATGTCCGGGGTCGACCTCCCGTCGGGTATCCGCATCCGCAAGGGCGCCACGTCGGCAGTCACCGCCTGGGTGCGGGACCAGGGAGGCACGGTCCCGCCGGAGACGAGCGCGATCGCGGACGCCATCGCCGGCGACGGGGCCACCCCACTCGTGGTCGCCGAGCAGGACCCCGGCGCGGCGCCCCGGGTGCTCGGTCTGGTGCGCCTCAAGGACGTCGTCAAGCCGGGCATGGCCGAGCGCTTCGAGACGATGCGCCAGATGGGGATCCGGACGGTGATGATCACGGGTGACAACGCCCTCACCGCTGCCGCGATCGCCGCAGAGGCCGGCGTCGACGACTTCCTCGCGGAGGCGACGCCCGAGGACAAGATGGCACTCATCCAGCGCGAGCAGGAGGGCGGCCGACTCGTCGCCATGACCGGCGACGGCACCAACGACGCACCCGCGCTGGCCCAGGCCGACGTCGGGCTCGCGATGAACACCGGCACCTCCGCCGCGAAGGAGGCGGGCAACATGGTCGACCTCGACTCCGACCCGACCAAGCTCATCGAGGTGGTCGCCATCGGCAAGCAGCTGCTCATCACCCGCGGCGCGCTGACGACGTTCTCGATCGCAAACGACATCGCCAAGTACTTCGCCATCATCCCGGCGATGTTCGTCGTGCTCTTCCCCGGCCTCGGCGCCCTCAACGTCATGCGGCTGGGCTCACCGGAGTCGGCGATGCTCTCGGCGGTCATCTTCAACGCCGTGGTCATCCTGGCCCTGGTGCCGCTGGCTCTTCGCGGTGTCCGGTACACCCCCGGCAGCGCCGCGGCACTGCTGCGCCGCAACCTGCTCGTCTACGGCCTCGGCGGCATCATCGCGCCGTTCGTCGGCATCAAGGCCATCGACCTCATCGTGTCCCACCTCCCCGGATTGAGCTGACCATGACCTCCCTCACCCGCCAGTGCGCTGCCGCCCTCCGGCTGCTGCTCATCCTGACCGTTGCGCTCGGGCTGCTCTACCCCGCAACGGTGTATGCCGTGGGTCGGGTCGCCGCCCCCGGCCAGGCAGACGGTTCCCTGGTCCGCGCGGACGGTCGGGTGGTCGGGTCGTCCCTGTTGGGACAGGACTTCACGGGCGACGCGTGGTTCCACGGCAGGCCGTCCACCAGTGACGACGCGGGCGCTACGAGCGGTGGCTCCAACCTCGCGCAGTCCAGCACCGCCCAACGCGATGCGGTCGCAGCCCGCAGCGCGGCCGTCTCTCGCGCCGAGGGCAGCACCGCGCTCCCCCCGGATGCCTTGACCGCCTCGGCGAGCGGGCTGGACCCGGACATCTCGCCGGCATACGCCCGACTCCAGGTCGCGCGCGTCGCAAGGACGACCGGCCTGTCAGGTCAGGTGGTCACCGATCTCGTCGAACGGCACACGAAGGGGCGCGCGCTGGGCTTCCTCGGTGCGCCCAGGGTCAACGTGCTCGAGCTCAACCTCGCCCTCAGCGAGGCGCGGCGGTGACGTCGGCGCCGGTCGTCGGGGCGCACCAGCCACAATGACGTCATGACCACGGGCCGGTTGCGCATCTACCTCGGCGCCGCGCCGGGGGTCGGCAAGACTGTGGCCATGCTCTCCGAGGGCCACCGGAGGGCCGAGCGAGGCACCGACGTCGTGGTCGGCCTCTGCGAGACGCACGGACGCACGCACACCGCGGCGACCCTCGAGGGCCTGCCCCAGGTCCCGCCGCGGACCGTCAACCACCGCGGCACCACGGTCCATGAGCTGGACCTCGACGCCCTGCTGGAGCGCCACCCCGCCGTGGCACTGGTCGACGAGCTCGCCCACACCAATGCCCCCGGCAGCCGTAACCCCAAGCGGTGGCAGGACGTCCGCGAGCTGCTGGAGGCCGGCATCGACGTCATCTCGACGGTCAACGTCCAGCACCTCGAGTCACTCAACGACGTGGTCGAGTCGATCACCGGGGTCCGCCAGCGGGAGACGGTCCCGGACGAGGTGGTCCGTACGGCCGACCAGATCGAGCTCGTCGACATGTCTCCGCAGGCACTGCGGCGACGGCTCGCCCACGGCAACGTCTACGGACCGGACCGGGTCGACGCCGCCCTCGCCCAGTACTTCCGCGAGGGCAACCTCACAGCGCTGCGAGAGCTGTCGCTGCTCTGGCTCGCCGACCGGGTCGACGAGGGACTCGAGCGCTACCGCCGGGACCAGGGGATCACCGACTCCTGGCCTGCTCGTGAACGCGTCGTCGTGGCGGTCACCGGTGGTGCCGAGTCCGCGGCCCTCGTCCGCCGGGGAGCGCAGATCGCCGCGCGGGGCGCCGGTGGCGAGCTCATGGTCGTCCACGTCACCCCGGCCGACGGCCTGATCGACGCGCGGCTGGAGACCGTCGCGGACGTGCGGACCCTGACCGTCGAGCTGGGCGGCACCTTCCACACCGTGGGTGGCGACCACACCGCCACCGCCATCCTCGACTTCGCGCGCGGCGTCAACGCGCGGCAGGTGGTGCTCGGCGCCTCCCGGCGCCGGTGGTGGCAGGGCTGGACCCACCGCGGCGTCGGGGGCCAGGTGGTGGAGGGCTCGGGCGACATCGACACGGTCATCGTCACCCACGACCAGGCGCACCGGGGTCGGCGGGCGGCGGGCCCGAGGCGCGCGCTGAGCAACCCTCGGCGCATCGGCGGGTGGCTGCTGGCCACCGCGGGCACAGCGCTGCTCACCGTGGCGCTGACCGCCACACGCGAGTCCCACGACCTGCCACTCGAGGTGCTGCTCTTCCTGGCGCTCACCGTCGCGAGCGCACTGGTCGGAGGCTTCGGTCCGGCCCTGGGCGCGGCGGCTTTCGGCACGCTGAGCCTGAACTGGTTCTTCACCGACCCCCTGTTCACCCTCTCGATCGCCGACCCGCAGAACGCCGCGGCCATGGTCGTCTTCCTGCTCGTGGCCGTGGCCGTCGCGTCAGCGGTCCACCTCAGCGACCGAAGGGCCGTGCTCGCCCGGATCGCGCAGCGGGAGGCGCTGGCGCTGGAGCGTTCGGCGCAGGCCCTCCTCGGCGAACAGGACCCACTGGCGGCCCTGCTCGAGCAGGTGCAGGGCCTGTTCCGGCTCACCGCGGCCGGAATCGTGCGGCGCGCCTCGGTGCGGGACCCGTGGCAGGTGGTGGCCGCCACCGAGGCCTTCGGGATCGCGGACATCGACAAGGCCTCGGTGCTCGCCCCGGTGGACGACACGGCGTCCCTGGTCCTGGTCGGGCGGGTGCTCGCGGCCGATGACCGCAGGGTGGTGTCGGCCTTCGCCGCCCATGCAGCGGCCGTCCTGCGCCGCACGGACCTCGTGGAGCAGGCCGGCCGGGCTGGAGCGCTGGCGCGGGACAACCGGGCCCGGACCGCGCTGCTCGGAGCCGTGTCGCACGACCTGCGCACCCCCTTGGCGGGGATCAAGGCGGCGGTGTCGACCCTGCGCCAGCCGGGGACCGAGCTCGGGGCGCAGGACCAGGCGGACCTCCTCGAGACGATCGAGGAGTCGGCCGACCGGCTCACCACCCTGGTGGCCAACCTGCTGGACATCTCCCGTCTCCAGAGCGGCGTGGTCGCGGCCCAGGTCGGAGAGGGCAACCTGCGGGAGACGCTCGACCACGCCATCGCCTCGGTCTCCGACCCGGCCCGGATCCGCGCCGGGATCGCGGACGACCTCCCCCTCGCCTGCTACGACGAGGTCCTGCTCGACCGGGTGCTGGTCAACGTCCTCGAGAACGCCCTGCAGCACTCCGGTGGCCGGCAGGAGGTCGTGGTGCGCGCCTACGCCACCGGTCCGGTCGTCCAGGTGCGCGTGGTGGACCGGGGTGCGGGTGTGCCGGATGCAGCCAAGGCAGCCATGTTCGCGCCCTTCCAGCGCCTGGGCGACGCACCCCGCGGGGCCGGCGTGGGCCTGGGCCTCGCCGTCGCCCGAGGACTGCTGGAGACGATGGACGGCACGATCGCCGCCGAGGACACCCCCGGCGGTGGGCTGACCATGGTGCTCGAGCTCCCCCGGGCCCACCCGGCCGCCACGAGTGACAGGATGCCCCGATGAGCGTCGTGCTGGTCGTCGACGACGAGCCCCACCTGCGCCGCACCCTGGGCATCAGCCTCCGCTCGCGAGGCTACGAGGTGGAGACGGTGGGTGACGGGCGTTCGGCCCTGGACGCGGTCTCCCAACGCCGGCCGGATGTCGTGGTCCTCGACCTGGGGCTGCCCGACCTGGACGGCATCGATGTGCTGCGACGGCTGCGGGAGACCTCGACGGTGCCCGTCATCGTGCTCTCGGCCCGAACGGACTCGGCCGACAAGGTCGAGGCGCTCGACTGCGGTGCCGACGACTACGTCACCAAGCCGTTCGGGATGGAGGAGCTGCAGGCTCGCGTCCGGGCCGCGATCCGGCGCTCCGCCGACCGCGAGGACCACCCGGCGGCGGTGCACACGGATCACTTCGACCTCGACTTCGCGGAGCGGGTCGCGACAGCGGGGGGGACCTCGGTGCGCCTGACACCCACGGAGTGGCGGGTGCTCGAGGTGCTGGCGCGCCACCCGAACCACCTCGTCTCCCAGCGCGAGCTGCTCCAGGAGGTCTGGGGTCCCGGCTACGGCCGCGAGTCCAACTACCTGCGGGTCTACGCCAACCAGCTGCGCCGCAAGCTCGAGCCGGACCCCGCCACCCCGCGGTACCTGGTCACCGATCCCGGGCAGGGCTACCGGCTCGAGCTCTGACCGGACGGCGTCCGGGTCAGGCGGTGATGACGCTGACCCGCAACGTGCGAGCCGCGACCACCGCGGCAGCGGTGGCCGTGGTGGCCATGACCGCTGCCATGGGCACCGCGGAGCCGGTCCCGAGCATCCCGATCACCGGAGCCGCGATGCCGCCGATGGCGAACTGCGACGCACCCAACATGGCCGCCGCCGTGCCGGCCGACTCTCCGTGGCGGCTGAGCGCCAGCGCAGGCGTGTTCGGGAAGGTCAGGCCGCAGGAGGCCAGGATCACCCACAGCGGGACGAGCAGACCCACCAGCCCACCGATACCGGACAGTGCGGAGCCGAGCATCAGCAGGGCCGCCGCGGCCGCGGTCATCACCGCGACCCGCAGCACCGCACGGGGTCCGTGGCGACGCACGAGCAGGGGGTTGAGCTGGGAGGCGATGATCAGGCCGAGGGAGTTCGCGCCGAACACCAGCGCGAACTGCTGGGCGCTCAGGCCGTAGACGGCCTGCAGGACGAAGGACGAGCCGCCGATGTAGGAGAAGAGGGTCGCGAAACCGAGGCCCGCGATGAGCACCAGGCCGACGAAGGTCCGGTCCCTCAGCAGCCGTCGGTAGGTGCGGGCCACCTCTGCGGGCCGGGCCGGGCGGCGGCGCTCGACGGGCAGCGTCTCGCGCAGTGCCGTCAGGGCCAGCGTCACGAGCAGGACACCGGAGATGCTCAGCAGGACGAAGACCCCCCGCCACGAGGTGAACCGCAGGATGGCGCCACCGAGCGACGGCGCGAGGATCGGGGCGACCCCGGAGACGAGCATCAGTCGCGAGAGCAGGCTCGCCGCCGCCGAGCCGACGAACACGTCCCGCACGGTCGCCATCGCGACGACCGCCACGGCCGCGTTGCCGACACCCTGGAGGACGCGGCCCACGGTGAGGAGCTCGACGTTCGGCGCCAGGGCGCAGGCGACCGACGCCACGATGTGCACGGCGAGGCCGGCGATGAGCGGGATCCGGCGACCGACGGCGTCGGACAGCGGGCCGATGAGGAGCTGACCCAGGCCCATGCCGAGCAGGATGCCGGTGAGGGTCGCCTGCACCGCCGACTCCGACGCTGCCAGGTCCTGGGTGATCGAGGGCAGCGCCGGCAGGTAGGTGTCGATGGTCAGTGGACCGATGGCGATGAGGGCGCCCAGGACCAGCACGAAACGCAGATAGCCCCGGCCGGTGGGGGCCGGGGGCAGGGCGCGGGACGCGGGCTGGCTCGGGGTCGAGGTCGGGGTCGCCGCTGACCCCGGTCCGGTCGTCGCGGGGGGTGGCAGGTCGGTCGTCTGGGTCACGGTCTCAGGGGCGGCGGTCACGGTGGCGCAACGCTCAGGGGCGGGAGACTATTTCGTCTCCCGCCCCTGCGTCACGTCGAAGGGGCCAGCGGCACCCGCTCATGGGTCAGTCGCGCCCGGTCAGCTCCCAGGCGTCCGCGGGCTCCTCGACCTCCTCGCGGCCGGCGAACTGCGCCGCCACGGGGTCGCCCGCGTAGCGCGGGTCGGCGACGTAGCCCCCCACGGCCACCTCGTCGGTGCGCTCGGCCTCCCCGGCGGTGGTCGCAGGCGCCTGCCCGTCGAACACCGGCTCGGGGTCGGGCACCTCGTCACCGCGCATCAGGGCCAGGGTCATCGGCAGGTCGTCGGGCTTCACCAGGACGTCGCGTGCCTTCGACCCCTCCGAGGGGCCCACGACACCGCGGGACTCGAGCAGGTCCATGAGCCGGCCGGCCTTCGCGAAGCCGACGCGCAGCTTGCGCTGGAGCATCGACGTCGACCCGAACTGCGTCGTGACGACCAGCTCGGTCGCCTGGAGCAGCAGGTCGAGGTCGTCACCGATGTCGTCCTCGACCAGCTTCTTGGCGGCCACCACGGTGACGTCGTCGCGGTAGTTGGGCTTGAGCTGCTCGGTGACGTGCTTGACGACGTCGTGGATCTCGGACTCGGTGACCCAGGCGCCCTGCACGCGCATCGTCTTGCTCGCGCCCATGGGCAGGAACAGCGCGTCGCCCTGCCCGATGAGCTTCTCGGCGCCGGGCTGGTCCAGGACGACCCGGCTGTCGGCCAGCGACGAGGTGGCGAACGCCATCCGCGACGGCACGTTGGCCTTGATGAGGCCGGTGACGACGTCCACCGACGGCCGCTGGGTGGCCAGCACCAGGTGGATCCCCGCGGCGCGGGCCAGCTGGGTGATGCGGACGATCGACTCCTCGACGTCGCGGGGGGCGACCATCATCAGGTCAGCCAGCTCGTCGACGATCACCAGCAGGTACGGGTAGGGGTGGATGACCCGCTCCGAGCCGGGCAGCGGCTTGACCTTGCCGGACTTGACCGCCTTGTTGAAGTCGTCGACGTGCTTGAAGCCGTACTGCGCCAGGTCGTCGTAGCGCGTGTCCATCTCGCGGACGACCCACTGGAGGGCCTCGGCGGCCTTCTTGGGGTTGGTGATGATCGGCGTGATGAGGTGCGGGATCCCCTCGTATGCCGTGAGCTCGACCCGCTTGGGGTCGACCAGGACCATGCGGACCTCGTCCGGGGTCGAGCGCATGAGGATCGAGGTGATCATCGAGTTCACGAAGCTCGACTTGCCGGCTCCGGTGGCCCCGGCCACGAGCAGGTGCGGCATCTTGGCCAGGTTGGCGATGACGTAACCGCCCTCGACGTCCTTGCCCACGCCCATGACCATCGGGTGGTCGTTGCCGCGGGCCGCCTGGCTGCGCAGCACGTCGCCCAGGCTGACCTTCTCGCGGTCGGTGTTGGGGATCTCGATGCCGATCGCCGACTTGCCCGGGATCGGCGAGAGGATGCGGACGTCGGCCGAGGCCACGGCATACGCGATGTTCTTGGACAGTGCGGTGACGCGCTCGACCTTGGTGCCGCGGCCGAGCTCGACCTCGTAGCGCGTGACCGTCGGGCCGCGGGAGAAGCCGGTGACCTGGGCGTCGATGTCGAACTGCTCGAGCACCTGCGTGAGGGACTCGACGACCCGGTCGTTGGCGGCGCTGCGGGCCTTGTGCGGCGAACCCGGCTCGAGCAGGGCATTGTCGGGCAGGGTGTAGGTGATGTCGCCGGCGAGTGCGAGCTGCTCGACGCGCTGGGGCAGCGGCGTCGTCGGGGGCGCCTCGAGCGCGGCCTTGACCTCGACGGCTGGGCTCTGGGCCGCGCCTCCGGGCTCCTTGGCGCTGGAGGGGGCCAACACGCCTGGCGCGGTGGGGCGCTTCTGGCCGGGGCGCAGCGGCGTGCCGTCGGGGGCGACGACCGCGGCCTGCTGGAAGGCCTCGTCGCCGTCGAACGGGCCCTCGGGCTCGGGCACCCGTCGGCGCCGCTTGGGCTTCTCCTCGACCACCTCGGCGGGAGCCTCGTCCGAGGGAACGCCACGGTGCAGCAGGTGGTCGCGCAGCTCGGCGAGCCGCTCGGGGATCTGGTGGACCGGGGTCGCGGTCATGACCAGGATGCCGAACAGCCCGAGCATGAGCAGGATCGGGACGGTGCCGTAGACGGAGACGGCCGCCTCGAGGGGGCTGGAGGCCAGGAAGCCGATGATGCCGCCGGCGTCGCGCATGGCGTCGGCGCCCCCGGGCGGGGTGGGGATGTCCGCGGCGACATGGGCCAGGCCGGTGGCGGCGAAGGCGAGGGCAGCCAGTCCGACGCCGATGCGCGAGTTGGCCGCGTCCTCCTGGGGCGCGCGCAGCAGTCGGACCCCGAGGTAGAGCAGGGCGAGCGGCACGGCATAGGCGACGCGTCCGAAGGTGCCGGCGACCACCGCGTGGATCACGTCGCCCACGGCGCCCTCGAAGGCCCACCACTCGCGGGCGGCGACGACGATCGACAGGCCGATGAGCAGGAAGCCCACTCCGTCGCGGCGGTGCTCGGGCTCGAGGTCGCGGGCGCTGCTGCCGACCCGGCGCACGGCGCCCCCGGCGACGTGGGCCATCCCCATCCACGTGCCCTTCACCGCACGCAGCGGCAGCGGAAGTCCGCCGCCACTGGCCTTGCCCCGGGCCGGGGCCTTGCGGGGGGTGGTGCTCTTGCGGTTGGCCGGGCGCGTGGCAGTGCCGCGCCCGGTCGAGGAGCGCGCAGAAGTGGACGGACGTGTCGCCATGGTGGGCAGGCTACGCGAAGGTCACACCGGAAACACGCGTCACACGCGTTGCACCCGGTGCATTCTCCGGCGGCCCGGCCTCCCCCGAACAGCCGATCACCGGGAGTCAGTTCGGGTGGAGCTGGGCGGCAGGGGGCGTCCGTCACGGCCGGAGATGACACGCTGAGCCTGCGTCTGGCGGGGCCCGCGCCGGCGACCAGGGTGATCCCGGGGCGTCGGCGCGGGCGCAACAGGCTCAGCGCCTGGGGCGCAGCAGGCAGGGGGTGCTGGCCCCGCCAGACACCCCAGCCGCGGACCCACGGCACTGGGTCCGAGAGCCGGTCCGTGGGCCCACGGCTGCGACGCCGGCCGCCCCTAGCGTCGGGCCATGCTCCTTCGCCACGACACCCGCCTCCCCCGCGCCGCCCGCTCCAGCCGTGTCCCGGGCCGGGCGAACGCCACGCGAGCCCTCTGTGTCGTCGGCCTGCTGTCCCTGCTGACCGCGTGCGGACAGGCCACGGCTCCTCAGGAGCCGGGCACGACCGATCCGACCGCGCGCCCGGCCGACTACCTCATCGACACCGGGGTCCTGCCCCAGGGCTGGCGCGACAGCAACAGCCAGGGTGTCGACTACCGCGTCACGGTGTGCGGCGTCGACCTCGAGCCCGAACCGCCGGCGTTCGCGACGAGCGTGCGGTTCAGCCAGGGCCCGGTCGGCCCGTTCCTCGAGCAGCACGTCCGCGTCTACCGCCAGGACGTGGTGTCCGGCGTCCTCGCCCGGCTCGAGAAGGCCCTTCCCGGCTGCTCCGCGTACACGGCCAAGGGCACGGCTGCGGACAGCCCCACCGCGACGTTCACGGTCGAACCGCTGACGGTGAAGGGCGCGCCGGAGCAGAGCGTCGCGTGGCGCCAGACGAGCCGGGGTGAGCTGCCCATCACCAGCGACCTGGTGCTCGTGCAGCGGGGCGAGTCCGCCGTGCTGCTGATGTCGTACGCGATCCGCAAGGCCCCCGATCCGACCGTCCTCGAGGCAGCGGTGGCTGCCCTTCCGCAGGGCCGCTGACATGACCACCCGGGGGGACCGCCCGCGGACCGGGCTGCTGGGCTCCGAGCGCGGCGCCGGCACCCTGGAGTACGTCGGCGTCACCCTGGTCGCCAGCCTGTTGTGCCTGGGCCTGCTGGTCTCCCCGGCAGGCGGTTCGATCGGCGCCGCCTTCACGCGCAGCGTCTGCGACGTCATCCAGCGCAGCGGTTGCGGCAGCACCCTCGGCGACGCCGGGCAGACCCCGCTGGAGCAGGCCACCGGTGGTCGGTACGTCGCCATGGGCGACAGCTACTCCTCCGGCGAGGGGGCCTGGGACTACGAGGAGGGCACCGACTTCGACGACCGCGACGACCTCTGGCCGTTCAACAACGACGAGGAGGACCACAACCGCTGCCACCGCTCGACCAACGCCTACTCGCAGGTCATCGGCCACGACAACGACTTCCAGGGCGGCACCACCTTCGTCGCCTGCTCCGGCTCGATCATGTCCGACCTCGACCACCCCAACCACAAGGAGACCGACGAGGACCCCCAGCTCGACGCCCTCGGCGACGATGTCTCCCTCGTGACCATGTCGATGGGTGGCAACGACCTCGGCTTCGCTGACGTGGTCAAGGACTGCATCGTCAACGGCGCGGGTGGTGTCGGCTTCCTCGACACCTGCCAGGAGAAGCACGACCAGCGCATCGACGACCTGCTCCCCACCCTCCAGCAGCAGCTCATCGAGCGGTACCGCCAGATCAAGCAGGCGGCACCCAACGCCCGCGTCATCATCGTCGGGTACCCCCAGCTCTTCGTCGACGATCCGTCGGACAGCTACGACAACCTGTTGTTCGCCGAGGACCAGGTCTGGATGAACGAGAAGGCCGCCGACCTCAACGCCATGCTGCGCGAGGCGGCTCGCCAGGCCGGCGTCGAGTTCGTCGACCCGACCGAGGCCTTCCGGGGCCACGGGATCGGCAGCGACGAGCCGTGGATCAACGACCTCGACTTCGGCGGCCCCGGCATGATGGTCAGCGACCCGAGCAGCTTCCACCCCAACGGCGCCGGTCACGCAGCCCTGGCCCAGCTCGTCCAGCAGCAGATGGAGCACCCGAGGTACCGCTGAACGCTCGGGTACCCTCGGCCTCCGGGCCCCGGGTCCGACCGGAGCCGGGAGGACACCATGCAGGGAACCGCGATCCGCCCACTGGCCGGCCTCGTGCTGGTCGTCGACGTCGGGCTGGTGCTCGTGTCGCTCGTGCTGGCCATGCACTTCGAGGCGACCCCGCGGGCCCTGGCCGATGCGGCCAAGGGTCAGGCAGTGGGTATCCCGGCCGGGGTCGCCGCGGTGGTCTGCCTCGCCGCCCTCGTCGGCGCGCAGCGCGCCTGGGGCCGGGCCGCCCTGGCGCTGGGTGTCGTCCTCACCGTCGTGGCCGCGGTCCTGCTCGCCGTGAGGTGAGGGCTCAGGGCGCCGCCACCGGGAGCAGCAGCACCAGGAGGGCGCCGGCGAGCATCGACGGCCCGAACGGGAAGGTGGCCTTGCGCCCGCCCCCCGACACCAGGGCCACGACGATGCCGACCGCCGTTCCCACCGCGAACGCGGCGAGGAAGGCCACCACCGCCAGGGGCCACCCGAGCCACCCGGTGAGCAGGCCGAGCGACACCGCGAGCTTGACGTCGCCCAGGCCCAGGCCGCCCGGGTTCACGAAGGCCAGGACGAGGTAGAGCAAGCCACTGGCGGCCCCGCACGCCAGGGCGGTGAGCCAGCGGCCCCAGTCGCCGCCGACCGTCGCCGAGCACCCGGCGAGCAGGGCGACGACCACGGGGTAGCTCGTCACGGTCCAGCGGTCCGGCAGCCGCCGGACGTCGAGGTCGATGGCCGCGAGGGCCACCATCCAGGCCACGCTCGCGACATAGGTCGACGCCACCAGCCAGCTCCCGGCGAACTGCCACCCCACGGCTGCGGCCGCCACGGCGAGGGTGGGCACCACCCACCAGACCGGGCGGGCGGGCAGGTCCCGCTCGTCGGCATACCGGTAGCCGCGCCGACCCAGCCACCGCACCAGCACGACGCCCACGACGAGTCCGACGCCGCCCCACAGCAGGGCCGCCGTCACCGCTGGCCCTCGCGGGTGAGCACCGATCCCGGTCGTACGCCCCAGTGCTCCATCGACCCGGCTGCCGCCTCGACGGTCGCACTGGCCCGCCACCGAAACCGCGTCATCCCCGTCCACGGCTTGAGGGTGGCGACGAGCAGGACCCGTCCGGAGCGGTCGACGACGGCCACGTCGATCGGGTACCGCATGCCCATCATGTGCACCGACGGACAGCGCGTGATCCACAGCGCCCCGTCGATGCCGTCGGTGCCGAGCAGCCCCCGGCGGCGTGCGGCAGTGGTGTCGGCCACCTCGACGGTGGCGATCTCGCGGCCGTCGCACATCAGCCGCTGACCACCCGGCCCGAACCGGCGGCCCGTCCCCCGTCTGCCCATCGCGGTCCCTGCTCCTCTGGTCACGGAAGTCCGGACGATATGCCAGAATTCCGCACGACGCTCATTCCTGGGGGGAACATGGACATCGGCCTGCTCGCGCGCCTGACGATCTCGTTGGCGATCGGCGCCCTGGTCGGCTGGATGGGTGGTCTGGTGCTCGGCCTCACGGCTAGCAGCGTCACCGTCACGATCGTGCTGCGCACCCTGCTCAGCCTCGGCATCCTGGCCATCCTCACGCGCGTGCTCGTGCGCCGCGCCACGGCGAGCGAGGCCCTGGCCCGGACCGTCGCAGTCGCCGCCGTCCTCTCGTATGCCGTGTCGCCGACCGCGTGGGAGGGTCGGGCCCTGGTGGGCCAGGCCGTCACCGACCCCGGCGTCGCCACCGTGGTCATCGACCTCGTGCTGTGGGCCGGCGCGGTCGCGCTGGCCGGCCGCTCGGTCGAGCCCCGACCGGCCGACGAGGCCTACCGCCCCTATGAGGCGCCATGACGACGCCTGGGACCCGCGTGGGCCCGTGGACGGGCCCGCGGGCCTACGCCTCGGCACGCTCGACACGGTCCACTGTGCTGAGCGGATCCGTGGGCACCAGGCCCCGGGCAGGGCGATGAGGAAGACCACGACCATGAGCGCACGGCTGGGGGGACGACTCCGGGGGCGGCTGGGCGACCGCGAGCGCGGAGCGGCGACGCTGGAGACCACGGGTGTCACGATCATCGCGGCGATCCTGGTCGTGGCCCTGCTGACGGCCGTGATGCCGCAGGCGCGCATCATGGGCGAGACCTACAGCTACTGGATCTGCAAGGTCGTCACCTTCGGCCAGGGCTCGTGCACCGCGCCCTCCACGGCGCCCGAGGCCCACAAGCCCACCGAGCCGTGCGTGCTCACCACCAACGGGGTGGAGCGCAACGAGAAGATCTCCGTCGTCGTCTTCACCGCCGACGACGGCCGTCGCATCGAGGTGGCCAGGCTGAGCAACGGGGAATACCGCGTGACGGTCACCGACACCGGCGGGGCCGGGCTCGAGACCGGGGTCGGCGGCGGGCTGAGCATCACGGTCAACGACAGGACCGTCGGGGGCAGTGCCGTGGCCGGCGCCGGGGTGTCGCTGGACATCAAGGCGGGCGAGGTCTACTACGCCGACGCCGACGGGATGCCCGACCTCATGGACGCCCTCATGCAGGACCAGATCAAGGACACCGTCGCTGGTGACGACGGACCGATCCGCTGGCTCACCGACCAGGCCACCGACCTCGTGGGTGTGAGCAACGACCTCCCGGCCCCGGATGAGGTCTACGCCGAGGGTGGGATCTCGCTCAATGCCAGTGCCGAGGCGACCGGGGTCACCGACTCGGCGCAGGCGGGGATCGAGGCCTCGCAGATGCTCG
Source organism: uncultured Actinomycetota bacterium (assembly GCA_963757635.1). Lineage (GTDB taxonomy): Bacteria > Actinomycetota > Actinomycetes > Actinomycetales > Dermatophilaceae > Pedococcus. The sequence continues at coordinate 1,009,737 of CAVWSK010000005.1, read as the reverse complement.
GCACGCGCACCAATCGCAACGGGACGACCACGGTCTACCTCAAGACCAGCGTCTCCGGTGAGGCCGGGCTGCAGAGCCTGGGCTTCGACACCGAGAACGACCCGCAGTTCCAGGGCGCCAGGCTCGAGGGCAGAATGGAGGTGGTCAACGCGGTCACCTTCGACGCTGAGGGGAACATGGTCAACGTGCAGGCCACCGCCGCCGTGAGCGGCACCTCCTCCGGGATCGCCTCGGCGATGTTCGGTGGCGACCCGGACTCGGCCCTGGCCAACCAGGAGAGCGGCGCACGGATCTACCAGGCCACCCTGCCGATCAAGGACTCCACCGACCAGGCCGTCGCGAACAACTACCTCTTCTCCGTCGGGGTCGGCGCGATCGGGGCCTGGACCAACCCGGCCGTCACCGTGGCGGCCATCCCCGGCCAGCTCAACTTCTTCCAGGCAGCCGCGAACCGCGGCACCATCACCCAACAGGACTACGACACCGACAGCAACACCGTGTTCGGTGTCGACGCGACCGGAAAGCTGGGCGTCGAGCTCGGCTACTCGGGCAGCGTCCAGGAGGACTCGATGAACATCACCGACGCCCAGTACTTCGACGGGTCGCAGTGGGTCGACTGGCCGGAGTGCGCCGCATGAACCGCCGCCTCGCTGCCGCCCTGCTCGTCGCCACCACCGCCTCGCTCGCGGCCTGCGGTGGCGGCGGCAACGCGCCCACCCCGGCGGCGAGCGAGACCGCCTACCTGCCGACGGGCAGCCCGACCAGGACGGTGACGATGCTCAAGCCCCCCGCCGACTACAGCACGATCAGCGGCACGGGCTTCGCGATCAGTGCACCCGGCGAGTTCCAGCGCCAGGAGAAGAAGAGCTCCAACGGTGAGCCCATGCTGGTCCTCGAGAAGCCCTCGTCCGTGCCGGCCCTCCCCCAGCGCGTCGTCGTGATCCGCGACGTCAACCCGAAGTCGCCCGCCTCCGAGCAGTCCTTCGCGCTCGAGGCGGCCAAGGGGGCCGCCGGCTCGGAGGGCAAGGTCGAGCGGAGCCAGCTGCCGACGCCCGAGGGGCAGTCGTCGTACCTCACCACCTGGAACGAGACCCGCCCCTCCGGCGGCGACTCCTCGGTCGAGATGACCTACTGGCAGCTGATGTACCAGGTCGACGCCAAGCTGATCATCAACGTCGTGGCGTTCGCCCCGGCCGACGAGTTCGAGACGTCCGAGGTGAGCAAGATCCTGCGCACCTTCGCGCCTGCGCGAGGTGCCTCCGCGTGAGGTTCTCCCCAGCGCAGCGCACCGCGCTGCTCTTCGGCTCGACCATGCTCGCGCTCGCGGCGGTCGTCCTCGCCGGGTTCGCCATCCTCCTTCCCTCCGGGTCCGGCCAACGACCCGGGGCGAGCGTGGTGTCCGACCCCCGTTCGATCGAGCTGCCGAAGCCGGGGCTGTTCGGCGGTGAGGTCGTCGTCTACGGCAAGGGAGCTGCGGTCGACACCAGCCCCGCCGACCTCGGCTGCCGCCTGGTGAGCCGCACGGGGCACGAGCAGAGCAGCGCCAAGCTGTCGAGCCTGACCGTGATCGGCGACCCACCCGTCACCGTCGACGGCCAGCAGCTCGCGCCGTTGTTCGCGGTGCAGTCCTACCCCTCGGGCTCTCGCGTGGAGTGCGCGTCCACGGGCTCCGTCGAGCCCCTGGCGCTGGGCGGCGGGTCGACCTTCGGAGGCAACGGCGCCCTGGTGCGTGCCCTCTCCGGTGTCGGCGCCCTGGCGTGCCTGGTGCTCGCCCTCGTGGGTGTCGTCATCACCCGCCGCCGCGCCTGAGCCCCCACCGCGGCAGGTGGTCGGTGCGCGGCTGGGCCTGGTGTTGGGCCCGGGGTTGGGTCTGTGGGCCCGGGGTGGACCGGGGCGGTCGCCATACCTTTGAGGTGTTGGAAAGGGGGACCGCCCACCGGGGCGGGACCCACGCAGGACCCAGGCTTGCGGCCCACGGGGACCGGGCCGCTCACCCACTCACACCGATTGAAGGATGTTGATTCTCATGACCAAGGCACTTGCTTCGCTGCAGACCCGGCTCTTCGCGCTCCGCGGCGAGATGGGGCAGGGCACCCTGGAGTACGTCGGCATGATCATCGTCGCCGCGATCATCGTCGTGGCCGTGCTGGACGCCACGGACCAGATCGACCTCGGCGCCATCTTCTCCGACAACGTCAGCAAGGTCACCGACCGCGGCTGACCCGGGCGCCACCAAGGGCGGGTCACGGGAAGTCCCGTGACCCGCCCTTCGTCGTGCCTGGCCCCTCGCGCCGGCGCATGGGGGACGAGGCTCGTCCGGCGGACTACGGAGTGGACGTCACGGGGACCGCCGAGGGGGTGAACCCCGGGATCGTCAGCGTGGCCTCGGACGTGCCCTGCGGCACGACCTCGAACTCCGCCGACAGCCACACCCCATCAGGACCGAGCTGACGGATGAGCTCGGTGCAGGTGCAGTTCTGGGCCAGCACGGCCTCGCCGTACCGGTAGTTCCCGGGGTAGAACTTCTGGTCACCGACGGCGATGTTCACCCCGTCGATGCTCTGCCCGACCTCGTCGTTGCTGAAGATGCCGCCGGCGGCGTTGACCTCCTCCTGCGCGGTGAGGCGCATCAGCAGGACCGTCGACCCCTTGCCGCGGGTGAGGCTGACGACCTCGGCCTTGGCGGGCACCTTCCGGTTGCCCTGGGCCATGACCGTGCCGCTCTGGGTGGCCACGGGCTCGGTCACCGCGAAGCCGAGCACCGCGTCAGCGGCTCCGCGGATGGTGTCATCGGTGGGGGCGCTCGAGGTCGACCCCGAGCCGGACGACGTACCCGAGGTCTTCGACGGGTCGGGGTCACCGGTGCAACCCCCGACGACCAGGACGGCCGTCAGGGCCAGGGCGCCGAGGGCGAGGTGGCGGGCACGACGTGGGGTCGTCATGGTCAGGATCCCTTCGGTGCGAACGTCACCGAGACGCGGCGGTTGAGGGCCTTGCCCTTCTCGGACTTGTTGGAGGCGACCGGGTCCGACTCACCACGGCCGGAGGTCTTCAGGGTCACCGGCACCGTGACCTGCTTGCGCAGCTCAGCGGCGACCGCCTGGGCCCGCTTCACCGAGAGGGTCTGGTTGTAGCTGTTGCTGCCGTCGCTGTCGGTGTAGCCGATGACGGTGACCGTGCCGCCCTTGGCGGTGGCGTTGAGCTGCTTGGCGGCCTTGGAGATCACGGCACCGGCGCGCGAGGTCAGCGTCGACTTGTCGACCGCGAAGAGCACGTCGGCCGCGAGGTTCAAGGTGACCTCGCTCGGCTTCTCCTCGGTGACGATCGTGTCGTCCTTGGTGCCTTGCTTGGTGGTCAGCGGGTAGATCGCCTTGTCCGGCTCGAACGAGCTGCCGACCGCCGCGAGGTCGACCTGGGGCCACTTCTGCCCGAGCAGTACGACCCGGTCGTCAGCCGGAGCCGCCGGCTCGAGCGGGCCGTCCTCGACGGGGACGTCCTGGATGATCGAGCCGAAGCCCAGGCGCACGTCCACCGTGGTGACGTCGGCGGGCAGCTCGGGGACGACGGCATACAGGACGGAGACGTCGCCCTTCTCGCCGGACACCTTCGCCTTGCTGCAGATGCAGGGTGCCCCGTCACCGGTGATCAGGGGCTCGTAGACCTTGCGCCCCACGGGGTCGATGACCGAGACGCCCTTGGGCTCACCGTGCGAGCCGTAGCGGTCGTAGGCGAACCAGTTCGGCCACACCCCGGTGCCGCCGCTGAGCGGCTTGTCCTTGAGGTCCGTCGGGTAGCCGACCGACCAGTAGAGGACGGTGCCCTTCGGCACCCGGCGCACGCCGTGGACCGAGGCCACAGCACTGCCCTTGTCGCTCTGCTGCCGCAGCGTGATGAACGTCTGGCCGAGGGTCTTGACGTTGTCGACCTCGACCTTCGCGTCACGCTCGTCCGCGGCGTTGGCCGGCGCACTCGCCAGTGTCGACGCGACCACCCCCACCGCGGCGACAAGCCCCAAAAGTCCCAAAGTTCCCCTTCTCATGGGGCGACCATACCGGGACCGCCCCCACCGTTCGCAGGCCGCGACCACCCGTCGGTCGTCGGTCGTGGCACCCAGCGGGCCGTGATGGTCTCCCATGGGTCAGTGCTTGAGACGGGGCTTGAGGGTGGCGAGGTCGAGGTGGGACAGCTGGAGCCGCCCCGTCTCGCCATCGACCTCGAACTCGGCCGTGAGCCCCCCGCACGTCAGGATCGAGGTGAAGTCCGGCGGCGGCGGAGGAGGCGGGGGCGGCGGGGGTGGCGTCGTCGGCGACGGGGAAGGGGTCGTCGGCGAGCTGGACGACGGGCTCGGCGTCGGGTCGGGCTCCTGGTCCGCCCAGGTGCACTCACCCAGGCCCAGGCCGGTGGAAGCCTCTGCCTCGGCCTCCGCGGGGCCGACATCGGCGGTCACCGGGTCGTTCATCCGCACGGCCACGCGCACCCGGTCGTCGCGGGCGTCGAAGCAGTACTCGATGAGCGCCGCGTCGTTGCGTCGGGCAAAGTCCTCCGCGTCGCCGCGGCCGAGGCCGCACCCGAAGGCGCCGTCCAGCCCCCGGCGGGAGTGGACCAGGCCGATGATGTTCGGGACGAGGTCGTCGAACGAGGCCGCACCGGCAAGCGCCGCGGCATCGGCGGCGCTCTGCGCCTTCGACTTCTCGTCGGCGCCGCGGGACAGCGCGAAGACCCCGATGAGGCCGACGGCCACCAGCCCCACGCACAGGATGAGGACGAGCGCGGTCGCGACCTGGCCACGCTCGGACCGAAGTCGTGCTGTGCGGTTCACGGCGCCCCCCTAGGGCTACGTCTGGGAACGAAGGTGCGGTGGGTGGTCCCGGGACCCGGGACCACCCACCGCGCGGTGCTGGGGTCAGCCGCGGTCGGTGACCTTGCTGACGTTGTCGGAGAAGATGGCGCCGAGGTCGATCTGGTCCGTGGCGTCCAGCACGGCCACGACGATGATCGCGGCGACGATGATCATGCCGACGTACTCCAGGGTGCCCTGACCCATCTCGCCGCGGAGCGCGAAGAGCCGGGTCTGCAGCGAAGCAAGTGCCTTGGTCATGAGAATCAACATCCTTCAATCGGTGTGAGTGGGTGAGCGGCCCGGTCCCCGTGGGCCGCAAGCCTGGGTCCTGCGTGGGTCCCGCCCCGGTGGGCGGTCCCCCTTTCCAACACCTCAAAGGTATGGCGACCGCCCCGGTCCACCCCGGGCCCACAGACCCAACCCCGGGCCCAACACCAGGGCCCAGACCGGGGGCGTGGCCGCGACGGTCACCCCTGCACCGTGGTGCCCAACCACAGCGCGATCGCCTCGGCCCGGCTGGTGACCACCAGCCGGCCGAAGATGCCGTTGATGTGGTTCTTGACGGTCTTCTCCGAGAGGAAGAGGGTGCTGGCGATCTCGCCGTTGTTCATCCCGCGCGCGATGAGGTCCATCAGCTCGGCCTGGCGCTCGCTCAGGCCGAACTGCGCCTGCCGTTCGCGCTGCAGGTGCACCGGATCTGCGGGAACGACCGGCGTGCGCAGTGCCTCGAGGGCCTGTCGGGAGAAGGCTCCGCCGCCCAGGACCGCCCCTCGCACGGTCTGCACGAGCGATCCGGCGTCGAAGGTCCCATGGACGAGGTAGCCGCTGGCTCCTGCGGCCACGGCGGCCCGGATGTGCTCTGGCTCGTCGGTGAAGGTCAGCATGATGACCGTGGTCAGGTCGGCGATCGCCCGCGCGGTCTGCACGCCGTCACGACGCGGCATACGGACGTCGAGCAGGACCACCTCGGGGAGCAGCGCCCGCACCATGGACTCGGCCTGGATGCCGTCACTGGCCTCCCCCACGACCTCGATGAGGTCGGAGGTCTCCAGGAGGCTCCGCAGCCCCTTGCGGACCATGACGTTGTCGTCGACGACGAGGACCCGGGTCGGCGCGTCCGACGCCTCCGGGACGACGAGTGTGAGGTCGTTGTCGGTCATCTGGTGGTGATCCCCCTGCTTACGGTGCTGGTTCTGTGAGTCCGGCGACTGGTGCCGTGAGGCGCACGGTCGTGCCCCCACCCGCGCGGCTGGTGATGTCGGCGTGGCCCCCCACGACGGCCAGGCGCTCGGTGTAGCCGCGGACACCGAAGTGCCCGTCGAGCTCGCGCTGGGGAAGGATCGCCGGGTCGAAGCCCTTCCCCTCGTCGCGCACCGTGAGGACGACATCTGGTCCGTGCGCCACCAACGACAGGGTGACGACGTCCTGCCCGGAGTGCACGGCGGCGTTGACCAGTGCCTCTCGCGCGGCGGCGAGCAGCTCGTAGCGCACGCTGGGCTCGCTGACCTCGACCGGTTCGAGCACGCAGCGGACCTTGACGCCGTGCTGCTGCCCGAGCTGGCGCGCCAGCGTGGCCAGCGTCTCGTCGAAGGACAGGTCGGGGTCGTCCTGCCGCAGCGTGGACAGGAGGGTCCGGAGCTGGACGATCGCCTCCTCGGCCGAGACCGCGATGTCCTCGGCGTGGGACAGGGCCCGGGCCGGCTCTCGTTCGATCCAGATCGACAGCGACCGCGCGCCGAGCGCGAGTCCCTGGAGCGTCTTGGCGGTGGAGTCGTGCAGCTCGCGGGCCAGGCGCGAGCGCTCGTGGGCCGCGGCGGTACCGGACACGAGGTCGGCGAAGGCCCGCTCGGACTGGCGCTTGCGATCCCCGACGACCCTGAACGCCTGGCCCATGACCACGACGGACAGGAAGGTCAGCGGGAGGGCGAGCAGGGTGACGAAGCTCGACCGTTCGGCGCCGCTCGCAGCCACGATGTACCCCCCGACGAGCACGACCGTGCACAGCGCCGCCGGGAGCGGTGCGAGCACCACGCCGATGATGACGCTGCTGCTGAGGGTGGCCAGCACCAGCGGGTTCTCGACGCCGAGCACGAGCATCAGGCCGGTGATGACGAGGATGTCGACGACCGCGAGGATCGGGTGTCGGGAGAGGAGCTCGGTGGCCCGGGGTGAGCTGAGACCGGCCATGCTGGTCAGGGCGAGGAAGATGATGGCGCCGAGCGCGACGGGGGTCAGCTCCTGGCCGACGAAGCCGAACATGCTCGCCAGGAGCGTGAAGAGGCGGAGCACGAGCGACACGCGGACCAGGGTGCGCAGCTCCGACACGCGGTCGCCGGACAGCTGCTCCATCGCTGGGGCCGCCGCCGTCACGAGAGTCCCCCGAACAAGGCGCCGAAGTCGATGTTGCTGCCGAGCACCAGCCCTACCAGGAGCAGGATCAGCGTGCCCGGGACGAGGACGATCGAGGTGACGAGCGTGACGCGCGGTGCGATGCGCGCGGCCTGGCGGCGCATCCGCTGGGCGTGCTCACGCCGCATGTCCAGGGCGATCTGGTTGAGCGCGTCGACGAGAGGTGCACCGAGCTCGTTGGACTGCAGGAATGCCGTGACGAACTGCGCGAGCGCCTCGGAGTCACTGCGCGACCGGAGCTGCTCGAAGGCGGCCCGGACGCTGGCGCCGTTCTGGATCTGGTTGAGCGTCAGCTGGAACTCGTCGGCGATCGCCCCGCCGAACCGGTGCGAGACGCGCAGGAGGGCCGGGCGGAAGGCGACCCCCGCGTTGACCGTCACGGCCAGGATGTCGAGGAAGTCCGGCAGGTCGCGGTCGAGGGACTCCCGGCGCAGCCGGCGAACTCGGGCGAGCCGGGCCAGCGGCAGGATCGGCGGCGCCACCAGGCACAGGAGCAGGCCCTTGATGTTGCCCTCGATGATGAACAGCACGAACGGTGTGAGCAGGAGCAGGGCCCAGAAGACGACGCCACGCAGCACCGTGTCGACCGTCGTGCCGTCGGGTCGTCCCGCCAGGTCGACCTGGTTCTGCAGCCAGTCGACGGCGCGACCCGGCAACCGGCGCCGGACGCGGGGAGCCATGCTGGTGGCCAGGCGTCCCAGCGGCCCCTCGCCCCGAGCAGCACGCCGCTGCTCGGGACGCAGCATCACGAGCTCCTCGAGGTTGAGGCCCTCGGCCACGTCAGCCCGCAGCAGGCGGTAGCCGTGCAGGGCGAGCAGGACCGCGGCCGCGACCGCGGCCCCGGGGAGCAGGATGATGAGCAGGCTCACAGGTCCAGCCTCGTCATCCGCCGGATGATGAAGAACCCGCCGATGAACAGCCCGAACGAGACCACCAGGGCGATCTGCCCGATGATGTTGCCCGTCATCGCCTGGACGGTTCCGGGCTGGATCGCGTTCAGCAGGAACAACATTCCGCCACCCAGACCGATGACCATGTAGCCGGTCGCCACGGACTGTGCCAAGGTCGTCCGGATCTCGCGCCGGGTCTCCTTGCGCTGCTCGAGGGTGTCGGCGATGTCGCGCAGGGAGGTGACCAGCGAACCACCGCTGCGCGCGCAGACGATCAGCGTGGAGAGCAGCACCGACACCTCCCGCGAGGGCAGTCGCTTGCTCATGTCGTCGAGCGCGGTCTCGATGTCGGTGCCGAACCGCAACGAGTTGGCGACACGCTGCAGCTCGCCCCGGGCCGGGTCGTCGAGCTCGTCGCCTGCGATTCCCACCGCAGTGGGGATCGACAGACCGGCGTTGGTGGCATTGGCCAGCACCCGAGCGAGCTCGGGCATCTGGGCGATGAAGGCCTCGAGCCGGCGGGCCTTCGCGCGCCGGATGAAGGCCCGCAGGGCGATCAGTCCGGCGGACAGGCCGAGGAGGCCGAAGATCGGCGCCAGGGCCGTCCACATGACGTAGCCCACCGTCACACCGGCACCCAGGACGATGAGCGCGACCACCACGGGGCGGGCGTTCACGCCGGCCAGCACGAGCTCTCGGTCCAGCACCTGCCCGGGGCGCGTCGTGCGGAACCAGCGGTTGGCCCGCTCGAGGGGCGGCAGGTCGCCGAGCTCCTCGACGCCGGCCGCAGCCGCCACGATGCGCCGTCGCTCCGACGCCAGGGACATGAGGTTGCGCACCCCGACGAGCGCCAGCACGACCGAGGCGGCCGCGCCGAGCATGGCCATCACGACCACGGCATGCCTCCGCCCTGGTCGGGGGTGTGCGCGGGATCCTCCACATCGAAACCCTCGGGCACGGCCTCCCCGGCGTTGCGCAGGCGAGTGGCCAGCGCGGCCGGGACAGTGTGTCGCACGAAGGCGCCCGTGGCGCCGGCGTCCCCGGCGGCCTGGGAGTCCCAGTGGACCAGCCGGGTCAGCTGGAAGTCCTCGCGTCGACGCGACGAGAGGTAGCCGATGTCGACGATGCGACGGGCGCCGTCCGGGCTGCGCAGCAGCTGGACGACCAGGTCGATCGAGGAGTTGACCTGCTCGCGCAGGGCCTGGAACGGGATCTCCACGTCTGACATCGACGCCAGCGTCTCCATGCGCGACAAGGCGTCGTCGGTGGTGTTGGCGTGCACGGTGGTCAGCGAGCCGTCGTGGCCGGTGTTCATCGCCTGGAGCATGTCGAGCGCCTCACCACCGCGGCACTCACCCACGATGATGCGGTCCGGCCGCATACGAAGGGCGTTGCGGACCAGGTCGCGGATGGTGACCTGACCGCGGCCCTCGACGTTGGGCGGCCGGGTCTCGAGGCGCACGGTGTGCTCCTGGTTGAGCGTGAGCTCGGCGGCGTCCTCGACGGTGACGATGCGCTCGTGCCCCGGGATGAAGGCGGACAACGCGTTGAGCATCGTGGTCTTGCCGGAGGCGGTACCGCCGGACACCACGACATTGAGGCGCGCCCGGACCGCGGCGGCGAGCAGATCGGCCGTGGGCCGGTCGATGGAGCCCCGCGCGAGCAGCTCGTCCATGCCGTACGCCTTGGGGAAGAGCCGGATCGTCATGGTCGGACCGTTGAGGGCCAGGGGCGGGAGCACCACGTTGACACGGGCGCCACGGGGCAGCCGGGCGTCGGCGGGGAGTCGCGCGTCGACCATCGGGCTGGACTCGTCGACCCGGCGGTTCACGGTGGACACGATGCGGTCGATGGTCTGGAGCAGCTGCTCGTTGTTGGTGAACCCGGACGGGATGCGCTCGAGCCTGCCGAACCGCTCGACGTAGATGGTGTCGTGCCCGTTGATCATGATCTCGCTGACCGTGGGGTCGGCGAGGATGGGCTCGAGGACGCCGAGGCCGACGGCCTCGTCGACGACGCGGCGCACGAGGCTGTTGCGCTCGCGCGTGCTGAGGATGATGCCCTCGCGCGAGACCAGGTGGGCGAGCACGCGTTCGAGGCGGACCCGCCGTTGGGACTCGTCGAGGCGGCCGAGCTCGTGGAGGTCGACCTCGTCGAGCAGGAGTCGCTTGAGCCGGCGGACCAGGGCCTCGTCGGAGGTCTCCTGCTCACCCTCGAGGGCGGAGGCTGCGGAGCTGACGCCGGAGAACCCGCTGTACCTGCCGTTGTTGGCCACGGGTCAGCCCGTCCTGGGCATGGAGACGCTGCGCTCGACCGTGAACCTCGGCAGGAGCGACACGCGAGGGACGTCGACGCGCAGCACGACGTCCTCCCCCGAGGCGTTGATCGAGGCGATCTTGAGGGCACCCGGAAGGGCGCCCTGTGCCGCACTGACGGGGCTCTCCCCGAGGCTCTGGGCGCGCGCCGACTCGCGAGCCGCCTTCTCGGTCTGCGAGGCGGTCCAGCCGGCGACCCCGAGCTGGAGGACGAAGGTCGCGACCATCACCATGACCGGAACCAGCATGACGATCTCGATCGACACGCTGCCGCGTTCCCGGCTGCGGTGACGCATCATCGTTCCGTCACCACGCTCTCGGTCTGGACGACCTGGCTCGGGAGGGCGCCGCAGCCCGCGCACAGCACAGGGATGTCGGAGGCCACCCGCACGGAGTTGGGGCCCACCACGCTGACGTGGACGGTGCCCCGCATCGACTCCGGCATGGCACGCCGGGCGGCGTCGGCCGGGTCCTCCCCGATCGAGTAGGCGCGAGCCGCGGCATTGGCAGCGTGGCCGTTCCAGACGAAGGCGAGGGCCGTGAGGCCGACCTGCCAGACGATCAGGCACATCGTGATGACGATCGGGACCAGCGCGACCGTCTCGAGGGCGACCTGCCCCGCCTCGCGACCCGGGCGCCGTCCGCGGCGCATGCGAGAACGCTCCGCGCGGGACTCCTGGACGACCGGCGCTGCCCGGCGCACTGCGCCGTTGACGCCGACGTCGGCGCCGATCTTCTCCAGGGCCGACCACCACACGGACTCACGCACCTCTTCGGGGTTGCGCGCGTTCACGCTGCGCTCCAGCTGGCGGAACATGGCCGGCAGCCGGGTCGAGATCATCCGCGCCGACGTGAGCCGTCCGAGCGAGTCGGAGGTCAGGACATCCTCGCGGGAGACCCGGTTGACGAGCAGGTGCACCTCGGGCTCGCTGCGCACCCCCAGTCCCTCCCAGGCCTGCACGGTGCGCCGCCACGAGCGCATCGCCAGCACGTCCGGGGTCACCACGGCGACGACCTCGTCGGCCACCTCGACGGCTGCGGCCTGGGCGGGGGTCGCGTGCGACCCGCCGTCGACGAGGATCACGTCGAACTCCTGGCGCAGCAACGACAGGATCGCGCGGATCGCGGCCGGGGTGACGAAGTCGGTCTCGTGGATCTCGAGCGGGCTGAGCAACAGCGACACCCCCGAGTCGTGGACGACGAGGGCGTCGGTGACGGTGCGGGACGAGAGGTCCTCGGAGACACGGGCGACATCGGCGATCGAGACGCGCTGACGCGCTTCGAGGATGCCTGCGACATCACCCGCCTGCAGGTCGAGGTCCACGAGGCAGACGCGAGTGCCCGGGACCTTGCGCTGGATGTCCATGGCCATGTGCGTGGCGATGGTGGTCGTGCCCACCCCACCCTTGGCCCCGGCGAACACGGTGACCCGGCCCCGTCGGCCCAGCTCGCGGCCGGTGTCCTGGGTGGAGCCGGAGATGAGGCCACCCATGCGCTCGGCCCAGGCGGTGGCCGTCGCCAGCTTGGCCACGACGTCCTCGTAGGCGAAGGGATACCGCAGGACGCCCTTGACGCCCGCCTCGTAGGCGGCCATCGTCGCCTCGGGGTCGTCGACCGAGCTGATCAGCAGGACCGCCGTCGCGGGCGAACGGAAGACGAGCTCGCGCACCGCGTTGGCCGGGGTGTCCGGACCGAGGAGGTCGTGGACGAAGACCACGTCGGGCTTCTCGCGAGCCACCATGGCCGAGAGCTCCGAGGTGCTCTCGGCATAGGAGACGACATCGGTGCCCTCGACCTCGGAGAGCCGGTTGCGCAGGTCTGCGGCGACGGACTGGTTGGCCGCGCCGATGATGATCTTGCTCACTTGGGAGCCACCTTGACTGCCTCGCCGCCGAGGTCGCTCGCATCGAACTCGCCGGTCTCGCCGGAGCGGTTGGTCCCCCGGTCCCCGGGCAGGGCCACGAGGCGCACCTCCTGGGCGAAGGCGTTCGCATACGTCACGCTCAGCGAGTCACCGGGCTCGAGTGCCAGCGTCACCGGGATGACGTCCTTGTTGCCACTGCCACTGGTGGCCGTCGCGTCCGCCACCGTCTGCTTGCCGCCGATCGACACGATCCGCACGTTGCGCACCAGCACCCGCACCTGGGGCGCCAGGCCGGGGACGTCCGCGAACACGGCATACAGGTCGACGCGGTCGCCGGGGCGGACCCGCCCCGCCACGCCGGTCACGCTGTTGACGTTGATCGCGATCTCGCGCTCGGTCGGACTGAGGTCGGTCGACGGGATCAGCATGTCCGAGGTGACCACCGTGCCGGCAGCCAGCGGGAAGCTGACCCGGCGACCCTCGAGCTCTCGGATGCTGCTCACCGAGGTGGGCGCCGCCCACCGCTTGGGGACCTCGACCGCCTCGAGGTTCGAGGCGCCCAGGGGCAGGTACGCCTCGATCGGCTTGGCAACGCGGTAGACAGTGATCCGGGAGCCGACCTGGCTGTCGACCTGGGCGACGTAGCTGCTCACGGCGAAGAACACGGCGACCGCCAGTCCTCCGGCCACGACCAGGAACAACAGTCCTCGCCGCTGGCGGGGATTCACAATGACACTCCTTGGTCGGGTTTCACGGGCACCGTCTGCCCATAGGTGGCCACTCGACAGAATGGGCAGAACTCCCCCCACACCGGTTGGGCGCAGGTGGGGCACGTCCTCGAAGGGCTTCCCGGATCGCTCGCGCCCCGGGAGATGACGAACTCGATGGCCGCTGCGCTCCCCCAGACCCGCTCGGCGTCGCCGAGGGCGTCGCGGCGGGTGGGTCGTCGTTCCAGGCCCATGGCGAAGAGGGCGGCGATCGCGGTCTCGGGCAGCTCGCCGGTGGCGGTGCAGTCGTACTCGACACCGGTCACGGACACGCGACGGACCGCTGCATCCGGGGCCTGCTCCTGGGCGACCTCGCGCTCCGCACGGAGCCGCTGGTGGGGTTCGACCTGGCGCACGGGTAGACGCGACACCCAACCCTGGCCGCCCTTGACCGCGACGTAGCCCGGACCGCCGGGGATCCACGACTGCACGTGCTGGGCGATGCTGGGCGCCGGCTTGGTGAGGCGGGCCACCGACGGGAGCCAGGCGCCGTAGGTGATGGACTCCAGGCCGCGCATGATCGCGGCGTAGGTGCCGTTGGAGCTACCTGCCGTTCCGGCGGCGAGCTCGACGGCGCGCACCAGCACGCCGAGCGAGGCGTCCCTGGCCTCGACCCGGACACTGATGTCGGGGCGGGTGCCACCGATCGCCGCGGCGAGGACGTGCGCGGATGATCGGCCCGCCTGGTCGGTCAGGACCAGCACCTGCTCGGTCTCGCGGGACAGCACGACGGGGTCGGTGGCCAGGGCCGCCGCATCGGACGACGAGTGCACGCCCCATGCGCCCCAAGGCACCTCGTGCCGTTGTTCGTTGACCCGCCCCTCGCCCGTGATGGCAACGTAGAGCGCCACAGCGTCCCCCCGGATGATTCTGCAATGACTCGAAATGCCCCACAACGCGTGGATCCGCCCATACCCTAGCGGAACAGCACGCGTCACTCCCCGCCGACCGGAGATGTTGGACGCCCCCCCTCGAAACCCCTCAGGAGCGATGGTGTCGAGCACGCCTGCGGGCCGGGTCACGAGCAGGTTCCGCAGGAGCGCGGGCCGCCGACCCCGCACCCGACTGCACGACTCGAGCCGTCAGCACCGACGACGCACGTTCCTCGGCCTGGCCCTCCTCGCGTTGGGCCTGGCCGTCGTCGTGGGAGGTGTCGTGGCGAACAACGTCGCGCCGCCGCCGACGACACGGGTGGCCGCCCAGGGGGTGACGTCGGTCCCCCGGACCTGGTTCTTCCAGAACGAGTGGGTGCTGTTCGGATCCGTCGCCGATCCGCGGCGGGTCCCGGCCCCGTCCGTCATCGGGTGTCGCGGAGAGCACGGCATCTCGATCCCGGAACAGCCTGCCGACCTGACGCGCTACGGCTCGCGGGTGGTCGACGGTCAGCCCGTGGCGGCCATGGTCCTGTTCAGTCATTCCGGCGGCGACGCCGCCATCCGGTGCAACGGAGCCGCCGCCCACGAACCGCTCTGGTTGATCCAGGCCTCCCCCGCTCCCCCGTTCACCCCCACGGCGATCGTCATCATCGGCATCCTCCTGCTCGTCGTGAGCGCCCTCGTCCACCCGTCCACCGCCAACATCCAGCTCCGCCGGAAGCCGCGCGAGGTGGGGCGTGGCCAGCGGTCCTGACGTCGGTCTCAGATGACGAGATGGCCGGTCCAACCGGTGGAGTGGCCGCCAGAGCGCCGCTACCGTCGATGACTCAAGGTCATGAGTGTCAGCGCACAGCCCCGGCTAGCTGACCAGCAACCCTCCTTCCGCGGTGGGGTGCTCCGGGTGACGACCGGGCCGACCGCACCCGCGGCCGGCAAGCGCGGACCCGGGAGCACCCGGGTCCTTCCGGACCAGGAGCCTGCCCATGTCGATCGCGAGCACCCCCTTTCCCCTCCTGCGGCGCACCGCGCCGTTGGCCCACGCCCGTGACCACCTCCGCGCGGTCCCTGCCTGGGGCAGCCCGCTGCGCGACACCGGCGTGTCGACGCTGCCCGCAGTGGTGTCGACCGACCTTCCCGTCCCTACCGTGCACGGCACCGTCGACTACGCGAACTTCGACCACGCCGCCTCCACCCCCGCCCTCGTCGGGGTCAAGGCCGCCGTCGACACGGCGACCCGCACCTACTCCTCGGTGCACCGGGGCAACGGGTATGCCTCGCGCGTCACCAGCGCCTGGTACGAGCAGGCCCGCGAGCAGGTCGCCGAGTTCGTCGGGGCCCGGGACGGCGACCACGTGGTGTTCACCCGCAACAGCACCGACTCCCTCAACCTGCTCGCCCGGGCGCTGCCCCGCCAGACGACCGTGTTCGTCTTCGAGTCCGAGCACCACGCGGCGCTCCTGCCCTGGAACCCCCGCCGAACCGTGCGCCTGCCCGTCCCCGGCACGCCGCGTGACGCGGCCGCCCTGCTCGAGGTCGCGCTCGCGGACCACCCGGGCAGACCCGCACTGGTGGTGCTCGCCGGCGCCTCCAACGTGACCGGCGAGATCTGGCCGATCCGCGAGCTCGCGGCCCTCGCCCACCGCGCGGGGGCGAGGGTCGTCCTCGACGCCGCGCAGTACGCACCCCACCGCCCGGTCGACCTCACCGAACTCGACGTCGACTACCTGGTGCTCTCGGGCCACAAGCTCTACGCCCCCTTCGGCACCGGGGTCCTCGCCGGTCGCGGCGACTGGCTGGACGCGGCACGGCCCTACCTCGCCGGCGGCGGTGCCACCCGTGCTGTGACCGAGGGTGGGGTGGAGTGGGCGACCGGCGCCGCCAGGCACGAGGCCGGCAGCCCCAACGTCATCGGCGCCATCGCCCTCGCCGCTGCCTGCCACGCACTGGGCACCCACGCTGCGGCGGTCGAGGCTCACGAGCAGGCGCTGGGGACCGCCCTGCTCGACGGCCTGCGCGCCATCGACGGGGTGCGGACCTACTCGCTGTTCGGCGCGGACCACGAGCGGGTGGCCGTCGCGACGTTCACCATCGACGGACTGGACCCCGCCCTGGTGTCCGCCGCGCTGTCGGCCGAGCACGGCATCGGTGTCCGGGACGGCAAGTTCTGCGCCCACCTGTGCGTCGACGCCCTCCTGGACGACCCGGGCGCGGCCGGATCGGGCACCGCGGTCCGCGCCAGCATCGGTCTCGGCACCACGGCCGCCCACGTCGAGCGCCTGCTGGCTGCGGTCGCGGACCTCGCCGAGCACGGCCCCCGGGTCGAGTACGTCGCGACCGCCGACGGCCTGGTGCCCGTCGGTGACACCCGCGACCTCGCCCCCGCCCGCCCCTGGTAGCCCGCGTCCTCCCCACTCACCACTCCCCCTCCCCGCTCCCCCTCCCTGGTCTCCCTAACCTTTGCTAGCAAGGGTTGGCGTAAGGCGGACAGTTTCCACGATGTCCACGTTCACCTAACCCTTGCTAGCAAAGGTTAGGAAATCGCCGGGGGGGTGGGGGGGCCCCGTGCGGGTCAGGCCTGGATGACCATGGGGATGATCATCGGGCGACGGCGGATCTTGCCGCCGACCCAGCTGCCGACCGCCCGCCGCATGACCTGCTCGAGCTGGTAGGAGTCGGTGACGCCGTTGCCCGTGGCCTCAGCGAGCGCCTGCTCGATCTTGGGGCGGACCTGCTGGAAGATCTCGTCGTCCTCGGCGAAGCCGCGTGCCTGGATCTCGGGCCCGGCCGCGATCTTGCCGGTCGCGACGTCCATGACGACGATGACCGAGATGAAACCCTCGTCGCGCAGGATGCGGCGGTCCTTGAGCAGGGCCTCGTCGAACTCGCCCACGGACGAGCCGTCGACGTAGACGTAGCCACAGTCGACGGCACCGACGATGCGCGCCACACCGTCGACGAGGTCGACCACCACGCCGTCCTCGGCGAGGACGACCTGCGAGCGCGGCACCCCGGTCTGGACCGCGAGCTCGGCGTTGGCCACCAGGTGGCGCCACTCGCCGTGCACCGGCATGACGTTGCGTGGCTTGACGATGTTGTAGCAGTAGAGCAGCTCGCCGGCGCTGGCGTGACCCGAGACGTGCACGCGGGCGTTGCCCTTGTGGACGACGTTGGCCCCGAGGCGCATCAGGCCGTTGATGACGCGGTAGACGGCGTTCTCGTTGCCCGGGATCAGCGAGGAGGCCAGCAGCACGGTGTCGCCCTGGCCGACCTCGATGCGGTGGGCGCGGTTGGCCATCCGGGACAGCGCTGCCATCGGCTCGCCCTGGGAGCCGGTGCAGATGAGGACGACCTGGTCGTCGGGGAAGCTGTCCAGCTTCTTGACGTCGACGAGCACGCCGTCCGGGACGTGGAGGTAGCCCAGCTCCGCAGCGATGCCCATGTTGCGGATCATGGAGCGGCCGACCATCGCGACCTTGCGGCCGTTCTTCTGGGCCGCGTCGAGCACCTGTTGCACCCGGTGCACGTGCGAGGAGAAGCAGGCCACGATGATCCGGCGCCGGGCATCGCGGAAGACCTTGTCGATCGCTGGCGCGATGTCCTTCTCGGGCGTGGTGAAGCCCGGGACCTCCGCGTTGGTCGAGTCGGTCATGAAGAGGTCGACGCCCTCCTCCCCCGCCCGGGCGAACGCCCGCAGGTCGGTGAGCCGGCCGTCGAGCGGCAGCTGGTCCATCTTGAAGTCGCCGGTGTGCAGGATCGTGCCACCGGGGGTGCGGACGAACACCGCCAGGGCGTCGGGGATGGAGTGGTTGACCGCGATGAACTCGCAGTCGAAGACGCCGAGCCTCTCCCGCATCCCCTCCTTGACCCCGAGGGTGAGGGGGGTGATCCGGTGCTCCTTGAGCTTGGCCTCGATCAGGGCGAGGGTGAGCACCGAACCCACGATCGGGAGGTCGGGCTTGCGCTTGAGCAGGTAGGGCACGGCACCGATGTGGTCCTCGTGGCCGTGCGTGAGCACGATGGCCTGGACCTGGTCGTAGCGCCCCTCCAGGTAGTCGAAGTCAGGGAGGATCAGGTCGACCCCGGGGTGGTGGTCCTCCGGGAACAGCACGCCGCAGTCGATGACCAGCAGCTGGCCGGCGTGCTCGATGACGGCCATGTTGCGGCCCACCTCGCCGAGGCCACCGAGCGCGACGATGCGCACGCCGTTGGCGTCGAGGGTGGGTGGGGGGCTCAGCTCGGGGTGGGGGTGACTCACATCAGTCCTGACTCGGTGAGACCGTTGCGCAGCTGCGCGACCTGGTCGGTGCTGGCTTCGACGAGGGGCAGCCGCACGTGGGCGGAGCCGAGGACCCCCAGCTCCACGAGGGCGGCCTTGGCCATGATGGCGCCCTGGGTGATGCCCATGACGGCCTTCACGGCGGGGACCGCCTGTCGGTGCAGCTCGCGAGCCCGTGGCAGGTCGCCCTTGTCGACGCTTGCGACCATCTCGGCGTAGAGGTCGCCGGCGACGTGCCCCACGACGGACACCACCCCGGTCGCCCCTTGGGCGAGGTGGGCCAGGTTGAGCTCGTCGTCGCCCGAGAACCACAGCAGGTCGGTGCGGCTCATCACCTCGGTGGCCGCGAAGAGGTCGCCCTTGGCGTCCTTGACGGCCCGGATGCGCGGGTGCTGTGCGAGGCGCAGGTGCGTCTCGGTGTGGATCGCCACGCCGGAGCGACCGGGGATGTCGTAGACCATCACGGGCAGGTCGGTCGCGTCGGCGATCGCCTCGATGTGCGCTGCGATCCCCGCCTGCGGCGGCTTGCTGTAGTAGGGCGCGACGACCAGCAGCGCGTGGGCCCCCGCGCCCTGCGCGGCCCGGGCCATCTCGATCGAGTGGGCGGTGTCGTTGCTGCCGGCCCCGGCGGTGACCGTCGCGCGGTCGCCCACCGCCTCGAGCACGGCGCGCAGCAGGTCGAGCTTCTCCGCGTCGGTCGTCGTGGGTGACTCGCCGGTGGTGCCGGAGACGACCAGCCCGTCGTGGCCGTGGTCGACGAGGTGGCTGGCCACGCGTTGCGCCGCCTCCAGGTCCAGCGTGCCGTCGGGTCGCATCGGGCTGACCATGGCGGTGACCACCCGGCCGAACGGAGACGTCGCACTCATACCCGGCAGGTTATCGCCCCAGCCGACCGCTACCGGTGGCTGCTCACCACCGCGTTCCGATTTGGCGCAAACCACCCCGTCGCTGGCACCAACGGACCGACAGCCGGTATGCCGCCGCGCGACGTCGGTGCGCGGTGTTAGGTTTCGTGGCGTGCAGCAGTACCTGGACCTCCTCGACCACGTGATGACGACCGGGACCGTCAAGGCCGACCGCACGGGCACCGGCACGCGCAGCGTCTTCGGCTACCAGATGCGCTTCGACCTGGCCGAGGGCTTTCCCGTGCTCACCACCAAGAAGCTGCACCTGAAGTCGATCATCGGCGAGCTGCTGTGGTTCCTTCGCGGCGACTCCAACGTGCGGTGGCTGCAGGAGCGCGGCATCTCGATCTGGGACGAGTGGGCCGATGCCAACGGCGACCTCGGGCCGGTCTACGGCTACCAGTGGCGGTCGTGGCCGACCCCCGACGGTGGCCACGTCGACCAGATCGCCCGGGTCATCGACTCGATCCGCACCAACCCCGACAGCCGCCGCCACATCGTCTCGGCCTGGAACGTCGCCGACGTCGACTCGATGGCGCTGCCCCCGTGTCACACCATGTTCCAGTTCTACGTCGCCGACGGCCGGCTGTCCTGCCAGCTCTACCAGCGCTCGGCCGACATCTTCCTCGGCGTGCCGTTCAACATCGCGTCCTACGCCCTGCTGACCATGATGGTCGCCCAGATCTGCGACCTCGAGCCCGGCGACTTCGTGCACACCCTCGGTGACGCCCACCTCTACTCCAACCACGTCGAGCAGGCCACGCTCCAGCTGACCCGCACGCCCCTGCCGTTGCCGCGGATGGTCATCGCGCCGGGCAAGGCCATCGACGAGTTCGACCTCGGCGACTTCGAGCTGGTCGGCTACGAGGCCCATCCGTCGATCAAGGCGCCCATCGCCGTCTGAGCCGTCCCACCACGGCATACCCTGTCGAGCATGACGAACGTGACTCTCATCGCCGCCGTCGGTCGCAACCGCGTCATCGGGGCCGACAACGACATGCCCTGGCACCTGCCGGAGGACTTCGCCTTCTTCAAGCGCACCACCATGGGTCACGCGATGATCATGGGCCGCAAGACGTTCGACTCGATCGGTCGTGCCCTGCCGGGGCGGCGCACCATCGTGGTGACCCGCCAGCCCGGGTGGAGCCACCCCGACGTCGAGACGGCGCACTCCCTCAGCGAGGCGCTCGGGCTGGCCGGCCCGCAGGACGAGGTCTTCGTGTGCGGCGGTGGCGAGGTCTACGCCGAGGCGATGCCGTGGGCGCACCGGCTGCTCATCACCGAGGTGGACCAGGCCCCTGAGGGCGACGTCCGCTTCCCCGAGATCGACCCGAGCCACTGGGCCGAGACCGCGCGCGAGGAGCGCGACGGGTTCAGCTGGGTCACCTACGACCGCAGCTGATCCACGTCGGGCGCCCGTCGACGCAGGTGGGAGGATGCCGCCATGTCCCACGAGCACCCGCACCAGCACGCCCCCGGACCCATCGCCGACGCCAGCGTCCGCATCGCCCGCGAGACCGACGCACCCGCGGTGGGCCTCGTGCAGGCGACGGTCTGGCGGGATGCGTATGCCGGGGTGCTCCCCGAGGAGGCGCTCGAGGCCTTCGAGCCGCAGGCCTTCGCCACCGCCTGGCGCCACTCGCTGGCGTCCCCTCCGGAGGGGGTCTACCGGCTGCTCGCGGCCTGCGCCGGCGACCAGGTCGTGGGGTTCGCGGCGATCGGCCCGAGCCAGGACCCGGACGCGTCGCCCACGACCGGTGACCTGTCGGCCCTCGGCGTGCACCCGCAGGCCCGTCGGGTGGGGCACGGCTCACGCCTGCTCAACGCCGCTGTCGACACCCTGCGGGGCGCCGGGGCCGAGCGCCTGCACGCCTGGGTGCTCGCGACCGACGAGGACACTCGGGCCTTCCTGGTGGCCTCCGGCCTGAGCCCGGACGGCGCGTTCCGTGACCGCGTGGTCTCCCCCGACGGCCTGACCGCCCGGGAGGTGCGACTCGTGGCCGACATCGGCGAAACCCCGCCCGAGTCGTGACGGCGCTGACCCTGCGCCGGCGCCGGGAGGTCCAGCGCCAGTCGTGGTCCGTCGTGCTGGCGACCGGCACCTACGGCATCAGCTTCGGGGCGCTGTCGGTCGCCGCGGGACTCTCGATCCTCCAGACGCAGGCCCTGTCCCTGCTGCTGTTCTCCGGCGGTTCGCAGTTCGCGCTGGTGGGCATCCTCGCCGCCGGACCTGCAGGGGCAGGGGCAGCGATCGCCACCTCGACCCTGCTGGCCGTGCGCAACAGCCTCTACGGGCTGCAGGTGTCACGGCTGCTGCCGACCAGCGGCTGGCGACGGATGGCCGCTGCGCAGGTCACCATCGACGAGTCGACGGCCGTGGCCGTCGCGCAACCCGAGACCGCCGCGGCGCGGCTCGGGTTCTGGACGACGGGTCTGGGGATCTACCTGCTGTGGAACCTCATGACCTTCGTCGGGGCGGTGGTCGGTGACGCCATGGGCGACCCCCGCCGCTACGGCCTGGACGCCGCCGCGGCGGCCGCGTTCTGCGGGCTGCTCTGGCCGCGGCTGAAGTCGGCCGACGCCTTCGCCATCGCGGCGCTCGCCGCGCTCGTGGCCGTCCTCGTCGCTCCCCACGCGCCCGCCGGGGTCCCCGTCCTGGTGGCCGCCCTCACCGCCCTGCTCGCCGGGTTCTGGCGCCGGGCCCACCACGACACGGTGCGCCCCATGGACAGCCCGGCGCAGGACGAGCCGTGAGCACCTGGACGGCGGTCCTCGTGGCCAGCGCCCTGTCGTTCGTCCTCAAGTACCTGGGGCACGTCGTCCCCGCCTCCTGGCTCGATGGCGAGCGGACCACGCGGATCACCTCGGCCCTGCCCATCGCGCTGCTGGCGGCACTGGTCGGGGTGCAGACGCTGACGTCGTCGTCCGGGGCGGTCGCCGTGGACTCGCGGGCCGTGGCCGTCGGCGTGGCCATCATCGCCCTGGTGGCGCGAGCGCCGTTCCTGGTCGTCGTGGTCCTGGCCGCCGCCGTGGCGGCCGGCCTGCGCGCGCTCGGGATGCCCTAGGTCCCGCTCAGGGCCACTCGAGTGCGTCCTCGGTGAACCGGTCCCCCGTCTGGACCCCCACCACGCAGAAGACCACTCCGCCGGGGTCGGACATGATGACGTAGCCCTCGCGCCGCTCGACGACCGCGGCACCGAGGGCCTCCAGCCGGGCGACCTCAGCGGGCACGTCGTCGCTCTCGATGTCGAGGTGCACCCTCGGGCCACCCGCGTCGAGTCGTTGGACCTCGAGGTTGAGCGACCCGATCTCGCCGACACCGGCATACGGCCCGTCCGGGGTCGGACGCACCCCCTGGACACCGGCCCAGAAGGCGAGGCTCTGGTCGTAGTGCTCCCCGGAGTGGTCCACGAGGACGATGCCGATGCGTGAGCGGTGCATGGCACCACGGTAGGGCCGGGGCGGCGCCGCCGTCAGGTCGGGAGCTGGCCGGTTCCCGAGTCGGGGTCGCGAGGGGCTGCCCTCCAGGCCCGGACCGCCGCCCGGTAGTGCTGCTGCTCGCCGGGCCGGTCCTTGGCCACCCGGCACACCTCCGCCTGCGCGAGCTCGTCCGCCCACGGACCGTCGGTGCGCCCCTCCCGGACCTGCGCCATCATCCGCGAACCGTCGCGGGCCAGCCGCACCAGCGGCACCATCGCCAGCAGCGCGACGACCGGGATGAGGATGACCGCCAGCCCGAGCAGCACGGAGGCCGTCCTGCCGTCCTTGACGAGCTCGACCCCGCGCCACCCGATCGTGGCCGAGTAGAAGCCGAGCACGGCCAGCAGGACCAGCGCGGTGACCTTCTCGCGCACTCAGTCACCCAGTCCGAGGACGTGCTCGAGGCCCACGGTCAGGCCGGGGTGGTCGGCGACCGCCCGCACCCCGGTGAGCACACCCGGCATGAACGACGAGCGGTCGAAGGAGTCGTGCCTGATCGTGAGCATCTCGCCCTCCCCGCCGAGGAGGACCTCCTGGTGGGCCACCAGTCCGCGCAAGCGCACCGAGTGCACCGGTATGCCGTCCACCCGCGCGCCGCGGGCGCCGTCGGGATCCTGCGCGGTGGCGTCGGGCACCGGCCCGAGGCCTGCCTCCTCGCGGGCCCGGGCGACGAGTGCGGCGGTGCGGCCCGCGGTCCCGGACGGCGCGTCGACCTTGTCCGGGTGGTGCAGCTCGAGGATCTCGACGGACTCGTAGAAGCGTGCCGCCTGCTGGGCGAAGCGCATCATCAGCACCGCGCCGATGGCGAAGTTGGGGGCGATGAGGACCCCGGTGTCAGGGTGGTCGGCCAGCTGGCCCCGCAGGGTGGTGAGCCGCGACTCGTCCCACCCCGTGGTGCCGACCACGACGTGCACCCCCTGCTGGATGCAGTGGGCGACGTTGGACGGCGACGAGTCCGGGACGGAGAACTCCACCGCGACCTGGGCGTCCCCGAGGTCGCCGAGGTCGTCTCCGGCGTCGTAGCGCCCCACCAGGTCGAGGTCGTCGGCTGCCTCGACCGCCCGACACACCTGCGCGCCCATGCGTCCGGCTGCACCGATCACGGCCACCTTGATCGTCTCGCTCACGGTCCCAGCGTAGCGATGGCGGGCCCGACCCCGTGGGGCCGGACCCGCCATCAGCGGTGCGTGGTGCTACTTGGTCTGGCCGTGGTCGCAACCGCCGCCGCCACCGTGCCCGTGGTCGTCCCCGTGGCCATGGTCGTCCTTGACGAACGCCTTGAGCCCCAGGATGACCGGGTCGTGGTCGGAGGACCGGTACGGACCGGGCAGGTGGAAGTTGGTGCTGTGGTAGTTGTACCGGCTGTACTCCATCGCCACCGACTCACCGGAGTTGATGTTCCAGTGGTCGGCACCGGTGGCCATCTTCAGCCCCGCCGCGTTGACGAGGATGTGGTCGAGCGAGCCGGACGTGCCCGAGAACGAGTACGAGTACGAACCCGGGTCGAACAGGCTGCCCACGTCGGTGTAGCCGGCGGTGTAGAGGACGTCGAGCGGGTCCTCCATCGTGTAGGAGTTGTAGTCGCCGGCCATGACGACGGCCTTGGTGTCGGTCTCCGCCACTGCGGTGGGGACCCAGTCCCGGAGGGCCTGCGCCTGCAGGATGCGCGAGGTCACCGATGCGCCCTGGCCGTCGCCGGAGTCGTCGTCACCCGGGAAGGGGCCGGCCGAGCCCTTGGACTTGAAGTGGTTGACGACGAAGAAGAACTTGTCGCCCTTGCCCTTCTTCTTCTTGAACACCTGGCCGATCGGCTCGCGGGCGTTGTTGAACGCCTGCCCCGGCGCGCTGGCCGTGCCGAGTGCCCGTGACTGGTCGACCCGCATGACCTCGCGGGGCTTGTAGATGATGGCGTTGGTGATGACGTCCTGCAGGTCGATCGACGGGAGCTCGGTCGAGGAGGGGACGAACGCCCAGGTGCCGGCGCCCGCCTTGGCGTTGAGCGCGGCGACCAGGGCGGCGAGGGTCTCGTCACGCGGGTGGCCGAACTTGGCGCTGTTCTCGATCTCCATCAGCCCGACGACGTCGGCGTCGAGCGCGGTGATCGCCGACACCTCCTTCTCGCGCTGCCGGCCCAGGTCAGCCGCGTCCCAGGCACCGCGCTGGTCGCAGCCACCCTGGACGTTGTTGCCGTTGCCGTCCCGGTCGTAGTACGCGTTGCACGAGGCGTTCTGGTCTCCGAGGTCGGTGAAGAAGTTCAGCACGTTGAACGACGAGACCCGCAGGTCTGCCGTGCCCCGCTGGTTGATGTCTGCGGCGTCCGGAGCTGCCGTGCGGGTGTTGGTGAAGCTCACCGGCGACCCCGCGTTGTCCGGCCCGACGACCTGGCTCGTCGGCTGGAAGCGCCACAGGTTGAACCGGTAGTCCACGACCACGGGGGCCGAGAACGAGGCGGGCTCGCCGACACGGACCGGCTTGGTGTTCGAGACGTAGGGCGGGGTGAGGTCACCGTTGAGCAGGCACGGCGTGGGCCTCGGGCTGCAGGTGGTGGCGCTGAAGCTGTTGGCCAGGTAGTTGGTCGACGACCCGTCGTCGAGGGTGACCAGCCGCTTGGCGTTGTCGGCCACGACCGCAGCCGCCTCGGGCGAGCCCGGCTTGCCGACCTCGGTGTTCTGCAGCAGCGGAGTGGTGCCGACGGCGAGGCCGACCTCGCCGTACTGGTTGGTCGAGTAGGTGTTGGTCACCGTGTAGTGGCCGGTGGGCTGGAAGAGCATGCCCTCGATCGACTCGCGACCGGCGTCGGTCGTCGGCCAGGCGGTGGTCAGGGGCTGGACGGGGCTGAAGGCCTCACCCGCATCCGTGATGTCGGCGGGGGCGGCCGTGAGCTCGGTGAGCCCACCGAACTCGCTCACCGCGCCGGTCACCTCGACGAAGTTGCCGACCACGGCATCCGCGTCGAGCGCGCCGCTCGGCTGGTAGACGAAGAGGCCGTCGGAGGCGCCGGAGGCGCTCGGCTCGGGGCCGGTGCCCTGGGTCTGCAGGAAGAACCCGCGGAACCCGCCCGTGGGGTAGGCGGCGGTCACCACACCCGTGGTGGTCACGGTGTTGCCGTTCTCGGGCGAGGTGGTGCCGGTGCCCTGGATCTGCGCGATGGTGCGCTCGACCGGGCCGGTGGGACCGGAGACGCAGGCGTCACCACAGGGCGAAGGCGAGGGGGCCCCCGCCGTGAAGTCTGCCGCGTTGTCGGCGGTGTTGGCGTGGGTCGCATTGCGCGACACCGAGGTGGTGTTGCTCGGTGCCGGGGTCGGACCCGATCCCGCGTAGTCGTTCGCCGAAGCTGCCGAAGCCCACGAAGTCGACGACCTGGGGCAGGGCGGAACAGGTGGGAGCGCACGAAGCCAGGGCGGTGCCGGTGTTGACCAGCGCCACCTTGCCTGCGGTGCCGCTCATGGCGATGGTGCCGGTCGCGTCACCGACCACGTCCTCGGTGCCGGCCGAGCCCTGTGCCTCGCGCACCACGTACGTGCCACCGGCGGGGAGGGTGCCGTCCAGGGGGGTGACCTGCCAGCTGGCCCCGGTCGAGGAGGCGTACTGCACGGACCACCCGGTGAGGTTGACCGCTGCGCTGCTCACGTTCGCGAGCTCGATGAAGTCCTGGCGCAGGGTGGCGCCAGAGTTGCCACCACCGCCGTAGACCTCGTTGACCACCACGGCCGCGCCGGGCGAAGGCGCCGCACTGGCGGTGGTCGAGGCGATGGTCACCATGCCGGCGGTCAGCGCGACTGCGCCCACCGCCCCGGTCAGTCGTTTGCGGTGTACGCGCACAGAGTCCTCCACGCCCACGGGGGGCAGTCCAGAGTTGAGCGGCCCCCGAGGGGGTGGGGGCCTGCAGGGATGCAGGCAGTCAAGCACGCGTACCCGGAATAGGGAACGGCTGCGAGGCGTCCAGAAGGTAAAGGTCAGGTCAGGTCAGGAGAGCTCGGCCAGCGGGACGTCGACGTCGGCCAGCCTGACCCGGTCGACCGGGGCGGGTGAACGGATCAGCGCCTTGAGCGGCTCGTCGACGTCCCAGATGTTCACGTTCATCGCCGCGACGACCGACTCGTCACGGATCCAGAAGGCGATGAACTCGCGCGCCGCGAGGTCTCCGCGCACCACGACCTCGTCGTCCTGGCCGCCCAGCCCGTGGTACTCCATGCCCAGGTCGTACTGGTCGGTGTAGAAGAACGGCAGCTCCGCCTCCGGGCCAGCCTCCTCGAGCATGGCCGCGACCACGAGGTCGGGCTGGTTGAGGGCGTTGGCCCAGTGTTCGACGCGCACCCGGCGACCCAGGAGGGGGTTCTCCACGTTGGCCACGTCCCCGACGGCGAAGATCTCGGGGTCGCTCGTGCGCCCGACGGCGTCGGCCGTGATGCCGTTGTCGACGGCGAGCCCGGCCGCCTCGGCGAGTGCGACGTTCGGCGCTGCGCCGATCCCGACGACCACCGCATCCGCGGGGACCACGGTGCCGTCGGCCAGCCGGACCCCGGTGACCGACCCCTCCCCCTCGATGGCCTCGACCTGCACCGAGGTCCGCAGGTCGACTCCGTGCTCCCGGTGGAGCTCGGCGAACACCTGCGCGACCGTGGGGCCCAGCACCCGCGCCAACGGCAGGTCCGACGACTCGAGCACGGTCACCTCGGCTCCGGCCTCTCGCGCCGCGGACGCCACCTCCAGCCCGATCCAGCCACCCCCGATGAAGACCACCCTGGCCCCTTCGCGCAGCACGGACCGGATCGCGTCGCTGTCCTCGATCGTGCGCAGCGACAGGACGCCGTCGAGGTCCGCGCCGGGCAGGGTCAGGTGGCGCGGAGAGCTCCCTGTCGCGAGCACCAGCCCGTCGTAGTGCAGCCGCTCACCGCTCTCGGTCACCACCTCGTGGGCTTCGCGGTCGATCGAGGCGACCACGGTGCCGGTGCGCACCACGATGTCGTTGTCGGCGTACCACGACTCGTCGTGCACGTAGACGTCGGCGAGTCCCTCACCGGTCTTGAGGTAGTCCTTGGACAGCGGTGGCCGGTCGTAGGGCAGGTGTGGCTCCCCCGCCAGCACCACGACTCCCCCGTTGAACCCGCGGACCCGGAGGGCCTCTGCGGTCCGGGCCGCCGCCAAGCCACCCCCGATCACCACGAACGTCCGGCTGTGCGTCATCGCCACAGCATTTCGGCCCCGACCACCGCACGCAAGCGGGCCGGCCCACCCGAAGGTGAACCGGCCCGCCCGACGTGGGTCGAGGAATCAGCCCTCGGAACCCTCGGAGGAGCTGTCGTTGCCCTCGCTACGGTCGCCGCGGCGACGGTTGCGGCTGCGGCTGCGCCCACCCTCACGGCGCTCGCCACGGTCCTCGCCGGCCGGCTGGTCGTCAGCCGGGCCGTCGGTGTCGGACGCGTCCGAGGAGTCCTCTGCGGACTCGCCCGTCTCGCCCTCGGCCAGCACTGCGGCCAGCGAGAGCTTGCCGCGCGGGTCGATCTCCTTGAGCTCGACCTGGACCTTCTGGCCGACGGCCAGGACGTCCTCGACGGCGTCGATGCGCTTGCCGCCGACGAGCTTGCGCACCTCGGAGATGTGCAGCAGGCCGTCCTTGCCGGGCAGCAGGGAGATGAACGCACCGAACGTCGTGGTCTTGACCACGGTGCCCAGGAAGCGCTCACCGATCTCCGGCATCTGCGGGTTGGCGATGGCGTTGATCTGCGCGCGGGCGGCCTCGGCCGAGGGGCCGTCGGTCGCACCGATGTAGATCGTGCCGTCGTCCTCGATGGAGATCTGGGCGCCGGTCTCGTCCTGGATCTGGTTGATCATCTTGCCCTTCGGCCCGATCACCTCACCGATCTTGTCGATCGGGACCTGCACCGAGATGACGCGAGGAGCGAAGGGGCTCATCTCGTCCGGCACGTCGATGGCCTCGTTCATGACGTCCAGGATGTGCAGTCGCGCGTCACGGGCCTGGGTCAGCGCGCCGGCCAGGACCGAGGCGGGGATGCCGTCGAGCTTGGTGTCGAGCTGGATGGCCGTGACGAACTCGCGGGTACCGGCAACCTTGAAGTCCATGTCGCCGAAGGCGTCCTCGGCGCCGAGGATGTCGGTCAGGGCTGCGTACTGCGTCTGGCCGTCGACCTCCTCGGAGATCAGGCCCATGGCGATGCCGGCGACCGGCGCGCGCAGCGGCACACCGGCGTTGAGCAGCGACAGGGTGGAGGCACAGACCGAACCCATGGACGTCGAACCGTTGGAGCCGAGGGCCTCGGACACCTGGCGGATCGCGTAGGGGAACTCCTCCCGCGTCGGCAGGACGGGCATGAGCGCCCGCTCAGCCAGTGCCCCGTGGCCGATCTCGCGGCGCTTGGGGGAACCCACCCGACCGGTCTCACCGGTGGAGTAGGGGGGGAAGTTGTAGTTGTGCATGTAGCGCTTGCGCGTCACCGGCGACAGCGTGTCGAGCTGCTGCTCCATGCGGAGCATGTTGAGCGTGGTGACACCCATGATCTGGGTCTCGCCGCGCTCGAACAGCGCCGAGCCGTGCACGCGGGGCAGGACCTCGACCTCGGCGCCCAGGGCGCGGATGTCGGCCAGGCCACGGCCGTCGATGCGGACCTTGTCGCGCAGGATGCGCTGACGGATCAGCTTCTTCTGCACGGACCGGTACGCCGCGGACAGCTCCTTCTCGCGACCCTCGAACTTCTCGGCGAGCGACTCCTTCATGGAGTCCTTGATCTCGTCGAGGCGCTCCTCGCGCTCCTGCTTGCCACCGATGGTCAGGGCCTGCGCCAGGTCGGCGGAGGTGGCGGACTCGACAGCGGCGAACGCGTCGTCCTCGTAGTCGAGGAAGATCGGGAAGTCCTGCACCGGCTTGGCGGACTTGCCCGCCAGGTCGGCCTGCGCCTCGCAGAGGACCTTGATGAACTTCTTGGCGGCCTCGAGGCCCTCGGCGACGACCTCTTCGGTCGGGGCCTGCTTGCCCTCGAGCTTGACCAGGTCCCAGGTGGACTCGGTGGACTCGGCCTCGACCATCATGATCGCGACGTCGTCACCCGCGATGCGACCGGCGACGACCATGTCGAAGGTCGAGCGCTCGATGTCGGAGAAGTTCGGGAAGGCGACCCACTGGCCGTCGATCAGGCTGACGCGGACGCCACCGATCGGACCGGAGAACGGCAGACCCGAGATCTGGGTGGAGGCGCTGGCGGCGTTGATGGCGAGCACGTCGTACTGGTGGTCGGGGTTGAGCGCGAGCACCGTGATGACGACCTGGACCTCGTTGCGAAGGCCCTTGGTGAAGGTCGGGCGCAGCGGGCGGTCGATCAGGCGGCAGGTGAGGATCGCGTCCGTGGACGGGCGGCCCTCACGGCGGAAGAACGAGCCGGGGATCTTGCCCGCGGCGTACATCCGCTCCTCGACGTCGACCGTCAGGGGGAAGAAGTCGAAACCCTCGCGGGGGTGCTTCCCGGCGGTGGTGGTGGACAGGAGCATGGTGTCCTCGTCCAGGTAGGCGGCAACGGCGCCGCCGGCCTGCTTGGCCAGGCGTCCGGTCTCGAACCGGACCGTGCGGGTGCCGAAGGTGCCGTTGTCGAGCACGGCTTCGGCGAACTGAATCTCTGGACCCTCCATTGGGCCCTCCTTCTTTGTCTCTTCACATCCACGTGCATCGTCGTTGTGCACGGGCTTCCTTCTGGTGGTGCAGGCGGCATCGATGCCGCCCCCATGCGAGAGGGACGGTCCTCGTGGCGAGGACCGTCCCTGTCGGATGCTTAGCGGCGCAGACCGAGGCGCTTGATCAAGGAGCGGTAGCGCTCCACGTCAACGCTCTCCAGGTAGCGCAGGAGCCGGCGGCGCTGGCCGACCAGCAGCAGCAGCCCGCGGCGGCTGTGGTGGTCGTGCTTGTGCTGGCGCGAGTGCTCGGTGAGGTCGAGGATGCGCTGGGTCAGCATCGCGATCTGGACCTCGGGGGAGCCGGTGTCGCCCTCGTGCGTGGCGTACTCGGACATGATCTTGCTCTTGACGTCGGTGCTCAACGGCATGGGTCGACACTCTCCTTCTCAGGTTGTTGCGCGGTGCGCCAGGGCTGGTCCACCTGGGCTCTCTCGATCCGCGGCCGGTCTCACGGCAGGGTTCAGGCTACCAGCGCGCTGCTTTGCCGCCCTAATCGGTGGTGCAGCAGGCGTCGGGCCGGCCGCTCCACGAGGACGTGCATCAGCCAGGCCGCGGCCCCGAGGGCCACCACGATGGCCAGCACGGCCAGTCCGGCCGTCCACCACGCGCCGTCGCCCCAGTCGCGCAACCGGCTCACCAGCGGCGAGAGCAGGTAGTGGGTCATGTAGAGCGCGTAGGACGCCTCCCCGGCGGCGACGACCACCGGCCGGGACAACCACTGCACCGTCGCCCCGCTCGAGGTCGCGAGCACCGCGACGACCATTCCCAGGACCGGGGCCATCCAGTAGTTGCCCGACGCGGCGGCCGGCACGACGGCCACCACGACCAGGGTGACCGGCAGCAGCGGGGTCAGCCGGGCGAAGCCCAGCCCGCCCCGGACCCATGCCAGGCAGAGGAACATGCCCCCGATGAACTCGCCCATGATCCGCACGTAGAACATGTGCTCGAGGTTTCCGTTGGGCAGGGCCAGGGTCGCGAACACCGCCAGCATCGCGGCATACGCGAGGGCGGCCAGGAGCACTGCGGTCCGGGCCCGCCGCACCCTGGCGACCAGCACGAACAGCAGCGGGGAGAGCAGGTAGGCGAACCACTCGGAGCTGATCGACCAGGCCGGCCCGTTGAAGCTCGGCCGGTCGTTGAACCAGTTGTGGACCATGCCGAGGTTCTGCAGGTATGCCGGCAGGGTGCGGCGATGCCCACCGTCACCGATGCCCATCCGGCCCATCGCCACCGCCATGACGAGGTCGATGTGGAGCGCGACGACGTGGACGGGCCACACGCGGGCGAAACGGTTCTGGATGAACGCCCTGGCCCCCGGCCAGGAGAACGACCGCAGCGAGTCGGCGTAGTTGTAGGCGAGGATGAAGCCGCTGAGCGGGAAGAACAGGTCGACCCCGAGGTAGCCCGCCCGCATGAACGTGTCGGCTCCCGACAACCACGGTGCCAGCGCCTCGAGGTCGGCGCGGTAGTGGAAGAGCACGACCCAGGTCGCGGCGAGCACCCGCAGCCCGGTCAGCGCGGGGAGGGCGGGTCGGCGCGGCGGCGCGGATGCGCCCGTCGCGACCGCGGCGGTCCTCGCCTCGCTGCTCAGCGGTCTGCTCCCTGCGCCCACTCGTCGGCACGGATGCCGTAGACGGCCAGGTCGCTCCAGGCCCCCTTGAACCACGACGCCCGGAGGTAGAGGGCCTCGCGCCGCATCCCGAGTCGTTCGCAGATCCGCACCGACGGGCCGTTCACGGGCTCGAGCTGGGCCCAGACCCGGTGCACGCCGAGCTCGCGGAAGGCGGTCTCGGCGATGGCGCGGGCAGCCTCGGTGGCGTAACCCTGGCCGCCGGAGTCGGGGTTGAACACCCAGCCGATCTCCGCCTGCCGCCCGTCGTGGCCGTCGAGCCCGTCGAGGTGGATCAGCACGTCACCGATCACCCGCCCGCCGAGCTCCACGGCCAGGGTCAGGATCGGCGACTTCTCGTCGACCCGTCCGGCAGTCGCCCGCTCGGCGACCAGGTCGGCCACCTGCTCGCGGGTCTTGGGGTCGCCCGGGATGTAGCGGATGACCTCGGGCACCGACCGGTAGGCGAACACGTCGTCCTCGTCCCCGGGACGGAAGCTGCGCAGCACGAGCCTCTCGGTCGTGATCGGCAGGCTCACACGCGGCATACCGGTGCTCCGAACTGCCCACCGGCGGCGGGCGTGGGTGGGGTCAGAGGTTGATCATGTGGCCGGCGATGCCCTCGACGGCCTCTTTGACGGCCTCGGACAGCGTCGGGTGCGCGAAGACGTTGCGCGCCACCTCGTCGGCGGTGAGGTCCCATTTCTGGGCCAGGGTCAGCGCCGGCAGGAGCTCGGTGACGTCGGGCCCGATGAGGTGCGCACCGATGATCTCGTTGTGCGTGGCGTCGGCGACCACCTTGACGAACCCGACCGCCTCGCCGAGGCCCATCGCCTTGCCGTTGGCGGAGAACGGGAACTTGGCGACCTTGACGTCGAAGCCCTTCTCCTTCGCCTGCGCCTCGGTGTAGCCGAAGGAGGCGATCTGGGGCTGGCAGTAGGTGGCGCGCGGGATGAAGTCGTACTCGACGGGCATGGTGTCGGCGCCGGCCATCGTCTCCGCGGCCACGACGCCCATCGCCTCGGCCGTGTGGGCGAGCATGAGCTTGCCGGTGACGTCACCGATCGCATAGACGTTGTCGACGTTGGTGCGGCAGTACTCG
The DNA here is from genome assembly GCA_963757635.1 of uncultured Actinomycetota bacterium. Classification (GTDB taxonomy): domain Bacteria; phylum Actinomycetota; class Actinomycetes; order Actinomycetales; family Dermatophilaceae; genus Pedococcus. The sequence goes on along the minus strand of CAVWSK010000005.1, from coordinate 976,722 downwards.
TCGATGACGATGGCGCCACGCTCGGTGGCCACCCCGAGCCCCTCGAGGCCGTAGCCGTCGAGCCGGGGTGCGAAGCCGATCGCCTGCAGCACCTTGTCGGTCTCGATGACCTGCGAGTCGCCGCCAGCGGCCGGCGACACGGTGACCTTGACCTTCTCGCCGCTGTCGTCGATCGACTCGACCTTGGTCGAGAGCATGACCTTCACACCGAGCTTCTTGTAGTGCTTGAGCAGCTCCTTGGACACCTCGGCGTCCTCGGTGGGGACCATCCGGTCGAGGAACTCGACGATCGTCACGTCGACTCCGAAGTTCTTCATGACGTAGGCGAACTCGACACCGATGGCACCGGACCCGGCAATGACGATCGACCCGGGCAGCTGGTCGGTGAGGATCTGCTCCTCGTAGGTGACCACGCGGTCGGACAGCGAGGTGCCCGGGATGAGGCGGGTCGTCGCGCCCGTGGCGATGATGAGCTTGTCGAAGGTGAGCGACTGCTGCTCGCCGGTGTTGAGCGCCACGTCCATCGAGGTGGGGCTGGTCAGCGTGCCCCAGCCGTCGATCTCGGTGATCTTGTTCTTCTTCATGAGGAAGTGGACGCCCTTGACGATCCCCTCGGAGACGCTGCGGCTGCGCGCGTGCGTCGTGCCGAACGACATCGTGGCGTCACCCTCGATCCCGAACTTCTCCTTCTCGTGCTGGAGGATGTGCGCGAGCTCGGCGTTGCGCAGCAACGCCTTGGACGGGATGCACCCGACGTTGAGGCAGACGCCGCCCCAGTACTTGGACTCGACCACCGCGGCGCGGAGTCCGAGCTGGGAGGCGCGGATCGCCGCGACATACCCGCCGGGACCGGCACCGAGCACGACAACATCGAAGTCAGCCATGGCGCCAGCCTACTGAGTGCCCGCACGAGGGCCCACTCGTGGTGCCGTCACCCACCCTCGACGACGATGAACCGGTCACGCACCACGCGAGGGCCGGGGACCGCGAGTGCAGCCAGCACCTCCTCGAGGATCCCTGGCGGCAGGGCGAGCGGCGCCTCGTCGGGTTGGTCCAGCGTGCCGGACGGGTAGTCGACTCCCGGGGTCTTCGTCATCTCGACGTGGGCGCCGAGCAGTGCGGTGACCGGCGCCGGTGACCGGTCCCGGAAGCCGATGAGCCGCTCGACGGAGGCCGCGTACTCGGCACGGTCGCGCACGTAGAGGTTGCCCGGGCAGAGGGTGTCACCGGTGAACATCAGGCCCGTGCGACGGTCGAAGAAGACCACGGCCGACGGTTCGTGACCCGGGGCCCCGATGACGTCGAGGACGCGGTGGCCCAGGTCGTGCGGGGCCACCGCATCCGGCCACGGGTCCAGTCCGAAGAAGGAGGCCACCGCGCGTGGGGAGTGCCCGACGACGGTGGTGCGCGGGCGGTCCGCCAGCAGGTGGTCCCCCGCGACGTGGTCGCCGTGCGCGTGGGTGTGCGCGACCGTCAACGGGTAGCTGTGGCCGGCCCGGCCCGGATGCCGCGCCAGCCACTGGTCGACCAGGGCGTCCACGGTCCCCCGCAGCGCGAAGACGTCCTCGTCACCGGTGGCCCCGGTGTCGAGCAGCAGGGCCTGCTCCTGCCCGAACAGCAGGAACAGGAACGGCGCCTCCCAGTGGGACGTCTTCGGCTGCCTCAGCTGCACGGTGTCCGCGTCGAGCCAGGTCACGTCGGCGGTGGTCACCGCCCCACGGTAGCCCGGCACGGACCCGTCAGGCCGCGAGCTCGGCGTGCGCGGGGTCGAGCGGTCGCGTCGCCGACTTCGGGGTGCGCATCGCCACCCTGAGCCGCCAGGCCGCGAAGACGGCGAGCAGGCTGATGGCCACGTGCAGGCCGATGAAGACCCCACCGAGGCCGGCTCCGAGGATCACGCCCGCGACGAGCGGGCCCACCGCGGAGAAGCCGGTCTGCAGCGCGGTGAACATGCCCAGGGTCGTCCCCACGAGGCCCGAGGGGGCCAGGCTGGCGGTCAGTGGGTTGAGCACCGGGGAGTACATGGTCTCGCCGACGGCGAAGATGCCGAAGGTCGTCACGAACAGGGCGGCGGCCACGTCCGGCGCCAGCGAGGACGCCGCGAGCACCAGCCACGACACGGTCCAGATGGCGCCGACACCCATGAGCAGCGTCGCGGCGCTGCGCTTCGCGGTGAGCCGCACCACGAGCATCTGGAGCACGATGATGACCACGCAGTTGACGGCGGCCGCCAGCCCGATGGTCGTCTCGTCGACGTGGAGCACCGTCAGGGCGTAGGCGGGCAGCCCGGACTCGAACTGGGCGTAGAAGCCCAGCGCCAGGGTGACCGTGATGACGGCCGTCCAGCGCAGGGCGGGGATCGCCCAGACGGCGCGCACCGCGTCGAGCGGGCGGGTCGCGGGCGCACCTGCGCCGGTCAGGGGGGCGTCGTCACCGTGACCCGAGGGAACCTCCCACCGGGGCAGGCCGGCCACGACGAGCAGGGCGCCGGAGGCGACGAAGCCGAAGGCAGCCGTGGCGAAGGCCGGCCACATGCCCGTGGCCCGGCTGAGGTCGACCACGTAGCCGGCCGCGAACGCGCCGACCGCCATGCCCAGGGCCTGCCCGGTGAACTGCCACGCGAAGACCTTGCGGCGGTCCGAGCCGCCCACCCATCGCAGGACGAGCACCGACTGGGCCGGGGCCGCAGCGGTGATCCCGAGCCCGAAGAAGAACATGCCGGCCAGGAAGGACCCCGGGCTGTCGGCCCACACCAGGGACACGGCACCGAGGGCGGCCAGGCCCTTGGAGGCCACCGCGACGAGCACCGGCGAGAACCGGTCGGCGAGGCGACCGCCGACCGGGGCGGCGATCAGGGCCCCGACGGAGAAGAGGCTGGACGCCGCAGCGGCGACCAGCGACCCCCAGCCGCGAGTGCTCGCGGCATAGGCGTACTGGTAGGGCAGGACGGTGCCCCAGCCGAGCATGGCAACGGCGGAGGCGACGATGAGCAGACGGGCGCGCATGAGTGGTTCAACTGTTCTTCGAGTTCGAATATTTCGATGTCGAAATCTTAGCATGCGAAGATGGACCCATGCCCCCTCGGTCGAAGAGCGCACGGAGCGCCCAGGAGCAGTACCAGAAGGCCGTAGCCACCTACGTGGCGGCGGGCGGTGACGAGTCCGTCCAACGAGTCATCACGGCGATCTACTCACTGACCCGCAAGCTCGACCAGTGGTACAACCGGCAGCTCGCCGACCTGGACCTGTCGCACGGCGAGTGGTCCGTCCTGGCCCGACTGGCGACGGCCGACGCCCAGCCGCTGACCCCCAGCCAGCTGGCCGACGCCACCAACGTGGCGGCATCGTCGATGACCCACCGGCTGGACCGGATGACCGAGCGCGGCCTGGTCCGGCGCTCCCCCGACCCCGACAACCGGACCCGGGTGCTCGTCGAGCTCACCGAGCCGGGCTGGGAGATGTTCGAGGCCTCGGTGCGCGAGGCGGACGTCGTGGAGTCCGACACCCTGTCCGGGCTCGCTCGTGAGGAGCGCGACCAGCTGGCCACGCTCCTCGAAGTGGTGATCAGCCGCCTCGACGACCTCGAGACGGAGTAGGGCCTAGAGTCCCGGGAACCAGATCGCGATCTCGCGCTCGGCCGACTCCGGGGAGTCCGAGCCGTGGACGATGTTCTCCTGGACCTTCTTGCCCCAGTCGCGCCCGAGGTCCCCGCGGATGGTCCCGGGGAGGGCGGCCGTGGGGTCCGTCGCGCCGGCAAGGGCGCGGAAGCCCTCGATGCAGCGGTGTCCCTCGATGACGACCGCCGCGACGGGGCCGCTGGACATGAACTCGACGAGCGGCTCGTAGAACGGCTTGCCCTCGTGCTCGGCGTAGTGGGCGGCCAGCTGCTCGCGGGTCGGCGTCGTCACCGCCAGGGCTGCCAGGGCGTAGCCCTTGCCCTCGATGCGGCGCAGCACCTCCCCGGTGAGGCCGCGGGCGAATCCGTCGGGCTTGACCAGGACCAGGGAGCGTTGCGTCTGCGTCGTCACGGCGCCACCCTACCGATCCCCTGCCTGGACTAGCGTCGCGGTGTGCAGATGAGGGCAGGGACCGTCCGGGCGGCGTGGCTGGCCCAGCCGGCATACCTCCTGGCCGAGGTGCTCGTCGCCGCGACCACCGGCGTGGGGTACTCCCTGCGCGACGACACCATCAGCGCCCTCGGTGCGACGTGCACGTCGTCGTCACCGACCGGGTGCTCGTCGACCCCGGTGCTGATGAACTCCGTGTTCGTCGTCTTCGGCGTGCTGCAGGCGGTCGGCGCATGGGCGCTGCTGCGCCGTCCTGCGGTCCGCGCCGCGACCCGGGTCGGCGCCCTGTGGGTGGTCGCCGGACTGTTCTCGGTAGGCGTCGGCCTGGCGCCGGTGGACCGCCACCCCAGCCTGCACGCGATGGTCGCCCTCCCGGTCTTCGTGTGCCAGCCCCTCGCGCTGCTCCTGCACGCGCGGCTGCTGGCGCACGGGCGGGTGCGCGTCGCCGGGACGCTCCTCGGCCTGCTCGCCCTGGTCGGGGCGGTGGCCTTCGGGTTCCTGCTCGGCGCCGACCACTGGGCCGCGGCGGCCGAACGGCTCGCCATCTGGCCGGCGAAGCTGTGGCTGCCGCTGGCCGCCCTCGCTAGTGCGCGGCCCCGGCCTGCTGCCGCGCCGCCTGCTCGTCCTCGACGCGACGGCACACCACGAGCGACCCGACCCAGAGGATGAGGAAGATCACCCCCACGATCAGCATCGCCGGCAGGACCACGGCGGAGGCGAAGGTCGCGAGCTGGATGACCCACCCGAGGGTCACGCCCCACGGCCGCCGCATGAGGCCGGCAGCGAGGAAGCACAGCACGGCCAGGCCCACCCCCACCCACAGCCATGTGGTGGCGGTCTGGTCACCATCGGCCTTGGCCAGTCCCCGCGCGACGAGTGCGCCCAGGAAGATGACGACCCCTTGGCTCCCCAGCACGGTCGCGAGCATCCGCCAGGTGAACTTGCCGAGCGCGCCGTAGAGGACCACGCCCCTCATCGACGGCCCCGGCCGCTGTCGCGGAACCTCGTGAGCAACCAGAACGCGACGGCGACCACGAGGATGATGACGATGAGCTTGCCCATGGCTCGAGGGTATGCCGCGTGGGCCGCTCGTGGGACACCGCCCGGCAGGCGGGGCAGCGTACTGTCAGGGTACGGAGTCATTCAGGCTTCCTAGCGCTGGGAGCACAGCCATGGCCGACAAGTCACCTCGACAACACCTGGCCAAGAAGGCGGGCAAGTCCATCAAGGAGAAGCGCGCCGAGAAGCACGCCAAGGCCGACGCCAAGGACCACATCGACGTCGGGCAGATCGGCAAGAAGAAGTAGCAGCAGCCGACGTGGGCCGGGATGCCGCTGGCCTCCCGGCCCGCGGCGTGGGACGTGCGGCGACCGGCCTCAGACGTCGGTGGTGCCGACGAGCATCCGCACCTCGGCGGCCGTGGTGACCGAACCGGTGGCCACGACGCCCCCGCCCATGCCGCCGTCGTCGGCCAGTCCGGCCGCGACGTCGAGGGCATCGGGCAGGTCCTGGACGACCGTGACCCGGTCCTCGCCGAAGATGTCGACGGCCAGCTCGCCCAGGTCGTCGGGCCGCATGGCCCGCGGCGAGGTGGTGCGGGAGACGACCACGTGGTCGAGGACGGGCTCGAGGATCTCGAGCATCTCGGTGGCCGCCTTGTCCTTGAGGATCGCCACGACCCCCACGGTGCGCGTGAAGGTGAACGAGTCCTCCAGAGCCCCCCGCAGGGACAACGCGCCCGCCGGGTTGTGGGCCGCGTCGACGATGACCGTCGGCGAGCGGCGGACGACCTCAAGGCGCCCCGGCGAGGCGACGCGGGCCAGGCCCGCCCGCACGATCTCCGGGTCGAGTCGCTGCTCGCCGCCACCGATGAAGGCCTCGACCGCGACGAGGGCCTGCGTGGCGTTGTGGGCCTGGTGGAGGCCGTGCAGCGGAAGGAAGAGGTCTTCGTAGTCCCCGCCCAGACCACGGATCGAGATCTGCTGGCCGCCCACGGCGACCTCTCGCGTGAGCAACCCGAAGTCGTTGCCCTCGAACGTGATCCGCGCACCGACCTCCTCCGCGCGCTCCCGCAGGATCAGCGCGACGTCGGGCTCCTGCACCCCCACCACGGCCACGGCGTCCGCCTTGATGATGCCGGCCTTCTCCGTCGCGATCAGCTCGACGGTGTCACCCAGCATCTGGGTGTGGTCGAGGCTGACCGGGGTCACCACCGCCACCTGGCCGTCCGCCACGTTGGTCGCGTCCCAGGCGCCGCCGAGTCCCACCTCCACGATGGCGACATCGACCGGGGCGTCGGCGAAGGCGGCATACGCCACCGCCACGAGGGTCTGGAAGTAGTTCATCCGCGGCAGGCCCTGGGCCGCCGAGGTCGCGTCGACCATCTCGATGAAGGGGATGACGTCCTCATAGGCGGCGATGAACTTCTCGGGGCTGATCGGCTCGCCGGACAAGGCGATCCGCTCGCGCATCGAGTGCAGATGGGGCGAGGTGAAGCGGCCGGTCTTCAGCCCCATCTCGCGCAGCAGCGCGTCGATCAGCCGGGTCGTCGAGGTCTTCCCGTTGGTGCCGGTGAGGTGGATGACCGGGTAGGTGCGCTGGGGGTCGCCGAGCAGCTCCATCACCTGGGTGATCTGGTCCAGCGACGGCTCGATGTCGGACTCGGGGGCGCGGGCGTCGATGGCCTCCTCGACCTGCCGGAGCCGCTTCATGACCTCGAGGTTGCGGGCGGCGATCTGCTGGGCCTCATCCGGTCGTCCACTCATGTCGGTGAGTATGCCGGTCCGCTGCCGCCCCGCGCGAAACGGCCGGTTGTCTGCGACCGAGAGACGTCAGGCCGAATTCACCAATCCCCTTGCTGCCCAGCCGAATTCATCATCTCGACTCCTTGGCGCGGCATTCGAAACTGTGTACGACTGAACCATGACGTCGAGCTCGTCCCCGACGCCTTGCAGACCTGGCGCACCGAGGCCGTCCCGCCACCCCCGGGCCGGGCCACGGGTTAACCAGTGGACAGCTCGCGGCCCCACTCGTCAGGCTGGCGGCGTGACGAGCAGCGACCTGTGGGACGAGCAGACAGCGCGCCGCTACGACCGGGCCTCCGGCGCGATGTTCGCCGCCGACGTACTCGACCCGGCGGTGGACTTCCTGGCCCGCCTGGCCGGGAACGGGCGGGCCCTCGAGCTGGCGATCGGCACCGGGCGCGTGGGCATCCCGCTCGCGGCCCGCGGCGTGCCGGTCACGGGGATCGAGCTCTCCGCGCCCATGGTCGCCCAGCTCCGTCACCGGGTCGACGAGGCGCAGCTTCCCGTCGTCGTCGGCGACATGGCCACCACCACGGTGCCGGGCGAGTTCTCGCTCGTCTACCTCGTCTGGAACGCCCTCGGCAACCTGCGCACCCAGCCCGAGCAGGTCGAGTGCTTCCGCAACGCAGCCCGACACCTCGTCCCCGGCGGGCGGTTCGTGATCGAGCTCTGGCTGCCGCCCCTGCGACGGTTCCCGCCTGGCCAGGCCGGGGTGCCGTTCGACGTCAGTGACCGGCACGTCGGCTTCGACACCTACGACCTCGTGACCCAGCGCGGCACGTCCCACCACTACTCGCGCGAGGACGACGGGACCGTCCGCTACGGCTCCAGCAACTTTCGCTACGTCTGGCCCGCCGAGTGCGACCTGATGGCCCAGCTCGCAGGGATGGAGCTCGAGGAGCGGGTGTCCGACTGGCACCGCAGGCCGTTCACCTCCGACAGCGAGAGCCACGTCTCCGTCTGGCGCAAGCGCTAGCTAGAGGACGACCTTCTCCGCTGGGAACCGCTGGGCCAGGGCTGCTCCCACCTCGAGGTGGCGCGACAGGAAGGCACGCTCGTCCAACCGCTTGCGTCGCAGCCACCCCGTCACCTCGTCGTTGCACTTGCTCGCATTGCAGGAGCCACAGGCGGGCGCGATGTTGTCGAGGGTGTAGCGCCCGCCCCGGGAGATCGGCAGGACGCAGTCCCGCTGGAGCGGCCGATCGGTGGCGCCGCAGTAGGCGCAACCACCCCAGGCCGCCTTGAGTGCAGCCCACTGGTCGTCGGTCAGGTCGTGCTCGACGCCAGCCATCCGACGCTGGCGCCGACGCGCGACACGGGCCCTTCGACTGCGGTTGACCGCCACCGGCCCAGCGTAGGGCCAGCCAGGCCTCCACCGGCCCGCCTACCCTCCCGGGCGTGGCCCGGCGTGGTTCCCGGACGGCGCTCGGAAGTCCCGCTGGTCGCGCCATCCTCCCGGGTGCAGCAGGACCCAGCCGATACCGGCGGCCCCGAGCGCACCCACGAGGACGAGTGCCACTCCCCGGCGCCCGGCACCGGGGACCGCGTCGCGGGGTCCTCGCGTCAGCATCCAGGCCGGCACGAGACGACCCAGGACGTGCAGGCCGGTGGCCACGCACCAGGCCACGAACGAGGCCTGGTGCAGGGTGAGCAGGTCGATCCGCTGGCCCACCACCGTCAGGAGGGCGTTGCGGCTGGTCGCCTCGCCGACCAGGACGAGGGTCACGCCGGTGCCCAGCAGGGCCACCGTGGTGAGCACGACGAGCGGACCGAGCACCCTCAGCACCAGGGGCGGTGGCCCCCCGGCGGCGTACGCTGCGTTGCCGGCGTAGTAGCGCGCGATCCGCCAGCCGGTCGTCGCCGTCTTGAGGAGGGCCGGCGGGACCAGCAGGACCCCGATGGCCAGGTGCCAGCTGATCAGCCCACGCACGTCGAGCAGGGTCACCAGCTCGGCGACGAACAGCACGAGCAGGAGCAGCCCGGTCCACGCGGTCAGCCGCGCGTTGCCTGCGGGACCACCGCTGACCGGCCGGACCGGATCCACACGGTGAGCCCGCCCCAGGGCGGTGCCCAGCGCCGCCCTCAGGGCCGCGTCGAGCGTCGCTCTGCCGGGCACGGGCCCAGCAAAGCAGGTCACGGAGCCGTTGGCCATCGAATCGGCCGTGGTGCCGGGACCCGGTGGGTCCCGACACCACAGGTCAACGCTTCATGACCTTGATGCGGATCGGCTCTGCGTCCCCCACCGTCGCCTCGGCCACGTCGGACCGCTGCGGCAAGGCGTCGAGCTGCGGCGCCGATCCGAACTGCGTGGCCAGGGTCTCCTCCACGATGAGCGCCTGGTGGGTGACGGTGGCCTCCCACACCGCCTGGCTGCCGGTCACGGTGAGGCTGATCCGGTCCGAGACCTCGAGGCCTGCGTCCCGACGGGCCTGCTGCACCGCCCGCACCACGTCGCGGGCCAGGCCCTCGGCCGCGAGCTCCGCCGTGACCTCGGTGTCGAGGACCACGAAGCCGCCGCCCGGGAGCATGGCCGTCGCCTGTGCGGTCCCGGCACCGTCCTCGGCCACGACCGTCTCCAGGGAGTACTCCCCCTCGACCAGTGCCAGGCCGCCGGCGGTGACGGTGCCGTCCTCGGCCACCGACCAGTCGCCGGCCTTGCTGCCCTTGATGGCCAGCTGCACATCCCGGCCCAGGCGCGGACCCGCTGCTCGGGCGTTGACGGTGAGCTTCTGGGTGATCCCGAAGTCCGACTCACTGGCCTCACTGATGTCGCGCAGCGTGACGGTGCGGACGTTGACCTCGTCGGCGATGATCGCCCCGAAGTCCTGCAACGACGCGGCGTCCGTGGTGACCACCGTGAGGTCCCGCAGGGGCAGGCGCACCCGCAGGCCACCCGCCTTGCGCAGCGACGAGGCGGTGGAGCAGATCTCACGAGCCCGGTCCATCCCCGCCACGAGGGCCTCGTCGCTCGGGAGGTCCGTGGCGTCGGGCCAGTCGGTGAGGTGCACCGAGCGGCCACCGGTCAGGCCGCGCCAGATCTCCTCGGTGGTCAGCGGCAGCAGCGGCGCCGCCACCCGGCACACGACCTCGAGCGCGGTGTAGAGCGTGTCGAAGGCCTGCTCGGCGCCGGACCCCTCACCGGTGTCCCAGAAGCGCTCCCGCGAGCGACGGACGTACCAGTTGGTCACCACGTCGAGGAAGCCGCGCGTGGTCTCGCAGGCGTTCGCCACCTCCAGGCCGTCCAGCTGGTCCTGCATCGTCTGGACGAACTGGCCCAGCTTGGCCAGCAGGTAGCGGTCGAGGGGGTCCGTCGATGAGGTCGACCAGGTGGCCTCGTAGCCCGCTCCACCGCCGAACGCGTTGGCGTACAACGAGAAGAAGTACCAGGTGTTCCACAGCGGGATGAGCACCTGGCGCACGCCGTCGCGGATGCCCTGTTCGGTGACCACGAGGTTGCCACCGCGCAGGATCGGGCTCGACATGAGGAACCACCGCATGGCGTCGGCCCCGTCGCGGTCGAAGACCTCGCGGACATCCGGGTAGTTGCGCAGGGACTTGGACATCTTCTGGCCGTCGGAGCCGAGCACGATGCCGTGGCTGACGCACGACGAGAACGCCGGTCGGTCGAAGAGCGCCGTCGCGAGGACGTGCAAGGTGTAGAACCACCCGCGGGTCTGCCCGATGTACTCGACGATGAAGTCGCCCGGGAAGTGGTGCTCGAACCACTCGGCGTTCTCGAACGGGTAGTGCACCTGCGCGAACGACATCGACCCCGAGTCGAACCACACGTCGAGGACGTCCTCGACCCGGCGCATCGTCGACCGCCCCGTCGGGTCGTCGGGATTGGGCCGGGTGAGGTCGTCGATGAACGGCCGGTGCAGGTCGGTCACGGGCACGCCGAAGTCGGCCTCCAGCTCGGCGAACGAGCCGTAGACGTCGATCCGGGGGTACTCCGGGTTGTCCGACCTCCACACCGGGATCGGGCTGCCCCAGAAGCGGTTTCGCGAGATGGACCAGTCGCGGGCGTTCTCGAGCCACTTCCCGAACTGCCCGTGCTTGACGTGCTCTGGGACCCAGGTGATCTCGTCGTTGAGCTCGAGCATCCGGTCCTTGACCTTGGTGACCTCGACGAACCAGCTCGACACCGCCATGTAGATCAAGGGCTGCCGGCAGCGCCAGCAGTGCGGGTAGGAGTGGTCGTAGGACTCGCGACGGAGCAGCACGGTGCCCTCGGTGACCGACCCGGTCTCGCCGTCCCCTCGGGTGCGGTTCTTGAGGTGGTCGATGATCAGCGCGTTGGCGTCGAAGACCTGGATGCCCTCGTAGTCGGTGACGGGGAAGGTGAAGGTGCCATCCGGCCCGACGGGGATGACCGGCTCGATGCCCGCGGCATCGGTGACGATCTTGTCCTCCTCACCGAAGGCGCCGGCCGTGTGGACCAGCCCGGTGCCGTCCTCCGTCGTGACGAACTCGGCCGGGAAGACGCGGTGGGCCTTGGCGTGGCCCACGTAGTAGGCGAACGGCGGCGTGAAGGACCGTCCGACGAGGTCGCTGCCCTTGAGTCGCTCGACGACCCGGTCGGTGGGGTCGACATCGGGCCCGAAGAGCTCCTTGGCGTAGGACGCCAGCCGCGCCTCGCCGATGACGTAGCGCTCGGTGGTCCCGGTGAAGTCGGACTCGACCACGACGTAGTCGATGTCGGGCCCCACCATGATCCCCAGGTTCGCGGGCAGGGTCCACGGCGTGGTCGTCCAGACGAGGGCGAGCTCGCCGGTCTCCAGCCGCAGACCGACCGTGACCGCCGGGTCCTGGCGGTTCTGGTAGACGTCGTCGTCCATGCGCAGCTCGTGGTTCGACAACGGCGTCTGGTCGTTCCAGCAGTAGGGCAGCACGCGGAAGCCCTCATAGACCAGGCCCTTGTCGTGGAGCTGCTTGAACGCCCAGATGACCGACTCCATGTAGTCGGGCTCGAGCGTCTTGTAGTCGTTGTCGAAGTCGACCCAGCGAGCCTGGCGGGTGACGTACTCACGCCAGTCGTCGGTGTACTTGAGCACCGAGGTGCGGCAGGCGGCGTTGAACTTCTCGATCCCGAGCTCGAGGATCTCGTCCTTGGTCTTGATGCCGAGCTGGCTCATCGCCTCGAGCTCGGCGGGCAGCCCGTGGGTGTCCCACCCGAAGCGGCGCTCGACCCTGCGCCCGCGCATCGTCTGGTAGCGCGGGATCAGGTCCTTGACGTAGCCCGTGAGCAGGTGGCCGTAGTGCGGCAGCCCGTTGGCGAACGGCGGTCCGTCGTAGAAGACGAACTCGTTGTCGCCGTCGTGACCTGCCGAGCGGTTCTCGACCGAGGCGACGAAGGTGCCGTCCTCGTCCCAGTAGCGCAGGATGCGCTCCTCGATCTCGGGGAACCGCGGGGACGCGGCGACGCCCCGGGGCGCGTCGGGGTCGGCGGGCTCGGTGGAGACCTGGGGATAGGTCATGCGCGGCAGTCCTCACATCACTCGTGCGCTTCGCACGAGGACGACGTCGCCGGGGGATCCCGGCGGCACCGCGGTACCACCTCGCTTGCCGGGCCCCGCGTGCTGAGCACACGGCATCCGGCCGCTCTTGCCGAAGGCGATGACGGGCCCATCCGTCCGGTTCTACTGAGCACCACCCGGTATGCCGCGTGGTGCCGTTCTTCCGGAGGCTCGCCGGTGATGGCCGGGTCGATGCCTGTGCGCCCAGTCTAGCCGCCCGTGACAAGGTCCACCCGCGTGGAGCCGTCGGGGGTGTTTCGCAGGTGTAGGGTGAGCCCGTCGCCTTCGGGTGACACCACGACGCACCACTCAGGGGAAGCCGGTCCAATTCCGGCGCTGACCCGCAACCGTAGGCCACCCCCCGGGGTGGTGAGCCGGACTACCTGGTGATGCGGAGCGGCTCCATTTCCGTCGAGGTAACGCGGGGCGGAGCCCGGACACCAGGTCCGAGGCCGCCCCCCGATGTCGTTCGCGACAGCGGGGGTTTCATCTTTTCTGGTGCCGGTGCACCCGTCGCGACACCGCTCGCACTGAGAGGCACCATGCACCCCACCCTTCGCAGCGCCCGTCCGGCTGCTGCCCTCGCCCTGGCCCTCGCGGCCGCTCTGATCGTGCCCGGTGCGGCGTTCGCCGGCACGACCGAGCCGGCACCCGCCACCACCACCGCGACCCCCACCGGAACGACGACCACGGCGTCGCCCACCACCTCCACGACCAGCACCGCGCCGACCGCGAGCACCGCGCCGACGACCACCAGCGCGGCGCCGACGACCACCTCGCCCTCGACCACGGCGAGCACGCCGACGGTGACGGGCACGCCCACCCGCGCCGCCACCGCGGCGGCCGACCCCACCGTCGCGCAGCGACCCTTCGGCGCAGCACGAGCGCGCGCAGCGGCCCGGGTCGCCGGAGCTCCCTCCGAGCAGGCGGGCTACGCAGCCGGCTTCATCGTGCGCACCCTTGCGGCGCGTGGGGACCACTACAACTACCCGGACTCGACCTACTTCGACGGCGGCAACACCATCGACGCGGTGCTCGCCCTCAACGGTGCAGGGGTCGGGCAGACGGGTGCCGACGCGGCCACCGACTACCTGGCCGCCCACGTCGGCGACTACGTCGGCTACTCGGACCCCGCGAACCCGGCCAGCCCCGAGACCTATGCCGGCCCCCTGGGCAAGCTCGTGATCGGCGTGGTCTCCCAGGGTGGCGACCCGACGGCCTTCGGCGGCCAGGACCTCGTCGCCCGCCTCCAGGGTCTCCTGACCACCGACGGACGGTTCTCCGACAAGTCGGCCTACGGCGACTCGACGAACCCCTCTGGCGACTACTCCAACACGATCGGCCAGGCCCTGGACATCATCGCGCTCGGCCGTGCGACGGGGAGCGTTCCTGACGTGGCCGGCGACTACCTGCTCGCCCAGCAGTGCGCGAACGGGGGCTTCCGCGGAAACCTCGACGACGCGGGCGCCCCGTGCACCGCCGACACGGACGCCACCGCGTTCGCCACCCAGGCGCTCGTGGGCCTGCTCGGAGCCAGCGACCCGCTCACCGTCAAGGCCCTGGACCACCTGGCTTCCACGCAGGCGGCCAACGGTGGCTTCCTCAACGACGACGGCCAGTACAACGCCAACACGGCCGGTGTCGCCGCCCAGGCCTTCGCGGCCGGTGGGTACGCGGCACGGCTGGCGAGTGCCCAGTCCTTCCTCGCGTCCCTGCAGCTCGACTGCACCTTCGCTGCCGGGCTGCGCGGCGGGATCGCCTTCACGGCAGCGGACCGCACGACGCTCAAGGCCAAGCCGAACACCACGGCCGCCCTGGACCGTGCCCTGCGCGCGACGCCGCAGTCCACGCTCGGGCTCGCCGGTGAGTCGCTGCTCACCGTCACCGGTGAGGGCTCCGCGGCAGCCGTGCCGACGCTGAGCTGCCCGACACCGGCCCCCGCGACGACCAAGCCCGCGGCCGCGGTCGCCGACCCGGCCTCCGCCACCCCGGCGAGCCTGGCCTACACCGGCTCGAACGTGGCCGCCCTGACCCTCCTCGGGACTCTTCTGCTGCTGACCGGGGTCGGCGCCATCGTGCTGGCCCGCCGCAAGGGCGTGCACGCCTGATGCGTCTGCTCGCGCGCCTCGTCGCCGCCGCCGGACTCGTGGTCGCCGGCGGCCTCACCCTGCCGGGCGGGGCCGCCCAGGCCTCGGCCTGCTCGGGGACGACCGGCGTCACGGTCGTGATCGACAACGGCGCCAGGACGACGACCTCGTGTGCGCCCGAGTCGTCGAGCGCGATGGCTGCCCTGCGCGCCGTCGCCGGCGTCACCCCTGTCCAGACCCAGCCCGGCTTCATCTGCAAGATCAACTCCTACCCGGACACGGCCTGCGTACGGACCCCGCCCGCCAGCGCGTACTGGGCCTTCTTCCACGCCTCCCGTGGCGGCTCGTGGATCTACAGCAGCACAGGCGCCGGCAGCTACGACCCTCCCTCGGGCGGAGTCATAGGTTTCGCGTTCGGGTCCGGGGGCGCGCCCAGCTCGGCCCCACCCCCGGCCTCCGCCCCACCCAAGCCGAAGCCGTCGCCGCGCTCTTCCAGCACGCCGCCGGCCCCCAAGCCCCCGGCCACCTCGCCCCGCCCTTCCGGGCAGGCCTCGCCGACGAAGGTCCCCGGGGGCACCAGCACGGACACCGGTGCCACGAGCACCACCCCCGGTGCGCGCCCCACCACCTCGACGAGCCCCAACGCGACGACGTCGACCACCACCGGCTCGGCGACCCCCGCGCCGGGCACCTCGGACGGCACCGTGGCCGCCTCGAGTCCGGCGCGGTCCGACGACACCGGTGACGGCTCGCCCACCACGCTGCTCGCCGGGCTGGGCCTGGTCGGGCTCGTCGGGTCGGCAGCGGCATACCTCGGTCTGCGACGCCGAGGCGACTCCTAGGACGACGTGCCGCGCCCGGGACCGGTCCTGCCGCGCCACCTCCACCCGGTCGCCTGGTGGGTGTGGGCGATCGGTCTTGCCGTGGCCTGCTCCCGCACGACCAACCCGCTGCTCCTGCTGCTGGCCCTGAGCGTCGCCAGCCTCGTCGTGGCTGCCCGGCGGGGCAGCTCGCCGTGGGCGCGGGCCTTCCGGCTCTACCTCGTGCTGGGCGCCGTCATCGTGCTGCTGCGGATCGTGCTGCACGTCCTGGTGGGCTACAAGTTCGGCACGATCCGGCTCTACACGCTGCCGAGCGTCGACCTCCCCGGCATCACGGTGCTCGGCCCGCTCTACCTCGAGGGGCTGCTGGCCGCCGCCGTGGAGGGGCTGCGACTGGCCACGCTCATTGCGTGCATCGGCGCCGCCAACGCCCTGGCCAACCCCAAGCGGCTGCTGCGTGCCCTGCCCAGTGCGCTGCACGAGATCGGCACCGCCGTGGTCATCTCGGTGACCGTGGCGCCACAGCTCGCCCAGAGCGTGCAGCGGGTCCGCCGGGCGCGGGTACTGCGGGGCGAGGGCGGCTCCGGCATCCGCTCGGTCGGTCGGGTGGCCCTCCCGGTGCTGCAGGACACCCTCGACCGTTCGCTCCTGCTCGCCTCGGCCATGGACTCACGCGGCTACGGACGACGCTCGCCGGCGAGCGCGGGGTCCCGCCGCCTGACCGCCACGCTGACCCTGGGTGGGCTGCTCGGGGCCGCCGTCGGCACCTACGGGTTGCTGGACGCGACCGCGCCCGCGGTCGTCGGGCTGCCGATGCTCGTCCTCGGGCTCGGGCTCTGCCTGCTGGGCCTGCGCGCGGGTGGGCGTGGTGCCCGGGTCAGCGTCTACCGCCCGGACCGGTGGGAGTGGCCCGAGTGGGCGGTGGCCGCGAGCGGCCTCGCCGCCGCGGCCCTCCTGCTCGTGGCCGGGCACCGGGACCCCGGGGCCATGGTCCTGCCCCTCTCCCCCCTGGGCTCCCCGGCCCTCCCCCTGGTCGCCGTGGCCGGCCTGCTCCTCGCGGCCCTGCCTGCCGTGGTCGCGCCCGCTCCCCCGGTCCCCCGCCGTGAGGACCGGTCGTGACCGGCCCCGTGGTCGTCCTCGACTCCGTGACGATCCGGTATGCCGGCGCGCCCCGGCCCACCCTGCGCTCGGCCTCGCTCGTGGTCGAGGAGGGCGAGCTCGTGGTCGTCACGGGGCGCACCGGGGCAGGCAAGTCGACCCTGCTCGGCGCCCTGAACGGCACGGTCCCGCACTTCACCGGCGGGCACCTCTCGGGGCGGGTGACCGTGTGCGGGCACGACACCCGCACGCACCGGCCCCGCGACCTCGCCGACGTCGTGGGCGTGGTGCGCCAGGACCCGTTGGCCGGCTTCGTCACCGACACCGTCGAGGAGGAGCTCGCCTACACCCTCGAGCAGCTGGCCCTCGACCCGCCGGCCATGCGGCGCAGGGTCGAGGAGGTGCTCGACCTGCTCGGCATCGCCGACCTGCGGGACGTGCCACTGGGCGACCTCTCGGGTGGGCAGCAGCAACGGGTCGCCATCGGGTCGGTCCTCACGGCGGGACCCCGGCTGCTGGTCCTCGACGAGCCGACGTCCGCCCTCGACCCGACCGGCGCCGAGGAGGTCGTCGCGACGCTGTCGCGCCTCGTGCACGACCTCGGGCTCACGGTCGTGCTGTCCGAGCACCGGCTCGAGCGGATCGTGGGCGTGGCCGACCGCGTGGTCACCGTCGACGCCGACGGGGCCGTGCACGCCGACCTCCCGCCGCAGGCCATGCGCACCGCCGAGCTCGCGCCCCCGGTCGTCCACCTGGGCCGTTGGGCGGGGTGGGAGCCGCTGCCCCTCACCGTGCGCGACGCGCGCCGGTCCGCCGCCAGCCTGCGAAGCGAGCTCGCCGACACGTGCACGCGGGTGGAGGTGAACTCGCCGGCCGATCCCGGCGAGTTCACCTCGAACGCGGCGCGGTCAGGGAGGACGACGGTGCTGGCCCGCGGGCTCGAGGTCCGGCACGGCCGGGTCGAGGCGGTGCGCGGGGTCGATCTCACCCTGCACGCCGGCGAGGTCGCGGTCCTCATGGGCCGCAACGGGTCCGGCAAGTCCTCACTGCTCTGGGCCCTGCACGGCACCGGCGGCCGCAGCTCCGGCCACGTGCAGGTGGTCGACGCGACAGGGCAGGGGGTCGACCCGGCCACCGAGTCGCCGTCCGCGCGTCGCGCTCACATCGGGCTGGTCCCCCAGGGCGCGAGCGACCTGCTCTACCTCGAGTCGGTGGCGGCGGAGTGCACCCAGGCCGACAGCGAGGCCGGCGCGGCCGAAGGCACCGCCCGGGAGTTCCTCGACCGCCTGGCTCCCGGCATACCGGAGGGGTCGCACCCCCGGGACCTGTCCGAGGGGCAGCAGCTGGCGCTCGTCGTCGCGGTGCAGCTCTGCGCCGCCCCGGCGGCCCTCCTGCTCGACGAGCCCACGCGCGGGCTGGACTACCCCGCCAAGGAGGCGCTCGCCGCGCTCCTGCGCGCACTGGCCGCTGACGGCCGCACGGTGCTGGTGGCCACCCACGACGTCGAGTTCGCCGCAGCCGTCGCGGACCGCGTGCTGGTGCTGGCGCAGGGCCGCGTGGTGGCCGATGGTCCCGCCACCGACGTGCTGTGCGACTCGCCCGCCTTCGCCCCCCAGGTCGCCAAGATCCTGGCCCCCCACCGCCTGGTGACGGTCGACCAGGTGCGACGCGCCCTCCCCCTCACCGTGGGGGGGCGGCCCTGATGCCCTCGACCCGCCACACCATCGCCCTGCGGCCGCGCTCGACCGCCGCTCTGGTCCTCGTCTCGGTCGCCGGGGCGCTGGCGTTCGGGTGGCCGTTGGTCGCGTCCGCGCACTCGGGGATCGGGCAGCACGGCGACGCGCCCCTGGTGTTCGCGCTGCTGCTGCCGATGCTGTTGGCCGTGGTGCTCTTCGAGCTCAGCGAGGGCGGTCTCGACGTCAAGGCGGTCGCGATGCTCGGGGTGCTGTCCGCCGTCGGTGCGGCGCTGCGTCCGCTGGGCGCCGGCACGGCCGGGCTCGAGACGGTCTTCTTCCTGCTCGTGCTGGGCGGCCGGGTCTTCGGGCCCGGCTTCGGCTTCGTGCTCGGCTCCACCACGTTGTTCGCTTCGGCCCTGGTGACCGGCGGCGTCGGGCCGTGGCTGCCGTACCAGATGCTCGGCGCGGCCTGGGTGGGCCTGGGGGCTGGCCTGCTGCCGAAGGTCCGCGCCCGAGCCGAGGTCCCCATGCTCGCGCTCTACGGCGCCGTGGCGGGGCTGCTCTACGGCGTCGCCCTCAACTTCTCCTTCTGGCCGTTCGCCAGCGGCCTGGCCAGCGACCTGTCCTACGTGCCCGGTGCCGCTCCGTGGGAGAACCTGCGTCGCTTCGGCATCTTCTCCGTCGCCACCTCGGTCTGGTGGGACCTCGGGCGAGCCCTGACCAACGTCGTGCTCATCAGCGTCACGGGCCGGGCGGTGCTGGCCACCCTGCGCCGTGCGGCCCGGCGGGCCGCCTTCGACGCCGAGGCCACCTTCGACGAGGAGCCGGCCGTCCGGCATACGCTGGCGGGATGAGTCTGCACCCCTCGCTCACCGTCCGCTCGGTCCAGGACCACGACGTCAAGACGACGTATGCGATCGACGAGTCGGTGGGTGCTGTCGCGCCCGGGAGCTTCGAGGTGGTCCGTGCCCGTGACCTCGATGACGTCGTCGAGGTGCTCACCCACGCCCAGGCCACCGGCACCCCGGTGGTCCCCCAAGGGGCCCGCAGCGGGCTCGCCGGCGGCGGGGTCGCCCTCGACGGCGGCATCGTCCTGAGCCTCGAGGGCCTCGACGCCATCACCGAGCTCGACCCGCTCGAGTCGATCGCCGTGGTGGGTCCGGGTGTGGTCAATGCCGACCTCAAGGCGGCCGCCCTCGCCGAGGGCCTGTTCTACCCGCCCGACCCGGCCTCGTCCGCCTACTGCACCATCGGCGGCAACGTCGCCACCAACGCCGGGGGCCTGTGCTGCGTGAAGTACGGCGTCACCGCCGACTACGTCCGTGGGCTGCAGGTGGTCCTGGCCGGTGGCGAGGTGATCCGCACCGGTCGCCGCACCGCCAAGGGGGTCGCCGGGCTCGACCTCACCGGGCTGTTCGTCGGCTCCGAGGGCACCCTGGGTGTGGTCACCGAGGTCATCGTCAAGCTCGTGCCCGCTCCGGACCCCGCCCTCACGGTCCTGGCCACCTTCGACTCCCTCGCCGCCGCCAGCGCCGCCATCGTGGGGCTGCGCCGCGAGCGCCATGGCCCGAGCCTGCTCGAGCTGCTCGACGACAAGTCGATCGCCGCCATCCAGGCCACGGCGGACTTCGGCTTCCCCGAGGGCTGCGCCGCCGCGCTCATCGTGCAGTCCGACCGGCCCGACCACACCACCGAGGACGTCCAGCGGTATGCCGCGCTGCTCCAGGACGCGGGTGCGACCGAGATCGCCGTGGCCGACGACGCCCAGGAGAGCGATGCGCTGCTCGCGGGGCGACGTGCCCTGCACCACGCCCTGGTGGCCAAGGGCACCCACTTCATCGAGGATGTCTGCGTCCCGGTCGGCCAGCTCACCCACCTGATCACCGCCGGTCACGAGATCTCCACCCGCACCGGGGTCGAGATCACCATGTCCGGCCACGGTGGTGACGGCAACCTGCACCCGTCGTTCTTCTTCGAGCCCGACGACGAGGCCAGCCGGCACCGCGCCGAGGAGGCCTTCGGCGAGCTGGTGGCGGTGGCCCTGTCGATGGGCGGCACCATCACCGGGGAGCACGGCGTGGGGTCCCTCAAGGCCCGCTGGCTGCCCGACGAGGTGGGGGCGGCGTCGATCGAGCGCCAGCGCCAGGTCAAGGCGCTCTTCGACCCCCGCGGCATCCTCAACCCCGGCCGCGTCTACTGGACGGGGCGCTGAGGTCGTCCTCGCCTCGAACGCCGCCGACGGCTGGCCCCGCCGGGCTGGTAGAAACGAGGGCATGAGCCCGATCGAGCTGAACCGCAGTGAGTCCTGGCTGAGCCGCGAGGAGCTCGACGCGGCCCGCGAGCGGCTGCCGATCCTCTATGTCGATGCGGTGCCGGTGCGCGTGGACGAGCGCGGCGCCATCACGGCGGTGGGACTGCTGCTGCGGGCCTCGGACGGCGAGATCAACCGCGAGCTCGTCTCGGGCCGGGTGCTCTACCACGAGCGGGTCCGGGACGCGCTGATCCGGCACCTCGAGAAGGACCTGGGGCCGATGGCCCTGCCACAGGTGCCTGCCAGCCCGCAGCCGTTCACGGTGGCCGAGTACTTCCCCACCCCCGGCGTCACCCCTTTCCACGACCCTCGCCAGCACGCCGTGTCACTCGCGTTCGTGGTCCCCGTCGCCGGGGACTGCCACCCCCAGCAGGACGCCCTCGACCTCGCCTGGCTGACCCCCGAGGAGGTGCTGGCGCCCAGCCTGCTCGCGGACATGGGCAACGGGCACGGCGTGCTCCTGCGGCAGGCGATGGCGCACCTGGGTCACCCCGTCTGACCGGTCGTCGCAGGAGCGCCCCGCGTCGCTCAGCCCGTCTTCACGCTGAGGCTCAGGGTCTCGCCCAGGACCAGGAGCTTGACCTGGGTGCCGTTGCCGTGGGCCTCGATGGTGCCCGAACCCAGGTCATCGTCGTAGGACGTCGTGCCGATCGCCCAGCCGGCGCCGGGGAGCTCCTCCACCAGGGAGTCGTACGCCTTCTTGCCGTCCGGGACGGTGTAGTCCGCGACCACCACCCCGCCGCTGACGAGCGGCGCACCCACAGGCGTGGCTCCCTCGGGCAGCGGGAAGCCGACCGGCAGTGCCGGCGTCGCCGTGCTGGTCGCGGTGGAGCCGGTGGAGCCGGTGGAGCCGGTGGAGCCGGTTGCCGTGGTGCCGGTGCCCGACGCCGTGCTGGCGCTCGTCACGGATGAGGGCAGGCTGCTCGCCTGAGCGGTGGCATCGGCCGACGAGTCGGAGCCCTTGCACGCGGTGAGGCCGCCCACCAGCACCAACAGGGCAGCGGTCGTGGCGAGTCGCCTCATCGGGGAGATTCCTCTGGGTCGGTGGTGGGGGACCATCACCCTATTGCCGCATTCGCGGCATCTCGACTCAGGACTTGCGGCGCGGGCGTCGTGCGGCGGCGTCCATCGCATCCGCCTCGTCGAGGGTGGGCGCGGTGCCACCCAGACGGGCGGGCAGCAGGTGGCGCTCCTCCTCTGGCCACTCGGGGTAGCGGGCCTGGTCGGCGCGCAGCTGGGCGTCCATGGCCTGCTTGATCCGGTCCGTGGCCGCTGCGCGGTCCTCGTCGGCCCCGAGGATGATGGGCTCGCCCACGGTGATCAGCAGGGGGATGTGGTGCCGGCCCATCCGCCGCGGCTGACCCTTGGTCCAGACCCGCTGCGAGCCCCAGATCGTCGTGGGCAGGACCGGGACGTCGGCCTCCTGGGCGAGCCGGGCGATCCCCGACTTGAACTCCTTGAGCTCGAAGGAGCGGGAGATGGTCGCCTCGGGGAACACCCCCACGATCTCGCCACGGCGCAGCGCGTCGCGCGCGAGCTGGAAGGACTCGGTACCTGCGGCGCGGTCCACCGGGATGTGGTGCATCCCCGACATGAGGGGGCCTGCGACCGGGTTGGACCAGATCGCCTTCTTGGCCATGAAGCGCACGAAGCGGTGGTTGCGCACCCCGGTGAGGCCTGCATACGTGAAGTCGAAGTAGCCGGTGTGGTTGATCGCCATCACCGCACCACCGGTGCGCGGCACGTGCTCGTCGCCGGTGATGGTGATGCGCAGACCCTGGGCTGCGAACAGGGTGCGGGCCAACCCGATCACGGGGGTGTAGACGGGCTCCATGGGGCCAGCCTAGGGGGTCCGGTGCGGTCCGGTGCCGTCCGACGCATCGGTATCCGGTTGGTCGCGACCCCGGTGCGGATGGGAAGATTCCCCGCATGACCGCTGCCCCCGCCACGCCTCGCGCCGCCACGATCCCCGAGAAGCCCTCCATCGACGGGCTCGAGGACAAGTGGGGGCAGGTATGGCGCGAGCAGGACACCTACGCCTTCGACCGCAGCGCGACGCGCGAGCAGGTGTTCTCCATCGACACCCCGCCACCGACCGCGTCGGGGTCGCTGCACATGGGGCACGTCTTCTCGTACACGCACACCGACTGCATGGCGCGCTACAAGCGGATGGCCGGCTTCGAGGTGTTCTACCCGATCGGGTGGGACGACAACGGCCTGCCCACCGAGAAGCGCGTGCAGAACTACTACGGCGTGCGCGGCGACGCCAGCCTCCCCTACGTCCCGGGCTTCACTCCCCCGCACGCCGGTGACGTCAAGAGCCTCAAGGCCGCCGACCAGCAGCCCATCTCCCGCGCGAACTTCATCGAGCTGTGCGACGAGCTCACGGTCAAGGACGAGGAAGCCTTCGAGTCGCTCTTCCGCCGGATGGGCCTGTCCTTCGACTGGGGCATCAGCTACCGCACCATCGACGACCGCTCCCGGGCCACTGCCCAGCAGGCCTTCCTACGCAACCTGGCCCGCGGCGAGGCCTACCAGTCCGAGGCGCCCGGGCTGTGGGACGTGACGTTCCAGACCGCCGTGGCCCAGGCCGAGCTCGAGGCCCGCGACTACCCCGGCGCCTACCACCGCGTCGCCTTCCACCGCGAGGGCGGCGAGCCGGTCCACATCGAGACCACCCGGCCCGAGCTCATCCCCTCCGTGGTGGCGCTCATCGCCCACCCCGACGATGAGCGGTATGCCGACCTGGTCGGCAGCACGGTCACCTCGCCGTTGTTCGGGGTCGAGGTCCCCGTCCTGGCGCATCACGCGGTGGAGCCCGACAAGGGCGCCGGCATCGCCATGTGCTGCACCTTCGGCGACCTCACCGACGTGCTGTGGTGGCGCGAGCTCCAGCTGCCCACCCGGTCGGTCATCACCCGCTCGGGTCGCATCCAGGCCGAGGTGCCGCAGTGGCTCGTCGGCGGTCCCGGCGAGGCGCTGTTCGCCGAACAGATCGCGACGAAGACCACCTTCAGCGCCCGGGAGGCGGTCGTCTCCGCCCTGCGCGACTCCGGCGACCTCGACGGCGAGCCCGAGAAGACCCAGCGCAAGGCGAACTTCTACGAGCGCGGCGAGAAGCCGCTCGAGATCGTCACCTCGCGGCAGTGGTACATCCGCAACGGTGGCCGCGACGCCGACCTCAACGCCGCCCTCATCGAGCGTGGACGGCAGGTCGAGTTCCACCCGGCCTTCATGCGGTCCCGCTACGAGAACTGGGTGAGCGGGCTCAACGGCGACTGGCTCATCTCGCGGCAGCGCTTCTTCGGCGTCCCGATCCCCGTCTGGTACCCCCTCGACGAGCACGGCGACCCCGTGTACGACCAGGCGCTGGTGCCCTCCGAGGACCAGCTCCCGGTCGATCCCGCTGCCCAGGCGCCGCCGGGCTACGACGAGGCCCAGCGCGGCCAGGCCGGCGGCTTCGTCGGGGACCCCGACATCATGGACACCTGGGCCACCTCGTCGATGTCCCCCGAGATCGCCGGCGGGTGGCGCGGCGACGACGACCTCTTCGGTCGGGTCTTCCCCATGGACCTTCGCCCGCAGGGCCACGACATCATCCGCACCTGGCTCTTCTCGACCATCGTCCGGGCACACTTCGAGTTCGACTCGGTCCCGTGGCGCCACGCCGCCCTGTCGGGGTGGATCCTCGACCCCGACCGCAAGAAGATGAGCAAGTCCAAGGGCAACGTCGTCACGCCCGAGGACGTCGTCAAGGAGCACTGCGCCGATGCGGTGCGCTACTGGGCCGCCAGCGGCCGCCTCGGTGCCGACGCCGCCTACGACACCGGCCAGATGAAGGTCGGCCGCCGCCTGGCCATCAAGATCCTCAACGCCACCAAGTTCGCGCTGAGCTTCGGCGAGGTCGACGGTGAGCTCGCCGCGGCCGTGACCAACCCGCTCGACCGGGCCATGCTCGCCTCGCTCGCCGGTGTCGTCGAGCGGGCGACCTCCGGCTTCGAGGCCTGGGACCACACCCGGTGCCTGGAGTCGACCGAGACGTTCTTCTGGACCTTCTGCGATGACTACCTCGAGCTGGTCAAGGACCGTGCCTACGGTGGCCAGGGCGAGGCCGAGGCGGCCTCGGCACGAGCTGCGCTGCGCCTGGCCCTGGACGTGCTGCTGCGGCTCTTCGCCCCGCTGCTGCCCTACGTCACCGAGGAGGTCTGGTCCTGGTGGCACGACGGGTCGGTCCACCGGGCCGCCTGGCCGACCACGGCCGAGCTCGGGGTCGACGGCGACGCCGACGTGCTCGGCGCGGTCGGTGAGGCCCTCGCCGGCATCCGCAAGACCAAGTCCGAGGCCAAGGTGGGCATGCGCGCCGAGGTGGCTGCCGTCGTCCTCGCCGGGCCGACCGCCTGGACCGACCGCGTCCGCGTGGCCGAGCCGGACCTCCGCGCTGCCGGCCGGATCACCGGCACCGTGACCTATGCGGAGGCCGAGACCCCCGACGTGCGTGATGCCGAGCTCATCCCGGTGGAGAAGCCGAAGGCCTGAACCCGTCGCACCCCGTCCGGCTGCACGGCGATCCACGGGACGTCCCACCCGGCGATGCCGAGCGCCCGTGCGGCGAACCGGTCCTCGTCCAGGAGGGTCACCTGCCCGGTGGCCGGGTCGTAGACGTCGAGCACCCGGTCGCCGTCGCCCGGGAGCACCAGGGTGACGTGGCGCGGGAGGCTGGCGTTGCCCAGGTAGAGCAGGGCCGGCTCGCCGTCGGCGACGACGTCCACGAGTCGTGCGTGGGCCTCGCGCAGGCCCCTGCGCCGCAGTGGCCGCACCGCGCGCAGCTCGTAGGAGGTGCCACGCCGTGATGCCCCGAACTCGAGCTCGCGGCGTGCGCCCCACGGCGGGGTGCCCAGGGACCGGGGCCACGGGACGTTCAGGCCCCTGCCGGCGCCCACCCACCCGTTGGTGCGGGACATGACCACGCGCTCGTAGGCGGCGAACCGCTCGTCCTCGGTGGCGCCGGCGGGGGCGTCGCCCCGTGACCCCTCCCCCGTGACGATCCAGTGGGCGAAGGCCGGGTTGACCAGCATCCGCGCGACGGTGAGGCAGGCGGCGCCGCAGGTGACCGGGCTCTGCTGCACCGGACCCACGTCACCACTGGCCAACCGGAAGCCCGAGGACATGTACCCATCCTGTCCGGTGCCGAAGCCCCAGTCCAGCGTCCGCCTCAGGACCGCCCCGCGTGTGCGAGCAGGACTGCCTGCGGAGAGCTGCCGTCCGCCACGGCGAGGGCCGGGCCGAACCTGGCGGGGCGGTCCCCCGGCGTGATGTGCGCCCACGCGACCGGCAACAGGTCGCGGGCCAGGGCGGGGGGAATGGGGAGCGCGCTCGCGCAGGCGTGCGCCACGTCCCAGCCGTGCAGGACGATCTCCAGCGCTCCCACGGACCCGACGACCTCCCGGTCCAGGCTCGTGTCGCCCAGGCGCACCGCGGACGCGTCCGGCGGCAGCCACTGCGCCACGAGGCTGCACGCCCGCTGGCGGATGCTCGCCAGCAGGGCGCCGTCATCGGTCGGCCTCCTCGGGGGCACCAGCGACAGGACCGGCGCCCGGGACGCCTCGGCCATCGCCGCCAAGGTGTCGTCCATGTGGACGAGCAGGTCACGCAGGCTCCACGCGGCGCAGGGCGTGGCGGCGGACAGGTCCGTGCCCGGGACCGTGGCCAGCACCCCCCGCGTGTAGGACACCGCGCGGTCCAGCAGCTCCGCGGCCCGGGGCGGCGGCCAGGCGCTGGCCCCGGCGTCGAACGGCAGCACCGCTCAGTCGCCCAGGACGTAGCCGACCGGGAGCGACGCGGGCAGCCCGAAGGTCGTGAACAGCGCGGGGTCGAAGAAGGCCGCGACATGGCTGACCTTGCCCTGCGTCAGCGTGAGCACCTGCAGGTGGAACGGCAGGAAGGACCCGTCGGGCTGTCGCATGTAGAGCCCGAACGCCGGCTGTCCGTTGGCCGTGGTGGGGAGCATCGGCATGTCGTGCTGCTGCCCCGGGCACTGGGTGTCGATGAGTCGGCCGATGACCTCCGCCCCCGAGTACCAGCTCGTGAACGGCGGCATCTCCCAGACCGCGTCGGCAGTCAGCATGCTGACGATGGCCGTGATGTCCTTGTCCCAGAACGCCTTGACGTAGCGGTCGAGCATCGCTGCGCGGTCCGCGTCGAGGTGGGTGTCGACGGTGTCCCTGGTGATCTCGGCCTTCGCGAGCTGGGCGTGCGCCCGCTGCAGCGCGCTGTTCACCGCCACCTCGGTGGTCTCCAGCGCCGTGGCCACCTCGGAGGCCCTCCAGCGCAGCACGTCACGCAGGATCAGCACCGCCCGCTGCCGGGCCGGCAGGTGCTGGAGGGCGGCCACGAAGGCCAGCCGGATGCTCTCGCGCTCGGCGACGATCGTGGCCGGGTCGCTGGACTCCCCCGCGACCATCGGGTCGGGCGCCGGCTCCAGCCAGGACACCTCCGTGGACTCCGTGAGCGTGTCCCCCGGCGCGCTCGAGGGAGCCCCCAAGCCGGTCGGCAGCGGCCTGCGGTCCTTGCCCTCGAGGGCGGTGAGGCACACGTTGGTGGCGATGCGGTAGAGCCAGGTGCGGACCGAAGAGCGCCCCTCGAACGCCGCATACGCCCGCCAGGCCCGCAGGTAGGTCTCCTGGACCAGGTCCTCGGCATCGTGGATCGACCCCGTCATCCGGTAGCAGTGTGCCGTCAGCTCACGGCGGAACGCGTCAGCGACCTGCGGGAAGTCGTCCAGCTCGGTACGCGCGCGCACGTCGGTCATCGTGTCCTCCTCGGATCCGCACCCCTGACTACGGGCCAGCGTAGGCACATCGGTGCCCCAGGAGTAGAGACCGGGCCCGGGCCCGGAACTCATCGCGGGTAACGAAATGTCTACGACTTGACCCCGTGGGCGCGCCCGCGGCCGTCCGGTACGTACAGTCGCTGTCCGTGAAGCGACGTGGGGCTGCGCTGGCCGCGGGGACGGGGGCCACGCTGCTGCTCGGCGCCTGGGTGTCGGCCGCCGGCCCGGTGGGGGTGTTCGCCCGCCAGGACTTCTCCGGCACCGAGTCGAAGGCCCCGGGCAAGGAGCTCGCGTCCGGTGCGGTCACCGGCGGGGACGGGGAGGGCCTGCACACCGCGGCCCCGTCCCCGGCCGCCACCTTCCTCGTCGGGGTCGTCGAGTGGACCATGAAGCTCGTGCTCGTGCTGGTCGTGCTCGCGGTCCTCGTGGCGCTCGCCCGCACCCTGCTCGAGCGGTGGCGGGCCCAGCGCGAGGTGGTCCCTGACGGGGTCGACGACGACCTGCTGCCGGAGGTGCTCCTCGAGGGGGTGCGCGAGGGCGAGGCGCTGATCTCCCGCGGGACTCCCGCCAACGCCGTCATCAGTGCGTGGGTGGCCCTGGAGGATGCCGTCCGCTCGGTCGGGGTCCCCGACGACGACACCCGCACCGCGGCGGAGCTCGTCCAGAGCGTGCTGCGCAGGCACGCGGTGCGGCAGGAGCCCCTCGACGTGCTGGCCGCGCTCTACCGGGAGGCCCGGTTCTCCCAGCACCCTGTCGAGGAGGCGCAGCGCAGCGCGGCCCGCGAGGCACTCCAGCAGGTGCAGGCCGACCTGCGTGCGGTCGTGCATCGAGCACCGGCGAGCCGGGCATGAGGCGTCGGCTGGCCGCCCTGACCACGGGCCAGGCCCTCCTGCTCGCCCTGGCGGTCGCCACCGGGGTCGGGGCGCTCGCCGTCACGGTGCCACCGCTGGCCAACGTCGGTCTGCTCCTGGCCAGCGCCGCGCTGGTCGGCAGCACCGCCGTCCTGGCCCAGTGGCTGTGGCAGTCCCGCGGCTCCACGGACTGGTCGAACACCTTCGAGGAACCTGCGGCGGTCCGCGGCGCCGATGCCCGGATCACCCGGCTCGCCGCCATCGTGCGCGATGCCGCCGCCGGCGACCCGGTGGCCGCCGCGTCCCTCCACGACACGATCCGGGGCCTCGCGGTGGAGCGGCTGCACCACCGGCGCGGCCTCACCCTCGACGCCGACCCCGAGGCGGCGCGCGCCGCGCTCGGACCCGACCTCACGGCATACCTGACCCAACCCCGGTCCAGCACGCTGCCCGCAGCCCAGCTCGCCCGGTTCATCACCACTGTGGAGGAGCTCTAAGTGACCCTGACCCTCGAGCAGGTCTCGACCCTCGCCGACGACATCCTGACCGAGGTCGAGGGCGCCGTCGTCGGCAAGCGCCACAGCCTGGAGATCGTGCTGGCCGGGGTGCTCGCCGGCGGGCACGTCCTGCTGGAGGACTTCCCCGGGCTGGGCAAGACCCTCGCCGCCCGGTCCTTCGCCCAGGCGCTGGGACTGCAGTTCGCGCGGGCCCAGTTCACGCCCGACCTGCTGCCCAGCGACCTCACCGGGTCCTTCCTCTACGACCAGCGCAGCCACGAGTTCAGCTTCCGCAAGGGCCCGCTGTTCACCGGCCTGCTGCTCGCCGACGAGATCAACCGCACCCCGCCCAAGACCCAGTCGGCGCTGCTCGAGGCGATGCAGGAGGGCCAGGTGACCGTCGAGGGTGAGACCTTCGCCCTCCCCCGTCCGTTCCACGTCCTGGCCACCGCCAACCCCGTCGAGTACGAGGGCACCTACCCCCTCCCCGAGGCCCAGCTCGACCGGTTCCTGCTGCGCGTCAGCTTCGGCTACCCCGACCAGGCCGACGAGTGGGAGGTGCTCCAGCGGCGCATGGCGCGCCACCAGGAGGCCCAGGAGGTCGCCCGCGTGACCGACGCGGAGGGCCTGACCCGCATGCAGCAGGCCGTCGAGACCGTCACCGTCGACGAGGGGGTCGGCCAGTACTGCGTGCGGCTCGCCGCCGCCACGCGCCGCCACCAGAGCCTGCTCATGGGCGCCTCGCCCCGCGGGTCGCTGGCGCTGCTGCTCACCTCCCGGGCGTATGCCGTGCTCCGGGGCCGCGACTACGTCACCCCCGAGGACGTCAAGGCCGTCGCGCACGCTGCCCTCGACCACCGGGTCACCGTCCGTCCCGAGCTGTGGATGAACGACGTCTCTGCCGCCAGCGTGGTCGACGCCGTGCTGGGCTCGGTGCCCACCCCTGCCGCCACCGCCACCGGCCCCCGCACCGGGTTCGAGCGACCGTGACCGGTCCGGGCAGGGTCCTCACCGCGCGGTGGCGGGTCACCCAGGCCCACGTCCGGGCCCTGCTGCTGGGGCTGGTCCTGGTCGGGGCGGGACTGCTGCTACGGCGTCCCGACGCCCTCGTGCTGGGCACCCCCTTGCTCGTGGTCGGGGTCTGGGCGACGGCGTTGCGGCCCACCTCCCGCCCGGTGGTGCGCGCCCGGACGACGCAGTCGGTGCTCCGCGAGGGCCAGTCCACCCGGTGGGTGGCCGCGGTCGAACGCGCTGAAGGGGTCGAGGAGGCGGGGCTCACGCTGCTCCCGACCCCGCACACCGTGTACACGCCGGGCGCCCGGGCCGTGGGCGGCGCGCTCCCACGAGCCGGCGAGGCACCGCTGGAGCTGGCCGTCGCGTGCCGCAGCACCCGATGGGGCCACCGCCCGCTCGGGCCGGCCACGGTGGCCCTGAGCAGCGCGTTCGGCGCCTTCCGGTGGGAACCCGAGCCCGTGCTGCTGCCGGCCGTCCCGACGGTCCCGCTGCCCGACACCTTCACCGCCCGGGTGCCGGTGCCCCGGCCCGACGGACTGGTCGGGCAGAACCGCTCGCACCACCAGGGTGATGGTGGCGAGATCGCCGAGATCCGCCCGTTCCGGTTCGGCGACCGGTTGCGGCGCGTGCACTGGCCCGTGTCGGTGCGCACCGGCGAGCTCCACGTCACGTCCACCCATGCCGACCAGGACAGCGAGATCCTGCTGCTGGTCGACGCCATGAACGACCTCGGGGTGAGCGAGGGGCCCGGCGGTGCCGGGTCGAGCCTGGACAACGCGGTCCGCGCCGCCGGGGCCATCGCGGAGCACTACCTGCGCAGCGGCGACCGGGTCGGCCTGGTGGTGCTCGGCGCCCGAGACCTGCCTGTGGTCGTCGCCGGAGCCGGGGGCAACCACCTGCGCCGGCTGCTCGACGTCCTCGCCCGGATCCGGGTCGCCGACGGCGGGGTGAGCGACGAGAAGCGGCTGCGGTCCCAGCTGCGCCACCGCGTGTCGGCCGGCACGCTGGCCATCATCCTCACCCCGGCCATCTCCCCCCAGGTGCTCGCCCACGCCGTGTCCCTCTCGCGGCGCGGCACCGCAGTGGTCACGGTCGACACCCTCCCGCCCCACCTGGCGACCCCCGACCTGCCCGTCGTCCGCCTGGCGGAGGTCACCCCCGCAGCCCTGGACCGACCCGGGGACGCCCAGCTGGCGTGGCGGATCCGGCTGCTCGAGCGCGGCCGCGAGATGGCCCGGGCGCGGGAGGCCGGGGTGCCCATCGTGCCCTGGGCCGGGCCCGGCACCCTCGACCTGGTCCTGCGCGACCTGGGGCGCCGGTCGCGGGCCCCTCGGGTGGTGAGCCGCTGATGGCCCGCTCCCAGCTCGCGGTGCGAATCCTGTTCACCGCTTCGTCGCTGTTCCTGGTGCTGCTCACGGTCGCGCGCGCACCGGCACCGATCGTCGTGGCCGCCGTGCTGCTGGCGCTGCTCACGCTCTGGGCCGCGGTGCACCCGGAGTCCTCCCTCGTCACGGTCCTGGTCGCGGGTCACGCGTTGAACTGGGTCGCCTCGGTGCCCATCCCGAACGGCACCGCCGGCTGGGTCTGGCTGTTGGTGGCGGCCCTGCTCGTGCTGGTGCTCCACCTCAGCGCCGGCCTGGCGGCCGGCCTTCCCCCGTCGGTCGCCGTGCCACCGGTGGCCGCCCGTCGGTGGTCGGCCCGCGGCGGCGCCGTGGCGGCGTTGACCGTGCCGGTGTGGGCCGTGGCGGCCCTCACCGCCGAGCAGGGCCTGAACGGCGAGGTCGCCCGGACGTATGCCGCGCTCGCCGCAGCGTGCGTGCTCGCGCTGGCGGTGTGGCTGCTCTCGCGCGACCCGTCGACCTGACCGCAGCGGACCGCTCAGGCGTTCAGGCTGCCGATCCGGATGTGGTTGCCGAAGGGGTCCCGGATCGCGAAGTCCGTGCCGTAGGGCTGGGTGGTCGGCTCCTGGGTGATGTCCACCCCGGCCGCCTCGAGCCGGGCGAACATGCCGGCCACGTCGTCCGTGGTGAAGGCCAGCCAGCCACCGCCGGCACCCTTGGCCACCAGGGCCCGGACCTCCTGCGCGGTGGCGTCGTCGTGAGCGGGCGCCCCGGGACGCTCGAGCAGGATCTCCTTGGCGTCGCCCGGCACCCGCACGGTGAGCCAGCGCATCGGGCCGAAGTCCTGGTCCGCACCGACCTCGAGACCGAGCACCCCGACGTAGAAGTCAAGGGCCTGGTCCTGGTCGAGCACGTAGACGGAGGACAGGTTGTTGCGGGTCAGCATGGTGACTCCTCTGGTTGTCACCGGACGGGTTCCCGGTGTCAGGAGAGACGCTAGGCGTCCGGTGCCACGGACGCTTCTCCGAAACTGCTCGGTCGCGTCCACCGCATCGCGAACGACGTGGGAGCCGTCGCCGGGCGCTGGGCCAGCGCCATCCGGTAGCCCGTCGGGGACTGGCCCACCACCTCGCTGAAGACCCGGCTGAACGTCCCGAGGCTGCTGAACCCCACGTCGAGGCAGATCCGCGTCACCGTCAGGTCCCCGGTGCGCAGCAGGAACATGGCCCGCTCGATGCGCCGGCGCTGGAGGTAGCGGTGCGGCGTCTCACCGAAGACCCTGCGGAACTCGCGCGTGAAGTGCGCACGGCCCATCAGCGCCACCCGGGCGAGCGCGGCGACGTCGAGTGGGTCGGCGTAGCGGCGGTCCATGTGGTCCCGGGCGCGCAGCAGCCGCCGGTTGACGTCCTCGGTCGCCGCGCCCACGACGGTCCTGGTCAGGGGGTGGGTCAGGCGGACCGCTTGCGGCTGCGCTTGGGCTCCTCGTCGCGCCGCACGATGGTCGGCAGCACGTTGTCGGCCACGACCTCACGGGTCACGACCACCCGGGAGATGCCCTCGTCGCTGGGGACGTCGAACATCACCGGCATGAGCACCTCCTCCATGATCGCGCGCAGGCCACGGGCACCGGTGCCGCGGTTGAGCGCAGAGTCGGCGATCGCCTCGAGGGCGTCGTCGGTGAACTCGAGCTCCACCCCGTCGATCTCGAACATCTTCTTGTACTGCTTGACCAGGGCGTTGCGCGGCTGCGACAGGATCGTCACGAGGGAGGCCTGGTCGAGCGGGCTGACCGTGGTGATGACCGGTAGTCGGCCGATGAACTCGGGGATGAGCCCGAACTTCATCAGGTCCTCGGGCATGACCTCGTGGATCGAGGCCGCCAGGTCCTTGGGCTTGTGCAGCTCGGAGCCGAAGCCCAGCCCCTTCTTGCCGTTGCGCGACTCGATCAGCTTCTCGAGCCCCGCGAACGCGCCGCCCACGATGAACAGCACGTTCGTCGTGTCGATCTGGATGAACTCCTGGTGCGGGTGCTTGCGGCCACCCTGCGGCGGGACGCTCGCCGTCGTGCCCTCGAGGATCTTGAGCAGGGCCTGCTGGACCCCCTCGCCGGAGACGTCGCGGGTGATCGACGGGTTCTCGCTCTTGCGGGCGATCTTGTCGACCTCGTCGATGTAGATGATGCCCGTCTCGGCCTTCTTGACGTCGTAGTCCGCGGCCTGGATCAGCTTGAGCAGGATGTTCTCGACGTCCTCGCCGACGTAGCCGGCCTCGGTCAGCGCGGTCGCGTCAGCGATGGCGAAGGGCACGTTGAGCATCCGCGCCAGGGTCTGGGCCAGATAGGTCTTGCCGCACCCGGTGGGACCGATGAGCAGGATGTTGGACTTGGCGATGTCGACGGACTCGACGTCCTTCTTCGCGACGCCCTCACCGGCCTGGATGCGCTTGTAGTGGTTGTAGACGGCCACGGCCAACGCCTTCTTGGCGACGTCCTGGCCGATCACGTAGTTCTCGAGGAACTCGAAGATCTCGCGCGGCTTGGGCAGCTCGTCCAGCCCCAGCTCGGAGGACTCGGCGAGCTCCTCCTCGATGATCTCGTTGCACAGGTCGATGCACTCGTCGCAGATGTAGACCCCCGGGCCCGCGATGAGCTTCTTGACCTGCTTCTGGCTCTTCCCGCAGAACGAGCACTTGAGCAGGTCGCCGCTCTCTCCCATGCGTGCCACGCGCGGACCTCCGTCTGTCTGTGGTGAGTACTGCCCGGGGCGAACAGCAACGCCTCGACGCTACAGGGCCCGACACTTCCAAGGCCCCATTGAAACAATCGAGTCGCCTGTTCGTCGCCCTTGTCCGCTCAGGGCGGACAACCCCACCGATGGCGCCGCCGCTCCGTCCCCGGTATGCTTCGTTCCACGAGGGGAGTACTTCCCACAGTCCGTCCCGGTCAGTACGAGCACCCGATGGTGCTCCCGGGCGGCGCCGCCACCATCGCGGTGAAGGAGACCTCGGACCGTTCCGACGATCCGAGGTCCTACATGTCCCCCGTCCCCACTGCGCTCGCTGCCGCCGAACCGGTCGGCATCGGCTCCCCCGCCCTCTGGACCGCCACCCTGGTCGGGGTCGCCGTGCTCGTGGTGCTCGACTTCCTGCTCACGCGCCGCCCGCACGAGGTCTCCATGCGGGAGGCCCTCGGGTGGTCGGCGTTCTACCTCGCCCTCCCCATCGCCTTCGGGGCGTGGATCT
Source organism: uncultured Actinomycetota bacterium (assembly GCA_963757635.1). Taxonomy (GTDB): domain Bacteria; phylum Actinomycetota; class Actinomycetes; order Actinomycetales; family Dermatophilaceae; genus Pedococcus. The sequence continues at coordinate 942,572 of CAVWSK010000005.1, read as the reverse complement.
GGTCCCGCCACGGGAGCACCATCGGGGTCGAGTACTACACCGGCTACCTGGTCGAGAAGTCGCTGTCGGTCGACAACCTGTTCGTCTTCATGCTCCTGCTCGCTGCCTTCGCCGTGCCGAAGGAGCTCCAGCAGCGGGTCCTGCTCATCGGGGTGGTCGGCGCCCTCCTCCTGCGCGGGGTCTTCATCGCCCTCGGCGCCCAGCTGCTGGCGACCTTCGACTGGACGTTCCTGCTCTTCGGAGTGGTGCTGCTCGCGACCGGTGTGAAGCTGCTGCGCGACGCCGTCCGGGGCGAGGACCACGCCGTCGACATCGCCACGCTGCGCAGCGTCCGGCTGCTGCGCCGGGTGATGCCTGTCGAGGACGCCTACCACGGCACGCGGATGACGGTGCTGCGGGCGGGGCGGCGTGCGCTGACGCCACTGGCACTCGTCACCGTGGCGATCCTCGCCACCGACATCGTCTTCGCCGTCGACTCCGTGCCCGCCGTCTACGGCATCACCGGTGACCCCTACCTGGTCTTCGCGACCAACGCGTTCGCGCTGCTCGGCCTCCGGGCCCTCTACTTCGTCCTCGAGGGCGCCCTGGCCCGGCTGGTGCACCTCGGCTACGGACTGGCCGCGATCCTCGTGTTCATCGGCGTCAAGCTCGTCCTGCACTGGGCGCACGGGATCTGGCCGGCCACGCCCGAGGTCCCCACCCTGGCCTCGCTCGGGGTGGTGGTCGGCATCCTGGGCGTCGTCACGGCGAGCAGCCTGGCCAGCACGCGCGCCACCGTGCGCTGAACCCCGCCAGACGCAGGTATGCCGCCCGCTCTCCGTGAGCGGGCGGCATACCTGGGGGTGCGGGGTGGGTGTCGCTCAGTCCTCGAGCGTGGCCTTGCGGGACGCGAGCACCTCGTCGATGAGGCCGTACTCCTTGGCCTCCGCGGCAGAGAGGATCTTGTCGCGCTCGATGTCGTTGCGGACCTGCTCGGGGGTGCGGCCCGAGTGCTTGGCCCAGGTCTCCTCGAGCCAGGTGCGCATGCGCAGCACCTCGTTGGCCTGGATCTCGATGTCGGACGCCTGTCCGCCCATGCCGCCCTCGAGGGCGGGCTGGTGGATGAGGATCCGGGCGTTCGGCAGGGCGAACCGCTTGCCCTCGGCCCCGGCCGACAGCAGCACGGCGGCGGCCGAGGCGGCCTGGCCGATGCAGTAGGTCTGGATGTCGGGGCGGACGTACTGCATCGTGTCGTAGATCGCCGTCATCGCCGTGAACGAGCCGCCCGGGCTGTTGATGTAGAGCAGGATGTCGCGGTCCGGGTCCTGGGACTCGAGCACGATCAGCTGGGCGATGACGTCGTCGGCGGACGCGTCGTCGACCTGCACGCCGAGGAAGATGATGCGGTCCTCGAAGAGCTTGGTGTAGGGGTCCATCCGCTTCATGCCGTAGGAGGTGCGCTCCTCGAACTGCGGCATGATGTAGCGGCTCGACGGCGTCGGGACCTGGAGCCCGCCGTGCATCGCAGGGTTGGTGTTGTAGTTCATCTGTGGGTCCCTCACTTGTCGCCGGTGACCGGGTTGTCGTCGCTGGAGCCGCCACCGCCGGCCTGGGCCGCGCTGCTGAAGACGTGGTCGACGAAGCCGTACTGCTTGGCCTCCTCGGCACTGAACCAGCGGTCGCGGTCGGAGTCGTTCTCGATCTGCTCCTTGGTCTGACCGGTGTGCTCCGCGATGAGCTCGGCCATCTGCTTCTTGACGTAGAGCATCTGCTCGGCCTGGATCTTGATGTCGGAGGCGGTGCCGCCGATGCCGCCCGAGGGCTGGTGCATCATGACGCGTGCGTGCGGCGTCGCGTAGCGCTTGCCGTGCGTGCCGGCCGACAGCAGGAACTGGCCCATCGAGGCGGCCATGCCCATGGCCACCGTCGCCACGTCGTTGGGGATCCACTTCATCGTGTCGTAGATCGCCATGCCCGCGGAGATGGAACCACCGGGGCTGTTGATGTAGAGCCAGATGTCCTTGCCCGGGTCCTCGGCCGCGAGCAGCAGGAGCTGCGCGCAGATCGCGTTTGCGTTGTCGTCCCGGACGTCGGAGCCCAGGAAGATGATCCGCTCCTTGAGCAGACGGTTGTAGATGTGGTCGTCGAGACCACCCTGCGGCCGCTCGTCGGCGGCGTCGATCCTTTGGGGCCTGTCGGCGCTGCTCACCATGTCTCCATCACTCGGGGTTCTGCTTGTCAGTGACCCTAACGCGCACCCGGCGGCCCGCAGTCCCCCATTCCCGCCATGTTCGCCCTGAGCGCACAGCGCACCCGTGCGGGCCGGCGCCCACGGCGCCGGCCCGCACGGCGGCTCAGGCGAGCTGACCGTCCTCGACCGCAGCCTCCTGGACGCTCTCGTCGATGTAGCTCTGGGCCTGCTCGGGGCTCAGCCGCAGGACATAGGCCAGCACGTAGACGATGACCGACAGCCCCAGCATGATCGGGATCGCGGTGCCGAAGCCGATGACCCCCCTGCCACCGTCGTAGTCGCCCAGGTAGGACATCAGCGTCAGGCCGCCGAGCCACGGGAACACCCACAGCCCCGAGCGCAGGTCGAGCCGGCGGTCCTTCATCTGCCCGGTCGCCATGAAGACGCCCAGCAACACGAAGCCGAGCAGCACCGCGACCATCAGCTTCCACACGGTGACCCAGCCGGACCAGTACACGATGAGGTTCGAGCCCCAGAAGGCCAGCACCGGGATCAGGTGTCCGCCCGGGAGCCGGAAGGGGCGCTCCTGGTCGGGTACCTGCTGGCGCAGGGCGGCGTGCACGAGCGGCCCGGAGGAGAACGACAGGACCGTCGCCGAGGTGATGAAGCCGACCAGCTGCTGCCAGCTCGGGAAGGGCAGGAACGCGATGAGGCCGATGACGAAGGCGAGGAGGAGCCCGACCAGCGGCACCCCCTTGTCCGTCGTCTTCTCCAGCGCCTTGGGGGCGTTGCCGTTGCGCGCCATGGCGAAGGAGATGCGTGCCGTGATCGTCGTGTAGATGAGCCCGGTGTCCCCGGGGGAGATGATCGCGTCGACGTAGAGCAGCACGGCGAGCCAGCCCAGGCCCAGCGCGGTCGCCAGGGCCGCCAGTGGTCCGAAGTCGTTCTCGAAGCTCAGCTTGGCCCAGCTGCCGGAGTCGGCCAGGACACGGGGGTCCAGCGACCCGATGAAGGCCGCCTGCAGCGCGATGTAGATGACCGCCGTCAGCAGGACCGAGCCGATCACCGCGAGGGGCACGTTGCGCTTGGGGTTGTCGGTCTCCCCTGCCAGCTCGATGCCCTGGCGGAAACCGAGGTAGGAGAAGACGATGCCTCCGGTCGCGATGGCCGTGAAGACACCGTGCCAGCCCTCGGGCTTGAAGCCCTGGGAGGTGAAGTTCTCGCCGTGGAAGGCGGTGATGAAGAACGCGGCGATGACGAGCAGGATGATGAACAGCTTCCAGCCGACGAGCGCGTTGTTGATCCGGGCGAACCAGCGGATGCCGTAGTAGTTGACCAGCACGAAGATGGCCATGAGCACCACAGCCGCCCCGTAGCCGAGGGCGGTGAGGGTGTGCACGGTGCTGCCGTTGACCGTCTGCGCGGCGGTGAACGGGGCGTACTTGGTGCCGTACTGCAGCGCCGCCTCCACCTCGATCGGCGCGGTCGTCGAGACGGCCACCCACGTGATCCACCCGCTCGTGTAGCTGGCGAACGTGCCGTAGGACATGTGCGGGAACCGCACGACGCCACCAGAGAGGGGGAACATGGTGCCCAGCTCGGCGTACACGAGCGCCAGCAGCAGGATGAGCACGCCACCGAGGGCCCAGGAGATCACCGACGCCGGACCCGCCTGCTGGGAGGCGTTCAGGGCCCCGAAGAGCCACCCGGAGCCGATGATCGATCCCACGCTGGCGAACAGGAGGCCGACGACTCCGATGTGCCTCTTGAGGTGGGGTTCGCGTGCTGTGGGTGCGGACTGCGTCTGGGTAGCCATCTGACCTCCGAGCTGGTTGCGGACGGAAACCAACGTAGCCCGAAATGTCGTTCGTTGCAGTGCGCAACTCAGTCCCCCCGCAGGTGGGAGCCTCGCTCAGCTCTCCGAGCGCCCGGCCCGGCGTTCGGCCGTGGCCGGGATGACGAGCATGGCCAGGGCCACCATCGCGGTGACGGCGAGCAGCGAGCGCAGCACGGTGAAGTGGTCGCCGAGATAGCCGAGCAAGGGCGGACCCGCGATGAACGCGGTGTAGCCGATGGTGGCGACGACCGACATCCGGGCACCGGCCCGGGGCGGGTCGTCGGCGGACGCGCTCATCCCCACCGGGAAGCCCAGGCAGGCCCCCAGACCCCAGATGGCTGCACCGCCGTAGGCCACCGGGGTGGGGCCGAAGACGACGAGCAGGGACCCGAGCGCCGCCAGGAGGAAGGTCACCCGCAGCACCGGGATACGGCCGTACCGGTCGAGCGCCCGGGTGCCCAGGAGACGCCCTGCGGTCATGAAGACGAGGAAGGTGGCCAACGCGAGGATCCCGGCCCAGGCGGGCAGCGCGTGCCCCTCGACGAAGCCGACCGACAGCCAGTCGTTGGCCGCGCCCTCGGTGAACCCGGCCGCCAGCACGACGAGGCCGATCATCAGGGTCCGCGGCTCGAGCCACGCCGACCTCGGCCGGTCGGGCCCCGTCGAGGTTGCCGGGACCCGGTCAGGGGGGTCGGCCCCGCCCTCGACCGACTCGAGCTCGACCTCCCGCGGGAGGAAGGAGCGACGCGCCCACAGCACGAGGACCACGGTGAGGACCAGCGCCCCGGCATAGTGCGCCAGGAGGGGTACCGCCGCCCAGGACATCACCGACCCGACCAGGGCACTGAGCACCGTGCCACCCGAGAAGGCGGCGTGGAAGTGCGGCATCACCGAACGCCCCAGCTGTCGCTCGACGGCCGCCCCCTCGAGGTTCATCGAGACGTCCCACAGCCCGACCCCCATCCCCAGGAAGTACAGGCCGATGGCCATCAGCCACCGCGAGTGGGCGAGGTCGACGGCCGCGGCCACCCCCAGGAGCCCGACCACGGCGACGGCCAGGCCCACGGCGACCGCCGTGGCCGCACCGATGCGGTCGGCGATCCGGCCGGCGAACGGCAGGGCGGTGACCGACCCGACGGACGCCGCGAACAGGGTCGTCCCGAGCTGGCCGGCGCTCAGGCCCAGGGCTGCCTTGCTGTCGGCGATGCGGGACGCGAAGGTCATGAAGGCGACGCCGTTGAGGGCGAAGACGACCAGGACTGCCGTCCGGGCAGCACGCACCCGGGACGGGGCGAGGGCGACGATCTGGGTCACGACATCTCTCTGGGTCGGCACGGCACGGGCCGCGCGGCGCAGCCTCCGAGATACTATGATCTATTCGAATCGATTCGATAGCCTGTTCCACATGCCCGCGCCTCGTCAAGCCCGAGCCACCCTGCGCGCTGTCGCCGAGGCTGCCGGCGTCTCCACGTCGACCGCGTCGCTCGCCTTCAGCGGCAAGGGCCCGGTCTCGCCGGAGACCGCCCAGCGCGTGCACGAGGCCGCCGACCGGCTCGGGTACGCCGGCCCCGACCCCCTGGCCTCGTCGCTGCGCCACGGCCGCTCGGGTGTGGTCGGGGTCGTGGTCGAGGGACGACTGCTGCACGCCTTCCGGGACCCCTTCGCCGTGAGTGTGCTCGACGGCCTCTCCCAGGTGCTCGACGAGGTCCCCACCGGCATGCTGCTCATCGCCCAGCAGACGGCCCGCCCGGAGCGGGCCATCCCCCAGCTGGCGGCCACCGCGCTCGACGCCGTGGTCTTCTCGCTGTGCGGCCCCGACCACAACCCAGCGGTGGACCACCTCGCCGCCCGCGGCATACCCATGCTCGGCGACGGCTCGCCGGCGGACCCGCGCGTGGTCCAGCTCCGGATCGACAACCGCGGTGCCAGCGCGGCCATGGCCGCGCACCTGCGCGACCTCGGCCATCGTCGTGTCGCGCACCTGCTGATGCCGCTGCGCCACGACAGCACCACCTCCTCGGCCACCCGGGCCGACCTGGCCCGGGCGCAGTTCGCCGACACGCGCGACCGGGCGCTGGGATTCCTCGACGTCTACCCCTCCCCCAGCGGGCTGGTCCAGACCTCGATCCCCGACGTCGAGCAGGGCGCGCTCGCCGCGCGGCTGCTCCTGGACCGCCCCGCAGGCCAGCGCCCCACGGCCGTGGTCGCGCAGTCCGACCTGTTGGCGATGGGCGTGGTGCGCACCGCCGACGAGCTCGGCCTGCGCGTGCCCGAGGACCTCAGCGTCACCGGGTTCGACGGGGTGGAGCTGCCGTGGTTCCCCGGCACGCTGACCACCACCGACCAGCACGGCGAGGCCAAGGGCCGGCGACTGGGTGAGCTGCTGCGCCTCCTGCTGGACGGCTCGCGACCCACCGACGAGGTCCAGGCCACCGACCTCCGGATCGGCACGACCACGGCCCGGCCCTCCTGAGGGTCAGGTGGTCCGGGCGGGGGCGTCCCGGGTCGGGTCAGACGCGAGCGGAGTCCGTCGACGCCGGCAGGTCGGCGGGTGCGGGGGCGGGCGCCGCGGCCGCGGGCTCGGCCACGAGGTGCACGGTGAGGTAGTGGGCGCTGTCGTCCACGGTCATGGCGCCCTCGAACTCCATCATGGAGTCGGTGCAGCCGACGTGGTGGGCCTCCCAGGGGGCTGCCGCGGCGAGGGCGTCCCACAGCCGCTCCATGCCCATCCCGGCCTCCCAGGGCAGGATCCCGTCCGCGCACCGGCAGACGCCGATGATCAGCTGGTCCGGGTCCTCGGTGCGACCGATCTCGATGCTGCTGAACAACCCACTACCCGACAGGGCCGTGTGCAGGGCCTGCTCGAGCGTCGTCGCGTGGCGCGGAGCCGCCGGGTGGGCGTTCTCCTGCACCGCCGTGCGCAGCTTGTGGAACGAGGTGAAGTCCATGCCTCATGGTCAGGTCCAGCACCCGTGCGCGCTTCACGCCGATGACGTATGCCGCGCCCCCGGATGGGGGGCGCGGCATACGTTTGCGTGCGGTTGCGTCGATCCGAAGAACCGTCAGGCGTGGTCGTGGCCCTCGTGGTCGTCGTGGTCGTCGTGGTCCTCGACGTCGCCCTCGACCAGCCCGGACGCGACGTCCGTGGCCGTCAGCTCGTTGAGGTCGACCACGGCACCGGCCGTGTCGACGACCGTGGCCTGCTCGAGCACGCTGGCCAGCGCCTTGCGGCGGGCCACCTCGGCGACCATGGCCGGGACCTGGCCCTGCTGGTCGATCGCCTGGGCGAACTCGTTGGGGTCCATGCCGTACTGCTGGGCCGACATCACGAGGTACTCGATGAGCTCGGGCTGCTCGACCTTCACGTCGGCCTTCTCGGCGATCGCGTCGAGCAGGAACTGGGCCTTGAGCGCCTTGCGGGTGCTGGCGTCGACCTCGGCGCGGTGCTCGTCGTCCTCGAGGCGGCTCTCACCCTCGAGGTGGGAGTTGACCTCCGCCTCGACGATGCCGTCCGGCACCGGGATGTCGATGGTCTCGAGCAGCTGCTCGAGGACCTTGTCGCGGGCCTGGACGCCCTGCTCGAAGCGCTTGGCGCGCTCCGCCTGGCTGGTCAGGTCGGCCCGCAGCTCCTGGAGCGTGTCGAACTCGGAGGCGAGCTGGGCGAAGTCGTCGTCGAGGGCGGGCAGCTCGCGCACCTTGACGGACTGGACGGTGACCGTGACGTCGGCGTCCTCGCCCTCGCGGTCGCCACCGGCGAGCGGGGCGGTGAAGGACTTGGTCTCGCCGGCGGCCATGCCGACCAGCGCCTCGTCCATGCCGTCGAGCATGTTGGCCGAGCCCACCTCGTAGGAGATGCCCTTGACCGAGTCGATCTCGTCGTCGCCGATGGTGGCGTCGAGGTCGACGGAGACGAAGTCACCGGTCTCGACGACGCGCTCGACGCCCTTGAGGGTGCCGAACCGCTCCTGCAGCGCGATCATCCGCTCCTCGACGTCCTCGGGGGACGCGGTCGCCTCGTCGACCTCCACGGTGATGCCGCTGAAGTCCTCGGGCAGGGTCACCTCGGGGCGCACGTCGACCTCGACGGTGAACTTGAGGTCCTGGCCGTCCTCGGCGGGCACGTCGGTCACGTCGACCTCGGGCTGGCCGATCGGGCGGACCTTGTTCTCCTCCACGGCCTGGCCGTAGAACTGCGGGAGCGCCTCGTTGACGGCCTCCTGCAGGACGGCGCCGCGACCGACCCGCTGGTCGATGATCCGGCTGGGCACCTTGCCCTTGCGGAAGCCGGGCACCTGGATCTGGGAGCCGATGGTCGCGTATGCCGCGTCGAGGCTCGGCTTGAGCTCCTCGAACGGGACCTCGACGGTCAGCTTGACCCGGGTCGGGTTGAGGGTCTCGACGGCACTCTTCACTGCAGGCTCTCCAGAATCATGGGGGCAAAGGGAATGGCCCGCTGCGCCGGCGGGGATGGGCGCGACCGGGCCAATGGCCCATCGTAGCCCCAGGGCGGCCCGCCCTCCGAACCGGCGGGAACCGCTCACCCTGCGAAGGTCCGGCCCGCGCCCGTAGGTTGGGTGCATGAGCACCGAAACCGAGGCCCTGGAGTTCGACGTCGTCGTGGTGGGCGCCGGTCCGGTCGGCGAGAACGCCGCCGACCGTGCGCACAAGGCCGGCCTGACCGTCGCGATCGTCGAGAAGCACCTCGTGGGAGGTGAGTGCAGCTTCTACGCCTGCTCCCCCAGCAAGGCGCTGCTGCGCCCGATCCACGCCACCCGGGCCTCCCAGCGCGTCCAGGGTTCGGTGGGTGCCCGTCTGGACCCCGAGGGCGTGCTGGATCGCCGGGACGCGTGGATCAACCACCTCGATGACAGCGGCCAGGTCGGCTGGCTCGACCACGTCGGGATCACCCTGCTGCGCGGCGAGGGCCGACTGGTCGGCGAGCGCCTGCTCGAGGTCGGCGACCGGACCGTCCGCGCCCGGCAGGCGGTGATCCTCGCGACCGGGACGGCGCCGGCGGTGCCGCCGATCCCCGGCCTGCGCGAGGCCAACGCCTGGACCAACCGTGAGGCCACCACGACGCGACGGGTGCCCGAGCGACTCGCCGTGCTGGGCGGCGGCGTCGTGGCCTGCGAGCTGGCCCAGGTGTTCGCCGCACTCGGCTCCACGGTGACGATCATCGAGCAGGAGGACGGCCTGCTCGGTCGCACCGAGCCGTTCGCCGGCCTCGCGGTCCGCGAGGCCCTGGAGCGCGACGGCGTGGACGTGCGCACCGGGGTCAGGGCCGAGTCGGTCTCACGGCTCGGGCCCAGCGGCGAGGTGACGGTGGGCCTGGCGGATGGCTCCGAGGTGGTGGCCGACGAGCTGCTCGTGGCCGTCGGTCGCACACCGGCCACCCGCGGGCTCGGGGTGGACGCCGTGGGCGGCCAGCTCGACGACCAGGGCTATGTCTGCGTCACCGACCGCATGGAGGCCCGAGGCGTCGAGGGTGTCGAGTCCGGGTCGCCCTGGCTGTATGCCGTGGGTGACGTCAACGGGATCGCACTGCTCACCCACATGGGCAAGTACCAGGCCCGCGCCTGCGGGGACCTCGTCGGGGCGCGAGCCGCGGGACGGGAGCCCGACCCGGACACCACCGTCCCGTGGGCGGACGACCTCGGCTCACCCCAGGTCGTCTTCACCGATCCCGAGGTCGCAGCCGTGGGCCTGACCGAGCAGCAGGCCCGCGACAAGGGGCTGTCCCTCCGCGTCGTCGACGTGGCCATGGACACGGCCGCGGGATCCGGACTCCAGGCGGAGGGCTACCAGGGCCAGGCACGGATCGTCGTCGACCAGGACCGGGGGGTCCTCGTGGGCGCCACGTTCGTCGGCCAGGACGTGGCCGAGCTCGTCCACGCCGCGACGGTGGCCATCGTGGGCCAGGTGCCCGTGAAGACCCTCTGGCACGCCGTCCCGTCCTACCCGACGATGAGCGAGATCTGGCTGCGACTGCTGGAGGAGTACGGCATCTGACCCGGCACGGGACTGGTCCATCGGGGTCTTCCGCCGTGGCTCTCCCGGCGGTAGCGTCCGACGCCAGCCCCCTTGAGGGGACCTCGCCGAAGGGATCCCCATGCGCATCCATCCCCCCGTCCGACTCGGAGCCCTGGCGGCTGCGGCCGCGGTCATCCTGCTCGGCTCCGGCTCGGCGGCCCCGGTGGGCGCGGCAGCCGCGAGCTCACCGGGGGTCGCGGCCTGCGCCTCGGCCAGCGGCGCACGCGCCGCCGACGGAGCGACGGCCAAGGAGCCCGACCTCTACCCGAAGAACGAGGCGAACGCCTACGGGGTCCTCAAGGACCTGCCGACCCTCGCCAGTGGCAGTGTCCGCATCCCCACGGTCTTCCACATGGTCTCCGACCACGTCAACACCCCGGCGGAGCGGGCTCGGTGGGAGTCCCTGGTCGCCGCCCAGATGACGGTGCTCAACGACTCGTATGCGGGCCGTACCGCCGCCACAGCGGCGAACACGCCGTTCCGGTTCGACCTGGTCGACACCACGTGGACCGTCAACTCCGACTGGTACACCGTGGAGCCCGGCAAGAACGAGCGCGACATGAAGAAGTCCCTCTACACCGGGGACGCCAGGACGCTCAACGTGTACGCGGCGAACATCGGCGGAGGCCTGCTCGGCTGGGCCTACTTCCCCAAGGGCTACAACCACGGGCGGGACTTCATCGACGGAGTCGTCATGCTCGACGAGTCGATGCCGGGCGGCACCGCCGGCAAGTACGCACTCGGCGACACCCTCACCCACGAGGTGGGGCACTGGCTGATGCTCGAGCACACCTTCGCCCACGGGTGCGCCGCCTCAGGCGACTACGTGGCCGACACGCCCCGAGAGGCCGGCCCGCAGTTCGACTGCCCCATCGGGGCGGACACCTGTTCGGCGCCGGGGCTCGACCCGATCCACAACTTCATGGACTACACGCAGGACTCCTGCATGGACATGTTCACTGCGGGCCAGGCTGACCGGATGAGCGACGCCTGGCAGCAGTTCCGCGCTGGTGGCGGCAAGGCCTGACCCGCCACTGCGTCGGTGGGTGCCCCGCGTCGCACGGTCTCGGACCGGACGACGCGGTGGCGCCCACGTCAGCTCCGGTCGGGGTAGCCGGATTCGAACCGGCGGCCTTCCGCTCCCAAAGCGGACGCGCTACCAAGCTGCGCCATACCCCGCGGACGGCGAGCCGATTTCGGCTCACCTGATCGCGGGCATTAGGCTAACGCCTCGGATCCGTGTGCCCCGTCGGGGGCGCCCCGGAACCATGCGGGTGTAGCTCAATGGTAGAGCCCCAGTCTTCCAAACTGGCTACGCGAGTTCGATTCTCGTCACCCGCTCCACAGACCCTGCGGTCAGCCCCGCAGGGCCGCGCGCAGCTCGGTGACGGACCGGCCTGCCGCCAGGCCCTTGGCCTCGAACCCACCGGTCGGCCGCCACGGCGGCCGGTCCCCCTCGGTGACCACCCACCGCCCGTGCGCCGCGAGCTCGGACCGGGCGTGCTCGGCATACCCGGCATGGTCGGTGGCCACGAGCAGGTGGCCACCGGGCCGGAGCCGGTCGGCGAGCAGGTCCAGGCGGGCGGCCGAGAGGAAGCGTCGCTTGGCGTGCTTGGCCTTGGGCCACGGGTCGGGGAAGAACAGGTGCACCGCCGTGAGCGTGGCTGGGGCGATGCGCTCCTCGAGCAGCAGCACCGCGTCGCCCTGGTGCATCCACAGGTTGGCCACCCCCCGCTCGTGTGCGGCGGCGAGCATCCGGGCCAGGGCAGGGGTGAAGACGTCGACGGCGAGCAGGTCCTGGTCCGGGTGTGCCGCAGCGAAGGCCACGGCCGCGGCACCGTGCCCACAACCGATCTCGAGGACCACGGGCGCCTCGCGGCCGAAGGCGACGACGGGGTCCAGCCGCCCGTCCGGGATCGCGTGGTGCGGCCCCAGCCCCTCCATGCGGTCCACGGTCAGGGTCGAGAGCCGCCCCCGACGGGCGCTGAAGGTGCGCACGGGGCCGTGGGGATCCATGGGCCCGAGCCTAGGAGACGGGCCGCGATGTCGGTTCCGGCCCCCACGGGCGGGCCCTCCTGTCCGCGATGCGACCCGCGTCGATAACACTGGCTTATGTGATCCATAATGAGGGCATGCGCATTTCTCGGTTCCCCACCATCGTCGACGAGATCTCGGTCCGGCTCATCGCCGGCGTCGTGCTCGTGCTCGCCATCGTCGCCCTGGCCACCCACCAGTGGTGGCTGTATGCCGTGCTGGCGGCGGACTTCGTGCTCCGCGCCGGGTGGGGACCCTCGGCCAGCCCGGTGGCGCGCCTGGTCCAGCTCCAGGTCCGGCCCCGCGTGAGCGCGGCCCCGCGCTACACCGCCGGTCCGCCCAAGCGGTTCGCCGCCGCCATCGGCGGAGGACTCACCCTCGCGGCGACCGCCCTGTGGCTGGCCGGCGCCGGGCTGCCGGTCGTCGTGATCGGCGTCGTCATGGTGGTCTTCCCGGCGTTGGAGTCCCTCGGCGGCGTGTGCGTCGGGTGCATCGCCTTCGGCTGGCTCATGCGGGCTGGGCTGATCCCCGAGTCGGTCTGCGTCGACTGCGCCGACATCAGCCGTCGCGTCGCGTCGCGTCAGCCCACCCCGGTGCCCTGACGAGCAGGTCGGTCGGCTGAGGTCGACCGACCTCAGCGGCGCCAGACCAGGACCGCGGCCCGGTCGTCGGTCTCGCCGGCCCGCGCGGCCGTGCACATCTTGGCGGCCATGCCCTCGAAGCCCTTGCCGATCATCCGCTCGGCCGTGCCCAGCATCCGGTCGATGCCGTCACGCAGGTCGCGGTTGCGGACCTCGATGACGCCGTCGGTGTAGATGAGCAGGGCGTCGCCGCGCCCCAGGCGGCCGCGGACGCGAGGGAAGTCGAACCCCTCGGTCACGCCGAGCACCGGACCCTCGTCGCCTTCGAGGACCTCCCAGCGGCCCGACCCCGCGGAGAACCGCACGGCGGGTGGGTGCCCTGCCGAGCCCAGGCTGAACTCCCCCGTGCTGAGGTTGATCATGGCGTGTGCGGCAGTGGCGAACCCCTCGTCCCAGTGCTGGCGCAGGAGGTAGGAGTTCGCGGCCGGGAGGAAGCGGTCGTAGGCCATCGAGCCCAGCAACCCCCCGAAGGCGCCCGAGAGCAGCAACGAGCGGGTGCCCGCGGCGATGCCCTTTCCGGAGACGTCGACCAGGACCAGCTCGAGGATGTCGTCGGTCTTGCTCGTGACCAGGAAGTCCCCCGAGAACGAGTCGCCGTAGGCGGACAGGACGGACAGCTCCGCACCCCACCCCGCCGGGAGATCGGGGAGCTCACCCTGGGTGCGCAGCCGGTCGCGCAGGTCGACCAGCATCGTCTCGCCGAGGTTGCCCTGGACGCCGAGCCTGGCCCGGGACGCGGCCACCCAGAACATGATGACCATCACCGTCGCGAGGACGGCGAACGACGCCACCAGTGTCGCCGTCGGACCCCAGGCCCAGAGGGTGTAGGCCGCTGCGAGCAGGATCACCGTGTCGACGAGGGCCAGCACCGTCGGCGTCAGGAACAGGCCGGCCAGCACCGCCAGTGGCAGGTAGGCCCCGAAGGGCACGTACTTCGGCCACATGACCATGGCCCAGGTCAGCAGCCCGGTGACCACGAAGATCCCGATGAGCAGGGTGGGCACGTTCCAGCGCGTCCACCGCGTGCGCTCCCTCTGGACACGCGTCATGAAAGAGCGGCGGGCGAGCACCGTCCTGTCGATGTCCACGTATGAAGATCCTTCGGGATGGCAGGGTGGCACGCACCCCGGGTTCTGCTGGACGGGCCTGCCCCGCACAGCCCTTCGTCAGCCTAGTAGGCCCCGAGGGCCGCCACGCAACGAATCCCGGGATCAGGCCTGGGCCGGGAGGGTCCCGTCCGCCTCGTAGGCGCTCACCATGTCGATCCGGCGCTGGTGGCGTGCCGCCTGGGAGAACGGCGTGTCGAGGAAGACCGTGACCATCGCCCTGGCGTCCTCGACGGAGGTCATTCGCGCCCCGATCGAGATCACCTGGGCGTCGTTGTGCTCACGGGCCAGGCTGGCCAGCTCGGTGGAGTAGCACAGCGCGGCCCGGATGCCCGCGACCTTGTTGGCGGCCATCTGCTCACCGTTGCCGGAGCCACCCAGCACGACGCCGAGGGACCCGGGGTCCGCCGCCACCGCCTCGGCCGCGCGGAGCACGAAGACGGGGTAGTCGTCCTCGGCGTCGAGGGAGTGGGGTCCGTGGTTGGTCACCTCGTGGCCCGCGGCCTCCAGGAACGACACGAGGTCGCCCAGCAGGTCGTAGGCCGCGTGGTCACCGCCGATGTGCACGCGCATGTGGGCTGCTCCTCCGGTGTGCTCGGGTGGGGTGGTGGTGGGGACGGTCAGTCGAAGATGGGGCCGACGGTGCGGCTGCGCTTGAGCTCGTAGAACCCGGGGGTGCCGGCAACCAGGACGCACCCGTCCCAGAGCCGGCCGGCAGCCTCGCCCTTGGGTGCAGGGGTGACGACGGGCCCGAAGAAGGCCTCGCCGTTGACCGCGACGACCGGCGTGCCGACGTCGTCGCCGACGAGGTCGATCCCGCGCTGGTGGCTGGCCCGCAGCTCGTCGTCGTGCTCGTCGGTGTCGGCGAACCGCGCCAGGTCGGTGTCGAGGCCGACCTCCTCGAGCGACGGCACGATGACCTTGGCGAAGTCCTGCTCGCCACCGAGGTGGATGCGGGTGCCCATCGCGTCGTAGAGCGGTTTGACGACCTTGTCGCCGTACTCACGGGCTGCGGCCATGACGACGCGCACCGGGCCCCAGGCCCGGTCCATCATCGCCCGGTAGTCCTCGGGCAGGTCCCGGCCCTCGTTGAGGACGGCCAGGCTCATCACCGACCAGGTGACGTCGACGGGGCGGACGTCCTCGACCTCCATGATCCAGCGCGACGCCATCCACGCCCACGGGCACAGGGGGTCGAACCAGAACTCGGCGGAGGAACGGGTCTCGGCTGTCGTGTCGGTACTCACTTCCCCAATCCTGCCACCACCGGCGGCAGCGACGACAACGGGTCGTCCCGGGTCCCGGGCTGCGTGCGAGGATGGCACCGAGTCCTGACCACCCCACCACAGGAGAACGCTGTGCCCGGCACCAACCTGACCCGCGACGAGGCCATCGCCCGCGCGGGCGTCGTCACCGTCGACCACTACGACGTCGCGCTCGACCTCACCACCTCGGACAGCACCTTCCGCAGCACCACCACGGTGACCTTCACGTGCAGCCGTCCCGGCGCGGACACCTTCATCGACCTGATCGCCCCGGCAGTCGAGGCGATCACCCTCAACGGCGAGTCGCTCGACCCGGCCACCCACTTCGACGGCAGCCGCGTCACGCTGCCTGCCCTGTGGGAGCACAACACGCTGACGGTAGAGGCCACCACGGCATACATGAACACCGGCGAGGGGCTGCACCGCTTCGTGGACCCGGTCGACGACGAGGTCTACCTCTACTCGCAGTTCGAGGTCGCCGACTGCCGGCGCATGTTCACGGTCTTCGAGCAGCCCGACCTCAAGGCCACCTACGCCTTCACCATCACGGCGCCGGCCCACTGGCAGGTCGTCTCCAACTCCCCCACCCCCGAGCCCTCCCCGGCCGGCGACGGTGTGGCCACCTGGGCGTTCTCCACCACTCCGCGGATGTCCTGCTACATCACGGCGCTGGTGGCCGGCCCCTACGCCGTGGTCCGCGACGAGGTGCAGACCCGTCGTGGCGTCGTGCCGCTGGGCATCTTCTGCCGCCAGTCGATGCTCGAGCACCTCGACGCCGACAACATCTTCGACTGCACCAAGCGCGGGTTCACCTTCTTCGAGAACGAGTTCGACTCGGAGTACCCCTTCGAGAAGTACGACCAGCTCTTCTCGCCCGAGTACAACATGGGCGCGATGGAGAACGCCGGTGCCGTCACCATCAACGAGATGTACATCTTCCGCGCGAAGGTCACCGACGCCCTGGTGGAGCGGCGCGGCCTGACCCTGCTGCACGAGCTGGCGCACATGTGGTTCGGCAACCTGGTCACCATGAAGTGGTGGAACGACCTGTGGCTCAACGAGTCCTTCGCCGAGTGGGCCTCCACGACCTGCCAGAGCGAGGCCACCCACTGGGAGACGGCCTGGACGACGTTCGGGATCTCCGAGAAGGCCTGGGCCTACCGCCAGGACCAGCTGTCCTCGACCCACCCCATCGTCGCGCCGATCCGCGACCTCGAGGACGTCGAGGTGAACTTCGACGGCATCACCTACGCCAAGGGCGCCTCGGTCCTCAAGCAGCTCGTCGCCTACGTCGGCCGTGACGCGTTCACCGCCGGCCTGCGCGCCTACTTCGCCAAGCACGCCTGGGGCAACACCACGCTGCAGGACCTCCTCGGCGAGCTGGAGCAGACCTCCGGACGCGACCTCGGCACCTGGTCGAAGCTGTGGCTCGAGACCGCCGGCGTCAACACCCTGCGCCCGGTCGTGCAGACCGATGACCGGGGCCTGATCTCGTCCGCGGTCATCGAGCAGACCCACGCCGAGGACTACCCCACGCTGCGCCCCCACCGCCTCGCGGTCGGCCTCTACAGCGTCAACACCGAGGCCGGGGCGCCGGTGCTGGAGCGCACCGAGCGGATCGAGCTCGACGTCGACGGGGCCAGCACCGACCTGCCGCAGCTGGTCGGTCGCCCCGTGCCGGACCTCCTGCTCGTCAACGACGACGACCTGGCCTACGCCAAGATCCGGCTCGACGACCGCTCCCTGGCCACGGCGCTGGCCCACCCGCGAGGCTTCACCGACAGCCTCCCCCGGGCCCTGGTGCTCGGGGCGGCCTGGGACATGACCCGCGACGCGGAGATGTCGGGGCGCGACTTCGTCGACCTCGTGCTGGCCTCGCTCCCGGGCGAGACGGACTCCACCCTGCTGCGCACCGCGCTCGGCCAGCTCCAGTCGACGCTGCGCCTGTTCATCGCACCCCAGCACCGGCCGGGCGCGACCGTGGCCGCCGTCGCGGCCCTGCGCGGGCTGGCCGAGGCGGCCGAGCCGGGCAGCGACGCCCAGTTCCAGCTCCTCACCACGTATGCCGCGGTGCAGGGCGGCGGCCAGGACGCCGCCTTCGTGCGCGGCCTCTACGACGGTTCCGAGGTCCTCGAGGGGCTGGCCATCGACACCGAGATGCGCTGGACCCTGTTGACCTCCCTGGCCGCGTCGGGTGACGCCACCGAGGCCGAGATCGCTGCCGAGCGCGACCGCGACAACACCGCGACGGGTCGCGAGCGCGCGGCCCAGGCGCTCGCGTCCATGCCGAGACCGGAGATGAAGGCGGCCGCCTGGCACGAGGGCGTCGAGAACACCAGCCTGCCCAACTCCGTGGTGGAGGCCACCGGCCTGGGGTTCGGCCGGGCCCTGGAGCCCGAGGTGCTGCGGCCGTTCGTGGCCAGGTACCACGACGCCCTGCTCGGGATCTGGGAGGCCAGGACCCATGCCATCGCCGAGTCGATCCTCACGACGTTCTACCCGACGGCCCTGGCCGACGAGTTCCTGCTGAACACCTCCCAGGCGTGGCTGGACAGCCACGTCGACGCCCCCGCAGGGCTGGTGCGCGTCGTCTCCGAGCACCGTGACGGCGTGGCCCGCGCGCTGCGCGCCCAGGCCCGGGACGCCAATGCCTGAGGGTTTCCTCACGGTCCTGACCGAGCTGACCCCCAAGGGGGTCTGGGAATGGTTCCTCGGGCCACCGGTGCATGTCGTGGTCACCGTGCTGGCCGCCCTGGTGGCGCGGTGGGCGCTGCTGCGCTCCATCGGCCGGGTCGTCACCGTGACACTGGCCAAGTCGGACGCGCGCCGCGCGCAGGAGGCCAGCGGAGGTCGTCGCGCCCTCGCGGCGATCACCGGGGCCGAACGGGAACGGCACCGGCAGCGCACGCTGACGATGGGCTCCCTGCTGCGCAGCATCGTCACGTTGGTGGTCGGCCTGGTCACCGTCCTCACCGTGATGGCGATCTTCGAGATCCCGCTGGGTCCCCTGCTCGCCTCGGCCGGGGTGGGTGGGGTGGCCCTGGGCTTCGGCGCGCAGAGCCTGGTCAAGGACTTCCTCTCGGGCGTCTTCATGATCCTGGAGGACCAGTACGGCGTCGGCGACATCATCGACACCGGTGAGGCCACCGGCACCGTGGAGGAGGTCAGCCTGCGGGTGACCCGGCTGCGCGACGCATCCGGGATCGTCTGGTACATCCGCAACGGCGAGATCGTGCGCATCGGCAACAAGAGCCAGGGGTGGTCGACCGCCCTGGTCGACATCCCCGTCGCCTACTCGGAGAACCTCGACCACGTCATACCGTTGATCCGCGAGGTGATGGCGGACTTCCATGCGTCCCCCGACTGGGCCGAGAAGCTGATCGACGTGCCCAACGTCGTGGGCGTCGAGTCCATGACCGGCACCGTGGTGACGATCCGGGTCATCGCCAAGACCGCCCCCGAGCAGCAGTACGGCGTCTCCCGGGAGATTCGCGAGCGGGTCAAGGCCGCCTTCGACGCCAAGGGCATCAAGGCCCCGGCCTTCCCCCCCTACGGACAGGCACCACGATGAGCTCGAACGCACTCGGCAGCTTCTACGACGAGGTCGGTGGGCACGAGACGTTCGCCCGGCTCGTGCACGAGTTCTACCTCGGGGTCGCCGATGACCCGGCGCTGCGGGCGCTCTATCCCGAGGCGGACCTCGGGCCCGCCGAGCACCGGCTGGTGATGTTCCTCGAGCAGTACTGGGGTGGCCCCACCACCTACTCGGAACAGCGGGGGCACCCGCGGCTGCGGATGCGCCACCACCCCTTCAAGGTCACCGCGGCCCAGCGGGACCGGTGGTTGCACCACATGCTGCACGCCGTCGACACCCTCGAGCTGCCACCGGCGAACGACCTGCTGCTGCGCGACTACCTCGAGCGCGCCGCGCACAGCCTGGTCAACTCCCCCGACGAGGAGTGAGCGGCGGTTTCGTCCTGCGGGCCCGATGCGTCAGCATTGGTGCCCGTGACCGACACCGCCACCGCCCTGCTCGTCCACGACCCCGACGCGGCCGATGCCGCCTGGTGGCGCCACGCCGTGATCTACCAGATCTACCCGCGCTCGTGGGCCGACGGCAACGGTGACGGGGTGGGCGACCTCGCCGCCATCACCAGCCGACTGCCCTACCTGCAGGACCTGGGCGTGGACGCGGTCTGGCTCAGCCCGTTCTACACCTCGCCGCAGGCCGATGCCGGGTACGACGTGGCCGACTACCGCGACATCGACCCCCTCTTCGGCTCGCTCGCCGACGCCGAGGCGATGCTCGTCCGGGCCCACGAGCTCGGTCTCAAGGTGCTCGTCGACCTGGTCCCCAACCACACCAGCGACGAGCATGCCTGGTTCCGCGCCGCCCTGGCGTCAGGACCGGGCAGCCCCGAGCGCGCGCGCTACATCTTCCGGGACGGTCGCGGTCCGCAGGGCGTCGAGCCGCCGAACGACTGGCACTCGGTGTTCGGCGGCCAGGCGTGGACCCGGGTCGGCGACGGGCAGTGGTACCTGCACCTGTTCGACACCAAGCAGCCCGACCTCAACTGGGACAACCCCGAGGTGGGCGACGAGTTCGAGTCGATCCTGCGCTTCTGGCTCGACCGCGGCGTCGACGGCTTCCGCGTCGACGTGGCGCACGGCCTGGTCAAGGAGGACGGCCTTCCCGACTACGACGTCGAGCTGCACCTGCTCGACGGTGAGCTGAAGCCCGGCGCGCCGGTGCCGCCCATGTGGGACCAGGACGCGGTGCACGACATCTACCGCCGCTGGCGACGGGTCCTGGAGGAGTACGGCCAGCCGGACCGGATCCTGTGCGCCGAGGCGTGGGTGCGCCCCCAGGATCGTGCGGTCCGCTACGTCCGTTCCGACGAGATGCACCAGGCGTTCAACTTCGACTTCCTGACGACCCCGTGGCGGGCACGGGACCTGGGCAAGGTCATCGTCTCCTCGCTGGCCGCCGCTGACTCGGTGGGCGCCCCGAGCACCTGGGTGCTGTCCAACCACGATGTGGTGCGGCACGCCTCGCGCCTCGGCCTGCCCGTGGGCGTGCGCCGCACCAACGGGATCAGCGCCACCGACCCGCAGCCCGACCGTGCCCTCGGGCTGCGGCGCGCGAGGGCGGCGACGGCCCTGATGCTCGCGCTGCCCGGGGGCGCCTACCTCTACCAGGGCGAGGAGCTCGGCCTGCCCGAGTCCACGGACATGCCGGCCGAGGCTCGCCAGGACCCCACGTTCCTGCGCACCGGCGGCGAGGAGACCGGACGCGACGGCTGTCGCGTGCCGATGCCGTGGGTCAAGGACGCTCCGTCGTTCGGGTTCGGTCCGGGCGATGCGACCTGGCTGCCCCAGCCCGCCGGCTACGGTGACTTCGCCGTCGACCAGCAGGACGGCGTCGAGGGGTCGACCCTCGAGCTCTACCGCGAGCTGCTCCGGGTCCGGCGTGAGCGGTCCCTGGGCACCGGCGGCCTGCAGGTCCTCGACGGCTTCGGCGACGACGTCGTGGCCGTGGTCAACACCGGCCAGCACGACGGCCGCACGGTCGTCCTCGCGAACCTGGGTGCCGACCCGGTGGCGCTGCCCGAGGGATCGCGCGTGCTCCTCGCGTCAGGACCACTCACCGACGACGGCGCGGTGCCCACGGACACCACGGTGTGGGCCGAGTGAGGGCACGCGACTTCGCCTACTTCGATGCCCCGACCCCGATCGGTCTCGCGCACCGCGGCGGCGCCAAGCTGCCGGCCAACCTCCACCTCGAGAACACGCTGGCGGCGTTCCGGCACGCGGTCGAGCTCGGCTACCGCTACCTCGAGACCGATGTGCATGCGACCCGCGACGGCCAGGTGCTCGCCTTCCACGACCTGCGTCTGGACCGCGCGACCGACCGCTTCGGCGCGATCGCCGACCTGCCGTATGCCGCGGTCCGCGAAGCGCGCATCAACGGCTCGGAGCCGATCCCCCTCCTGTCGGACCTGCTCGAGGAGTTCCCCGGGACCCGGATCAACATCGACGTCAAGGCCGCCGGTGCCCTGGAGCCGCTGGCCAGCGTCCTGCGGGACCACGACGCCGTCGACCGGGTCTGCGTGGCGTCGTTCTCCGACCGCAGGATCCGCGCGATGCGCCGGCTGCTGGGCCCGACGCTGGCGACCTCCGCAGGCCCGGCGGAGGTCGGCGCGCTGCGGCTGGCGCCGGCCATCGTCGCGAGGCTGTTGCGCAGCCCGGCCGCCGCCCTGCAGATCCCGACCGGCCACGTCGTGGGGGGCCGGTGGCTCGACCTGGTCACCCCTGCGCTGGTCGGTCGCGTGCACGCGCTGGGCAAGCACCTGCACGTCTGGACCATCGACGACGAGCAGGAGATGCACCGCCTGTTCGACCTCGGCGTCGACGGCATCGTCTCGGACCGCATCGACGTCCTGGCCCGCGTGCTCGCCGACCGCGGCGCCCCGTTGCAGCCCTGACCACCACCCGCCCTGACCTCCACCCGCCCGCACCACCCCGCGAGTTTGAAGGCCTGAGGAGGTCCTGACCTCCTCAGGTCTTCAAACTCGCGGGGTCAAAGGGTCGCCGACGGGACCAACTGCCCTGTCGCGCCGCCCACCCCTCGCGAGAGCGTGGACCCAGGTGGGCGAGCGCCCGCCCTGGAGGGAGCACGTCATGCCAGCACCGACCGAGCCGACACCGGGGCGCCGCTCGCTCGTGGAGGACTACACCGGCGAGCTCGACGAGCTGGAGGACCTCCTCGGTGACCCCGACGTCGGTGACCACGCGGACGCCTGGCGCAGCGGCTACCCCTACGACACCAAGATCTCCCGCAAGGAGTACGAGAGCACCAAGCGCGCCCTGCAGATCGAGCTGCTGAAGGTCCAGCTCGGCGTGAAGGAGACCGGTGCGCGGGTGCTGGTGGTCTTCGAGGGCCGGGACGCTGCCGGCAAGGGCGGGGCGATCAAGCGGTTCACCGAACACCTCAACCCCCGCGGCGCCCGGGTCGTCGCCCTCGAGAAGCCCACCGAGGTCGAGCGGACCCAGTGGTACTTCCAGCGCTACATCGAGCACCTCCCCAGCGGCGGGGAGATCGTCCTCATGGACCGGTCCTGGTACAACCGCGCCGGCGTCGAGCGCGTGATGAACTACTGCACTCCCCCCGAGTACCTCTCGTTCATGCGGCAGTGCCCGAGCTTCGAGCGGATGCTCGTGGAGTCCGGTATCCACCTGGTCAAGCTGTGGTTCTCGGTGAGCCGGGACGAGCAGGCCAGGCGCTTCCACGCCCGACGCAGCGACCCGGTCCGCCAGTGGAAGCTGTCCCCCACCGACCTGGCCAGCCTCGACAAGTGGGATGCCTACACCGAGGCGAAGGAGGCGATGTTCTTCTACACCGACACCGGTGACGCCCCCTGGACGGTCGTCAAGAGCAACGACAAGAAGCGCGCCCGGCTCGAGGCGATGCGCGTCCTGCTCTCCGGGCTGGACTACCCGAGCAAGGACCTCGACGTCGTCGGGACCCCCGACCCCCTTATCGCCGGCCCGGCCGCGACGATGGCCGAGCTCGACGAGCACGCCACCCGGCTCTTCCCCACCCTCTGAGGGGGTCAGCGCAGCAGGACGTGGCCGGCGGTGGTCGACAGGCGGGTCCACCGGCCCTGGGCGAGGACCGAGACCTCCGCCCCGGGGGCGACGAAACCGAGCACGTATGCCGCGAAGGCGCCTCCTGCCGGGATCGGCGGCGTGGTCGTGGTGGGCCTTCCCCACACCTGCCGACGCAGCGCCGCGACCGCCTGGGCCCCGGCGTCCGGCGGAGCACCAGCGGCGACCTCCGCGATGCCCGCACGGGCCGCGGCATACACCTCGTCAGCGGTGAGGGTGCCCACGCGCTCCCAGCCGCTGCGGGGAGGGGCCATCGCGGCCCAGCCGACCCGGACGGTCATGGGCGGCACGGACAGCGCCGCACCGTCCTCGCGGGCCAGCCGGTCGGAGACCGCGGCGAGGGGCACGGTGACGTCGAGGTCGGCGGGCTCGGCCAGGGGCATCGCTCGCAGGCCGAGCACCGCACCCTCACCCATCAGGCCGGCGCCGGGCAGCACCCCGACATAGGCCGCCAGGGTGAGTCCGCGGGCCTGGAGGCGCACCGCGCCCTCCTCGTCGGCCGCGCGGGCGCGGGACACGTAGGTGCGCAGGTCCTGCAGGTCCTGGGCATCGGCGAGCTGCAGGTCCATCAGCGCCGCCGCCAGCGGAAGGGGACGGGCTCACCGGCGTGCTGCTCGAGCAGCACCTTGAGGTCGGGCGTCATGCGGCGTGGTCTCGCGGTGGCGAAGTCGTAGAGCACCAGGGTCGTCTCGGCACGGGCGTAGAGGGTGTCGTCACCGGGGCGCCCGTCATGCACCTCGTAGGCCAGGTCGAAGCCGGCGCCACCGATGCTGGTCGGCCACATCTGCACGACGATCGGGGGCACCCGGAACTTCAGCGGCGCGAGGTACTCGATCTCGTGGCGGGCCACGAGGATGCCCTCGTCGAGGACGGACCGGTCCTGGCCGAACCACTCCTCGAAGCCGATGACGCGGGCATCCTCCAGCAGGCGCAGGAACTGCACGTTGTTGACGTGGCCGTAGGCGTCCATGTCGCTCCACCGGAGCGGGACGTTGACGCGGTACCGCGGCGCGCTCGGGTCTGGCATGGGGACATCCTCGCAGGGGTGTCGGGCCGGCGGCATACGGTGGTCGCCATGGACACCACCACGGCACCAGACCTGCGCACCGACGCGACCGCCGTGCTGCGACGTCTCGTGGGGCGCGACGACGTCGACTTCCGTGACGGCCAGTTCGAGGCGGTCCGGGCCCTGGTCGGCGAGCGCCGACGCGTGCTGGTCGTCCAGCGCACCGGCTGGGGCAAGTCGGCCGTCTACTTCGTCTCGACCGCCCTGCGCCGCGGTGCGGGCGCCGGGCCGACGATCATCGTCTCCCCCCTGCTCGCCCTCATGCGCGACCAGATCGCCGCCGCCCAGCGGGCCGGCATCCGGGCGGTCACCATGAACTCCGCCAACGCCGAGGAGTGGGGCCGGGTGTCCGCCGCGCTGGCCGCCGACGAGGTCGACGTGCTCCTGGTCAGCCCCGAGCGCCTCAACAACCCCCGGTTCCGCGAGGAGCAGCTGCCCGACCTGGCCCGTCGCTGCGGCCTGCTCGTCGTCGACGAGGCCCACTGCGTGTCCGACTGGGGCCACGACTTCCGGCCCGACTACCGGCGCATCCGCGACCTGCTCACGACGCTGCCCGCCGACACCCCGGTGCTCGCGACGACGGCCACCGCCAACGCGCGCGTGGTCACCGACGTGGGCGAGCAGCTCGGCGCGGGCGGGCACGACGTGCTGACCCTGCGCGGCGGGCTGGCCCGCGACTCGCTGCGCCTGGGCGTGATGAAGCTGACCTCCCCGGAGCAGCGACTGGCCTGGCTGCTGGCCCACCTCGGCTCGTTGCCGGGCAGTGGCATCGTCTACGCCCTCACCGTGTCCGCCGCCGAGGACGTGGCGTCGGCGCTGCGCGAGGCCGGTCACGAGGTGCGGGCCTACACCGGTCGCACCGACCCGGCCGACCGCGAGCGCCTCGAGGGCATGCTGCGCGACAACCAGGTCAAGGCGCTCGTCGCGACCAGCGCGCTCGGCATGGGCTTCGACAAGCCGGACCTGGGTTTCGTGCTCCACCTGGGCGCCCCCTCGTCCCCGGTCGCCTACTACCAGCAGGTCGGCCGCGCGGGACGAGCCACCGAGCGCGCTGACGTGCTGCTGCTGCCCGGTCCCGAGGACAAGGACATCTGGGCCTACTTCGCGTCGGCCTCGATGCCCCGGCAGGAGCAGGCCGACGCCGTGCTGACCGCCCTCGCCGGCTCGGCGAAGGCGCTGTCCACCGCCGCCCTGGAGTCCGTCGTCGACATCCGCCGGACCCGGCTGGAGCTGCTGCTCAAGGTGCTCGACGTCGACGGCGCGGTGCAGCGTGTGCCCGGCGGGTGGTCCTCGACCGGCAGGCCGTGGACCTACGACGCCGAGCGCTACACCCGGGTCACCGAGGCCCGGGTGCGTGAGCAGGACCTCATGCTCACCTACGAGTCCACCACCGGGTGTCGCATGGCGTTCCTCCAGGAGTCGCTCGACGACGACAGTGCCGCCGCCTGCGGGCGCTGCGACTCGTGCGCCGGTGGCTGGTTCCCCACCGACATCCCCGACACGGCGGTCACCACGGCGCGAGGGCGACTCGAGCGGGCAGGAGTCGAGATCGAGCCGCGCGCCCAGTGGCCCTCGGGCATGGACCGCCTCGGGGTGCCCCTCAAGGGGCGCATCGACGCGGGCCACGCCATGCAACCCGGTCGGGCCGTCGCGCGCCTCACCGACCTCGGCTGGGGCCAGCAGCTGCGTAGCCTGCTGCGCGCCGAGGACGCCCCGGCGCCGCCGGAGCTGTTGCGCGCCTGCGTGCCGATCCTGCGCGACTGGGACTGGGCCCAGCGCCCTGTGGCCGTCGTGGCCGTGCCGTCCCGCACCCGCCCGCAGCTGGTCGAGTCGGTGGCCCAGGGGCTGGCCCAGATGGGTCGGCTCGACTGGCTCGGCTCGTTGGACCTGGTCGAGGGTGGCCCGGTGGGCGAGTCGGGCGGCAACAGCGCGTTCCGGCTCGCGGGGGTGTGGGGGCGGCTCGCGCCGACCTCCGCCCAGCGCTCAGCCCTCGGCGGCCTGGACGGTCCCGTGCTGCTCGTGGACGACCTGTCCTCCTCGCGCTGGACCCTCACCGTCGCCGCCCAGGCCCTGCGCGAGGCCGGCGCCTCGGGTGTCCTGCCCTTCGTGCTCGCCCTCGAGGCCTGAGGTCGCCGGCGCGCGCGTGGCCGGGGCCGGCAGGGGCACGGTGAACAGCGGGAGGAAGAGCTGCACGGTGGGACCGATGAGCACCGCGTAGAGCACCGTCCCCAGCCCGACCACCCCGCCCAGGGCGAAGCCGACGACGAGCACGGCGACCTCGATCGACGTCCGGACCAGCCGGACGCTGAGACCGGTGCGGCGCACCAGCCCCGTCATCAACCCGTCCCGCGGACCGGGTCCGAACTGGCTGCCGATGTAGAGGGCGCCGGCCAGGCCGTTGACCACGATTCCGCCGAGCAGCAGCGCGACCCGCACGGGCATGGCGCCGGGGGCGGACAGCAGGTTCAAGGTGGCGTCGGTCACCAGGCCGATGACGACCACGTTGGCGACGGTCCCGAACCCCGGCCACTGCCGCAGCGGGATCCACAGCAGCAGCACGGCCGCACCGACGACGATCGTGACGGTGCCGAAGCTCACGGGCAGGTGGGTGGCGATCCCGTAGTGGAAGACGTCCCACGGGTCGAGCCCGAGCCGGGCGCGGATCAACATCCCCATGGAGATGCCGTAGAGGCTCAGCCCCACGAAGAGCTGGGCGAGCCGGCGCGGGGTTCGGCCGGCCCGCAGCTGCTGCCGGGGCGTCATGGGGGTGAGGGCGGTGCGGACCATGGCTCCAAGATTGGCCTTCAGTGGCCTGTTTTTCGATAGCCAATCGTGCAAAACTGGCCTGCATGGCTTCCCGGACGATCTCAGCCACCCGACTCCTCCCCTTGCTCGGCGCCGCCCTCGAGGTGGCCCCCGCCTACCACGGGCTCGCCGAGGCGATCCGCTGGAACATCGTCGACGGGCGCATCACCGCGGGCACCCGGCTGCCCAGTGAGCGAGAGCTCACCACCGCGCTGGGCCTGAGCCGCACGACCGTGACCCGCGCGTATGCCGAGCTGCGCGACCGCGGCTACCTCGCCTCCCGACAGGGCTCGGGCAGCGTGGCCACGCTCCCCGGCGCGGATGACGTGCCGGTGGGACCGCCGCCGCACGGTGACCAGCCGCCCGCAGACGTCGTCGACCTGACCTGTGCCTCGATGAGCGCGCCGGCCGGGCTGATCGGGGCCTACGAACGTGCAGTGCTCGAGCTGCCGCGCTTCGTCGGCGGTACCGGCTACCACCCGCTCGGTCTGCCCGAGCTGCGCGAGGCGCTGGCAGCGGACTTCACCCGGCGCGGGCTGCCCACCGACGCAGACCAGGTCATGGTGACCAGCGGCGCCCTGTCCGGCCTGGCCATCGCCGCCCGCGCGCTGCTCTCCCCCGGTGACCGGGTGCTGGTCGAGAGCCCCACCTACCCCAACGCCATCGACACCCTGCAACGCTCCGGAGCCCGGCCCGTGGCCCTGCCCATGGGGCCACACGGCTGGGACGTCGATGCGGCGGAGGCGACGTTGCGGCAGACGGCGCCGCGCGCGGCATACCTCATCCCGGACTTCCAGAACCCGACCGGCTTCCTGATGCGCGACGCCGACCGGGCCCGGCTCGCACGGGCCCTGGCCGACACCCACACGATCGCCCTGGTCGACGAGACCCTCGTCGACCTCCAGCACGACCCGTCGCTGCCCCTGCCCCGGCCGATGGCTGCGCACTACCCGCGCACGGTCACCCTCGGCGGGTCGAGCAAGTCCTTCTGGGGCGGCCTGAGGGTGGGCGCCCTGCGCGCCCCGCGAGACCTCATGCCCGCACTGGTCAGCGCCCGGCTCACCCTCGACCTCGGCAGCCCGGTGGCCGAGCAGCTGGTCCTGCTGGATCTCATCGGCCACCGCGACGAGATCCTGGGCGAGCGACGGGCCGCCATCGTGGCAGCGCGGGACACGCTGGTGTCGGCGCTGCGCAACCGGCTCCCCGAGTGGCGCTTCGACGTGCCCTCCGGTGGGCTGTGCCTGTGGGCCGAGCTGCCCGCCCCGTTGTCGACGCCCCTGACGGTGGCCGCCGACCGGCGCGGTGTCCTGCTCGCACCGGGGTCCCAGTTCGCTGCCGAGGGCGGGCTCGAGCGTTACCTGCGGATCCCCTTCACCGGGCACGCCCCCGAGGTCGTCGTCGAGGCCGTCGACCGGCTCGGCCTCGCCTGGGAGGAGACCCTGGCCAGCCGGCCGGCCGGGCGCCGCACCTCACCCATGGTCGCCTGACGGCGCCCGCCGCGGGCCCGCCCAGCGGCCGCCGTGCGGCCGCCGTGAGCGCCACGTCGGCCGCGCAGGGCCTGCCCGCTAAGGTCGCCCTGTGAACGCCACGCCTGACGTCGACCCCCTGGCCCACCTGCTCACCACCCTCGACCTCGAGGAGCTGGGCTCGGCCCGAATCACCGTCGAAGGGGTCGGCGACGCGACCGACTTCGGCGAGTCCGGTGCGACCGTGTTCCTCGGGCGCAGCCAGAAGACCCCGCACGGGCGCGTCTTCGGCGGCCAGGTCCTCGCGCAGTGCGTCATCGCCGCTGGTCGCACCGTGGCCGACATCGACGACGGCAAGGGTGTCCGGTCGATCCACTCCCTGCACGGCTACTTCATGCGCCCCGGCGACGACACCAAGCCGATCCGGTTCGCGGTGGAGCGGATGCGCGACGGCCGGTCCTTCTCCACCCGTCGGGTGCACGCCATCCAGGACGGCGTGCCGATCCTGTCGATGATCACCTCGTTCCAGGACCGGGCCGGCGGGCTCGACCACCAGGACCCGATGCCCGACGTCCCCCCACCCGACGAGCTGCCGTCGGCGGACGACCTGTTCGGCGGGATGGACCACCCCGGCGCCCGCCACGTCCTCAAGCGTCCCGTCGAGCACCGCCACGTCGAGGGCCACCTCTACGCTGCTCCGGGCCCCGAGCTGGTCTCCCACCAGAGCGTGTGGCTCAAGACCGTCGGGCCCCTGCCGGCCGACCCGCTCATCCACGCCGCCGTGCTCGCCTATGCCTCCGACTACACCTTGCTCGAAACCGTCCTGCGCCGCCACGGACTGGCGTGGACCGATCCCAGGCTGCGCCCGGCCAGCCTGGACCACGCGATGTGGTTCCACCGTCCCGTCCAGGCCGACGACTGGGTCCTCTACGCCCAGGAGTCCCCGTCGGCCTCGGGCGGGCGAGGACTGGGCCTCGGCCGGATGTTCGCCGCCGACGGCCGGCTCGTGGCGACGGTGGCCCAGGAGGGCATGATCCGCGTCAAGGGCCTCTGATGAACCAGCGTGCGCCGGGGAGCTGGGTGGTCGACGCCCTGCGCCCAGAGGACCGCGACGTCTGGGCGACCCTGCACCGGGGCTACCTCGACTTCTACGAGGCGACCCGACCCCAGGAGGTGTCGGCCACGGTGTGGGAGTGGCTGCAGGACCCCGACCACGAGCTCGAGTGCCTCGTCGCCCGCCCTGGCGACGGCGCGCCACCGGTCGGCATCGCCCACTTCCGGCCCTTCCCCCGCCCGCTGCGGGGCGGCTACGGATGCTTCCTCGACGACCTCTTCGTGGCACCGCAGGCCCGCGGCACCGGAGCCGTGGATGCGCTCCTGGCGCGCCTGCAGCAGGAGTGCCGCCTGCGCGGGTGGTCGGGGGTGCGCTGGATCACCCGATCGTCGAACGCCACGGCGCGGTCCGCCTACGACCGGCTCGCCACGCGCACCGACCTGGTGACCTACGAGCTCGGCGTCGACTGACCGACGCGCACCACGGCGGCGGTGAACGGCGGCAGGTGCAGGGCCTCGCGCTGGGGTCGCGTCTGGGCTGGGTCCCAGGCCAGCAGGATCTCGACCGGCTCGGCGTCCAGGGGCACGGTCCAGCGTGACTCGGCGAGGTTGACGACGGTGCGCAGCGACCCCCGCCGGACCACCAGCCACTGGTCGCGCTCGTCGAAGTCCACCTCGACCCGGTCGAGGCGGCCGTCGCCCAGGTCGAACTCGTTACGCCGCAACGCAATGAGGTCTCGGTACCAGGCCAGCATGCGGGCCTGCTCACGACGGCCGAGCTCGGCCCAGTTGAGCTTGGACCGGGCGTAGGTCGCGGTGTCCTGCGGGTCGGGCACGTCGTCGTGGTCCCAGCCGTGGCCCGCGAACTCGGCCCGCCTGCCCTCGGTGACCGCCCGCTGCATCTCGGGGTCGGCGAAGTCGGTGAAGAACTGGAACGGTGTGCTCGCACCCCACTCCTCCCCCATGAACACCATGGGCGTGTAGGGCGAGGTGAGGTAGAGGGCAGCACCGATCGCCTGCTTGGACGGCCCGGCCAGGGCGGTGATGCGCTCGCCCATGGCCCGGTTGCCGACCTGGTCGTGGGTCTGGAGGTAGGCCAGGAAGCGGTGCCCGTCGACGCGCGTGCGGTCCACCGGCGCGCCCCAGTGCTGGTCGCGGAAGGTCGAGTACGCACCGTCGTGGAGGAAGACCCGGGTGAGGGTCTTGGCGAGCACGGCGATGGGGCCGCCCTCGGGCATGGCCGGGCAGTTGCCACCGAAGTCGGTGTAGTAGCCACCGGTCTCGCCGGTGAGGGTCACATGCAGCGCGTGGTGGACGTCGTCGTCCCACTGGGCGGTCATGCCGCGACCTCCGTCAGCGGTGGGCGTGACCATCCGGGCGTCGTTGAGGTCGCTCTCGGCGATGAGGTCCAGGGGGCGCCCGAGGCGGGCACTCAGGGCGGCCACCTCGTCGGAGAGCTGCCCGATCACGTGCTGCGGCGAGTCATCCCGCAGCTCGTGGACCGCATCCAGTCTCAGGGCGTCGATCCGGAAGTCCGCGAACCAGCGCAGCGCGTTGTCGACCATCCACCGGCGCACGGGGCCGCTCCCGGGCCCGTCGAGGTTGAACCCCTGGCCCCACGGGGTGGGATGGGTCTCGGAGAAGTAGGGACCGAACCGGGCCAGGTAGTTGCCCACGGGTCCGAGGTGGTTGTAGACCACGTCGAGGCAGACGCCGATACCCCTGCGGTGACAGGCGTCGACGAAACGCTGCAGCGCCTCGGGGCCGCCGTAGACCTCGTCCACGCACCAGGGCCCGACGCCGTCGTAGCCCCAGTTCCAGCGGCCCGGCCACGAGGCGACCGGCATGAGCTCGACGACGTCCACCCCGAGGTTGACCAGGTGCCCGAGCCGCTCGCGGGCGGCGTCGAGCGTGCCCTCCTTGGTGAAGGTGCCGATGTGCAGCTCGTAGACCACCCCGCCGAGGACCCCGCCACCCTGCTGGGGCCCCGCCCACGTGGCGTCGCGCCAGGGATAGCGGGACGGGTCGAACCACCGGCTCGGCCCGTGGACACCCCCCGGTTGCCAGCCGCTGCGCGGGTCCGGCAAGGGTTCCCCGCCGTCGACGACGAAGGCGTAGTCGAGGTGGGGGTGGGCCGCGGGCGCGGGGCCGGCGGGACGTTTCAGGGCGTCCGCCGGCACGGGCCAGGCCCACCAGCCGTCGGGGCGCGACGCCATGGGCTCACGGGTCGTCGAGCCCTGCGCGAGGGACCACTCCACCTCCACGGCATCGGCGGAGGGGGCCCAGAGCGTGAGCTCGGGACCGGTTGCGGGGGTGGACTCAGGCATGGTCATCGCCGCCAAGGCTGCCATGCCGGACGAGCAGGGCCACCGGGAGGTCGGTCAGGAGGTCGGCGAGTGCCATCGTGCCGTGGGTGGACGGCACCACGCGGTGGGTCAGCAGGTCTAGCCAGGACCCCTCGGGCAGCCCCAGGGTCGCATCCCCCCAGCCACCGTCCGCCTCGAGGCGGGCGGCCAGCCTGGTCACCACGGCGACGACCTCGGGGCCGTCCTCGTCACCACGCGCGACGGCGACCGCGGACGGGTTCGACACCGGCAACGCGGCATACGTGGCGGTGCGGCCGGTGAACCACTCGGGGTGCGCTCGGCGCAGCCGCAGGGCCCGGGAGGTGACGAGCAGCTTCTCGTCCGACAGGTCGGCCGGGCAGGTCCCCGAGTCGAGCGCCGCGAGCCGGCGGCTGCGGTCGGCGTAGTCGACGGGACGACGGTTGTCGGGGTCGACGAGCGAGAGGTCGACCAGCTCGGTGCCCTGGTAGACGTCGGGCACCCCGGGCACCACGAGCTGCAGGAGCTTCTGGCCCAAGGTCGTGGCTCGGGCCGACCGGGCCGCCAAGGACGTCCAGTGGTCGAGGTGTGCACCGATCGCCGGGTCGCGCGTCAGGGCCGTGACCAGCGTCGCGACCTCAGCCTCGTAGTCCTCGTCCACCTCGGTCCAGGTGGTGTGCTGCTTGGCCTCGCGGATCGCCTTGGTGGCGTAGCCCTGCAGGCGCTCCTCGCTGATCGGCCAGGTGCCGACGGCGGTCTGCCACAGGAGGTACTCGGTGGCCGGGTCCAGGCGTGCACCGCGATGGGCGGCGGCGAGGTCCCGCGCCTCTCCCAGCCAGTCGCGCCACCGCTCCGGCAGCTCGGAGAGCACGGCGAGCCGGGCACGCACGTCCTCCGACCGCTTCGTGTCATGGGTCGACAGGGTCGTCATGCTGGTGGGCCACGCGCCGAGCAGGGACGCCGCGAAGTCGTGCAGCTCGGCCGGCTCGATGCCCACCCGACCGGGATCGCCCCCCACCTCGTTGAGCCCGGTCAGTCGTGCGTAGCGGTAGAAGGCGGTGTCCTCGATGCCCTTGGCCATCACCGGTCCGCAGGTCTGCTGGAACCGGACCATGAACTCCCGCTGCGCCTCGGCGGACGAGGTCAGCGCCTGGGGCAGGTGCCCGCCGCGGGCGAGCTGGGCCACGACGGCGACGGCGTCACGGTCGTCGGGGTCGACGTCCGCCGCGGCACGTGCCTCGGCCCCAGCCAGGACCACGAGCTGGTCGGGGGCCTGCGGATCCCCGGGGCGCAGGTAGGCGCGGTAGCGGTCCATGGCCACCAGCAGGGCGCCCAGGGCACGGCGCAACGCGCCCCCGTCGTCGGCGCCGGGCACGATGACCTCCACCAGGCGCAGCAGCCGGTTGACCTCGGCCGCCTGGACCTCGCCCACGACCTGGCGCTTGGCGTCGTCGACCATGGCCGCGAGGTCCTGCTCCTCGCCCACCAGCTCGGCAAGGAGCCGGGTAAGGGGTTCGGCGCCCGCGGGGTCGACGAACACGCCGCCGACGCGCAGGAGGGTGTCGTACCCGGTGGTCCCGGCGCAGCGCCAGTCCTCGGGGAGTGACTCGTGGCCCTCGAGGATCTTCTCGGCGACCACCCACGCGTCGCCCGTGGCGTCCGCGAGCCGGGCGAGGTAGCCACCGGGGTCGGCCAACCCGTCGGGGTGGTCGATGCGGAACCCGTCGACGAGGCCATCGTCGAAGGCCTCGAGCAGCAACCGGTGGGTCGCGTCGAAGACGTCGTCCAGCTCGACCCGGACCGCCGCGAGCGTGGTGACGTCGAAGAAGCGGCGGTAGTTGAGGTGCTCGCCACCCTCGCGCCAGTCGCTGAGCCGGTAGTGCTGGGCCGCGACCAGCTCGGCGAGGGGTAGGCCTTCGGTCCCCGGACGGACCGGGAAGACGTGGTCGTAGTAGCGCAGCACCGGCGCGTCGCCCACTGCATCCCCGTCGCCAGTTGCATCCCCGTCGACCACGGTCAGCTCGCCTGCCGCGAGGGCGTCGTCGAGCGGGCCACCGAGGACGGGCACCAGCACCCGGTCCTCCTCGGCCGCCCAGTCGACGTCGAACCAGTGCGCGAACGCGGAGGCGCGCCCCTCCTTGAGCAGCGACCACCACGGGGCGTTGCGCCACGCGGGGGTCGGGGTCGTCATGTGGTTGGGCACCACGTCCACGACGAGGCGTACGCCCTGGTCGTGCATCGCGGTCACCGCGTCGGCGAAGTGGTCACCGCCGGCCTCGGTGTTGAACCGGTCGTGGTCGACGACGTCGTAGCCGTGCGTCGATCCCGGCGCCGGCTGCAGGACCGGTGACAGGTATGCGTGGGAGACGCCCAGCGCAGCGAGGTACTCCGCCTGGTCGGCCGCCTGCGCGAAGGTGAACGCGGGCTGGACCTGGAGGCGGTAGGTGGCCGTCGGGACGACCCGGCCGGGGCCGGGCCGGTGGACCCGGCCCGCGCCCTGCGGGGCCGGGGACTCAGCGCCCGTCATCGTCGGGCGTTGGCACCCGCCGGCGAACCCGACGGAGCCGGTCGCGGGCAGCGCAGGACGATGACGCTGCGACCCTGGGTCGTCACCGACTCACCGGGCTTGAACTCCTCGTCCAGCACCTCGTCCGACGCGGTGTCGATCTCGAGCGTCCACTGCTCGCCGTACTCGCTGTCGGGCAGCTTGAAGGAGATCTCGTCGGAGTGGGCGTTGAACAGCACGAGGAAGTGGTCGTCCAGCGTCTTCTGTCCGCGGGTGTCGGGCTCGGGAATCGCCTGCCCGTTGAGGAAGACCATCATCGAGCGGGCGTACCCGTTGGTCCACGAGTCGTCGTCCATGTGGCTGCCCCCGGGCTCGAACCAGGCGACGTCGCCCACCTCGCTCTCGCCACCGTGGTCCGCCGAGCCCGCGAAGAAGCGGCGCCGCCGGAAGACCGGGTGCTCGCGGCGCAGCGTGACGAGCCGCTGGGTGAAGGCCAGCAGGTCGAGGTCGGACTGCTCGAGGTCCCAGTTGATCCAGGTGATCTCGTTGTCCTGGCAGTAGCCGTTGTTGTTGCCGCCCTGGGTGCGACCCAGCTCGTCACCGTGCAGGAGCATGGGCACGCCCTGCGAGAGCAGCAGGGTGACCAGGAAGTTGCGCTCCTGCTGGCGGCGGAGGTGGTTGACCTCGGGGTCGTCGGTGGGGCCCTCGACACCGCAGTTCCACGATCGGTTGTGGCTCTCGCCGTCGTTGCCGCCCTCGCCGTTGGCGGCGTTGTGCTTGTCGTTGTAGGACACCAGGTCCCGCAGGGTGAAGCCGTCGTGGGCGGTGACGAAGTTGACCGACGCGATCGGCTTGCGGCCGTTGTGCTCATAGAGGTCGCTGGACCCCGTGAGGCGGGACGCGAACTCGCCGAGGGTGGCGCTCTCCCCGCGCCAGAAGTCCCGGACGGTGTCGCGGTACTTGCCGTTCCACTCGGTCCACAGGGGCGGGAAGTTGCCGACCTGGTAGCCGCCGTCACCGACGTCCCAGGGCTCGGCGATGAGCTTGACCTGGCTGACCACCGGGTCCTGCTGCACCAGGTCGAAGAACGCGGACAGCTTGTCGACCTCGTGGAACTGGCGCGCCAGGGTCGCCGCGAGGTCGAACCGGAACCCGTCGACGTGCATCTCGGTCACCCAGTAGCGCAGCGAGTCCATGATGAGCTGCAGGACGTGCGGGTTGCGCATGAGCAGGCTGTTGCCGGTGCCCGTGGTGTCGTAGTAGTGCGCCTTGTCCTCGTCGACGAGGCGGTAGTACGCGGCGTTGTCGATGCCACGGAAGCACAGCGTGGGCCCGAGGTGGTTGCCCTCCGCGGTGTGGTTGTAGACGACGTCGAGGATGACCTCGATGCCCGCCTCGTGCAGGGCCTTGACCATCCCCTTGAACTCGGCCACCTGCTCACCGCGCGTGCCGTATGCCGCGTAGCCGTTGTGCGGGGCGAGGAACCCGATCGTGTTGTAGCCCCAGTAGTTCGACAGGCCCTGCTCGCTCAGCGTGAAGTCGTTGACGAACTGGTGCACGGGCATCAGCTCGATGGCGGTGATGCCCAGGTCCTGGAGGTGCTGGATCGTCACCGGATGCGCGATGCCGGCATACGTCCCGCGGATCTCCTCGGGGATCTCGGGGTGCAGCTCGGTCAGGCCCTTGACGTGCGCCTCGTAGATGACGCTGTGGTGGTACTCGTGCCGCGGCAGGCGGTCCTGGCCCCAGTCGAAGAACGGGTTGATGACCACCGAGAGCATCGTGTGGGCCGCGCTGTCGCGGATGTTGGCCCGGCCCGGCGTCTCGCTCGGCTCGTCGAAGTCGTAGGAGAACAGCGACTCGTCGCCGTCGGCCATGCCGTCGATGGCCTTGGCGTAGGGGTCGAGCAGCAGCTTGGTGGGGTTGCAGCGGTGCCCGTTCGACGGGTCGTACGGCCCGTGGACGCGGTAGCCGTAGCGCTGGCCCGGCTGGGCGCCGGGGAGGTAGCCGTGCCACACGAAGCCGTCCACCTCGGGAAGGCTGAAGCGGGTCTCCTCGCCGTCGTCGTCGATGAGGCAGAGCTCGACCTGGTCAGCCACCTCCGAGAACAGGGCGAAGTTCACGCCGGTGCCGTCGTAGGTGGCACCGAGCGGGTACGCCTTGCCGGGCCAGATCTCCATGTGTCGCCTTCGGTCGATGGTGCGGGCAGCGCCGCAGCCGTGGGTGAGGACGCCGCTGGCCTCGGGTGCTGGCCCATTGTGCCCGAGCCCGGCGGTTTCGCGCGCCTCACCCCGACGACACGGTAAGCGAGCGCTTAGTACACTCGCCGGCAGACCACCCCCACCCTTGGAGGATTGATGAGCACCCAGCGCGTTGCGATCGTCACCGGAGCGGCCCGCGGCATCGGCGCCGCCACAGCCATCCGCCTCGCCCAGGACGGGCACGCCGTCGCGGTGCTCGACCTCGACGAGGCCGCCTGCGCCACCACGGTGTCGGCCATCGAGGCGACCGGAGGGCGCGCCCTGGCCGTCGGCGTCGACGTCTCCCGGGCCGACCAGGTCGAGGCCGCGGTCGCGCGCGTCGCCGAGGAGCTCGGTGCCCCGACGATCCTGGTCAACAACGCCGGGATCATCCGCGACAACCTGCTGTTCAAGATGAGCGAGGACGACTGGGACTCGGTCATGGGGGTCCACCTGCGGGGGGCGTTCCTGATGTCCAGGGCGGTCCAGGCCCACATGTCCTCCGAGAAGTACGGACGCATCGTCAACCTCTCGTCGAGCTCGGCCCAGGGCAACCGCGGCCAGGCGAACTACTCGGCCGCCAAGGCGGGCCTGCAGGGCTTCACCAAGACCCTCGCGATCGAGCTGGGCCGCTTCAACGTCACGGCCAACGCCGTCGCGCCGGGGTTCATCCAGACCGAGATGACGAAGTCGACCGCGGAGCGGATCGGCGTGTCCTTCGACGACTTCATCGAGCACTCGGCCAAGCAGATCCCCGTCCAGCGCGTGGGACAGCCCGAGGACATCGCCGCGACGATCTCGTTCCTGTGCCGCGAGGAAGCCGGCTTCGTCAGCGGCCAGGTGATCTACGTGGCCGGGGGCCCGCTCGACTGATCCGGGCGCCCCGGACCCCGCAGGGAGGTCAGGCCCGGGCCACCTCAGGCGCCGAGCACGACGATGCGCCCGGTGCTGGTCCCGGCTGCGAGCCGGCCGAGCGCGGCCGGAGCCTCCTCGAACGGCACGACCTGGGAGACCACCGGCGCGATGGCTCCGGTGTCGGCCCAGGCGCACAGCTGCTCGTGGGCCGACCGTGCCACCGCGGGGTCGCGCTGGAGGTAGAGCCCCCAGTGCAGGCCGAGGACCGAGTAGTTCTTGACCAGGGCGTGGCTGAGCGCCGGTGCGGGGATCGTGCCGCTGGTGAAACCGACCACCACGATCCGCCCCTCGAAGGCCACCACCTTGGTCGAGGCCTCGTAGGACGCCCCTCCCACCGGGTCGAAGACCACGTCGGCGCCCCCGCGTCCGACCGCGTCCTTGAGCAACGTGGTGAGGTCGCCCTCGGACCGGTCGACCACGACATCCGCACCGCAGGAGGTCGCGACGGCAGCCTTCGCAGCGCTACCGACCACGGCGACGACCCGGGCACCGAGGGCCTTGGCGACCTGCACAGCTGCCGTGCCGACCCCGCCCGCGGCAGCGTGGACG
This sequence comes from uncultured Actinomycetota bacterium, assembly GCA_963757635.1. GTDB lineage: Bacteria > Actinomycetota > Actinomycetes > Actinomycetales > Dermatophilaceae > Pedococcus. Next base: position 904,897 of record CAVWSK010000005.1, on the reverse strand, counting down.
ACCACCGTCTCCCCAGGCTGCAGGGCTGCCCGCCGCACCAGCCCGACGTAGGCCGTCTGGTAGCCGATCGTCAGCGCGCTCGCCTCCGCGTCGCCCAGGCTCGGCGGCGCCGCGAACGTGCCGCCGACGGGCATGAGGCACTGCGCGGCGAGCCCGCCGTGCGGGACCGCGGTGGTGCCGACCACACGGTCGCCGACCGCGAACCCGGCGGACCCATCGGGTCCGACGTCGACGACCTCGCCGCACACCTCGACCCCGGGCACGAACGGGACGTCGGGTCGCACCTGGTAGAGCCCCCGCGCCATCAGGACGTCGGGGAAGTTCAAGGCCGTCGCGAGCACGCGTACCCCGACGTGGCCGGCCGTCGCAGCTGGAGCGGGGACGTCGGCCAGGGCCATCACGTCCGAGGGCTCACCGAGTGACGTGACCTGCCAGGCCCTCATGCGGGGTCGTCCTTCCAGTCCGCACCCATGGTGACCGGGGGGAGCCCGGCGGCCATGGTGCGCATCCCCGCCAGCCAGCGGTCGGGGTCGGCGGCCCGGCGCGCGTACATCTCGGCCACCTCGGGGTGCGGGAGCACCAGGAAGCGCCCCTGCCCCATGGCGGCGAAGAGGTCCGTGGCCACGTCGTCGGCATCGACGGCGCCGGGCTCCATCAGGGCCCGTCCCGCGGCACCTGAGTTCCAGAGCATGTCGGTCCGCACGCCCTGGGGGCAGACGGCGTGCACCTGGACCCCTTGGTCGCCGTACGTCATCGAGAGCCACTCGGCGAAGGCGAGCGCGGCATGCTTGGTCACCGCGTAGGGCGCGGCGCCGGGGATGCTCAGCAGTCCGGCGGCGGACACGGTGGACACGAAGGTGCCGCTCCCCCGCTCGACCCAGGCGGGCACCAGCAGCTTGGCGGCCCGCACGTGCGCCATGACATTGACGTTCCAGGACACCTCCCAGGCCTTCTCGGCGACGGCCTCCGTGCCGCCGCGGGCCACGCCGGCGTTGGCGCAGTAGACGTCGATCTCGCCGAGGTGCCCGCGGGCCGCCTCCACCAGCGCCTGGACACCCGCCTCGCTCGAGGCGTCCCCCGGGACCGCGTGGGCCCCGAGGCTCGCCGCCGTGGAGCGGACCGCCTCTGCGTCGAGGTCGTTGACGACCACGCGCGCTCCGGCCTGCGTGAAGGCCTTGGCATAGGCGGCGCCGATCCCCCGCCCGGCACCGGTGACCACGACACCCAGGTTGCGGACGTCCGGGTTCACAGGTTGCCCCCGAGCGTGACGCCACCATCGACGACCAGCGTCTGTCCGGTGATCCAGCCCGCGTCGCGGGAGAGCAGGAAGGAGACCGCGCCTGCGATGTCCTCGGGCACCCCGAGGCGCTTCATCGGGTAGGCGGCGGCGACCTTCTCCTCGCGCCCCTCGTAGAGCGCCTGGGCGAACTGGGTCTTGACCACCGCTGGGGCAACCGCGTTGACCCGCAGCTTCGGGCCGAGCTGGTAGGCCAGCTCGACCGTGAGGTGGATCAGCGCAGCCTTGCTCACGGCATACCACCCGATCGCACCGGTGGCGCCGATGCCGGCGATGGACGCGATGTTGACCACCGCCCCGGGCACCTCGCCGTCACCCAGGCCGGCGGCGATGGCCTTCTGGGTCCACGAGAACGCAGCGAGGACGTTGACCTCCATGATCTTGCGGGCCACGTCGAGCTCGGTGTCGAGCATGGGTCCGTAGACCGGGTTGATCCCCGTGTTGTTGACCAGGTGGTCGAGCCCGCCGAAGGTGTCCCTGGCCGCCGCGACCACCTCGTCCTGGTGGGCGGCGTCGGCGGCGTTGCCGGCCACGCCGAGCGCCTTGTCCGCGCCCCCGAGGTGCTCGACCGCCTCGGCGAGCGCCTCGGGCTTGCGGGCGGTGATGACCACGCGCGCACCCTCCGCGACGAGCTTCTCGGCGATGCCCAGCCCGATGCCCCGAGAGGCACCGGTGACGATCGCCACCGCCCCGTCATGAGCTCCCACGTCAGAGGCCCAGGTCGCGGCCGATGAGCTCCTTCATGATCTCGTTCGACCCCGCCCAGATCTTGGAGACGCGGGCGTCACGCCAGGCGCGCGCCACGCGGTACTCGTTCATGAAGCCGTAGCCGCCGTAGAGCTGCACGCACTCGTCGAGCACCTCGTTCTGGACCTGTGCCGACCACCACTTGGCCTTGGCCGCGTCGACCGCCGTCAGGGTGCCCTGGGCGTGCGCCTCGATGCAGTCGTCGACGTAGGCCTGGGTGACCTCGAGCTTGGTCTGCAGCTCGGCCATCTTGAACTTGTTGTGCTGGAACGACCCGACCGACTGACCGAAGGCCTTGCGCTCCTTGGTGTACTCCACCGTCTCGCGGAAGATCTGGAAGGCATGCGCGGTGTTGGCGACCGCGGCACCCACGCGCTCCTGGGGCAGCCGCTGCATCATGCCGATGAAGCCCATGCCCTCGTCACCGAGCCGGTTGGCGTCGGGCACGCGCACGTTGTCGAAGAAGAGCTCGGACGTGTCCGCCTCCTCCTGGCCCACCTTGTCGAGCTTGCGACCGCGGCTGAAGCCCTCCATCCCGGCCTCGACCATGAGCAGGCTGATGCCCTTGGCGCCCTTGGAGGGGTCGGTGCGGGCCGCCACGATGACGAGGTCAGCCTGGTAGCCGTTGGTGATGAAGGTCTTGGACCCGTTGAGGATCCAGTCGTCCCCGTCACGCACGGCGGTCGTCTTCAGCGCGGCGAGGTCCGAGCCACCGGAGGGCTCGGTCATCGCGATGGCGCAGATGAGCTCTCCGTTGGCCATGCCCGGCAGCCAGCGCTCCTTCTGCTCCTGGGTGCCCAGGTCGACGATGTACGGGGGGCACACGTCGGAGTGGATGCCGAAGCAGGACGACACCGCGAAGTTGAAGCCCGCGATCTCCTCGGCGGCGATGGCGTTGAAGCGGTAGTCCTCCGCACCCGCTCCCCCGAACTCCTCGGGGATGTCGAGGCCGAACAGGCCCTGCTTGCCGGCCTCCTTCCACAGGTCGCGGTCGACCGACTTGACCTCGAGCATCTGCTCGGCACGGGGCCGCAGGTTCCGCTCGACGAACTCGCGGACCGAGCTGCGGAAGGCCTCGTGGTCGGGGCCGTAGACGTTGCGGGGCATGACTTCCTCCAAGTGACTAAGCGCTTGCTTAGTTTGCGATGGTTGAGGCATGCTGTCAACCATGTCCAGTCCCGCGCGCTCCGTGGAGACCGCGTCGGACACGCCCCACCGCCTGCTCGAGGCAGCGGCCGAGGCGTTCGCCGACCGGGGGTTCCACGCGACGACGACGCGCGACATCGCCTCACGGGCCGGACTGTCCCCCGCGGGGGTCTACGTGCACTTCGCCTCCAAGGAGGAGCTGCTCTACCAGCTCAGCCGCGAAGGACACGAGGTCGCCCGCGACATGCTCGTCGCCGCGGCCTCGGGGGCGACGTCACCGACGCAAGCGCTGCGGGCGATCATGGGCACCTTCGCCCGCTGGCACGCCGAGCACTTCCGGGTGGCCCGCATCGTCCAGTACGAGTTCGCCAACCTCACCGCCGAGCACCGCGACGCGGTCCTGCTGCTGCGCAAGGAGATCGACGCCGTGGTGCGCCAGGTCGTCACTGACGGCGTCGCGGCCGGCGAGTTCACCGTCGACGACGTGCCCGACACCACGCTCGCCCTGATGTCCATGGCGGTCGATGTGGCCCGGTGGTACGACCCCGAGATCAAGCGCACGCCGGAAGCCATCGGCGCGGCCTACGCCGACCTCGGCGTGCGGCTGGTCACCGGGCGCTGAGCGGCTCGACCTGCCGGACCACGTCCGCGACGAGCTCGTAGGCCGCGTCGTCGGTGTTGTTGGCCAGCCCCATGATCACGGTGTCGATCCCCGCCTCCGACAGCGCGCCGAAGCGCTCGACCGTCTCGTCGACCGTGGCGAACGGCTCGCCGGACGGCGCGGTCCCACCCGAGGCGCCCAGGGCGACGCGCGCCAGCACCGTCTTGTCGATCTCGGCGTAGTCGCGGCCGACGTCCTCGCAGTGGGCCCGCAGCACGTCGAGCTTGCGCGGGAGCCCCTCCGGCCCGAGCCCGGTGTCGAAGAGGTTGCACGCGTCGGCGTACTGGGCCACCAGTCGCAGCGTCTTCTTCTCCCCGCCTCCCCCGATGAGGATCGGCGGGTGGGGTCGGCGCAGGCTCTGGGGCACGTTGAGGGGTCGTTCGAGCTGGTAGTGCGTGCCGGCATACGGGCTCTGGTCGCCGGACCACATCTGGAGGCAGACCTGCAACGTCTCCTCGAGGCGCTCGAACCGCTCCTTCGTCGACGGGTAGGGAACCCCGAGGCCGCGGTGCTCCTCCTCGTTCCACGCGGCGCCGATCCCGAGCCAGGCCCGGCCACCGGACAGGACGTCGAGACTGGTCACCGTCTTGGCCAGCAGGCCGGGGTGACGGTAGGTCACTCCGGTCACGAGGGTCCCCAGCTCGATCGTGCTGGTCTGGCCCGCGGCGAAGGCCAGGGCCGTGTAGGCCTCGACCATGTCCAGCTCGGGTGGCCCGATCACCGAGATCTGGAAGAAGTGGTCCATCACCCACAGGCTCGTCAGGCCCGCGCCCTCCGCGCTGCGGGCGATCCGCCCGAAGGTGGGGCCGATGGAGGCCGGAGCCCCCGGCCAGGAGAAGTAGGAGACCTGCAGTCCCAGTCGCATGACCTCATCGTGCGCCCCGCCGTGCAGAACCACAACGGGGCCACCGCCGCGCGGGCTAGTCTCGCGTCAGCTTGCGGTAGGTCACCCGGTGCGGACGGGCCGCGTCGGCGCCGAGTCGCTCCACCTTGTTGGCCTCGTAGCTCTCGAAGTTGCCCTCGAACCAGTACCACTTGGCGGGCTGCTCGTCGGTGCCCTCGTAGGCCAGGATGTGCGTCGCCACCCGGTCCAGGAACCACCGGTCGTGGCTGATGACCACGGCGCACCCCGGGAAGTCGAGCAGGGCGTTCTCGAGCGACCCGAGCGTCTCGACGTCGAGGTCGTTGGTCGGCTCGTCGAGCAGCAGCAGGTTGCCGCCCTGCTTGAGGGTGAGCGCGAGGTTGAGCCGGTTGCGCTCCCCACCGGACAGCACGCCCGTCATCTTCTGCTGGTCCGGGCCCTTGAAGCCGAACTGCGAGACGTAGGCGCGGGACGGGATCTCGACGTGGCCGACCTGGATGTAGTCCAGTCCCTCGGACACCGTCTCCCAGAGGTTCTTCTTGGGGTCCAGGCCGGAGCGGCTCTGGTCGACGTAGGACATGCGTGACGGTCTCGCCGATCTTCACCGACGCCGGAGTCGGCCTCCTCGAGCCCCACGATGGTCTTGAACAGGGTGGTCTTGCCGACGCCGTTGGCGCCGATCACGCCGACGATCCCGTTGCGCGGCAACGTGAACGACAGGTCGTCGATGAGCACCCGGTCGCCGAAGCCCTTCTTGAGGTTGTTGACCTCGATGACCGTCTGACCCAGTCGCGGGCCCGGCGGGATCGCGATCTCCTCGAAGTCGAGCTTGCGGGTGCGGTCGGCCTCGGCAGCCATCTCCTCGTAGCGGGCCAGCCGCGCCTTGGACTTCACCTGGCGGGCCTTGGCGTTGGAGCGGACCCACTCGAGCTCGTCCTTGAGCCGCTTGGCCAGCTTGGCGTCCTTCTTGCCCTGGACCTCGAGTCGGGCGCCCTTCTTCTCCAGGTAGGTGGAGTAGTTGCCCTCGTAGGGGTAGGCGCGACCGCGGTCGAGCTCGAGGATCCACTGGGCCACGTTGTCCATGAAGTACCGGTCGTGGGTGACCGCGACGACGGCGCCGTGGTAGCCCGCGAGGTGCTGCTCGAGCCAGAGCACGCGACTCGGCGTCGAGGTGGTTGGTGGGCTCGTCGAGCAGCAGCAGGTCGGGCTTCTGCAGCAGCAGCTTGCACAGCGCCACGCGGCGTCGCTCACCACCGGAGAGCACGGTCACGTCGGCGTCAGGCGGCGGGCAGCGCAGGGCGTCCATCGCCTGCTCGAGCTGGGAGTCGAGGTCCCAGGCGTCGGCCGTGTCGATGGCCTCCTGGAGCTTGCCCATCTCCTCCATGAGCGCGTCGAAGTCCGCGTCGGGCTCGGCCATCTCGGCCGAGATCGCGTTGTAGCGGTCGAGCTTGGCCTTGATCTCGCCCGCGCCCTCCTCGACGTTGCCGAGGACGGTCTTCTCCTCGTTGAGCTCGGGCTCCTGCATGAGGATGCCCACGCTGATAGCCGGGCGTGAGCCGGGCCTCACCGTTGGAGGGCTGGTCGAGCCCGGCCATGATCTTCAGGACCGAGGACTTGCCGGCCCCGTTGGGTCCGACCACGCCGATCTTCGCGCCTGGGTAGAAGGAGATGGTGACGTCATCGAGGATGACCTTGTCGCCGTGCGCCTTGCGCGCCTTGGACATGACGTAGATGAACTCGGGCATGGGGGCAACGCTATCGCCCGGTGCCCCCACGCCCGAATCCGCATCAGACGGTGCTCAGCTCCTGCGCCTGCCCCTCCCGGGCCACGATGCCGCTCGGCCCGGCCGCCACCTCGTAGGCGTCGTGGTCGGCGTCCAGCCCCACGGCGGCACCAGGCGGCGCCGGATCCCCTGCGTCGGTGTCGGGAGCGTTCCCCTCGAACCGCGCGTGCACCGACTGGACCTCCTCGTCCGCGAGGCGGTCGGTCTGGTCCACCTGTGCGCGGGCGACCCGCACCAGCTCCGTGGTGCCCCAGGTCAGGTCGTGCCCGACGCAGTAGGCGTCGATCTCGACCGAGGTGGCCGGGATGTTGTCGCTGCGCATCCACTGGTTGACCCGCATCCGGCCGTAGACGACGACCGGCTGGCCCTTCTTCAGGGAGTTGCCGACGTTGGCACCCAACGTCCGGAAGGCCGTGACGTTGAAGAAGTTGGTCGGCCCGTCCTCGTACTCCTTGGTCTGCGGGTTGGGTCGCCGGACCGTCGAGGCCAGCCGAAAGGCCGTGAAGGGCACACCCCCACGGGTGACCCTCGACTCCGGCGCCGCCACCACTCGTCCCATGACCGTCGTGTAGATCTCGTTCATCGCACTCACCTCATCTGTCGTGTCCCCGTCTGGGGTGAGGACAGAGTCGGCCAGCGCCGCGGCGCAGCGCGAGATCAGTCGGCGGTGCTGTGGATGGGCGTCACCGGGCCGGCCGTCCTGTGGACGGACCGAACCGGACGACCCGCTGCGCGCTGGCCGACCCGCTCAGGACTGCGCGCGGTCAAGCGCCTCTCGGGTGGCGCGGTGCCGACCGAGGACCTCTCGCACCGGGGCCAGGATCTGTTCCGTCGCCACGGTGGCCACGGCATCGACCAGTCGCTGTCGGATCCGCTGGCCCCGGCGCCGCGCGCCGACGCCGGCCAGGGTGCGTGCCGCGGCTGCGAGGAGGAGCCCGATGGCCACGCCGCCGACGAGCATGATCAGCGGCACCGGGATCGGGCCCAGTCGGGGGGTGTCGACCTGTGGCAGCGCCAGCCAGCCCATCACGACCAGCACGGCCAACCAGAGGAGTCCGAGCACCCCGATCACGGCGAGGGCCAGCTGGGAGATGCCGAGCAGCCGCCACCAGAGCGGCGCCGGCACCTTGAGGGAGGTGCCCACGACGGCCTGGTCCAGGGCGTCGGCGAGCTCGGGACCGGGCGGGGTTGCGGCATCGGCGGCCGCCTCGGCCCATCGCGGGGGCAGGCCCTCCGCTGCGAAGTCGCCGACCCGGCGGGTGGCCAGGTCGACGGCTGAGCGGGCGGCAGGGGTCGCGGGCGGCAGGGACGAGCGCCCCAGCACCGTGCGGACGTCACCGGCCGTCACGGCGAGCCGCTCGTCCGCCTCGTCCCGGGAGTTCAGCCGCAGTCGCTTGAGGGGGTCAGGACGCAGCGCCCGGACCCACCGCGTGAACGGCCACCCGGTGCGACCCCAGGCCTGGTTGCGGTAGTCCCGCTCCACGGCTGCCACCACGGTGGGTATGCCGGCGGCGCGGGAGAGCGCGTCCACGAGCTCGTCGCCCGCACTCTCGGCAAGGGTCGGTTCGGTGTCGGCCACCCCGGGGCGGAGGTGGGCGGCCGTCGCACGGATGTCAGCCGCCAGGCGGTGCTGGGCGGCGTTCTGGGCGGCGACCGCGGTCGCCAGGCGGGTGCGCAGGGTGTCCATCCCGGTGCCGGTGGTGGCCGACGTGGCGAGCACCTGCATCCCGGGGATGCCGTCGACCTCGGCGAGCCGACCGAGGTCACCCCGCACCTGCTCGGCACCGTCGCCGGACAACCGGTCCGACTGGTTGAGCACGATGACGGTCACGGCGTCATGGGTGGCCAGCACCCGAAGGTAGTCGTCGTGCAAGCGCGCGTCGGCGTACTTCTGCGGGTCCGTGACCCAGACGAACACGTCCACCAGTGCGAGCACCCGTTCGGACTCGACCCGGTGCCCGGGCACGCGCGAGTCGAAGTCGGGCAGGTCGAGCAGCACCAGCCCGTCGAGGTTCCAGTCATCGGTCTCCGGGGTCGACGGCTCCACGTGGTGGCGCTGCTGGACGGCGAGCCAGTCGAGCAGCTCGGTGGCGTCCTCGTCGCCCCAGATCGCGGCGACCGGCCGCGAGGTGGTGGGCCGACGGGCACCCACGAGGGCGACCTGCTCACCGACCAGGGCGTTGAACAGGCTCGACTTCCCGGACCCGGTGGCACCCGCGAGCGCGACGACGGTGTGGTTGCCGACCTTCGAGGTGCGTTCGGCCACCTTCTGGACCACTGCCGACGCCTCGGCCGACGAGACGGGGTCGAGCTGGCCTCCCCCCGCCTCCAGGGCGTGCTCGAGCGCCACCAGGCGGGTCGAGAGCTCCTCGCCGCTGATCGCCTTGACCTTGGTGCGGCCCATCCTCACCGGGCTCATCGAACCGCCTTCACCGCTGCTGCGGCCTCTGCCAGGCGTCGCGCCTGGTCTGTCTGGATGTCCACGTCCTGGAGGGCCTCGTCGTAGCGCAGCCGCTCCGCGGCATACAGCTCCTCGACGCGCCCGAGCAGTCGCGTGCGGGCCTTGGCCGCCATGTCGCGCACCGCCTGGTCACCGAAGATCGCCTCGAGGACCTTCTGCGCGAGCACCGCAGTGCCGCTGGCGATCCCGACCTCGGCCCCCATGAGGGCTCCCCCGGTGTGCGCGAAGGCGACCAGCATGAGGATCACGCCGATGCCGTTGAGGCCGTATGCCGCGATGCGCGCGGTGGTGCGCCGGTCCTGGCCCTCGTTGCGGACCATCTCCAGGACATCGCCCTGCCAGTCGCGCACGAGTCGGTCGATGTAGGCCGGCAGCTCGGGTGAGGACTTGGCCAGTCCGGTGGTCGAGCCGAGCACGGCGTCACCACCGGGGAGCTGGCGCCACTGGCGCGTCGTCGCCGACGCGGCGCCCTCGCCCTGGGCCAGGACGAGCGAGGCGACCCCGGACTGGAGGGCCTCGCCGAGGTCGCCGGCCGGTGGGGCCGCGCCCTTGAGCGCCGCCGTGATGCGGTCGCGCACCTTGGAGATGGCCGACTCGACCTGCCTGAAGAACTCGCCGGTGCCGACGTACTCCTGCCAGCGGGCCAGGACCTCGCCACGCAGGAGGGTGCCGTCGGTCATGCCCTCCTCCACGTGGTGGAGGGCGTCGCGGTAGGCGGACTCGGACGCCCCACGCAGGGCGCTCACCGCCTCGGACTGGGAGCGCGTCGACGCCACGAGGAGGGTGGCCCGCTCGTCGAGCGAGCCGAGCGCGCCGTCGAGGGTCTGCCTGACCACGACCTCCCGCGCTCGTGCGTCGCTGGCCAGGGCCGTCAGCCAGGACCGGAGCCGGGCCACGTCCGCCTCCGGGAGCCGACCCTCGTCGGTCAGGGTCGACTCCGGCACCCCGAAGATCGGCGCCGTGGACAGGCCCTGCTCGCGGAGCATCGCGGTGAGGTGGCCCCGGATGTCGCCCATCGCCTCGGGCGGCACGCGGTCGAGCACGATCGCCACGGCGGTGCCCCGGTCGGACGCCTCACGGAGGAGGTCCCACGGCACGGCGTCGGCGTAGCGCGCCGCCGTGGTGACGAAGACCCACAGGTCCGCGGCGGCGAGGAGCTGGGTCGCCAGGGCTCGGTTGGCGCTGACCACCGAGTCGATGTCGGGCGCGTCGAGCAGGGCCATGCCCGGCGGCAGCGAGCTCGACTCGACCAGGCGCAGCGAGCCCGGGCCCTCCCCCTCGCTGGGGGCGCCGGTGACGCGGCTGAGGCCCGGCAGGATGCGCTCGCCCACGAACCAGCGGGTGTCCGCGGGGTGGTGCACCAGCACCGGGGTGGTGGTCGTGGGACGCAGCACGCCGGACCGGCTCACCTCGGCGTCGACGATGGAGTTGACCAGGGTGGACTTGCCCGCGCCGGTGGAGCCGCCGACGACGGCCAGCAACGGGGCGTCGAGGGACCTCAGCCGCGGGATGACGTAGTCGTCGAGCTGCTTGAGCAAGGCGTCCCGGGTGATGCGGCCCGCCTCCGAGCTGGGGATGTCCAACGGCAGCCGCGTGTGGGCCACCTGCTCACGAAGGGTCGACACGGCGCCCAACATCGACATGGCGTCGTCCCTGGAAATCACACCCGAAGACTAACGAACAACAGCCGCCACACCTGACGCGACAGTCCCACTGCGGGCGGACAAAGGTAAAGATCCGGTCACCCACGGGCAGCGCGGCTACATGCGGCGGAAGAAGTCCTCGTAGCCACTGGTCGTCGACCCGTCCCCGTGGCCGGCGCCGAGGTCCCGCCGGTCGACGGGCTCGATGTGCTCGACGCCGTCGAGCGCGATGAGGTCGAGCTCGAGGTCCCCCTCGGAGTCGTGCTGCGGCTGCCCGGGTTCGGCGACCCTGGGCGCCTCACCCGGCTCGGCCGGGAGTCGCAGCCACCACAGCGCGGTCGCACCGAGCAGCGCGAGGCTCGCCAGCGGCCAACCCAGCGCGGGCAGCACCTGGTCCACGTAGCTCGGGCCCTGGAAGTCCACGACCACGCCACTGTCGGTCGTGTTGTAGGGGTCCTCACCGAAGAGCGAGAGCGTCGCCGTGCCAGCCAGGACCAGGCCCATGGCGAAGGTGCCTACCCACAGCACCGCGACCTCCCAACGCAGCACGCGGCCGTTGGCGACCGGCGCAGCCACGTGCAGCAGTGCCGTCGCCGCGCCGACGGCGACGGCACAGGTGAGGACCAGCGAGGGGGCGCGCAGCATCCCGTACAGGGTGAACCCGACGACGTGCTGCATCAGCGTCACCCCAGTCGCCCCGACCGACGTCGGCCCGACGAAGAAGCTGGTGGTCGTCCGCCACACCGAGTACGCCTCGACCACCGCCGCGGCAAGCATGGCGAGCGCGGCGACCTCGAGAAGGCGCACGGTCACCATCCAGGTGCGCGGTGCGGAGAGCTGCATGCGCAGCGACGGCACGGCCACGATCGTCCCCCTCCACCGTCCGGGCGTCCACTGTAACCGCGGCCGAGCCCCCAGACTGGGGCGATGCGCATCTTCACCGCCGTGGTCCCGCCCGAGGACGCGGTCGAGGACCTCCAGCAGTTCCTCGACCCGCGTCGCGAGGCCGGCGCCGACCTGCACTGGACCGATCCCGGTCGATGGCACGTGACCCTGGCCTTCATGGCCCAGGTCCGGGAGTCCCAGCTCGAACGGCTGCTCGACGCGGTCGCCGGCTCGCTCGACGGGCAGGCTCCGATTCCCCTTCGCTGCAGCGGAGGTGGCGCCTTCCCCAACCCCTACGCCGCACGCGTGCTCTGGACGGGGGTCACCGGGGCCGGCTCTGCGGGGCGGGACCTCAGCGCACTGGCGCAGGGCATCCGAGGCGCGTGCAGCCGGGCGGGGACCTCCCCCGACGGGCGAGCCTTCCACCCCCACGTGACCCTGGCGCGGACCGGGCAACCCGTGGAGGCGACCCGCTGGCTCCGCGTCCTCGACGCCTACGACGGGCCGGCGTGGGTCGCGGACGAGGTCACGGTGTTCGCCTCACGCGGGAACGGCACCCGCTACGAGGCCCTCGCCGCCATCGACCTGACCGGCGTCGCGTGAGCGGCTCGGTCCTGCTCGACGTCCAGGGGTATGCCGCGGATGCGGCCTTCAGCTCGTTGGTCGCCCACGCGATCCCCCGCATGGAGCGGGTCGACCTCGAGCGCTCGCGTTACAGCGTCCTGGTGCGGACCGCCGACGGGCCGGTGGAGGTGGAGGTCACGCTCGCAGACGGGCGGGCGGTGGTGCGGGCCGAGGTCTCGGCGGGATGCGCGGCCGCTCTCAGCACGGCCGTCTCGAGCTGGTTGGACCTGGGCACCGACGTCGCCGCGGTCGAGGACCACCTGTGCCGGGATCCGCAGCTGCGGCCGCTGGTGGAGAGCCGACCCGGTCTGCGGATCCTGGGGGCCTTCGACGGCTTCGCCGCCGCGGTGATGACTGTCGTCGGCCAGCAGGTCTCGCTGGCCGCCACCAGGACGTTCGGTGCGCGCCTCGTCGCCGGTTGGGGCAGGCCGGACCCGCAATCAGGACTGAGCGAGTTCCCCACTGCCGCAACGCTTGCCGCGGCCGACCCAGCCGACGTGCAGGAGGCAGTCGGCATCACGGGCTCTCGGGCCCGCACCATCGCCGCGCTCGCCCGGGCATGCGCATCCGGACTGGTGCTCGCGCCGGGACAGGACCTGGCCGAGACCCGCGAGGCCCTGCTGGCCGTCCCGGGGATCGGACCCTGGACAGCCGACTACGTCGCGTGGCGGGCGCTGCGCGACCCCGACGCGCTGCCTGCCGGCGACCTCGTGCTGCGACGGGCCCTGGGCGTGACGACGTCGCGCGAGGTGGTGGACCGTGCCGTGCCGTGGTCCCCCTACCGCGCCTACGCGGTCGCCCACTGGTGGCACCACGTCGCCTACTCCCGGTCGCCGGGCGGGCGACCGGCGGTGCCCCCGGCAGGACTCGAACCTGCGACCTAGAGATTAGAAGGCTCTTGCTCTATCCAGCTGAGCTACGGGGGCAGCGTGGCTGCCGCCACCGGCGGACAGTCTAGGCGGAGCGCTCCGCCGCAGTGAGCAGGGCGAGGCGGCGCAGGGCCAGCTCGGCGAGCAGGGCTGCGCCGTCGGGCACCACCGAGTCGTCGAAGGCGGCCCGCGGGGAGTGGTTGTCCGGCGCCGCGTCGACGTCCTCGGCCGCGCAGGCACTGAGGTTCACGTAGGCACTCGGGACCTGCTGGGCGACGAAGGCGAAGTCCTCGGACCCCATCTCGGGGTCGCGCTGGTGGGTGTAGCGCTCGGCGCCGAAGAGGTCGGTGATGGTGTCCTTGGCGAAGGCGTACTCGTCCTCGTCGTTGACCGTCACCGGGTACCCCGGCAGGTACTCCACCTCGGCGGTCAGCCCGTGGGCCGCGGCCACCTGGGTCGCCAGGCGCTCGATGCGGGCGCTGACCTCGGCACGGGCCTCCTCGGACAGGCTGCGGATCGTCGCCTCGAAGACCGCGTCGTCGGGGATGATGTTGTCCTTGGTGCCGCCCACGAACGTGCCGACGGTGATGACGACCGGGTCGAAGACGTTGAACTGCCGCGTGACCAGGGTCTGGAGCGCGACGACGATCTCGCACGCGACCGGGATCGGGTCCTTGGCCCGGAACGGCTGCGACCCGTGGCCGCCCTCCCCCACGACGCGCACCTTGACCTCGTCGGCGGCCGCCATGAGCGGCCCGGGCCGCCCGAACCAGGTGCCGAGGGGGTACTCGGAGGAGTACACGTGCAGCGCATAGGCGGCGTCGACCCTGCGACCGGCGGCCTCGAGCAGTCCCTCGTCGATCATGGTGCGCGCACCACCCGGCCCTTCCTCGCCGGGCTGGAACATGAAGACCACGTCTCCCTCCAGCTCGTCCCGCAGCTCGTGCAGGATCCTGGCCGCCCCGACCAGACCAGCGACGTGCAGGTCGTGGCCGCAGGCGTGCATGAGGCCCTCGTGGGTGGACACGTGCTCGAGGTCGAGGTCCTCGGTGACCGGCAGGGCATCCATGTCGCCACGCAGCAGCACGACCGGCCGCGGCGCCCCGGAGGCTTCGCCCCCTCGGCCCCGCAGGACGGCCACCACCGACGACAGCCCCACGCCGAGGGTCACCTCGAGGTCGAGGTCGGCGAGGGCATCGACGACGGCGCGCTGGGTCAGCGGGAGGTCGAGGCCGAGCTCGGGGACCTGGTGGAGCCGGCGGCGCAGCGCCACGAGCTCGGGGCGCAGGGACGAGGCGATCTGCAGGGTGCGCATGCCGCCACGCTATTACCCGCCGAGGAACTCCCGCCGTGTGGCGGTGACGACGCCGAGCAGCTCCCGCTCCGTGGACACGGCGTGGTCGTCGGCGGCGCTGTGGTGCATCCGGGCGCGCAGCAGCGCGAGCTCGCTCGCCGAGTCCTGGAAGCGGCGCATGGACCGCAGGGTCGACCGGCCCCCGGTGCTCCGCGCCCAGACCCGCGCCGCGCGGCGAGCCCCCATCGTGGACAGCATCTGGACCTCGCTCGGGGAGAACCAGCCGGCGTCGGCATACGGGCTGAGGAAGCGTCCGATGAGGCGACCCTCACGGCGCCGCGCCCAGATGACCAGCGCGACGAAGCCGGCGAAGATCGGCACCTCGACGGTGAAGTACACCGCCACCATGCCGGCCCCAGCGGTCACCGCCGCGAGGTTCCAGAGGGCGTGGGACAGGGCGGCGAGCAGGTAGCCCCCGATCGGGGCGGCGAGCTTCAGCCAGCGCTGGCGGCTCGTGGCGGCGATGCCGATGCCCACGCCGGTCAGGACGGTGAACATCGGGTGGGCGAAGGGTGTGAAGAGGCAGCGGGCGATGAAGGTCCCCGTGAGCGCCTGGTCACCGCCGTCGGCGTAGGCCATGCCGAGGTACTGGATGTTCTCCGTGAAGGCGAATCCCGCAGCCACGATCCCGCCGTAGACGATCCCGTCGATGATCCCGTCGAACTCGCGGCGACGCAGCCGCCACACCAGCAGGATCAGCAGGCCCTTGCTGGCCTCCTCGATCAGCGGCGCAGAGAAGATCGCGGTCGCCAGGCCCGCCTGCTCGCTGCCTCCGACCGCCACCTCGAAGGCGATGTTGGCGCCGGTGTTGAAGATCCCGGCAACCAGGGCCGCGACCAGCGCGCCCCACAGGAAGGCCACGACGAGGTAGCGCGTCGGCTCGGCCTCGAACCGGTCCAGCCACAGGAACGCCGGGATGACGATCCCGAGCGGGATGGCCGCCAGCAGGATCGCGAGGAGCGTGGTGACCAGGCCGAGGGTGGCGCCGTAGTAGACGGCGAGCACGACCGCGGCGAGGGCGAAGCCCACGACGACGACCCCGCCGAGGAACCACCCCCGCAGCCGGCTCCGGTCGGTGCCCCGTGCGGACCCGGGCCCCGGGGGGAGCCCGCTCCCGGGAGCCGTACCCGGCCCCGCGGCATACCCCTGGTCTGGTCCCCACGTCATGACGGGCAGGGTAGTGCAGCCCTGCCGGTCGCGGCCGACCGTCGGCGGGAGGACCTAAGGTGATCCGGTGACCCAGAACCCCACCGAACGCTCTGTCAACGACCGCATCGTCTGGATCGACTGCGAGATGACCGGCCTGTCGCTCGAGCATGACGCGCTCATCGAGGTGGCGGCCCTGGTCACCGACTTCGAGCTCAACCAGCTCGGGGACGGCGTCGACGTGGTCATCACCCCGCCCGCGGAGGCGCTCGAGCAGATGGTCGACTTCGTGCGCGACATGCACACGACGTCGGGGCTGCTCGAAGAGCTCGCGGGCGGCACGACGATGGCCGACGCCCAGGCGCAGGTGCTCGCCTACATCCGCGAGTGGGTTCCCGAGCCGCGCAAGGCCCCGCTGGGCGGCAACACGGTGGGGACCGACCGCAACTTCCTGGCCCGCGACATGGCCGAGCTCGAGGCGCACCTGCACTACCGGATCATCGACGTCTCCTCCATCAAGGAGCTGTCGCGCCGGTGGTATCCCCGCGCCTACTTCAACTCCCCCAAGAAGTCCGGCGGCCACCGGGCCCTCGCCGACATCCGCGAGTCGATCGCCGAGCTCCGCTACTACCGCGAAGCCGTCTTCGTGGCCCCGCCCGGCCCCGACAGCGAGACCGCCAAGGCCCTCGCGGCGCGCCACGTCGTGGACCACGGCTGACCAGATCCGGTATGCCGGTGGCGCCGCCGACCCGCGGCGCGTCTGCTGCGAGGTGGTCACGACCACCCGCAACGAGCAGGTACTATTGGCGTCGCTTAGGCGGCCGGCATCGTCCGGTCGCCGTGCATGGTGGGCGTAGCTCAGCCGGTAGAGCACCGCGTTGTGGTCGCGGGGGTCGCGGGTTCAAGCCCCGTCGCTCACCCCATCCGAAGGCCCCCGACCATCACGGTCGGGGGCCTTCGCCGTGACCTCCTCGCTGCTCCCGCCCCTTCGGGACCTTGGACCCGAGCGTCGGCGCGCCTCGTGCGGGACGGTGGTGGGGAGAGGGTGAGACGTCATGACCACGACCATGACCCGTTCCCGCACGGTCGGCCAGGAGCCGACCGGAGCATCGCAGCGTGCCCATGACCTACTCCCCCGGCTCACCGCAGTCGCGGCAGCCGCGCTCGGAACCTGGCTGCTGGTCCAGCCCTCCGTGTTGCTCGGACCACCCGGGCCGAACGGGTCGGCCCGTGGCACGGGAGCCGTGCTGCTTGCCCTGGCAGCGCCGACGATCCTGGTCACGTCCCTGCCGCGGGGCCGCAGGACCGCCCCCGTCGGCACAGTGGTGCTGGCCGGCGCACTGGCCTTCGTCGTCTACAACGGGCTGATGCTCACCCTGGCCACCCCCTTCAACCGCACCTTCCCCCTCGCGGCCGCCACCCTCGGTCTCGCCGGGTGGGGTCTCGGCCAGCTTCTTGCCCTGCGGGTGGACACCGACGCCCTGGTCGAACGCCTCGCACCAGCACCTGCGCGGGGGGTCGCCCTCTGGGTGGGCGCGGTCGCCAGCCTCAACGCCGTGGCCTGGCTCGGGCAGGTGCTGCGGGGTCTGGGGGACCCGGCCCACGCGGCCTTCCTCGACGGAACCGGACTGGTCGCGAACGTGGTGCACGTGCAGGACCTCACCGTGTGGCTGCCCGCCTCCCTGCTGGCCGCGGCGTTGCTCTGGCGACGGCACCCCTGGGGGTACGTCCTCGGCGGTGCCGTGGTGGTGATGCTCACTCTCGAAGGGGCCGCAGTGGCGGTCGACCAGCTGTTCGCGGTGCGCGCCGATCCCTCGACACCCACGGCCTCCGCAGCAGCGGTGCCGGCCTTCGCGGTCCTCGGCGCCGTCGAGCTCGTCGTCGCGTGGCTGCTCCTGCGCGACCGGGGTCGCGACGTGCCCCTGATGCGCCGACGCGTCGCCGGGGCTGCCATGGCGCTGGTCGCCGTGAGCGCGGTGGGCGGCGCCGCCTCCCTCGTCTCGCCCGGCCAGGGCCTCGGCGAACTCACGGCCCGGCTGCCGTTCGGCAGCGCCGCCGTGGGTGCGCTCGCCCTACTCGTCCTCGTCGCCGCTCCACTCACCGCTGCGGCTGCCACCGCCTGGCGTGGGAGTCCCCGGGCCGGGCTGACCACGACCCTTGCCGGTGTCCTGCTCGTCGTCTGGATCGTCGTGGAGCTTGCCTTCCTGCGGGAGCTCAGCATCCTGCACCCGCTCGTCGCCGTGACCGGTCTGGCCCTCGCCGTGGCCGGCCGCCAAGGGGGACCGACCCCTGCATCCTGAGCGCGACCCTCACCTGCGCGCGGGGTCGGCGAGCACCTCAGGCAGGATGGGCGGGTGTTCCTCGACTCCGATCGCCAGCGCAAGGTCGTCCGCATCACGGTGTGGGTGGCCGTCCTGGGGCTGCTCCTGGGCGTGCTCTCCTCCATCCTCACCGCGGTGGCGGCGGACGCGCACGCGTCCCTGACGTCGATCACCCCAGCGGACAAGGCCACGGTGAAGCAACCCTTGAACAGGGTCACCCTGGTGTTCAACGAGCCGGTCAGCGCCAGCTTCGCGACGGTGACGGTGACCGGTCCTGGCGGGAGCGCCACCTCGGGCAAGGCGAAGGTCGACGGCGGGACGGTCACCCAGGACCTCGAGCCCACGCTTCCCAACGGCGTGTACACCCTCAAGTTCCGGGTGGTCAGCGACGACGGGCACCCGATCTCCGACTCGAGCACCTTCACCCTGGCGGTGGCCCCGAGCAGCCTGCCGAGCTCGTCCGGGACCGTCGCACCGTCGCCCACCTCGTCCCCCACCGCGTCTGCGGGGGCCATCGGCGCGACGACCCAAACGCCCACCGCCGCAGCCCCTTCCGGCTCGGACAGCGACCGGGCGCTGCGCATCGGCCTGGCCGTCGGAGTCGGCGCCCTCGCGGTCGCTGGCGGCGTCGCGTTCGTCGCCGTGAGCCGCCGACGCCAGCGCTCCTGACCAGGCCCGGGACCGATTTCGCCTCGCCGCCCCGGTCCTGCTAATGTCTCCCCTCGCGCGCCATTAGCTCAATTGGCAGAGCAGCTGACTCTTAATCAGCGGGTTCGGGGTTCGAGTCCCTGATGGCGCACCACCTCCGAGGGCCACCGTCACCATGCGGTGGCCCTTTGTCGTGGGCTGGCACCTCCCGCTGAAGGACGGCGTCCGAGGGTCGAGACGGCGTTGCCAGCACGTGGACAGGCATTCCAGAGCCGTGCTGCACTGAGGGCATGTCTTCGACCACCGTGGTGATGCGCGCGCACATGGCTTCCATGTGCTGCGGCGTCATGCGGTGTTGCTGCTGCGCCTGACACCAGTCCCGCACCAGCCCCGGCGCCCCCGCGAGAGCGGCGCCCCACCCACCCGGAGACCTCCATGGCCACGACGCACGCGGCACACCACCGCATCCACCTCGACCTGTTCCTGACCCAGGGCTCGCTGTGTCCCCGAATGTGTTGCCACCTGGCACGTTCCGAGACCACCCCGTCCAGCAAGGAGCAGCACCATGACCGTCACCACCACAGCCGGGACTCCCGGCATCAGCCACTTCACCCGCAGCCAGCTGCTGCGCACCGCCCTCCTCTTCAGCTCTGACCCCGACCTGGGTCGCCGGGTCGACCTCGACGCGACGACCCTGACGCGGCACCGGCTCGACACCACCGACCACCTCGGGATCTGGCTGCAGGTGTGGCCGCCCGGCACGGACAGTGGTTGGCACGACCACCTCGGGTCCGACGGCGCGTTCGTCGTCGCCGAGGGCGTCCTCACCGAGCTCACCCACACGCCCACCGGGGACGACGAGCAGCAGCTGGGTGCGGGGGAGAGTCGGTCGTACGGCCCCCGCCACCACCATGCCCTCGCCAACCGGGGCAGCTCCCCCGTGGTGTCGGTGCACGCCCACTCCCCCGCCGACCGGGCCGGTGGCCGTCGATGAGCACTCCCACGGTGCACTGGGAGACCAGGCTCTTCAGCGACCCGACGGCCGAGGACGCCGAGCAGCGCCCTCGCGCGAGCACCAGTGCGCGCGCGGCATACCAGGAGGTCCTGCACGGCCGCGCCGTGCTCGTCGACATCCGCCCGGCGGCAGAGCGCGCAGCGCAGGGTGACGTGGCCCCACACCTCGGGGTGCTGGTGGCGGATCCGCGGGAGCTGTCGTGGCGGTTCGACCCCGGTCACGACCGTCGGGTCCTCGTGCTCTGCGCAGCGGGACGCACGTCACCCGAGGCTGCACAGGTCCTGCGAGGGCTCGGTGTCAGCAGGGCCACGCACGTGGCTGGCGGCCTGCAGGCGTGGCGCGAGGCCGGCCTGCCCACCACGCGTGGGCGCGGGGTGGCCGCCTAGCGCCGGACGGACGCGGTGACTCAGCGCCTCCGGCGGCGCAGGGCAGCGGCACCGATGAGGGCCACGGCAGCCGCCGCGAGGGCGGCCACCCGCTCGGTGCGCACCTGTCCGGTCGGGGTGTGGGTCGCCTCGGTGAACTTGGTCCGGGCCGACTCGACCTGGCGGCGCGCGACCTCCTTGGGAGCCGTGCGGGCGTGCAGCTCGTCGACGGTGCCGGCGAGCCGGTCCCGGGCCGCGGCGATGTCAGCCTCGATCTCGCCGACGGACTTGTTCGCGTTGCTCTCGCTCATGGGGGCTCCTGTGGTGGGCGGGGCGACGGGTCAGTCGAGACCGAGGTCGCGGCGCAGCTTGGCGACGTGACCGGTGGCCTTGACGTTGTACAGGGCGTGCGAGACCGTGCCGGCCTCGTCGACCACGACGGTGCTGCGGATGACGCCCTCGACGGTCTTGCCGTAGAGCTTCTTCTCGCCGAAGGCGCCGTAGGCGTTCATCACGGCCCGGTCCGCGTCCGAGAGGAGGGTGATGGTCAGGCCGTCCTTCTCGCGGAACTTCGCGAGCTTGGCCGGGCTGTCGGGAGAGATGCCCAGCACGTCATAGCCCTGCCCTCGCAGCGAGCTGATGTTGTCGCTGAAGTCGCAGGCCTCCGTCGTACACCCCGGCGTCATGGCCGCTGGGTAGAAGTACACGATGACCTTGCGGCCGCGCAGACCGGACAACGTGACCTCGTTGCCGCTGTCGTCGGGCAGGGTGAAGTCGGGGGCAGTGTCGCCGACGCTGAGGCGTTCGCTCACGGCTCTGGTCTCCTCACGATGGTGCCGTTGATCTATTGCGAACAGTTTGCAATAGAGTGGTGATCGTTCCCCGTCAACCTATCCCAGGGGCGGGCCGACCACCCGAGCAGGCAGGAGCGCAGCGTGCACGTCCCCGACGGCTTTCTCGACGCACCGACCTCGCTCGGCACCGCAGTCGTGGCCGCGACCGGGGTCGCGCTGGCGCTGCGCGGCGCGCGGCGCGAGCTCGACGACCGGACCGCGCCGCTGGCCGGCCTGGTGGCCCTCTTCGTCTTCGCCACCCAGATGCTCAACTTCCCCATCGGGGCCGGGACCTCCGGGCACCTCCTGGGCGGAGCCCTCGCGGCCGTGCTCATCGGTCCGTGGTCGGCCACGCTCGCGCTGTCCGTGGTGCTGCTCGTGCAGGCGATCGTGCTCGCCGACGGCGGCATCACCGCTCTCGGCACGAACATCACCCTCATGGGTCTGGTCGGCGTGTGGACCGGGTGGCTCGTCTTCGTCGCGGTGCGCGCGGTGCTGCCCAAGCGCGTCTCCTCGGTGGTGCCCGCCGCCGCCGTGGGGGCCTTCGTCTCCGTCCCGGTCGCCGCCCTGGCCTTCGTCGGGCTCTTCGCCATCGGCGGCACGGCGCCGGTGCCCATCGCCACCGTGGCCACGGCCATGGGGGCCGTCCACGTCGTCATCGGTGTCGGCGAGGCGCTCATCACCGCGCTCGCCGTCGCCAGCATCGTCGCGGTGCGTCCGGACCTCGTCCACGGGGCCAGGCCACTGCTGCGGCGACAGCCGCTCACGGTGCGCGACGAGGTGACCACGTGAGCCGCCCGGTCGCGCGCGTCTCGACCCGACGCCTGGTCGCCATCGGCGTGCTCGTCTCCCTCGTCCTGGCCGGCGTCGTGTCGTTCTACGCCTCGAAGCAGCCCGACGGCCTGGCTTCCGTCGCCCACCAGCTGGGCTTCGAGTCCTCCGAGACGGCGCACGCCAGCGACGGCTCCCCCTTCGCCGGCTACCGGACGCGAGGCATCACGGACGCTCGCCTGTCCGGCGCCGTGGCGGGTGTGGTCGGGGTGCTGCTCGTGGGTGTCATCGGTGGCGGCCTCTTCATGGCGCTGCGCCGCCGCGGCGACGACCAGTCCGGCGACCAGACCGGCGACCAGCCCCCCGACCGGGTCGAGCACTGATGGGCGCCGGCCACGGTCACCACCTGCACTTCCACGGGCACTCCCCCGTCCACCACCTCCCGGCCCACGTCAAGCTCGTCGCCCTGCTGACCTTCGTCGGGGCGGTGGTGCTCACCCCGCGCACCGCCTACTGGGCGTATGCCGTCCACCTCGCCGTGGTCGTGCTCGCCCAGCGCGCCTCCCGCGTGCCCATCCGCTACTTCGTCGCACGGATGGTGGTCGAGACGCCCTTCGTGGTCTTCGCCCTCCTGCTGCCCTTCGTCGCGACCGGGCCGCGGGTCGACGTCGGCCCACTGCGGCTGTCCGAGGCCGGCCTCGTCGGCGCGTGGGCGCTGCTGGCCAAGGGGACCCTCGGCGTCATGGCGTCGCTCGTCATGGCCACGACGACCGAGCCCCGCGACGTCGTGGTCGGCCTCGAGCGGTTGCGCCTGCCCCACCAGCTCGTCCAGATCATGGCGTTCATGATCCGCTACCTCGAGGTGGTCACCGGCGAGCTGAGCCGGATGCGTGTCGCTCGCGAGTCCCGGGGCTTCCAGGCCCGCTCGCTGCGGGCCTGGCCCGTGCTGGCCTCGACCGCGGGAGCCCTGTTCATCCGGTCCTTCGAGCGCGGCGAGCGCATCCACCTCGCCATGCTGTCCCGCGGCTACACGGGGCGGGTCCCGGTCACCCACCCCCTCTCGGCCACCGGCGCGCAGTGGCGCCGGGCCGGCATACTCCCGGCCGTGGCCCTGGTGACCGTGGTGACGGCGGTGGCGCTGTGAGCGATCCGGTCCTCGACGTCCGCGGGCTGGCGTACGCCTACCCCGACGGGCACCAGGCGCTCTTCGGGGTCAACCTCCATGTCCACCGGGGCGAGCGGGTCGCGCTGCTCGGGCCGAACGGCGCCGGCAAGACCACGCTCGTCCTGCACCTCAACGGCATCCTCACCGCAGGGGCGGGGTCGGTCTCCGTGTCAGGGCTGCCGGTCGAGCGCGACCACCTGATGGAGATCCGGCGCCGCGTCGGCGTCGTCTTCCAGGACCCCGACGACCAGCTCTTCATGCCCTCGGTGCGCGCCGACGTGGAGTTCGGGCCGGCAAACCTCGGGTTGCGCGGCGCGGCGCTCGAGCAGCGCGTCCTCGACGCCCTCGACCGGGTGGGCATGGTCGACTTCATCGACCGCCCGCCCCACCACCTGTCCTTCGGGCAGCGGCGCCGCGTGGCCGTGGCGACGGTGCTGGCCATGGAGCCGGAGATCCTGGTCCTGGACGAGCCGTCGTCCAACCTCGACCCCGCGTCGCGACGTGAGCTGGCCGACATCCTCCGCTCGCTCGACGTCACGGTGCTGATGGTCACCCACGACCTGCCCTACGCCTACGAGCTCTGTGCCCGGTCGGTCGTGCTCTCCGACGGCGTGGTCGTGGCCGACGGCGCGACCCGCGACATCCTCACCGACGACGTGCTCATGGCCGCCCACCGGTTGGAGCTGCCGTTCGGCTTCGACCCCCGCAGCGTCCCGGCGCCCTAGTCAGGCAGGGTCCCAGACCGCCTCGTCGCTGCCGAACGGCCGACCGACCCAGGCGAACCTCGAGAGCGAGTCGTCGATCCTGAACGCCGGCCGAGACTGGAGCACCGTGCCGTGCCCGCCGCGCGACTCCACCAGCCAGGGCGAGGCGTCGCCGACAGCGGCAGCCGGCCCGTCCAGGGCGTCGGTCTGCAGCAGCCACTGGGCCGTCCGCGCGAGGTGGGCACCGACCCGCCACGTCCCCCCGCGACCGGCGCGCAGCCGCAGGGCGGCCAGGACCCCTGCCGCCAGGAGGTAGCCCGTCGCGTGGTCGAGCGCCTGCGCCGGCAGGGCTCCCGGCGTCGTGCCGTCGGCCGACTCGATCAGCGAGATGCCGGTCGCCGCCTGGACGATGCTGTCGAAGCCGCGGCGGGCGCCCCACGGCCCCTCCGGCGTCCAGGCCGAGAGGGAGGCGCAGACCAGGTGCGGATGGGTCAGTGCCAGCTCGTCAGGGTCCAGGCCGTATGCCGCGAGCGCACCGGGACGGTAGCCGGTCACGAGCACGTCGGCCTCGGTGAGGAGCTCGTGCAGGCGTCGGCGCGCATGGGCGTCGTGCAGGTCGACCAGGGTCGACCGCTTGCCCGCGCCGGTCTCCAGGTGCTGGGCCTCGAGCTCCGGCAGGTGGGGACTGTCGACGCGCAGCACGTCACAGCCCAAGAGGGCCAGGGTGCGCGTCGCGACCGGGCCGGCGATGACGCGGGTGAGGTCGAGCACCCTCGGCCGGTCGGGCACCGACCGCCCGGGAACGTCCCCGGTCGAGGTCACCGAGAGCAGCTCGTGGCCAGCGACGGCGGCCGCCTGCGCGGTGCTGCGCCACTCCGGCAAAGAGCGCACGCGCACCGCGATGCCGTGGTCGGCGGTGACGAGGTCCTCGAGCGCCTGGGCCTCCCGGTCGGCGATGGCCGCGGCGGCCTGCTCGCGCGTCGCCCCATCGGGCAGGTCGAGGGCCCGCAGCAGGCGGTCCCGGTGGTGCGGGTAGTTCGCGTGCGTACGCACCCAGCCGTCGCGCGCCTCGAAGAACCCCGACAGCGCCGCGAACCCCGGTTGGCGCACACCGTCGACGCTCTGCAGCTGGTCACCGCGGAACGCCACCGACACCTGTCGCGGGTCGAGGTGCACCCGGTCCCCGCCGCGCAGCGCGAGCCCGGCGAGTCCTGCCGCCGCCACCGAGCCACAGGCCAGGGTGTTGACCGGCAAGGTCGCGGGCAGCCCACTGCCGACTGCGAGGCGGAGGTGGGTCGCGGCATACCCCTCGTCGAGGTCGAGGGCCGGCAACACCTCACGCACCAGGGAGTTCACGCCCCCGATGGTAGGCACCCATGACATTTGTCATGGGTGCCTTCGTCCGTTTGAGGGAGTTCCGGGCGTGGCCGGCACCCCACGGTGGGAACGGCCGGGACTTTCTGACACCTGGACCGGCACCCACCAGCCCCCGGGAGCCAGCCCGGCACCGGGGGCTGGTGCAGGCTGCGGCGGGTCGGCTCAGCCGGTCGCCCGCGCGGGAAGGTCTGGCTCATCAGTGGGCACGGGACGACCGAGCCGCTTCTCGACCGTGACACGGGTGACCGTGGTGCACACGCCCTGGCCGAGGACCACCAGCTCGGCGCCCGCCGCGTCTGCGTCGAGGACGACGACGGGCACACCGTCTGTGCCTGCCGCGGCCGCGCACCGCGGACCGATGACCGCCCCCAGCTCGGACACCCCAGCCTGGGTCAGGACGAGTCTGGCGCTCACGGGCGATGGGTTGAGCGCCGGCGAGGGGCCGGTCGCGTCCGCGGGCTTCGCCGCCCAGGCAAAGGCGATGATGCCGACCGCGGCCACCAGGGCGAGCCAGATCACGCCGGTACGGGCACGCTCGAAACGCCTCTGAACAGCCAGGTAGCCCTTCATCTGGATGAGGAGGGTGACGTTCTTCTTGAGCTCGTTCACCTCCGCTGTCGCCAGCGCCTCCCGCTTGGTGGCGCAGGTGAGCTGCGCGCTGAGGTCCTTGGTCGGGTCCGGGTGCTCGGCCTCCTCGCGTGCCAGGGCCGCCCGCGTGCGGTAGGCCAGGCGCTCGGCCTTGCGTGCGGTCTCGTAGTCGTCGAGGAGGTGGCTCACGCTGGTGCGCCCACCGCAGTAGCCGGAGTCCGCTGCCAGCACCGCACGCATCGGCTGCTCCCGGGACGCCTCCACCAGCCCGTGCATCCCCGAGAAGTCCATGGGGAGCACGGTCGTGAGCAGGTAGATGGCCCCGCTGATGGCCGCCACGACGACAGCCGCAGCCACCACCGCGGTCACCAGCCGCCCCGGGTGCTGTGCTGAGAGTGCCCCCAGCGACGAGAGCTGTGTCCCGGCCAGCATCACCGCTGCCACCGCAGCGAGCGCCCCGATCAGCCACTTCGCGACGTCGCGCAGCGCGGTCGTGGCGGGAAGGTAGGGATTCGAGGGGGCCGGGGCCGGAGCGTCGGTCGCCAGCTTGAGGGTGAGCACGCCAGACCCGTCGGGGTGGCCCCCAGCCCCCGGCCTGCCTCCGGCAAAGGCACTCGCCGCGGCCCCGACACCGGGTCTGCGGACCAAGGCACTCCAGTTCATCGCGCCCCCGTCAGGTCCCTTGAACCCCTAGGCCGTACTCCTGGGCAACCTCCACGATGGCATCCCTGGAAGAGGTGTCGATCCCCCCGATGGCGATCTCCTCCACGCCGGGATGGTCCTTGATGAGGCTCCCCAACCGCCGCTGGAGGTCCCGGGTGGGAGCAGAGGAGATGACGATGATGCCGCTGTCGACGGAGATCACCGGGTTGCCCCCGTCGATGGTCGTGGGGGACACCGAGATCGACGTCCCCTCGAAGTGGAACTCGATCGCTGCCTCGCCTGCGTCGGCCATGGACGTGTCGCCTCCCTCGGTTCAGTGAACTCCAGTTTGGGGGTTTTGCGGCTCCGACGCGAGCCCCCATTTGGCGTAGTGGGTCAGTAGCCCTCGGGCAACAGCTCGCCGACCGGCGCCGGCGCCTCGAGCCGGTTGGCGGCCGGCGCGAGGGGGCAGACCCAGCGGTGGTCGTACACGCAGGAGGGGTTGTAGGCGAAGTTGAGGTCGACCACCCAGCGGCCGTCGGCGTCGCGGCCGAGGTCGGTGCCCTTGACGGTGTCGAGCAGGTAGCGGCCCGCCCCGTAGGTCTGGGTCCCGGCCGACCCGTCGCGCACGGGGAGGAACAGGCCACCGCCGTAGGAGTCCAGCCACCAGACGTCGAGCGCGCCCAGGCCGTCGAGCCTCACGCGCCCCGCTCCCGTGAACGGGACGACCCCGTCGGTCGCCGAGCGAAACTCCCAGGGCTCCTGGTCGGCCGGCTCGATCGGCACGACGAAGCGCAACGACGGGTCGTATGCCGCGTGGCGCAACCGCTGCCCCTCACGTCGCGGGGAGGCCGGGTGCTGCAGGAACAGCCGCGAGCGGGTGTCGACCCAGAGGGCGTGGGCTGCCGCGGGGTCCGGCTCGGCGCGCAGCGCGGCATACAACGCGTGCACCTCCCGGCGCCACGACGCGGTCTCGAGCGCGCTCCTGCGCGGCAGGTCCTCGGGGTCGTCACGGTCGTCAGTCACGTGCGCAAGGCGGGACTTGAACCCGCACGCCCGAAGGCACCAGGACCTAAACCTGGCGCGTCTGCCGCTTCCGCCACTTGCGCGTGGACGTCACTCTACGACGTCAGCCGAGCAGGTCGCGCAGGTGCGGGACCATGGCGCGGAAGGCCTTGCCCCGGTGGGAGATCGCGTTCTTCTCCTGTGGCGACAGCTCGGCCGCGTGTCGCGCGCCTTCCTCGACCACGAGGATCGGGTCGTAACCAAAACCGTTGGCACCCTTGGGCTCTCGGGCCAGCGTGCCCGGCATACGACCCTCGGCGGCCCGCACGGTGCCGTCGGGTAGCGCCAGCACCGCGGCACACACGAAAGCCGCTGCGCGGTGCTCGTCCTTGACGTCCGCCACCTGCGCCAGGAGCAGCTCGAGGTTGGCCCGGTCGTCGCCGTGGCGTCCGGACCAGCGGGCGGAGAAGATGCCCGGCGCGCCGCCGAGGACGTCCACCGCGAGCCCGGAGTCGTCCGCGAGCGCCGGCAGGCCGGTGAAGTCGGCCAGCGCCTGCGCCTTGAGCCGGGCGTTGCCCTCGAAGGTGACCTCGTCCTCCACGACGTCCGGCGCCCCGGGGAACTCACCGGCGCCGACGATCTCGAGCCCGAGCTCGTCGACGACGTCCGCGAGGATGGCCCGCAGCTCGAGGACCTTGTGGTCGTTGCGGGTCGCGAGGACGACGCGGGTCACAGCAGGCGCTCGCGCGGGGTGGTGGCCAGCGCCTCCATCTGCTTGACGGTCAGGTCGGCGCAGCCCTGGGTCGCCTTGTCCAGCAGGAGGTCGAGCATCTCGCGGCTGAAGGGCTCGGCCTCGGCGGTGCCCTGCACCTCGACGAAGCGCCCGTCGCCGGTCATCACGACGTTCATGTCGGTCTCGGCCGTCGAGTCCTCGGGGTAGTCGAGGTCGATGACGGCCTCACCCTTGACGATGCCGACCGACACCGCAGCGATGGACCCGGTCAGCGGCTGGGCATTCCTGGCGATGAGGCCCTTGGCCCGGGCGTCCTCGATGGCGTCGACCAGGGCGACGTAGGCCCCGGTGATGGACGCCGTGCGGGTGCCGCCGTCGGCCTGCAGGACGTCGCAGTCCAGCACGATGGTGTTCTCGCCGAGCGCCTTGGTGTCGATGATGGCCCGGAGGCTGCGGCCGATGAGGCGCGAGATCTCGTGGGTGCGGCCACCGACCTTGCCCTTGCGCGACTCACGGTCGGACCGCGTGTTGGTGGAGCGCGGCAGCATCTCGTACTCGGAGGTGACCCACCCGGTGCCCTTGCCCTTGAGCCAGCGCGGCACGCCCTCGGTGAAGGATGCGGCACACAGCACCCTCGTGCGCCCGAACTCCACGAGCACGCTCCCCTCGGCGTGGTCCAGCCAGTTGCGCGTGATGCGCACCTCGCGAGTCTGGTCGGGGGTGCGTCCGTCGTGGCGGGCCTGCGTCGTCTCAGTCACCTCGCAAGGCTAACGGGGTGGGCCGTGCGCTCCGCCGGGTGGCCCGTCCCCTGTCCGTGGGGCGGCCTACGCTGGAGCCATGGCAGACGCATTCCCCCTGGGCGCCCACGTCGACTCCGCCGATCCGGTGACCGCTGCCCGTGAGCGCGGGGCAGGGCTGAGCCAGTTCTTCCTGGGCAACCCGCAGGGCTACAAGGGCCCGGAGTTCGACTACGCAGGCGGCGCCGACGCGCTGCGCGCCGACGCCGAGGCTGCCGGCGTCGACCTCTACGTCCACGCGCCCTACCTCATCAACGTCGCCACGACGAACAACCGGATCCGCATCCCGAGCCGCAAGCTGCTGCAGCAGTTCATCGACGCCGGCGCCGCCATCGGGGCGAAGGGCCTCATCGTCCACGGCGGGCACGTCGACAAGGGTGAAGAGGTCGAGAAGGGGTTCGACAACTGGCGCAAGGCCGTCGAGGCCACCGACCTGAAGATCCCCCTGCTGCTGGAGAACACCGCGGGCGGTGACAACGCGATGGCCCGCACGCTCGAGCGGATCGCCCGGGTCTGGCAGGCCATCGGCGCGGCGGAGGGATCCGAGCAGGTGGGCTTCTGCCTCGACACCTGCCACGCCCACGCGGGCGGCATCCCGCTCGGCAGCGCCGTCGAGCAGGTCCGGGCGATCACCGGTCGCATCGACCTCGTGCACTGCAACGACAGCCGCGACGAGTTCGACTCCGGCGCCGATCGGCACACCAACCTCGGCGAGGGGCTCATCGACCCCGACGAGCTCGCAGGCGCGGTGCGCGACGCACAGGCGCCGGTGGTCATCGAGACCCGCGGCGGCCTCGAGGGCCAGCGCGCGGACCTCGACTGGCTCCGCGCGCGGCTCTAGCTCGCGGCTCTAGCTCGCGCCCTGGTCCGTGACCGGGTGCCTCGCGAGGAAGCGGCGGATGTGCTCGCGCGGTCGGTCGGCCAGGTGCGGCCCGTGGGTGAAGGCCGCCGTGGTGTACTCCAGCTCGGCGAGCCGGTGAGCGGTCCTCGTGGTCAGCACGAAGTTGGTGCAGAACGCCTTGACGGGCCACCGCAGCCCGCGCACGTTGAAGATCGAGTCGCCGGTGATGAGCACGCCGGAGTCACGGTGCAGGTAGGCCGCGTGCCCGGGTGAGTGCCCGGGCGTGTGGACGACCTCGATGCCTCCCGCGAACGGGACGACCTGGCCGTCGGTGAACGTCTCCCCGACCGGGACGGATGCGAAGCCGCCACCGCCGAGGCGGGCCATCAGCCGACCCATCCGCAGTGACTGGTCGCGCGGGGGCGAGGTGCCGGTCCGGGCGAACGGCGCGTCGTCGACGTGGATGCCGAACTCCTTGCCCGTCCGCTCGGCGACGTGGGCCGCGCCGCCGGCATGGTCCGGGTGGGCGTGGGTGAGCATGAGGCGGGTGACGTCCGAGGGCCCCGAGCCGATGGAGGCGAGCGCCGCCATGACCCTGCGGCCGGACTGCTTGACCCCCATGTCGACCAGGGTCACCTGTCCGTCGTCGTCGCGCAGGATGAAGCCGTTGACGAAGTCGCCGATCAGCGGGATGCGCCACACGCCGGGGGCGAGCGGGACTGCCGGGTCTCTGGCCACGGTGCGAGCCTAGTCGCGCGGCAGCGCCGCCGCCGGGTCTGCGAGGTCGGGCGGCCAGACGATCCGGAACCGCTCGAAGACCAGCTCGAGGTCGTCGGAGTACTCGATGCCGATGCGCTCGCACTCGCGGCGGAAGAACCGTCGATGACCGTCGAGCCATGAGTCGAGCGTGCGGTCGTACTCCCCCTCGTCCCAGGCGAACTGGGCGTCGACCGAGTGCAGCGGGCCGACACGCAGCTCCTGGGTCCGCAGCACGACGCGCGGAGTCCCGTCCCCTCCGCAGGCGACCCAGTGCTCACCGATGCGTGGCAGCGGGTCGCCGTCCGCGGCATACGCAGCCACGAGCCCGGCGGTCGCCCGCTTCGGGCCGTCGACGACAAAGGCGATGAGCTCGTCCGCGAGCTCTGGACTGTCCCCGAAGCACTCCACGACCAGGTCGTCCTCGGCAGGCAGGTTGGCCTGGGTCGCGCGGTAGGCCGCCCACATCCGCAGGCCACGCTCACGGTCGACGGTGATCGGCTCGCTCATGCTTCCCAGCCTAGGTCGCCGCCACGCTCGCCGCCCGCACCATGTCCGGGCCGCGCTCAGAGCTCGTAGGTCGCCCCGGCGACAGCGACGTCGAGCTGCCCCGGCCAGACCGCGGCGGCCTGCGTGCGACACACCTCCGGGTCGTTCCACGGCGGGATGTGGGTCAGCACGAGGCGAGCCACTCCACCGGCGTCGGCGGCCGCCTGCGCCGCCCGGCTGCCGGACAGGTGGATGCCGGGGCTGTCGTCCCGCCCGTCGACGAACGCCGTGTCGACCAGCGCCAGGTCGGCATCGTGCAGCAGGGGGGTCAGCGCCGGGCACGTGTCGGTGTCGCCGGTGTAGGCCAGGACCACACCGTCCGCCTCGATCCGGAAGCCGTAGGCCTCCACGGGGTGGTTGACGCGCAGCGCGGTGACCGCGAACGGGCCGACCCGGGTGACCTGGCCGTCCGCGAGCTCGTCGATGGCGAACTCCTGGCTCATCCCCGTGTGCTCGATGCCGTGGTACATCAGGGCAAAGCGCTCCTCAGCCCCTGCTGGAGCGTGGACCGGCAGCCGGCCGGGCACTGGTCCCTCGGGCCGGTACTTGCGCGTGACGTAGAGCCCGCACATGTCGACGCAGTGGTCCGGGTGCAGGTGGCTGATGAAGACCGCGTCCAGGTCGGCGAGGTCGACGTGCTGCTGCAGGGGTCCTAGGGCGCCGTTCCCCAGGTCCAGGACGATGCTCCACGTGCGGCCCTCGTGCTCGGCCCGGACGAGGTAGGAGGACGCCGGCGAGTGCGGGCCAGCGAACGAGCCCGAGCACCCGATGACGGTCAGCCTCACCGGGTCCCCACGACCGCGCGCACGACCGAGTCGCCGAAGACCGGCCCGACCTCGGGGCCGAGGAACCGGCGTGCCAGCCTCCGGAACTCCTGCGCGTCCCCCGTCGTGGTGAAGCCGTGGCTCGGTGGCGGCAGGTCCGCCGGGCGCAGCGCGTCGGTGTCCGCCAGCACCCGGTAGACGTCCTTGGCCGTCTCGTCGGCGGACGACACGAGCGTCACCCCCTCGCCCATGACGTAGGAGATGGCGCCGGCCAGCAGCGGGTAGTGCGTGCACCCGAGGACCACCGTGTCGACCCCCCGGTCGACGAGCGGGCCGAGGTAGTCGCGCGCCACGGCGATCACCTCGGCGCCGCTCGTCACCCCCGACTCGACGAACTCCACGAACCGCGGGCAGGGAACGCTCGACACGCTCAGCTGGGGCGCGGCGGCGAACGCGTCGAGGTAGGCCCCCGACTGGTGCGTGCCGGTCGTGGAGATCACCCCGATCCGGTCGTTGCGGGTGGCCGCGACGGCACGGCGCACGGCGGGTCGGATCACCTCGACGACGGGCACGTCGTAGCGCTCGCGGGCGTCGTGCAGCACCGCTGCGCTGGCCGTGTTGCAGGCGATCACGAGCACCTTGACGCCGTGGTCGACGAGGCGGTCGAGGCACTCGAGCGCGAACTCGCGCGTCTCGGCGATGGGCCGCGGGCCGTAGGGCGCGCGGGCGGTGTCTCCGAAGTAGGCGATCGACTCGTGCGGGAGCTGGTCGAGCACGGCTCGGGCGACGGTCAGACCGCCGTAGCCCGAGTCGAAGATCCCGATGGGTGCATCCGCCACGGGGTCAAGGCTAGGCGGCGTGGCCCGGGGAGCCCCCACCCCGGGGCCGTCTGGTGCGTCACACCGACCCGCCCACCCCCCATACCCCCCACCCGTCGGCCCCCTCTACACCGCAACCTGGGCATGCCCCCACATGCCCAGGTTGCGGTGTAGGGGGCCGGTGACCCCAGCTGTGGATGACGCCGGACCGTCGGCGCGTCCTGATCGCAGACTGTGGGGATGGCCGCTGCAGGTGACGCCCTCGTGGCCCAGGTTGCCGCGGGGCAGCACCGGGTCGTGTCGATGGCCCAGGCCAACCGCGCCGGCCTGGCCCGAGCCGCCGTCGCCTGGCGGTTGCGCACCGGTCGGTGGCAGCAGCTGCGCCGTGGCGTCTACCTCACCCACAGTGGCGACGCCTCGTGGCGGGCCCGCACCATGGCGGCGGTCCTGTATGCCGGCGACGGCGCCGCCGTGTCGTCGCTGGCGGCCGCCCACCTGCACGGACTCGTCGAGCGGGAACCCTCGTTCGTGGTGGTCGTCGTCCCGACGCGACGGCGTGTGCGCTCGCAGCCGGGCCTCGCCGTCCGGCGACGCGATGGACTGCACCTGACCAGGGTCGACGGCATACCCGTCACGACGGCGGAGGAGACCGTCGTCGACCTCGCGGCGACCGTCGGGCTCGATGACGCCATAGCCCTGGCGGCCAAGGCCGTCCACCGGCGCCTCACGACGGCCCAGCGGCTGTCGGAGCTGGTGGCCGCACGGCGCCGGCATCCTTGGCGGGAGGCCCTGCTGCTGGCGCTGGGTGAGGTCGCGTCGGGGGCCGAGAGCGTCCTCGAGGTCCGGTTCGTCCGCGATGTCGTCCGTCCGCACGGCCTGCCCGTGCCGCTTATGCAGGTGACGGCGTCGAGCGGTGCCCGGTCGGTGCGTCGGGACTTCGAGTACGACGAGTTCGCCCTGGTCGTCGAGGTCGACGGCGAGCTCGGCCACGCCGGCGAGGGCATGCGCCGCGATCGGACCCGCGACCGGGTCACGGCCCGGTCCGGGCGAGTGACGCTGCGCGCCGGCTGGGTCGAGGTCGTCCACCAGTCCTGCGAGCTGGCCCTCGACGTCGCGCTCACCCTGCGCAGCCGGGGTTGGCGGGGAGAGGCACGAGGGTGTTCGCCCCAGTGCCCACTCGCCACCCTTGATGGAAACCTGGGCACGCCATGACCTGCCCAGGTTGCAGAAGATGGGGGGTGGGGGCGGGTCAGGGCTGGAGGGCGTGCGCCAGCGTCTCCTGGAGCCAGGTGAGGAAGTCGTAGACGGCCAGGGCGTAGACCGCGGGGTCGTCCTCCGAGAGGCTCGAGACCTGCTCCTCGATCAGCTCCAGGTCCTCGTCCTGGGTCAGCCCGAGCCGCTCGCCCAGCACCAGCCGGACGTCGGTGAGCGCCACGACCAGCGCCACGGCCTCGCCCTGGTCGATCGAGACCTTCTGGTCCGCGAGCTGGGACAGGGCTGCGATCGCGGTGTCGAGGTTGGCCGACTTGCGGGCCCGCAGCCCGGGCTCGGTCAGGCGGCGGAACTCCGCGGCGACCTGCTCGTCCTCGCGGTTGCCCGTGGGGAAGATCCGGTCCAGGGCGGGGTCCCGCGGCGCAGGCACGCCCCCAGTGAGCCCCACCTGGTCCTCGGCCGAAAGCGACACCCCCATCCCGACGCCCCCGAGACCGGCGACGATCTGGTCGAACTCGTCACCGCCCCCGCCCGGCATACCGCCCTCCGGCGCGACCAGCTCGCGCACCTGCTCCATGAGGCCGACGACGAGCCCGCGCTCGACCGCGTCGAGCTTGGCGACGTAGCGCCCCTGCTTCTTCTTGAAACCGCGTGCCACTCAGCTGTCCTTCTGGAAGGTCGCCCACAGGCCATAGCCCTGCAGCGCCTCGGTGTCGGTCTCCATGCGTTCGCGGGTGCCGGTCGAGACGACCGCCCTACCCAACAGGTGGACGTCCATCATCAACCGCTCGGCCTTGGCCTTGGGATAGTTGAAGTAGCTCTGGAAGACGAAGGTGACGTACGACATCAGGTTGACCGGGTCGTTCCACACCAACGTGATCCACGGGACGTCGACGTCGGTCGCCTCGTCAGCCGAGACGCTCTGCTGCTCTACGGGCGCGATGGACACGCCACCCACCATAGGCTGCTCGCGTGACGTCGACAGCACTGCTCACCGACCACTACGAGCTGACCATGGTGCAGGCCGCCCTGCGCAGCGGCACGGCCTCCCGCCGGTGCGTCTTCGAGGTGTTCGCCCGGCGGCTGCCCGAGGGGCGTCGCTACGGCGTCGTCGCCGGCACCGGCCGCCTCGTCGAGGCGATAGAGCGGTTCACCTTCGGCCCCGACGAGGTCGAGCACCTGCGCAGCTGTGGCGTGGTCGACGGACCGACCCTGGACTTCCTCGCGGACTTCCGGTTCAGCGGGGACGTGCGGGGGTATGCCGAGGGCGAGTGCTACTTCCCCGGCTCCCCCGTGCTCGTCGTCGAGACCGACTTCGCGCACGGGGTGCTGCTGGAGACGTTGGTGCTGAGCATCCTCAACCACGACAGCGCCGTGGCCTCGGCTGCCTCGCGGATGACGTCGGCCGCCGGCGACCGCCCGTGCATCGAGATGGGCTCGCGGCGCACGCACGAGGAGGCCGCCGTGGCCGCGGCCCGTGCCGCCTACCTCGCCGGCTTCGCCACCACCTCCAACCTCGAGGCGGGACGTCGATTCGGGGTGCCAACCGCAGGCACGGCCGCCCACGCCTTCACGCTGCTGCACGACGACGAGCGCAGCGCCTTCGCCGCGCAGATCGCCTCGCTCGGCAAGGGCACCACGCTCCTGGTCGACACCTACGACGTGCCCACGGGGGTCGCCACGGCCGTCGAGCTCGCCGGCCCGGACCTGGGTGCCGTCCGGCTGGACTCCGGCGACCTGCTCGCCCAGGCCCGCGAGGTGCGTGCCCAGCTCGATGGGCTGGGCGCCACGCAGACCAAGATCGTGGTGACGTCCGACCTGGACGAGCACGCCATCGCCTCCCTCGCCGCCGCCCCCGTCGACCTCTACG
The DNA here is from genome assembly GCA_963757635.1 of uncultured Actinomycetota bacterium. Taxonomy (GTDB): domain Bacteria; phylum Actinomycetota; class Actinomycetes; order Actinomycetales; family Dermatophilaceae; genus Pedococcus. The sequence goes on along the minus strand of CAVWSK010000005.1, from coordinate 869,644 downwards.
GCGTGGGCACCTCGCTGGTGACCGGCTCGGGGGCTCCCACGGCGGGCATGGTCTACAAGCTCGTGGCCCGCGAGGACCAGACCGGGACCGTGGTCGGCGTCGCGAAGAAGAGCAAGGACAAGGCCTCCGTGGGCGGGCGCAAGTTCGCCCTGCGCCGGCTGAGCCCTCGCGGCGTCGCCGAGGCCGAGGTGATCGGCATCGGCGAACCGCCCACGGATGACGGCGACGACCGCTCCCTCATGGTCCCGCTCCTCGCGAACGGTGCGGTCGTCGACCGGGACGCCCTCTCGCTCGGGCGCGCCCGCGAGCGCCACGCCGCCTCCCGCGCCGAGCTCCCTGCTGCCGCGCGCAGGCTGCAGCGGGGCGAGCCGGCCATCCCCACGACCTACCTGGACCCGGCCTAGCGCGCCCCGCGCGGGGTCGGGCTAGGGTGCCGGGATGAGCCGTGCGCTGATCGTGGTCGACGTCCAGAACGACTTCTGCGAGGGCGGTTCGCTGGCCGTCGAGGGCGGCGCCGAGGTCGCGCGCCGCATCAGCGAGCACGTGGTGGCCCACCACGGGGAGTATGCCGCCATCGTGGCCACCGCGGACTGGCACGACGACCCCGGCGCGCACTTCAGCGCCACCCCCGACTTCGTCGACAGCTGGCCCCCGCACTGCAGGGTCGGGAGCGACGGCGCGCTGTTCCACCCTGCGGCCGAGCAGGCGTTCGAGCACGTCGAGGCCATCTTCCGCAAGGGTCACCACAGCGCCGCCTACAGTGGCTTCGAGGGCTTCACCGTCGAGGCCGACCACCGGGCCACGCTGGCGGACTGGTTGCGCGACAGGGCGATCGAGCAGGTGGACGTCGTCGGGATCGCCACGGACCACTGCGTCCGGGCGACGGCCCTGGACGCGGCCGACGAGGGGTTCGAGACCACCGTGCTGCTCGACCTCACCGCAGGGGTCGCCCCTGACACGACCACCAGGGCCCTGGCGGAGTTCGCGTCAGCGGGCATCGACGTGCGCGGCGCGCCCTACCGCGCCTGACGCCTCAGGGGATCGCGGTCACCCGGACCGCTCCCGTCCTCGAGACGACCACCAGGCAGGTCCCGATCGCCCCGGCCCCGTTCGTGTGCCTGATCAGCGCGGCACCCGGACGGCGGGACAGGGGTCGCCGGACGGAGAGGTCCACCGACGCGACCGGTGTCGCGAAGGACGCGGCGCCCGGTGAGAGCCTGAGGTTGACGATGCTGCGGGTCCGGTAGCTCGACACCCCCGACTCCGGGTCGGCGACCCGGACGGCATACGACCCTGGTCCCAAGCGGACCATGCGGCACACCGCAGCGGTCAGGTCGAGCGGCGCGGTGAAGGTCACCAGCGCCCCGATGTCGTCGGACGCGAGCTCGCCGTCCCCCGCGACCAGCTGCAGGAGGTAGTCGCCGGGCTGGGTGCAGTTCAGGGTGGGGGCCAGCCCCCCAGCGCTGATCGGCTCGAAGGCGGTGGGGCCGCTGAACGTGCACGACGCCAGGTTGCCTCCCGCGACGACACTGCGCAGCCAGCGGATCTCCAACGCATCGCCGTCCGGGTCGCTGGCGCTGCCGGAAAGGTGCGCGTCGGTGCCCGCCGCCACCATGACGGACGGCCCCGAGTCCACGACCGGAGCGTGGTTGGGGGTGAAGGTCACCACGGCGCCGGTGCTGTCGAAGGAGGAGGTGCCGTCGGCTGCGACCAGCTGCATGAGGTAGTCCCCGGGCTGCGTACAGCTCAGCGTGGGTTCCAGACCGGCTGGGCTGATCGGCTCGAACCCGGTGGGGCCGCTGAACGTGCACGACGCGAGGCTGCCGCCGTTGAAGGTCGACCGCAGCCACCGGATCTGCAGCGGGTCGCCGTCGGCGTCGCTCGCCGTGCCGTGCAGCTGGGCCACCGTGCCCACCTTGGCGATGACCGACGGGCCGGAGTCCGCCGTGGGCACCGCGGCCGAGGCCGGCCCAGCACCACCCAGGACGGTGGCGACCGCGGCGAGCCCCGCCACCAGGACCGTCGATCTGCGCATGTCCTCACCCCCGAGTCCACAGGTCCGACCCCTCGAGGCTCCCACGCCCAAACGCAGGCTGGCTCGGTCAAACGGCCTAGAACACGGGTCCGGCAGCCCCGAGCCCGGAAACACAGGGCGGCCGGACCACCTGGGTCAGGACCTGGTGAGCACGACCTTGAGGGCGCCGGTGTCTGCGGCCCGCGAGAAGACGTCGTACGCCTCCATGAAGTCCGCCATCGCGAAGTGGTGGGTGACGAACTTCGAGGAGTCGAGCTGACGTCCTTCGACGAGCCTGAGCAGGGTCGGCGTGGAGTACGTGTCGACCAGCCCGGTCGTGATGGTGACGTTCTTGATCCACAGGCTCTCGAGGTGGAGCACCGCGGGCGCTCCGTGCACCCCGATGTTGGCCACCCGTCCTCCGGGGCGGATCAGCTCGGTGCACTGCTCGAAGGACTCGGGCACCCCGACCGCCTCGATGGCGGTGTCGGCGCCCAGCCCGTCGGTGAGCTCCTGCACCACGGCCAGCGCATCCTCGCGGGTGGAGTTGACGGTGACGTCGGCCCCGAACCGCTTGGCGGCCTCGAGCCTCGAGTCGGCGAGGTCGATGGCGACGATGTGCGCGGGGCTGAACAGCTTGGCGCCCATGATGGCCGCGAGGCCGATGGGGCCGGATCCGACCACGGCCACCGTGTCCCCCGGCCGGACAGCGCCGTTGAGCACCCCGACCTCGTAGCCCGTGGGCAGGATGTCGGCCAGCATCAGCACGTCCTCGTCGCTGACCCCCTCCGGCACCGGGTAGGTCGAGGTGTCGGCGAACGGCACGCGGACGAGCTCCGCCTGGGTGCCGTCGATCTTGTGACCGAGGATCCAACCGCCTCCACCGAGGCACTGGCCGTACTGGCCGTCGCGGCAGTAGCGGCAGGCGCCGCAGGCCGTGATGCAGGACACCAGGACGCGGTCGCCGACGTGGACGTTGGCCACCGCGGCACCCACCGCCTCGACGGTGCCCACGGCCTCGTGGCCGAGGATGCGGCCGTCGGTGACGGCGGGGACGTCACCCTTGAGGATGTGCAGGTCGGTGCCGCAGATGGTGACGGCGTCGATCCTGACGATGGCGTCGGTGTCGTCGACGATGACGGGGTCCGGCACCTCTTCCCAGGCCTTCTGGCCGGGACCGTGGTAGACGAGAGCATGCATGGCGATGACCTCCAGTTTGCAGGGTGTGGTCCCACCGTACGAAGGCATCTCGGTCCCACCATAGGGGCGAACGTCCCACCGCACGGGGCTCCCGCCCGGTAGGGCCGAGGGCGCTCAGGACGTCAGGAACTCGCGGGCGCCGCGCAGCCGGGTGGCCAGGGTTCCCTGCGTCCACGTGCTGTCCAGCCGCAGGTCGACCGGTCCCGGGAGCCCGGACTCCGCGCGCAGCGCCGTGCGGAAGCGCGCCGGGTCGAGTCCATCGCGCGCCGCGACGAGGAGGGCGATCTCGTGCCGGCTGACGGCGTCGCGGCCACCGAGGTGACGGATCCCCCTCGCGTCCGACAGCGCCAGCTCGAGCAGCGCAGCAGCGAGGTCTGACACGTGCACCGCGCACCGCACGTCGTCGGTGAACAGCGCCGCGTCGACCCGGCCCGCGGCGAGGTCGTGGACCAGCCGCTCCATGGGCGAGGGTCGGCCCGCGGACGGGCCCAGCACCAGGGAGGTCCGGGCGACGACCGCGTCCCCGACCACCTCGAGCACCGCGGCCTCTGCGGCGACCTTGGCCTCCCCGTAGGGGCTGACGGGGTCGGGCTCGGCCGACTCGGCATACGAGGCCGACCGCCCGCTGAACACCACGTCGCTGGAGACGTGCACGAGCCGGGCGCCGACGTCGTGGGTGGCCAGCGCGACCTGCGCGGCACCACCGGCGGTGGTGGCCCAGTCGTCCTGGCGGTATGCCGTGTGGACCACCACCTCGGGGCGCACCCGGGTGAGGAGGTCGCGCACGGCATACCCCACTCGCACGTCGAGGTGATGGCTCGGGAAGCCGAGCCCCGCGTCGCCCCGGGTCAGGTGGGTGCCCACCACGTCATGCCCCTGAGCCAGGGCCTGCTCCGCGACGGCGCGGCCGACGGCACCGCTGGCACCGGTGACCAGCAGGCGGGTCAGTGACGCCCGCCCTCGGCAGCGCCCTCGACGGTGACCGGCTGTCCGTTGGCGACGAGCCTCCAGTCGTACGTCGTGAAGGTGGTGGGGTCGATGACGCCCTGGGCGGTGGCCCAGTCGATGAGCAGCTGCCGGATCTCGACCTGCGCGTTGTAGAGGACCGGCGCCGTGGTCACGCCCGGGAAGTTGCCTCCCCCGGACTGGCGGTAGTTGTTGATGGCGATGACGAACTCGGCCGCGGGGTCGAGGGGCGCACCGTCGTAGGTGAGGTTCGTGATGCGCTGGCCCACCGCCTTCGCGATGTCGATGTCGTAGGCGAGCGACGCGTCCAGCCCGCCCATGATGTCGTAGTTGTAGTCGGGGGTCGGCGATCCGGTCGAGGGGTTCACCGCGTTCGTGATGTCGTCCGGGGCGAACGGGCCGGTGCCCGTCACGGTCTCGTAGTAGCCGGCCGAGAACTCGAGGTAGGCCTTGACCTGGGCGCCGGTGAACTTGATGCCCAACAACGTGTTGTCGTAGATGTAGAGACCGGCCACGTCGCGCACCGTCACGTTGCCGGCCGGGATCGACGCGTCGCGGTTGAACGGGGCCGCGATCGACAGGACCGGCAGGGCCTCGTCAGGGGTGCCCGCCAGGGCCGCCTTCACCGCATCGGCCTGGACGTGGTTGATGAAGTCGATCGCCGCGGTGTCCTCGAAGCGGGCGGTCAGGGCCGACATGGCCAGGGTGCACGTGCCGATCACCGAGTTGACGTAGGTGCGCACGATCGCGTGGTCCTGGCGCACGAGCTCGGCCACGGCTGCGTCCTCGGGCACCGTGTTGGCGTCCAGCAGGTGCGAGTGGGCGGCAGCCAGCGTCCAGCGGCGGTCGTGGTGGACCAGGTCGAGGTCCATCACCGACAGGCGCATGCCCCACTTCAGGGGTTCGGTGATGAGCACCTTCTTGTTGCGGGTGACCTTGCTGTCCACCAGCTCCTCGGCGATCTCGACGTGCGCGTGGCCGACGAGGATCGCGTCGACACCGGCGACCTCCTCGGCGAGCTGGCGCGAGGCGTTCTCGGGGAAGGGCAGCGCGTCACCGTAGGAGGAGCCGGGCTTCGCACCGGAGTGGCAGGACACGATCACGAGGTCGCAGCCGGCCCGCTTGAGTTTGGGCACGTAGACCTTGGCCTGCTCGACGATGCCCGGGAACTTCAGCTGACCCTCGACGTTGGCCTTGTCCCAGATGGCCACCCCCGGGGTCACGAGGCCGAGCACGCCCACCTTGAGGGGTTTCGCGACGCCGGGGACCTTGTAGGACTTGATGATGTAGGGCCGGAACGCGGGCTTGCCGGTGACCCAGTCGACCGTGTTGGCGGACAACAGGGGGAACCGGCACTGCCGCTCGAACGCCCGCAGGGTGTCGATGCCGTAGTTGAACTCGTGGTTGCCCAGGGCCGCGGCGTCGTAGCCGATGGCGTTCATCGCCCGGGCCATCGGGTGGGTCGAGCCCTCGGTGATGGGGTCGATCTTGGCGTAGTAGTAGGACAGCGGGGTGCCCTGGATGGTGTCCCCGGCGTCGAGCGTCAGGACGTTGCGCCGGCCGCGCTCGGCCCGGACCATCGCGATCAGGCTGGCGACCTTGGCCAGGCCCACGTCGTTGTGCGCCGAGTCGTCGTACTCGGTGTCCTTGAAGTAGTCCCAGTTGAGCACGTTGCCGTGGGTGTCCGTCGTGCCCAGGACGCTCAGCCGGAAGGTCGAGTGGTCGGGCCGGCCGGGCTTGCCCTTCTCCTGCATGGCGTTCGCCGTGCCGGGCGCCGCGAAGAACGCCGCACTCGCGCTCGCTCCGCCCACGACGGCCATCGCCAGCATCTCGCGCCGCGAGCGCTCCTGCTGGGTGAACGTACCTTCGGTGGTCCGGGGACTGGTCATGAGGCCTCCAGGGAAGGGGCCGGGACGGGGTAGGTCCCGGCGGGCGCGACGCATCGGCAGTGACGCGAGGGGGTGTGCACCCACACTATCCCTGTCCGTGGTGGCGGCGACCCCGGGCAACCGACGTCGGGTCACCGACGGTGGCGGCGACCCGACACTCAGCCGATGCTGTAGTCCGACCCGTCGCGGGTGCGGCCCGCACTCCACGTCCAGGCGTACTGCCCGTCGTCGACGGCGCGGCCCCCCTCGCCGAGCTCCAGCGGCCGGAAGGTGTCGACCATGACGGCCAGCTCGTCGAAGTACTCCACCCCGATCGACCCCTCGGACGCACCCGGCTGCGGCCCGTGCGCGTGGCCACCGGGGTGCACCGAGACCGAGCCGCGCCCGATGCCCGAACCCTTGCGCGCCTCGTAGTCGCCGTCGACGTAGAACATGATCTCGTCGCTGTCGACGTTGGAGTGGTAGTAGGGCACCGGGATCGACAGCGGGTGGTAGTCCACCTTGCGCGGGACGAAGTTGCAGATGACGAAGTTCCACCCCTCGAAGACCTGGTGCACCGGCGGCGGCTGGTGCACGCGACCCGTGATCGGCTCGAAGTCGCTCACGTGGAACGCGTAGGGGTAGAGGCAGCCATCCCAGCCGACGACGTCGAGCGGGTGGAAGGGCAGCGTGTGGATGGTGCCGACGATGCCGCCCGGCCCGGCGCCCCGGTGCTTGAGGTAGACCTCCGTCTCCTCGCCGGCGGCGGCTCCCACGTCCTCGGCCAGCAACGGTCCGGCAGGGGCGCGCAGGTCGCGCTCGCAGTAGGGCGCGTGCTCGAGCAGCTGCCCGTAGCGGGACAGGTAGCGCTTGGGTGGGGCGATGTGCGAGTTCGCCTCGATGCAGTAGGCGCGCAGCGGGTCCTTGGTGGAGCGCTTCGGGATCCAGCGGTGCGTCGTGGCCCTGGGTATCACCAGGTAGTCGCCCTCGGCGACGTCGAACGCACCGAAGACGGTCTCGACCCGGGCTCGGCCGCGCTCGACGTAGACGCACTCGTCCCCGATCCCGTTGCGGTACCAGGGGCTGGGGGCGCCGGCCACGGCATACGAGATGCGCACGTCGCCGTTGCCGAGCACCAGGCGGCGGCCGGTCACGACGTCGGTGTGCTTGACGTCCTTGGGCGCGAAGAGGTCGTGCAGCTTGAGGTGGCGCGGCACGAGCGGGTGGTTGGGGGTGGTGGCCTGGTCGGCCATCGACCACTCGCGGGCGCCGGAGATGGTGGAGGGGATGTTGCGGTGGTAGAGCAGCGAGGAGTCCGAGGAGAAGCCCTCCTCCCCCATCAGCTCCTCGTAGTAGAGCTCGCCGGGCTTGCCGCCACGGGCCGGTCGCCGGTGCTGGGTGTGCCGCTTGGGCGGGATGCTGCCCATCGCCTGGTAGTGCGCCACTTCGTCCACCTCGTTGTCGGAGTCGGTGCGGTCGGGTGGGCTCGGTCGGCCCGGATCCACCCTAGTAGCCTCACCGACATGACATCGCGGTCGTCGGTCCTGGCCACCCAACCGGCCGAACCCGCCCTGTTCGCGGGGCTCGTCGACGACGCGGCCGTCTTCCCGCCGGGCAACGCTCCGCTCGACGAGGCGGTCCGGCTGCACCGCCTCCACCGCGCCAGCCGGTATGCCGCGTGCGTGGGTCCGCTGCTCGTCCCCACCTCCGCCGCGGACCAGCTCGCGGTGCTGGTGGCCGGCCAGGACCGGCCGCTGCGGATCGCGGTCATCGCCCGTCCCGGCGTGCCGGCCGCAGAGGTCGAGGACGCCGTGCGCCGGTTGGGTGCCGCCCCACTCGTCGACGTCGTGGGCGTCGAGCTCGGGTGGACCCCCGACTGGCGCGACCGCGACCTCGACGGGCTGCCGAGCACCCTGGAGGTGCCTCGTGGCGAGGCCCAGCCGGGCGTTCTCGCCGACCTGGCCAGCGGGCCTTCCGCCGGGGTCGCCGTGCAGGCGAAGTTCCGCACCGGAGCCACCCCGACCTGGCCGTGGCCGGACGAGTCCGAGCTCGCGACCTTCCTGCACGCGGCAACAGGCCTGGGACTCGCGTTCAAGCTGACCGGCGGCCTGCACCACGCCGTCCGCGACACCCACGGAGTCGAGGAGCAGCACGGCCTGCTCAACGTGCTGCTCGCCGTGCAGGGGGCCCTCCGCGGCGAAGACGTCGACCAGCTGGCCACGGTGCTGGCCACCCGCGACCTCCAGACCCTGGTGCCTGCCGTCGGCCAGCTGGACGCGGCAGAGGCGGCCTCGATCCGGGGCCACTTCACCGCCTACGGTTGCTGTGGCGTCACCGACCCGATCGGTGAGCTCACCGACCTGCGACTCATCGAAGGAGCCTGACCGTGCCGACCTGGCTCGACGTCCCCGCCGACCACCCCTTCGGGATCGACAACCTCCCCTACGGGGTGTTCTCCACCCCGGGCACCGAGCCACGGGTGGGGGTGCGGATCGGGGACTGGGTCCTCGACGCGGCCGCCTGCGCCGAGCAGGCGGGCATGGAGTCCGGCGAGGTCTGGCGCGCCGGGAGCCTCAACCCGTTCCTCGCCGAGGGCCGCCAGGCGTGGCGGGCGGCGCGCACGTGGTTGGTCGAGGTCCTCACGAGCCAGACCCACCGCGACTGCGTCGAGGCCCACCTGGTGCCGGTCGGGGACATCACGCTGCACCTGCCCATCCAGGTCGCCGACTACGTCGACTTCTACGCCAGCGAGCACCACGCGACCAACGTCGGGCGCATCTTCCGCCCCGACTCCGAGCCGTTGACCCCCAACTGGAAGCACCTGCCCATCGGCTACCACGGCCGGGCCGGCACCGTGGTCGTCTCCGGCACCGAGGTCATCCGACCCACTGGCCAGCGCAAGGCACCGACCGACGCCGCCCCGGTGTTCGGCCCCAGCATCCGGCTCGACATCGAGGCCGAGCTGGGCTTCGTCGTGGGTGGCGGCACCGCGATCGGGGACCGCGTGGCGGTCGACGAGGCGGACGACCACCTCTTCGGAGTGGTGCTGCTCAACGACTGGAGCGCCCGTGACCTCCAGGCGTGGGAGTACGTGCCCCTCGGCCCGTTCCTCGGCAAGTCCTTCGCCACCAGCATCTCCGGCTGGGTGGTCACCATGGAAGCCCTGGAGGCCGCGCGGGTCCCCCTCCCCGGCCAGGACCCGGAACCCCTGCCCTACCTCGTCGGTGGGGGCGCGGCCTACGGGCTCGACATCCACTACGAGGTGGAGCTCAACGGCTCCGTCGTCTCCCGCCCGGAGTACCGGGACCTGTACTGGTCGCCGGCGCAGATGCTTGCCCACCTCACCGTCAACGGCGCCTCGCTGCGGGACGGCGACCTGTTCGGGTCGGGCACCATCTCCGGCGCGGCGGCGGACACCCGCGGCAGCCTGCTCGAGCTGTCGTGGAACGGCACCACCCCGGTGACCCTGGCCGACGGGAGCAGTCGGTCGTTCCTCGAGGACGGCGACAGCGTCGTGCTGCGTGCCTGGGCGCCCGGCCCCAGGGGCGCCCGCGTCGGACTCGGCGAGGTCAGCGGCAGGATCGCCGGAGCGCGCTGACGCGGCCGTCGCCGGTGCCCGGCAGGGGGTGGTCAGCCGCGCGGCTGACGACCCACGACGACGTTGGTCTTCGCGACCCTGTCGTGCAGCGCCTGGCGTGAGGAGTCCCAAGCGGGCCAGAGCAGGTCGAGCAGCCGCAACGGGAGGCCGATGATGCTCACGAGCGGCAGCAGCTGCAGGACGAACACGGCGACGGGGAGCGCGACACGGCGCAGCGCGTCACCGGTGGACAGCGGGCCCGGACGCTCGCGCAGCCGCACGCTGATGCCCACGGCCATCTTCCCCGGCGTGGCACCGGTGCGGGTCAGGAAGAGGGTCTGGTAGACCACGAATACCCCGATGGCGATGATGCTGTAGACGGCCAGCGACCGGGTGTCGATGCTGTTGGTCAAGGTGGTGAAGTCCGGCTGCCGGCCCGCTTCGGCCTCGTTCATGAAGGCGCCGACCTGGTCGAAGTAGCCGCTGAGCGCCTTCGCGAGGAAGTAGAAGCCCAGCACCAGGGCCAGCAGGCTCTGGATGATCCAGTCGAGCACGAACGCGCCGACCCGCTGCCAGTAGCTGGCCAGCGGCTGCCCGTCCGGGGTCGTGGGGCGGGGGACCATTGCCGGGAAGCCCGGCGCGTTCCACTGACCCGGCTGGGGCGCGCCGGGGAACTGCTGGTCCGGGGCCTGGGGTACCTGCTGGCCCTGGGGTACCTGCGCAGACCCCACGTGGGGGGCCTGCCACCCGCCGGACGCGGCCGGCGGTGCGCCCGCGCCGGGCGGGGTCAGCGCCGGACCGGGCTGCACCGTCGCCGCCGGGGGCATCGCGGCCCGGGTCCGTCGTGGGGTCGTGTGCTTGGTCCACACGACCCCGTCGAAGTACCGCAGCTGCTCAGGGTCGTCGGGGTTGTCGTACCACCCTGCCCGTGTCGGCATGTCCATGGCCTCAGCCTCTCACGCATGCGTGAGGGGCCCGGACCATGTTCACCGCAGGCTCAGAGGTTGCCGCGTGCGTCCTGCTCCCGCTCGATGGCCTCGAACAGCGCCTTGAAGTTGCCCTTGCCGAACCCCAGCGAGCCGTGCCGCTCGATGATCTCGAAGAACACCGTCGGACGGTCGCCGAGCGGCTTGGTGAAGATCTGCAGGAGGTATCCGTCCTCGTCACGGTCGACGAGGATCTTGCGGCTCTGGAGCTCCTCGATCGGCACCCGGACCTCGCCGATCCGCGAGCGCAGCTCGTCGTCCTCGTAGTACGAGTCCGGGGTGTCGAGGAACTCCACGCCGTTGGCGCGCAGCTCGTCGACGGTGCGCAGGATGTCGCCGGTCGCGAGGGCCAGGTGCTGGGCGCCGGGACCGTCGTAGAACTCGAGGTACTCGTCGATCTGGCTCTTCTTCTTGGCGATCGCCGGCTCGTTGAGCGGGAACTTGACCCGGTGGTTGCCGTTGGCGACGACCTTGGACATCAGCGCGGAGTAGTCGGTGGCGATGTCGTCGCCGATGAACTCGGCCATGTTCACGAAGCCCATGACCTTGTTGTAGAAGGTCACCCACTCGTCCATCTTGCCCAGCTCGACGTTGCCGACGATGTGGTCAAGGGCCTGGAAGAGCCGCTTGGGGGCACCCTCGCGCTTGACGTAGGTGGAGCTGCGCGCCTCGTAGCCGGGCAGGTAGGGCCCGTCGTAGCGGGACCGGTCCACGAGGGTGTGCACGGTCTCGCCGTAGGTCGCGATGGAGGCGATCCGCACGGTGCCGTGCTCGTCGGTGATGTCCTCGGCGTCGCGGACGACCCGGGCCCCGGCGGAGCGGGCCTGCGCGATGCACCGGTCGACGTCGGGGACCTCCAGGGAGATGTCGACGACGCCGTCACCGTGCTTGGCGTGGTGGGCGATGAGGGGGCTGTCGGGGCTGACGGCGCCGTTGATCACGAAGCGGATCGAGCCCGACTTCAGGACGAACGACTTGGAGTCGCGGTGACCGGTCTCCGGGCCCTGGTAGGCAACCAGGTCCATGCCCCACGCGGACTGGTAGTAGTGCGCTGTCTGCGTGGCGTTGCCGACGACGAAGACGATGGAGTCCCAGCCGGTCACGGGGAACGGGTCCTTGGTCTCGTCGTACTCCACGAGGCCGACCAGCTGCTTGAGCTGCTCGACATCGAGGTCGGCTTCGCGTTCCTGCGGGGTCAGGTCAAGGCTAGTGTCGGTCATCCGTGCAGCGTGCCGGTCCGCCCCACGGTGTGCAACCGTAGGGCGCTGCGTTGCACAGTCTGCACACATTGTTCGCCAGCAGGGGGCATACAGTGCACATCATGTCCATGAAACTGGATGACCTGGATGAACGTCTGCTCGCCCTGTTCGCCGACCGACCACAGATCGGCGTGCTGGGGGCGTCCCGCGAGCTCGGTGTCGCGCGCGGCACCGTCCAGGCCCGGCTCGACCGGTTGTCCGGGCAGGGGGTGATCCGCTCCTGGGCGCCGCAGCTCGACCCGGCGGCGATGGGCTACCCGGTGACGGCGTTCTGCACGCTCGAGATCCGCCAGGGCCAGGGGCACAGCCCCGTGGTGGAGCACCTGAGCGGCATCCCCGAGGTGCTCGAGGCGCACACGATCACCGGCTCGGGCGACCTGTTCATCCGCATCGTGGCCCGGGACAACGCCGACCTGCAGCGGGTCATCGACACGGTCGTCGACGACCGGCACGTGATCCGGGCGAGCACCGTGATCTCCCTGGCCACCCGCATCGAACACCGGACGCTGCCCCTGGTGCAGGGCCGGACCGAGCCGGACTGACCCGCTCAGGACTCCAGGCGGAAGCCGAGCTTGACCGTCACCTGCCAGTGCGCCACCGCACCGTCGACGATCTGGCCGCGGACGTCCTTGACCTCGAACCAGTCGAGGTTGCGCACCGTCCGGGCGGCTTGCGCCACCGCGTTGCCCACGGCGGCCTCGACGCCCTCGGGAGAGGTGCCGACCACCTCGGAGATCGAATACACGTGGTTTGCCATGGTGACCTCACTGTCTCGCCCGGCCCACGGTGAGCCTGCCCGTCACGCTAGCGAGGCATGCAGGCGATGGCTACGGACGCGGTCACCACCGCCACCACGAGTCACCGGGGCCGGCGACCGGTTGCCGGCCGACCCGGAGGGGCCGACCGCGAGCGCCACGCCCGGGTGCTGCGGACCCTGGAGCTGAGCAACGGCTGGACCAGCGCGGTGGTCATCGGGTCAGGGCCGAGGTCGAGCTCGTCCCGCAGCAGCAGGACGAAGTCGTGGTAGTGCGACAACGCCGCCGACCGGTTGCCCGACTGCAGGAAGATCCGGATGAGGGCCTGGTGGGAGGCCTCGCGCAGCGGCTCGAGCCGGATCGCCCGCAGCGCCGTGTCGAGCGCCTCGGCCACCCGCCCGCGGCTGACCAGGGCCGCGACCCGGTCGTCGAGGACGTGCAGCTCGAGGTGGCGCAGTCGTTCGCGCTCGAGCACCACCCAGTCGTCGGTCCAGTCGGGCAGCAGCTCCAGGTTGAAGCCACCCCCGATCGACTCACCGTCCCCCTCGCCGGTCCTGGCGGCGAGGAACTGCTCGACGTCCACCTGCAAGGCCGGCTCCAGCCGCAGCACGCTGACACCGGGTCGGACCAGGGGCCCCACCCGTCTCGACCGCCACAGGGCCGATCTCAGGTTGGCGCCGGACTTGGCGCTCGTGACGGACGGCCACAGCTCCCCCGCCGCCCGGCACCGACCCACCGCACCGCCCTGCAGGGCGATGTACGCGAGCAACCGCTGCACACCGAGGGGCACCTCGACCGGTCCCCCCGGACCATGCAGCTCGAACCCCCCCAGCAGACGCATCGACCAGGTCTGCTCATCCTGCACCATGTGAACCACTGACAACCCCAGGAGTCAGGTCCAGGGCAGGAGCAGCCCACAGGGCCGCCCCAACCCGAGAAAGTTTCGCGACCCCACCGGGCATGTTTCGCCCCGTCGCAGCCGCCCCTGCGCCACCATCCCGGTGGCGTAGTGCGCCACCGGAGTCACCTGCCGACGGAGCCACTCAACACCACCGGCAAACCCCTGCTAACGCACCAATAGTCCCGCCTCCGGGGCATACCGGCATACAACCGATGTCGTAGACGTCGCATCCCCCTGCGGTGACGCTCCGGTCACGCCAGGACCACCCTGCGACCACACCACGGCCACGTCCCGATGTCGCGGGGACCACGATCCGGTGATGTTGCCTGGTGCTTCATGGTCCACATCAACCACGTCATGGGAGAGGGGGTGAACACCATGACCGCTCTGTCCTTCGAGGAGCTGCGCGGCGAGCAGATCGAGCTTCTGCCGTCTCGCGAGACGCTGGCCTTCTTCAACTGGGCCAACGTCTCGGCCACCAACCTGGCCATCTCGCAGAACACCTACACGCTCCTGTCGCTGGCCCACGCGTCAGCCAACCAGGCCGTGCTCGTCAGCCAGTCCTGAGCCTGATCACATCCAAGGGGGCTCCGATCATCGGAGAGGAGGTCAGCCATGCGCGACTACGTGTCGATGAGTGAACTCGAAGCCACGACGGTCGAGGTGCTTCCCAGCAGGGAGACGCTCGCACTGTTCAACTTCGCCAACGTCACCGCAGTGAACCTCGCGATCGCGATCAACGCGGCATCCATCGGATCCGCAGCCATCGCCTCCGCGAACCAGCTGGTGGTGGTGTCGCAGGGCTGAACACCAACGGGTGGGGGCCAGCACCACTGGCCCCCACCCGCTGCACGACGACCACGGGGGTGAGGGGAGATCATGGTCGAGCAGTTCACGCAGCCGGTCGCGGCCACGGCCACGGCGCGGCTGGCCGACGGGGTACGACTCATCGGGGAGTACCAGGGATCGGGGTTCACCGAGCCGCACTACCTCGTCGTCCGGGGGGACGACCAGGTGCTGCACCTGTCGCGGCTGCTGTTCCTCGTGGCCGCGCAGCTGGAGAACCTCGACGACCTCGACGAGGTCGCCCTGGCCGTCAGCGGCGAGTACGGACGCGACCTGAACGTCGAGGGCGTCCGCTTCCTGGTCGACGAGCGGCTGCGTCCCATGGGGATCGTGGCTCCACGACCGCGGACCGGACCCGGCTCGGGTGAGACCGAGGACGACGGCCAGACCGAGGACGACCCGCCGGTCGCACCGGCTCCGCGCTCCGACCCCCTCCTGGCCCTGCGCCTGCGCCGCACGCTGGTGCCGGCCAGCGCGACCCGACGCGTCGCTCGGGTCCTGTCCCCGTTGTTCCACCCGGCCGTGGTGGCGCTGGCCCTCGGGGCCCTGGTCGCCGGTGACGTGTGGATGGTGCGGGAGGCCCAGATCTCTGCCGCCACCGCCGCCACCCTCGACACGCCGATCCTCCTGCTGGGTCTGCTCGGGGCCCTCCTGCTGTCCACCCTGGTCCACGAGTTCGGCCACGCGGCAGGGTGCCGTCGCGGTGGCGCCGAGCCCGGTCCGATCGGCATGGCCGTCTACGTGGTCTACCCGGCCTTCTTCACCGACGTCACCGAGTCCTACCGCCTGGACCGGATCGGCAGGCTGCGGACCGACCTGGGCGGCGTCTACTTCAACGTCCTGACCATCCTCGGCCTCACCGCCGCCTACGCCGGGACCACCTACGCGCCCCTGCTGCTCGTCATCGTCCTCGTGCACGTCGAGCTGCTCCAGCAGCTGCTGCCCATCGCCCGCCTCGACGGCTACTTCGTCGTCGCCGACCTCGTCGGCGTGCCCGACCTCTTCGGGCGGGTCGGGCCGATCCTGGCCAGCCTCGTGCCGGGTCGGACTCCGGGTCCCAAGGTGCGCGAGCTGCGCCGCCGGGCCAGGGTAGTGGTGACCCTCTGGGTGCTGCTCGCCGTCCCGGTCATGGTCGGCGCCTTCGCGCTCCTGCTGCTCAAAACGCCGTCGATGGCCCGAGCCATCTGGGAGTCCGAGCAGGAGCAGTGGCGACAGCTCGTCCGGGCGACCGCCGACATCGACCCTGCCGCCGCCGTGCTGTCCGGCCTGTCGATGGTCCTGCTCCCCCTGCCCCTCGCGGGGCTGGCCCTGCTCCTCGGCGGGATCCTCCGCCGACTGGCGACCCGGGCGACCGCCCGGCTCCGCCGCCGCACCACCGGCTCGTCGTCCGCGAGCCGTCCACCACAGGAGGTCACGATGTCCGGATCGAAGCCTGCTCCCGTCCTGCCGATGATGGAGCCGATCGAAACACCACCCACCCCGGGAACCCCGACCAGCGACGCTCCGCCGGTGCCGCGTCTCGCATCGCCCGCCGAGTCGACCGGGCTCGGTCCACACGAGACGATCATCGCGCGCAGTGCCGCCGACTTCACCGAGGAGGCCATGCTCCGGCCGTCCTCGCGCCCACCGGCCCGGGGCTGGCGCCGGGGGGTCTACGCGGCAACGCGTGGCGGCGTGAACCTCGGGCCGAGCGCCGCCGAGCGCCGCGAGGTCGAGCTCCTGGGCAGGGTGCGCACCCCGGTCCGCGGGTGCCGCCGCATCGTCGTCATCTCCCGCAAGGGCGGGGCAGGCAAGACCACCACGTCCCTGATGCTCGGCCACACCCTCGCCGCCAACCGCGGTGACCGGGTCGTGGCCCTGGACGCCAACCCGGATGCCGGGAGCCTGGCCCACCGGATGCGCCGGGAGACCACCAACACGGTCACCTCCCTGCTCGCCGAGCGCGAGTGGATCACCAGGTATGCCGACATGCGCGGCTTCACCTCGCAGGCCCCGGACACCCGGCTGGAGGTCGTGGCGTCCGACGACGACCCCCGGATCACCCAGGCGCTGGGCGAGCTGGACTACCGGCGCGCGATCGAGGTCCTGGACCGCCACTACAACCTGGTGCTGGTCGACACGGGCACGGGCATCCTCGACAGCGCGATCCAGGGCATCCTGGCCGAGGCCGACCAGCTGGTCGTCGTCATGCCTCCGGCCCTCGACGGGGCCAGGGTCGCGGCGATGACGCTCGACTGGCTGGAGGAGCACCGCTACACCGAGCTGGTCCGCGACGCGGTCGCCGTGGTCAACGCCGTGCACGGCAACGGCCAGCTGGAGATCGAGCGCATCGAGGAGCACTTCTCGGCCCGCTGCAAGGCCGTCGTCCGGATCCCGTGGGACCCGGTACTCCAGGCCGGGGCCCACACGGCGCTCAGCGACCTGCAGCAGCCCACCCGGGACGCCTACCTGGAGCTCGCGGCCAGCGTCGCCTCCTCGTTCGCCCACGAGCGCGGACTCGACCGCGACATCGTCGGGGGTGGGCGATGAGCGCCGGCGGGCTCACCCGGGTGGTCGCCTCGGCAGTCGTGGGAATCGCCCTGGTACTCAGCCAGTCCCCCGCGGCCCAGGCCCACGAAGGGTCCCACCGCGACGGCCCGGCCTCCTTCGACGACCAGCGCGTCGTCGAGGTCACCACGGGCGGATCGCACTCCTCGGCCGGGCTGGCCTACCACCAGACCCGCGCCAAGGACGTGACGGCGACCAACGCCGCCATCGCCTACACCTCCTGCGACGACTGCCGCGCCGTGGCCCTGTCCTTCCAGGTCGTCATCGCCGACGGTGGCCCGACCTCCCTCGACGTGGGCAACCTCGCCCTGGCGCTGAACGAGAACTGCACCGGGTGCGAGTCGGTCGCCGTGGCCTACCAGGTCGTGCTGGCCTCCGACCGGCGACTGGTGCTGAGCAGCTCGGGCAAGGGGGAGCTGAGCGATCTGCGGCGCGACCTTCGCCGGTTGGCACGCTCCGGGCAGCCCGTCTCGCAGATCCAGGCGACGGCCGAGGCGATGATGGCCCAGGTCACCGACGTGCTGTCCCGTGAGCTGCAGGTCAAGGCCAAGGTCAGGTGCTCGCACGACGTCAGGACCCGCCCCGACCGTGGTCATGACCACCGCGGCGGTTCCGACCACCCGGACCGGGCGGCCGCCTGACCTACCTGCTGGCGCCGGGTCCACCGACCGCCGGGCGTGCCGCGTTGCCGAGACCGGCGCGGCACGCCCGGCCCACCACGTCCGGCAGGTGGTGCCTAGCGTCGCCCGACGAACCAGGCGCGGATCTTGGCCACCCGTGCCGTGACCTGCTCAGAGGTCGCCTCGTCGAGGGAGGGCCCACCACAGGCACGGCGCAGCTCGTTGTGCACGACGCCGTGCGGTGACGCGGTCTTGCGGGCGTAGGCGGCAACCAGCTTGTTGAGCTCCTGCCGTTGCGCGGCCAGGGCGCGGTGGGCCGAGACGGGCGCGGGCGCGGCGGCCTTGGGTCGCCGCCCGCTCTGGGCGGTCTGGCGCTCGTGGAGCAGGACCGCCACCTGGTCGGGCTCGAGCAGCCCCGGCAGGCCGAGGTACTCCTGCTCCTCGTCGGAGCCCACGGAGGCGTTGAGGCCGAACTGCCTGGCGTCGAAGAGGACGTGGTCGAACTCGGCATCCGACTCCAGCGCCTCGAACGCCTGCTGGTCGACGTCGGGTGTGCGGGACGTTCGGTTCGCCGCCGAGAGCAGGGCCTCCTCCTCCGCCCACATCGAGGTGGCGTCGTCCGGGGACGGGGAGCGGTCGAGGGCGTGGTCGCGCTCCTCCTCCAGCCGGGTGGCGTGCTCGAGGATGACCGGCACCGACGGCAGGAAGACCGAGGCGGTCTCACCGCGTCGGCGGGCCCGCACGAAGCGGCCGACCGCCTGGGCGAAGAACAACGGGGTGGAGGTGGACGTCGCGTAGACCCCGACGCACAACCGGGGCACGTCGACGCCCTCGGAGACCATCCGCACGGCCACCATCCAGCGGGCCTCGCTCGCGGCATACTCCTCGATGCGGGCCGAGGAGCCCGCGTCGTCGGACAGCACGACGGTCGGCTTCTCCCCCGTGATCGCCTCGAGGATCCGCGCGTAGGCGCGGGCCGAGGTCTGGTTGGAGGCGATGACCAGCCCTCCGGCGTCCGGCACCCCGCGGCGCACCTCGGTGAGCCGCTTGTCGGCGGCGGCGAGCACCGAGGGGATCCACTCCCCCTTGGGGTCCAGCGCGGTGCGCCACGCGTGAGCCGTGGCGTCCTTGGTCAGCGGGGTACCCAGACGGGCGGCCACCTCGTCACCAGCCCGGGTGCGCCAGCGCATGGCGCCACCGTAGGCAAGGAACAGCACGGGGCGCACGACGCCGTCACGCAGCGCCTCGGCGTAGCCGTAGGTGTAGTCGGCGGAGGAGCGCCGGATGCCGTCGACGCCCTCGGCATAGGTCACGAAGGGGATCGGCGAGGTGTCCGAGCGGAACGGGGTGCCGGTGAGGGCCAGGCGCCGCGCCGCCGGCTCGAAGGCCTCGCGGATGGCGTCACCCCACGACAGGTTGTCGCCGCCGTGGTGGATCTCGTCGAGGATGACCAGCGTCGGCACCGACTCGGTACGGGTGCGGTGCAGCGACGGGCGGCTGGCGACCTGGGCGTAGGTCAGGGCCACCCCGTCGTACTCGCTGGAGTGCCGGGCCGAGGAGTTGGAGAACTTCGGGTCGAGGTGGATGCCGACCCGGGCGGCAGCCTCGGCCCACTGGGTCTTGAGGTGCTCGGTCGGGGCGACGACCGTCACGGCCGAGATGGTGCCGCGTCCGAGCAGCTCGGTGGCCAGGCGCAGGGCATAGGTCGTCTTGCCTGCCCCCGGGGTCGCCACGGCGAGGAAGTTCGCCGGGTCGGCGCGCAGGTAGGCCGTGAGCGCGGCCTGCTGCCAGGCGCGCAGCTTGTCCGCCGTCCCCCAGGCCGCCCGCTCCGGGAATGCTGGTGAGAGGTGGGATGCGGCGGCGGTACTCATAGGCCCGCCACGGTATCTCCTGCCGGAGATCGACATGCCGAGGCCCCGGCATCGCTGCTGGGGCCTCGGGGGTGTGCTAGGGCGTGCAGGTCGACCGGGTCAGCCCCGGTAGGTCAGCCACTGGTTCTGCATGCGGGTGCGCTGACCGGCCGAGAAGGTGTTCATGCACGAGTCGTCCGTGTAGTCCATGAAGTTCTTGATCGGGTCGAGTCCGGTCGCCGAGCAGGTGTCGCGCCCGGTGGGGCAGCCGAACGCCGGCGACGCCTCCGCGGGGGTGTCGCTGACCGCGTCGCCGCTGCCCGAGCAGCCGCCCTGGAACGTGTGGTAGAGCCCCATCCAGTGACCCACCTCGTGGGTTGCGGTGTCACCCAGGTTGTAGGGCGACAGGCTGCCGCCGGGGATGCTGCGGTAGTCCAGCACCACGCCGTCCAGGGCGAGGCTGCCCGAGGACGGGAACTGCGCATAGCCCAGCGTCCCGTCGGAGAAGGTGGACGAGTAGAGGTTGAGGGCGGCCTTGGTGCCCCGGTGGAGGGCGTTCTTCATGGCCTTGGCGTCGGACGGCTCGGCGCCACTGGCGGGGAAGGCGATGCTGTACCAGTCGCTGTTGGTCGTGGTCTCGGTGCCGGCCAGGCGGAAGGAGAAGCCGGCCGACGCATACGCGTTGTTGAGCACGCTCAGCTGGCTGTTGATCTGCGAGGTGGTGAGCTTGCCGCTGGTGCCGTTGGTGATGACGTGCCAGTAGACGTCCACCGTGGTGGCCGCGAACGCGGCTGCCGTGCCCGGCTTGCGTGCCGCCTGCAGCTGGCCGCCGCTGTTCTTCGACAGGCCCTTGGCGGCCGCAGCCTTCTGGAAGTCGGCCTCGAAGGACCTGACCTGGGCGTCGGTGAACTCGTGCGGGTCGGCACGGTTGCCGCCCTTGGCCGCTCGCGCGGTGTTGACCGCGTCGGTGTGGGTGGCGCAGTCGGCGGCCACGGTGTCCAGGCCGGCCATCGGCTGGGCCAGGGCGCTGGACTGGCCCAGCGACAGGGCGGCTGCACCGAGCACCAGGGAGGAGACGGCGAGGCGGGAGCGAAGCTTCATGAGCATCCTTTCGCGAACGGACGCCACGGGCCGGGTTCGGCGGTGGCTCACCGTTGCACGCTAGGAGCCCGACCGTCTGCAGGAGGGTGCTGCACCACAGGGCGAGGTCAAGACTCACCCATCCTTTCGACAGGTGCGGGACCTACTCGCCGCCGTCCTGGGGGGCGCGCAGACCTTCGTAGATCTCCTTGCAGGTGGGGCAGACCGGGAACTTCTTGGGATCCCGCCCGGGCACCCACACCTTGCCGCACAGGGCCACCACCGGGTCGCCGGAGAGCGCGCTCTCGAGGATCTTCTCCTTGCGCACGTAGTGCGAGAAGCGCTCGTGGTCGCCGGGCTCGGCCACCTGCTCGTCGACCTGCTCGCGCTCCAGCACGGCCGTCGACGTCGAGGGCTGGGCCGCGGGGGCCAGCGGGTCGTCCAGGGGGATCTGGGGCTCGCTCATCCCCCGAGTGTAGGACGTGTGGTCAGTTCATCTCGGGGTCGGGCGGAAACGTCGCGACGAACGCCAGGTGGTCCCGCTGGCGCCGCAGCACCCGCGCCCACAGCCGCTCGGGGTCGGCGTCGAAGGCGTCACGCCCCTCGGCCTCCACGACGTACCAGCTGCCCAGGCGCACCTCGTCCTCGAGCTGACCGGGTGACCACCCGGCATACCCGGCGAAGATCCGCATGCCGGCGACCTCAGGGATCACGATGGACGGCGGGGTGTCGAGGTCGACCAGGCCGACCCCGCGGAACAGCTTCTTGACGCCCATCGGCTCGGCCTCACCCGGGACCGTCACCAGGCCGAGAGCGCTGTCCAGGCCCACCGGCCCGCCCTCGAAGAGCACCGCCGGTGCGGTCACGTAGGCCTGCCAGTCCGGCAGGACCGCATCGACCCGGGCGTCCATCGGACGGTTGAGCACGACGCCCTGGGCGCCCTCGCCGTCGTGGTGCAGGAGCAGCACGACGCTCCGCGCGAACACCCCTTCCTCGATCTGGGGTGTCGCCACGAGCAGGCTGCCCGACAGGTCCGCGTCCACACGACCATTCTGCCCGCCACCACCACAGCCCCGGTCACGGGGACCGGGGCTGTGGGCTGTTCGGGCGATGCGCGAGCCGGGCGAACCGGACGGATCGGCGCTCAGGCGTGCGTCAGCGCGAGTAGCTGCTGCGCTCGCTGCGCTGGCCGCCACCGGAGCGGTCGAAGGAGCGACCACCCTGGCGCGGGCCGCGGGGGCCACCACCACGGGGACCGCCGCCACGCGGGCCGCCGGGACGACGGCCGCGCTTCTCACCCTCGAGGACGCGGCGGACCTGGTCCTCGGGCACCGGGATCCCACTGGGGGTCAGGGCGCCGGTCGCGGCGAGCCGCTCGTCACCCGGGACGGCCTTGGTCGGCACGGCGTCGATGCCGGCCTCACGGGCCATCCGCTCCATGGTGCGGCGCTGGTGCGGCAGCGCGAGGGTCACGACGGTGCCCTTGTCGCCGGCGCGCGCCGTACGGCCGGAGCGGTGCAGGTAGTCCTTGTGGTCGGCCGGCGGGTCGACCTGCAGGACCACGGACACGTCGTCGACGTGGATGCCGCGGGCCGCCACGTCGGTGGCGACCAGCACCGGCAGGGTGCCGTCGCGGAAGGCGCCGAGGACACGGTTGCGCGCGCCCTGGTTGAGGCCACCGTGCAGCGCCGCCGCGAAGACGCCCTGTTCGCGCAGCTGGAGGGCCACGCGGTCGGCGCCGAGCTTGGTGCGCACGAAGACCACGGTGCGACCCTCACGGTTGGCGACCTCTGCGGTGATCGTCTTCTTGTGCATCGGGTCGATGAGCAGCACGTGGTGCTCCATCGTCGTGACCGAGGCCTTGGCGTCGTTGGTGGAGTGCGTCTTCGGGTCGGTGAGGTAGCCCTCGACCAGCTTGTCGACACCCTTGTCCAGCGTCGCGGAGAACAGCATCCGCTGCCCGCCCGCAGGCATCTGGTCGAGGATCGCGGTGACCTCGGGCATGAAGCCCATGTCGGCCATGTGGTCGGCCTCGTCGAGGACGGCGATCTGCACGGCGTTGAGCTGCACGGCGTCGCGCTCGATGAGGTCCTTGAGGCGACCGGGGGTCGCGATGAGCAGGTCGACGCCGCGGTTCAGGGCGCTGATCTGCGTCGTGTAGGACAGGCCACCGGCGACGAGCTTGTGGCGCAGGCCCAGCACGTGGACCAGGGGCTCGAGCGCGTCCGAGACCTGCATGGCCAGCTCACGCGTCGGCACCAGGACCAGGGCGTGCGGCTTGCGCGGCCGTGCCTTCTCGCCTGCGGCGAGACGGGTCAGCATGGGGAGCCCGAAGGCGAGGGTCTTGCCGGAACCGGTCTGGCCGCGGCCGAGGATGTCCATGCCGGCCAGGGCGTCCGGGATGGTCGCCGACTGGATCGGGAACGGCGTGGTGATGCCGTCCCGAGCGAGCCGCTCGACGATGCGCTCGGAGAGACCGAGACCGGCGAAACCGTTGTCGGCCTCCACGGTCACGGGGCCGTCGACGCTCTTGCGGGTGGCCTTGACCCAGGTGTCGGCCTCCATGCGCTCGGCCTCGGGGTCCACCTGGTCCTCGAAGCGGGGCGCGCGGTCGGTGCGCTCGAAGCGGCGCGGGCCGCGGTCGTCGCGGTTGAACGAGCGCTGGGGGCGGTCGTTGGACTCGCGGCGCGGGCCACGGTTGTCGTCACGGTTGAACTGGCGGTCGGTGGTGCGCATGGGGCGGTCCTCACGGGTTGACTCACGGCGCTGGGGGCGCTCGTCGCGGGAGAACTCGCGGCGCGGGCCACGGTTGTCGTCACGGTCGAAACGACGGACCGGGCGGTCGTCGCGGTTGAACTCACGGCGCTGGGGGCGCTCGTCACGGCTGAAGGTGCGCTGGGGGCGCTCGTCACGGTTGAACTCGCGGCGCGGGCCACGGGTGTCGTCACGGTCGGTGCGGCGCTGGGGCCGCTCGTCACGGCTGAAGGGACGCTGGGGGCGCTCGTCACGGTTGAACTCGCGGCGCGGGCCACGGGTGTCGTCACGGTCGGTGCGGCGCTGGGGCCGCTCGTCACGGCTGAAGGTGCGCTGGGGGCGCTCGTCACGGGAGAACTCGCGGCGCGGGCCACGGGTGTCCTCACGGTCGGAGCGGCGCTCGCCGTCGCGCGGGGGCCGCGCCCCATACGCCTTCTTGGCGCTCGCCGGCGCAGCGGACTGGCCGCGGTGGGCCTTCTTGGGGCCCTTCTGGGCGGCAGCCTTCTGGTCGGAGGTCCAGCGCGCCTTTTTGGGCGCGCCGGATCGCGGGTTCTTGGGCACAGATGTTCAACTCACTTCAGGTACTCGAGGTAGACACGTCTCGAGCCACCTGGCGAGGGCAACGATGAAGACGAGCCTCAGGCGCGTCAACGCCCGCGGACCGGATCAACAGTTGTCATCCGGAAGGTCTCAGTCGGAGTCGGGAAAACGTGGTGAGGCCACTGTGCCTCCGCGGCGCTGCCAGGCGCCAGCCGAACTGAGCCCGCTTAGTCTAGCAGCGACGCAGCCTGCGCCCGACCACGACGACCGTGACGCCGACCACCACCCCGGCGAGGTCCGCCACCGCATCCCAGACATCGCCGGAGCGGTGTGGCAGGAGGTAGCCCTGGACCAGCTCGCTCACCGGGGCGTGCAGGACCATCAGCGTGACGACCACGCGCCGCCGCAGCCCCACCAGCACCCCCACCGCGGTCGGTACGCCGAACAGCAGCACGTGCACCACCTTGTCGGTCCAGACCACCGGTCCCTGTACGCCGACCGTCGGCCAGTAGAGCGCCGCGAGGTGCGCCAGCACCACGACCACGAGCACCGCCCGCGGCAGCGGCCCGGACCACCGGGTCGACGGGGACGGCACGGGGGAACCCTGCAGCTCGGACACCCGACCACCCTAGGTCGGTGCTGCGCCGACGGAATCGACGGCTCCACGCACGCGTTGGCACCTGACGTGACCTCCACGACCGAACTCCCCCTCTCCCTGCTCGACTTCGTCGACGTCCCCGCTGGCCTGAGCGCCCAGGAGGCGATCGCGCGCAGCGAACAGGTGGCCCGCACCGCGGACCGGCTGGGCTACTCCCGCTACTGGATCAGCGAGCACCACAGCTTCGCCGGCCTCGCGAGCAGCTCCCCCGAGATCCTCATCGCGCACCTCGCCGGGCTCACCACGGGGATCCGGGTCGGGGCGGCCGGCATCATGCTGCCGAACCACTCGCCCCTCAAGGTGGCCGAGTGGTTCAAGACGCTCGAGATGCTGCACCCCGGCCGGATCGACCTCGGCCTCGGGCGTGCGCCGGGCACCGACCAGCTGACCGCGTTCGCGCTGCGCCGGTCGCGCGAGGCCCTGACGGCGGACGACTTCCCCCAGCAGGCGGCCGAGCTCATCGCCTTCCTGTCCGACTCGTGGCCGTCGGACCACCCCTTCCGGGCGGTGCGGGCCACCCCGGTCGTGGACTCCTCCCCCGAGCTGCTCATGCTCGGGTCGAGCGGGTGGGGATCGGCGTTCGCCGCCGCGAACGGCATGACGACGGTCTTCGCCCACCACATGAGTCCGGGCCTGGCCGTCGACGCCCTGCGGGCCTACCGCGAGAACTTCACCCCGGGCCCCCTCGGGGACACCCCCCGCGTCATCATCTCGGTGCTCGCCCTCGCGACCGAGGACGAAGAGGTCGCCGCGGACTTCCGCGCCGGGTGGGCGCTGCAGATGAACCGGATCCGCAGCGGCGACACCACTCGTCCCTCGGTCGAGCAGATCCGCGAGTTCCGTCGCTCCGACGAGTTCGCCCGGATCGCCCCCTCCCTGGAGGGGCGCGTGTATGCCGGTCCGCCCGCCGACGTGGCCAAGGGCCTGACCGCGCTCGCGCATGAGGCCGGCGCCGACGAGGTCACGCTGGTGGCGCCGACGCCCGACCTGTCGGCCAAGCTGGCCAGCCTCGAGCTGCTAGCCGATGAGTTCGGGCTCGAGCCCCGGACCTGAGCCCGGCTCGTCCGCGCCGACGGCCGGCAGGTCGGTGTCGCCGGCATGCCCCAGCGCGGCCGCCTTGACCGCCGCTGCGACGACCTTGGACACGTCCGGGTGGAAGACGCTGGGGATGATGTAGGCGGCATTGAGCTCGTCGGGGTGCACGACCTCGGAGAGCGCCTTGGCGGCCGCGAGCATGACGTCGAGGTCGATGGAGGTCGAGGCCGCATCGAGCAGCCCGCGGAAGACTCCGGGGAAGACCAGGACGTTGTTGATCTGGTTGGCGAAGTCGGAGCGGCCCGTGGCGACGACTGCGGCGTGCTGTGCCGCCGCGGCGGGGTCGACCTCGGGCTCGGGGTTGGCCATCGCGAAGACGATCGCGCCGTCGTTCATGGTGGCGATGTCGTCGCCGGTGAGGATGCCCGGCGCCGAGACGCCGATGAACACGTCGGCGCCGGCGATCGCCTCGCGCAACGTGCCGGTCAGCCCGCGTCGGTTGGTGTTCTCCGCCACCCAGCGCAGGCTCTCCTGGCCGTCGGCGGCGAGGTCGGCCCGAGCGGTGTGCACGACACCGCCGGCATCGGCGACCACCACGTCGGTCGCCCCGGCCTTGAGCAGGAGCTTGAGGATCGCCGTGCCAGCCGCCCCGGCGCCACTGAGCACGACCCGGGTCTCGCTGAGGTCCTTGCCCACGACCCGCAGCGCGTTGCGCAGTGCCGCGAGGGTGACGATGGCCGTGCCGTGCTGGTCGTCGTGGAAGACCGGGATGTCCAGCTCGTCGCGCAGCCGCGCCTCGATCTCGAAGCACCGGGGGGCCGAGATGTCCTCGAGGTTGATGCCGGCGAAGACCGGGCTGATCGCCTTGACGGTCCGGATGATCTCCTCGGTGTCCTGGGTGTCCAGGCAGATCGGGAACGCGTCGATCCCGGCGAACCGCTTGAACAGGGCCGCCTTGCCCTCCATGACCGGCAGCGCGCCGAGCGGGCCGATGTTGCCCAGGCCCAGCACCGCCGAGCCGTCCGTGACCACGGCGACGGTGTTGCGCTTGATGGTCAGCCGGCGGGCGTCGGCGGGGTTCTCGGCGATGGCCATGCAGACCCGGGCCACCCCCGGGGTGTAGATGAGGGACAGGTCGTCGCGGTTGCGGATCGGGACCTTCGACTCGATCGTGAGCTTGCCGCCGAGGTGGACCAGGAAGGTGCGGTCGGAGACCTTGCCGATCTCCACGCCGTGCACCGCGCGCATCTGCTCGACGATCTCGTCGGCGTGCCCGGTGTCGCGGGCAGCAGCGGTCACGTCGACGCGCAACCGGTCCGCCCCCGAGGCGGTGACGTCGAGCCCCGTGACCAGCCCACCGCTCTTCTCGATGGTGCCGGTGAGCTCGGAGACCGCGGTGGCGCGGGCCGGGAGGGTCAACCGGACGGTGATGGAGTTCGAGACGCTGGGAACGGCAGGCATGACTCGCATTGTCCCGGCTACTGCCTGGTAGACCGAACCGGGTCCTCGGTTCGCCGGTCGTGGCGCCGTCCGCGGCCCAGCCCGATGGCCACGATGACGGCCGCCAGCGCCAGGCTCAGGGTCAGCTCGAGGCGGTGCCCCTCGCGGACGAGCATGAGCGTCAGGACCACCACGATGAAGCCGATGGTGAGGTAGGTCAGCCAAGGGTGCAGCCACATCCGGACCGCCGGACGGATGCCTTCCGCGTCGAGCTGGCCGCGCATCCGCAGCTGGGACAGGGCGATGACGAGGTAGACGAACAGCGCGATGGCGCCGGAGCTGGCGAGCAGGTAGCCGAAGATCTTCTCCGGCAGCAGGTAGTTGCCGCCGACCCCGAGGAAGCCCACCAGCGAGCTGGCGATGATCGCGTTGGCCGGCACCCCCCGCGCCGTGGTGCGTGACCAGGCGGTCGGCGCGTCGCGCCTGGTCGACAGGGAGAAGGCCATCCGCGAGGCGGTGTAGAGCGCGGAGTTGAGGCAGCTGGCGACCGCGGTGAGGATGACGAACTCCAGCACCGTGGTCAGTCCGCCCAGGCCCATCCGCTCCAGCGCGAACTGGTAGGAGCCGGAACCTTCGGCGCTCAGGCCGGAGGCGTTCCACTGCACCAGGGCGACGACCACGAAGATCGAGCCGAGGTAGAACAGGCTGATCCGCCAGATCACCGAGTTCACCGCACGGCGGATGCCGGCCTCGGGGTTCGGCGACTCCGCCGCGGCGATCGTGACGATCTCGGTCCCCATGAAGGTGAACATCGTGATGAGCATGGCCGAGAGGACGGCACCGAAGCCGTGCGGCATGAAGCCACCGTCCTGCCAGAGGTGCCCCACCCCTGAGGTCTGCGAGCCGGGCAGCACCCCGACGATCGCCAGCACTCCCACGACGATGAAGGCGACGATGGCGATGACCTTGACGAGGGCGAACCAGAACTCGAACTCGCCGTAGTTGCCGACGCTGAACAGGTTCGTGGCGACGAGCAGCCCGGTGATGAGCAGCGCGAACGCCCACTGCGGAACGGCCGGGAACCAGTTGCCGAGGATGAGCGCGCCCGCCGTCGCCTCGACGGGGATGACGATGACCCAGAACCACCAGTAGAGCCAGCCGATGGAGAAGCCGGCCCAGGGCCCGAGCGCCCGGTCGGCATACGTCGAGAAGGACCCGGTGTCGGGCTGTGCGGTGGCCATCTCGCCGAGCATCCGCATCACCAGCACCACGAGCGTGCCGGCCAGCGCGTAGGCCACCAGGACGGCGGGCCCAGCGGTGGCGATGGCCTTGGCCGAGCCGACGAAGAGCCCGGCGCCGATGACCCCGGCGATGGAGATCATCGTGACGTGGCGGGGCTTGAGCCCGGCCTGCAGGGTCCGCCCCTCGGGGGCATCGACCCGGTCGTCGGCTTCGGTGATGGCGGTGGTGGTGGAGTGGCTCACCCCGGAAACTGTGGCGGCTGGGGACTACCTTCGCAAACCGGGACGACTGGGTCCAGAGCGTCGCATATGCCGCAGCACGAGCTGGTGACCGGTCACGGACAGCCACAGGCAGACCCCTGCGAGCGGGAGCTCGACCAGCACTGCCATCGCCAGGGCGATCCAGCGCTCGTCCTGGTCCGGGGCCGTCACGACGTCGAACCACGCGTCGGTGACCAGCAGCGTGGCGGTCACTGCGGCGAGCGGCGGCAGCACGTGGCTGAGCCGGACCGCGGCCCAGGCCGTCGCAGCGAGCGACACGAACATCGCCGCGTCGAACCCGGCCCACGCGAGGTCGTAGTGCGAGGCGGCCTGCGAGCTGGGCAGGTGGACGGCGAGGTAGGCCGTCCAGGGCAGCATGAGACCCGCGAGGACGACGAAGACGCGACCCACGACGCGAACCGCTCGCCGGGGCTGCGCCACCCCGCCGGCCGGGGCGGTGTCACGGGGCGCGGGGTCCGGGCCGTCGGGTCGCAGGTCAGCCGAGCCCGGCACGATCCCCTCCCCGAGTGTTCCCAGGCAGCCGGGCGCAGAGGAGGTAGCGCTCGTGCTCGATCTCACCGCCCCAGTACGCCGCGTCGGTGAGCTGGACCACGGACGGCTCTCCCACCAGCTCGCGGACCAGCTCGGCGAGCTCCTGGGAGGGCACGCCCGCGCGCCAGGGCAGCGCCGGCTCACCCTCCACCGCCTCGAGCCCCCAGCGCCCCTCGATGAGGACCAGGCGGCCCCCCGGGCGCAACAGCGTCACCCACTGGCGCAACGCCGCCGTGGGGTCGGGCAGGGTCCACAGGATGTGCCTGGCCAGCACCACGTCGACGCTGCCGGGCTCGAACGGTGGGGAGCTCGCGTCGGCCTGCGCCACCTCGATCGCGGCGCCGAACGGCGCAGCCTTCGCCCGCGCCCGGGCGACCATCTCCCCCGACAGGTCGATACCGCTCACCTCGTGTCCTAGCTCGGCGGCCAGGACGCTCAGCGTGCCGGTGCCGCACGCCATGTCGGCCACCCGCGACGGCGTCGTCGGCAGCCAGGTCCGCAGGAGGTCCTTCCACACCGCCCGGGTGTCGGAGTCGAGCAGCCCATGGTCCGGGTAGCTGTCGTACTCCGCGGCGAACTCGTCCCAGTACCGGCGGATGTCGCTCGTGGTGTCCATCCGGCCATCCCACCACGGCCCGCCGACAAGGGGAACGCCGGCCGCGGGAGCTGCGCCTACGCTGGCACCATGAGCGACCACCTCGAGGTCAGCGGCACCGGCCGGGCCAGCGCAGTGCCCGATGTCGTGCGCATCCAGACCGGTGTGCGGTGCGACGCCGATGACGTGTCGACCGCACTGGAGCAGGCCGAGGCCCGGGCTGCAGCCCTGGGCCGGGCCGCGCGGGAGCACGGGGTCGCGGGTGCCGACCTGCGCACCACCGGGAGCGGGGTGCACCCGCGCCACGACCCGCAGGGCGCCGACGCCGTGGGCTACACGGCATACCGCTCCCTGAGCGTCACCGTCCGGGACCCGGCGCTGGTGGGCGACCTCGTCACCGCCTTCGCGCAGGCGGCCGGCAACACCCTCACCATCGACCACCTCGGGCTCGAGATCGGCGACCCCGAGCCGGTGCTCGCCCAGGCGCGCCACGCCGCGTTCGCGGATGCCCGCACCAAGGCGGAGCAGTATGCGGCGCTCGCCGGGCGCACGCTCGGGAAGGTCACGGCGCTGCGCGACGTTGACCACGGGACAGACCAGCCCCGGTTCGCCCTCATGGCGGGCCGGTCGTCGGACTCCTCCGTCGAGCTGGGTGAGAACACACTGACCGCGACCGTCGCGGTCCGGTGGGATTGGACGTAGAGATGGCCAGCACGACCCTGACCGCGGAGAACTTCGAGAAGACGATCCTCGAGGAGGGCACGGTCCTCGTCGACTTCTGGGCCGAGTGGTGCGGACCGTGCAAGCGCTTCGGCCCGGTGTTCGAGGCCGCCTCCGAGGAGCACCCCGACATCGTCTTCGGGAAGGTCGACACCGAGGCCGAGCAGGCCCTGGCCGCGGCCGCGAACATCACCTCGATCCCGATGCTCATGGCGTTCCGCGACGGCATCCTCGTCTTCGCCCAGGCCGGCGCGCTCCCGGCGCCGATGCTCGCCGACGTCATCGAGAAGGTGCAGGGCCTGGACATGGAGGCCGTGCGCGCCGACGTCGCCAGCCAGCAGGGCTCCGGCGAGGCGGCCCAGGCCTGAGCCGCCGATGACGTGAGCCGTCGGCGGCCGCCTAGGCGGCTCGCTGCGCCGGGGCGCCCTGGTCGTGGTGGCGCACCGTGAGGTGCAGTCGGTGGGCGGTGACGACCACCGCTGCCCACGCCAGGCCGAGCGCCCACCCCGCGATGACGTCGGTGAGCCAGTGGTGGCCGAGGAAGACCCGCGTCAACCCCATCGAGCCGGCGAAGAGCGTCCCCGCCGCGACGACGGCGGTCCTGGCGCGGGCGGAGTCGAGGCGACGCAGCACGAGGTAGACGGCGACTGCCGTCAGGACCGTGGCGTTGAGGGTGTGCCCACTGGGGAACGACGGCGACTGCTCGAACGGCGGCACCGCCAGGGTCTGCGGCGGGCGGGCGCGGTCGACCAGCTGCTTGCCGGTCACCGTCATGGCCAGCGAGCCGGCCGCGGCGACGGCCATGAGCACCAGCGGCGTCCGGGAGCGCCAGCGCACCGCCATGGCCGCGGTCACGAGCAGCGCCAGGACGGGCATCCAGACCGGTCCGCCCAGGTTGGTCCAGAACGTCACCGCGCGGTCCAGCCCGGGGCTGCGCAGCCGGACGGCTGCATCCAGGACGGGACGGTCGAGACCGGCGATGCCGTCGGCCTGCACGACCGCCTCGTAGACCTCGGCCGTCAGCGTGGTCAGGCCGACGGCCACGGCACCGCCCACCAGCGCGGTCAGCACGAGGACCACGTTGGCCGCGCCCCAGCGGCCGAGGCGCAGCGCGCGGCGGACCAGCCAGCGGCCCGGGCGGCTCGTCCACGCGGTGAGGTCACGCGTCCCGATGCGCTGCTCCCCCGGGGTGTCGTCGCTCAGCAGCATCGCACCATCCTTGCAGGTCAACGCCCCTCACGCCGCTGGTGCACCCAGCGCTGCCCAACGTGCTGGACATGCCGAAGGGCCCGGTCAGGCGACCGGGCCCTTCGGCAACTGCTGCGTGGTGTGAACCGCGGGTGGTGGAGGTGGCGGGAATTGAACCCGCGTCCATTGACGGGAAACCAGGGCTTCTCCGGGTGCAGTGCGCTGTGGATTTTCTCGGCCCCAGTGCTCGCACGCACACGTCCACTGACAGGCCCAGTCGAGTAAGAGTCCCGCGCAGTCCCCCGACATGACTGCGCAGCAAGTTCTCTAGTTGACGCCAGGCACTGAGTCGAGAACTAGCTCAGGCTGACGGACTTCGGAGCTCGCTCAGGCGGCGAGGGCGAAGTCGGTGCGCTTGGAATCGGCACCTATTGGTTTGCAAGGGGCGTTGACGAGATGACCTTGCATCCTCGACCCGCTTCCCCTGATATGCCGACCAATGTCGAAACCGATCACCCCCGTGGAGGTATTCACACACACGCTGTTGAGTTGTGGGTCCATCCTACCGTCCAACGCAGGGCATCCCCCAACCATTTCGCCGGTCGCCCTCGCCAGGGCCCGGACCAGGCGGCCCCGGGTGTGTCGCTCGCCACGTCGGGCGCCCAGCCGGCCGGACCCGGGGAACAGGGTTGGCGCACCCGGGGTTGGCACTCGTGGCCCTCACCGGACCGTCCCCTCCTGAAAGGCAGTCATGACCACCACCAGCACGCACTGGAACCTCGTCCGACGTCCGCACGGAGAGCCGGTCGACGAGGACTTCGCCCTCGTCGAGACCGAGCTGGGCGCGCCCGCCGACGGCCAGCTGCTGGTCCGCAACACCTTCCTGTCGGTCGATCCCTACATGCGGGGCCGGATGAACGACGTCAAGTCCTACGTCCCCCCGTTCGAGCTCGACCAGCCGATGACCGGCGACGCCGTGGGCGTCGTCGAGGCCGTGGGCGGCACCGTCGCGGACGTGACCGGGGCCCCGATCTCCGTGGGCGACACGGTCCTGCACCCGTACGGCTGGCGGACCGCAGCCCTGCTCGACGCCCGCCATGCCCGCGTGGTCGACACCGAGCTGGCCTCCCCCTCCGCCTACCTCGGCGTCATGGGTATGCCGGGGCGCACCGCCTACGCGGGCCTCATCCGGACCGCGGAGTTCACCGAGGGCGACCGGGTCTTCGTGTCGGCCGCAGCCGGTGCCGTGGGCTCCCTGGTCGGCCAGATCGCCCGCCTCAAGGGCGCGTCGCTGGTCGTCGGCAGCGCCGGCGGTCCGGACAAGGTGCAGTGGGGCATCGACGAGGCCGGGTTCGACGCGGTCGTCGACTACAAGGCCCAGCCGATCGGCGAGGGCCTCAAGCAGGTCGCGCCCGAGGGCATCGACGTCTACTTCGACAATGTCGGCGGTGACCACCTGGAGGCAGCGATCTCGGCCCTGCGGCCCCACGGCCGGGTCGCCCTGTGTGGCGCCATCTCTGCCTACAACGCCACCGAGGCCGTCGCCGGGCCACGCAACCTCGTGCAGGCCATCGGCAAGCGGCTCACCCTGCGCGGCCTCCTCGTGTCCGACCACGAGGACCTGAGGTCGCAGTTCGAGAAGGAGATGTCCGGTTGGCTGGCCGAGGGCCGGATCGCCTGGCGCGAGACCGCGGTCGAGGGGATCGACCAGGCCGTGACCGGCTTCCGCTCGCTGCTCTCCGGCGGCAACACCGGCAAGATGGTCGTCCGCCTCTGAGCCGATTCGCGGCCGGGCGGGCCCTGCTCGCGCCGGCCGCGACCGCGCTCGTGGTCCTCGGCGTCCGCATTGCGGTCGAGGCGTCTCACTGACCGGGCGCTCACTAGGATCGGCGTGCACCGTGTCCCTGTTGCCGTCTCTGCTGGAGGTCCCGTGTTCAGCAAGGTCCTCGTCGCCAACCGTGGTGAGATCGCCGTGCGCGCCTTCCGCGCCGCCACCGAGCTGGGGGCCAGGACGGTCGCCGTCTTCCCCCACGAGGACCGCAAGTCCGAGCACGTGCTCAAGGCCGACGAGGCCTACGAGATCGGCGCCGTCGGCCACCCCGTGCGCGCCTACCTCGACCCGGCGGGCATCGTGCGCACCGCCGTCGAGGCCGGGGCCGACGCGGTCTACCCGGGTTACGGCTTCCTGTCCGAGAATCCCGACCTCGCCGAGGCCTGCGCCGACGCGGGCGTGACCTTCGTGGGTCCTCCCGCAGCCGTCCTGCACCTCACGGGCAACAAGGCCCGCGCCATCGCTGCGGCCAAGAAGGCCGGCCTGCCGACCCTGCACTCCGCGGAGCCGGACACCGACGTCGATGCCCTCGTCGCCGCGGCCGAGGACGTCGGCTTCCCCCTCTTCGCCAAAGCTGTCGCCGGTGGCGGGGGTCGCGGCATGCGCCGCGTCGAGCGGCGCGAGGACCTGCGCGAGGCCCTGGAGGCCTGCATGCGCGAGGCCGAGTCCGCGTTCGGCGACCGCACCGTGTTCCTCGAGGAGGCCGTGGTCAGCCCGCGGCACATCGAGGTGCAGATCCTCGCGGACGCCACGGGCGACGTCATCCACCTCTTCGAGCGGGACTGCTCGGTCCAGCGACGCCACCAGAAGGTCGTCGAGATCGCGCCCGCCCCCAACCTCGACCCCGCGCTCCGCGAGCGGATGTGCGCCGACGCCGTCGCCTTCGCCCGGGAGATCGGCTACGTCAACGCGGGCACCGTCGAGTTCCTGCTCGCCCCGGACGGCCGCTACGTCTTCATCGAGATGAACCCGCGCATCCAGGTCGAGCACACGGTGACCGAGGAGATCACCGACGTCGACCTGGTGAGCTCGCAGCTGCGGATCGCCAGCGGGGAGACCCTCGCCGACCTCGGGCTGAGCCAGGACGCCCTGCAGATCCGCGGCGCGGCGCTGCAGTGCCGCATCACCACCGAGGACCCTGCCAACGAGTTCCGCCCCGACACCGGCCACATCACCACCTACCGGTCGGCGGGCGGTGCGGGGGTGCGCCTCGACGGCGGCACCGTCTTCGTCGGCGCCGAGATCGGCGCGCACTTCGACTCGATGTTGGTCAAGCTCACCTGCCGTGGCCGCGACTTCCCCACCGCCGTGCGCCGGGCTCGGCGGGCCCTGGCGGAGTTCCGGATCCGCGGTGTGTCCACGAACATCCCCTTCCTCCAGGCGCTGCTCGAGGAGCCGGACTTCCAGGCCGGCCGGCTCAGCACGTCCTTCATCGACGAGCGCCCGGGGCTGCGCACGGCTCGGATCTCGGCCGACCGTGGCACCAAGCTGCTCACCTACCTGGCCGAGGTCACGGTCAACCAGCCGCACGGCCCGGGACGCACCCGCGTCTCGCCGCGCTCCAAGCTGCCGGCCATCGACCCGGCGGTGCCGCCCCCGCCCGGCGCCCGGGACCGACTCGTCCGCCAGGGCCCAGCGGCCTTCGCCGAGGCGCTGCGGTCGCAGTCGGCCGTCGCCGTCACCGAGACGACCTTCCGCGACGCCCACCAGTCGCTGCTCGCGACCCGGGTGCGGACCCGCGACCTGATGCACGTCGCACCGCACGTCGCGCGGCTCACGCCGCAGCTGCTCAGCGTCGAGGCCTGGGGCGGGGCCACCTATGACGTCGCCCTGCGGTTCCTGGCCGAGGACCCGTGGGACCGCCTGGGCCAGCTGCGCGAGGCGATGCCCAACCTGCCGCTGCAGATGCTGCTGAGGGGCCGCAACACCGTGGGCTACACCCCTTACCCCACGGCGGTGACCGACGCCTTCGTCACCGAGGCTGCGGCCACCGGGATCGACATCTTCCGGATCTTCGACGCCCTCAACGACGTGAGCCGGATGCGACCGGCGATCGACGCGGTCCGCGCCACCGGAACCGCCGTGGCCGAGGTGGCGCTGTGCTACACCGGCGACCTCACCAGCCCCGGCGAGAAGCTCTACACCCTTGACTACTACCTGCGCCTGGCCGAGCAGATCGCCGAGGCGGGGGCGCACGTCATCGCCATCAAGGACATGGCCGGCCTGCTGCGTGCCCCCGCGGCCCGCACCCTGGTCAGGGCCCTGCGCGAGCGGTTCGACCAGCCCGTGCACCTGCACACCCACGACACCGCCGGTGGCCAGCTGGCCACCCTCCTGGCCGCCATCGAGGTGGGGGTCGACGCAGTCGACGTCGCGAGCGCCGCGATGTCCGGCACGACCAGCCAGCCGTCGATGTCCGCCCTGGTGGCCGCCACCGACGGCACCGACCGCGAGACCGGGCTCGACCTCGGGGCCGTGTGTGACCTCGAGCCCTACTGGGAAGGGGTGCGGGCGCTCTACTTCCCCTTCGAGTCCGGCCTGCCCTCCCCCACTGGCCGGGTCTACACGCACGAGATCCCTGGTGGCCAGCTCTCCAACCTGCGCCAGCAGGCCATCGCCCTCGGCCTCGGCGACCGGTTCGAGGCCGTGGAGGACACCTACGCCGCCGCCAACCGCATCCTCGGCAACATCGTCAAGGTCACCCCGAGCAGCAAGGTCGTCGGCGACCTCGCCCTCGCCCTCGTCGGCGCCAAGGCCGACCCGGACGACTTCGAGGCCAACCCCACGAAGTACGACATCCCCGACTCGGTGATCGGCTTCCTCTCCGGCGAGCTGGGCGACCCGCCGGGTGGCTGGCCCGAGCCGTTCCGCACCAAGGCCCTCGAGGGGCGCACCCCCAAGCCAGGGGTCAGCGAGCTGGCCGCCGAGGACGCCGAGGCGCTCGTCGCGACTCCGCGCGCCACCCTCAACCGGCTGCTCTTCCCGGGCCCGACGAAGGACTTCGAGAGGTCTCGCGACGCCTACTCCGACCTCGCCGTGCTGGGCACCCGGGAGTTCCTGCACGGCATCGAGGTCGGGCACGAGCACGAGATCGACCTCGAGCCCGGCAAGCGGCTGCTCATCGGCCTGCAGTCGGTCTCCGACGCGGACGAGCGGGGCCTGCGCACGGTGATGTTCACCATGGGCGGCCAGCTGCGCCCGGTCCAGGTGCGCGACGAGAAGGTGGCCGTCGACGTCAAGGCGGCGGAGAAGGCCGACACCTCGGACCAGGGCCAGGTCGCCGCTCCCTTCGGTGGGGTCGTCAGCCTCGCGGTCGAGGAGGGCGCGCAGGTCGAGGTCGGGGCCGTCGTGGCCACGATCGAGGCAATGAAGATGGAGGCGAGCATCACGGCGCCCGTCGCCGGCACGGTCAAGCGGCTGGCCATCGGCCAGCAGCAGCAGGTCGAGGGCGGGGACCTCCTGCTGGTGCTGGGTTCCTGACCTGCGCGTTCGTCGTTCGCGGGTTACGGTCGAAGGGCACGGGGTCAAGAAGCGGCCGGTGTCCTGAATGATCCGTCCAACCAAGGGAGTGCGGTATGGGACTCACTGACAAGTTCGACAACAGCAAGGACGACGCTGCTGGCAAGGTGAAGGAGGCCGCCGGCAAGGCGACCGACGACGAGGGCCTCGAGGCCGAGGGCAAGGCCGACCAGGCCGAGTCCGACCTCAAGCAGGCCGGCGAGAAGGTCAAGGACGCCTTCAAGCACTGAGCCGCAGCACGACGCGCCCCGCCCGAGCCGCAGGCTCGGGCGGGGCGCGTTCGGCTCTCGCGGCCTACCAGGACCCGCCGGAGGAGCCGCCCCCGCCGCCACCGGAGAAGCCGCCGCCACCACTGAACCCCGATCCGCCGGAGCTCCCGGGGGTGCTGGTGAAGGTGCCCCCGGCCGTGGTGGCGAACGACTCCATCCCGTTGGCGATGCCGTGGAAGGACCCGAAGTCCCCGCCGAGGTACCACAGCGACGGGGCGAGCGTGTGCCCTGCCGCGGCCGCCGCCTGGGCCACCCGTTCGAAGGTGTCGGCCCACTGCGAGGCCACCCCGAAGACGATCGCGTAGGGCAGGTAACGGCTGAAGACGTCCTGGGCCTCCTCCCACTTGATCTGGTCGGCCTCGGCGGTCACGAGGTACTGCTTGAACCCCTCGGACTGGGCGAGCACCGCGCTCCCCTCGGCCGTCCGGGCAGCCATCCGCCGCCCCAGGACGAGCACGATGGCCCCGGCCAGCGCCATTCCGCCGAGCAGCGCCACGGCGGGTGGGACCGGCAGTCCGCTGCCGGCCCCCAGCCGTGACAGGGGTCCGCCGAGCCAGAACCCGAGGAAGACCGGTGCCACCAGCAGAAGCCCGCCCAGGGTGGTCCAGGCGCCGCGCTGCGCCTGGGGTGAGCGGCGGAACCAGCCCCTGCGGACCACCTCGTCGTACATGAGCTGCTGCACCCGGGACAGGGTGGGCTTGAAGGTGTTCTTCAGCGCGGAGAGCTCCAGCGCGGGAGCGGTGGCGAAGACCCCTTCGAGCAGGGCCTGCTCGAAGGGGTGCAGCGGCACCGTCGCCTGATCCGGGGACGGCGTGGTCCGGGTGAGCCGCCAGTCCTTGCGGCGCAGGATGCCGCCCTCGGTCTCCTCGATGGTGAGGTATCCCCGCACGGCGAGGTCGACGAGGGTGGCCGAGACGTCGATGGTGTTCGCGGTCTCGTCGATCACGGTGCCCACCAACCCCGGCTGCACCCCCGGGGGCGGGGTGAACGCGACCGCCACCACCGGCTTGTGACCCCGCACGACCCCGACCTGCTCACCGGCTCCGGGACTCAGCCCGGGGGTGAGCCCCGCGTACTGTTCGTCGCGGCCGCGGGTGTAGACCAGCGTGCCCATGAGGCCGGCCGCGAGCAGCGGCAGCGTGACGCCCGTCCCCACGGCCAGCGCACCGAGCGCCTTGGACGTCGCGGTGGTGATGACGGTGCCGTCGGGCGAGACGGAGCCCTGGTGGAGCACCGGGTCGAGGACGCCGAACCCGTCGCGGGGCAGCGAGGTGAGGATGGAGACCCCCTGGCCCGGGTCGGCCCGCGCGGCGCTGAACTGCGCCGACGCGCCGGGGGTGCCGGTGCACCGGTCCGTGGACCCGAGCTCACCCAGGAAGCACTCGGCCCGGTCGGCGGGGCCGGGGCCGGTCACCGTCGCGCTGACGTCCTCGTAGGTGCTCTGGTTACTGGGGTCCACGAGGTTGTAGTAGAACTCGGCGTGGTCGGCGAACCCGTTGACGATGGCGGCCAGGTGGTAGCGCACGACGTAGGTCTGCGTGCCGGTGACGGTCTCGTCGGCACGGCCCACCCGGATCCGCACCGAGGCGCCGTCGGTCGCGTCCGACACCGAGACGTCGGACGGTGCCCCCGAGGGCGAGCTGGCGGTGATGTCGCTGATGGGGTACTCGCGGTAGGTGTCGGGCTGGTCCTGGTAGCCGGCGCGCACCTGGATGAAGCGCTCGATGCCGTGCCGGGTCTCGCCGTCGGGGAAGTGCCAGGTGATGTTCTCGGCGACGTCGACCGACCCGTCGTCGTTGACCGTGAAGTCGACGTGGAACTTCGTGGCCAGGTCGTCGGAGGCCGCTGCCCGGGCGACTCCTGCCCCGAAGACCAGTGCCGCGAGGGCGAGGAGGACCGCCAGCGTGGCTCCCACCGCATACCGTCGGCTCCCCCCGGACCCGTTCATGCCTGGGAGCGCCCCTTGCTGCTCAGGGCACGCTGTGCCTCACGGTTGTCCTGGCGCTCGCGCAGCGCGTGGCGCTTGTCGTACTGCCGCTTGCCCTTGGCGATCGCGATCTCGACCTTGGCCTTGCCGTCCTTGAAGTACAGCTGGAGCGGCACGATGGTGTGGCCGCTCTCGGAGGACTTGCGCGCGATCTTGACCAGCTCGGCGCGGTGCAGCAGCAGCTTGCGGCGTCGGCGCGGCGTGTGGTTGGTCCAGGTGCCCTGCACGTACTCGGGGATGTGCACGCCCTCGAGCCACAGCTCGTCACCACGCCAGGTCGCGTAGCCGTCGATGAGCGACGCCCGGCCCATGCGCAACGACTTGACCTCGGTGCCCATGAGCACGAGACCGGCCTCGAAGGTGTCCTCGATGAGGTAGTCGTGGCGCGCCTTGCGGTTGCTCGCCACCACCTTGCGACCTTGCTCCTGGGCCACGGGCCGTCCTGTCCTCGAGTGCGCACGCCGACGGGGACCCGCCAGCGAGCCAACGCTACCTGTTCGAGGGGGCGTGCCGACCAGTGGTTTGCCGAGCAGCCGACGCAGGTATGCCGTCGGTGCGGCTCAGAGCCAGCGGCGCGGGTCCTTGGGGACCCCGTCCTCGTAGGTCTCGAAGTGCAGGTGGCACCCGGTGGAGGAGCCGGTGGTGCCCACATAGCCGATGACCTGGCCGCGCGACACGTGGCCGCCCCGCACGGCGTAGCGAGTCATGTGGTTGTAGGTCGTGACCAGGTCGACGCCGCGCACGATGCCGTGGTCGATCATGATGCGGTTGCCGTAGCCGCCGCCCCACCCGGCCGAGATGACCGTACCGGCTGCGGCGGCCCGGATGGGGGTGTTGCAGCTGGCCGCGTAGTCACGACCAGCGTGCAGGCGCCAGTAGTGCAGGATCGGGTGGAAGCGCATGCCGAACTCGGAGGAGATCCGTGCGTCCGACGGAGCAGTCAGGAACCCGGTGCCGCTGGGCGCGGAGGGCACGGCCCTGCCGGCCTTGCGCAGCGCCGCGGCCCGTCGAGCCGCGGCGGCCTTCGCGGCCTTGGCCCGGGCGACGAGGATGCGCTGCAGGTTGGCCTGCTCCTTCTTGGCCGTCTCGAGCTGCTTCTTCTCGTTGACCTTCTGCGCCTCGAGCGCCTTCGACTGGGACGCCTGCTGGACGGCGAGCGCGTCGAGCTTGGTCTTCGCGGAGGCGGCGTTGGCGCGGGCGGTCGCGGCCTTGGCCAGGGCGACCTCCGCGGCCTTCTTCGCCGCTGCCACCTCGTTCTTGAGGGCCACGATGTGCGCTTCCTGCGCCGTGGCGGCCGCCCGGGCGGTGGCCAGGCGCGACAGCGACTGGTTCTGCACGTCCATCACCGTGTCGGTCATGGCGATCCGGTCGGCGAAGTCGTCAGGGGTGGTGGCGCTCAACGCCACGGACAGCTGGCCCATCCCCTGGTCCTGGTAGAGCTGGGAGGCGAAGCGGGCGACGCGGGTCCGGGTGTCGGTGAGGTCCTTGCGGGTCTTGCCGAGGTCCTCGACCGCCCGGGCCTGGTTGGCCTTGGCGACCTCCAGCTGGACGGCCATGTCGTCGTTGTGCGCATCCGCCGCGGACATGGCGGCGGTGGCGCGGTCCAGCACCTGCTGGGCGGCAGGAAGCGCGGCCTGGGTGCGGCTCAGGGCGAGGTAGGCGTCCTGGAGGCTGGCGGAGGTGTCCTCCAGCTGGTTCTTGAGCGCC
The DNA here is from genome assembly GCA_963757635.1 of uncultured Actinomycetota bacterium. Classification (GTDB taxonomy): domain Bacteria; phylum Actinomycetota; class Actinomycetes; order Actinomycetales; family Dermatophilaceae; genus Pedococcus. The sequence goes on along the minus strand of CAVWSK010000005.1, from coordinate 828,878 downwards.
TCGACCTCCTTGTCCACCTTCTTCTTGGCCTGGTTCGGGTCGCCCGCGGCCGGTGCAGCAGGCGCCGACACCGCGGCGGCCCCTGCCGGAGCAGCGCCGACGGACGGGGCGACCAGCCCGAGCGAGCACGCCAGAGCGACTCCGAGGGCGGTGAGCCGGACGGCATGCGGAGCCCGCAGGCGCGGGGGGGAAGCGCTCATAGACCTCATTGGTAACACAGACCACACCCGTTTCCGGGGACGAGCGCCCCGAAACCTGCCCGGGTGGCCCGATGAGCCGAGGGGGGCGGGCAGCCTGTGAGCCCCTGCCCGGTGCCCGGGACGCCTCAGACGCGCAGGTAGCGCCACAGGGTCACCCACGAGGTGACCACGGCGATGCCGAGCATCAGCACGGCCAGCCACGGCGCGATCAACCACACGTCGGTGACCCCGACGAGGGCGACGTCGGGCAGCACGTTGGCGACGTAGGGGACGACGAGGAACTCCATGGTCGACCAGAGCAGGGCCACGGCGGCACCCACACCGACGAGGGTGGCCAGCACGATCTCCATGACGAACGGCAGCCTGATGGTCAGGTTCGAGGCCCCGACCAGCTTCATGATCCCGGTCTCCCTGCGCCTGGTGAAGGCGGCCTGTCTGATGGTGGTGGCCATGAGCAGCACGGCGCAGACGAGCATGATGAAGGCCAGCACGAGCGAGGCCACCGTGATGCCGTTCATGACCTTGAAGAGCTTGTCGAGGGTCTTCTGCTGGTCCTGGACGCGCCCCACCCCCGGAGCGCCCTCGAAGGCACTGACCACCACGTCGTACTTGGTCGGGTCGTTGAGCTGCACGCGGTAGCTCTGGGGGATGTCCCCCACCCGGATGTTGCCGGCCAGCGGCGAGTTGCGGAACTGCTCCTGGAAGCGGTCGTAGGCCTGCTGCTCGGACTCGAAGTACACGTTCTTGACCAGCGGCTTCATCTGCTCGAGCTGGTCCCGCAGGGTGGCCTTCTGCTCGTCGGTGACCGGCTTGCCGGCGCAGTTGGGTTCGGCGGAGTCCTCGCCACACAGGAACACCGAGACCTGGATGCGGTCGTACCAGTAGCCCTTGAGCGTGTCGACCTCGCGCTGGGCCAGCAGGCCGAGCCCGAGGAGGTACAGCGAGACCGTGGTCACGAGCATGACCGAGACGGCGATCGAGAGGTTGCGGCGCAAGCCGATCCAGATCTCGCTGAGCATGAACTGCAGTCGCATGGGGTGGGTCTCTTCCGGTGTCTCGTGTGCGTCGGGAGGGGGTCGGCGGGTGGACGGTCAGCGACCGCTGCCGTAGACGCCCTTGTTCTCGTCGCGGACGATGTGGCCGTTCTTGAGCTCGACCACGCGCTTGCGCAGCTGGTCGACGATGTCGTCGTCGTGGGTCGCCATGACGATGGTCGTGCCGGTGCGGTTGATCCGGTCCAGCAGTCGCACGATGTCCAGGCTCGTGGTCGGGTCGAGGTTGCCCGTGGGCTCGTCGCACAACAGGATCGGCGGCTTGTTGACGAAGGCGCGGGCGATGGCCACGCGCTGCTGCTCGCCACCGGAGAGCTCGTGGGGCAGGCGCTTCTCCTTGCCCTCGAGCCCGACCATCTCGAGCGTCTCGGGCACCACCTGGCGGATCGCGTGGCCGGAGCGGCCGAGGACCTGCAGGGCGAAGGCGACGTTCTGGTAGACGTTCTTGTTCGGGAGCAGCCGGAAGTCCTGGAAGACCGTGCCGATCTCACGGCGCAGGCGGGGCACCTTGCGCTGCGGCAGGGTGGCTACCTCCTGGCCGGCCACGAGCACCGTCCCCTGGGTGATCCCCTCCTCCTTGAGCACCAGGCGCAGGAGCGTGGACTTGCCCGATCCTGACGCGCCCACGACGAAGACGAACTCCCCGCGCTCGATCTCGAGGTTGATGTCGCTCAGCGCCGGTCGGGTGGACCGGGGATAGACCTTGCTGACGTTCTCGAAACGGATCATGCGCGGTGGGTGAGCCTTACGGGGGGCGGGGACTGGACGGCATACCGGTCACGGGCGGCGAACCGCCCACGACTCCCCGAGGATAGGTCGACAACCTCAGGATGCCGCGCAGCGTCGGGTCCTCGGCGTTGCGCGGGCGGCTCGTCGCCCTCCACGCGCCCGGTCAGGCCTCCAGGGCCTTCTGCTGCTCCTTGCGCCAGCGCACCCCGGCCTCGATGAAGCCGTCGATGTCACCGTCGAAGACGGCCGAGGGGTTGCCCACCTCGTACTCGGTGCGCAGGTCCTTGACCATCTGGTAGGGCTGCAGCACGTAGGACCGCATCTGGTCGCCCCAGCTGGCCTTGACGTCCCCGGCCATCTCCTTCTTGGTCGCGGCCTCCTCGGCCTGCCGCTGGATGAGCAGGCGCGACTGCAGCACGCGCAGGGCGGCGGCGCGGTTCTGGATCTGCGACTTCTCGTTCTGCATCGACACCACGATGCCGGTGGGGATGTGTGTCATCCGCACGGCCGAGTCGGTGGTGTTGACGCTCTGGCCACCGGGCCCGCTGGAGCGGAAGACGTCGACCTTGATCTCGTTCTCGGGGATGTCGACATGGTCGGTCTGCTCGATCAGCGGGATGACCTCGACGGCGGCGAAGCTGGTCTGGCGGCGGCCCTGGTTGTCGAACGGGCTGATCCGCACCAGGCGGTGGGTGCCGGCCTCCACCGAGAGGTTGCCGAAGGCATAGGGCACGTTGACCTCGAAGGTCGCCGACTTGAGGCCGGCCTCCTCGGCGTAGGACGTGTCCATCACCGCGGTGGGGTAGCCGTGCCGTTCGGCCCAGCGCAGGTACATCCGCATGAGCATCTCGGCGAAGTCCGCGGCGTCGACACCACCGGCGCCGGAGCGGATGGTGATGACGGCGGCGCGCTCGTCGTACTCACCGGACAGCAGGGTGCGGACCTCGAGCTCGCCGACGGCCTTCTGGAGGGAGGCGAGCTCTCGCTCGGCCTCGACCATCGTCTCGGGGTCTCCCCCGTCCTCGGTGCCCATCTCGACCAAGGTCTCGAGGTCGTTGATGCGCGAGTCCATCCCGGTGACGCGCTCGTACTCGTTGTTGGCCCGCGAGAGCGCCGACGTGACCTGCTGGGCCGCGTCGGGGTCGTCCCAGAGGTTCGGCGCGGACGCCTGGGCCTCGAGCTCGCCCATCCGGACCTGCAGGCCGGCAAGGTCGGTCACCTCGCGCACGGAATCCATGGTCGCGCGGAGGTTCTTGATCTCTTGTTCGAAGTCGACGGCCACGAGGGTCAAGCCTAGGGCACTGCTCCCGCGTCACCGACCGCCCCCGCACGGAGGGGTGCCGCGCGGCCGGGCCACGCGGCACCCGGGCCGCTCAGCGTTGCAGCCAGGTCACGGCCTCGGCCACGAGCTCCAGCGGCGAGCACCTCAGGTCCAGGGTGACGCCGGACTCGTCGTCCTCCAGCGGTTCGAGGGTGTCCAGCTGCGAGACCAGCAAGCTGGTCGGCATGTAGTGGCCCTCCCGCAGGGCCATCCGCTCGTGCACCACTGCCGCCGGTCCGGCGAGGTGCACGAAGTCGAGGGTCGGTGGACCGGTCCGCAGGACGTCGCGGTACGACCGACGCAGGGCCGAGCAGGCGACGACCGTGGAGCGTCCCGCCTCGTCCTCGGCGGCCATCCACGCTGCAAGCGCCTCGAGCCACGGCCACCTGTCCGTGTCGTTGAGAGCCTGTCCTGCTCTCATCTTGGCGACGTTCGCCTCGGAGTGGAACTGGTCCGCCTCGGCGAAGACCATGTCGGTGGCCCGCGAGATCCCTTGGGCGACAGTCGTCTTGCCGCACCCGGAGACTCCCATGACCACGACGTGACGACGCGCCGTGGCCGCCCCGTCCAGGGCCTCACCAGTCATGGACGGTGCCGTCCTTGAGGCGGTTGAACGGCAGGTATGCCGGCTGGTAGGGAAAGCGCTCCGCCGCGGCCCGGTCGAGGGTGACGCCGAGACCAGGCTGCTCACCGGGGTGCAGGTAGCCGTCCGTGAACGTGAAGCTCTGGCCGAAGACCTCACGGGTGAGGGCGCCGTGCTGCATGTACTCCTGGATGCCGAAGTTGTGGATCGCCAGGCCCAGGTGCAACGCGGCAGCCATCCCGACCGGCGAGATGTCCGTCGGCCCGTGGATGCCCGACTTGATCTGGTACTGGGCGGCGAAGTCGAGCAGCTTGCGCATCGCGGTGATCCCCCCCGTGTGCGTGACGGCGGACCGCACGTAGTCGATCAGCTGCTCGCGGATCAGGGTCTGGTAGTCCCACACCGTGTTGAAGACCTCCCCGATCGCCAGCGGGGTCGTCGTGTGCTGACGTACGAGCCGCAGCCCTTCCTGGTTCTCGGCCGGCGTGCAGTCCTCCAGCCAGAACAGGTCGTACGGCTCGAGGTCCCGTCCGAGCCGGGCAGCCTGGATCGGGGTCATCCGGTGGTGGCCGTCGTGCAGCAAGGGCAGCTCCGGCCCGAACTCGGACCGGACCGCCTCGAACACGGCCGGGATGTGACGCAGGTATGCGCGGGTGTCCCAGTCCTCCTCAGCCGGCCGCGCCGTGCGCTGCGCCGGCTCGTAGTCGTACCGCACGCCGCCGGAGCTGGGCTGGGCAGCGACGCCGTACACGGCTTCGATGCCGGGCACCGAGGTCTGCACGCGGATGGAGCGGTAGCCCATCTCACGGTGCGCTCGAATCGAGTCGAAGAGCTCCTCCGTGTCGCGTCCCGACGCATGTCCATAGGCCATCAGCCCGGTGCGCGAGGCGCCGCCGAGCAGCTGGTACAGCGGCATTCCAGCGGCTTGGGCCTTGAGGTCCCACAACGCGACGTCGACGGCGGCGATGGCCGCCATCGTCACCGGGCCGCGACGCCAGTAGGCCGAGCGGTACAGGAACTGCCAGGTGTCCTCGATGCGGTGGGCGTCCTTGCCGACCAGGAGCGGCGCAACGTGCTCCTGGAGGTAGGACGCAACGGCCAGCTCCCTGCCGTTCAGGGTGCCGTCACCCAGGCCCACGAAGCCGTCCTCGGTCGTGACCTGGAGCGTGACGAAGTTGCGGTCGGGGCTGCAGACGATGACATCCGCGGAAACGATCTTCAACAGTCGCACCTTTCGTGCTTCATCGGTGGGTTGAGCCGGCAGTCGCACCGGCCAGCTGGTGGAGCTCGTGGCGGCGGGGCAAGCCTTCCCAGTCCCCCTGGGTGCTCACGGCGATGGCACCGAGCACGTTGGCGCGAGCGAGCGCCGCGCGGTCGTCGAGTCCGTCGATCAGACCCGAGAGCAGGCCGGCGGAGAACGCGTCGCCCGCGCCGACGACGTCCACCGCCGTCACGCGTAGCGCCGCGACATCGTTGCGGCCGTCCGGCCCCCACATCGTCGCGCCCGCGCTCCCCCTCTTCACGGCGACGCGGGTGACACCGGCCGCGAGCAGCTCCGCGACGGCGGCCGCCTCGTCGCCGTCGGCCACGAGGCCCAGCTCGTCCTCGGAAGCGATGAGCAGCTGCGCACGCCGAGCGAGAGGTCGCAGCACCGCACTCGCGTCGGCCCGGTTCCAGAGCCCCGAACGGAAGTTCACGTCGAACGACACGAGCGCGCCTGCCGTCGTCGCGACCTCAGCGGCCAGCGCCACTGCTTCCGCAGCCGAGCGGGACAGGGCCGGAGTGATGCCCGTGAGGTGCACGATCCCGGGCAGCGGCTCGAGCGCCGCCTCGACGTCGGTCGTGTCCACCCGCGACCCCGCGCAGCCGGCGCGCCGGTAGTCGACCCTGACGACGTCCGCGGTCCGGGTCTCGGTGAACATCAGACCCGTCGGTGCACCCGGGTCCCGGTGTGCCGTGGCGGTGTCCACGCCCTCCGCTCGCAGCTCGCGGAGCACCAGGTCACCCCACGCGTCCTGACCGACGCGGCCGGCCCAGCGAACGCGGTGCCCCAGGCGGGCGAGCCCGATGGCGACGTTGGACTCCGCCCCCGCGAGGCGGGCAACGAGGGGCGCGCCCAGGGCGAAGGGCCCGGCCCACCGGAAGGCGACCATCGACTCGCCGACGGTGACCACGTCGGGGCGGGAGGTCATGAGGGAGCTCCGGACAGCGCGGCATACCGGCGCGCCCTCTGGCGCAGGGCCTCGAGGTCACCACCGGATGCGGCGTCTCCCACCAGTGGTCCACCGACGCCTATCGCGATGGCACCGGCGGCAAGGAATGCGGGTGCGTCCGCCACGCCGACACCACCGACGGCCATGAACGGCACGTTCGGAAGCGGGTCGCGCAGCGCCCTGAGGTAGTTCGGACCGCCGAGAGAGGCCGGGAAGAGCTTGACGACGGCCGCACCCGCCGAGAACGCCGCGTAGGCTTCGGAAGGCGTCAACGCCCCTGCAGCACATGGCACCCCACGCTCGCTGGCGGCCGCCACGGACGGCGCGACAGCGGGGGTGACGACGAAGTCCGCCCCCGCGTCGACGGCCGCGTCGACATCCGCGGCGGTGAGGACCGTGCCGGCACCGAGCCGGGCACCGGGTCCGGCTGCGGCACGGACTCGGGAGATGACCTCGAGCGCTGACGACGTGGTGAGGGCGACCTCGACGAACCGGACGCCCTCGTCGAACAGGGCCAGGGCGGCCGCCTCGGCCGCGGCCGCATCGTTGCCGCGGATGATGGCCATGACCTTGGCAGAGGAGAGCTCCGCCGCGAAGGCGGCCGGTGACCAGTCGGACACGTCGACCCTCACCACTCTGCGAACGAGCCGTCGGAGTGGCGCCACACCGGTCCACGCCAGGCATGGCCGTGCAGGTCGGCTGCTCGCACCGCCGCCTCGTCGACCTCGATGCCCAGCCCCGGGCCGGTCAGTCGCTCGATGTGCCCGTCCACGAACCGCAGGGGCTCCGGGTCCACGACGTAGTCGAGCACGTCCGCACCCTGGTTGTAGTGGATGCCGATGCTCTGCTCCTGGATCAGGAAGTTCGACGTTGCGAAGCCAACCTGCAGGCAGGCGGCCAGCGCCAGCGGCCCCAGCGGGCAGTGCGGGGCGAGCTGCACGTCGAACGTCTCGGCCAGCGCCGCGATCTTGCGCACCTCGGTGATGCCGCCGGCGTGGGACAGATCTGGCTGGGCGACAGCGATGCCCGCCTGGAGCACAGGCAGGAACTCCTGCCTGGAGTACAGGCGTTCCCCGGTCGACACCGGCGTCGTCGTCGACCGGACGAACTCGCCGATGAGGTGGGAGTTCTCGGGAACGACCGGCTCCTCGAGGAAGAAGGGGCGCAGCGGCTCCAGGAGAGGGGCGACGCGACGGGCATTGGCCAGCGTGAACCGGCCGTGGAAGTCGACCGCCACGTCACGGGTGTCACCCAGGACCTGTCGCGCAGCGGCGACACGGGCCACCACTGCGTCGATCTCCGCCACCGACGCCACCGGGCCCATCCGCCCACTCGCGTTCATCTTCACGGCCGTCAGTCCGGCCTGGACCTGCGCGGAGATGTGGTCCGCGACCTCGTCCGGCTCGTCGCCCCCGACCCACCCGTAGACCCGGATCCGGTCGCGGACCGGACCACCGAGCAGCTGGTGCACCGGCGCCCCGTACCGCTTGCCCTTGAGGTCCCACAGGGCCTGGTCCAGCCCGCTCACTGCGCTCGCGAGGATGGGACCCCCGCGGTAGAACGAGCCCTTGGTCATGACCTGCCAGTGGTCCTCGATCCGCTCGGGATCCTGACCGACGAGCAGCTCGGCAAGCTGGTCGACTGCGGTCCGCACGGTCTCCGACCGCCCCTCGCAGGTGGCCTCCCCCCAGCCCACGAGGCCGGCTGAGGTCTCGATCCGCACGAACAGCCACCGTGGGGCGACCAGGAAGGTCTCGACTCTTTCGATGGTCTCCATGGCTCAGCCCTTCGTGGCGCCGGCGGTGAGACCGGAGACGATGTACTTCTGCGTGAACAGGGCGATCGCCATGATGGGCAGGGTGACGACGGTGGCGGCCGCCATGAGGCCACCCCAGTCGATGCTCGCGTAGCCGACGAAGTTGAAGATGGCGACGGGGAGGGTCTTCGTGTGCGCGCTCGAGAGCACCAGCGCGAACATGAAGTTGTTCCACGAGAAGATGAACGCGAGGATCCCGGCCGTGGCGATGCCGGGCACCGAGAGGGGCAGGGTGATCCGGCGGAAGGCGCCGATCGGCGTGAGGCCGTCGACCATCGCCGACTCCTCGAGCTCGAGCGGCAACCCGTCGAAGTAACCCATCATGATGTAGACGACCAGCGGCAGCGCCACGAACATGTGGCTGAGGATCAGGACGGTGTACCCGCCGACCATGTGCAGGTTCGCGAAGACGTAGTACCACGGCACGAGCAGCGAGACCCCGGGGATGACCCGTGCCATGAGGACGACCAGTGCCGACCGGTTCATCGTGAAGCGGCTCATCGAGTATGCCGCGGGCACGCCGAGCACCAGCGAGACCGCCGTGGAGGCGAAGGCCACCCAGAAGCTGTTGAAGATGAACTGGCCGTAGTTCGCCTGCTTCAACACCTTGGTGTAGTTGTCCAGGGTCGGTGAGAAGAAGACCGCCTTGCTCGAGTCGTAGATGTCGACGTTGGTCTTGAACGACGCGAGGAGCATCCAGAAGAGCGGCGCGACGAGGATGACCACGACGACGGTGAGTGCCGCGAAGCGGAAGGTCGTGTAGGGCTTTCTCCGAGCCATCAGGCCTTCTCCTTGCGCCGTGCGGTCAGGGCCCACATCGAGCCGATGATGATGAGGAAGAAGATGATGAGAACGGCCGACGCCAGCCCGTACTCGTTGTAGTCGAAGCTGAGTCCGTACGCATAGACGTTGAGGGTCTCGACCTCGTGGAACGAGCCGCCGCCCTTGCCCTTGGTGGCGTACAGGATGTCGAAGGTCTTGATGGCGTCGATCCCGCGCAGCAGGATCGCCACGACCACCGTCGGCATGAGCATCGGCAACGTGACGAAGCGGAACCGCTGCCACGCGTTCGCCCCGTCGACCAGCGCGGCCTCGTTGGGCTCGCCCGGCAGCGCGGTCAGCCCCGCCAGCAGGATCAACACCACCATCGGCGTCCACTGCCACACGTCGATGAAAGCGGTGGTCAGCAGGGCCGTCCGTTCACCCGCCAGCCATGGTTGAGGGGGGATGCCGACCCAGCCGAGGGCCTGGTTGGCGAACCCGATGTTGGGGTCGAGGATCAGCCGCCACATCATGCCCACCGCCACGGGGGTGGCGACGAGGGGCAGCAGGATGGCAACGCGCACCCACTTCTCACCACGGAACGGCCGCCACAGCAGCAGCGCGATCGCCATCCCGAGCACCACCTCGAAGAAGAGCGCGACGCCGGTGAACTCCACGGTGCGCAGCACCGCCGGCCAGAACCGGGCCGTGTCGGAGAGGACGTCGAGGTAGTTGCCGGCGCCGGTGAACTGCTTCTCCGCCCGTACCGAGCCCTCCGCGTCGGTCACGCTGAGGTAGATCGTCCAGGCCACGGGAAAGACGATGAGCAGGGCGACGAACGCCATGGCCGGTCCGGCGAACAGCCACTTACGGTGCTGGTTCGCCCACCGGGCCCAGGTGGGCGTGGACACAGAGGTGCTCAGTGAGCTTGCGGCTGCCATGGTTCGCTCCGGGACGTGGGGTTCGGGGTGAGCACGATGGCCGAGGATGCGAGCACCTCGGCCATCGTGCCGGGCTTACTTGTTCTCGTCGTCCAGAAGCTTCTGGAACGCCTCGTTGGCCGCATCCGCGGACGACGCCGAGTCCTTGCCGGCGATCGCGTCGACGATCGGCTGTCCCACGATCTCGCGGGCCTCCGGCACCTTCACCACCAAGGGGCGGTCATGGCCGACCCCGTTCTCGGTGCTGACGGCAATCGCCGCTGCGAGGTCCTTCGGGTAGGTCGAGGTGCCCTCGGGGTCTGCCCACACCGACGAGCGCGCGCCAGGCACGCCGGACTTCTGGTTGGACAGGGTCTGGTCCTTGCTCGTCGCCCACTCGATGAACTTCCAGGAGTTGGACTGGTTGTCCGACGCAGCGTTGACGCCCAGCGCCCACGACGGGACGTTGTACGGCTTGGAGCCTGCGGGCCCGGCCGGGAAGGGCGCGAAGCCAACGGTGTCGGCGACCTTGGACTTGGCCTGGTCGGTGGCGTTCTTGTAGAGCGAGTCTGCCTCGGTGTAGAAGGCTGCCTTGCCCTGGGTGAAGATCGCCATCGCCTCCGGCCAGCTCATGTCGGTGCTGACGTTCTGGGGGCCGTGATTCTTGATCAGGTCGCCGTAGAACGCGTAGGCCTGCTTGGCTGCGTCGCTGTTGACGGTGGCCTTGTCGTCCGCACTGGTGAAGTCACCACCGAAGCTGTAGAGGAAGCTGGAGAACTGCGTCACGGCAGTGGACTTGCCGGTGCGCGCCACGAAACCCGCGACACCGGGGTTTGCCTGCGCGATCTTGGCAGCGTCGGCCTTCAACTCGTCCAGCGTCTTGGGCGGGTTGGCGATGCCGGCCTTCTCGAGCAGGTCCTTGCGGTAGTAGAGGACCTCCTGCTCGGTGATGAGCGGGACGCCGACGACCTTGTCCTTGTACGTCGTCGACTGCACGGGCCCCTTCTGGAAGTCGCCCCAGTTCCAGTCCTTGTTGGCCTGCACCTTGTCGGTGAGGTCCGCAAGGTAGCCGTTCTTGGCGAAGAGCTTGCCCTCCTGCAGCGGCCGGTACATCATCACGTCGATGTCGGACGAGCCGGCGTTGAGCTTGACGTTGTACTGGTCGGAAAGCTGGTCCTCCCCGAGCTGGGTGAGCTCGACCTTGAGGCCGGTCTCCTTCTCGAACTCGGGTAGCGCCTTCTTGATGTTGTCGGTCCACACGTGGTTGGCCAAGGTCACACGAATCGTCTTGGAACCGGATCCGTCACCGCCCCCACCGCCGCAGGCGGACAATGCGAGGCCCGCGACCACGGCCAGGGAGGTACCGATCACAACTGAGTGACGTCTCACGCCTGTCTCCTTTGAACACTGGCCGTCCCGCCGTTGGGACCGTCGCCGCCACAGACTTCTACGTCTGCCTAATTGGCGATGCTAAGCGGATAGATCTGCTTTATGCAACCCTCGATGCACCATGAGTATGATTTGACCATGGCGTACGCAGCAGGGGTCGACGATGAGAGCATGCTGCTCTCCGGGCTCCATGCCCGGCTGCTCGACAACTTGGGCAGGGCCATCTGTGGTGGAAGCCTCGAGGCCGGGACGGTCCTGTTCATCGAGGACCTTGCCGAGCAGCACGCCGTATCCCGGTCAGTGGTTCGGGAGGCGCTGCGTGTGCTGTCCTCCATGGGCTTGGTCGAGTCGCGGCGCAGGGTGGGCACGATCATCCAGGACGCTCGCGGGTGGAATGTCTACGACCCCCTGGTCATCCGGTGGCGGCTCGCCGGCGCGGGGCGAATCGGGCAGCTGAGGTCCATCACCGAGCTTCGCAGTGCCATCGAGCCCGCGGCCGCCGGCTTGGCAGCCGAGCGGGCCGAGCCACGCGAGGCCAGCGAGCTGGTCGCTCTCGCGGCCAAGATGTGGGAAGCAGGACGCGCTGGCGAGATGGACCTGTTCCTCACCCTCGACATCGACTTCCACAGGCGGGTCCTGGCGGCCTCGGGCAACGAGATGTTCGAGCAGCTTCACCAGCCCATCGCCGAGGTGCTCACGGGCCGTCATGCCTACGGCCTGATGCCGCACCATCCTCATGTCGATGCCCTGCAGCTCCACGTCGACGTCGCCCAGGCGATCCAGCGCGGAGACCTCGAGAATGCACGCGACGCCATGGTGCGAATCATGGAACGCACCATGGACGAGACCAAGGCGATCTGGCAGGAGCAGACCGGAGCCCCGGACGAGGGCTGAGCAGGGGTGACCCATCGCTGCGCCCCTGCTGAGCGATCGGGGCAGCAGGGACGGTCAGCGGTTACGGGGATGCCGTGAGCACGTCGCGGGTGATCTCGAGCTGGCCCCGGTGCTGGGCGAGCTCCTCGTAGACGTGCAGCAGGACGCCGCCCTGGGTCGCGGCAAACCAGTCCTCGTTGCCCGCCACAGGGTTGGCGGGAGGCGCCTCGAAGTCAGCACGAGCGACCCACTCCCGCAACGACATCCGCATCCGGTCCGCTCGGGAAGCCACCTCGGCCACCGGCCCCGAGGCGGTGAACTCGGCGTCGCGGTCACGGGGTACCACCTCACCCAGGTTCACCGTGGAGGCCCAGCGCGCCGTCACCCCGAGGCAGTGCGTGAGGATCGCGAACGGACTGTTGGCTCCCGGCAGGTCGGGGCGCCGGTTGGCCAGGTCGTCGCCGAGGTCGACCACGATGTCGCGCATCGCGACGAGGGCCTCGTCGCAGAACCGTAGGTAGGTCGGACCGTCGATCACGGATCCTGCCCCGTTTCCGGACCGCTCTCGAGCAGGCGCCGGAACCCTGCTTCGTCGAGGATCGGGCGCCCGAGCTCGCGCGCCTTGTCCTCCTTGGTCCCGGCGTTCTCCCCCACGACGACGTAGTCGGTCTTCTTGGACACCGACCCGGAGGCCTTGCCACCGCGCGCCAGGATCGCCTCCTTGGCCTCGTCCCGCGAGAAGCCCTCCAGGGACCCCGTCACCACGACGGTCAGACCGGCGAGGGTCTGCTCGATCGACTCGTCGCGCTCGTCGGCCATCCGCACGCCGTCCGCCGCCCACTGCTCCACGATCCGCACGTGCCAGGAGCTCTCGGGGCCGTCGAACCACTCGCGCACCGCCTCGGCGATGACTCCGCCGACCCCCTCGACCGCGGCGAGCTGCTCGAGACTGGCCTCACGGATGGCCGTCATGCTCCCGAGGTGGGCGGCCAGTGCCCGGGCCGCGGTCGGTCCGACGTGGCGGATGGACAGCGCGACCAGGACCCGCCACAGCGGCTGCTCGCGCGCCTGCTGGAGGTTGTCCACCAGGCGCTGCCCGTTGGCCGAGAGGACCCGGCCGTCGACGACGGCACCCTCGGGGTCGGTCTTCCTGGCGGCGCGGGTGAACAGCGGCACGCGCGCGATGGCGTCGGCATCGAGCCCGAACAGCCCACTCTCGTCCTCGAGCACACCGGACTCCAGCAGGGCGACCGATCCCTCCCACCCGAGCGCCTCGATGTCGAAGGCGCCGCGACCGGCCAGCCCGGCCAGCCGCTCGCGCAGCTGCGAGGGGCAGGTGCGGGCGTTCGGGCAGCGGATGTCCTTGTCGCCTTCCTTCTCGGGGCGCAGCTCGGTGCCGCACGAGGGGCAGTGCGTCGGCATGACGAACTCGCGCTCGGTGCCGTCACGCAGGCCGACGACCGGGCCGAGGATCTCGGGGATGACGTCACCGGCCTTGCGCAGCACGACGATGTCGCCGATGAGGACGCCCTTGCGGCGGACCTCGTCACCGTTGTGCAGGGTGGCTCGCTCCACGGTCGAGCCCGCCACGAGCACCGGCTCCATGACGCCGAAGGGTGTCACCCGTCCGGTCCTGCCCACGTTGACCTGGATGTCGAGCAGGCGGGTGTTGACCTCCTCCGGCGGGTACTTGTAGGCGATGGCCCACCTCGGCGCGCGCGAGGTGGACCCGAGCTGGCGCTGGACCGCGACCTCGTCGACCTTGACGACGATGCCGTCGAGCTCGTGCTCCACGCTGTGCCGTTGCTCGCCGAAGTGCACGACGAACTCCTGCACCGCCTCGATCGTGTCGAGCACCCGGTAGTGCGAGGAGATGGGCAGGCCCCAGCCGCGCAACAGCTCGTAGGCCTCGGACTGACGAGTCAGGTCGAACCCCTCGCGGAAGCCGATCCCGTGCACCAGCATGTGCAGGGGGCGGCTGGCCGTGACGCGGGGGTCCTTCTGGCGCAACGACCCGGCCGCCGAGTTGCGCGGGTTGGCGAAGGGCGCCTTGCCCGCCTCGACCAGCGATGCGTTGAGCTCGGCGAAACCCTCGATGGGGAAGAACACCTCGCCGCGGATCTCGACCCTGGCCGGATGGTCGGTGCCGGCCAGCTGGTGCGGGATCCCCTCGATGGTCCTGACGTTGTTCGTCACGTCCTCGCCGGTGCGCCCGTCTCCCCTGGTGAGGGCCCGCACGAGCCGACCCCGCTCGTAGAGCAGGTTGACGGCCAGTCCGTCGATCTTGAGCTCGCACAGGTAGTGGTATGCCGACGTGCCCGCGTCACGGGTCACCCTCGCTGCCCAGGCCGCCAGCTCCTCGGGCGAGAAGCAGTTGTCGAGGCTGAGCATCCGCTCGAGGTGGTCGACGGCAGCGAAGTCGGTCGAGAAGACCGCTCCCCCCACCTGCTGCGTCGGGCTCTCGGGCGTCCGCAGCTCGGGGAACTCGTCCTCGAGCTCGGCGAGCTGTCGGATCAGGGCGTCGTAGTCGCCGTCGCTGATGGTGGGGGCGTCCTTGACGTGGTAGGCGAACTGGGCAGCACTGGCCTGCTCCGCCAGCTCGGCCCACTCGTGCCTCGCCTGGTCGGGAACGGCGCTGGAGACGATGTCACTCACGGGCACATCCTGCCGCACCCCACCGACGCCGCCACCGCGCGCACCCGCGCTCGCGTGGGGGACTGCGGACCCGTGCCGACGCGACCCGACTGATAGCCAAAGCCAGCCCGCCCGGGCAGGATGGCACTAGCTCGTTCCCCCATGATGAGGAGCCCCCCCGATGACCAATCTCGCCACCAACCTGGTGCAGACCGCACAGCAGCAGCCCGGCCAGTCCGCGATCAAGTTCATGGGCAACGACATCACGTACGCCCAGGTGCATGGCATGGCCGCCAAGGTGGCTGGCGCGCTGCGGGCGGCGGGGGTCGAGCCCGGCGACCGGGTCGCGATCATCCTGCCGAACGTTCCGGCCTTCCCCGTGGTCTTCTTCGGGTCGCTGCTCGCCGGCGCCATCGTCGTGCCGATGAATCCCCTGCTCAAGTCCGGCGAGATCGACTTCTTCTTCACCAACTCCGGCGCCAAGGTGGCCTTCGTGTGGCCCGACTTCGTCGCCGAGGCCACCAAGGGGGCCGAGAACTCCGGGACGCGGATCATCGAGTGCGGGGCCATGGGGCCGGTCGAGGGAGCGCTCGTGGGCGGTGACCCGATCACCGAACCGACCGAGCGCGCCGACGACGACACCGCGATCGTGCTCTACACGTCGGGGACCACCGGCCGACCCAAGGGGGCCGAGCTCACCCACAGCAACATCCACCTCAACGCCCACCGCAGCGCCGTGGAGATCCAGGCGATCACGGCCGACGACATCGTGATGGGCTGTCTGCCGCTGTTCCACGTCTTCGGGCTGGTCGTCGGGCTCAACGCCGCCGTGATCGCCGGCGCCTCGCTGGCCCTGATCCCGCGGTTCGACCCCGCGGAGGCCATCAAGGTGATCGGCAACGAGAAGGTCACCATCATGCTCGGCGTTCCCACGATGTATGCCGCCATCCTCAACCACCCCGACTCGGACGCCCTGGATGCCAGCTCGCTGCGCACCTGCTGCTCGGGTGGCTCCGCGATGCCGCTGGAGGTGATGAAGGCCTTCGAGGGCAAGTTCGGCTGCATGATCCTCGAGGGCTACGGCCTGTCCGAGACCTCACCCGTCGCCTCGTTCAACCTCCCCACCATGGAGCGCAAGCCCGGCACCATCGGGGTCGCCATCCCCGGGTGCGAGATGAAGCTCGTCGACCTCGAGGGCAACGACGTGCCTCCCGGTGAGGGCGTCGGCGAGATCGCCATCCGGGGCGACAACGTCATGAAGGGCTACTGGCAGAATCCGGAGGCCACCGCCGAGGCCATCCCGGACGGCTGGTTCCGCACCGGCGACCTGGCCACCGTGGACGAGGAGGGCTACTACACGATCGTCGACCGCAAGAAGGACATGATCCTGCGTGGCGGCATGAACGTGTACCCCCGTGAGGTCGAGGAGGTGCTGTACGAGCACCCCGACGTCCTGGAGGCCGCTGTGGTGTCGGTGCCCGACGACCTGCTCGGCGAGGACGTCGGGGCTGCGGTCGCCCTGCGCCCCGGGGCGACCGCGACGCTGGAGGACGTACAGGCCTTCGTCAAGGAGCGCATCGCGGCCTACAAGTACCCGCGCCACATCTGGCAGGTCGACGAGCTGCCCAAGGGTCCCACCGGCAAGATCCTGCGCCGTGAGGTCAGCAAGCCTGCCTGACCGGACCGATGCGTGCCCGCGACCGCGACGCCGACCCTGCTCAGCGGGGTCGGCGTTGCGGCAACCCGATCACCACGGCCGCCGCCAGGACCACGAGCGCCCCGACCAGCTGCGGCCAGCGCAAGGTCTCCCCCAGCACCAGGACGCCCAGGAAGACCGACACCACCGGGATCAGGTAGGTCACCGTCGTGCTCACGGTCGCGCCCGCCCCGCGGACCACGTCGAACTGGAGCATGTAGGCGAGCCCGGTCCCGATGACGCCCAGCGCCAGGACGCACGCCAGCGGGAGCAGCCAGCCACCGCCCGAGGGGTCGGGGTGGGCCGACCACAGCGCGGCATACGCGGTGCGGTGGGCGAGCCACCACACGAACAGGACCGGCACCATGAGCACCGACCCGACCAGCAGCAGGGCGGTCGGCATCGAGAGTCCACCGAGGTCGGCGTCCCCGAGGAACCGGCGGTTGTAGGTCCAGCCGAAGCCGTAGCAGCCGCCGGCGACCAGGGTCATCCCGAAGCCGAGGAGGTCGGGGCGTCCCAGCGACTCCCAGGGCTGCAGGATCACCACCACTCCCCCGAACCCCAGCAGCACCGCGGCGAGCTTGCGCGGCGACAGCCGGTCGCTCGGCAGGAGCAGCAGGGCGAAGAAGACGGCCGCCAGGGGCGTCGTGGAGTTGCCGATGCCGGCCAGCGCGGAGGAGACCCGTTCCTCCCCCGCGGCGAACAGGCTGAACGGCAGTACGGTCAGGAAGAGCCCGGACACGGTGAGATGGGCCCACACCCGCGGCTCGCGCGGCAGCCGGCCACCGGTGGCCCTGAGCAGGCCGAGCAGGACCACGGCGCCGGCGAAGGTGCGCAGGCCGGAGATCTGCAACGGGGCGAGCGTGCGAAGCCCCACCTTCATGAGCAGGAAGCTCGAGCCCCAGATGCCTGCCACCAACAGGTACTTCACCTGCCACGGCACCCGCGTCGCTGAGGTGACCGGGGTCGGCGGATCGATGGCCACAGCAGTCATGGGATGTCAGCTCTCAGCTCGTTCGGACCACTCGGCGGCCACGTCGACCGCCATCCGATGAACGTCCCAGGCCCCCTGGGGTGTGAGCCCGGCCAGGCCACAGGTGGGTGATGCCGTGAGGTCTCCCAGCCCGCGGTCGGGCATGCCGGCCTCGTGCCAGCCCCGCGCCACCAGCCCGGCCGCGGACTTCGCCGTGCCCGTGCCATCGGTAGGCAGGCACCCTGCCCAGAGGGCGACGCCCTCCTCGACGGTGGCCGCGACGGACTCCCACCGAGCGGGTGTGATGGCTGTGACGTCGAGGGCGATGGCGCGCACGCCGGTGGCCCGCAGCAGTGGCAGCGGTATGCCGGGGTCGCAGCAGTGCAGCACCGTCACCTCGTCGTCGGCGGCTGCCGCGAGCACCTCGCGCAGCCCGGTCATCGCCACCTGGGGATCAACCGGGCGCAGGTTGCCGTAGCCGGAGGCCGTCGGCAGCCGGCCGGCCAGCACGGCCGGGAGTGAGGGCTCGTCGAGCTGCAGGACCAGGGCCGCTCCCGGCACGAGCCGCCGGACGTCCTCGAGGTGCCGACGCACCCCCTCGGCCAGGGACCCGACGAGGTCTCGCAGGGCGCCCTGGTCGGACAGCGCCTTCTCACCGCGCTGGAGCTCGATGCCGGCCGCGAGGGTCCACGGACCCGCGCACTGGACCTTGAGCGGGCCCTCGTAGCCGTCGAAAACCTCGGCGAGCTCGTCGAGGTCCTGGCGCCACAGGGCGGCGGTGCGGTGGGCATCGTGCCCGGGACGCTCGACGAAACGCCATCCCGCCGGTTGCAGGTCGACGTGCAGGTCGACCAGGAGACCCGCCCCCCTGCCGATCAGGTCTGCGCCCGGTCCTCGGGCGGGCAGCTCGGGGAGGTAGGGCAGGTGCTCGTCCCCGAGGATCGCCCGCACCCCCCGCAGGGACTCCCTGATGTCGGTGCCGGGCAGGGATCCGATGCCAGTCGCGCGTGCCACGACCCGAGACTAGTCGCGGGCGCCGACACTCCCCGACCACGTCGGGTCGGTGGCTATCGGTGCCAGGTGACCTCGGTGTCGCTCACCGTGCAGGTCAGGGACTGCGTGTGGACGAGCGTGTGGTGGCGACCGCAGAGCATGGCGGTGTTGGCCAGGGACGTCGCCCCACCGGCCCACCAGGGCACGACATGGTGGGCGTCACACCACTGGGCGGGCACGCTGCAGCCGGGGTAGCTGCACCCACCGTCCCGGTGCCACGCCGCGAGCCGGATCGCCGGGGTGACCAGTCGCTTGGCCCTCCCCACGTCGAGCGCCTCTCCGCGCGTCCCGAGCACCATGGGGATGAGCGCTGCGTCGCAGGCCATCCGCCGCACCGTCGCCGGCGAGAGCACTTCCTGGCCAAGGGTCACTCCTCGCCCGCGGAGTCCGTCGAGGAGGTCCTGCAGTCCGATGGTCACCACGACAGACGTCCTCGCAGTCGTGGGAGCCTCGCCGGGTGACCCGACTCCGCGGCCGATGACGGCCAGCAGGGCGTCGGCTCGCCTCGCCGCGGGGGTCCTGGGGTCGCGCTCGTGGCTGAGGGGGTCGCGACGGGGCCGTGCCAACGGATCCACGGCGGCGTCGAGGATCGCTGCGCCCTCGGGGTCGAGCACCAGGCGGTAGGTGCTCATCCCCACCGGTCCGATGGACTTGTACAACCCCCTCGCAGCACGCCGTCGTGCCTCGTCGTGCTCGAGGTCACGGGCTGGTTTGAGCAGCTGACCCGCGTGCCTGATCGCCATGGCCAGCTGTCGGGCGGTCAACCCGCCGGATCCCCGAGCACCGTCGACCAGGGCCGACACCGCCCCCGCCAGCGCCTCCGGATCGGCCAACGGACGCACCTCGCGATGGAACCTGACGATCTGGGCGGCCTTGGACAGAGGGAGCTCAGCCGTGGCGACGCCGGCGACCAGCTCGGCCAACCGCTGGTCGCCACCGGCCGCCGCCACCTGGTCGAGCTCACTCGCTCGCTGTGCCGGCAGTCCCGGCGCGGCCCTGACGGCCCAGTCGACCGGGCCCCACCCGGCCTCCGACCCCATGCCGCGCGATCGGACCTCCGCCATCACTGCCACCTGCGCGGCGTCGACTCGCGCGCGCAGCCGCTCGAGTGCACCGAAGACCGCCGTGACCTCGGCCTCACCCAGGGCCCAGAGCTTGGAGAGGTCGGCTCGCGACAGCTGCTCCAGCGCACCTGCCACCTCGGTGAGCACGGGGCGGTCAGCCGCCCCGTCCTGCACCTGGTTGATCGACATGCCGCCAAGCTACCCACGCCAACCGACATCCGGCCATCGTCAATCCCGTTGCGCAGCAACGCCTGTGGACAACCTGCACTCAGGCCGGGTCCTGTGGACAGATCACTGCGAATCGAAGCCCGCCACCAGTCGTGCGGGCGCCACGCACCGCCACGCATCCTCGACGAGGTCCTCGACCCGGCCCCACTCGATGCCGTCGACGTCGAGGTAGACACCCACCCACCCACGCCCACCGACGTACGGGGGGCGGAAGTAGCGCTGGGGATCCACGCCGAGCAGCGCCCCCTGCACCCCCTCGGGCGCCGCCGCCCAGAACCCCACCCGGTCGTCGTGGTGAGCCTGCGCCGCGACGACGAACAACCGCTTGCCGCCGGCGAACCACGCTGGCTCGCCGTGCGAGACCCGTTCCTCGGTCGCGGGGAACGACAGGCACACCTCCCTGACCCGAGCCAGCGGCGAGCCGCGACGGATCTCGCGGCCCGGCATACCGCTCAGCGCTCCAGCCAGGTCGAGGCGATGGTGGCCGACCCGACCACCCGCGTCCCGTCGTAGAGGACGACGGACTGTCCCGGCGCCACTCCCCGCAGGCGCTCGGCGAGCCGAACCTCGACGGCGTCACCGTGGGCCCAGGCCTGCGCCGGGACCTCCTCCCCGTGGGCTCGCACCTGCGCTCCGACCTCGACCACTCCCTCAGGTGCGGCGCCGCACCAACGTGCGTGGTCACCGCGAATCGCGTTGACCCCCAACAGGTCTGCGGTGCCGATCGTGACCGTGTTGCTGGGGGCGTCGACGTCCACGACGTAGCGAGGCTCACCGTCCTGGGCGCCCCGCGGCAGCCCGAGCCCCCGGCGCTGACCGACGGTGTAGGCGTAGGAACCAGTGTGCGACCCCACGACGGCTCCGCTCACCGCGTCGACGATCTCCCCGGGCTGCTCGCCGATCCGTGCGGTGAGCCAGGCCTTGGTGTCGCCGTCGGGGATGAAGCAGATGTCGTGGGAGTCTGGCTTGCTCGCGACGAAGAACCCGCGCTCCCTTGCCTCCAGACGGATCTCGGGCTTGGTGGTGTCCCCCAGCGGGAAGAAGGCCCGGGACAGCTGCGTGGCGTCGAGCACCCCCAGGACGTAGGACTGGTCCTTGGTCATGTCGACGGCACGGTGCAGCTCACGGCTGCCGTCCGCGCGCTCGACCACCTGGGCGTAGTGGCCGGTGGCCACGGCGTCGAAGCCCAGGGCGAGCGCCTTGTCCAGCAGGGCGGAGAACTTGATCTTCTCGTTGCAGCGCAGGCACGGGTTGGGTGTCCGGCCGGCGGAGTACTCGGCGACGAAGTCCTCCATGACGTCGCGCCTGAACCGCTCGGCCATGTCCCAGACGTAGAACGGGATCCCGAGCATGTCGGCCACCCGCCGCGCGTCCCCGGCGTCCTCGATGGTGCAGCAGCCGCGAGCCGACTCACGCAGGGTCGCGGCGCTCTGCGAGAGCGCGAGGTGCACGCCGACGACCTCGTGGCCGGCGTCGAGCATCCGCCCCGCGGCGACGGCGGAGTCGACCCCACCGGACATGGCTGCGACGACCCGCATCAGGCGACCGCGCCGCTGGCCCGTCGGGCCCGCTCGACGGCCCCGGGGAGGGCCCCGACGACGGCATCGACGTCGGCATCGGTCGACGTGTGGCCGAGGGTGAGCCGCAGCCCACCCCGAGCTGTGCGCTCGGGGATCCCCATGGCCAGCAAGACGTGCGACGGGCGCGGGACGCCGGCCTGGCAGGCAGAGCCGGTGGAGCACTCGACCCCCGCGGCGTCGAGGAGGTAGAGCAGCGAGTCACCCTCGCAGCCCGGCACCAGGAGGTGGGCGTTGCCCGGCAGGCGGTGTATGCCGTCGCCGGCCTCCCACTGCCCGGTCACGGTGATGTCGTAACCGAGGCCCAACGCGGACGAGATCAGCCGGTCGCGCAGGGCGACCAGGCGCGCGGACTCGGGCTCGAGGGCGCCCACCGACTCCTCGAGGGCCACGGCGAAGGCCCGGATCGCGGGGACGTCGAGGGTGCCGCTGCGGATCTGCCGTTCCTGGCCCCCGCCGAAGCTGCGGGGCACGATGGTCGCGTCGCGCCGGACCAGCAACGCTCCGACCCCGAGCGGGCCGCCGACCTTGTGGCCGGTCACGGTCATCAGGTCGGCCCCGACGGAGGCGAAGTCGACGGGGACGTGGCCGGCGGCCTGCACCGCGTCGGTGTGGAACGGCACGCCGAACTCGTGCGCCAGGGCGGCCAGCTCAGCGACCGGCTGGATCGTGCCGACCTCGTTGTTGGCCCACATCACCGTCACCAACGCGACCGAGTGGGGGTCCTGCTCGATGGCATCGCGCACGGCCTCGACCGTGACCACCCCTGAGGCATCTGGATCGACCCACGTCACCTTCGCGCCGTCGTGGGTGACCAGGTGCTCGATGCAGTCGAGCACCGCGTGGTGTTCGATGGCGCTGGCCACGATCCGGATGCGGGCCGGGTCGGCGTCGCGCCGGGCCTCCCAGGTGCCGGCCACCGCGAGGTTGTCGGACTCGGTGCCACCGGAGGTGAAGACCACCTCGGAGGGCCTGGCCCCGAGCGCCTTGGCCAGCCGCTCGCGCGCCTCCTCGACGGCCCGGCGAGCCAGCCGCCCGGAGGTGTGCAGCGACGAGGCGTTGCCGGTGGTGGCCAGCTGCTCGGTCATCGCCGCGATCGCCGAGGGGAGCATCGGCGTGGTGGCGGCGTGGTCGAGGTAGGCGGGCACCCCGAAAGTTTACGCGTCCACGACCGGGGCGCTCGCGTCGTACGGTGGTGCGGTGACCTCCCCCGTCCCGCCCGATGAGCTGCGGGCCCAGCTGCGGCCCGCCCGGGAGCTACCGGAGCGGCGCCCCTCCCGCCAGCTGGTCGACGTGGTGGGCGTCGACGAGTCGCTGCGCCCCGTGATCGACGCGGCGTCTGCGGACCTGGCCGGGCGGCTCGCTCCTGGAGCCACGCCCGCGATCGCGGTGGAGGCGGCCGGGTCGGTGACGTGGTCGGACGCCTCGTGCGGCTGCCCGGCGCCGGGCCGCTCCTACCCGCAGGTGCCGGTGGACGGCGCGTACGTGCGGCTCGCTGCCGCAGGGCGCCGCTTCCACTACCACGCGGGAGGGGATCGCGCACCCTTCCTCTGCGACCACTGAAACCGCGACGTCGCAACCCAAGATCACCACCCTCAGGGGGGTGTGCTATCCGCCGTAATGGGTCTACATTCCGGCGAGGGGACGGTATGACCGTCAGCAGGTCCCGTCGAGCAGCTCCGCCCCCGTTTCCGTCGGTCAGGTCCGGTTCGCCGGACGGGAGGAGTGTTGTCGTGAGGCGCATCATCGCTGTCGCAGGGGCCGCCACCGCGGCCCTTTGCGTTGCCACGGCCCCCGGATTGGCTGCGACGGCGTCGCCCGCCGCCGCGCCGGCCGGGCCCGGGGTCGAGAAGAGCAAGACCGGTAGCTACATCGTGGTCATGAAGGCCGACCCGCTGGTGCGGTCGATGAAGGTCAAGGACCTCAACACGGCCACCGGCAAGAAGCGCAAGGCCGCCATCCGCGCCTCGCACGACGCGGTGCTCAAGCACGCCGGGCTGTCGACCTCACGGAAGACCACCGACTACAGCACCGCCGTCAACGGCTTCGCGGTCCGCACCGACCTGCGCGGCGCCGAGAAGATCGCCCACTCCCCGGGTGTGGCCCTCGTCCTGCCCGACGAGCTCCGCCAGCCCACCGCCCTGGCCAGCTCGAACGACCACGGCCACGACGACCAGGCCGGGACCAACGGCCTCAACACCTTCCTCGGCCTCACCGGCAAGGGCGACGCCTACGCCAAGGGCATCACCGGCAAGGGTGTCCTCGTGGGCGTCATCGACAGCGGCATCTGGCCCGAGCACCCCAGCTTCGCACCCAACGCCAAGCTCCCCGCGCCCCCGACCTTCGACACCTCGGAGCGGTCGGCCTGCGCCTTCGGCAACACGGCCTGGAACCCCAACGACACGGCCTTCGGCTGCAACAACAAGCTCGTCGGGGCCCGTGAGTTCCTCGACACCTACAAGGCCAACACCGGGCTGGAGCCCTACGAGTTCGACTCCGCCCGCGACAACGAGGGCCACGGCACGCACACCGCCTCGACGGCGGCCGGCGACGCCAACGTCCGCGCCAGCATCTCCGGGGTCGGCAAGGGAGTCGTCTCCGGCATCGCCCCCGACGCCCAGATCATCGCCTACAAGGCGCTCGGTGACGCGGGTGGCTACACCTCCGACCTCGCCGGGGCCATCGACCAGGCCGTTGCCGACGGCGTCGACGTCATCAACTACTCGATCGGCGGTGGCGCCCAGACCGTGAGCGCCGACACGATCTCCTTCCTGTTCGCCGCGGACGCCGGTGTCTTCACCGCCGTCTCGGCCGGCAACAGCGGCCCGGCCGCCAAGACGATCGGCGGTCCCGCCGACGTCCCGTGGGTGACCGGTGTGGGGGCGACGACCTACCCCACCTTCTACAAGGGTGTCGTCAAGCTCGGCAACGGTCGCTCCTACGTCGGTGGTTCGGTGACCAAGAGCTCCCCCAGGGCGGAGTTCGTGGATGCCGCAGCGGCTGGCGGCACCGGGGCCAACCTCTGCCTCGCCGGCACCCTCGACCCGGCCAAGGTGACCGGCAAGATCGTCCTGTGCGGGCGCGGCAGCAACGGCCGCGTCGAGAAGAGCTTCGAGGTCCAGCGGGCCGGAGGCGTCGGGATGGTCCTGTACAACCAGACCGACGTCGACAACATCTTCACGGACAACTTCTTCGTGCCGACCGTCATGGTGGACAACACCCCCGGCCAGGCCATCCGCGACTGGGCCAACTCCTCTCGCCACCCCGTCGGCCAGCTGGTCAACGAGGGCGTGAGCACGGCGCCGTTCCCCACCCCCACGGTGGCGAACTTCTCCAGCCGTGGTGAGAACCCGACCGCGGGCGACATCATCAAGCCCGACATCAGCGCCCCCGGCGTCCAGATCATGGCCGGCAACACGCCGAAGCCCTCCCCCGGCACCCAGCCCGCGGGCGAGCTCTTCCAGGCCATCGCCGGCACGTCGATGTCGGGGCCGGTGGTGGCGGGGTCCTACGCCCTGCTCAAGCAGGCGCACCCCGAGTGGTCCGCGGCCGAGGCCAAGTCGGCCCTGATGACGACCGCTGACACCCGGGTCCGGGACTACGACCGCAGGACCCAGGCGGGGCCGTTCGCCATGGGCGCCGGCCTGGCGGTGCTGGGCCAGCCCGGCGACAAGGGGTCGGCCTTCCAGCCGGGCCTGGTCTACGACGCCGGCTTCACCGAGTACCTCGGGTTCCTGTGCGCCGAGGGTCGGGAGGCGTTCGGCAACCCCGACGGCACGTGTGCCTCGCTGGCGGCCGCCGGCATCCCGACGACTGCCTCTGACCTCAACTACGCCTCCATCGGCGTCGAGGCCCTCCCGGGGTCGACGACCGTGACCCGTACGGTGACCAACGTCTCCGGGCGCAAGGGCACCTTCAGCCCGCGCATCGACGCCCCGGCCGGCTACTCGGTCTCGGTGTCGCCGAAGATCCTGCGGATCGCGGACGGCGCCTCGGCGACGTTCACGGTCACCATCACCAACAAGGGCAGTGCCCCGTCGGGTGAGTGGAGGTTCGGTGCGCTCACGTGGAAGGGCGGCGGGTATGCCGTCCGCAGCGCCATCGCGGTCAAGGGTGTCGACATCGCGGCCCCGGCCACGCTGACCGGCCCCACGGGCCCGTCGGGCACCGCCTCCGTGGACGTCAAGTTCGGGCGGGCCGGCGCCTACACGGCGACGCCGCACGGCCTCGTGCCGGCGACGGACACCAATGGCACGATCGACCAGGACCCGGACCAGACGTACCCGAGCGCTGACGACGGCTCGGGCGTCGACAAGATCCCGTTCACCCTGTCCGGGGTGGCCCTGGCCAAGTGGTCGTTGGTCCTTCCCGGTGACGACGACCTGGACCTCTACCTCCTGGGTCCGAGCGGCAACGTCGTCGCCTCGAGCACCAACGGCGGGACCAACGAGCAGATCACCCTGACCAACCCGGCCGACGGCACCTACACCCTCGTCGTCCACGGTTGGGCGGTCGGTGCGCCGGCGACGGCCTACGACCTGCAGAGCTGGTTGGTGCCCTCGGCAACGGGTGGCAGCCTCCAGGTCACCTCGGGCAGCCCGGTGACGGCGGTCGTGGGTGGCTCGACCACGGTGGGTCTGGCCTGGTCGGGCCTGACCGCTGGTACCAGCTACCTCGGCACGGTCAGCCACGAGATCGACGGTGCCACCGTGGCCACGACGGTGGTCTCGGTCACCGGCTGAACCATCGTGGGCTCCGGCCCACACCACACCGACTGCGGGGGCCCGGCACACGCCGGGCCCCCGCAGTCATCAGCCGGCGGGGGCAGCGGTCGGCTCCACGCTCTCGACCACGAAGGGAGTCCCCGTCTGGCAGGTCGTCACCACGCTCGCATCGACGTGCCCGGTGACGCTCACCCGCTGGCCGGGCGTGAGGCCGCTGACCGCGCCGACCAGGAGGTAGGTGCGGTCCGACGCCGCGAGGACCAGGCAGTTCCCCTCCACGGCAGCACGGGTCACCGTGCCGATGAGACTGGTCGTCGCGGCCCTGGTCGGCGAGGGCGCCGTGGGGGTGGTGCCGGTGGACGTGGTGCCGGTGGACATGGTGGACGTGGTGCTCGTGGGTGCCGGAGTGCCGGGAGGGGCCTCCGGCGTGCTCGGACCGCTGGACCCGCACCCCGCCAGGGCGACCACGCCGGCGAGGGCGAGGGAGAGGGGAACTACTCGACGCATACAGGTGGGACGCCCCCGCGTGCGGACCCGTTCCGAGGGTTCAGTGACCAACTGGTGCCGTCCGGCGCGTAACGGGGACCGCGGTCGGTCGTTGATCAGGGCACACGGTCCGCTGCACCGGGCTCCGGCCCGGTGCAGTGGCGGCCGTACCGAGCTCCCTCCGCCGTAGCACCCCCATGCGGAGGGACGGCGAACCCCCCGGGCCGCGCGTGGTCCGGGGGGTTCGTGCGTGTTGTGAACGGGTGGCTCAGCCCTTCGAGGCCTCCACGGCCTCGGTGGCCTGCGGGAGCACCGTGAAGAGGTCACCCACGACCCCGAAGTCGACGAGCTCGAAGATCGGGGCCTCCTCGTCCTTGTTGATCGCGATGATCGTCTTGGACGTCTGCATGCCCGCGCGGTGCTGGATGGCACCGGAGATGCCGGCTGCCACGTAGAGCTGCGGCGAGACCTGCTTGCCGGTCTGGCCCACCTGCGAGGTGTGCGGGTACCAGCCGGCGTCGACCGCCGCACGCGAGGCACCCACGGCCGCACCGAGCGAGTCGGCGAAGCTCTCGACCGGGGAGAAGTCGCCGCCCGTGCCGCGACCACCGGAGACGACGATGGCGGCCTCGGTGAGCTCGGGACGACCCGTGGCGGCCTTGGGCTCGGACTTGGTGATCCGGGCGCCCTTGGCGGCGTCGGAGATCTCCACGGTCACGACCTCGTCGGCTGCCGCGCCGGCAGCCTCCTCGGGCGTCGCCGAGTTGGGCTTGACCGTGACGATGGGCGTGCCCCTGGTGACCGTCGCGGACACCGAGTAGGAGCCGGCGAAGACGGACTGGGTGGTGCTCACCCCGCCACCGTCAGCTGCCTGCACGTCGACCGCGTCGGTGATGAGCCCCGAGTCGGTCTTGATGGCCAGGCGCGCCGCGATCTCCTTACCCGACGCGTTGCTCGGGATGAGCACCGCGGCGGGCGAGGCGGAGGCGACGAGCTGGGCGAGGACCTCTGCCTGTGGGGCCACGAGGTAGTCGGTGACGTCGGAGGACTCGACGCGGTAGATCTTCTCCGCGCCGTACCTCGCGAGCATCTCCTTGGCCGCCTCGAAGCCCTCGCCGACGAAGACGGCGGAGGGCTCGCCGAGACGGCGGGCGATGGTCAACAGCTCTGCGGTGGTCTTGCGGACGGTGCCGTTCGCGTGGTCGACCAGGACGAGTACTTCAGCCATGGGTGGTTCCTCTCTTCTGCTCTGGCCGGCTCAGACGAACTTCTGCGCGGTCAGGTACTCCGCGAGCTTGGTGCCGCCGTCGCCCTCGTCGGTCACGATCTGGCCCTGCTCACGCGGGGGGCGCTTGGTGAACGACGCGACACGGCTCCAGGCGGCATCGAGGCCCACCTGCGACGGGTCGACCCCGAGGTCGGCCAGGGACCACTGCTCGACCGGCTTCTTCTTGGCGGCCATGATGCCCTTGAAGGAGGGGTAGCGCGGCTCGTTGATCTGGTCGGTCACGGACACCAGGGCCGGCAGGGAGGCAACGATCGTCTCGGACGCGGCGTCGCCGTCACGGCGGATGGTGACCTCGCCGCCCTCGACGGTCAGCTCGGAGGCGAAGGTCACCTGCGGCAGCCCGAGGCGCTCGGCGAGCATCGCCGGGACGACGCTCATCGTGCCGTCGGTCGACGCCATGCCGGTGATGACCAGGTCCGGTGACCCGATCTTCTTCACGGCTTCGGCGAGCACCAGCGAGGTGGCCACGGCGTCGGACCCGTGGATCGCGTCGTCGTTGACGTGGACGGCCTTGTGGGCGCCCATCTGGAGCGCCTTCTTCAGGGCGTCGGCGGCCGCGTCGGGACCGATGGTCAGGACGGTCACCTCTCCCTCGTCGGCTTCGACGATCTTGAGGGCTTCCTCGACGGCGTACTCGTCGAGTTCGGACAG
Source organism: uncultured Actinomycetota bacterium (assembly GCA_963757635.1). Taxonomy (GTDB): domain Bacteria; phylum Actinomycetota; class Actinomycetes; order Actinomycetales; family Dermatophilaceae; genus Pedococcus. The sequence goes on along the minus strand of CAVWSK010000005.1, from coordinate 800,646 downwards.
GAGGCCGTCGACACCCACTCGGTCGGTGGTGTTGTCGGAGTCGTTGAACGAGCGGTCGGACTGTGCGTCCGGCACGTATTTCACGCAGACGACGATGTTCATGCGCTGATCGTCCTCTTCCAGGTAGGGATCGAAACGAGGTCAGCTGCCATCCTTACAGCCCGCGCCCGCCACCGACACGCCAACCCCGCGTGACGCTCACCACGGGGCCGCCCGCCCGGCACAGGAGGTGACGGCGGACACACCAGCCCCACCGGCGTCAGGACCCCGCCTACCCCGTTCCGACGATGCAGCTTCGCCCGGAGGGAACCACGAGACCGATCCGTGGTCAGCGGTCGTCGCCGACCGACCGCCGACCCGACTTGAGCTGACCTCGGCGCTTCTTGGCGTCGAGCCGGCGCCGACGTGAGCCTGCCGTGGGTCGGGTCGGCCGACGGGGAGCCGGCTCAGGCGCTGCGGCCTCGCGCAGCAGGACGACCAACCGCGCCCGGGCCGCCACCCGGTTCTGCCGCTGCGCGCGCTGCTCCGACGCGACGATGAGCAGGCGGCCACCGGTGAGGCGGGGTTCCAGGCGCGCCAGGAGGCGGTCCCGCACCGCCTCGGGCAACGCGGCGACGGCCCGTGAGGCGGCGGGGTCGAACTCCAGCTCGACCCTGCTGTCGGTGGTGTTGACCCCTTGGCCGCCAGGCCCGGAGCTGCGCGAGAACCGCTCGACGAGCTCACCGGCGTCGATCCGCAGGCCGTGGGGAAGGCCCGGCCCTGCCGGGACCGCGAGCGCGGACCCCGGCTGCGGTCGGCCTGCCACGTGTCCGGTCACGGCACCACTCCACCACAACAACCGGCGCGGGCCGCGCGTGCGGCACACTGGCCCGATGCGCACCCTGCTCAACCTCGTCTGGCTGGTCCTCGCCGGGTTCTGGATGTTCCTCGGCTACCTGCTGGCGGGGGTGCTCTGCTGCCTGCTGGTCGTCACGATCCCCTGGGGCCTGGCGTCCTTCCGGATCGGCGCCTACGCCCTGTGGCCCTTCGGGCGGACCGTGGTGCGCCGGGCCGATGCCGGGGCCGGGTCGGCCATCGGCAACGTCGTCTGGATCCTGGTCGCCGGGTGGTGGCTCGCCCTGGGCCACCTGACCACCGGGATCGCACTGTGCATCACGGTGATCGGCATCCCCTTCGGCATCGCCAACTTCAAGCTCGTCCCCATCTCCCTGGTCCCCCTCGGTCGCGAGATCGTGCCGCTCTCGGCCGTGCCCTCGGGCGCTGTGTCAGCGCCTCGTTTCTGAGCCGTGAGCGGGTCCGGCGGCGCATCGGGGGGCGGGTCGGTACCCGGCTCCTTCTGCTTCGTGCTGCACTCCCACCTCCCCTGGCTCCCGGGCCACGGCGTGTGGCCGGTCGGCGAGGAGTGGCTCTTCCAGGCCTGGGCGGAGTCCTACCTCCCCCTGGTGGCCGAGCTGGACTCGCTGGCCGACGAAGGGCACCGTGACGTCCTGACCCTGGGGGTCACCCCGATCCTCGCGGCGCAGCTGGACCACGAGCGGATGCGTCGCGACGTGACGACGTGGGTCGGGCTGTGGGAGATGAGGGCCCGCGAGATGGGTTTCGACCCCGACCCCCACCGCCGCGCCATCGCGGACCGTGAGTATGCCGCGGCCACCCGCGCGCAGGGCCTGCTCGCCTCGCGGTGGTCCGGCGGCGGCTCGCCCGTCCTGCGTTCGCTGCGCGACAGCGGCGTGGTGGAGCTGCTGGGTGGACCGGCCGCACACCCGTTCCTGCCGCTCATGCTGCCGCAGGCGGCCTCGCTCGCGCTCGAGACCGGGCTGGCCGACAGCAGCTGGCGGCTCGGGGCCAGACCCCGGGGGGTGTGGTCTCCCGAGTGCGGCTGGGCCCCCGCGCTGGCCGGTGTCTTCGCGGCAGCCGAGGTGGGCCACTTCGTCCTCGACGAGCAGACCGTCCGCGACGCAGGCGGACACCCCCACTCCCCCTGGAGGATCCGGGGAACGGACGTGGTCGCGGTGGCCCGCGACCTCGAGGTCACCAACCTCATCTGGTCCTCGCGGGCCGGGTACCCGGCGTCCGGTGCGTACCGTGACTTCCACGCGCGCGACGACCGCACCGGTATCCGGCTGTGGGCGGTGACCGGGCCCGGGGTCACGCCCGCCGCCAAGCGTCCCTACGATCCCGACGCCGCCTCGGCGCAGGTCGATCGCGACGTCGAGCACTTCGTGGCCGCGGTGCGTGGGCGGTTGCAGGACGCGCACCGGTCCACCGGCACGCCCGGGCTCGTCGTGGCGGCGTACGACACCGAGCTCTTCGGGCACTGGTGGCACGAGGGGCCGGCGTTCCTGGGCCGAGCCGTCCGAGCACTGCGCGCCGCGGGCGTCATGGTGACGACCCTGGAGCGAGCCCTCCAGACGACTCCGGTGGCGGGTGAGCTCGAGCTCGGCCCCGGGTCGTGGGGCGCGGGCAAGGACTCGTCCGTGTGGGACGGTCCGGCCGTGAGCCACCTGGCCCACGAGAACGAGTGGATGCAGCGCCGCCTGCTGGACCTGCTGGCCACCGAGCGAGCGCACGGGCGGCTGGGGGCTCGCCGGCGCGACCTCGACCAGCTCGTGCGCACCCTGTGGAACGCGCTGTCCAGCGACTGGGCCTTCCTGGTCTCCCGGGAGCAGTCGGTCCACTACGCGCTGGAGCGGGCGGTGGAGCACCGTCGCGACTTCCATACCCTCGCCCAGCTCGTCGAGGACGGCGCCACGCAGGCAGCGATCGCGGAAGCGGCCCGGCAGTCCGTCGCCGACCTCACGTTCGCCTCCCTCGATGCCCGGGTGCCGGCCCGCGACGCCTAGCCTCGGGACCAGGCAGGCGGTGGAGTCGTCGCCGTCCCCTCGACCTCGACCGACTCGGCCGGGAGGCGCACCTCGAACGTCAGGCCGGGGTCGGTCGGCACTGCCCGCACCGAGCCACCGTGCCCTTGCACCACGTCACGCACCAGGGCCAGCCCGATGCCGAAGCCCGGCGAGCCGGGGTCGCGGGCGAACCGGTCGAAGAGCCGGTCCGCGCGACCACCCTGGAGCCCGGGACCGTCGTCGGCGACGCTGACCAGCACCCAGTCGCCGTCGGCTGCCACCCGCACCGTCACCGCCGAGCTGCCGTGCCGGAGGGCGTTGTCGACCAACGCATCCAGGGCACGACGCAGGGCCGACCCGGCGCCACGGACCGGCGGCACGTCGGCGACGCTCGCGCTCAGGAGCAGGCCCCGCTCGGCGGCCAGGACCTGGTTGAGGTCGGTCACCTCGAGGGCGAGGTCGCCGATGTCCACGAGCTCCCCGGCCTCCGGGCGCGCCCCGACCTCGGCCGCGTGCAGCAGGTCCTCGACGATGTCGGCCAGCAGGGCCGACTCGTGGCGCAGCAGGTCGACGTCCTCGGCCAACCCTGCCGGCTCGGCACCCCTGCGCAGCCCGGTGTGGACCAGGTCGGCCCGAAGCGCCAGTCGGGACAACGGGGTCCGCAGCTCGTGGCTTGCGTCGGCGATGAACCGGCGCTGCCGCTCCAGCGCCTCGTCCCAGACGGACACGGCGTGCCGACCCAGCCGGGCGCCCAGCCAGGCCGCCACGAGACCCGCACCCAGCGCCGCGAGCGCGAGGGCGCCGAGCAAGCGGTGCCGTTCTGACTCGTAGGGGGCGATGTCGACCCCGGCCAGCACCACGGTCCCCGCGACGAGCCGTCCCCTCGTCTGGTACTCGTCGTCCCCCACGTACGTCTCGCCGTCGGCGGCATGCCCCCGGCCCCGGATGAGGGCCACCTGGTCGGGCCTGGGCAGTGCGGCGGGTGTGCCGGGTGACGCGGTGCGAACGCCCGAGGCATCCACGCTGACCACCCACGACCCGGGCTGCAGCTGGGCCGTGACGCTGTTGGGCGCCGACGTGAGCGCGTTCAGGCGCCCGTTGATCTCACGGTGCTGGCCCACGAGCACCACCCCGAAGGTGACCACGGCGGCGACCGCGACCCCGGCGAGGACACCCGCGAGGGACTGCACCGCGATGAGCCGTCGCGCGCGGGAGATCGGGTCCCTCGACCTCATTCGACGTCTCCCGCGCGGTACCCGATGCCCCGCACCGTGCGGACGGCGGAGCGACCCAGCTTGCGTCGCAGGGCATACACGTAGGTGTCCACCAGCGAGGTGCTCATGGTGCCCGGCGCGAGGTTCTCGCGCAGCTCCTCGCGCGAGAAGATCCGGGACGGCCGACGGGCGAGCTGCATGAGCAGGGCGCCCTCTGCCGGTGACAGCGCGACCCGCGACCCGTCCGGCAGCTCGACCTCCAGGGACTCCACGTGCAGGTTCGCCGAACCGAGCGGGAGGACCACCGCCGTATCGAGGTGGCGGCGCAGCAGCGCGTGCACGCGGGCCAGCAGCTCACTGCTGTCGAACGGCTTGACCAGGTAGTCGTCTGCTCCGCCGTTGAGGCCCTCGACCCGGTCCTGCACCGTGCCGTGGGCGGTGAGGATCAGTGCCGGGGTCGCGATCCCGCGCTGGCGCAGGCGGGTGACGAGCTCGACGCCGTCACCGTCGGGGAGCCGACGGTCCACGACCATCACGGCCGCACCAGCGGTGAGCCCGGCATGCAGCCCCGAGCGGACGTCCCCCGCGGTGTGCACTGCGAAGCCCTCGGCGGTGAACAGCCTGGTCAGCAGCAGGGCGAGCTCCCGGTCGTCCTCGACGAGCAGGAGCGACACGGCTCCTGGCCCGGACTTCTCGGGTGACTGGCCCATGCCGCTCAGCATGGCAGGCGGCGTCAGCCGCCGTGCGCGCCGTCGGCCGCGCCGCCGGAGCTCGTCGTCTCGCTCCACACCGCCTTGGCTCCGCTGTGGCCGATGCGGCCGACCTGCACGAGGGTGCCGAGCGAGGCCACGACCGCCAGGACGGCGACCATGCGGAACAGCAGCGGCCCGCGGGAGGACCGCTCGCGCAGGGGCGCGGCGCCGCCCGAACGGCGGTCCAGCCAGAACATGGCGACGGCCAGGACCGTCACGGCGAGCATGAGCGGTAGCAACGTGTCACCCAGCTCGGCGTGCTCACGGACCAGCGCGGTGCGCTGGACGTCGCCCTCGAAGCTCTCGCCGGACGACGAGGCGAGCGGCACCAGCACCACGGCGATGAGCGCCGCTGCCGGGGTGGCGTAGCGCGACCAGTGGCGGAAGCGGGCCGACAGCGCGGCCGCCACGACCATGAACGCGGCCAGGGGCACCATGACCACCGTGGCGTGCACGATGAGGGGGTGGGCGGGAAGTCCGAGGACCGAGTCGAGCACGAGGGCCTCCTGCGGGGGTGGGCGGCGCACGACCGTGCACCAGCGCCTACCGTTCCAGACGTTTCTCAAGGCATTCTCAAACGCGCCGCTCCCCGGGACGGCTCAGAACCGGCTACGCACCACCCGACCGGGTATGCCGGCCACGATCGAGCCGTCGGGGTAGTCGCCGCGCGCCACGGCGGACGCCGCGACGACGCCGTGGTCCCCGATCCGGGTGCCCCGGGTGACGACGACCTTGGTACCCAGCCAGACGTCGTCCCCGATGCGCACCGGTGACTTGACGATCCCCTGGTCCTTGATCGGGACGTCCACCCTGGTGGTCACGTGGTCGAAGTCGCAGACGTAGACGTCGTCACCGAACAGGCACGCGTCGCCGATGGAGATGTCCAACCAGCAGTTGATGGTGTTGCGGATGCCGATCACGGACTTCTCCCCGATCCGCAGGGTGCCCTCGTGGGCCCGGAGCCGGGCATGGGCGCCCACGTGCGTGTAGGCGCCGACGACGAGTCGGGCATACCCCTCACGCACCTCGAAGCGCACGTCCGGGCCGATGAAGCACGGGCCCTCGAACCGCAGCGACGGGTACCGCGCACTGGCACGGGCCATCCGCAGGTAGCTGAGCACGTGGTGGCGGGTGAAGGCGCGGTTGGCCGCGGCCCACACCAGCCAGCGCACCCAGGCCAGGGGACGCGGCAGCCCGGCCGGACCGCGCTTGCCGTGGTCGACGGGCGACATGTCGGCGCTGGCTGCGGTGGGCACGTCAGCCAGGCTTCACGCCGGTGATGCCGACGTTGTAGAAGAACCGCTCCGGCACGGCGTGGGCGAGCAGGCGGTCCACGGCGGAGAGCCGCTTCCACGAGCCGTAGGCGAAGCTCGCCCAGCCCCAGCCGAGCGCGCCGGGGCGCACGGCAGCCTCGAACGTCCGCACGGGCCAGCCGAGGAAGGCCGCGGTGAGCTCCTCCGTGCGGGTGCGGACGTCCACCGCGCCGGCCCGCAGAGCAGTGCGGGTCAGCTCACCGGGGTCGAAGGTGTGCAGGTCGACCACGGCCTCCAGGGCGGCGGCCCGCGAGGACTCGTCGAGCTCGGCCTGCTCCCTGGCCCACCCGGCGCGCAGGGGCGGCAGCCTGGTCAGGGTCGTGGCGGCGGCCCAGGTCAGCCGACCGAGGCGACGGGCGTAGCGGTCGCCGATGCGGGTGGGCTCGCCCGCGATGACGAACCGGCCACCGGGCCGCAGGACGCGCAGCATCTCGCGGAAGGCAGCCTCGACGTCAGGGATGTGGTGGATGACGGCGTGCCCGACGACGAGGTCGAAGGTGTCGTCCTCGTAGGGCAGCAGCTCGGCATCGGCGACCCGCCCGTGGATGGTGAAGCCCAGCGCGGCCGCGTTGCCCTTCGCCGCCTCGACCATGCCCGGCGAGAGGTCGGTGACGTGCAGCTCGTCGAGGATCCCGGCCTGCTTGAGGTTGAGCGAGAAGAAACCGGTGCCGGCGCCGAGCTCCAGGGCCGTGCCGTAGGGCAACGGGTCGGGTGCGCCGGTGATGGCGTCGAAGCGGTCCCGGGCGTACTCGACACAGCGCTCGTCGAAGGAGATCGACCACTTCTGGTCGTAGGTCTGTGCTTCCCAGTCGTGGTAGAGCACCTGGGCGAGGGCGTTGTCGTCCCAGGCGCGCTCGACCTCCTCGCTGCTGGCAGGCATGGGGTCAGGCGCCCTCGAACTTCGCCTTGCCCGGACCGTTCTCGACGAACGAGGCCATGCCGATCTCGCGGTCCCGGGTGGCGAAGAGCGCGGTGAAGAGCATCCGCTCGATCTCCAGGCCGCTGTCGAGGTCGACCTCGATCCCGCGGTCGATGGCCTCCTTCGCCGCGCGGATCGCGTAGGCCGGTCCACCCACGTACGGGGCCAGCCGGGCCCGGGCCGCGGTGTAGACGTCGGCGGCCTCGACGACCTCGTCGACGAGGCCGATCGCGAGCGCCTCGTCGGCTGGGACGAAGCGGCCGGAGAAGACGAGGTCCTTGGCCTTGGCCGGGCCCACCAGGCGGGCCAGCCGCTGGGTGCCACCGGCGCCCGGGATGATGCCGAGCAGGATCTCGGGCTGGCCGAGCTTGGCGTTGCTCGCCGCGACCCGGAAGTCGCAGGCCAGGGCCAGCTCGCACCCACCGCCGAGCGCGTAGCCGGTGATCGCGGCCACGGTGGGCTTGGGGATCCGGGCGAGGGAGCGGGTGAAGTCCTGGAGCAGGCCGGCATGGCTGACCATGTCGGTGTAGGACATCCGCTGCATCTCCTTGATGTCGGCGCCTGCGGCGAAGACCTTCTCCCCGCCGTAGACGATCACCCCGGACACGTCGGCCCGCTCGGTCACCTCGGCGGCGGCAGCGGCCAGTCCGGCCTGGATCTCGGCGTTGAGGGCGTTCATCGGCGGACGGTCCAGGCGGATGGTCGCGATGCCACCCTCGACGTCGACCGAGACGGGCCCGCTCATGCCGGGTCGCCGTCCGGTGCGGGCTGGCCGGCCCCGGGGCCGGACTCGCCGCCGCCGCCCATGATGCGCTCGTGCCACATCTGCACCCCGGCCAGCACGAGCTGGACCGAGACGTTGACCAGTGCGGCGACGTCCGAGGTCGGGGTGACGATGTGCTCGCTGGTCACGACGAGGGTGTCGTTGGCCAGGCCGGCCTTGACGATGTTGAGCTGCAGGGTGATCTCGTTGCAGGTGGCCAGCCGGGTCAGGGGGTCGCTCGGGACCGCGTCGCTGATCGCCCACTGGCCGAACAGGCGCATGATCTGGAAGTCGCCCTCGGTGCACCGCACGAAGAGCTGCTGGTCCTGCACGGTGAAGGCCACGTCGCCGTCGCCGTCGATGTCGGGGGCCAGCCCCTGGTCGATGAGCGCGTCGAGCACCCGGCCACGCAGGGGGTGCTCGTCCGGGGGCGGCGGGAAGTTCGGCAGCGAAGTCGGATCCGTCATGGGCCCAACCGTAACCACTGCCTAGGCTGAGGGCCATGTCGCCTGCCGCGCGCCCGCGAGACCTGCCCCCCACCCTGGGGATGACCCTGGTGGAAGGAGGTGCGGACTTCGCCGTCTATGCCGGACACGCCGATGCCGTGTGGGTCTGCCTGTTCGATGCTGATGACGTCACCGGCGCGAGCGAGCGCCGCATCCCGCTCACCGAGCGCACCCACGGCACCTGGTACGGCTTCCTCCCCGGGGTCGGCCCGGGTCAGCGCTACGCCCTGCGCGCCGACGGCCTCTGGCGGCCGGCGGAGGGGCTGCGCTACAACCCCCGCAAGCTCCTGCTGGACCCCTACGCGCGCGCCGTCGAAGGCGAGGTCGAGTGGTCACCGGCCGTGTACGCCCACCAGGTGGACGCGCGGCTCAAGGGCGACGACCTCATCCGCAGCAGCCTCGACAGCGCCGGGTCGATGCCGCGGTGCGTGGTCGTGCGGGACGACTTCGACTGGGGCGGCGACGCGCCGCCCCACACCCCCCTCGCGGACTCGGTCATCTACGAGACCCACGTCCGCAACCTGACCATGACCCATCCGGACGTGCCCGAGCACCTGCGCGGGACGTATGCCGGTCTGTGCCACCCGGCGGTCATCGCCCACCTCAAGGCCTTGGGAGCGACCGCGGTGGAGCTGCTCCCCGTACAGGCGTTCGCCTCGGAGCCGGAGCTCGTCCACCGCGGCCAGACCAACCACTGGGGCTACAACACCCTCGGGTTCTTCGCCCCACACGTCGCCTACGCCTCGACCCAGGACCCGCAGGGCGCCCTCGAGGAGTTCAAGGGCATGGTGCGACTGCTGCACGACGCCGGCCTCGAGGTCATCCTCGACGTCGTCTACAACCACACCGCCGAGCAGTCGCGGCAGGGCGCCTCGCTGTCCTGGCGGGGCCTGGACAACAGGGCGTACTACCGCCTGGACGAGCGGGGCGAGGACATCGACGTGACCGGGTGTGGCAACACGCTCGACCTGCGGCACGCGATGGTCTGCCGGATGGTGCTCGACTCCCTGCGCTACTGGGTCGACGAGTGCCACGTCGACGGGTTCCGCTTCGACCTCGCGGTCGCCCTGGGCCGCGGCCAGAACGACGACTACGACCCCAACCACCCCTTCCTCGTGGCCCTGCGCACCGATCCCGTCCTGTCGCGGGTCAAGCTGGTCGCCGAGCCCTGGGACGTCGGCATCCACGGGTGGCGCACCGGTCAGTTCCCGCCGCCGTTCGCGGAGTGGAACGACCGCTTCCGTGACTCCGTGCGGACCTTCTGGTTGCAGGACCTGGGCGCCCAGGCCTCAGGCCACGACGGCCACGGGGTGCGCGAGCTGGCCACCCGGCTGGCCGGGTCCCAGGACCTCTTCGGGGCCCAGGACCGGGGGCCGATCGCGTCGGTGAACTTCGTGGCCGCCCACGACGGCTTCACCCTGGCCGACCTGACCCGCTACGACAGCAAGCACAACGGCGCCAACGGTGAGGGCAACCGCGACGGCACCGACGGGAACCGGTCCTGGAACCACGGGGTCGAGGGCACCCCGGCCGGGACGGTCGACGGTCACCAGCGGCTGGCCGAGGAGCGCCGACGCTCGATGCGCAACCTGGTGGCGACCACCCTGCTCGCCACCGGGGTACCGATGCTCAACGGGGGCGACGAGGTGGGTCGTTCGCAGGGCGGCAACAACAACCCCTACTGCCAGGACAACGAGACCTCGTGGTTCGACTGGCACCTCGAGCAGTGGCAGCGCGACCTGCTGGAGACGACGGGCTTCCTCACCCGGCTGCGCGCCGAGTACCCCGTGCTGCGCCAGCGCACCTTCTTCACCGGTCGCGAGGTCCACCGCGACGGCTCGACCGACCTCGCGTGGTTCGGTGCGGACGGCGAGCCGATGGGCAACGGCCGCTGGGAGGACCCGTCGACCAGGACCCTGGTGATGTTCCTCAACGGGGCGTGCCTGGACCAGACCTCTCTGGTCGTGGTCCTGCACGGTGACTCGTGTGCCGCGGAGGTGACCCTGCCCACGCTGCCCGGTGTCACGGCATACCGGTTGCTCTGGGACTCCACCCATGACCGGCCCCGGGCGATGGGTTCGCCCCGCGCCCCCGGCCCGGTGCCCGTCGGCCCGGCCAGCCTGCGGGTCTACGCCGTGGAGGGTGCGACCCCGTCGAGGTGACACCGGGCCTGGTCGATCCACGCATGGATGGGAACCCGTCGTGACTTCTGGGACACTGGAGCCACGACCTGTCCCACGGCATGGGAGATGAGGGCTGTGTCGGGTGTGCACATCGACCTCCCCCCGGCGGCACTGGCCCAGTCACGCTGGGCCATCTCCCCTGCGGCCCAGGTGGTGGGCTGTGTCCAGCACCACTCGGCGCCCCACCTGTGGCCGCACCTGCTGCGCTGGCAGTCACGTGCCGCCGAGCGGGCCCTGAGCGACTCGCTGGTCCTCCTGGGCTCCCTGCTGCCGCAGCGCGGTTACACCCCGGAGTTCCTGGTGCCCGTGCCACGCAGGCGGGTGGAGACACCAGAACGCACGTGGGCCCAGGTGCGCGAGACCCCCACCGAGATGGTGGAGCGGCAGCTCGACCACGCCTTCCGCGGGCGTCGTTCGCCACCGGACCTGGTGCGGGCCTACGGCAGCCAGGCGGCGTTCGAGCGCTCCCGCCGCGAGATGCCTGCGGTCGTGCGCCGACTCCTGCGCGGGGGTGGCGCCGACGTCTTCGCCAGGGCCTGTGCCGACGCCCTGTCGGACTACTTCGCCGCGGCCGTCGCCGACGAGTGGCCCCACGTGGTCGCCGTCCTCGAGGAGGACGTGGCGAACCGCACCGCGCACAGCGTGGCGCGGGGCACCCTGGCGATGCTCGGCGAGCTCGGGGAGGGCATCACGACCCGCAGCGGCGCCCTGCACCTCCCCCGTCCCTACGACCTCACCCTCGAGGGCGGCCGCCAGGGGCTGGTGCTGCTGCCCTCGGTGGGCCACACCGACCGGGTGGTCCTCAGCGGGCACCAGGCCCCGACCGCGACCCCGGCCCTGGTCTACCCGGCGCTCGGGGCAGCGCGGCTGTGGCACGACCCGGGCTCCACCGCTCCGCAGGCGCTGGCCGACCTGGTCGGCACGGCGCGGGCCGACCTCATCGAGCGCCTCGTGGCGCCGATGACCGCCGTCGAGCTCGGTGCCGAGACCGGGCTGAGTGGTCCGACGACGACCTACCACCTCGGGATCCTGCTGCGCGCCGGTCTGGTCGAGCGCCGCCGGGCCGGGCGGTCGGTCCGCTACGGGCGCACCCCCGTCGGCGAGGCCCTGCTGGTCGGCCCCGGCGGTCGTCGACCGCCGGGGCGCTAGCCGGGCCGTCAGGCGTTGGCGACCAGCCCGAGCTCGCTGGTGCTGGCGAGGCCGGCGTGGCGGGGCAGGATGCGCACCGTGTAGCCGAACGAGCCGGTCCGGGCCAGGGCGAAGTCACCAGCGAAGTGGTGACGACCCCCCTCGTAGGACTCGACGTGGTGCAGGGGCTCGCTGACGACGTCGGTGAGGTCGTCGGAGTCGCGTGCCAGGCCGTGCACGACCTCCACGTCGACCTCGTCGGGCGCCAGGTCACCCAGCGAGACGTAGGCGCGCACGTGCAGCGTCTCGCCGATCTGCGGGGCGTCGGACACGCCGGAGGACTCGACGTGGTCGACATGGACGCCCGACCAGGCGGACCGGACCTTGTGCTTGTAGGCCGCGAGGTCCCGGGCCCCGTCGAACGTCTCACCGTTCAGCGCCCAGCCGGCCCGTGCCGCGGGGCCGTAGAGCTGGGTGGTGTAGTCGCGGACCATCCGGCTGGCCAGCACCTTCGGCCCGAGCGTCTGCAGGGTGTGGGTGATCATCGAGAGCCAGTTCTGCGGCAGGCCGTCGTCGTCGGTGTCGTAGAACCGGGGCGCGACGGAGTTCTCGATGAGGTCGTAGAGCGCGGCCGCCTCGAGGTCGTCGCGACGCTCCGCGTCCTCGACGCCGTCAGCGGTGGGGATGGCCCAGCCGTTCTCGCCGTCGAACCACTCGTCCCACCACCCGTCGAGGATCGAGAGGTTGAGGCCCCCGTTGAGGGCCGCCTTCATGCCCGACGTCCCGCAGGCCTCGAACGGGCGCAGCGGGTTGTTGAGCCACACGTCGCAGCCCGGGTAGAGGTACTGCGCCATCGCGATGTCGTAGTTCGGCAGGAACACGATGCGGTGGCGGATCTCCGGGTCGTCGGCGAAGCGGACCATCTGCTGGATGAGCTGCTTGCCGGTCTCGTCGGCCGGGTGGGACTTGCCGGCGATGACGAGCTGGATCGGGCGCTCCGGGTCGAGCAGCAGCCGCCGGAGGCGTGCCGGGTCACGCAACATCAGGGTGAGGCGCTTGTAGGTCGGCACCCGCCGGGCGAACCCGATCGTCAGCACGTCGGGGTCGAGGATGTCCTCGACCCAGCCCAGCTCGGCCGGGCTGGCGCCGCGCTTGGCCCAGGACGACCTGGTCCGGCGGCGCGCCTCGACGACGAGCTGCTCGCGCATCTCGCGCTTGGTGGCCCAGAGGGCCTCGCGCGGGACGTCGGCGATGCGGTCCCACGCGTTGTCCCGCTCGACGTCGTAGGTGCCGAGGTGGCGGTCGGCGAGCTCGTAGACGCGCCGGTCCACCCAGGTGCCCGCGTGGACACCGTTGGTGACGCTGCTGATCGGCACCTCGTCGTCGTCGAACCCTGGCCACAGCCCGTCGAACATCCCGCGGCTGACCACGCCGTGGAGCTGGGAGACACCGTTGGCCCGCTGGCCGAGGCGCAGCCCCATGACCGCCATGTTGAACATGCCGGGCTGCCCGCCGGGGTAGTCCTCGGCGCCGAGCTCGAGCAGCTGCTCGACCGGCACCCCGGCCACCGCGCGCTCGCCGCCGAAGTGGCTCGAGATGAGCTCGGCCTCGAAGCGGTCGATACCGGCGGGCACGGGCGTGTGGGTGGTGAAGACGGTGGCCGCGCGGACCGCCTCGAGCGCCTCGTCGAAGGAGAGCCCAGCGCTCTGGGTGAGCTCGTGGATCCGCTCCACCCCGAGGAAGCCGGCGTGTCCCTCGTTGGTGTGGTAGACGTCCGGGGTCGGGGCGCCGGTCAGCCGCGACCACAGCCGCAGCGCCCGGACACCGCCGATGCCCAGCAGCATCTCCTGCTGGAGGCGCTGCTCGCCGCCACCGCCGTAGAGGCGGTTGGTGATGTTGCGGGCGGCGTCGTCGTTGTCCGGCACGTCCGAGTCGAGCAGCAGCAGCGGCACCCGGCCGACCTGGGCACGCCACACGTGGGCGTGCAGGACCCGGCCGCCGGGCAGGTCGAGGCTGATGACGCAGGGGGTCCCGTCCTCCTCGCGCAGCAGGCTGAGCGGCAGCTCGTCGGGGTCCAGGACCGGGTAGGTCTCCTGCTGCCAGCCGTCGCGGTTGAGGGACTGCTTGAAGTAGCCGGTCTTGTAGAACAGGCCGACCCCGACGATGGGCACGCCGAGGTCGGAGGCCGTCTTGAGGTGGTCGCCGGCCAGGATGCCCAGGCCGCCGGAGTACTGCGGCAGCACCTCGGTGATGCCGAACTCGGGGCTGAAGTAGCCGATGGCCCGCGGTGCCCCGCCCTCGACCTGCTCGGCCCAGGCCTGGAACCAGCGGGGCTGGGAGAGGTAGCGGTCGAGGTCGGCCTTGGCCTGCGCCACGGCCGCGACGAAGTCGTCGTCGGCGGCGAGGTCTGCGAGCTCCCTGGGCGAGAGGGCCGACAGCAGCCGGACCGGGTCCTTGCGCACCGTGGCCCAGCGCTGCGGGTCGATGCGCTCGAACAGGTCGCGGGTCGGCGGGTGCCAGGACCAGCGCAGGTTGCTCGCCAGGTCGCCGAGGGCGGCGATCGACTCCGGCAGGACGGTGCGGACGCTGAAGCGTCGGATAGCCTTCACGAGGAGGCATCCTACGGCCAACTCCGGCGTGAACTTGTCGCGTTCTTGCAGAACTTTCATCCAGTTTCAGGGACTGGACCCGCTGGACGTGCGGGGAGGTGCTCGCGTCCCGGACCGAGTAGCGTCGGGCCCGTGACTGCGACCCCCCCGGCAACCACGTCCGCTCGCGCTGCACGCCGTCAGGGCGGCCCGACACCCCCTCCTGCCTCGGCGTCGACCCCGACGAGCCAGCCCCCGCAGGTCCCGATCGGGCGGATCCCGGTCCAGGACGTGTCGCCCGTCATCGACTGCGGCGCCCGGCCGGCCAAGGCGGTCGAGGGTGAGCAGTTCGTCGTGTCGGCCACGGTCTTCCGCGAGGGCCACGACGCCGTGAACGCGTCCGTCGTGCTCGTGGCACCCGACGGCAGCCTGACCACCACGCCGATGACCTGCACCAACGAAGGGCTCAACGCCTGGTCGGCCACCGTCGAGGTGGGAGCCCCGGGGCTGTGGGCCTACCGGGTCGAGGGCTGGTCGGACCCCTACGGCACGTGGGTGCACGACGCCTCCATCAAGGTGCCCGCCGACATCGACGCCGAGCTGATGCTCGAGGAGGGGGCGCGAGTCCTCGAGCGCGCCGTCGCCGAGGTGCCCCGGTCCACCGAGCAGGCCACCGTCCTGGACGAGGCCGTGGCCGCACTGCGCGACACGCGTCGCCCCGCCGTGGCCCGGCTCCAGGTGGCCACCGACACGGCGGTCCGCACCGAGCTCGCTGCCCGCCCGCTGCGCGTGCACGTCAGCCCGTCCACGGACTACCCGCTGCTCGTGGAGCGGGAGCGCGCGCTCTACGGCGCCTGGTACGAGATCTTCCCCCGCTCCGAGGGTGCCGTGCAGGACCCCGACACGGGCGAGTGGACCTCCGGCACGCTGCGCACCGCGGCGCAGCGGCTCCCCGCCATCGCCGGCATGGGCTTCGACGTCGTCTACCTCACCCCGATCCACCCGATCGGGACGACCGCGCGCAAGGGCCCCAACAACACCCTGCACGCCGGACCGCACGACCCCGGCAGCCCGTATGCCATCGGGTCACCGGACGGCGGGCACGACGCCATCCACCCCGACCTGGGCACCTTCGAGGACTTCGACTTCTTCGTCGCCCGGGCGGGTGACCTCGGGCTCGAGGTGGCCATGGACATCGCGTTGCAGTGCTCCCCCGACCACCCCTACGTCACGGCCCACCCGGAGTGGTTCACCACCCGCGCCGACGGGACCATCGCCTACGCCGAGAACCCCCCGAAGAAGTACCAGGACATCTTCCCGCTCAACTTCGACAACGACCCGGCCGGCGCCTACGCCGAGATGCGGCGGATGGTCCAGGTCTGGATCGACCACGGGGTCAAGATCTTCCGGGTCGACAACCCCCACACCAAGCCGGTCGAGTTCTGGCAGTGGATCATCGCCGACGTCGCCCGGGACCACCCCGAGGTCATCTGGCTGGCCGAGGCCTTCACCAAGCCGGCGATGATGCACACCCTCGGCAAGGCCGGGTTCCAGCAGTCCTACACGTACTACACGTGGCGCAACCAGAAGTGGGACCTGGTCGAGTACGTCGAGGAGCTCGCGGGCGACGCGGCGGCCTACATGCGGCCCTCGTTCTGGCCGACCACCCACGACATCCTCACGCCGTTCATGCAGTTCGGCGGGCCGTCGGCGTGGAAGCTGCGGGCTGCGCTCGCGGCGATGCTGGTCCCCACCTACGGGATCTACGCCGGCTACGAGCTGACCGAGCACGTGGCCCGGCCGGGAGCCGAGGAGCAGATCGACAACGAGAAGTACCAGTACAAGAACCGCCACTGGGAGGACTACGAGCCCGGCGGGGCCAAGGAGGGGCAGTCGCTGGCCGGCTATCTGACCCGGCTCAACGAGATCCGGCGGGCGCACCCCGCGCTGCACTGGCTGCGGAACATCACCTTCCACCACGTCGACGACGAGAACATCATGGCGTTCTCCAAGCGTCGCACCCTCTCGGACGGCACCGAGGACACCATCGTGGTCATCGCCAACCTCGACCCGCACAGCACCCGGGAGTCGACCGTGCAGCTCAACATGTCCGCCCTCGGGCTGGACCAGCACGATGCCATCGCGGCGCACGACCTGATCACGGACGCCTCGTGGCAGTGGGGCGAGAACGTCTACGTGCGACTGGGCCCTGAGACCGAGCCCGTCCACGTCGTCGAGATCCGGAGGCTCTGATGCAGGGTCTCAACCTCAACCAGCCCGGGCTCAAGCACGACCCGGAGTGGTTCAAGACCGCAGTGTTCTACGAGGTCCTGGTGCGCGCCTTCGGCGACTCCAACGCCGCGGGCTCCGGCGACTTCACCGGGCTGATCAACCGGCTGGACTACCTCCAGTGGCTCGGCGTCGACTGCCTGTGGCTGCCGCCGTTCTACGCCTCCCCCCTGCGCGACGGCGGCTACGACATCGCCGACTACACCGCGGTCCTGCCGGAGTTCGGGACGCTCCCCGACTTCCAGGAGCTCGTCTCGCAGGCGCACGCCCGGGGCATCCGCGTGATCACCGACTTCGTGATGAACCACACGAGCGACCAGCACCCGTGGTTCCAGGCCTCGCGCTCGGACCCGGAGGGACCCTTCGGCGACTTCTACGTCTGGTCGGACACCGACGAGCTGTACTCCGACGCCCGCATCATCTTCATCGACACCGAGGTCTCGAACTGGACGTTCGACCCGGTGCGCCGGCAGTTCTTCTGGCACCGGTTCTTCTCCCACCAGCCGGATCTGAACTTCGAGAACCCCGACGTCCACGAGGCGATGTTCGACGTCGTGCGGTTCTGGATGGACATGGGCATCGACGGATTCCGCCTCGACGCGGTCCCCTACCTCTACGAGGAGGAGGGCCACAACGGCGAGAACCACCCCAGGACCCACGAGTTCCTCGCGAAGCTGCGCGCCATGGTCGACGCGGAGTACCCGGGCCGCATCCTGCTCGCCGAGGCGAACCAGTCGCCGGCCGACGTGGTCGACTACTTCGGCTCCGAGGAGGAGCCCGAGTGCCAGATGTGCTTCCACTTCCCGGTGATGCCGATGCTCTACTACTCGCTGCGCGAGGAGAAGGCGTCACCGATCATCGACGTGCTCGCCGACACCCCCGAGATCCCCGCCGGCACCCAGTGGGGCACCTTCCTGCGCAACCACGACGAGCTCACGCTGGAGATGGTGACGCCCGAGCAGCGCGCCGCCATGTACGGCTGGTACTCCCCCGACCCCCGCATGCGCGCCAACGTCGGCATCCGGCGGCGGCTCTCACCCCTGTTGGACAACAGCCGCGCCGAGATCGAGCTCATCCACGCCCTCCTGCTGTCGCTGCCCGGCTCGCCGTGCCTCTACTACGGCGACGAGATCGGCATGGGCGACAACATCTGGCTCAACGACCGTGATGCCGTCCGCACCCCCATGCAGTGGAGCCCCGACCGCAACGCGGGCTTCTCCGGCGCCGACCCGGGCAAGCTCTACCTGCCGGTGGTGTCCTCGCTGGTCTACCACTACAACAACGTCAACGTGGAGGCCCAGATGGCCAGCAGCTCCTCGCTGCTGCACTGGGTGCGGGCCATGCTCGAGATCCGCAAGCGCCACCCCGTCTTCGGTCGCGGCGACTTCGAGGTCTGCCCCTCGGACAACGAGGCGGTGCTGTCCTTCCTGCGCGTCACCTGGGAGCACGACGGCCGCCCTGACCCGGAGGCGGTGCTCTGCGTGAACAACCTGTCCAGCCGCCCCCAGGCGACGACGATCCGGGTGCCCGAGGAGTTCACCGGCGCCCAGCTCGCCGACCTCTTCGGCGGACAGGGGTTCCCGAAGATCGCCGACGACGGGACCATCACCCTCACCCTCGGGTCCCGCGACTTCTTCTGGCTTCGGCTGGTACCGGGGGCAGCCCATGGCTGAGATCCACCAGGCCACGATCACCCCCTCCAAGCTCGAGCTCGTCACCCCGTGGATGGCGCGCCAGCGCTGGTATGCCGCCAAGGGTCGGCTGCCGCAGCTGCGCAAGATCTGGTCATGGCGCCTCGACGACCCCGCGGGTGAGGTCGGCATCGAGACCCTCCTCGTGGTCGACGAGGCCGGCCCCGAGCCGGTCCTCTACCAGGTGCCGCTGACCTACCGCGGTGCACCGCTCGAGGGCGGCCAGGCGGCGCTCCTCGGCACCATGGAACACAGCGTGCTCGGCGCGCGCTGGGTCTACGACGCACCCCACGACCCGGTCTACGCGGCCGCGCTGCTGGCGCTGGTCCAGGGCCACGCGCAGGCCCAGGCCGGCGGTGTCTCCGACACCCCCGAGCCCGCTGTGGTCGGCCAGCCGGCCCGGCTGGCCGACCAGCCGGGCACGGTGCTCGGCAGCAGGGTGCTCACCGGTGAGCAGTCCAACACCTCGGTGATCTACGACGTCGCCGGGCCCGACGGCGAGCCCCGACCGTTGATCGCCAAGGTCTTCCGCACGCTGCAGACCGGCGACAACCCCGACGTCGTGGTGCAGGGCGCCCTCGCCGACGCCGGCTCCACCCGGGTCCCGGGCATGGTCGGGAGCGTGCGCGCGACCTGGCCCTCGCTGGTCGAGGGTGGCGAGCCGGCCCACGGCCACCTGGCGTTCGCCCAGGAGTTCTTCCCCGGCACCGAGGACGCCTGGCGGGTGGCGCAGCGCGCCGTCGCCGCGGGCGAGGACTTCTCCGGCCCGGCCCGCGAGCTCGGTGCAGCCACGGCCGAGGTGCACGCCGCGCTCGTCGAGGCCCTGCAGGTCGAGCCGGTGACCCCGGAGGCCATCACGACCATGGTGGCCGGGATGCGGAGGCGGTATGTCGCGGCGGCCTCAGAGGTCCCGGCCCTGGCCGCCCACGAGCACCGCATCGCCGACGTGTTCGACCGGGCCGTCAATGCCACCTGGCCCGCGCTGCAACGCATCCACGGCGACTACCACCTGGGTCAGGTGCTGCGGGTCGAGGGGCGTGGCTGGGTGCTGCTCGACTTCGAGGGTGAGCCACTGCGGCCGCTGTCCGAGCGCAACGAGCCCGACCTGGCCGTCCGCGACGTCGCCGGCATGCTGCGCTCGTTCGACTACGCGGCCGGCTCGTGGGAGCAGGCACACCCGGGGCACAGCGCCCGCGACTGGGTCGACGCCGCCCAGGTGGCGTTCCTGGAGGGGTATGCCGTCGCCTCGGGTCGCGACCCCCGTGACGACGCCACCCTGCTCATCGCCTTCCAGCTCGACAAGGCTCTCTACGAGGTCGTGTACGAGGCCCGGAACCGCCCCACCTGGTTGACCATCCCCACCGCTGCGGTGGTCCGATTGCTAGACGACGCGAGGAAGGACCTGCCGTGAGTCCCCGATTCGGCAAGAAGAACAAGAGCAAGAGCCCCGACGAGTCCAGCGTCCCGGTCGAAGCCGCGGAGTCCGCGGAGGCCGCCGAGCCGGCGGAGGCCGCGGAGGCCGCCGAGCCGGCGGAGTGCTCTCGAGCCGGCGGAGGCTGTCGAGACTGTGGACTCCGTCGAGCCCGCGGCGGTCACCGAGACCGCGCCGGCCGTCGAGCCCGCGGCCGAGTCCGCGGCCGTCGAACCGACGACGCCACCGGAGCCCACGGGCTCACCCGAGCCGGAGGAGGACTCCTCCCGGTCGTGGTTCGGCCTGCCTGACCCGGAGGACCCCGCGACGACGCCCGCCTCGACGGCTGCCCCCTCGGCCACCACGGTCGACGAGCGCCCTGCCGTGGAGCCTGCGGTCGACCGCGCACCCGAGCCGGTGCCGGTGCTCACCACCCCGGCCGAAGCCGTGCGAGCGCTCGCCGACGGCCGGCACCAGCAGCCGCACGACCTGCTCGGGCACCACATCGAGCCGGCGGGACTGCGCGTACGCGCCTACCGACCGTTCGCCACCCACGTGGCGGTGCGGTTCCAGGACGGCGAGCGCCTGGAGCTCGAGCACGAGGCCGATGGTGTCTGGGGCGGTGTGCGCGCCGGACAGGAGCAGACGCTGGACTACCGGCTCCTGGTCACCTACGTCGACGGTGTCGAGCACGAGATGGACGACCCCTACCGCTTCGCCCCCACCCTGGGTCCCCTCGACCTTCACCTGATCGGCGAGGGCCGCCACGAGCAGCTCTGGACCGTGCTCGGTGCGCACGTGCGCGAGTACTCCGGCCCCCTCGGCACGGTGGTCGGCACCTCCTTCGCGGTGTGGGCACCGCGGGCCCAGGCCATGCACGTGGCCGGCGACTTCAACGGCTGGGACGGGCGTAGCCACCCGATGCGGCTGCTCGGTGAGTCGGGCGTGTGGGAGCTGTTCATCCCCGGGGTGGGCGACGGCTCGCTGTACAAGTTCTTCGTCCGGGGCGCTGACGGAAAGGTCCGCGAGAAGGCCGACCCCATGGCCCGGGCGACCGAGCTGCCGCCCGGCACCGCGTCCGCCGTCGTGCAGTCGCGCTACGACTGGGGCGACACGCAGTGGTTGGAGCGCCGCACCGAAGAGGACGCCCACACGGGTCCGATGAGCGTCTACGAGGTCCACCTGGGATCGTGGCGGCGGGGTCACTCCTACCGCGACCTGGCCGAGCACCTGGTCAACTACGTCGCCGACCTCGGCTTCACGCACGTGGAGTTCATGCCGGTGATGGAGCACCCCTACCCGCCGTCCTGGGGCTACCACGTGACCAGCTACTACGCCCCCAGCGCGCGCTTCGGGCGTCCCGACGACTTCCGCTACCTCGTGGACCGGCTGCACCAGGCCGGGATCGGCGTCATCCTCGACTGGGTGCCCGGTCACTTCGCCACCGACCCGTGGGCGCTGTCCCGCTTCGACGGCCTGCCCCTCTACGAGCACCCGGACCCGCGCAAGGGTTGGCACCCGGAGTGGGGCTCCTACATCTTCGACTTCGGTCGCATGCAGGTGCGCAACTTCCTCGTGGCCAACGCGGTCTACTGGATGGAGGAGTTCCACATCGACGGCCTGCGGGTCGACGGGGTGGCCTCCATGCTCTACCTCGACTACTCCCGCAAGGAGGGCGAGTGGATCCCCAACGCCAACGGCGGTCGGGAGAACCTCGAGGCGGTGGGCCTGCTCCAGGAGGCCAACGCCACGGCATACAAGCGCGTCCCGGGGATCGTCATGATCGCCGAGGAGTCCACCTCCTGGCCGGGCGTCACCAAGCCCACCAGCAGCGGCGGCCTGGGGTTCGGGCTGAAGTGGAACATGGGCTGGATGAACGACTCCCTGAGCTACCTCAAGGAGGACCCGGTCCACCGGCAGTACCACCACAACCTGCTGACGTTCTCCTTGATGTACGCCTACAGCGAGAACTACCTGCTGCCGATCAGCCACGACGAGGTCGTGCACGGCAAGGGGTCGATGCTGCGCAAGGTGCCCGGCAGCCGCTACGACCAGCTCGCCACGCTGCGCGCCTACCTCGCCTACCTGTGGAGCCACCCGGGCAAGCAGCTGATCTTCATGGGCACCGAGTTCGCCCAGGAGGCCGAGTGGGCCGACGGGCGCGAGCTCGACTGGTGGCTGCTCGACCACGCTGCCCACTACCGCGTCCACAACCTGGTCAAGGAGCTCAACGCGGTCTACCGGGCCAACCCCGCACTGTGGGCGCTGGATGGTGACCCCGCCGGGTTCGAGTGGCTCAACGCCAACGACAACGCGGGCAACACCTACTCCTACCTGCGGTTCGGTCGCACCGACCGCACCGGACCCGTGGTCGCGGTCGTCGTGAACTTCGGCGGCCTCGCCCGCGACCCGATGCGCGTCGGTGTGCCGCACCCGGGCCAGTGGAGGGTCGCACTCGACACCAGCGGCTTCGACGAGTTCGGGACCCCGAGCCAGGCCGACCTGGTGCTCACCGCCCAGGACCAGCCGGCCGACGGGCAGCCCTACTCGGTCGAGGTCCGGGTCGCCGCGCTGTCCGCGGTCTTCCTCGCCCCGGCGGGTGGGGAGCTGGAGGCCTGATGGCACGCGCGTCCACCCGGTGACGCACGTCTGGGGCTACCGCATCCCGGTCCTGGTGGTCCCCGCCGTGCTGACGTATGCGGTGGTCGCGCTGGCCTGGCTGTGGCTGGGCCGCGGCCGGTGGGCGACCACCCTCGAGCGGGTGCTGCTCACCGGGGCGGTCGTCTTCGCCACGGCGGTGACGATGTCGCCCCCGGGCACCGCCGACCGCGGAGTGCTGCGCCCGGACCGGTCCTGCGCGATCCACTCGGTCAGCCTGGGCTGGAGCGCCGTGGCTGCCGACGACCAGCGGGTCCTCAACGTGGCGCTGCTGGTCCCAGCGGGCCTGTTCGCCGCCGTCGTCGCGAGTCGGCTGCCCCGGTGGCGTGCCCTCGCGGTCGTGGTCGGCGCCGCGATGCTGCCCCTCGCGTTCGAGGGTGGGCAGCAGGTCTTCCGGGGGCTGCACCGGGCCTGCGACACCACGGACCTCGCCGACAACCTCACCGGCCTGCTCCTGGGGTTGCTCGCGAGCACCCTGGTGGTCGCGCTGCGGTCCAGGACGGGTGTGCGTCGACGGCCATCGCTGGAATAGTGGCTCCCATGAACGATCCGCGCGCAGGACAGCTGGCCCAGCCCTCCGACCTGGTGGACGTCCCCCACCTCGTGACGGCCTACTACACGCTGAGCCCGGACCCGGCCGACGTCGACCAGCAGGTCGCCTTCGGCACCTCGGGACACCGCGGGTCCAGCCTTCGGACCGCGTTCAACGAGGCGCACATCCTGGCGACCACCCAGGCCATCTGCGACTACCGCAGGTCCCAGGGGTACGACGGCCCCCTGTTCGTGGGCCGCGACACCCACGGACTCTCGGAACCTGCGTGGGCGTCGGCCCTGGAGGTCCTTGCCGCCAACGACGTGACGGTCCTGGTCGACGACCGTGACGGCTACACCCCCACTCCTGCGGTGAGCCACGCGATCATCCGCGCCAACGAGGGCCGGACGTCTGGCCCCGGCCTGGCCGACGGCATCGTCGTGACGCCGTCCCACAACCCGCCGTACGACGGCGGTTTCAAGTACAACCCACCGCACGGGGGGCCGGCCGACAGCGACGCCACCAAGGTCATCGCAACCAGGGCCAACGAGCTCATCGCGGACGGGCTCGCGCAGGTGCGGCGGATCCCGTTCACCCGGGCGCGTGCCCACGCCCAGTCCTATGACTTCCTCGGCACCTATGTCGACGACCTGCCGCACGTCGTGGACCTGCAGCGGGTCAAGGACGCCGGGATCCGGATCGGTGCCGATCCACTCGGCGGTGCGGCTGTGGCCTACTGGGGGGAGATCGCCGACCGGCACGGCCTGGACCTCACGGTCGTCAACCCCTTGGTCGACCCCACATGGCGGTTCATGACCCTCGACTGGGACGGCAAGATCCGCATGGACTGCTCGTCGCCGTCCGCGATGGCCTCGCTCATCGCGCGCAAGGACGAGTACGACATCGCCACGGGCAACGACGCCGACTCCGACCGGCACGGGATCGTCACCCCCGATGGCGGGCTGATGAACCCCAACCACTTCCTGGCGGTGGCGATCCAGTACCTGTTCGGCGGGGCCCGACCCGACTGGCCCAGCGGAGCCGCGATCGGCAAGACGCTGGTGTCCTCGTCGATGATCGACCGGGTCGCCCAGGACCTCGGCGGTCGGCTCGTGGAGGTGCCCGTGGGCTTCAAGTGGTTCGTCCCCGGGCTCATCGACGGCAGCTTCGGCTTCGGCGGTGAGGAGTCGGCCGGTGCGTCCTTCCTGCGTCGTGACGGCCGGGTCTGGACGACCGACAAGGACGGGATCATCCTCGCCCTGCTCGCCTCCGAGATCCTGGCGGCCACCGGCAAGAGCCCCAGCCAGCACTACGCGGACCTGACCGCCAAGCACGGCGACCCGGCCTACGCCCGGATCGACGCGGCCGCCACGCGCGAGCAGAAGGCGAAGCTCGCCGCCCTCTCCCCCGGTGACGTCACGGCGGACTCGCTGGCCGGCGAGGCGATCACGGCGAAGCTCACCGAGGCCCCCGGCAACGGTGCTGCCATCGGCGGCCTCAAGGTCACGACCGAGAGCGCCTGGTTCGCCGCGCGCCCGTCCGGGACCGAGGACGTCTACAAGATCTACGCCGAGTCCTTCCGCGGGCCCGAGCACCTCGCCCAGGTCCAGGCAGAGGCCAAGGACGTGGTGGGTGCCGCACTCGGCTCGTAGCGGGGGCCGGAGTCCCTGGGTGGCGGCTGTGCGGGAGCGGTGAGAGTGCCTGCGGCGGAACAACACCGGCGCGGGCGACGTTGGCACCGACATGACGCCCACGAACACACCACGCGAGAAGGGGCCTCGCAGCTTCCCCCGCTCGGGGGACGGCGGCCCCAACCTCGCCACGCTCGACCGGGTCCGCGGCCTGCGCCGCCCCCGCCTGATGACCCCGGAGTCCCGGCGCCACCAGGTGCCCCGGGAGTGCGCGACCTGTTGAGCCCGGCTACTCGCTGACCGCCGGGGCGGGCCCACCGACGACGGACTCATCTGCCCTGGAGGCTCCCGCACCGAGTCGTGCCTGCTCGTCAGCGACCCACATCCGGGTCAGCCCGCCGAAGTGGCCCTCGAAGCGATCCCACTCGTGGTGCGGGTAGGTCGCGCGGATCGTCGAGGTGAGCAGCGACCGGAAGTCCTCGGAGTCGACCCACTCGAGCACCATCTCGTCGAGGTTGGGCAGTGCGACCTCGCAGAACTCGCGATAGCGATCGGTGTCGAAGTACTCGTCGGCCAGTCCCTGGTAGGAAGCGAGCTTGTCCTGGTAGCCCAGGTCCGCGCGGTCGGCGATGTCGAACCAGGGGCCGGTGTCGACCTGGGTCCGGGCCTTGCGCCCGGTGGCGACGCAGAAGACCGACCACTTGATCAGGGCCTTCATGGCCCACGGGAAGTAGTAGTGCAGTGACGTCACGGCCACGTCGGGGCACGCGTTGGCGTAGTCGATCGGGTAGACGACCCCGTCCTTGACGAGCATCTCGCAGGAGTTGAACTCCCACCGGAAGAACGCGTTGACCGTCTGGGCGATGGTGACTGCCTCGGTGCCCACCGACTCGGACAGGAAGCCGTGCTCCACGGCATACCGGTTGTGCATGGGCTCGTCGGGCCGGAACTTCATGACCATCGTCTCGGGCCCGATGGTCAGCGCCCGCGCGAAGACCTCGAAGCCGTCCACGGACTTCTGCAGGTGCATGAGCATCTCGCCGGACTCGTCGTAGGCCTCGTGCAGGTCCTGCCGGGTCCGGATCTGTGACACCCCGCGCCAGGCGCCGCCGTCGAAGGGCTTCATGAACATCGGGTAGCCGAGCTCGTCGGCGATCCGGTCGAGGTCGAAGGCCTTGTTGTACTTCTCCGACGTGAACGCCCACCGGGCGTTGTCGAGGGGGTTCTTGTAGGGCACCAGCACCGTCTCGGGCACGTGCATCCCCAGCCGCAGGAGGGCACAGTAGGCCGAGTGCTTCTCCATCGACTGGAACGTGAAGGGGCTGTTGAGCAGGTAGACGTCGTCCATCAGGGCGACCTTCTTGAGCCACTCTCGGGGGTGGTAGTACCAGTGGGCGAGCCGGTCGATCACCAGGTCGTGCCGAGGCTTGTCGCGCAGGTTGAACGGCTCGATGGAGACCCGCTCGGTGCGGATGCGGTGGGTCTCCCCGTCGGGTCCGGTGAGGACGCCCAGTCGCTGGGCCAGCGTCTCGAAGGCGACCGGCCAGTCGCCCTCGGCGCCCAGCAGCAGACCGATCAGGTGCTCGTGCGTCGTCGGCATGCAGTCTCCTCGTGGGGCGTCGTGGACCTCAGGTCTACTGCAATCGGCGGAGGAAGGCGACCCCGCAACAGGCCACAGTGGGGTGCACCCCGAACGAATCCGACCCACGAGGACGATCATGACTCCCGCCATCGGCGTACGCCGCCCGATCATCACCGCTGCCGCGGTGGGACTTCTCCTGCCGCTGTTGGCCCCGCAGGCCGCCCAGGCCGCCGCCACCAGCCCGGCGTGCGGCGCGGTGATCAGCCACAGCGTCCGGCTGACGGCCGACCTCAGCTGCTCCGGAGACGGCCTGCTCATCGACGGGAGCAGGAACATCACCCTCGACCTCGCAGGTCACAGCGTCACGGCAGCGGGCGTGGCGATCCGGGTGGACAGTGGCGACCAGGCGACGGTCAAGAACGGTCGGGCGAGCTCCCTGGCGATCGCGTCCCACACCCACCTGCGCGACCTGCGCGTGGGCACCCTGGACTTCCGCGCGCCGGTCACGGCGCGCCGGATCACCGTGACCGGCGACTCCAGCGGCCTGGGCCACTCCGGCTCGGACTTCTCGGACTCGCGCCTGGGACAGCTGACCCTCACGGGCGTGACCTCCTCGCGGTTCGTCGGTTCGCGGATCGGCGCCCTCGGCCTCAAGGACAGCCACAGCACGACCATCCGGGACGACGTCGTCGACTCGATCCTCGTCTTCCAGACCGACCACGCAGTGCTCCGCGGCAACACCGTGGGCCGCATCACCACCAACCAGAGTCGTGACCCGCGCATCGTCGACAACCGGGTGTCGGCACCGCGCGGCAGCACCGGGACGGGTGCCGGAATCACCGTGCGCCAGGTCGACTCGGGTGGCGCCACGATCTCCGGCAACGTCGTGAAGGGCTTCGCGACGGGCATCTCCCTCGAGCGCTACCTCGTCGGCACC
The DNA here is from genome assembly GCA_963757635.1 of uncultured Actinomycetota bacterium. Taxonomy (GTDB): domain Bacteria; phylum Actinomycetota; class Actinomycetes; order Actinomycetales; family Dermatophilaceae; genus Pedococcus. The sequence goes on along the minus strand of CAVWSK010000005.1, from coordinate 773,706 downwards.
TTCACCGTGTCCCGCAACACTGCGCGTTCCAACTCCACGGCCGGGCTCTCCGCGGACCTGAGCCAGGGCACCGCTTCCCTGTCGCTGACGCGCAACACCTTCCGGGCCAACGGGGCCTCGGGCACCGCGACCGATGCCTCGGGAGCGTCCATCAACGACGGCGCGCACATCTACCTCGCCCCCACCGACGGCTCCACGGCCAGCCGCGTGCGGCTCGCCGGCAACACCGCCAACGGCAACGCCGGCTACGGCATCGAGGTGGTCGCTCCGGCAGGTGCCGTGCACAACGGTGGCGGCAACACCGCCCACCACAACGGTGCCGGCGGCTGCACGGGCCTCACCTGCGGCTGAGGGGCCGCGAGGAGGGGACCGCTAGAACAAGGCGCTCATCAGCGAGCCGCGGGCCCTGCGGACCCGCTCATCATGGGCTCCGACGACGGCGAAGAGCTGGAGCAGGTGCTGACGGGCCTGCTCCCGCTCGTCACCGGCGGTCGCCCGGACCAGGTCGATGAGGCGCAGGAAGGCGTCCTCGACATGGCCACCGAGCACGTCGAGGTCGGCGACGAGCGCCTGGGCCGCCACATCCGTGGGGCGGTCCGAGGCGGCCGTCCGGGCCGCCTGGAGGTCGGCACCCTCGGTGCGCTGCATCAGGCCCACCTGGGCCAGGCCCAGCTCAGCCTCCGCGTCCGCCGGGTTCTCCTTCAGGGCACGGGTGTAGGCGTCGATGGCCGCCGCGAGGTCACCGCGCTCGATGGCGTCGTAGGCCTCCTGGTGCAGCGGCGGGAGCGGCACCTCGGGCTCCTCACCGTCCTCGGCCGGCTCCGCTGCCGCCGTGACCTCGACGCGACCGGTGACGCCGTGCTGGATCGCGAGCCCGAGGAACTCCTCCAGGATGGGACGCAGGGCCTGCTCGGGCTGGACCCCGGCGAACATGGGAACCGGTTGGCCCTGGAGCAGCCCGAGGGTCACGGGCACGCTCTGGACCTGGAAGGCCCTCAGCAGCGCCGGGTTCTCCTCCACGTTGATGCCCACGACCTGGAGGCGACCCGCATAGGTCCCGGCCAGCGCGATCACCGTGTCGAGGTAGTCCCGCGACTCCGGGACCTGTCCCGCCCACAGCACGACGAGCATGGGGACCCCGACCGAGGCGTTCGCGATCTCGGTGAAGGTCGCGTCGTTCCCCTCGAGCACCAACCCGCTGCGGCCCGCGACGCCCGCGGGCGTCCCCGTCGAGGTCGGGGTGGTGGCACGGGCGGGCTGCTGGCCGGCGAGCGCGGTGAGGTCCACGGCACCCCGCAGGCCACTGGCGGTGAACGGCTGATCAGTCATGGTGGTGATTCTCCCTCACCGGGTCGGGGACGGGTCAGGCACCCTTGGCGGAGTACAGCACCTCGTCGGCCGCGACGACGCTGGCCTTGCCCTCGGTGGGCACGGTGAACACGACCGTCTCGTAGGACTTCAGCTCGGCACTCTTGGTCAACGTCTTCTTGCCCACCAGCCGCTGGAACTCCGCGCTCGGGGTCAGCGACTTGCCGCCAGACTTCAAGGTGATGGTGTCGGTGCGCTCCATCAGGGCGAAGACCAGTGCGCCGCCCCCGCGCAGCGCGATCGAGACCGTGCGAGCCGGCTGCGGGGTGTGCTTCTGGGTCAGCGTGGCCAGCTTCCCGAACGCCTTGGCCTGGTCGGCCGCGTTCGCGGGGACGGCCACCGAGAACGGGTCGGTGGAGTCGATGTCCGGGGCTGCAGCAGGCTTCGGGTAGGCCAGGCTCGCGGCATACTCCTTGACCAGCGCGTCGGGAGCGGTCGCGAGCTGGCCGGGGTCGGTCAGCAGCGGCGACCCCTGGGTGAGGGAGTCCAGCGCCGCGACTTGCGCCCCGGGGTGCATGGTCGCCCGCGAGCTGAGGCGGAAGGGTGTCCGCGCGTCGGGCGAGGTCAACAGGTTGAGCTGGGCGGCGCCGCCGTCGGTCGTCGTCTGGACGAGGATGACCCGCGGCCAGGCGTTGCCTCGTGACACCGCGAGCACCTTGGGTGGGTCGGACCTCGTGAGCGAGCCGGCCGTGGGCTTCGGCTGGGAGCCGGGCTCGAGCCGGCTGGCGGCATCGGCCACCGCGAGTGCGCTGCCGGTGAGGGCCTCGGCACGCAGCTGTTCGGCCTCCTTGGCCGTCGCTGCCTGCGCCTCGTCGGCCTTCGTGAGGACCCGCTCGGCGATCTGCTCGGCCGACTCGGGCGTGAAGGGCGCGGTCGTGGTCACCTGCGGGGGCGCGTCGTGGACCCCGACGAGCGCGGCACCGGAACCGCAGCCCGCGACGGTGAGGGCGAGCGCGGCGGACAGGGCCAGGTGGATCGGACGGGTCCTCATGCGGACACCTCCTCGGACGAGGGAGCGGGGCCTGCCGGGGTGGAGCCCTCGGCGGGGCCGGGGGGCGTGGGTGAGGTAGCCGTGCGCGGCCGCTCGTGCCACATCCAGGCGCACCCCGCTGCCGTGGCGAGCAACCCGACCAGGCTGACCAGCAGGGCCTGGAAGAACCAGGTCCGGCGCTCGATGGTCACGGTCACCGAGACCAGGTCCGCGGCGCTGCCGTCGGGCCGGGCGATGACGAGGCTCTCGGGTGCGTCCGCCTGGGCGACCGACAGCCGCACGGTGCCACGCCCGGTGCTCGTCTGTCGCCACACGTCGGCCCGGTCGAGAGCCGGGGCCCGGCCGGCGCCGGAGCGGGACTGCACGAGCGACCAGGAGCGCACCCGCGTCCCCGTGACGGACGTGTGGTCTGCCGTGCCCACGACGGCATCGACGTCGGAGGGCGTCGCCCTACCGATCCACACCTCGCTGCCGCCACGCCCGACCGCAGTGACGGTCGTGGCGCGCCCCACCCGGTTGAGCACGCTGGGCTCGACGACGACGACGGAGCCCGCGGCGGGGTGGCTGGTGAAGGCGGCGCTCCCGGACGAGCCGAGGTGGACGGTGAACCAGGCGCCGATGACCAGGAGCACGAGTCCGATCACGGTCAGGGCGACCGAGACGGCGCGCTTGGCGTGGATGGGCACGGCGGGGATCCTCACGTGGACGGGCCGGCAGAGGGCTCTCCCCACGCCGGCATTCCATCCACCATGACCCAGGGGCACCGTCGAGGACAAATCCCGATCCCTCGAAATCGGACGAAAGTGGCATGATCACCGTGATGACCTCCGCACCGCGGTCCAGCCGCAGCCGTCGCCCCGGCCGCCCCCGAGAGGAGGCGACCGAGCAGGCCATCACCGCAGCCGCGCGGGAGGTGCTCGCCGACAGGGGCGTTGCCCGGATGTCGATGGAGCACGTCGCCGCCAGGGCCGGTGTGGCCAAGAGCACGCTCTACCGCCGGTGGCCGTCCAAGGTCGAGCTGGCCGTCCACGCCGTGGCGGCGACCTTCGACGAGATCGACGTCGCGGACCACGGATCGCTCGCCGAGGACATGCGCGCCGGCATCGAGGAGGCGGTGCGCCTGCTGCGCGACCCGTCCACCGGCGGGGCGTATGCCGCGCTGCTGGCCGAGTCGGCCCGCGACCCCGAGGGGGTGGGCCGGCAGGTGAGGGAGTCGCTCTCGACGCGCCTCCACGCCCTGGTCGCCTCCTCGGTCGAGCGCGCCATGGCCCGTGGTGAGATCCGCCCGGACATGGTGGACGTGGACCTGTTGGCCGACGTGGTGGTGGGATCGGTCATGCACCGGTCACTGGCCACCGGGGAGCCCGACCAGGAGTTCGTCGACGGGCTCATCGAGCTGCTCGCCGACGTCGCCTGGGCCCGGCTCCAGCGGGCTCGGCGCGCCGATCAGAAGCGGGCCGGCTCGCGGTAGACGCCCCACTCGTCGCGCAGGGCGTCGCAGATCTCGCCGAGGGTGGCCTCGGCCCGCACCGCGTCGAGCATGGCCGGCAGCATGTTGGCGTCCGTGCGGGCGACCTCGACCAGGTGCTGCACCGCAGCCTGGACCGTGGCGTCGTCGCGGGCGGCCTTGCGCGCCGCGAGCGAGGCGACCTGGTCGCGCTCGACCTCGTGGCTGACCCGCAGGATCTCCAGGTCGTGGGTCACCGACGCGGTGTGGCAGTTGACCCCGACGACCTTCTTCTCGCCCTTCTCGAGGGCCACCTGGTACTGGAAGGCGGCCTCGGCGATCTCGGACATGAACCAGCCGTCCTCGATCCCGCGCAGGATGCCAGAGGTCATCGGGCCGATCTCGTGGGTGACCTCCCCGTTGGCGTCCGCGGTCTTGCCGAGCACACCCATCTCGGTGATCTTCTCGAAGATCTTCTCGGCCTCGGCCTCGATCTGGTCGGTGAGCGCTTCGACGTACCAGCTGCCACCGAGCGGGTCGGCCACGTTGACGACCCCGGTCTCCTCCATGATCACCTGCTGGGTCCGCAGCGCGATCTCGGCGGCCTGCTCGCTCGGGAGGGCCAAGGTCTCGTCGAGGGCGTTGGTGTGCAACGAGTTCGTGCCGCCGAGGACGGCAGCGAGCGCCTCGACGGCGGTCCGCACGACGTTGTTGTAGGGCTGCTGCGCCGTGAGCGACACCCCGGCCGTCTGGGTGTGGAACCGCAGCCACTGGGCCTTGTCCGTCTTGGCGCCGTAGACGTCCCGCAGCCATTTGGCCCAGATCCGGCGCGCGGCGCGGAACTTGGCGATCTCCTCGAAGAAGTCGAGGTGGCTGTCGAAGAAGAACGACAGTCCCGGCGCGAACTTCTCGATGTCCAGCCCGCGCGAGAGCCCGAGCTCGACGTAGCCGAACCCGTCGGCGAGGGTGAACGCTAGCTCCTGCGCGGCGGTCGAGCCGGCCTCGCGGATGTGGTAGCCGGACACCGACAGCGGCTTGTAGTCAGGGATGTTCTGCTGGCAGTACTCCATGAGGTCGCCGATGAGGCGCAGGTGCGGCTCGGGCTCGAAGAGCCACTCCTTCTGGGCGATGTACTCCTTGAAGATGTCGGTCTGCAGCGTGCCGTTGAGCACCCCGGGGTCGACGCCCTGGCGTTCGGCGGCGACGAGGTACATGCAGAAGACCGGCACGGCAGGACCGCTGATGGTCATCGAGGTGGTGATGTCCTCGAGGGGCAGACCGTCGAAGAGCACCTCCATGTCGGCAGCCGAGTCGATGGCCACCCCGCAGTGGCCCACCTCGCCCAGGCTCATCGGGTCGTCGGAGTCGCGGCCCATGAGGGTCGGCATGTCGAAGGCGACGGACAGACCGCCGCCACCACGCTCGAGGATCATCTTGTAGCGCTCGTTGGTCTGGACCGCGTTGCCGAAGCCGGCGAACTGACGGATGGTCCAGGTGCGTCCGCGGTAGCCGGTCGGGTAGAGCCCGCGGGTGAAGGGGAACTCCCCGGGCCACCCGATCCGCTCGGGCGCCTCGCCGTCGGTGGGTCCGTAGGCCGGCTGGACCTCCATCCCGGACAGCGTCGTGAAGTCGGCCTCACGGACCCGTCCCTGCGCGTGTGCGGCGTCGTAGCGGCTCTGCCAGCGAGCCGCCCCGTCGCTCGGGGAGGGACTGGTGGGTGCGGGGGTGTCGACCATGCCCGCCAATTTACTAGGACGTCCTAGTAGATGTCACGCCCGCCGGCTGCCGGCAGACCCAGCCCCGGGCTCAGGCGTCGAAGTCGTGCGCCCCCACGCGCACCTTGCGCAGCAGGTCGAAGAGCTGCCCGTGCTCGTCGGGGGTGAGCATGCCGAGGCCGAACTTCATCCGGACCAGGTCGGCCGTGGCGGCCTCCATGGCGTCGCGCCCGGCGGGGGTGATGACGGCCAGGGTGCCCCGTCCGTCGCGGGGGTTGGGCACCCGCTCGACGAAGCCCTGGGCCGCAAGCCGCTGGATGATGTTCGTCGCGCTCGTGGGGTGGACCATGAGTCGCTGCCCGATCTTGGTCATCCCCAGGCGCCCGTCCCGGCTGAACGCCAGCAGGACCAGCGCCTCGTAGCGGGCAAAGCTCAGGCCGTGCCGCCCGACGACCGCGTCGTAGTCGGTGATCAGCAGCTGCTGCACCCGCATGATCGAGGTGGCGCTGGCCATGCTCACCGGCTGTGACGTCCGCCCCCAGCGCTGGGTCCACAGCTGGGCCGCGCGCGTGATCGGGTCGAAGGGGAGTCGGATCGGCTTCGGCACGGGCAGCAGGCTAGTCCGTGGGCAGCCGCAGGGTCCGGATCTGTCCATCGTCGAGACCGATCTCGCCGTCGGCCGCGGCGGCAGCCTCGGGGTCGTGCGTCGCCATGATGACGATGGCGCCACGCTCGGCCTCACCACGCAGCAGGGCCAGCACCCGCTCGCGGTTGTCGTGGTCCAGCTCCGAGGTGGGCTCGTCGGCCAGCAGCACCCGCCCCCTCAGGGCCAGGGCACGGGCCACCGCCACGCGCTGCTGCTGCCCCCCGCTCAGCTCCTCGGCGAGGTGGTTGCCGGACTCTGAGAGGCCCACCGACACCAGTGCCTGCGTTGCGCGGCGCTGAGCCTCCTCGGCCGGTACGTCGCGGGCGAGCAGCGGCAGGGCCACGTTCTCCTGCGCGGAGAGCAGGATCGCGAGCGCACTGCCCTGGGGGATCATCGCGATGCCCAGCTGCGCCGCCTGCGCCCGGTCCAGGACCTCGTCGTCGCCGAGCCGCACGGTGCCTTCGCGTCGCACCGCCCCACCGATGGCCCAGAGCAACGAGGACTTGCCGGCCCCGCTGTGCCCGGTGACGGCGATGAACTCCCCGGCATAGGCGTCGAACGTGGCGTCGGCGACGGCGCGGTTGTCGCCGTAGCGCACGCCCACCGACGACACGCGCAGCGGCGGCGACTCGACCTCGGCCTCCTGGTCGGCAGTCGGGGCAGTGTCCTCACGCATCGGGCGAACCTCTCTCCTGCGGGACCAGGGTCCACACGCCGTCCACCTCGTGCACGCGGACCAGCGACCCCGGGGGCAAGTCGCCCACGGCCGCGGGCGGCAGCGGCAGCGAGCCGTCGGCCGACACCACGGCATACTCCTCGCCGGAGTGGCCCTCACCGCCCACGCGGCCGTCGCGGATGGTCACGGTGCGCGGCAGTCGCGCCGCAACCTCCGGGTCGTGGGTGACCACGACCACGGTCGTCCCCCACTCGCGGTTGACCCGGTGCAAGGTGTCGAGCACCAGGTCGCGCGAGGAGTGGTGCAGCTGGCTCGTGGGCTCGTCACCGAGCAGCAGCCCGGGACGGCTCGCGAGCGCGACGGCGAGCGCGGCCAGCTGCAGCTGCCCGGGCGGCAACGACCCCAGGGGTGCGGTCGCGGCATGGTCGAGCCCCACGAGCTCGAGCACCTCACCGACCGAGGGCACGTCCCGCCCGGCCTTCCGGGCGGGACGCTGGGCGAACTCGACGTTCTGTCCGGCGGTGAGGTAGGGCAGCAGGTTGCGGGCGGCGCCCTGGAGGACGAGCCCGACCTCGGCCGCGCGGAACCGGTCGAGGTCTCCCTCGCCCATCGTCGACAGCTCGTGCTCGCCGACCAGCACCCGCCCCGCACTGGGGCGCATCAGGCCACCGAAGAGGGTCAGGAGGGTCGACTTGCCGGCCCCCGACGGCCCGAGCAGGCCGACGACCTCGCCGGGCGCGACCGTGAGGTCGACGCCGGAGAGTGCTGCGACGTCGTGTCCCTCGGCCCGGTAGATGTGCACCAGGCCGCGGGTGGTCACCCGCAGGCCACCACGCACGGTGTCCTCCTTCACAGCGACTCCCCCACGCGTCGCAGGGTGATCCGACGACCGGCACCGACGGCTGCCACATAGCCCACCCCGAGCAGGACGACGACGGCGAGCAGGCCGGCCACGGCGATGGCGGGCACCGACGGCGCGAGCTCGAGGGCGGGGACCGGGGTCGTGGTGCTGTCGAACAGGGGGATGAGCGGCATCGCCACCAGCGCGCTCACTGCGCCGCAGACGATGCCGACCACCGACCCGAGCACGACCAGCAGCACCTGCTCCCTCACCAGCGAGCGCCGCAGGACCGAGGGCCGCACCCCGGACAGCTGCAGCGCCGCGAGGTCGCGGGCCACGACCCGCCACCCGGTGACGGTCATGACGATGACCACGAGCGCGGCCAGCAGGACCCCCATCGCCCCGGTGAAGACCGCGAGCGTGAGCCCACGCGCCGAGGCGGACTCGTCCAGGCGGTCCCTCGCGTCGAGGTAGGTGTGGCGCGCCAGCACCCCGACTCCCTGGGCGGCCAGCGCACTGGTGACGCGGTCGGCATCCCCAGGGTGGGCGAGCCACACCGAGAGGGTGCCCCGGTCCGGGAGCCGACCCCCGAGGCGGGCCAGCGTCTCGTAGTCGACGAGCACCCCGGTGGCCCCGAGCACGGGGACGGTCGGCACCTGCTGCACGGCGGACACCGAGATGGGTGCGCCGTTCATCCCTACCGCGTCGAAGCCAGTCGTTCCACCGCCGGGCGGCACCGGACCGGCCAGGAGTCCCGGCAGCACCGCCGGCACGTCCGCGTGGGTCAGCGCGAGCGCGAAGCCGGTGCTCACCACGTCCAGCGTGAGTGCGTCGTCGCCGCCCGGCACCAGCGCCATGGCGTCGCGGCTGCTCGTCGCGGGGGCCACGAACGGGTTCCACTGGCTCGCGGCGGAGAGGTCGAGCGAGTCCCCGTCCAGACCCAGCCCGGTAATGGTCAGCCTCCCGCGCACCTCGCTGACCTGCTGGTCGGTCTTGCGGAACTCCAGGCCCTCGAGGCGGCAACCGTCAGGGCACAGCAGTGGTGCATCGAGGGTCGCGGATCCCTTGCCCTGCAACGGTATCTGGCTGATGACTCTCGTGAGCCGCTGCCCCTGTGGCGTCGTCACCGAGATCCGCAGCTCGGACGGCTCCTGCGACCCGGGCCCCACGGTCGGGGGCAGTGGCTGACCGGACTGCCCCGGCGGCCGCGGCGTCGGCTCGGCCTCGGGTGTGGTCAGGTCCCACGACACCCGTCCGGTCACGCGGGTGCCGGAGAGCTGGACGGGTGCTACGGCCGGTGGGGCCAGGGCGGCCAGTCGGTAGTCGGTCCCCGGCGGCGCGTAGGCCACGTCGCGGAAGGTGCGGGTCACCACGGCCATGGTTGCGGTCGACCCGGCATCGGTGCGGCGGATGACGGCCACGGGGCTGACCGAGGTGCCTGCGGGGTCGATGCCTCGGGTGACGGCGAGCAGGCCGGCAGGGTTGCGGCTGTCGGTGTCGATGACCATGGGCGCGCCGGTGGCCACCTGCGCGCGGGCCGACCAGTTCCGGTCGCCCACTGCCAGGGCGTTGGCGGCGAACACCGTGAGCGCCACCGCCACGCTGACCACCGTGACCACCTTGCGCAGGGTGGGCCGGCGCTCCAGGCCGAACGCGGTCAGGGCGGGCCCGATCCGCCCGGCACGCAGGTTGGCCCGACCGCTCGCGGCGGCAACGGGCACCGCCAGGCGGGACGCGACCAGCCCTGCGGCGAGAGCCACGAGGGTCGGGGTCAGCAGGGCCAGGGGCCCCTCGAGCGTGCCGGTGGCGAGCCCGATGAGGCCGAAGGCCGCCAGCGCGACGGCCAGCAGGTCGACCACCCCGACGGCACGGCCCCGCTCCCGGCTCACCCGACGCAGGAGGGCCGACACCGACAGCCGCTGCACCGGCCGGGCGGCCAGCCAGATCGCGCCGAGGCACACCAGCCCGGCCGCGACCAGGGCTACGAAGGACGACAGGGGCACCTCGAAGGGCACACCGGCGGGCAGCAGGAACCACCGGGTGATGCCGGACAGGAGCAGGGCGAGCCCGAACCCCACGGGGAGCCCCAGCGCCACGGTCAGCGCCAGCTCGCCCATGACCAGGCGCCCGGCCCCCTCACGGCTACGACCGCGCAGCCGGGCCAGGGCCACCTCTGGGCGGCGCTGGTCCACGGCTGCCTGGGCGACGAGCAGGAGGATGGCCGCGGCGAGCAGGCCGAGCTGGGCCATGAGCAGCGGGACGATGACGCGCAGCTGCTGCTGCCCGACCTCGACCCCGTCGATGAGGGCCGGCAGCTGGGTCTCGACGAGGGCACCGTCGACGCCTGCCCCGGACGGCCGAGCGCCCGGTGCGGCGAGCAGCGCGGAGACCCGGTCGAGGGAGTCCAGGGTGAACAGGGTGCGCCGCAGGGGCAGCGAGAGGGTGGCCTGGGTCTGGCGCCAGGCGGGGGTGAAGGTGTCCTCGATGGTGACGAAGTCGTCGATCGCGGGCACCTGCTCGGTACCCACCGCGATCGTCGACCCGCTCTTGCCGTCGAGCTGCGTGCGCAGCCAGTAGGCCGGGTCGGGCACGACCTGGTAGGCGCCGACCACGGTGAGGGTGGCCTGCTCGGGCTCGCCGGAGGAGCCCGTCGGGCCGGGGACGGGGGTGGTCAGCTCCAGTCCCAGTGGCCACTTCCAGGCGGCTTGGTCGGCGGCGGACACCAGCACCTCGCCGGGGGCCGACGGGCAGCGGCCGGTCGTGATCGTCAGGTGCTCACAGCTGCCGTCGCGCGCCACGAGGCCGCCCGGGGACTGCTTGAGCCGCGGGGTCGGTCGGATCGCGATGCTGTCGGTCATCTGGCCGATCGGCTCGCCGTAGAGCCCGCGCACCGACGGCGGGACGTTGCCCGCCAGGGTGGAGCTGACGATGTCCGGGTTGGTCGGCCCGCGACCGGACCGCACGACCAGGGCCGTGTCGGCCACGCTGGCCCCGGCGATGGCTCCGCGCAGCAGCGCCTGCTCGAGCGCCCGTTGGTAGAGCGGGGCGAAGACCGCGCAGGTGGCGATCAGCGCCGACAGGAGGGCGAGCACCACTGCCTGGACGCGCCGGTAGCGGATCGCAGCCCACATCAGCCGCCCCTCCCGTCATCGAACCGACCTCGGTGCCGGATCGACCCTAGGGCGAGATCGTCCGTGGTTTCGCCACATTCCGACAACGATTGACGCGGGCCACGTCCGAGGGCCGGATCATGTGCGGGCGTCGATCGCCTCTTCGAGGCGGTCGAGCTTCGCGGTGAGCTCACCGGCATACCCCTCGCGGATGTCGGCCTTGAGCACCAGGCTCACCCGCGGACCGAAGGTCGCCACGGCGTCGACGGCACCCTTGACCACGGCCATCACCTCGTCCCACTCCCCCTCGACCTCGGTGAACATCGAGGAGGTGCGGTGCGGCAGGCCGGACTCGCGGACGACGGCGACGGCCGCCGCGACGGCCGCGCTCACCGAGCCCTGCGAGTCGGCGGCGGACGGGGCGACGGAGAAGGCGACGAGCATGACCCCACCGTATGCCGTGTCAGGACGAGCGCAGCAGGAAGGCCGGCGTGACCTCCACGGGCGCGAACCCCAACCGCTCGTTGATCGCGACCATGTGGAGGTTCTGCTCGGCGTTGCAGGTGATGACGCGGGTGCGTTCGAGGCCGATGCGCGTCTGCAGCTCCTTCAGGCCCCGCGCCTTGACGGCCAGGCCGAGCCGGCGGCCGCGGTGCTCCTCGACGACGAGCGTGCCCCACTGCCAGACGTTGGGCAGGTCCTGCGGCGGGATGATGATGTCGTTGTAGGCGACCACCTCCCCGGTCCCGGTGAGGGCGAGCGTCGAGACCTTCCTGCGACCCTGGCGGCGGCGCTGGTCCTCGTGGACCCGGACGAGCTCGGGAGTGAGCGACTCGGGCTCGAACGCCAGGTCTCCACCCGGTGCGTCGACGGCCAACCGGTTGTGGGCGGCGCACAGCGACGGGAGGTACTCCTCCGGGATCGGGTCCTCGACGGTCACGATGCGGTAGCCCTCGTGGTGGGTGGCCGCCTCGTCGATGAGGGCGTCGAGGTCGATGTCGTCGGCGGGCAGCGTCCGGACTCGGCGGATCTCGGTGTTGGCGAGGGCGAAGCCGTTCTTCTCCGCGAACCGGCGGTAGGGGTGGTCCTCCCTGCGCTCGAACGGGTAGGCCGTCTCCAGCACGAGGTCGGTGCGGTGGTCCGCCCGGCAGATCGCCACGAGCTCGGCGAGCACCGCAGAGCCGATGCCCCGGCGACGGCGCTCGGGCTCGACCCAGGGCATGAGCCACGAGAGGTGGGTGTTGTCGTTGGTCGCGGAGAACGCGATCCCCGCACCGACGATCTCCTCACCGTCGACGGCGACGAGAGCATCCTTGCGCTCGGAGGGATCGTCCTCGGTGAGCTCGATCCGCAGCTCGTCCAGGCTCCAGTTCGCCGCGTACTCGCGCTCGAAGCGCTCGGCCACATCCGTGATCTCGTGGAAGCGGGCGAGCTCTGCCTCGTCGTGGGCGTCGAGCCGGCGGATCTCCATGCCTCGACGGTAGGACCCCGCGGCCGCTGTCAGCCAGTGGTTTTCAGCGGTCCAGCGGGCCGCCTCCGAGCAGCTCCTTCGTCGACCCTCCCCAGCAGGGAGACGGGTTCCCCGCCTGGTTCCGGTTACGGGACGTCGTCCCGCGGGGTGAGGTGGGCGTGCACCAGTCCCACGCAGGCGGCGCCTTCGCCGCTGGCCGAGGCGACCCGCTTCATCGAGCCGGCGCGCAGGTCGCCCGCCGCGAAGATGCCGGGCACCGTGGTCTCCAGCGCCGCAGGTGGACGGCCGTCGCGCCACAGCTCCTTGGGCACCTCGCGGCCGGTGTGGACGAACCCGCGTGCATCGCGCACGACGCTGTCGGGCAGCCAGTCTCCGCAGGGATCGGCACCCAGGAGGAGGAAGAGACCCGCGGCCGCCACCCGCTCCGAACCCCCAGGTCCCTGCAGCCGCAACCACTCGAGGTGCCCGGTGCCGCCGCCGTCGACGACCTGGGTCGAGGTCCGCACCGTGATCCGCGCGGTCGACCCGATCTCGCGGATGAGGTAGTCGGACATGGTCTCCGCGAGGTCGGCACGCCGCACCAGCAGGGTCACGCTGCGGGCGTACTTGGCCAGGTGCACCGCCGCCTGCCCGGCCGAGTTGCCGCCGCCGACGACGAAGGCGTCCTGGCCCTCCATCTCACGGGAGGCGCTGGTGGCCGCACCGTAGAAGACCCCGAGCCCGACGAGCTCTTCGAGCGCGTCGATGCCCATGCGGCGGTACTGAACGCCGGTGGCCACGACGACCGCACGCGCCGGCACCGGACCACCCTCGGTGTGCACGACGTGCGGGTCCCCCGGCGTCGCGGCGACGTCGATGCTCTCCGCGCTGACACCGGTGTAGATCCGCGCGCCGAAGCGGGTGGCCTGGAAGCGCGCTCGCTGTGCCAGGCGCATACCGGAGATGCCGCGCGGAAAGCCGAGGTAGTTGCGGATCATCGAGCTGGTGCCCGCCTGCCCACCCACGGCGTCCGCCTCGAGGACGACGGTGTCCAGGCCCTCGGAGGCGCCGTACACCGCAGCGGCCAGCCCGGCGGGCCCCGAACCGATCACCACGAGGTCGACCACCCGGTCGTCGACGGTCTGCGGCGAGCCGTAGACCAGGCGCGCGACCTGCCGCGCCGTCGCTCCCTCCAAGGCCTTGCCGACGACGCCGGCCGCCACCACGGGGAAGGCCGGGGACGCACCTCCGAGCACGGACGGCAGGTCGCCGATGATGGCCCGTCCGGTCGGGCTGTCGGGCGCGTAGACGCGGTGCGGGATGCCCATCCGGTCCAGGAAGTCGCGGATCCTGGCCACCTCGGCCGAGGCTGCGCCGTCGACGATCTGCACGCCCTCGACCTCGGGGGTCGAGGCGGTCCAGCCCCAGTCCGAGAGGTACTCGGTGATCGCCGTGTGGAACTCCTCGTCGCGCGCCCCGCGCGGGATGAGCAGGTAGGTGTCGATGCGTCCCTGTCCGAGCGCCTCCCGCAGCTTGGGCATCGAGACCTGGAAGTCGCCCGGGGCGGTCAGGCACACCCGCCGCGCCGTCGGCAGTCGCCCGTGCAGCTCGTCCGCGAGGTCGAGCCCGGACTCGGTCCCGGGGACCTGCCACCCGATCCCGAGCAGCGCCACCGGCCGCTCGTCGGCCTCGACCGTGTCCACCAGGGCCCGCCCGCCGTCGGCGTCGGCGGCGCAGAGCACCTCGTAGTCCCTGTCGTAGCGACTGAACTCGGCCTCCACTGCGGCGACGTGCTCCGCCCCGACCACCAGGATGATGGCGGGCCGCACCCGCGCCCGGGCGGTCATCCGACCTTCGAGTCGCTGTCGATCAGCCAGGTGTCGCCCTCGACCACGAAGCCGAGCTGGTGCACCTCGTCGGAGTCCTTGCCGTCCTGGGGCTTGAAGGTGAGGGCGACGATGGCGCTGCCCTGCGCGCTGTCCGCCTTGACCTCCCGGACGTCGACCGACTTGATCCCGCTCCAGAACTGCTCGTAGGCGTCGCGACCCCCCGCGGACTGCTGCATCGCCGGGGTCAGCTGGGCCCACGTGCCGTCCCGCTTGTTCGCCTTGGTGACGTCCTTGTAGTACTGCTTCACGTAGGACTGCAGCGCCGCGTCGTCACCCGGCGGGGTCGGGGTGGCGGGCTCGGTGGTCGTGGAGCTCGAGGAGGACGACGAGGAGCTCGACGACGAGCTGGAGGACGAGCTCGTGGTGGCCGGCGTGCTCGGGGCAGACGTCGTGCTCTGCCCGGCGTCGGGGGCGGTGCCGTTCGCATTGGGGCGGAACACGGCATACGCCAGGGCCAGCACCGCGATGGCGAGCAGCGCGACGAACCACGGCAGCCACGAGCGGCGCTTGTCCTCCTCGGACGGCCGGGCGGGCGGCGCCGGCGGCGGGTAGGCCGCGGGTGCGGCCACCGGGGCCTGCTCGAGCCGCTGCGTGGCCTCGACCGGCTCGTGGATGAGCTCGGTGGCGGCGGCACCCCCGAGTGCTGCCCCCGCGGGCAGGGCGAGGGTCGTGTCGCCCTTGGCGATCGCGTCGAGCCGGGTCGAGGTCGTCGCCATGTCCCAGCGGCGCTGCGGGTCGGGGTCCATCATCGCGGCGATCGCGCCACCGAGCGGACCGGCCTGCTCCATCGGACGCGACTCGCCCCGGGCGATGGCCTGGAGGGTCGCCAGGGGGTTGGCCTGGGACTCGTAGGGCGGGTGCCCCTCCACGGCGTAGTAGAGCGTGGCGCCGAGCGCCCAGACGTCGGAGGCGGAGGTGGGGTCGCCGCCGCGGGCGAGCTCGGGCGAGAGGTAGCCGGGCGTGCCGGTCATGAACCCCGTCTGGGTGAGCTGGTCGTCGGCGTGGGCCCTGGCGATGCCGAAGTCGCTGATCTTCGGCGTGCCGGCGTTGTCGATGAGGATGTTGCCGGGCTTGATGTCGCGGTGGACGATGCCGCGGTCGTGAGCCCTCGAGAGCGCTCCGGCCACGGCGCTGCCGATGGCCGCGACCCGGGTTGGCGGGAGCGATCCCTCGTCGCGGATCTTCTCGGCCAGGCTCTGGCCCTCGACGTACTCCATCACGAGCCAGTGGGCGTCATCCTCGTCGACGACGTCGAAGACGCCGACCGCATGGGCGTCGTTGAGGGAGGCGGCGATCCGGGCCTCACGCATGGCGCGGGCCACCCCCGCCGCGTCTCCGGGCAGGGCGCCGACGCGCTTGACCGCGACCTCACGGTCGAGCACGGTGTCGCGGCACAGCCACACGGTGCCCATGCCACCACTGCCGATGGGGCGGACGACCTCGTAGCGTCCGGCGATGACCTGGGGCTGCACAGAAGTCCTTTCGGTCGGTCGGTGCTCACCTTATGACGCCGGGCGGACCTTGACACGTCACCGGTCACCCCTGCCACCCTGCAGGTATGCGGCCGAGCCTCTACGAGTTCGCGGGCGGCGACCCCGCCTTCCTGGCGCTGGCCACGGCCCACCACGCGCGGTGCCTGGCCGATCCCGAGCTCAACCACCCCTTCTCCCACCCGGGCGGGCACCCGCAGCACCTCGAGCGGCTGGCCGCCTACTGGGCCGAGGTGCTGGGCGGCCCGCCGCGCTACTCCCGGGAGTACAGCGACCAGTCCGCGATGCTGCGGATGCACGCCGGCAACGGGCCCGGGATGCTCGAGCTCAGCCCGCGGTTCGTGGAGTGCTTCGTCGCCGCCGCGGACGACGTGGGGCTCCCCGACGACGCCGAGTTCCGGGCCGCGCTGCGCGCCTACATGGAGTGGGCGGTCGGGATGGTCGACGCCTACGCGCCGGAGGGCTCGCAGGTGGCCGACCGGCTCAGGATGCCGCGCTGGGACTGGGAGGGGCTGGTCGACGACGGGCGGTAGCCGCGCCCCGTGCCCGGGAGGGTCGCTCAGCCGAGCGCGGCCACGACCTGGTCGGCCGCGGCATACGGGTTGGTGGTGCCGTCCACGACGCCCGCCGCGAGCTCCTCCACGCCGTTGCCGTGGCGCAGGTCGCCCATCTTGGCCCGCAGCTGCTGGAGGGCGATGGACTCGATCTCGTCACCGGCCCGGCGGATGCGTCGCTGGCGCAGCGTGCCGGACTCCTCCATCCAGGCGACGTGCTTGTCGAGGGCTTCCATCACCTCGTCGATTCCCTTGCCTTGCGCGGCAACGGTTTTCAGCACGGGTGGGCGCCACAGGTTGGGTTCGGTGCGGTCGCCCAGGCTGATCATGTTGCGGATGTCGCGCACCGTCGCGTCGGCGCCCTCGCGGTCGGCCTTGTTGACGACGAACAGGTCGCCGATCTCGAGGATGCCCGCCTTGGCTGCCTGGATGCCGTCACCCATACCGGGGGCGAGCAGCACGACGGTCGTGTCGGCGAGGCCGGCCACCTCGACCTCGGACTGCCCGACCCCCACGGTCTCGACGAGGATGACGTCGCACCCGGCCGCGTCGAGCACGCGCAGGGCCTGGGGGGTGGTCCAGGACAGGCCACCGAGGTGACCGCGGCTGGCCATCGAGCGGATGTAGACGTCGGGGTCGAGCGCGTGGTCCTGCATGCGCACCCGGTCGCCGAGCAGCGCGCCGCCGGAGAACGGCGACGACGGGTCGACCGCCAGCACGCCGACCCGCTGGCCGCGCGCCCGGAAGGCGGCGACGAGGGCGTTGGTGGAGGTCGACTTGCCGACGCCAGGGCTGCCGGTGATGCCGATGATGTGGGCCGTGCCGGAGTGCGGTGCCAGCGCGGCCATCACCTCGCGCAGCGCGGGGTGGGCGTCCTCGACCAGCGAGATGAGCCGGGCCACCGCGCGCGGCGAACCTGCCCTGGCCGACTCGACCAGGGCAGGGACGTCGACGGTGCGGGGGGCCAAGCCCTAGGCCTTCGGCACGCGGACGATGAGGGCGTCGCCCTGACCGCCACCGCCGCACAGGGCGGCCGCGCCGATGCCGCCGCCGCGGCGCTTGAGCTCGAGCGCGAGGTGCAGCGCAAGGCGCGCGCCGGACATGCCGATCGGGTGGCCCACGGCGATGGCGCCACCGTTGACGTTGACCCGGTCGAGGTCGATCCCCAGCTCCTTGGCGGAGGCGAGGCCCACTGCGGCGAAGGCCTCGTTGATCTCGACGAGGTCGAGGTCGGCGGCCGTGATGCCCTCCTTCTCGCACGCCTTGGCGATGGCGCGGGCGGGCTGCTGCTGCAGCGTCGAGTCGGGGCCGGCGACCATGCCGTGCGAGCCGATCTCGGCGAGCCAGGTGAGCCCGAGCTCCTGGGCCTTGTCCTTGCTCATCACCACGACGGCTGCGGCGCCGTCGCTGATCTGCGAGGCCGAGCCCGCGGTGATGGTGCCGTCCCTGGAGAACGCCGGGCGCAGCTTGCCGAGGGTCTCGGTCGTGGTGTCGGCGCGGACGCCCTCGTCGGTCTTGAACTCGATCGGGTCGCCCTTGCGCTGCGGGATGGAGATGGCGACGACCTCGTCGTCGAAGAGGCCGTCCTTCCAGGCGCGTGCGGCGAGCTGGTGGCTGCGGGCGGAGAACTCGTCCTGCTGCTCGCGGGTGAACTCCTGGTCGCCGGTGTTGGCCCGCTCGGTCAGCAGGCCCATGGCCTCGTCGGTGAAGGCGTCCCAGAGGCCGTCGTAGGCCATGTGGTCGCGCATGGTGACGTCGCCGTACTTGAAGCCCTCACGGGACTTCTCGAGCAGGTGCGGCGCGTTGGTCATCGACTCCTGGCCGCCGGCGACGACGACCTCGCACTCCCCCGCGCGGATCAGCTGGTCGGCCATGGCGATGGCGTTGAGGCCGGAGAGGCAGACCTTGTTGATGGTCAGGGCGGGCACGGACATGGGGATGCCGGCCTTGGCCGCGGCCTGGCGGGCGGGGATCTGGCCCGCGCCGGCCTGGAGCACCTGACCCATGACGACGTAGTCGACCTGCTCGGGGGCGACCCCGGACTTGTCGAGCGCGCCCTTGATGGCGAAGCCGCCGAGGTCGGCGCCGGAGAAGCCCTTCAGCGAGCCGAGCAGGCGACCCATCGGGGTGCGAGCACCCGCGACGATGACGGAAACGGGACGGTCAGACATGAGATTGAGCCTCCAGCGCCATTGGTGATGTCCGCCTTCACTGTAGCCGCGAGGGCTGCGCGTGGGTCCGCCGGGCGGGGTGGCCCTGACCACACCAGCCGATATGCCGCGGAGTGGCCAACCGCGCGCTGCGGCGCGGTGGGCCGTTCGGCCCGGGCGGTGAACTCCGTTGCCCCACAGGCTGATTCACGAACCCATGGCGTGGGGAAGCACTCCTGAACCATCGACCCCTGTCGGTGGCTTCGGGTAGGATTCGAACATACGTTCGAGCAAAGGGGAGGGTGGTGCAGGTGGTGTCCACCGCAGCCTCGCTGGCCCCGGTCGCCTTCGGCGAGGGTCGGCTGACGCCTGCGGTGGTGGCCGACCTCGACCCCTTCGAGCTCGCCGCGGCGGTGGGCGCGCTGTCGCGGCGCGACGTCGAGGCGCTCGACCGCAGTGAGGCCGAGGCGCTGGTGGTGGCGTGCGAGCGGATCACCACGGCCGTCGCCGCCCGAGAGGCGTTGGCGATGGAGGCCCTCGCCGGGCGGGTCGAGGACGACCTGCTCCGGGCGCAGGAGCTGTGGTCGGGCGGGCGGGTCGGGCCCGGCACCCACGGCCTCGTGGCCGCCACCCTGTCCCCGGCCCTGCACTGCGCCACCCGCACCGCCACCCACCGGCTCGTGGGGGCACGGCGGCTGGTGTGCGAGTTCGAGTCGATCTTCGACGCGGTGTGGGACGGCGACCTCGAGCGGCACCGTGCCGACGTGGTCGTCGAGGCGGGGCTGGCGCTCGACCCGCAGCTGCGGGCCAGGTTCGAGGCGCTGGTGCTCGAGTCCAGCCTCGACGAGGTCACCGGGGAGTTCGCCGTGCTCTCACCGCGGGTGCGCGGGCTGTCGCGGTCCGAGCTGTCCGCGCGGGCCACCGCCATCGCCCGCGAGCTCGACCCCGCCAGCGAGCACGAGGCGATGAGCCGCGCCCGTGAGGCCCGCCGGGTGGTGGTGCGCCCCGACCGCGACCACCCCGGCATGGCTCGCTGGGTCGCGATCCTGCCCACCGACACCAGCCAGCGCATGGCCGCAGCCGTCGACGCCCTCGCCGCCCAGTACTCCGGCGGCTCCGGCACCCCCATCGACGCCGCCCGTGCCGACGCCCTGTCCGACCTCGTCCTGGCCAACGCCGACATCAGCACCACCGTCGAGCTCCTCGTCCCCACCCTCCCCGGCTGTCACGACGCTCGCCACCGGCGCCGAGTCCAGCGGCCAGGCACCCGAGCACGGCGCGATGGCGACGCTGGAACCCGTGTCCGGCTCAGCCACCACGGTGCGCTGGTTCATCCCGGGCGTGCTGGACGACCCCCGTCACGGTGAGCTCCTCCCCCACGACCTCGCCCGGCTGCTCTCCTCCCCCGACGTCACCGTGCGCCTGGCCCGCCTCGACCCTGACGCCTCGATCGTCCAGGACCCCCGCACCTACCGCCCCAGCGCCTCGGTGCGACGACGAGTCCGAGCTCGCGACGGGCACTGTCGGTTCCCCGGCTGCCACACCCCCGCCCGCTCGTGCGACCTCGACCACGTCATCGCCTTCCCGCACGGCCCCACCGACCCTGCCAACCTCATCGCGCTGTGCCGCACCCACCACGGCTTCAAGCACCACGGCGGGTGGACCACCACCCTGCACACCGACGGCACCCTGCAGTGGCGCGCGCCCGACGGCCGCACCTGGACCACCGAGCCGACACCGCACGCCATCCGTACCAGCCTGCACCTCACCGCCGGCACGAGCCCCGACCTTGCGTTCCACCTCCGCCGGGGCTGGCAGCCGGGCCTGCCGCCCGGCCAGACGGTCGCTGACCTCGCCGCCGCCGAGAGGCGCACCCCACCAGACCCACCCGAGTCGCCCACCACCCCGAGCCCGCCCCCGGACTGGGCCGCCCTCGACGACCCCGGCCACTGGCCAACCAACGACCAGCCGAGGCCCCCTCACCCGCCCGGCTCACCCCTCGAAGCCTGGTACGCCACCCACCTCACCCTCGCCGCCTGACCACGACCGCGAGCCGGTGGATCCGGGGCGACAGGACCGGCAGACCCGGCCGCTACTGCAGGTCGGCCCGGGCGCGGGACTCCACGGTGATGGTCACGGAACCGCCCACCGCGGACAGGACGCCACCGATCAGCGGCAGGTCGGCCTCTCCGGTCAGCCGCACCACCGCGGTCTGGCCGTCGGGGCTGCCCGTCCCCGGGGCGATGCTCCAGGCGTTCATCCCGACCGGCCTCGGGCGGCCCGCCAGATAGGACGTCGCCGTCTGGACCACGGTGGCGTCGTTGACGGCGACCGCTGAGTCGAGTCCTTCTCGATAGGCGGCGAGGTCCAGCGAGTCCGCCGCATCCAGCGCGGCACCGTCGGCCGCATCGAGCAGGCGCATCCGCGAGAGCTGGGCCGAGGTCACCGCGAGGGTGCCGACGATGAGCAGCATCGCCACCACAGCGAACCCGAGGATCAACAGCGTGACCTGTCCGGACTCGGGATGCCGTCCCCGGCGGACACACCGGAGACCCCGGAGGCGGCGGAGGACGGCCCTCATGGTTGCTCCCGGAAACGGTCGACGACCAAGACGTGGGTCGCGGTGACCGGCACCTCGAGCGGTACGACCGAACGGGCAAAGGCGGGCACGAGGGGCAGCGGGACGATGACCGTCGTGGTCATCTGCACCCGGCCCTCCGGACGCAGGCAGGGCGAGCCGTCGCAGCTGATGGCGAGGTCTCCCTCGCCGGCGCCGAAACCCTGGTCCTCGAAGGCGATTCGCGCCGCCGCGGTGGCGCGGGCCGGGGCTTCGTCCGCCGATCGTGCCGTGACGAAGGCTCGGCCGCCTTCGCGCGCGGCGGCCGACGCGGCATACGCGCCGGCCTGGAGGCGGGCCAGGGTCATCACGAGGTAGATGAGGGGCACGAGCAGGAGCACGGCGAGGAAGACGAACTCGACGACGGCCGTGCCGCCCTCACCGGAGGGTCGACGCCGGACCATGGCTGCGCGCAGGTGGAGGATCACTGGCCCTCCAGGAAGGCACGTCCGACCACGTCGACGCCACCGTCCGGTCCCAGGGGTCCCAGCACCGGCAGGGGCGACACCACGCGCACGGCCACCACCTGGACCCCCGCGGCGTCGACCACCTCGACGGTGACGTGCTCGCTGAACCGCGGCGACAAGGACTGCCCGATGAGCTCGCGGGTCCGCTCTGCGCCGGCCTCGGGCTCCGACCCGGCGCGGGCGCCCAGGCGGGCCCCTTCGGAGGCGCACGAGATGAGGGTGTTGCGGATGTGCAGGGCCAGCCCGACCTGGAAGACCGCGAGGAACAGCAGGGACACCAGCGCCGACACCAGGGCGAAGTCGGCCACGGCAGCACCGCGCTCGCGCGCCCGCCGTCGCGTGCACCGCAGACCGCCCACGGCTCAGCCCGTGACGCTGGACATCGCCTGCTGGAAGAGGGCGACGAGCTGGTCGCCGGCGACCTTCCACAGGACGGCGACGAGACCGGCCGTCATCAGCGTGATGAGCACCCATCCCGGCACGTCGCCGCGCTCGTCGTGGACCACGGCCCCCTCGAGTGAACGCCGTGCCCGGCGCAGGGTCTTGATCAGGTCGGTCATGATCTTCCTCTCGTCGACACCTCAGATGGAGAACTTCAGGAACGCGAAGCCCGGGTAGACGGCAAACAGGACGGTGACCGGGAGGACGAGGAAGACGACCGGGACCATCATCGCGATCTCCTTCTTGCCCCCGGCCTCCATCACCGCCCGACGACCGGACTCTCGGACGTCCTGTGCCTGGGCCCGCAGCACCTCGGCCAGTGGCGTGCCACGCTCGACGGCGATCACCATGCCGTCGACGAACCTGGCCAGGCTGACCAGCCCCGTACGATCCGCGAGGCCCTGCAGCGCCGCGGGCAGGTTGGCGCCTGCGCGGGCATCGGCCAGGCAGCGACCCAGCTCGTTGGACAGCTCGCCGTGGGACAGCCGACACACTCGCTCCAGCGCCCCCACGGCACCCTCGCCCGCCCCGACGGCCAGCGCCAGGAGCTCGGCGATGGTGGGGAACTCGGCCAGCATGCGCCGCTCCCGCACGGCGACCTCACGCGTGAGCCACTGGTCGCGCGCGACGACGCCGGCCCCTCCTGCGGACAGGGTGACCACGAGGCTCGGGACGACCGATCCGCCTTCGCCGAGCCAGAGGAGACCGCCCACGGCGAGTCCCACGACCAGACCGCCGATGCCCCACAGCACCTGCTCGGCCCGGAACCGGTCCACGTCTGGCGTCTTGCCCGCCCGCAGCAGTCGGCGCCGCACCGAGCTCGCCCCGCCCAGCACCCGCTCGATGCGGGCCGCGAGGTCGGCCACGACCGGACGTGCCAGCACGCTGAACAGCCCGGCGCCGCCGACCTGCCGCGCGGCCAGCAGACGCGAGGGCCTGGGCGCGTCCCGAAGGTAGGGCAGCAGGCGGTCCTCGAGGGTGGCGCGGCGGTTGCGTGGGAGCCCCGCCCAGAGGAGGACGAGGCCAAGGCCGAGACCAAGCCCGATGACGCCCCCGACGACGGACACGGGGGCGAACGGGGCGGCGCTCACCGGAGCACCCGGTCGTCCTCGGGCAGCCGCCCGATGTGGATCATGATGCGGTAGGCGGCCGCCGAGACCGCGGCGCCGACCAGCAGGATCATCGTGCCCGTCGTGCTGCTGTAGGCCTGGATGGACTCGGGCCGGCTCGCGAGCATGGCCAGGACGATCCACGGCGCCGCAACAGCCAGACGGGCTGCGTTGACCGTCCACCCCTGCCGGGTCTCGAGCTCGGCGCGGGTGCGGCTGTCCTCGCGGAGGAACGTCGACAGCGTTCGGAGCAGGCGCCCGAGGTCGCTGCCGCCCACCTCGCGGGCGATCCGAAGCGACTCGATGAGCCGATCGCCGACGGGATCGCTCAGCCGCTCCTTGAGCAGGTCGAGGCACTCGTGGAAACGCCCCGTCGCCCGGTAGTCCTCGGCGAACGCCCGGAAGGCCGGCCGGAGCTCCTCCGGTCCGCGCCGGCCGAGCTGGCCAAGGGCCTCGGGAAGGGCGAGGCCGGCTCGCACCCCCGAGGCGATGTTGTCGACGGCATCCGGCCACAGCTCACGCAAGCTCGCCCGTCGCCGCCTGGCGCGCATGCGCACCAGGGCGAGCGGTGCATACCCCGCCATCACGGCGAAGCACAGCGCGACCGGCGCGACACCGGTCGTGGCGTAGACGAGCAGGAAGACCACCGAGAAGGCGATGCAGCAGGCCGCCGCTAGCGCGCGCGGTCCCATGCTCTCGTAGCCGGCCTGGACCAGCTGGTCCCGCAACCGATCCATGACGGTGGTGCGGCGGGGCCTGGGCGCGGTCTCCCCGGGCACCCAGGCCGACCACCAGATGCAGAACAAGCCGCACCCCAGCAGCAGTCCGAGCAGGCTCCCCCTCATGGCGACTACTCCTGCGCCAGCAGAGCTGCGACGTCGTATCCTGCCCGGCGAAACCGCTCTGGATGCGGTGGGAAGCCGTCGGCCCGGCGCAGGACGCCGTCACGGTGCACGAACACGTCAGCCGTCTCGACCACGTCGCCCTCGACACGCCCCGGCACCGCGACGATCTCGCGCACCCTCCTCACCCCGTCGTGCTCGAGGGCCGCGTGCACCACGAGGTCGATGGACCCGGCCACGGTGGGCACCACGAACCGACTACCGACGTTCTCGCCTGCGAGCAACGGCAGGGTGCACATCTTGGTGATCGCCTCACGGGCGCTGTTGGCGTGGATGGTGCACATCCCGGGGAGCCCGCTGTTGAGGGCGATGAGCAGGTCGAGGCTCTCGGCCTGACGGACCTCGCCGACGATGATCCGTGACGGCCGCATCCGCAGGGCCTCCTTGACCAAGCGTCGGAGCGGGATCTCCCCGGTGCCCTCCAGGTTGGGCTGGCGGCACTGCATCGAGGCGACGTCGCGCAGGGGGATCTTGAGCTCGAACACCTCCTCGCAGGTCACCACGCGCTCGCGCGGGGGGATTGCCGAGCTGAGGCAGTTGAGCAGGGTCGTCTTGCCTGCCTGCGTCCCGCCTGCGACGAGGATGTTCAGCCCGGCTGCCACCGCTGCGCCCAGGAAGCGCGCAGCGTGGGGGGTGAGTGTCCCCAGGCCCACGAGGTCGTCGAGGTGGGACGCCCGCACCACGAACTTTCGGATGTTGACGCTCCAGTGCGCTCTGGTGATGTCAGGGATCACCACGTGCAGACGAGAGCCGTCGGGCAGCACGGCATCGACGAACGGGCTCGACAGGTCGACCCGACGGCCGCTGGTCTTGAGCATCCGCTCCACGAGGTCACGCACCGCGTCAGCGGTCAGGATGGTGGTGGTCAGCTCGGCGACGCCACCGCGGGCGACGAAGACCTTCGTCGGTTCGTTGATCCAGATCTCTTCGATCTCGTCGTCGTCGAAGTAGGGCTGCAGGGGACCGAACCCCGCCACCGCATCGACGATCGACTTCACCGCATCCTCGACGTCAGGCAGGGCGGGGAGGCCGCCGTGCAGCGAGCGCTCGTCGTAGTCCGCGACGACCTCCCGGACCAACCGGTCCAGCTCGCGGCCATCGCGCGCCGGGTCGAGGCCCGACCTCCTGATGAGCTCGCGCACCTCGGACTCCACGGTCACCACCGCATCCACCACGCCACCTCCCCCGGTGTCGACACGCCGCCGGATCACACCTGCGGATGTCTGCGGCATCCTAGGACGGTTTCGGCGACGTGGCAGCGCGAAATCCACAGCGGTGGACAACACCCGATCCGCTTCCCGCTCGCGACGTAGCGTCGGCCCATGCTGCTGCGCCTCACCGTGGCCGACACGACCCGGACGCCTCGGCGCGGGCGGTCCGACCTGCACGAGGTGGAGGTCGAGGCACCCGCAGGGACCACCTGCATGGAGCTGACCGCGAGCCTCGTCGACCTGCTCGAGATGGAGCCAACGGGGGTCGTCCTGTCGGTGAGTGGGCGGCCCGTTGCTGACGAATCACCTGTGGGGTCAAGGCCACTCGTCGATGGAGCAGCCGTGAGCCTGGGGCCCCACGGGTGCACCGGCACCACGGCTCCCTCGCCGAGGAGCCCGGTCACCCTCGCCGTGGTGCACGGCCCGGATGCGGGGCGGATGGTCGAGCTCGGACCGGGGCGACACACCATCGGTCGTGGCGCCGAGGCGGACGTGCGGGTGGACGACGGGCGGCTGTCGCGGCTGCACGCCGCCCTCGAGGTGGACGCCTCAGGCATCCGCGTCCGCGACCTGGGTTCCACCAACGGCTCGTTCGTCGACGGGGACGTGGTCGAGGGACCAACCTCCGTGGACGCGACGCAGACCCTCCGTGTCGGAGACACCTCAGTGGTCGTGCGGGCTTCCCATGACCTGCCGGCAGCGCTGGTCGCGGAGCAGGACGGCACCCGGTCGGTCAACCGGAGACCCCGGCTGCGCCACGAGTCCGCAGCCGCGTCCATCACGCTGCCCGTACCGCCCGACCGACCCCACCCCGCACGGGTCCCCTGGGTCGCCATGGTCCTCCCGGTCCCGTTCGCCGCGGTGCTGGCGATGTTCTTCGGACCGACCATGCTCGCCTTCGCGCTCATGAGCCCGCTGCTCATGGGTGGCACGGCCCTGGGTGACCGCCTCGGCAGCCGACGCAGGTATGCCGCTCAGGCTCGCGAGCACGCGCTCCTCCACGCTGCGGCCCTGCACCG
The DNA here is from genome assembly GCA_963757635.1 of uncultured Actinomycetota bacterium. Classification (GTDB taxonomy): domain Bacteria; phylum Actinomycetota; class Actinomycetes; order Actinomycetales; family Dermatophilaceae; genus Pedococcus. The sequence continues at coordinate 747,613 of CAVWSK010000005.1, read as the reverse complement.
GGTCGAGGAGGCCTGTGCGCTCGAGGCCCGGTCACTGCGTCGGTCCATCCCCGACCCGGCCGAGCTGTTGGCCATCGCCGCGCAGCCCTCGGCCCGGCTGTGGGAACGCGGCCGGTCCGACGAAGACTTCCTGGCCCTCGGCATCGGCCAGTGTTCCCGCGAGTCGCGGATCAGGGTGATCAGGCCACCCGGCGACGACGGGCCGGGGCACGCCCCGCTGACCGACGTCCCCTGCACGGTGCCACTGAGGGGGATCGGGACGCTGGGCATCTGTGGCGCCAGGCCGCTGGTCGAGTCGGTCACCCGGGCCCTCATGGGCCAGCTCGTCGTGTTGCACTCCCCCCTCGACCTCGACGTCGTGGTCGTCGGGGCCCACCCCCGTGCCCCGAAAGCCTGGGACTGGTTGCCGCGGCTGCCCCACCTGAGGGGCCCTGACGGTGCCGCCCGCGCCCACACCGTCTCCCACTTCACCGAAGATCCCGCATCTGCGCGGGAGTCGGTGCTGCGGCTCGCCAGCAAGGTCCGCGAGCGGCTGACCACGGGGGCCACCGGTGAGGGCCGGTGGAACGGGCGCTGGACCCTGCTCCTGCTCGACGGGGCAGCCTCCCTGCGTGGCCTGCCCGAGCTGACCACGATCCTGGAACTCGGGCCGCGCGTCGGCGTCTGCTGCCTCGCCCTCGACGACGACCCCACCCGACTGCCCGCCGAGGCCGCGGCGGTGCTCGACCTCAACGACCCGGCTCCCACGCTCACCGGGCACGGGTTGCAGCAGCAGGACCTCATGGTCGACGCCGTCGGCCCCTGGTGGGCAGAGCGGATCAGTCGCGCCCTGGCTCCTGTGCGGGACGCGACGTCGGGCGAGCCCGGCTCCGCCCTCCCCACCGCCGCCTCGCTCACCGGAGTGTCCGGCCAACCGCTGACCGACCCGGCCGCGATCGTCCGGCTCTGGAGCGAGCAACCCCACCGCACCGCGATCCCCCTCGGCGTGGGCGCCGCGGGCCCCTACACGGTCGACCTGGCCACCGACGGGCCACATGTCCTGGTGGCGGGCACCACGGGATCCGGGAAGTCCGAGCTCCTCCGCACCTTGGTCACCTCGCTCGCAGCCCACAACCGGCCAGAGCACCTGTCCTTCGTGCTCATCGACTACAAGGGCGGATCCGCCTTCGCCGAGTGCGCCGACCTGCCCCACGCATCGGGGGTGGTCACCGACCTCGACGAGCACCTGGCGGCGCGTGCCCTCACGTCGATGCGCGCAGAGCTGACTCGCCGCGAGCGCCTCCTGGCCCTGGCCGGAGTCGCGAACTTCCTTGACTACCAGTCGAGCTCACGAGCGGCCGACCACCCGTTGGCACGGTTGGTCGTGGTCATCGACGAGTTCCGTGCGTTGGCCGAGGAGGTGCCGGCCTTCGTCGACGGGATCGTCCGCGTGGCGGCGCTCGGGCGCTCTCTGGGGGTGCACGTCGTCCTTGCGACCCAGCGGCCCTCCGGCGTGGTCACGGGCGACATCAAGGCCAACGTCAACCTCCGGATCGCGCTGCGGGTCCGGGACCGTGCGGACTCGGCCGACGTGGTCGACTCCCCCCACGCCGCCGAGATCGACGCCACCACCCCAGGGCGGGCGGTGGCCCGCGCCGGCGGGGGTGACCTCGTGGCCTTCCAGTGCGCCCACGTGGGCGCCGCCCCGGTGAGTGCGTCGCCGCAGGGCATCCGCGCCCGGTTGCTCACCTGGGGAGTCGCCCCCGAGCCATGGCCCCAGTCACGCGACAGCCAGGCCACGACCGAGCTGGGCCTCGTGGTGAAGGCCATCCGCAGGGCGGCGACCGACCTCCGGGCCGGCAACGCTCCGCCTGCTTGGCTCCCCTGCCTGCCCGCGCAGATCCCTGCCCAGTCGCTTCCACCCCCGCCCCACGGCCTGTCCGTGCCCATCGGCCTGGCGGACCGACCCGGCGACCAGACCCAGCTCCCCCTGTACGTCGACCTCCGCGAGCCCGGCCACTGGGGCTTCCTGGGCACCTCCGGGAGCGGACGCACCACCGCGCTGGTCACGGTCGCGCGCAGCCTCACCGCTCACCGGGGACCCGACGGCCTGCACCTGTATGCCGTGAGCGGAGGGAGCCTCACCGGCCTGTCCGGGCTCCCGCACTGCGGCGCGCACGTCGAGTGGAGCGACCTCGCGCGACTCGACCGGCTCGTCGCGAGGTTGGTCGACGAGGTCGCCGCCCGACGGCGCGCGCTCTCGGTCAGCGGCCAGCCCTCCATGCAGCGCTGGTGGGAGTCGGGTGCGCCGCAGGCACCGCCACCCGTACTCCTGCTGGTGGACGACTGGGACCTGCTGGCGCACCACACCGACGGTCCCAGCCACGGCGCACTCGCCGAGGGGCTGCTCGGGCTGCTCCGGGACGGACTCGGTGTCGGGGTGACCGCTGTGGTCAGCGGGGACCGTGCCCTCCTGGTCGGCCGGGTCGCCTCCGCGCTGCGGCACCGCGTCGTCCTGCGACTGGCCGAGGGCACTGACGCTGCACTCGCGGGGCTGTCCCCAGCGGCGCTCCCCCTCGACCCCCCGCCGGGGCGGGGGCTCCTGCGCGACGGCACCGAGGTGCAGGTCGCCCAACCCCCTCCCCCGTCAACGGGTCCCCGCCCCCGGACCACCACCTCCGGGCCGCGTCGCGTGGACGCGCTGCCGCTCCGGGTGCGCCAGCGCGAGCTACCCCGGCACGACCTGCGGCCGGACGAGCTCCCCCTGGGGGTCGGCGGCGACGAGTCCCGGGTGCAGGGCTGGTGGCCCCGACGGGACGGGAGACGGTGGCTGGTCTCCGGGCCCGCGCGCAGCGGCGTCTCGACCACCCTGGCGCTGATCGTCGACGAGCTGATGACAGCGGGGCGGCCCGTGGCAGTCGTCGAGGCCCGGCCAGGGCCGCTCGACGCGCTGCGTCAGGACGCCCGTCTGGCGCTGTGGGCCGACGCTCGACGTCCGGAGCCCCTGGTCGCGCTGCGGCACGCCACCCCGACCCTGGCGGTCGTGGTCGACGGAGCCGACGAGCTCACGGACTCCGCGTTCGGCGCACCCCTGCTGGAGATGGGCCGGCTGGTCGACCACGACGACGGCCTGGTCGTGTGCGGCACCTCGACCGCGTCGCTGGCCACCGCCTACCGAGGCCTCGCGGTCGAGGTGGCACGGCACCGGACCGGGATCCTGCTGGGGCCTGGCGGGCCCGCCGCCTCCGACGTGTTCGGGCTGCGCCTCACCCCCGACCCGGGGGCGGGGGCCGGGCGCGGCCACATCATCCGCGAGGGGATCGCGGTGCCGCTCCAGGTGGCGCTCCCCGACCTGGGTGGCTCTGACCCCTGACGCCCCGACGGTCCGGGCCGGTCGGGTGCGCCCGTCAGGACCCGGAGGAAACGTCCGGGGCCCCACCGGCCCCACCGTCGTCGGCGGTGTCGGCGGTGTCGGCCCGAACGGCCGCCACGACCGCGACCACGGCCACCACCGCGACGAGCACCCCCACGATGGTCCGCCCGCCCTGGGCCAGGCTCAGGGCCACCGGCAGGAGCAGCACGTTCCACACGACGGTCGGGGTGTTGGGCCAGTTGGCACCCGACCACCACGACCGGGCCAGCACCCCCATCGCCACGGCGAAGACCGCGATCAGCAGGGCCGACATGACCACCCGGGTCGCGTCGTCACCCCCGTGGCGCGCCAGCTCCCAGAGGTAGAAGACGGTGAAGCCCAGCAGTGCCATCCCCTCCAGGAGACAGATCCCGGCGGCGAGGTCGCGGAAGACGTCGCGCGGGCGCGCGGGGTGTGGCAGGGCATACCGATCGGTCACGCCGGCCAGCGTAGGCGGGCCGACCGCCCTGTGAGACGGGGCCCGCGGACTGTGCCGCGCAAGACATACCGACCCAAAGACGGCAATGTGATGAAAACCTCACCGTTACCAGACGGTTACCTGCCCGTACCCCCTGCCCAAACCCGGCCAAGTCTGTGAGGCTGGAACAGAAACAAGGGTCGGCCCGTTGGCAGAAGTGCGCCCTGCACCCCAGAATATCGGTGCAGGCGTTCCACCGAGTCTGGACCCAGGTCGGCTAGGCTTGCTTGTCGGTCCTGTTCTCCAAGAGTTTGACCCGCACTCACCCCCGCAATGCTGCGCGGTGCTGTGAGGTCCCGCACCCAGGACCCCGCTGGCATCGACGCGACTCCCCCTGCACTACAAGGAGCTCGATCTTCATGGACTGGCGCGATCGCGCTGCCTGCCTCGACGAGGACCCGGAGCTGTTCTTCCCGATCGGGAACACCGGCCCCGCCATCCTCCAGATCGAGGAGGCAAAGGCTGTTTGCCGACGCTGTGAGGTCGTCGACGTGTGCCTCAAGTGGGCCATCGAGTCCGGACAGGACGCCGGTGTCTGGGGCGGGATGTCCGAGGACGAGCGCCGCGCGCTCAAGCGGCGCAACGCCCGCGCCCGCCGCGCCGGCTGACCTCGAGGGCCGGCTCGCCGGTCCTCTTCGCTGTCCCCGATCAGCCGGGCTCGCGCGCCAGCGGCCGCAGCCGGGCCACGAACCGCACCCGCGTGCCGTGCGGCTCCACCGGTTCCCAGACGATCCGGCCCCGCAGGTCCTGGACCAGCGACTCGACGATCTGGGTGCCGAGCCCTGACGCCCCGGGCCGGAAGCCATCGGGCAGACCCACCCCGTCGTCGGTGATCGACACCGACAGCAGCTCCTCGCCCTGGTCGTCGGTCGACCGCTCGGCGTCCACGCAGATGGTCCCGCCTTCCGGGTCGGCCAGCCCGTGCTCGACGGCGTTCTGCACGAGCTCGGAGAGCACCATCGCCATGGCCGTCGCATCCTCGGCGCGCAGCGTGCCGAACGAGCCCTGGACGCTCGAGGAGATCGGGTGCTCGATCTTGGCCACCTCGGTGATCGCCTGGAGCCCGCGCACCGCGATGTCGTCGAAGTCGACCGTCTCGTCGAAACCCTGGCTCAACGTCTCGTGGACCAGGGCGATCACCCCGACCCGTCGCACGGCCTCGTCGAGCGCGACCCGCCCCGCCTCGCCCTCGGGCAGCCGCCGCGCCTGCAGGCGAAGCAGCGCGGCCACCGTCTGCAGGTTGTTCTTCACCCGGTGGTGGATCTCCCGGATGGTCGCGTCCTTGGTCATCAGCTCGCGCTCGCGCCGACGCAGCTCGGAGACGTCACGCAGCAGGAGCAGCGCGCCCACCCGCTGGCCACCCTCGGTCAGCGGGATCGCCCGCATCGACACGCTGGAGCCGCGGTTGCTCACCTCGGTGCGCCACGGCGCCCGGCCGGTCACCACGAGGGCCAGCGACTCGTCCACCGGCGACTCGTCGCGCAGCAGGTCGGCGACCACCTTCGCGAGCAGCTCACCGATGACGTCACCGACGTGCCCGAGGCGGTGGATGGCCGACAGCGCGTTGGGGCTGGCATAGGACACCAGGCCGTTGACGTCGAGGCGGATCACGCCGTCACCGACGCGGGGGGCGCCACGACGCTGGCCCGTGGGGGCCGAGACGTTGGGGAACTCGCCTGCCGCGATCATCCGCGAGAGCGCGTCGGCGAGCGCCTGGTAGGTCAGCTCGAGGCGGCTCGGCGTCCGCATCGCGGCGAGGTTGGTGTGCCGGGTGATCACCGCGAGCGCCCGGCCGGCCTTGACCACCGGGATCGCCTCCTCGCGCACCGGCATGTCGTCCCGGAAGATCGGGTCCCGCTCACGGACGATGCGTCGGTCGCCGTAGGCCTGGTCGAGCAGCGACTGCCGCCCGCGGTGGGTGCGCCGCCCCACGACGTCCTCGAAGAACACCATCTGACCGGTCGTGGGCCGCACGTGCGCGACCGCCAGCCACCCCTCCAGCCCTCCGGGTACCCAGAGCACGAGGTCGGCGAAGGACAGGTCCGAGATCAGCTGCCAGTCACCGACGAGCAGCTGCAGCCACTCCACCTCGGCCGGGGCGAGGTCGGTGGCGCCGTGGAGGACCTCGTTGAGCGTGGGCACGCAGGAAGCCTAATCGGATGCCCGACGCGGCCTTGACCCCGTCATCGGGTGGGACGCCGACACCGGGTGGGACGCCTCAGGTGGAAGCAGGGGCCGGGTCGGGGGTGGGGGGTGGGGGGTGGTCGCCCGGCCCGCCGCCACCGAGCCGACGCTGGAGCTCCACGGTCATCGCGTGGATCTCACGGGTGATCTCGGTGTTGGTCTTGAGCTCGAGCTCGGACTCGACGAAGTCGTGCTCGGCCTTGGCCTGGGAGAAGGCCGCCTGCCGGTTCTGGCCGATCATGACGAACGTCGACAGGAAGATGGCCTCCAACGACACCACCAGGGTCAACGTCGGCCACGGGCTCCCCTCGGCGAGGAGCATCCACGCGGCGAACACCGCGGCGTGGATGTAGACGAACGTCATCGAACCCGCGAAGGCCGTGATCGAGTCGGCCAGGCGCAGCTGGGCACTGGCGGCGCGCGCCTCCAGCACGGCAGTGACGGCGGGGTGCTGGTGACGACGAGTGGGTGGGTGCATCGAGGACTCCTAGGCTCGGGTGGGCCACCTCGGGGGCCCACCCGGTCATCATGGCCGCGAAACCTGCAGGACGTCGCCGACCCGCACGACACCGGACCCGAGGACTTCGGCGTAGACGCCCGCCTGCAGCGCGTGGTGATCACTGACCGCCTGCAGCATCCTCGGCCGCGCGGGCAGGCCGACCTGGGCCACTCCCACCATCCGGCACCGCTCGATGGTCTCGACCACGCGCAGGCGCACGGCGCCCACGGCGACCTCGTGACCGATCAGTCCCTCCTCGGCATACGGCTGCTCGGTCTGGATCACGACATTCGCCCGGAGGTGGCGCGGGTCGAGGGGCCGTCCGTCGCCCTCGTGCCGGCCGAGCTCCACCAGGGTCGCGGTGCCGACGACCGACACCGGCGCGGCGTCGAAGTGGGGGACCCCCGTCGCGCGTCGCAGCGTGACCGGCTGCCCGAAGTGCGCCGTGAGGGTGCGGTCGCACTCCTGCTCTCCCGCCGCCAGCTGCGACCCGTCGGGGAGCACGATGCGCGCATCAGTGCCCTGGCCGTGCGCGACCAGCTCGAAGACAGGGTCCATCCGCCGGAAACGCCGCGAGTGTTTGCCGGTGGCGAGCTTGCCGTCCTCGGCGTAGACCGCCCACTCGCGGTCCCCGACCAACCCGTGGGGACCGACGTCGGCGGCATCGAGCGACTCCCCACCGGTGGCCTTCACCACGAACCGGAACAACGACACGACCGGCCACCCGCCGAGCTGGACCTCCACGCCGCCTACCTCAGGAGGTCGCCGCGCCGGACCGGATGACCGAGCGCAGCGTGCGCAAGGCCACCGAGAGCGCCGCGATGTTCGGCTTGTCGAGGCGGTCGATCCCGGACAGGGCGGTCCTGGCCCGCGTCAGGGACTCGGCGTTGGCCTCGGCCCACTGCTCGTAGCGGCTGTCCGCTGGCGCGCCGGGTGTCGACGCATCCATGACCGAGCGGACCAGGCTCTCCTGCACGGCATAGAGGTCGTCGCGCAGCGCGCCGCGCGCCAGCGCGTCCCACCGGTCGTCGCGGGGCAGGTTGGTGACCCGGGTGAGCATGGCGTCGATGCCGAACCGCTCGGACAGCACGAAGTAGAGCTCGGCGATGTCGGCCGGGACCTCCTTGGTGTCGGTGGCGATGTCGACGATGTCGAGCAGCGAGAACTGGTCGAGCAGGCTGGCCGAGCGGGTGGCCAGCTCGACGGGCACCCCCACCTCCTCCAGCGCGGACACGTTGCGCTGCAACCGTTCGTACTCCCCGCCCTTGAGCAGCTCGGGGATCTGCGGGGCGAACTCACCCACGACGGCGCCGAACCGGGCCACCTCGCTCGCGACGTCGAGCCGCGACGGACGGGAGGTCAGGAACCAGCGGATCGACCGGTCGATGAGCCGGCGGAACTCGAGGTAGAGGTCGCTCTGGACCTCGGTGGGCACCTGGTTGTCCAGCGCCTCCACCGCACGCACGAAGCTGGGGAGGTCGAAGATCTCGCGGCACACCACGAACGCCCGCGCGATCTGCTCCGGGGTGGCGCCGGTCTCCTCCATCGCCCGGAAGGCGAAGGTGATGCCACCGCGGTTCACCATCGAGTTGACCACCGAGTTGGTGATGATCTCGCGGCGCAGGGGGTGGTCGGCCAGCTCGGCGGCGAACTGCTCGCGCAGCGCCGGCGGGAAGTAGTCGCCCAGGGTCTGCTGGAACCACGGGTCGTCGGGCAGCTCGGTGGGGAGGAGGTCCTCCTTGAGCGCCAGCTTGGCGTAGGCCACGAGGACCGAGAACTCGGGCGACTTCAGCCCGTTGCCCGTCCCGAAGCGCCGGTCGATCTCGCCCTCGCTGGGGAGGAACTCCAGCGACCGGTCCAGGTCGCCACGCTCCTCCAGCCAGTGGATCAGCCGCCGGTGCACCGGGAGCATCGGGTGCTCCTGGGCGCGCGCGTTGCCGAGGAGCACGTTCTGCTCATAGTTGTCGCGCAGCACCTGCGCCGCCACGTCATCGGTCATCGACGCCAGCAGGGTGTTGCGTTGCTTGAGCGTCATGTCGCCGCTGCGGACCAGGGCCGTGAGCAGGATCTTGATGTTGACCTCGTGGTCGGAGGTGTCGACCCCGGCCGAGTTGTCGATGGCGTCGGTGTTGACCCGCACGCCCTCGAGCGACGCCTCGATGCGGCCGAGCTGCGACAGCCCCAGGTTGCCGCCCTCACCGACCACCTTGCAGCGCAACATCGCACCGTCGACGCGGATCGCGTCGTTGGCGCGGTCGCCGATGTCGGAGCTCGACTCGTTGCTGGCCTTGACGTAGGTGCCGATGCCGCCGTTCCAGAGCAGGTCCACGGGTGCCTGCAGGATCGCCTTCATGAGCTGTGCGGGGGTCATCGCGGTGGTCCCCTGGGGCAGACCGAGGGCCTGGACCATCTGGGGGGTCACCGCAATCGACTTCAGGGACCGCTCGAAGATGCCGCCACCCTTGCTGATGAGCGAGGCGTCGTAGTCGGCCCACGATGAGCGCGGCAGGTCGAACAACCGCTTGCGCTCCGGAAAGCTCGTGGCTGCAACGGGATCCGGGTCGATGAAGATGTGCCGGTGGTCGAAGGCTGCGACCAGGCGGATGTGCTCGGAGAGCAGCATGCCGTTGCCGAAGACATCACCGGACATGTCGCCGATGCCGACCGCGGTGAAGTCCTGGGTCTGGGTGTCGACCCCCATCTCGCGGAAGTGCCGCTTGACCGACTCCCACGCGCCGCGGGCGGTGATGCCCATCGCCTTGTGGTCGTAGCCCGCCGAGCCGCCTGAGGCGAACGCGTCGTCGAGCCAGAAGCCGTAGGACTGGGCGACGCCGTTGGCGATGTCGGAGAACGTGGCGGTGCCCTTGTCCGCAGCCACCACGAGGTAGGAGTCGTCGTCGTCGTGCCGGACCACCGAGCGCGGGGGGACGATGGTGACGCCGTCGCGGTTGTCCGTGACGTCCAGCAGGCCTGAGATGAAGACCTTGTAGGACGCGATCCCCTCGGCCAGCCACGCGTCGCGGTTCACCGCCGGGTCTGGCAGCTGCTTGGCGTAGAAGCCACCCTTGGACCCGGTGGGCACGATCACGGCGTTCTTGACCATCTGCGCCTTCACCAGCCCGAGGACCTCCGTGCGGAAGTCCTCGCGGCGGTCCGACCACCGCAGCCCGCCGCGGGCCACCGGACCGAAGCGCAGGTGCACGCCCTCGACCCGGGGCGAGTAGACGAAGATCTCGAACTGCGGTCGGGGCGCGGGCAGGTCCGGCACCCGGGTCGGGTCGAGCTTGAGCGAGACGTAGGACTTGGCAGCGCCGTCGCTGTCGGCCTGGAAGTAGTTCGTCCGCAGGGTCGCGGTGATGACCCCGAGGAACGCGCGGATGATCCGGTCGTGGTCGAGGGACTTCACCGCGTCCAGGCCCTTGGTGACCTCCTCGCACAGCGCGCCCTCGGCGGCGGCGCGCTCGGCAGCCGCGTCCTCGGCATACCGCTGCGGGTCGAAGCGGGTCTCGAAGAGCTCCACGAGCGTGCCGGCGAGCCGCAGGTTCTGCACGAGGGCCGACTCGACGTAGTTCTGGGAGAACGTCGACCCGGTCTGCCGCAGGTACTTCGCGACGGTCCGCAGGATCACGACCTGGCGCCAGGTGAGACCGGCGCCGAGCACCAGGGCGTTGAAGCCGTCTGACTCGGCGCGGCCGTTCCAGACGGCGTCGATCGCGTCCTGGAAGAGCTCGCGGAGGCGGTCGCGGCCACCCTCGCCCGACCACATCGCCTCGGCTCGCACCCGCAGGCCGAAGTCGTAGACGAAGAGGCCGACGCCGTCGCCGCGGGAGATCTCGTAGGGCCGCTCGTCGACCACCTCGACACCCATGTGGGTGAACATCGGCAGCACCTGGGTCAGGGACAGCGGGCTGCGCCGGTAGAGCTTGAAGCGACGCTCGTCCGCGGGCGCGCCGGGCTCCTGGTACATGTTCAGGCCGGTCGACTCGTCGGTCTCGAGCGCGTCCATGTGACGGATGTCGACGACGCCGACGCGTGAGGTGAAGTCCTCCTTGTAGGCCTCCGGGAAGGCGCGGCCGTAGAGGCCCGCGAGCCGCGCCGCCGCCTCCTCGCCGTGCTCGGTACGGGCGGCCTCGGTCAGGTCCTCGTCCCAGGTGCGGGTCGCGTCGACCAGCTGGCGCTCGAGGGCCACCTCGTCGATGGCCGGAATCGACTCACCCGACGGCACGCGCACCACGAAGTGCAGGCGGGCCAGCACGGACTCGGACACGCGCGTGGTGTAGTCGACCGTCGCGCCCGGAAAGGTCTGGCGCAGAATGGATTCCATCTTCAGCCGGACCGACGTGTTGTACCGGTCGCGCGGGATGTACACCAGGCAGGAGACGTAGCGGCCGAAGCGGTCACGGCGCAGGAACAGCTTGGTACGGCGGCGCTCCTGCAGGTGCAGGACGTCGGTCGCGTTGTCGTAGAGCGACTCCTCGTCGGACTGGAAGAGCTCGTCCCGCGGGTAGTTCTCCAGCACCTCGAGCAGGTCCTTGCCCGAGTGCGAGTCGGGCAGGAAGCCGGTGCGCTGGAAGATCGCGGAGACCTTGTCGCGCAGCACGGGCACCCGGGTCACGGACTCGGTGTAGGCGCTGGAGGTGAACAGGCCGAGGAAGCGCTTCTCCCCCGTCACCTGACCCGCGTCGTCGAACTGCTTGACGCTGATGTAGTCGAGATAGGTGTTGCGGTGCACGGTCGCCCGCGAGTTCGCCTTGGTGATGATGACGAGCTCCGGAGCGCGCGCCACGGTCCTGGCCTGCTCACTGAGCCGGACCCCCTCGCCCACCGGGTCGTAGCGCAGCAGCCCGAGCCCCGTGCCGTGGACAGCCTGGAGGCGGTCGGACTCAACGCCCCGCTGCAGGGCGTACTCGCGGTAGCCGAGGAAGGTGAAGTGGTTGGCGTGGAGCCACTCGAGCAGGGCACGGGCCTCCGCCACCTCCGCAGCAGGTATGCCGTGGGGCGGCTTCTCGCCCAGGTCCACCGCCACCTGTGCGCAGGTCTGCATCATCTTCGGCCAGTCCTCGACAGCCTCGCGCACGTTGCCCAGGACCCGGCGCAACGCCTCGGCCACCTCCTGACGGTCGGTCGGGTCGCTGTCGCGGTCGATCTCGAGGTGCATCCACGACTCACGCACCTCACCGAAGGAGCCGTCGGAAGGGCTGCGCCCGAAGAGCACCTCCTCCAGGTCACCGGTGGCGTTGCGGCGCACGCGCATCGTCGGGTGCACCACGAGGTGCACCGACCGGTCCATGCGCTGGAGCTCGGCGGTGACGGAGTCCACGAGGAAGGGCATGTCGTCGGTGACGACCTGGACCACCGTGTGGCCGCTGGACCAGCCCTGCTCCTCGACCGCGGGGTTGAACACCTCGACCTTCGCCGTGCCCTGCGGCCTACTCCGGGCCAGCTCACGGTGAGCCAGCGCGGCACCGAGAAGGTCCTCGGGCGCCCTGGCCAGGAGGTCCTCGGTCGCCACGTGCCGGTAGTAGGCGCTCAGGAACTCCTCCGTCGCCTCACCGCCCCCTCGGTCGGAGCGCTCGGCGGCCGAGCGCAGTAGCTGCTGACGGGACTGATCCAGCGACGCTGACATGACTGTCCGGTTCATCCTCACGTGGTTGTCGAGCACCGAGGCGCACGACGGTGTGCGCCGCTCCCGAGACTATCGCTCGGCCGCGAGACCGAGTAGCCGGTGGTCCCGGGTCGCCCGGCAGGCCCGGTGCGGCCCCGGTGGAGACGGCCTTCCTGCCCATATCCGAGACATCACCGCAGGTCAAACTATGTTTTTGGCCTAGGATGTGGTGAGGTGGAGCGTTTCCCCATCACGAACCAAAGGAGCAGATAGTCGTGATCGTTCTTGGAATCATCCTCTTGATCATCGGCCTGCTGGTGCAGAGCCTCTCGGTCCTGGTCACCATCGGCGCCATCCTCATCGTCGTCGGGCTCGTCCTGGCGGTGCTGGGTGGCACCGGTCGCGCCATCGGCGGCCGGAAGCACTGGTACTGACCGGTCCTGACCGGACCGGCCTGAACGGACGGCCCTCGGCGACACCCCATGTGGGTATCGCCGGGGGCCGTCTGCATGACCTCACTACAGTGTTGGCCATGGTGCCCGCACCGGTCGATCCCGACCGCCTGAGCGCGCTGGCCGACGCGTTGGGCCCGCTGCGCGAGTGTGCGGGCCACGGCGCCGACGAGGTGCTCGCTCACCTGCCCGAGCTGGGCGAACGCGAGACCCAGTCGGCGCTGGACCACTACCTCGACCAGGTCGCCGACCTGCTGCGCGAGCTCGACGCCTCTGCCACTGACCTGTCGGCACGGCTGCGCGTCGCCGCCCTGGGAGCGCCGCGACCAGCGACCCACGAGCACGACACCGAGCGCGGCGAGGTGCGCCGATGAACCCCGTCGGCCCCGCCGACCCGGCCTCGTGCTCGCTCACCGCGGGCTCGTTGCGCCAGCTGGCAACCCGCCTGAGGATCGCGGGGCGAGGCGCCCACGAGGCGTTCGACGCAGCCGGGCAGGGCGGGCGCGGGGGCACCGTGCTCGCCTCGGCGCGACGCCGGGCCGACGTCGTCGATGCCGCAGCGGCCGCCGCCGCCCACGAGCTCGACCGGGTCGGGTCGGCGCTGCAGGCCCACGCCAGCGAGATTGCCGAGGCGGTCGCCGGGCTCCGCCGCCTGCGCGAGCGTGCCGAGGCGGTGGGCCTGCGGCTGCACGACGGTGTCCTGGAGCCCGCATGGGGGGTCAGTGGTGTCGCGGACGGGGCCGCCTCCGCATCCCGGGAGGCGGACCGGTCGAGGTTGCAGGGCGAGCTCGACCAGGCGACCGCGGTGCTCGACCAGCGCCGGCAACGGTTGCGGGCCACCCTCACCGAGTCGACGGCCGTGCTCGCCCGACACGCTGCCGGGTTACGCCGGTGACGGCCGTCGACCTCAACGCCGACCTCGGCGAGTCCTTCGGGCGATGGCAGCTCGGTGACGACCTCGCCCTGCTGGGCGTGGTCTCGAGCGCCAACGTGGCCTGCGGCTTCCACGCCGGCGACCCGTCCGTGCTGCTCGAGGTGTGCCGGGGAGCGGCCGCCGCGGGGGTCAGGGTCGGCGCGCAGGTCGGCTACCGCGACCTCGTCGGCTTCGGCCGGCGTTTCCTCGACGTCGCGCCCGATGACCTCACGGCAGAGATCGTCTACCAGGTGGGCGCGCTCGACGCCCTCGCCCGCGCAGCCGGCACCAGGGTCAGCTACGTCAAGCCGCACGGCGCGCTCTACTCGGCCATCGTGAGCCACGAGGCGCAGGCTGCGGCTGTCGTCGAGGCCGTGCGGCTCGTCGACCCCGCCCTGCCCCTCGTGGGCCTGCCCGGCTCGGCAGTCCTGCGCCTGGCCGAGGCCGCCGGGCTGCGCACCGTGCGCGAGGCCTTCGCCGACCGCGCCTACCTCGCCGACGGCACCCTGGTCCCCCGGAGCCGGCCGGACGCCGTGCTCCACGAGCCCGACGCCGTCGCAGCGAGGGTCGTCCAGATGGTGCTGCAGGGCACGGTCGTCGCGGTCGACGGCACCGCGGTCCCCGTGCGACCCGAGTCGATCTGCGTGCACGGTGACAGCCCGGGTGCGGTCTCGATGGCCATGGCCGTGCGGGCCGCGCTCGAGTCGGCCGGCGTGGACCTGCGCCCCTTCACCGTTCCGGGCGCCTGATCCGTGCCCGGCCGCGTGCTGGGTTACGGCGAGGGCGCGCTCCTCGTCGAGGTCGACACGCTGCACCACGCGCTGGACCTGCACGACCGGGTCACCGGACGCGACCGCCCGCCGGGACTCGCCGACGCGGTGCTCGGGGCCTGCAGCGTGCTGCTCGTGGCGAGGACGCCCGCAGACCTGCGCCACCTGCGCGACACCGCCGAGCGGCTGCTCCGTGTCCCGACGTCACCCGACCCCCACCCCCAGCGGGGCGACGGGAGCGCCCCTGCGGAGGTCCGCATCGCGGTGCACTATGACGGCGAGGACCTCGACGCGGTCGCACGCCACACCGGGCTGGGCAGGGACGAGGTCGTCGCAGCCCACACGGGCACCCCGTGGCTCGTGGGCTTCGCGGGCTTCGCCCCCGGGTTCGCGTATCTGGTCGACGGCGACCCACGCCTGCGGGTGCCCCGCCGTGACACCCCTCGGACCCGCGTCCCGGCCGGCGCCGTGGGCCTGGCCGACGGCTTCAGCGGCATCTACCCGCGGGCCTCCCCCGGTGGGTGGCAGCTCATCGGCCACACCGACGCCGCCCTGTGGGACCTCGGTCGCCAACACCCCGCGCTGCTGCGCCCCGGCCAACGGGTTCGCTTCGTCGAGGTCGGGTCGTGAGCGCGCGGCCCGCGCCGACGTCCCGGGCCGGCCTGGAGGTGCTCGCCCCCGGGACGCTGTCGTTGGTCCAGGATGCCGGTCGCCCCGGGCTCGGCGACCTCGGCGTCGGCCCCTCCGGCGCTGCCGACCGGGGGGCCTTCGAGCTGGGCGCGCGCCTGCTCGGGCAGGACGGGTCCTTCGCCGCCGTCGAGTCGCTGGGCGGCGGACTGGTGCTGCGCGCCCGCGGCAGCCTGACGGCCGTGGTCACCGGCGCCCCTGCGCCCACCCGGGTCGACGGCGTGCCCGTCGGGCATGCCGCCCCGTTCCTGGTGGGCGACGGGGCCGAGCTGTGGCTCGGACGCCCGCCGACCGGGCTGCGCACCTACGTGTCCGTGCGCGGGGGCATCGCCGTGCCACCGGTCCTCGGCTCGCGCTCCCGAGACACGCTCTCGGGGCTCGGCCCCGAGCCGCTGGTCGCGGGCCAGCTGCTGCGGGTCGGCGACCCCCGTGGCGACCTGCTCGTCGACGTGGCCCCGGTGGCCCGCCCCAGTGGTGGACTGGTCCTGCTCGAGGCGTTCCAGGGACCCCGGTGGGACTGGCTCGCGGAGCCCGACGCCCTCGAGCACGGGCCCTGGCTGGTGGGGGTCGACAGCGACCGGGTGGGGGTGCGCCTCGAGGGCCCCGGGCTCGCCCGGCACCCGGCCCACGACCGGGCCGAGCTGCCGTCCGAGGGCGTGGTCCGCGGTGCGGTCCAGCTCCCACCCGGGGGACGGCCCGTGATCTTCCTCGCCGACCACCCCGTGACGGGCGGGTACCCGGTGGTGGCAGTGCTCACGGCGGCGGCCTGCGACCTGGCCGCCCAGCTGGTCCCGGGGCAACCCGTCCGGCTGAGGATGGCCAGCGCGCCGGGTCGGCCCTGACGTCGATACGCTGGCCGACCACGACCGCCAACGCCCGTGCCCCGAGGAGAGCCAGATGAAGATCGCCACCACGATGGACTACGCCGCCACCCCCGACGAGGTCATGGCGATCCTCTGCGACCAGGCTTTCCAGGAGGCCAAGTGCGTGGCCACGGGGGCCCTCTCGCACACCGCGGAGGT
This sequence comes from uncultured Actinomycetota bacterium, assembly GCA_963757635.1. Lineage (GTDB taxonomy): Bacteria > Actinomycetota > Actinomycetes > Actinomycetales > Dermatophilaceae > Pedococcus. The sequence continues at coordinate 731,612 of CAVWSK010000005.1, read as the reverse complement.
GGCGACCTCGGGGCCGGAGACGACCATCACCACGCGGCGTGAGCTGCCCGCCGCCGGCCTGCCCGACTTCGCGAAGAACATGGTCGGCGAGACGCTCAAGGTCACGGAGAAGCAGACCTGGGGTGCGCCGTCCGCCGATGGCAGCCGCACCGGCACCATCGAGATGTCGGTCGCGGGGGTGCCGGTCTCCCTCACCGGCACCCTGGCCCTCGCCCCCGGTGGCTCCGGGTCGGTCGAGCACCTCGACGCCGAGCTCAAGGCCAAGGTGCCGCTCATCGGCGGCAAGATCGAGAAGGCAGCCGCACCGTCGATCGAGTCGGCCATCGCCATCGAGGCGAAGACCGTCAAGGCGTGGCTGCGCCGCTGATCCGACCCCGCAGGGAGCTCAGCCCATGTGCGGGTAAGCGTGCGCCGTCGGCGGGTCGAAGGTCTCCTTGATCGAGCGGGCGCTCGTCCAGCGGAGCAGGTTCTGCGCCGCACCGGCCTTGTCGTTGGTCCCCGATGCACGCCCGCCACCGAACGGCTGCTGTCCCACGACGGCACCGGTCGGCTTGTCGTTGACGTAGAAGTTGCCGGCCGCGAACCGCAACCGCTTCGTGGCGTCCGAGATGACCCGACGGTCCTGGGCGATGATCGAGCCGGTCAGCCCGAAGGGTGCGAAGGACTCCATCTGGTCCAGCACGGCGTCGTACTGCCGGTCCGGGTAGACGTGCACCGACAGGATCGGTCCGAAGTACTCCGTGCGGAACGACTCGTCGGTGGGGTCGTCGATCTGCAGGACCGTCGGACGCACGAACCAGCCCTCGCTGTCGTCATAGGTGCCACCTGCCACCACGTCGACGCCAGGGGCGGCGTGGGCCCGGTCGATCGCGGCGACGTGCTTGGCGTACGCGCGGTCGTCGATGACGGCGCCCATGAAGTTCGACAGGTCGGTGACGTCGCCCTGGGTCAGCCCCTCGGTGATCGAGACGAGGTCGGCCTTGATCTTCTTCCACAGCGACTTCGGCACGTAGGCGCGGGAAGCGGCCGAGCACTTCTGCCCCTGGAACTCGAAGGCGCCACGGATCATGGCCGTGCGCAACACATCCGGGTCGGCGCTGGGGTGGGCCAGGATGAAGTCCTTGCCTCCGGTCTCCCCCACCAGCCGCGGGTAGGTGCGGTAGTTCGGCAGGTTGGCGCCGACCTCCTGCCACAGGTGCTGGAACGTCGGTGTCGAGCCGGTGAAGTGGATGCCGGCGAGGTCGGGGTCGGCCAGCGCCACCGTGGAGACGTTGATCCCGTCACCGGTGACGAGGTTGATGACGCCCGGCGGGAGCCCGGCGGCCTCCAAGAGCTCCATGGTGACCTGGGCGGCGAACTGCTGGGTCGGACTGGGCTTCCAGACGACCGTGTTGCCCATGAGCGCGGGTGCGGTCGGCAGGTTGCCCGCGATGGCCGTGAAGTTGAACGGCGTGATCGCGTAGACGAAACCCTCGAGCGGGCGGTGGTCGGTGCGGTTCCAGATGCCCTTGGCGTTCAGCGGCGGCTGCTCGGCCATGATCTGACGCGCGAAGTGCACGTTGATCCGCCAGAAGTCGATGAGCTCGCACGCCGCGTCGATCTCGGCCTGGTAGGCCGTCTTCGACTGACCGAGCATGGTGGCTGCGTTGAGCCGGGCACGCCAGGGGCCGGAGAGCAGCTCGGCGGCCTTGAGCAGAACCGCCGCCCGGTCGTCGAAGGACAGCTCGCGCCAGCCCGGCGCCGCGGCCTTCGCGGCGTCGACGGCGGCCTGCGCGTCACCGGTGGTCGCGTTGCGCATCGTGCCCAGGACCTTGCGCCGGGCGTGCGGCTGGCGCACCGCGATCTTGCGCCCCGTGCCGGTCACCTGCTTCCCGCCGATGGTGTGCGGAAGCTCCCTGCTGCTGCTGCCCAGCTCGGCCAGCGCCAGCTCCAGCGACGCGCGCTCGGGGCTGCCGGGCGCGTAGTCGAAGACGGGCTCGTTGGCGGGGACGGGCACCTGGGTGACGGCATCCATGGCGGTCGGACTCCTCGGGACTGGCTGGTCTGCAGGGCCCGCCTATGGTGGCACGTATGCCCAGTTCCCACGAACGCGTCGACCTCGCCCACCGCTGGGCCGGACCCACCACCGGCGCCGCGCCCACCATCGTGCTGCTCCACGGCCTCGGCGACTCCGGGGACTGCTGGCCCGACGCGGTTCGCCGTTGGGCCAGGAGCTACCGGGTGGTGGGGATCGACGCCCTGGGCCACGGGGGCTCACCGCGGTTCACCGCCGAGCAGTTGGCCACCGCGGACCCCATGGAGGCGATGTATGCCGCGGCAGAGGGTGCCGTGGCGCAGATCGCCTCCCGCGGCGGCCCGGTGCTCCTGGTCGGCCACTCCATGGGTGGCGGGCTGGCCGGTGCGCTTGCTGCGCGACGCCCAGACCTGGTGCGCGTGGCCGTGCTCGAGGAGCCGGCCTGGCGGGACCCGGCGCTGCGCGTGCAACCTGCCGACGTCGTGCACGACCGGATCGCCGAGTGCCGTGCCTTCGCGACGGACCCGAGTGCCGAGCTGGCCCGCGGACGCGCCGAGAACCCGACGTGGCCGGCCTCGGAGTTCCAGCCCTGGGCCCGGTCCAAGACCGAGGTCGACCTCGACTTCCTCGCCCTCGGCATCGCCAGCCTGGCACAGCCCTGGGACGACATCGTGGCTGCGATCACGGTGCCGACGCTCGCGGTCACCGGCGATCGCAGCGTGCTGCTGTCAGCGCCGATCCGTGAGCGCGCGAACGCACTCGGCAACCCCCACCTGCGCATCGAGGTCGTCGGCGGTGCCGGGCACTGCGTGCGCCGCGACCGGGCCGAGGACTTCCACGCCCTGGTCGACCCCTTCCTCGCCGAGCAGGCCTGAGGCAGGGCAGGCTCAGAGCTGGTGCAGGACCTCGTCGAGCTCGGTGGCGTCGTACCAGAGCAGGTCGTCGACGCCCTCGTCGCCGGGCGACTCGTCGACATGGAAGGACACGATCCGGGACAGCGGCACGGGCTCGGACACCTGGATCGCCGACAGCGCCCCACCGCTGCCCGGGCTGACCAGGCTCGGGTCGACGTCGGCCGCCGCGACGACCCGCTTGGACCGGCCGTCCACCCGCAGCTCGGTGGCTGCGTCGACGGCGTCGGTGAGCGCGGCATACTCCCACTCCTCCTCGTCGCCCGACGGCAGTGAGCGCTCGACGCGGTCGGTGACCGCGAAGGCGCGCACCGGTCCCGCGCCGACGGCGCGGTCCTCGGAGAGCCTGCGGACGCCCCGGGCGTCCAGGGGGAGGTAGATCCGGGTCTGGGTCATGTCATCCCACGTCCTCGAAGTCGGTGCGGTCGGGCAGGGGTGCCGGGTCGCGCAGGGCGACCGCGGACGTGCGCAGGGACGTCTCGATGACCAGCGGCCGCCGGCTCACGTCCATGAGGTTGGATCCGAAGGCCCCGAGGTCCTCCTCGCCCGGGCCGAGGACGGTCACCTCGGCGCCGTCGGCGTGGACGCGGGCGAGCTCACGCAGGACGCGCAGGGTGACCCGGTTGCGCCACTGCCGCTCGACCCGGGTGCGCCACTGGGTGGGCGAGTCGCGCACGAAGCTCACCTGGGGGGCCAGGACGTAGACCTCGTCGAGTCCCTGGCCCATCATGAGGTCGAGGTTCGTCGACGACCACGCGCCGCCGTCGATGTAGCGGTGCTCCCCGATCCGCACCGGCTGGTACCAGCCGGGGATCGCGCACGACGCCATCACGGCGGCGGCGAGGTCGACGGCCGGGGCGTCCGGCCGTCCGAACGCCACCCGTTCGCCGGTGTCGTAGTCGAGGGCCACCACCGTCACGCCGGGCCGGTCCACCCACCCGGAGGGTACGACGTGCCCGATGAGCGCCCCTACCGCGTCGATGCTGCCGCGGCCCTCGGGCAGGATCGCCGACAACAACGCTGTGGGTGGCAGCGAGCGCAGGTGACGGGCGTTGCGGCGCAACAGCTCTCGCGACCCAAGACCCGGCTTTGGCAGGCCCGGGCGGTCGCCCCCCGTGTCCTTCTCGTAGTTCCAGGCGTACCCCGCGAGGGGACCCACGTCGATCGTCCCCGCGAGCTGGTGGGCCAACAGGTCGTCCACCGACACGCCTGCGCCCAGCAGGGCGGCGAGCACCGAACCAGCGGACGTACCGACGTACTCGTCGAAGTCGCGGGGGTCGAGACCGGTCTCCTGCTCGAGGGCCTTGAGCGCACCGACCATCCAGGCAGCGCCGAGCACGCCTCCGCCGCCGAGGACCAGCCCCCGACGGCGGCGCGAGCCCGGTGCCGTCATCGTGCCGAGGACCGGTGGGTGTCGAGGAGCTCGGCCAAGGAGTCGACGATGCTCTGGCCGAGCACGTCGATGTCCGGCATCGAGTCGCGGTCGGCGTTCAGGCCGTAGTAGACCCCGCCGTCGTAGGACGTCAGGCCGATGGAGAGGGCCTGACCTCGGGCGAGCGGCATGACCGGGTAGGTGGACAGCATCCGCGCGTCGCCGGCATACAGCGTGTGCTGGGGGCCGGGGACGTTGGTGATGACGACGTTGAACAGCCGTCGCGACACCGCGGACCCGAGGCGGGCGCCCAGCGAGTGCAGCGTCGGCGGCGCGAACCCGGCGAGCCCGGCCAGGGACTCGGCCCCCACCGCCTGGCCGCCCTCCATCTGCTGGCGCATCGCGAAGGCGATCTGGTGCAGCCGCATCGAGGGCCCGGGCTCGCCCACCGGGAGGTCGACGAAGCAGGCGGTGAGCCGGCTGCCGACGTGCCGGGCGTCGGCGTCGTAGACGCTGACCGGCACCATCGCCCGCACGGTCGTGCCGGAGTGGACCGACTCGCCCCGGGTCAGCAGCCACGTCCGGAACGCGCCGGAGATGGTCGCGAGCACGACGTCGTTGATCGAGACGTCGTCGGCGTAGTTGCCGCGCGCCAGCCGGCTGCGGACCTTGCGGTAGTCCTCGAGGTCGGTGCCGATCATCACGTAGCGCCGAGCCTCCCCGACCGAGGCGTTGAGCGGGGACTGGGGCGCCGGGCGCGCCGCGGTCCGAGCCACCGTCGAGACGATGTCGCCGGCCGCGTTCAGGGCGCGGGCCCCGACCGCCTTGACGTCGATGAACCCGCCGCGGATGTTCTCCACCACCTCGCTGGGGCGGCGCACCGCGTCGACCAGGGCCCCGGTGAGCAGCTCGACGTCGCTCGGCTCGCGCGACGGGCGCCAGGTGTCGGTGACCAGCCCCTCGGCCGCCGGGTCGCCGTCGACGATGACGTGGGCGATGTCGACCGCGTTGATCCCGTCGACGAGCGCCTGGTGGGACTTGGTGACGATCGCGAAGCGGCCCTCGGCCAGGCCCTCCACGAGGTAGACCTCCCACAGGGGGCGGTTGCGGTCCAGGGCCCTCGGCTGGATGCGGGCGACGAACTCCTCCAGCTGCTCGTCGCTGCCCGGCTTGGGCAGGGCCGAACGGCGCACGTGGTAGGTGACGTCGAAGTTCTCGTCGTCGACCCACACCGGGTTGGCGAGCCGCCCGGGGATCTGGCGGATCCGCTGGCGGTAGCGCGGCACGAAGGCGATCCGCGTCGAGATCAGGCCGACGAGGCGGTCGTAGTCGAAGCCGTCGCTAGGCGGGTCGAACACCATGACGGACCCGACGTGCATCGGGGTGGTCGACTCCTCGAGGTAGAGGAATGACGCGTCGAGGGAGTTCAGGCGGTCAGACACCCCCTCATCGTGGCAGACGTCGCCGCCTAGACTTCACATCGTGACGAACCTGACGCGCCGTCCCACCCTCCGGCACGCCGTGGCCCTCGCCGCGGTGGGCGCCCTCGCGGCCTGTGGGGGCTCCGGCGACGACGCCACGGTGAGCCCGACCGGATCGGCGAGCCCGAGCAACAGCGCGTCCAGTGCGTCGACACCATCGTCACCGTCGTCGTCCAGCTCGGCGGGGCGCACCGTCACCATCACCGTGGCCGGCACGAAGGTGAGCCCCGCGCCGCGGACGGTCGACCTCGCCGTGGGCGAGAAGCTCACCCTGGTCATCACCAGTGACCACGCGGACGAGCTGCACATCCATGGGTTCGAGATCGAGAAGGAGCTCGCGCCCGGCAAGGCCGTGAGCGTCGACCTCGTCGGCGACCAACGCGGCGTCTTCGAGGTCGAGACGCACGAGTCCGAGCTGCGCCTGCTCAAGATCGCCGTTCAGTGACCGTTGCCGCGCTCGCGGTCCTGCCCGCCCACGGTGTCGGCTCGCGTGAGGACCTCCCGCTGCCGTTCGGGTTGCTGCTCATCGGGGCGGGGCTCGCCCTCGTCGTGTCGTTCCTGGCCCTCGGCGTGCTCTGGAAGACGCCGCGGCTGCGGGGTGAGGACGGACGACTGCTGCCCATGGGGCTGGCGCTCGCGCTCGACTCCGGGCCGATCCGGGGCCTGTTCGTGGCCCTCAGCCTCGCAGTGACCGGTGCGACCCTGGTGGCGCTGCTCGTCGGGAAGGACAACGCCAACAACCCGGTCCCGTCCGTCGTCTACGTGTGGCTGTGGGTCGGGCTGGCGTTCATCTCGATGGTCTTCGGTGGCATCTGGCGGCTGGTCAACCCGGTGCGCTGGCTGCGGCGGGGGCTGCTGGCCCTGGCGCGCATCGAGGACGACTTCGCCCTCGCCGACTACCGCCTCGGCTACTGGCCGGCGGCGACCGGGCTGCTCGCGTTCGCCTGGCTCGAGCTCATCGCACCGAACAACGCCGACCTGCCCGTGCTGCGTGTCGCCATCCTGGGCTACCTGCTCCTCAGCCTGGTGCTCAGCCTCGCCTTCGGCCGTGACTACCTGCGTCACGGCGACCCCTTCACCGCGTGGTCCTCGCTCTACGGCACGCTGAGCCCCCTCGGGCGCCGATCCGACGGCCGCTGGGTGCTGCGCACCCCCCTGCACGGTCCGATGCAGGTCGGCGCCCGGCCGGGACTGCTCGCGGTGACCTCGGTGATGCTGGGGAGCACGGCCTACGACGGGTTCTCCGGTGAGACCCGCTGGTACACCTTCGTCCAGTCCTCGTCGCTGCCCGCGCGACTCTGGGAGACCGGTGCGCTGGTCACCTTCTGCCTGGTCGTGGCCGCCTCCCTGTATGCCGCGGCAGCCCTGTCGGCGCGCCTCGCCGACGTGCCGACGCGCGGGATGGCCCGGGCCTTCGCACCGTCTCTGATCCCCATCGCCGCGGGCTACCTCATCGCGCACTACTGGTCCCTGTGGGTGTGGGAGGGGACCAACGGGCTGGCCAAGATGTCCGACCCCCTGGGAAGCGGCGCCAACCTGCTCGGGACGGGCGGGCTGTCCCCCTCGGCGGCCCTGATCGCCCCCGGGCTGGTCGCCGGGATCCAGGTCGTCGCCATCATCACCGGCCATGTCCTCGGCGTGGTCGCCGCGCACGAGCGGGCCATCACGCTGTTCCCCCGGCGCGCCGCCGTGCTGGGGCAGGTGCCGCTGCTGGTGCTCATGGTGTTCTACACCGTGGGCGGCCTCACCCTCCTGTTCAGCTCCTGACCGGCGGGCTCACCCGCGCGGGGCGAGCAGCACGGCGAGGACCGCACCCAGCAGGGTGAGCACGGGGAGCACCATGACCAGCTTGCCCAACCACCGGGGCACGGGCACCAGGTCGGTGCCGGTCCTGGGGTCCACCAGCAGGTCGGCATCTCGTGCTGCGTTCGAGCGCAGGAGCCACCCCGACACCCCCAGCAGGACCACGCCCAGCAGGACGGTCGGCCAGGCTGGAGCCGAGAGCGCACGACCGGGCAGCAGCACCTGCGTCAGGATCGGCAGGGCCAGTAACAGCGCGACCGCGACCCCGACCGTGATCCGCCCCTGCAGGTGCACCACCGAGCGCAGTGCCCGACCGGCGAACAGCAGCGCGACACCGATCGCGGCCACGGCGACCACCGCTCCCCAGCTGATGTTCGCGGACCGGTGCGACACCACGGCGTCGAGACCGGACAGCAGGCTGAGCACCCCGACCATGACGGCGCCCCCGAGCGCCGCCATCCGGAACCTGCTGAGAGCGGGCCGCTCGGCCTCGGGGATCGCGGCGGTCAGCTCACGGGCATAGGCACCCGGTTGGCCGAAGGCCTCCTCCACCGCTTCACCGGTGTCCTCGCAGTGGGTCTCGACCTCCACGAGCGCCTCGCTGATGCGACGGCCCGGCACGTCCAGGAGCCTGAGCTCGAGGACGAACGCCTCGCGCCACTGCCCGTCGATCCGCACGGGTGACCCGTCCCGGGGTGGGTGCGCACTCATGATGATGTCCTTGCGGTCGGTGCCAGGCCGGCCGGGGCCAGCAGCGAGCGGGTGGTGTCGGTGAACTGCAGCCAGGTCTGCCCCCGAGCGGCCGCCTCCCGGTGGCCGGACTCGGTGAGCGCGAAGACCTTGCGACCCGGCCCCCCGTCGCCGGCCTCCCACTGCGACGTGACCAGGTCGGCCGCGGCCAACCGGGTCAGCAGGGGGTACAGGGTGCCGCCCTTGACCTGTCCGAGCCCGGCCTGTTCGAGCCGCTGGGCCACGGCGTAACCGTGGGCCGGGCCACCGTCGGCAAGCACGGCAAGGGTGCAGACCTCGAGCACGCCGCGCAACCACTCGGCGGGCCAGCGGGACTCGGACATGACTAGACAGTACGCCTGACTAGTCAGCCTGTCTACCTACTCGACGGACACCGGCACACGTCTGGGCGAGCGCGGCCACGGCCTTGCGCAGCTCGCTCTGCGGGGCGAACTCCGCAAGGGCCTGTCCCGCGAACATCGCCCCGTCGAGCGTGGGCTGGTCGCACGGCAGGTAGGTGACGTCCTGCATGCCGGCGAACCGACCGAGCGCGTCGGCGATGCGTCGCTCCGGCCTCGACCCGACCGCGGTGGCCCTCACCCGGTTGACCACGACGCGCGGCACGGGCGCCGGCACCTCGGCGAGGTCCTGCACCGCACGCACCAGGCGCTGCAGCCCGATCGGGTCAGCAGCCCCCACGACGAACAGCTCGTCGGCGCACTCGAGAGCGGTCAGGGTGGTGGCGTTGCGTCGCGGGGCCAGCGTGTCGTAGGAGAGCTCCTCGTCGTCCTCGACGCAGAACCCGCAGTCGACCACGACATACCTCGCCAGCTGCCGGGCCAGCGCGAGCACCTGCGCGACCGACGCAGCCCGCAGCTCGGTCCACCGTTGCGGGCGGGGGACGCCCGTGAGGACCCGGAGACCGGGAGTCACCTCGGGAGCCAGCCGCGCCAACGCGACCAGGTCGAGCGTGCCGTGGTCGGCTGCCCGAGCAGCCGCGGCCATGCCGGGGGCCTCGTCGAGCAGGCCCAACGCCTGTGCCACCGACGAGCCGTACGTGTCGCAGTCGGCGAGCAGGGTCGGGGCGTCACGGGACAGCTCGGCCGCGAGGTTGAGCGCGAGGGTGCTGCGGCCCGGCGCCCCGGTCGGACCCCACACGGCGATGACCGTGCCCTCCTCGACCGCGGTCGTGACGTCCGGGCCCGACGACCCCTGCCCCGGCAGGTCGTCGTCGACGCCCAGCTCGCGCAGGGCGTCGACGGCAGCCAGTCCATCCAGCGCATCGGCCAGCTCGTGACTCGACAGGTCGGCTCGCAGCACCACGGTCAGGCCCAGCTGGCGCAACCGGCGCTCGGCCGGCTCGTCACCGGGCGCGACCACGCCGACCACCTGCACGCCGTGCGCCGACAGCTCGTGCAGGGCCGCCCGGTCGAGCGCCCTCAGGTCGGCGCAGACCAGGGCCACCTCACCGAGGCCGGCGGCACCGGTGGACAACAGCTCGGGCAGGTCGGCGCAACGGCGGGAGACGGTGTAGTCGGCAGTGCCTTCCAGCGCCGTCAGGAGGTCGCCCTCCCACCGGCCCGTGACGGCGGTGATGACGCTGCGCGTCACTGCTCACCCTTGAGCGCACTGCCCGCGACGGGCACGAGGGTCACCCGCGCCCCGACGTCGACCTTGCCGATGATCTCCCTGATCCGTGCCGTCGGCGCCATCACCTGGACCGGCTGGCCACCCCCGGCCCCGCCGCCGAGACCATTCGAGGCCTTGGGGATGCTTGCCACCGACACGCCCCGAAGGGCGAGCTCGGGGCCAGTGAACGCCTTGCCCGCCGCCGGAGCCGTGGGGTCGACCGGGTTGACGTAGACGTCGACCCGCGAGCCGACCCGCAGCGCCGCCGCCGACCCGGTGTCGACGGTCAGGGTCAGGGGCTGCACCTCGACCTGCTCCCTACCGCCCACCGCGGCCACGGGCACGAGCTCGCCGGGACGCACGTCACGCAGCACGAAGCGGTCCGGGGCCAGGCCCCCGCCGACGGCCAGGTAGGCATCACCCGCCGTGCCGAGCTGGACGTCGACCCGGACCAGGTCGTCCTGGGCGAGCGGCTGGCCGGGGACGAGTGACCGCGCGGCCGCATAGACGGGGACCCTGTCATCGGCGTGGGCCAGGATGACGCCACCCAGGGCCACCGACGACAGCACGAGGACCAGCCCGACGAGCAGCCGGGAGTCGCGCCAGGCCGGCCGCCGGAGGCGCGCGGCCGCGGGGACGGGTAGGTCGGTCACGGTGAGCGTCCCCCTTCGCCATGGTCGCCGGGTTCCACCTCCCCGGCGCGGCCATCATGGCGCATGGCCGCCGCGCCCGCCCGCCCAATCCACAGGTCCGCCCCTCATCCACAAGTGCGGAGGCCAACTCGTCCAAACGGTTGTCGATGCGAGAATCTGATCATCCACCGGACGCAGCCGGAGGCTTATGGTAAAAATTCAGTCAAGAGAACGTATACGCCCAGTCAAGTTGACTGGCCAAGGACAGGGGCTTCTCGTGACAAAACGCTTCATTCAGCTTTCCGAGGTGTCCGAGGTCCTGGACATCTCCTCCGCCCAGGCCTACGCCCTCGTGCGCTCCGGCGAGCTGCCCGCCATCAAGGTGGGGGGCCGCGGTCAGTGGCGGGTGGAGGTGGCCGAGCTCGAGACCTACATCCAGCGGATGTACAGCGAGACCAAGACCTTCGTCGCTGCCCACCCCTTCGGGCAGGGCCAGGACTGAGGTCAGCCCCGTCGTGACGGGCTCCGGCCGGCCTCAGGCCGGCCGGAGGACCACCACCGCCTCGAACGGCACCAGCCGTCGACCGGTGACGTGCTCGGGCCGTCGCGGCAGGTCCGCGGCGTGCTCGCTCAGCTCGAGCACGTCCCGACCCACGGCGTCGATCGTCCCGGTCACCACCACGCCTGCCCTGTCGGTGAGGGCGACCACCGCACGGTCGCGACTCAGGCCCCGCAGGGCGTAACCCAGTCCGAACCGGCGGCCCGGTGCGTCCCCGCCCGCTCTGGGGGGCAGCCCGGTCACCGCCGTGATGCCGGTGAAGGGCACCAGCGCCCCCGGCCCGACGGCCCCCGCGAGCAGGACCCAGCCCTCGCCCACGTCCGCAACGCGCCCGCGCAGGGTCTGCCCGCTCGTGACGCAGACCCCGACCTGGGCCTCGCCCGCGACGGCCAGCCTCTCGCGGAGGCCGACGCCTGCCCGCTCCCGACGGGTGCGGTCGGCCACCTCGGCGTCGAGCTCACGGCGCGCCTCGGCCTCCCACTGCGCCGCCAGGTCACCGAACAGGTCATCCCAGCGCATCCACCCTCCCCTCCCCCGGTGCCGGCTCCCCGCGGGCCGGTTGAGGAAGCCTAACCATGTCCCGCCTCTTGCCAGATCCAAACGACCATGGATAGCCTTCATCGCATGCAAACTCACGTAAACAGCCTATAACCATGCGGGCGTCTCGACGCAGCATCCTGCTCGTCGGTGTCCTGACCGCGGGCTTCGCCATGGTGGAGACCACCCTGGGCACCGTCGTCGCCGCGCAGTGGGCCATCGTGCGGCAGCCCGGCCCCGCGTCCCTGGACGAGGCGCTGGCCCTGGTTGCCTCCTGCGCTGCCCTGCTCCTGGCCGGCTGGCTCGCCGTCTCGACGACGGCAGCCCTGCTGGCCCACCTGCCCGGACGGGTGGGGGCGCTGGCCGACCGCCTGGCCGCCGCGTGGGCTCCACTGGTGGCCAGGCGCCTCGCTGCCGCCCTGGTCGGTGCCGCGCTGGGCGGCGCACTCGCGCCCGGCACCGCGGTGGCCGACCCGTCGTGGCGCCAGCTGTCGCCGCCTGCCGCAGCTGCTGCGGCGGCATCGCCGGCGCCCCCCGGCCCGGGGTGGGTCCCCACCCGACCGGTGCAGCGGCCCCAGCCCTCCCCGCGGCTGGTGGGCGCAGCCTCGGCGCAGCCTGGGGCCCGTGAGGTGGTCGTGCACCGTGGCGACACCCTGTGGGGCATCGCGGCCCGCCACCTCGGTCCGCAGGCGACCGACGCCGAGGTGGCGACCGCCTGGCCCCGGTGGCACGCAGCCAACCGCGCCGTGATCGGCGCCGATCCCGGCCTGCTCCTCCCGGGCCAGGTGCTCCTGGCCCCGGACGACCGTCAGGGGGCACCTCGATGACCTCTCCCCGCCGGGGCCCGGCACCGTCCCGGCTGCGGCCCCTGCGCATCCTGCCGGCGCCGCGCACCCGGCCGCCGGTGATCCCGGAGCCGGACTCGTGGGACCTCGAGCCCGAGACCGGCCCGCACTACGTCCAGGATGCGCTGGCCGTGGACTTCGCTCCCGCCGACCCGGTGGGCTACGGCGGGCGACCCACTCGTCGCGACGACCTCCCTGACCCGGCCGCGTGGGCCGGGCACATAGCCCAGGGCCTGGTCGAGGTGATGGCCGGCGCCCGCCCGGCACCCCAGCTGCTGCGGTGGACCACCCCGGAGGTGTATGCCGTGGTCGCCCGACGTGGGGCGGTGTCTGCTCGGCGCCAGCTCCCCACGACCCGGCGCACCGTCGTGCGCAGCGTGCGGGTCTGCGAGCCGGGGGACGGAGTCGCCGAGGTGGCGGCCGTCGTGCTCGACGGCGGCCGGGTGCGCGCCCTGGCCTTCCGCCTCGTCGGGCTGGACGGCCGGTGGCGGGTCGAGGCCCTCCAGATCGGCTGATCGCACGCGAACGACGACGCCGCGCCACTCCCCCAGGAGTGGCGCGGCGTCAGGACCGAGGTCGGTCAGACCTTGCCGTGGCACATCTTGAACTTCTTGCCCGACCCGCACGGGCACGGGCCGTTGCGGGAGACGCCTTCGAGCTGCTCACTGGTCAGGGTGTCCGACGCCGTGCCCATGCTGCGGTGCTCGACCTCGCCGGTCTCGGTGGGCGCGCTGTACTGCAGCTCCTGGGCCCGGCGTGCGGGCTGGTCCAGGCCCTTGGCGCGGAACGTCGGGTGGTGCTCGGCGCTGGGTTCGTCGGCACCCGCCGGCGCGGTCGGGTCGGTGCCGACCTCGGGAGCCGCGAGCGCGTCGGTCGGGGCCTCGCCGGCCGCCGGGCGCTCGGCGTTGGACAGCCCTGAGCCCGCGAGCATGTCGGAGACGCTGACCGGCTGCACGGCCGGGGCCTGCTCCTCGGGCTGGTCGACGTCGACCTGGACGTTGAAGAGGTAGCCGACCGACTCCTCCTTGATGGACTCGTTCATCGCCTCGAAGAGCTGGAAGCCTTCGCGCTGGTACTCCACCAGGGGATCGCGCTGGGCCATGGCGCGCAGGCCGATGCCCTCCTGGAGGTAGTCCATCTCGTAGAGGTGCTCACGCCACTTGCGGTCCAGGACCGACAGGACGACCCGACGTTCGACCTCGCGCATGACCTCCTCGCCGAGCTGCTCCTCGCGGGCGTCGTAGGCGTGGTGGGCGTCGGAGGTGATCTGCTCGCGCAGCAGGTCGGCCGTGAGGTTGGCCCGGCCGCCTGCAGCCTCGACCAGGTCGTCCGGGGTCACCGAGACCGGGTACAACGTCCTCAGGGCGGTCCAGAGCCGGTCGAGGTCCCAGTCGTCGGCGAAACCCGTGGCCGTCTCGGCGTCGACGTAGCCACCGACGACGTCGTTGATGAACAGGCGGATCTGCTCGTGCAGGTCCTCACCCTCGAGCACCCGACGGCGCTCGTCGTAGATGACGGTGCGCTGGCGGTTCAGGACGTCGTCGTACTTGAGGACGTTCTTGCGGATCTCGAAGTTGCGGCCCTCGACCTGGCCCTGCGCGCTCTGGATCGAGCGGCTGACCATCTTGGACTCGATGGGGACGTCGTCCTCCATCTTGGCGGTGGTCATGAACCGGTCGACCATCGCCGCGTTGAACAGGCGCATGAGGTCGTCCTGCAGCGACAGGTAGAACCGCGACTCGCCCGGGTCACCCTGTCGACCGGAGCGGCCCCGCAGCTGGTTGTCGATGCGGCGACTCTCGTGCCGCTCGGTGCCCAGGACGTAGAGACCGCCGAGGCCGGTGACCTCGTCGTGCTCCTCCTGGACCGACTTCTCGGCGGCCTCGAGGGCGTTGGCCCAGGCTGCCTCGTAGTCCTCTGGGGTCTCCTCGGGGTCCAGGCCCTGCTGCTTGAGCGTCGCCACGGCGGTGAACTCGGGGTTGCCCCCGAGCATGATGTCGGTGCCCCGACCGGCCATGTTGGTGGCCACCGTCACGGCGCCCTTGCGGCCGGCCTGCGCGACGATGGCGGCCTCCCGCTCGTGCTGCTTGGCGTTGAGGACCTCGTGCGGGATCCCCTTGCGCCGCAGCTGGTCGGAGAGGTACTCGCTCTTCTCCACCGACACGGTGCCCACGAGCACCGGCTGGCCCTCGGCATACCGGTCGGCGATGTCGCCCACGACGGCGGCGAACTTCGCCTCCTCGGTGCGGTAGACGAGGTCGGCCTGGTCCTTGCGCACCATGGGTCGGTTGGTGGGGATGGGCACGACGCCAAGCTTGTAGATCGAGTTGAGCTCGGCGGCCTCGGTCTGGGCCGTACCCGTCATGCCCGAGAGCTTGTCGTACATGCGGAAGTAGTTCTGCAGCGTGATGGTGGCGAGCGTCTGGTTCTCGTTCTGGATGTCGACGCCCTCCTTCGCCTCGATGGCCTGGTGCATGCCCTCGTTGTAGCGGCGGCCGGCGAGCATGCGACCGGTGTGCTCGTCGACGATGAGGATCTCGCCGTTGAGGTTGACGTAGTCCTTGTCCCGGTGGAACAGCTCCTTGGCCTTGATCGCGTTGTTGAGGTAGCCGATGAGCGGGGTGTTGACGGACTCGTAGAGGTTGTCGATGCCGAGGTAGTCCTCGACCTTGGCGATGCCGGCCTCGAGGACGCCCACGGTCTTCTTCTTCTCGTCGACCTCGTAGTCGCCCTCGCCGGACTCGAGCTCGCCGCGCGTCAGCTTCTGGACGATGCGGGAGAACTCGGTGTACCACTTGGTCGCGGCGTCGGCCGGGCCGCTGATGATCAGCGGCGTGCGCGCCTCGTCGATGAGGATGGAGTCCACCTCGTCGACGATCGCGAAGTTGTGGCCGCGCTGCACCAGCTCGTCGGTGCTCCAGGCCATGTTGTCGCGCAGGTAGTCGAACCCGAACTCGTTGTTGGTGCCGTAGGTGATGTCCTTGGCGTACTCGGCGCGCCGCTGCTCGGGCGTCATCGATGCGAGGATCACGCCGGTCTCCAGGCCGAGCATCCGGTGCACGCGGCCCATCAGCTCGGACTGGTACTCGGCGAGGTAGTCGTTGACCGTGATGACGTGCACGCCCTTGCCCTGGAGGGCGTTGAGGTAGGCGGGGAGCGTCGCGACGAGGGTCTTGCCCTCACCGGTCTTCATCTCGGCGACGTTGCCGAGGTGCAGCGCCGCTCCACCCATGACCTGGACGTCGAAGTGGCGCTTGCCCAGGGTGCGGCGGGAGGCCTCCCGGACGGCGGCGAACGCCTCGGGCAGGATGTCGTCGAGGCTCTCGCCCTCGGCGAGGCGCGCCCGGAAGCTGTCGGTCTCCGCGCGGAGCTCGGCGTCACTGAGCTTGGTGAAGTCCTCCTCGATCGAGTTCACCTGGGCACTGATGCCGTGGAGCTTCTTGAGGATGCGGCCTTCACCGGCTCGCAGCAGTCGTTCGACGATCTTGGACACGGAAAATCTCCTGAAAGTTCGCGGGCCGTCGTCCCGGACGGCCCGACCTAGGCTAGTCGAGTCGGCCTGCCGCCGTGGACGCCAGCCTCGGGGAACACTCCCCCGTGGCCGAACGAGCACCACCGCGTGCCGGTTCCGGGCGCCTCGGGAGCACCCACGCGCGCGCCGCGGAGGGACCTAAGACCCTGTTGGGCCCCCCGACCGGGGATGACTCTCGGGGGATCAGGCGTCTTCGCATCGCCTGGCCTGGAAGTCGAGGTCCCACCATGACCCGTCACGTGCTCCTCATGGGAACAGCAGGGCACTACCTCCACTGGGGATGGTTCGGCATCGGGCTGGCCAACCTGCTGATCATCCTCGCCATGATCGTGATCTTCGTCCTCGCCCTGGTCGTGCCCTTCGGGCGGCGCCAGGCCCGACCCGAGGACGGTGGCCACCGATGAGCGCGCCCTCCGGCACCGACCTCGACCCGGCCGCAGCCGAGTCCGGCCACACCTGGACCGACGCACTGCGCGAGCGGATCGTCACCGTCGTCCCCCCGGGCCAGGCGCTTCCCTCCCGTCAACCGGCGTACGTCTCCTCGTGGATCTACGTGTTCGGGGTGCTCACCCTCGCCTCCCTGGCGGTCGTCGTGGCGACCGGTGGTGCCCTGGCCGTCGGGGGGTCAGCCTGGTGGCACGTGTCGTCCCTCGGGCACTTCGTCAACTCGCTCCACCTGTGGTCGGTGGAGCTGTTCTTCGGCTTCATGGTGATCCACCTGTGGGGCAAGTTCTGGATGGCCGCCTGGCGCGGGAACCGGACCCTGACCTGGGTCACCGGGGTCGTCGCGTTCGTGGCGTCGATCGGCACCGCCTTCACCGGCTACCTGTCCCAGACGAACTTCGACGGGCAGTGGATCGCCGCCGAGGCCAAGGACGGCATCAACTCGATCGGGGCCGGCGCCTGGTTCAACGTGCTCAACCCCGGTCAGATGCTCCTGTGGCACGTCGTGCTGCTCCCCATCGCCGTCGGGGCCATCACGGTGATGCACATCGTGCTGGTCCGCAGGCACGGTGTCGTCCCGCCGCTGGACGCCGAGGAAGGGGATGAGTGAGATGGCCACCGCCACGCCCTCCAGGATCCGGACCCACCGTGCCCACGACGTCCGGACCCCGGACTCGCACGACTTCCCCACGCGTCCCTACGACCTGGTCAAGGAGTTCGTGGTCGCCCTGCTCGCGGTCAGCCTGCTGACCGCCGGACTCGCCGCACTCTTCTCCTCACCCGACGAGCCGGCGATCACGATGACCGCCTGGGCCCAGGCGGCCCCGAACGACGTGGTCGCCACGGCTGCCGCCGAGCTGTCCGGAACCTCGCCGAGCGCCACCTACGGCGCCCCCTACAACAGCAACGCCGACGGCCAGAACCTGCTCGGCCTCCCGCTGCAGAAGTGGGGTGGGGTGCGCCTCCCGGTGGACTCCGCCGACCTGGTCCTCGCCCCGTTGGGCGAGGTCTCCGGCGACCCTGCCCTGGCGGCTGCGCTCTCCACGTGGAAGGGCGCCCCTGCCGCGCAGCAGACCGCGTGGTCCACCGCGTATGCCGACGCCCTCGCGAAGGCCCCGGATGGTGACCCTGCGAAGGTGGGCACCGGCGACTTCGGACCGACGCCCGTCCTCGCCACGAGCTTCCTGAGCGTGGCGGCGTCGGGCGGGTTGGAGGGACAGCTGACCTCCGCCGGCAACTTCTACGGTGGCGACCAGACCCGGTCGCTGCTCCTGCTGAGCGACGGGGCCTTCCTCGAGGACACCGCCCGGGCGCAGAGCCTCGGCGGCGACCAGTGGGGGATGATGAACGAGACCGGCGACTACCCCGGGCAGCCGTGGATGTGGCTGTACACCTTCTGGTACCAGGTGCCGCCGTTCGCCACCTCCGACAACGCGGACGCCCAGGTCTGGGGACTGATGATGGTCCTGACGCTGGGACTGATGTTCCTGCCGTTCATCCCGGGGCTGCGTGACATCCCCCGCCTGGTGCCGGTGCACCGCCTCGTGTGGCGGCAGTACTACCGCGACCACCCGCGGCCGAGGCCCTAGGCGACGGCGCCCACCTCGACCTGCTCGCCGTCGGCGTTCCACGAGCCCCGCTCGGGGCTGCTGGAGATGGCCAGCACGGCGAGGGCGGCGAACAGGCACAGGGCCCCGGCGGTGAGCCAGGCGGTGAAGTAGTCGCCGGTGCTCTGGCGCACCCAGCCCGCGTAGGACGCAGCCACCCCGGCCCCGACCATGTGGGAGGCGAAGACCCAGCCGAACACCACACCGGACCGGGCCACGCCGAAGTGCCTGCGGCACAGGGCGATCGTGGGCGGGACCGTCGCCACCCAGTCCAGACCGTAGAAGACGATGAAGACGAACAGGTTCGGGGCGATGTCGGGGCCGAGGACGGCAGGGACGAAGAGCAGGGAGACTCCCCGCAGTCCGTAGTAGGCGAACAACAGCCACCGGGGGTCGACCTTGTCGGTCAGCCACCCGGACGCGATCGTGCCGACGAGGTCGAAGACCCCCACGAGCGCGAGCAGGCCGGCAGCGGTCGTCTCCGGCATCCCGTGGTCGTGCGCGGCAGGGATGAAGTGCGTGCCGATCAGGCCGTTGGTGGACCAGCCGCAGATCCAGAAGGTGCCCACCAGGATCCAGAACGTGCGCGAGCGCAGGCTCTCGCGCAGGGTGCGCACCGCGACGGTGGCCGGGCCGACACCGGTGTGGCGGCTGGGCGCCTCGTCGGGCGCCTCGCCGGGAGGGGAGCCGTAGGGCGCCAGCCCGACGTCGGCGGGGTGGTCACGGACCACGAGCAGGACCAGGGGTACGAGCAGCAGCGCGGCCCCCGTCACGACCAGCGCCGCGTACCGCCACCCCGGTCCGGTGGCCAGGGCGGCGATGCCGGGCAGGAACACCAGCTGGCCGGCTGCGCCCGCGGCGGAGAACACCCCGGTGACCAGGCCTCGTCGGGACTCCACGAACCAGCGGTTGGCGACCACGGCTCCGAGGACCAGGGCCATCGCCCCCGTGCCGCTGCCCACCGCAAGACCCCACAGGACCCAGAGCTGCCACGGTGCGGTCATCAGGGTGGTCAGCCCGCTGCCGAGGGCGACCAGCACCAGCGCCAGCGTCACGACCCGGCGGATGCCGTACCGCTCCATGAGCGCGGCGGCGAACGGGGCGGTCAGCCCGTAGACGACGAGGTTCGCCGTGACCGCCCCCGAGGTCGTCGCGCGGGACCACCCGAACTCCGACTCCAGCGGCTCGAGCAGGGCGCCGGTGGAGGAGCGGAACCCTGCTGCGGCCACGAGCGCACCGAGGATGACCGCCGCGACCCACCAGGCCCGACGGCTGGCCACCGGCGTGCGCACCCCAGGGGTCACCGCGCGCGATGCGGCAGAAATCTTCATCACCGCAGAGTATCTGCCAGTCTGCGCCCCTGACAGCCGGAACCGGTCAGCTGCCGTCGGGTTGCTGCCACGGGATCACCCCACGGCGGCCAGGCCGAGCCAGCCCGCCATCGCCGCGAGCTCGTCGTCGAGGGCCGCCCTGGCCGGCTCCGGGGCCCCGGGCTCCCAGTGCACCGCCTGCACGCGCAGCACGCCGGCGGCCCGGTCGGCCTTGAGGTCGCACCGGGCGACGAGCTCGTCGCCGAACAGGAACGGCAGCACGTAGTAGCCGTGCACCCGCAGCGGGGCCGGGACGTAGATCTCCAACCGGTAGTCGAAACCGAACAGCGCCGCCGTCCGGTCGCGCTGCCAGATGAGGGAGTCGAACGGGCTGAGCAAGGCCTGCGCCTGGACCCGTCGCGGTCGGCGCGCCTCCGGGTGCAGGTATGCCGGGCGCTTCCACCCCTCGACGGTCGCCGGCACGAGGGCTCCCTCGGCGACGAGCGAGGCGATCGCGGGACGCGCCTGCTCGGGCTTGAGGCGGAAGTAGTCGCGCAGGCACTGCTCGCTCCCGACCCCGTGGGCCCGGGCCGAGAGCAGGATGAGCTCGCGGAAGGCCACGTCCGGCGGCGGGCGCAGCAGGGGGTCGGTCGCGGCCGCCACCGCGCGGGGGAACACCCGGCCCAGCGCGGCATACCGGCGCTCGAACTGCGCGGTCCGACCGGCCGAGGTGATCTGGCCCGACCAGAACAGGTGCTCGAGGGCGTTCTTGACCAGCGACCAGTTCCACCCCCACTCGTCGCGCTCGCGCGGCAGGTCGTGCTCGAGCGCGGCCTCCACCTGGCGGGAGGTGAGCGGCCCCGCGGCCTCCACCTCGGCCTGCACGGCCGCCACCACGTCGGGGTGCTCGCGGGCGACCCGCTGCATCCCGCCCCAGGCATCCGAACGGGCCCGCTGCATCCGGAAGTCGAGCAGCGGCCACGTGGTCGGCGGCACGAGGCTCGCCTCGTGGGCCCAGTACTCGACCAGCCGTCGCGGAGCCCGGTCGCGGGCCCGGTCGAGCAGGGCGGTGTCGTAGGGCCCGAGGCGGGAGAAGAACGGGAGGTACTGACTGCGCACCAGCACGTTGACGCTGTCGATCTGGACGACCTGCACGCGGTCCACGACCCGCTGCACGTGGCGCATCGTGGCCTGGCCAGGTGCCGGCCTCGGGTCGAGGAAGCCCTGCGCTGCCAGCGCGATCCGGCGAGCCTGGCCCCGGGTGAGCCGGACGGGGTCAGCGGCGGTCATTCGCCTGGTTCGAGGAGGTTCTCCCGCACGGCATACATCGCGGCTTCCATGCGGGAGTGCAGCTGGAGCTTCTCCAGGATGTTGCGCACGTGGTTCTTCACCGTGTTCTCGGAGATGAACAGCTGGTGGGCGATCTCCTTGTTGGCCAGGCCGCGCGCCACCAGGCGCAGCACCTCGAGCTCGCGGTCGGTGAGCCTCGGGGCCCCCACGGCACTGGGTCGCTCGCCCTGGCGACGGCTCATCTGCGCGAACTCGGCAAGCAGCTTGGACGCCATCGACGGGGAGATGAGCGAGTCGCCGTGGTGGACCGCACGGACGCCGTCGGCGATCTCCTCGCCGGGAACGTCCTTGAGCAGGTAGCCGTTGGCGCCGGCCTTGACCGCCTCGTAGAGGTCGGACTCCTCGTCGGACATCGTGAGCATGATGATCTTGGTCGACGGGACCAGCGTCTTGATGGTCTGGCAGGCCTCGATGCCCGAGGTGTGCGGCATCCGCACGTCCATCAGCACCACGTCAGGGAGCAGCTCGACGGTACGGTCGACCGCCTCCTTGCCGTCCCCGGCCTCGCCCACGATGTCGATGTCCTCCTCCTGGGAGACCACCATCTGCAGGCCACGGCGGTAGAGGACGTGGTCATCAGCGATGACGACCCGGATCCGGTCACCACTGACCGCCACCTCGTCGTCGTCCACCCCACTGGTCACGGGCTCATACTGTCACGCCACGTCAGCGACGCCGAGCACATCTCATCGGTGATGTGCCCGGCGCCGCTGGCGCGCAACCCTCAGGAGACCTTCTTCACCGACTCGGAGTCGGCGGCGTTGACGTCGAGGTGGATGACGCCGTAGGACCAGCCCCGGCGGCGGTAGACCACGCTCGGTTGGCCGGTGTCCTCGTCGTGGTAGAGGTAGAAGTCGTGGCCGACCAGCTCCATCTCGCGGACGGCCTGGTCCAGCGCCATGGGCACCGTGGCGTGGATCTTCTCCCGGATCTCGACCGGGGAGTTGCCCTGCGTGCCGAACGGGTCGACCTCGCCGTCGCCGTCGTGGGCGTGGTCCTCACTACCCGACCCCAGGGGCTCCTGGATGCGCGCGGTGGCGGCGGACACCGACTCGGGGGCGTGTCGTCCCCGGTGGACGCGCTTGCGGTCCTGGGCCCGCCTCAACCGTTCCATGAGCTTGTCGAGCGCCACGTCGAGCGCGGCGTACTTGTCATCCAGACAGGCTTCGGCCCGCACGATGGGGCCCTTCACGTGACAGGTGATCTCGACCCGCTCGCAGGACTTGGCCTGCCGCTTGTTGGGCTCGTGGCTGACGATCACGTCCACGCGCTGGACGCGCGGAGCGAGCTGCTCGATCTTGACGAGCTTTTCGTCGAGGTGGTCACGAAATCGATCTGAGACCTGCATGTGGCGTCCGGTGACGACAATCTCCACGGTTTCCTCCATGGTCTTGGTGGGGTGGGAGTCGGGCGCGGCTCGGCCCCTTCAGTTCAACCGCAACACCACCTCCGCCCGCTCGGACGGCTCGGGCCCGCTCCCCGGCGTGGGGCGCGGTACGGACCGTGTCCGCCGCGCCCTGAGGTGGTGGGATCCACGAGGGCCAGGGGGGCCATACCCCGACCGTAGACCACCCCAGCCCGTTGCGACACAGGACTTGCCCCAACGTTTACCGTGAGTCTGCTGGGAGCCGAACCGGCCCCGGGAACCGTCGTTGCGTGGCGCAGATCGTCGCCGCGACGACGACGCCGGCCCCTGCGCTGCGCAGCGCCCGGGATGCCTCGGCGAGGGTGGACCCCGTGGTCAGGACGTCGTCGACCAGGATGCACGCGGCACCGGCGAGGACCGGCTCCCAGACACCCCGCGCCACCATCGAGTGCTCCAGGTTGAGCGCACGCTGGCGCGCCCCGAGCCCGGCCTGGTCGGCGACCCTGCGGCGGGGCCGCAGGGCGTCGGCGGTGAGCAGCTCGGTCGGTGCGAACCCGGCGAGGGCGCCGCCGGTGAGCGACACCAGCGGCGCATCACCCCGTCGACGACGCGAGGCTGCCGACGCGGGCACGGGCACGACGAGCACCGGCCCGTCGCGCGCGGCCAGCCTCGCGGTGACCTCGGCCGAGCCGAGGACGGCGGCCTCGACCGCCGCCCCGAGCAGGGCGGACAGCAGCGCGGCGCAGTCGCGCCTGCCCTCGTCCTTGTAGGCGCTGACCAGTCTGGCGAGCGCCGCCTCGTAGCGTGCGGCGGCGTGGACGGACGGCAGCAGCGGCGGCGGCGGGTCTGGCGCCACCCGGCGCGGACCGTCGCCCCAGAGGGCACCGGCCACGTCGTCGAGGCAACCCTGGCAGACCGTGGCATCCACCGCCCCGCAGCCCGCGCAGCGGCCGGGCACGGCCAGCGCGGCGAGAGCCGCCACTGCCGCACGCCCGGACCCCACCAGGGCATCGTCGACCGTGCGTAGTTTGCCCGGCGATTCAGCAGCGCGAAGCTGTGGACACCACTAGTCTGGGACCCTGCCTGTGGACTGACGCGGGCGCGGGGACGCGAGACAGGAGGCCGGTATGCGCTGGATGCCGCGCCCTGCCGTCTCCACCTGGCTCCGCCTGGGCATGGCCCTGCTCGCGGCCCTGTTCGCCGCCCTCGACCATGACCTGCTCGCCGGCATCTCGTGGATCCTGCTGGTGGTCACCCTCGACCTGGCCGCGTCCTCGTTCGCCAACCTCAGCACGGCGACGCCCCCGGTGCGCACCCGCCAGTTGTTCGCTCTCCTCTGCGCCTCGGCCGTCGTCGCCGGTGTGGCCATGGGGTATGCCGGTGCCTGGGCCAAGATCCTGATCCTCATCCCTGCGTTCCACTCCGGTCTGCGGCTCGCGCGCCGCGGTCCGTTGGTGATGTTCGGCCTCGGGCTGACCATCGGGCTCGCGACCGCCTGGCGCCTCGAACGCCTCGACGAGAGCGAGGCCCAGCGGATCCTGCTGGCCTCGCTGCTGGCCCTGGTCTTCGGCCTGCTCGGTGCCTGGTCCCACCGCATGGAGGGCGAGGCCCCCGTGCTCGACCCGAGTGTGGCCGCCGAGGCGGGGGCCCTGCTGCGCCGCCTGCACGAGCTCGCCGAGACCCTGGACACCGGCTTCGACGCCCCGGGATCGGCCGAGATGGCGCTGCAGGACCTGGCCGACCAGATGCGCGCCGCTCGCAGTGCGATCCTGGTCGGCTACGGCGACGACCCCGCCGTGCCCCTCGCCATCCGGGGTGCGGACCGCACCCCGTGGCCCGATCCCATGGAGCCCCACTCCGTGCTCGCCCATACGTGGAGCGCTGGGACACCCACCCTGACCGAGTGGTTCGACGACCTCGTCGGCCGCTCGGTCATCGTCGTGCCGCTGAACGACGACAAGGGCGCCCGGATGGGGCTGCTCGTCGCGGATCGCCCCCTCGTCACGCCGTTCACCACCGATGACCTCGCGGCCGCCGCGGAGGTCGCCACCCGGCACTCCGCCAACATCGACCTGTCCGTGCTGTTCGCCGGCCTGCGCGAGCGGGCCGGTCTCGAGGAGCGCGAACGACTCGCCCGCGAGATGCATGACGGCATCGCCCAGGAGATGGTGGCACTCGGCTTCGGCATCGACTCGATGCGGCGGATGGCCAAGAACCAGGGGTCACCCCTCGCCGAGGGCCTCGACGGCCTGCGCACCGAGATCTCGCGCGTGCTGGCCGACCTGCGCCTGCACATCGCCGACCTGCGGATCGCCGTGCGGCCGGACACCGGTCTCGGTGCCCTCATCGGTGCCCGCCTGCAGAACTTCGGCTCCACCTCGGGCGTCACCACCCGCATGCACCTCAGCGAGACCGGGTTCCGGATGCCTGCGCACACCGAGGTGCTCATCTACCGCCTCTTCCTCCAGGTCCTGGCCGACGCACGCCACTCGCTCAACGCGTCGGCCGTCGAGGTCCGGCTCAACGTCGCGGCACCCCGCGTCGAGCTCTGGGTCTCCCACGACGGGACCAGCTCCCTGGGTCCCCGGGACTTCACCGATCACCCCCTGAACAGCCTGGGTGGCGAAATCTCCGTAGAGCCCTACGCGGGTGAGGGGGTCGCGGTCCGCATGCGTATGCGGGCCCGCGGCGCCGCACCCTCGGCAACGCTCTCCAATGAAAGGATCCCCCAACCCTCATGACCATCAACGTCGTGGTGATCGATGACCACACCCTGGTCCGCGAGGCCGTCTGCCGCATGATCGACAGCGAGGAGGACCTGGCCGTCGTCGGCCAGGCGGGAGGCATCGCCGAAGGGCGCAGCGTCCTGGCCCAGAACCTCATCCACGTGCTCGTGGTGGACGTGTCCATGCCGGACGGCTCCGGGCTGGTGCTCGCCCGCGCTGCGCGTGAGGCCTCCCCCCGGCTCGGCATCGTCGTGCTGACGATGCACAACGACGACGAGACCCTGCTGGAGGCCCTCGACCTGGGCGCCTCGGCGCTGGTGCTCAAGTCCGCCCCCTCCGACGAGGTCATCGCAGCCGTACGTCGTGCCGCTGTCGCCCCCGAGGCGTTCATGGCCACCGGTCTCGCCGAGGCGCTGCGCCGTCGCGACTCCAGCGACAAGCCGCGGCTCACGCCCCGCGAGGCCGAGGTCCTGGAGCGGCTCGTGGCCGGCGACTCCATCGCGGCCGTGGCCAAGCGGCTCTACATGAGCGAGTCCACCGTGAAGACCCACGTCTCGAAGGTCTACGAGAAGCTGGGTGCCCACAACCGGGCCTCCGCGGTCATGGCCGCCCTGCGCCTGGGCCTGGTCAAGTCCGAGGCCGTCGGCCACCTGCACCGCTGAGGGGCGCCGGGCCCAACAGCCCGCAAGCCCTGCACAGACCAGCTGCCCCACCGGATTCCGGTGGGGCAGCTGGTCTGTGCGGGGCCTTGGGGTCGAACGGGTCAGAGGCCGCCACTGAAGGTCTCGGTGATGCGGATGGCGCCGGGGCCGATGATGACGATGAACAGCGCCGGGAAGATGAACAGGAGCATCGGGAACAGGATCTTGACCGGCACCTTCATGGCCTTCTCCTCGGCCCGCTGGCGGCGCACGAGGCGCATCTGGATCGACTGCTCACGCAGCACGTTGCCGATCGGCAGACCCAGGCGGTCCGCCTGCACGAGGGCGCTGACGAACGTCTTCGCCTCCGTGACCGTGGTGCGTCGGGACAGCGAGCTGAACGCCTCCCCTCGGGACTTGCCGATCTGGATCTCGGAGAGCACGCGGGCGAACTCCCCCGAGATGGGGCCGGTCACCGAGCGGGCGACCTGGAGGATGGCGGCGTCGAAGCCCTGGCCCGCCTCCACACACACCGTGAGCATGTCCAATGCATCGGCCAGGCCCAGGCGCAGCTCCTCCTGGCGCTTCTGCCCGAGGTTCATCAGCAGCAGGTCGGGGAGGTAGAAGCCCGCGGCCGCAGCGGCAGTCGCGATGAGCAGTCCCTTGAGGCTGAACTGGCCGAAGGCCAGGCCGAGGACGGCGCCCACGAGGAGCCCGACCCCCTTGGCGCCCATGATCCGCTCGGCGGTCCAGCCGCCGGGGTTGCCGGCGAGGTCGAGCCTTCGGGCCAGCCCCTCCCCGGTGCCGGTCGGTGAGAGGCGTGCGGCCAGGCCCCGCGCCCTGGCCAGCGCCGGGGCGACGAGACGTTCCATGACCGGGAGGTCGGCCTTGCCGACCTCCTTCTGGTTGATGGTCTTCTCGATGAGGTCGAGGGACCGGGCGACCCCGGTGGCCTGTCCGGCGCCGGCGCCGAGGGCGACGACGATCGTCACGAGGCCGCCGGCGATGGCGATGATTCCGACGACCAGCAGCATGGTTCCCATGTCAGACCTTCACATCCACGAGTTTGCGCATCCACAGCCAGCCGATGGTCAGGGAGACCAGGCCGGCGCCGATCATGATGAGGCCGAGGGGGCGGGTCCAGAGCAGCTCGATGTAGGCCCGGTTGGTCTTCATCGTGTAGAAGAAGATGCCGACGGGCAGGGCGATGAGGATGTAGGCCGAGAGCCGGCCCTCGGCCGAGAGCCCGCGGACGTGGCGGCGCAGCTCCTCGCGCTCCCGCAGCGTCTTGGCCGTGGTGCGCAGCGTCTCGGCCAGGTTGCCACCGACCTCGCGCTGGATGCGGATGGCCATCGCCGTCCACTGCATGTTGGCGCTGTCCATCCGACCGGACATCCGCTCGAGCGAGTCCGCGATGTCGGCGCCGATGCGGGTCTCGGCAAGGGCACGCGAGAACTCCTTGGCCGAGGGCTCGGCGGCATCCTTGGACACCGCGTCCAGCGCCTGCGGCAGGGAGAACCCGGTGCTGAGGCTGCTGGCCACGAGGGTCAGGACGTCCGGCAGCTGGCCGTCGAACTTCTTGGCGCGGCGCTTGGCCAGGAAGTTCAGCACCAGTGAGGGGGCGAAGAGCCCCAGCACGGCGCCGGCGACGAAGGCGAACAGCGTGACGAGCAGGCCGCCACGGAAGAAGATCATCGCCACCGCGATGCCCACGACCACCGAGATGATGCGCATCACCCACCACTCGCCGGCGCGCAGGGGCAGGTCCGCCTGCTCGATCCTCGCCATCGTCTTGCTGGTCGAGTCCCGGCCCTGCATCATCTTCTCGCCGAGGAACACCAGGTTCTCGGACACTGCGCTCGGCCGGTTCTTGTCCTTGGTCTTGACCGTCGTTCCCGGGGTCACGTACCGGGCGATGTCGTCGACGCGGGTCTGGCGACCGGACTTCATGGAGATCCCCGCGATGAAGAACCCCAGCGCCGTGATGCCGATGAACATGCCGATCAGGGCCACCGCCACGAACGGCGAGACACCCAGGACGGGTACCTTCGCGCCGCCGGTCGAGGCCTTGACGACGTTCTCGACCGGTCCGACCACCGGGTCGGTCGAGTCGGTCTTGGCGACCGGGGCCGCCGCGATGCCGACGCCGAAGTCGACCAGGGCGGTCGTCGCGAACGCCGTGCCGCCGGCCGAACCCGAGACCTGCACGTTCTGGACGGCGGAGACTCCTTCGGGCAGGGGCAGGGAGAAGGTGAGCTGGGACGCGAGGGTCTTGGCCGCCGTGGTGAAGGCGCTCTGCACGGCACCGGAGTTGGCGGCGGAGACGACCCGCCCACCCCCTGCGGCGGCAAAACCCGCGAGCACCGACGTGTCGCCCTCGCTGGACTTGAACGAGACGGCCTCGGCGCGGACACCGGCCGACTTCAGCGCCTGCGTCGCGCTCGCCTTGGTCGAGGTGGAGCTCGCGGTGTCGCCACCGTCGCTCAGCAGCAGGATGCTGCGCTCCCCCGTGCCACCGAGTGTCTTGACCGCGAGTGAGACCGCGTCGTACAGGGCGGTCTCCCCCGAGGACGCGAGCCCGTCGACGGCGGACTGGACCTTGGCGTGGTCACCGGTGGGGGCGACGTCGAGCTTCGCGGTGCCCGAGAAGGACACCAGGCCCACCCGCACGTCGCTGGGGACGCTCTTGAGGAAGGCTGCCGCGGCGGAGCGCACGGTGGCCATTCCCGTCGTCCCCATCGACCCGCTGGTGTCGACGACGAGCACGGCGGCCCGGGACACCGGGGTGCCCTGGCCCGAGGTGATGGCGTCGACCGGGTAGTCCTTGCCGGCCACGCGGATCGTCAGGCCCGGGTCGATCGCGGCGCCGCCGGAGGAGGACACCAGTCCGATCAGGTTGCCGTTCTTGACCTCGATGCCGGTGATCCCGACCGACGAGGCCGGAGCCGCCCCGGCCGAGGCGGATACGCCGACGACCAGGCCCGCGGCGAGGAACGCCCCGAGAACCCCCAGCCGGCCAGCCAGGCGTAGTCGCATCAGATTCCTCGCACGAAGATGTCGGGGGCAAGGTCGATGCCCTGGTCCTTGAGGTCGTCGGCGAACTTGGGCCGCAGGCCGGTGCTGCGCAGCTGGCCGCGGAAGCGGCCCTGCTCGTCGCGTCCGGCGCTGTAGTCGAACGCGAACAGGTCCTGCATGGTGATGATGTCGCCCTCCATGCCCACCACCTCGCTGATGGCCGTGACCCGGCGCGAGCCGTCCTTGAGTCGGGCCTGCTGGATCACCATGTCGACGGCACCGGCCACCTGCTCGCGGATGGCGCGGACCGGCAGGTCGACGCCCGCCATGAGCACCATGGTCTCCAGACGCGACAGGCTGTCGCGTGGGGTGTTGGCGTGCACGGTGGTGAGGGAGCCGTCGTGGCCGGTGTTCATGGCCTGGAGCATGTCGAGGGCGGCACCGTCACGACACTCACCGACGACGATCCGGTCGGGGCGCATACGCAGCGAGTTCTTGACCAGCTCGCGGATGGAGATCTGCCCCTTGCCCTCGATGTTGGACGGGCGGGACTCCAGGCGCAGCACATGGTCCTGGCGCAGCTGGAGCTCGGCGGCGTCCTCGATGGTGACGATGCGCTCGTCGTCGGGGATGAACGAGGAGACCACGTTCAGCAGGGTCGTCTTGCCCGAGCCGGTACCGCCGGAGATGACGATGTTCCGGCGGCCCCGCACACAGGCCTGGAGGAAGTCGCGCACCTGCGGCGTGAAGGTGCCGAAGGCGATGAGGTCCTTGTCGGTGAAGGGGTCGGTCGCGAACTTTCGGATGGTGAGGATCGAGCCGTCGAGGGCGATCGGCGGGATGACCGCGTTGACGCGCGAGCCGTCCTGGAGCCGGGCGTCGACGAGCGGGCTGGCCTCGTCGACGCGACGCCCGACGCGGCCGACGATCTTGTCGATGGTGCGGCGCAGGTGGGCGTCGGAGCTGAAGTGCGTCTCGACGTGGTAGAGCTTGCCGGCGCGCTCGACGTAGATCGAGTCCGGGCCGTTGACCATGATCTCGGTGATCTCGCTGTCACGCAGCAGCGGCTCGAGGGGCCCGTGCCCGAGGATCTCGTCCGCGACCTCCTGGGAGATGCGCGTGCGGTCCGAGAGCGAGAGCGGGGTCTCCTCGTGGTCGATGACCTCCTGCAGCGTGTGCCGCACCTTGACCTCGAGCTCGGCCTGGTCCAGGTGCGGGTCGTAGAGCTGGGGGCCCAGGGAGTCGAGCAGGGCCTGGTGCACGCTCGCCTTGACCGCGGCGAACGGGTCGACGATGCGCGGGGGGCCGGCCGAGGCCGGGGTCGGCGACGAGGAGGTCTCCGTCGCGGCCTGCTGGGTGCGCCGGACACTCTCGAGGCGCTCGGCGAGACTCATCGGTTACCCCTGGAGAGCGACCAGCGACCAGACCGGCTGCCGGCCGGTTCCCCGGACTTGTCCTTGTCCTTGTCCGCCGACGCCTTCGCGTCAGCGCGCACGAAGCGGTCCGCCAGGTCGCGCAGGGCGACACTCACCGGGTGCTTCGGGTCGTCGAGCATGATCGGCACCCCGCGGTTGACCGAGGCCGGCACCGCCGTGCTGCTGGGCACCATGACGGCGATGTCCTGCTTGAGGGCGGCGACGACGTCCTCGGCCCGGAGGCCGACCTTGGCGTCCGAGCGGTTCAGCACGACCAGGCGCGTGTCCTTGGCGTTGCCGAGCAGGTCGAGGGTGTCGAGCGTGAGCCGCAGGTTCTTCACGGCCGGGATGTCGAGGGTGGCGATCAGGACGAGCAGGTCGCTGTCGTCGAAGGCAGCCAGCACGTGGGAGGTGAAGGCCGGTGGGGTGTCGAGGACGACGTAGTCGTAGTGCCGCTTGGCCACCCGGATCAGCTCGCCCACGGTCGAACCGGGGATGCGGTCGGCGTCGCTCGGCTCGGCCGGGGCACTGATGCAGTCCAGCCCGCTGTCGTGGCGGGTCACCACGGACTTGATGGCCTGCGCGTCGATGTGTCCGGCCATGCTGACCAGGTCGATGATCGAGTTCTGCGGCAGCATCTGCAGGCTGATGCCCACGTCGCCGAACGCCAGGTCGAGGTCGATGAGCAGCACCTTCGACCCCGTGGACGCCAGGTAGGCACCCAGGTTCGTCGCGAAGGTCGTCTTGCCGACGCCTCCCTTCGCCGAGAAGATCGTCACGACCTTGGCCGTCTTGGTCGCGACCTCGGTCACGTGGCCCGAGACGCGGGTGGTCAGCTCACGGCTTCGCCGGGCGGCATCGGCGAGACCGGTGAGGTCGTCGGCCGTGATGACCTCGCGCACCCCTGAGCGCAGGGCCTGGCCGAGCACGTTGACGTCGATGCGCCGGCGCAGCAGCAGGACTCCGAGCTCCGGCCGCTCCACACGGCAGAACTCGCTGAACTGGCAGGCACTTTCGGTGTCGACCTCCGGACCGATGAGCACCAGGGTCTCGCTGGGCGACTCCTCCAGGGCCCGCACCATGGCGGCCTGGGTGTCGACCCGGTTGACCTCGCCCACGGCGAAGTCGTAGCGATCCTTGGCTGCGGGGTCCGCATCCCACAACAGCGTCATGACGGTGCTCCTACTTGCCGGAGAAGAGGGAGGCCTCGGAGACGACCTTGCCGAGGTCGACCTTGGCGTCGGTGCCGCGGAGCGCGGCGTAGAGGCGACCGGTCTGGATGCCGTGGACGAGGCGAACCGCGTCGGCCGGCGTCACAGCAACGGTCACGAGCGCACCGGCCGCGGGAGCCGGAGCCGGGTCCACACCGTCCTGGGCAGGTGCGGCGGGCGTGAGCGAGGACTCGCCCATCGCGATCACGAGCACATCGTCGAGCAGCACGCGGGTGCTGGTGCTCGATCCGCCGGCCGCGTCGCTGCCCTTGGTCGCCTCGTAGGAGTCCATGAGCACGAGGTGCGAGCCAGGGGTCACGAAGGTCCCGACCCGGGCCGGGTCGGCCAGCGACACCGAGACGGCGACCTGTCCGGCAGGGACCTCGATGGCCTTGGTGCCGACCGGCTTCACACCGAAGCGGTCGGTGAGGACGAACTCACCGGGCTGGATGTCGGAGAGGGCGAAGAGGCCGCCGTTGCTGCCATCGACACCGGACAGCGCCCCGAGGGGCACGCCCTTCGCGGCGACGGACGTCTTGATGATGAGGCCGCCCTGCACCGAGTCCTTGAGGGTGGTGCCGGCGGGGACCACGGACTTGGCGACGTAGACGTTGACGGGCTCCTGGGCCGCGACGGCGCGCGCGTCGGCGCCCCGCGCATACAGCAGCACCGCCGAGACGCCCACGAGGGCAACCAGGGCGGCGGCGAAGATGGCGACGATTCTGCGTCCCATGAGAGTTCAGTCCTCGATCGGTTGGGTGGTGCTCAGGGGGAGAAGATGCTGCTGGGTACTGCGAAGAGCGTGATGATGTTCTGGCCGAACAGGGTCACGGCGGACACGATCACGAGAGCGATGAGCCCGACCATGAGCGCGTACTCGACAGCCGTTGCCCCACGGTCGCCCCGGCGTGAACCGGGGCGACCGCGAACCAGCTCGCTGACGAAGGCGGTGCGTGCCGCGATCCCCCGCAGGGCGGGATCAGCACCCCATGCTGCGGTGGTGCGTGCGTTCACCTTGTGCCTCCTTGATCGGCGGGCTGAGTGCCCGTCGTTCTCTGTTGGTCAGACGCTGCCGGCAACCTTGTTGAAGAGGCCGGAGAGGTTTCCACCGAGGAGGGCGACGGCGACGATGATGACGATGGCGATGAGGGCGACCATGAGGCCGTACTCGACGGCGGTCGCGCCGCGCTCGTTCATGCGGGCCTGGAACTTGGCGAGGTACTTGGTCATGATGGGTCCTTTCGAGAACTACGGGCATTGCAGGGCGGGCTGCCCCAGCGGTTGAAAGCCTGTCAGCGCCCGACCCCCAGCGAATCGGCCGTCCCGTCACACTGGCGTGGGCCCTTCGTACCCCTCGACTCGTCCAAACGGCTGATGGTGCGGTGGCAACTGGCACGGGTAGCCCTCGACTCGCGACACTGTGCGGTATGTCCCCTCCCTTCGCGCGCGCGATGACCCGCGCCCGCGTGGTCGGGGCGCTCGTGGGCGGAGGTCTGGTCCTGTTGCCGGTGCTGGTGACGCGACCGGTCACCGACCCGAGTCCGTGGCTGCACCTCAAGGTCGGTGCCTTCCTGCTCGACGGTGGGTCGTTCGGCCTCCCCGATCCCTGGGCTCCGCTCGCGAGCCACGCCTTCGTCCCCACCCAGTGGATCCCCTCGGTGGTGAGCGCGCGGCTCTACCCCGACCTCGGGGCACCGCTCGTCGCGTGGGAGCGGGCCGGCGGCATCACCCTGCTCGCGCTGGCCCTGCTGCTGTGGGCCGTGTCGCTCACCCGCACGTGGGTGGCCGTCGCCGCCACCGCCGTGGTGGTCTTCGCGGCCTGGCCGTCCCTGACCGAGCGACCCCAGCTCGCCGGGTTCGTGCTCCTGGTGCCGGTGCTGGCGGCCTGGTGGCGGACCGGCAGCGACCTGCGGGTGCGCTGGTACCTGATCCCGCTCACCTGGGTGGCCGCCGCGACCCACGGCGTGTGGTCGACCGGGGTCGCGGTCGGGGGACTCGTCGCGGGCCTGCTCATCGTCTCGGGGCGCGTCACCCGCCGCACCGGCCTGCAGCTGGTGGCGCTGGTGGCGGGTTGCGTGGGGGCTGCCGCCCTCACCCCCGTCGGACCGCGCCTGCTCCTCACCCCGTTCGCGGTGAGCGCCCAGGGCCGCCAGTTCGTCCAGGAGTGGATGCCCTCCTCGGTGCGGTCGCCGCACGTCCTGGCCGCTCTCGCCCTGCTGGCCGTCGCCTGGCTGTGCTGGACCGCCCTCGGCTCCCGTCCTCCCGCCTGGCAGCTGGCCCTCCTGCTCGCCTCCTGCGCGATGGCCCTGGCCATGGAACGGACCGTGGCCGTCGCCGCGCTCGTGGCCCTCCCGCTGGTCTGCACCTCCGTCGAGCGCGTCCTCGGGCATCGCAGGGCCGCGGCCCCCGAACCCGCGGACCACGCGGTGGGCCGACCCACCCGGCTCCTGTGGATCGCGGCAGCCGCCGTGGGGCTGGCGCTGGCGGTGCCCGTCGCCGCCGCCCGCGCCGCCGAGCCGCACGGGGTTCCCCTGGCGCTGGCACCCCGGCTCACGGCGCTCCCGGCCGGCACGCACATCCTCGTCGACAGCGACACCAGCGGCTGGGTGATGTTCGCCGCGCCCCAGCTCGCCCCCGTCTACGACCTGCGGGTCGAGTCCTACTCCCCCACGCAGGTCGAGGACTACATCGCGGTGATGGCCGCCGACCCGGGGTGGGAGTCCTACATCACCGATCACCGGGTCACGGTGGCCCTCGTGCCCGTCGACGCGCCCATCCGGGCCGCGCTCACCGAGCAGTACCACTGGACCGACGTGGCCCACGACCACGGCCTGGTGCTGCTGGAGGCCCCGCGATGACCACCACGGCGCCAGCGCAGCCGACAGCGCCGGCCGCGGCACCCGCCAGGACCACCCCCGCCCTGATCAGTCGCACGGCAGTGGGACTGGTGCTGGCGCTCGCGCTCGTCAAGGGCCTGTCACCGTTCGCGGAGCCGGACCTGTGGTGGCACCTGCGCGTCGGCGACCGGCTGCGCGACGGCGCCGGCCTGGTCGCGTGGGACCCCTCGGCGGGGTTCGCCGAGCGGCCGTACACCGCCAACCAGTGGCTCCCGGAGGTGGTGGCCTCGGCCGCCTACTCCGTGGGCGGCACCGGTGCGGTGCTGTGGCTGCGCGCCGTGGTCATCGTCGCCCTCATCGCCGTCGTGTATGCCGCCTCGCGCCGCTACGCGGGCCGGCTCCCGTCCGCGGTGGCCGCGGGCCTCACCCTGGTCGCGGCCGGCGGCGGGCTGAACCCCCGCCCCCAGCTCGTGGGCTTCGTCCTCTTTGCCGTCACCGTCCACGCCTGGAACGGCATGGCCCGGGACCGGCGCCCACGGTGGTGGCTGGTGGCCGTGTTCTGGCTCTGGGCCTGCTGCCACGGGTTGTGGATCGTGGGGATCGCGTTCCTGGCGCTGATGGTCCTCACCATCGCGCTCGACCCGCAGACCCGGCCGGCACGTCCCGAGCTGCGCCGGCTCGGCCTGCTCTGGGTGGCGTGCCTGGCCGCGGTGGCCGTGACCCCCCTCGGGCCCGGGCTGCTGCTCACCCCGTTCCAGGTCGCCGGCAACGCGGTCACCATCGCCGACGAGTGGCGCCCGACCCCACTCAACAACGTCTTCGCCTGGGCCGCCCTGGTCGAGCTGCTCGTCATCGTCGTCGCGTGGGCGCTCATGCCGCGGCGCCGCCCGTGGTGGCAGTTCGCCCTGCTGGGGTTCGCGGCGTTCTGCACGCTGTGGATGTGGCGGTTGGTCCCGCTGGGTGCCATCGCCGCCGCACCGCTGGTGGCCGCCGCGCTCCAAGGCGGCATCACCGCCCGCCGTGAGCGGTGGCACCGGGGCGAACGCCGGGCCCTCTTGGCCGGCTGCGCCGCCCTGCTCGCCCTCGGCGCCGTGGTCAGCGCCACGGGTGCCGGCAGCAGCGCAGCCGCCTACCCGACGTCGATGGGGGCGGTCGACGACGCGCTGGGCAGGCTCCCGGCCCGCACCGTGGTCCTGGACGACTTCGGGATCAGCGGGTGGTTGCTGTGGGCCCACCCCGAGCTCACGCCCGTCGCCGACCTCCGCGGCGAGATCTACCCCGCCGACCACCTCACGGCATACCGGCACACGCTGGAGGTGCGGCCAGGGTGGCAGCAGTTCGTCACCGACACCCGTCCCGGGGCAGCCGTCCTCGCGGGCGACTCCGCGCTCGCGGATGCGCTCGTGCAACGCCTGGGCTGGCGCCTCGTCGCGCGCACGCCCGACTTCGTGCTGCTGACCCCGGGGGGCTCGTGAACCGGGTCCGGCCCTATCTCGCCCCGCTGGCGGTGTACCTGGCCACCAGGGTCCTTGCCGCCCTCTTCGTCGTGCTCGCCGCTCCGGGTCGGTCGGTGGCGATGGACGAGCTCCTCGGCTACCACACCACGGTGCCCGCCCGCCTGCCTGCGGACTACGGCACGGTGATGACGTCGTGGGACGGTCAGTGGTACTGGCAGATCGTCCTGCACGGCTACCCCTCGTCGGCCGTCGGCCCGGACGGCGTCCCTGTGCAGACCGCACTGGCGTTCTTCCCGCTGTACCCCACCCTCGTCGGCGGCGTCATGCGGGCCACCGGGCTCGGCTTCGCCGTGGTCGCCCCGACGCTGAGCCTGGTCATCGGCGCCGCAGCGATCCTGGTCGTCTTCCGGCTGCTCCAGCTCGCGACGGACCGCGGTCGGGCGCTTGCCGCGATCACGCTCCTGTGCTGCTTCGCCTCGGCCCCGATCCTCCAGGCGGCCTACACCGAGAGCCTGGGGCTGCTGCTCGTCGCCAGTGCCCTGCTGCTGCTGCTGCGTCGGCGTTACCTGTGGGCGCTGCTCCCGGTGGTGCTCCTGGGCGTGACGCGCAACATCACCCTCGTGCTCGCTCCGGTCGTGGCCCTGCACTGGCTCGTGGCCGTGCGCGGCCCGCACCGTGACCAGACCCCCGTGCCGCACTGGAGGATCGGCGCCCTCCTGGCGGCCACCGTGCTGGCCACCGCCGAGTGGCCCTTGCTCGTCGGCCTCCTCACCGGTGAGTCGAACGCCTATTTCACCACCCTCGGGGCCTGGCCGGGATTCACCGGCAGCCCCCTGAACCCGCCGTGGCTCGATGCCGTCCGCTCGGCCGGCCCGGTCGGCATCGTGGTCGGCCTGGCGCTCGTGGCGCTCTTCGTCGCCCTCGTCGTGGGTGGTCCGCAACGGGCCTGGGGACCAGAGCTCTGGGGTTGGACGGTGAGCTACTCCGCCTACATCTTCCTCGCCGCGGGGGTGTCGGGCAGCGTCATCCGCTACCTGCTGCTCGACTTCCCGTTCGCCCTGGTGCTCATGCCGCAGGCCCGGACGGCTGCCGAGCGACGCAGCGGACGCGTCGTGCTGGTCGTCTTCGTGCTGGCCGGCCTGGTCTCCCAGTACCTCTGGGTGAGCAAGTTCCTGGTGTACTCCGGACCCGAGGGCGGTTGGGGCTTCCCCTGAGGCGAGCGGGCTAGCGTCCGGCCACCAACAGGTCGGTGCCCTCGCCGATCCGCTGCCACCGGTTGCCCGCCCGGATGAGCACGCGGTGGGCATCGGTGGTGACCACCAGCCCGCGCTCGCCGTTGACCGTGGTGATCGTCTGGGCACCGGCGATCTCCGGGCCTGCGGCGATGGGACCACCCAGCGGCACGAACCACGGGCGGATCACCTGGCTCGAGGTCTTGCGGCCCAGCACTGCGAGGGTGGCGTCGTCGACCCAGACCGCGTCACGCACCAGCGAGAGCGAGGTCGCCAGGGCCAGTGGCGCCGCCAGCGAGACGGGTAAGCCGTTGGGCTGGCGCACGACGCCCGCGACGTCCACCCGCGGCCCCTTGCCCGCCCGGTCCGTGGAGACCACGGCGATGCGCTGGCCGTCCGGGGACAGGCTGAGGTTGACGACCGAGCGTGCCGCGAGCCAGTCGGCCTCGACGACGAGCGGTTTCGACTTCGCGGCATCACCGGGGTCCGCGGCGGTGTTGATCGCCCAGATCCGCGTTTCGTCGTCACGCCGACCGCCCACCCAGAGCATGTCCTGCCAGTCGTAGGTGGGTTGGGTCAGGTGCGTGCCCATGGTGGCGATCTGGACCTGGGCGGCCCCGCGCCATCGGCTCAGCTGGGCCCGGTCGCCGCCCACCCCTGCGACCTCGCGCCCGGTGCGTGACAGCGCCAGGTAGGCCCAGCCGGGTTGGACGGTGGGCACCGGAGCGGTCGGCGGCGGCTGCCCGCGGCCGACCGCGTCCCCCACCTCGTCGGGGTCGACCGGGATGAGTGCACTGCCGAGGCGCAGCAGGGGCTTGACCACGGGCTCGGGTGTCGCCTGGAAGCCCAGGGCCGACAGCGAGTCGAGGGTGCTGTCGCCACCGGGGATCTGCAGGTCTGCGCCCTCGAGCTGCAGCGCCACCCGGTTGACGCCGGGTGCCTGGCTCACCGTGGCGAGGAACTGGGCACCGAGGTTCTGACGGCGACCCGGGTCGCTGCCCAGCTGGGTGGCCGTCAGGTCGACCTTCGCGGTCGCCGACTCGATGGTGACCGCGTCGACGGCGAGCCTCGTCCCCGCCGGGATGTCGGTGCGGACGGCACCCCGCAGGTAGTCGGGGACGCCGGCGAGCAGCGCACGGGCCAACCGCGTCGCGACCCCGGTCCCGAGCGGGAACCAGCGCACGTCGGGGACCAGTCGGCGCTGGGTCGCCGCGACGAAGTAGATCCGGAAGGGGTCGTAGAGCCGGTCCAGGTCGGCCTCGCTGAGCCAGGTCCCGAACCCGTCGGGGACCTTGGTGATCCGCCACTCCCCCCCGACCCGGCCCAGCGTGAAGCTGACCTCCACCTGCGAGGACGGCGGCAGCTCCTGGTAGCGGCCGGTGCCGTCGATCCGGGCGGAGGCCCTGGCCACCGC
This sequence comes from uncultured Actinomycetota bacterium, assembly GCA_963757635.1. Taxonomy (GTDB): domain Bacteria; phylum Actinomycetota; class Actinomycetes; order Actinomycetales; family Dermatophilaceae; genus Pedococcus. The sequence continues at coordinate 693,543 of CAVWSK010000005.1, read as the reverse complement.
GGTCACCGTGCCGTCCTTGGCGGCCGAGATGGTCAGGGCCGACTCGTCGGTGAACACGACGACCGAGGAGTCCGGACGCCAGGCGGCGTCCGAGGCGTTGGCGAGGTAGGACCGCGCGACCTGGTACTGGTCGTCACTGGCCGCCGCCGCTCGGATGAAGCCGGTGACCACCTGCTCCGGGGTCGACCCGGGAGCCACGGGGTTGGCCTCGACCCGGACCTCGTTCTCCTGCACCGCGCCCACGTCCAGGCCGGGTTGGATCGGCGAGCTCGTGGACAGTCCGGCGCACGCGCTCAGGGCGAACACGACTGCAGCAGTCCACCCGGCGAACCACCCCCGCCTCACGTGCGGCTCCCGGGGGCGGCCGGCGCCTGCTCCGGTGCGACGACCACGGCACGCCCCACGGGCCGACCGACGGGCCCTGAGGGACCAGGGCGTTCCGGTCGCGCCACGTCGTCGGGGCGCAGCGGCAGCGGCGACTCGATGATCGGCTCGCCGGCCCGACGGGGCAGGGTCAGTCGGAAGCAGGACCCCTCGCCGGGCTCACCCCAGGCCTGGAGCCAACCATCGTGGAGCCGGGCGTCCTCCAGGGAGATCGCCAGGCCCAGACCGGTGCCACCGGTGGTGCGGGCCCGGGCGGGGTCTGCCCTCCAGAACCGGTTGAACACCAACGCGGCCTCACCGGGCCGCAGGCCGACGCCGTGGTCGCGCACCGCGACCGCGACCGCCGACTCGTTGCCCGCGATCGAGATCTCGACCGGTCTGCCCTCGCCGTGCTCGAGGGCGTTGACGAGCAGGTTGCGCAGGATCCGCTCGATGCGTCGCGGGTCGATCTCGGCCTCGCAGCGACCCGTCGCCGTGACCGTGATCGTGCTGCCCCACCGCTCCGCGATGGGCTGGGCGGACTGCACGGCCCGCCCGACCGTGTCCTGGAGGTCGGTCAGGTCCTCGTCGAGGGCGGCGGCGCCGGCGTCGAAGCGGCTGATCTCGAGCAGGTCCGCCAGCAGCTCCTCGAACCGGTCCAGCTCGTTGTGCAGGAGCTCGGCGGACCGTGAGACCGCGGCGTCGAAGTCGGTGCGGGAGTCGTGGATGAGGTCGGCCGCCATGCGGATGGTCGTGAGGGGGGTGCGCAGCTCGTGCGAGACGTCGGACACGAAGCGCTGCTGGACCCGCGAGAGCCCCTCGAGCTGGCGGATCTGGGTCTGCAGGCTGTCGGCCATCTCGTTGAAGGACTTCGCCAACCTCGCCAGGTCGTCCTCACCGCGGGCCCGCATGCGCTCGTTGAGCCGTCCCGAGGAGAGCCGTTCGGCCACGACCGCCGCCCGTCGCACCGGGCTGACCACCTGGCGGGTCACGACGAACGCGATGGCGCCGACGAGGAAGACCAGGGCGAGCCCACCGATGGCGAACGTGCGGGTGATGAGGTCGAGGGTGGCCTGCTCACGCTGCATCGGGAACACGGCATACAGGTCGTACTTCCCCGCGACGGGAACCTCGACCTGGGACCCGACCAGGACGGCGGGGACCGCCTCCTGGGTCGCCGGATCGGTGATCCCGATGAGCGTCACCTGCTGGCGTCGCGGGTCGGCACGCACGGCTTCGCGCAGCTCGTCCGGGACGCTGGACAACCCGATCTCGCCGCTGAGCACGGTCTGGACGACCGTGTCCGAGGTGTTGCCGAGGCTGCGGGTGAAGACGAGGAAGCGTTCGCTGTCGCCCCCCGGCGCGGCGGCCTTCTTGATCACCTGCCGCGCGAAGATGTTGAGCTCGGCCTCGTTGTTGGTCTGGTCGGTGGTGTCGAACTGGGCCTGCAGGTCGCTGCTCAGCCGCGCGGTCTCGGTCTGGGCGGTCGCGGTGCGGTCGTTCTCCAGCCCGTCGGAGATCGACTGGAAGAGGTAGGAGCCGAGCAGGAGGACGACCGCCAACCCCAGCAGCATGGTCGAGCTGACGACCCGGAACTGCAGGGAGGCCCGCCACGTGTGCGCGAGGCGGCGGGCGCCTGCGGCGAGCACGGCGCGGCTGCGGGACACGGCCGAGCCGACGGCACCCACGACCTGGGACCGGTGGCCGGTCGCCCGTGGGGCCGGGGACCGGTCGGGCCTCGGGCGGGCCGCCTGCGACATGACTAGCTCGAGCCGGCCTTGTAACCGACACCGCGGACGGTGACGACGATCTCCGGGTGCTCCGGGTCGTGCTCGATCTTCGAGCGCAGGCGCTGGACGTGGACATTGACCAACCGGGTGTCACCGGCGTGCCGGTAGCCCCAGACCTGCTCCAGCAGCACCTCGCGGGTGAAGACCTGCCAGGGCTTGCGGCCCAGGGCCACGAGGAGGTCGAACTCGAGGGGGGTCAACGACAAGGACTCACCATCGCGCTTGACCGAGTGCCCCGCGACGTCGATGACCAGGTCACCGATCTCCAGTCGCTCGGGCTCGGGCTCGTCGCCGCGCCGCAGCCGGGCCCGGATGCGCGCGATGAGCTCCTGGGGCTTGAACGGCTTGACGACGTAGTCGTCAGCGCCGGACTCCAGCCCCACGACGATGTCGACCGTGTCGGTGCGGGCGGTGAGCATGACGATGGGGACGCCGGACTCGCCCCGGATCCGCCGGCACACCTCCATGCCGTCCAGGCCCGGCAGCATGACGTCGAGCAGGACGAGGTCGGGCTTGCTGTCCCGGAACGCGGCCAGGGCGTTGGCACCGTCAGCGACGTGCGAGACCTCGAGCCCCTCGTTGCGCAGCACGATGCCGAGCATCTCCGCCAGCGCCAGATCGTCGTCGACGATGAGCACGCGACCATTCACCAGCGTCAGCCCTTTCCCAGCACGTCGTTCATGAGTCCCCTCCCCGAATCATCACACATCGACCGAGGGGACCGGCGCAGGTCAGGCTATTCGACCAGGCGGACCGGGTCGCCCTCGATGTTCGCAGTCCAGGAGGTGGTGTCGGCAGGTTGTGAGCCGGGACCGTAGTAGAACTCGAGGCGCAGCCAGCAGCCGGTGGGGCTGGAGTCGTTGCACGAGTACGTCGTCGGGATGGGGATGGAGATCTTCTCCCACTTGCCGTTGTAGGCGCTGCTCACGCTGATCTTGCAGTTCGACAGGTTTCCGGAGCCGATGGCCGGCCCGGTGCCCACGCACCCGGAGAAGGTACCGCCGGTCTCGGACGGAGGAAGCACCGTGATCGTGCTCCCCGAGGTCGCACCGTCGCCGATGTCGAACAGGCGGACGTTGAACAGCTGGCCATGGGCCCCGCTGGGCACCCGCGCCAGGTAGAAGCGTGAGGTGCCGTTCGGAGTGTTGCCGTACATGGCCATCTTGTTGAATCCGGCGACCGAGATGTTGTTCTTGTCGCTGCCACTCGTCCCGTAGGCACGGAGGGCGAAGCGGTTGTGGCCGCCCTCGCCGTCCGCCCCGAGACCGTTCGTCTTGACCTGGATGGCGTAGCTGCCGGCCGGTGTCACCCCCGGGATGGTGCAGAGGTTCACCCAGCGGCGGAAGTTGGCGGCCACGTCCGGGTCGAAGCGTCGACTTCGTGCTTGTCGAGGGCCTTGTTGAGGTCGCCGTTGAAGCCGTCGAACTGCTTGTTGCAGGCCACCGGCCAGCTGAGCGGGTTCCAGGTGTTCTGGCCCGGGGAGTACACGGTGAACTGGGTCTTGACCAGGCCGCTGCCGCCGTTGATCACCGTGTCACCGGTGCACCAGGGGCCGTCGTTGGGGGCATACCGGGTGCTCGCGTCGCCGACCACGGCCTTGGCACCGAGGTTCTTGGCGTTGCTGAGGTTGTTGGCGTCGCAGTGGTCACCCACCACGACCTGGGCCGGGTCGAACGCCTCGATGGTCAGGTTGGAGACCGGCTGGCTGATGTTGACCAGGTAGATGTAGCCGTCGGGGTCGTAGTCGATGTTGGTCGAGCCGCTGCAGCCGTCGTTGCCGCTCCCGCACACGCCGTTCTGGAAGGCGTCGCCGCTGGCCTTGGTCGCCTTGGGGCTGCCCACGTTGGCCCAGAAGGCCCCTGTGTAGTCGCAGTTGCTGCTCTTGTTGCCACCCGCGTCCGGGTCCTGCCCGTACTCGTTGCAGGGGCTGCCCATCGGCACCGGGCCGGCGTAGTCGGCCACCGCGGTCCGGCTCACGGTGGTCTCGGGGATGCCCATCAGCCAGCCGAACTGGTTCTTCACGGTCGTGTTGATGGTCACGCGCAGGCGGGTCGGGCGACCGTCGAGGGTCGGGGTGACCGAGATCTTGCCGCCGTTGGGGAAGTTGTTGCGCGTGGCCAGAGTCTGGGCGGCGGCGAAGGCCGTCGACGGGTCGTTGGGCAGGGCGGTGACCCCGGCCAGCGCTGCCGCGTCGGCGGCACGCTGGGCGCGCTGGCCGACGAAGTACCAGTTGCCCACGTCCACCGCGAAGGCGCAGAAGCTGAGCAGGACGGTGAGCATGATGGCCACCGTGACCGCGACATACCCGCCCTCGCGGTTCTGGAGGCCGCTGCGCACCCGGGCCACCGGCGGGATCCGAAGGGTCATGGCTTGCATCCCGACAGGGCAGGGAACGGCTCGAGGAACATGGCGGAGGACTCCGAAAGGGTAGTGGGGCCGATGATTCCGGTCATCGAGTTGTGCAGGGTCTGGAGGTACACGCCGATGCGGTCCGGGGGCCCGCCCACGGCTGCGGTGCAGGCGTTCTGTTGGGCCGCCGTCCACGTGCTGCTGATCGGGATGAACTTCGCCGTGGCGTCGTCCCACCGGAACTTCACGCAGACCGAGCAGCCCGAGAAGGAGGTGTTGCCGATCGGGAAGTCGTCGGTGGGGTTGGCCTTGTAGACCCACAGCTGCTGCACGGTGTTGGGGCTGATGGCCGTCCCGGTCTTCTGCATCTGGTCGGCGGTGTCCTGGGCGAAGGTCGCCGTCCGCGGCGCCGCAGAGGCGGACCGGACGCCCGCACGCACCATGGCCTCGACACTCAGGTAGTCCTTGAACAGCATCCCGAACTCGATGATGCCGAACAGCATGGCGACCACCACGGGGGTCACGATCGCCGCCTCGACGGCGGTGCTCCCGCGCTCGCCGCGACCGAGTCGCATCATGCGCACGTCCCCAGTCCTGAGTAGGGCTCGAGCCGCATGACCGTCGACTCCGTCAGGACCTTGTTGCCGAAGAAGAAGCCGAGGCGTGAGGGGTAGCGGTACTCCACGTACACCCCGAGGTAGTCCTGCGAGCCCAGGCATGCGTTCTGCTGGGCCGCCGTCCAGCCGGGGGCACCATCGGGGATCAGGAGGTTGCCGCTGCCCTTGTACTTCACGCAGGTGCTGCACGAGGCGAACCCCCCTGAGTCCGGCAGCCCCGTCGAGGCGTTGGCCTTGAAGACCCACACCTTGTCGACCCGGTCCATCTGCGCACCCGCCAGCGCGTCCTCGACCTGGCCCCTGGCCAGGGATGCGAACGTGGCGTCGCGGGGAAGCGACGAGGCCATGCGGGCTCCCGCTCGGGACGCTGCCGAGACGACGATGGCGTCGCGCATGAGGAACGAGACCTCGACGACGCCGTACAAGATGGTGATGAGCAGCATCGAGACGAACGCCGTCTCGACCGCGACGGCGCCCCGCTCCTTCTTGCTCCCCCGCTGGAGGAGTCGTCGCCTCACGACGAACCTGATACGCGCACGGTGCCACAGTAGGTACGCCCGCTCGGGGTGGACAGGGGCCGGAGCGGGTTCCGGACCTAAGGCGATGCTGGGGTCAGCCGTTCGTCGGATGACCGAGCGGGAGGATCGTCCCGGTGTCTCACCCGGCCGGGCGTGGAACCGGCACGACCCGGACATCCGGGACACAGGCGTAGCGGGCGAGCACCTGGTCGGCCGGCGCGGTCGAGAGCACCGCCGGGTGGGGGCTCGCGCGCAGGACCTCGCACTCCTGGGCCACGCCCAGGGGCTGCTGGGGCAGGAAGTCCGCGTCCCCACCCACGCGGTAGAAGTCGAGCAGGATCCTGCTGATGGTCGAGTCGCTCAGCTCACCCGGCAGCCAGACGACCTGGGCGGCCCCGGCATCCGGTGCCTGCAGGGTGCCGAGCACCTGGTCGCCGTCCACGGTGGCCCAGGCGAGCACCGCCGTCGCGGGAGTGTAGGCGCACAGCGCCACCAGGAGACCCGCGACCGCGGCCACCGCCGAGCGGGACACCAGTGCGAGCGCCCCCTCGAACCGCCACACCGCGGCGACCCCGAGGGCCAGGACCACCCCCAGGGGTGCCAGGGCCAGCGCCGCCGAGCTCCAGAGGATCTTGCTCGGGTAGTAGAGCGTCACGGGGATGCCGACCTTGGCCGCGAGGGCCGGCGCCGTTGCCGCCGTCACGAGAACCATCCCCGCCAGGGCCAGCACCCGCAGGTCACGTCGCCACCGGAGGGCAGTGGCCGTCGTGGCCAGGAGGCCGAGGGGCATGAGCACCCAGGGCAGCGGGGCCTCCACCCCTGCGTCGGTGGCGTGGTCGATCCCGATCCGGGACAGCACGGCGAGGACCCCGGGGGCCGCGACCAGCACGCCGAGGACGCCGACCACCAGGGCGACCGCACGGGCCGCCCGAGTTCCGGAGCGTACGGTCGCCAGCCCGACCACGCCGAGCGCGATGAGGGGGGCTGGGAGGAGGAGCTGCCAGGTGTTGGCGACGACGCCAACGCCGGCTGCACAGACCAGCACGGCGCGGAGGGTGTCCGGGCGCGCGACGACCTCGCGGGCACAGACGGCGATCACCAGCGAAGCCAGGATCGAGTTCTCGAAGCCGAGCACCTGGTAGTCGGAGAGGAACGACGGCCAGAGCGTCATCGCTCCCGCGGCCAGACCTGCGAGCCCGGCCCACGCCGGCGACAACCCCACCCGCAGGGCCAGCGCCCGGGCGAGCTGGCCCGTCGCGAGGGAGAACACGGCATACAGGCACCACGAGCCGGTGGAGAGCAGCGCGACCAGGCGCAGGAGCCCGTCGGCGTCCTGCTGTCCGCCGGCGGCCGACCACACCGTGGCGATGGCCGTGTGCCACGCCCGCGGGTAGGAGTTGACGCCGTAGTCGAGATAGCCGGTGACGGCCTCCTGCACGGTGAAGACAAGGTGACGCACGTGGTCGCCACCGAGGAACCACTCCGCCCGGCGGTTCAGGGGGATGAGCTGACCCACGAGCGCGTAGGCCACCAGCAGCAGCCCGGGCGCCGACGCCAGCCAGGGCGCGAGGCGGTCGGAGCCCGCGCGCCCCGACACTGGGGTGCCCCGAGTCAGCCACAGGGCCGCTGCGCTGAGGGCCAGCACCAGGAGCAGCACCACGCGGCTCGACCAGGCCCCGGTGAGGAACCGCCAGCCCACGAGGTGGCCGAGCTCGCCGGCGGCCGTCGCGACCGCGAGGAACACCACGAGGGCGGGGGCCACTGCGCCGAGCACCCTCGACGAGGCGGGGCCGACCGCGCCGCGTGCGTGTGCGGCGGTCGCCGGTGCAGCCGTGGCGCGGTCGAGCAACATGGCACCGAACCCTAGGCTCTCGGGAGGCTCGGCAGCCCCGGAAGGACCACAACCGGAGGGCATCGACGGCAAAGATGGTCTCTTCGGCCGAGGTCGCACGCCCCGGTTCCACGCCGCCATCACCCCCCGGGGCGCACCTCGACGGTGCGCAGTCCCTCGACGCACTGGTAGCGGTGGCGGACGCGCCGGGGGTCGGCCGAGGAGAGCACTGCGGGCTCCGGGACCCCCCGGAGCAGGGAGCACTCCTGTTCCACCCCGGACACGGGGAAGGAGGGGATCTCGGTGATGGCGCCCCCTTCGTAGAACGGCAGCAGGGAGGCGATGGTCGCGTCCAGGGTGCCGCCCTGGCCCGTCCACACGACCTGCACCGAGTCGGACCCGCGTGCTGTCACGGCTGCGACGACAGCATCACCATCCACCGTGGACCAGGCACCGAACGGCGCGGTCCACGGCGTCACCAGGCCGAGCAGCACCACGCCGAGGCCCAGCGCTCCGGCGGGCACGACGGTCCAGCGGCGCGACCACCCTGCGGCACTGGCAGCGCGCACGACCGCCACGCATCCCGAGCCCAGGACGGGCAGTGCGAGCACGACGGCCGCCCACAGCACCTTGTTGGGGTAGTAGGAGGACAACGGCACCCTGGCGACCACGGCGGCCGCGGGCCCGATCGCCAGGACGACAAGCACTCCGACGCCGTAGGTCGCCAGCGGCGAGCCCACGGCGCGAGACGGGCCGGCACCGACGGCACGAACGGCACCCAGCAGCACCACGACCGCGACGACCTCGGCGACCAGCCACCCCAGCACCAGTGGCGGCACGTCACCCTGCAGGGCGAGCTGGCCGATCGCACCGCGCCCGCGACCCAGTGCGAGCTGAGCAGGTACGACCGCCATCACGGCGGCTCCCACCAGGGCGTAGGTGCCCCACGCCACCGCGCGCCCGTGGGATCGGCGCCGCCAGGCGAGCAACGCGGACCCGCAGGCCACGAGGCAGCCGGGGAGCAACAGCTGCCAGGTGTTGCCCACCACCGCGAGCGATGCCGCGGACACGACCACCGCCACTGTGGTGCCGCGGCGACGCACGACCTCGGCGGACGCCACCACCAGCGCCAGCACCGCCACCGACGACGTCTCGAAGCCGAGGGCCAGGTAGCTGGCCACGAAGCCCGGTGTGAGCACGGCAGCCGCGCTGACCAGCCCCGACCATCCTGCTGCGCGCGCGCCGAAGCCGAGGCGTCGTGCGACGCCGACCCCGAGTCCGCCCACGGCCAGGCTGACCAGGCAGAACACCATCCACGACGCCACGGTCATCTGGACCGCCAACGACCGGAAGCCTTCGGCGTCCAACGACGCACCCGAGCTCGACCACATGAGGGCCAGCAGGGTGTGCCAGGCCCGGGGGTAGGCGATCAAGGCGTAGTCGAGGGCGCCCGCCTGCTGCTCCCCCACGACCAGGCTCAGGTGGCGCAGGTGGTCACCCGCGAAGAACCACCCCGCCACCGAGCCGGGCCCGGCCACGAGCGGCAGGAGCCCGACCAGGGCCATGTTCCCTGCGGGCAGGGCCCACCAGGGCGATCCCTCCCGGCCGGGAGCACAGGGATCCTTGGGTGGGCGTGCCCGCCCGTGCCGACGCACGCCTGCGGCCCCCGCGCCGACGACACCGACCACGGCGAGCACGGTCCTGGACCAGGACATGCTGTGCAGCGGGTAGCTCCCTGCGAGCGCTGCCGTCAGGCCGAAGACCGTGGCAAGGGCGAGCAGGAGCACGGCCGCCGCCGGGAGGTTGCGCGCCACGCGGTCCCACCGCGGCTCCATGGCCAGGCTCCAGGCGACCAGGGCCAGGGCCACGCAGCCCAGAGGGTGGCCGCCGACCCCGAGGCACGCGCTGAAGACCCCGGGGAGGACGGCCAGGGCGACTCCCCCGTCGACCCTGGCTCCCGTGGACACGAGTCGCCACAGTACGTTGAAATCGGCAGGAAAGGGATGGGAACCATGGAAACCATCGCGCTTCCGTCGAATTCCGCCTCACCAGGACCTGACACGGGTATGCCGCCCGCTCCGGGGAGCGGGCGGCATACCGGGTGGTGCGGTGCCGGGAGGCGGACTGTCAGTAGCGGTAGTGCTCCGGCTTGTAGGGGCCGGCCACGTCGAGGCCGAGATACTCGGCCTGGTCCTTGCGCAGCTCGGTGAGGTGCACCCCGAGGGCGTCGAGGTGCAGGCGGGCGACCTTCTCGTCGAGGTGCTTGGGGAGCACGTAGACCTTGTTGTCGTACTCGCCCGGCTTGGTGAAGATCTCCATCTGCGCGATCGTCTGGTTGGCGAAGGAGTTGCTCATCACGAAGCTGGGGTGACCGGTGGCGTTGCCCAGGTTCATCAGGCGACCCTCGGAGAGCACGATGATCGAGGAGCCGTTGCCGAAGGTCCACTCGTGGACCTGCGGCTTGATCTCGGTCTTGGTGACCCCGGGAACCTTGGCCAGGCCGGCCATGTCGATCTCGTTGTCGAAGTGACCGATGTTGGCCACGATCGCCTTGTTCTTCATCTGCTGCATGTGGTCGGCGGTGATGACGTCGTAGCAGCCGGTGGTCGTGACGAAGATGTCGGCGCTGGCGACGACCTCCTCGAGACGGGCGACCTGGAAGCCCTCCATCGCGGCCTGCAGCGCGCAGATCGGGTCGACCTCGGTGACGATGACGCGGGCGCCCTGGCCGGCGAGGGACTGCGCGCAGCCCTTGCCCACGTCGCCGTAGCCCGCGACGACGGCGACCTTGCCGCCGATGAGGACGTCGGTGGCGCGGTTGAGCCCGTCGATCAGGGAGTGGCGGCAGCCGTACTTGTTGTCGAACTTGGACTTGGTGACCGAGTCGTTGACGTTGATCGCCGGGAAGAGCAGCTCGCCGGCCTCGGCGAGCTGGTAGAGGCGGTGCACACCCGTGGTGGTCTCCTCGGTGACACCCTTGATGCCCTCGGACACGGTGGTCCACTTCTGCGCATCGGCGGCCATGGTCCTGCGGACCAGTGCCTTGAAGACGCCGAACTCCTCGGTGTCGTCCTCGTCGGTCGCGGGGACCTGACCGGCGGTCTCCCACGCGCGGCCCTTGTGGACCAGCATCGTGGCGTCGCCGCCGTCGTCGAGGATCATGTTCGGGCCCTCGCCGTCACCCCAGGTGAGGATCTGCTCGGTGCAGTCCCAGTACTCCTCGAGGGTCTCGCCCTTCCAGGCGAAGACGGGCACGCCCTGGGGGTCCTCGGCGGTGCCTGCACCCACGACGACTGCCGCGGCGGCCTCGTCCTGGGTCGAGTAGATGTTGCACGAGGCCCAGCGGACCTGCGCGCCGAGCGCGGTCAGGGTCTCGATGAGCACGGCGGTCTGCACGGTCATGTGAAGGGACCCCGCGATGCGGGCGCCCTTCAGGGGCTGGCTCGAGGAGAACTCCTCGCGCAGGGACATCAGACCGGGCATCTCGTGCTCGGCCAGGCGGATCTGGTGACGGCCGGCCTCGGCGAGGCCCAGGTCGGCAACCTTGAAGTCAAAGGACATGGAGAATCTCCTGTTGAGTGGGGTTTGCGGACCCGGCGCAGCCCATCTGGGCGAACACTTCGAGCGGGTTATCACCCGCGCCGGTGCCTGCCCATGCTACCCGAGGTGGGCCACAGGATCGATTCGGCGAGCCTCATCGGTCTCCGCACCCGGCGCATCGACGGTGGCGTCGAGGAACGTCTCCAGTGCCTCCCGACGGTGTCGGCGGCCCTGCCAGGTCCGGACCCCGACCACGGACCAGCCCAGCAGCAGGATGGCAGCCAGGACGATGCCCGCCCCCGCGAGCCAGCCGTCCACGGGGTCCAGCGAGACGACGGCCACCGGCGGCGACGCCTGGGCGACGCGCCAGTCCATCGACAGGTCCGTGGGCGCCATCCCCGTGCGCCGGACGGTGACCACGAGCCGCGTGGCACCGGCCTGCGTCACCGTGACGGGGACGCTCCACTGCCCGGGCGCCGACAGCTCCGCGGCGCCGGTCGCACGCAGCCCACCGCTGGGTGAGTAGAGCGACAGGCCGACGCCCTCGATCGGCGCGGGCTCGGGGCGGCGGGTGTTGCTCACCGTGATGACGGCGATGTTCGGACCGGGGCGGTTGGGGCTGAGGGAGACCTGCTCCTGCAGGTCGTCGGCGAACGCGGAGGCGGTCGCCGTCCCGCCCACGGCCGAGTCGCGGACCAGGCTCGGGCCGACCGCCGGCTGGCCCGCGGCGAGCACCGCCGCGAGAGCCAGGGCGCCCGCCACGGCGCCACCCTCGAGCGCGAGCGAGCGCCCGGGGGTGCGAGCCGCGTGGATCGGTCCCCGGGAGGGGCGCAGGTGCGGGTGGAGCCCGCGCGTGTGGTGCAGGCCCAGCCCGAGGGCCAGCCCGGTCACGAGCAGCTTGGCGACCAGGACCCGTCCGTAGTCGGTCAGCAGGAGGGCGTCCACCGAAGCCACGACGCTGCTGGCGAGGTAGACGCCGGTGGCGACCATGACCCCCACACAGGCTGCGGCGGGACCCCCGAAACGGCGCAGGACGCCGCGGGCCAGCGCCCTGCCGAGCACCCCCTCGCGCCGCAGGAGCACGGTGGCGACAGCCAGCACGACGACTCCCCCGGTCCAGGTCGCCGCGGCCGTGACGTGCAGGGCCGTCGCGCCCACCCGGGTCAGCGAGATCGTCCCGGACCCTGAGTGGCCGAGCAGGGCCTCCCCCGTGGAGGCGGCCAGGGCCCCGACGAAGAGCACACCGACGGCTGACCGTGGAGCCCGTCCACCCCGGCGCAGCAGCGCGGCAGCGGCGAGCAGGACCAGGCCCAGCTCCCGCAACAACCAGCGCTCGCCGTAGCCACCACTGAGCACCTGGGCCACCGAGCCGCCACCGGCCACCACCTGGACCACGAGCAGCACGGCGGCCGCGAGGCACGCGAGCGCACCGGCGCCCACTGCTGCCAGGTCGGTCGCATCGGCGAGCCGCACGAGTCGGACGTGCCCGGCCGCCCGGGTCAGGCGTCGGAACAGGGCCGAGCCGAGTCCCAGGCACAGTCCACCGAGCACGAGCCACCTCAGCAGCGCCTCGTCGAGGCGGGGCGGGGTCTCCTGGCGTCCTGCGGCCCGGACCTGCTCCCGGACACCGAACACCAGGACGGCCCCGGTGCGGTGCAGGTCGTCCGCGGACACCGTCTCGAGGGAGACGCGGTAGGAACCGCGAGGCAGTGCGGGCAGCGCCGCGACGAGCTCGACCGGCGACTCGTCGGCAGCGGCCGAGGCCGCGGCTCCGCTCGGCGAGGTGCCATCACCCGTCGGGGTCTCCACCAGGCGCAGGTCGGTGAGCACGTGCCGCTCGTCCGCGCCGACGACCACCAGGGACGTCGACCCGAGGATCACCGTCTCGCTGAGCCGCAGCCTCAGCTCGGACGGCGCCTGGTCGAGGACCTGGCCGTCCGAGGGGTTGCTCGACACGAGGTAGGCGTGTGCCGAGGCCGGCGCCGCCCCCAGCAGGAGGCCGAGGGCGACGACCAGGACCAGCAGCGCGCCGCGCCGGACCACGGGATCAGCCGATCACCGGGACGTGCTCGAGCACGAACCCGTTGTACTCGATCCGGGCCGTCTCCCCGCGTTGCAGCACGCCGCCGTGGTTGTTGTAGACGAGGTAGTAGGACTGACCGCTGCGCATGTCGTGGCCCTGCTTCATCAGGGCCACCCGCTTGGTCACCGAGTTGCGGGCCTCGCTGGCGATGACCGGGGGGTGGTCGCGGTCGGACTGGAACCGGGTCGCCTTGTCGGGGTCGAGCACGACGTAGCTCGCCTCCAGCAGTCCCCCGTCGGCCACCACCGCGATCCTCGTGAAGCGGATCCCGGCGGACTGCTCCAGGGCGGCGTTCAACGGCATACCCGTGGCCTGCGGGTGGTGGCGGGCCACCGCGACGGTGACCCCGCCCCCGACCACGAGCAGCACGGCCACGACGGCGGGGAGCCACCCCCGCCGCCCCACCCGGGTCACGGACCCACCCGGGTGGAGACGAAGGAGTCGAAGTACGCCGTGCCACTCATCGGCGAGTTGTTGTTGGCGTTGACCCCGCCGGTGATGCCGAGCCACGCCTCGTCGACGGCGAGCCCGCTCGTGTTGCCGTTGACCGTGGTGACGACCACGCCGTCACGGGTCAGGACGACCCGTCCCCGCACCGCCCCGGTGGCCGGTCCGGACCGCCACGCCGTCTTCAGCGTGTGCGCCCCGGTGCCGAGGCTGACCCAGGCGCCGTTGGACGGCGCGAGCCCGCCGCTGCGGTCGAGGACGATCCGCACCTGGGGGTTGGTCGCGATACCGCGGTACTGGAGGGCGTACACCTGGCCACCCGCGGCCGTCCGGGTCTCGAACAGCGTGACGATGGAGTTGTTGCCGCCGCCCGTCGTCAGGGTGTTGGTGTTGATGTCGAACTGCGCGTCGTAGAGCGGTTCGGCGGTGGGCGTGGTGTCGACGACGTAGCCGGGGACGTTGTTCCGGCCACCCGCGAGGGTCACCGCGAGGCCACGGTTGGCACCTCCCACCGGGATGGCCGCCGGTGCCGTGACCGCCACGCCACCGGTGGAGCTGGTCCACGCCGCGAGGTTCCCCGAGTTGAAGGTGTCGGAGAAGATCGCGTTCGACCGGGTGACGGTGACGGTGGCGGTCTGGGCGTTGCTCCAGTTGCCGGCCGAGTCCTGGACGCGGAGCCCGAAGGTCTGCGACCCCACGGGCACCCCGGCCAGCGGCACCGAGACGGTGACCGACCCGTTGGCGAACGAGACCGGGACCGAGGTGGCGTTGCCGACACCGGGGTCGGTGCCGCGCCAGAACTCCGCCGCGCGGAACGCGGTCTCGTTCGTGGTTCCGGTCAGCACCAGGGTCGCTGCGCTGTTCGTCGGGTTCGGCGAGGCGGTCAGCGCGCCCAGCTGCGGCGCGGTCCGGTCGACCACCAGGGTGGCCGGGAACAGCGTGCCCCAGTTGCCGGCGGCGTCCTTGCCGCGGACCGAGACGATGTGGCTGCCGTTGCTCAGACCCGTGACCTGCGAGATCGGGATCAGGCCGTAGACGGTCTCCGTCTGCGAGTCGAGCTTGCCGTCGACTGCGACCATCTGCAGACCGCTGCCTCCGGTCGGGTTCGCCGTGGTCGGGTCGATGAAGGCCTCGGCGTCGGCGATGGTGCTCTGGAGCCCCTGCGCCGCGTCACGGTCGGTGATGGTGGCCGAGACCACGAGGTAGCCGGGGTTGGCCTGGTCGGTGATGACGCCGTTGGTCGGGTTCGGCCCGACGGCGGCACCGTCCACCGTGGGACCGGTGTGGTCCACGGCCAACGGGATGTCCAGGGTCGGTCCCCAGAGTCCCAGCGAGTCCAGGCTCCGGACGAACACGTGGTGCGTGCCCTCGCCCAGCCCCGAGATGGTGGCCGCCGGGATGGAGGCGGTCAGGGAGACGACCGTCGCGGTCCGGTTCTTCGTCATCGCGGCGCCGGTGTCGACGGCCCCGACGGTGTCGATGAAGTACTCGGCCTTGGTGATCGTGCCGCCGGCTGCGGTGTCGTCACCGGTCGCGGTGACCTTGACGATCGCGGCACTGGCGGGGTTGGGCTTCGCCGAGCCGTTGGTCGTCGAGGGCCCGGTCTTGGGCAGGTTGAGCACGGCGGAGGCGACCGCTCCCCAGTTGCCCGAGGAGTCGAGGCCACGCACGAAGACCTGGTGCCGCCCCGCCGGGAGGGAGTCGAGCACGGTGGTGCTGATCGTGCCGGTGACGCCGGTGGCGGTCGGGGTCGCCGGCACGGGGATCCCCGCCATCGGGGTCCCGGAGCCGGGGGCGACGAGGTCTGCGTCGTCGATGACGTACTCCGCCTGGATGACGTTCGACCCGGGGTACTGCGCACCCGTGGGCGGGACGTCGGTGAGGTCGGCGGTCACGGTGACCGGGAGCAGGCCGCTCGCCGGGTTGTTGTTCAGGGCCACCCGCGTCGTCACCGGACCGACGTGGTCGTCGGTGGGCGGCGGCGCCTGGGTGTCGACGAACGTCATCATCCCGCCGGGGGCGGTCTGCGACGGGTCGGCCGTGGTCAGGCTGGCGTTGGTCAGCAGGTTCGCCGTCTCGTAGAGGGTGACCTTGGACTCCGCCCCGCTCGGCATGGTGGTGATGGCGTCGACGGTCTCGCCGGGCGATACCGCGACCACGCCCATCTGCTGCGGGTATGCCGCGGGGTGGCCCTCGGAGCCGACCACGACCTGGTCAGCGCCCAGGAGCCCCATGGGGTGGTTCAGGGAGCCCGCGTTGACGTAGCGCAGCAGCACGCGGTGTCCTACGTCCGTGGGGATGGCGTCGGTCTCCGGGAAGGCCTTGCCGTTCACGAGCCGGTAGTCCGGGCGGAAGTTGCGCATGTCGAAGGTGAGCGGGTTGGCGTTGAAGGCAGGGTCGATCTCGCCCAGCACGACGACGGCCTCGTCCGCGAACGCCGAGGCGCTCGAGCCGTAGGCGGTGCCGTCCCCGGGGGTGACCACGAGCGCGCCCGCGAGGCCCATGGCGACCTGGCGCGAGCCGTTCGGGGTGTGCCCCGCCTCGTAGAGGAAGGTGCCGGGACGGGTGGCCAGGAACGTGTAGGACATGGTCGCGCCGGTGACGACCCCGGTCTCCTGCGTGGTGGCGGACAGACCGGGGGTGAAGGACGTGCTCGGGATGCCGGGGAAGGCCAACGACATCGCCGTGCTGATCCCGTTGTGCAGCCGCACCGTGACGGTGTCACCGGTGCGCACGACGAGCTGTGGGCCGGGCAGGGTCGCCGACCCCGCGGTGCCGGTGGTCGAGAAGCCCCAGATCGGCACGGACGTGCCCAGGATGCTCGTCGTACCGGTCATCGACCACAGGTCGCACGTCACCGCCGTGCCCACCGTCGTGCACCCGCTGGGAGCGAGTGCACCGGCGGGGGCTGCGGCGAGCCCGGCGTTGGGCAGGACCTGCGGCGTCGTGCTGCCCGCGATCGCCGCCTTCGCCGCGGCGTCCAGGGTGGGCGCGACCGGCGTGCTGCGGCGCGAGGGGGCGACCGCGGAGATCGTGGTCTTCTGCGCCCCCTTCCCGGCCGGGCTGGGCGCCGGGTTGTGGGCCTGCGCGGCCCACGCCCCGCCTGCGGAGCCCAGGAGCACGAGGCTCACGGTGAGGACGCCGGCCAGCCTGCGGCCGGGACGGTGGGTCACCCGCGGCGGGGTGACAGGGCTGTCGATGCTCATCGCCGACCTCAATTCTGGGTGCAGCCGGCGACGGGGTCGATGCGGAAGACCGTCATCATCCCGCCGAACGCGGCGCCGTAGTTGGTGGCCTGCTGGAGTGCGTGGCTGTGGGCCACGTGGTAGTACTCGCCGCAGACGTTGTTGTCGGTGATGTTCGCCGGGAGCGCGTTCTTGACCCCGAGGTAGGGGCTCTCGCTGAACCACGTGTCGGTCCCGACGAGGAGCTGGTCGGTGATGGCCGGCAGGTTGGTCGGGATCGGGTTGGTGAGCTCGTTCCAGTGCTCGGTGTCCTTCCAGTCCATCAGCACGTCGATGCTCTGGCCGGGCTGCACGTCGAGGTCGTACTTGAGGTAGGACAGGTCCTGGCCCCCGGCACCCTGGACGGCCTGGCCGTCCTGGTTGACGACGCGCTCGTCACTGCCGTGCGGGTGGAACGGATAGTCCACCGTGCCCGCGTTGAGGTAGCGGATGGTCGCGGGGAGCTTGTTCGTCAGCGGGTCGTACGCGCGGATGTGGACCAGGGCGCCGTAGGGCTGGTTCGGCAGCCACGAGGCGTTGTTCGGCGCCAGCGTGTCCGGCATGCTCCGGCCGTTGATCAGGAAGTAGCGGGCCTTGTAGGTGGTCCAGTCGATCGCGCCGCCCCGCTCGACGGCCAGGTGCGCCTCGGGATCGATCTCCGAGAGCATGAACAGGTACTCGTTGGCGGGGTTGAACACGGAGTCGGTGCGGCTGTTCACCTGGTCCGGGTGGCCGGCGGGCCGCACGACGAGGGCGCCGTACATCCCCATCTGCACCTGCTTGGCGGAGTCGGTGCCGCTCTTGTACAGGTAGGTGCCGGGCGAGCCGGCGGTGAACGTGTAGGTCACCGAGCCGGTCTTCGCCGGGGCCGCCTGCACCATCGAGGTCAGTGACCCACCGCCGTCGAACACCGGCTGGGCCGCGGCGCCGTTGGCGAGCACGCCGCGCTGTCCCGTGAAGAGGATCGAGGTGGCCTCGGGGAGCGTGTTGTGCAGGACCACGGTGACCTTCTCACCACTGGTCACGCACAGCGTCGGCCCGGGGAACTGGAAGTGGCCGCCCACCTCGTTGGCGTAGGACCACATGTAGATGCTGTTGCCGTCGGGGGTGAGGATGTAGTCGGCGGCAGCCTTGAGCGTGAAGGCGTTGTGGCTCGCGGTGTCGCAGATGAGGCCGTTCTCGACGGCGGCCTGGGCCGACCCCGGGAGGGTGACCAGGATCGCCGCGAGGGTCGTACCCACGGCGGCGGCCATGGCGGCCCAGCGTGTGCGACGACCTTGACTGGGGGCACTGTTCGGTGTCATCACGGATCCCCTGCTCATGCGTTCGGGATGGTCTGGGCTGGATAGGTGCCTGGCGCGCCGACGCGGATCCGCGTCATGATCCCGCCGTAGCCGGCGCCGCCACCGTTGTTGAGGTAGCTGTACCGACGGTCGTAGAGCAGGTACTCACCCGGCGACGACGGCGCCTGGAAGATCACGTCGCGGCTCTCACCGGGGCCGACGTCGACCGACGTGGTGGTCAGGTAGTTGGCGGTGCCGTCCCGGCCCCGCAGCAGGCTGCCGTCCTTGGCCACGACCACCATGTCGATGTTGTCGGCGGTGAGGGTGTGGCTCTGGTAGCCGAGGTTCGACATCCGCAGCAGCACCCGCTCCCCCACGTTGGCCGTGATCAACGACGAGATCGGCTGGTACTGCAGGCGCCCCCCAGCCGCACTGAGCGGGTTGCCGTTGGGGGCGATCGTGTCGGGGTAGGCCCGGCCGTTCATGAGCCAGAAGGACGGGTCGAAGTCGGTCCAGTCGCTGACCTGGATGTGGGCGTCGCGGTAGTGGGCCGCCGACCACAGCTCGGTGATCATGAACCCGAACTCCCGGTCGTAGCGGGTGGATCCGTCGCCGTCGTTGTAGGCGTACTTCGAGCCGGCCGGATCGCTCCCCACCGGGGTGGCGTTCTGCTTGGGTCGCACCCAGAGCATCCCGGTCATGCCCATCTGCACGTGCTCGACGTCCTCGAAGTGGCAGTGGTACATGTACGTGCCCGCGTCGTGGGGGCGGTAGAAGTAGTCCAGGTCCCGCCCGATCGGCACGGCGAGCGACAGCTCCGGCACCCCGTCGAAGAGCGGGATGGCGTTGACGAAGCCGTGCCAGTGCAGGGTGTGGCCGTCGAAGAGGTCGGGCCGCAGCACCAGGCCGAGGTTGGACAACGTGATGGTGATGTCCTCCTCCTCGTTGAACACCAGCGTCGGGGCGCTGATCTGCGCCTTTCCGCGTTGGGCCGCGACGTTCGAGGCGCTCATCCCGGTGACGTCCCGGAACCCGAAGACGTAGGTGTTGAACCCGGGCGGGGCCAGCGGGTCGGGGAAGAACGGCAGGTCCGCGGGGGCGCTGGCAGGCATGGAGGCCCAGCCGTCCGTGCCCACGAGGTGGAGCTTGCGGGTCACCCGGGCCGCTGTGGCGGCGGGGATCCCCGCTCCCCGCGCCGGACTGGGTGCGATGACCCGCGCGCCGACGACGAGGCTGGCCCCGGCGCCAGCGGCGCCGAGCAGGAAGGACCGGCGGGACGCGCCGTGGGCCGATGTCTCGTTCACCGTGGACTCCTTGTGTTCCCTGTCGTGCTGGTGATGTCTGTGGACTGGGTCGCGCTGTGGGTGGAGCTGGAAGGCGTGGTCCCTGGGTCGGTGCGGGCCGGTGGGGGGAGGGCCCGCACCGACGTCAGGGGGTGAACTGCGCGGAGCCGGCGTCGTAGCGCCTGCCCGGGTTCGTCGGACGGTTGCGGCCATCGATGTCCTGGGAGGGCGCGTTGACGGTGTTGTAGTAGACCGGGCCGAGGTAGACCCGGGTGCTCGCTGCCCCGGCCCCGATGGCGACCGAACCGGCGGCCAGGTGGTAGTCACCCAGGAGGGTGAGCGGCAGCTTGGTCGTGACGATCGCCGCCTGGCGGAACGCCGGGTAGGACCTGGCGGCCAGGACGTCGACCGTGACGTCGTAGGGCGAGGTGAGCGCCGGGGTGTTGGTGACCCGGTTGCTCGCGTCGGCGTCCGTGCCGGCGGTGGTCTGCAGGACGGAGCTGACCGGGTGCAGCAGGGCCCCGGGGAGGTCCATCACGCCCATGTCCCAGTTGTTGGTGTCGTTGGGGGCGCCGTTGGGCAGCTGCCCACCGATCCCGTAGACGTACCCACCCTGGTAGCGCCCGGCCCGGTTGTCCCAGAACAGGTTGTTGAGCAGGGTCGGCTTCGCGAAGCCGGCAGCCGCGACGTTCTGCGAGCCGGGGAACAGGCTCGTGTTGCGCAACCGCTGCAGCAAGCGGTCGCTCAGCGCGGCGCTCGACAGGCCGGCCGCAGCCGGGGTGCCGTTGCTCGTGACCGCAGTGGCCGTCGTCAGGTTCTTGACGACCGTGTTGTTCACGATGTCGACGAAGGCTGCGTCGTCGATGGCGATGCCGCCACCCTCGTGCGCCGAGACGTTGTTGGCGATGGTGTTGTTGGTGATGGAGATGGTCTCCTGGGTGAGCTGGCTGATGTGCGAGCCGGAGGTCTGCAGCAACCGGATGCCGCCACCGTCGTCGTTGGCCAGGTTGGCCCTGATCTGGTTCGCGTCGATGCTCACCGGACCGGTGCCGTCGGACAGCTTCGTCGGGTCGGCGGGCAGCTCGCCGGCGATCATCACGCCGCCGCCCTCGTCGTAGGAGCTGTTGAACCAGATCGTGTTGTGGTCCACGGAGCCGCCCAGGGTGTAGCCGGCGGAGACCGCCGCGTTGTGCGCCTGGTAGCCGTAGGCCGAGACCCCACCGCCGTACTCCGACGAGTGGTTGCCACAGATGGCGTTGTGGTCGACCGAGTAGCCGTCGCTGCCCTCGAAGAGCCCGATACCGCCGGCGAGGTTGGTGCCGCCGTTGTCGCGGATCTGGTTGTGGGAGATGACGGTTCCATAGTTGCGGCTGTTGCCCGCGTACGGAGTGCCGATGCGGATGCCGCCTGCGTACGACCCGCCGTTGCCGACGATGACGTTGTTGGTGACCTTCATCCCCATCACCGCGCTGTGGGCGTAGATCCCACCGCCCTGGGCGATGAGCGCGCCGGTCGCGCCGTAGGGGGTGCTGACCCCACCGGTGATCACGTTGACGTTGGTCGGGTTGTTGACCTGGATGCCACCGGTGATCTGGAAGCCGTCGATGCTCAGCGGGTAGCTGTTGGGCACGACGCTGACGCTCGGTGACAGCACGGTCATCACCGCCCCGTCCGGCACGGCCGCCGCCCCGGCATACGAGAGGCTGTTGAGCAGGGCGAGCCAGGCGGTCCCGTTGTCCTGGTCGGCGCTGAAGCCCGACCCGTCGACGATGGTGCCGGGCACCCACGCCCCGGAGGCCGTGAACCCGCCGGGCCCGACCCCCTGCAGCTCGACGCGGTTGTGGACGATGAGGTTCTCGGTGTACTCGCCGCGGGGGTTGACCGAGGTTGCGGCACCCGGGTAGACGACGACCAGCCAGTACCGCTGGGCGTTCGTAGGACGGGCTGCCTCGAGGGCGGCCTGGATGGTGCTGTACGACTTGCCCGGCCCGACCTCGGCGATGCGCGGGTTGTCCGGGGTGGCGCCGACCGTGCCCCCGAGGGCGTTGAGGACGTGCAGGGTCAGGCTGTTCGACGCGTGCTGGCCGTTGCTGGCCGTGATGTCGAGCTGCTGGGCGCCTGCGGTCGCACCGGTCGCGACGCGGATCGAGATCTCCTCGTCGCTCCACGACACGACGTTGACGTTGCCGGACCCGAGGCGGACCGAGCCCTGGGTGGCTCCGAAGCCGCGTCCGCGGATGGTCACCAGGCGCGCGGCGTTGGTGTCACCACGACGCACGTACGGCTTGTCCACCGCGAACACCTGCGGTGTCACGGGATCCACGTCGCACACGGTCGCGTTGGCCACGGTCGTGTCGGGCGTCAGGATCGTCGCCGCCACCTGGGTCGGAGCGGTGTCGGTCACCGTGTAGAGCCCGGGCCAGCCCTGGAACGTCGCGGAGATGGTGCGGAACCGCGGGTTGTAGTCCGGGTTCAGCGCTCCGGGAACACCCGGGTCGTTACCCGTGAACCGGTACATGTTCGGGCACGGGCCGGCAGGCACCGGGCAGTTGTACGTCCCGGTCGAGGGCATCAGGGCCTCGTACATCCCGTTGAAGTCGGTGTGCGAGGTGTACTGCAGCCGTCCCGCGTAGTCGTAGAGGCCGACCGGCACGAAGGGCAGGCCCTGGGCCTCGCCGTAGCCGACCTGACGCTTGTCCAGGGTCAGGCCGAGGTCGTTGATGGTCAGGCCCCAGAAGTGCGTCGGGATCGGCACGTCCGTGTAGAGGCTGAACGTCGGGGCGGTGGTCTGGCCGGCGCGGACCGTCACCAGCTTGTCCTGGCAGGACGGCCGGTCCTGGCCCTGGAAGGGGCTGCCGCCACCGGCGAGGAAGTCCTCGTCGGTCACGTTGACCTTGTGCAGCGGTCCGGCGCAACCGGAGACGATGCCGCCGGTCTGGGACGGGTCCTGGCTGGGCGGGAGAACGTCCGGGAGCGGCGGGTCACCGGGGTCGCCGGCGATCGCGGGGGTGGCCGGCGGGTAGTTCTCCTGCGGCAGGTAGGTGTCACCGGTGAAGACGTTGACGGACTCCTCGGAGGTGACCTTGTACATCGGGGTGTCGCCGACGGGGGTGTTGGGGATCTCCACGGAGACGAGGTAGTCCCCGGCCTCCAGCGGCTGCGGCTCGAACCCTGCCGCAGCGAGGTCCGCGAAGAGCGGGAGGTCGTTGTTGGGTCCGGGGTTCCGGCTGTCGCCGACCGGGTAGAGGTTGAGCTTGGACTCGCTGAAGCCGTAGTTGCCGTCCACGGTCTGGGCACCCTCGGCCGAGTCGCTCGGACCCGCCTGGAAGCCCATCATCGGCGCCTCGACGCACAGGTGGTTGGCGTCCTGGCCGAACTCGGGCAGGGCCTGCTGGTCGGTCAGCTCGGCACCGTTCCACATCCGTGCGGTGCAGCCGCGCGGGGGCGTGAAGCCCTCCGTCGGGTAGGGGTCGGCCAGCTCCGGGGAGCGGACGAACGCACCGCGACGAGGGTCGGGGTTGTCCACCATGGTGCCGCTGCCGTCGTCCACCTTGAGGGGCACGATCTCCTTGCCCTCACGACAGCTGTTGTCCTTGGCCGCCTGCGTGGTGGCCGTGCAGGGAATGGATGCGTAGAGGTGGACGTCGAGCCCGGGGATGCCGGGCTGGTAGCCCTCGGTGGCGGCGTCGGCCGGGTCGAGCTCGTTGCGGGTGACGTCGTAGGTGACGGTGCCGGCGATGCCGCCGTTCTCCGCGCCGGGCAGGGGCTCCACGCCCCAGTCGACGCGTCCGCCGAGGCCGATCACGGGCAGCACGCTCAGGTCGACGAGACCGCCGAGCTGGGTGGTGGGCTCGGGGTCGTTCTCGCCCTGCCAGGTCACCCCGGTCGTGCGGTAGCGCGTGTTGAACGCCTCGAGCACCAGCCACTTGCTCAGCGGGTAGCCCTCGCGGATGTCGTAGGCGCCCGTGGTGCTCGTCGAGACCGTGTTCGTGTACTGGTCCATCAGCGAGTTGTCGCGCTCGCGCAGGGTGAGCCCGAACGAGGGCACCCCACGCTCACCGGGGTCGCGGACGCCGTTGCCGTTGGTGTCGACGAAGACCGTGCCGTAGATGTGGGTGAACCAGCCGACGATCATCTTCTGGCCCACGTCGACCACCTGGCCGCCGGTGACGCTGACGTTGAAGCTCCACAGGATGTAGTCCTGGTCGTCGTCCCACACCGTGAGCTGGTAGGTGCCGTCGGGGACGTTCTTGATGTCGAACGAGCCGTCCGCGGCACCGCGACCCACGTAGACGGCGGCGTCACCGGCGCCCAGGTCGGACAGCGCGACCCACGGGTTCTTGATCGGTCCCCCGACCTTGGCCCCGGCGAACCCGGTCTCCGGCACGACCTGTCCGTTCTGGCCGCCGACGTAGGGCAGGCCCGCGACCACGACGCCCTTGACCTCGCCCTTCGGCGCCTTGGCGCCGGACGGCAGGGTCTTGGTCTTGACGAAGCCGAACTGCACGGCCGGCACCGGCTCGGCGCCCTTGACGATCTCGGTGTCCAGTCCGGTGGAGCCCTCCTGGACCCAGATGTCGTGGTCGTGCGCACCCTCGAGGGTGGTGGTCTGGACCCACTGGTAGGTCTGGCCGGCCACCGGGGCCGGCGGGGTGATGAGTGCGCCGTAGCGGTTCGGACCGAGGTTCGGGATCGTCACGACCCCGCTCGCGTCGCTGACGCACTTGCCCGTGCTGCCGGCTGCGACGACCGGGTGGCCGTCCGCGTCGAAGATGATGGGGCGCGTCGCGTTGTTGCCCACGTGCCGGTAGGTCGTGCACAGGGCGTTGCCGTAGTAGTCGACCGAGACCGGTCCGAAGACGTCGCTCAGGTAGGCGGAGAAGCCGGACAGGCCGCCCTCGGCACCGACCTCGTAGGTCCCGTCGACGGGGGCGTTGTCCTGGAAGACCTGGATCTTGATGGTGCTCAGCGGCAGGGGGGTCGGGTTCATCTCGACGGTCACGGCCTGGGTGCCCCCGCCGGCGACGGTGAAGTGGGCTCCGTCGATCTTGAAGTCCTTGGCGGTCACCGAGATGAGGTACTTGCCGGCAGGCAGGCCCGGGAGGGCCTTCGTGCGGTTGAGGTCGGTCTCGTCGCCCTGGGCGATGATCGGCGCGAAGCCGGACGTGGCCCGCGTGCTGGGCCAGGGGCAGGTGTCCGCATAGTCGGGGTCGCTCGACCCGCCGGCTGCGCGGGCAGGCAGGCACTGGTTGGTCAGCGGGTTGGTCACCGTGCCCGGGTTGCCGCTGTCGTCGGCGTTGATCAGCCACTTGTACTCGGAGATCGCGTCGCCCTTGTGGACGAACCCCGCATCCGGTCGCACGCTCCGAGCACTCTGCACGGCCAGCGTGATGCTGCCGGGGCTGGCGGCGGCGACCACCGTCGGCGCGGCCTGCGCCACGGGCAGCGCAGCCACCATCAGGCTGGCCACCACGGCCAGCAGGGCGACCACGGCGGTGCGGGTGCGTGTGCGCATGAGGACCTCCAACGAGCGAACCGGTCCCGGGCTGGGTGGCGCCGGGTCGGGGTGGGGGCGGGAATCCCCCGCGCACAGAGTCCGCCCGGACGGGCGGTCCGGACCGGTTCACGGCCGAAACCTCACGGGTCGGTCACCGCGTCATCAGGTCTGGGTCACGCGTTGGTCATGAAACGGTCATGGACGATCTGAGACATCTCATGCATTCGACGGATGCCGTCGGCGAAGCCGTGGGTCATTCTCTGCACAGGCCCGCGGCGCCCCGCCGTGTCGGCTCGGCGCGGCAGGGGGGGTGAGTGCACGTGAGCACCATCCTTGTCGTGGACGACGAACCGCGGATCCGCACCCTGCTCTCCCGGGCGCTGTCCGGGGGCGGCCACCGCGTCGTCGGCGTGCCGGACGGCGAGTCGGCCCTGGCCCAGCTGCGGGCTGCCACGTTCGACCTCGTCCTGCTCGACCTCATGCTCCCGCGCACCGACGGGCTGGGCGTCCTCGACGCCCTGCCCAGCCTGCACGTGCAGCCACCGGTGATCGTCCTGACGGGGCAGCACGACGTCGGGGCCAGGGTTCAGGCGCTCAACAAGGGTGCAGTGGACGTGGTCGGCAAGCCGTTCGTCCTGGTCGAGCTCCTGGCCCGGGTCAACCGCCACCTCGGCAGGACCGAGGGTCGCCTCGGATCCGAGCACCGGTACCTCAGCGCCGCCGGCCTGCGCCTGGACACCAGCCGCCGGATGGTCGAGTGGCACGAGCACCTGGTCGCCCTCAGCGAGCGCGAGGCTGCCCTGCTGGCCCACCTCGTGCGACGCCACGGCGATGTCTGCAGCCGGGAGGAGCTCCTGCACGACGTGTGGGGGCTCGACTTCGACCCCGGCAGCAACCTGGTGGAGGTCTGCATGCGCAGGCTCCGCTCCAAGCTGGTCCCCGACCCCCCGATAGAGACGGTGCGCGGTGTTGGCTACTGCATCCCCGAACTTTGAGCCGCGCCATCCACGGCTGCTCATGGCCGCCTGGCTCACGACGGCCGCCGCCAGCATCGCGGCGATGCCCCTATACCTCGGCTTCGAGACCCTGCCGTTCCACATCGCCCTGGTCATCTTCGTCAGCCTCTACGGGCTGGGCCTGGGCGAGCAACGGCTCACCCTCCCGTCGCTGGCCGTCTTCTGGTTCGTCAGCACCGTGCAGTTCATCCTCAGCGCCATGGACGGGGACATCAACTGGATCGAGACGACCGAGCTGCCCCTGCTGGCCATCCTCATGTGCATGGTCATGCGCAACATCTGGCGGCGCCAGCGTGCCCTCGTCCAGCTCCACGAGATGGCCCTCAAGGAGCGGGCGCTCGCGGACAGCCGCGAGCGGCTGACCCGCGTCACCTCGCACGAGCTGCGGACCCCCCTGACGGTGGCGCGCGGGTACGTCGAGCTGATGATGACCAGTGCACCCGGTGGCCAGTGGTCCGAGGACCTCCTCGTCGTCGACGAGGAGCTCAACCGGCTCGAGCGGGTCTGCGACCGCCTGGTGCGCGCCATCGCCCTCGAGGGCGGCGCACCGCGCGAGGTCATCGACCTCGACCGGGCCCTGCACGAGGTACGCGTCCGGTGGGCGGCCATCGCCGACCGGCACTGGCAGGTCGAGAGCGCGGTCGGCCGCGTGGTCATGTCCCCGGAACGGCTGCGCGCCGTGCTCGACACGATGATCGAGAACGCCCTGCGCTACACGCCTCCCGGCGGGACCATCCGGTTGTTCGGGACGCGCCGGAACGGGGTGGTCACCTTCGGTGTCGCCGACTCCGGCCCCGGCCTGCGGGCCGACCAGGTGGCGGCGATCAACGCATGGAGGCACCGCGCCCCGGTCGAGCTCGACACCCCACTGCTCGACGATGGCTTCCGCGACCAGTACTCCCAGACCGGCCTCGGCCTGGCCATGGTGCATGCCCTGGCCCGCGCTCGTGGCGGCTGGCTCGTCGCGGGTCGGTCGCGCGAGGGCGGTGCGGAGGTGGGCATCGAGTTCTCCGTCCTGCTGACCGAGTCCGGGGCCGCGATCGAGCCGGGGTCGGGCCCCGGCGTCACCCCATCGTCCGACCAGCTCGCGAGCCCGGTCACCGGGCGGTAGGCCCGCCAGCCCGTCCCGGGATGCGCGCCGGGCGCCGACCGCGTAGGAAGGACTGACCGACGACGAACGGAGCCTCCATGAGCGAGCCGAGCAGCGCAGTACCCCGCGAGATCGCCGACGACGACGTCCCGGGCGACGCCGACAAGGCGCCGACCACCGGGCCGGACGTACCCGAGTCGGTCGAGCTGGACGTCGACGAGGAGAAGGTCGAGGCCTGGGACGAGGTCAAGGGCGACTACCAGGCCGAACCGGAGGGCCACCCGGTGCCCAACAGCATGGACACCCAGGGCTAGCCCGCGGGGGACGCGGGCACCGAGCAGTCGATGTCCGGCTCGAGGTAGATGAGCAACGTCAGGTCGGGCTCGGCCTCACGGGCCCGGGTCTCGGCCAGGTTGATGGCATCGGCGATGGCAGCAGCGTCCGATCCCGGCGAGACCGCCACCTTGGCGGCCACCAGCAGCTCCTCGGGCCCCAGGTGCATGGTCTTGGCGTGGATGATCCGCTCGATGCCGTCGGCGGAGGCGATGGCCTGCTCGATGCGCTGCCGGTGTCGCGGGGTCGCGGACTCGCCGATGAGCAGGGACTTCATCTCGATGGCGAGCACGATGGCCACCGTCACCAGCAGGACCCCGATGGCGCCGGTCCCCACCGCGTCCCAGATACCGTCGCCGGTGGCCAGGGTCAGCCCGACTCCGACGAGGGCGAAGACGAGGCCGATCAGCGCCGCGAAGTCCTCGAGCAGGATCACCGGCAGCTCGGGCGCCTTCGCCGAGCGGATGAACTGGGGCCACGACCGCTTGCCGCGGACGAGGTTGCTCTCCACGATCGCGGTCCGGAACGAGTAGCCCTCCATCGCGATCGCCGCGAGCAGCACGGCGACCGGCACCCACTGCCAGCTGGTGATGGCTCCCTGGCCGTCCTGCGCCTCGTGCCACTTGTGGTACGCCTCGTAGAGCGCGAAGAGCCCACCGATGCTGAACAGCACGATGGAGACGATGAACGCGTAGACGTAGCGCTCGCGGCCGAACCCGAACGGGTGCTCCGGCGTCGCCGCCTTCTTCGCACGTCGGCCACCGAGCAGCAGCAGGCCCTGGTTGCCGGAGTCGGCCAGGGAGTGCACCGACTCGGCGAGCATCGAGCTCGACCCGGTGAGCAGGAAGGCCACGAACTTGGTGACCGCGATCCCCAGGTTCGCGGCCAGGGCGGCCAGGATTGCGCGGGTTCCACCCTCGGTCGACATGGGCGACAGCGTAACGGTGCAGGTTCGCGGTGCTTCCTCGTCCCTTCGGTCGGACTGGGCGCGGCAACCCGGCACCGCCCGCCGGCGGGCCGCATACTCCCATGGTGACCTCGCCCCGGACGCGGCCCCGCGCCGACGCAGCCGCCGGTCCGGTCCTGGTGGCGGTGCTGTCCGTGCTGGCGGCAGCCCAGGCCCTACGGCTGTGGGACTGGCGACCCGGTGTCCCGCTGTCCCTCGAGGGCGACTCGCCCCAGGTGCTCACCCAGATCCGCGCGATCATGGACGGCCACTGGTATGCCGTGAACGACCGCGTCGGTGCCCCCTTCGGCATGAACCAGGCCTGGTTCACCACGGCCGACCTCCTCAACTTCGGGGGCATCCGGGTCCTCGGGCTGTTCAGCGACTCCCCCGCGACGGTCGGTGCGATCTTCTTCCTCCTCGGCTTCCCCGCGGCGGCACTCACCGCCTACTGGTTGGCCCGCCAGCTGCACCTGACCCGCCCGGCCGCCGTGCTCGTGGGGGTG
Source organism: uncultured Actinomycetota bacterium (assembly GCA_963757635.1). Lineage (GTDB taxonomy): Bacteria > Actinomycetota > Actinomycetes > Actinomycetales > Dermatophilaceae > Pedococcus. The sequence continues at coordinate 664,827 of CAVWSK010000005.1, read as the reverse complement.
CTGTTCTCGGTGCTGCCCGGCCACCAGGTGTGGTTCGCGCACCTGTGGTTGGCCGCCTACTGGATGGTGCCGCTCGCGGTCTGGCTGGTCGTGCAGACCGCCCGCGGCGACCGGATCTGGCCGCCGCGCTCGCAGCTGACCGGGACGGGAGAGGTCACCCGGGCGGCCCGCTGGCAGGCCGCCCGCACCGCCGGCATCGTCCTGGCCGTGGGCCTGGCAGATGTCTACTACGTCGCCTTCACGCTGCTCCTGCTGGCCATCGTCCTCGTCGTCCGGCTCTTCACGGGCACGCGCGCCGTCCGGCTGCTCCCCGGTGCCGCGGCAGCCGCCGCCATCGGGGGGCTCTGCGGACTGTCCCTGGTCGTGGCCACCCGGGGCCGCGCCGGCGACCCCGTGACCGGCGCCCTGCCCGCCCAGCGCGTCATCGGCGAGTCCGAGGTCTACGCCGGAAAGATCATCGAGCTGGTGCTCCCGTGGTACGAGCACCGCGTCGGCGCCCTGCGCTTCCTGTCCTTCGCCTACGGGGTCGCCGCGCCACCCAGCGTCGAGCGCCCCGCCCTGGGGGTCGTCGCCCTCGCCGGGGTGGCCGCGATCCTCTGGGTCAGCATCACCGCGCTGGCCCTGGCGCGTCGGGTCCCCGCTCTCTGGGGGCTGCTCGCCGCGCTCACGCTCGTGAGCCTGGGGTTCTACACCCGCGGTGGGCTCGGCTCCCTGGTCGCGCTGTTCCTCACCCCGCAGATCCGCACCTGGTCCCGGTTCGTCGTGCTCATCGGCCTGTTCGGGCTGATCGCCGTCGGGTTGTGGGTCGGTCGGCTCGGTCGGCGTCACGGCCGACGGACGGCCTGGGTCGGGGCCACCCTGCTGCTGGTGCTCGGCGTGCTCGACCAGACCAGCCCCGGTGCCGCCCCGCGCTACGCCGACCTGGCAGCCCGGCAGGCCGAGCTCACGGCATACGGCCACGAGGTCGCGGACCGGCTGGGAGGCGACTGCTCCGTCTTCCAGCTGCCCGTGGTCTCCTTCCCCGAGGAGCCGGCCCCCGGCGAGATGGGCGACTACGACCACCTGCTGCCCAGCCTGGCCTCCCCCGCCGGACTGACCTGGAGCTACGGCGCGATCCGCGGCACCGCCAGCGCCGACTGGCAGCTCGCCCTGCCCGTGGGCGACCAGCGTCGGCTCCTCCAGGACGTCGCCGCTGCGGGCTTCTGCGCCGTGGAGATCGACCGTGACGGGTATGCCGGGGGCAGCGACCCCAGCGCGGCCACTGCCGGCCTGCTCGGACAGCCGATCGCCGCCGCCCCCGGGGAACACCTGGCCGCCTACGACCTGCGGGCACTGGGCGACTCGCTGCGCCAGTCGCTCGGGGCCGCCGCGCTCGCGAAGCGCCGTGCCGAGGTGCTCGCACCCGTCGTGGCGAGCCTCTCGGGTTCGCTCGTCGACATCGACGGGGAGCGGCCGCAGCAGTGGACCGGCCCCGAGGCGACCCTGACGATCAGCAACCTCGGTGACGACCCGGTGGCGGTCACGGTCTCGATGACGGTCGCCGGCAACGGGGAGGTCCCCCGGACGGTGACGGTGAGTGGCCCGGGCGTGACCACCCAGGTGGTGACGGCCGCCACCTCCTCGGGGCGTCCGGTCACCTTCTCGCTCCCGGTCCCGCCCGGCTCCACCGCGGTCACGATCGCCACCAGCGGGGAGGTCGCCGCCGTCCCCGGCACCGAGGGCCGCCAGCTGGCATCGCTGCTGGTCTCGGACCTGCGGGTGACCTCGGACGACCCGGTCAACACCGCCAGCCTGCAGCAGTTCGCGGCCGACAGCCCGCGCTCCACCCGGTGAGCGAGCCGGCCCGCGCGACCGAACCGGGCCCGCCCCCGGCCCTGCTGAGGTGGGGGCCGCTGGTGGTCTTCGGCCTGCTCCTGCTGGCCCTGGCCCGACGGGCCGGTGCGGGCCTCGGCGACCCCGACACGCTGTGGCACGTCCTCGCCGGGCGGCACCTCTGGGCGACGTGGTCGTTCGCGGGGCCCGACCCGCTGTCCGACTTCACCCGCGAGCCGTGGGTGCTCAACCAGTGGCTGCCCGAGCTGGGCCTCGCCCTGGCCGACCACCTCGGCGGCGTGGCCGCGGTGGCCTGGGTCACGTGGGCCGTCCGGCTGGTGCTGTGCGTGGCGCTGCTGCTCGTCTGTCGGCAGGTCGCCGGCGCTCTGTCGGCCGCCCTCGTCGCGAGTGCCGCCGTGCTGGGCACGGCCGACAGCCTCAGCCCCCGGCCCCAGCTGGTCGGCTTCGTACTGCTCGCCGTCGTCGTCGGAGCGTGGCTGCGGACCGCCCGGGACCACCGGGTGCGGTGGTGGCTGGTCCCCGTCATGTGGCTGTGGGCCTGCTCGCACGGGACCTGGGTCGCCGGCGTGAGCGTGGGCGCGGCGGCGGTCGTCGGACTCGTGGCGGACCGGCAGGTGTCGCGGCGCGAGGCCGTCCGGCTGGCGGCGGTCGTGGTCGCCGGGGTCCTGGCGACTGCTGTGACCCCACTGGGGCCCAGGCTCTATGAGAGCTTCGCCACCGTGCGGGCCGTGAGCCCCTACATCCTCGAATGGCGCACGCCCACCCTCTCGAGCCCCTCGGTCGTCGTGACCGCCGCCCTGGCGCTGCTCGTCCCGGTGCTGTGGGCGCGGCGGCGGCCGGGGCCCGGCTGGACCCGGGTGGCCCTCTGGCTGGTGGCCGTGGCCTGGGCGGCCTCGTCGATGCGCACGGTCGCGATCGGCGCGATCATCCTGGCCCCGCTGGCCGCCGAGGCGCTCGACCTGGCCCTGCGACGCCCGCGCGTGCCCGCCTCACGGGGGGAACGCGGGTTCGTGGCGGCCGCCCTCGCCGCGGCGCTCGCGCTGGCCGGGATGCTGGCGGCGTCCGGGCCCCACGAGCCGGTCGGCGTACCCGCCGCGGCAGAACCCGCTCTTCGGTCGCTGCCCCGCGCCACGGTCGTCTACAACAGCGACCTGCTGGGGGGTTGGCTGCTGTACGCCTACCCGGGGCTGCGACCGACCGCCGACACGCGGGCCGAGCTCTACGGCCCGCAGCGGTCCCGCGACTACCTGAGCGTGCTCGCCGCACAGCCGGGGTGGGAGGCGACCTTCGACGCCTTCGGGCCTTCGGCAGCGCTCGTCGACGAGGACTCGCCCCTGGCCCGCGCGTTGCGGGCGCGTGGGTGGCGCGTGGTCGTCACCGACGCGGGCTACACGTTGCTCGAGCCCGCGGCTGGGTAACGTGCACCCCGTGGACACCGCCGAAGGAACCCTGGCCTGGGAACCCGCCCACCACCATGTCGAGCTCGTCGCCGAACCGGTCGCGGGCTCGCTCGCACTGGTGGCCTCGGCGCGGGTGGCGCCGATCGACCCGACGCTGGCTGACACCGCGGCCTTCTGCCAGGCCTACGGCTCGGCCATGGAGCACTCCGCCAACTGCGTCGTCGTGGCCGGCAAGCGCGGCGGCGAGGTGCGCTACGCCGCCGTGCTCGTCCTGGCCTCGATGCGCGCCGACATCAACGGCGTCGTCCGGCGACACCTCGACGTGCGCAAGATCAGCTTCGCGCCCCAGGACGACGCGGTGGCGCTGACCGGGATGCAGTTCGGCGGCATCACCCCCGTCGGCCTACCCCCGACCTGGCCGATCCTCGTCGACGAGGCTGTCGTCGCGGCCGGGACCGTCGTCATCGGCAGTGGGCTCCGGGCGAGCAAGCTGCTCGTCTCCTCGGCCGAGCTCGCGGCCCTGCCCGGCGCAGAGGTCCTCGCGCTGGCACAGTAGCCAGATCGTGGTGCTTGGCCCCCGGTGGGTGTGTTGGCGTAAATGACAGTGGGCCACCGGACCACTAGCGTGCACCACGTGCCCGCCCCCACGCCTGGACGCAGTGTCGTGATCCGGGTATTGGCGGAGGTCGAGCTCCTCATCGACGGAGCCAGCCAGAACCTCTCCCAGCTCGAGCGTGGCCTCCTCGCGAGGGCTGCCCTGAGCGCGAGCGTCTCCCCGGAGTCGCTCACCCCCTGGCTGTGGGGTGAGCGAGTCCCGGCATCAGCGCCCAACCGGGTCCAGGCACTCGTGTCCGGCCTGCGGCGGAAGGTCGCCCCCTTCGGCGTTGCCCTCATCGACACCCACGCCTCCAGCTACCGCCTCGACCCATCGGTGGTCACCGACTTCGCCGACTGGAACGCCCTGGTCGACCACGCCCGTGCCGCGCGGAGGGCCGCCCCCGCTGAGAGCCTGACGGCATACGAGGGCGCGCTCTCCTCCTTTCGCCACGCTCCCCTGGCGGGCCTGGTCTCGACCGACGCCGTGGAGGCGGAGCGCGAGCACCTCGAACAGCTCCGCCTGACGGTCGTGGAGGAGCGCAACGCCGTGGCCCTCCTGCTCGGCGAGGTGCAGTCCCTACCCGTGGAGCTCGCGCCACTGGTGGCGGCCCACCCCTATCGCGAGACCCTGGTCTCCCACCTGATGTTGGCGCTGGCGGCCACCGGCCAGCAGGAACAGGCCCTGCGGGTCTACCGGGACGTCTACACCCGCCTGGACGCCGAGCTGGGCGTCGCGCCATCCGCCCAGCTCCAGGAGGCCCATCGCCAGGTGCTGGCCGGGCAGACCCACCCCGTCGGCCTGGTCGCCGCGCACGATCCCAGCTCCGCGCCCGTCGAGCGGCCCGGCTCCGGAGGTGCTCATGACGACATCACGCCGAGCGCGGCAGTCCTGGGCGCGCACCCCGCGGCCATGCCGGTCCCCCGCACGTTGCCCCGCAGGCCCGCCCCGTTCGTCGGGCGCCAGGACGAGCTCGAGCACGTCATGCAGGCGGGGCGGGACGCCGCGAGTGAGGCCGTGGTCCTGTCCATCACCGGACTGACCGGGGTGGGCAAGAGCGCGCTCGCCGTCCTGGCGGGGCAACGGCTGCGCGACCACTTCCCTGGCGGCAGCCTCTACCTCGATGCCGCCGGCGACCGCGGGGCGGCGACTCCGGACACGGTGCTGGAGTCGTTCCTGCGGCTGATGGGTGTGAGCCCCGACGCCGTCCCTGACCACCCCGAGGCACGCGCCGGCATGTTCCGGTCGCTCATCGACGACCGACGGGTGCTCATCGTGCTCGACAACGTGCTCAACGCGCCGAGCTCGAGCTCGGCGCACATCGGTGACCTCCTCCCTGCGTCCCCCGGGTCGATGGCTATCGTCACCTCCCGCCTGCCCCTGGCGGAGCTCGGGGACTGCCGACGGCTCACCCTGCGCTCCCTCGACGCGGCCGACGCGTCAACGCTGCTGGAGTCTCTCGTGGGGACCGAGCGCGTCTCCCAGGACCCCGGGGCCACCCAGGCCCTGGTCGAGCTCACGGGAGCCCTGCCGTTGGCCCTTCGGCTGGTCGGCTCGCGGCTGGCCCAACGACCCGACGTGGGGGTGGCTGCGATGGTCGACCGCCTGCGGCAGGTGTCCGGGGGCGTCGTCGACCTCGACCCGGCTGGTGCCCTGCAGTCGAGTCTCGCGGCCGTGTGGGAGCGCATCCCGCAGGACGCCAGGGAAGCGGCGTCCCTGTTGGCCCACCTGCCCCTCCACACCTTCAGTGGCTGGGTCCCGGGCGCCCTCCTGGGCGACCCCACCCGCGGCGAGCGAGCCATGGACGGCCTCATCGAGGCGAGCTTCGTCGAGCCCGTGCTGCGCGACAAGAGGCAGGCCCAGTACCGCCTCCACGACCTGGTGCGCCGCGCCACCCGCACGCAGCTGCCCGTCGATGCGGTCGACCGGGCCGAAGCCCTGGCTCGACTGGCCAAGAGCCTGCTCGGACTCGCGCTCGAACGGCAGGCCCACATCCCCCTCCAGTTCCTGCCGCCCCCGCCACCGCACACCGCGGCGCCGGCCGCCGCTCCCCCGGGCCAGGGCAGTCCCAGCGCAGCACAGCGCATCGGAGCCGCCACGTTCTTCGAGACCGAGTCGGCGATGATCCGCGCCGTCGCACGCGCGGTCGCCACGACGCACCCGGGTCTGGCGTGGCGCCTGCTGGCGGTCTGCGCCAATGCCCACCACTACTCCGTGGACCAGGCCGACTGGATCGCTGCCGCCCGCGACGTCGCCGCACGCCTGGACGGCCCGGGGGACGACACCCAGCTGGGTGCAGCGGTCCTCGCGCTGTGCGAGGCCTGGCACCTGCAGGACAGCACGTCCCAGTCGCGCACGGCGCTGGCGCTCGCCGACCAGGCTCGACGGTCCCTGACCCTGCTCGGGGCGAGCCAGTACGCCGCGGCCGCTTCCGTCGTGGTCGCCTCGGCAGCCCTGTCGATGGGACTGCGGGTCGAGTCCGAGGCGGCTCTCGAGCGGGCCTCGGAGCTGCTCGTCCGCAACCCCGACCCCATCCTCACGGGCTGGGTGGGCATCATCCGCGGCACGATCCACAACGACTACGACGAGATGGTGGACGCGGAGCGGGAGTTCACCCGGGTGCGCGAGGTCCTCGCGACGACGCCGTCCCTCCTCGCGTACGCCCTGGCGACGCTCGAGCTCTCGCGCGCCTGCTGGAGGCAGGGCCAGCTCGGGTCGGCCAACATCCTGGTCAACGAGGCGCTGAAGCTGTGCGAGGACATCGGTGACGAGCACATGTACTCCTACGGCCTGGACGCCCGCGCCGAGGTGAGCATCGAGCTGGGCAACGGCGAGATCGCCCTCGACGAGGCCACGAGGTCGTTCCAGCGCGCCTCCGCGGCGCAGGACGCCTTCCTCACGGCGCGAGTCAGGCGGACCAGGGCAGGAGCGCTCGTGGTGCTCGGCAGGCTCGAGGAGGCCGAGGCAGAGCTGCGGGCCAGTGTGGAGGAGTGCACGGCAATCAACCGGCCGCTGAGTGTCGCCGCGGCCCTTCATGAGCTGTCCGTGGTCCTGGACCTGCGTGGCAACGCGGCGGCTGCCAGTGAGGCGCTGAGGCAGGAGCGTGCCGCACGCACGTCGGCACACCTCGCGGCCCGCGAGAACTTCGAGGCGGCCTTCGGTCGCGGCCGGACCGTGGCACGCGGCAGCCGCCCGGTCTGACCGGGCGGCTGCAGCTGAGGCGCTGGGGCGGGAGTCATTCCCGCGGGGCGACCCCGAGGAACGTCTTGCCGGACTTCACGTAGCCCTTGGTCGAGCTCCAGTCGTAGGTGAACCGCTTGACCTCGTCGCCGGCCACGTTCCCCTCCACCGTGGTGGCGGCCTTGGTGTCGTAGTTGACCGAGACGACGACGCCGACGTGGCCGTGGACCGAGCCGTCGTTGTCGTGCCACACGAGCACGTCGCCGGGAGTGGGCGTGGTCTTGCTCCCGGGGAAGGCACGGTAGCCCGACACGTGGGTCCAGTTCTGGGAGTACTCGTAGTTGGCCGGGAGCCTGGGGAAGTTGCTCGCCGTCGGCATCATGTGGTTGGTCCACGTGTAGGCCGCGAAGTCGCCGCACCACGGGTTCCCGTTGTAGTCGTTGAACTCGACGTGGTTCTGGTTCGCGTCGGTCCAGTGGGAGTTCTCCAGGACGTTGCGGGTCGGGGAGTCCAGGGTGCTCATGTAGGTGGTCCCGTTGAGGTGGTACTCCCAGTGCGTGGTCAGGGCGCCCTTGGCCCGGTCGACCGTGGCCTGGCGCAGGGACGACAGCCCCCCTCCGGGCGGAGGGACTGGCATGGCCGAGGCGCCCGTGGCGCCGGCCACGAGCAGGGGTGCGGTGCACAGGGCCGCAGCTGCAGCGACGGTGGCCACGCGCTTCTTCACAGTGATCGACATGAGCTGACTCCTCGTCCACCGAACCGCCCGTCGGTTCGTCTGGGTCCCACGGTCCCGTCGGCTGCTGCGCCACCGCTGCGAAGTCGCTGCGGCTCCACTGGCACCCGCTTCGCAGCGTGGTCGCAGCGACTCCCGCGACGGTGTTCACCAAGAGCTCCGGACCACGGAGCCGGGAGGAAGGAGGACGACGATGGACATGTCCCGCCGGTCCAGCCGCATCAGGAAGACCGCCCTGGCCGCCACCCTGGCCGGTGCCGTGGGCGTGGCGCTGGCCGCCCCGAGCTCGGCGCTGCTCCCCGTGCCCGACGGCAGTGGCGGCCAGTGGGCGAACTACACACTGCTGCACGACATGTACGGCGCACGGCTGGGTGCCGCGGACACCGTCAAGGCGGGGATGACCGGCCTCAGCGACCAGATGACCGTGGGGAGCATCACCACCAACCGGCGGCGGGCAGCCTTCTTCGCCACGCTGCTCAACGAGTCACGCTTCGAGTACGACTCGGTCCAGGTGGGTGCCACGAGCACCTACAAGGGGCGCGGCTTCATCCAGCTCACCGGCTACACCAACTACAGCAACGCGGGCAGCCACTTCGGCGTCGACTTCGTCAACTCCCCGGGCAAGGTCAACGACCTGGCCTGGAGTGCGAAGGTCGCCCGTTGGTACTGGGGCGTGAACAACATCAACGCCGCTGCCGACAACCTCGACATGGGCCGCGTCTCGCGCCTGGTCGGCTACGCCCCCAGCGACACCGAGGACCTCCAGCGCTGCGCCGACTTCAAACGGGCCATGAAGGTCCTCACCGGGTCCGTCCCGTCCGGGATCACCTGCCTGCGGCACTGACCCCCTGAACCCCCTGCACGACCGCACCACCACCCATCCAGCACGACGTGGCCCCGGCCACCCCACGAAAGGACACCACCATGCGCATCATCACCACCCTCGTCCGCTCCGCTGCGGCACTCGCCCTCGTCGGCGGCGTCACCTTCGCGACCGTCGCCCCCTCCCAGGCCCTGATCCCCGTCCCCGACGGGGGCACCGTCTCCTGCGTCAACTCCTTCGGCAACCCGAACACCTGCGCCCAGGCCGTGACCTGGGCGAAGAACCACCGCACCGGTCCGGACAACCCCAACCCCGCCTACACCAACATGTGCGACCACATCGCCGGTCTGGAGTACGGCTGGGCGCACAGCGGCTCGACCACGGCCTACGTGCACTGGACCCAGATCCCCTCGACACGCAGGTACCCCGGGGACCGCACCGTCCCCGCCGGTGGGCTGGCCTTCTTCAGCAACGGCGGCGCCGGCCACGTCATGATCTCCATCGGCGGCGGAACCTTCGTCTCCAACGACATCCACGGCGCCGGCACCCTGACCAACACCACGATCGCCGAGATCGAGAACAAGTGGGGCGCGCACTACCTCGGCTGGGCCCAGCCCTGGTTCAAGATCAACCACTGACCGCACTGGAGGGGCCGGCACTCGAGGGGGGTGCCGGCCCCTTCGGCGTGCCCGGCCGGGCAGCTCAGCGGGTGCGGCGGCGCAGGTCGGCGACGTGTGCGGAGACGGCCGGGTCGAGACCGAGCCCGAGGGCCAGGTAGGTGGCGGCGAAGTCCGTGGTCGCCATCTGGCCGGCCAGGCGCGTCAGGGGGTGGCCGGCACCGGCCGTGACCTCGCTGACCCGCGCACCGGCACCGCGCGCGGCCTCGGTGACGGCGTCGACCAGGGCCTCGGCCTCGACCGCCTCCCGGGTCATCGGGTCGGGAGGGGCGTCGCGGAGCACCAGCAGGGCCAGGCGCGCGGCCGCCGGGGCGTCGAGGAACGGATCGGCGAAGATGCCCGACTCGTGGTCGCGCCGCGGGATCGCGGCGGCTGAGTAGGAGGCGGTGAACGGGCCGTCGAAGCAGGCGACGATCTGGGCGGCGTCGTCGGGCAGCTCACCCGAGGTGGCCGGCATCCGGGCCGTGCGGGCCAGCATCGACGCGGCCCGCCCCGCGGCCACGCCGTTGAGGGGACCGTCACCGAGGACCATCGGGACCCCGTCGGCGAGGTCGGCGGCCAGCACCTTGGCGGGGTTCACGAAGGACTCGGAGGTCGGCCGGCAGGCCTCGGCGACCTCGTCGAGGCGGTCCGCCGTCTCCATGAGCACGCGCTCCCCCACGTCGATGATGCCCAGGTGCCCCGCCCCCAGCAGGACCGGCGCCAGCAGCGACCACAGCGCGGTGCGCGAGGTGCTGCGTCCGCGCCCGATGTCGATGTGCACGCCACGCGCCTGGGCCGACAGTGCGGCGAGGGGCGAGTCGGCCGCCCCGACGGTGAGCAAAGCGGCCCCCCGGCGAGCAGCCTCGGCCGCCAGGGCCAGCGGCCCGGGTGCCCGGCCCGACTGCGAGACGGCGATGACCAGGTCGAGCGGACCGACCCACCCGGGCAGCGGCACGTTGCGCCGCACGCTCACGGGCACCGGCGAACCGGGTTCGGCCAGCAGCTCGAGCACGTCGCACACCACGGCCGAACCACCCAGCGACGCGACGAGCACCGAACGCGGTCGCTCACCCCCGGCCACGCGCTCGATCCCGGCCTCGGCCGCCAGCTCGACGGCCTCCCTCACCTGGGCACCGGCGGTGGCGAGGCCGCGCAGGGTCTGCTGGGTGTCGAGGGCGGCGATGGCCTCCTCGTCGTCGATGCGGGACTCGTCGAGGAAGGACATGGCCGCGGGGATCAGGCCGGCTTGCGGGCTTCGTCGACCAGCAGCACGGGCACGCCGTCGTCGATGCGGTACTGCAGACCGCACTCGGCGCTCGTGCAGTGCAGCTCGGCACCGGTCTCGCCCTCGGCATCGACGAGCTCCGCACGGCACGCGGGGCAGCGGAGGATCTCCCGCAGCCACGGCTCGATCCGGGCTCCAGCGCTCTGCTCAGGCATCGGGCTCTCCTCTCACCAGGGCGAGGACATCGTCTCGCACCTGCGTCATGGTGTCTGCATCGGCTGCCTCGACATTGAGTCGCAGCAGGGGTTCGGTGTTGGAGGCCCGCAGGTTGAACCACCACATGGGGTCGCCGTCGGTGCTCGTGTGGGTGGCCGTGAGGCCGTCGAGCTCGTCGAGCTCGGCCCCGCGCTCGGTCGCCCAGGCGCGCACCGTGGCGGTCGCCGCCGGGACGTCGGTGACCGTCGAGTTGATCTCGCCCGAGGCGGCATACCTGCTGTATGCCGCGGTGAGCCGGCTCAGTGGCTCGTCCTGCTCACCGAGGGCGGCCAGCACGTGCATCGCCGCGAGCATCCCGGTGTCGGCGAACCAGAAGTCGCGGAAGTAGTAGTGCGCGCTGTGCTCCCCGCCGAAGACGGCGCCCTGGTGGGCCATCTCGGCCTTGATGAACGAGTGGCCCACGCGGGTGCGGATGCCGCGGCCACCCTGCTCGGCGATGATCTCGGGGACCGCTGCCGAAGAGATCACGTTGTAGACGATGCCGACGTCCGCGGCCGGGGTCCCGGCCGCCACCTCACGGGCGATCTCGCGGGTGGCCACCAGGGCCGTGACCGCGCTCGGGCTGACCGCCTCGCCCCGCTCGTCGATGACGAAGCACCGGTCGGCGTCACCGTCGAAGGCCAGGCCGAGGTCGGCCCCGTGCTCGACGACGGCGGCCTGCAGGTCGCGCAGGTTCGCGGGCTCGAGGGGGTTGGCCTCGTGGTTGGGGAAGGTGCCGTCGAGCTCGAAGTAGAGCGGGATCACCGTGAGCGGCAGGGGTTCCAGCCCAGCCCCCGTGTCCAGGACCGCCGGCACCGTGTGACCACCCATGCCGTTGCCGGCGTCGACGACGACGGTCAACGGGCGACCCCCGGAGAGGTCGACCAGGCTCCGCAGGAAGGCTGCGTAGTCACCGAGCAGGTCACGCTCGGTGACACTGCCGGGCGTGATGTCGGCAGGCTCGGGGACCGCGCCCTCGTCGAGCAGCTGCTGGGCCAGGTCGCGCACCTGCGCCAGGCCGGTGTCCTGCCCCACCGGTCGGGCGGCGGACCGGCAGAGCTTGATGCCGTTGTACTGCGCCGGGTTGTGCGAGGCCGTGAACATCGCACCGGGGAGCTCGAGCGCCCCGCTCGCGTAGTAGAGACCGTCGGTGCTGCACAGCCCGATCATCGTGGCGTCGAGCCCGTGGGCCGTGACCCCGGCCGCGAAGGCGCGCGACAGCTCCGGCGACGAGGGACGCATGTCGTGACCGATCACCACGCCATCGGCCCCCTCGGGCAGCACCACGGCCCGGGCGAAGGCCGCACCGAGGGCCCAGGCGACATCGACGTTGAGCTGGTCGGGGACGACCCCACGGACGTCGTAGGCCTTGACGAAGTCGGAGAGCACGGGCGAGGGCACGCCCGAAACCCTAGCGGGGTCAGCCGTCACGCAGGACGCGCAGGTGCCCGCGACGGCCGGTCTCCACCGCGCCGGACGCGCCTTCGTCGGCCCGGCTGGGCCGGGCCGCAGGTGCTTCGCCCAGCCGCGGCCGGCCGGCCTCCCGGACCGCGTTGGCCAGCGCCAGGAGGTCGTCGTGCGAGGGTTCGGGCTCGACGTACTCGCCGGCCAGCCGCACGATCTCCCAGCCACGCGGGGCGGTGAGCCCCTCGGCGTGGGTCAGGCACAGGTCGTAGGTGTGCGGCTCGGCATACGTCGCCAGCGGTCCGACCACGGCGCTCTGGTCGGAGTAGACGTAGGTGAGCGTCGCAATGGCCCCGTGGGGGCACGCGGTGCGGGAGCACCTTCGAGACAGACTCACGCGGGGACTCTATGCCAGCGGCCGACGGCCGGACCACCGGCACGCCGTAGCATGGCCGGGTGACTTCGACCGGCTCTTCCGCGCGGCGCTCCGGCTCCGCCCGCCGGGACCGACGCGGCCGTGGGGTGCGCGGTCCGCTCGCGTGGCCGAGCGTGCCCGCGATGGTGAGCCGCCGCCAGCAGTTCGACGACCTCGTGCTCGACAGCGCAGCCCGGCTGGAGGACCGGCTCGGGGCCCGCTTCCACGAGGTCGAGTTCGCCGTCGAGGACGTACCGCCGGTCGATCCCGCGCCCTGGGAGCGCGACGGGACCCCGCTCGGCCGGGTCTTCGCCGCCCGGGGCAAGCAGGCGGCCCGGATCGTCGTCTACCGCCGCCCCGTGGAGAGCAGGGCGCAGGACCAGCGCGAGCTGACGGCCATCGTCCAGGACGTCGTCGTCGAGCAGGTCGCGGCGCTGCTCGGGGTGGCCCCCGGCGAGATCGACCCCCGCTACGACGACCGGGGCTGAGTCAGGCGTCGAGCCGGTAGACCATGACCGCGCCGTTGCGGTGGACCGGAGTCGCCCAGCGTGCCAGGTCGGGGCTGGCCGCGTCGAAGCCGGGCACCACCAGGACGTAACGCGCTCCGTCGGCCCGCAGGTCGCGGGCCCTCGCCTCCGTGGGCGCCGCGAGGAAGGTCCGCAGCCCGGTCAGCCGCGCTTGGTCCCAGTAGGGGAACTGCCACCCGTTGGTGTAGCCGGCCCGGGCCGCGCCGGCGTTCGCGGTCGGGGTGTAGCCCCATCCGGACAGCACGGTCCGTCGTTCGGTGTACGCGGCCACCCAGAAGGTGCGGTTGTCGCAGGTGCGGACCCGGGTGGTCGCGCCGTTGCTGCAGAAGACGTTGGTGACCACGAGGTCGTCGGCCTCACTGTGGTCGCGGATCCACTGGGCGGCCAGCACCTGGTCGTGGTCGATCCGCTGCATCGGGTTGGCGGCCCGTGCCTCCCAGCCGAGCGGGCGGGTGGCGGCCCAGCCCAGCGTCTGCACCGGCACGCGGACGGCCCCCAACCCGGCGAGGAAGGCGACACCCGCGAGCGCCCCCGCCGCCGCAGCACGGCGACCCCGAGGCGCCGAACGCCGGGCCACCGCCACGGCGACCCCGACTCCGACGGCGCACAGGACGAAGGACGCCCCGACCTGGGCCAGCCTCTCGGCCGACGACTCATCGGCCCTGAAGCGGGTCCAGTCGTGGTGCACCAGCGCCACCATGAGCGCTGCGCCGGCGCAGAGTGGGGCCACGAACCAGCGCAGGATGGCCGAACGGGACCCGACCAGGGACGCGGTCTCACCGATCGCCCATGCCGCTGCGGCCGTCAGCAGCGGCAGCGCCGTGCGCAGGAAGTACAGGTTGCTCTGGCCCTGGTGGTAGAGCAGCACCATCGCCGCGAGGCCCAGCACCGCAGCACCGCAGCAGGCCTGCACCACGGGGTCGCGGCGCAACGAGGAGCGCGCGGCGAGCAGGGCCAGACCGGCGAACGGCACGACCGTCGCCAGCACGCACAGCACCAGGGCCGCCACCATGACGAGGACGCTGCGCCCCGGCACCCCCTCACCGAGGACGAGCGAGCCGATCGTCGTCGTGAGCACGTGCTTGAGCGGGATGACCTGCAGACCCTGTGGCTGCCCGCCGTAGACCACGAACCACGCGACGGCGAAGACGACCACGGTGCCACCGGTCAGCACCAGGGCAGGTCGGTGCCACCGACGCTCGCGCCACAGGGTGAGCAGCACGACCGAGCCGGAGGCCACCAGGACGACTGGGAGGATGGAGGCCTTGGCCCCCGCTGACACGGCGAGCAGCAGGCCCAGGAGGAGCCAGGTCGGTCGGGCCACCCGTCCGCGGACCGCGTCGACGAGCAGCAGTGCCAGGGGCGCGAACACGACCGCCGCATACGCGCCGCTGGTGCTCCACCAGAAGGTCACGTCGAAGGGCGCGCCGGTGAGGTCGGCGACCGGCTCGGCGAGCAATCGCCGCCACGGGATGGGAGCCGCGTCCTGGACGACCAGCAGCAGGCCCGCAGCGAGCGGTCCCGACCAGGCCCGCGCAGACATCCGGACCGCCAGCGCACCGGTGGCCACCGCGACGACGACCAGGGCCGGGACGAGGTCCAGGCGCAGCAGGAGGGTGGGCAGCGGGATGCCGGTGAGCTCGGTGGCGCTGGCCAGGTGCTCGGCGAAGAACCAGTGGTAGAGCAGCGGCTCGCCGCCGACCCAGGGGAACTCCAGCGGCCAGCGGTGGGTCACCTCCCCGGCGAGGCCCAAGGCGAAGAGCAGGTCGTTCTCGGGGCCGCCTGCGCCCGACCACGCCAAGGGTTGGCGGGCGAAGTAGGCGTAGCCGAACCAGACCAGACCCACCCCCAGTACCCCGGCATAGGCCCACGACACCGCCGCCGGCTGGGCCACCCAGGGACGACGCGCCCGCGCGCGCAGCGGTGGGTGGAGCAGCGCTCCCAGCGCGAGCAGCGGCGGTGCCAGCACCCCCACGAGCGGGGGTACGTGCAGCAGGGAGGCGAGGATGCGGGCGAGCGTCTCGAGCGCGTAGCCCACGCCGGCCCCCACGGCGAGCTCCTCGGCCCCGTGGGCCAGCGCCGGGCCGGCGACCCGCCAGAGCACCCACCCGGGCAGCACCACGACCACCACGAGGTATGCCGCGTAGCGGCCCACATCCGCGACGCCCACCCCCCACGCCACGAGCAGGGTCACGGCGAGCGTCGCCAGCACGGCAGCCGGCAGCACCCCGAGGGGCCGCCGCCCCCGTAGCGCCTCGGCGCCCCCCGTCTCGACCCTCGAATGGCCCTGCAGAACAGACATCCGGACGATCTAACCCAATTCGACCCTCGAATGGGGGCGAATCGGGGTAATACCCACCAACCGGTGGAGGAAGCTGCCACCGTCAGTGGCGGACCTCGCGGAGCCCGACCGTGGTCGTGCGCAGGGCGGAATCGAGCAGTGGGGTCGTGGTCAGCAGCACTCCCTGGTCGTCGACCAGCCACGAGATGACGCCGGCCCGCAGCGCGCCGCTGCCCGACACCCGGTGGACCCACACGGCCGCCGCGCCGGTGACGTCGAGCGCCGTGGTCGCATCAGCGCCCACGGTCAGGCGCTGGGAGTGCTCAGCTCCCTGGGCGTCGACGGTCACCACCTCGACGCCGACGGTGTCGGCCGTCGCGGTCAGGGAGAGCTTGCGGGCCAACGGTTTCGGTGCACCGGGCGGATCGACCAGGGGCATCCCCGCGACGCCGGTGATCGGCGGCGTCGAGACGCTCCAGGCGAAGTCGCCCGGGGCGCCGGGCCGGCTCCTGGTCACCACGGCGGAGGCCACGACCGGGACGTCGGCACGGATCTGGAGCCCGACGGCAGCCTCCGGCAGGCCGGAGATGTCGATGTCGCGCACGCTGCCGCCGGCGATGCGGATGACCCCTCCCGTGGGCAGTGCGCGCGGACCCTGCGCCGTCAGGACCCTGGCCTGCACGACCGCTTCGTCGGCACCGGGCACCGCGATCCGCAGCACTGCGGCGCCCGAGACGGCGACGGCGGGCACCACCTGGTCGGTGCTCGGGGGTGCTGTGGGCACGGCGTCGTCGGAGCCACCCGCCCGGGTGCCGTCGAGCCAGGTGTCGTTGACCACCGCCCCGACCACGCCGCCGTCGGCGACGACGTGGACCACGGGCGACGCGAGGTCACCGGAGATGGAGTCGAGCAGGAAGGCGGTGCGGCCGTGGGCCGGGACCACCACACCGGCGCCCTGGGCCGAGTCGACCGGGCCGGCGGGGCCGTGCAGCGTGATGTCGACCGAGACCGGGTTGCCACCGGGATTGGTGAGCACGAGGCGCTCCTGGCGTCCGGGGGCACCGGTGCCCGCCATCAGCCAGAAGTCGGCACCGGCCCGGGTGCAGGGCACCGACCCGAGCGATCGCTGGTCACCGGTCCGGACCAGCCAGGACTGTGCTGCGGCGAGCCCCGGCGCGAGCGACTGGGTGGCGGTGGCCAGCACCCCCGCGGGCGACGTGAGGTCGGCGGAGGCGGTGGCGGAACGCGTGGTGACCGGCGCACCCAGGGCTCGTCCCGGCATACCGGCGAGGCCGACCTCGCCCGGCTCGGGACTGACACCGGGGGTGCCGGTGATGGTGCGCAACGGGGCGGCGGACGCGGCGACCCGGACACCGACCGGCAGGTCGGGCAGTCCGGGCAGGCCCTTGAGCTCAGGCCCGGGGCAGGTGAGCGCGGCCCCGCGGACCGCGCGGGCGGCCGAGGTGCCGACGGTGGCGTCCTGGCCGGTGGGGCCGACCTGGACGGCGCCCTGGGCCTGCATGGCGGCGACCACGAGACCGGCTCCGGCGGTCAGGGCGACAGCGGACCGGACCAGCCCGCTCACGGGGATCCTCATGTCCGCCTCCTCGAGGCGCGGTTGCCGAAGGGCACCGCGACGAACACCACGAGCAGCAGGAACACGCCCTGGAGGTAGCGCCACATGCCGTCGTCCGGCAGCACCTCGACGGCGATCCGGCCGGGGCCGGCAGGGAGGGCGTAGGCCGCGCGGTCGCCGATCGGGGCGACCACCTCGCCGTCGACGCTGACCCGCGCGTGCCGCACCCAGGCGGCGGGCTCGGCCAGGACGAGGGTCGCCTTCGGCGGCACCACGGCGCGGGCCACGAGGCGGGAGTGGTCACCCAGCACCGGGACGGCCTGCTGGGACCTGGCGGTCACCAGGCGGGCGCGGGAGGGAGCCACGGCCTCGTCGCCGGCGGCGCCACCCCCGGCCAGCACCCGCCAGAACAGCACGCCGTCGTGGTCACCGAGGCGGCTCAGCCCGGCGGTGGCGTCCAACGTGCGGATCCGCGGATCGGTGGGGTCCGTGCGGAGTCCGACGAAGCCGATCCCCTGGTCGGACAGGTCGCGGGCCGGGGCGAACTCGCCCGGCGCGGCACCCTGGGCAAAGAGCCCACCCACCGCAGCCGTGAGGCTTTCGGTGCCGGGTCGGTCCTGCGCCTGTGGTGGCAGGCTGCGCACGGGGTCGCCCACCTCGCGACCGAGCAGGGAGAAGGCGAGCTCGTTGCCCTGGGGCTCCAGGAGAAGCATGCGGTTGCCGAGCCCGCTCTCGGCCTGGTCGGCGGCAACCGCCGGGCGCGGGTCCTGCCACGGCGTGAGGGTCGAGCCGACCGTGTGCCACGCCGTCGCGCCGAGGGCGGCGACCACGGCGAGCACCGCCGCGCCGGCCACGGGCCACCTCGCCACGGCAGGCCAACCACCCTCGGCGCGGCGTGCGGGGAGCCCCTCCGCACCGAGCAGCGCCGAGGCCACCAGCGCCAGGGTGAGCACGAGCACACCGGTGCCGGCCCAGGCGGTCACTGGTGCGCCGGGATGGGCGCTGCCCACGGGCACGGTGCCCAGCACGATGCGCGGGGCCGCCAGGGCCGCGGCGAGCCCGAGGACCGCGAGGACGAGGAGTCCGGTCGCGACCCGGCCACGCTGACCGGTGCGCAGCAGGCCGGCCAGGCCCGCGAGGACCAGGGGCGCCGAGACGAGGACGGGGTAGGACCCGGGGCCGCCGGGGTGCAGGAGGGCGAGCTGCCAGGGGTCGGCCTGCGCGGCGCCCCAGACCGACAGCCCGGGACCCGTGAGCAGCAGCAGCGGGCGTTCGACGAGGGCAGCAACCCACGGACCGAGGAGCAGGACCGGTCCGAGCGCCAGCGACAGGCCGCGCACGCGGGCGCCGCCGTGGCCCAGGACGAGGACGACCAGCCCGGTCAGCACGGCGAGCACGAGCAGGGCGGGGACGAACGCGCCGAGGACGGCCGTGGCGAGGATGGTCGCGGCGGTGACCGTGGCGGTGCCGGACCGGCGCGCGGCCAGGGCGAACCCGGCTGCGACGAGGGGCAGCAGTACCGCGGCGACGATCCCGCCGAGCCGACCGGACGCGACCGCCGTGGTGAGGACGGCCGAACCGGCCCAGGCCAGCGCGGCCACGGCACGCAGCCAGCGGGCGTGGGTGATCACCCGCGCGCCGAGGTAGGCGGTCAGGGTGGCCAGCGGCAGCGCGGTGAGCACGATCACGGTGGTGGCGGCGCCCACCGGCGAGGCGGGGACGCCCACGAGCGGCAGGTGCGTGACCAGCCAGGCCACGGCGGCGAGGACGGCCAGGTGGGGCCCCTGCTCGCCGCCCTGGCCCAGCCCGGCGCCGTGCCAGCCGTCGAGCCAGGTGTGCCACAGGGTGCCCGCAGTGGCGGTGCCGCCGAAGAGCTCGCCGCCGACCAGCCCGTGGTCGAGGCGGTCGACGACACCCCCGCCGAGGTTGCGGCTGGCCACGACCGCCACGACCGCCGCGGTGAGCACCGCGAGCAGGCCCGGGTTGCGCGCCGCGCTGCTGGCCCAGGTCGCCCCGAGCACGTTGAGGTCCTGGACCTCCTCCGCGACGGGGCCCGACTCGATGCCGGCCAGGCTGTCCGGTGCCCGCTCGGCCCGGCCGAGCGCGATCTGGTCGTGGATGAGGTCGCCGGTGTGGCGCACCATCGCGCCCGACGGGACGAACAGGCTCCCCAGGTCACGCCTGCGCACGGTGCGACTGCCCCGCGAGGTCCAGCGGGCCCGCAGCAGGCGTCCGGGGGTCAGCACGGCCCCGAGGTCGGAGAACTCGGTCCAGGCGGCGCGCGGCCGCTTGGCGAGGAGCAGGGCGAGCGCCGCCGCGCAGCTGGCGCCGGCGATCCAGACCGCCAGCAACGGCAGGGCCCAGATCGCACAGCGGGTGAGCGCGACCCTGCGCGCCTGTCGACGGGTGCGGGTCACCGGGTCGCCGGTCACCTCGTCACCCTCGTCGGGGTCAGCGCCGGCGCGGGCCGTCGCCCGTGGCACGACGACGACCCGGCGCCCGGCCTGCTGGGCGCGCCAGGAGAAGTCCACGTCGGCACCGAAGTCGCCGAGGGCTCGCTCGGTGCCCCCGAGCGCCTCGAACAGCGCCTGCTCCGCGAGCATCCCGCGCGCCGGCACGGCGAGCACGTCGGAGCGGCGGTCGTACTGGCCCTGGTCCGGCTCCCCGGGGCTCGGGGCGGCGATGAGCCGCCCGCTGCGCGTCATCTGGATCCCGACGGAGCGCAGCGCTCCGGGCCGTGACCACTCCAGGAGCTTGGGGCCGGCCGCCCCCACCGAGGGCGAGCGACGCACCGCGTCGAGCAGCCGGGTCAGGGTCATCGGCGCCGCGGCCGTGTCACTGGTGAGCACCCAGACGTGCGGCACCTCGTCGGCGTCCCGGCCGGCGGGGACCTCCGCGCCCGCCGACTCACGCGCGGCGCGCAGCCCCAGGCGAGCGGCATGGGCGACGGAGTCCACGGGGGGCACCGTGACGAAGGTGACCGCCCCGATGGCCTCGGCCACCCCCTGGTGGGCACGCACCACCTCGACGGCGTTGCCGTCGCCACCGGGGTCGACGACGAGCAGCCGCTCGGGGACCCGGGTCTGCCGGGCGAGGGAGTCGAGGGTGAGCCGCAGTGCCGAGACGGGTCCGCGCAGGACGAGCACCGCGGTCACGGAGGCCACCACCGAGGGCTGCTCGGCGGTCGGGTCGGTCACACCATGGGGTGGAGCCAGCGTCATGCGCTCATCACGGGCGGGTCGCCACGAGGGCGACTAGACCGCGCGCTTCTTGAGCTTGCGGCGCTCGCGCTCGGAGAGCCCACCCCAGATACCGAAGCGCTCGTCGTTGGACAGGGCGTACTCCAGGCACTCTGCCCGGACCTCGCACCCGACGCAGACCTTCTTCGCCTCGCGCGTCGACCCGCCCTTCTCGGGGAAGAATGCCTCTGGATCCGTCTGGGCACAGAGCGAACGCTCCTGCCAAGACATCTCGACGTCCTCGCCGCCCTCAAGGGCGACCAACTGAAGTTCGTGCACGGCTTCCTCCTCGACCCGGTACGCCGCTGAAGTGACCGGCCCGGTCACAACAATGGAATTACACGCGTGTCATACGGGGTTAGTCAAGCGGAAGTCTGATATTTGCCCGATCGGGTGAACATTGGTAGAGAGCCTTCCTCAGTCGGCGTCGAGGCGGTAGAGCGCCATCGCGGGGCACCACCGGATGGCAGCCGCCTGCGCCTCGTCGCTGTCCCGGCGCCCTCGGGCGCCCTCCTCGGCGACCACCGGGTAGCCCCACTCGTCGAGCGAGACCGATCGCGGCAGCAGGCTGGCACAGACGCCGTGCCCGGTGCAGGCCACCCGGTCGACCCGGAGCTGGCGGCGGTTCTCAGTGCGTGGGGACGGGCTGGTCACGACGGCTCCTGTGCTCGTGGATGGTGGGGCAGCGCCCGTGGGCGTGCTCGGCGAGGTGGTCGGCCAGCACCCGGACCGCCGAGGTGACCAGTCCGGCCACGCCGTCGGGGAAGCGGCAGGCCCCGCGGCCGGTGACCGACTCGGCCCGGCCGGCCAGCCTGGCCACGGCGGCCCGACCGGCGCCGCCCCCGGCCGCCGCGGTGCGCCAGTCCTGGGCGAGCGCGGGGAGCCCGAACATGCACGGGCCGCACTGGCCGGCGCTCTCCCCCGCGGCGTAGTCCAGCCACGCGCCGAGCTCGCTGACCGGACACAGGTCGGCATCCATCACGTGGACGACACCAGCTCCGGTCCGCCCGCCGAACCGCGCGAGCCCGGCGCTGGACCAGGTGGCGCCCAGCACCTCCGGCCCGCTGAGCAGCACGCCGCCGAGCCCCCCGATGATGACCGGTCCGGGCCGCCCCGCCGGAGCGCCCGCGGCCTCGAGGAGGTCGCG
This sequence comes from uncultured Actinomycetota bacterium, assembly GCA_963757635.1. Taxonomy (GTDB): domain Bacteria; phylum Actinomycetota; class Actinomycetes; order Actinomycetales; family Dermatophilaceae; genus Pedococcus. Next base: position 643,535 of record CAVWSK010000005.1, on the reverse strand, counting down.
CAGCCGGACGCCGGCCGCCGTCTGGACCACCCCGGGACGGGGCACGTCGCCACCGACCGTCACCAGCCGTGGACCCGGCTCGTCGGGCAGCCCCTGGGCGCGGAACCACTCGGGACCGTGCTCGGCGATCTGGGCCACCCGCCACAGCGTCTCGGCGTTGAGGACGACGGTCGGGGCGATCCGCCGCCCCTCGCTGTCGGCTCCGCCGCGCACGAACGGCGCACGGCGGGTCATCGGCCGCGCCAGCCCACCCTGGGCCAGCGAGGTCAGCGAGGTCTCCTCGGACGAGACGTAGCGAGCCGGCGCCGACAGCACGTCCAACCCGGCCGCGCGCAGTCGGGACTCGGTCACCGAGCCGCGGTGCGCCGCATACCGGATCGACCCGGGCGCCACGAGCCGTGCCCCGCGGACCAGCTCGGGCAGGTGCTCGGCGACCACGAAGGCGTCCTTGCTCGCCCCGATCTCCCCGTCGCAGGCGTTGACGATGAGCGCGGCACCATGCTCGCGCGCCGCCCGGATCTTGATGGCGGTGCTGAAGGCGGCCCCGCCACGGCCGGTCAGCCCCGCGCGGTCGAGCGTGTCGGCGAGGGTCATGACCACTCCTGGGCGAGAACGACCTCGCGGCGGTCGCGGTCGGCGTGCGACGCGAGCGCCCGCCAGGCCAGGGCCAACCCGCCGGCGACCGCACAGGCGACCGGGACGGCGCGCAGCAGCGGCTCGTTTGCGGTGCCCATCGCGTAGCCGTGCGCGAGCGCCAGCGGCCACAGGGCGAAGGCGAGCAGGTGCACCGACTTCCACAGCCGCCGGGAGAGCCGGTGGCGCAGCAGCGAGGTGGCCACGAGGGCCACGACGAGGTCGAAGGCCAGGGTGCCGAGTCCCACCCACAGCGGCGCGTAGCCGGAGGTGAAGGGGACCACCGCGGAGATCCAGTCGATGCTCACGTAGGTCTCCAGGATCGCGGTCGCGATGTGGGCCAGCAGGAAGGCGGAGGTGCCCAGCGCGAGCGAGCGGTGCAGGCCGACCACGACGGTCTGGCTCACCGAGCGGCTGCGTCGTCCCGCCGTGAGCGCCCCGAGGACCAGCACCGAGGTCAGGAGCACGATGCTCACGGTGCCGGTGCCGCGCGAGACGAACCACAGGATCTCGTTCATGCCGCACTCCGGCCGGTGACCTCGGGGGTCGGCCACCCGTGGGTGGTGATGGGCCGGCCGCCGTCGGCCGGGTCGAGCCTGGCCGGTATGCCGTGGGCCGCCAGCCAGGCGGGCGCCTCCGCGCCGAGGACGATGGCCGCAGTGGACGCCGCGTTGGCCTCCAGCGCGCTTCCGGCCGCACAGGTCACCTGCTCCCAGGCGGTCGGTGCGGTGCGCCCGGTGCGCGGGTCCACGATGTGATGGCGTGGCTGGCCGGCCTGGGTCCAGGTGCGCCGCCGGGTGGAGGAGGTGGCCAGCGCCTGGCCGGTGCTGGCCACGACCTGGCGGATCTCCCCACCGGTGCCCTCGACCCCGACCTGCCAGCCGCCCTGGGGCGTCTCGCCGGAGACCGCGATGTCGCCACCGAGGTTGACCAGGAAGCCACCCGGGAGCCGGGCCGCGAGCACCGCGGCGATCGTGTCGGCCGCCTGTGCCTTCGCACTGGCGCCGAGGTCGAGGACGGTGCCGAGGGGCACGGTGACCCGGCCCGCCGCGTCGTCGAGGCCGATCGCCCGCCAGCCCGGCACCACCGCCTGCGCCATGGGTGCGGCGTCACGGGCTCGCACCACCGTGAGGTCGTCGTCGTAGCCGGTCGCGATGACCGCACCCCCGACGGTGGGGTCGACCAGGCCGTCCGTGAGCTCGGCCACCCGCAGGGCGGCGCGCAGGCTCGCGACGAACACCGGCGAGACGATGGCACTGGCCTCGTCGCGGTCGCGCTGGCGGGCCAGCGCCGTGACCTCGGAGTCCGGGCGGAAGCGGCTCACCGCGTGATCGAGGTCGGCGAGGTGCGTCCGCGCGACGACGATGGCGTCGCCGAGCGTCTCCGGCCGGGTCACGATGAGCTGGTGCTGGGTGCCGATGGCGTTGAACGTGGCCGAAGCGGTGAAGACGTTCTGGCCCACCCGGGCCGAGGAGGTGTTCACGACCCGCTCGTGTTCGACTGTGCCGCACCGCTTCCCGCGGTCACCCCGGAGACCGCGCCGAAGCCGCTGGAGCCGGAGCTGGCGGAGCTCGACGCGGCTCCGGCGGACGAGGTGCCGGGGGTTGCCGCGGTGGTGGCCGCCTGGCCCTGGTCGGCGAGGTGGACGCCGACCGCGCCGGCCCCGACCGTCGCGGCGAGCAGGGCCCCGGCCGTCCAGCGGCGAGTGCTGCGGAGGGGGCTGCAGGTGGAGCTCATCGGAGGTTCCCTTCTCTGGGTGGTGGGTTCACGCTGTCGACCGGACCTGTGCGGTTGCTGTGCGGGTCCCTCGGGTCGGCTGCGCGTTCCCTGTGGGTCTGCTGTGTCGGTCGGTGCCGTCACGACCCGTGCGTGCCGGACTGCGCCTGGCCGGAGCCCGGCTGCACCGGCGGGACCGCGCCGAAGCTCCGGGTGTGGGTGCGAGGCGCCGGCGCCGGGTCCGGGTCCGCGGGGGCCTGCGCCGGCGCCGGGGCCGCTGGCGCCGTTCCCCGGGCCGTGCCGGAGTCGGCGGACGTCCCGGTCTGCGTCCGGGGGCTGGCGGTGGCGCTGGTGCGGTCGCCCGCCAGGTGCACGGTGACCACACCGGCGCCCAGCGCAGCGGCGGCGAGGCTGCCGACGGTGAGGGTTCGGATCGTGCCGAGCACGCGGTGGGGCTGGGATCCAGTCATGACTCGACCCTGCGTCGCCCACCTGTACCGGACCTGTGGATGCCCTGAGGGGTTGGCCCGGCGCGATCGCCAGCGGGTCGGCTGCAAGACTTCGGCCCATGCGCATCACGGCACTCGCCGGTGGCGTCGGAGGTGCCCGCTTCCTGCGCGGCCTCCGCACCCACCTGGACCGCACCCCGGCACTCTCCGACGCGGAGCTGACCATCATCGGCAACACCGGTGACGACATCAGCCTCTTCGGCCTGCGGGTCTGCCCCGACCTCGACACCCTGCTCTACACCCTGGGCGGCGCCATCCACGAGGGCCAGGGCTGGGGTCGAGCGGACGAGAGCCACCGCGTGCAGGGTGAGCTCGCGGCCTACGGTGCGGTGCCCCAGTGGTTCGCCCTCGGCGACCTCGACTTCGGCACCCACCTGGTGCGCTCCCAGTGGCTCGGTCAGGGGGTGTCCCTCACCGAGGTGACCGCACGGCTGGCTGCCCGGTGGGGGCTGCCGGACCAGCGGGTCACCCTGCTGCCCATGAGCGACTCCCCCGTCGAGACCCACGTCGTCATCGAGGACGAGCAGGGCCGGCGGGCCGTGCACTTCCAGGAGTGGTGGGTGCGCATGCAGGCCGCCGTGCCGGCCGAGCAGTTCCAGGCGGTGGGCATGGACCGCGCCACCGCCGCCCCGGGGGTGCTCGACGCCATCCGCCAGGCCGACGTCGTGCTCCTGCCCCCGAGCAACCCGGTGGTGTCCATCGGGATCATCCTCGGCGTCCCGGGCGTGCGCGACGCCCTGCGGGGGTGCGCCGCACCCGTGGTCGGGGTCTCGCCGCTCATCGCGGGTATGCCGGTGCGCGGCCACGCCGACGCCTGCCTCGCCGCCATCGGGGTGGAGTCCACCGCCGGTGCCGTCGCCGGGCTCTACGAGGACTTCCTCGACGGCTGGCTCGTCTCGCCGGAGGACGCCGCGGCGGTGCGCCTCCCCCGGGCCACGGTGCGCGGAAGGCCCCTGCTGATGAGCGACCAGGGCGCCGCTGCCGAGATCGCCGGCGCCGCCCTCGACCTCGCCCTCGAGCTCAGGGACGCGTGAGCGCAGTGCACCTCGGGCTGCACGGACTGACCGGGATCCCGGAGGTCGTGGTCGACGCCGACCTCGCCGCCCTGGTCGTCGACGCGGCCCGCGCGACGGGGGTCGGCCTGGTCGACGGCGACGTGGTCGTCGTCTCGAGCAAGGTCGTCTCCAAGTCGCTCGGGTTGTGGGCCGGCTCGGGCGACCGCGCCGCGGCCGTCGAGGCCCAGACGGTGCGCGTCGTCGCCGAACGCCTCAGCGGCGACCGCCTCACCCGGATCGTGCAGTCGTCCGCCGGCCCGGTCATGGCGGCGGCCGGGGTCGACACGTCGAACACCGGTGGTCGCGAGGAGGTCCTGCTGCTGCCCGCCGACCCCGACGCCGAGGCCGATCGACTGCGGGTCGCCCTGCTGGCCGCCACGGGACTGCAGCGGCTCGGGGTCGTCCTCAGCGACACGGCCGGGAGGCCCTGGCGGGTCGGGCAGACCGACTTCGCCCTCGGCGCCGCCGGGGTGCGGGTGCTCGACGACCTGCGCGGTGGGGTCGACGCCGACGGCCGACCCCTCGTCGCCACCGCCCGGGCCCTGGGCGACGAGCTCGCCGCCGCGGCGGACCTGGTCAAGGGCAAGACCGGGTCGGTCCCGGCGGCGGTGGTGCGGGGCTCGGACTGGGCCGTCGCCGAGCGGGGTCCGCGGGCCGCAGAGCTGATCCGGTCGGGGCGTGAGGACTGGTTCGACCACGGGAGCGCCGAGGCGGTCCGGGCCGCTCTCGGCACCGCGCCGGGCTCGCGAGCCGCGACCGAGGACGGCATCCCCGCGACCGGCGAGGAGAGCGCGGACGACCGGGTGCGACGGGCCGTCGCGGTGGCACTACGGCACGCGCCCGGAGCCGGCGTCGACACGGGCGGAGCGGTCCTGCGGGTCAGCGCGCCGACCGGCTACGAGCTCGGCGTTGCCGTGGCCCGGCTCTGCGTGGCCCTGTGGGGCGAGGGACTGCGGGTCACCGCGCCGACGACCGCGGACGGCCTCGAGGTCGTCCTCACCGTCAGCGACCGCTGACCGCGACAGGCCCGGTCCCCGCCGCTCAGCGGCGGGTGGGCAGGTGGGTGCGCGGCGCCATGCGGGGGCCGCGCCGGGGCCGGAACGCCCCGTCGAGCTCGAGCAGCCGCTGCACGCGGTAGCGATGCCCCCGGTAGGGCTCGAGCAGCTCGACGAGGACGTCGTCGTCGCCCGCCTCACCCAGCAGGGCCCAGGTGATGTTCTTGGCGACGTGGTAGTCGCCGAAGCTCACCGAGTCGGGGTCGCCGAGGGCTCGTTGGGCCACCTCCGCGGCCGTCCAGACGCCGATGCCGGGCACCGCCCTCAGCCGCGCGGCTGCGGCGTCGTGGGGCAACGCGGCACACTCCTCCAGTCGGCCGGCAACCTTGGCCGCGCGGACCGCTGCACCCGACCGGGCGCCGTCGACCGACGCGCGCAGCCACTCCCAGGACGGGACGGCGGCCCAGCCTGCGGCATCGGGGGCCACCCACAGCCCGCGGCCCTCCCCCGCCCCCGGGGCGCGCGACCCGAACCGGTGGACCAGGGCGCGGTAGCCGCCGAAGGCCTCCTGGCCGGTGACCTTCTGCTCGATGACGGCAGGGACCAGTGCGTGCAGGACCAGACCGGAGCGCGGGACGTGCCACGCGGCATACCGCCGGTGCGCCCTGGCCACCGACGGGTGGTGGGCCACGAAGTCGGCGTCGTCGTCGTGGTCACCGAGCAGCGACGGCACCTGGTCGAGGGCCCACGCGGCCCCCGCACCCCACGCGCTGGCAGCGACCTCGCCGAGGTCGCTGCGCTGGACCAGGCGCAGGGTGGCCGGTCCCTGGGGCGTGGGCAGACCCATCCACCAGCCCTCGCCGCGGTCCGGCTGGAAGGTCGGGTCGCCTCCGCCGCGCCGGAAGATGGCCACCACGAGGCCCACCGACACCGCCCGTCCCGGTCGCCAGACACGGGTCGACGGGGCGGTTGGGGACATGGGGCCAGTGTCGCGCGTTGGGCTGACACGGACTGCAGGCGGGCCACGTAGACTCGCCCCGAACCGAGCCCCGAGCCCCCGATCCACCGAGGACCCCGTGAGCAGCAAGCGTGCGAGCCAGGACCGCAAGGCCCGCCTGGCAGAGATCCAGAACCAGCAGAAGGCCAAGGAGCGCAAGGTCGTCGGTGCCATCGTCATCGGCTGCCTCGTGCTGCTGGCCGGCCTCGGCGGGGTGGTCTTCTACGCCGTGAACGACGCGAAGGCCCAGCAGCTGCCCAACCTCGGGGTGGCCATGGGCGCCGCGAAGTGCGACGCGGTCACCACCGACACCGGGGGCGGGCAGGGCGACCACGTCGGGCCCGGCACGGACAAGCCCGACCAGACCTCGGTGACCTACGACACCGTGCCGCCCAGCCATGGGGCGCACTTCGCCAGCCCCGACGTCAGCGGCCGCGACTTCTACACCGCCGACGACCGCCCGGTGCTCGAGGCCCTGGTGCACAACCTCGAGCACGGCTACACCATCCTCTGGTACGACGGCTCCGCGGTGAAGGACACCACGCTGCTCAAGGACGTCGCCGACAAGGCCAACAAGGAGCCGGCGGCGAGCGGCAAGTTCAAGGTCGTGGAGTGGGACGCCAGCCGTGGCGCCTTCCCGTCAGGCAAGCCCTACGCGCTCGCGCACTGGGCCAAGGACGCCGGCCACCGCCAGCTGTGCGGCGACCTGTCCGGTGAGGCCGTCATCGACTTCGTCAAGAAGTTCCCCAAGGACGACACGCAGGAGCCCGGCGCCATGTGAGCCCGGCCGTGCGCCCTGGGCTCAGAGGCGCACGGGGTTGCACCGCAGGGCAGGCCCGGCCGGTGCGGCGTCCTTGAAGGCCGCCCAGATGTAGGTGGGGGCCAGCGGTGCGGCCGCCTGCAGCAGCCCGCCGGGCACCCGCGACACCCAGCCCGGGACCTGGTCGGTGCCGGCGAAGGCGTCGGCGTCGGCGATGACGGGCAGGGTGTAGTCCCACACCGCGAAGTCGGCGAACAGGCGCCGCAACCCCGCCCTGGAGTAGTAGTGCTCGTAGTAGCGCTCGCCACGGCGGGTCAGGCGCAGGTAGCGGTCGGCGGCGGACTGCGGCAGCCAGGACAGCAACGGCAGCTTGTAGTGCGGCTCGACGAGCTGGTGGCGGTGCCCGATCCCGAGGTAGAGCACGCCGTTCGGCGACAGCACCCGGTGGATGTCGGCCACGACCGCCTCGGGGTCGACGACGTGCTCGTAGATGTGGTTGAAGACGACGACGTCCATCGAGTCGTCGTCGAACGGCAGCGCCTCCCCCCGCGCGTACTCGAAGCGGACCCGGTCACCGAAGCGCTCCCGGGCCTTGGCGAGCCCGGGCTCGTCGATGTCGACCCCGATGGTGTCCGCACCGGCCAGGGCGAGCTCGTCGGCGATGAACCCCGCCGAGCAGCCGACGTCCAGGGCCCGCAGCCCCTCGAGTTCCTCGCGCCCGAGGGCGTGCCGCACGACGGCGAGGATCTTCTGGGCCTTGTGGCGGCGCTTGCGCTCGTCGAGCATGGCGTCCATGAGCTCGGAGTAGGCCAGCTGCTCCTCGCGGTCGGCGGGCTCTGCGTCCATGACCCGAGCCTAGGGGGCGCCGTCGGGCCCGGTCGTCGGCGCACCCTCCGCCACCGGCGACACCTCCACCCCGTCGCGGACGCGCTCCGCACGGGTGGTGATGAGGTGGTGCGAGCGGGCATACAGCCAGCCGAGCAGGGCGAACGCGACGTCCGCGGACACCGTCAGGAACCGGGACAGGACGACCACCGCGGTGGCCCCAGAGGTGGTGATGACGGGGCCGAGCATGAGCACCAGCAGCCCCTCGCGCACCCCGACCCCGGCCGGGAGCACCACGCTGAACATCGACAGGGAGGACGCCAGGGCGAAGCCGCTGATGCACGCGAAGAGCAGGAACCCGGTGTCGTCCGCACCGCCGACGGCACGGGCGAGGACGAAGACGTGCAGGCCCGAGGTCAGCCAGGCGGTGACGAAGCAGGCGCTGGCGGTGAGCACGCTGCGGCCGGAGAGCTGGTGCTCCAACGGCGGTCGGCGCAGCACCCGCAGCACCGTGGCGATGCCCCAGTTGAGCAGCCGCGGCCAGAGGATGACCGTGAGCAGCGGCAGGGTGAGCAGCAGCGTCCAGCCCAGCGCCGCCGACTCGCCCCGGGACAGCAGCAGGGGCAGTGCGGCCATCCCGACGATGAGCCCGCAGATGGCCGCGAGCGCGACGGAGAGGAAGGCCACGACGGCCGAGCGCTGGCGCGGGATGCGCAGCCGGGCCCCCATCTCGGCCTGGGCCACGATGCCCCAGACGGCGCCGGGGACGTACTTGCCGAGCTGGCCGACGAAGAAGATCCCGCCCGCGGGGGCGACGTGCAGGGGGGAGCCCAGCTCGGCGAGCAGCACCCGCCACCCGAGCACGGTCAGGATCGGTGGCAGCCCCGCCAGGGCGGCCGCCAGCACGAAGGTCGCCCCGTCGATCCGGTCGATGTCGGCCGAGACCGCGGCCCAGTTGCGGGCCACGGCCGTGCTCACCGCCGCGACGACGAGCACGGCGAGGACGATCCGCAGGACGGTGAAGAGCCTCGCGCGGGTCATCAGCGCCGCCTCAGCGTCAGGCGCAGCAGGCCGTAGGCGGCGTCGGGGTTCTTCGAGGTACCCGAGGCCTGGCGCATCCGGCCGGTGATGTCACCGTCGAGGTCGCCGACGAGCACGAACCCCAGGTCGTGGGAGCGCGCCAGCACCCCTCGCACGTCGGCGGGACCCAGTGCGCCCTCGGCACTGGATGGTCCGATGGGCAGCGTGATGCACAGAAGGCCACCGGACTTCAGCGCCCAGGATGCCTGGCTGATCGCCTCGTCGACGTCGTCGGCGTCACACCCACCAGGGTGGAGCCGGGCGATGACGTCTAGGGACGCGGTGTCGACGTCGAGCACCTCGACCGAGGACCGGTGCCCGGTCAGCTCGAGCTCCACCGGCGCGAAGCCCGTGGAGCGGGCCCACCGCGACAGCGGGGAGCGGCTGCCGGACTCGTCGACGATGACCGTGCTGCGGCGACCGTCGTCGCGCACGCGGATGATGGCGGCGAGGGCGCCGAGCGCCGCCCAGGCGGCGATGCCGTCACCGCACCGGGGCAGCCCCAGCTCGCGGGCGAACGCCTTCGCCTCGTCGGCGTCCGCGCCGTCGGCGAGCACGTCCGAGGCCCTGATCCACTCGGGCAGGTCGGCCCGCCCGAGGTCGACCTCCGGGCGCGAGGCGGCCACGAGCCCGCGGACCACCGCCCCGGCCCGGTGCCGCAGGTGTCCCGCCACACCGGCTCCGGAGGGGTCGGCCGAGCCCGCGTCGACCTCGGGCTCAGCGGCCGGTTCGACCGCGGCCAGCGCCTCGATCGCCCCGACGTACCGGGCCCAGGGGCCGGACAGGTCCGGCTCGCGGACCGCGGAGCGGAGCCGATCGGCATACCCGGGCTCGGCGAGGCGGCGCAGCGCCGCCACCAGCGCGGGCTCGTCGCCGGGCGGCACGAGCAGTCCGTCGACCCCGTCACGCACCTGCGAGCCGAACGTGCCCACGTCGGAGGCGAGCACGGGCAGCCCGTGCTGGCGCCCGAGGAGGGCGTTCTGGGAGGCGGTGGCGCTGCGGTAGGTCAGGGCCAGGACGTCGTGCGAGGCGAGCAGGGGGGCGAGCCGGTCGGCCGGCACGTAGCCGCCGTGCACCTCGACGCGTCCGCGCAGGCGCGGGTCGCGGGCGAGCTCGCGGACGCGTTCGCCACTGGAGCCCCACATCTCCCCGGCCACGGTGAGGGTGGGGCCGGGCACCTGGGCGAGGGCCTCCATGAGCAGGTCGACGCCCTTGTAGTCGCGCACCATGCCCAGCGCCAGCAGGCGGGGCGGGCCGTCGTGGGCGGGCCGGTCCACCGGTGGTCCGCCCGGCAGGTGGGGCGGCAGCTCGGTGACCGAGACCCGCTGGGCGTGCAGCTCGTAGGCCAGGCGCGCCTGCGAGTCGCTGTGCACGACGACAGAGTCCACCCGCTCGAAGAACGACTGCATGAGCTCACGGTCGCCGAGGTGCGTCTCGTGCGGCAGGACGTTGTGGGCGATGACGACGGTGCGCGGACGGCCGGCGTGGGCGGTGCCCGCGGCTCCGCGGCGACCGGCACCGGCGGCCCGCAGCAGGGCGAGGTGGGCCGGCACGACGGCCGGGATCACGTGGACGACGACCACCGCGTCGAAGCCCCGCAGGCGGCGACCCGTGCGCACCCACGTGTCGGGGCGGGCCCAGCTGAGCGCCCGCACGGTGCGCGGGAACGGTTCGACGTCCGGGGCTCCGCCGGGCACGGCCTGCTCACCGGGGTAGAGCCGGGAGGGGTACAGGTGCGACCACGAGACGAGGGTGACGTCGTGACCGGCCTCGGCCAGCTCGTGCGCCAGTGACGTGGTGTGGGCGGCGACGCCACCCTTGTAGGGGTGGGTCGGGCCGACGACGGCGACCTTCAGCGCAGCGGTGGTCACGTCGCACTCCCCCGCGGGCGGCTCGGTGCGGTCATCGCGCGGGCCGGCCCCCCGGCATACCGGACCTCGCTCACACGCCCGTGCGCGAGCGCACCACGAGGTCGGACAGCAGCGCCAGGGTGCCGATCATCAGTCCGCTGACGAGGAGCAGCACGGTGCTGGCCGGGAAGTAGAACGGGTGGCGCGCCATGTCGACCACGGCCTTGACGACGCCGAGGGCCAACAGCCACAACGCCGGGGGCATGAGCACCTTGAGCGGGTCGAAGTACATGACCATGCGCAGCACCTGGAGGATGTAGCGGTAGGCGTCGCGGGTGAAGTGGAACTTGCTCACCCCGGCGCGCTTGGCGTAGCTCGTCGGGACGTACTTGATGTCGTGCTGGTTGGACAGGAACGCCAGCGTGATCGTGGTGACGCAGCTGAAGCCGGGCGGCAGCAGGCGCAGGTAGGGCAGCGAGACCTCACGACGGAAGGCGCGCAGGCCGCTGTTGAGGTCGGGGATCTTCTGGTTGCTCAGCTTCTCGGCGATCTTGCGGATCAACCACTTCGCGGGGACGCGGGCCCACTTGTGCGTGCCCTCCTCGGTCGTGCGCGCCCCGACCACCTGGTCGTAGGACTGGTCGTCGCGCAGGATCCGGACGAGCTCGGGGATCCGCTCGTTCTCGTAGGTCATGTCGGCGTCGGTCCACACGACGATCTCGCCGAGGGCCTGCTGGGTGCCGATCCGCCGGGCCGTGCCGCTGCCGCCGTTGCGCCGGAACGGCATCACGCGGATGCCGGCGTAGCGGGTCGCGGCGTCCTGGAGCACCTCGAGGGTGTTGTCGGTCGAGGCGTCGTCGATGCACAACAGCTCGTAGGTGAACTCGCTGGAGCTCATCGCCGCGGTGATCCGGTCGATCTCCTGCAGGACGTGCTCTGCCTCGTTGAAGCAGGGCAGCACGATGGTGACGTAGGGACGGTCCGCGTCGAGCGCGTCCGTCGGGGTCGCCGCCGTGCTCGGCAGGTATGCCGCGTCGGCCGGGTGCGTCGACCGCACCGGCGCGCCGGCGGGGCCGGCGGCGGGGACCGGGATCTGCTCGGTGACGGGTACTGCCGGACCGGGGCTGGGGTGCTCGCTCATCTCGGCGCCGAGCCTACCCGCCACACCCTGCCGGGTCGCCCAACCCGCCGCGCGACCCCCACCCAGCCCCTGGCGCGCACCCAGCCACCCCAGCCAGCCCGCCCCACCCAGCCCCCGGCGCGCACCCAGCCAACGCGCGAGTTTGAAGCCTGGTGGAGGTCAGGACCTCCACCAGGCTTCAAACTCGGCGGCCGACGGGGCAGCCGCGACGGCGGCAGGGGTGCGGGCGCCCCGCCCAGCCGCGGTGCTGCAGGATCGCCGCGACCTCGCGGGCCGTGTCGCACGGCGTCAGCGCGACATCCGCCCAGAAGACCCTGGCCGACGTGCGGTCCGCACCCAGCAGCTGGCGGTCGCGTCGACCATCGCGCACCCGGTCCTCCCACTGCTCGTGGCCGAGGCGGCCGTCGACCTCGACGATCAGCCCCAGCCCCTCGTACTCGTTGTCGTGGAAGCGCCGTCGGCCGCGGTCGGAGGCCTGCTGGCGCACCGCCCGGGGCAACCCGTGGGCCCGCTCGACATCACGGACGTAGAGCAGCTCCGCCCCGCTCTCGCCGCCGTCGTCGACATCCTGGAGGGCGGGACGCAGGACCGTTCCGTGGCGGTGACCGGGTCGGCGGGCCAGCTCCTGGCGCAGCTCGGTCACGCTCACGCGCTGCTGTTGCACTGCCCTCGCGACCACGGAGAGAGCGTCCAGTGCGGTGCCGTCGGCCGCGACGTCGAGCACCGTGGCCGGGATGGTGGTGCGCCAGGGCCAGGCCCGTTCGTCAACGAGATCCTCCCAGCGCATCGAGCGGCGCACCCGTGCACCGTCGCCGACCCGGACGCAGCGCCCGTAGGGGACGACCAGCTCGACCTCGCTGGGGGCCCGGCCCTGCAGCCCCCAGAGGAAGGCAGCCGACTGCCCGCAGAACGCGGCGTCCGCCGCACCCTCGGTCGACTGCGCCCGCAGGAGCACGGCCGTTGCGCCCACGGCCCACTCGCTGCGGCCCGGCTTGGTCAGGTAGACGCCGGAGTGGAGCCGCACCCACCGTCGCGACGAGACCCGCCACTGCACTGCCTTCTCGCTCAGCCCGGCCGCGCGGCACTGGGCATGGGTCACCAGGTCGAACTGCGCCTCCGCACGGCGCCGCAGCCTCCCCCAGTCGACCGACATGGCCCACAGCCTGCGCGATGGGAGCCGTGTGAGGTGCGCGTCATCCACAGCCCCCTGGCGCCGCCCCTCCCAACCCGCCGAGTTTGAAGCCTCGTGGCGGTCAGGACCTCCACGAGTCTTCAAACTCGCCGGGTGAGCGGGTGCGCGGGTGCGCGAGTGAGCGGGGTCAGCCGGGCTCGCTGCCGACCGTGGACCGGTTTCCTGGTGACGCGGGTGGTGTGGAACGGTGGGGGCGTGGACACCGGACAGGTGCTGGACCTGATGAAGAACGTCGCGGCCGAGGTCATCACACCGCGCTTCCGATCCCTGGCCGAGGGCGAGGTGATGGAGAAGAACCCCGGCGACCTGGTGACCGTCGCCGACCACGAGTCCGAGGCGATCCTCACCCGCGAGCTCACGGCCGCCTACCCGGGCGCGTTCGTCCTCGGCGAGGAGCGCACGTCCGCCGACCCGACCACCCTGGACCGCTACGTGGAGGCCGAGCACGCCTTCACCGTGGACCCCGTGGACGGCACCAAGAACTTCGTCCACGGCTCACCCGACCACGCCGTGATGGTCAGCGAGGTGCGCCGCGGTGAGACCGTGCGCGCCTGGATCTGGCAGCCCGAGCACGAGGTCGCGTGGGTCGCCGAGAAGGGCTCCGGCGTGTTCCGCAACGGTGAGCGCATCCGCCGCGAGCCGGTCGCCGACGGCGTCCCCCCGCGAGGGGTCACCTCGATCTGGCCCTTGCGCGGCCACTCGCTCGGCTCCCTGCCGGCGCTGGTCGGGTCGTGGGTGTGCTGCGGCGTCGACTACCCCCGGCTGATGGAGGGCGCGGCCGACTACATCCTCTATGCGCGCAACAGCCCGTGGGACCACGCGCCGGGCGGCCTCATGGTCGCCGAGGCAGGCGGCGTGTCCGGTCACAGTGACGGAACGCCTTACTCACCAACGGTTCTCACGCCAGGCATCATCGTGGCCGCCGACAAGGGCACGTATGCCGCGGTGCGCCGGCACGCCGCCGATGCCTTCGCCCGCCGCTGAGGCGACGGCCTAGAAGTAGTCGGTGAGGTAGGGCGCCGACGTGGCGAACAGCCGGTCGAGCCGGGCCTCGACCCCGGGGCTCGACGAGCGCAGCAGGCCGGCCCGGCGCAGACCGGCGGCGGGACGACCGGCATACAGGGCGGCCAGGCCGCGTGCCGTCACGGTGAGGTCCACCGGCTCGTCGCACCGCTCCGCGACTCCTACGCCACCATCGACGACCAGCCGCCAAACCCCTGTGTTCGCAGCGCTTTGTGGGTCGTCGAGGGCGATCGTGACCGAGCCGTCCGTGGCGTAGCCCCGTGCCGCGATCGCCCCGGGCACGTCGAGGACCCGCAGCATCCAGCCGTGACGGACGGTCTCGTGCGCCGCCTCCTCGGGAAGCATCCAGAACACCGGGTCGTCCGGCGAGAGGTGGGCGAACACCGTCTTGGCCACCGACGACCCGGAGCCGACCAGCGACCACAGGCTGCGCGCGGTGTCCTCGCTGGCGGCCCAGAGGAAGTCGACGATGAGGTCGTCGCCCCTCCACGAGTAGACGACCATGCCGTCCTGCGCCGCGTAGACGAAGGTGCCCTCGCGCCGGAGCTGGCGATCCCACTGCGAGTCCGACCACCACAGGGGTCCTGACACCCGGTCGGTCTCGAGCCCGGAACGGCACAGCGCACGCACGGTGGCGATGTCGTCCTGACCCACGCGGCCCAGGGCCGCCGACCCGCCCAGGGTGCGGAGCTGGTGGGCAGGGAGGGCGAAGCGGCTCTGGCCCCCGACCAGCTCCCACCCGAGGTTGCGGTAGAGCGGCACCGTCGCGGGGAAGAGCGCCGAGACGGGCTCACCGCGCGCGACCGACTCCTGCGCAAGCCCTCGCATGAGGTGGGTGCCGACCCCACGGCCACGGAACTCCGGCAGCACGGTGATCCCGGCCATCCCGGCCATGGGCACCAGCCGTCCGTGCCACGCCTGCTCGAAACCGCGCGCCTTGCCCGCTGCCGCGAGCACCCCGTCGGCGAGCACCCCGTAGTTGCGGCCCTGCTCGCACAGCTCGGCGTTGACAGCCCGCCACATCGCGACACCGGCCGAGGACATCGGCCCGAAGGCGCGCACCCGGACGTCCTGCATCGCATCGAGCTCGTCAACGGTGAGGGCGCGGAACTCCAGGGTCACGCGGGCAGGCTACCGGCCGGTGGTCGCGCCACCCGGACCCACGTCAGGTCGACGGGTCGACCAGGACGATGCCCGTCGACGGCGCGTCGGCCATGCCGACCAGGGCCGCAGCCGTCTCGCGCAGACCCAGCGCCGGACCTCCAGCCAGCAGTCCGTCGACGGCCAGGCGACCTGACGCGACGTCGGCCAGCATCGCCGGGTAGTCGCGAGCCGCCATGCCGTGGCTGCCCATCACGTCGAGCTCCCACCCGATGACGCGGTCCATCGGCACCTCGGAGCGCCCCGCGGACGGCGGCAGCAACCCGATCTGCACCTGCCGACCACGACGGGCCAGCGCCAGGATGCTGTCGCGACAGGTCTGCACCGACCCCAGGCAGTCGAACGCCACCGCCGCCCCTCCAGCGGTCAGGTCGACCACGGCGGCCACCGCGTCACCTCCGGCCGGGAGCACCCCCTCGGCCCCCAGTGCCCTGGCCCGGTCCAGTGCGGCGGCGGAGCGGTCGACGGCCACGACGCGGGCCCCGAGACCTGCCGCGATCGCCACCACCGAGAGACCCACGCCGCCGCAGCCGAAGACCGCGACCCACTCGCCCTGGCGGACCCTGGCCCGCGCGGTCACGGCCCGGTATGCCGTGGCGACGCGGCACCCGAGGCCCGCGGCGGTGCTCGCCGGGACGCCGGGCGGCAGGGGCACCAGGTTGGTCGAGGCCGCCCACACCACGACCAGCTCGGCGAACGACCCGGGGTCGGTGAAGCCGGGTTGCCGTTGGGCCGGGCACACCTGCCCCTCACCGGCTCGGCACCACGCGCACTCCCCGCAGCCCTGGACGAAGGGCGCCGTCACCGACCGCCCGACCCAGGCCGGGTCCACCCCGACGCCGACCGCGGCCACCACCCCGGCGAACTCGTGGCCCGGCACCTGCGGGAGGACGACGTCCGAGTCGTGGCCCACCCAGGCGTGCCAGTCGCTGCGGCACAGACCGGAGCTGGCCACGCGCACCACGGCGCCGCCGGCCGGGGCGGTCGGCGCAGGCACCTCGACGACCTCGACAGGACCGCGGAACTGCTCGTAGACCAGGGCGCGCATCGTCGCAGCCTGCCACGAGCCGCGCTCAACCGGTGGGGGTGCCCAGCCAGACCTGGATCGGCAGGTCGACCAGGCCGTCGGGTCGGCGCTCGAGCAGCCGTGGGTCCTCGCGGACGGTCGTGTGGGCGGGCACCACGGCGGTGCCCAGCCCCAGCAGCGCCAGGGCATCCTGGGAGTCGGCGGCCAGCAGCACCAGGCGACCCCCGCGCGCCGCCACCTCGAGGCGGGTCCGGTCGACGGCCGCACGGAACCGGGCGGGGTCGTTGCGCAGCGCGGACGTCGTCGACAGGGCGGGGACCCTGCAGTAGCCGCGCAGCACCTGCGGCCACTCGTTCGCGGCCCTGGAGTCGGCCATCATCACGACGTCCCCCGGACGCAGCGCCGCGCAGACGTCGTCGACTGCCGTCCACTCGCCCGACTCCACGCGCTCGTCCGCGTGGGGCCACGTGGCCAGTGCCGTCGGCCCGAGCAGGGCCGCCGCCATGCCCACGCTGACGACCACGTTGACGGCATACGGCAGCCGGCGGGTCGACCACCGGGAGACCACCGCTGCACCGGCGACCACGAGCAGCACCACGGTCGGCAGGGCGATGACCAGCCGCCGGTCGGCCCACGGGTGGTCGGGGGTGATGCCCGGGCGGTAGAGCGTCAGCAGGGTCGACCCCAGGCCGACCACCACGGGACCGGCCCACGAGGGCAGGTCCCGACCGTCGGTCCAGGCGGTGGCCGCCCGGTGCGCGAGCGCGGCAGCCACGACGAGGGCGATGACCAGGGCCGCCGGCCCCACCCACCACGTCATCCAGACCACGGTGTGCTCCGCGTAGGTGCGGCCACCGTCCACGGATAGGCCCTGGCGTGCCTGGAGTCCGGCCACGACCCGCGCCCCGGAATCGGCGGCGGACTGCCGCACGGTCTGCCACCAGGGACGGCTGGCCAGTCCGAGCCCGACCACCACCACACCCCCGGCGAGCAGGCGGGGCAGCCATGCCTGCACGAGCACCGGCAGGGAGCGGCCACGACGAGCAGCGCCGACCACGACCACCCCGACCAGGCACACCCCCACCGCCAGGGCCGCCAGGGGCACCAGTGAGCCGGCGATGCTCGCGAGGTACTCGCTCGAGGTCAGCGCCGTCAGGCCGAGCGCCACCAGGGTCGAGATCGCCGTGGCCACCCCGAGCACCCGCGCGTGGACCTGGCGCTGGAGCAGGCCGAGGACCACGAGGGGGACGACCAGGACCACCTCGCGGAGGGCATCGACCCGGATGAGGATGGCGCCACCCATCAGCACCCCGGCGACCACGGCGGTGGTCCGCGCCGCCGTCACCTCGGCGGCGCGGGCGCTGCGCGCGGCGAGGGTGAGGGCGAGCAGGCCGGCCGCGAGCACGGGCAGGGCCACCGGCTCGGAGTACGTGGACCGGGCCACGTGCACGAGGGGGAAGAGCAGTGCGACCCCCAGCGCGGCGAGCGGCCCCCACCGCGCCCCGGTGACCTGCGCGCTGAGCAGGCCGACGCCCAGCACTGCCACGCCGAACAACGCCGCCGGCGCCCAGGCGACCGCACCCGGCCCGCCGAGCCACCACGCGAGGGAGTACCAGGCGGAGGTGCCGATCGGGAACTGCGGCTGGATCTCGGGGTGCTCGGGGGTCCCCGTCGAGTAGAAGGCCGGGCTGGCCAGGGTCACGCCCGGGATGCCCAGGACGTCGGCGCCGCCCACCGAGCCGGCGGCGACCTCGATGGGTCGCGCATGACCGGTCGAGAGCTCGATCGCCGACTGGAGGTAGGACCCGGAGTCGCGCCGGGGCAGCACCTGCTCCGAGTGCGTCGCGCCGGCCCACACCGCCGCCCCGACGGCGATGAGCACCATCGTCAGGGCCGACCAGACGGCCAGTGGGCGCACCGGCACCAGGGCGCCCACCCGCGCCGCGACCACCCCCAGCACGACCACCACGGGGATGGCCACCCACGGCTGCCAGAGCCCGGCCAGGGCGAGCACGGCGGCGGCCGCCGAACCGAGCACCAGCCACAGCCCGACCCCGACCACGAGGCGGGTGAGCACCCAGCCGCTCCACGCCTCGCCGCGCAGGAGCGGGAGGTCGCCGGGGTCAGGGGCGTACGGATAGCTGCGAGCTTCGCGGCTGGTCACGACGCAACGCTAGCGCCCCTAGGGTTGGCCCATGCCCACCCCGCCCGACCTGCTCGCGACGATGCTGCGCCGCGACGCCGCCCGACCCCGCGTCACGTTCTACGAGGACACCCCCGGGCCGACCCAGGGTGAGCGGATCGAGCTGAGCGCCAAGGTGCTGGCCAACTGGGTCAACAAGGCCGCGAACGCGCTGCAGGAGGAGTTCGACCTCGGCCCCGGGTCGACGGTCCGCCTCGCCCTTCCCCCGCACTGGCGGTCCCTCTACTGGGCCCTGGCCGTGTGGTCGACCGGCGGGGTCGTCCTGCTCGACGACGCGAGCGCGGACCTCGTCGTCACCGACGACCCGGACCTCGCGAGCAGGTCCGACCCCGCCGTGCTCGTCACGCTGGCCGCCCTCGCGCGGCAGGCCGCGCAGCCGGCCGGGGACGCGATGGACGAGGCCCGCCAGCTGTCCACCTACGGCGACCAGTTCACCGCCTGGGACGAGCCCAGCCCCACCGACCCGGGGCTGCGCCGCGGCGGCTCTGACACGGCCTACGAGTCGGTCGTGCCGGGGCGGGACTGGGCGCCGGGCACCCGGGTGCACACCGCGAGCGGGGACCTCGACGAGGTCCTCGCCACGGCGCTCGCGGCCTGGTCCTTGGACGGCTCGGTCGTCCTGTCGCGCGGCCCGGCACCGACCTCGGGTCGGACGGCCCGGCTGGTGTCCGAGGGCGTGGACGTCGAGGTCTAGCGGCGGCGCAGCTCGGCCTCGACCGCCTGCCAGGTGAGCGAGGCGACGACGCCGGTGCGAGCGATCTTCGCCCGTCCCTGGAGCGCCTTGACGGCCGCCTCGGTCCGGGGCCCGAACGCGCCGTCCGCGGTGACCCGCAACGCCTTCTGGAGCACCGTCACGGTGGCGCCCTTCGACCCGGGCCGGAGCACGGTGGAGTAGTAGGTGCGCAACGGGTAGTCGCGGTTCTCCAGCGCCCGCCACACGGCGGCATCCACGACCCCGGTGACCGGCAACCGGCGGGCCTTCTGGAAGGAGCGCACGGCAGTGGCGGACCGTGCGCCGTAGGCGCCGTCGACGGCCAGGCCACCGAGGGCTCGCTGGAGGGTCTTCACGGCGGCCCCCTTCGAGCCGGACCGCAGCACGGTCGACATCAGGCCGGTGTAGGGCGTCGCCACCCGGGTCGTGGTCCCGCGGGACGCCGCTGTGGTCGTCACCGAGCCGTACTGCTCGCCCATCAGTGCGGTCCAGGTGCTCGCCCCGACGACGCCGTTGGCAGCGATGTGGTGGCGCCCCTGGAAGACCCTGACCGCACCCTCGGTCTGCGGACCGAACGCACCGTCCGCGGTGATCCGCAGCGCCTTCTGCAGAGCGACGACCGCCGCGCCGCTGGAGCCGCGCCGCAGGGTGGTCTTGGCGTATGCCGCCAGTGGGCTCTTCGGCGTCGCGGCCGGTGGCGGAGTGGTCGAGGCCGGTGTCGTCGGCACCGGAGCCGGTGCCGGGGTCGTGGGAGCCGGGGCGGTCGGGGTGGTGGCACCGCGCGGCGGGACGAGCTTGAGGGCGACCATCCGGGCCCAGGTGGCCGGGTCGAGCTGGCCGGTGACCTTGACACCGTGCGAGCCCTGCCAGACCCGCAGGGCGGCGGCGGTCTTCGGGCCGAAGACGCCGTCCGGGGTGGCGCCGATGACCTTCTGGGCGAGCACGACGTCAGCGCCGGTGGCGCCCTGGACGAGGATCGAGTAGACGGCCGAGGGCGGCTGCGGCGTGGTCGTCGGCGTCGGGGCCGCCGCGGGTCCGGGGTCGACCGTGGTCAGGGCCTTGCCGGTCCACCACGAGGTGCGACCGTAGGCGCCGTCCCACGAGAACGAGAAGTGGATGTGGTCGGTGTGCGGCACGGAGCCGGTGTAGGGAGCCCAGCCGCGGGCCGGGTCGTAGGCCCGCCACATCTTCTTGTTCCAGATGATGTACATGATCCCGAAGCGGCGGGCCATGGCGCCGGGACGACCCTGCGCGTCGGGAGCCGAGAGCCACGCGGTGACGGCGTCGGCGACGGCCTTGTCCTGGGGGTTGGCGGCACTGAGCATCCAGTCCCACGCGCGGCCCTCCGAGTGCTCGGTGATCCCGCTGTTGCAGTTGCGCGTGATCCCACCCGTGCTGCCCACCTTGTAGTGCCCGGTCATCAGGGTCGCGAACGCGATGACGCCCGGCTTGGCGTGGGGGTCGCAGATCCGCTGCGCCTGGTAGGGGGAGGCCACGTCGAGCGCGCTCGGCAGGCTCTTGCTCGGCGGCGTGGGCAGGGTGGCCGCGTCGGCACTCGCCGCCACGAAGGGCACGGTGAGGACCGGGATGGTCAGGACCCCGAAGGCACGGGCAGCACGCGACACGGAACACTCCACGGGGGACGGCGCCGCGACGGGTCGCGGAGCGGGCGAACTGGACTCCTGCCCCAGCAGCCACGTGCGGAGCAGGCAGGACATTTGTCCCACCTGTGCACAGCCGTCACAAGCCGTTCTCGCGAACTACAACCGGGGAATTCGTTCCCGTCGCCCTCGTGGTCGGCGTGGCGAGTCGGTGGATAGAGTCCGGGCCATGGACAAAGTCGTCTCTTCTGCCACCGCGGCCATCGACGGGATCGTTGACGGCTCCTCACTGTCGGTGGGCGGGTTCGGGCTCTGCGGCATCCCGAGCGTGCTCATCGCGGCGATCCACGGCTCGGGGGTGAGCGGGCTCGAGGCGATCTCCAACAACTGCGGCGTGGACGACTGGGGCCTGGGCATCCTGCTCAAGGACAAGCGGATCGCCCGGATGGTCTCCTCCTACGTGGGGGAGAACAAGGAGTTCGAGCGGCAGTACCTCTCCGGCGAGCTCGAGGTGGAGCTGACCCCTCAGGGCACCCTGGCCGAGCGCCTGCGGGCGGGCGGCTCCGGCATACCCGGCTTCTACACGGTGACCGGCGCCGGAACCCAGGTCGCCGACGGGGGCCTGCCCTGGCGGTATGCCGCGGACGGCACCGTGGTGAAGTCCTCACCCCCCAAGGAGACCAAGGTCTTCGAGGTCGACGGTCAGGAGAAGGAGTTCGTCCTCGAGCGGGCGATCGTCGCCGACTTCGGGCTGGTCCGGGCCTGGAAGGGCGACCGGCACGGCAACCTCGTCTTCCGGATGAGCTCGCGCAACTTCAACCCGCTGGCGGCGATGGCCGGGCGCGTGACGATCGCCGAGGTCGAGGAGCTCGTCGAGCCGGGCGACCTCGACCCCGACCAGGTCCACCTGCCCGGCATCTACGTGCACCGGGTGCTGCCCCTGACCCCCGACCAGGCGGCCACCAAGCGCATCGAGCGCCGGACCGTGCGCCCCGCGACGACCAAGGAGTCCTGACCGATGGCCCTGACCCGTGAGCAGATGGCGGCCCGCGCTGCCCTGGAGCTGTCCGACGGCTCCTACGTCAACCTCGGCATCGGCCTGCCGACCCTGGTGCCCAACTACGTCCCCGACGACGTCGAGATCGTGCTCCAGTCCGAGAACGGCATCCTCGGGGTCGGCGCCTACCCCGTCGACGGCACCGAGGACCCCGACCTCATCAACGCCGGCAAGGAGACCGTCACGGTGCGGCGCGGGGCCTCGTTCTTCGACTCCGCGACCAGCTTCGGGATGATCCGCGGTGGCAAGGTCGACGCGGCCATCCTCGGCGCCATGCAGGTGTCCGCCACGGGCGACATCGCGAACTGGATGATCCCCGGCAAGATGGTCAAGGGCATGGGCGGCGCGATGGACCTGGTCCACGGCGCCAAGAAGGTCATCGTGCTCATGGAGCACACGGCCCGCGACGGCTCCTACAAGATCGTCCGCGAGTGCTCCCTGCCCTACACCGGCCGCGGCGTGGTCCAGCGCATCATCACCGACCTGTGCGTCATCGACGTCACGCCCGGGGGACTCGTCCTGCGCGAGCTCGCCGAGGGCGTCACCGAGGACGAGGTGCGCGAGAAGACCGAGCCGGACCTCACCGTCGAGCTCGCGTAGGCAGGGCCGGCGGCCGACCCGTCAGGCGCCGGCTTTCGCCAGCAGGTTGACTGCGGTGACGATGCGCTCGAGGTCGCCCCGCGACAGCGAGGGGTGCACCGGCAGCGACAGGCACTGCGCGGCGGCCGTCGCGGTCTCGGGAAGGTCCACGTCAGCCTGGAACGGCGCGAGCTCGTGGTTGGGGATCGGGTAGAACATCCCGGACCCGATCTGGTGCTCCTCGCGCAGCGCCCTGGCCAGGCCGTCGCGGTCGTCCTCCACCCGGACGGTGTACTGGTGGTAGACGTGCACGGCACCATCGGCGACCGGCGGGGTCCGCACACCCTCGAGGTGCTCGGACAGGAACGCGGCGTTCGCCTGCCGCGTCGCCGTCCACGCCGCGACCTTGGTGAGCTGGACCCGGCCGATGGCCGCGTGGATGTCCGTCATCCGGTTGTTGAAGCCGACGACCTCGTTCTCGTACTGCCGCTCCATGCCCTGGTTGCGGTAGAGCCGCATGAGCCGCTCGATCTCCGGGGTGGCGACCGACACCATGCCGCCCTCCCCGGACGTCATGTTCTTGGTCGGGTACAGGGAGAACATCGCGAAGCTGCCGAACGCCCCCACCGGGGTGCCGCCCAGGGAGGCGCCGTGGGCCTGGGCAGCGTCCTCGAACAGCTGGAGCCCGTGCTCGTCGGCCACGGCCTGCAGGGCGGGCATGTCCGCCGGGTGGCCGTAGAGGTGGACCGGCATGATGCCGACGGTGCGCTCGGTGATCGACGCCTCCACCGAGGCGGGGTCCAGGCAGAAGGAGTCGCGCTCGATGTCGGCGAACACCGGTGTGGCACCGGTCAGGGCGACCGAGTTGGCCGTCGCCGCGAAGGTGAAGGACGGCACGATGACCTCCGCCCCCCGGGTCACCCCGCTGGACAGCAGCCCCAGGTGCAGCCCCGACGTGCCGGAGTTCACGGCGACACAGGCGCGTCCGAGACCGAAGTGGCTCGAGAACTCCTCCTCGAACGCCTTCACCTCGGGTCCCTGGGCGAGCATGCCCGACCGCATCACGCGGTCGACCGCTGCACGTTCCTCGTCACCGATGATCGGCTTGGCGGGAGGGATGAAGTCGGTCATGCGGCGGGGACCTCCGTGTCTGCGGCGGCTCGTCGGCCGGCCCGGGCGGGTGGGGCGCGGTCGTCGACCCCGCCGCCACCCTAGCGCCGGGCCGGTGCGGTCCTCGTCAGGGGACGACCGTCGGGTAGGCGCCCCACCCCGTCAGCACCACGCGGCCCGAGGTGACCCGGCCCGTGCCCGTGCCCGGGTAGAGCACCATCGCCCCGTCGGACTTGCGGCGCGCCAGCAGGTCGCCCTTGCCGTCGCCCGTCACGTCACCCACCCCCACGAGCTGGTCGAACCCACCCCAGCCGGCGGTGACCACGGTCGGCGCGAGCCACCCCCCGCTGCCGTTGCCCGGGTAGACGTAGAGGATGTTGTTGGACGCCTTGAGGGCCAGCACGTCGGGCTTTCCGTCGCCGGTGATGTCACCGGTGGCCAGGATCTGGCGCATGCCGTTCCACCCGGTCCCGACGACCCTGGGCTGGCCGATCTGCCCGGCGCCCGTCCCGGGGTAGAGCCACAGCCGGCCCGTGGACGGCTGCCGCCCCATGAGGTCGTTGTGGTGGTCGCCGTCCCAGTCCCCGGGTGCCAGGACCGTGTCGAGCGCGTTCCAGCCCGCACCGATCCGCTGGGGCGCCTGGTGGAAGACCCCGGTGCTCGACCCCGGGTAGAGCCAGAGGGTCCCGTCGGTGCGGCGGCCCACGAGGTCGCCGCGGTTGTCCGCATCGAACGGTCCGACCGCCCGCACCATGGTCAGCCCCGACCAGCCGCCACCGGCGGTGAGCGGCGCGGCGAAGCCCGAGGACCCCGTCCCGGCGAAGACCTTGAGCCGGCCACTCGCGTCGACCACGGTGAGGTCCGCGGCACCGTCGTCGGTGAGGTCGCGCGGGAAGGCGGGGCTCGAGACGGCGGGCGCGCTCGTGGGCACGAACCACTCCGAGCGCAGCCCGAAGCGGGAGCGGAACGTGTCACCGCTCACGGTCGACGACCCGGCGCTGCCGACCACCGTGACCGACACGGCCCGGCCGCCCCAGTCGCCGTTGCCGTCGCGGCGGGTCAGCTCGAGTCGCTGGAAGGTGCCGGTCGAGGCGAACGCGCTCTGCATGCTCGCGACGGTGATCGACGCGGTCCAGTCGTGGGCCGAGGACGGGTGCACACCGTCGTACGGGTCCACCTTCGCGACGAGGTACGGCTGCGAGCCGGCCGCCATCCACCCGCCGTTGGAGGCGCTGAACTGGGTGAACGCGGGCTTCCCGGCGTAGAGCACGACGCCGTGCGCCGTGTCCGCGACCGCCGAGGTCGAGGAGGCGTACTCGTGGGTGGCCGTGCGGGTGCCCGAGGCCGAGTAGTCCGCGACGCCCGAGTACATCTGGCAGGAGGTGGTGTCACAGGTGTCGTAGATGGCCGAGGAGGTCTTCGCGGCGATGTCGAAGGCCGCGTAGGACCGGGCCGCGACGGCCTGGGCCCGGAGGGCGGCGGCGGGCCAGGACGCCGGCATCTCGCTCGGCACCACGCTCGCCAGGTAGGTGTCCATGGGGACCCGGTTGACGCTGGTCATCCCGGTGCCGGACAGGGTCGCCGTGACGCTGCCGCGGTAGTCGCGCAACGAGCCGGAGGGCAGCACCACGCGCACGAGGGCCGCGTCGTTCGTGAAAGTCAGTGGGTCGGTCGTGTTGCGAAAGGCCCCGTCCGTGGTCCACCCCGAGGTGGCCGACCGCCACTGCAGGAGGAAGGCGCCACCTCCGGATGCCGTGGTCACGCGCCACGCGGCGATCGGGGTGCTGCCGGCATGGTCGGGCAGGACGATGGTGCGCGTGGGGCTGGCGATCGTCAGGCCCGGCACCACCACCGCCTCGGTGTCGGTGGACCCCAGGACGCGCAGCTGCACCCTGATGGTGGGGTTGCCGTAGGTGCCCAGGGCGGTACCCGGGTAGTAGAAGGCCATGACCTGCTGCCAGCTCAGCCCACGGTCCGCCGCACCCCACGCGCCGTACTGCGACATGCCGTGGCCGTGTCCGTAGCCGTGCCCGGCCAGGGTGATGGTGCTGCCAGCGGGACGACCGTAGCTCTCCGTCGCCGACGCTGCCGGGGCCAGTGCCACGGCGCCGGCGGCGAGGGCAGCGACCACGCCCAGCGCGGGGCGGCGCCCGGGTCCGGAGGGCCGCAGGCGCCTCAGGACGTGGCGGTCTCGAGCAGGTGACATGAGTTCTCCCGTGCGATGGCGCCCCGGCATACCGTGCCGTGGGCCGGATGGGGCGGGCTGCGTGGCGTGGCGATGGTATGCCGTGGCGCAGGACGGTGGGGCGGGAAGCACGGTATTGATACAAAACCGTCGTAGGGTGGGCTGCGCCCCAGACGCCGAGCAACCTGTTGGGACCTCTCATGCGCCACAGGACTGCCCTCGCAGCCCGTTCACTGCACGCCCTACTGGCCCTGGCCGTGGTGACGGCCGCGGCCACCGTGAGCACGTCGGGCCCCCCGACCGCGGCGGAGGGGACGGTCGTGACCACGGCCGCCCACCCCGTCAGGACCCGGCTGCACACCGTGCCGCTCACGGCCGCCGCGGACTCGGTCCGCAAGGGCGCCCGCCCCGCGCAGGTCCCGGCCAGGGCGACCGCCGACGCCGCGGCCTCCTCCGCCACGGAGCTGACCCCCGCGGTGAGCACCCCCACGCTGGACACCGGCTCCTTCAGCCTCGCCGCGGTGACGTGGAGGGGGACGGTCGGAGAGCAGGACCTGGTGGCCTACGCACGCACCCGCAGCAAGGGCACGTGGTCGGACTGGTACGCACTGCCCAACGAGACGACGGAGCACAGCCCGGACCCTGGCACGGCCGAGGCCCGCAACGCCCGCGGCGGCACCGCTCCCCTGCTCTCGGCGCCCTCCGACGGCGTGCAGGTCCGGGTCGACACCCGGACGGGCGCGGCCCCCGCCGACCTGCGCGTCGACCTCGTCGACCCCGGCACCACGCCGACGGACACCACCACGGCCGCGCCGTCCCTGGCCATCGTGCCGACGGCGACGACCAGCCTGTCCACGTCCCCCAAGCCACCCATCCGCAGCCGGGCCGCGTGGGGTGCCGACGAGAGCAAGGTCCGCGACACCCCGGGCTACGGCACCGTCAAGGGTGCGTTCGTCCACCACACGGTCAACAGCAACTCCTACAGCGCCAGCCAGGTGCCGGCCCTGATCCGGTCGATCTACGCCTACCACGTGGACAGCAGGGGCTGGGACGACATCGGCTACAACTTCATCGTCGACCGGTTCGGCCGGATCTGGGAGGGCCGCGCCGGCGGCGTCGACCGCGCCGTCATCGGGGCGCACACGGCCGGGTTCAACTCCGTGGGCTTCGCGATGGCCGCCCTCGGCACCTACTCCACCACCAAGGCGCCCGCGGTCGTGATCACGGCCTACGTGCAGCTCTTCGCCTGGAAGTTCGCCATCCACGGGGTCGACCCGCGCAAGGTCAGCTACTACAACACGACCGGCAACAACGCGATCTCCGGCCACCGTGACATGGGTAAGACCGACTGCCCCGGCGACGCGCTCTACAGCCAGCTCGGCTCCATCCGATCCAAGGTCATCGCCCGGATGAGCGGCTTCCCACGGTTCGACACCATCGCCGCGGCCGGCGACGCCACGGGTGACGGCAACCGCGACGTCGTCGGCATCGACCGCGACGGGAGCCTGCGCCTGTACCCCGGCGACCGGGCCACGGGCGGGTTCCTGGCGCCGAGCGTCGTCGGGGGTGGCTGGCAGAACATGGACAAGGTGATGGGGGTCGGCGACTTCGACGGCGACGGCCGCGACGACCTCATCGCGCGCGAGCGTCGCACCGGCTACCTCTACCTCTACCCGGGGTCGGCTCGCCGTGGTGCGGTGTATGCCACGCGCGTCAGGGTGGGCACCGGCTTCGGCCGGATGGACAACGTCCAGGCGGCCGGGGACCAGACCGGCGACGGCTTCCCCGACATCGTCGCCAACGACAACGACGGCCGGTTGTGGCTCTTCCCCGGCAACGGCACCGGCGGCTTCCTGCCCCGCTTCGAGCTCGGCAACGGCTGGTACATCATCAACGAGATCTCCGGCGGCGCCGACTACACCGGCGACGGCAAGGACGACCTCGTCGGACGCACCACCAGCGGCGACCTCTACGTCTACCCCGGGCCGGGCGCACCCGACACCCGGATCACCAGCCGGATCAAGGCCGCCAGCGGGCTGAGCGGCTACGACACCATCGTGGGCCCGGGCAACTGGACCCCCGACGCCAAGCCGGACCTGCTGATGCGGGACGACTCGACCAACCAGCTGCGGATCTACTACGGCAGCGGGGACGGCACCTTCTCCAGGGGACGGGTGGTCGGCACCGGGTGGTGAGCACCCGGTGGTGGCCCCGGCCCGGCCGGGTCGGCGGTCAGCTGCCGATCGTGGCGATGTGCTCGATCAGACCCGTGGTCGACACCGAGGGCGTCCTGGGCAGGTAGACGACCTCGCACACGTCCGACACCCAGTCGAACTTGCCCGCCCAGTCGTCACCCATCACCAGGACGTCGGCGCCGTGCTCGAGGATGTAGTCCCGCTTGCGTTCGAGCGACTCCTCGACGAACACCTCGTCGACGACGGCGAGCGACCCGACGATCTCGAGGCGCTCGTCCTGGCTGAACACCGGCGCGCGCCCCTTCTTGCTCAGGTTGAGGGCGTCGGCCGAGACCCCGACGACCAGGCGGTCACCGAACTCGGCGGCACGGGCCAGCACCCGGACGTGCCCCACGTGCAGGACGTCGAACGTGCCGAAGGTGATGACGGTGCGCGAGGACATGGCGCGAAGCGTACCGGTCAGGACGGCGAGTCCAGGTCCTCGTTGTAGGCGTCGAGCACGTCGCCCATCGCGCCGTCGAGGGCGAGGGTGCCCCGCTTGAGGTAGAGGCCGCGGTTGCTGAACCGCCGGAGGTCCCCTTCGGAGTGCGAGACGAGGAACAGGGTCCGACCGTCCTCCAGGAGCGACTCCATCCGTCGGTAGCACTTCTCGCGGAAGGCCCGGTCACCGACGGCCAGGACCTCGTCGACGAGGATGATCGGCTCGTCCAGGGTGGTGATCACGGCGAAGCCGAGACGCACCTTCATCCCCGAGGAGAAGTGCCGGTAGGGCATGTCGAGCCCGGCGCGGACCTCCGGACCGGCGAACTCGACGATGTCGTCGAAGTGCTCGTTGACGCGCTCCTTGGTCAGGCCGTGCAGTCCCGCCGTGAGGTAGATGTTGTCGCGTGCCGACAGCTCGTTGACGAACCCCCCGGTCAGCTCGATCAGGGGGGCCACGCCGCCGCGGACGTCGACCTCCCCCTCGTCGGGCAGGAGCACCCCGGCGAGCATCTTGAGCAGCGTGCTCTTGCCGCTGCCGTTGCCGCCGACGAGGCCCACGGCCTCACCGGCGTGGATGTCGAACGACACGTCACGCAGCGCCCAGAACGTCTCGACGGGGGTGCCGCTGCGGCCGTGGAAGACCATCTCGCGCAACGACAGCTGACGCCGGCGCGAGCGGTAGAACTCGACGCCGAGCCCCTGTGCCGAGATGACGGGCTGTTCGGTGCGCTGGGCGGCGGTCATCAGATCTCCTTCAGCACGGCGCGCTCGAGGCGGGAGAAGACGGTGGTGCCGAGCAGCAGCAGCAGCACCGAGACCACGATGCTCGCGACGATGGGTGGCCACGAGATCGGCTGGTCGAAGAACCCGGCACGCATCATCTCCAGGATGCCGGTCATCGGGTTGAGCCACGTGATCATGTCGTAGGGCGCCGGCACGAGCTGCGCGGCATAGATGACGGGGGTCGCGTAGAAGAGCATCCGCAGGGCGATGCGGATGACCCGTTGCGTGTCGCTCACCAGGGCCGTCACCGGGGCCAGCAGCAGGCCCAGCCCCACGAGGGCGACGAACTGCACGACGATGCCGACCGGGAAGAGCAGCAGCCAGATGTTGACGTGGGCGTCGCCCCTGATGAGGTAGATCACCAGGAAGAACGCCAGCACCGGGAGCGAGAAGAGGTACTCGACGCCCTTGGACAGCACCACCCGAACCACCCACACCTCGCGCGGGAGGTTGGTGGAGCGGACCAGCTTCGACTCCTGGATCAGCGCGCGGGAGGTGTCGCTGACCGTGCCCGAGAACCACTGCCAGGACAGCAGTCCCACGATGAGGAACAGGAAGTACGGCTTGTGCCCGACGTCGCCGCGCTTGAAGATGTAGACGAAGACGAGGAAGTAGATCAGCGACATCAGGAGCGGGTCGAGAATCGTCCAGACGTACCCCAGGACGCTCTGGGAGTAGCGCACCCGCAGGTCGCGCACGACGAGGGTCTCCAGGACGTTGCGCCGTGCGGCCACGGCGCGGGTGCGATCGATGAGTCCCATGCAACCTTCACGTCATCGGGCCGACGAGCGGTCGGCGGGCCAGTCTCCAGGGACATGATCGTCTGCACGTCCGGCGCCGAGAGTACGCCACTCCGTCCCGGGTCGAGTTTGCGGTGTTCACCCGGGGCGGACTTGGATGGTGCCATGACCGCCCTCACCACCGCCCTGCGCCGGGTGCGGCCCCTGCTCCGCGAGGCGGAGCTGTGGTCGGGGCTGGTGTGGCTGGTCACCGCGGTCGTCGCCGCCATCGCCGCGCTGGCCGGATGGGGTTGGGTGCTCGCCGTGGCCCTGCTGCTCGGCTACCTGTCCGAGGCCCGCCTGTATGCCGCCCCCGACCAGCTGATGGCGAAGTGGCTGGCCGGCCGCGAGATGGGTGCCGTTGACCGCGCGCTGTTCCGCCAGGCGGCCGCGCTCCTCGGGTGGCTCCAGATGACCGACCCGCGAGCGCGCCTGGTCGTGCTCGCCGTGCTGACCCTCGGCGTGCTGCAGGCCGCGCACGCCGGGTATCGGGTCGCCACCACCCGTCAGCTGCGCGCGCGCCGGGGCCGCATCGCCTGGCGGGGCCTGACGGTCGGCGACGCCACCGAGGGACCGCAGGTGCTGCCGCCGACCCTGCCCAGCCCGGGCAACCTGACCGGCCCCCGCGTCGTGCTGCTGCTCGACGTCTTCCTCGTCGCCGGCCTCGTGGCCGCCGGCCTGCTGGACTCGCCCGGCCCGGTCGTGGTGGGAGCCGTCCTCTCCCTCCTCGGGGTGGCCTGGGCGGCTTGGCGCGTGGCGGTGCGCAGCCGGCTCATCGACCGGCTCCCCACCCCCGCCGCGGAGAATGCCCGGCTCCGGGCCGCCCTCGAGACCCACCGTCCCGAGGTCGCCGTCTACTTCAGCGGCGGACCGGACACCACCTACCAGCTCAATGTCTGGCTGGAGACCATCGACCGGCTGCACGTCCCGGCGATGGTGATCCTGCGTGAGCGCCACCACCTCGAGACGCTGCTGCCCACCACGACCCCGGTCGTGGTGCTCCCCCGGGCCCAGGACGTCGAGGCCTTCCAGCTGCCCTCGATCCGGGTGGCGCTCTACCCCACGACGGTGATCAAGAACAACCACATGATCCGGCTGCGCGGCATCCGGCACATCTTCATCAACCACGGTGACGGCGACAAGTCGGTGACCTACAGCCCGCTGCACCGCGTCTTCGACGAGATCTGGGTCGCCGGTCGGGCTGCCTGCGACCGCTACCTCAACCGTGGCGAGGGCGTCCGCGCCGACCAGCTCGTGACCGTGGGGCGGCCGCAGCTGGCGCACCTCGAGCAGGTCCGGGGGGACCGCGAGCGCATCGGCGGCCGTCGCACCGTCCTCTACGCCCCCACGTGGGAGGGCAACTTCGAGGGTGTCAACTACTCCTCGGTCGCGCCCATGGGCGAGCTGGTCGTCGACACCTTGCTGGATCCCTCGCTGGACGTGCGCGTGCTCTTCAAGGCCCACCCGGCCACCGGCACGAGGCTCCCGAGGGCGGCCGCGGCCCGGGCTGCGATCGAGCGCAGGATCACCGCGTCCGGCGCCGACCACACCGTGGTCGGCCCCGGGCCCGAGGCCCTCTACGAGGCCTTCAACGCCGCCGACGTCCTGGTCGCCGACATCTCCTCGGTCGTGGCCGACTTCCTGGCCAGCCGCAAGCCCTACCTGGTCACCAACCCGCGTGGCATCGCCCCCGAGCGCTACCACGCCGACTTCCCCTCGACCGGGGCCGGCGCCCTGGTGACCGCCGACGCAGAGGTGCTGCGCGCCGCCCTGGCGGACGCCCTGGGGGCTGACCGCCACCGGGTCCGTCGCGAGGAGCTCGCGACCTACTTCCTCGGCGAACCGGTCGACGACCCGATCGAGCTCTTCGCCGACGAGGTGGACCGGGCCCTGGGCCGGGCGCCCGAGGCCGCACGGCCCGACGACCTCGACGAGGACGACTCCGAGGAGGACGAGGACGAGTGAAGAAGAGCCTGCCCCTGGTCGCCGCCCTCGCCGCCTCCATCGCCGCCTTCGCGGTGGCCACCGTCTTCGCCGGCGCCAGCCCACGGGTGTCCGGCGGGTTCGTCCTGCTCGCCGCGACCGGGGGCGCCGCGACGGAGGCGGTCCTGTGGCGCCGTCCCGTGGTGTGGCATGCGCTGCGCCGCATGCACGTCGACTCCACCCTGCGGGCCGGCCTGCGCGACGTCATGCTGCTCGGCGTGGCCGGCGGCGCGAGCGCGACCCACCCGGACCTGCTCCGCTGGGCCGCGCCTGCGCTCGTCGGGATCTGGACGCTGCGCGTGGTCACGGTGCTGCTCCAGCGCAGCAGCGCCGCACGCCGGGACCTGCCCGTGAGCTGGCGCAACCTCGACGTCCCAGGGCTGCGCCGCACGGCGCCCTTCGGCTTCGGCGCCTTCGCCGATGCGGCCACCTGGCCCTCGAGCGGGTCACTCACGCTCGCGGTCGGCATGGGCCTGCACCAGCTCGGAGGCTCCGCGGTGCTGGTGGGGATCGGCGCCCTGCTGTCGGTGGCCACGGCCGGCGTGGTCACGATCGCCGCCGTCATCGACTGGGTGCGAGCGGTGCGCGACACCGATGCCGAGGGCACCGTCCGTGCCCTCGCGGTGGCCCTGGCCGACCACGCCCCCGAGGTGGTCCTCTACTACAGCCGGCCCGAGGCCATCGGCTACATCGCCAACGTGTGGATGCCGACCCTGGAGCAGCTTCCGCACCGCACGGTCGTGGTCGTGCGCGAGCCCTACAACGCCCCGCTCGTCGAGACCGACACGCTGCCCGTGGTCCAGGTGACCGCCTCGACCGACATCGAGCGGCTGCTGCCGGCGACCGTCCAGCTGGCGATGTACCCCTCGAACGTCGCGACCAACAACCACCTGATCCGGCTCCCCGGCATCTTCGACGTCTTCGTCGGCCACGGCGACAGCGACAAGGGCGGCAGCGCCACCGTCCTCACCCGGATCTTCGACGAGGCCTGGGTCAGTGGCCCGGCGGCCCGGGACCGCTACCGGATCGCCGACGTCGGTGTGCGGGACGAGCAGATCCGCGAGGTGGGGCGCCCGCAGCTCGAGGAGATCGAGCTGCACTCCACGCCACTGGACGACGTCCACGCCGGGCACGACGCCACCGGGGCCTGGGAGTACACCGTCCTCTACGCCCCCACGCGCGAGGGCTTCTTCGCGAGCTGGGAGTACTCCTCGATCCTGTCCCAGGGGTCGGCCATCATCGAGACCCTGGTGTCGACCCCGGGTGTGCGGCTGCTCTTCAAGCCCCACCCGGGCACCGGCACCGACGACCCTGCCTTCGGCGAGGAGGTCCAGCGGCTGCTGGCCCGCGTGGAGGCGGCCGGATCACCCCACGAGGTCGTGTCCGGCGCCGAAGGCCTCTACCAGGCGTTCAACCGTGCGGACCTGCTGGTGAGCGACGTCTCCAGCGTCATCACCGACTTCCTCGCCTCGGGCAAGCCCTACGTCGTGACCAACGCCGGGACCCAGCCCGATGCGGAGTTCCGGGCCGAGTTCCCCTCTGCCCAGGGCGCCTACATCCTCAGCGGCGACGGCGCGGCCCTCGCCGACTACCTCGAGGACGCGTGGCACACCGACTCCCACCGCGCCGCCCGCGACGCCACGACGCGCTACCTGCTCGGGGACACCAGCCGACCACCGCTGGAGCGCTTCAACGAGGCCGTCGACACGGTCCTGGCCCTGCAGCGCGCCGACACCGCTCGCCGCGGCTGAGCGGAACGCCACCGCGCCACCCGCGCCCGAGGTCGGTCAGGGTGCGGTGGCTCCACGGGGCTGGGCCCGCCACCAGCGGGCGCTGGCAGCCAGCGCCAGCAGCCCGAACACGCCGGCCGACCCCACCAGGGCCGCACCTGCCGGCCCGGTCCCTGCGCCGGCACCGACGGCGGCGAGCGCGCCGACCACGACCACCCGGGCCGGCCACCCCACCCGGGCCAGCCCGTCCTCGGTCCGGACCGCCGCACCGAGGCGCTGGCGGTAGACCACGTCGTAGAGGCGGAAGGCACCGACGGCCAGCACGGCATACGCTCCCGGCAGCAGGTCCGCCCCACCGGCCCAGGCAGCCAGGCCCACCACGCCCAAGGCCTCGACGAGGCGGCAGAGGGCGGGCCAGAGCCAGCCGAGGCGCCCGGTGACGGGCCACCGGGCCAGCGGACCCACGTCGCACTGGCCGACCAGGCGGCCCACGACCACGGAGGCGTCGCCCGCGGCCGGGCTCCGCCAGGCGCGGCCCACCCGGCCCGCGGTCGTGTAGGCGCCGGCGACCAGCCCCCAGGCGAACAGGACCCACAGCGCGACCCGCGCCCCGAGCAGCGGCACGACGACGACGAGCAGCACGGTCCGCTCGCCGACCGGCATGATGACCGCCCGCTTGGCCCACATCAGCGCCGGGCGGCGCGACGTGGCGGCCGACCACTGCGCCACGGTCGAGCCGGCGGCCGCAGCACCCGAGGATGCCGCGAACCCGAAGTCCACGAAGTGCCTGGTCACCAGGACCGTCATCGACGCCAGCGCCAGTGGCCAGAGGTCACGCCCACCCGAGTGCCCGACCCCGACCACCAGCGCCGCGTAGACGGCATACTCCTTGACCCGGTCGGAGGCCACGTCGAGCCAGCCGCCCAGGGCCGAGAAGGTGCGGGTGTGGCGCGCGACCTCGCCGTCCACGCAGTCCACGACGAGGGAGACCAGGAGCAGGAGCGACCCGAGGGCGAGCCACCCCCGGGCACCGCCTGCGTAGGCCGCGGCGCTGGCGATGCCGAGCACGAGCGAGACACCGGTGATCTGGGCCGGTGCCACGGCGGTGCGGACCACCCGCCGCGTCACCCGACGCGAGAGCGGGCGGATGAGGAAGGCGGACAGGAACCCGTCGTCGCTGCGCGAGGCCCGCCGCAGCCGCAGCGCCGCCTCGTCGGCGGCATCCGTCACGGCGCGCGCCGACTCGAGGTCGTCCCCGATCCACGTCGTGGGGAAGGCCCCGGGCCCGACCTCGCGCACCGGTCCCCCGCCCGACCGCAGGCCGGCCGCCAGGGCGTCCAGGAGGCCATCGGCCGTCGGCTCCCCGAGCCCGGAGATGGCGCGGGTCAGGGATGCCGGGTCGCCGGTGCGGACCCCGACGACGCCACCGTTCTCGTCGTGGAGCACGGCCGGCGCGGGGCGGGGGTCCGCGACCAGGTCGCCGTAGACCGTCGCGGGCGCGAGCCAGCCGGCAGCCAGGACGACCACGACGCGATCGGCTGCCAACCCCGACAGCGCGGTGGGCACCGCGTCGGCCGGCACGACGGCGTGGACCACGCCGCGCTCGGCCGTGGCCCTCGCCGACACGAGCTCGACGGCGGCGGCCGTCGACCCGTCCACCACGAGGATCACCGCCGGGGCGGGGCGGTCGTCTCCGGCCCTGGACATGGTCACCTCGAGCGTCGGCGGGTGCTGGCAGCCACACCCTATGCCGACCGAGGCGGGGCGTCGGCGCGGCGGGCAGCGCGTCGCAGATGTCATCAGCCCGGGCGGTTAGGCTGGGCCGCCCGCGGTCGTCCACCCCGAGCCACCGCCCCCGAGCTACGCCCCGAGCCACCGCCCCGCGCCCCGGAAGGACCTGAGTGCTCAGCCATCTCGCAGCACTGCTGCTGGCCGTCGCCCCCGGCGCGATGCTCGGCTGGGCCCTGCCGGCCGGTCGCTACCGGTGGGCCGTCTGGGCGGCGTCGCCGGCGCTGACGCTCGGCCTGACCGGCACCTCGATGGGGTGGCTGCCACGTCTGGGGTTGCCGGACTCCGCGCTCGCGGTGCTCGTGGGCGAGCTCGTCCTGGCCGTGGTCGCCGTGCTGGTCACCAGGGTCGTGCTGTCGAGGCGGCGCCGGCCGGATGCCTCCGCCGGACCCGCGGCACCGGCGAGCACCGCGACGCCGGGCGGCCCGACGGGTGTCGACGGCATCCTGCACCGCCTCGGCCTGCCCCGCCTCCTCGACCTGGTGGGCGTCGGGATCCCTGCCGTCTTCACCGTCGTCGTCGGCACCCGCTTCCTGGGCGGCCTGGACCAGCCCCCGGGCTGGGACGGCATGAACCACGCCTTCTTCGTGCGCCGGATCCTGCAGACCGGCAGCACGGCGATCGACGACGTCTGCGTCACCGGCTCGACCCTGCCCGAGCCGTCCTGCTCGTTCTACCCGCTCGCCGCCGACGTCCAGTGGGCCCAGGTGGCGCAGCTCAACGGTGGCCACGTCGGTCTGGCGATGCTCGGCTGGGGGATCCTCGTGGCTCCCCTGGCGATGGTCGTGGGCGTGTATGCCGCCGTTCGCGTGCTCGGCGGGCGCCCCGTGGTGGCGGCGTGCGCTGCCGCGGCACCCAGCCTGCTCGGGCCGCTGTGGATCTCGTTGCGGACCGGTCGGATGACCGAGCAGGCGGCACCCTGCATGGCCGCCGGGGTGGCCCTCCTCGTGGCCCTGGCCTGGCGTGGCCGGCACCCGGTGCGGATGGGCCTGTTGGCCGGACTCGCGGGGGTCGGCATCGTCCTGTCGCACAGCTATGACGTGCTCTTCATGGCGACGGTGGCCGTGGGCATGGTCCTGGTCGTGCCCGAACGCCTGCGGATCCGTGGCCTGCTGAGCGGCCTGGCCGCAATGGCGGTGGCGGGCCTCGCGGGGTTGGCACCGTTCGCCCGGGCGATCCTTGGCGCCGGCGGTGAGCGCACGGCCAGCGACCCCGTCTACTCGGGCTTCTCCGAGAGCTTCCGCTTCTGGGTCCTGGACTTCGACCGCTACGTGCTGTTCGGGTTCCCCCCGCCGGGCACCAAGAACTCGGTCCAGGACGTCGCGAGCATCAGTGTGGCCCTCTGGATCACCCTCGTCGTGCTGTGCGCCGCTCCCCTGTGCTTCGTGCTCAAACCCCTGCGGTGGGCCCGGCCCTGGGTCGGTGCTGGTCTCGTCTGGACCGCCCTGGGCATCTGGACCTCCTACTCGAGCAATCCGGTCGCGCTGGCGCTGTCGGGTCTCTGGTACGGCATCCGGGAGCGGGTCAGGAACATGATCATGCCGGTCTACGGGCTCACGGCCCTCGCTGGGGCGTGTGCGATCGGCCTGGTCCTCTACTGGCTCGTGCGCCGCGCGGTCGGCGCGCTGCGCGGGGCCAGGTTCGGCCCGCACCTCGCGAGCGCGTCGGCTGCCGTGCTGTTCCTCTCCGCCCTGACCGCATCGGCGGCCTCGGCCGACGCCCGTATCCCCCTGCGGGACGACCTCCTCTCGCGCTCCGCGGTCGACGCCCCCTACGCCAAGACGTGGTCCTGGCTGCGGGACCACACCGACCCCGGCGCCGTCGTGGCCTACGACCGGCACCTGGAGTTCATGACGTGGTCCTACGCCGACTACGGCACCGGCCTGCTGTTCGGGATCCCGCCGTTGACGGAGTCGAGCAAGCGTGACTACGAGCAGCGCCGCGCAGCGTTCGAGTGGCTGGCGCACACCGTCGGCTCCCGGCAGTCCGGGTGCCTGGTGCGCAAGTACGACATCGAGTACCTCGCGGTGGGCAAGCGCCGCATGCCGGCGTGGCACGCCACCTACAGCCGGGCGCGCCTGAGCACCAGCCCCAACGTCAGGCTGGTGCACCGTGACGGCGACCTGCAGGTCTACCAGGTGACCCCCGAGGGCCGGGCCTGTGCGGGGGCCACGTCGTGAACCTGCCCGACCGGCCCGTGCGCCGGGGGGACGAAGCCGTGCCGCCCCGACCGGGCGCGACGGGCGTGGTCGCCGTGGCGCTGACCGGCCTCGGGTACCTCGGGACGCTGCTGGCAGCGGGCGCCGCCCATCCGGGCGCGTTCGTCCTGGCCCTGGTGCTCGTCGTCGCGGGTGAGGCCTGGTCGGCGACGGCCGCACCGCTGGCCGGCTGGACGGCCGGGCGGCTGTGGCTCACCCTCCCCTGGCGCTGGTCCTTGGTCTCGATGGCGTTGCTGCTGCTGGTGGCTCGCCGACCGGACCCTTCGCCGGAGGTCGCCGGCTGGCTCGTGGCGTCGAGCCTCGTGGCGGCCCTGACCGGGGCCGCCCTCGAGGGCGCCGCGACTGCGGTCGCGCACTGGCGCAAGAGCCCGGTGCTGTCCCGTGGGCTCCACCTGAGCGACCTGACCATCCCACCGTCGCCCACCATCCTGCTGCGCTGGGGCGGCCAGCTCGGCTGGCCCGTGCTGCTCGTGCTGCTCGGGGGGACCGCCCTCGGCCTCGACGGCCCGTTGCCCACGTCCACGGCCGCCGTCCTCGGCGCCGTGGCCATGGCGGTGTCGCTGGCCCTGCTCGCCTGGGCGGCCGCCCTCGCGCTCTCGGCGTACCGCGCCGACGTCCGAGCCAGCCTGCCGCCGGCCGTCCAGGACGCCATCACCGCACTGGCCCCCGATGTCGTCCTCTACTTCGGCGGGCGGGCCCCGGCGCTCTACCAGGTCGAGATGTGGCTGCCGACCCTGGAACGCAGCGGCCACCGCCCCCTGGTCCTCGTGCGCGACCGCGAAGCATGGCGACGGATGCGCCCCACGGCGCTGCCGGTGGTCTGCGTGCCCGCCGACACCGTCCTCACCGGGCTCGACCTGGGCACGGTGCGAGCCGCTCTCTTCGTGGCGAACGGCGCCACCAACATCCACCTGCTGCGCATGGGTGGCATGCGCACGGCCTTCATCGGTCACGGCGACTCGGACAAGGCCTCGAGCAGCAACCCGTTCGTGAAGGTCTACGACGAGATCTGGGTCGCGGGCCCTGCGGGAGCCACCCGGTATGCGCGCGCGGACACCCGCGGCATCGCCGACCTCATTCGCGTGGTGGGTCGCCCGCAGGCTGAGGTCGGCGGCCCCCGACCGGTGGACGGCGCCCCCCTGACCGTCGTCTACGCGCCCACCTGGGAGGGCTGGGGGGACGAGGAGCACCACTCCTCCCTGCCGCACGACGGGGCCGCCATCGTGCGGCTCCTGCTCGACACCCCGGGGGTGCGGGTGGTCTACCGCCCCCACCCGTTGACGGGCACGAGGGACGCCGCGGTCCGGCGGGCCCATCGCGAGGTCCTGGCGTTCCTGCGCACCGCGGGCGCACCAGCCCGACCGCCGGTGGCCCGATCGACGACCCCACGGGGTGACGACGTGGACCGGGTCCGCGGCGAGGGGCCGGCCGCCGGCCCCGAGTCGTCGGACGCCTTCTGGCGAGACCACGACGCCACCCTCCCGCGCATCGCCGAGGGCGACTGGCCGGGTCTGTCGAGCGTGCTCGACCACGCCGACCTGCTCGTGTGCGACATCTCCGGTGTGCTGTCCGACTGGATCGCCAAGGACCGTCCGCTGGCGGTGACCAACCCGGCTGGTCTGGCACCAGAGCTGTTCGCCGAGCGCTACCCGAGCAGCCGGGCGGGCCTGCTGCTCGGCGGCGGAGGCGAGGGCCTCGCCGGGCTGGTCGACCAGCTGCTCGCCGGCCAGGACCCGACCGCTGCGGACCGCGCGCAGGTCAGCACCGAACTGCTCGGTGAGCCGGACCCCGCGGGCACCCGTTTCGAGGCGGCGCTGGACAGCATCGTCGAGCGGGGGGCGCCCCGCCAGCAGTCGCCGGCAGCTCCTGGCTAGGGGGCCGGGGTGCGGACCCCGTCCGACGGCGCCTGGTCCGGTGTGCCTCGGTCGCCCCGCAGCAGTCGCCACGCGGACACTGCCGCCAGACCCGCGAGGAGCACGTCGACGACGGTGAAGAGCATGCGGGACACCACCGCCACACCGAGCGCCTGCCCCTCGGTCATCACCCCGCCGAGCGCGGCGACGATGAGCGCCTCCCTGGCCCCCGCCCCCGAGGGCGCGACGATGAAGACGATGCCCGCGCCGAGGGCGAGGGCGAACCCGCCGAGGCACCGCAGGAAGCCCATCAGGCCCGGCGCCCCCAGGGAGTTGGCCAGCAGCCACAGGTGGATGCCGTAGAACAGCCACGTCACGAGCAGCCAGCCGAAGGCGTGCAGGATTCCGCGCCAGGTGAACTCGTGCGGAAGGGCAGGCTTCCGCAGGACCTTGAGCATCAGGTCGACGATGCGGGTGAGCACCTTGGGGTGCGAGCAGGCGAGGGCGAACGGCAGCAGACCCACCAGGGCCCACAGCAGCGGGGTCTGGGTGTCCGCGATGACCGGCAGCCCCACCAGTCCGACGGTCAGGGCGCTGGACAACGACAACCCGATCCAGGACAGCGTGGCCGTGAACGTCCGGGCTCGGGGCACCCCCAGTCGGGTCGCGAGCTCCATCTGGACCACGACCGACCAGACACTGCCGGGCAGGTACTTGCCGAGCTGGCCCACCAGGAAGACCCGGCTGGCATCGAGCACGGTCAGCGGGTGGCCCTCCTCGGCCAGGAGCGCCCGCCACGACATCACGCCGGCCATGGTGCCGAGGACGACGGACACCGCCGCCAGCAGGACGCTCTGCCAGGCCATGTCGGCGATCGCGGCGCGGACCTCGGTCCACTGCGAGGCCACGGCATAGGCGACCGCGGCGATGATCAGCACCCCCAGCAGCGGGCGCAGCAGCGGCGCCAGACGCTTGAGCGTCGTCACGAGCCCACCTCGGCACGCCACCAGGCCCAGGCCTCGCGCAGCGAGTCCGGTTCGGTCCCCGTCGGGACCTGACCGCGCGCGTAGGGCTCCGCGACGAAGTCCACCGCCTCCTCCGGGAGCCCCCCACGGGTCATCCCGACCGCGTTGGCGCCACGGACGCGACAGGGGCTGCCGTACGCCTTGGCGTAGGGCGGGATGTCCCTGGTGACCACTGCACCCATGCCCACCATGGCACCGGGTCCCACGACGCGGCGTTGGTGCACGACGGTGTTCATGCCGATGTTGGCCCCCGCGCCGACATGCACGTGACCGCCCAGCGTGACCGAGGAGGCCATGGTGACCCCGTCGCCGACGTGGCCGTCGTGACCGATGTAGACCTTGTTCATGAAGTAGCCGTCGTCGCCGAGGACGGTCTGGTCGTAGTGGCCCTGGTGCACGGTGACGTACTCACGGAACACGTTGCGGCTGCCCACCCGCAGCCCGGTCCCGACCAGGTTCCCGTCCCAGGCCGCACCGTGGTCGATGCCACGGATCTCTGCAGGCGCACCGATGACGGTGTGCGCCCCGAACCAGTTCCCGTCACCGATCACCAACGGCCCGAGGAGCACGACCCCGGGTCCCACCATGTTGCCCTCGCCGAGCTCAACTCCCGCAGAGACCACAGCGCTCTGGTGGATGGTGTTCATCGGGTCCTCTCCGGGTGAAGTGCGAGCGCATCCGCGATGCGAGGATCCGCAATCCGTGACGGTAACATCGTCCATGCTCCGGCTGAGGGTCGCCTGAGCCGTGTCGGCGCGCGCACCCCAGGTCGCCCGAGGCGCGCCCCGATACCAAGGAGACCGTTCATGGCCACGCCTCTTCGCCTCGCCCTCGTCGGGGCAGGATCCATGGGCTCGCTGCACGCCCGGGTCATCACCGGGCACGACGCGACCACCCTGGCCGCGGTGGTCGACCCCGACCCCCAGGCGGGCAAGGCCGCGGCGGAGCGCTACGGCGTGGAGTGGGCCCCCGACCTCGACGGCGTCAGGGATGTCGACGCGGTCGTCGTCGCCGCCGCCACCCAGGTTCACCACGACATCGGGGTCGAGGTGCTGGAACGCGGTCTGCCCCTGCTCATGGAGAAGCCGCTCGCCGACACGCTGGCCCACAGCGAGGACCTCGTTGCCCGGGCCGAGCGCGCAGACGTCGCGCTGATGTGCGGGCTGCTCGAGCGGTACAACCCGGGGATCGTCACCGCCCTGGCCCTGCTCCGTGAGCCGCTGCACGTCACCGCCCAGCGCCACTCGCCCTACGTCGCGCGGATCCGCACCGGGGTCGCCTCCGACCTGCTCATCCACGACATCGACATCGTCATCCGCATGATGGGTGCCGAGCCGACCACCGTCGAGGGGTCGCTCGGCTACCTGCACCCCGAGTCCGCCGGGGGTTCCGAGGACGTCGCCGAGACCATGATGTCCTTCGCCCGGAACAACGCCGTGGCCAACGTCTCGGCCAGCAGGATGAGCCAGCGCAAGGTCCGCGGCTTCGTGGTGAGCGAGCTCGACCGCCTCATCGAGGTCGACCTGCTGCGCAACGCCGTCACCATCTACCGCCACGTCCTGGGCGAGAACACCGAGGACGGGCTCTCCTACAAGCAGCAGACGATCATCGAGATCCCCCAGCTGGTCACCAGCCGCGAGCCGCTCGCCGCCCAGCTGGACCGGTTCGTCTCCCTCGTGCGGGGCGAGGCCGATCCCGCCGAGGAGCGCAACAGCATCCTCCCGGCGCACCGCGTCGTCGAGACCGTCCGCGACAAGGCCCGAGCCTGACCGTCCGCGGCAGCTGAGGATCTGGGGGTCGAGCGGGATGGTGGTGGCGAGCCTCGCCCTCCTCGTCCTCGCCTTCGCGCCGGGCGCGGTCCTCGCGCTGGCCGCCACGCCGGCCCACTCCCGGCTGCGGCGCGTCGCGGTCGCGGCCTCCCCGTCGGTCACCTACGGCATGGTCGGCGCGACGGTCGGCTGGTCGACCCTGTTCGGACGCACCTGGCCGCCCCTGGGCATCCTCGCGTTCGAGGTCGTGGTGGCCGCGCTCGCCCTCCTGGCCCGGCTGGTCGCCGCGCGCCTCGGCAGGTCGCCGGGACCAGGGGGCCCCGCCACGGGGGCGGCCGGGCGGCTGCGCGCCCACCGCCGCGACGTCCTCGCCCTCTCCGCATCGCTCGTCGCGACCCTGACCGTGGCCTGGCTGGTGCTGGGCCGGCTCGCGGCGCCACCGGGCTGGGACGCCATGAACCACGCCTTCATGGCCCGCCGAGTGATCGACACCGGCAGCGCCATGACCAGCGACGTGTGCGTGACCGGCAGCGTCCAACCCGCCGCTGCGTGCGCCTTCTACCCGCTGGCCCCCCATGTCGTGTGGGCCCAGGCCGTCGAGCTCACGGGGCTGCGCCTGTCAACGGTGATGCTGGCCACGACCATGGTGGTCATGCCGTTGACCGCCGCCGTCGGCGTCTTCGCGGTCGTCCGGATCTGCCGGGGTGGCAGCGTCCTGGCGGCGACGGCGGCGTTCCTGCCCTCGCTCATCGGACCGATGTGGCCCAGCCTGGTCACCGGGCGCATCACGATCCTGCTCGGTGCCGCGCTCGCGCCGTCCGCCGCGCTGCTGCTCTGGGTCGCCCTGCGCAGCCCCCGCGCCCGGACCCTGTCGGCCGTGGCCTCCGTCGGCATCGCAGGGGTCGCCCTCGCGCACACCTACGACCTCGCCGGGGCGGCCTTCCTCACGCTCGGTCTGGTGATTGCCAGACCACCCCGTCAACGCCTGCGCACCTGGGTCCTGAGGCTCAGCGGCATCGCATTCGGAGCGATCCTCGCGCTGGCCCCCCAGGCGCCGGGGCTGCTGGCCGCCAAGGGCGAGCGGGCCGACTACCCGCCCCACCACCCGGGCCAGGTGCTCACCTCCCTCGGCGACTGGGTCCTCGCGCCGGGTCAGTACCTCGCCACGGTGGTCGCCCGCCCCGTCCCCGGCGCCGAGAACGCCCTGCCCCAGCTCGTCGGCCCCGGGGTCACGGTGTCGTGGCTGGTCACCCTGGGCTGGATCGTGGGCCTGGTCGCCTGCTTCTGGAGCCCTCGTCTCACGTGGGCCCGGCCCTTCGCGGTCGCCCAGGCGCTGACCCTCACCCTGGTCGTGGCCATCGACACGGGCAGCGGCCCCGTCCGGAACGCCATCGCCGGGCTGTTCTACGGGGACCCGCGCCGCCCCCTCTGGTCCAACGTCGTGGCCCCGGCCGTGTTGTGCCTCGCCGGGTGGCTCACGGTCGCGTGGGGTGCTCGCGAGGCGCTGGTCCGCCTTCCGCGTCGCCCGCGCCTGCGCGTGCCCGGCTGGGTCGGGCCGCTGGCGGTCACGCTCGCCCTGACCGGCCTGGTGGCCTGGGTGCCGGACACCTGGCAGGCGCAGACGCGGCTGGCCGGCCGCGCCCTGCCCGACGAACCCGCCTACCAGCGGGTGGGGACCTGGCTGCACGCCCACGGCGGTGGGGTCGTCGCCGACGACGTGCACCGCGACTACGTGACGTGGATCAACGCGGACAGCGACATCCCCGTGCTGCGCGGCATGGTTCCGCTGGCGGGCGTCGACGACCCCGACTGGGCAGCGCGCACCAGTGTGTGGAACGCCCTCGTGTGGACCACGAACCGCCGGCGCGGCTGCCTGCTCGACCGCTTCGACGTCCGCTGGGTCGTGACGAGCACCGACCACATGCCGGGCGGGCACCGCACCTACCGACCGCAGCGGCTGTCCACCTCGCCGTACCTCACCCTCGCGCACGAGGACGGGCCCCTGCGGGTGTATGCCGTGAACCACCTCTGCGGCAACGGCCGCTGAGGGGTCGAAGGCTCAGCGGCCGGCCGTCGCGACCATGTCTGCGAGGGCGTCGAGGTGCTGGCCGAGCACCGTCTGCATCGAGAACCGCTCCCGCACGAGCTCCTGCTCGGCCTTGCCGATCCGTTCGCGCCACGCCGGGTCGTCGAGCAGGTCACCCAGCGTCGTCGCCAACGCGGCGGGGTCGTCGGTCGGGGTCAGCACGACGTTCTCGCCGCTGCGCAGCGCGATCCCCGGGAAGTTGTCCTCCCGGACCGCGACGACCATCGGGACACCGGCCGCCATGCTCTCGAGGCTGGCCGTGCCCAGCCCGTAGCCCTGCAGGTCGTGGGTCTCCACGTCGGCGGCGGCGAGGTAGTCGGGCACCTCCGACTTGGGCACGGCCCCGATCGCGAGCACCGCGTGGCCCACGCCCAGCTGGCGGGCACGCTCGAGGAAGACCTCGTAGTAGACCCGCCCCGCGACGAGCAGCCGCGCGTGCGGGTGCCGACGCAGCACCTCGGGCATGGCCTCGACGAGCATGATGCGGTCGCGCAGCGGGATCACGTGGCCGAGGCTGAGGA
The DNA here is from genome assembly GCA_963757635.1 of uncultured Actinomycetota bacterium. Lineage (GTDB taxonomy): Bacteria > Actinomycetota > Actinomycetes > Actinomycetales > Dermatophilaceae > Pedococcus. Next base: position 598,910 of record CAVWSK010000005.1, on the reverse strand, counting down.
TCAGGGGGTTGTCGACCAGGTCGTGGCGCCGCCGGATCGCTGCGCCGTCGCCGTCCCGGACCCAGTCAGCGTCCACCCCGACGGGGATGTACTCGAGCCCGGAGTAGGCACCGGCGTAGCGGCCCTTGATGTACTCGTCCATCTGCACGTCCATGACGACCAACCGCGGACGGTAGGCCCGCAGGATCGGGCGCACCACGGCGGCATCGAGTCCCCGGAAGACCCCGTGGTAGGCGGCGCTCGGGTTCTCGAGCCGCGTGTGCACGGACAGCAGGGCCGGGACCGAGTGCCGACGCGCCCACAGGCCGCTCAGCCAGGTCAGGTCGAAGAACTGGCCGTGCTGGTGGATCGCGTCCGGCCTGAAGTCGTCGAGCAGGTCGGCCACGCGGCGGTAGGCACCCCGGCGCAGGGTGAAGGCGATGTCGAAGCTCACCGACAGCCGGCTCTTGGGGATCATCGCGGCCGGCAGCCGCACGATGCGCAGCCCGTCGCGCTCCTCGACCTCGGGCGCGTCCTCGTAGGCGGCGGTGAGCACGAGGACCTCGTGGCCCGCCGCGGCATACCCGCGGGCGAGCGCCTCGGACAGGTGTGAGCTGCCACCGACTCGCGGCGGGAAGAAGTTGTTGACGACCGCGATGCGCACGCTCAGTCCTCCGTCAGGGGTTCGAAGCGGACGTCGTCGCCGTCCAGGACGACGCGGGCGCTCGGGCGGGCCGGCACACCCTGGACGACCGTGAAGGCAGGCACGTCGCGGGTGACCACCGAGCCGGCACCGACGATGACGTGGTCGCCGATGGTGACCCCCATGTTGACCGTGGCGTTCGCGCCGATGAAGACGTGGTCCCCGATCGTCACCGGGGCGCGGTCCACCGTCGGGTAGGCCCGAGCGCTCACGCAGCGCCGCGCGCTGGAGTGGGTGTAGATGTGCACGCCCGAGCTGATGTCGCAGCCCCGGCCGATCTGCAGGCCACCGGAGCCGTCGACGAGGGTGAAGGCGCCGATCCAGGTGCCCTCACCGATGACGGGCTCACCGATGACCCAGGCATGCGGGTTGTACGGGTTGGGCGGCAGGCCGGGGGTGTCGGCCCGCCGCTGCGCACCGTCGGGTCCACCCATCTCAGACGAGGTTCTCGCGCACCAGGTCGGTCATGCCCGTGACGACGTCGATGTCGGCGGTGAAGCCGATGGTCTCCTCGGCCAGCTTGGTCGAGGCGGCGCGGCGGTCGACGAGGACGTCGCGGGGGTTGAACTGCGGCTGAACGTCCACCCCGACGGCGTCGATGAGGATCTGGGCGAGCTTGGCGATCGTGGTGTCGACACCGGTGCCGACGTTGAGGGCCAGCCCGTCCTTCTCCGACTCCAGCGCCAGCACGGCAGAACGTGCGACGTCGTCGACGTGGATGAAGTCCATCGACTGCTCGCCGCGACCGTCGATGACCGGCGGCTCGCCGTTCTTCAGTCGGGCGACGAAGTGGTTGATGACCGACGTGTAGTAGGCAGTCGTCTTCTGCCCGGGACCGTAGACGTTGAAGAACCGCAGCGCGATCCACGAGAGGTCCGCACGACGCTGGTAGAAACCGAGCAGGTCCTCGCCGGCCCGCTTGCTGATGCAGTACGGCGTCTGCGGGTCGAGCCGGTCGTCCTCGTACATCGGCAGCTGCTGGGGCGGGCCGTAGACCGACGCGCTCGAGGCGAAGACGAGCCGCTCCACCTGGTGGTCGGCAGCCGCCGCGAAGACGTTGTGGTTGCCGATCATGTTGATGTCCATCGACTCGTACGGGTCGGACTGGCTCTTGTTGATCGACACCGCGGCGTAGTGGATGACGTGGGAGCAACCCTTCATGGCGTGGTGCACGGCACCGCCGTAGCGCACGTCCTGGTCGATCAGCTCGACGTCACCGCGCTCGACGAAGGAGGCCACCGCATCGCGGTCACCGCGGAACATGTTGTCGAAGATGCGGACCTTGTAGCCACGCTCCAACAGCTTCGGCACGGTCTTGAGGCCGATCCAGCCGGCACCGCCGGTGATGAAGACAGTCTTGTTCTCGGACATGCGTGATGGTTCTCCTTGGTGGGGACCCGTCAGGGTCAGGCGCGGACAAGCGGAAGGGCGACGACCTCGCGAACCGTGGCCGCGACGCGCTCGACCTCGTCCTGGGTGAGGTTGGCGTGCATCGGGATGGCGAGGTGGCGGGCGAACAGCTCGGCCGAGACCGGCAGCGGCTTCTGGTCGCCGTAGAGCGGTTGGAGGTGCGAGGCGTAGGTGCCGAAGTTGCAGCCGATCCCGCGGGCCCGGAGCTCGAGGGCCACCGCCCCGCGGTCGAGCTCGGGGTGGATCCCGATGACGTAGGACTGGTAGGGGTGGACGCGGTCCGGGGCCTCGACGGGCAGGACCACCTGTTCGAGGTCAGCCATGAGCTCACCGTACGACGCGGCGACGCCCCGCCGGTTGGCGACCAGGGTCTCGAGCCGGTCGAGCTGGGCGAGCATGATGCCGGCCTGCACGTCCGACATCCGGTAGTTGTAGCCGAGGTCGTCGAACTGGGGCACGGGCAGGGTGGCGGCGCCCTCGCGGCTGAGGGCCGGGGCGATGCCGTAGGTGTGCAGCTTGCGGGCCCGGTCGGCCCAGCCCGCGTCGTCGGTGCTCAGGGCACCGCCCTCACCGGCGGTGATCCCCTTGCGGCCGTGGAAGCTGAAGCAGGCGATGTCGGCGAGGCTGCCGGCGGGCCGTCCCTTGTAGGACGCCCCGGCGGCGCACGCGGCATCCTCGACGAGCCACAGGCCGTGCTTGTCGGCGATGGCGCGCAGCTCGTCGTAGTCGGCCGGCTGGCCGAACGGGTCGACGGCGATGATGCCCACCGTGCGCTCGGTGATGGACGCCTCGACCGCGTCGGGGTCCACGCTCCAGATGTCCGGCCGGACGTCGGCGAACACCGGCGTCGCACCGGACCACATGACCGAGTGACCGGTCGCCGGGAAGGTGTAGTCGCCGACGACCACCTCGTCGCCCGGACGCACCCCGAGGGCGAGCTGGGCGAGGTGGAGCGCAGACCCGCAGTTGGACGTCGCGAGGGTGTGTCCCACACCCGAGACCTCGGTGAACCGCCGCTCGAACTCCTGGCAGGTCGGACCCGCTCCGGAGAGCCATCCCGAGTCGAACACCCGCTGCACCTGGGCCAGTTCTTCGGCCCCCACGGTCGGCTGTCCCAGGGCGATCGGGTTGTTCATCAGACTCCTTGCGAGGCGCGCGACGGGCGGAACTAGTCTAGGGCACATGAGCAGTCCCACCCGCTACGTCGTCATCGGCGGGGGGATCGTCGGACTGGCCGTCGCCGACCGCCTCGTCATGGACCACCCCGACGCCCACGTGACCGTCCTCGAGAAGGAGACCACCTGGGCGGCGCACCAGACCGGCCGCAACAGCGGGGTGATCCACTCCGGCCTCTACTACGTCCCCGGGTCCAAGAAGGCCCTGATGTGCAGGGCCGGCGCTGCCTCCATGGTGGCCTTCGCCGAGCAGGAGGGCATCGCCCACGACATCTGCGGCAAGGTCGTGGTGGCGACCTCCGATGACGAGCGGCCGGGTCTGCACCGGCTCTACGAGCGTGGCCTGGCCAACGGCCTCGAGGTCAGCGAGCTCACCCCCGAGCAGGTCCGTGAGCACGAGCCGCACGTCAACGCCGTCGCCGGCCTGCACGTGCCGAGCACGGGCATCATCGACTACGGCGCGGTGAGCCGGGCCCTCGTACGACGCCTCGAGGCAGCCGGCGCCACCCTGACGCTCGGTGCGGAGGTCCTCGGGGCGGTGCGCTCCGGCAGCGCCACCATCGTGCGCACGACCCGTGGCGACATCGCCGCGGACCTCGTCGTCAGCTGCGCCGGGTTGCAGGGCGACCTGGTGGCCCAGCGGCTCGGGCACACGCCGAGCGCCCGGATCGTGCCGTTCCGCGGTGAGTACTACGAGCTGCGCCCCGAGGCGACCCACCTGGTGCGCGGTCTCATCTACCCGGTACCCGACCCGAACTTCCCCTTCCTGGGCGTCCACCTCACCCGGGGGATCGAGGGCCACATCCACGCCGGTCCCAACGCCGTGCTGGCCTTCGCCCGCGAGGGCTACGGCTGGTCGCAGGTGGTGCCACGGGAGCTGCTGGGCACCCTCACCTACCCCGGCTTCTGGCGCCTGGCGCGCAAGAACTACCGGGCGGGCTCGCGGGAGATGGCCCGCTCGGCCTCCCGGCGGCTCTTCGGCGACAGCCTGCGCCGGCTGGTCCCCGAGGTCCGCGACGAGGACCTCGTGCCGGCTCCGGCCGGCGTGCGCGCCCAGGCCATGAACCGCGACGGTTCGCTCGTCGACGACTTCCTCATCGAGCGCGACCGGAACGTCGTCCACGTCCTCAACGCCCCGTCCCCCGCGGCCACCAGCTCGCTGGAGATCGCCAAGCACATCGTGGCGCTGCTCGGCTCCTAGCGTCGTCGCGTCCGGTTCGGCGGGTCAGATGACGGGCGGACGCCCCAGCCGCGTCATCCGCAGCACGGTCCGCCACGAGATCGGGTGCCGCGGTCCCGGGTCGGTGCGCCAGCCCTCGACGAAGCCCCGCCCCCAGGTCCGTAGCGCCGTGGCGTCGCGGTTGCGGGCCACGGTGAGGGCGACCCACACGACGAGGTAGACCGGCACCAGGGGCCAGGGCAGGTTGCGGCGGGCCAGCCAGACGCGGTTGCGCGCGTTGAGCCGGTAGTACACCTCGTGCCGGGCGGCGGCGGTGGCCGGGTGGCACATCACCGAGGCCGCGTCGTAGCGGATGTCCCAGCCGGCGTCGAGGGCCCGCCAGGCCAGGTCGGTCTCCTCGTGGGCGAAGAAGAAGCCGCCGGGCAGCCCGCCGCACCCGGCCCAGACCTCGCGCCGCATGATGCTCGCACCGCCGAGGAAGGTGGTCACCAGCGAGGACCGGTCGGGGTCACCGGCACGCAGGCGCGGCACGTGGCGCCGCATGCTCTCCCCGGTCAGGGGGTCGCGGATCCGCATCGACACGATGCCGAGCCGCGGGTCCGCCGCGAACACGGTGCGCAGGTGTTCGACGGTGCCCTGCTCGGGCAACCAGCCGTCATCGTCGAGGAAGAGCACCAGGTCGCCCGTCGCCTGCTCGGCACCCGCGTTGCGTCCGGCCGGTATGCCGTCGTTCTCGGCCAGCCGGACGAGTCGCACCGGCTCGGGGAGGTCGGGCACGTCGACGCCGTTGCCGACCACGACCACCTCGACCGGGTCCCCGTGCTGCTCGGCGACGCTGGCCAGCGCCCGGGCGAGCTCCTGCGGTCGGTCGCCCATGGTGAGCACGACGCAGCTGACCGAGGGCAGCTGCGCAGCACTCACTGCAACCGCCTCGACAGCAGGATGCTCACGAGGTGGAGCACGACCATCACGCCCGCGACCGCGGCCAGCACCACGGCGAGGATGCGGGTGCCTGCGAGGCCGTCCGACAGCACGTCGACGAGGGCCGCGGCGAGCAGGAGGAACGAGACCTCGAGCGCCCCGGTCACCTGGTGGATCTTGAGGACCTGGGCGGCGCGTCGCAGGCTGCCCAGCGTCGAGCTGCGCAGCTCGACGGCAGCCTCGGCCACCGCGGTCGCCCCCGAGCGCACCCGGGCGACGTCGACCAGGTCGGTCTCGGCCTTCATGAGGATCGCGCAGAGCCCGGTGGCCACCCCGAGCGTCGACCAGCCACCGAAGTGCTGGTCACCGGCCCGCAGGCCGAGGCCGGACAGCACCGCCCCCTCGACGATGTAGTGGCCGACCCGGTCGAGGTAGACGCCGGTGATGCTGGTCGTGCGCCGCCACCGCGCGACCTCCCCGTCGCAGAGGTCGAGCAGGAAGTAGGCCTGGATCAGCACGAACCCCAGCACCGCACCGAGGACGCCGGGGACGACACCGATGACGGTTGCGGCGACGAGCCCCACGACGATCATCAGGCCGGTCAGGGCGTTGGCCGAGACGGGTGTGCGGATGAGCAGGATGGTGATGCGCAGGGACACCTTGCGCAGGAACAGCCGCGCCAGCCAGTGCTCGGCGTTGCGCCGGTCCATCGTCGACGCCGGCTGGGTGACCGCCCTCAGCTCGTCGAGCGTCGGCCGGTCGTGAGCTGGTGCAGCTGCATCGTGGTCGGGTCCGCTGGTCATGAATCGCCTTGCACTGGTTGGGATTTCGTGATCATGATCGCTGGGCCCGTGAGCGGCACCCGAGCGGGCTCCTTGCCGCGAGCCCAGGCGAGCGCGGTCGCACTCGCGCCGGGCGGGAGGGTGGCCTCGACGACCGAACGGCCGGGCAGCTCCCCCGGGCGTGCGGTGGCGGGCTCCGTTCCCTCGGCCTGGCCGTCGAGCGCCGTCACGACGGTCCACAGGCCCTGCGGCAGGGGTCGGTCCACGTGGAGGGGCAGCTCCACGCGCAGGGCGTGCGCGTCGCTCCCGTCCGACACCGCGCCGGCTTCGCCCACGACGGCCGCGAGCTGCTTGGTGCGTTCGCCGACGTCGAGGGTCAGGTTGCCCAGCACGGTGACGTAGGGAATCACCACCAGCGCGTCGTCGCCGACCACGGCCGGGGGCGGGGGCGGCGCCGAGACGGTGCCGTGCTCGGCCCCCATCCGGCGCACGAGCTCGGGCCCGGCGTCGAGGTCGCGCAGCCGCAGGAACAGGTCCCAGACCCCGGGGGCCAACGGGGCCCCGGCGACGGCGCGGGGGTCGACGGCGCCGGTGACCCGGTAGTGCACCACGCCCTCGTCGACGACCGGCTCCACGTCCAGGGGGATCCGTCGACGCGTCGTGCCCTTGCGCAGCCGGAGCTCGAGCGATGCCGTCGCGGGCGTGGTCGCCGTCCGGGCCTGCGTCGAGGCGGACGTGAGGTGGGCGGCATACACGGTCGTGCCGTCGACCACGGTCAGCGCCGGCACCCCGTCGGGGCTCCGGGAGCCGATCACGGCCTCCAGCCGCAGGCACCCGTCCTCCCACTCCCACCGTCGGACCTCGTGTGCCATCGACAAGGACGCCTCGAACCCGGCCAGCTCGACGAGCTCGGCGTAGCGGTCGGCCCGCAGCAGCTCGGACACCACCCGCACCGCCGCCGGCAGGGGCGACCAGATCTCCTCGGAGGTGAACCGCTCCAGGGCGAGGCGTCGGACCTCGGCGTACATGACCCGGCGCTGCTTCTCGGCCATGCCGGCGAAGACCTTGCCGGTGACCCTGCGCAGCATCTCGATGGAGTACCACCGGCGCAGCACCAGGTCGCGACGGGGCCCGGGCTCGGTCAGCCGCTCGGCGACGTCGATCGCCTCCCGCAGGTTGCCGTAGTAGCCGACCGGCTCGAGGCGCTGGAAGCCCGCGTTGCCAGCGTCGTCGCGGGCGATGTGGTGGTAGCAGGTGTAGTCGGACAGGACCGAGACCACCTCGGCGAGCAGGTAGGCCTCGATGACGTAGACGTGGTCCTCGAGGCGGCGCCGGCCCTCCGGGAACCGGATGCCGTGCTCGAGCAGGAACGCGCGGCGGAAGCCCTTGTGCGGTGTCATGCTCTCGAGCAGCGGGGCCGTCTCGATGCTGCACGACTCGTAGTCGCGCCGGAAGAGGGTCGTGGGCACGCGACGTCCGTGACCGGCGATCTTGCCGATGATGACGTCGGCGTGGTTGCGCGACGCCATCGCGTACATCCGCTCGAGGGCCTCCGGGCCGAGCGAGTCGTCGTGGTCGAGGAAGTAGACGTACTCCCCGCGGGCGACGTCGACGCCCACGTTGCGCGGCCGACCCGGCCACCCCGAGTTCGGGATGTGGATGGCCTGGGCATTCCGGTGGTCCTTGGCGAAGCGGTCGATGCGCTTCGCGGTGACCTTGTCGTCCGACCCGTCGTCGACGAGGATCACCTCGAACTCGTCCGCCGCCATGGTCTGCGCCAGCAACGAGTCGAGGCAGGGCTCGATGTAGGCGCCGGTGTTGTAGACCGCGATGACGACGCTGAACTTCACGTCGCCCACACGGCGGAATCGGTCGGTGAACCCCACCGGTCTACCTTTCGCTCGGAGTGCTCAGGTCGTCCCGACGGCGGCTTCGGCGCCCTCGGGCATCTCGTCGTGCGGCTCGGTGCGGTGCATGTCGTCGGCCAGCTCGGAGGTCAGCTCGTGGGAGCTGAACGGGTCGGCCTTGCGGATGTCGATCACGTGCCCGGTGAGGTCGGACAGCAGGGTCCGCAGGGCAGCACGGGCGACGGTCTCTGACTCGAGCAACGAGTCGGCCGGCTCCTCACCGAATGCCTTGGTGCGCATGGGCGTCCCGGTCCGCTCGGGGTTGACGCAGTTGATCCGGACGCCACTGCTGGCCCACTCGTCGGCCAGGGCCTGGGTGAGGTTGACGGTGGCCGCCTTCGCCGACGAGTAGAGGCTGTAGCCGCTGCGGCCGCGGGTGTAGGAGCTCGAGGTGAACAGCAGCATCGCGCCACCGCTGTCGCGCAGCGACTCGTAGAACTCCTGCGCGATGAGGATCGGCGCGATGTAGTTCACCTCGGTGGCGGCGTAGATCGTCTCCTCCGAGGTCTCGCTGAGGGTGCCGCGCGGCAGCACGCCTGCGGTGTTGACGACGAAGTCGACCCGGCCGTCCTCGTCGATCACCTGCTGGCGTGCGGCAACGATGTCGGCGCGCCGCTCGACGTGGGTGCGCGTGGACGACCGGCTGAACGAGTGGACGCTCGCCCCGTAGGAGCGGGCCAGCGCGGCGATGTCCGCGCCGATTCCGTAGCTCCCGCCGAAGACGATCATCGTCTTGCCGTGCAGCGCCTCGCGGTACTCCGCGTCCTGGCGCTCCCCCGGCACGTCGTGGCTGGTGAGCTGGAACAGCTTGTCGGCGAGGTAGACGTCGATCGGCTCGGTGACCTTCATGTTGCGCTCGTCCCCGGCGACGACCGCGATCGGCACGTCGGGCAGGTAGCGCAGCACCACGGTGCAGTCGTCCGTCGCGGTGAAGTCGGGGTCCTTGGCGGCGAGCGCGTAGGCCCGGGCGATCACCGACCGGCGGAAGCCCTGCGGCGTCTGGCCGCGGCGCAGCTCGGAGCGCTTCAGGACGTCGCTGATCTCCTGGGCGTCGGTGACCTGGATGATGGTGTCGGCCGAGGGGATGGCCGTGTCGACGGCCTCGTGCGTCGCCAGCGCCGCGACGCAGTCGGCGATGATCCGCTGGCTCAGCAGGGGGCGCACGGCGTCGTGGAAGAGCACGTTGCACTCCTCGTCGCCCAGGGCGGCGAGGGCGCGCTCGGTGGTGCCGTTGCGCGTCTCGGCCCCCTCCAGGACCTTGGTGACCTTGGTGTAGCGGCCGTTCGCCACGATCGCCCGCACCGGGTCGAGGTGGCCCGGGGCCATCATCACGATGATCTCCGCGACCAGGGGGCTGCTGTTGAGGATGTCGATGGTGTGCTCGATGATCGGCCGACCGGCGATCTTGATGAGCTGCTTGGGGATCGAGAGACCGACGCGACTCCCCACCCCGCCCGCGAGGACAACGGCAACGTTACGCAGTTCGTTCACGGACCAGACCCTACCCGCCGGGCTCCCCCACCCCGGACCGTCCACGCGGTCAGTCGGCGTCGAGGCGCACCCGGCTGGTGAGGAACCCCCAGCCCCAGGCGAGGTGCATCGTGGGCAGGATCACGGGCATCCAGAGCCGGTCGGCGGGTCGCAGCCGGGCGTCGCCGACGGCGAGACCCCCGACGGTGGTGATGGTGAGGTATGCCGCGGGCACCAGCCACAGGGGCCACCAGACCAGCCCACCGGCCAGGCCCACGACGACACCGACCAGGGCCGCCGGGGCGGCCAGGTAGCGCAGGGTGATGGTGCCCGGGTGCCGTCGTGCGACGATCCGGCGCCACGTGCCGTAGTCGCGGAACTGCCTGGCGAGGGCGCGCACCGTCGGTCGCGGCCGGTAGGCCACCCGCAGCCGGGGGGAGAACCAGACGACACCGCCGGCCTCGCGGATGCGGTGGTTGAGCTCCCAGTCCTGGGTGCGCACGAACCGCGTGTCGTAGCCACCCAGTCGCCGCAGCCACTCGCGGCGGAACACCCCCAGGTAGACGGTGTCGACCGGTCCGGCCTCGCCACCGGTATGGAACCGGGACGCGCCCACCCCGAGCCGGGAGGTCATCGCGGCGGCGACGGCGCGCTCGAAGGACGTGACGCCCTCGGCGTCCATGAGCCCGCCGACGTTGGCGGCACCGGTCTGCTCGAGCAGCTCGACGGCGGTGCGGACGTAGTCGGGATCGAGGATGCCGTGCCCGTCGACGCGCACGACCACGGCCGCGTGGTCGGAGAGCCCGCCCAGCGCCGCGTTGAGGGCCTGCGGTGTGCCCCCGGAAGGGTTGGGGACGGTGCGCACGCGCGGGTCCCGGTCCTGGATCGCGTGGGCGATCTCGTCGGTGCGGTCGGTGCTGGGGCCGAGCGCGAGGACGAGCTCGAGCGCTCCGGGGTAGTCCTGGCCGAGGACCGCGGCGACCGCCTCCTCGACATGGCGCTCCTCGTTGAGGATGGGCATGACGACGCCGACCGGGGGGCTGGCCGGGGGCACGGGAGCGGGCTGGGACTGGTCGGGACTCATGAGGCAGCCGAGCATACGGAGGAGAGGTCGGTCTCCGCCGCGTTGCCGGCTGCCTTGTTGGGGTCCGTCACGGCGGTGCCGGGGCCCGACTTCGCGCGCGGGGTGGCGGCCGTGGAGGCCTTGGTCGCCTTGGTCGTCGGGGTACCCACGGCCGCGCTGGCCCTGGCCCCCTCGGCGGACTTCTCCGAGGCGGCGATGGTGGCCTTGACCGTCGAGGTGATCACGGCCGGGTCGTAGTCCCAGGGCTTGATCAGGGGCGGCACGAAGTTGACGCCGCTGATCTTCTGCGCGCGGGTCTTGAGCGCCAGCTCGGCGAAGTTGCCGAGCTCGGACTGCGGCAGGTCGGTCTCGATGAGCCCCGTGGTGGCGGAGGCGATCTTCTGGAACCGCAGCAGGACCGTCTGCGGGTCGAGCTGGTCCACCATCGCCGTGATCACGCAGCGCTGGCGAGCCATCCGTTCGTAGTTGGTCGAGCCGTGGCGGGAACGGGCGTACCAGAGCGCGTGGTAACCGTCGAGGTGCTGCTGACCGGGTTCGATCCACTCGCTGACCTGCGTCGCCCCGCCGCCGATCGGGGTGCGGTACTTGACGTTGACGTCGAGGCCGCCCACGGCGTTGACCATCTTGCTGAAGCCCTTGAGGTCCACCATGACGTAGTAGTGCACGTCGAGCCCGCTGAGCGCCTCGACGGCCTCCCGCGTGGCGAGCACGCCCGGGTTCGTGGTGCCCGCAGGGAACAGCTTCGCGTGGTCCTGGGCCCAGGTGTAGACCCCGTTGAGCAGGCACTCGTCGCCGCAGTTCCAGCCCTCGGGCATGAGCCGGGCCATCACCGACCCGGCGCGGAAGTTGATGTTCTCGGTGTCGCGGGCGAAGCCGAAGGTCACCGCCCGACCGGTCTTGGCATCGATGCTGACCAGCTGGATGCTGTCGGGACGGGTGCCGACGCGGTCCTTCCCGCTGTCGGCGCCGAGCAGGAGGATGTTGTAGCGGCCGTCGGTGGCGTCGGCGGAGATGGTGCTGGTGAACAGTGCGTCGAGGGCGGCCCTGCCGGCGCCGACGTTGGTCGCGGCGTAGACCAGGCCACCGGAGGTGACCACGAGCAGGGCCGCGGTGAGGCCGGTCAGCCAGCGCCGGGCGGTGATGACCAGGCTCGCCGGCCGGCCCAGGCGCCAGGCGTCGACGAAGAGCACCGCCCAGAGCACGGCGAAGCCGGTCAGGGCCCACTGCAGGACGCTGAGCACCCAGCTGCGCCCGAACATCCCGATGGCCAGCGACCTGCTGACGAGGAAGACCAGCCCCAGCAGGACCACCAGCCCCAGGACCGCGAGCCACACCCGCAGGGCGAACCGGCCCAGGGTCCGGCTCCCCGCGACGAGCTGGGCGCTGCCGGGGACGGCGAGGGTGAGCAGGACGAGGGTGAACGCCCGCCGCCGCCGCAGGCGCGGGGTGAGGACCTCCGGGTCGCCGAGTCCGCGCCCGGCGGACCCCGACACGTACACGCCGTTCTCTGCGTCCGCCGTGGACGCGGAGTGGGTACGGCTCATGGTGGACCAGTATCGGGTACCACCAGTGTGATTCCTGTGACGTGTGTGATTCTCCGAGTGTCGTGTCGTCCGGAGCCGTTCGTCCCGAAATGACCGCCCGGCCGGCGTGACCGGGCGGGCCGCTTTGCCTCGACTCCAGCACGCAGCGGAGACTGTGGGCATGAGTGGACCTCCGCCCGGACCCGACGACGCCCGCGCCATCCCCCAGCAGGGGCCCGCCGACCACGATCTCCCGACCGCCGGGGACGACCAGGACGAGGTCTACGTCGTCGACGTCCGGGGCCGCAAGCGTGAGGCTCGCGGCGAGCGCCGTGGGGCCGTTCCGGGCTCAGCTGCGTCGCCCCGCCCCGGCGGGGGTGGCCGCGCACGCGAGGGGTCCGGCGGTCCCGCCGGCCCGGCTCCCGTGCGTCCGCGCAGGCGTCGACGGATCCCCGTGGGCCGCCTCGTGGCCCTGGTCGTCGTGGCGTGGCTGGGCTTCATGGTGTTCACCCCGCTGCACGCGTGGAACTCGGTCACCAAGGTCGACACCACGCCGGCCGGCACCCGGCCTGCCGACACCAAGGGCTTCAACTACCTCCTGGTGGGGTCGGACAGCCGCGAGGGGCTCACCGCCGCCCAGCGCAAGCAGTACGCCACGGGCAAGGCCGCCGGCCGACGCACCGACTCGATCATCCTGGTCCACGTCCCCCAGAGCGGGGGCAAGCCCGCGCTGATCTCCCTGCCCCGCGACAGCTACGTCCCGATCCCGGGCCACGGCAGCAACAAGATCAACGCGGCGTTCGCCTTCGGGGGGCCGAACCTGCTCGTGGAGACGGTCGAGCAGGTGACCGACCTGCACATCGACGGCTACGTCGAGATCGGCTTCGCGGGCTTCGCCTCGGTGGTCGACAGCGTCGGTGGCGTCGACATCTGCGTGCCGTTCCGCATGAAGGACCCCAAGGCGGGCATCGACCTCAAGAAGGGCTGCCAGTCCCTCGACGGCAAGAACGCCCTGGGCTTCGTGCGCGCCCGCTACTCCGACCCCCGGGGCGACATCGGCCGAGCCGAGCGCCAGCGCCAGTTCCTGGCCGCCATCATGAAGAAGGCGTTGACTCCGTCGACGGTGCTGATCCCGACCCGCTACTGGGGTTTCTCGCACGCGGCGGCCCAGGGCCTCATCGTCGGCGAGGACACCTCACTGCGCGACGCCAGCCGGGTGCTGCTGGCGATGCGGGCAGTGTCCAACGGCCAGGGCCTGAGCCTGGTGGTGCCGCTGTCCAACCTCAACCTGCAGACCAACGCCGGCAGCTCGGTCAAGTGGGACTCTGCGCGCGCCAAGGCGCTGTTCACCCTGCTGCGCAACGACACCCCGATCGAGTCGCCGCCGCCCGGCACCGACGGCAAGCCCTCAGGCGCCTGACGCCTACCTGAGCAGGTGGCGTGCCATCACGACGCGCTGGATCTGGTTGGTGCCCTCGTAGATCTGGGTGATCTTGGCATCGCGCATCATCCGCTCGAGCGGGAAGTCGCGGACGTAGCCGGCGCCGCCGAGCAGCTGCACGGCGTCGGTGGTCACCGACATGGCCACGTCGGAGGCGTAGCACTTGGCGGCGGCACCGAAGAACGGCAGGTCCGCGTCGCCGCGCTCGGACTTGGCGGCCGCGGCATACACCATCTGGCGGGCGGCCTCGACGGCCATCGCCATGTCGGCGAGCATGAACTGGATGCCCTGGAACTCGGCGATGTGCTTGCCGAACTGCTGGCGTTCCTTGACGTAGTCGACGGCGAAGTCGAGCGCGCCCTGGGCGATGCCCACGGCCTGGGCTCCGATGGTGACGCGGGTGTGGTCGAGGGTCTGCAGCGCGATCTTGAGACCGGCGCCGACCTCGCCCACCAGCCGGTCGCCGGGGATGCGGACGTCGTCGAAGTGCAGCTCGCGGGTAGGGCTGCCCTTGATGCCGAGCTTGCGCTCCTTCTCACCGAAGGTGAATCCCTCGTCGGACTTCTCCACGACGAAGGCACTGACGTTGTTGCCGCGCTTGCCGTCGGGGTCGGTCACCGCGAGGACCGTGTAGTACTCGGAGATCCCGGCGTTGGTGATCCACGACTTCTGTCCCCGCAGCACCCAGTCGTCACCGTCGCGCACCGCACGGCACTTCATCGCCGCGGTGTCCGAGCCGGCCTCACGCTCGGACAGGCCGTAGGAGAACGTCGACTCCCCTGCGGCGACCGGGGTGAGGTAGCGGCGCTTGACGTCCTCACTGCCGGCGATGATCAGCGGCATGGTGCCGAGCTTGTTGACCGCGGGGATCAGCGACGCGGAGGCGTCGACCCTGGCCACCTCCTCGATGACGATGCAGGTGGCGAGGGCATCGGCGCCGACGCCGCCGTACTCCTCGGCGATGTGGGGGGCGAAGAAGTCGGAGGCCACGAGGGCGTCGTGCGCCTCCTGGGGGTAGCGCGCCTCCTCGTCCACGGCCGCGGCGTAGGGCGCGATCTTGTCCTCCGCGACGGCACGCACGGCCCCCCGCAGGGCCTCGTGGTCCTCGGAGATCTTGAACAGGTCGAAGTCGGCGTTTCCGGTGCTCACCCCGCCGATGTTACTCCTCGGTATGCAGCGGGTCGCCACTGAGCCGAACGGCCCGCACCCATCGGTGCTGCGTGCCTATACTTCGCCCGTCGCAGCCGGTGGGGCTGCATGAACAGGACGGCCATCCATGCAGCACACCACCCGCATCCCCCGTCGCCTCGTCACGGCCACCGTCGTCGCAGCCCTCCTGGGCCTCGGCCTGGCCGTCCCGTCACTGGGCTCGGCCCAGGCCGCGCCCACGGCCGCTGAAGACGGCAGCAGAGGACGCGCCGGGCTGGCGATCGCGCACCACGACACGGCGTCGGGTGCACGCACCGGACCCGTCTCGCCGCCGGCAGCGGCGCCCCTCGGGACGCGGCGGACGGCAGCGGGCGACGGGGCACCCTCCCCGAGCGCCGTCGGAGCCGCTGGCCTCGCGAGCAGGACGTGCGACAGCGGTTTCGTCCAGGTGACGATGCTGAGCGACCGCATCGTGGTCAGGGCCCAGATGGACGGTGCGGCAAGCATCCGGCTCGAGCGGCAGCGCAACCAGGGCACCTGGCGCACGGTGGGGACGCTCGCCGGAGCCCTCGTCACCTTCAAGGACACCGCGAACAACCCCCTGGGCTCGTCCTCGTACCGGCTCAGCGCCCGAAACTCCGCGGGCACGGTCGTGGACCAGTGCGACCTGTACGGCGTCTACAGCACCTCCACCAACGACGGCTGGGGCGCCCCGGACTTCGTCGTCGCCGGAGAGAGCCCGTTGACGCAACAGGTCCCGGGGGTGTCCCCGAGCGTCCCCGTCTCCGGGGGCGCCTGGCTCACCCCCGCATACTCCACCGACGGGCGGCTGGTCGCGGCAACGCGGATCGACGACACGACCGGCGCCGGCATCCTCGAGGTGCGCCTGGCACGCACCTTCGCGCTGCAGTTCTCCGTCGACCTCGGTGCCGACACCTCCGTCGCGGACCCGGCGTTCTCACCCGACGGCCAGACGCTCGCCTTCAGCGGCTACGACACCGCCAGCGGCCAGCCCCTCGGGATCGGCTTCGTCCCGGTGCGCGGCACCCACACGCCTCGGCTCCTCGATACCGACGTCCCCGTCGCCGAGCCGGCCTGGATGCCCGACAGCAGCTCGCTCGTGGTCACCGCCTTCGACGCGGCGAACGGCCTGTCGAAGGTCTGCTCGACGTGCACCCACCCCGTACCCCTGTCCGGCACCCAGGGCGGTTTCACGCCCGAGGTGGCGAGGGACGGGACGCTCTACTTCACCGTCCAGTCCGCCACGACCAGTGCCCTGCTCCGACGCAGCCCCGCGGGGGCGGTCTCCACCCTGCGCACCTCGACGACCGAGGTCTTCAGCCAGCCCCGCCTCGCCCCCGACGGCCGGCTGTTCGTCGAGCGGGCCACGCGACCGACCACCTCCTCGCAACACGAGATCGTGGAAGTCGCCGCAGGAGGGCCGCAGGGAGACTATGCGACGGATACGCGGCTCTACGGCGACATCGCGGTGGGGTATGCCGTGCGCCAGCCGAAGTCCAAGGGCACCTCGGACTACGTGGGCGACGCCAACAACGAGGTCCTCGCGCGGGACTCCTCCGGCCGGTTGTGGGCCTATCCCTCACTCACGCAGGGCAAGGGGACCCGGTCGTCGATGGGCGCCGGCTGGAACATGTTCAACCAGGTCGTCGCCGCCGGTGACCTGGACGGCGACGACCACGCCGACATCCTGGGCCGCAAGCCCGACGGCACGCTCTGGCTCTACCACGGCCTGGGCAACGCCAAGGTCAGGGCCGGCACCCAGGTCGGCTCCGGCTGGTCCTCCTACGTCATCGTCGCCCCCGGCGACTTCAACGGCGACGGCATCGCCGACCTGCTCGGACGCGACAGCCGGTACCAGCTCTGGCTCTACCCGGGCAAGGGCGACGGCCACTTCGGCGCCCGCTCCCTGGTCACCTCCGGCTGGGGCGGCTTCAGCGCCATCATCGGCATCGGCGACTTCAACTTCGACGGCAAGGCCGACATCCTGGGCCGCGAACGCTCCACCGGCTACCTGTACCTCTACCCCGGCACCGGGACCGGCGCCATCACCGGCCGCACCCGCGTCGGCGCCGGCTGGAACACCATCAACGCCTTCGCCGCCACCGAGTTCAGGGGTAGCAACCCCGGACTCTTCGGGCGCAGGGCCGACGGCACGCTGCGCTACTACGACGTGGTCGGCGACGGCCGGATCGACTCATGGCGCGCAGCGGGTACGGGGTGGGGTGGGATGCTGATCACCGGCTGAGCCGCCGGGGCGGCACACCGGCCTGCCGGGGAGGTGGCCGATTTGGCCACATTGGTCCCTTCCGCTGCCCTAGAGTGCGCCCACCGTCACTGCTCGGCTCGTCGCCGACCGCACCCCCGGGGGAAGCCCATGTCACAGTCCAGTCGAGCGCGCCTCGGCACGAGCGTGGTGCTCGCTGCCACCCTCGCCGTCGGCGCCACGGCCGCCCAGTCCGCCCAGGCGGCCCCTGTGCCGTCCGACGGCGCCAACTTCAAGACGCGCGCCGCAGCCGCGGTGGCCGCCGCCGCCCACTCGCACGAGGCCAGGGCCGGCGCCACGCTGCAACCCTCGACCAAGGCCCTGGCTGCCGCTGCCAGCGAGGCACCGAGCGCCCTGCGCCCCGCGGACGCCCCCACGGAGCTCCGCCGCAGCCTTGCCGCTGCGGCGCCGGCCGACTGCGCCGCCCTCAACCTCGACTGGACGCCCACCAACGACCACGTCTGGCTCCACTGGGACAGCATCGGCGCGAGCTCCTACACGGTCTCGCGCCAGCGCCTCGACGGGGCCTGGAAGCAGATCGGCACGTCCACCACGACCTCGTACCTGGACCGGAACGTCAACCCGCGGGGCTACGTCACCTACCGCGTCGTGGCCGGCGGGCTCACCTGCGACCTCAGCGACTGGGTCACCATGGCCACCGGCGACGGGTGGGGCATCCCTGACGCCGTCTACGGCGGGGCCGGCGCCAACGACCTGATGATGGAGCAGGACCCCTACTCCTTCGCCATGTCGACCGGGGTGAGCGGCACCGACCCGACGTTCTCACCCGACGGCCGGCTCGTGGCCGCCAGCACGGTGGGCGCCGGCTCGTCGCGCCGCATGACCGTGCGCGACCTGGCGCACCCGAACCGCGCAGCCGTCGTGGACGTGGCGATGCCGGCCGACACCCTCGGCGCGGAGGCGGCCTGGTCGCCGGACGGGCGCACGATCTCCTACACGCGGTACACCGTCGACGCGCAGGACGCCGTGTCCGCCCCCGAGATCCACCTCATCGACGTGGCGACCGGCACCGACCGCCTGGTCGCAGGGTCCGCCGGCCTCGTCGAGGCCGACTGGCGCTCCCCGACCATGCTGGTGGCCGCGGGCTTCGAGCCCGGCCAGGGACTCTTCGACCTGCCGGCCGCGGGTGGCACGCGATCCGCAGTGCCCGGCACCACCAACGCGGGGTACCCCGAGGTCGCCCCCGACGGCACCATCTGGTTCGTCACCGGCGACGGCACGACGTTCGGCGTGAGCCGGATCTCGCCCACGGGCACCGTGACCTCGATGGCCTCCAGCACCACCGCGTGGTGGGAACGGCCCCGCCTGAGCCCCGACGGCAACCTCTACCTCATCAAGGTCGAGCGCAACGACCCGACGGATCCGAGCGACAACACCTTCACCGTGGTCGAGAACAACTTCGACGGCGCCACGGTGTTCGTCACCGCCGTCGGTGCGCCCCGGGACGCCAGCCTGACCGGGTTCGCGGGCTACGACGTGCGCCAGCCGAAGTCCAAGGGCACCTCGGACTACCTCGGCGACGCCAACAACGAGATCCTCGGCAAGGACACGTCCGGGCGCCTGTGGGGCTACTACAGCTCTGACGCCTCTCCCGTGGCCGGGCGCAGCTCCATGGGTGCCGGCTGGAACATGTTCAACCAGGTCGTCGCCGCCGGTGACCTGGACGGCGATGACCACGCCGACATCCTTGGCCGCAAGCCCGACGGCACGCTCTGGCTCTACCACGGCCTGGGCGACGGCAAGGTCCGGCGTGGCGACCAGGTCGGCTCCGGCTGGTCCTCCTACGTCATCGTCGCCCCCGGCGACTTCAACGGCGACGGCATCGCCGACCTGCTCGGACGCGACAGCCGGTACCGGCTCTGGCTCTACCCGGGCAAGGGCGACGGCCACTTCGGCGCCCGCTCCCTGGTCACCTCCGGCTGGGGCGGCTTCAGCGCCATCATCGGCATCGGCGACTTCAACTTCGACGGCAAGGCCGACATCCTGGGCCGCGAACGCTCCACCGGCTACATGTACCTCTACCCCGGCACCGGGACCGGCGCCATCACCGGCCGCACCCGCGTCGGCGCCGGCTGGAACGCGGTCAACGCCTTCGCCGCACCCGAGTTCACCGGCCTCAACCCCGGGCTCTTCGGGCGGTGGGCCGACGGTTCCATGAAGTACTACCAGGTCATCGGCGACGGCCGCTTCGACTCCGGCTCGGTCTACCCCGCCGGAGCCGGCTGGAAGACGTTCCAGATCACCGGCTGACACCGCTGCACACCGCGGATGCCGCGCCGACCCTGCCGGGGTCGGCGCGGCATACCCGTCCCGGGTGGCTCAGCGGCGACCGAGGTGCCAGAGGTGGCCGTGCTCCTCGCGGTCGACCAGCTCGGGCAGCACCTCGCGCTCGAACAGGGCGATCCCGGTCGTGTCGTAGGCGGCCTCGGGGAAGTTGAGGATCGCGTAGGTCAGGCCCAGCTTCTCGAGGGCAGCGAGCTTCTCGACGACCTGGTCCGGTGTGCCGACGGTCGCTCCCTGGCGGTAGTCGGCGAGCAACGCGTCGACCCGCGCCTCGGGCGAGCCGACCGAGAGCAGCCGGTCGCGGAGGGTGGCGAACCGGTCCTCGACCTCATTCTCGCTGCTGCCGATGAACACGTTGAGGTTGCCGCTGCGGACGATCTCGCCGAAGTCGCGGCCGACGTCGTCGCAGTGGCCCTTGAGGATCGCGCTCTTGGCCGCGAAGCCCTCGGGGCTGGGGTCGAAGTTCGTGTAGTCGGCGTACTGCGCCGCGATCCTCAGGGTCTTCTTCTCACCGCCTCCGGCGATCCACATCGGGATGCCGTTGTGCTTGGACCCCGGCTGCGAGGTGCCCTGGAGCGGCCTGGGGTAGCAGCGGGCCCCGTCGACCTGGAAGTGCTCGCCGTCGAACGTCGCCGTGCCCGTCGTCCACATGTCGCGGAAGATCTGGACGCCCTCCTCGAGCGCCTTGAGCCGCTCCCCGGCCCGCGGGAAGCCGTAGCCGTAGGCACGCCACTCGTGCTCGTACCACCCGGCGCCGATGCCCATCTCGAGGCGGCCCTCGGAGATGATGTCGACCGTCGCAGCGACCTTCGCGAGGTAGGCCGGGTTGCGGTAGGCCATGCAGGTGCACATCTGGCCCAGGCGCACCCGGCCGGTGACGGCGGCGAACGCGGCCATCAGGGTCCAGGCCTCGTGGGTGGCCTCCTCGCTGGGGACCGGCACGGTGTGGAAGTGGTCGAACACCCAGATCGAGGACCAGTCGTCGTTGGCGTCGGCGCGCCGGGCCAGACCCGCCATCACGCCCCAGTGCTGGGAGGGGTCGATGCCGACGAGGTCCATCCGCCAGCCCTGCGGGACGAAGATTCCGAACTTCATGACCGCGACGTTACTTGCTATCCCACCGGGGCGGTGGACGTGTGATGCTTGCCTCCATGACCTTCCAGCACCAGAACGACCCCGACCTCGTCCGCGAGCTGCTGGCCGATCCCGGAACCTGGGCGATCGTGGGGTTGTCCTCCAACCAGGAACGCCCGGCCTTCGACGTCTCGCGCTGGCTCAAGGTGGAGCTCGGCAAGGGCATCATCCCTGTGCACCCGAAGGCCGAGACCGTCCACGGCGAGCAGGGGTACGCCAGCCTCGCCGACCTCCCGGACGGGACCAAGCTCAAGGTGGTCGACTGCTTCGTCAACTCGGCAGCGGTGGGCGCGGTGGTCGACGAGGTGATCGCCCAACGGGAACGACTGACCATCGACGCGGTCTGGCTGCAGCTCGGGGTGGTCGACGAGGCCGCGGCCGAGCGTGCGCGGGAGGCCGGACTCGGCGTGGTCATGGACACCTGCCCGAAGATCGAGTCGCGGCGCCTCCGGTCGACCGGGATGGTGCGCTAGGGGGCCGAGCGGCGCTCGCGAAGGGCAGCGCCCTTGGCGTGCGCCTGGTCGCGAAGGTCAGCCTGGAACCGCGTCATCCGCTCCCGCAGGGCCTGGGCCGCGTCGCCCTCCCCGGCCGCCAGGATGCGCACCGCGAGCAGACCGGCGTTGCGGGCCCCGGCGATCGAGACGGTGGCCACGGGGACCCCGGCCGGCATCTGCACGATCGACAGCAGCGAGTCCATCCCGTCGAGGTACTTCAGCGGCACCGGCACCCCGATCACGGGCAGCGGGGTGGCGGCCGCGAGCATACCGGGCAGGTGCGCCGCGCCCCCCGCGCCGGCGATGAGCACCCGCAGGCCGCGCCCGGCGGCCTGCTGCCCGTAGGCGATCATCTCCTCGGGCATCCGGTGGGCCGAGACGACGTCGACCTCGTGGGCGACGCCGAACTCCTCGAGCGCGGCGGCCGCGAGCTCCATGACCGGCCAGTCGCTGTCACTGCCCATCACGAGCCCGACCAGCGGCGCTGCAGTCCCTGCGTTCATTCGGTGATCACTCCTGCGAGGTAGTCGGCCGCGTGGCCCGCGCGCTCCCGCAGCTGCGCGAGGTCGGTGCCACTGACGTTGACGTGCCCGATCTTGCGCCCCGGCCGCACCGCCTTGCCGTAGAGGTGGACCTTGACGCCCGGGTCGCGCGCCATGACGTGCCGGTAGGCGGGGTAGAGCTCCGGGTAGTCCCCACCCAGCACGTTGGCCATGACGGTGTGCGGCTCCCGCGGCGTGGGGTCGCCCAGGGGCAGGTCGAGGACCGCCCGCAGGTGCTGCTCGAACTGGCCGGTCACCGCACCGTCCATGGACCAGTGCCCGCTGTTGTGCGGGCGCATCGCCAGCTCGTTGACGACGTATGCCGCGGCGCCGGTCTCGGGGTCGCGCACCTCGAACATCTCCACGGCGAAGACGCCGGTGACCCCGAGGTCCTCGGCGATGCGCAGCCCCGCCTCGGTCGCCACGGCCGCCAGGTGGGGGTCGAGGTCCGGGGCCGGGGCGAGCACCTCGGTGCAGATGCCGTCGACCTGGACCGTCTCCACGACGGGCCAGGCCGCGGCCTGGTCGGAGGGGCTTCGGGCGATGAGGACGGCCAGCTCGCGCACGAAGTCGACCTTCTCCTCGAGCAGGACGCCGTCGGACAGCGGGCCGCGGCCGCCGACCTGCTCGATCCAGTCGTCGAGCTCGGCGGGACCGGCGACGACCCGCACGCCCTTGCCGTCGTAGCCACCCCGGGGGGTCTTGGCGACCAGCGGCCAGCCCACCTGCTCGCCGAACTCGACGACCTCCTCACGGGTCCGTGCCCGTGCCCAGGCGGGGCACGACACCCCGATCCGGGTCAGCCGCTCCCGCATGGCGAGCTTGTCCTGGGCGAACCGCAGGGCCGCGGGTGTGGGGTGCAGGGCGACGCCCGCCTCGAGCAGCGCGTCGAGGACGTCGGCCGGGACGTGCTCGTGGTCGAAGGTCACGACGTCGCACCCCCGGGCGAACGCGAGCACCGTATCCCGGTCGGTGTGGTCGCCCACGGGTGCCGAGGGCAGCACCTGGGCGGCGGCCGAGTCGGCGGCTTCCGCGAGCACCGAGACCGTGACCGCCAGCTCCGCGGCAGGGGCAGCGCACATCCGCGCCAGCTGTCCCCCACCGATGATGCCGACGACGGGGAATCCTCCGGGGGCACGTTGTGGTGGGGTCACGCCGCGAGGATATCGGCCAGCAGTGGTGCCGGCGTCCCCAGCCCGGCCCCGCGCTGACTCCGACCACCCCTCGCCACCAGCGGCAACTTTATCGGGTCTAGCAAGAACGTTGACCTTCGCACGGGTAGCAAAGTGGGGTGAAGGTCAACCAAGTCACTAGACCCGATAAAGTTGAGGCGGTGGCTGGGGGCTTTGTCTTGCGGAAGTCACCGGGCCGCGGGCCCTGCATCGGGAGTCCCCGCGCTGCGAGGGGACGGACGCAGATAGGCTCCTCGGGTGTCTGACAGCCACTCCGTCGTCGCGCGCCTGCGCGGCACGGTCGACGTGCTCTACCGCGAGATGATCAAGTTCGGGATCGTCGGCGCGGTCGCCTTCGTGGTCGACCTCGGCCTGTTCAACATCCTGCGCAGCACGGTGCTCTCCGGGTACGGTTCCGGCCCGCTGTCCAGGGCGGTCGTCGCGACGATCATCTCGGCCGCCGTCGCCACGTGCGTGGCCTGGATCGGCAACCGGATGTGGACCTTCCGGCACCGCCGCAACCGCCCGGTGGCCCACGAGGCCGCGCTGTTCGCCCTGACCAACGGGGTCGCCCTGCTCATCCAGGCCGGCTGCGTGGGCTTCTCCCACCACGTGCTCGGCCAGGAGTCCCTGGTCACGGAGAACGTCGCCAAGCTCGTCGGCATCGCCCTGGGCACCCTGTTCCGGTTCTGGGCCTACCGGAGGTTCGTCTTCAGCGAGGAGCCGCTCGAGGACACCTCACCGGTGGGCACCCACCACGACTGACGGGCGCGGCCACGGCTGACGGGCTCGGGTCGACGGCCCGGCTCAGTCCGTGTCGGACTCGCTGACGAAGAGCGCGAAGATGGCCGGCTGGGCCTGGATCAGCTCCAGGCGCCCGCCGTTGGACTCCGCGAGGTCGCGGGCCAGGGCCAGTCCGAGACCGGTGCCGGTCGTCGTCACCGAGCGTTCGAAGATGTGCGGCGCGATGGTCGAGGGCACGCCCTCACCCTGGTCGCTGACCTCGACGACGACCGAGGGGCCCGAGCGCCGGGCGTGCACGTCGACCGTGCCCCTCCCGTGGGCCAGGGAGTTCTCGAGCAGGGTGGACAGCACCTGGGAGAGGTCGACGGGCTTGGCCTGGACGACCAGCCCCCGCTCCCCGTGGACGCGCACGCTGCGGCGCGCCTCCTCGAAGGCGGGCTGCCACTCGCGCTGAAGCGCCGCGATGACGGAGTCGAGCGAGACGGTGGCCTTGGGTTCGTCGCCGCCGCGACGGGTCCGCGACATGAGGTCGTCGACCACGCGGGTCAGCCGCTCGACCTGGGAGATGGCGATGTTCGCCTCCTCCTGGACCACCTCGAGGTCGTCGGTCGCGGCGATCTCCTCCAGGCGCATGAGCAGGGCCGTCAGCGGCGTGCGCAGCTGGTGGGAGGCGTCGGAGGCGAAGTCACGTTCGGTGGCCAGCGACTTGGTCAGCTTCTGGGCGCTACGCGCGAGCACCTCGGAGACCTGGTCGAGCTCGGCGATGCCGGAGTGCAGGGGCGAGATCCGCGACTCGCCCGCCCCGAGGCGTTCGGCCCGGTCCGCGAGCTCGACCATGGGGCGGGACATGCTGTGGGCCTGCCGGCTCGCAACCAGGACGCCGACGACCAGGGCCAGGACGGCCAGCCCGACGACCATGCCCGCGAGGCGCAGCGACGTCGACGTCGGGGTGCCGTCCTCGAGCCACTGGCCCACGGGGCCGCGACCACGCACGGTGGCCTGCCACAGGGCGAAGGCCACCGGGGCCATGGTGATGATGATCGCCAGGGCCACGGCCAGGACGGTGGACCGAATCAGCTGGTGCCGCATGGTCGAGGTCAGGCCTCGTCGCCGCGCTCGAAGCGGAACCCGACACCGCGCACGGTGGCGATGTACCGCGGCTGGGTGGCATCGTCGCCCAGCTTCCGGCGCAGCACCGAGATGTGCATGTCGAGGGTCTTGGTCGAGCCGAACCACGCGGTCTCCCAGATCTCGCGCATCAGCTGCTCACGCGAGACGACCTTCCCCTGCTCGCGCACGAGCACGCGCAGCAGGTCGAACTCCTTGGCGGTGAGCTGCAGCTCCTCGTCCTTGAACCAGGCGCGCCGGCCCTCGGGGTCGATGCGCACGAGCTCGTTCGCCGGTGCGGCATCGGTGGGGGTGCGGCGCAGCAGCGCCCGGACCCGCGCCAGCAGCTCGGCCAGGCGGAAGGGCTTGGTGACGTAGTCGTCGGCCCCCGCGTCGAGCCCCACCACGGTGTCGACCTCGTCGGCGCGTGCGGTGAGGATCAGGACGGGGACGGTGCGTCCCTCGGCACGGATCCGACGGCACACCTCCAGCCCGTCGACGAAGGGCAGCCCGAGGTCGAGGACGACGAGGTCGGGGTTCTCCGCCGAGGCCTCGAGAGCCGCGCGTCCGTCGGCACGGACGTCGACGTCGTACCCCTCCCGTCGCAGCGCGCGGGCAAGCGGCTCGGAGATGGCAGGGTCGTCCTCAGCGAGGAGCACACGGGTCATGGTGGTGATCGTAGGCAACTGGAGGCCCTCTCAGCGACCGGGCCACTCCGGTCGGCGTTTCTCCGCGAACGCGGCGACCCCCTCGACACGGTCCCCGGAGAAGGCCGTGGCCGCCCAGCGCTCGTCCTCGATCCGCAGCCCGGCGTCCAGATCGGTGTCGAAACCGCGACGCATCGCGTCCTTGGCGTTGCGCACTCCGACGGGTGAGTTGCCGGCGATGACGGTGGCCAGCTCGAGGGCCCTCGCACGCGCCCCACCTGCGGCGACGACCTCGTCGACCGCCCCGAGCGCGCACGCGTCGGGGGCCGAGAACCGCTCCGCGGTGAAGATCATCCTGGCTGCCCGCGACCAGCCGACCCGGCGGGTGAGCAGCTGCGTGCCCCCTCCGCCGGGGATCACCCCGACCCCGACCTCGGGCAGCCCCACGACGGCCGACTCGCCGCAGATCACCAGGTCGCAGGACAGCGCGATCTCGAAGCCGCCGCCCAGCGCGAAGCCGTCCACCGCCGCGATCGCCGGCACGGGCAGGTCCAGGACCCCCCGGTATGCCGCCTGCGCCACCGGGCGCTGGGCGCGCAGGTCGTCGTCGGTGAAGGAGTTGCGTTCCTTGAGGTCCGCGCCGACGCAGAACGCCCTGGGATGGGTCGAGGTGACCACGACGGCCCGGACGGAGGGGTCCGCGGCCAGCTCTCCCGTCGCCTCGGCCAGCGCGCGGGCCATCGCGGTGGACACGGCGTTCATCGCCTCCGGGCGGTCGAGGACGAGCTCGGCCACGTGGCCCCCGTCGCCGTGGTGCTCGATCCGGACGAGTGCGGCGGTCATGGCGTCACCTCTCTGGTGGGGATGGTGTCCCGGTCACGCACCCGTCCGCCGCGGGACCGCCGCAGCTCGCTGGGGGTGACCGGCCCGATGCCGCGCAGGGTGCGGCGGCGCAGGGCGGTGGTCTCGAAGCCCGACAGGGCGGCCAGCGCCGTGGCCAGGGCATCGTCGACGAGCACCCCACCCGCGGGCGCGGCGCTGGTGAGCCGGCTGGCCCGGTTGACGGTGGTGCCGAAGACGTCGCCGAGCCGGGAGAGCACCGGTCCGACGGCCATGCCGACCCGGACGTCGGGCAGCAGGTCGTCCTCGCCCATCGTCTCGACGAGGTCGAGGGCGACCGCTGCCGCCGGGGCCGCGTCGATCGTGACGAACAGGATCTCATCACCCACGGTCTTGATGACGCGCCCGCCATGGGCGGTGACGATGTCGGTGGCCAGCGCCTCGAACCGCTGCACCATGACCGCCAGCTGCCGCTCGGTCATGCGACGGACCAGGGAGGTGAAGTTGACCAGGTCGGCGAACCCGACCACGCGCCGCACCCCCTGGGCGGACTGCGCCGGGTCCGCGTCGGCCAGCATGCGGGAGATCGCCGCCGTCAGGTGGCGCCGCCATGCGTAGATCAGCAACGGCTCCAGGGAGTCGGCCATGTCGACGAGCTTGCGGGCCGAGGCCTGCGCGGCGTCCATGTCGGGCACGGCGCGGGCATCGGCCTCGTCGAGGGCCGCCTCGAGCTCCGGGGCCGCGAGTGCCTCGGCCATCAGCTGGGTCTGCCACACCGCGAGCCGGTCGGTGGTGCGGGCGAACGCACGGGTCATCGCGAGCGCGGTCGTCTCGTCCAGCTCCTCCTCGCGCACCAGTCGGGCGACGGCCATGAGCGCCATCTGGTCGGCCTCGGTGAACATCGCGTCGTCGTCCTCGACGATCGGGAACCCGAGGGCGTGCCAGAACTTGCGCGCCGACATGAGCGACACCTCGGCCCCGCGGCTGACGTCGCGGCGCGCCATCGTGGCCGGCTTGCCGAGCAGCCGGGCCTCGAGGTCGTCGGCGCGGAGTGCGACGAGGTCCTCCGGGCGCACGATGCGGTGCCGACCCACCTCGCTCACGGCCGACACCTCCTCCTGGGCTCGGGGCGCAGGGCACACCGGCCGCGCCCTCGGTCACCACGCATCATGCCGTGTCGGGCTGGGGGACGCCCGGGGGGTCCAGCGGGGCTCAGCCGGCCGCCGGCCGGACGTGGACGACGTCTCCGGCGGCCACGGCATACTCGCCACCGCCACCGTCCACGACCAGGCGCCCCTCGCCGTCGACCCCGACGGCGTGGACGCGTCGGACCCGTCCCCCGGCCACGTGCAGGTCGATGTCGCGGCCCACCGTCAGGCAGGCGTCGCGGTATGCCGTGTGGACCTGCGCCCGCTCGGCGGGTCCACCCATGAGCGCGGTGTGCCACCGGGAGAGGTGGCCCAGGACCGCCACGACGAGGGCCTCGCGGCTGACGGCAGTGGCCCCGGCGAGCCGCAGCGACGTGGCCGTGTCGACCGGTAGCTCCTCCCGGGTCTGGTCGACGTTGATCCCGAGCCCCACGACGATGCCGCCGGGCTGGAGCTCGCAGAGGATGCCGCACACCTTCCGGTCACCGTCGCCGGGCAGCAGCACGTCGTTGGGCCACTTGAGGCCGCAGGGCACACCCGTCACCTCCACCACGGCGTCGCGCACCGCCAGACCGGTGACCAGGGGCATCCAGCCGCGGCCGGTCTCGGGGGCGGGGAGCAGCACCGACAGCGTCACGGAGGTGCCGGCCGGGGTCTCCCAGGCCCGCCCGAGGCGGCCCTTCCCGGCGTGCTGGTGGTCGGTGAGCACCACGTGGTGGACCAGCCCCAGCCGGGCGGCCTCGGCGTTGGTGCTGCCGAGGGTCGGGTGGACGTCCACGCCGGTCCATGGTGACCCCGACGTGACCAACGCCTCGTGCAATGCCTCACTGTCCAGTGATCCGCGCATGACACCAAGGCTAGGCTCCCGGCCATGGCGCAGACCACCGAACCACTGGCCACGGGCGGCACCGACGTCCCCAGCGACATCGACATCCACTCCACGGCCGGCAAGCTGGCCGACCTCAAGCGACGCGTCGCGGAGGTGGCGCACGCCGGGTCGGAGCGCGCGGTCGAGAAGCAGCACGCCCGCGGCAAGAAGACCGCCCGGGAACGGCTGGAGATGCTGCTCGACGAGGGCTCGTTCGTCGAGATGGACAAGTACGCCCGACACCGCAGCACGGCCTTCGGGCAGGAGCAGGACCGTCCCTACGGCGACGGCGTGGTCACCGGCTACGGCACCGTCGACGGGCGCACGGTGGCCGTCTTCGCCCAGGACTTCACGGTCTTCGGTGGCTCGCTGGGCGAGGTCTTCGGCGAGAAGATCTGCAAGGTCATGGACTTCGCCATGAAGGTCGGCTGCCCGGTCGTGGGCCTCAACGACTCCGGCGGCGCCCGCATCCAGGAGGGCGTGGTCTCGCTCGGCCTCTACGGCGAGATCTTCCGCCGCAACGTGCACGCCTCCGGGGTCATCCCCCAGATCTCGCTCATCATGGGCCCGTGCGCGGGGGGTGCGGTCTACTCCCCCGCCGTCACCGACTTCACGGTCATGGTCGACCAGACCTCGCACATGTTCATCACCGGGCCCGACGTCATCAAGACCGTCACCGGCGAGGTCGTCTCCATGGAGGACCTCGGCGGCGCCCGCTCGCACAACACCAAGTCCGGGGTGGCCCACTACATGGGCTCCGACGAGGACGACGCGATCGACTACGTCAAGGCGCTGCTGTCCTACCTCCCGTCGAACAACCTCGAGGAGGCGCCCTCGTTCGCCGACGACGGTGAGCTGCCCTCGCTGGAGGTCACCGACGACGACCGGGTGCTGGACACCCTGGTCCCGGACAGCCCCAACCAGCCCTACGACATGCACACGGTCATCGGGAGCGTCGTCGACGACGGCGACTTCCTCGAGGTGCAGCCGCTGTTCGCGCCCAACATCATCGTCGGGTTCGGCCGGGTCGAGGGCCGCTCGGTCGGGGTCGTGGCCAACCAGCCGATGCAGTTCGCCGGCACCCTCGACATCGACGCCTCGGAGAAGGCGGCCCGCTTCGTGCGGACCTGCGACGCCTTCAACGTGCCCGTGCTGACCTTCGTCGACGTGCCGGGCTTCCTGCCGGGCACCGACCAGGAGTGGGACGGCATCATCCGCCGCGGCGCCAAGCTCATCTACGCCTATGCCGAGGCGACCGTGCCACTGGTCACCGTCATCACCCGCAAGGCGTACGGCGGGGCCTACGACGTGATGGGGTCCAAGCACCTCGGCGCCGATATCAACCTCGCCTGGCCGACCGCCCAGATCGCGGTGATGGGCGCGCAGGGCGCCGTCAACATCCTCTACCGCAAGCAGCTCGCCGCCGCGGCGGACTCCGGTGAGAACGTCGACGAGGCGCGCCAGCGGTTCATCACCGAGTACGAGGACACCCTCGCCAACCCCTACATCGCGGCCGAGCGGGGCTACATCGACACCGTCATCACGCCGAGCAACACGCGGATGAACGTCACCAAGGCGCTGCGGGCCCTGCGCACCAAGCGCGAGACCCTGCCGCCCAAGAAGCACGGGAACATCCCGCTGTGACGGGTCCGCAGCCCCACGACCCGGGGGGACCACTGGTGGCGCCGCCGTTGCGGCTGGTGCGCGGGCACGCGACCCCCGAGGAGGTGGCTGCGCTGCTGGCGGTGCTGTCGGCCGCCTCGACGGGGTCGACCCCGGCACCACGGCAGTCCGCTGCCCCGTCCGCCTGGGCCGACCGCGGTCGAGGACTGCGCCGCCCGCCCGCGCCTGGCCCCGGCGCCTGGCGCACCTCCGGCCTGCCCCGCTGAGCCCCTCGCCCCGCGCAAAGCGGGGGTTGCGTCCCGACACGGCAGGTATGCCGCCCGGTTTGGGACGCAACCCCCGCTTTGGTGGGGTGTCGGGCCGACACGTCGGCTGGTCGGCCGGCTGGCCCCGGAACGACCTCACGACCTCGGCTGCTGGTCCAGCGCCCACAGGGCGATCGCGAGAGCCGTGCGGTCCTGGAACACGAGGGGGTCGCGACCGGTGATCTCCCGGATCCGGGCGAGCCGGTGCCGGACGGTGTTGACGTGCAGGTAGCTCTCGCGCGCCGTGTCGATGAGGGAGCCGGTCGCCAGGTAGGACCGCAGGGTCTCGACGTGGGCGGTCCCGTGCGCCCGGTCGGACTCCACCAGCGGTCCCATGAGCTGGTCGACGAACGGCTCGAGCCGCCCCGCCGGCTGTTGGCGGAGCAGCCCCTCCAGCGTCGTCAGACCCTCCGGGCCGATCACTCCCCCGTGGGTCGTCGCCAGGCCCAGGGCCGCGCGGGCCTCCGCGACCGCCTGGCCGAGCCGGGCCAGGGGCAGGCTGCTGCTGACGCCGCAGGGCAGCTCGGCCATGGGGCCTGGTGAGGGTGCCAGCGGTGCCTTGGCCAGCGCCAGGGTCACCCCCGGCGCCTCGCCGACCAGGACGGCAGCCCCCTCCGTGGGCAGGAGCGAGGCCGCTCCTGCCTGCCACGCCCAGACCGAGAGGTCGGTATGCGCCAGTCCCGCCTCCTCGAGGAAGGGCAGCAGGGCCGCGGGGTTGAGCATGCGTTCCTCCACGAGGAGCAGGAGCTGGCCGACCCGTTCGCGCCGCAGGGAGTCCTCCACGTCCCGCTCCCGCTGCGCGACCTCCAGCACGCGAGCCAGCTGGACCAGCGGGCCCGAGCTCCCGTCCACGGACTCAGCCGTCCAGCGCAGCGAGCCTCCCGGCCGCACCGGCACGGTCCGGGTCGGCCACCCCTCGAGGGCCCGACCACCGCGGTCCGTGGGAACGCCGTCGACCGCGAGCTCCAAGGACCCGCCCATGACCTCTGCCGCGGTCTCCAGCAGGGCCGACACCGGCACCTGGGCCCGCAGACCGGCCAGCATCCGCGTGACCAGGCGCTGGCCCAGTCGGGTGTCCGACAGCCGGGCCGCGACCTCCCTGGCCCTGAGGTAGTCGCTGATCGCGCTGAAGGGCGCGCCCCGAGGGGCCAGGAGCACCGGCAGGTCGAGGTCCTCGCAGGCCCGCGCCAGCGCCGGGGGAACCTGCTCGTGCACATCCCCCAGCCCGAAGCACAGGGCCGCGACCCGAGCCGCGACGAGGGACCGGACGAAGACCCGGCACCGTCGCGGGTCGGTGAGGGCCGAGCCCACCGTGCAGACGAGCTCGCCCTCGCGCAGGTAGTCGCCCGGGTCGACCAGCTCCGTCGGGTGCGTCCAGCGCACCCCCCGGTCGAGGAAGGGGTGTCCTGCCCCTGTCTCTCCGACGAGCCGCAGCCGGAGCCCCGGCGCCTCGACCAGGTCTCGCAGGGTCGGCTCGGCGGCGGTTCGGTCACGGGTCGGCACCCGCTCACCGTACCGACCAGGGGGACCGTGCCCGGTCGTTCCGTTGGATGATCGTCCAACGACGGGGCGCGATGGCGTGCGCTCCTACGACAAAGTGCTCCGGCCCTTGTGGTCTGCGCCACCCGCCGCGATGGTGGGTCGAACAACCACCAGGAGGCCCCCATGTCATCGAAGACAGCCCAGTTGGAGACCGACGGCACACTGCGCCGGGAGTTCACCCTGTGGTCCTCGTTCGCCTTTGCCTTTGCCTTCATCTCCCCGATCGTGGCCCTGTACGGCATCTTCGGGCTGGCCCTGACCGCCGCGGGACCGGCGTTCTGGTGGGGCTTCCTCCTCGTCTTCGGCGGCCAGCTGCTCGTCGCGCTGGTCTTCGCCGGCCTCGTCTCCCGCTGGCCCTACGAGGGGTCCATCTACCAGTGGTCCCGCCGGCTGGTCGGCACCGGCTACGGCTGGTTCGCGGGCTGGGCCTACATGTGGACGCTGGTCATCGCCATGGCGACCGTCGCGCTCGGCGCGGCCGGGTTCCTGGCCAACATCGCCGGGGTGGCCGACCCCTCGGCGACCCAACGGGCGGTCATCGCCCTGGGCATCCTGCTGATGGGCACCGTCGTCAACCTCGTCGGTCGCCAGGCGCTCAAGGTGTTCATGAGCCTGAGCATCATCGCCGAGGTCATCGGGTCCCTCGGCCTCGGGACCTGGCTGCTGGCGTTCCACCGGGTCAACCCGATCAGCGTCCTGTTCGAGGGCACCGGCGGGGACACGGCATACCTCTCGCTGTCGGGGCCGTTCCTCGTGGCCGTGGCCTTCATCGGCTGGTCGTTCGTGGGCTTCGAGAGCGCCGGAGCCATCGCGGAGGAGGTGCACGAGCCGAGGCGGAACCTGCCGAAGTCGGTGATCTTCTCGCTCGTGTTCATCGCCATCGTCGTCATGTACTCCAGCCTCGCCATCATCCTGGCCGTCCCCGACCTCGCCGCGGTCGCTGCCGGCGACGTGGCGGACCCCGTGTACGCGACCTTGACGTCGGCCCTGGGCGCCGGCATCGCGCGCCCGGTCGAGATCCTCTTCGTCGTCGGCTTCCTCGCCAGCTTCCTCGCGCTGCAGACCTCGGCCTCCCGCGTCATCTGGTCCTATGCCCGCGACGGCGGCCTCCCGGGGTCGGCGGTCCTGTCCCGGCTCGGCGGCCAGGCCAGGGTGCCCACCGCGGCCATCCTCGTGACGACCGTCGTGGGAGCCGCCCTGTTCGTGCTGAGCAACGTCGCGGAGGACGTCTACACGCTGATGGTGAACTTCACCACGGGCGGGTTCTACCTCGCCTTCCTCTTCCCGCTCGTCGGCGCCCTCGTCGTGCAGCTGCGCGGTCGGTGGGTCGCCGGACCCTTCACGCTGGGTCGCTGGACCCTCCCCGTCACCGTCGCCGCCGTCGTGTGGGCCACCCTGGAGTTCCTCAACATCTCCTGGCCCCGGCCGGCGTACCCGCAGCGCTACCTCGACTGGTCGGTCTGGATCGCCATCGCCGTCCTCACCGTCGTCGGGGCCGTGGTCTACTCCACCGTCAGGTCCCGCATCGGGGTCGACGCCCACGGTGACACCGATCACGACGAGGTCTTCGTCGAGCATGAGGTGGCCCGTTGAGCACCTCGCTGTCCTCCGCGCGGGTGGCTGTGGTGACCGGCGGCGCCAGCGGCATCGGTCGCTGCGTCGTCGAGGAGCTGAGCGGCCGTGGCTGGCAGGTCGCCTGCCTCGACCTCGTCCCGGCCGAGGCCGACCTTTCCTTCGAGCTCGACATGCGTGACGCGGACGCGGTGTCCGAGGCCGTCGCCCAGGTCGAGGCCCGGTTGGGACCGGTCGGAGCCGCGGTCTCCGTCGCGGGCCACTACGAGATGCTCGCGATCTCGGACGTCACCCTCGAGGCCTGGGAACGCATGCTCCGGGTGCACCTCGGGGGCCTGCGCAACCTCGTCACCGCAACCCTCCCGTCGATGCTCGCGCGGCAGTCCGGGTCGATCGTGGCCACGGCCAGCGAGCTCGCCATCGGCGGCGGTGGCCCCGGTGACGCGCACTACGCCGCTGCCAAGGGCGCCGTGCTCGGGCTCGTGCGGAGCCTGGCTCCCGAGGTCGCGGCCCGGGGCGTGCGGGTCAACGCCGTGGCTCCCGGCCCCACCGACACCCCCCTGCTCGCGGCCGACTCCCCCTGGCGCGACCCCGACTACCTCGCGACCCTCCCCGCCGGTCGGCTCACGGCCCCCGAAGAGGTGGCGCTCTGCGTGGCCTTCCTGGTCGACGAGGCCACCTTCTGCAGCGGCGAGACGCTCAACCCCAACGCCGGGGCGGTGATCTGAGTGCAGTCCTCGACCCAGGGCAGCCCCCGCCCCCTCGAGGGCCAGGTCGCCCTCGTCACCGGAGCCGCCCAGGGCATGGGCGCCTCGCACGCGCGGAGGTTGGCCCAGGGAGGGGCGGTGGTCGCGGTCAACGACCGCGAGGACAGCGCGCCACTGCGTGCCCTCGCCGCCGAGATCGGCGCCATCTCGGCCGTCGGTGACGTCAGCGACCCGGAGGCGGTCCGCGCGCTCGTGGCCGAGGTCGGGGACCGCGTCGGATCCGTGAGCGTCCTCGTGGCCAACCACGCGTACATGACGATGAGCCCCCTGCTGGAGCATGACGAGGACGACTGGTGGCGGATCATCGACACCAACCTCACCGGCACCTTCCACCTGGTCCAGGCCGTGCTCCCCGGTATGCGCGAGCGCGGCTTCGGGCGCATCGTCGTCATCACGAGCGAGTGGGGGGTGACGGGCTGGCCGGAGGCCACGGCATACGCCGCCTCGAAGGCCGGGCTCATCTCCCTGGTCAAGACCCTGGGCCGCGAGCTCGCCCCCGAGGGCATCGTGGTCAACGCCATCGCCCCCGGCGTCATCGACACCCCGCAGCTCGCGGTGGACGCGACGGCGGCCGGCGTGGACCTGGACGAGATCCGGCGCCGCTACGCCGAGCAGATCCCGATGGGCCGGATCGGGAGACCACAGGAGGTCTCGGAGGCCGTCGCCCTGCTGGCGGACCCCCGGCTGGGGTCGATGGTCGGCCAGACCGTGCAGGTCAACGGCGGCAGCACCCGCGGACGTGTGTGAGTTGACGAGCGAAGGAGCAGCACCATGAGCGAGCAGCACATCCGCCACGCGAACGGCGTCGTCGGGCAGGTCGACGGCATGCGCGTCCCCAGGTATGCCGGCCTGACCACCTTCGCCCGCCTCCCCCGCATCGAGGACGTCGAGGACTACGACATCGCCGTGGTCGGGGTGCCCTTCGACTCCGGGGTCACCTACCGTCCCGGCGCCCGGTTCGGTCCGTCGCACATCCGGCAGGCCTCGCGCCTGCTGCGCCCGTACAACCCGGCGCTGGACTCGAACCCCTTCAGCGACGCCCAGGTCGTCGACGCCGGGGACATCGCAGCGAACCCCTTCGACATCAGCGAGGCGGTCGACCAGACGCGCGAGGGATTGACTGCCCTGATGGGGGAGGGCGGGCGACCCTTCCTCATGCTCGGCGGCGACCACACCCTGGCGCTCCCAGCCCTGCAGGCGCTCCACGCCGTGCACGGTCCGGTGGCCCTGGTCCACTTCGACGCCCACCTCGACACGTGGGACACCTACTTCGACGCCCCCTGCACGCACGGCACGCCGTTCCGGCGGGCGTCGGAGCAGGGACTCGTGGTCAAGGGCCAGTCGGTGCACGTCGGTCTTCGCGGGTCCCTCTACGACCGCAGCGACCTGCTCGAGGACGCGCAGCTCGGCTTCACCGCCATCCACAGCCGCGACGTCGACCGGATCGGCGTCGACGGCATCATCGCGCGGATCCGGGAGACCGTCGGCGAGCACCCCGTCTACGTCTCCATCGACATCGACGTCCTCGACCCCGCGTTCGCCCCGGGCACCGGGACCCCCGAGGCCGGCGGATTGACGAGCCGGGAGCTGCTGGCCATCCTTCGGGGTATGGACGGCCTGCACCTCGTCGGCGCCGACATCGTCGAGGTCTCACCCGCCTACGACCACGCCGACGTCACCGCCGTGGCAGCGGCCAACCTCGGCTACGAGCTGCTGACCCTGCTGTCCGGGCGCGACCGGCGCCGGCCCACGACGACCGCACCACCCTCGTGAGCACCCCGGCGACGCCGGTCGCGTGGCCCGACGGGCGGACCTCCGCGGCGGCGTTCACCTTCGACGTCGACGCGGAGTCCGCAGTCCTCTGGGGCCAGCCGGGGACGGCGGCGCGGATGAGCGTGATCAGCCACCAGGCATACGGTCCGCTGGTCGGGGTGCCGAGGATCCTGGGCCTCCTGGAGCGGCACGGCATCCGCTCCACGTTCTTCGTCCCGGGACTCACCGCGGACCGCTACCCGGGTGTGGTGCGGGACATCGTCGCGGCCGGGCACGAGGTGGCGCACCACGGCTACCTCCACGAGCAACCCTCGGCCCTGGACCTCGAGTCCGAGACGCTCGCCCTCGACCGTGGCCTCGAGGCCCTCGAACGGGTGGCCGGGGTGCGACCCGTCGGGTACCGGGCACCGATGTGGGACCTGTCCTGGCGGACCCCCGCGCTGCTCGCCGAGCGGGGCTTCCTCTACGACTCCAGCCTCATGGACGCCGACGTCCCCTACGAGCTCGCCACCACTCCGGGTGCGGCCGACTCGGTCGTCGAGATCCCCATCCAGTGGGCGCTGGACGACTGGGAGCAGTACTGCTTCCTGCCCGACCTCGCCGGCACCGGCCTGATCGAGACGCCGCGCAAGGCCAGGGAGCTGTGGGAGTCCGAGTTCGAGGGGCTGCGGTCCGTCGGCGGGTGCTGGGTGCTGACGAACCACCCGTTCCTGTCCGGTCGTCCGTCCCGGGCGGCCCAGCTCGACGCCCTCATGGGGCACGTGAGCGCGGCCCCCGACGTGTGGACCGCGTCGCTCGCCGAGATCGCCCAGCACGTCCGCGGACTCGGGCTGGCGCCGAGGTCGATCGCGCCGGTCGACCAGGACCTGACCTGACCCACCGCCCTCACCGCCCTGACCCACCCCCTCACCACGCAAAGCGGGGGTTGCGTCCCGATACGGCAGGTATGCCGCCCGGCTTGGGACGCAACCCCCGCTTTGCCGGGGTGGGTGGGGGCGTCGTGGGGTGCGGGTGGGGGTTCGGGTGCGGGTGGGGGTTCGGGTGCGGGTGCGCGCGGTCGCTCAGCGGGTGCGGCGCTCGACGCGCTCGCGCAGCTCGGCGGCGTCCGCAGCCGGCAGGCAGTCGGCCGCCAGCACCCGGTGGGCCGCCTCCAGGTCGCCGGCGAAGGCGCGGAAGGTGAGCCGGACGTCCACGTCGTGCCCGGGCCGGTGGATGACCTCGACGTCGTCGCCGGGCCGGACCGTGCCTCCTGCGACGATCGACAGGTAGGCGCCGGTCTGGCCCACCTCGGTGAACCGGCGCACCCAGGCCGGCTCCCCCATCCGGGCCTGGAAGGTCGCGCACGGTACCCGCGGCCCGGTCACCTCGAGCACGACCTCGTCACCGACGGCCCAGTGCTCCCCGATGAGCGCACCGTCGACGTCGAGGCCCGAGGTCGTGAGGTTCTCACCGAACAGGCCGTCAGCGAGCTCGCGCCCGAGTCGCCGACCCCACGCGTCCAGCTCCTCGCGGGCATAGGCGTAGACCGCCTGGTCGTCGCCCCCGTGGTGGTGCACGTCGCCGATGAAGTCGCCCTCGACGCCGCTGCCCAGGCCGCCGTGCCGGGGCCCCGGGGACCGCAGCAGGGCGGACGGCACCGGGCGCTTGCCGATGCCCGTGGTGCCGACCGCCTTGGCGGGGTTGGGCTCGGCGGCGCCGACGTTGACGGAGAGGACCCGAGCGCTCATGGCACCACCCTAGGGACAGCGACGCACCCACGGAACCGGGCGGCCCCGGGGCGCCGACGGCTTATCCCGATGCCCCACCCGGGCTGCTGGGGTACCTTCGCTGCCGTGAGCACCGACACGGCAACGACCGCCCGCCCCGCGAC
The DNA here is from genome assembly GCA_963757635.1 of uncultured Actinomycetota bacterium. GTDB lineage: Bacteria > Actinomycetota > Actinomycetes > Actinomycetales > Dermatophilaceae > Pedococcus. The sequence goes on along the minus strand of CAVWSK010000005.1, from coordinate 561,450 downwards.
CGAGATCGACCGGATCGCCGAGGAGCACCTCACGGCCTTCGTGGCCCTGAGCCCGATCACCGCGACCTACCTCGGCATCGCCGGTCACGAGGAGGAGCTCGACGACTTCTCCCCCGCCGGGCACCAGGCCCATGCCGCGCTGCGTGCGGCCACCCTCGCCGAGCTCGACCGCGCCACCCCGGTGGACGACATCGACCGCGTCACGGTCGCGGCCATGCGCGAGCGGCTGGGACTGGCCGAGGAGACCCACGCCGCAGGGCTCGACGAGATGGCGCTCAACGTCATCGCCTCCCCCCTGCAGGAGATCCGCGGTTGCTTCGACCTGATGGCCACCGCGACCGACGAGGACTGGGGCGTCATCAGCCGTCGCCTCGCCCAGGTGCCCGCCGCCCTCGACGGGTGGAAGGAGAGCCTGCTCACCGCCGCGGCGAAGGACAACGTGGCACCCCGGCGACAGGTCCAGGCGTGCATCGCGCAGTGCGACGACCTCACTGCCGACGACGGCTACTTCGCCACGCTCCTCGAGGGCGCCAAGGCCGGGGACGGCGACCTGGCCGACGGTGTCCGCACCGAGCTCACCATCGCCGTCGAGGCCGCCTCGGCCGCGTACGGCGCGCTGGGCCACTGGCTGGGCGACCACCTCCTGGGCCAGGCACCCGAGGCCGACGCCTGTGGGCGCGAGCGCTACCAGCTGCTCTCCCGGTCCTTCCTCGGCGCCGAGGTCGACCTCGAGGAGACCTACCGCTGGGGCCAGGAGGAGCTCGCGCGCATCACCGCCGAGATGCAGGACGTCGCCGACCAGATCAAGCCCGGGGCCACGGTCAAGGAGGCCGTCGCCGTGCTCGACGCCGACCCGGCCTACCAGCTGCACGGCACCGACGAGCTCAAGACCTGGATGCAGGGCAAGGCCGACGAGGTCATCGCCGACCTGGCCGGCCTCCACTTCGACATCCCGGACCCGGTGCGCACCATCGAGTGCCTCATCGCCCCCACCCAGATGGGCGGGATCTACTACACGGGCCCGTCCGAGGACTTCACCCGCCCCGGCCGGATGTGGTGGTCGGTGCCCAAGGGCATCACCGAGTTCGGCACCTGGCGAGAGCTCACGACCGTCTACCACGAGGGCGTGCCGGGCCACCACCTCCAGGTCGCCCAGACGGTCTTCCGCTCCGACCTGCTCAACAGCTGGCGGCGGATGTTCGCCTGGACGTCAGGGCACGGTGAGGGGTGGGCCCTGTATGCCGAGCGGCTGATGGCCGAGCTCGGCTACATGGACGACCCCGGCAACCGGATGGGGCTGCTCGACGGGCAGTCGCTGCGGGCGGCCCGCGTGGTCCTCGACATCGGCGTCCACTGCGGCTTCGAGGCTCCGGCAGAGGTCGGTGGCGGCACGTGGACCTACGACAAGGCGTGGGCGTTCCTCACCAGCCACGCCAACATGGAGGAGGGGTTCCTGCGCTTCGAGCTCGACCGCTACCTCGGGTGGCCGGGCCAGGCGCCCTCCTACAAGATCGGCGAACGCCTCTGGATGCAGCTGCGCGACCAGGTCGAGCAGCAGCAGGGCGCGGACTTCGACCTCAAGGACTTCCACCGTCGCGCCCTCGACATCGGTGGCGTCGGCCTGGACACCCTGCGGCAGGCCGTGCTGGGCGAGCTCAGCTGACCTCGCCCCGGTCGGGAACGCGGAGCTCGCCGTACGTGCTCCGCGCGTGGTCCAGGGCGCTGACGTAGCCCGCGCGCTCGTAGCCCGGGGCGTCGGTGCCCAGCGGCACGGCCAGCAGACCCCTGAACTCGTCCACGCGGGCGAAGCCCTTGCGGGCCATCCAGTCCTGCAGGCCGTCCAGCAGCACCTGGGCGTGCGGGACCCCGTGACGCAGCAGGGCCGACGCCGTCATGACCACGTCGGCGCCGGCGAGCAGGTACTTGACGACGTCCTCGCCGGACTCGACACCGGTGGTCGCGGCCAGCGACGCGGCGACGTGGTGGCGCAGCAGGGCGATCCACGTGCGCGGGAGCCGCCCCTCCTGCGGCGTCGAGAGCGTCACCCCCGGATCCACGGTGAACGACTCGACGTCGACGTCGGGCTGCAGGAAGCGGTTGAAGAGGACCAGGCCGTCGGCGCCGGCACCGTCCAGGCGCCTCGCCATGGCACCGAAGGAGCTGAAGTACGGACTGAGCTTCATCGCCACGGGCACGTCCACCGCGTCCTTCACGGCGTGCAGGATCTCCACGTGCCAGTCCTCCACGTCCCGACCGGAGGCCTCGGGACCGCCGGGCACGAGGTAGACGTTGAGCTCGATCGCCGCCGCCCCGGCATCCTGCATGGATCGGGCGAAGCCCTCCCAGCCACCGGGCGTGCTGCCGTTGAGGCTGGCGATCACCGGCACCTCGACCGCGGCGGCGGCGCTCGACAGGAGGTGCAGGTAGGCGGTGGCCCCACCCGGTGTCTCGGCAGGGCTCGGGAAGTAGGACAGCGCCTCGCCGAACGCCTCCTCGTGCTGCTCGGTGACGAGCAGGTCGAGGTCCTGCCGGCGTCGCACCTGCTCCTCGAACAGGGAGTGGAGCACCACGGCGCCCACCCCGGCATCGGCGAGCGCCCGGACCCCGGACGCTGTCTGTGACAGGGGGGATGCCGAGGCCACGAGCGGGTTGCGCAGCGGCAGTCCGAGATAGGTCGTGGTGAGGTCCATCAGCTCTCCTTGCGGGCGTCGGGGGCGAAGTCCGCCGGACTGCGGGTTGCCATCTCCTCGTAGGTCTCCCAGCGCAACCGGACGGCCTCCTCGGCCAGGGCCAGCAGGCGCTGCGCCTCCGCAGGGTCCGAGTCCCGCAGCATCCGGTAGCGCAGCTCGCGGTAGACATAGTCGGCCAGCGGGATCCGCGGTCGGGGCGAGTCGAGCATGAACGGGTTGCGACCGCTCGTCCTGGCGGTGGGGTCGTACCGGACCAGCGGCCAGTGACCGCTCGCCACGGCCCGGTACTGCTGGTCCAGGCCGTCCTTCATCTCGATGCCGTGGGCGATGCAGTGGCAGTAGGCGATGATCAGCGACGGCCCGTCGTACGCCTCCGCCTCCCGGAAGGCCGTGAGGGTCTGCTGGGGGTCCGCACCCATCGCGACCCGGGCGACGTACACGTTGCCGTAGGCGATCGCCTGCAGGGCGAGGTCCTTCTTCGCCGCCGCCTTGCCCCCGGCGGCGAACTTCGCCACGGCCCCGAGCGGGGTGGACTTCGACGCCTGTCCGCCGGTGTTCGAGTAGACCTCCGTGTCGAGGACCAGGACGTTGACGTCGCGCCCGCTGGCCAGGACGTGGTCGAGGCCACCCGATCCGATGTCGTAGGCCCACCCGTCGCCGCCGACGATCCACAGGCTGCGCCGCAGCAGGTGGTCGGAGACGCTGCGCAGGTCCTCCACCAGCGGGCCGGACAACCCCGCGAGCCGTTGGTCCAGCTCGGCCACGCGTTCGCGCTGCGCGCCGAGGTCGTGCTCCCGCACCTGGTCGGCCGAGAGGATGGCGTCGACGAGCTCGGTCCCGAGCGGTCCCCGGAGCTGCCCCAGCCGTTCCCTGGCCAGGCGGGTGTGCAGGTCTGCGGCCAGGCGCAGGCCGAGCCCGAACTCTGCGTTGTCCTCGAAGAGGGAGTTGGACCAGGCGGGTCCACGGCCGGCGGCGTTCATGGTCCACGGTGTCGTGGGGAGGTTGCCGCCATAGATCGACGAGCACCCGGTGGCGTTGGCGATGGTGGCCCGTTCGCCGAACAGCTGGGTGAGGAGCTTGAGGTACGGCGTCTCACCACACCCGGCGCACGCCCCGGAGAACTCGAACAACGGCTGGAGGAACTGGGTCCCCCGGACCGTCCCGAAGTCCACGTGCGTGCGGTCGTTCACCGGCAGCGACTCGAAGAAGGCGACGTTCTCCCGCTCCTGCTCGACGACGGGTTCGGCGGCGACCAGGTTGATGGCCTTGCGCCCCGGCTGCCCGACCGGCCCCACGGGACAGGCCTCGACGCACAGGCTGCATCCGGTGCAGTCCTCGGTGTACACCTGCAAGGTGAACCGGGAGCCCGGCAGACCGACTGCCTCGAGGGGCGCGGAGTGGAACGACTCGGGGGCGTCGGCCAGTGCGGCCTCGTCGTAGTACTTCGACCGGATCACGCTGTGGGGGCACACGAAGCTGCAGGTGCCGCACTGGATGCAGCTGTCCGGATCCCACTGCGCGACCAGGTCGGAGATGCGTCGCTTCTCGTATGCCGCGGTGCCGCTGGGGTAGGTGCCGTCGACCGGCATCGCGCTCACCGGCAGGGCGTCACCGCGCCCGGCCATCATCTCGGCGGTGACCTCGCGCACGAAGGCGGGCGCAGAGGCGGGGACGAGTGGCACCGGGACGCGGGTCGACGACGCCGACCCCGGGACCGGGATCTCGTGCAGCGCACCGAGCGCGGCGTCCACGGCCGCCTCGTTGCGACGCACCACCTCGCCGCCCCGCTTGGCGTAGCTCTTGCGGATCGCCTCCTTGACGTGCGACATCGCCTCGTCGCGGGGCAGCACGCCGGAGATGGCGAAGAAGCACGTCTGCAGGATGGTGTTGACCCGGCCGGGCAGGCCGGCGTCACGGGCCACGGAGTCCGCGTCAACGGCATACAGGCTCATGCCGAGGCGGCTGAGGTCCTCCTGCACGGACCGCGGCAGGCTGTCCCAGACCCGCTCCGGTGGCTGCGGGGTGTTGAGCAGCAGGCGGGTGCCGCGACGAGCCCGGCCCAGCACGTCGACCTTCTCCAGGAGGCCGGCGTGGTGGCACCCGATGAACCCGGCGCCGGTGACGAGGTAGGGGGCCCGGATGGGGTGCGGCCCGAAGCGCAGGTGCGACACCGTCTGCGCTCCCGACTTCTTGGAGTCGTAGACGAAGTAGCCCTGGGCGAAGATCGCCGGGTCCGAGCCCAGGATCTTGATGGTGTTCTTGTTCGCGCCCACGGTGCCGTCGGAGCCCAGTCCGTAGAAGACCGCACGCAGCGTCGCCGGGTCCTCGATGTCGAGGTGCTCGTCGTAGTCGATGCTGAGGTTCGTCACGTCATCGCGGATGCCCACGGTGAAGCGCGGGCGGGGCTGCTCGCGCGCAAGCTCGGCGAGGACGCCGGCGACCATCCCCGGCGTGAACTCCTTGGAGGACAGCCCGTAGCGGCCCCCGATGACGAGCGGTGGACGCTCCCGCTCCGGTTCCGGGACAGTGTCCGCGCCCGTGCGCCCCCATCCCTCGGCCAGGGCCGCGACGACGTCGAGGAAGAGCGGCTCACCAGCCGAGCCCGGCTCCTTCGTGCGGTCCAGGACGGCAACCCTCCGGACGCTGGCGGGCAGGGCGGCCACCAGCTGGTCGGCGGGGAACGGCCGGTACAACCGCACGTGCAGGACGCCCACGCGCTCACCGAGGGCGACCAGGTGTCGGACGGTCTCCTCCGCGGTCTGCACGCCGGAACCCATGAGGACGACCACCCGCTCCGCCTGGGGGTGGCCCGAGTACTCCACGATCCGGTAGGCGCGTCCGCACCGTTCCGCCAGCTCGTCCATGGCGGTCTGCACGATCCCGGGAGTGCTCGCGTAGAAGGAGTTGACCGTCTCGCGCGCCTGGAAGTAGACGTCGGGATTCTGCGCGGTGCCGCGGATGAAGGGGTGCTCCGGGGAGAGTGCGCGGGATCGGTGCGCTCGCACCAGCTCCTCGGGCACCAGGGCCCGCAGGACGTCGTCGTCGAGCAGCTCCACCGTGTTGAGCTCGTGCGAGGTGCGGAACCCGTCGAAGAAGTGCACGAACGGCACCCTCGAGCGCAGCGTCGCCGCCTGCGCGACGAGCGCGAGGTCGTGCGCTTCCTGGACCGACGACGACGCCAGCAGGGCGAAGCCCGTCTGGCGTACCGCCATCACGTCAGAGTGGTCGCCGAAGATGGACAAGCCCTGCGCCGCAAGGGACCTCGCCGCGACGTGGAAGACGGTGGAGGTGAGCTCGCCTGCGATCTTGTACATGTTCGGGATCATGAGCAGGAGCCCCTGCGAAGCGGTGAAGGTCGTGCTCAGCGCGCCGCCCTGGAGGGCGCCGTGCATCGTCCCGGCCGCCCCGCCCTCGCTCTGCATCTCCATGATGGTGGGCACCGAACCCCACACGTTGGGACGCCCCCGGGTGGACCACTCGTCGGCCAGCTCGGCCATCGTCGACGACGGGGTGATCGGGTAGATGGCGCACAGCTCGTTGAGCCGGTACGCCACGTGGGCGGCCGCCTCGTTGCCGTCGATCGTGGTCCGCACCTCAGGCCTGCTCTCCGGGCTCGGCGACCATCTCGATGGCGTGCACCGGGCACTGCCGGTAGCAGCTGCCGCAGCCCGTGCAGGCGTCGTAGTCGAAGCGGTAGCGGTGGCCCACGCCGAGCTTGATGACCGCGTCCTCGGGGCAGGCGCCCAGGCAGCCGTCGCACTCGAAGCAGTTGCCGCAGGACAGGCACCGCGCTGCCTCGAAGGCAGCCGCCTCGGCGGTGAGGCCCGCCACGACCTCCTCGAAGTCCGCGGCCCTGGTGCCGGGGTCCAGGACGGCCTGCTCGCGCCGGCCGTGGTCGCCGAAGTACCAGAGGTTGAGCTTGTCGAAGGATGCCTCGTCGTGCTTGGGCGCCGAGACGAAGGCTTCGGACCGCAGGTAGGCGTCGATGCTGCGGGCCGCCTTCTTCCCGTGCCCCACGCCCACGGTGACCGTGCGCTCGCTCGGCACCGCGTCCCCACCCGCGAAGACGCCTGCTGCCCCGGTCATGAGGGTCGTGGACGACACCTGCACGGTGTCACCGGCGAACTCCACGCCGGGCACCGCTGCCAGGAAGCCGGTGTCGCTCTCCTGCCCCAGCGCCAGGATGACGGTGTCCGCCTCCAACGTCTCGAACCGGCCGGTGCCGTGCGGGCGTCCGTCCTCGTCGAGCTCCTGCACCTCGACGGTGAGGTCGTGCTCCCCCATGGAGCTGATCGTGCGGAGCCAGTTGATCCGGATGCCCTCCTGCTCGGCGTCCACGGCCTCCTCCTCGTGGGCGGGCATCTGGGCCCGCGAGCGCCGGTAGACGATCACCGTGTCGTCGGCGCCGAGCCGGCGAGCCACCCTGGCGGCGTCCATGGCGGTGTTGCCGCCCCCGTACACCGCGACCCGGCCGGCCAGCGGTTCCTGCTCGCCCGAGCCCACCGCACGCAGGAAGCTCACGGCATCCAGCACGCGACCCGCGTCGCCGTTGGGGATGTCGACCCGTTTGGACAGGTGGGCGCCCACCGCCACGAAGACGGCGTCGAACCCGCCGTCCGCCATCTCGGCCGCGAGGTCGGTCACCCGGCGGTTCGGCTCGAGCACCACCCCCAGCGCCTCGATCCGTGCGATCTCGGCGTCGAGCACGTCGCGGGGCAGGCGGTAGGCCGGGATTCCGTACCGCATCATCCCGCCGGGTCGGGGTCCGTGGTCGCGGACGACGACGTCGTGGCCCAGTCGGGCCAGGTGGTATGCCGCGGAAAGCCCGCTGGGGCCGGCACCCACCACGAGAACGCGACGGCCCGTGTGCTGGGCCGGCGCCTCGAATCGCCAGCCCTGCTCGATGGCAAGGTCCCCGAGGAACCGTTCCACGCCGTGCACGGACACGGCGCCGTCGAGCTGCGCCCGGTTGCAGACGGTCTCACAGGGGTGGTAGCAGACGCGGCCGTGGACGGCGGGGAAGGGGTTGTCCGCCGCGAGCTGGCGCCAGGCGGCCTCGTGACGGCCGGCCTTCGTCTCGGCCAGCCAGGCCTGGATGTTCTCACCCGCCGGGCACCCGGCATTGCAGGGGGGCAGCAGGTCGAGGTAGACGGGGCGGCGTTCGCGCTGGGGGCCGGCACGGAGCCGACCCTGGCCCAGTGGCGCCAGGGGTGTCAGGTCGCGCCCGTTCGTCTCCACGAGTTGCCTTCCCACTGGAGCCCCGGGCTCGACGTCCCGGGGTCATGACGTGATCCGATCGTGGCCGCACCGCGCGGCGGGCAACAGGGCCCTTGGTCACACCGAACGCGGCTGGGCCCCCGAGGTGGTCGGCCGACGCAGCCGTGGGCAGCGGGTGCGAAGATGCCGACGTGGAACTCGCCCTCACCCTCGTCGCGCTCGTCGCCACGGTGATCGTCACAGCCGGCTTCTCGCGGCGGATCGGGGCGCCTGCCCCCCTCGTGCTCATCGTCGTCGGGATCGTCGCGTCCTACCTGCCGTTCATCAACGAGCCGGCCCTGAGCCCCGAGGTCGTCCTCTACGGCCTCCTGCCGCCGTTGCTGTATGCCGCGGCGGTGCGCACCTCGTTGGTGGACTTCCGGGCCAACACCTCATCGATCTTCGCCCTCTCCGTCGGGCTGGTGCTCTTCACCGCGGCGGGGGTCGGGCTGGTGGCCTTCTGGCTGCTGCCGGTGCCCTTCGCCGTCGCCTTCGCCCTCGGCGCCGTCGTCGCACCACCGGACGCCGTGGCCGCCTCCGCCGTGGCGCGGCGGATCGGCCTCCCCCGCCGGGTCGTGACGATCCTCGAGGGGGAGTCGCTGGTCAACGACGCGACGGCGCTGGTCTCCCTGCGCACCGCGATCGCCGCCTTCACCGCGGTCGGGGCGGTGTCCTTCTGGTCGGTGGCCGGAGACTTCGCGGTGGCGGTGGTCGTCGGCGTCACCACCGGGGTCGTCGTCGCCCTGGTCATCGGACTCGTCCGCAAGCAGGTGACCGACCCCGCCATCGACACGTCCCTGTCGTTCATCATCCCCTACCTGGCCTACCTCCCCGCGGAGCACTTCAGGGGATCGGGGGTGCTGGCCGTGGTCGTCGCGGGCCTGCTGCTGGGGCACAAGTCGCCGGTGGTCCAGAACGCGTCGTCGCGGCTGAGCGAGCGGATCAACTGGACCTCCGTGCAGTTCATCCTCGAGAACGCCGTCTTCCTGATGATCGGCCTCCAGATGCGCCGCATCGTGGCGGACGTCGCGAGCTCCGGACTCGGGTGGGGACACGTCCTGCTGTTGTCCGCGGTCATCCTCGTCACGGTGATGCTGCTCCGGCCCCTCTACATCTTCCCCACCCGGTGGGTCCTGAAGAGGCTCGACCGGGGCGACGCCCAACCACGACCCCTGGCCCAGAACGCGATCATCTCCTGGGCCGGCATGCGCGGCGTGGTGACCCTGGCCGCCGCCTTCGCACTGCCGAGGGAGACCGACTACCGCAGCGTCCTGGTGTGGCTGGCCATGGTGGTCACGGTCGGCACCCTGCTCATCCAGGGCACGTCCCTGCCGTGGCTGGCGCGGCGCCTGCGGGTGCGCGGGCCCGACCCGCGCGAGGACGCCCTCCAGGAGGCGACCATCCTGCAGGCATCGGTGTCCGCGGGGCTGGCCGCCCTGGAGGGGTGCGACGCCTCCGACCCGGACGTCATCGAGACCCTGCGAGCCCGGGCGGAGAACCGCACCAACATCGTCTGGGAGCGGCTGGGGCAGGGCCGTGACGGCGCCGAGACCCCCAGCGAGACCTACCGGCGGATGCGCCTGCTGATGCTCCAGGCCGAGCGCAGCGAGCTGCTGCGGATCCGCGACTCCGGCTCGGCCGACCAGGAGGTCCTCGCCCACGTCATGGCCCAGCTCGACATCGAGGAGTCGATGCTCGACCGCATCGGGGACCGCACCAGCGACCTGCGCGACGACCCCATGCTGCCCGTCGAACGCATGCTCGACGAGTGCGACCACCTGGCCGACCACCACGACCGCTTCGTGGCACCCACCAGCCCGCACGGCTGCGAGGAGTGCCTGCGCGACGGCACGACGTGGGTGCACCTGCGGCTGTGCCTCGACTGCGGCCACGTCGGCTGCTGCGACTCCTCGCCGGGCCGTCACGCGGAGGGCCACTTCCACGAGACGGACCACCCCGTGATGCGCAGCTTCGAGCCCGGGGAGTCGTGGCGCTGGTGCTTCGTCGACAGCCAGCTCGGCTGACGAGGGAGCCCGCGACCGGCGGGTAGGGTCCGACCCATGAGCACGCCGTCCACGTCATTGGTCCTCGCCTCGGCCTCGCCGGCCCGCAAGAAGCTCCTCGTCGCCGCCGGCATCGAGCCGAGCATCGTCGTCAGCGCCGTCGACGAGGACGCAGTCACCGCAGCGGCCAGGGAGACCTACGGCCCACTCACCCCCGAGGACGTCGCGCTCGTCCTGGCCCGGGCCAAGGCCGAGGACGTGGCCGCCGAGATCGAGCATGCCGTCGTCCTGGGGTGCGACTCCGTGCTCGACCTCGACGGTGAGGTCCACGGCAAGCCGGCCGATGCTGCCGAGGCCATCGAGCGGTGGGGCCGGATGAGTGGGCGCAGCGGGGTGCTGCACACCGGGCACTGGCTGGTCGACACCCGCGAACCCGACCGGGGCGGCACCGGGGCCACCCTCGGCGCGACGGCGTCGACCACCGTCCACTTCGCGCGCCTCGACGAGGCGGAGATCGCCGCCTACGTCGCCACGGGCGAACCCCTGCGCGTCGCGGGCGCCTTCACCCTCGACGGCCTGGGCGGCGCCTACGTCAGCGGCGTCGAGGGCGACCCGAGCAACGTCGTCGGGCTGAGCCTGCCCCTCCTGCGCGAGCTGCTGGCCGAGATGGGGCTGCCATGGCGCTCACTGCGGACCTCCAGTGCCGCGGGTGGCCGCCGGGACTAGTGGGAACCAGAGCCCGGGGTGAGCCAGGCTCAGACCGGCGGCACGTCCCGGCGCTTGGTGGCGAAGTGCCGCTCGCGGCGCTTGGCATAGCGCAGCCGCAGCAGCAGCTCGGCACGCAGGTCGTCGGCCTCGATGACCTGGTCCAGCACGAGGTCGGCTGCCAGCCGCTCGAGGTCGACGTCCTGCTCGTACTCGCGGCGCTTGTCCTGGACGAACTGGTCACGCTCGGCGTCGTCCTGGATCGCGGCGATCTTGTTGGCGTAGACGGCGTTGACCGCCGCCTCCGGCCCCATCACCGCGATGCGGGCGGTGGGCAGCGCGATCGTCGCGTCCGGGCCGAACCCAGGGCCACCCATCGCGTAGAGCCCCGCGCCGTAGGCCTTGCGGACCACCACGCAGAACTGCGGCACGGTCGCCGACGACACCGCGTGGACCATCTTCGCGCCGTGGCGGATGATGCCGCCGCGCTCGACCTCGGATCCGATCATGAAGCCGGGGACGTCGGCGAGGTAGACCAGCGGCACCGAGAAGGCGTCGCAGAGCCAGATGAAGCGAGCAGCCTTGTCGGCGCTGTCGGTGAACAGCACGCCACCCTTGACCATGGAGTTGTTGGCGACGATGCCGACCGTCTCACCCGCCATGCGGCCGAAACCGATGACGAGCTCGGGCGCGAACAGCGGCTTGATCTCGAAGAACGACTCGTCGTCGACGAGTCCGTCGATGACCTCGTGGATGTCGAACGGCTGGCTCTCGCGCTCGGGGACGGTGTGCCGGGTCAGCGGCACCGACGGCTCCTCGGGGGCGTACGCGGGCAGCTCGGCCCGCCAGCTGCCGGGCAGGTAGGAGAAGTAGAGCTTGGCCAGCTCGATGGCCTCGGTGTCGTCGCCGACGAGCAGGTCACCGACACCGGACACGGTGCAGTGCATCCGCGCCCCGCCCATGTCCTCGAGCGAGACCGTCTCGCCCACCACCATCTCGGCCATGCGGGGGCTGCCGAGGTACATCGACGCGTTGCCCTCGACCATGATGATCAGGTCGGTGAACGAGGGGATGTAGGCCCCACCGGCCGCGCTCGGCCCGAACAGGCAGCAGACCTGGGGCACCTTGCCCGAGAGCGCCACCTGGTTGTGGAAGATCCGCCCCGCTCCCCGGCGCCCGGGGAACATCTCGACCTGGTCGGTGATGCGGGCGCCGGCCGAGTCGACGAACCAGAAGACCGGCAGCTCCTCGCGCAGCGCCATCTCGGTCGCCCGCACGATCTTCTCGACGGTGCGCGCCCCCCACGACCCCGCCTTGACGGTGGGGTCGTTGGCGATGACGATCGCCGGCCGGCCGTCGACCATGCCACGTCCGGTGACGACGCCGTCGGCGGGCAGCCCGTCGGCCATCGCGTTGGCATAGCGGCCGTCCTCGACGAAGCTGCCCTCGTCGAACAGCAGGGCGATCCGGTCGCGGACGTAGAGCTTGCCCTGCGCGTCGAGCTTGGCCCTGGCCTTCTCGGGCGCCGAGGCCGACGCCTGGTATGCCGTGGCGAGCCGCTCGCGCACGTCGCCGACCTTCGGGTCGGACCCGGCGTCGCCGCCGGTGGCGAACGGGGGCTGGACGGCATCCTCGCGTGTGCTCACCGGCCCACCCTCTCGCACTCCTGAGCCGTCCACCGACACCGCGCCCGCGCTCACGCGCTCGGGAGCCCGAGGTGGCGGGCGATGACCATGCGCTGCACCTCGGAGGTGCCCTCACCGATCTCGAGGATCTTGGCGTCACGGTAGAACCGCGCCACCGGGTACTCCTCCATGAACCCGTTGCCACCGAAGACCTGGGTGGCGATGCGGGTCGCGGTGACCGCGGCCTCGGTGGAGTAGAGCTTGCAGATCGCGGCCGCCTGCTTGACCTCCTTGACCGAGCGACGGCCCTGCTCGAGCTCGTCCTTGAGCCAGGCCGCCTTGTAGGTCAGCTGGCGCGAGGCCTCGACCATCACGGCCAGGTCCGCGATCTGGAACGACACGCCCTGGTTGACGCCGATCGGCTTGCCGAACGCCTTGCGGGTCCTGGCGTAGGCGGTCGTCTCCTCGAGCATGCGCTGGCTCATGCCCACGGCGAGCGCGGAGATGGCGATGCGGCCGTCGTCGAGGGTCTTGAGGAACTGCTTGAAGCCCTGGCCCTCGGCCCCGAGCAGGTGGTCGGCCGGGACCCGGCAGTCCTCGAAGGTCAGCCCGTGCGTGTCAGAGGCGTGCCAGCCGAGCTTGTCGTAGGCGGGCTCGACGGTGAATCCCGGTGTGCCGGAAGGGATCATGATGGCGCTGAGCTGGGCCGACCCGTCGTCGTTGGTGCCCGTGCGCGCGGTCACGGTCACCACGGAGGTGATGTCGGTGCCCGAGTTGGTGATGAACGCCTTGGCACCGTTGACGACCCACTCGTCGCCGTCGCGCACGGCCTTGGTGCGCGTGGCGCCGGCGTCGGAGCCGGCATCCGGCTCGGTCAGGCCGAACCCGGCCAGCGCCCGGCCTGCCACCAGGTCGGGCAGGAAGCGCTCCTTCTGCTCCTGGCTGCCGTAGGTGAGGATCGGGTTGATCCCGAGGCCGACGCCGGCCGACAGGGTGATCCCGATCGACTGGTCGACCCGACCGAGCTCCTCGATGGCCACGCACAGGCTGGTGAAGTCGCCGTCGTCGCCCATGCCCCCGAACTCCTCGGGGACCACGAGGCCGAACAGCCCGAGGTCACCCATCTTCGGCACCAGGTCGGCCGGGAAGTGGTGCTCCTTGTCCCAGCGCGCGATGTGGGGCTCCACCTCGGCCTCGGCGAACTCCCGGACCGCCTTGCGGAAGTCCTCGTGCTCCTTGCTCAGCTCGAACATCGGTGGTCGCTCCTCGTGGGATCGGGTGACACGGCATCCGCCAGATCTTGACGTTGACGTAAACGTAAAGCAATACTCACCGGTATGCCAACCCTCGAGCGGACCACCTGGACGATCCGCGAGATCGCCGACGAGTTCGACATCACCCACCGGACCGTGCGGCACTACGAGGAGCTGGGGCTGATCTCGCCCGAACGCCGGGGCACGACCCGTGTCTACCACCGCCGCGACCGCACCCGGCTGGCGCTGATCCTGCGGGGCAAGCGGCTCGGGTTCCCCCTCGAGCAGATCCGCACGATCATCGACCTCTACGACGCGCCCCGCGGTCGAGCCAGCCAGCTCGAGTACGTCCTGGCCCAGATCGACGAACGCCGCACCGACCTCGAGCAGCGCCGCCGGGACCTCGAGGACGCCCTCACCGAGCTCGGTGAGTTCGAGCGGCGCTGCCGCGCCGACCTGCGCCGCCTCGCCTGAGGCGCCCCGGCACCGAAGCGTCCGTAGGGTGGGCCCATGAGCTCCCCCACGGTCCTGTTCATCGGCGGCACCGGAGTGATCAGCTCCGCGTGCGCCGCCCTCGCCGTCGACCAGGGCATGCAGGTCACCCTGCTCAACCGTGGCTCCAGCCGCAGGCACGAACCCGCCGCGGGGGCCGAGGTCCTGACCGCCGACGTGCGCGACACCGAGGCGGTGGCGCGGGTGCTCGACGGTCGGTCCTTCGACGTGGTCGCCGACTTCTTGTCGTTCACTCCCGACCAGCTCGCCGCGAACCTCGACCTGCTGGAGGGCCGCTTCGGCCAGTACGTCTTCATCAGCTCGGCCTCGGCCTACCAGACGCCGCCCACCCACCTGCCCATCACCGAGTCGACTCCCCTGCGGAACCCGTTCTGGCAGTACTCGCGCGACAAGATCGCCTGCGAGGACCTGCTCGTGGCCCGCTACCGGGAGACCGGGCTGCCCATGACGATCGTGCGTCCTTCACACACCTACGACCGCACCCTGTCGCCGTTCAACGGCGGCTGGACCGCCATCGGGCGGATGCGGGAGGGCCGGGAGGTCGTGGTGCCCGGGGACGGCACGTCGCTGTGGACCCTGACCCACCACGAGGACTTCGCCCGGGCCTTCGTACGGCTGCTGGACCGCCCGCAGGCCATCGGCGAGGCTTTCCACATCACCTCGGACGAGGCGCTGACCTGGGACCAGATCCACCGCGAGGTCGCGGCCGCCCTGGGGGTCGAGCCACGCCTGGTGCACGTCCCGACCGATGTCATCGCCGCGAGCGACGCCGACCTCGGAGCCTCCCTCATCGGTGACAAGTCCAACTCGATGGTCTTCGACAACAGCAAGATCCGCACCCTGGCCCCCGAGTGGCAGGCCGTCATCCCGTTCCGCCGTGGGGCGCGCGAGATCGTCGAGTGGCACCTGGAGTCGGCCGACCGCCAGCAGTTCGACGCCTCCCTCGAGCGCCTCTTCGACCGGCTCGTCGACCGGGCGCGACCGCACTCGGTCTGAGGTCCGCCCACCTGGGAGACCCTCAGGAGGGGCTGGCGTCGCGCGGAGGGTCCTGCACGGCCCGCTGGGCGCCCTCGGCGAAGAACGCGGTCAGCGACGCGAGGTCGGGCAGCTCGGTCATCGGTCGGGCCGCACCGAAGGACGTGTTCCAGAAGTCCCCCAGGCGGGCGCTCCACGGCCCCACGTAGGCATAGGGAACCGCACTGTGCGCGTCGCCCGGCGAGACACCGTAGTTGACCTCGTCGACGGTGATCGCGATGTCGAAGTGCTCGGGCCACAGCACCGGCTCCTGCGTCGGAGCCAGGGCCCGCAGCGCCGCGTCGCCCAGGGCGAAGGCGTCGGCGATCAGCGCCACGGCCTCCGGGTCCAGCACCACCGGTTCGTGCGCTCCGAGCTCCGGGCCCACGGCATACACGTCGCGCAGGTCGCGCGCCTCGAGGCCCGCTGCGGCGGCCAGCTCGGCGCACGTCGACCCCAGGGGCAGGCGGCCGGATGCGGCCACGAGCTCCAGGCCGTCGACCCGCAGCTCTGGCGGCGAGCAGGTACCGAAGCCCCCGGGGGTGGCCCGCAGGCGGATGTCGTGGCTCGCGGCGTACTGCGGGCCGGCCAGCACCAGCTCGGCGACGGCGTGCAGGCCCCGCCGCGTCCCCACCAGGCTCTGCTCGTCCACGGTCCATGTCTAACACCGCCGGCCGCGCCGCGGAACCGCTGCGGGCCGGCGACGTGGGGCGCACGGCGTGGGCACAGGGCCGTCGGCTAGGTTCGCCGCCGTGGACTGGGAGCAGGTACGCGCACGCGTCACGCCGGAGGTCGGTCACGTCGCACTGAGCGCACCTGCCGTGACCGTCGCCCTCGTCGGGGCGCTCGTGGTCGTCGCCGTGCCCCCGGTCTGGCAGGTGCTCCGGCTGGTCGTGACCCTGGTGCACGAGCTGGGGCACGCCCTCGTCGGGCTCGCCGTGGGACGCCGCTTCACGGGGTTCGTGCTCCGAGGCGACATGTCGGGCCACGCCGTGACGGTGGGGCCGCCCCGCGGGCTCGGCCGGGTGCTGTCGACCTGGGCCGGCTACCCGGCACCCGCGGTCGTCGGCGCCGTCCTGGTCTGGGTCGCGGGCCGCGGGTGGGCAGCGCCGGTCGTCACGCTCGTCCTCGGGGTGCTCCTCGTCGCCCTCGTCCGCGTCCGCTCGTTGCTCACCGCGGTCGTGATGGTCGTGGCGATCGGCGCGACGGCGGCGCTGTGGTGGTGGCGGGACGACGGCGTCCAGGTCCAGGTGCTGGTGGGGCTCGGCATCGTGCTGGTCGTCGGCGCCTGGCGCCACCTCGCCAGCGTCGTCCGGTCGCGCGACCGCGGCAGCGACCCGGCGGTGCTCGCCTCCCTGACGCACGTCCCGCGGGTGGTGTGGAACGGCTCGTTCGTCGTCGTCTGCGTCGCGGCCACGCTGCTCGCGGTGACGCAGGTCGCGGCCGCCTGGCGCTGAGGAACCGCGGCCGTGTAATGCTGCTGGGCATGGCAACCCCACAGCCCGACACGACGCTGCTCATCCTCGGTGCCGGCGGCGACCTGACCCGACGGCTGCTGCTCCCGGGCCTGGCCAGCCTGCTCGCCGTCGAGCCCGGGCGCCGCGTGCGGGTCGTCGGTGCGGACCGGGTGGAGCTCAGCGACACGCAGTGGAAGAAGCGGCTCACCGATGCCTTCGCGACGGTCGAACCACCGGCGAAGGTGGTCAAGGCGGTGGCTGCGCGCACCACCTACCTGCGCACCGACCTGTTCGACGAGGATGCCCTGCGCGCCCTGGTCGCCAGCTGCGGCGACGGGCCGCTCGTGGTCTTCTTCGCCCTCCCACCCCAGGTCACGATGAAGGTCTGCGACCTGCTGCGCCGCGTCGACCTGCCCGAGGTGACCCGGTTGGCGCTCGAGAAGCCCTTCGGCACCGACCACGACTCCGCGGTCGCCTTCAACACCCTGCTCCACCAGGTGGTACCGGAGGACGACATCTTCCGGATCGACCACTTCCTCGGCGTGGCCACGGTGTTCAACCTCGTCGGGCTGCGGTTCGCCAACCGGATGCTCGCCCCGATCTGGAGCGCCGAGCACATCGAGCGGGTCGAGATCATCTACGACGAGGACCTCGCCCTCGAGGGTCGGGCGGGCTACTACGACCGCGCCGGCGCGCTCAGGGACATGCTCCAGAGCCACCTGTTGCAGGTGCTCTCGCTCTTCGCGATGGAGTCGATCGCGACGCTGGACGCCCAGGAGCTGCAGGACCAGAAGGCCCAGGTGCTGCGCGCGACCAAGCTCTGGGGCGGCTCGACGAAGCGGTCCACCCGCCGCGCGCAGTACACCGCGGGCAAGCTCGGGCGCCGCGCCATCCCCGACTACGCGGCGGAGGACGGGGTCGACCCGTCCCGCAAGACCGAGACCCTGGCCCAGGTGACCCTCGAGGTGGTCAACAACCGGTGGCGCGGGGTGCCCTTCGTGCTGCGCAGCGGCAAGGCGCTGGGCTCCCCGCGCAAGCAGATCGTCGCCCACTTCCGCGACGTGCCCCACCTGCCGACCGGGTTCGTCGGCGGGTCCGAGGGCGACACGCTGACCATCGACCTCAAGCCGGGCGCGGTGTCCCTCAGCCTGACCATGAACGCCGAGGGCGACCCCATCGACCTGGAGCAGAAGACCCTCACCGCCTCCCTGGCCGCACCGCGGATGCAGGCCTACGGCGAGGTGCTCGCCCAGATCCTCGACGGCAGCCAGCTTCTCACCGTCCGCGGCGACACCGCCGAGGAGTGCTGGCGGATCATGGCCCCGATCATCAAGGCGTGGGCCGACGACCGGGTGCCGCTGGAGACGTACGCCGCCGGCTCACCCGGGCCGGAGGGCTGGCTCGCGACCTGAGCGGACGCGCCCCACGCGCAGGGCTCAGACGCGGGCGCGCACGGCGTAGAGCTCGGGGAAGAACGTCAGGTCCAGGGCGCGGCGCAGGAAGTCGACGCCGGACGACCCACCGGTGCCCGTCTTGTGCCCGATGGTCCGGGTGACGACCTGCAGGTGGCGGAAGCGCCACTGCTGGAAGTTGTCCTCGAGGTCGACGAGCTCCTCACACGTCTCGTAGACGCCCCAGTGCTCGTCCGGTGCCGCGTAGACCCCGGCGAAGGTGTCGACCAGGCCCTCGTGCAGGCGGTAGGGCTGGGTGTGGTCGCGCTCGAGCAGGTCGGTCGGCACGGCATACCCGCGCCGCGAGAGGTAACCCAGGAACTCGTCGTAGAGGCTGGGCTCGTGCAGCAGCGCGTCGAGCATCGACCGCGCCGCCTCGTCGTGGTCGAACACCCGCACCATGTCGGCGTTCTTGTTGCCGAGCAGGAACTCCACGGCGCGGTACTGCCAGGACTGGAAGCCCGAGCTGGTCGCGAGGAAGGGCCGGATCTCGGCGTACTCGCTGGGCGTGAGGGTCGCGAGGACCGACCACTGCTCGGTGAGGCTGTGCTGGATGTGCTTGACCCTGGCGAGCCGCTTCAGGGCCGGGCCGAGCGAGTCCTGCGCGAGCAGGGACCGGGCGGAGCGCAGCTCGTGGAGCATCAGCTTGAGCCACAGCTCGGAGGTCTGGTGCTGGATGATGAAGAGCAGCTCGTCGTGCTGGGGCGGGTCGCTGCGGGGGTGCTGGGCGGACAGCAGCCGGTCCAGCCCCAGGTAGTCGCCGTAGGACATCGCGGAGGAGAAGTCGCGCTGCACGCCCTCCTCGATGGGCCGCACGACGCGCGGATCGGCGCCCCCGGCGGTGGTGGATTCGGTCACGGCGCTCACGCTACACGCGGCCGGCGGGCGGCCCTGCGAGTGGACGGGCGAGTGGACGGGCAACCCGGAACGCGCGAGCCGGTTGCGCGGGCTCCGCCGGGAGTAGCCTTCGTTCATGCTCAGGACCTTGCGTTTGCCCGCGGCATCCGGCATCGGCCTCCTGGCGGCCTCGCTCGCCGTGGCGCCGGCCGCCACGGCGGGGGGCGTGATCGGGAGCGCACCCGCGAGCGCCCCGGGCCTGGTCGCCGCCGCCCCGAACCCCTCGGTGCGCCTGACGACGCTCCAGCAAGGTCTGGCCCTCCCCTGGGACCTCGCGGTCCTGCCCGATGGCGCGATCCTGTTCACCCAGCGGGGCGGGGTCACGGCCCTGCGTCGGGCGGACGGCACGCTGCAGACGGTCGCCACCACCCAGACCGACCTCTTCGTCGGCTCGGAGTCGGGACTCATGGGGCTCGTCCTCGACCCCGCCTTCGGGTCCAACCGCACCTACTACACGTGCCAGGCCTACCGCGGCTCCGGCACCACGGCCATCGACATCCGGGTGCTGCGCTGGCAGCTCACCCCTGACGGCACCGCCGCCGCCCGCCTCGGCTCCCCCGTCGTCACCGGCATCCCCATCACCACCGGCCAGCACGGCGGGTGCCGCCTGCGCTTCGCCCCCGACGGCACCCTGCACATCGGCACCGGCGACGCCATCACCGGCACCAACCCCCAGGACCTCGGCTCGCTCGGGGGGAAGACGCTGCGGGTCAGGACCGACGGCACCGCCCCGACCGACAACCCCTTCTACTCCCGTGGCGGTCGGGCCTCCCTCGTCTGGACCTACGGGCACCGCAACGTGCAGGGGCTCGCGCTGCGCCCGGGCACGACCCAGTTGTGGAGCGCCGAGCACGGACCGAGCATCGACGACGAGGTCAACCTGCTGTCCCGCGGGGGGAACTACGGGTGGAACCCCGTCCCTGGGTACAACCAGAACGTCCCGATGACCGACACCGCCACCTACCCGGCTGCCATCCGGGCGAGGTGGAGCTCGGGGAACCCGACGGTCGCCACCAGTGGCGCGACCTTCCTCACCGGCAGCTCGTGGGGTCGGTGGGAGGGCGCCCTGGCGGTCGCGGAGCTGAAGAACACCGGGGTCCGGGTCCTGTCGATGACCCCTGACGGCCGGGTCACCGCGGACGAGCAGATGGGGCCGCTGGACGGCACGATCGGGCGCATCCGCACCGTGCAGACCGGGCCCGGTGGCGCCGTCTACGGCAGCACGAGCAACGGCACGGGCGACCGCCTGGTGCGGATCGACCCGGTCGCCACCCCGAAGGCGTGGACGGCAGGGCTGGACGTCTCCCCGAGTGGGGCCTCGGCCGTCACGCTCGGCTCCCAGGTGCGCGTCTTCGTGCGCGGCACTGACAACCGCGTCTGGTACGCCACCCAGGCCGCGGCAGGGGGCGCGTTCTCCCCCTGGAAGTCCGTCCCGGGCACGGTCGCCTCCGCCCCGGCGGCCATGACGTGGGACGGCACACGGGTCGACCTCTTCGCCCGCGGCAGCAACGGCCACCTCCTGCACACGTACTCGAACGCCCGTGGCTTCCACGCCTGGGAGGACCTCGGCGGCTCGCTGACGAGTGCGCCATCGGCAGCCTCGCTGTCGACCGGCACCCTCGACGTCGTGGCCCGGGTCAGCGGCGACTCCCTGGCCCGCCGTCGCTGGGACGGCACGCACTGGACTGCGTGGGAGGGCCTCGGCGGCATCATCAGCAGCGCTCCGACAGCGACCGCGGACCCGGCCGCGGGCACCGTGACGGTCCTGGCGCGCGGCCGCAACGCCAACCTCTACGACCTGGTCCTGACCAGCGGCGGCATCCGACGCGCCTGGACCGGGAGCGCTCGGCAGACCTGGTCGGCTGCCGGCGCGGCCCAGGGACCGGCTCCCCTGCTGGTGACCCGCAACGACGCCACACCCGTGGTGGTCAACGGCTCGTTCGCCACCGCCATCGGCGGGCTGCTCACCGGCGCCCCGACCGTGGCGACCCGGGGCAGCGGGAGCTACGTCGTGCTCGGCCGGGGCACCGATGGCGCGCTCTGGGCCTACGACGGCCGGGCCGGGCGCTACCGCTGGTCGAAGGTGGGTGGCGCGCTGCGCTGAGGTCGGCTCCCGCCGGCCCGCGGACAGCGGTCTCGGTCAGTTGAACTCGACGGGGTCGGGCCCCGTGCGCTCGCCACGGTCGAGCCCGGCCATGGCCGACAGGTCGTCGGCGTCGAGCTCGAAGCCGAAGATGTCGAAGTTCTCCGCGATCCGGCTCGGCGTCACCGACTTGGGGATGACCACGTTGCCCAGCTGGGTGTGCCAGCGCAGGATCGCCTGGGCGGGGGTGACGTCGTGCTTGGCGGCGATCGCCTCGACGGTGCCGTCCGCCAGGACGCCGCCCCCGGAGGCCAGCGGGCTCCACGCCTCGGTGAGGACCCCGTGGGCGGCGTGGAACTCGCGCAGCTCGGCCTGTTGGAGGTAGGGGTGCAGCTCGACCTGGTTGACGGCCGGCAGCTCGCCGGTCTCGTCGAGGAGCCGTTGGAGGTGGTCGACCTCGAAGTTGCAGACGCCGACGGCCCGGACGCGGCCCGACTCGCGCAGCTCGAGCAGGGTGCGCCAGGTCTCGACGTAGGTGTCCCTGGCCGGGGTCGGCCAGTGGATGAGGTAGAGGTCGAGCACGTCGAGGCCCAGGCGGCCCATGGAGTCGTCGAACGCGGCGAGGGTCTTGTCTCGGCCCTGCGCGTCGTTCCACACCTTGGTGGTCACGAAGAGCTCGTCGCGGGCGAGGTCGGTGGCGGCGAGCGCGCGCCCGACACCCTCCTCGTTGCCGTAGAGGGCAGCGGTGTCGATGCTGCGGTAGCCGGTGTCGAGGGCGGTGGCGATGGCCGCGTCCACGTCGGCGTCCGGCACCTGCCACACGCCGAACCCGAGCTGCGGGATGGCGATGTGGTCGGAGCCGGTGGAGAGCTGGAGGTTCGGAACAGAGGTCATGCAGCCACCGTATGCCGCAGCGGCGCCGCGCACTGGAGCGGTCACCTGACGGAACGGCCGGGAACATCACGGGCAGCCGAAGTGTTGGCGAGGCCACACTCGGGGGGTGGGGATGACGCAGCGTAAACGGGCTAGGCTCCGCGACATGGCGCCCATCTCCAAGGTCCTCATTGCCAACCGCGGCGAGATCGCCGTGCGGATCGCGCGTGCCTGCGCAGACAGCGGTCTCGTGTCGGTCGCGGTCTACGCTGACCCCGACCGCGACGCGCTGCACGTGAAGGTGGCCGACGAGGCCTGGGCGCTCGGCGGGACCACACCGGCGGACTCCTACCTGGTGCAGGACAAGCTCCTCGAGGTGGCGCGGAAGTCGGGGGCCGACGCGGTGCACCCCGGCTACGGCTTCCTCGCCGAGAACGCCTCGTTCGCCCAGGCGGTCATCGCCGCCGGACTGACCTGGATCGGCCCCTCCCCCGACGCCATCGACTCCCTCGGCGACAAGGTCAAGGCGCGGCACATCGCGTCGCGGGCCGACGCCCCCCTCGTGGCCGGCACCTCCGACCCGGTCGAGGGCCCGGACGAGATCATCGCCTTCGCCCACCAGCACGGCCTGCCGGTGGCCATCAAGGCGGCGTACGGCGGCGGCGGGCGTGGCCTCAAGGTGGCCCGGACCATGGAGGAGATCCCCGAGCTCTTCGAGTCGGCGACCCGCGAAGCCGTCGCGGCCTTCGGCCGCGGGGAGTGCTTCGTCGAGCAGTACCTCGACCGCCCGCGCCACGTCGAGACCCAGTGCCTGGCCGACCAGCACGGCAACGTGGTCGTGGTGTCCACCCGCGACTGCTCGCTGCAGCGCCGCCACCAGAAGCTCGTCGAGGAGGCCCCGGCCCCCTTCTTGACCGACGACCAGAACGCTGAGCTGGTGCGCGCCTCGAAGGCGATCCTCACCGAGGCCGGCTACACCGGGGCGGGGACCTGCGAGTTCCTCGTCGCCCAGGACGGCCGGATCTCCTTCCTCGAGGTCAACACCCGGCTGCAGGTCGAGCACCCCGTCACCGAGGAGGTCACCGGCATCGACCTGGTGCGCGAGCAGTTCCGCATCGCGAACGGCGAGGAGCTCGGCTACCCCGATCCCGCGCCGACCGGGCACTCGATCGAGTTCCGCATCAACGGCGAGGACGCCGGCCGCGGCTTCCTCCCCGCGCCGGGTGTCGTGGCGGTCTTCGAGCCGCCGTCCGGCCCCGGAGTGCGGCTCGACTCCGGTGTCGTGAGCGGCGACGTCATCGGCGGCGCCTTCGACTCCATGCTCGCCAAGCTGGTGGTCACCGGCCGTGACCGGCACCAGGCGCTGGAGCGCTCCCGCCGGGCGCTGGCGGAGTTCGTCGTCGACGGCATGCCGACCGTGCTGCCGTTCCACCGCGCCGTGGTGTCCGACCCGGCGTTCGCCCCCGAGGGCGACGCGCCGTTCTCCGTGCACACCCGCTGGATCGAGACCGAGTTCGACAACCAGATCCCGCCCTACTCCGGCTCCTCCCCCGAGATCCCCGAGGCCTCCGCCGAGCGCCAGAGCGTCGTCGTCGAGGTCGGGGGCAAGCGCCTGGAGGTGGTCCTTCCGGGCGGCCTGTCGCTCGGCAACGGCGGTACGACGCGCAAGAAGGCACCGCGCCGGGCGGGGGGCTCGAAGTCGGGTGCCGCGGCCTCGGGCGACTCCCTCACCGCACCCATGCAGGGCACCATCGTCAAGATCGCCGTCGAGGAGGGCCAGGAGGTCGCCGAGGGCGAGCTGGTCGTGGTGCTCGAGGCCATGAAGATGGAACAGCCGATCAACGCCCACAAGGCCGGCACCATCAGCGGTCTGGCCGCTGAGGTCGGCCAGACCGTGACCAACGGCGCCGTGCTGGCCCAGATCACGGACTGAGCCACCCGCAGAGCAGCGAGCCGCCCCCGTCGACGGGGGCGGCTCGCTGCGTCCGGTGGCCCGAGGCTCAGGGCTGCTGGGGTCCGCCCGACTCGGGCTGGTCGCCGCCAGGAGTGGTGTGGCCGGACGACCGCTCCCCCTGCTGGGTGGCCCCGCCCTGCGGGAGGCCCTCGGAGGGGGACGTCGTGGCGGGCCCGTCCTCGCCCGGCGCACCGAAGGCGGGGACGTCGGGACCGGGATCGGCCGTGCCGGGCTGGACGTCGATCGGTTGGCCAGGGGCGGGGTGCTCGGGGTCCAGCGGCCCACCGGGCTCGCCCGGCTGCTGCGGGCCACCGGGGACGATGGACCCGGCGCCGGTGTCCGTGTCGGCGTCCTGGGGGTCGTTGGTCGCGGGCACCGGGTTGGGGACCGGTCCGTCGACCTGCTCGGTGGTCCTGATGTCACGGTCACCGCTCGAGGTGGGGGCGTCGGTCGCCGCAGGGGCGTCGTCGGGCGCCAACCCCAGCTTGTCGCGCAGGAGGTCCCCACCCTGGTCGACCTGGTCGGCGTACGTCCCGCCCGTGCGGTCGTCGACCAGGTCCTCGACCTTCTCGATCGCCGAGTCCGCGTGCTGGGGGTTGCCCTTCACGTAGTCCTTCATCTTGTCGATCCAACCGGCCATGGCACTGCCTCTCTCGGTGGGTGGCGCCACCGGCCCACGGCCGGGGCCCGAGCCCAGCCTGCCAGACCGGAGCACGTGGTGCGGCTACTCGGGGTCGTGGAGCTGGCGTGCCGCCTCGGCGACCGAACCCGACAGCGACGGGTAGACCGTGAACGTGCCGGCGAGCTGGTCGACGGTGAGCCGGTGCTGGACGGCCAGGGTCACGGGGTAGATCAGCTCGGACGCCTTGGGTGCCACGACGACTCCCCCGACGACGGTGCCGACCCCCTTGCGCGCGAACAGCTTGACGAAGCCGTCGGTGATGCCCTGCATCTTGGCCCGGGGGTTGGTGGCGAGGGGCAGCATCACCGCGGTGGCGTCCATCGTCCCGTCGTCGATGTCCTTCTGGGAGTAGCCGACCGTGGCGATCTCGGGGTCGGTGAAGATGTTGGCGGACACGGCCCGCAGGTTCAGCGGTGCGACCGCGTCCCCGAGTGCGTGAGCCATGGCGATGCGACCCTGCATGGCGGCCACCGACGCGAGCGGGAGGACCCCGGTGCAGTCGCCGGCGGCATACACCCCGCGCACGGACGTGCGCGAGACCCGGTCCACCGTGACGTGCCCCGACTCGCTGAGCACCACTCCGGCCTCCTCGAGCCCGAGCCCCGCCGTCTGGGGTACGGAGCCCACGGCGAGCAGCGCGTGCGAACCGGCGACCTCGCGACCGTCCTCGAGCCGCACCAGCACCCCGTCGTCGGTGCGCGACACCGACGCCATCCGGGAGCGCCCGAGCACCTCCATGCCGCGCTTGCGGAAGACGTCCTCGATGACCGTGGCGGCGTCAGCGTCCTCACCCGGCAGGACGCGGTCACGAGAGGACACCAGGGTGACGTGCGAGCCGAGCCCGAGGTAGGCCTGGGCCAGCTCGGCGCCGGTGACCCCGGACCCGACGACGACGAGTCGCTCCGGCAGCTCGGGGAGGCCGTAGATCTGCTGCCAGGTGAGGATCCGCTCCCCGTCGGGCTGCGCCGACGCCATCACCCGGGGTGTGGCGCCGGTGGCGATGAGGACGACGTCGGCGGAGAGGGTCGTCGTCGAGCCGTCCTCGAGGGTGGCCTCGACCTGGCCGGCGGCGACCAGTCGGCCGGTGCCGCGCAGCACGGTGACCCCGTCGGCATCCAGCCGGCGACCGATGTCACGGGACTGGGCGGCGGCGAGCGCGAGGACCCGCTCGTTGACGGCCGGGAGCTCGGCGACGGAGTCGGCGACCTCGTCGCCCTCCTGGTCCTCGAGGTGTACCCCGAGGACGGAGGCCGTCTCGAACTGGGACATGAAGTCGGCCGTGGAGATCAGGGCCTTGGAGGGCACGCAGTCGGTGAGGACCGCCGCGCCCCCGAGTCCGTCACGGTCGACGACGGTGACCGCCGCCCCCAGGTGGGCGGCCACCAGGGCGGCCTCATAACCGCCCGGCCCGCCCCCGAGGATGACCACCGACGACTGGGACGCGTTCACGCCTCCCATCCAACCATCTCGCCCACCACCCCCGATCGCCACGTCCACGTCACCTTCCCGCCACGCCCCGGGAGCCGTATGGTCCAAGGGCACGGACTAGGTTCCGCGTCGGTACGACTTCGCGCCCACTCGGTGGGCCCAGGACTCCAGGATGGAAATCATGACCGTTCGCCCCCGTTCCGCCACGTGGATGGCCGTCGTCGCCGCCGCCTCCTCCTTCGCGGTGGTCGCCTGCTCGCCGCCGGCCAAGACCGCCGACACCAGCAGCTCGTCGGGCGGAGCGGCCAACGCCGCCACCGCCACCTCCGCCCAGGACCTCGGGGGCATGGACGCGCTCGTCGCGGCCGCGAAGAAGGAGGGCACCCTCAACGTCATCGCGCTGCCGCCGGACTGGGCCAACTACGGCGCGATCATCACCGCCTTCGGCGAGAAGTACGGCATCAAGGTCAACAGCGCCCAGCCCGACGCGAGCAGCGCCGACGAGATCACCGCGGCCGACCGGCTCAAGGGCCAGTCCGGCGCCCCCGACGTCTTCGACCTCGGGGCAGCAGTCGCCGCGGCCAACACCGCGAAGTTCGCGCCCTACAAGGTCACCACCTTCGAGAGCGTCCCGGCCGACTTCAAGGACGCCGGCGGCACCTGGATCAACGACTACGGCGGCTACATGTCCGTGGGCTACGACTCGTCCAAGGTCCCCGCGCCCACGTCGTTCGCGGACCTGCTCAAGCCGGCCTACAAGGGCAAGGTGGCGCTGAACGGCAACCCGACCCAGGCCGGTGCGGCCTTCGCGGGCGTCCAGATGGCCTCCATCGCCAGCGGCGGCAGCGCCGGTGACGTCGCCAAGGGTGTGGACTTCTTCAAGAAGCTCAAGGCCGCGGGCAACTTCATCCCGGTCGACCCGACTCCCGCGACGATCGCCTCGGGGCAGACCCCCGTCGTCATCGACTGGGACTACCTCAACGCGGCCCAGACGGCCAAGGTCCCGACCTGGAAGGTCTTCGTCCCGGACAACGCGGTGGTCGCGGGCTACTACTTCCAGGCGATCAACAAGGACGCCCCGCACCCGGCGGCGGCCCGCCTGTGGCAGGAGTTCCTCTACTCCGACGAGGGCCAGAACCTGTGGCTCAAGGGCGGCGCGCGCCCGGTGCGCTTCGACGACATGAAGTCGGCCGGCACCCTCGACGCCACCGCAGCGGCAGCCCTGCCCGCCGTGACGGGCACCCCGGTCGTGCCCACCGCGGCCGACGCGGACACCGCCAAGGCCTACCTCGCCAAGAACTGGGCCAACGCCGTTGGCTGACCGCCGCCGGGGCAGGGCGCTCGGTGGCTTCCGGCCACCGGGCGCCCTGCTGGGCGTGGTCCCCTTCTTCGCCTACGTCACCGTCTTCCTGGTCATCCCCGCGCTGGTGGTGGTGATCGGCGCCTTCCTCGGCGACGGTCGACCCACCCTGGCCAACATCCGCGCCCTCGGGGAGCCCGCCGTGACCGCGGCCCTGTGGCACTCCGTGGCCCTCTCGGCCGTCACGGCCCTGGGGGGCGCCGTGCTCGGGGCGGTGCTCGCCTATGCCGTCTCGACCGGCAAGCCGAACGGCGTCCTCAAGCGCTTCGTGACCTCGCTGTCCGGCGTGCTCGCCCAGTTCGGCGGGGTCGCGCTGGCCTTCGCCTTCCTGGCCACCTTCGGCTACGGCGGGTTCCTCGCGGGCGCCCTGTCCCGGATCGGTGTCGCGCCCGGTGGGCTCTGGCTCTACCAGTGGGACAAGGGCCTGATGCTCGTCTACCTCTACTTCCAGGTCCCGCTCATGCTCATCGTCTTCCTCCCCGCGGTCGAGGGGT
The DNA here is from genome assembly GCA_963757635.1 of uncultured Actinomycetota bacterium. Taxonomy (GTDB): domain Bacteria; phylum Actinomycetota; class Actinomycetes; order Actinomycetales; family Dermatophilaceae; genus Pedococcus. The sequence continues at coordinate 533,712 of CAVWSK010000005.1, read as the reverse complement.
TGCGACCGCAGTGGCGCGAGGCGACCGAGACGCTCGGCGGCGGCACGTTCCTCTACTGGCGCAAGGTCGCCGGCCCCATCCTGCTGCCCTCGTTCATCGGCGCGCTGCTGCTGCTGTTCACCAACGCCTTCTCCGCCTACGCCACCGCCTACGCGCTGGTCTCCCAGGGGACGCCGCTGCTGCCGCTGCAGATCGGCGGCACGTTCAGCTCCGAGGTGATCCTCGGCCAGGAGAACATCGGCAAGGCCATGGCCCTGGCCATGGTGGTCGTCGTCGCCGTCGTCATGACCATCTATGCCGTGCTCGACCGTCGCGCCTCGAAGTGGCTGGTGCGATGAGCGGCCAGCGCGCCACGATGCGGCGCCGGCAGAACTGGTTCCGGTGGGTCACGGTCACCCTGGCCCTGGCCTTCTTCGGCGCACCCCTCGTCGGGATGCTCGACTTCACGACGCACGACGCGGCCGGTCACCGCACCGGCGCGACCTGGCGCCAGCTGGCCGACGTCAGCGGCATCTCCGAGCGCTACCCGGACCTGCGCACCGGCTTCCTCGCCTCGATCGGGTTGGCCGTCCTGACGGTGCTCGTCATGCTGGTGCTCCTCGTGCCGACCATGACGTGGGTGCGGCTGCGGCTGCCCGGGCTGAGCCGCACGGTGGAGTTCCTCTGCCTGCTGCCGCTGACGGTCCCGGCCATCGTCCTCGTCGTCGGCCTCAGCCCGGTGTATGCGTGGGTCACCTACTTCGTCGGCGCGGCCACCATCTGGCTCTCGTTCGCCTACGTGGTGCTGGTCCTCCCCTACGCCTACCGCGCGCTCGACGCCGGGCTGCGGGCCATCGACGTGCGCACCCTGAGCGAGGCAGCCCGGTCCCTCGGGGCCGGCTGGGGCACGGTGATGCTGCGCGTGATCCTGCCCAACCTCAGGACCGCGGTGCTGTCCGCGTCATTCCTGGCCGTCGCCCTGACCCTCGGTGAGTTCACCATCGCCAACCTGTTCAGCCGGACCAACCTCCAGGTGGCGATGTACCTGCTCGGGAAGTCCGACGCCCGGATCTCGGTGGCGGTCGGCCTGGCCGCCCTCGTCTTCGCCTTCGTCATCCTCTTCGCCATGTCCTTCGTGGGCGGCCAGCGGAGCTCGACCTCGCTGCTGGCCCGGCTGCGACGCAACCGCAAGGAGCCCGCATGACCACCGCCGCAACGGCACCGGACCGCCCGGTCGACCACCCCCGGGGGGTCGCGGTCGAGCTCACCGGCCTGCGCCGGTCCTACGGGCCGGTCCGCGCACTCGACGACCTGACGCTGCGCCTGGCCCCGGGCGAGCTCGTCGCCCTCCTCGGGCCCTCGGGGTGCGGCAAGACCACCGCGCTGCGCTGCCTCGCAGGCCTGGAGGACCCCGACGAGGGACGCATCGAGGTCGACGGCCACGACCTGACCCGGGTGCCCACCAACAAGCGTGACCTCGGGATGGTGTTCCAGGCCTACAGCCTGTTCCCCCACATGACCGCCCGGCAGAACGTCGAGTTCGGCCTGCAGCTGCGTCGCCAGGGCGGCGCCCAGCGCCGCGACCGGGCGTCGGAGATGCTCGACCTGGTCGGCCTGTCCACCCAGGCCGACCGCTTCGCCCACCAGCTCTCGGGCGGGCAGCAGCAGCGCGTCGCCCTGGCCCGCGCCCTCGCGATCGAGCCGCAGGTGCTGCTGCTCGACGAGCCCCTCTCGGCCCTGGACGCCAAGGTGCGGGTGCAGCTGCGCGACGAGATCCGGCGCATCCAGCTCGAGGTCGGCACGACCACCCTGTTCGTCACCCACGACCAGGAGGAGGCCCTGGCCATCGCCGACCGGGTGGGGGTGATGCGCAGTGGGCGCCTGGAGCAGATCGCGGCCCCCGAGGAGCTCTACTCGCGGCCGGTCAACGACTTCGTCGCCGACTTCGTGGGCGTGACGAACCGGCTGCCCGGCACGGCCGTCGCGCAGGCCGCGACCGTGCTCGGGGTGGATGTCCCGCTGCTGCCCGGTTCGGCCACACCGGGGCCCGTGGAGGTCCTGGTCAGGCCCGAGCACCTCGAGGTCGTGGACGACGACCGGGGCGGGGCACGGATCGCCGCCGTCAGCTTCCTGGGCGCCCACGGAAGGGTGGTGCTCGACCACCCGGACGTCAGCGCACCCATCATCGTCCAGGTGCCGAGCTCGTCGGTGGCGGGCTACCGCATCGGTCAGCGAGCCACGGTCCGGCCCAGCGGGGAGCCCGCTCTGGCCGTGACCCCGCTCGCCGCCGACTAGCAACGTCCCTGCTCAGGGACGCATTGGTCGCAGACGGACCAACCGGACGGCGAGCGCGACCATCACCCCCCACCTCGGTAGGCTTCGAGGGTGACCGAGCAGAGCCGCCCCGCCACGGGCTTCCCCGACCTCGCCGACCCCACCACGGACCCGTTCGAGGTGGCCGGTGCGGCCGCCGCCGTCATCGCCGAGCGCAGCGGCGCCGAACGCCACGACGTCGCCCTCGTCCTGGGTTCGGGCTGGGGGCAGACCGGCGACCTGATCGGCGAGACCCTCGCGACGATCGACAACGCCGACGTGCCCGGCTTCGCCAAGGCCGCCGTCGCGGGCCACTCGGGCACCATGCGCTCGGTCGCGATCGGCGACACGGGGCGCCGGGCCCTGGTCTACGGCACCCGGACGCACTTCTACGAGGGCCGCGGCGTTCGCGCCGTGGTGCACGCCGTCCGCACGGCGGCTGCCGCCGGGTGCTCCACCATCGTCCTGACCAACGGGTGCGGTGGCCTCGACCCCGCGTGGGCCCCCGGCACCCCGGTGCTCATCAGCGACCACATCAACCTCACGGCGACCTCGCCCGTGGAGGGTGCCAACTTCGTCGACCTCACCGACCTCTACTCCCGACGGCTGCGCGACCTCGCCCGGGCCGTCGACCCGAGCCTCGACGAGGGCGTCTACGTCCAGTTCCGCGGTCCCCACTACGAGACGCCGGCCGAGGTGCAGATGGCCAAGGTCCTCGGGGGGGACCTCGTCGGCATGTCCACCACGCTCGAGGCGATCGCCGCTCGCCAGTCCGGCCTGGAGGTCCTGGGCATCTCCCTGGTGACCAACCTGGCCGCCGGGATCAGCGACCAACCGCTGTCGCACGCCGAGGTCATCGAAGCAGGACAGGCGGCAGCCCAGCGCTGCGGCCGGCTGCTGGCCACCGTTGTCGCGACCATCGCAGAGGGGACAGCGCCATGACGTATGCCGCACGGCACGGCCGGCGAACGGACGCCGAGAACGACGCCCACGCCCGGGAGCTCGTCGACGCCGCCCAGCACTGGGTCGACGACGACCCCGACCACGAGACCCGGGTGGAGCTCGGCGACCTGCTGGCCCGCGCCAAGGAGGGCGACGAGGGCGCGGTCGCCGAGATCGCCGACCGGTTCTCCGGGATGCTGGAGTTCGGCACCGCCGGCCTGCGGGGCGCCATCGGCGCCGGCCCCAACCGGATGAACCGCGCCGTGGTCATCCGCGCGGCAGCCGGGCTCATGGCCTACCTGCAGGAGAGCACCCCCGAGCCCTTCGTCGTGGTCGGGTACGACGCCCGGAAGAACTCCGACGTGTTCGCCCGCGACACTGCCGCGGTCGCCCTGGGCGCCGGCGGACGGGCGGCGATCCTGCCGCACACGCTGCCGACCCCGGTGCTGGCGTTCGCGATCCGCCACCTCGGCGCCGACGCGGGCGTCATGGTGACCGCGAGCCACAACCCACCGGAGGACAACGGCTACAAGGTCTACCTCGGCGACGGGTCCCAGATCGTCCCCCCGGCCGATGCCGCCATCGCCGCCCAGATCTTCCGGATCAGCACGGTCGCGGAGGTGCCGCTGGCCGACGACGGTTGGGAGACCCTGGGCGACGACGTGCACGAGGCCTACCTCGCGGCCACGGCTGCCGTGGTCGCCAAGGACAGCCCGCGCGACCTGTCGGTGGTGCACACGGCCCTGCACGGCGTCGGCAGCGACACCCTGCTGCGCGTCTTCGAGCTCGCCGGGTTCGCGGTCCCCACCGCCGTCGCCAGCCAGGAGCACCCCGACGGCGCGTTCCCCACGGTGTCGTTCCCCAACCCCGAGGAACCCGGCGCCATCGACGCCGCCCTCGCGCTGGCCCGCGAGCTCGGACCGGACCTCGTGATCGCCAACGACCCGGATGCCGACCGGTGTGCCGTCGCGGTCCCGGCCGGGGGCGACTGGCGGATGCTGCGCGGCGACGAGGTCGGGGCGCTGCTCGGCGCCCACCTGCTCGCCCGAGGCGTGGAGCAGGACGCCGTCTTCGCCAACTCCATCGTCTCCTCGCGGCTGCTCGCCGCGATGGCCAAGGACGCCGGCATCCGTCATGAGGAGACCCTCACCGGGTTCAAGTGGATCGCCCGGGTCGAGGGCCTGCGCTACGGCTACGAGGAGGCGCTCGGCTACTGCGTCGACCCCGACACCGTGCGGGACAAGGACGGCGTGAGCGCAGCCCTGCTGATCGCCGAGCTCGCCGCCACGCTCAAGGAGGCGGGCCGCACCCTGCAGGACCTGCTCGACGACCTCGCGGTGCAGCACGGCGTGCACGCGACCGACTCCTTCTCGGTGCGGGTCGCCGACCTGTCCCTCATCGACGAGGTGATGTCCCGGCTCCGGGCCATCCCGCCGACCGAGGTCGCCGGGGTGGAGGTGTCACGCATCGACGACCTGGCCCTCGGCAGCGCGGACCTGCCACCCACCGACGGACTGCGCTACCACCTCGAGGACGGTTCGCGGATCATCGTGCGCCCCTCCGGGACCGAGCCCAAGCTCAAGGTCTACCTCGAGGTCGTGCGCGGGGTGCCCAAGCCCAAGAGGCTCGCGGCGACGCGGGCCGCCGCCGAGGAGCAGCTGGCCTCGATCCGGGCAGCCATGGGTGAACTGACCACAGTCTGAGACGGATACACTCCACCGGTGAGTACCCCCACCACCTCCCCCGCGGTCGACGCGACGGCTCGGGCCCGCGACCTGCTCGGCGTGGGCGCCCTGACCAACGCCGCGCTGACCCGCTGGCTGCACGGCCTGCCCGGTGTCGACCAGGTCGGCTGTGAGGCCCGCGCGGCGGGCCTGGGCACCCGCTCGATCAAGACCACCTCCAAGGCGTGGGCGATCGACCTGGCGATCTCGATGATCGACCTGACGACGCTGGAGGGCGCCGACACGGCAGGGAAGGTCCGCGGGCTGTGCGCCAAGGCGCTGCACCCCGACCCCACCGATCCGTCGACCCCGAGCCCGGCGGCCATCTGCGTCTACGGCGACATGGTGGCCACCGCCCGGGAGGCGTTGGGCGACAGCCCCGTCAAGGTGGCCTCGGTGGCCACCGCCTTCCCCTCGGGCCGCGCCTCCATGGCGGTCAAGCTGGCCGACACCCGCGACGCCGTCGCGGCCGGGGCCGACGAGATCGACATGGTCATCGACCGGGGTGCCTTCCTCTCAGGGCGATACCTCGAGGTCTTCGACCAGATCGCCCAGGTCAAGGCGGTCTGCGGGACGGCCAGGCTCAAGGTCATCATGGAGACCGGCGAGCTGGTGACCTACGACAACGTCCGGCGCGCGTCCTGGTTGTCGATGCTCGCGGGTGGCGACTTCATCAAGACCTCGACCGGCAAGGTGTCGCCCGCCGCGACCCTGCCCGTCACGCTGATCATGCTCGAGGCGGTCCGCGACTGGCGTGACCTCACCGGCGAGATGGTCGGCGTGAAGCCGGCGGGCGGCATCCGCACCAGCAAGGACGCGATCAAGTTCCTCGTCACGGTCAACGAGATCGCCGGCGAGGACTGGCTGGACCCCTACTGGTTCCGGTTCGGGGCCTCGAGCCTGCTCAACGACCTGCTCCTGCAGCGCCAGCGGATGCGCACGGGTGCCTACTCCGGACCGGACTACGTCACCGACGACTCCCCCAGCCTCTACTGAACCCCGCGAAACCTGAGGAACCACACCACATGGCCACGTTCGAGTACGCACCGGCTCCCGAGTCGAGGGCAGTCGTCGACCTCTCGCCCTCCTACGGGTTGTTCATCAACGGCGAGTTCACGCAGTCGCAGGGCGGGTCGTCGTTCAAGTCGGTCAACCCGGCCACCGAGGAGGTCCTCGCCGAGGTGACCTCCGCCAGCGAGGCCGACGTCGACCGGGCGGTGGCCGCCGCCCGTCGCGCCTACACGGGGGTCTGGGGCCGGATGTCCGGCAGCGACCGTGGCAAGTACCTCTACCGGATCGCGCGGATCCTGCAGGAGCGCGCCCGCGAGTTCGCCGTGCTGGAGACCCTCGACAACGGCAAGCCGATCAAGGAGAGCCGCGACGTCGACATCCCGCTCGCGGCCGCCCACTTCTTCTACCACGCGGGCTGGGCCGACAAGCTGGACTACGCCGGTCTCGGCACGAACCCCCGGCCGCACGGCGTCGTCGGCCAGATCATCCCGTGGAACTTCCCGATGCTCATGCTGTCGTGGAAGATCGCGCCCGCCCTGGCCACCGGTAACACCGTGGTCCTCAAGCCCGCCGAGACGACGCCGCTGACGGCGCTGCTGTTCGCCGAGGTGCTCCAACAGGCCGACCTGCCGCCCGGTGTGGTCAACATCGTCACCGGCGCGGGCGCCACGGGCCAGGCCATCGTGGACCACCCCGACATCGACAAGCTGGCCTTCACCGGCTCGACCGGCGTGGGCAAGATGATCGCCCGCTCGATCGCCGGCACCCGCAAGAAGGCGACCCTCGAGCTCGGTGGCAAGGCCGCCAACATCCTGTTCGACGACGCCCCCCTGGACCAGGCGGTCGAGGGCATCGTCAACGGCATCTTCTTCAACCAGGGCCACGTCTGCTGCGCCGGGTCGCGACTGCTGGTGCAGGAGTCCGTCGCCGACGAGGTCGAGAAGCGCCTCAAGCGCCGGTTGGCCACGCTGCGCATCGGCGACCCTCTCGACAAGAACACCGACATCGGGGCGATCAACTCCCGGGCCCAGCTCCAGCGCATCACCGAGCTCACCGCGGCCGGCGAGGCCGAGGGCGCGGAGCGCTGGGACACCGGCTGCGACCTGCCCGCCAAGGGCTTCTGGTTCCGCCCCACCGTGTTCACCGGCGTGAGCCAGACCCACCGCATCGCCCAGGAGGAGATCTTCGGGCCGGTCCTGTCGGTGCTGACCTTCCGCACGCCCCACGAGGCCGTGGCCAAGGCCAACAACACCCCCTACGGCCTCTCCGCAGGGATCTGGACCGAGAAGGGCTCGCGCATCCTCTGGATGGCCGACCAGCTGCGAGCCGGGGTCGTCTGGGCCAACACCTTCAACAAGTTCGACCCGACCAGCCCGTTCGGCGGCTACAAGGAGTCCGGCTACGGCCGCGAGGGTGGCCGCCACGGCCTGTCCGCCTACGTCACGACCGGAGACAGCAAGTGAGCCCCACCTCGACGCGCCAGGGCGGAGCCGACGCCCGGGTCGACGTCCGCAAGACCTACAAGCTCTACATCGGCGGTAAGTTCCCCCGCTCCGAGTCAGGGCGTTCCTACGAGGTCGTCGACGGGCGCGGCCGGTTCCTGGCCAACGCCGCGCAGGGATCTCGCAAGGACGCCCGTGACGCCGTCGTCGCCGCGCGTGGCGCCTTCGCCGGCTGGTCCGGCGCCACGGCATACAACCGGGGGCAGGTGCTCTATCGCGTCGCCGAGGTGATGGAGGGCCGTCGCGACCAGTTCGTCGCCGAGGTCCGCGCGAGCGAGGGGCTCACCGAGCGTCGCGCCGAGGCCACCGTCTCCGCGGCCATCGACCGTTGGGTCTGGTATGCCGGGTGGACCGACAAGCTCGCCCAGGTGCTCGGCGGCCTCAACCCCGTCGCCGGCCCCTTCTTCAACATCTCGGCCCCCGAGCCGACGGGAGTCGTGGGCGTCCTTGCCCCTCAACGGTCCTCGCTGCTCGGGCTCGTCTCCGTCGTGGCCCCGGTGATCGCCTCCGGCAACACCGCGGTGGTGCTCACCAGCGAGCTGCGGCCCCTCCCCGCGATCACCCTCTCCGAGGCCCTGGCCACCTCCGACGTCCCGGGCGGGGTCGTCAACCTGATCACCGGTCGAACGGCCGAGGTCGCCCCGTGGATCGCCTCTCACCGCGACGTCAACGCGATCGACCTCGCCGGCGCGGCCGGTGCCGAGGGCCTGGCCTGGGGCGATCTCGAGCTCGCCGCGGCCGAGAACCTCAAGCGGGTGCTGCGCCCGGCAGGTGACGCGAACGAGGCCATGGAGCCGGACTGGACGGCCACGCCCGACCTGTCGCGGATCACCGCGTTCCTCGAGACCAAGACCGTCTGGCACCCCAAGGGTCGCTGACCCTTGGCCACACCTCCCCCCACCGGGCACCCGACGGCCCGGGTCGTGGTGCTCGCCGGGCCCAGCGGCGCCGGCAAGTCCCGCCTCGCGGGGCGGCTGCACGCGGCCCACGGCTGGCCGATCGTGCGCCTCGACGACTTCTACCGCGACGAGGACGACCCGGCCATGCCCCGCAGCCAAGAGCTGGGCATCGTCGACTGGGACCACCCCGACTCGTGGGACCGCGACGCCGCCGTCGCGGCCCTCACCACGCTCGTGCACACCGGGAGCGTCCGCACGCCGGTCTACGACATCTCGGCGAGCCGGGCCGTCGACACGACCACGGTGCGGGCCGCGCCCGACGACCTGGTGCTGGCCGAGGGCATCTTCGCCGCCGAGATCATCACCGACCTGCGCGAGCGGGACCTGCTCGCGGGCGCCTACTGCGTCCACCACCACCGGACGGTGACATTCGTGTGGCGCCTGCTGCGCGACCTGTCCGAGCGACGCAAGCCGCCCTGGACCCTGGTCCGCCGTGGTCTGGCCCTGATGCGTGCCGAGCCTGCCGTGGTCGCACGCCAGGAGGCGCTCGGGGCCGAGTCGGCCCGCCCCAGGGACCTCGAGCCCCTGCTGTCGGCCGTGCCGCGCTGACCCACCGGCCGCCGCGCCACCAATCGCCTCCCCGGACGGTGCCGGTCGGTTAGGGTTTCCACCAGTCCAACAAGGGGGAAGCACCGATGACCGACCCACAGTGGGTGCCACCGGGGAGCGGCACGCCGACGGGGGCCACGCCGACGGGGGCCGCTCCGACGGAGGCCCCACCGGTGGGGGGCCCGCCCTACGCCGCCATGCCGCTGGCGCACCCCGCCATGGAGTTCCGACCCGGCGTGATCCCGCTGCGCCCCCTGCGGCTCGGCGACATCTACGGTGCCGTCGTCAAGGCGATCCGCGGCAACGTGGCAGCCACCATGGGACTGGCCCTGATCACCACCCTCATCTTCCTCGTGCCCACCACGGCGCTCGGAGCCTGGATCGGCTCCATGGAGACCCTCGACGTCAACTCGTCCGACACCGCGTTCCCGGTCACCGGCACCATCGGCCAGTCCGTGCCCGCGATCGGCACCTCCCTGTCGGCCGTCCTGCTCACCGGCTTCCTCGCCTTCGTGATCGGACAGGCCGTCATGGGTCGCCGGGTCACCGCCGCCCAGACCTGGGAGGGCACCCGCGGACGGTTGCCCCAGGTGTTCGGTGCGACGATCCTGACCGGGCTCGCGGTGACGGTGGTCCTGGCCGCGGTCCTCGCGGTGCCCGTGGTCGTCCTCGTCGGTGCCGTCCGCAACGGTGGCCAGGGCAGCATCGTGGGCGCCGTCGTCCTCGTGGTGGTGGCCGCCGTGGTCGCCCTCCTGGCCGCTTGGTACCTCTCGACGCGCCTGGCGTTCGTCACCGCAGCGGTGGTCCTCGAGCGGCTCGGCATCGCCGGGGGCATCCGGCGGTCCTGGGCGCTCACCGGCGGTCGGGAGTTCTGGAGGGTGCTGGGCATCCGGCTGCTCACCTCCGTCATCGTCGGCGTCGCCGCGCAGATCATCGCCGTGCCCCTCGGCGTCGTCGGCGTCGTCGCCCTCGTCGCGACTGACGACCCGTCGAAGATCTATGTGTGGCAGGCGGTCATCGCGGGCCTGAGCGGCTTGGTGAGCGGAGCGCTGACGACGCCGTTCACGGCAGGGGTCGACTCCCTCCTCTACGTCGACCAGCGCATCCGCCGCGAGGGCTTCGACGTCCAGCTCATCACCGCCGCCCAGGTCGACGCCGCGAGGTCGTGGCCGGGCGCTGCCCGGCAGTCGTGACCTCCGGCGCCGACGCCCCACCGCTCGACCCGAGCTCGGAGCAGGCCCAGGAGTGGGTCCGCGAGGAGCTGGCCCGCGGCGGCTACACCACCGACGTCTCCTGGTGGCAGCGGTTCGTGGAGTGGCTGCGGGGGCTCCTGCAGGGACCCGCTGGCCCAGGGCTCCCACCGTGGGTCGTGGTCCTGGGCATCCTGGTCGTGCTGGCCGTGGTCGCGCTCGTGGTCCTGGTGGTGGTGCGCTCCGAGTCCCGCGCTGGCACCCGTCCCGCCGGTGCCACAGGGCTGGACGACGAGGGCCTGGGCGCGGCCGGGTACCGGCGCCGGGCCGAGGTGGCCGCCACGCGCCAGGACTGGGACGCGTTGCTGCTCGACAGCTACCGCGCCCTGGCCGCCTCGGCGGTGGAGCGCACCCTGCTGGTCGAGCTCCCCGGACGCACGGCGCACGAGGCCGCGATGGAGCTGGGAGCGGTGTTCCCCGGGCACGGCGACGCCCTGGCGACCGCAGCCAACTCCTTCGACGACGTCCGTTACGGGCACCGGGCAGCGACCGAGGCGGGAGCCCGCGCCGTCGCCGACCTCGACGCCACCCTGCTGCGGGCCCGCCCGCGCCTGGGCGAGCCGGTGGCGACGTGAGCGCCGCCGTCCTGGCCCGCGTGCGTCGACGCGGCGCCTGGGTGGCGGCGCTCGGCCTGGGGGTGGCGGCCCTCGTGACCGTGGCCCTCACGACGACGGCCCCCGAGCAGGTCCTCGACCCGGACGACTCGTCGGTGAGCGGGGGACGGGCGATCGCCCAGGTTCTGCGCACCCATGGGGTGGACGTGGAGGTGGTGCGTGACATCGACGCGCTCGCCGCTGCTGCGCCGGGGGCCGGCACGACCGTGGTGATGGCCAACCCGGCATACCTCGGTCACGACAGCGCGCTGGCGCTGCGACGGGCCAGCGCCGGCGCGGACCGCCTCGTCCTGCTCGACCCGACGTCCGACCACCTCTCCGTCCTCGGACTGCCGCTGACCTCCAGCCCCGTGCGGGTGGCCATCGACCTCGAGGCACGCTGCGACGGCGCCACCACGGTCGCCCGCGCCCACGACACCACCTCCCTGGCGGACGTGCGGTTCCTGCCCACCGGCGCAGCGGCGACCGGCGGGGCGAGGCTCTGCTTCCCCCTCCCCGGTCCGCAGGACGAGGGCTCGGGCAATGGGGACGTCACGAACGGCGTGGCGATGGCGACCTTCCCGGCATCCGCCGGGCACCCCGAGGTGGTGGCGGTGGGGTTCGCGAGCGCCTTCTCCAACCGCTGGGCGAGCACGGCCTCGCACGCCGGGCTGGCGGTGCGGGCCCTCGGGCACTCACCACGCCTGGTCTGGTACCAGCCGAGCATCGGTGACCTGGCCGGGCCCTCGTCCTCGGGCGTCGACCCGTGGCCGCCGTGGCTGGGTCCGGGAGCTGCGATCCTCGCGCTGGCCGTCGTGGTGCTCGCCCTGGTGCGGGGCCGGCGGATGGGTGCCCTGGTCACCGAGCCCCTGCCCGTCGTCGTCCGCGCGGTCGAGACCACCCGCAGCCGGGGGCGGATGTACCGCAGGGCACGTGACCGCGGCCGGGCCGCGACCATCCTGCGTGCCGCGACCACCGACCGGCTGGCCCGCCGCCTCGCGGTCCCGCCGGGCGACCCCGCCGCCGTCGAGCGGGCCGCCTCTACCGCCTCCGGTATGCCCTCGACCCACGTGGGCGCGCTGCTGTCCGGTCCCCCACCCACCACCGATGTCGAACTGCACACCCTGGCCAGTTCACTGACCGAGCTCGAAGAGAGGGTCCGCACCTCATGACCGACCAGCCAAGCACCACCCACCCCGACGACACCGGACCGCCCGCGGCCGCACCCGATGCCCGCGCGGCCCTGCTGGCGGTCCGGGCCGAGGTGGCCAAGGCCGTCGTCGGGCAGGACGCCGCCGTCGCAGGTCTCCTCGTGGCGCTGCTGTCCCGGGGCCACATCCTGCTCGAGGGCGTGCCCGGGGTGGCCAAGACCCTGCTCGTCCGGAGCCTGGCCGCGGCGCTGTCGGTGGAGACCAAGCGCGTCCAGTTCACCCCCGACCTCATGCCCGGAGACCTCACCGGTTCGCTCGTCTTCGACGCGTCGACCAGCGACTTCACCTTCCGGCACGGCCCGGTCTTCACCAACCTCGTCCTCGCCGACGAGATCAACCGCACCCCGCCGAAGACGCAGTCCGCCCTGCTCGAGGCGATGGAGGAGCGGCAGGTCACCGTCGACGGGACCGCCCACACGCTGCCGCAGCCGTTCCTCGTGGCGGCCACCCAGAACCCGGTCGAGTACGAGGGCACCTACCCGCTGCCGGAGGCCCAGCTCGACCGCTTCCTGCTCAAGGTCACCCTGCCCCTGCCTCCCCGTGAGGACGAGATCGCGGTCCTGCGCAGGCATGCGAACGGGTTCGACCCCCGCGACCTCGCCGCGGCCGGGTTGCGGGCCGTGGCCTCGGCCGACGACCTCGCCGCCGGCGCCGAGGCGGTGCGCACCGTGGAGATCTCCGACGAGATCACCGGATACATCGTCGACATCGCCCGGGCGACGCGCAGCTCGCCGTCGTTGGCCCTGGGGGTCAGCCCCCGTGGCGCGACCGCGCTGATGGCGACCGCGCGCGCCTGGGCCTGGCTCAACGGACGCGGCTTCGTCACCCCGGACGACGTCAAGGCCCTGGCCCAGGCCACCTTGGCCCACCGCCTCTCGTTGCGCCCGGAGGCCGAGCTCGAGGGCGTGAGTGTGACCGCCGTCCTCACCAGCGCGCTCGGAGCGGTGCCGGTCCCTCGCTGATGGCACTGACCTACCGCGCCGTGGTGCTGGTCCTGCTGGGACTGGTGCCGGTCGCCGTGTGGCCCCAGGGCGACACGGCGCGCTGGTGGCTGCTCGTCGTGCTCGTGCTCGTCGGGCTCGACCTCCTCCTGGCGCCCTCGCCGGCGAGGCTGTCCTTCCACCGCGAGGGCCCGGGACAGGTGCGCCTCGGCGAGTCCACCCCTACCTCGGTGCTGGTGACCAACGCCGGTGGGCGCCGGGTGCGCGGCCTGCTCCGGGACGCGTGGCCGCCCTCCGCCGGGGCAGCCGCCACCCGGCACCGCCTCGACCTCCCTGCCGGCGAGCGCACCCGGGTCACGACCACGCTCAGGCCGACCCGACGGGGCGACCGCAGCGCCTCAGACCGTGACGGTGCGCTCGACCGGACCACTCGGGCTCGTGGCCCGGCAGCGCTCGGTGCCGGTGCCCGGGCGGCTGCGCACCCTGCACCCCTTCCCCGCCCGCAAGCACCTGCCGAGCCGGCTGGCCGTGCTGCGCCAGCTCGACGGGCGGGCCGCGTTGCGCACCCGGGGCCAGGGGACCGAGTTCGACAGCCTTCGCGACTACGTCGAGGGGGACGACGTGCGCAGCATCGACTGGCGCGCCACCGCCCGCCGCCAGCACCTCGTGGTCCGCACGTGGCAGCCCGAGCAGCACCGCCGCATCGTCATCGTCATCGACACCTCGCGCACGTCCGCCGGTCGGGTCGACGACGCGCCCCGGCTGGATGCCGCCATGGACGCAGCCCTGCTGCTCACCGCCCTCGCCGGGCACGCGCGGGACCGGGTGCAGGTGCTCGCCGGTGACCGCACGGTGCTGGCCAGGGTGGGCGGCGCCGACCGGGCCCGCCTGCTGCACGACACCATCAGCACCCTGGCGCCCGTCGAGTCGCGGCTCATCGAGGCCGACTGGGCGATGCTCGCGACCGAGGTCGCCCGCCTGGGGACCCAACGGGCCCTCGTCGTGCTGCTCACCCCGCTGGAGTCCTCCGCCGTGGAGCAGGGCCTCCTGCCGGTCCTGCCTGCACTGAGCGCCCACCACCGGGTCGTCGTGGCCTCGGTGGCCGACCCCGAGGTGGCCCGGATGCGCACCACCCGGGGCACCGTCGCGGAGGTCTACGACGCGGCCGCCGCAGAGCGCACGACGGCGTTGCGCGCGCGGACCGCAGCCGCCTTGGCGCACCTCGGGGTCGACGTGCTCGACGAGCCGCCGGACCTGCTCCCGGCCCGTCTCGCGGACCACTACCTGATGCTCAAGCGCCAGGGCCTGCTCTGAGCGCCACCCCGGCCCTTCAGAGCACGACGGGCGCGGTGTCCTCGAGGTAGCGAGCGTCCACGTCGCCCGTGACACCCTGGCGGTGGGCCCTGCGACCGACGACGAACACGTAGGTGAGGAAGGTCAGCTCGGCCGCGATGCCGATCCCGATCCGCGCCCCCGTCGGCAGCCCAGAGGGCGTCACGAAGCCCTCGATCGACCCGCTCACGAGCAGGACGACGACCAGGCCCAGGGCGATCCCGACGCCGGCCCGACCCTCGGCGGCGAGCGACTGCACCCGGGTGAGCGGGCCGGGATCCACCCAGGCCCAACACAGCCTCAGCCCGACCGCGGCTGCCACGAAGACCGCGGTGAGCTCGAGCAGGCCGTGCGGGAGGATGAGGCCGAAGAACAGGCCGGCCCGGTCGTGGGAGATCATCAGCGCCGCGACGATGCCCACGCCCTGGACGTTGCTCCACAGGATGTAGAGGACCGGCAGGCCCAGCACACCGAAGGCGATGCACTGCGCCGCCACCCAGGCATTGTTGACCCACACCAGGGTCGCGAACTCGTGGTGGGGGAACTCGCGGTAGTAGTTGGCGAAGTCGGTGCCCACGTAGGCCTGGATCTCGGCGGGGGTGAGCTGGCTGGTGTAGACCTCCGGATGGTGCAGGGTCCAGATGGCGACTCCCGCGATCACCGCGAGGCTGGCCAGGGCCGTGGTCCCCCACCACCACCGGGTCCGGTAGAGCGCGCCCGGGAAGGTGTGGGTGAAGAAGCGCAGGAGGTCGGCCCAGGTGCTCGTGCGGGTGCCCACCATGGTCATCCTGGCCCGCGTGAGCAGCAGCGAGAGGTAGGACACCACCGCGGGATCCGGGCTGGCCGAGCGCACCACGGAGAGGTCCGTGGAGACCTGCTGGTAGAGCTCCAGCAGCTCGTCGCCCTCGGCGCCGGTCAGGCGACGACGCGAGCCGAGCTCGTCGAGGCGGGCCCAGTGCCCGGCCCTTGCGCCGACATACGCATCCAGGTCCACGACGCCACTCTATGCTTCGGCCATGAGCACGGGGGCCGGATACCGCAGCTACGCCAGCGACGACCTGGTCACCGGTGAGGGCGTGGCGGTCGAGCTCCCGGTGGCCGGTGTGCCCTCCCGGGCCGCCTCGGGGCTGCTCGACCTCCTGGTCGCCGCCGTGCTGCTGGTCGGCGGCGTGCTGGCGCTCGACCTGGTCCTCGGGCGGATGTCCGACGCCGTCCGCCAGACGGTCACGATCCTGCTCGTGGTCGCGGTGACGGTGGGCTTCCCCACGGTCGTCGAGACGCTCACCCGTGGCCGCACGCTCGGCAAGCTGGCCCTGGGGCTGCGCGTGGTGCGCGACGACGGCGGTCCCATCACCGTCCGCCACGCACTCACGAGGGCCCTGGTCGGCTGGCTGGAGATCTACCTCCTCGTCGGGGCCGGGGCGATGGTGGCCGCCCTGATCAGCCCTCGCGCGAAGCGTCTCGGCGACATGGCTGCCGGGACCTACGTCGTCTCCCAGCGCGCCTCCCTGCGGATCCTGCCCCCGCCGTCGATGCCGCCGATGCTGGCGCACTGGGCGACCGGGGCGGACCTCGCGGCCCTCCCCCCGGGTCTGGCGATCGCGGTCCGCCAGTTCCTGGGGCGGGCGCCAGGACTGACCCCGTCCTCACGACACGAGCTCGGCCAGGAGCTGCTGCGGGCCGTCCTGCCGCACGTCTCCCCGCCCCCGCCCCCGGGGGTCCACCCCGAGTACGTCCTCGCAGCCGTGATCGCCGAACGTCGACGACGCGACGCCGAGCGGCTGGCGCGCGAGGACGCACGTCGCAGCTCGCTCCTGCCGCCGGACCCGCTCGGTCGCTAGGGCGGTCGGTCAGCTCTCGTCGAGCAGCGCGGCGTAGCCGGGCTTGACGACCTCGTCGATGATGGCGAGCCGCTCGTCGAACGGGATGAAGGCCGACTTCATCGCGTTGATGGTGACCCAGCGAAGGTCCTCCATCGTCCACCCGGCCTCCGCCACCAGCAGCCCCATCTCACGGGACATGCTGGTGCCACTCATGAGCCGGTTGTCGGTGTTGACGGTGACCCGGAAGCGCAGCCGCTTGAGCAGCGAGATCGGGTGCAGGGCGATGGACTCCGCGGCACCGGTCTGCACGTTGCTGCTCGGGCACATCTCGAGCGGGATCCGCGTGTCGCGGACGTAGGCGGCGAGCAGGCCCAGGTAGATGTCGGCCCGGTCCGCGTCGAGCGCCTTGGCCGGGTCGTCGGCGAAGGCGCGGTCGTTCACGAGGATGTCGTCGACGATCCGCACCCCGTGGCCCAGTCGGTCCGCGCCGCACCACTGGATCGCCTCCCAGATGCTCGGCAGCCCGAAGGCCTCCCCGGCGTGGATGGTGAAGTGGGCGTTCTCCCGGCGCAGGTACTCGAAGGCGTCGAGGTGGCGGGTGGGTGGGAAGCCTGCCTCCGCGCCGGCGATGTCGAACCCGGCGACCCCCTGGTCGCGGTAGCGCACGGCCAGCTCGGCGATCTCGGTGCTCTTGGCGGCGTGGCGCATGGCGGTGAGCAACGCGGTCACGCGGATCGGCGTGCCCGCCTTGGCGGCCTCGGCCTCGCCCTCACGGAAGCCGGCGTTGACGGCCTCGACGACGTCCTCCAGCGACAGGCCCCCCTGGAGGTGCTGCTCGGGGGCGTAGCGGCTCTCGGCGTAGACGACGCCGTCGGCGGCCAGGTCGAGCACGCACTCGCGGGCCACCCGGCGCAGTCCGTCGGCAGTCTGCATGACGGCCAGGGTGTGGTCGAAGGTCTCGAGGTAGCGCACCAGCGAGCCCGAGTCGGCGCTCTCACGGAACCACGCGCCGAGGCTCTCCGCGTCGCCCGCCGGGAGTCCGGCATACCCGACCTCGTCGGCGATCTCGATGATGGTCTGCGGGCGCAGGCCACCGTCGAGGTGGTCGTGCAGCAGCGCCTTGGGGGCGCGCCGGATCAGCTCGTCGACGCCCTCGGGCAGCGCGGCCCCGCCCTTGTCCTTGCGGCCGAAGATCATGCGCCCTCCTCCTCACGGTTGACCGAGTCCGGCGAGAAGGCCGGGAGGCAGACGGCGACGTACTCGGCACCCTCCGGCCCGGTGGAGTAGCGGATCCGCTCGCCCGCCCGGGTGATGACGCTCTGCCCGGCGTCGACCCGCAGCTGGCCGGCGTCGTGGTCGAGCAGCACCGCCCCGGCCAGGACCAGCGTGATCTCGTCGAACTGCGGCGTCTGGAAGGGCTCGGTCCAGTCGGCAGGGGCCCGCATGTGGGCCACCGAGACGGCGTCGGTGCCGGTGTTGACCCGGCCGACGTGTTCGTCGATGACCTTGCCGCCGGGTACGGGGATGGTGGTGGGGGTGGTGATCAGCTCGGGCACGGACCCCACCCTAGGAGATCTTCTCGATGACCAGCGGCAGCAGGTCGGGCCGACTGCCATCGGGGGCGATGGTGAAGACGCCCTCCAGCGACTCCAGCGCGCGCTCGAACCGGTCCGGGGTGTCGGTGTGCAGGGTGAGCAGGGGCTCCCCCGCGCGGACCGTGGCGCCCGGCTTGGCGTGCATCTGCACCCCCGCGCCGGCCTGCACCGGGTCCTCCTTGCGGGCCCGGCCGGCGCCGAGGCGCCACGCCGCGACCCCGATCTTGAGCGCGTCGAGCCCGGTGAGCACGCCATCCGCGGGAGCGAGGACCTCGTGGGTCTCCTTGGCGACCGGCAGGGTCGCGTCGGGGTCCCCTCCCTGGGCCCGGATCATCAGCTTCCAGGCATCCATGGCCCGGCCGTCGCCCAGCGCGTCGGCGGGGTCGACGTCGCCACGGCCTGCGGCGGCGAGCATCTCGCGCGCCAGGGCCAGCGTGAGCTCGACGACGTCGGGCGGGCCACCCCCCTCCAGGACCTCGACCGACTCGCGCACCTCCAGGGCGTTCCCCGCCGTGAGGCCGAGCGGCACCTGCATGTTGGTGAGCAGGGCGACGGTCTTCACGCCCGCGTCGGTGCCGAGGTCGACCATGGTGCGGGCCAGCTCGCGGGCGTCCTCGACGGTCTTCATGAACGCGCCGCTGCCGACCTTGACGTCGAGCACGAGGGCGCCGGTGCCCTCGGCGATCTTCTTGCTCATGATCGAGCTCGCGATGAGCGGGATCGCCTCGACGGTGCCGGTCACGTCGCGCAGCGCGTAGAGCTTCTTGTCGGCGGGGGCCAGTCCGTCGCCGGCCGCGCAGATGACGGCGCCGACGTCCTCGAGCTGGTGGAGCATCTGCTCGTTGCTCAGGGCCGCACGCCACCCGGGGATGGACTCGAGCTTGTCGAGCGTGCCGCCGGTGTGGCCGAGGCCGCGGCCCGAGAGCTGGGGAACGGCCACGCCGCAGGCGGCCACCAGGGGCGCCAGGGGCAGGGTGATCTTGTCACCGACGCCGCCGGTGGAGTGCTTGTCGGCCGTGGGGCGCGACAGGGACGAGAAGTCCATCCGCTCGCCGCTGCGGATCATCGCGCCGGTCCAGCGCGCGATCTCGCGCCGGTTCATCCCGTTGAGCAGGATGGCCATGGCCAGGCTCGACATCTGCTCGTCCGCGACCACCCCACGGGTGTAGGCGTCGATGACCCAGTCGATCTGCCCGTCCGACAGCTCGCCCCGGCCCCGCTTGGTGATGATGACGTCGACGGCATCGAAGGATTCGCTCACCAGGTCATCGTGTCAGATCCCCGCCCCCACCCCCGCAAAGCGGGGGTTGCGTGCCGATACGGCAGGCATTGCCGACGGGTTGCGACGCAACCCCCGCTTTGCGGGGGCGGGTGGGACGGGTGCCGCGTCAGGCGGGGTGGGCGTCCCCGGCGATCGCGAGGTTCTCGGCGCCGAACGCCTGGGGCAGCACCGCGCTCATCGGCAGCACCCCTTCGGGGGTGAGCAGCAGGCAGGTCGGCCCGCCGTTCTCCCAGAGCAGCTGGCGGCACCGGCCGCACGGCATCAACGGCTCGCCGTCGCTCCCGACGCACGACACCGCGACCAGGCGTCCGCCGCCGGTGGCGTGCAACGAGGAGACCATGCCGCACTCGGCACACAGCGCCACGCCGTACGCGGCGTTCTCGACGTTGCAGCCCACCACGACCCGGCCGTCGTCGACGACGCCGGCGACTCCGACGGGGAAGTGCGAGTAGGGCGCGTACGCCTTGCGCATCACCTCGACGGCCTTGGCGCGCAAGGCGTCCCAGTCCACCTCGGAGCCGGGGGTATGCCGCGGAGCCGGCTCCGCGGCATACCCGTCGGTCTGCTCGGGGGCCACTAGTGGCCCTCGCCCTTGCGGTAGATCTGGCCGTCGGCCGCAGGCATCCGCAGCCGTTGTGAGGCGAAGGCGAGCACCAGCAGCGTGGTGACGTAGGGGGTGGTGCCGGTGAGCTCGGCAGGCACCACGTCGGAGACGAGGTACCACCAGCCGACGGCCACGCCGACGACGAGCGCGAGCCCGCCCTGCACCCTGCGCTGGTTGCGGACGATCTGCCAGATGCCGATGAGCAGGAGCAGCACGGCGAAGAGCAGCAGCAGGGCGTGCACCACGGCGCCGCCGCGCAGCTGTACCGCGTCGGTGTAGCCGAACAGCGCCGCGCCGGTGAGCAGGCCACCGGGACGCCAGTTGCCGAAGATCATCGCCGCGAGGCCGATGTAGCCGCGCCCACCGGTCTGGCCGTCGCGGTAGATGTTCGCCGCGACGATGGCCAGGAATCCACCACCCAGGCCGGCCAGGCCACCGGAGATGATGACCGCCAGGAACTTGTAGCGCAGGACGTTGACGCCCAGGGTCTCGGCCGCGACCGGGGACTCGCCCACCGAGCGCAGCCGCAGGCCGAAGGCCGAGCGCCACAGGATCCACCAGGTCGCCACGAAGAGCAGCACGGCGAAGATCGTGAGCACCGAGACGTTGGTGCACAACGCTCGCAGCACGGCCGCCAGGTCGCTCACGACGAACCAGTGCTTCTGCTCGATCGTGCCCAGGCCGTCCGAGACGCCGGGCAAGGTCAGTGCCGGGAGACGGTCGATGGGGGGCGACTGGGTGGGGCCGCCACCGGGCAGCCCGTCGAAGAACCGGGCGGCGAGGTACTTGGCGACCCCGAGACCGATGATGTTGATGGCCACACCGGAGACGATGTGGTCGACACCGAAGGTGACGGTGGCGATGGCGTGGATGAGCCCGCCGAGCATGCCCATGAGGATGGCGCCGACGACGCCCGCCCAGGGACCCATGTGGTAGCCGAAGAACCCGGCACCCCAGGTGCCGAGGATCATCATGCCCTCGAGCCCGATGTTGACCACCCCGGCCCGCTCGGACCACAGCCCGCCGAGGCCGGCGAGACCGATCGGGACGGCCAGACCGACGGCGGCCGACAGGGCGCCCGAGGAGTCGATGTCATTGGCCCCGGTGACGACGCGCAGCACCGAGACGATGGCCAGCGCGCCGATCGCGATGACGGCCCACTCGCGCGGTCCGAGACGGCGGCGGCCGGCGGCGCGGGCCGACGCCTCGGGGGCCGCGGTGTCGAGGTTCGTGGCGCTCATGCCGAGGCTCCTTCGGTCGCGGGGGCGCTGGGCTGGGCCTCGAGCTCGCGGGCGACCCGGGTCTGCTCGATCCGCTTGTCCGCCCGGCGGATCAGCTCGTAGGCGATGACCACGGCGAAGAGGATCACGCCCTGGATGATGTTGACGAGCTCCTGGGCGACCCCCGCCTGGATCTGCAGGGCGTTGGACTGCACGTCCAGGAAGGCCCACAGCACCGAGGCGAAGGCGATGCCCACCGCGTTGTTTCGCCCCAGCAGGGCGATGGCGATGCCGGCGAAGCCGAGGCCGGACTGGAAGGTCGTGCCGTACTGGTGGTCCTGGCCGAAGAGCAGGGGCATGCCCACCAGCCCGGCGAGCGCGCCCGACGCGATCATCGAGGCCATCACCATCCGCGGGACGTTGACTCCGCTGGCGACGGCCGCACTCTCGGAGCGCCCGGTCGCCCGCAGGTCGAAGCCGAAGCGGGTCTTGCCGAGCACGAACCAGTAGACGACGCCCACGAGCACGGCGAGGAACAGCAGCGTGTAGACCCGGTTCGTCGCGCCGGGGATGAGCTTGAACCCCTCCAGCTGCGAGGACTCCGGGATCAGCTTGGTGCCGATCGAGTTGCTGCCCTCCTTGCGGTCGGCGACCTTGAACAGCAGCCAGCTGACCACGCCGGTGGCGATCGCGTTGAGCATGATCGTGGAGATCACCTCGGAGACGCCACGCTTGACCTTCAGGTATGCCGCGATGCTGGCCCACAGCCCACCGGCCACCATGGCGACGACCAGGCTCACGATGATGTTGAGCCAGCCGGGCAGCCAGGCCTGGCCCGCGAACACGGCGGCGGCGAACGCCGCCACGCGGTACTGGCCGTCGACGCCGATGTTGAACAGGTTCATCCGGAAGCCCACCGCGACGGCGATGGCGGACAGGTAGAACACCGAGGCGGCGTTGAGGATGTTGACGCGCTGGCGCGGGATCGGCCACGACAGGATGGTCTTCCAGACCTCCCACACCGGGTCACCCACGGCCACCAGGACCAGGGAGGTCACGACGAACGCGACGAGGAGGGCGAGCACCGGGGCGGCCAGGCTCATGACCACCCGGCGCGGGCTGATGGCGTTCATGCGGACTGCTCCTTCGCGCCGGCGCCGGTCATGGCGGCCCCGAGGTCCTCGGCGGTGACGACGTCCGGGTCGAAGTCGCCGGACAGGCCACCACGCAGGATGACCCGGATGCGGTCGGACAGCCCGATGAGCTCCTCGAGGTCGGCCGAGATCAGCAGCACCGCGAGGCCCTCGCGCCGGGCTTCCCTGATGTGGTCCCAGATGCTTGCCTGGGCGCCGACGTCCACCCCACGGGTCGGGTGGGCCGCGACGAGGATCTTGGGGTGGTGGCTCATCTCGCGACCGATGATGAGCTTCTGCTGGTTGCCGCCGGAGAGTGACCCGGCGGTGACGAAGATCGACGGCGTGCGCACGTCGTACTCCTTGAGGATCCGCTCGGTGTCGGCCTTGGCCGCGGCCGCGTCGATGAGCTGGCCCTTGACGTTGGGCGCCTCGGTCTGGTGCCCGAGGATGCGGTTCTCCCACAGGGGTGCGTCGAGCAGGAGGGCGTGGCGCTGGCGGTCCTCGGGGATGAAGCCGACGCCTGCCTCGCGGATCTCGCGGGTGTGCCAGTCCGAGATGTCGGTCTCACCCATGAAGACCTCGCCCGACGTGGGCTCACGCATGCCCATGATCACCTCGACGAGCTCGGCCTGGCCGTTGCCCTCGACCCCGGCGATGCCCAGGACCTCACCGGCGTGGATGGTCAGCGAGATGTCGTCGAGCACCGGTCGCCCCGAGTCGCCCTGGAGGACCAGGTGGGAGACCCGCAGCAGCACCCGGTCGGTGACGGTGGACTCCTCGGTCGTCGGCGAGGGGAGCTCCGAGCCGACCATGAGCTCGGCCAGCTGCCGGGCGTTGACCGACTTGGGGTCCACCGTGTCGATCGTGGTGCCGCGACGGATCACCGTCACGGCGTCGGCGACCCGCAGCACCTCGTCGAGCTTGTGCGAGATGAACAGCACGGTCAGCCCCTCGTCCTTGAGCTCGGCCAGCTGGGCGAACAGCTCGTCGACCTCCTGGGGCACGAGCACGGCAGTGGGCTCGTCGAGGATGAGGGTCTTGGCGCCGCGGTAGAGCACCTTGAGGATCTCGATGCGCTGGCGCGCCCCGACCCCCAGGTCGGCAACCAGCACGTCGGGCTCGATGTCGAGCTTGTAGGCGTCGGAGATCCGCTTGATCTCACGGCGGGCCCGGTCGCCGATGCCGTGGAGCTTCTCGGCTCCGAGGACGACGTTCTCGAGCACGGTGAGGTTGTCGGCCAGCATGAAGTGCTGGAAGACCATGCCGATGCCGGCCGCGATCGCGTCGGACGGCGAGTGGAGGTTGACCAGGGTGCCGTTCACCTTGATGGTGCCCTCGTCGGGGCGCTGGACGCCGTAGAGGATCTTCATCAGGGTCGACTTGCCTGCGCCGTTCTCCCCGACGATGGCGTGCACGGTGCCACGCTTGACGGAGAAGGCGATGTCCTTGTTGGCAATGACACCGGGGAAGCGCTTGGTGATGCCCTCGAGCTCGACGGCGGGCGTCCCACTGGGTGCGTTCTGCGTCAGTGGTGGGGAGGCAGTGATGGCACACACTCCTGGTCCGGGCCCGCTGCTCTGCGGACGTTTTGGCGCACGATCAGACGGCTCCTGGAGGCGACCGCCACGGGTTGGTACACAAGGCCTGTGAGGCAAGCACACGGCCCGGGTCAGACGCTACCGCGCCGCCCGGGCCGTGTACGACCATGCTGGCGATCAGGGGGTCGTGGGGACCGTGATCTTGCCGTCGATGATCTGCTGCTTGTAGTCGTCGAGCTTGGACTTGATGTCGTCGACCTGGCCGCCGGTCGTGGAGTAGTCCACGCCGCCCGCCTTGAGGTCGTAGACCTTGTTGCCGGTGAGCTCCTTGCCGTCAGCCGCCGACTTGATGAAGTCGAACACCGCGACATCGACCTTCTTGATCATCGAGGTCATGATGACCGAGCGGACATCGGCCGGAGCCGTGAGCGCCTGGTCGGAGTCGACACCGATGGCCAGCTTGCCGGCCGCCTTGGCGGCGGTGAAGACGCCACCGCCGGAGCCGCCAGCAGCGGCGTAGACGATGTCAGCGCCCTTCTGGAACATGCCGTCAGCCGCGGTCTTGCCCTTGGCCGGGTCGCCGAAGCCGCTGAAGTCCGGCGGCTGGGTGAGGTACTGGACGTCGACCTTGATGCTGGGGTTCACGGCCTTGGCGCCCGCGACGTAGCCCGCCTCGAACTTCTGGATGAGCGGGACGTTGACGCCACCGACGAAGCCGATCTCGCCGGACTTGGACTTCAGCGCCGCTGCCGCACCGACGAGGAAGGAACCCTCGTTCTCGGCGAACGTGATCTGGTCGACGTTGGGACCCTTGGAGTCGTCCGACGCGTCGTCGACGATCGCGAAGTGCACGTCGGGGTTGGCCTTGGCGGCCTTGCCGACCGAGGCCGCGTAGGCGAAGCCGACGGCGACGATGTGGGTGTAGCCGGCATCGACGAGCTGCTGCAGGCGCTCCTCGCGGGCCGCCTCGTTCTCGCCGTTGACCGCCGCGGCCTCCTTGGCGTCGACTCCCAGCTCCGACTTGGCCTTGTCGAGGCCCGCGGCTGCCGAGTCGTTGAACGACTGGTCTCCACGGCCGCCCACGTCGTAGGCCATACCGACCTTGAGCTTCTTCACAGCGCTCGAGCTCGAGCTCGAGCTGCTGCTGGACCCGTCGGTGCCCGAGTCACCGCACGCGGCCAAGGTCAGTGCTGCCACTGACACGACCGCTGCAACCTTCATCGTGTGACGCAAGGCTGTCTCCTGTTCTTTGGATTGCACGAGGCGCTCTGGTGCGCCACTGGCCGTGAGGATAGCCGCACCGCCCCCGTGCGACCGAAGGCCTGAGCCCGAGTGGTGGCAAACCGTTACCGATCCGCGACTGTCCGCGTCCCTGCGTTCTTGACCACACCAGCCACAACCGCCCCAGCGAGCAGCCGGGCGCCGTTCACCACGGAGCCCTCGTCGACCACCAGGTCACCCTGGTGCAGGTCGTAGGTGTGGCCGCCCGGGGTCCGGGTGCCCAGCCGGGCCATCGCCCCCGGGACCTCACGCAGGTACCAGGCGAAGTCCTCGCCACCGAGCGACTGCGGCGTGCCCACCGGCTCGAGCCCGGTGCCCAGGACCGAGCGGCGCAGCACCTCGATCGCCTCGCCGTCGTTGACCACGGGCGGCACCCCCTGGACGTGCTCGAGCACGGCGGTCACGGCATACGGGGCCACCACGTGCTCCACCGCCTCGGCGAGGAGCGGGCCGATGGCCGTCCACGTGCTGGCGTCGAGCATCCGCAGCGTGCCGGCGACGGTGCCCGAGGACGGGATGACGTTGGCCGCCTGGCCCGCGTGCACCTCCCCCCAGACGAGCGCGAACGCCGTGCGGGGGTCGAGGCGGCGCGAGAGCACCGCCGGGACCTCGGTGATGACCTTCGCCAGTGCGAAGGTGAGGTCCTCGGTCAGGTGCGGGCGGGAGGTGTGCCCGCCCCGACCGGCGACGTGGACGGTGACCCGGTCGGCAGCCGCCGTGATCGGGCCCTCGCGCAGTCCCACGGTGCCGGCGTCCAGGCTCGGGTCGCAGTGCACGGCGAAGAGGGCGTCGACACCGTCGAGCGCGCCCTCGGCGATGAGGTCGACGGCCCCACCGGGGATGACCTCCTCGGCGGGCTGGAAGAGCAGCCGCACGGCGATACCGCGCTCGCGCAGCACCTCCTCGTGCGCCTTCAGCGCCAGACCGGCCCCGAGCACCGCCGCGACGTGCACGTCGTGGCCGCAGGCGTGGCAGATGCCGTCGAGGGTCGAGGCCCAGGGGAGGCCGGAGCGCTCACCGATCGGCAGGGCGTCGAGGTCCGCCCGCAGCCCCACGCGGTATGCCGGCTGCTCGGCACCGAGGTCGGCGATGAGTCCCGTCACGGGCAGTGTCCGCACGGCGATGCCTGCGGCGCGGAGGCGGTCGGCCACCAGGGAAGTGGTGCGCACCTCCCCCCGGGACAGCTCAGGGTGGGCGTGCAGGTGGTGCTGGACCTCGAGGAGCTCGGCGGCGAGGGAGTCGATGTCGGCGCACAGGTCGGCCAGGAGAGGGTCTTCGCTCATGTCACGGCGCACTCTACCGCCGCCCTCCTCGGAGGTTCGGCCGGTTGGGAGGGGGCGAGGGGTCACGATCCCAGCTCGGAGACGCTCGAGGGGTCACGATCGCAGTTCGCTGATCGCCGGTAGATGCGATCGTGACTCGTCGACGCGGGCGGTCAGTCCAGTGCCAGGGTCCGCGGGTCGATGCCGAGCAGCCGGGCGAGCCTGGTCAGGGCCGTAGTTCGGGGCCCCGGCCTGAAGATGTCGGCGGCGAACAGCTCGAGGTAGGCCCAGTCGTCGTCCTCGGCCAGCAGACGACGGCCGTTGTCCGCCCGGCGCCGGGCCAGTCCCGCGTGCACCTCGCCCTGGTACTCACCGATGACCTTCTGCTCCTCCCAGACGAAGTCGCCGGTGGCGAGCCACTCTCCTGCCGCATCACGGATGTCGTGGTTCAGCAACGGTTCCGGGAGCCCGGCGCGGGCGAAGACCAGCCGCGCACGGGTCTCCATCGGCGACCACGACCTGGAGCGGAGCAGAGGGAGCGCAGCCTCCATCACCCGCTTGGACCGCGGCCTCACGCGCCCGGCAACGGCCAGCCCGAGCGGCGCGACGGAGCCCAGCCGCCGAGCGACCTGGTCCCCGAGGACGACCAGGTCATCGAGGTCCAGCATGGGCGCACAGTCGCACCACGTGTCGGCGAGGTCGGTCACGCGAAGACCCCTGGCTTCGGCCACAGCCCGGTGCTCCAGCCCTCGGTGGCCACGACATCCGCCACGCCTGACCCGGGTCCGGTCGGAGGCTCGCATGACGTGGAGCGCGGCGCCCTCGGCATGGGCGGGTAGGGGGAGTCCCCAGATCTCTGCAGCCGTGACGTGGGAGAACGCGCAGTCCTCCGGCAGCGCCAACGCGAAGGCCCGGGCGCGTTGCACGGTCTGGTCGAGCGGGACGGCGCAACGGACGCCGGACGTGGGTCGGTGCAGGTCAGCACCGGCCAGGCGACCACGGCGCAGGCCCGCCGCGGCACCGTCAGCCAGGGTGAACGGCGTGGCGGCCAGGTCCTCCGGGAGGGCGATGCGCGACACCTCGCCAGCCTGCCGCGGGCCCGGCCACCACCCCGGGAGCCATCCACAGGTGCCCTCGAGGGGTCACGATCGCAGGTTCGCGAGCGGCCGAGCATGCGATCCCGGCTCCTCGAGCCCGGTGGTGAGGTCGGCCCCAGTGAGGGTCGACCCCGGTCAGAAGGTCTCGTGCGGGACGTAGAGGCCCCACACGTCGCGCAGGGCGTGGCTGATCTCGCCGCCGGTGGCGCGCAGTCGCAGCGCCTCCTTCATGGGATAGAGCAGGTTGTCGGTGCCACGGGCCGCCTCACGGACCGCCTCGAGGGCGGCCGTGACCGCCACCTGGTCCCGCTCCGAGCGCAGAGCAGCGAGGCGCTGGCGTTGCTCGGCCTCGATCTGGGGGTCGACGCGCAGGGGTTCGTAGGGCTCCTCCTCGTCGAGGGTGAACCGGTTGAGGCCGACGACGACGCGTTCCTTGTGGTCGATCTCGAGGGCGATCCGGTAGGCCGAGCGCTCGATCTCGGACTTCTGGAAGCCCTGCTCGATCGCGGCGACGGCGCCGCCACGGTCCTCGACGGCCTGCATGAGCGCGAGGGCTGCGGCCTCGACGTCATCGGTCATCGACTCCACGACGTAGGACCCGGCGAAGGGGTCGACCGTCTTGGTCACGTCCGTCTCGTAGGCGATCACCTGCTGGGTACGCAGGGCGAGCCGGGCCGCCTTCTGGGTCGGCAGCGCGATGGCCTCGTCGAAGGAGTTGGTGTGCAGCGACTGGGTCCCCCCGAGGACCGCGCCGAGGCCCTGGAGGGCCACCCGCACCAGGTTCACCTCGGGCTGCTGGGCGGTGAGCTGCACGCCCGCGGTCTGGGTGTGGAAGCGCAGCATCATGCTCTTGGGGTTCGTCGCCCCGAACTCGTCACGCATGACGCGCGCCCAGATCCGGCGGGCCGCCCGGAACTTCGCGACCTCCTCCAGCAGGGTCGTGCGCGCCACGAAGAAGAACGACAGGCGAGGCCCGAAGTCGTCGACGTCGAGCCCGGCGGCGAGGGCGGCGCGGACGTACTCCTTGGCGTTGGCGAGGGTGAAGGCGATCTCCTGCGCGGGCGTCGCCCCGGCCTCAGCCATGTGGTAGCCGCTGATGGAGATGGTGTTCCAGCGCGGCATCTCCTTGGCGCAGTAGGCGAAGATGTCACTGATCAGCCTCAGCGACTCCCTCGGCGGGTAGATGTAGGTGCCGCGGGCGATGTACTCCTTGAGCACGTCGTTCTGGATCGTGCCGGCGAGCTTCGACGAGTCGGCGCCGTTCTCCTCGGCGACGAGCTGGTACATGAGCAGCAGGGCCGAGGCCGGCGCGTTGATGGTCATCGACGTCGACAGCTCGTCGAGCGGAAGGCCGCCCATCAGCGTGCGCATGTCGTCGACGGAGTCGATGGCCACGCCCACCTTGCCGACCTCGCCGTGCGCGATCGGTTCGTCCGAGTCGTAACCCATCTGCGTCGGCAGGTCGAAGGCGACGGAGAGGCCGCCCGTGCCGTTGGCGACCAGCTGGTGGTAGCGCTCGTTGCTCTCCTTGGCCGTCCCGAACCCGGCGTACTGGCGCATGGTCCAGGGCCGTCCGGTGTACATGTTCGGGTAGACGCCCCGGGTGTAGGGGAACTCCCCCGGCGCGCCGAGCTCGGTGGCCGGGTCGAACCCCTCGAGCGACGTCTGGTCGTAGACGGCCCTGATGGGCAGGTCGGACTCGGAGCGGGCTTCGGGGACGTCTGCGGCCATGCTGCGGAGCCTACTGGCGGCGCCCACCCCGTCCCACGGCTCGTGTCCAACCTCACCCGGGTAGGGCCTAGTGCCCCAGCTCGACCCGTCGCCGTTCCCAGCGGGCCGCGATCTGCTGCATCTCCTCGGTGATGAACTCGAGGAAGGCGACACTGAGGGCCAGCCGCTCCCCCGCCTGCGTCTGCGGCCCCCCGACCTGCCCGACGCCCTCGCGCAGGGTCGCCGTGAGCGGGGCATAGGTCGTCGAGGAGCTGATCATCACGTCGTGCCAGGCGTCGTCGGCCACGACGTAGACGTCGCGCCGGGTGCCCGGCTCGCGCTCACGGTGGATCATCCGCACCTGCTGGAGGTAGCGGACCGCCCCGGAGACGGCCGCGGCACTGACCGAGAGCTCCTCGCACAGCTCGACCGAGGTCATCCGCCCGTCCTCGTCGGCCAGGAGGCAGGCGAACACCCGCGACGGGAGCCGTTGCATGCCGGCCGCGGTCAGGTCCGACCCGAAGCGCTCGACGAAGCGGGCCCGGGGGTCAGCGTCGTCACGGGTCGAGGTCGCCATGACGACCACTTTATGGCATTCAGTATTTTCTGAATAGTGTGTATCTTGGCACGCATGGACTCTGCGATCCACGTCGCCGGACTGCGCAAGCGGTTCGGCTCCACCACGGCCCTGGACGGACTCGACCTGGAGGTCGGCACCGGTGAGGTGCACGGCTTCCTGGGACCCAACGGCGCCGGCAAGTCGACCACGATCCGGATCCTGCTGGGCCTCATGCGGGCCGACGGCGGCGCGGCCGGGCTGCTCGGCGGCGACCCGTGGACCCAGGCGCCGGAGCTGCACCGACGGCTCGCCTACGTGCCGGGCGACGTCGCCCTGTGGCCCAACCTCACCGGCGGCGAGGTCATCGACCTGCTCGGGAGGCTGCGCGGAGGGCTGGACCAGGCTCGACGCGCCGACCTGCTCGAGCGCTTCGACCTCGACCCCACGAAGAAGGGCCGCGCCTACTCCAAGGGCAACCGGCAGAAGGTCGCCCTGGTCGCCGCCCTCAGCTCCGACGCCGAGCTGCTGATCCTCGACGAGCCGACGTCAGGGCTCGACCCGTTGATGGAGAACACCTTTCGCGAGTGCATCCGCGAAGTGCGGTCCGAGGGACGCACCGTGCTGCTCTCGAGCCACATCCTCAGTGAGGTCGAGAACCTCTGCGACCGGCTCACCATCATCCGCGCCGGGCGGACCGTCCAGACCGGTTCGCTGACCGACCTGCGGCAGCTCTCCCGGACCAGCGTGGAGGCCGAGCTGGAGCGCATCCCTGACGGACTGGCGCAGGTGCCCGGCGTCCACGACGTCCGCGTCGACGGCCTGAGCGTGCACGTCGGGGTCGACCCCGACCACCTCGGCGCGGTGATGAACCTCCTGTCCCAGCACGGCATCCGCCGCCTCACGAGCGCCCCTCCCAGCCTCGAGGAGCTCTTCATGGACCTCTATCGCGACCCGGATGCCCCGGCGGGGGCGGACCCAGGGGACGGGCGCCCCGCCGAGCCGGCTGCTCGCGCGGGGGGCGGCCCGCGATGAGGACCGTCGCCGGGACGGGCGCCCTGCTGCGGCTCGCCGCACGGCGGGACCGCGTGCTGGCCCCCGTCTGCATCCTGCTGCTGGGCGCCATGGCCTACAGCACGGCGGCGGCCACGGTGGCCCTCTACCCGGATGCCGCGGGCGTGAGTGCCGCCGTCCGTGCCGCGAACGCCTCCCCCGCCCTGGTCGCGCTCTACGGCCCGGTGTCCGACTCGCTCGGCTCGCTGGCGAGCCTGAAGATGCTGTCCACCGGTGCCATCGCCGTCGCCCTCGTCGCGATGTTCCTGCTGCGCCGACACACCCGCACCGAGGAGGAGACCGGCCGCGTGGAGCTGCTCGGCGGCGCGGTCCTGTCCCGGCATGCCCCCCTGACCGCGGCGCTCCTGCACACCACCGCCGTCGTGACCCTCATCAGCATCCTCAGCGCAGCGGGCTTCGCGGCGTCCGGCCTCCCCTTGGCCGGCTCGCTGGCCGTGGGGCTGGCGTGGCTGGTCGCAGGGCTGACCTTCACTGCTGTCACCGCCGTCGCCGTCCAGGTCAGCGCCAGCTCCCGGACCGCCGCTGCCGTGGCCGGCGGAGCCATCGCGGTCTCCTACTTCCTGCGGGCCATCGGCGACTCGGCCGGGTCCGGAGCAGGGACCGTGCTGACCTGGGTCAGCCCGCTCGGCTGGGTCCAGCACCTCCAGCCGTATGCCGGTGAGCGCTGGTGGGTGGCCCTGCTCGGCCTGGTCTTCACGGCGGCCGGCGTCGCCCTCGCCTACCGACTGCGGAGCCGACGTGACCTCGGTGCGGGGCTCGTCCCGGAGCGGGCCGGACCTGCGCACACGCAGATGGGCTCCCCGCTCGCCCTGGCCTGGCGGCTGCAGCGCGCCTCGGTCATCGGCTGGTCGCTGGCGATCCTGCTCGGCGGCGCGATCATGGGTGGCTTCGCCTCCAACGCCGCAG
The DNA here is from genome assembly GCA_963757635.1 of uncultured Actinomycetota bacterium. Taxonomy (GTDB): domain Bacteria; phylum Actinomycetota; class Actinomycetes; order Actinomycetales; family Dermatophilaceae; genus Pedococcus. The sequence goes on along the minus strand of CAVWSK010000005.1, from coordinate 502,322 downwards.
CCCTGCTCGACTCCCCCGAGGCCCGCGACATGATCCGCAGCCTGGGCGGCGGGGGGTCCCTGTCCGATGCCTTCATCGCCGCGGAGTTCGGCATCGTCGCCGTCGTCGTGGCCGGGTTCGGCATCGCCGCGACGTTGCGCCTGCTCGGCGAGGAGACGTCGACGCGGGCCGAGCTCATGCTCTCGACGGCCACGAGCCGGGTCCGGTGGCTGATGAGCCACGTCACCGTGGCCCTCGTCGGCAGCGCCGGCATCCTCACCCTGCTGGGGGTCGGTGCCGCGACCGCAGACGGCCTGTCCACCGGAAGCCTCGGCCGGTCCCTGACGCGGGTCGTGCCGGCGGCCGTGCTCCAGGTCGCCCCGGTGTGGGTGGTCATCGCCGTCGCCGTGCTGCTCTACGGCGTCGCCGCCCGCTGGGCACTCCTCGCCTGGGCGGTGCTGACCGGCTGCCTGCTGGTGGGGCAGTTCGGCTCCCTGCTGAAGGTCCCGCAGCTCGTGCAGGACCTGTCGCCGTTCACCCACGTCGCTCCTGTGCCCGGTGGCCCCTACGGCGCGGCGTCCCTCTCGACCCTCGTCGCCATCGCCGGGGTGCTCGTCCTGGCCGGTACCGCACTGTTCCGGCGTCGGGACGTGGGTTAGAGCAGGTCGGTGCGCCCCTCGGAACGCAGGGCGTCGACGACGGCCTTGACGTCCTGGGCCCGCTCCCGCGACATCACCAGGAGGGCGTCGGGCGTGTCCACCACGACCACGTCGTCCAGGCCGACCAGGGCCACCACCCGCCCGGTCCCCGGCACGACCACCCCCGTCGAGTCCACCACGCGCACCTGCTGGGGGTCGCCCAGCAGGCGCAGGCCCGGGGAGCCCTGCGCCTCGGGCAGCAGCGCGCCCAGGGACGCGAAGTCGCCCACGTCGTCCCAGCCGAACCCGCCCGGCACCACGGCGACCCGGCCCTCTGCGGCCGCCGGCTCGGCCACCGCGTGGTCGATGGCGATCCTCTCGAGGTCGGGCCACACGGCCGACAGCCTGGAAGGGTCCGCGGCCACGGTCCGCAACCCCGCCGCGAGGGCCGGGTGCCACTGGGCGAGCAGGTCGAGCAGCACCGAGGCGCGGACGACGAACATCCCGGCGTTCCACCGGAACGCTCCGGTGGCGAGGTACTCCTGCGCCCTGGCGCGGTCGGGCTTCTCGACGAACTGGACGACGGTCCGCGCCGACCCCGCCCCCAGGGGGACGCCCATCTCGACGTAGCCGAAACCCGTCGCGGGGTGGGTCGGTTCGATCCCGATGGTGACCACGTAGCCCTGCTCGGCGACCGCGACGGCCTCCTCGACGCAGGCCCGGAAGTCGTCCTCGTCACCGATCACGTGGTCAGCCGCGAAGGACCCGAGGACCGCGTCCGGGTCGGCGGCCTCGAGCACGGCAGCCGCCCAGCCGATGGCAGCCATGGAGTCCCGCGGTGACGGCTCGGCCAGCAGCTGCGCGGGAGCCAGGTCGGGGAGCTGCGCGGCCACGGCCTGCGCGTGGGCGGTCCCGGTGACGACCAGCACCCGCGACCCGGTGAGCGGCTCGAGCCGGTCCCACGTCGCCTGGAGCAGGGAGCGCCCGGTGCCCGTGAGGTCGTGCAGGAACTTCGGCGAGGTCGCCCGGGACAGGGGCCACAGCCTCGTGCCGGCACCACCGGCAGGGATCACGGCCCAGAAGTGCTCGCTCGACATGGCCGGAACGCTAGTCCACGCACCCGGGTGCTCACCTGCTGCTCACCGGACACACCCCGAGGCGTCGCCGGGACCTCACCTCGGGTGCGGACGCTGGAGACGTGCGCGTAGCCATCGTCACCGAGTCGTTCCTGCCGAACCTCAACGGCGTGACCACCAGCGTGTGCCGGGTCGCCGAGTGCCTGCGGGCCGCCGGCCACGAGGCCATCGTCCTCGCGCCGCGTCCGGCACCGGCCAGCTACGCCGGGTATGCCGTGCACGGGGTGGCGTCGGTGCCCGTGCGCCAGTTCCCGGTCGGGCTGCCGACCGGCGAGGTCGAGGCGGCACTCACCGCCTTCGCCCCTGACGTGGTGCACGTCGCGTCACCGTTCGTCCTCGGCGCGAGCGCCCTCTCGGCGGCGGCCAGGCTGGGGCTGCCCACCGTGGCGATCTACCAGACCGACATGCCCAGCTACCTGCGCCAGCACGGACCGGGGCCGGTGGGACGGGGTGCGGCCCGGGCCGCCTGGCGCTGGGTCCGCAGGATCCACACGCTCGCCGACCTCACCCTGGCCCCCTCCTCGGCGGCGATGGCCGAGCTCGCCGCCCACGGCATACCCCGCACCGCGCTGTGGGGGCGCGGCGTCGACGCCGGCCTGTTCACGCCCGGGTGGCGCGGGGACGCCGGCACCGCTGCCCTACGCCGGTCCCTGGCGCCCGAGGGTGAGCTGCTCGTCGGCTACGTCGGGCGGCTCGCCCCGGAGAAGGAGCTGTACCGACTGTCCGCGCTGGCCGGGCTCCCCGGCCTGCGGGTGGTGCTCGTCGGGGAGGGGCCGACGAGGGCCGAGGACGCGGCGGCGTTCACGGCGGCAGGGCTGGACGCCGTCTTCCTCGGGCGGCGCGAGGGCGAGGACCTGGCCCGCGCCTACGCGGCGTTCGACCTCTTCGTGCACACCGGCACCCGCGAGACGTTCGGGCAGACCCTCCAGGAGGCCGCGGCCACCGGCCTTCCCGTCATCGCCCCCGCCCGCGGCGGACCGCTTGACGTGGTGGACCACAGCCGGACGGGGCTGCTGTTCGACCCCGACGACCCCGGGGCCCTGCGCGCGGCCGTCACCCACCTCGCCGGCGACCGCGCCAAGCGCGAAGCCCTGGGCCGGGCCGGCCGGGCCCGGGTGCTCTCGCGGTCATGGGCCACCCTGACCGACGAGCTGCTGGCGCACTACGCGGCCGTGATCGGGGCCCGCACGTTGGTCGCCTGAGGTCAGGCACACCCCCCGCTCACCGGACCTGTCTGCTTTCTCACAGCAGGGCCGCGCGCGGGGAGCCCGCACGGGCCGTTAACCTGAGAGCCGAACTACGGCCACTGCCGTCCGCTTGCTGGACGCGACTGCGCCGTGACATCTGCTTCGAAAGGGACGTGCAGTGGCGCAGGCAGCCAACGGAACCCTCTACCGCGGCCGCGAAGGCATGTGGTCCTGGGTCGCCCACCGCATCAGCGGTGTCCTCCTCTTCCTCTTCCTGTTCGCCCACGTGCTCGACACGGCCCTGGTCCGCGTCTCGCCCGAGGCCTACAACACGGTCATGGAGTCCTACAAGAACCCCATCGTCGGGCTGGCCGAGGCCGGGCTCGTCGCCGCGGTCATCTTCCACGCGCTCAACGGCCTGCGCATCATCGCCGTCGACTTCTGGTCCAAGGGGCCGCGCTACCAGCGGCAGATGTTCGTCGCCGTCGTGATCGGCTTCGTGGTGCTCTTCGTGCCGTTCGCCATCCGCCACCTGACCAACGTGTTCGCGCACTGAAAGGGCTGACGATGAGCGCCACCACCACCAGCGAGAGCACCGACGCCGTTCCCGTGAAGTACTCCCGCTACCGCCGCGTGGGCATCGGCCGGGGCAACTTCGAGCTCTGGTCCTGGGTCTTCATGCGCGGCAGCGGCATCCTGCTGATCGTGCTCGTGTTCGGGCACCTGTTCGTCAACCTCATGGTCGGCGAGGGCATCCACGCCGTCGACTTCGCCTTCGTCGGCCAGAAGTGGAGCAGTCCCTTCTGGCAGGTCTGGGACATGCTGATGCTGTGGCTCGCCGAGCTGCACGGCTTCAACGGCGTCCGCACGATCATCAACGACTACACCGAGAAGGACCGCACCCGCTGGATCCTCAAGGGCCTGCTCGTCGCGAGCGCGCTGCTCGTGATGGTGCTCGGCACGTTGGTCATCTTCACCTTCGACCCGTGCCTCGACCCGTCCTCCACCCTCTCCGTGTGCACCAAGTAAGGAATCAGCCCTGATGCAGACGCACAAGTACGACGTCGTCATCGTCGGAGCCGGCGGCGCCGGGATGCGCGCGGCGTTGGAGTCCTCCACGCGCGTGCGCACCGCGGTGCTCACCAAGCTCTACCCGACCCGGTCCCACACCGGCGCGGCGCAGGGCGGCATGTGCGCCGCCCTGGCCAACGTCGAGGAGGACAACTGGGAGTGGCACACCTTCGACACCGTCAAGGGCGGTGACTACCTCGTCGACCAGGACGCGGCGGAGGTGATGTGCCGCGAGGCCATCGACGCGGTCATCGACCTCGAGAAGATGGGCCTGCCGTTCAACCGCACCCCCGAGGGCAAGATCGACCAGCGCCGGTTCGGCGGGCACACCCGCAACCACGGTGAGGCCGCGGTCCGCCGCTCCTGCTTCGCCGCGGACCGTACGGGTCACATGATCCTGCAGACGCTCTACCAGAACTGCGTCAAGCAGGGTGTGGAGTTCTACAACGAGTTCTACGTCCTCGACCTGCTCATGAACACGGGACCGGATGGCGTCGAGCGTGCCGCCGGTGTCGTCGCCTACGAGCTGGCCACCGGCGAGATCCACCTCTTCCAGGCCAAGTCCGTGGTCTTCGCCACCGGCGGCACCGGCAAGGTCTTCAAGACCACGTCCAACGCCCACACCCTCACCGGTGACGGCATGGGGGTGGCCTTCCGCCGTGGGATCCCGCTGGAGGACATGGAGTTCTTCCAGTTCCACCCGACCGGCCTCGCCGGGCTCGGCATCCTGCTCTCGGAGGCGGCCCGCGGCGAGGGCGGCATCCTGCGCAACGCCGACGGCGAGCGATTCATGGAGCGCTACGCCCCCACGATCAAGGACCTCGCCCCCCGCGACATCGTCGCCCGGTCGATGGCCAACGAGGTCCGCGAGGGTCGCGGCGCCGGTCCCAACAAGGACTACGTGCTGCTCGACCTGACCCACCTCGAGCCGGCACACATCGACGCCAAGCTCCCGGACATCACCGAGTTCGCCCGCACCTACCTCGGGGTGGAGCCCTACACCGAGCCCGTGCCGGTCTACCCGACCGCGCACTACGCGATGGGCGGGGTGCCCACCAACGTCGAGACCGAGGTGCTGCGCAACAACGTCGACGTCGTCCCCGGCCTCTACGCCGCCGGAGAGGTCGCCTGCGTCTCCGTGCACGGGTCCAACCGCCTGGGCACCAACAGCCTGCTCGACATCAACGTCTTCGGCCGCCGGGCCGGCATCGCCGCGGCGGAGTACGCCTCCAACGCTGCCTGGGTCGACCTGCCCGACGCCCCCGAGGTCTTCGTCAACGGCATGGTCGAGACGATCCGCACCCGCGAGAGCGGTGAGCGCGTGTCCGACCTGCGCAAGGCCCTGCAGGAGACCATGGACCGCAACGTCCAGGTCTTCCGCACGGAGGCCTCGATGAAGGAGGCGCTCGGCGTCATCGACGAGCTCAAGGAGCGCTACGCCAGGGTCGTCGTGCAGGACAAGGGCAAGCGGTTCAACACCGACCTGCTCGAGGCCGTCGAGCTCGGCTTCCTCATCGAGCTGGCCGAGGTCATCACCCTGGGCGCCCTGGCGCGCAAGGAGTCGCGCGGCGGCCACTTCCGCGAGGACTACGAGGCCCGCGACGACGTCAACTTCATGCGCCACACGATGGCCTACCGCGCCCCCGTCACCGAGGACCAGGGCGAGGACCTCAAGTCGATGTTCGCCGACGAGGTCCGACTCGACTACAAGCCGGTGACCGTGACCCGCTACCAGCCGATGGAGCGCAAGTACTGATGACTGCCACTGTTGACGACGCACCCAAGGCCGGGGCCGTCCCGTCCTTCACCGTCACGCTGAAGATCGCCCGATACAACCCGGAGGTCGACACCGAGGCGCACTGGGAGACCTACCAGGTCACCTCGCACGCCACGGACCGAGTGCTCGACGCACTGCACCAGATCAAGTGGGAGCAGGATGGCTCGCTGTCGTTCCGGCGCTCGTGCGCCCACGGCGTCTGCGGCTCGGACGCCATGCGGATCAACGGCAAGAACCGCCTGGCGTGCAAGACCCTGATCAAGGACGTCAACCCTGACAAGCCGATCACGGTCGAGCCGATCAAGGGCCTGCCTGTCGAGAAGGACCTCATCGTCGACATGGAGCCCTTCTTCGACGCCTACCGTGAGGTGATGCCGTTCCTGGTCACGACCGGCAACGAGCCCACCCGCGAGCGCATCCAGAGCCAGAGCGACCGCGACCGCTTCGACGACACCACCAAGTGCATCCTGTGCGCCGCCTGCACGACGAGCTGCCCGGTGTTCTGGAACGACGGCCAGTACTTCGGACCCGCCGCGATCGTCAACGCCCACCGGTTCATCTTCGACACCCGGGACGAGGGTGCCGCCCAGCGCCTCGAGGTGCTCAACGACAAGGAGGGCGTGTGGCGCTGCCGCACGACCTTCAACTGCACCGACGCCTGCCCGCGCGGCATCGAGGTGACCAAAGCGATCCAGGAAGTAAAAAGGGCCCTGCTCACCAGCCGGTTCTGAGGCACACTGCTGCCCGTGCCCCGACGACCACGGACCACCGCCACCGTCGCCAGCCTCGTGCTGGCGGTCGGCGGCGCCCTGGCGAGTGCCTCCCCCGCAGTCGCGGCGCCTCGGCCCACCCCGAAGCCCACCCCGACGCTCACCTCCCCCACCCTCCCCGTCCCGCGCGCCACCGTGCTCCCGGAGCTGTCGGTCGGCGGCGAGCGGCTCGCCTCGATGGGAGTGGTCACCGACCTTCCGGCCGGGGTGCCGGCGCCGCCTGCCCTCAAGGACGTCTCCTGGGTGCTCGCCGACCTCGACACCGGTGAGGTGCTCGCCGCCAAGGCCGCCCACGCCCGGCTGCTGCCCGCGAGCACGCTGAAGGCCCTCACGGCCCTGACCCTCCTCCCGCTGGTCGGCCCCACCCAGGTGATCACCGCCACCAGCCAGGACGCGAACGCCGACGGCACCCGGGTCGGGCTGGTCCCCGGCCAGCCCTACACCGGTCGCCAGCTCTTCCAGGCGCTGCTCATGGCCTCGGGCAACGACGCGGCCTATGCCCTCGCCGGAGCCGCCGGCGGTCGGGACGCGACGCTGACCGCCATGAACGAGCAGGCCGCCTACCTCGGCGCCCACGACACGGTCGCCGGCGACCCGGCCGGGTTGGACGCGCCGGGCGAGACATCGAGCGCCTATGACCTTGCCCTGATAGGACGGGCGGCCTTGCAGGTCAAGGACTTCCGCACCTACGTCACAACCAGGCAGGTCGACTTCCCGGGGCGGGTCGATCCCAAGACCAAGAAGCGCGGCACCTACGTCATCAGCAACCACAACAAGCTGCTCTACAACTACGCAGGCACGCTCGGCGTCAAGAACGGCTACACCGAGGCCGCCAAGCGCACCTTCATCTCGGCCGTCTCCCGTGGGGGACGGAGCTACGTGCTCACCGAGATGTACGGGCTCGACTCGTCGTGGCGACCGCAGGCCGCGATGTATGACTGGGCCTTCCGCTACGGCGACCGCGCCGCCCCCGTGGGCATGCTCGTGGAGCCCGGCACGGTGACCACAGCGCCGGTCCCCTCCCCGAGCCCCGCAGCCCCGGCCCCCGGCCGGCCGCTGGCTCCCGACCAGCCCCGCGATCCCGGCGCAGCGGGCGGCGGCACCGCGGTCGCTGCCGCGGTTCCGGGCAGGCAGGCCCGACTGCTCCCCACGGGGGTCGCTCCCTGGGTCGGGCTCACCGGTCTGGTCGCCACCCTGCTCCTGGTCTCGCTCCTCGCCGCCCGCACCAGGGCACGACGGCGTCGTCACTGATGATCCACCTGCGCCTCACGGTGCCGGGCGACCTGACCGATGCCGTCCTGGAGGTCCTCGAGGGCAACCCGGTCGTCTGCAACCTCGCGTGCCAGCGCGGCGCGGCCCTCTCCCCTGCCGGGGACGTGGTCCATGCGGACCTCGCCCGGGAAGGTGCCGACGAGGTCCTCTCCCGGTTGCGGGCGATCGGCGTGCACGCGCGCGGGGGCGTGACGATCCTGCCCGTCGACGCCGCGCCCTCGGCCAACGCGATCCGCGCCGAGGCGCACGCCCCCGGGGCCCCCGACGACGCCGTGGTCTGGGACGCGGTGGTCGACCGTGCCGAGGGCGACTCGCACGACTCCTGGGTCTTCTTCGCGTTCCTCACCCTCGCCACGCTGCTGGCCTCGGTCGCCGTGGTCACCGACTCCTCGATCCTCGTCGTCGGGGCCATGGTCGTCGGCCCGGAGTTCAGTGCCGTGGCTGCGGTGGCCGTGGGCCTGGCCCTGGGCCGGCCCGGCCTCGCGCGTCGGGCCGGGTGGCTGCTGGTGCGGGGCTTCGCCGTCGCCGTGGCCGTCGCGACGCTCCTCGGGCTGCTCGCCGTGGCCGCCCACTGGGTCACGGCCGCCGACGTGGCCGCGCCCCGGCCGCTCACCGGCTTCATCTGGAGGCCGGACCGCTGGTCGGTGGTGGTCGCGTTGCTGGCGGGGTGCGCCGGCGTGCTGTCGACCACCGCCGGTCGGGGCAACGCCATGGTCGGGGTGTTCATCTCCGTCACGACCGTGCCCGCAGCCGGGGACTTCTCGATCGCGCTGGCCACCGGCGCGTGGCAGCAGCTCGGTGGGGCGGCAGCCCAGCTGGGCATCAACCTGGTGGGCCTGACCATCGCCGGCGTGGGCACCCTGCACGTGCAGCGGGCCCTCTGGAACCGCCGGGCGCGACGGGCCGCGGCGGCGCACACCTGACCGCTGCCAGCGCGGCGGAGGGCGGCCCAGCAGTCAGCTGCGGCGGGCGAAGGAGCGTATGCCGCGGGCCACCGACCCGAGGGCGACGGCGCCGACCGCGCCGAGCACCGCTCCTGCGGCCACCGACGTCCGGTCCGCCGCCCGCTGGCCGAAGGTCGGGAGCCCCGCATCGGTGCGGGCCCGGATGCTGTCGAGCGGCTCGGGGGCGGGGCCCTCCACCAGCTTGGCACGCTGGGCGTCGGTGAGCTCCGGCTCGTCGACGTCGAAGTCGTTGGCCGCCCAGGCAGCCGCGACCAGCATGACCCGGGAGATGAGGTTGAGCCAGACCAGCAGGCCGACCACGAGGGCGATGGAGGCGAAGAGCTTGTTGCCCGTGGTGCCGGCGATGAGCCGCGACCCGCCGAGCTTGAGCACGGTCAGGGCGATGCCCCCGAACAGGGCACCGTTGCGCAGCGCCGGCCAGGGCATGACCACCCCGCTGAGGAAGCGCAGGATGATGGCGATCAGGGCGGTGTCGAGCGCCACACCGATGAGGAAGCCGACGACGCCCACGACCCACGTCTGCGAGCCCAACCCGATGGCGTCGGACACCGCTGCGGCGACACCGCCCGCGATGACCGTGACGGCGGCCGAGACCACGACCCCGACCCCCAGCGCCACCATGACGCCGAGGTCGCGCAGCTTGACCATGATCGCGTTGCCGGGCTGGCCCGGGACACCGAAGACCGCCCGGATGCCGTCGCGCAGCGCGCCCAGCCAGCCCAGCCCGGCGAACAGCAGGCCTAGGACCCCGACGATGCCGGTGATGGTGAGCGCGTTCTTCTGCGGGATCGAGATCGGGATGATCCCCTTGCCCGTGGCCGGGTCCTTGACGAAGCCGGGCAGGGTCTGGTCGACGTACTGGCGCACCTCGTCCAGCAGCTCGGGGCGGCCGCGCAGGACGATGCCCCCGACGGTGAAGGCCAGGGCGACCGCCGGGAAGATCGAGAAGAAGGCGAAGTAGCCGACACCGCCGGCGAGGACGTTGCCGCGGGCATCGCCATAGCGCTTCCACGCCCGCCAGACCGGGGTGGTCTGGATCCGGGCCCACCAGCTCTTGAGGGTCTGCACGGCTAGTCCCCGAGGGGGAAGGAGCGCACGGGGCGCCACACCCCGTCGTCGCCGTGCTCGTAGAGGTGGAACTCGTTGACCTCGAACGCGCACTCGAAGTCGGCCAGCTCGGTGAACGCACGGTCGAGGTTGTCCTCCGGGACGTGGTGCGCGACGGTCACGTGGGGGTGGTAGTAGAAGTCGAGCGACCGGTCGAGGGGACCCTGGCGGACGTCCTTCTCCAACAGCTCGCAGTCGGCCAGGCCCCCGGACACCTGGACGAACACCACCGGGGAGATCGGCCGGAAGGTGCCGGTGCCCCGCAGCACCATGGCGAACGGCTGTCCCTGCGCGGCGACGTTCTCGAGGTGGTCGACCGTGGACTCCAGGTCGTCCTCCTCCACGTCGGTGGGCGGCAGCAGGGTCACGTGCGTCGGGATGGAGTCGGCCAACGGGTCGCCGAACGAGGCCCGCTTCGCCTGGAGCATCTCTGCGTGCGGGGAGGGGATGGCGATGGACACACCGATGGTGGGCACGGCCCCGACCCTACCTAACGCTCGGGAGGAGCCCGACGCGGTCACGCACGCGGGCCATGGTGCCCCGAGCGACCTCGCGAGCCCGGTCACCACCGGACGCCAGGATGCGGTCGAGCTCGGCCGGGTCTGCGAGCAGGTCGGCCATCCGCTCCTGGAACGGCGTGAGGGCGTCGAGCACCACCTCGGAGACCTCCTTCTTGAGGTCGCCGTAGCCACGGCCGGCGAACGACGCCGCGACCTCCTCGACCGGCCGTCCCGAGAGCACCGAGTGGATGACGAGCAGGTTGGAGACACCCGGCTTGGACTCGGGGTCGTAGCGCACCTCGCCGTCGGTGTCGGTCACGGCGGACCGGATGTTCTTCGCGATCGTGCCGGGGTCCTGCATGATGTCGATGAGGCCCTTGGGCGAGGACCCGGTCTTGCTCATCTTCGACGTCGGGTCCTGCAGGTCCATGATCTTGGCCGAGCCCTTGACGATGTGCGGCTCGGGCACCACGAGGGTCTCGCCGAAGCGCGTGTTGAACCGCTCCGCCAGGTCCCGGGTGATCTCGAGGTGCTGGCGCTGGTCCTCGCCCACCGGCACGTAGGCGGCGTCGTACATCAGGATGTCGGCCGCCATGAGCATGGGGTAGGTCAGCAGGCCCACGTTGGCGTTCTGGCCCTTGGCGACCTTGTCCTTGAACTGGGTCATCCGCCGGGCCTCGCCCTCGGCCGTGAGGCAGTTCATCACCCAGCCGAGCTCGGCGTGCTCGGCGACGTGGCTCTGGCAGAACACCGCGGAGCGGTCGGGGTCGACCCCCGCAGCGATGAACTGCGCGGCGGTCACACGGGTCCGGTGCCGCAGCACCGCCGGGTCGGTGGGCACGGTCAGCGCGTGGAGGTCGGCCACGAAGTAGTAGGCGTCGAAGCCGTCCTGCAGGCCCACCCAGTTCACCAGCGCGCCGAGGTAGTTGCCGAGGTGCAGGGAGTCGCTGGTCGGCTGCATGCCGGAGAGGATCCGGGGCAGCCCAGCGGGAGCGGGGGACGCAGACATGGCCGCCATTGTGTCAGGTGAGGTGGAGCAGGAATCCCTGGGCGGGGGCCAGCACCGGCAGCGGCAGCCCGACCTCTCCCAGCACGGCGCCGCTGACGGCCAGCCCCTCGCCCAGTGCCTGCTCCCACCACCCTGGAGCGGTCACCTGCACGGTGTGCGGGAGGCCTGCCTCGGCACGCACCCGGACCGTGTAGGTCCGCTCGGGGTCGAGCCCGGGGAGCGGGACCAGACCGGGCGCCACCGCCCCCGACGTGTGGACTCGCGCGAGCGTGTATGCCGCCTGGGCGCCGTCCGCGGAGACGGTGCCGGTCACGAGCAGGCCGTCGTCGGGCTGGTCGGCACGGACGAGGTCGCCGGTGTGCAGCAGCGGTCGGAGCTCACGGTAGAGCTGCGACCACGCGGCCAGCGCGTCCAGCTCCTCCGGGGTGCACGTCGTGACGTCCCACTCGAGGCCGGCGTGGCCCTGCAGCGCCAACAGCATCCGGAAGCCGAGATCGAGGGTCCGGTGCGTGGTGTGCGCCGTCGGGGGGCCGATGTGGGTGCCCATCAGCTCGGCGGGCACGAGCAGCGAGGTCCACCGCTGGATCTGGGCCCGCTCCACCGCGTCGTTGCAGTCACTGGTCCAGATCCGGTCGGTGCGCGCCAGCACGCCGAGGTCGACGCGGGCGCCGCCACTGGAGCACGACTCGATCTCGAGGTCGGGGTGGGCCACCCGCAGCCGGTCCAGCAGTGCGTAGAACGCGGTCGTCTGGGCGTGCACCGCCGGGTGGTCGATGGCTCCCCCGTCGCGACGGACGGCCTCGTGGAGGTCGCGGTTGTGGTCCCACTTGATGAAGTCGATCGAGTACTCGGAGACCAGCGCGCTGATCTGCGCCTCCACCTGGGCCGCCGCCTCGGGGTTCGCGAGGTCGAGGACGTGCTGGTGGCGCGAGGGCCGCGGGTGACCGGCGCGGGGGCCGAGCACCCAGTCGGGGTGGGCGCGGACGAGGTCGGAGTCGACGTTGACCATCTCGGGTTCGAACCACAGGCCGAACTGCATCCCGAGGCCCTTGACGTGCTCGACGACCGGGCCCAGGCCCTGCGGCCAGATGCCCCGTGACACCACCCAGTCGCCGAGCCCGCTGTGGTCGTCGCGGCGGCTGCCGAACCAGCCGTCGTCGAGGACGAAGCGCTCGACACCGATCCGCGCGGCGGTGTCGGCCAGTGCGGTGAGCCTGGCGAGGTCGTGGTCGAAGTAGACGGCCTCCCAGGTGTTGAGCACCAGCGGTCGAGGGCTGTTGCTGTGCGCCGCCCCGGCCCGCTGGCTGCGGTGCAGCCTTCGGGAGAGTCCGTCGAGGCCGTCGCGCGCGTGCACGAAGATGACGTCCGGTGCCGTGTAGCTCTCCCCCGGCGCGAGCCGCACCTCACCGGGCTCGAGGAGCTCGGCGCCGCCGAGTGCCGCGGCGTGGATGCCGGCGCCCTCAGGCAGCCGCTCGACGAGGTGCTCGTGGTTGCCGCTCCACGCGACGTGCACGCCCCAGACCTCGCCGGACCGGAAGCCGAACCCCGGGGTGCCGACGGTGAGCAGCAGCGTGGCGTCGTGACCGGTGCGTCCGCGCCGCGAGGCACGCAGGTGGGTCCCGTCCTGCACGCGGGAACGCTGGGGTGAGCGTTCGCGGCACCAGCGACCCGTGAGGTCCAGGACCTCGGTGGCGCGGCTCGGCAGCGGCAGGAGCGCCCGCAACGCCCCCAGGTCCAGCGGCGCGTCGGAGCCGGCGGTGTCGAGGTGGGTGACCGCCCCCGAGACCCGCAGTACGCCGTGCTCGTCGAGCCGGTAGCCGAGGTCGACCCGCACCGCGCCCGCCGTGGCCGCGACCAGCAGGGCGAGCGGGTCCGGGCGCTCGGTCCGGACCTCCCACCGAGGCGCCGCCGCGCCACCACCGGTGTGGGCGGCATACGCCGGGGTGCCCAGCCAGCCGTCGGCCGACGTGGGCAGCACCGTGAACGGCCACGGCTCGTCGAGGGCGTTGTGTGCGACCGGCCCGCGGGTGAGCACGGGCAGGTCGGAGAGGGCCGCGTCCGGCAGGTCCGCGCCCCAGTGCAGGACCCGGGGCAGACCCGGGCCCGAGGTGTCGACGACCAGCGCGGTGCCGGCCGACCGCAGGACGGTGAGCGAGGCGGTCATCCCTTGGTGGCGCCGAGGGTGAGCCCCGCGACGAACTGCTTCTGGAGGGCGAAGAACACGATCAGCGTCGGCAGAGCAATGACAACCGACCCGGCAGCCACGAGGTTGTTGTCGGTGAAGAACTGGCCGCGCAGGTTGTTGATCGAGCTCGTCACCGGGAACTTGTCACCCGACTGGAGCAGCACGGTCGCCCAGAAGAACTCGTTGTAGATCCAGGTGACCTCGAGCGTCGCCAGGGCCGCGAGCGGCGGACGGCACAGCGGCAGGGTCAGCTGGAAGAACTGGCGCAGGATGCCGGCCCCGTCGACCACGGCGGACTCGTAGAGCTCGCGAGGCAACGTCTTCATGTAGTTGCTCAGGACGAAGGCGCAGAAGCCGGTCTGGAAGGCGACGTTGACCAGGATCAGGCCCCAGTAGGAGTTGAGCAGCGTGCCCGAGTCGCTGAACCAGAACGGCACCTCGATCGCCCGGAACATGCGGTAGACCGGGATGAGCAGGGCCTGCGGCGGCAGCAGGTTGGCGGCCGTGAAGAGGCCCAGCAGTGCGAGGTTGAACCGGAACGAGAAGCGGGCCACGACGAACGCCACACAGCACGAGAGGAACAGCGTGAGCAGCACGGCCGGGATGGTGATGTAGGCCGAGTTGAGCATGGTGTGCGAGAAGTCCGCCTGCTCCCAGGCGTTCTTGTAGTTGGCCAGGGTGAACCCGCCGAAGGACAGGTAGCCGTTCTTCGAGGTGTAGGCGTAGTCGCGGAAGCTGTTGAGCAGCGCATAGCCGACGGGGAAGATCCAGACCAGGGCGACGATGGCCAGGAAGACCTGGATCGCCCGGCTGCCACCTTTGCGCTTCCTGGCACCGGCGGCCCTGGGTCGGTGGGTGGTGACCGGGTTCTTGCCCTTGACCGCCACCAGCGGAAGGTCGCTTCCAGAGGTCATCGCTGCTCCCTCATGACGATGCGTAGGTACAGGACGATGAAGACCGACGAGATCAGGAGCATGAAGGTGGCCAGGGCGGAGCCGAAGCCGATCCGGCTCGCCTCACCCACGATGTTGCTCGTCACCAGGGTCGAGATCAGCTCGAGACCGTTGCGGCCCTTGTTGATCACCCAGACCAGGTCGAAGGCGCGCAGCGACTCGATGACCGTCACGACCAGGACGATGATGTTGATCGGGAACATCACCGGGAACACGACCTTGAAGAACGTGGTCCGCTCGCTGGCTCCGTCGACCGTCGCTGCCTCCCTCAGCGAGGGATCCACTCCCTTGAGGCCGGCCAGGTAGAGCAGCATGATGTAGCCCACGTGGCGCCAGCTGGAGGCGATGAGGGCGGCCATGAGGTTGTAGCGCTGGTCGCCGTACCAGTCGATCGAGCCTCCGGTGATCTGGTTGATGAGCCCCTGGTCACGGCTGTAGATCAGCTGCCAGATGAAGCCCACCAGGGCCAGCGAGAGCACGACCGGCAGGTAGATCGCCGTCTGGTAGATCCGGCTGCCCCGGACCTCTCGGTCCAGCAGGACGGCGAGGAACATCCCGATCGGGGTGGCGATGAAGAACATCACGCCGAGCCAGATGAGGTTGTGCTGCAACGCCGGCCAGAACGGCGGGTAGATGGTCACCACGTCGTGGTAGTTCTTCAGCCCCACCGGCTTGGCCGAGGTGATCGGGCCGATCCCGTCCCAGTTGGTGAAGGAGAGCAGGACCGACCCGATCGCCGGAACCCAGACGAGCCACAGCACCAGCAACGTCGGCACCGCGATCATCAGCGTCACCGCCACCCGGTCGACGGTGCTGAGGTGGTCGATCCCCTTGTACTTCGATCGCTTCGGCTTAGTGATGGTGGCCACGGCAGAGCTCCTTGGTTCGCATGGTCGCGGGCGGTCAGCTCGCGAAGATGCTCTGCTTCTGCTTCTCGATGCTGTTGACCAGTCCGTCGATGTCCTTCGGGTTCTTGATGAAGGACTGGATGGCCGGGATCATCACCGTCGAGGCGAAGTCGGGGCGCGTGTCGCGGTCCATGAACTGCGCGATGGACTTGGCCGACTTGACGTACTCCGCCGACTTCTTCTGCAGCTCGGTGTAGCCGGACGTGTCAGCGCCGCTGTTGGTGGCGATGACGCTGGGGTCGGCCTTGACCGCGAGGTTCTGCGCCTCCGCCGATCCGACGAAGCCGAGCAGCTTCAGGGCCGCCGCCTCGTTCTTCGGTCGCTTGGCCATCATGTAGCCGTCGATGGGCGCCTCGATGGCGTCGGCTCCGATGGCCGGGTCGATCTCCGGGAAGTTGAAGAAGGTCAGGTCGTCCTGCTCGGCACCCTTGGGGAACTGCTGGGCGAGGAACGAGCCGAGCACGTAGGTGCCGGCCTTCTTCTGCTGCAGCGCCTGGGCGGCTTCCTGCCAGGTGCGGCCGAGGGAGTCAGGCTGGTGCATGTCGAGCAGACCGGCCCAGGTGTCGAAGACCTTCTTGACCTGGTCGCCGTTCCACTTCTCCTTACCGGCCATGAGGTCGATGTGGTACTGGTAGCCGTTGATGCGCATGTTGAGCTGGTCGAACGTGCCCATGGCCGGCCAGCCGTCCTTGTCGCCGAAGGCGATCGGGACCAGCCCGTCCTTCTTCATCTGGGCGCCGAGGGCCTTGAACTCGTCGAGGGTCTTGGGCTCGGTGTAGCCGTACTTGTCGAAGACGCTCTTGCGGTAGAAGACGGCCCACGGGTAGTTGGTCGAGGGGACGAAGTACTGCTTGCCGTCATCACCGGTCGATGCCGCCTTGAGCGCGTCGGACATGCCGGGCAGGTCCTTCCACACGGCGCTGACGTCGCCCGCCAGGCCCTTGCTCGCGAAGAAGCGCATGCGGTAGCCGGAGAACCACATCCACACGTCGTCCGGGGAGCCCTGGAGGTAGTTGTTGATGTTCTCCTGGAAGGAGTTGTGGTCGATGGTGTTGACCTTGACCGTCAGCCCGGAGTTGGCCTTCTGGAAGGCGTCCATGACCGACTGGATCGCTGCCTTCGGGACGGCATCGGACTGGTTCGACCCCAGGGTGACCGTGCCCGTGGCCTTGCCCGTGGAGGTGGCGGTGGTGTCTCCCCCACCACAGGCCGCCAGCAGTGCCGGCGTGGCCAGGAGCGCGGAGGCCCCGACCGCTCCACGCAGCAGCGTGCGCCGGGACACCCCCTGCATCGACGGGGGGATGAGGCTGGCGAGGTACTGCTCGTGTGTTGCGGGGCGCGGCATGGCGGTCTCCTTTGACACTGGTGCTGCCGAGTCGGATGGTGATGCAGGCCCCGACAGGAACCATCAAAAACCATCAATAACAAAACCGAGAATGGCCGCGGCTCGAGCAATCTGTCAAGGGATGGCGTGACAAATCTCATCTCAATGAGGACACGAAGTCGTCAGCGAGTAGGTGATTCATCGCAACGGTGTGTCGCTGGGCACGGATCGACGCTCGCCAAGGGCTCTTGTTGGTTTTTGTTGACATCTGCAACCGGGCCGCGCGAAACTATCCGTCATGCGTCCATGGCCAAGCCAGCGAATCGCCTTCGGTGGCGACTACAACCCCGAGCAGTGGCCCCGCGAGGTGTGGCCGGAGGACATGGAGCTCATGCGCGAGGCGGGCGTCTCGTTCGTGACCCTGGGTGTCTTCTCCTGGTCCTGGCTCGAGCCCGCCAAGGGCCAGTACGAGTTCGGCTGGCTCGACGACATCATGGACACCCTGCACAGCCACGACATCGCGGTGGACCTCGCCACGGGGACCGCCACCCCACCACCGTGGCTGTCGGCGGCACACCCCGAGATCCTCCCGGTCGACCACGAGGGCCACACCCTCTGGCCCGGGAGCCGCCAGGCCTGGTGCCCCAGCTCACCGCTCTACCGCGACTATGCCCTGGCCCTGACCGGCCAGCTCGCCCAGCGCTACCACGACCACCCGGCGCTGGCGATGTGGCATGTCTCGAACGAGTACGCCTGCCACAACGTCCCCTGCTACTGCGACACCTGTGCGGCCGCCTTCCGGGTCTGGCTCCAGCGTCGCTACCCGCAGCTGGACGCGCTGAACGACGCCTGGGGCACCGCCTTCTGGAGCCAGCGCTACACCGAGTGGGAGCAGATCCTCCCCCCGCGCCTGACCACGAGCTTCGCCAACCCCACGCACCTGCTGGACTACCGCCGGTTCCAGTCCGACACCCTGCTGGACTTCCACCGGGCCGAGCGTGGGCTGCTCGGCGAGCTGTCGCCGGGCGTCCCGGTCACGACCAACTTCATGACCGTGTCCGGCTTCGACCACCTCGACTACCACCAGTGGGCCCCCGAACAGGACGTCGTGAGCACCGACCACTACGTGGTCAGCTCGCTGGCGCACCCCCGCGCGGAGCTGGCCTTCAGCGGCGACCTCATCCGCGGCCTGTCCGGTGGCGCCCCGTGGATGCTCATGGAGCACTCCACGAGCGCGGTCAACTGGCAGCCGGTCAACCCGGCCAAGAAGCCCGGCCAGACGCTGCGGGACAGTGTTGCCCACGTCGCGCGGGGTGCCGACACCCTGGGGTTCTTCCAGTGGCGCCAGTCGCGGTCGGGCTCGGAGAAGTTCCACTCCGCCCTGGTGCCCCACGCCGGCCGCGACAGCGCCCGCTTCCGCGAGGTCTGCGCACTCGGTGCCGTCGCAGGGCGCCTCGGTGAGGTCGTGGGCTCGCGGGTGCTGGCCGAGGTGGCGATCCTCTGGGACTACCAGGCGCGGTGGGCCGCGCAGGGCCCCGCGATGCCCTCCGGGGAGCTGGACTACGTCACCACCCCCCACACGGTCCACCGGCTGCTGCGCGACCGGGGGATCACGGCGGACGTCGTGCACCCGAGTGCCGACCTCACGGCATACCGCGTCGTGGTCGTCCCGACCCTCTACCTGGTCAGCGACGAGAACGCCGCGGCCATCGCGGCCGCCGCCGAGGGCGGGGCGCAGGTGCTGGTCACGTTCTTCTCCGGCATCTCCACCGAGGACGACCACGTGCGGCTCGGGGGGTACCCCGGCGCCTTCCGTGAGCTGCTCGGGGTGCGGGTCGAGGAGTTCTTCCCGCTCATGCCCGGGGAGACCGTCAGCCTCGGCGCGGGCACCGGGAGCCTGTGGAGCGAGGACGTCACCGCCGTGGACTGCGAGGTGCTGGACTCCTTCGGCTCCGGACCGCTCGCCGGCCGACCGGCGGTCACCCGACGCGGCACGGGACAGGGCGCAGCCTGGTACCTGAGCACCCTGCCGGACGACGAGACGTTCGCTGGCCTCCTGAACCGCCTGACCGAGGCCGCCGACGTGCGTCCCGTCGTGGAGGTCCCGCGCGGTGTCGAGGCCGTCCGCCGCACCGGCGACACGGGCTCGTGGCTGTTCCTGGCCAACGACACCGACGAGGAGCAGTCCGTCCCGACCCAGGGCCACGACCTCGTGGCCGACCTGGCGGTCGGCCCCACGCTGCGGCTCGCGCCGGGTGCGGTGGCCGTCGTCAGGGAGGGCTAGCCGTGCTGGCCAGCCAGCGTCGCTCCACGATCCTCGAGCTGGTCGAGGAGAGCGGCGCCGTCAGGGTGTCCGAGCTGGTCGACCAGCTCGGGGTCTCCGACATGACCGTGCGACGCGACATCGAGCAGCTGGCCGCGGAGGGACTCGTCGAACGGGTGCACGGAGGCGCCCTGGCCGTCGGCGGTCGCAGCACGGAGGAGCCCGGCTTCACCGTGAAGTCGGCGTTGATGCAGGTGGAGAAGACCGCGATCGCCCACGCGGCAGCCAGCCTGGTGGAACCCGGTGCGGCGATCGGCATCTCGGCGGGCACGACGACCTATGAGTTCGCGCGGGCGGTGCGCACGATCCCCGACCTCACGGTCGTGACGAACTCGATCCCCGTGGCGCAGCTGCTCCACGAGTCCGGCACCCCCGGCCAGAGCGTGGTCCTCACCGGTGGCATCCGCACCCCCTCGGACGCCCTCGTCGGCCCGGTGGCCGTGAGCGCCCTGCGCATGCTGCACGTGGACCGCCTCTTCCTCGGCGTGCACGGCATGGACGGCCGAGCCGGGCTCACCACGCCCAACCTCGTCGAGGCCGAGACCAACCGGGCGCTGGTCGACACGGCGCGCCAGGTGTGCGTGCTCGCCGACCACACCAAGTGGGGCACGGTCGGGCTCAGCACCATCATCCCGCTGGCGGCCGTGGACCTGCTGGTCACCGACCAGGGGCTGGGCACCCGGGCCCGCCGCGCCGTCACCGAATCCGGTGTCGAGCTGGTGCTGGCCGCAGAGGTCACCAGGCTCCCCACCCGCACCCGGAGAGGACTGTCATGAGGTTGCGCCGCACGAGCCGGCGCTTGGCCGACGACCGGGAGATCATCTACTTCGACGACTCCCCCGACGCCCCCGAGCGCACCGCCGAGGACGCCCGGCCGCTCGGCGACCGCGCCCAGTCCGGCGAGATCCGCTACGACGCCCTGGTCGACGACTGGGTGGCGGTCGCCGGACACCGCAGCAACCGCACCTTCCTGCCGCCCAAGGACGAGTGCCCCCTGTGCCCCACCGGAACCGGCAGCGTTCCGTCCGAGGTGCCCGAGTCGTCCTACGACGTCGTGGTCTTCGAGAACCGCTTCCCGTCCTACGCCCCGGTGTCGGCGCACACGCACGATGAGGGTGCAGCCGACGCGCTCATCCGGAGCCGACCCGCCCTCGGCCGGTGCGAGGTGGTCTGCTTCACCAGCGACCACGAGTCGACCTTCGCGGACCTGACCCCCCATCGGGCCCGCACCGTGATCGACGCGTGGGCCGACCGCACCACGGAGCTCGGGACGCTGCCCGAGGTCGAGCAGGTGTTCTGCTTCGAGAACCGCGGCCAGGAGATCGGGGTGACGCTGCACCACCCCCACGGCCAGATCTACGCCTACCCCTACCTGCCCCAGCGCAGCGCCGACCTGCTCCACGCGGCGACCGAGCACCACGCCCGCACCGGGCGGCTGCTCGGCGCCGACATCCTCGGGGCCGAGCTCGAGGCCAAGGACCGGGTCGTCATCGACAGCGAGCACTGGACGGCCTACGTGCCGTTCGCCGCGCGCTGGCCCGTCGAGGTCCACCTCGCTCCCCACCGCGACGTGCCTGACCTGCCCGCCCTCACCGACGAGGAGCGCGACGACCTCTCCCACGTCTACCTCGACCTGCTGCGACGCCTCGACCGCTACTACGAGGCCAAGGACGGCGGCGCGATCCGCCTGCCGTACATCGCCGGCTGGCACCAGGCCCCCGCCAAGCAGGGACGCGACGTCTCGCGCCTGCACCTGCAGGTGATGTCGGTGCTGCGCTCACCCAAGAAGCTCAAGTACCTCGCCGGCTCGGAGTCCGGCGTCGGGGGCTGGGTCAACGACGTCGCGCCCGAACAGATCGCCGCACGCCTGCGCGCGGTGGCCCCGTGACAGCAGCCGACGCGGCCACGCTGTTCCGCGAGACCTATGGCGCGGAGCCCGATGGGGTGTGGTCGGCGCCCGGCCGGGTCAACCTCATCGGCGAGCACACCGACTACAACCAGGGGCTCTGCCTTCCCATCGCGCTGCCGCAGCGCACCTTCGCCGCGGTGCGGGCCCGCGACGACCGCCTGCTGCGGATGACGTCCGCTCGGGAGCGGGGCGTCGTCGAGGTCGACCTCGACCAGGTGGGGCCGGGCACGCCCGGCGGCTGGGGCGCCTACGTCGCGGGGGTCCCGTGGGCCCTGGAGCAGGCCGGGTACGCCGTGCGTGGCCTCGATGTGGCCGTCACCAGCGACGTGCCCTTCGGCGCCGGCCTGTCGAGCTCGGCCGCCCTGGAGTGCTCGGTCGGCGCCGCCGCCAGCGACCTGTTCGACCTCGGGCTGCTCGCCTCCCCGACCGGGCGGGCCGACCTGGCTGCTGCCTGCGTCTCGGCCGAGAACACCGTGGCCCAGGCCCCCACGGGAGGCATGGACCAGTCCGCCGCGCTGCTGGCCCGGGACGGCCACGCCCTGCTGCTGGACTGCCGCGACGGCGCGACCGAGCAGGTGCCCTTCGACCTGGCTGGTGCCGGGCTGGCCCTGCTCGTCATCGACACCCGCGCGGAGCACGCCCTGGTCGACGGCCAGTACGCCGAGCGGCGGAGCTCCTGCGACCAGGCCGCCGAGGAGCTGCGGCTCCCGAGCCTGCGCGAGGTCGGCATCGCCGACCTCGACGAACGCCTCGCAGAGCTCTCCTCGGACCTGCTGCGGCGGCGGGCACGCCACGTGGTGACCGAGATCGACCGGGTGGAGCAGGCGACGCAGGCCCTGGGGCGCCGCGACTTCGTCGAGCTGGGGCGGCTCTTCCTGCAGTCCCACGACTCGATGCGCGACGACTTCGAGATCTCGGTGCCCGAGCTCGACACCGCCGTCACTGCCGCCACGGACGCCGGCGCCCTCGGTGCCCGCATGACCGGCGGTGGGTTCGGTGGGTCCGCGATCGCGTTGCTCCGCCAAGGGGACGCTGTGCGCATCCAGTCAGCGGTCGAGGCGGCTTTCGACGCGCAGGGCTTCCGTGCGCCCGAGTGCTTCGTCGTGTCCGCCGCCGGTCCTGCCGGACGCGATCTCTAGGGAGCGGGTCGCGTCAGGTCGCACTGGGGACCTCAGGTCAGGTCGTAGTCGACGGTCACCGCCGCGTGGTCGGACCACCGCTGGTCGTAGGCGGCGGCGCGACCGATGGACGCCGACACCACACGGGCCGCCAGGGGCCTGCTCGCGAGCTGGTAGTCGATCCGCCACCCGGAGTCGTTGTCGAAGGCGCGTCCCCGCCAGGACCACCACGAGTAGGGACCCGGTCCGGGGCCGTGCGCCACCCGCAGGACGTCGACCCACCCGCCGTCGGCGAACCAGCGGTCGAAGTAGGCACGCTCCCTCGGGAGGAAGCCCGACTTCGCGCGGTTCGCCTTCCAGTTCAACAGGTCGTCCTCGCGGTGGGCGACGTTGAGGTCACCGGACACCACTGCCATGGCCCCGTTGAGCGACCAGGCCCGGAGCCGGCGTTCGACGGCGTCGAGGAACGCATACTTCTGGTCCTGTCGAGGCGTGCCCGCTTCGCCGGTGAAGACGTAGGTCGACACCACCGCCACCTCGCCGAGAGGGGTGTCGAGGACGACCTCCACCCACCGGCCGGTGCCCTCGAACTCTCCGTCCGCGACCGAGCTCCGGACGCGACGGTGCGGGGCCCGGCTCACGACCGCGACCCCGGCGCGACCCCTGGTCGACGCCTCGGTGTGCGCGACGTGCCACCCCGCGAACCCGCTGGTGTCGAGGAGCTCGCGCAGCTGGGCGTCGGTGGCCCGCACCTCCTGCAGACAGAGCACGTCCGGCGACTGGTCGGCGAGCCAGTCGAGGCCACCGCGACGGACTGCTGCGCGAATGCCGTTGACGTTGGCCGTGATCAGACGCATCCGCCCATTGTCCGTGACCAGTGCCGACAGGCAGCACTAGGGTGGCGCCATGGCCGACGACATCGTGGGGACCGCCCCGACAGACCCAGCAAGGACAGCCCCCGTCGGCGGACGGACCACGTCCACGACGACCGACACGACGACGGTCACCTCCACCCCGGCGCCGCCCGAGGACGACGTGGTGAGCACCCGGCACACGCTCGCGATCGGGCGACGGCGACTGCACTACACCGCGACCACTGGTCGCATCGTCCTGCGCGAGGAGGTCTTCGAGGAGGGCGTCTTCAAGGGGCACGTGGCCAAGGCCGAGCTCAACGTCACCTCCTACGTCGCAGACGCCCCGGCCGGCACGACCCGACCGGTCACCTTCGCCTTCAACGGCGGCCCGGGCTCGAGCTCGGTGTGGCTGCACCTGGGGCTGCTCGGCCCCCGTCGGGTGGACTCCGGCGACGTCGGCGCCCTGACACCGCCCCCCTACGGCCTGCTGGACAACCCGCAGTCGCTGCTCGCCGTCTCCGACCTCGTCTTCATCGACCCCGTCTCGACCGGCTACTCCCGCGCGGTCGAGGGTGGCAAGCCCAAGGACTACCACGGGTTCAAGGCCGACATCGAGAGCGTCGGTGAGCTCATCCGGCTCTGGACCACACGCCACCAGCGATGGCTCTCCCCGAAGTTCATCGCCGGGGAGTCCTACGGCACGATCCGCGCCGCCGCCCTCGCCGACCACCTCCAGTCCCGCTACGGGCTGTACCTCAACGGCCTCATCCTGATCAGCTCGGTGCTCGACCTCGCCACCGTCGACTTCGAGTTCACCAACGACCGCGCGCACGTCGACTACCTGCCCACCTACGCAGCGACCGCGCACCACCACGGACGGCACGGTCGCAAGTCCCTCAAGACCGTCCTCGCGGAGGCGGAGGAGTACGCCTCGCGCGACTACCCGTGGGCGCTCTCGCGAGGGTCGCGCCTGACGCCGGCCGAGCGGGCCGACCACGTGCGGCGGTTGGCCGCCCTCACCGGCCTGAGCGAGGCATACGTCGACCGGGCGGACCTTCGCATCGAGCACGTGCGCTACTTCACCGAGCTGTTGCGCGAGGAGGGCCTCGCCGTCGGCCGGCTGGACAGCCGCTTCACCGCTCCCCTGGTCAGCGGCGTCGCCGAGACCTGGGACGGCGACCCGGCCATGGACGCGATCAGCGGTCCCTACGCGGCAGCGTGGAACCACTACGTCCGGGAGGAGCTCGGCTACACCAACGACCTGCCCTATGCCCAGAGCTCCGAGCGGGCGTACCGCGAGTGGTCCTACAAGGAGTTCGAGGGCAAGCCCGTCGACGTCTCGGCGCGACTGGCCCGGGCCATGCGGGCCAACCCCCACCTCAAGGTGCACATCGCCTACGGCTACCACGACGGTGCCACGCCCTACTACGGTGCCGAGGACGTGGTCGCCCACCTCGCCATCCCGCAGTCGCTGCGGGGCAACCTCGAGCACGCCTACTACGAGGCCGGCCACATGATGTACGTGCACGAGCCGAGCCGGCTCCAGCAGAGCGCGGACCTCGCCGACTTCGTGACGCGCGCGAGCACCCCACAGGACTGAGCCGGGCGGGGAGCGTCCGGGCCCCGGTGGGAGGACCACCGGGGCCGGGACGTCCCCGGAACTGCATTCGGCCTGCCTTGCCGACCCCCACGGCGGCAAGGCAGGCACGTTAGTGGACGGGGTCTCGCGCAGGACCCTCGTGCGCCCGGTCCGGCGACGCGGACGGGCAGTCCCCGGATCGGATCGCCTCCTGCGCAATCCGATCCGGGACCCCCTGCTGGCCCATCGGTTGTCCCCTGCCTCGAGAGCCCGACGAAGAATGTTTCGTCTCAGCAGAAGGTAAGGGAAAGGGCAGGTGAATACCAGCGTTTGGTAAATATCTGGTCAAGTGCTGGTTGTTTTGTGGAGGAATGTCCTCATTCCTCTCAGGCAACACGCCTCATTCCGGCGGCGAGGACCCCGGCGGGGCGTGCACCCCAAAATCCCTCACCCTGCGGGACAGTTGACTCGGCACGGGCCGGCAGAGGTCCGTCACGGGTTCAAGGAGCATGCGCATGCGCACCCCCGCATTGAGTTCCCGCCTCGGCGCCGAGGCCCTGGGCACGTTCTGGCTCGTCTTCGGCGGCTGCGGCAGCGCCATCTTCGCGGCGAAGTACCTCGCCCCCAACGTCGTCGCCGGACAGAGCGTCCAGCTCGGGATCGGCTTCCTGGGCGTGGCCCTCGCCTTCGGCCTGACGGTGATGACCATGGCGTATGCCGTGGGGCACGTCTCGGGCGCCCACTTCAACCCCGCGGTGACGATCGGGGTCGCCGTGGCCAAGCGCTTCGAGTGGAAGGAGGTGCCGGCCTACGTCGTCGCCCAGCTGGTCGGCGGGCTGCTCGCCGGGCTGGCGCTGTGGGCCATCGCCTCGGGCGTCCCCGGTTTCGACAGGATCGGCAACCTGGCCGCCAACGGCTATGGCGAACACTCCCCCGGCGGCTACACGCTGGTCGCGGTCCTGTGCGCCGAGGCGATCCTCACGGCGTTCTTCCTCTACATCATCCTCGGCGCGACGGACGACCGCGCGCCCACGGGGTTCGCCCCCATCGCGATCGGCCTGGGCCTGACCCTCATCCACCTCATCTCCATCCCGATCAGCAACACCTCCGTCAACCCGGCCCGCTCGACGGCGGTCGCCTTCTTCAACGGCAACGGCGCACCCGGCCAGCTGTGGGCCTTCTGGGTCGCCCCCATCGTGGGAGCGGCCATCGCCGGAGCCACCTATCACCTGATCACGGGAATCGACCGCCGCGCGGAGGACATCTCCGGCGTGGTCGACCCCGAGGACGTGCGTAGCCAGCCCTAGCACCACACGAGCACGACCCGCGAGCCCCGGCCCACCACGGTCCGGGGCTCGCGGCACGAGCACGGTTCGATAGCCTGAGAGCCGCCTGCGCACCCCGTGTGCGACCGCACCAGATTCCAGGGAGAGAGCCACTTCATGGCCACGATCATCTACACCCTCACCGACGAGGCGCCGATGCTGGCGACCTTCTCCTTCCTCCCGGTGATCGAGTCCTTCGCGGCCACCGCGGGCGTCGAGGTCGAGACCCGCGACATCTCCCTCTCGGGCCGCATCATCGCCGCCTTCGACGACCTGCTGCCCGAGGAGCAGCGGGTCGGCGACGCGCTGGCCGAGCTCGGTGCGCTGGCCAGGACCCCCGAGGCCAACATCATCAAGCTGCCCAACGTCTCGGCGTCCCTGCCGCAGCTCAAGACCGCGATCAAGGAGCTCCAGTCCAAGGGGTACGCCCTGCCCGACTTCCCCGACGAGCCCGCGACCGACGACGAGCGCGACGCACGCGCCCGGTACGACGCGGTCAAGGGCAGCGCCGTCAACCCGGTCCTGCGCGAGGGCAACTCCGATCGCCGGGCCCCCGCTGCGGTGAAGAACTATGCGCGCAAGCACCCCCACTCGATGGGCGCGTGGAGCCCCGACTCCCGCACCAACGTCGCCACGATGGCCGCTGACGACTTCCGCGCCAACGAGCAGTCAGTGGTGCTCCCCGCCGACGACAGCCTGACGATCCGGCTGGTGGGCCAGTCCGGCACCACGGTGCTCAAGGAGAGCCTGCCGGTGCTCGCCGGCGAGGTGGTCGACGCCACCGTGATGCGCGCCGCGGCCCTGGACCGGTTCCTCACCGAGCAGATCGCCCGGGCCAAGGACCAGGACGTCCTCTTCTCGGTGCACCTCAAGGCCACCATGATGAAGGTCTCCGACCCGATCATCTTCGGCCATGTCGTCAAGGCCTTCCTGCCCGAGGTCTTCGCCACCTGGGGTGAGCAGCTCAAGGCGGCCGGGCTCAGCGCCAACAACGGCCTCGGGTCGATCCTCGACGGGCTGGATGCCCTGCCGGACGGTACGCGCGACGAGGTCCGGGCGGCGATCGAGAAGGGGCTCGCCGACGGCCCCCGGCTCGCGATGGTCAACTCCGACAAGGGAATCACCAACCTTCACGTGCCGAGCGACGTGATCGTCGACGCCTCGATGCCGGCCATGATCCGCACGTCGGGACACATGTGGGGAGCCGACGGCGAGGAGCACGACACCCTCGCGGTCATCCCCGACAGCTCGTATGCCGGTGTCTACCAAGCGGTCATCGAGGACTGCCGCGCGCACGGCGCCTACGACCCGACGACGATGGGCTCGGTGTCCAACGTCGGGCTGATGGCCCAGAAGGCGGAGGAGTACGGCAGCCACGACAAGACGTTCGAGATCACCGAGAGCGGGCGGGTCGAGGTCGTCAACGCGGCCGGCGAGGTGCTGATGGCCCACGACGTCGCGCCCGGGGACATCTGGAGAGCCTGCCAGACCAAGGATGCCCCCATCCGTGACTGGGTCAAGCTCGCCGTGACCCGGGCCCGCGCCTCCCAGGACCCCGCCGTGTTCTGGCTCGACCCCGAGCGCGCCCACGACACCAACCTCATCGCCAAGGTGCAGGCCTACCTCCCCGAGCACGACACCGAGGGCCTGACCGTCAAGGTCATGTCGCCGGTCGAGGCGACCCGCTACTCCGTCGAGCGGATCCGCCGCGGCGAGGACACCATCTCGGTCACCGGCAACGTGCTGCGCGACTACAACACCGACCTCTTCCCCATCCTCGAGGTGGGTACCAGCGCCAAGATGCTGTCGGTCGTACCCCTGATGAACGGTGGCGGCCTCTTCGAGACCGGCGCCGGCGGTTCGGCCCCCAAGCACGTCCAGCAGCTCGTGCAGGAGAACTACCTGCGCTGGGACAGCCTCGGCGAGTTCCTGGCCCTCGCGGAGAGCCTGCGTCACATGTCGACGACCACCGACAACCCGCGGGCGCTCATCCTCGCGGACACCCTCGACCGCGCCACGGAGCGGCTGCTCAACGAGAACAAGGGGCCAGCACGCAAGGTCGGCCAGGTCGACAACCGGGGGAGCCACTTCTACCTCGCCCTGTTCTGGGCCCACGAGCTCGCGCAGCAGACCGAGGACGCCGAGCTGGCCCAGGCCTTCTCTGCGGTCGCGCAGTCCCTGTCCAGCCACGAGGACGCCATCACCGGCGAGCTGCTGGCCGTCCAGGGACACCCGGCCGACATCGGCGGCTACTACCGGCCCGACCAGGACAAGGTGTCCGCCGTGATGCGGCCCTCGGCCACCTTCAACGACATCCTGGCCACCCTGCACTGACCGGCAGGGGTCGCCGCGGCCTACCGTGGTGGCCATGACCTCGGGCAGCGTGATCGGCGGCGAGCACTCCACGACCGTGGCGGTGCCGCCCGAACGCGTGTGGGCCGTGGTGACCTCGGTCGGTGGCACCACGGGCTGGTTCACCCCGGAGGTCGTGTGGACGGCGCGCTGCGGCGTCGACCGCCTGCTCGGGGGCCCCGGTCGACGCCGTCTGCGCCCGACCGGACCCCTGCGGGTGGGTGACCGCGTCGACTTCTGGACCGTCGAGGAGCTCGACCCGGGTCAGCGCCTGCTCCTGCGGGCCGACACCAGGCTGCCCGGCACCGCGACCCTGGAGCTGCTCGTCGCGCCCGTCGACGCGGGGGGCGCTCGCTTCACCCTGCGCCATGGCTTCGCACCCGACGGGCCGGCGGGGCGGGCCTACGGCTGGAGCACGCGCCTGGGCGACCTGGCCCTCTTCGCCCTCATGCACCACGAGATGGCGGCCGCTGCGCTCGAGGCTCACGACGCCCCCAGCGGCGAGGCCTAGAGCGCGCGCATCCGGTTGTTTCGGGGCTGGTGCTCGACCTCGGCCAGACCCAGCTCCTCGAGCAGCGGTGGCAGGTACATGCCCACCCTGCCCCGATAGCCCTTGCGCAGGCCGTACCACCCACCCAGCGGGTTGGACTCCGATCGACCCCACGCCTCGACCGTCCCGTCCTTCGCAGGCTTCTGCTCGTCGGCACTGCCCAGGGGGACCCAGTCGGCCTGGGCACGCAGCCAGTCGTGGAGGTCGTCGACGACCCGGGCGTCGTAGGTGAGCCTCGTCGACCCCACCTGGCACACGAGCTGGGCGGGGTCGGTCGTCTCGTCCCGGTACATCGCGTAGTCACTGGTGCCCGGCGGCGTGCTGAGGAGCCAGGGGTCGTCCCGGGTGCCTTGTCCGCTCATCGGTGCTCCTCGCTCGGTCCAGTCGCGTCGGTCCCGCCGAGGACCAGTTTGAACCCCTCGTGCGACCGCGTGAACCCCCATCGTTCGTAGAAGCGGTGCGCGTCGGCGCGGCGCTTGTCGGTGGTGAGCTGGACGAGTGAGCAACCACGTCGTCGCGCCTCGTCCACGGCCCAGGCGATCAGCTGGCTGCCGACCCCGTGCCCGCGCAGGTCGGGGGCGACGCGCACCGCCTCGATCTGCGCACGCCATGCGCCGCCGCGCGACAGCCCGGGGATGAAGGTCAGTTGCAGGGTGGCGGCCACGTCACCGTCGTCCTCGGCGACGACGAGCAGCTGGTGCGGGTCCCGGTCGACGGCGGCGAACGCCTGCTCGTATGCCGGGTGGTCGCCGGCCTGCTCGCGCCCCGCGGCGATGGGGTCGTCGGCGACCAGCGCCACGATTGCGGCGACGTCGGTGGCTCGGGCCCGGCGCAGCGGGAGGTCGCGCCCGGTCAGCCTCAGGGCGCCCAGCGGTGGTGGTGTCGTGACCTGCTCGGGCCCGTCACCCACGAAGCGGGTCCGGCCGTCGAACTCGAGGGCGAGGGCGAGCTTGCGCCGTGAGGACTCCGTGACGTCCTCGGGCAGTGCGTCCGGGGCGAACCAGCCCACCTCGAGCGACTCGTCGTCGGCGACGTGCGGCTCACCGGCAACGTGCCGGCACAGGAAGCACAGGTCGAGGTACTGCGCGACATCGCCGTTCGGGTAGGTGACCGGGGGCGTCATCGAGGTCGACGTCAGGCCCAGCACCTGCGCGTCGACACCGGTCTCCTCGCGGATCTCGCGCACGACGGCCTCTGCGGGCTGCTCCCCCGGCTCCAGGATCCCGGAGACGAGCGCCCACCGGCCGTTGTCGGACCGCAGGCCGAGCAGGACCTCCCCGCGCTCGTTGCGGACGACCGCTGTCACGCCGGGCAGCAGCAGCGGGTCGTGACCCACGGCCGAGCGAAGGGTGGCGACGAAGTCGGGGACCGGCATACCGACGACCCTAACCACCGCGGAGCGCGCCACCGCGCCCCTGCTACCGTCGCCGATAGTTGTCCCCCACCCCAGCGACGTGAAGGGCCCACCGTGAGCACTCCCCCCGTCAAGGTCGCCGTCACCGGCGCCGCAGGCCAGATCGGCTACAGCCTCCTCTTCCGGATCGCGAGCGGATCGCTCTTCGGTCCGGACACCCCCGTCGAGCTGCGACTGCTCGAGATCACCCCGGCGCTCAAGGCGCTCGAGGGCGTCGTCATGGAGCTCGACGACTGCGCCTTCCCCACCCTGGCCGGCGTCGAGATCGGCGACGACGCCAACACCATCTTCGACGGGGTCAACCACGCCCTCCTCGTCGGGGCGCGCCCGCGCGGCCCGGGCATGGAGCGCGGCGACCTGCTCGAGGCCAACGGCGGGATCTTCGCCCCCCAGGGCAAGGCGCTCAACGCTGTCGCCGCCGACGACGTGCACGTGACCATCACGGGCAACCCGGCCAACACCAACGCCCTCATCGCGATGAGCAACGCTCCCGACATCCCTCGTGAGCGCTTCTCGGCGCTGACCCGCCTGGACCACAACCGCGCGATCAGCCAGCTGTCCGCCAAGCTCGGGGTGCCGGTGACCGAGATCCGCAAGATGACCATCTGGGGCAACCACTCCGCCACGCAGTACCCCGACCTGTTCCACGCCGAGGTCTCCGGCCGCAACGCGGCCGAGGTGGTCGGCGACCAGGACTGGCTGGCCGACAGCTTCATCCCGACCGTGGCCAAGCGGGGTGCGGCGATCATCGAGGCGCGCGGTGCCTCCTCAGCGGCCTCGGCCGCCAGCGCCACCGTCGACCACGCTCGCGACTGGGCGCTCGGCACCCCCGAAGGCGACTGGGTCTCGATGTCGGTCTGCTCCGACGGGTCCTACGGCGTCCCCGAGGGCCTGATCTCCTCGTTCCCGGTCACCGTGGCCGGCGGTCAGTGGTCGATCGTCCAGGGCCTGGAGATCGACGACTTCTCCCGCGCCCGGATCGACGCCTCGGTCGCGGAGCTCGAGGAGGAGCGAGAGGCCGTGCGCGGCCTCGGCCTGCTCGGCTGACCCACCCGCTCTTCCCGCCGAGATGGATCCCCGTCACACGACACGCCGACGAAACGTGTGACGGGCATCCATCTCGGCGGTGGTGGTTGCGGGGTCCGCAGCTAGGTGGTCGCGGCGAGCTGCCGCTCGGCGGCGGCGACGATGTTGGTCAGCAGCATCGCGCGGGTCATCGGCCCCACGCCACCGGGGTTCGGGCTGACCCAGCCGGCCACCTCTGCGACATCGGCGGCGACGTCTCCGGCCACCGTGGACCTGCCGTCCTCGGCCACCACCCGGCTGACCCCGACGTCGAGGACGGCCGCCCCGGGCTTGACCATGTCCGCGGTGATCAGCCCGGGGACGCCGGCCGCGGCCACGACGATGTCGGCCCGGCGCACCTCGGCAGCCAGGTCGCGAGTGCCGGTGTGGCACAGCACCACGGTGGAGTTCTCGCTCCGGCGCGTGAGCATGAGGCCGAGGGGTCGACCCACGGTGATGCCACGACCGACCAGCGCCACCCGCGCACCGGCGAGCGGCACGTCGAAGCGGCGCAGCAGCTCGATGCACCCGGCCGGGGTGCACGGCAGCGGCGCGGGCTTGCCCAGCACCAGCCACCCGAGGTTGGTGGGGTGAAGCCCGTCGACGTCCTTCGCGGGGTCCACCCGGGACAGCAGGGCGAACTCGTCCAAGCCGGTCGGCTGCTGCACCAGGAAGCCGGTGCACTCAGGATCGGCGTTGAGGTCGTCGATGACCGCCTCGACCTCGGCCTGGGAGGCGGTGGCCGGCAGGTCCCGGCGGATGCTCGTGATGCCGACCTCGGCGCAGTCGCGGTGCTTGGCACCGACGTACCACGTGCTGCCGGGGTCCTCGCCGACCAGGACCGTGCCGAGCCCGGGCACCACGCCCTGCTCGCGCAGGGCGGTCACCCGCCCGCGCAGCTCGTCCTTGATGCTCGCCAGTACTGCCTTGCCGTCCAGGATGCGTGCGGTCACAGGCCCGTATCCTGCCACGCCCGCCGAGCCGACCCACGCGGCCACCGCGTACTGGTCGCCGCAGGCCCGTGGTCGCCCTTGCGGTCGTACCATCGAGCATGGCTAGCCAGCAGGTGGCGCCGAGGCAGGAGATCCGGTTCTGCCGTGCGCCCGACGGGGTCCGCATCGCGTATGCCGTGCACGGCTCGGGCCCGCCGCTGGTGGTGGACTCCTGCTGGCTGAGCCACCTGCAGTACGACTGGCAGTCACCGGTGTGGCGGCACTACCTCGAGGAGTGGGGAACGGGCCACACCGTCATCCGGTTCGACGAGCGTGGCCACGGCCTGTCCGACCGCGGCATGACCGACCACAGCCTCGCCGCCCGGCTGGGCGACCTCGAGGCGGTGGTCGACGACGCCGGACTCGACGGTTTCGCCCTGCTGGCCATGGCCCAGGGTGGGCCGGTGGCCATCGCCTACACGGCGGCGCACCGCGAGAAGGTGGCGCGGCTGGTCTTCTACGGCAGCTACTCGGGGCAGTCGGCCGACGACCCCGCCGAGGCCGAGCTCAACGACACCCTCGACCGGCTGATCAAGGTCGGCTGGGCCCGCCCGGACTCGGCATTCCGCCGGGTCTTCACGTCCTTGATGATCCCGCACGCCAGCGAGGAGCAGCACGTCTGGCTCGACGAGCTCCAGCGCGTGTCCACCGACGCCGAGACGGCCCGGGCCTCGCGCCGCCAGCGACTGGCCGCCGACGCCTCGGCCCTGCTCGGCGACCTCGAGGTGCCGACGCTGGTGCTGCACTCGCGGGGCGACCGGATGAACGACTTCGAGGAGGCCCGCCACCTCGCAGCCGGCATCTCCGGGGCCCGGCTGGTGGCCCTCGAGAGCGACAACCACATCGTGCTCGAGGACGAGCCGGCCTGGGACGTCTTCCGGTCCGAGCTGCGCGCGTTCCTCACCGGCGACCCCGACAGCCGCCCGGGCAGCGAGCCGGCCCGGGACCATCCGGCCGCCGCGACGGCTGGGGCCGAGGACGGCCCCGCGGTCGACGGGCTCTCCCCCCGCGAGCTGGAGATCCTGCGGCTGGCGGCCCGCGGCCTGGACAACGAGGACATCGCCGCGGCCCTGACCCTCAGCATCCGCACCGTCGAGCGGCACCTGAGCAACACCTACGCCAAGCTGGACCTGCACGGGAAGTCCGCCCGGACCGCCGCTGTCGCAAGGCTGCTCACCCGCGCCTGAGCCCCAGCTCCCCTACGCGCAACCCGCCACCGAGAGCCCCCGGTCGCGCACGGGATGCGTGCACGCGCCGATGCGTGGCCGCTCCCGGCGCTCCTACGGTCGCAGGTGCAGGGGACAACACGACGACGAAGGGGAGCACCATGACCACCACCTCCGGCACGAGAACGGCCAGCGGCATCACCGCCACGGCCGAGGACCGTGCCCTCAAGGCCCGGCACGCCACGATGTGGGCGCTGGGGAACTACCCCGCCGTGGCGACCGAGCTCATCGCCCCGCTCGGCCCGATCCTCGTGGAGGCCGCTGGCATCGGGCCGGGCCAGCGGGTCCAGGACGTCGCGGCGGGATCCGGCAACGTCGCCTTGCCGGCGGCGCGCACGGGCGCGCTCGTCGTGGCCACCGACCTCACGCCGGAGCTCCTCGACCGGGGCCGCCGCGATGCGCAGGCCGAGGGCCTCGACATCACCTGGCAGGCGGCCGACGCTGAGGCGCAGCCCTTCGCCGACGGCGAGTTCGACACGGTGGTCTCGTGCGTGGGTGCCATGTTCGCACCGCACCACCAGCTGGTGGCCGACGAGCTGGTGCGGGTCACCCGACCCGGGGGAACGATCGGTCTGCTCAGCTGGACCCCCGAGGGGTTCATCGGCCAGATGTTCGCGACGATGAAGCCCTATGCTCCCCCACCGCCCCCGGGGGCGCAGCCGCCTCCGCTGTGGGGACACGTCGACCACGTACGGGAGCTGCTCGGCGACCGGGTGGAGTCGTTGACGGCGGTGCAGCAGGACCTCGTCGTCGACCACTTCGCGACGGCCGAGGACTTCCGCGACTTCTTCAAGGCCAACTACGGCCCGACCATCGCCGCCTACCGCGCGATCGCCGACGACCCGGACCGGGTCGCGGCCCTGGACCACGACCTGGTCCAGCTCGCCGCACGCTTCGACCGCGGCGACGGCCACTGCGTGCTGGACTGGGAGTACCTGGTGGTGATCGCGCGCCGGGGCTGACGCCGCCCTCGGACCGGCCCTCGCGGCATACGACGAGGCGGCCCACCCCCCGTGTCGGGAGGTGGGCCGCCTCGTCTGCGGTCAGGCGCGGCGCGGCGTGCGGCGCAGCCGGCGGCGGACCCGCTTGCCCACGGCCTCGGCGGCGATGGCCACGCGGGTGCGGCCCGGCGCCTTGTTGGGCAGGGAGAGGGAGATGACCTGCCCCCAGGCCGAGCCGACCTGCTTGTACAGCGGGCCGGTCACGTAGGTGAGGCCGTAGCGCTGGCAGATCTCCTGGATGCGCGGGGCGATCTCGCCGTAGCGGTTGCTCGGCAGGTCCGGGTAGAGGTGGTGCTCGATCTGGTGCGACAGGTTGCCGGTCATGAGGTGCATGGCCTTGCTGCCGCTGATGTTGGCCGAGCCGAGCATCTGGCGCAGGTACCACTCACCGCGGGTCTCGTCGTCGATCGAGGCCTTGGCGAACGTCTCGACGCCCTTGGGGAAGTGGCCGCACATGATGACCTGGTGGGTCCAGATGTTGCGGACCGTGTTGGCCACGAAGTTCGCGCCCATGGTGTGGAAGAACGACGGGCCGGACAGCAGCGGGTGGATGAGGTAGTCGCGACGCGCCTGGCGGCCGATCTTCTTGACCACCTTGGTGCCGTCGGTCCGGAACTCCTCCTTGGACTTGCCCCGGCCCTTGAGGTAGGCGCCGAGCTCGAGGTCGTAGGCCGCGATGCCGTACTCGAAGAAGCACATGTTGATGAAGTTGTAGACGGGCTGGCCGAGGTAGGCCGGGGTCCACTTCTGGTCCTCGTCGACCCGCATGATGCCGTAGCCGAGGTCGTTGTCACGCCCGATCACGTTGGTGAAGGTGTGGTGCAGCTGGTTGTGCGAGTGCTTCCAGAACTCCGACGGGGAGGCGTTGTCCCACTCCCACTCCTGGCTGTGGATCCGCGGGTCGCGCATCCAGTCCCACTGCCCGTGCATGATGTTGTGGCCGAGCTCCATGTTCTCGAGGATCTTGGCGACCGACAGGCCGGCGGTGCCGACGAGCCAGGCCGGCGGGAAGAGCGAGAACAGCAGCACGGCGCGGCTGCCCATCTCCAGGCCCCGCTGCCACTTGAGCACCTTGCGGATGTATGCCGCGTCGTCGGCACCGCGCGAGTCCAGGACCTCCTGGCGGAGCGTGTCGAGCTCGACGCCGAGCGCCTCGATGTCCTCAGCGGTCAGGTGGCCGGCGGGGTCGGGCTTGCCGGACGGCTTGGGCGAGAAGCGACGCTCGGTCGCAGCCACCGACAGGCGGCTGTTGACGCTCTTGGTGCGCGTCGGCGCGTGGGGGGTTCCGGCGGCGGAACCGTCGATGGAGAGGTCGAAGTCGTCGGTGCGGTCACGCTTCTGGGCAATGGCAGACATGTCTGCTCCCAACTGTCGAGGTGGTCTAGAGGTCGATTTCGCAGGCGCCGGCAGCGGCCGACACACAGGTCTGGATGCGGACGCCGTCGCCGGG
Source organism: uncultured Actinomycetota bacterium (assembly GCA_963757635.1). Lineage (GTDB taxonomy): Bacteria > Actinomycetota > Actinomycetes > Actinomycetales > Dermatophilaceae > Pedococcus. Next base: position 466,383 of record CAVWSK010000005.1, on the reverse strand, counting down.
GGTGGCCACGGTGAGCTCGCCGTTGCGCAGGTCGCGGACCGCGCCTTCGCGCAGCGGCAGGACGCAGCCGAAGCAGATGCCCATGCGGCACCCGGAGGGCATCAGGACCCCGGCGTCCTCGCCGGCGTCCAGGATCGGGGTGGCGCCGTCGGACTCGACCACGGTGCCGTTCCTGGTGAAGGTGACGGTGCCACCCTCGCCCTCGGCGATGATCACGGGCCGGAAGCGCTCGGTGTGGATCTGGTCGGCCAGGCCGGCCCGCTCCCAGTGCTCCTCCATCGCGTCGAGCATGCCCGTCGGGCCGCAGCACCACGTCTCTCGCTCGCGCCAGTCGGGCACGAGGCGGTCGAGGTCGGCGGGGGCGAACATGCCGTCGCTGTCGGTGTGCAGCTCGTGCAGGGTCAACGACTCGGCCTGCGCCCAGCCGCGGATCTCGTCACCGAAGATGACGTCGTCCCGCGTCGGCGCGGAGTGGACCAGCACGGCGTCGGGCAGGTCGGCCAGGTGGTTGCGGAGCATGCCCATCACGGGGGTGATGCCGCTTCCGGCGGTGAGGAACAGCGCCTTGCGGGGGTGCTCCTCGGGGAGGGTGAACTCGCCGGTGGCCTGGTCGAGGTGGATGAGGGTGCCGGGGGTCAGGTTGCGCACGACGTGGTTGCTCACCTTGCCGCCGTCGATCGCCTTGACGGTGATCGCGATGGTGCCGTCCGGTGAACCGGCCAGGGAGGTCAGGGAGTAGGCACGCCAGTTGCGCACGCCGTCGACGTCGACCCCGATGCGGATGTACTGGCCGGGCACGTGCCCGAGCCAGCCGCGGCCGGGCTTGATCCGCACGGTGGTGGCATCGCGGGTCTCGGGGGTGACGGAGACGACCTTCCCGCGCAGGTCGGCGCCGGAGCGCATGGGGGCGATGAGGTCGAGGTACTCGGCAGGGACCACCGGGGTGGTCACCGCCTCGGCGACCCGGACGAGGGCGTCACGCAGGGACCTGCGGGGTTCTCCCGAGGTCACGCGAGGTGAGACTGCTGCGGTCATGCTTCCATGATGGCGCCTCATGGGTCTAAAATCCTGACCAGATCGCGTGAGCCGTGACTAGAGAATTGTTCACCAGTGACAAAAGATGATGTTCTTGGCCCTGATTCGGCCCGCCACACCGCCGACCGGGCCGCCGCCCTGACGCTCTCGCCGGAGGTGCAGGCGGCGCTGCGCGCGGCCCTGCCGTCGGTGGCCGAGGATGCCGTCGCCGCCATCATCGTCGAAGTTCCTGTGTACGCCATCGCCAGGAGCTTCATGGTCGACAACATCGGGGCCGCGGTGGAGATGGCCCTCGGGAGCTTCCTGACCCTGGCGGCCCGGGCCGGTGACGCGAGCACGCCACTGCGCCCGGCCCAGGAGGGCTCCTACGAGCTCGGCCGGGGGGAGGCCCGCAGCGGACGCAGCATGGACGCCCTGCTGTCCGCCTACCGCGTCGGGGCCCGGGTCTCCTGGCGCGAGCTGTCCGCGGTCGCGGTGGAGGCCGGCATGGGCGCAGCCCTGCTCGCCCAGTTCGCCGAGCTCGTCTTCGCCTACATCGACGAGCTCTCGGCAGCCAGTGTCGCCGGGCACGCGGACGAGCTGGCCACCACCGAGCGGCTCCAGCGCCAGCACCGTGACCGGTTGGCCCTCGAGCTGCTGCGCGGTGGTTCCGAGGAGCTGCTGCTGCGCCGGGCCGAGCGCGCCCGGTGGTCACCACCGGTGACCATCACCACGGTGCTCGTGCGCGAGGGCGACCTGCACTCCGTCCGCGGACTCGTCGACTCCTCGAGCCTGGTGCTCAACGAGGACCTGCCCGACGTCTCCGGCAGCGAGAACGTCTCGGCGCTCCTGGTGCCGGACCTGTCACCGGGCCACCGAGCCAGGCTGCTGCGGACCGCGGGACGGCGCGGCGTCGTGGTGGGCCCGGCCCGCCCCTGGCTCGCCACCTCGAGCTCCTACCGGAGGGCCCTGCGGGCCTTCCGGTTGGTGGCGACGACCGACCACCGCGCGCGGGCGGCCTACGACACCGAGGCCCACCTGGGCGACCTGGTCCGCGCCGCGGACCCGGAGGCGCTCAGCGACCTGTGCACGCGGGCGCTGGCTCCGCTCGACGACCAGACCCCGGCCTCGCGCGAGAAGCTCGAGGAGACGCTGCGGCTGTGGCTGCTGCACCGTGGTCGGCGCGAGCCGGTGGCCGAGGCGCTGTTCGTCCACCCGCAGACCGTGCGCTACCGCGTCGGCCAGCTGCGCGAGCTGTTCGGCGACGCGCTCGAGGACCCCGACGCGGTCCGCGACCTCATCCTGGCCCTCGGCTGACCCTCCCCGCCGAGATGGATCCCCGTCCCACGACACGCCGGGAAAACGTGTGACGGGGATCCATCTCGGCGGGGAAGTGGGCGGGGAAGGAGCGGGGTGGGGAGGGGTCAGGTGTCCCCGCGGCGGGAGGGGCGCAGTCCACGCACGGCGCGGCGGACCGGCTCGTGCCAGTTCGGTGTCTCCCGCTCGTCGTCGAACCACCGGGCCACGAGCACGTCCGTCGACGAGTGCAGGATGATCGACATGACGATGGTGATCGCGATGAGGTGGAACAGCAGGTCACCCTCGGGGATGCCGGAGTCGAGGACCAGCAGGCCGTAGACCACCGACGCGAAACCCTTGGGGCCGAACCACATGGCGGCCACCTGCTCACGCATGTTGAGCCTGGCCCCGATGAAGGACAGCGCCACCGCCAGTGGTCGGGCGACGAAGATGGCCAGGACCGCGAAGACCCACCCACCGAGGCTGATCTCCCCGATGAACTTGGGCGTGATGAGCACACCGAAGACGAGCAGGGCGGCCAGCTTGAGGATCTCGGCGATGAGCTCGCCGAACTCCTCGAAGGACTCGCGCTGGGCCTGCCCGACGGTGGCCACCGTGATGCCGGCGGCGAAGGCGGCCAGGAAGAGGTTGCCGTCGATGGCCTTGGCGAGGGCCAGGACCAGCAGCCCGATGGCCACGGCGTTGAGGGGCTCGTAGCGCGCGGAGACCTTGAACAGGCGGGTCTGCTCGAGCTTGATGGCGACGTAGGGCACCACGATCCCGATGAGGATGCCGACGACCAGCTCGCGGGCCAGCACCGCGCCGTGCAGGTCGGCCGCCCCCTGGGAGACCGCCAGGAGCACGACGACGAACGGCAGCGCCAGGCCGTCGTTGACCCCGGACTCGACGTTGAGCAGGTGGCGCAGCCGGCCGGGCACCTTGTCGTTGCCCACCAGGGCCGAGGCGAACACGGGATCGGTCGGCGCGAGGACGGCCCCGAGCAGCAGGGACTCGGGCCAGTCCAGTCCCACGATGAACTTGGCGAACAGGGCCGTGGCCAGCAGCGTCAGCGGCAGCCCGACGAGCAGCGCCCGACCCGGCAGGGCGTAGGCCTGCCGCAGGTCCTGCCAGCCCACCCGCATCCCGTCGGTGAACAGCACCGCGAAGAGGGCCAGCTCGGCGAGCACCGAGACCGTGTCGTCGCCCTCCCCGATCGAGATGACACCGAGCACGCCGTCACCGAGCAGGAACCCGGCGACGAGGAAGAGGACAGCGGTGGACAGGATCGTGCGGTGGGCCAGGCTCGAGACGAGCACCGCCAGCAGCAGCACGCCCGCGAAGGCCAGCAGCAGCACCGCGTCCTCCGTTCCGGCGCAGGGTGCGCCACTGACCGAAACCCTAGCGAGCCGGGAGGAGCTCGGCCGCCCTCCCGACTAGTGGGCGAAGTGCCGGGTGCCGGTGAAGTACATCGTCACCCCTGCTGCCTGCGCGGCGTCGACGACCTCCTGGTCGCGCATCGACCCACCGGGGGCCACCACCGCGCGGACCCCCGCGTCGAGCAGCACCTGGAGCCCGTCGGCGAACGGGAAGAACGCGTCGGAGGACGCCACCGCGCCTCTCGCGCGCTCCGCGCCGGCGCGGGACACCGCGAGGTGGCACGAGTCGACCCGGTTGACCTGGCCCATCCCGATCCCCACGGCGGCCCCGTCGGCGGCGAGCAGGATGGCGTTGGACTTCACCGCCCGCACCGAGCGCCACGCGAACGAGAGGTCGGAGAGCGTGCGCTCGTCGGCCGCCTCGCCAGCCACCAGGCGCCAGTGCGAGGGGTCGTCGCCGCCGGGCTTGTCCCCCTCGACCACGGCGTCGACCCGGTCGACGGTCTGCAGGAGCACCCCGCCGCTGATCGGGCGCATCTCGATGGCGTCGGCGCTGCGGGCGGACTCGGACGGCAGCCGCAGGATGCGGAGGTTCTTCTTGGCCTGCAGGACCTCGAGCGCATCGGCGTCGAAGTCCGGCGCGATGATCACCTCGGTGAAGACGTCCTTGACCTGCTCGGCCATCGCGAGGTTCACGGTGCGGTTCGCGGCGATGATGCCCCCGAAGGCGGACACGGGGTCGGTGGCGTGCGCCGCGGCATACGCGGCCTCGATGGTGGCGCCCACCGCGATGCCGCAGGGGTTGGCGTGCTTGACCACGGCCACGGTGGGTCGGTCGCCGTGGTCGTGCGCGGCCCGCACGGCGGCGTCGGTGTCGACGTAGTTGTTGTACGACATCTCCTTGCCGTGCAGCTGCTCGGCCGAAGCCACCCCGCCGCGCCAGTGGCGGTAGAGCGCGGCCCGCTGGTGCGGGTTCTCGCCGTAGCGCAGCACGGCCGCCCTGGTGAACGTCGCGCCGGTCCAGGCGGGGAAGCCGGTGCCGTCGGAGGTGTCGGTGTAGACGTTGCCCATCCAGTTGGCGACCGCGTTGTCGTAGTCAGCCGTGTGCACGAACGCCTGCGCGGCCAACAGCTTGCGCTCCGCGAGGGTGAACCCCCCGGCCGCGACGGCCTCCACGACCCTGCCGTATGCCGCGGGGTCGGTGACGATGGCGACGCTCGGGTGGTTCTTGGCGGCCGCCCGCACCATCGACGGCCCGCCGATGTCGATCTGCTCGATGACCTCGTCCGGGGCAGCGCCCGAGGCGACCGTCTCGCGGAAGGGGTAGAGGTTGACCACGACCAGCTCGAACGGCTCGACCCCGAGGTCGGCCAGCTGCTGCACGTGGTCGTCCTTGCGCAGGTCGGCGAGGATGCCGGCGTGCACCCGGGGGTGCAGCGTCTTGACCCGCCCCTCGAGGCACTCGGGGAAGCCGGTGAGGTCCTCCACCGCGGTGACCGGCAGGCCCAGCCCCTCGATGAGGGCAGCCGATCCACCGGTGGACACGAGGGCGACCCCGGCCGCGTGGAGCCCGCGGGCCAGCTCCTCGAGCCCGGTCTTGTCGTAGACGGAGATCAGGGCCCGCCGGATCGGGCGGCGCGCCGGGTCGCTGGCGGTCTGGTCGTTCGACTGCTCGGTCACGGAATGCTGGCCTTCCCATCGGTGAGGGTGATTCCCTCGCGGGCCGCACGGCCCACGACGTCGACGAGCAACGGGTGCTCGACAGCTTTGATGCGCTCGTGCAGCGCGTCCTCGGTGTCGCCGGCGAGGACCTCGACGGTGGCCTGGGCGAGCACCGGACCGGTGTCGACCCCTGCGTCGACGACGTGGACCGTGCAGCCCGTCCGGGTCGCTCCCGACGCGAGCGCGTCGCGCACCGCGTGGGCCCCCGGGAACGCGGGCAGCAGGGCGGGGTGGGTGTTGAGCACGACATAGCCGGACAGGACGGCCGGGCCGAGGATCTTCATGAACCCGGCCGAGACGACGAACCGGGGCTCGTGGTCGTCGAGCCGGACCCGCAGGGCCGCGTCCCACTCGCCTCGTGAGGCGAAGTCCTCGACCCGGCACACGAACGTGGGGATGCCGGCCGCCGCCGCTCGGTGCAGGCCGGCGATGCCGGCCCGGTCGGCGCCGACCGCGAGGATCCGCACGCCGTAGGCCGGGTCGGTACTCGCGTCGATGAGGGCCTGGAGGTTGGTGCCCGAGCCCGAGAGGAGCACGACGATCCCGGTGGGCTCAGGCGCAGTCACGCCAGAGACGATACCGACGGGGGTGCCGCGAGCCGCAGGCGCGTCCACCGCCCGATCAGGGGGCGGCGGCCCGCAGCTTCTCGAGCAGGGGGCCTGCGGCCTCGTCGAGGAACGCCTGCTGGCCCTCGTCGCCCACCTGGACCAGCGCGATGTCGGTGAAGCCTGCCTCCCAGTAGCTGCTCACGGCCTCGACGATGGCGTCGAGGTCGGGCCCGCAGGGGATGGAGTCGGCCACCTGCTCGGGGGTGATGAGCTGCGAGGCGGCGGCGAACCCTGCCGGGGTGGGGAGGTCGGCGTTCACCGACCAGCCACCGGCGAACCACCGGAACTGCTCGTGGGCCCGTGCCTTCGCCCGGTCGGCATCGGCGTCCCAGGAGATCGGGATCTGGCCGATGGCCCGTGGCGTGGTCGCCCCGCGCGGTCGGGCGTCGAGGAACCCCCGCACGAGCTCGGCATCGGGCTGCACCGCGATGACGTGGTCCGCCAACGGCCCGAACCGCTCGTAGGACTTCTCACCGGAGACCGCGACGCCGATCGGCACCCCTCCTTCGGGACAGTCCCAGATCCGGGCCGAGTCGACCCGGAAGTACTCGCCCTGCCAGGTCACCAGCTCGCCGGTGTGGAGCTCTCGGATGATGTGGATGGCCTCCTCGAGCATGTCCTGGCGGACGCCGACCATCGGCCACCCCTCCCCCACCACGTGCTCGTTGAGGTTCTCGCCGCTGCCGAGCCCGAGGGTGAAGCGACCCTCGCTCAGCAGCTGGAGGGTGGCAGCCTTCTGCGCGACCACGGCCGGCTCGTACCGGATCGTCGGGCACGTCACGTAGGTCATCAGCTCCAGGCGCTCGGTCGCCTGCGCGACGGCGCCGAGCACGGTCCAGGCGTAGGGCGCGTGGCCCTGCTCGGTGAGCCACGGCGAGTAGTGGTCGCTGCTCACGGCGAAGTCGAAGCCCCGGCGCTCCGCCTCGACGGCGTAGCCGACGAGCTCGCGGGGACCGGACTGCTCGGTCATGAGGGTGTAGCCGAATCGGGTCATGAATCCACCGTCACACAGGGCCCGTCGGGCCACCACTCGTGCAGGGCACGTCGTCGCAGGTCAGCGACGCAGCCGCCAGCGGTCCCACCCGAGGACCAGACCGGCGCCGAGAGCCAGCTCCCCGAGCAGGGCGAGCGTCATCCACCCGGCCGGGGCCCCGATGTCGGACAGCCGCGCCAGACCGGCCGAGCCGCCGCCGAGCACGTCGAGGAGCCCCAGCAGCACGGCGGCGACGACCACCGCGAGGCCCGCGACGGTCAGCTTGGTGCGCACCGTCGACAGCCGCGCGACCGAGCGCAGGGCCCGCCACCCGACGAACGCGCCCACGGCCACGGGCAGGAGCACGACCAGCGGCACCGCGCCGGGGAAGGCTCCCGGCGCGGGCAGGGCTCCGAAGGCGGGGACCATCGGCAGCAGTGAGGTGCGCGACCCCGTCCAGGTGGCCGATGCCCCCTCGACCGCGCTGAACCCGGTACCGGCCATGAAGGACACCGCCCACATCGCGACGTTCGGCAGCAGGAGGACCTGGGCAAGGGCCAGGACCGCCCCACCGACCACACCCGGCGCCAGCTCGCCCTGCAGGTGGCTGACTCGCGTGAAGTGGAGGACGACGAGCACCACGCACACCACGGAGCCCGCCCCGAGCAGCAGTGCGGCCCCCTCGGCGCCCGGGCGCAGGGCTCGCCGGACCGGCTCCGGGAGCCACGGGGGACGGCGCAGCGCCTGGCCGGCGAGCTCGGGCCGTCGGCCCACGAGCCGGGCCAGGGCCAGAGCCGCCGAGACGAGCGGCACGGCGACCACGGGGAGCAGCAGCGTCCAGAGCACCGGGTGGGGCCCGGCGAGAAGGGCGACGAGCGACCACAGCGTGGCGCACGCGGCATACCCGGCCACCCAGGCCGCGAGCTCGGCCGCCAGCCGACCGTGCAGCAGGTCTCGGGCCACCCTGACGGTGCGGTCCTCCGCGGCCCCGCGCACCGCGCGGACCGCCGCCCACGCGCCACCGGTGACGGACAGCCCGAGGAACAGCAGGGGCACCACCGTGATGGTCGCGCCGTCGAGGCTCAGGTGGGCGCCGCCGCCCAGCAGCCACAGGCTGGCGCCGACGCCGAGGGCCGAGGTCCAGGCGACCGTGCTCTCCGACGCGGCCACCCACACCAGCAGCGCCGGCAGGACGAAGACCGCCGCCGACGCGGCCGCCGCCAGGGCTCCGGCCGCGAAGGTGCGCTGGTGCGCCCCCCAGTCGGGTCGGCGTACACCCGACGAGGTCCCCCCGCGCAGCAGCTCCATCACACTCATGTCCTCCCCATGGTCGCCGACCCGGACGCCGACCCGCGGCAGGCAACGCCGCGTGCCGTGCAGAAATGTCCGGACGCACCGCAACCTGGGCGGGCCCGACCGCGTCTGCTGCGGTGTGATGGACCTGAGGTCAACGACGGTGCAGGGGGCAGAGGAGGTTCAGGTGGACGCGCAGACCGCAGAGGCGGACTTCGACACGTTCTACCGCGACACCTCCCGCCGGGTCGTGCACCTCGTGTACGCGTTCACCGGCGACCTGACGCTGGCCCAGGACAGCACCCAGGAGGCGTATGCGCGCGCCTGGCAGCAGTGGTCGACGGTGCGCAGCCACGACGACCCGCTGGCCTGGGTGCGCACGGTGGCGAGACGGATCGCCATCTCCGCCTGGCGCAGGAAGGGGAGCCAGGCCAGGGCCTACGAGCGACACGGGGCCCACGAGACGACCGGGCCCCCCACCGAGGACCGTGTCGCGGTGGTCGCCGCCCTCCGGACCTTGGCGGCACCGGTCCGCGAGGCCGTCACGATGCACTACATCGGCGACCTGAGCATCGACCAGATCGCCCACGAGACCAACACTCCCGCAGGCACCATCAAGGCGCGCCTGCACCGAGGCCGCGCCCAGCTGGCCCAGGCCCTGCAGCACGAGGAGAGCACCCATGGCTGAGGTTGAGGACTGGACGGCCGCCGACGACGCACGGATCCTCGCGGCGATGGCCACCCTGCGCGCAGACGTCGAGTCGCTCCCCTTGGCGGACGTGCGGTTCGTCAAGGCGCGCGGCTCACGACGACGCCGCCAGCGGATGCTCACCTGGACTGCGGCGGTGGCCGCAGCCGTGGTGGCGGTGGGCGTCGTCGGCTACGGCCAGCTCGGCCGCGACACCACCCAGCCGCTGCCCCCGGCGCGAACCACGAGCTCGGCCACCACGACGACCCCCACGAGCTCGCTCGACACCCCGGGGCTGCTGCCGCTGGTGGGTGAGTGGGAGACGTCCCTGGGGACCACCGGGCTGACCCTGACACCCCTGAAGGAGACCGACCCGGTCGACTGCATGCCCACCTACCCCGCCAAGGCGGTGCCCGCGGACGGGCTGGACGGCGCGGCGACCTTCAGCGGATCGCAGTACCACTTCGCCACCTCCTCGGCGAAGACCGCCTCGGCCGGGGCCACGAGGCTGGTCGACGACCTGCTCGCCTGCCCGTCAGCGCCCCTCGACGTCAAGGCCGTCTCGGGCGCCGGGTGGCCCAAGGTCCTGCGCTACTCGGGGCCCGGCGGTGCGGCCGGGTGGTACGCCGTCGCGTTGTCGGGGCGCAACGTCTCCTACCTCACGATCTCCGCCCTCCCCGACCAGCAGCTGACCCTGACGCAGGCACAGGTGGCGGTGCTCGCGAGCACCGCCCAGAGCCGCCTGGAGCGCTACGGCCCCAGCGGGTCGACCGGCGCTGCCCCCACGACCACCTCGAGCCGCACCCCCGCCGCGGTCGACGAGCAGATGCCCGTGAGCGGCATCGACCCGGCGCCGTCGTCCGACCTGTTCGTCGCCGCGTCGCAGTGGGCGGCTCCGCTCTTCGCCCGGGGCGCCACGGCTTCGGCCGCACCGGCCGACAGGGCACCGACCGTCGGTGACATCGGGGTCCCCTGCGAGACCGCCGGCTACCTGTCGTCCATCGGGGGCCGGCTCGGGATCGTCACCGTCCGGGCCGGCCAGGGCAGCGCCAACGTCATCGGCCGCCAGCGGGTGCGGGTCGACGACTCCGCCTCGACGCAGCAGCAGAAGGCCTGGGCCAGTGCGCAGGTCGCGGCGACGGGCAGTCTGCTGGCGAAGGGCTGCAGCGAGCCCGACGGAAAGGTCCTGTCGACGGCGGGTCCGTCCGAGGGCGCCTACCTGCTGACGAAGAACGTCTCCAGTGGCGACGGCTCCGGGGTGCTGCGCACCTGGGTCGGCGTCACCACCCAACAGACTCCCGGTGCGGTGAGCACGATCGTGTTCACCGGGACCGGGGACGGTCAGGGCTTCCAGGGCTCGGCGGCGGAGGGGTTCGCCGAGCTCGACCGGCTGCTGGCGCTCGCGCGCCAGAAGTAGCCGGGGACGGCGGCATACCGCCTGGGCACCGGCACCGACACCAAGCGGGGGTTGCGTCCCGATCCGGCGGGCATGACCACCGGATCGGGACGCAACCCCCGCTTGTCGGGGTGCGCAGGTCAGCTCTGCAGGCCCTGCATGATCTCGCGCATCAGGTCGGCGGTCGCGGACGGCGTCTTCCCGACCCTGACCCCGGCGGCCTCGAGGGCCTCCTGCTTGGCCGCGGCAGTGCCGGCCGAGCCCGACACGATGGCGCCGGCGTGGCCCATCGTCTTGCCCTCGGGAGCGGTGAAGCCTGCGACGTAGCCCACGACCGGCTTGGTCACGTGCTCCTTGATGTATGCCGCGGCGCGCTCCTCGGCGTCGCCACCGATCTCGCCGATCATGACGATGGCGTCGGTGCCCGGGTCGTTCTCGAAGGCCTCGAGGCAGTCGATGTGGGTGGTGCCGATGACGGGGTCGCCACCGATGCCGACGGCGGAGGAGAAGCCGAAGTCCCGCAGCTCGTACATCATCTGGTAGGTCAGCGTGCCCGACTTGGACACCAGGCCGATGCGACCGGCGCCGGCGATGTTCGCCGGGATGATGCCCGCGTTGGACACCCCGGGGCTGATCAGGCCGGGGCAGTTGGGGCCGACGATGCGGGTCGTGCCCTTCTCCACCGAGTAGGCGTAGAACTCGGCGGAGTCCTTGACCGCGATGCCCTCGGTGATGACGACGGCCAGCGGCATGGCGGCGTCGATGGCCTCGACCACGGCCGACTTGGCGAAGGCCGGTGGCACGAAGATGACCGACACGTTGGCGCCGGTGGCCTCCATCGCCTCGGCGACGGTGCCGAACACCGGCACGGTGACCCCGCCGTCGAAGTCGACGGTGGTGCCGGCCTTGCGCGGGTTGACCCCGCCGACGATGGCGGTGCCGGAGGCGAGCATGCGCTGGGTGTGCTTCATGCCCTCGGAGCCGGTCATGCCCTGGACGATGACCTTGGAGGACTCATCGAGAAAGATTGCCATTGGTGTGTTCAGTCCTTACTTGCTCGCGAGTTCGGCGGCCTTGCGGGCAGCGCCGTCCATGGTCTCTTCAATGCTCACCAACGGGTGGTTGGCCTCGGCGAGGATGCGCCGGCCCTCCTCCACGTTGTTGCCGTCGAGGCGCACGACCAGCGGCTTGGTGGCCTCGTCGCCGAGCGCCTCGAGCGCGCCCACGATGCCGTTGGCCACCGCGTCGCAGGAGGTGATGCCGCCGAAGACGTTGACGAACACCGACTTGACCTGCTCGTCACCGAGGATGATGTGCAGGCCGTTGGCCATCACCTCGGCCGAGGCGCCACCGCCGATGTCGAGGAAGTTCGCGGGCCGCGGCGAACCGGGGAACTCCTCGCCGGCGTAGGCCACGACGTCCAGGGTGGACATGACCAGCCCGGCGCCGTTGCCGATGATGCCGACCGAGCCGTCGAGCTTGACGTAGTTGAGGCCCTTGGCCTTGGCGGCGGCCTCGAGCGGGTCGGCCGCGGCCTTGTCCTCGAGCGCCTCGTGGTCGGGGTGCCGGAAGCCGGCGTTCTCGTCGAGGGTGACCTTGCCGTCGAGGGCGATGATCTCGCCGTCCTCGGTCTTGACCAGGGGGTTGACCTCGACGAGCGTCGCGTCCTCGTCGCGGTAGACCTCCCACAGCGCCATGAACGTGGCGGCCAGCTGCTCGTGGTCGGCCTCGTCGAAACCGGCCGCGGCGATGATCTCTGCCGCCTTGTCGGCGTCGACGCCGACGTTGGGGTCGACGGCGATGCGCGCGAGGGCCTCGGGACGCTCGACGGCGAGCTGCTCGATCTCGACGCCACCCTCCTTGCTGCACATCGCGAGGTAGGAGCGGTTGGCCCGGTCGAGCAGGATGGAGAAGTAGTACTCCTCCGCGATCCTGGCGCCCTGGGCGATCATCACGGTGCCGACCGTGTGGCCCTTGATGTCCATCCCGAGGATCTGGCCGGCGAGCTGCTCGGCCTCCTCGGGGCTCTTGGCGACCTTGACGCCGCCAGCCTTGCCGCGACCACCGGTCTTGACCTGGGCCTTGACGACGGTCACCCCGCCGCTCTTCGGGCCGATCTCCTCGGCGGCCGCGCGGGCCTGCTCCGGGGTGGTGGCGGTGGCACCGGCGAGCACCGGCACGCCGTGCGCCTCGAACATGTCTCGGGCCTGGTATTCGAACAGATCCACGTCTGACGTCCTCGTCTGCAGATGGGTGAGGTTCGCCGCCGAGACTAGTCCTGTCAGGGTGGCTGCGGCTCCCCCGGGTGCGGCGGGTGGGACCAATCTCACGACGAACGGGCCCTGCGCTCCGCGCAACGGCGGGAGGACGCCCATCCGATCATGCGGGGAGGTGGTCAGGCGGCCGGAGTCCGCCCGGCGAGCACCTCGGAGAGGATCGACGCGTCGCAGTTGCCACCGCTGAGGACCACCGCCACGCGGCTCCCGGCCACGATGTCGCGCTCGGCGAGCAGCCCGGCGAGCGCGATGGCCCCAGCCGGCTCGGGCAGCTGGTGGGTGGTGCGGAGCAGGACCCGCATGGCCTCCGCTGTCAGGTCCTCACTGACCCGCACGATCCGTGCCGCCCCCGCGGTGACCACCTCGATGGCGGACTCGTCGGGCGTGCGGCAGGCGACCCCGTCGACGAAGGTCGACGCGGCGTCCGTGGTGACCACGTGGCCCGCCTCGAACGAGAGCGCCGTGGCGGGGGCCCGGTCCGCGACCACCCCCACGATCTCCGTGGGGAGCCCGAGCAGGTCGCGCACGCCGATCAGGCCGCTGATGCCCGACCCCATCCCCACCGGCACGTAGACGGTGTCCAGGTCCCCCGCCCCCTCGAACAGCTCGCGGGCGTAGGTGGCCACCCCCGCGACGAGGTCGGGGTGGAACGACGGCACCAGCTCCAGGTCGCCCTCCGCGGCCAGGACGGCCGCGTGCTCACGTGCCTCCTGGAAGTCGTCGCCGTGGACCACCAGCTCGGCGCCGAAGCCCTCCATCGCCGCGTTCTTGTCAGGGCTGTTGCCCTCGGGCACGACGACGACGACCCGGAGACCCGTGCGCGACCCGGCATACGCGAGGGACTGTCCGTGGTTGCCCCGGGTCGCGGAGACGATGCCGGTGACCCCGGGCCGCTCGCGCCGCAGGCGGTCGCAGTAGACCAACCCACCGCGCACCTTGAACGCCCCGGTCGGCGTCTGGTTCTCGTGCTTGACCCACACCGTCGCACCGACGTGGTCGCCCAGCAGCGGCCACCGGAGCTGGGGGGTCGGCGGGAAGTGACGGGCGACGACCGCGGTCGCGTGGTCGAGCTCGGCGCGGGTGAGGGCCATGGGTCGAGTCTGCCCCACGTGCACATGCGGACGGGGGCGAGCGCGGGCAGGATGACCGGTATGCCGCGACTTCCGTTCTCGTCCGTCGTGGCCGCCGGCCTCCTGCTGACGGCCTGCGGCACCACGGGGGTCGCGTCGTCGGACAGCGTCACCGCGACGGCACCGGAGGCGGCCTTCCCGGTGACCATCGAGCGCACCGGGGGGATCGCGGGCTTCAGGGACCGGATCGTCGTCGACGAGTCGGGTCGGGCCATGGTGACCTCCCCCAAGGGCGAGAGCACCTGCCGTCTGGACGAGGCCACCATGGCCGCCGTCCGGCGGCTCGCCGGTGACGTGGGCGGGACCCCCAGCCCGACCACCGCCCCCGTGGCGGACGCCATCGTCGTCAGGGTGAGCACACCCGACGGCGTGCGGGTGCTGGACGCGGGGAACCTGCCCGGCACCGCGCCGCAGGTCGGACTCCTGCTGGACGACCTGCGCAAGCCCGTCGCCGAACGCACGACCTGCACCTGACGGGTCAGGTGCAGGTCGTGGTCCGGCGTGCGGGTGACTAGCTGGTCGCGAGCGCCGTGTCGTCGACGACGAAGGACGTCTGGAGCGACGCATCCTCGGTCATGAGGAACTTCACGGTGATCGTCTTGCCCTTGTAGGAGGTGAGGTTGAACGACTTCTGCGTGTACGTCGCGTTGGTCCCGACGTTGGTGTATGTCGCCAGGGTCGCCGTGCTGGAGCCGTTGACGACCTGCACCTTCATGCTGTCGTAGGCCGTGCTGCCGGACTCGGCCGTGTCGGTCCGCAGCCAGAAGGACAGCGTCGCGGCGGTGACGTTCGAGGGGATCGTGACGCTCTGCTGGATCGTCTCGGTCGACGTCGAACCGTTGCCCCCGAGCCACAGCTTCCAGCTGCCGGTGCGGGCCGGCCGGCCGGTGTTGTTGGTGATCGGGCCTGCGGTACCCGTCCAGCTGACCGCGCCGGACTCGAAGCCCGGGTTGGCCAGCAGGTTGCCACCGGTGGGCGGCGGGGGGGCGGGGTGCTGCCGCAGGTGGCCGCTCCGGCCGGCACGGCGATCGCCGTGAAGGCCTGCTCGACCGCGGTGCAGGTGGCGCTGTTCGCGCCGTAGAGCTCGATCGCCGACGCGATGGCCCCCTCGCGGGCGTTCTTGTACGTGCTGCCCGAGGTGAGCTTGGTGGACAGCGTGCGGTACCAGACCTTCTCGATGTTGGTCCGTCCCCCGCCGGTCACCGTCGAGCCGTCGCAGGTGGGGCTGTTGTAGGAGACACCGTTGATCGTCTTGGCCCCGCTGCCCTCGGAGGCCAGGTAGAACCAGTGGTTCAGCGGGCCGGAGGAGTAGTGCGGGTCCAGGCCACCGAGCGAGGTCGACCAGCAGTCCTTGGACGCACCGTCCTTGCTGGGCTTGTCCATGTAGCGCAGCGGCGTCCCGTTGCCGTTGATGTTGATCTTCTCGCCGATGAGGTAGTCACCGGGGTCGGCCGGGGAGTTGGCGTAGAACTCCACGGCGGTGCCGAAGATGTCGGAGGTCGCCTCGTTGAGGCCCCCCGCGTCACCGGTGTAGTTCAGGCCCGCGGTGTTCTCGGTGACCCCGTGGCTCATCTCGTGCGCGGCGACGTCGATGGACGTCAGCGGGTGGGTGTTGCTCGTCCCGTCGCCGTACGTCATCTGGTTGCCGTCCCAGAAGGCGTTGACGTAGGCGTTGCCGTAGTGCACCCGGCTGCGGGCACCCTGTCCGGTGTTCCAGATGCCGGCGCGGCCGAGGACGGTGTTGTAGTAGTCGTACGTCTTCTCCGCGCCGTACTCGGCGTCGACACCGGCGGTCTGGCGGTTGCTCGCGGCGCCCGTGCCCCAGACGTTGTCGGCGTCGGTGAACTGCGTGCCGGCTGCCGTCGAGCTCGTCGAGCCGTTGAGGTCGGTCGTGTAGTTGCCGTGGGTGTCCTTGAGCAGCCAGGAGGAGCCCGACGAGATGGTGTTGAGGGTCACCGTGCCCGAGTACATCGAGTTGCCCGTGCCGGTGACGATGTCGTCCCAGGACGTGATGACCGCGCCGGACCTGGCGTCGACGACGGTGTGCAGGCGGCTGGGTGTCTGGTCGGCCTTGACGCCCTCGGTGACGACGTCCCAGGCCAGTCGCGGGGCTCCCGTGCCGGCCCAGACGACGAGCTCGCCGTCGTTCTTCTTCGCGGCGTACCCGGCGCGACGGGCGCCAGAGGACTCCGCGGCGGTCTCGGCGACGGCGGGGGTGGTCGAAGGCACCTCCGCCTTCCCGTTGCCGTTCCAGTGGACCCGGCGCAGCGAACCGGTCGCGCTCTTGTCGACGACGAGGTCTCCACCGAGGACGCGCAAGCCCTTGTAGGTGCGGTCGTACCTCACGTGCTGGGTGCCGTCGTGGTCGGTGACGACGTCGCGGACGACCAGCTTCTGGTTCGACGACAGCCCCAGGGCCGTACGGTCCTGGTCGGGAGTGGCCTTGGCAGCGTTCACCGCGGTGGTCACCTGGTGCACTGCGCTCTGTGGTGCGGCGGCTGCGGCAGTCAGCGGGGTGGCCACTGCTGCTGCGACTGCGACGCCTAGTGCAGCGCCGGTGGACAGTCGGATCACGATTCCTCTTCTCGGACAGGGCGCGGGCTTGCTCCTGCGCCACCTGGCGACGTCGACTCCCTGCGGCACGACCGAGAGTGAGGGTGATCGGAGGGTTCGGCGACGAGCCGACCTAACTCGCGAAACCTGCTGCGGGTCAATGGATCTGGCGAAGACTTTGCCAAATGAGTGGGAACCTGCGGCCTGGGCCGTGTTTCGACGCCGATTCTTCAGTTCTTGGCCAAGCGCGCGTCTGCCCCGCGCCTCGCGCAGCCCGTCTCGTCCAGTCCCCGGACTGCCGGGCTCACATGGTGAACGGCACGGTCGCGCGAGTCAGGACCTATGACCCTGCCCGGCGGTGCTGCCACCGGTCGACCATGGAGGTGTCCCACCAGGGGCTCACGTTCCGCCAAGGAGGCAGTTGCCATGACCACCATCTCGCGCCACCAACAGCTCGACGTTCTCGTAGAGCACGACGTGGTGACCCACGCGTTCGCCCGCAAGGCGCTTGCGGTGCTGCGGGTCGCCTTCGGCCTCACCTTCCTGTGGGCCTTCTTCGACAAGCTGTTCGCCCTCGGCTTCGCCACCGGCGTCGACGCGAAGACGGGTGTGACCACCCGTTTCGGTGACGCCGCCTGGATCCACGGCGGCAGCCCGACCACGGGCTTCCTCAAGTTCGGCGTCCCCGAGAACAACCCCTTCGTGGGCACGTTCAACTCGATGGCCGGAGCTGCTTGGGCCGACTGGATGTTCATGATCGGCCTGCTGGGGATCGGCCTCGCCCTCACCCTCGGGATCGGGATGCGCGTCGCCGCAGCCGCCGGCGCCCTGCTCTACCTGCTCATGTGGACCGCGTCGCTGCCGCTGGCGAACAACCCGGTGATCGACGACCACATGCTCGGCGCGATCAGCGTCATCGCCCTCGGCGCCATGCTGACCGGTGACACCTGGGGCTTCGGCACCCGGTGGGCCAAGAGCCAGATCGTCCGCCGGTACCCGGTCCTGCGCTAGGGACCGCGGCACGACGAAGGGACTCGGCCAGCTGGCCGGGTCCCTTCGTCGTGCGGTTACTGCTGGGAGACGTTGGCGCGGACCCAGGCCACGATCTCGGTGGTGGTCGCGCCGGGGGTGAACACCTTGGCCACCCCGATCTTCGCGAGCTCGGGGATGTCACCCTCGGGGATGATGCCGCCGCCGAAGACGACGATGTCGGCGGCGTCGCGCGCCTTGAGCAGGTCCATCACCTTGGCGAAGAGCGTCATGTGGGCGCCGGACAGCACGGAGAGCCCGACGGCGTCCGCATCCTCCTGGATGGCCGCCTCGACGATCTGCTCCGGCGTCTGGTGCAGACCGGTGTAGACCACCTCCATGCCGGCGTCGCGCAGGGCGCGGGCCACCACCTTGGCGCCACGGTCGTGCCCATCCAGGCCCGGCTTGGCGACGACGACGCGCAACGGTGAGTCAGTCATGCCTGCAGACTAGCCACCCGGGCGCCACCGGTGACCACGGCGTGGGACGGACCACACCCCGCCACGGGCCGGCACGAGTCCTGACACGCGGGGAAGTGACCGGGAACGCGCGTGGGGAGCCGTGCTGCCCGATAGGTTCAGGGGGTCATGCCGCAGAGCCTTCGCCATCCGCGCCGACGCACCGCAGCGCAGCGGTCCTCGTCGGGGGACCCCCTGCGCCCGATCGGCCGGGTGCGCTCGGCCGTCGCAGCGGTGCGCTCCACCGTCGACGCGGCCCAGGACGTCGTGGGGGGCGCGGCGCAGTCCCTGGCCACGCCCACCGGTCTGCTGGGCGCCGCGGTCGAGGCAGCCTGGCTCACCACCCACCTGGCCCTCTACCCCTGGGGCGTCTTCGGCCGCCACGGCCGGGACAGCCAGCTCGGGTTCGGCGTCGAGCACCTGCCGCCGATCCAACGTGGACTCGTGATCTCCGACGTGGAGGCCGCCGGCACGCCGATCCTGCTCGTGCACGGCATGGTCGACAACCGGTCGATCTTCACCCTGCTGCGCCTGGGTCTGCGACGGCGTGGCTTCGGCCGGGTCACGAGCATGAACTACTCCCCCTTCACCGCCGACCTCCGGGTCGCCGCCGCGCAGCTCGCGGAGGAGGTCGAGGCGCTCGTGGCCGAGACCGGCTACGAGCGGATCCACGTCGTGGGGCACTCGATGGGCGGACTCATCGCGCGCTACTACGTGACCCGGCTCGGAGGTGACGAGCGGGTGCACACCCTCGTCACCCTGGGCACGCCCCACCAGGGCACCTACACGGCATACGGATGGCACAGCCAGCTGACCCGGCAGCTGCGTCCGGGCAGCGGCCTCATGCGCGAGCTCGACCAGCCGGTCCCCGACTGCCGCACCCGCTTCGTCGTCTACTGGTCCGACCTGGACCAGATGGTCTTCCCCCAGCGCCACGCCGCCCTGACCCACCCCGACCTGCCCACCCGCAACATCGGGTTGCACGGGGTCGGCCACATGTCGCTGCCCATCATCGGCAGCGTGGTGCACGGCATCTCCTCGACGCTGGCCCACCTCGACTCCGAGGGCCACACCGTCACCCCCGGGGTGACCGAGCTCCGGAGGAAGACGTCCTGAGGAAATATGGGGGCAAAAGCCACCGAAATGCGGGTGGCGATTATGGATAACGAACTGGTCACGCTACCCTCGGGACTTCCGTGTCCCCCCGCACGCTAGGTAATCCCCCTGTGAGCAAAGATTCCTATCAGGGGCGCCATTGCGCCCCCGGTCGCCATCGCGCGCCTCGTAGAGGACCCCGGATTCCGACGGGTCTGCGCAGTGGGTTCCTGCTCCCCAGCGCCGCTGCCGCCGCCCTGGTCGTCACGGCCACCGGCGCCACCGTCGCCGAGTCGGCCCCCGCAGCATTCGACCTCACCGGTGCGGCCAAGGCGAAGGCGCAGGACTCGGCCAAGGCGCACGCTGACCTCGTGGAGCACACCCAGCAGCGTGAGGTGCAGGAGACCGCGGCCCAGGCACGGGTGCTCGAGGCACAGCGCATCGCCCGCACCGCCGAGCGCAAGGCCGTGGCCAAGAAGAAGGCCAGCGCCGCCGCGCTGAAGAAGGCCGAGGAGAAGCGCAAGAACCGCGAGAAGTGGGTCATGCCCATCAAGGGCGCCATCTTCACCTCGGGCTTCGGCTGGCGCTGGGGCAAGATGCACGAAGGTGACGACTTCGGCACGCCGGTCGGAACGCCGCTCGCCGCGATGTCCACCGGCAAGGTCACCTTCGCCGGCTTCGAGGGTGGCTACGGCAACAAGATCGAGATCGAGTACTGGGACGGCACCGTCTCCGTCTTCGGCCACCTCAGCCAGCTCAAGACCACGGTGGGTGCCGAGGTGTCCCCCGGTGACATCGTCGGCCTCTCCGGCAACACCGGCCACTCGACCGGCCCGCACCTGCACCTGGAGATCCACCCCGGCGGCGGCTCGGCCATCGACCCGGCCCCCTGGTTGCGCAACCACGGCCTGCAGTAGCAGCAGCCCGGACCGACCGGTTCAGTCCGCGAACGGGTCCAGCCCCGTCGCCTCGACCGAGACCGCGAACAGGCGCTCGGCGGCATCCACGTCGATGGCCCACTCCTTCACCCCACCCGTGGCGACGTCGGCGTGGTCGGGCGGGACGATGCCCTTGATGGAGCAGTCCTCGCAGTACACGCCGCCGCGCTCGGCGAGCTCGGGGGCGGTCGCGGCCCACAGTCCGGTCGCGGCGCCCTGGGCAGGGGTCTTGAACTGCGGGTTCGGCTCGCCGTCCTCGTCGATCCACTGCCGCGCGAGCAGCTCCTCGCGCGGCATGTGCCGCTGCAGCTCGGTCAGGATGCCGCCGGGGTGGACCGAGAACGCGTGGACCCCGTGCGCGGAGGCGCGCGCGTCCAGGGCCACGGCGAACAGGGCGTCGGCCGTCTTGGACTGGCCGTAGGCGACCCACGGGTCGTACGGCGTGTCCTCGAAGTTGAGGTCGTCGAAGCGCACGGGGGAGCGGTAGTGCGCCACCGACGAGTACGCCACCACCCGGGCACCCCGGCTCAGCCGACTGGCCACCCCCGCCACCAGCGCGAAGTGGCCGAGGTGGTTGATGCCGAACTGGGACTCCCAGCCCTGCGGGGTGCGTGACAGCGGCGAGGCCATCACCCCGGCGGCGTTGATCACCAGGTCGACCGGCGCACCCGTCTCGCGCACGGTGGCGGCGAAGGCGGCGACCGAGTCGAGGTCGCCGAGGTCCATCTGCCCCACGGTGACGCCGGGCACGTCCGCGAGCGCGGCCATGGCGGCGTCCGGGCGCCGTGCCGGTGCGGTGACCGCGACGCCCGCAGCGGCGAGCGCCTTCACCGTCTCGAGCCCGAGCCCCGAGTACCCGCCCGTGACGATGGCGGTCCGGCCGGCCAGGTCGTGTCCGGCGATGACCTCGGCAGCGCTGGTGCGGTAGCCGAAGGCGGTCGCGAGCGGCTGCTGGCGGGCGATCATGTCAACGGGTGTCCTCATGACCACAACGTACGATCCGTAGTCGGCTCCGCGTCAAGGGGTGAGCGGCGCGCCAGACTCAGGGTCGCGGCGTGGCGCCCGACCCGGTCAGAGCTTCTCGAGGGGGGCGTAGCGCAGCAGGAAGCGCTTGACGCCGGTCTCGCCACCGAAGTCGACATGGGCCTGGGTCTTCTCTCCCTCGCCCTCGGTCTTGACCACGGTGCCCATGCCATAGGAGTCGTGGGTGACCTTGTCGCCGCCGTGCAGCGAGATCAGCGGCCGGTTGCCCGGTGACCGCACCCCGGGGCGCGCGGCCAGGCGGGCCACGGCGGGGGTCGACGGGCGCCGAGCGGTGCTGGCCGCCTCGGCACGCTGCCAGTCGACCAGCTGCTCGGGGATCTCGTCGAGGAAGCGGCTGGCCGGGTTGTACTGCGGTGCGCCCCACGCCGAGCGGACCGCGGCCCGCGACAGGTGCAGCCGCTCACGGGCCCGGGTGATGCCGACGTAGGCGAGCCGGCGCTCCTCCTCGAGCTCCTTGGGGTCGCCCAGGGCGCGCAGGTGCGGGAAGGTGCCGTCCTCCATGCCGGTGAGGAAGACCACCGGGAACTCCAGGCCCTTGGCGGTGTGCAACGTCATCAGGGTGACCACCCCGAGGTCCGCGGCCTCCTCGCCGTCGGGGATCTCGTCTGCGTCGGCCACGAGCGAGACCTGCTCGAGGAAGTCCTCGAGCGTGGCCACCTCGCCGGTGGCGGCCCGGGTCTCGTCGAACTCCTGGGCCACGGCCACCAGCTCGGCGAGGTTCTCGACCCGGGTCTCGTCCTGGGGGTCGCGCGAGGCCCGCAGCTCGGCGAGGTAGCCGGACTTGTCGATGACGGCCTCGAGCAGGGCGCCGACGCCCCGCTCGTCGTCGGCATGGACGGAGCCGAGCTCCTCGAGCAGGGCGGTGAAGCCCTTGATCGCGGAGACCGAGCGGGTGGCGATGCCGGGGGCGTCCTCGGGGCGGCCGAGCGCGGCGATGAAGGGGATGCGCTCGCGCTCCGCGAGCGCGGACACGCAGGCCTCGGCCCGGTCGCCGATGCCGCGCTTGGGCACGTTGATGATCCGGCGCAGGTTGACCGTGTCGGTGGGGTTGGAGATGACCCGCAGGTAGGCCAGCGCGTCCTTGACCTCGCGCCGCTCGTAGAACCGCGTGCCGCCGACCACCTTGTAGGGCAGGCCGACCCGGACGAAGACCTCCTCCAGGGCACGGGACTGGGCGTTGGTGCGGTAGAACACCGCGACGTCCTTGGGCTTGACGCCCGCGGAGTCCCCGAGCTCGTCGATGGCCTTGGCCACGAAGGCCGCCTCGTCGTGCTCGTTGTCACCGACGTAGCCCACGATCTGGGGGCCGTCGCCGCTGGAGGTCCAGAGGTTCTTCTTGCGGCGCTCGGGGTTCTTGGCGATGACGGAGTTGGCGGCCTGGAGGATCGTCTGCGTGGAGCGGTAGTTCTGCTCGAGCAGGATGGTGCGGGCCTGGGGGTAGTCCTGCTCGAACTCCACGATGTTGCGGATCGTCGCGCCCCGGAAGGCGTAGATCGACTGGTCGGCGTCACCGACGACCACGAGCTCGGCCGGCGGCACCTCGGGGCCGTCACCGACCGGCATACCTGCGGTGCCCGCGGCGCCACCGACGAGCTCGCGCACGAGCTGGTACTGGGCGTGGTTGGTGTCCTGGTACTCGTCGACCAGCACGTGGCGGAACCGGCGGCGGTAGTGCTCGGCGACGTCGGGGAAGGCCTGCAGGATGTTGACCGTGGTCATGATCAGGTCGTCGAAGTCGAGGGCGTTGGCCTGGCGCAGCCGCCGCTGGTAGCCGGTGTAGGCCTCTGCGAGCATCCGCTCCTGGTGGGTGCCCTCGACGACCTGCGAGGCGAAGGTCTCCTCGTCGACGAGCTCGTTCTTGAGGTTGGACACCTGGTGGCTGAAGGACCGCGGCGGGTAGCGCTTGGGGTCGAGGTCGAGGTCGCGCATGACCATGGCCATCAGGCGCTGGCTGTCGGCCGCGTCGTAGATCGAGAACGTCGACTTGAGCCCGACCTTGGCGGCCTCGCGGCGCAGGATCCGTACGCACGCCGAGTGGAAGGTCATCACCCACATCGCCTTGGCGCGCGGACCGACCAGGGACGCCACCCGTTCGCGCATCTCGGCCGCGGCCTTGTTGGTGAAGGTGATGGCCAGCACCTGCCCGGGCTGCACCCCGCGAGCGGCGAGCAGGTAGGCGATGCGGTTGGTGAGCACTCGCGTCTTGCCCGACCCCGCGCCGGCGACGATGAGCAGCGGACCCCCCTCGTGCAGGACGGCCTCGCGCTGCTGCGGGTTGAGCCCCTCGAGCAGCGTCGCCGGGTCGGCGTGGCGCCCACCGGTGTCGTCGGGCACGTGCCCCTGCGCCGCGGCCTGGGCCCAGGTGGGGACACCGCGGTCGTCCACCGCGGCGGCCCGGGCGGCAGCAGCGGTGGGTCGTGAGTCGGGAGACGGGTGACCGTCGAAGGGCAGGTCGTCGAACAGCGTGCTCATGTTGGCTCCAGCCTACGGTGCCGGGGCGACAGGTAGCGTCAGCCGCATGACCCGACTGGTCGACCCCGACACCCGGTTCCACGTGAGCTACCTCGCCGCGACCGACGAGTTCACCGCCCTCGGGGAGCACCGCGACGGCGACGGCGACCTCGTCCAGCCGCCCGAGGGCGACTTCCCCGGGTTCGCCTTCACCCGCGAGGGCCTGGCCGACCCGGCCGAGTTCGCCCGCTTCGTGGCGCACCGCCGGGCCGCCAGCGACCCGGACACGCCCAGGCGGCCGGGCTGGACCGCGTGCACCTTCCTGTGGATGGTGCACGACGACGAGTACCTGGGCTCGCTGGCGATCCGCCACACGCTCACCCCCTTCCTGCTCAGGGAGGGCGGCCACATCGGCTACAGCGTGCGCCCCTCGGCCCGCCGCCGCGGGCACGCCAGCGCGGCGCTGGGCCAGGCCCTGCCGCTCGCCCACGAGCGGCTCGGCATCGACCCCGTGCTGGTCACCTGCCTGGAGACGAACACGGGGTCCCGGACCATCATCGAGGCCGCGGGCGGTGTCTACGAGGACTCCCGCAACGGCACTCGGCGCTACTGGATCAGCGCATGACCGACCCGCACCCGGTCACGGGCCAGGAGTTCCCCTCGCCGGTGCCACCGGGCACGGGGTGGCCCGGCGACCCGGCGAGCCCGGACACGCCGGTCGCGCGGACTTCCGCCCAGGTCGTGCGCCTCGCCGCTTCGGCAGCCGGCGCCGACGAGCTCGACGCCCGGGTCTCCGTGTGCCGCGCCTGCCCCCGGCTCGTGCGGTGGCGCGAGTCCGTGGCGACGACCGGGCGCAGGGCGTCCTTCGCCGACCAGCCCTACTGGGGCCGTCCCGGCCCGGGTTTCGGCGACCCCGAGGCGCCGGTCCTGGTCGTCGGCCTCGCCCCCGCCGCCAACGGCACCAACCGCACCGGGCGCATGTTCACCGGGGACCGGAGCGGCGACTGGCTGTATGCCGCGCTGCACCGCGGCGGGTACGCCACCGCGCCCACCTCGGTGGCCAGCGGCGACGGACTGGAGCTGCGCGGCATACGCATCGTGGCCGCCGTGCGCTGCGCCCCGCCGGCCAACAAGCCCACGACCGTGGAGAAGGCCACCTGCGCACCGTGGCTCGACCGCGACCTCGCGATCGCCGCTCCCCGGCTGCGGTCGGTGCTGGCGCTCGGCTCCATCGCCTGGGACGCGGCCCTGGGCAGCGCGAGGCGCAGCGGCTGGGAGGTGCCCCGCCCGAAGCCGCGGTTCGGCCACGGCGCCGAGGCCGTCCTCACGACCCCACGGGGCAGGGCGGTGCGGTTGGTGGGCAGCTACCACGTCAGCCAGCAGAACACCTTCACCGGCAAGCTCACCGAGCCCATGCTCGACGAGGTCATCGGACGGCTCTAGGGGTGTCTGGCCGGTGCCGCGACCCTCGCCTAGGGTCGGGGCATGGCTCCTGACACCACGACAGCCCGCGCCCTCGTCGTCCCCCGCACCGGTGACTCCTCGGTCCTGGAGGTCCGGGACGTGTCGGTCGCCGCCCCGGGGGACGGTGAGGTCCAGGTCGAGGTGGCCGCGGTCGGGGTCAACTTCATCGACGTCTACCAACGCCAGGGGGTCTATCCGCTCTCCACTCCGTTCATCTCCTGCTCCGAGGGGGCCGGCACGGTCACCGCAGTGGGTCCGGGCGCGGGCGACCTGGCCGTGGGCGACCGCGTGGCCTGGGGCCAGGGACTCGGGGCTGCGGCCACGGTCGTCAACCGGGCGGCCGACTCCCTGGTCCCCGTGCCCGACGGCGTCGAGCTCGACATCGCCGCGGCGGCGATGCTCCAGGGCATGACCGCGCACTACCTGGTCACCTCCACGTATGCCGTGGGGCAGGGGACGGTGGCGCTGGTCCACGCGGCGGCCGGCGGGGTCGGCCAGCTGTTGGTCCAGATGGTCAAGGCCCGCGGCGGCCGGGTCGTCGCGACGGCCGGTTCGGCGGAGAAGCTCGAGATCGCGCGGGCGCTCGGCGCCGACGAGGTCATCAACTACCGCGAGTCGGACGACCTCGCCGGCGAGGTGCGAGCGGCCAACGGGGGGCGCGGCGTCGACGTCGCCTACGACGGGGTCGGCAAGGCGACGTTCGACGCCTCCCTCGCCTCGCTGCGACCGCGGGGCTACCTGGTGCTGTTCGGTGGGGCCAGCGGCCAGGTACCGCCCTTCGACCTCCAGCGGCTCAACAGCGGCGGTTCGCTGTTCGTGACCCGGCCGACCCTCGGTCACTACGTCGCCACGCGCGAGGAGCTGCTCGGGCGCGGGACCGCGGTGCTCGGGGACATCGCGGCCGGGAGGCTCGCGATCGACATCGGGGGCCGCTACCCGCTGGCGGGGGCCGCCACGGCCTACGACGACCTCGAGGGCCGCCGCACCAGGGGCAAGCTGCTGCTCATCCCCTGACCCTGTCGGTCCGAGCGGGCAGGATGGTGCCATGGCTGCGGTCCGCCCCTGGGTGCTGCACGTCGACCTCGACCAGTTCATCGCGGCGGTCGAGGTGCTGCGCCGTCCCGAGCTGGCCGGGTTGCCGGTCATCGTCGGTGGGCGCGGGGACCCCACGGAGCGGGCCGTCGTGTCGACCGCGTCCTATGAGGCGAGGGCGTTCGGCGTCCGCTCCGGCATGCCGCTCAAGGTGGCCGTCCGGCGGTGCCCGGAGGCCGTGGTGCTGGCCGTCGACGGCCCGGCCTACGACGCCGTCTCGGCCGAGGTGATGAGCGTGCTGAAGGCACTGCCGGGGGCGGTGGTCGAGGTGCTCGGCTGGGACGAGGCGTTCGTCGGCGTGGCGGTGGCCGACCCCCACGCGTACGCCCACTCGATCCGGGCGGCGGTCCTGGAGGCGACCCGGCTGCACTGCTCGGTGGGCATCGGCGACACCAAGGTCCGGGCCAAGATCGCCACCGACTTCGGCAAGCCACAAGGGGTCTTCGAGCTGACCCGGCACAACTGGTTCGAGGTGATGGGCGACCGGCCGACACTGTCGTTGTGGGGGGTGGGTTCGCGCATCTCGGCTCGGCTCGCCGCCCACGGGATCGAGAGGGTGCGCGACCTCGCGGCCGCCGACGAGGCGGTCCTGGTCGCGGAGTTCGGCGTGTCGATGGGGCCGCACTACGGCCGGCTGGGCCGGGGCGAGGGCTCGGCCACCGTCGACGACACGCCCTGGGTGGCCCGCGCCCACGGCCGGGAGACGACCTACCAGACCAACCTCGCCGAGCCGGACGCCATCGCGGCTGCGCTGCGGGTGCTGGCCGACCAGGTGGTCGAGGACATCCGTCGCGAGGGACGCGCCTGCGCCCGCGTCCACCTCAAGGTGCGGTTCGCGCCGTTCTTCACCACCACCCGCGTGCGCAAGCTCGCCGCGCCGACCTTCGACGCGGATCTGATCACGGCCACGGCGCTGGCCCTGCTGGAGTCGCTGGAGGATGACCGGCCGATCCGGCTGCTGGGCGTGCGGGCCGAGATGGTGCCCCCCGACGGCGGCTACGCGCCGCCGCGCACCACGGGTCGCGGCGGCCCGGCCGCCCACTGACGACGCACCCCTCCCGCCGAGATGGATCCTGGTCCCACGACACGCCGACGGAACCCGTGACGGGGATCCATCTCGGCGGGGGTGGTCAGTGCCAGAAGACGGCGACGAGCACGTTGAGGACGGCCAGGCCCCCGGCGGCGTGCACGAGGGTGACGCGCGGGGCGCCCTTGCGCTCACCGGCGTTCGCGATCTCGGCACAGGCCGCGACGGCGAGCGCCACGACCAGCTTGACGCCGATCTTGGCGTGGTCGACCGGGTCGGTCCCGGCCTCGGCGACCCCGACCAGCAGCAGCCCCGTGAGGATCTGCGCCCGGGCGCCCCAGACCAGGGCCGGGGTCACGGTGCCGCGCGCGACGAACACCGCGCTGCCGATGATGGCGGCCACGCCGAGCAGGTGGAGGACGAGGAGCACGTCGTGGAGGAAGTCCATGCCCGCAGCCTAGTGGTGGGGCCTCAGAGCAGCCGGCGGCCCATCGCCCAGGCCGTGAGCTCGTGCCGCGAGGAGAGCTGGAGCTTGCGCAGCACCGAGGACACGTGCGTCTCCACCGTCTTCACCGAGATGAACAGCTCCTTGGCCACCTCCTTGTACTGGTAGCCGCGGGCGATGAGCCGCATCACCTCGCGCTCGCGGGCCGAGAGCCGGTCGAGCTCCTCGTCGACCTGGGCGATCTCCCCTGCCGAGGCCCCGAAGGCGTCGAGGACGAAGCCGGCCAGGCGCGGGGAGAAGACCGCGTCGCCATCGGCCACCCGCTGGATGGCCCGGGTCAGGTCGTTGGCGCTGATCGTCTTGGTGACGTAACCGCGGGCCCCGGCGCGGATCACGGCGATGACGTCCTCGGCGGCGTCCGAGACCGACAGGGCGAGGAACCGCACCGGCTGCCCGTCGGCCGTCTCCAGGCCGCGGCAGCCGTGCAGGACGTCGACACCCCCGTTCCCGTTGCCCCCCGGCAGGTGCACGTCGAGCAGCACGACCGGCGGCCGGGTCTGGCGGATCACGGCGACGGCCGCCTCCACGTCGGGCGCCTCACCGACGATCGTCACCGCGGTGCCGAGCTCGGCCCTGACCCCCGAGCGGAACATGCGGTGGTCGTCGACGAGGACCACTTCGACGGGTTTGCGCTCAGGCGTGTTCACGGGTCTCCTCTGGTGCGGGCTGGGTCGGGGCGGCGGACGGCGCGGCAGCACCGGGGTCCGGTGCTGCGGGCACCGGCGGCATCGTGAGGGCGACCTCGGTGCCGTGCTCGAGGCGGCGCACCCGGGCGGCACCACCGTGGCGGTGCATCCGGCCCAGGATGGACTGCCGCACGCCGAGGCGGTCCTCGGGGATGTCCTCGAGCTCGAAGCCGGGCCCGTGGTCGCGCACGAAGGCCTCGACCCCGCCCGGGCCCACCTCGAGGTAGACCGACACCGGTGGCGCCGCGTGCCGGACCGCGTTGAGCAGGCACTCGCGGACCGCCCTGGTCAACGCCTGCCCGCCGTCGTCGAGCGGGCGGTCACCCGTGGAGACCAGCTCGATGGGTATGCCGTGGAGGTCCTCGACCTCGTGCGCGACCTGCGCCACCGCGGCGGCGAGGGTCGCGTCGGAACCGGTGGGCCCGGCATACAGCCACGAGCGCAGCTCGCGCTCCTGGGCCCGCGCGAGCTGGGTGACCGCGGCGGGGTCGCCGGACTTGCGCTGGATGAGGGCCAGGGTCTGCAGGACCGAGTCGTGCAGGTGGGCCGCGATGTCGGCGCGCTCGGTGGCCCGGGCGCGCTCGGTCTGCTCGTGGCGCAGGTCGGCCCAGAAGCGGACGGCCCACGGGGCGGCGATGAGGGCCACCCCCGCGAGCACGGCGAGGACTGCGGCGCCGATGTCCCAGATGGCCGACAGGGAGCGGCCGCGGGTCGCCATGATGACCAGGCCGGTGAGCGCGAGCACCCCGCCGAAGGCGAGACGGGCGGCACTGAACCGGCGGGTCCCGGAGCTCGACCCGAGCCACCGCCCCCGCTGGGCGTCGTCGAGCTGTGACCAGGCGATGACGGCACCCACGGCGACGACGAGCAGGGGCAGCAGGAGACCGAGGCGGGCGTTGACCCCGGCGTTCTGGGCGACGACGACCAGGCCCACGACGAGCACCAGACCG
This sequence comes from uncultured Actinomycetota bacterium, assembly GCA_963757635.1. Taxonomy (GTDB): domain Bacteria; phylum Actinomycetota; class Actinomycetes; order Actinomycetales; family Dermatophilaceae; genus Pedococcus. The sequence goes on along the minus strand of CAVWSK010000005.1, from coordinate 437,316 downwards.
CCGAGGAGCAGCACCCGGGTCGCGTCGCGCTCGCCCTCGCCGAGGGGCGACGGCTCCTGACCGGGTCGCCCGGCCGACGCCACCGCCGCTGGGTCCGCGGGGTCGGTGGCGCGCCGACGACCCTCGCTCGGGCCGTCGGACTGGGGGGTCAGGGCCCAGAGGAACACGTAGGCGACGATCCCCGCGCCCGTGGGGATGGACAGCACCACCAGGGCGACGCGGATCCAGCGGACCGGCCACCCCAGGTGGTCGGCGAGACCGGCACTCACGCCCGCCACGATCTTGCCGCGGCTGGGCCGGGTGAGGGTGGGGCGGGCGGCGCGGCGGTCCGCGGCCCCCGCCTCCGCCGGAGGTACGGGCCGCTCGTAGGGAGTCGGCATGCCCTCATCCTGACGCACCCCGAGCCCCTTGCCGAGCCGATTCAGGGTGCGATCGGCTCACTTCAGGGTCGGTTCAGGGTCGACCCTCATGGCTGGGGCTCCCGCGAAGCGCCAGCATGGATGACATGACGCAGACCACTGGGCCCACGACCGGCCCCACCCACACCAACGGACTGGACCGGTTCTTCGACTGGTTCCGCTCGATCGACCTCAGGCGCGAGGGCGACGACCGGTGGCTGGCCGGCGTCTGCTCCGGGATCGCCACCCGACTGGGCGTCGACGCCATCGTGATCCGGGCGGCTGTCGTGCTGCTCGTGGTCCTCGGCGGCATCGGCGTGCTCGTCTACCTCATCGCCTGGGCGTTCCTGCCCAACGACAAGGAGGAGATCCTCGCCGAGCGCGGGATCCGCGACGGTGACTGGCGCGGCATCCTGCTCCTCGTGGTCATCGCCCTCTCGCTCGTCGGCGGACCCGGCTTCGCCGACAACTCCCCCGGTCTGGGCTGGATCTGGTGGTTCGTCCTGCCGATCGGGCTCGTCGTGTGGCTCGTGAAGCGCGGTCGCCGGCCGGCCACTGTCGGCCCGGCGCCCGCCTACGGGGCGCCCACCTACGGGGCGCCCACCTACGGGGCACCCAGCGCCCCGGGAGCCGCGCCGTATGGCGGTGGCGTCCCCCAGGCGGGTCCCGCCCCCGCGGCCGGGCCGGGGATGTATGCCAGCGCGCCGGCCACCGACGCGCCGCCTACCACCACGTGGGCGCCACAGCCCGCGTCGTGGGGACCGCAGGGTGTCGGTGCGTACCCGCCCGGGAGCACCCCGCCTGCCCCGCCCTCGCCTCGCACCCCGCGGCCCCCACGTGCACCACGAGCGCCCCGTCGCCGTGGCGGTGGCTTCGGTGCCACCCTCCTCATCGGCGGACTGGCCCTCGCGGCCTACGGTCTGACCTCCTGGCTGCACCAGGCCAACGACTGGGCCGGTAGCGACCAGACGGTCGGGCTCGCCGCGGCACTGGCGGTCATGGGGCTCGGGGTCCTGGTCCTGGCCGTGAGCGGCCGCCGTGCCGGCTTCACCGGGTTCCTGGCCATCGTGCTCGCGATCGTGACGTGGTCGGCCTCGGTCGTGCCGGACGTCAGCCTGGGAGGGGGCATCGGCGAACGGGTCTGGCGGCCGTCAACCAGCGACACCACCAGCGCCTACCGGCTGGGCATCGGGTCGGCTCGGCTCGACCTCGCCGATGCGCAGGACAACCCGGCCACCCCACGTGAGATCGACGCCCGGGTCGGCATCGGCGAGCTGCTCATCTTCGTGCCCGAGGGCCTGACCGTGGAGGTGCGCAGCTCGGTCGCGGCCGGCGACATCACCTCGGTGAGCGACCCGTTCAGCACCAGCTCCGACGGACCCGGCACGAACGGCAGCATCAGCACCGTGCACACCGTCGGCACCGGCACCCCAGACGTCGTCGTGACCGCCCACGTGGGCCTCGGCGAGATCCAGATCGGCAAGGAGTGAACGCCATGAGCGCCCCCACGAACCCTGAGTCCACCGAGCCCGTCCCCACCCGGCCCGACCCCACCGCCGAGCTGCCCCTGGCCGAAGAGCACCCAACCGCCGCCGGAGGCTCCGCCACGGGGCCGACGGTAGCCCTCGATGCCGACGCACCTCCCGAGGCGCCGGGCCCGGCGCCCGACGCCGCCCTCGCCGACGACCCGGCGACCGACCTCTGGGCGCCGCAGCCGGCGGCGGCTCAGCCGCGCCGGACCGGTCCCAGCACTCCCGGCATCGTGCTCGGCATCCTCTGCCTCGCCGTCGCGGGCGTCGTGATGGCCGAGGAGCTGGGCCGGCTCACGGTGAACTGGGGTGACGTCGGCCCCCTGGGGGTGGTCGCCACCGGCGCGGTCCTGGTCGTCCTCGGGATCATCGGCCTGCTGGCCTCCCGGCGCCGCGAGAGCGCCTGACCCCACCCGGTGGCCTGACCCTGCCGGTGCACGTCCCGGCCACCGGCAGGGTCAGGGGTGCAGCCAGCGATGCATGTGCGGACCGAACGACTTGCCCAGCCGGTAGCGGTCCACCTCCCTCGGTGCCACCCAGCGCACCGAGGCGGTGGACCCCCCCACGTCGTGCACGACGGGGTCGCTCGGCCGGGGGCACCGCGCGGCATACACCAGGCGCACGGCGTGGAAGTCCTCGAGGCGACGGTTCGGCGCGCGGCCGATCCAGTGCGAGGTGCGGGCCTCGAGGAGCACGACGTCCTCGATCAGCTGGCCGCTCTCCTCCCAGACCTCCCGGTGCAGACCCGCGAGCGGCTCCTCACCCGGGTCGAGCCCACCGCCCGGCAGGGTCCAGCGACCCGGCGACGAGGTGAGCGCCGACAGCTCGGTGAGCAGGACCCCGCGGTCACTGGTGACGACGCCGTAGGCCGAGGTCCGCTGGTGCAGCCAGGCGCGCTCGCCCGGCTCGACCACGAGGTCAGCGTCGGTAGGCACCTCCACCGGACCGGGCTCCAGGGCGCGAGCAGGGCTCACCGTGAAGGTCAGGACCAGGGCCCCGTCGCCGGCACGATCGGCCGAGCTCAACCCCACCGGGGCCCAGCCGAGCAGCCCGAGCTCGCGGTGCGGGTCGGCGCCGTGCTCCAGGAGGAAGCCGGCCACGGCCTTCCCCGTCTCGTCGAGCGCCCGGATCCGGATGGGGTCCGAGGTGTGGGCTGGTGCCGCGTCGTCGGTCACGAGGCACCAGCGCGGCGGTACTCCGCCTCGGCCAGGGCCGCCACGGCCGGCCAGGCCTGGGCGGGGGCGACGGTGCGGTTCTCGGCAGTGATGGCGCGCAGGGTCGCGGGGTCGGCGACCAGCCGGGCCAGCCCGCGGGCCAGGGCGTCGTCGTCGGCGGCGAGCAAGCCGTTGACGCCGTCGACGACGAAGTCCCCCACCCCCGTGTCGGCGCGGCTCACCACGGCAAGTCCAGCGGTGCGTGCCTCCAGGGCGGCGATGCCGAAGGCCTCCAGGCGGGTCGGGGCGAGGTAGACATCGCTGTTCCAGTACTGCTGGCGCAGCTCGTCACGACCCACCCGCCCGGGCAGGCTGACCCACTCGCGCATGCCATGGGCGTCGACATAGCGCTCGAGGTGGCCCCGGTCCGGGCCCTCCCCGAAGATCGTCAGCTGCACCTCGCGGCCCTCGGGCACCAGGGCCCGCGCCCGCCGGGCCACCTCGAGGGCGGCCATCGGCCGCTTCCGGGCCGCGAGCCGCATCGCGGTGACGACGCGCAGGGGCTCCTCGTCCGGTCGGGGCAGGCTCGTCGGCGGGCGCCACCACCCCGGGTCGATGCCGTTGGGGAAGACCCGCACCGGCGAGCCGCCACCGACCACGGTCTGCACCGACCTGGCCGCGACGGCCGACACGGCCGACAGGGCGGCGCCGCGCTCCCCCCAGCGCCGCGCGTGGCCGAGCAGCCGGAAGACGGGCCGAGAGCGCTCCATCAGGCAGTGCCAGGTGATCGCCGTGGGCAGGCCGAGACCGAGGGCGACCCCGGCCAGGTCGGTGGCGAACGGGCTGACCACCCCCATGTGCACGTGGGCCACGTCGAAGCCCCCGGAGCGCAGCCGGCGACGCACCTCGGGCGGGGCGAGGGGGTTCACCGGCAGCCCGCCGGGCAGCCGCAGGGCCATCCGGTGCACCCGCACCCCGTCCACGTCCTGGACGAAGCCGTGCCGCTCCCCGTGCTCCCCGGGCGTGGCCGTGAAGATCTCGACCTCGTGCCCGCGCAGCTGCAGCTGGGCCGCGAGGTCGTGCGTCTGGACCTCGATCCCGCCCAGCCTGGGCAGGTAACAGTCCGTGAGCAGGGCCACCTTCACAGTGCTGAGCCTGCCATGCGACAGGATGGCCGGTGATGACGCACACGCTGGTGGCCTTCCACGCCCACCCGGACGACGAGGCCCTGCTCACCGCGGGGACGATGGCGCGTGCCGCCGCGGAGGGTCACCGGGTCGTCACGGTGGTGGCGACCGACGGTGACCTCGGCCTGGCCGCGCAGGCGTATGCCGGGGACGGCCGGCTCGGCGAGCGCCGCCTGGAGGAGCTGCGCCAGAGTGCCCGTGCCCTCGGGGTGTCCCGGGTCGAGCACCTCGGCTACGCCGACAGCGGGCTCGACGGCGAGGTCCTGCCCGACCCGCCGGGCCGGGTGAGGTTCGTCCGGGTCCCGGTCGAGGAGGCGGCGGCCCGGCTGGCGGCGATCCTGCGCGAGGAGTCCGCGGACGTGCTCCTCACCTACGACGCGCAGGGCGGCTACGGCCACCGCGACCACGTCAGGGTGCACCGGGTCGGCGCCCGCGCCGCCGAGCTGGCGCAGACGCCGCGGGTCCTGCAGGCCACGGTGCCGCGCGACACCATCGCCCGCGCGGTCGCCCTCGCAGCCCGGGTCCACCGCTTCCCCCCGGAGTTCGACCCGGGTTCCTTCCGGCGCGCCTTCAGCGCCCGCGAGGACATCACCCACCGCATCGACGTGCGCCGGTATGCCGCCGCGAAGCGGGCCTCCATGGCGGCGCACGCCTCCCAGGCGACCGCCGACGGCGGCGCCGACCGGACGCTCGCCGCCTTCCTGCGCATCCCGCGGCCGCTCTTCGACCTGGTCTTCGGTCGTGAGTGGTTCCTCGACCCTGCCCGCACCCCGGGGCAACGGGTGGCCCGTGACATCTTCGAGGGGCTGGGGTGAGCGACGTGGGGGCGCCCGACGGACCGGGCACCCGCCCCGCCCGCAGCCTGGTGCGCACGCTGCTCCAGGGCGCGCTCGGGCTGGGGCTCGCCGCGGCCCTGCTCGTCTGGGGACTGCCGCACTTCGCCAAGACCTCCTGGGCCGACGTGTGGACGGTGCTCACCAGGGTGCCGCTGAGCACAGCCGGCCTGCTCTTCGCGGGGGTGGTCGTCGGGCTCTACTGCTACACCTTCACCCTCACCGGCTCCCTGCACGGCCTGCGGCACTGGCAGGCCCTGATCGTCAACGTGGCCGGCTCCTCGGTGGGCAACCTCCTCCCTGGTGGCGGTGCGGCCGGGCTCGCCGCCACCTACACGATCTGTCGGTCCTGGGGCTTCTCCCGGCGCGACATCTCCACCTCCGCCATCGTCACCGGGGTGTGGAACGTCCTGGCGAGGGTGGCACTCCCCCTGGTGGCCATCGCGGCCCTGTTCGCCGGGCGCGACGCGGACGTCCCCGCCGCCCTCTCGGACGCCGCCGTCGCCGGCACCGTGAGCGGCCTGCTCATCCTGGGCACCTTCGTCGCCATCCTCGTCTCCGAGCGGGCCGCCGTGGCGATCGGGCACGGCATCGACAAGGTCGCCGGGCGCATCTGGTCACGCCGCAGCATGAGTGTCAAGGCCCTGGTCATCGACCTGCGCGCGCGCATCAACGACATCGTCCGGACCGGCTGGCTGAGCATGACGCTGGGCCTGGTCGGCTTCTTCGCGGTCTACTACGGCCTGTTCCTCATCTGCATGCACACCACCGGGGTGCACCTGTACTACGGCCAGCTCTTCGCGGCATACGCCCTCGGTCGCCTGCTCACCGCGGTCGGGGTGACGCCGGGCGGGCTGGGCGTCACCGAGACCGCGACCGCGGCGGCGCTGGTGGCCTGGGGCGCCGACCCGGCCCAGGCCACCGCCGGTGTGGTCCTGTTCTCCGTCTACACCCACCTGATGGAAGTGCCCCTCGGCGCCCTGGGGTGGTTGGCGTGGTCGGTGAGCCCGAAGAAGGAGCCCGCCGAGGACGCACCCCTCGCGACCGACGGTCCCGTCACCGAGCCCGTCGATGGCTGAGGAGCGCTCGCGGCGCGACGAGCGCGCCGCTCAGGCCGACTACCACGTCGAGGCCGACCGACGGCGCCGCGAACGGGAGTCGGTGAAGGCCCAGGAGCTCGTGGACCGGTTCGTGGTCCGGGCGAGGGAGTCGGGCCTGGAGACCGAGGAGCTGACCGCTCGGCCCTGGTCGGGCCGCAGCCGATACCGGACCGGGGTGCAGGGCTGGTACCTGCGGCGCGACCGCTCGATCGGCATCGGCGAGGACGGCTCCTACTACGTGCTCGTCGTGCCGCCCGTGCGCTGGGGTCGCTGGCGCACCGTCGAGGTCTCCCCGAGCCCACCACCCCTGCAGGTGGGCCAGGGCGCCCGCGACGGCGAGTCGGCCGCGCTCCAGGTGCTGCTGGACCTGCGTCTCGCCCGGTCGGCGGCTACAGGGGACTGAGCAGGGCCGCGTAGCGCTCGACCGCGTCGGCCCCCGGGTCGTCGGAGAGCAGGCGGAACAGGATGGCCCGCAGCATGGCCTGGCGGGCGGCCCCGTCGCGCCAGCCCGCCAGGGCGCTGAGCGGTGCGCCTCCCCGGGCCACCGTGTCGACGACGCACACGGCCTCCGCCCAGGCTGCCGGCCGCCAGTAGGGCGCCACGTCGATGACGACCGGGGTGCCGGCGGCATCGAGCAGGACGTTGCCCGCGAGGTCACCGTGGACCAGCTGGTCGGGGCCCAGGTCCGTGTCGTCGAGGTCCTCGAGGTCGTCGACCAGCCGGGACACCAACTCGCCCGCAGCACCCAGGTCGGCCCTGAGCAGGGCCAGCGGGTCACCGAAGACCAGCCGTTCGGCGCGGGCCCACCGGTCGGTGCGCTCGGCGAGCGACGACGGGCACCGCTCGAGCGCGGACCGGAGCCGGGCGTGGAAGACACGGCCCACCGCGACGAGCACGTCGAGGTCGGCGCAGACGGTGGTGTCCGGCTCGTAGCGGCTCGCGGCCCAGTCGTCGACCACCCACGACCCGTCGCGGGCCGGGATGGGCATGGCGATCCGCACCGCGCCCTCGACGGCCGCTGTCGCCACCACGCCGCCCACGCGGCGTCGCCGACCCGGCGCGGCCGCTGCCACGAGCTCTCGGTCCAGGGTCACCGCCAGGCGCGCGAGCACGGGGTTGAGCCAGTCCAGCAGCACGGGGTCGCGTCCCGGGGAGAGCACGAGGTCACCGGCCACGACGCTGCGTCCCTGGCCGCCCGGCAGGTCCCGCACGTCGTCAGGGACGGCGAAGAGGTCGAGCACCCGGCTCGGCGGCCGCTGCACCTGGGGCACCCGTCAGCGCTTGACGAGGCGGCGGACCTGGCGGGTCCGCGCCTGCTCCGCGAAGACGTCGCCCTGCTCGACCGGCTCGAACGGCCGGCCGGTCGCGCGCTCGGCCGCGAGGCCGATGAGGGCGTCGGCGAAGGCCGGGTTCGCGGGCAGGATCGGGCCGTGGAGGTAGGAGCCGAAGACGGCACCGGTGCGAGCGCCCTCGGTCTGGTCGGTGCCGTTGTTGCCCAGCCCCGCCCGGACCGTGCCGAACGGCGCCTGGCCGGCGCCCAGCGTGGTGGAGCCCGAGTGGTTCTCGTAGCCCACGACGTCGCCGAAGTCGGTGCTCAGCACCACCGGGCCGATCATCCGCTTGGCGTTGCCCTGGGTGGTCACGTCGAGGATGCCCAGCCCCGGCAGTCGCTTGCCCTCGACGGTGATGAAGGCGTTGCCGAACAGCTGGTACATGCCGCAGATCATGAGCATCGGGGTGCCGTCGGCGGCCAGGGCCCGGAGTCGGTCGGCGATCTGCTCGAGATCGACCTCGACGCGGACCTGCCCGGAGTCCTGGCCGCCACCCCCGACGACGAGGTGCGCCTGGTCGGGGAAGGGCTCCCCCGGGTGGTGCTGGTGGACGACCGGGGTGTAGCCGTGCCGCCGGATCCGGGCGGCCAGGCACCGGGTGTTGCCGAGGTCGCCGTAGATGCTCATCTCCCGCGGGTAGAGGTGGACGACGTGGATGGCGCCCTTGCCCTCGCGGTCGGCCGACGGCACCAGCGCGGAGCCTTCCGGCTCGCCGGGGATCGGGACGTCCTGCGGGTGTGCGGCAGAGCTGCCGGGCGTGGTCATGAGGCCTCCTCGCCGATGTCGGGCAGGTCGTAGCGGGCAGCGAGGGTCCGGCGCAGGGCCATCATCGCGGTGTAGGTGCAGAAGATCCGCGTGGGCTCCCCGGGGTGGCGTGCGAGGAAGGCATCCAGCGCCGCGTCGAGCTCAGGCTCGACGTGGTCGACGTGGACGTCGTCGTAGTCCAGCCGCAGCGCCATGTCGTAGGCCCGGACGCCACTGGTCACCGACACCCCGCGCTCCCTCAGGCTCTCGAAGCTCACGTCGTAGAGCCACGACACGTCCCGCCCGTCGGCGTAGTTGTCGTTGATCGCCACCATCGTCGCCACCGGGGTGGAGCCGTAGGTGCCGAGCGCGACGGTGAAGCCGGCGGGGTTCTTGACCAGGACCAGCTCCAGGGGCTGCCCGTCGACCATGACGACCTCACCGCGGCCGAACGGCGGGGTGACGGCCCGTAGCGCACCGGCGGTCACCGCCGGGTCGAACTCCTGCCCCAGCAGCATCCGGGCCGCAGCCGTCGCGGCCGTCGCGTTGATCATGGCCGCGAGCCCGCGCTGGTGCAGCTCCAGCGGCCCGACCGAGGTCTCCCCGAACAGCACCTCGAAGGACCGCTCGTCGGAGGGCCTGAGCAGGCCGTCCTCGGGTCCGGCGACCGGCGCGACGAAGTCGTCGTCGAACCGCACGTCCTGCTCCTGCAGCTCGGGGAGCCGGTCGGCGATGGAGGCGTCCACCCCGAAGTAGCGCACCGCCACGCCCGGCCGGACCCGGTCGCGGATGCGCGAGACGAACGAGTCGTCGAGGTTGAGCACCACCCCGGTCGTGGTCTGCTCGGCAAGGCTGGCCAGCAGCTGCGCGGTGTGGTCGATCTCGGCGAACCGGTCGAGCTGGTCCCGGGCGACGTTGAGCAGCAGCGCGTGCGTCGGGCTGATCGCCGCGGCGAACTTCAGGGCGTGGGCCTCGTCGAGCTCGAGCACCGCCATGTCGGCGATCAGCCGGCCGCGCAGGGACAGCTCGCCGAGCATCGCGGAGATGACCCCGCGGGTGAAGTTGCTCCCGGTCGGGTTGGTGAAGACCGTGCGGCCGTGCGCACGCAGCACGGCGACCAGCATCTTGGTGGTCGTCGTCTTCCCGTTCGTGCCGCTGACCACGACGATGCCGCCACGCACGTCGGCGAGCGCGTGCGCGAGGAAGCCGGGGTCGACCCGCTCGGCCACCAGCCCGGGCAGCGCCGAGCCACCGCCGCGCAGGCGGGATGCCGCCCGCGCCGCCTTGCCCGCGACCACCGCCGCCGTCGTCCTCAGCACCCGGCAAACCCTAGTGCGTGACCCGGGGCCTCCCGGTCGGGGGAGGTGGGCGGGGGTCCGCCCCGGTCGGGACTCAGGCGGAGGGCAGCCCGGCCCGGACGTCGCTGGCGTACTGGCCCGAGCACTCCTGGCCGGAGAGCTCGCCGATCGCTTCCATGGTCGCGTCGGTGACGGCGCGCAGCAGGGCGGCCTTCTGGTAGCGCTGCGACAGGGCCTCCACGTCGATGGGACGGCCGAACCGCACCGTCACCTTGGCCGGCCGGAAGCCGTTGGACCCCGGCGGCTGGACGTGGTCGGTGCCGATCACGGCACACGGCACCACGGTGGCGCCGGTGTTGAGCGCCATCCGCGCCACCCCGGTGCGACCGCGGTGCAACCGACCATCCGGGGAGCGGGTGCCCTCGGGGTACACCCCGAACGCGTCACCGCGCCGCAGCACCGCTTCGGCGAGCTCGAGCGAGCCCGCTGCCGCCCGGGGGTCACGACGGTCGACCGGGATGGTGCCGCCGGTCGAGTGGAACCACCGCACGGCCGCGCCACGCGGCCCGCTGCCCTGGAAGTACTCGGCCTTCCCGAGGAAGTGCACCTGCCGCCCCGACGCGAGCGGGATGACGATCGAGTCGACGAACGACAGGTGGTTGGACGCCACGATCAGGGCACCGTGCGGGGGCACGTTCTCGCGGCCCTCGACGCGCAGCCGGGTGAGCAGCCGCACCGGCGGTCCGATGAGGACGTGGCGCATCACCGCCCGACTGAGCCTGTCGGTCACCGCCACGGGACTACTCCCACTCGATGGTGCCCGGGGGCTTGCTCGTGATGTCGAGGACCACCCGGTTGACCTCACGCACCTCGTTGGTGATCCGCGTCGAGATCTTCGCCAGCACCTCGAACGGCACCCGCGTCCAGTCCGCCGTCATGGCGTCCTCGGACGAGACCGGACGCAGCACGATCGGGTGGCCGTAGGTGCGGCCGTCGCCCTGGACCCCCACCGAGCGCACGTCACCGAGCAGCACGACCGGGCACTGCCAGATGTCACGGTCCAGCCCCGCGGCGCTGAGCTCGTGACGGGCGATCTGGTCTGCCGCCCGCAGCAGGTCCAGGCGCTCGGCGGTGACCTCGCCGACGATGCGGATGCCGAGGCCGGGACCCGGGAACGGCTGGCGCCAGACGATCGCCTCGGGCACCCCGAGCTCGAGACCGACCTGGCGGACCTCGTCCTTGAACAGCGAGCGCAACGGCTCGACCAGCCGGAACTGCAGGTCGTCCGGCAGGCCGCCCACGTTGTGGTGCGACTTGATGTTCGCCGCGCCGGTGCCTCCGCCGGACTCGACGACGTCGGGGTAGAGCGTGCCCTGGACGAGGAACTCGACGGGGTGCTCGTCGTCACCGCGCGTGCCGACCACGTCACGGGCGGACTGCTCGAAGACGCGGATGAACTCGCGGCCGATGATCTTGCGCTTCTCCTCGGGGTCGGACACCCCGGCCAGCGCGGTGAGGAACCGCTCCTTGGCGTCGACGACGACCAGGTCGACCCCCGTGGCGGCGACGAAGTCCTTCTCGACCTGCTCGGCCTCACCGGCGCGCAGCAGCCCGTGGTCGACGAACACACAGGTGAGCTGGTCGCCGACGGCCTTCTGGACCAGCGCGGCCGCCACCGACGAGTCGACGCCACCGGACAGCGCGCAGAGCACGCGCGAGGAGCCCACCTTGTCGCGGATGGCGCCGACGAGCTCCTCCACGACGTTCGCCGCGGTCCAGTCGCCCTCCAGCCCGGCCCCCCGGTAGAGGAAGTTCTCCAGGACCCGCTGGCCGAACGTCGAGTGCATCACCTCGGGGTGCCACTGCACGCCGTAGAGGCGACGTTCGTCGTCCTCGACCGCCGCGACCGGCGCCCCCGCGCTCGAGGCGGTCACGCGCATACCGGCAGGGGCCTCGGTGACCGAGTCGCCGTGGCTCATCCAGACCGACTGGTCGACCGGCTGGCCGTTGAACAGGACCGACTCGGTGTCGGAGACCATCGCGGGGGTGGCGCCGTACTCCCCCAGCCCGGTGTGCGCCACGGTGCCGCCCAGGGCCTGGGCCATGGCCTGGAAGCCGTAGCACATGCCGAAGACGGGCACCCCGGCCTCGAGGATGGCGGGGTCGAGCGACGGGGCGCCCTCGGCGTAGACCGAGGAGGGCCCGCCGGACAGCACGATCGCGGCGGGCTCCTTGGCGAGCATGTCGGCCACCGCCATGGTGTGCGGGACGACCTCGCTGTAGATCCTGGCCTCGCGGACCCGGCGGGCGATCAGCTGGGCGTACTGCGCGCCGAAGTCGACGACGAGCACGGGGCGCGCCTGCAACGGGGTCGCCGGCACGTCCTCACGGTCACCCTCGGACGCCTCGACGCGGTCGTCGTCCTGGGCCTGGGTCACATCGGCGGCTGCGGGGTCGTTCACGGGGCAAGGCTACCGGCGTGCGTCGGCGAGCTGCGCCTCGACCTGCGCCGAGAAGCGTCGCTCGGCCCAGAACGGGAGCAGGGGCACGAAGCCGGTGAGCATGATGAGGACCATCTTGGGCAGCCCCCAGCCCACCTTGAAGCCCAGGTTGGCGATCGAGACCACGAAGACGAAGTAGATCAGCCCGTGGATCGGGCTCCAGACGGCCGAGGCGCCGCCCTTCCCGAAGCCGCCGTTGGCGATGATGATCGCGATGAGGACGAAGAGGGCCAGGCCGGACAGGATGGCCATCCCCTTGAAGAAGCGCAGGGCCTTCGCGGCGGACTCGGGGTTCTTGATGTCAGTCACGCTGCGCATCATCGCGCACGACCCTGAACCACATGAACACGGCAAAGCCGGCGAACACCCACCACTGCACGGCGTATGCCGCGTTGCGCCACTTGAGCCCGCCCGTCACCTCGGGTGGCGGCACCCGTTCCAGGCCCGCGGCAGCAGGGATCCCGGCGCCGGAAGCGGACCTCTCGGACTGGGCGAAGACGAAGGCGTTGTAGATGTCGCCGGGCCAGCGGTTGACCAGGATGGACAGGTCGATCGACCCCAGCACCTCCTGCGGCCAGGCCGGGGCGCCGGTGGGAGGGTCCGCAGGGGACTCCCCCGGAGCCAGCGACCCGTCCACGGAGACCGTCCCCTCGGGCGCTCCCCCGGCGGCTGCCGGATCCGTGACGAAGCCCCGCACGACCGCGAGGCGGGCGCCGCTCTCCTCGACATCCAGCGGCGTCACGACCCAGTAGCCGGTGCGGCCGTCGAGCCGCCGCGGTCCGACGAGGAACTGGCCGGTGGCATACCGGCCCACGGCGGTGACGGTGCGACCGGACTGGGGGTTGGGGAACTTCTCGTGGGGGCGCACCACGGTGTCGATCAACGCCGGCCGGGCCGCGTGCGCCGTGCGCAGGGCGTCGGCCAGCCCCTTGTCCTGGGCGACGTGGAGCTGCCAGAAACCGAGCTGGACCATGGTGGCCACCATCACGACCAGGACGGCGAACAGTCCCAGCCACTTGGGCTTCAGGGCGGTTCGCAGCACCCGGTCAGGCTACGGGAAGCCTCGAGTCGTCGAAGACGAGGATGCTGCCGCCGTAGCAGGCCACCCAGACGGCCTTCTTCGTCGGCTCGTAGGTGATGCCGATCGGGTGGTGGTCGGTCGCCACCTCGTCGACGACGTGCAGGTCCGAGGTCCGCAGCTTGGTGACCGTCGAGGACTCGTAGTTGACCGAGTAGACGGCAGCACCGTCCGGCGAGATCGCCAGCGACCTGGGCTGGGAGCCGGTGTGCACCCACGTCACGACCCGTCCGGTGGCGCGCTCGACCTTGCTCACGGTGCCGTCGCCGTTGTTGGTGACGTAGAGGTACCTGGAGTCCGGGCTGATGACCAGGTGCCTCGGTCCGTCACCGGTCTGCGCGAAGGGCCGGACCTTCCGGGCGCTGAGGTCGACCTGCACGACCCGGTCGGAGCCCATGAGGGCGACGTAGGCGGTGCGGCTGTCCGGGGACACGGCGATACCACGGGGATACTTGCCCCCCAACGGGATCCGCGCGGTCTCCTTGGCGGTCGCCGCGTCGATCACGGACAGGTCCCAGGTGCACCAGTTGGTGACCAGGACGGTCCTGCCGTCGGGGGTGACGGCCACGTACTTCGGCACCGCGCCCACCGGGACCACCCGGTCGACCCGGAAGGTCGCGGTGTCGATGCGGTAGACCGTGCTGGACGAGGTGCCGTCGCCCTTCGTGCAGGTGTCCAGGCCCTCGGGACCGAAGCCCTTGCCGTACATCGAGTAGTTGGACACCCAGGCGTGCCGGCCGTCGGGGGTGAAGGCCATCTCCACCGGCGACCCCTGGGTGGTGCCCGCATGTCCGTCGACACCGAACTTCGCGAGGTCGACGGAGTCATCGATGGTCCGTACCAGCGCGCCGTCGGCCCGGAAGGCGGTGACGGTGTGCCGGTACATCATGTTCTGGGCGAAGACGAGGCCCTGGGCGGAGGCCACGACCGACTTGGGCGTGAGGTCGGCGGTGAGCCGCAGCGTGCGCACCAGGCTCGTGCGGGCCGAGGGTCCCGGCGGCCCCTGCGGCTCGGCGGGGCTGGGGGTGGGCACCGGGAGGGCTGCGGCCGACTCGGCCGCCGGTGTGCGGGCCGCGACGGGCGCGTCGGCGCGGGCCCGGTCGCCTGCGAAGAACCCGACCAGCTGGCTCAGGCCGAACGACGTGGCGGCCAGCAGGCTCACGGAGAGCACGGCTGCGCCGACGCGCCGGCGGACGTACCGCGGCTCGCGACGGACGATCACGGTGACACCTCTGGTCTCACGCGCCCCACGGTATGCCGCGCGGCCGGGGTGGAGGTGGAGGCGCACCGGGCGGCTCCACCGACCCCGTGCACGCGCGGAAAACCAGTGTCGGCAGACCGTCCCGCGCACCTACCGTGGTGACCTGATGCGCGAGATCCCGTTTCCCGATCCCGGTCGCCCCGACACCCGCAGCACGCTGCGGTTCATGGTGTGGGTCGGCCGGGAGCAGTGGCGCACCCAGGTGCTGGGCATGGCGACGGGGATGGTGTGGATGCTGTCCATCGCGCTGGTGCCGGCCGCCCTGGGCCGGGGCATCGACGAGGGGCTGGTGGCCCGCGACACCCAGGGCCTGCTGCTCTGGTCAGCCGTGCTCGTCGGGCTCGGCGCCGTGTCGGCCGCAGCCGGAGCGGCCCGGCACTTCTTCGCGGTCCACAACTGGCTCTACGCCTCCTACCGCGGCGCCCAGCTCACGGCCCTCGGGGCGGAGCGGGCCGGCCCCGCGCTCACCCGCGTCATCCCCTCGGGCGACGTGGTGGCGGTGTTCGCGAACGACGTGATGCGCCTCGGCGGGCTCTACGACGTCATGGGACGGTTCGCCGGAGCGGTCGTGAGCTACGTCGTCGTGGCCTCGATCCTGCTCGCGACCTCACCGCCGCTGGGCTGGTTGGTGCTGCTCGGCGGCCCGGTCATGCTCGCGTGCCTGGCCCTGCTCGTGCGCCCGCTGCAACGTCGCCAGGCCCTCCAGCGCGAGGAGGCCGGCCGGCTCACGACGCTCGGCGCCGACACCGTCGCCGGACTGCGCGTGCTGCGCGGCATCGGCGGCGAGCAGACGTTCCTGCGCCGCTACGAGGCCCAGTCCCAGCGGGTCCGCGCCGTGGGGGTGCGCGTCGCGGGCGTCCAGGCCGCGCTGGACTCGGCCCAGGTGCTGCTTCCCGGGGTCTTCATCGTGCTCGTGACCTGGCTCGGGGCCCGCCTCGCCCTCGAAGGGGAGATCAGCGCCGGACAGCTCGTGGCGTTCTACGGCTACACCGCGTTCCTCAGCGGCCCCCTGCAGACCGCCGTCGAGGTCGTCGACCGAGGGGTCCGGGCCCACATCGCGGCGGGCAAGATGCTCCGGGTCCTGGCCATCGAGCCCGACCACGACCGCGCCGTCCCTGGCACCGTTGCGCTGCCTGCCACGGACGCCGACCTGCACGACCCCGTCTCCGGCACGGTGGTCCACGGTGGCCGGTTCACCGCACTGGTGTCGGCGCGGCCCGAGGACTCGGCCGCCGTCGCGGACCGGCTGGGCAGGCACGGCCCCGGACCCCACCAGACCCGGTGGGGTGACGTGCGGCTCGACGACCTGTCGATCGACCAGGTGCGCCGCCACATCGTGGTGAGCGAACCCGACCCGCGACTGTTCACGGGGGTGCTGCGTGACCAGCTGCTCGGCGCCTCCGGCGAGGACGGCGACGACGCCCTCGTGCGGCACGCCCTGGACACTGCGAGCGCCCTCGACGTGCTCGAGGCCGTCCCCGACGGGCTCGACGGCCTCGTCGAGGAGCGTGGCCGGTCCTACTCGGGCGGGCAGCGCCAACGGGTCGCGCTGGCCCGTGCCCTGCTCACCCACGCCCCGGTGCTGGTGCTGGTGGAGCCGACGAGCGCCGTCGACGCCCACACCGAGGCACGCATCGGTCAGCGACTGGTCCGGCACCGGCACGGCCGCACCACGGTCGTGACCACGGTCAGCCCGCTCCTGCTCGGGCAGGCCGACGAGGTCGTCCTGCTCGAGGACGGCCTGGCGATCGCCCGCGGCACGCACCGCGAGCTGCTGGAGCACCCGGCATACCGACACGTCGTGCTGCGCGGGGAGGAGGACGACCGATGATGACCGACCACGCACGGCGCACCCTGCCGATCGCCGACATGGCCGGGGTGTGGCGGCACACCCGCACCCTGATGGGCGAGCACCGGGGCCTGCTGGCCCAGGTGCTGGGCCTGCACGCCCTCGCGGCCCTCGCCGCGCTGGCGGGTCCCTGGCTGATCGGTCGACTCGTCGACCAGGTGAGTGGCAGCGGAACCCGCGCCGGGATCGACCACATCGCCATGGGGCTCGCCGGGGCCGTGCTGGCCCAGACCCTGCTGACCTGGGCCGCCCGGCGGGCGTCCTTCGTGCTCGGCGAGACGGTCTTCGCCCAGCTGCGCGAGCAGTTCATCGGGCGCGCGGTCAGCCTGCCGCTGTCGACGGTCGAACGGGCCGGCACCGGCGACCTCGTGGCGCGGACCACGAACGACGTCGAGGCGCTGTCGCACGTGGTGCGCTTCGGCATCCCCTCGATCTTCGTCGCCTCGGTCACGGTCGTCATGACGGTGGTGGCCGCGCTGTTCACCTCGCCCCTGGCCACCCTGCCGATCCTGCTCGGGGTGCCGCTCTACGTCGTGTCGACCCGGCGCTACCTGCGCCACGCCACCAACGGCTACCTGTGGGAGCGGGCGACGTATGCCGCGCTCAACGGGGTCGTGTCGGAGACGGTCGACGGGGCCCGCACCATCGACGCGCTGTCGCTGGCGGGGGTGCGGCGCAGCCGGTTCCACACCGCGCTGCGCGAGTGCTACCGGGCCGAGCGCTACACCCTGGGGCTGCGCCTGCGGTGGTTCCCGGCGGTCGAGTTCGGTTACCTCCTGCCGATCGCGGGCGCCGTCCTGTGGGGTGGCTGGCTCGTGCAGGGCGGCCACGTCACGCCGGGCGCCGCGACCGCGGTGATCCTGTTCATCCAGCAGATGGTCGCCCCGCTCGACGACGTCCTGATGTGGCTCGACGAGATCCAGGTGGGCGCGACCTCGCTGGCCCGTGTCATCGGCGTCGGTGACGTGCCCCCGGACCGGACCGCCGGCCAGGACCGGCCGCAGGGCTCGGACATCGGTGTCCACGACGTCCGCTACGCCTACCGCCCCGGGCACGACGTGCTGTGCGGCGTCTCGCTCGACCTGCGCCCGGGTGAGCGGCTGGCCATCGTCGGCCCCTCCGGTGCCGGCAAGTCGACCCTGGGCCGGCTCATGGCGGGGATCGACGGACCTGGCTCCGGCCGGGTCGACGTCGGCGGGGTGCCGTTGGTCGACCTCACGTTGACGGACCTGCGCGGGCAGGTGGCGCTGGTGACGCAGGAGCACCACGTGTTCGTCGGGTCGCTCGCCGACAACCTGCTGCTGGCACGACCCGAGGCGACCCGCGAGGAGCTGGCCGAGGCCCTGGACGCGGTCGACGCCCTCGGGTGGGTGCGCGAGCTGCCCGAGGGGCTCGACACGGTGGTCGGCAGCGGCGGGCACGGCCTGACCGAGGCCCAGTCGCAGCAGGTGGCGCTGGCGCGGCTGGTGCTCGCCGACCCGCACACCCTGGTGCTCGACGAGGCGACCTCGCTGCTCGACCCGCGGGCAGCACGCCACCTGGAGCGGTCCCTGGCCGCTGTGGTGCAGGGCCGCACCGTCGTCGCGATCGCCCACCGGCTGCACACGGCGCACGACGCCGACCGGGTCGCGGTGGTCGAGGACGGTCGGGTCAGCGAGATCGGCACCCACGACGAGCTCGTCGCCGCCGGGGGTGCCTACGCAGCGCTCTGGGACTCCTGGCGCGACCGCGGCCCGGCGGACCCGGCCGTCGCCGAGGCAACCCGCGGCAACGCGTAACCCCAGCCCGTCCACCTCGTTGTCCCAGTGGTGCGGCGGTTGATGGGGTGCAGGGTCCTCGTCACCCGCCGTACCCCATTCCCCACCCCGACCCCTCCGCCGAGATGGATCCCCGTCACACCTTCTCCCGGCGTGTCGTGGGACTGGGATCCATCTCGGCGGGGGTGGGGGCGAGCGTGGGGACGGCGGGGTTGACCGCCTCGACCGTGGGGACCGGGCGGTAGCCGTCGGCCTGCGCCGGGCGCGGGTCGACCGCTCCCTGGTTGGGCCACATCGCCAGGGCCCGCTCGGCCTGCGCGGTGATGGTCAGGGACGGGTTGACCCCGAGGTTGGCCGACACCGCGGAGCCGTCGACCACGTGCAGGTCGGGGTAGCCCCAGACCCGCTGGTAGCCGTCGACCACCCCCCGCTCGGGGCTCGAGCCGATGACGACACCGCCCAGGAAGTGCGCGGTCAGGGGGATGTTGGCGACCTCGCCCAGGCTGCTGCCGGCGAAGCTGCGGCGGCCGGTGGCCTCGCTGAGCCGCCGCGCCACCGCCTGCATGGCCCGCTGCCCTGCGGGGATGTAGGTGGGGTTGGGTTCGCCGTGGCCCTGGCGGGAGGTGAGCCCGCGGCCGCCCAGGCGACCGCGGGTGCCCGAGACCTGCAGCGAGTTGTCGCGGCTCTGCATCACGAGCCCGATGACGGTGCGTTCGCTCCAGCGGTAGTTGGACAGTGACCGCAGGAACGTGCCGGGGTGCCGCGCGGCCTCGACGAGGAACTGCACCGGTCGCGCCAGCCGGTCGCCCGGCACCATGATCGTCGCCAGCAGGCCCATCGCGTTGGAACCCTTGCCGTAGCGACAGTTCTCGACGTGGGTGTCCTCGTCGGGGTGGAACGACGCGGTGATCGCGACGCCCTTGGACAGGTCGTGGCCCGGCTGGACGCGGTCCATCATCGCGCCGTTCAGCGCCTCGGAGTTGGTGCGGGTCAGGTGCCCGAGCCGATCGGAGAGGCGCGGAAGGTCGCCGGTGTCGCGCATCGCGTGCAGGAGCTTCTGGGTGCCCCACGTCCCGCCGGCGAGCACCACCTGGTCGGCCGTGACGGTCCGGCGTGCGGTGCGGAACCAGGCGCCGCTCGCCTCGTGCGTGACGGCATACCCCCCGCCGGTCCGCGGGGTGACCCGCACGACGGTGCGCAACGGCTCGATGGTGGCGCCGAGGCGCTCCGCGAGCGCGAGGTAGTTCTTCACGAGGGTGTTCTTGGCCCCGACCCGGCACCCGACCATGCAGTTGCCGCACTGGGTGCAGCCGGTGCGGTCCGGCCCGGCCCCACCGAAGTAGGGGTCGGGCACGCGCTTGCCCGGCATGCCGTAGAACACGCCGGTGGGGGTCTTGCGGAAGGTGTCCTCGACCCCGAGGTCGCGCGCCGCCGCCCGCATGACGTCCTCGACGACGCCCTCGCATGGGTTCGTCACGACCCCCAACATCCGGGAGGCCGTCTCGTAGTGGGGCGCGAGCTCTCGCTGCCAGTCCGTGAGGTCGTTCCACTGCCGGTCGGCGAAGAAGGCCGCCGGCGGCACGTAGAGGGTGTTGGCGTAGTTGAGCGACCCGCCGCCGACTCCGGCCCCGGCCAGCACCATGACGTCGGGCAGGCGGTGGATGCGTTGCACGCCAAAGCATTTCAGCTTCGGGGCCCACAGGTAGCGGCGCAGGTCCCAGGACGTCTTGGCGAAGTCCTCGTCCCGGAACCGCCGCCCGGACTCGACCACGTGGACGCGGTAACCCTTCTCGGCCAGCCGCAACGCCGCGACCGAGCCACCGAAGCCGGAGCCGACCACCAGGACGTCGTAGTCGGCCTGACCGGAGGCAGCGCTCACCGGCGACCCACGGCCTTGAGCGCCCGGAGGGCACCGGTCATGACCTTGGCGAAGGCCTCGTCCGACAGGCCACGGGGGGCCGCGATCGGGAGGAGGTACTGCGCCGTGACGTTCTGCGACTCGGTGTACTTGAGGATGCCCTCGCTGCCGTGTCGCCGCCCGACACCGGACTGCTTCATGCCACCCATCGGGGCGGCGACGCTGCCCCAGGCGGCGGCATACCCCTCGTTGATGTTGACCGTGCCCGCCTGGATGGCGACGGCGATCCGCCGCCCTCGGGCCACGTCGCGGGTGAAGACCGAGGCGTTGAGGCCGTAGTCGGTGTCGTTGGCGAAGCGGATGGCCTCCTCGTCGCTGCGCACCCGGTAGATCGACACGACCGGCCCGAAGGTCTCCTCGTCGCGGACGTCGGCCGCGGCGCTCACGCCGTCGAGCACCGTCGGCTCGTAGAACCAGGGCCCGATGTCGGGTCGTGGACGCCCACCGGTGAGCACCCGGGCCCCCTTGGCCCGGGCGTCGTCGACGTGGCCGGTGACCCGGGCGAGCTGGGCGGCCGACACGAGCGAGCCCATGTCCGGCCCGAACGCCAGCTCGGCGCCGAGCCGCATGGCCTCCACCGCCTGCACGAACCGCTCGGTGAACTCCTGCGCCACCGCCTCGTGGACGAGCATCCGCTCCACGGAGATGCACAGCTGGCCCGCGGAGGAGAAGCAGGCCCGGACCGCGCCCTCGACGGCCTTGGACAGGTCGGCGTCGTCGGCGACGTACATCGAGTTCTTGCCGCCGAGCTCGAGGGAGTAGCCGGTCAGCCGTCGCGCCACGGACTCGGCCACCTGGCGGCCGGTCGCGGTCGACCCGGTGAAGCAGACGTAGTCGGTGAGGTCCGTGACCGCCTGCCCGACCGTCGCCCCGTCGCCGAGGACCACCTGCAGCACCGACTCGGGCAACCCCGCCTCGGTGAGCAGTGCGACGGCCTGCAGCGCGGTGAGCGAGGCCTGCAGGTCTGGACGCAGCACGACGGCGTTTCCGGCCATGAGGGCGGGGATCGCGTCGGTGACGGCGAGGCTGAGGGGGTAGTTCCAGGGGCTGACGATGCCGACCACCCCGCGCGGGTGGTGGTGCTCGACGCTCTGGGTGAGCACGGGGAACAGCCCGGCGCGACGACGTGGTCGCAGGTATGCCGCGGCGGCGCGGGCGTAGTGCCGCGACACCAGGGCGACGTCGGCGACCTCCTCGAAGGCCTGGATGCGGGTCTTGCCGGACTCGAGCTGGACGATGTCCAGCAGCTGGACCTGCCGCTCGAGGACGAGGTCGTGGTAGCGCAGGAAGATCCGCTCGCGCAGCTCCATGGGCGTGCGGGACCACGCGCGCTGCGCCGAACGGGCCGCGTCCACCGCGACGGCCACGTCCTCGCGGGTCGAGAGGGGCAGGGAGGCGAGCGGTGCCCCGGTGAGGGGGCTGTGGCTCACGTGGTGCTCGGCGCGGGGGGCGTTGACCACCCGCCTGACCAGTCGACGCACCAGGGCCGGGTCCACGGCATACGTCGCGGTGGGGTCGGTCTCGGGGTCGGCGATGAGGTCCGGAGCCATCTTCGCAGCCTAGTCGCGCCTGCCTCCCCCCACCCGGTTCCGCCGAGATGGATCTACGTCACACGACACGCCGACGAAACCTGTGACGGGGATCCATCTCGGCGGGGCGGGGCGGGGCGGGGCGGGGCGGGGGGAGACGGGGCCGGGGCAGGGAGCGGGGTCAGCTGTCAGCTGCCCTGGTAGGGCGCCACCACGACCTCGACGCGCTGGAACTCCTTGAGGTCGGAGTAGCCCGTCGTGGCCATCGCCCGGCGCAGCGCGCCGACGAGGTTGCTCTTCCCGTCCGCGGTGCGTCCCGGGCCGAAGAGGATCTGCTCCAGCGGCGCCACCGCGCCGACGGCAACGCGCTCGCCGCGCGGGAGCTCCTGGTGGTGCGCCTCGGGTCCCCAGTGCAGGCCGCGACCGGGAGCCTCGGTGGCCCGCGCGAGGGCGGCACCGAGCATGACCGCATCGGCGCCACAGGCCACGGCCTTGACGATGTCACCGCTGTCACCCATGCCGCCGTCGGCGATGACGTGGACGTAGCGACCACCGGACTCGTCGAGGTAGTCGCGACGCGCGGCGGCGACGTCGGCGATGGCGCTCGCCATGGGGGCATGGATGCCGAGGGTGCGCCGCGTCGTGTGCGCCGCTCCCCCGCCGAAGCCGACGAGCACGCCGGCCGCACCGGTGCGCATGAGGTGCAGCGCCGCGGTGTAGGACGCGGCACCGCCGACGATCACCGGGACGTCGAGCTCGTAGATGAAGCGCTTGAGGTTCAGCGGCTCGGCCCGGCCGGACACGTGCTCGGCGCTGACCGTCGTGCCGCGGATGACGAAGAGGTCCACCCCTGCGTCGACGACGTTCTTCCAGAACTGCTGGGTCCGCTGCGGGCTCAGGGCTCCGGCGACGGTGATGCCCGCCTCCCGGATCTCGCGCAGCCGCGCGGTGATCAGCTCGGGCTGGATCTCGGGGGCGTAGATCTCCTGCATCCGCGCCGTGGCGGACGCGGGGTCGAGCGTCGCGATCTCGGCCAGGAGCGGTGTCGGGTCCTCGTACCGGGTCCACAGTCCCTCGAGGTCGAGCACGGGCAACCCACCGAGCCGGCCGAGCGCGATCGCCGACTCCGGCGACATGACCGAGTCCATCGGTGCGGCGATCACCGGGATGTCGAAGTGGTAGGCGTCGATCTGCCAGCCGACGGACACCTCCTCCGGGTCACGCGTGCGGCGCGAGGGCACCACGGCGATGTCGTCGAAGGAATAGGCCCGACGGCCCCGCTTGCCCCGGCCGATCTCGATCTCAGTCACGCGGCGATGCTATCGGGCGGCACCGAGGCCTCACGCACGCCTGCATGGGGGGCGACGTCCCGTCGCCGAGTGAGGGGGCGGCCGGCGACGGGACGCCCTGGACGCCGCACCCACCGAAGCGTGGTGCGGCGAGACCTGCGGTGGACACCCCGTACGACCACCAGAGACTGGCCGTGCCGTTCAGCGTAGGTCGCCCCCGTGGCGCGTGGCTCCGGCAGATGGCGTATGCCGATCGGGCCCACCGGCGCTCCCGGCACCGGCCTGCGGTTGGGGAGCCCACGGCATACGGTCAGCGACCGCCGTAGTTGGGGGCCTCGACCGTCATCTGGATGTCGTGCGGGTGGCTCTCCTTGAGGCCCGCCGACGTGATCCGGACGAACCTGCCGCGGGCCTTGAGCTCGGGCACGGTGTGCGCCCCGACATAGAACATCGACTGGGCCAGGCCGCCGACGAGCTGGTGGACGACGTTGCCGAGCGGGCCCCGGTAGGCGACCTGGCCCTCGATGCCCTCGGGGACGATCTTGTCGTCGCTGGCCACGTCGGACTGGAAGTAGCGGTCCTTGGAGTACGACTTCTTGCCACGGGAGGCCATCGCCCCGAGCGAGCCCATGCCCCGGTAGGACTTGAACTGCTTGCCGTTGACGAAGATCAGGTCGCCGGGCGACTCCTCGCAGCCGGCGAGCAGCGAGCCGAGCATGACGGTGTCGGCGCCGGCCACGAGGGCCTTGGCGATGTCACCGGAGAACTGCAGGCCGCCGTCGCCGATGACCGGGACCCCGGCCCGGCGGCAGGCCTGGGAGGCGTCGTGGATGGCGGTCACCTGGGGCACGCCGACACCGGCGACGACGCGGGTGGTGCAGATCGAGCCCGGGCCGACGCCGACCTTGACGCCGTCGGCGCCGGCGTCCACGAGGGCCTGCGCCCCGGCGCGCGTCGCGACGTTACCGCCGATGACCTGCACGTGGCGGGTCGCCGGGTCGGCCTTGAGCCGGCGGATCATGTCGAGCATGAGGCGGGCGTGGCCGTTGGCGGTGTCGGCGACGAGCACGTCGACCCCGGCCTCGACCAGGGTCGTCGCCCGCTCCCACGCGTCCCCGAAGAAGCCGATGGCGGCGCCGACGAGGAGCCGGCCGTGGTCGTCCTTGCTGGCGTGCGGGAACTGCTCCGACTTCACGAAGTCCTTGACCGTGATGAGGCCGGCGAGGCGGCCGCGGTCGTCGACCAGCGGGAGTCGCTCACGCTTGTGCTGGCGCAGCAGGGCGGTCGCCTCGTCGCGGGAGATGCCCACCGGCCCCGCGACCAGGGGCATGGGCGTCATCACGTCGCGGACCAGCGTCGTGGCCCACTCGGCGACCGGGGTGAACCGCAGGTCGCGGTTGGTGATCATGCCGATGAGGGTGGAGTCGGGCTGCACGACCGGCAGGCCGGAGACGCGGTACTCGCCGCAGATGCGGTCGAGCTCCTCGAGCGTGGCGTCGGGACCGATGGTGACGGGGTTGCTGATCATCCCCGTCTGCGTGCGCTTGACGAGGTCGACCTGGTAGGCCTGGTCCTCGATGGACAGGTTGCGGTGCAGCACCCCGAGCCCGCCCTGGCGGGCCATGGCGATCGCCATCCGCGACTCGGTGACGGTGTCCATGGCCGCCGAGACCAGGGGAATGCGCAGCGAGATCTCGCGCGTCAGCCGGGCGGTGGTGTCGACCTCGGACGGGATGACATCGGTCTCCCCCGGCAGCAGCAGCACGTCGTCGTAGGTCAGGCCGAGCTTCTCGAAGGGGTTGTGGTCCTCGACATCCGCTGCCTGCTCGGCGAGATCGGGCAGGCGGTCGTCGAAACCAAGACTCATTGGCCAATCGTAACCGCAGCGGCACGACGCCTCGGCCGCGGTCCGACCGGGGTTCCGACGGAGGGCGGGGCACGTCCGGTGGTCGCGGGCTCGGGCCCGGCACCCGGACCTCTTCCACGATGTGAGAACCCGTCGTGAACGTGGTCCCCTCTTGAACAAATCCTTACGTTCCTGGTCTGTTTCCGCAGGTCAGGCGCGGGTAGCGTCCAGAATGAGCGGCACCGTGCCGCAGGGAGCAGAGGGTGACATGGCTGAGTTGTCAAGACTGCCTGGACCGGTTGCCGACCTGTGGGACTGGCAGCTGGAGGGGTCCTGTCGTCAGGTCAACCCGGAGGTCTTCTTCCACCCCGAGGGCGAGCGCGGCCCGGCCCGACGCTCCCGCGACTCCCAGGCCAAGGAAGTCTGCCTGGCCTGCCCAGTGCTGACCCAGTGCCGCACCCACGCCCTGGCGGTGCGCGAGCCCTACGGCGTCTGGGGTGCCATGACCGAGGATGAGCGCGAGGCCCACTACGCCGGCCGCTCCGTCTCGGCCGCGAGCTGAGCGGCACACCGACGTCCAGCCGCTCGGGGAGCGATGGCCGACGACCCCTTCGATGAGGAGCTGAGCCACCGCCGCACCGGGGACGGCGAGCACCGGCTGCCACCGGCCCTCGCGGTCGTGGTTGCCGCGCTGGCGTACGCGCTCCTGCCCCAGCCCCTGCTCGTGGGGCCCCGCCTGCTCATCCCCGTGGTCGAGCTGGCCCTCCTGGTGGCCCTCGTGGCCACCAACCCGGTGCGGATGGTGCGCCAGACCCGCTGGTCCCGCCAGGCGTCGGTGGTGCTGGCCGGCGTCGTCATCCTGGCCAACCTCTCGGCCCTCGGCATGCTCATCACCACCCTAGGGTCCCCCGCCTCACCGGGCACGTCCCTGCTCGTCGGTGGCATGGAGGTCTGGGTCACCAACGTGATCGGCTTCGGCCTGCTGTTCTGGGAGCTCGACAGGGGTGGGCCGGTCGTGCGCCGGACCGAACGCCGCGACCGGTTGCCCGTCGCCGACTGGCGGTTCTCCCAGGACGAGAACGACGACGCCGTGGTCGAGGTCTCCTCGGGCGCCAGCACGCACAGTGGCTGGGTGCCCACGTTCGTCGACTACCTCTACCTCTCCCTGACCAACTCGAGCGCCTTCAGCCCCACCGACACCATGCCGCTGTCCACGCGTGCGAAGGCGCTGATGGGACTCGAGGCCACCGCAGCCCTGCTGGTCTCGCTGCTGGTCGTCGCCCGCGCCGTGGGCTCCCTCAGCGGCGGCGGTTCCTGATCACCAACCGGTATGCGGTGCAACCGAATTCGTGAACACTCGGCCTGGGTGGACTGTCAGTGGTCGGTCGTAGTGTTGGTGCATGGCAACCAGTCCGGGCCCGGCCACGACCCGCTCCGGGGGTGCCGCCGGGCGGCCCGTGCTCGGGGGCGCGTCGGCGGCCACCGATGCGCTCGCGGGGGCCGGTTCGGAGCGGGTGTGGGCGCTGACCGACGGTGAGGTGGCCGAGGCGGTGCGGGCCCTCGGGGCCCTGGCCGTGGCCGTGGACGCACACCTGGTCACGGTGCTCGCCGAGGCGAAGCGCCGCAGCCTGGGCGCCGGCGCCGGGTGGGGGCCGGTGGACTGGGCGCGAGCCATGGCTCCGGGTCTGTCCACCCGTGACCTGGCCGACCTCGACATCGTCGCGGGGGTGGCCGCGGGCGGCGAGCCCCGACTCGCCGACGTGCTCTCAGCGGTTGCCGATGGCGCGGACGGCGCCGATGGCGCAGTCGCTGGTCCACAGGCGCAGCAGGCGCTGCCCGTGGGCAAAGCAGCCCAGCTCGTGCGGTTCCACCGCAGCGTGGCCGGCCTGGCCGACCCCGCCCAGCTCGACGAGGTCACCGCAGTGCTGCTCGACGCCGCCCGGGGTCCCGGCGCGCTCGACGAGCGACACCTCGCGGCCGCGATCCGGCACACCGGGACCCTGCTGCGCCCGGACCGGCTCGTCGAGCACGACACCGCCCTCCGCCGCGCCCACCGGTCCCTGGTCAAGGGGCGCGGCCCGGTCGGGCTGGCCCGCTACACCGTGCTGCTCGACGAGGAGGGTGCCGCGATCCTCGACACGGCCGTCGACGCCCTCGCCAAGCCCGTTCCCGACGAGGCCGGTGAGCGGGACCCTCGCACCCCTGCAGCCCGCCGCGCCGACGCCCTGCTCGACCTGGTCACCCGGGCCGTCGCCGCCCCGGACGGCGTCGCCCGCCAGGCGAAGACCACGCTCGTCGTCACCATGGACCTGGCCGCGCTGCAGCAGCGATGCCGTGGGGCCGGCCGCACCCCCGCCGGCGAGGTCCTGACCCCCGCCACCGTGCGCCGCCTGGCCTGCGACTGCCAGGTCGTGCCGATGGTGCTCGGCACCCACGGCGAGATCCTCGACCAGGGCAGGGCCCGCCGCCTCTTCGACCGGGCCCAGGTCCGCCACCTGTGGGTGCGGGACCGACACTGCACCTTCCCCGGCTGCAGCAGACCTCCGGCCTGGACCGATGCCCACCACCTCATCCACTGGGCCGACCATGGCCCCACCACGATCGACAACGCCGCCCTGCTGTGTCGGGCCCACCACACGGTCGTCCACCAGCACGCCTATGCCGGCCGTGTGGTCCACGACCACGACCGGGCCCGGGTCGTCTGGGACCTCACCCCCGGTTCGTACGCCACGGCGCTTTCCCAGCAGCAGGCAGCACGCACCCCGGTCCGGCCGAACGACGACCACCACGGGCCACCGCCCCCCTGACCGCGCGCCGCATCCCGCCCACCGTGGGCGCGGCCCTCAGCCTGCCGACCTGCGGGCGGCTCCTAGACTCGCGGGTGTGAGCATCCTCGAGGTCCCCATCCGGGACGAGTCCATCCGTCTGGGCCAGCTGCTCAAGCTCGCCGGAGTCGTCGACGACGGGGCCACGGCCCGAGCGGCGATCGAGCTGGGCGAGGTGCGCGTCGATGGTGAGGTCTGCGCCAGGCGTGGCTCGCAGGTGCGCCCCGGCCAGACCGTGGAGTACGCGGGCCAGTCGCTGCGCGTCGTCACCGGCGGCTGACGCGACCCTGTGGGCGCACCCCGCTCACACCGGCATACCGGGACAGCGCGAAGGCCCGCCCCCCAAGGGGGACGGGCCTTCGAGAGGTGCGGGGTGGGTCAGTGACCGTGCCCGTGGCCGTGGCCGCCGGCACCGGCGCCCTCGTCCTCTTCCTTCTTCTCCACGACGAGCGTGTCGGTGGTCAGGACCATCGCCGCGATCGACGCTGCGTTGCGCAGGGCGGAGCGGGTGACCTTGACCGGGTCGATGACGCCGGCCTTGATCAGGTCGCCGTACTCGCCGGTCGCGGCGTTGAGGCCGTTGCCCGCGGTGAGCTCGGCGACCTTGGAGACCGCGACGTAGCCCTCGAGTCCGGCGTTCTCGGCGATCCAGCGCAGCGGCTCGGCCGCGGCCTTCTTGACGATGAGCGAACCGGTCGCCTCGTCACCCTCGAGACCGAGGTCGTCGATGACGGCGGAGGCGTGCACGAGGGCGGAGCCGCCACCGGCGACGATGCCCTCCTCGATGGCCGCGCGAGTCGCCGAGATGGCGTCCTCGATGCGGTGCTTCTTCTCCTTGAGCTCCACCTCGGTGTGGGCACCCACCTTGATGACGCAGACGCCACCGGCGAGCTTGGCGAGGCGCTCCTGGAGCTTCTCGCGGTCCCAGTCGGAGTCGGTGCGCTCGATCTCGGACTTGATCTGGTTGACCCGGCCGGTGACCTCGTCGGCCACGCCGCCGCCGTCGATGATCGTCGTGTTGTCCTTGGTGACCACGACGCGACGGGCCTGGCCCAGCACGTCCAGGTCGGCCTGGTCGAGCTTGAGGCCGACCTCCTCGGAGATCACCTGTCCGCCCGTGAGCACGGCGATGTCCTGGAGCATGGCCTTGCGGCGGTCCCCGAAGCCGGGGGCCTTGACGGCCACGACGTTGAACGTGCCGCGGATCTTGTTCACGACCAGGGTCGACAGCGCCTCGCCGTCGATGTCCTCGGCGATGATGAGCAGCGGCTTGCCGGACTTGACGACCTTCTCGAGCACCGGCAGGACGTCGGCGATCGCGGAGATCTTGCCCTGGTTGATCAGGACGTAGGCGTCCTCGACCACGGCCTCCATGCGCTCGGCATCGGAGACGAAGTAGGGCGAGATGTAGCCCTTGTCGAACTGCATGCCCTCGGTGAACTCGAGCTCGGTCGTCGCGGTCGAGGACTCCTCGACCGTGATGACGCCGTCCTTGCCCACCTTGTCGAACGCCTCGGCGATGGTCGCGCCGATGGTCTGGTCCTGCGCGGACAGCGCGGCCACCTGGGCGATCTCGTCCTTGCCCTCGATGTCGCGGGCGGTCTCGAGCAGCTTGGCGGACACGGCCTCGACGGCCTTGTCGATGCCACGCTTCAGGCTGGACGGAGCGGCGCCCGCAGCAACGTTGCGCAGACCCTCCTTGACCATGGCCTGGGCGAGCACGGTGGCGGTGGTGGTGCCGTCACCCGCGACGTCGTTGGTCTTGGTGGCGACCTCCTTCGCGAGCTGGGCACCGAGGTTCTCGTACGGGTCCTCGAGCTCGATCTCACGGGCGATGGTCACGCCATCGTTGGTGATGGTCGGGGCGCCCCACTTCTTGTCGATGACGACGTTGCGGCCCTTCGGGCCGAGCGTCACCTTGACGGCGTTCGCGAGCGCGTCGACTCCGCGCTCGAGCGACTTGCGAGCGGAGTCGTTGAACTCCAGCGTCTTAGCCATGTGTGTCCTTCTGGTTCAGTGAGGTTCAGCGGTATGCCGGGCACGCGGCACAGCGGGTTGAGCGCAGCACGCCCCGGGGGCCCCAGCGGGGCCGCCGGGGCGTGCTGTCAGTGCTACGTCGTTCAGCCGACGATGGCGAGAACGTCGCGGGCGGAGAGGATGAGGTACTCCTCGCCTCCGTGCTTGATCTCGGTGCCGCCGTACTTGCTGTAGATCACTCGGTCACCAACGGTGACGTCGAGCGGAACGCGGTTGCCGTTGTCGTCGATGCGGCCCGGGCCGATCGCGAGGACCTCGCCCTCCTGGGGCTTCTCCTTCGCGGTGTCCGGGATGACGAGACCGGATGCAGTGGTCTGCTCGGCCTCGACGGACTTGACGACGATGCGGTCTTCGAGCGGCTTGATGGAAACCGACACGATGATGACCTCCCCTTCGGGAATGTCGAAGTGGACATGGGTGGGTGGTGCTGGTGGTGCTGTAGTCCGACGGTCGCCGTCGCGGGGGTCGACCGACTGACTGGGTTAGCACTCGGCGAACCGGAGTGCCAACGCAAATCTAGGCGGGCGGTTAGCACTCGGTCAACTCGAGTGCCAGAGTTCGACGACGCGTTCGCCCTCAGCGCAGGCGCGGACGCAAACCAGTTGCCGATCCGGGCCACCCGGCGGCAGGGTCGACCCCGTGACCGACACCTCGGGCGGCTCCACCGCCACCCCCTCCGACGCCGCTACCCTGCTACGCGCCTACGACACCCAGCTGCGCGAGGAGGCCGAGGTCCCCTCGGCCCTGCGCGCCGACCGGCTGGGGCCGCTGGTCCTGGCGACCTACGTCGGCGGCCGGGGCTTCATCACCTACCGCAGCCTCGACACCGGCGGCGCTCCCGCCGACGAGGAGTCCGTCAGCGCGCTCGTCGGGCAGGCGCTGGCGCACTACGAGGCCATGCCGGAGATCGTCCGGGTCGAGTGGAAGTCCCGGGGGCACGACCGCGCGCCCGGCCTGCACGAAGCCCTCGTCGCCCACGGCTTCACCGCCGACGAGCCAGAGTCCATCATGATCGGCGAGGCAGCCCTGCTCGCCGTCGACGTCGACCTGCCCGACGGCGTGGTCGTCCGGCAGGTGTTCGCCGAGGACGAGGTCCGGGCCATGTGCGCCATGCAGGGCGAGGTGTTCGAGGACGACCCGGCCGACCTCGACGAGTACGTCGAGTCGATCCTGCACCGGCTCCGGACCCGCGACGACATGGAGATGTGGGTCGCCGAGCAGGGCGGGCAGATCGTCAGCGCCGGCCGGCTCGAGCCGGTCGCCGGGACCGAGTTCGCGGGCATCTGGGGCGGCGCCACCCGACCCGAGTTCCGTGGCCGGGGCATCTACCGGGCCCTGACGTCGGCGCGGGCACGGTCGGCCATCGGCCACGGCAAGCGCTACATCAACAGCGACTCCACGGAGTTCTCCCGCCCGATCCTGGAGCGCTCCGGCTTCCTCAAGGTCTCGACCACGACCCCCTACGAATGGCGCCGGCCCTGACCTGAGGGCTGCGGGTGCGACACAATGCCCGGCATGGATCTGGCCCTGCTGCGACGGCTGACCACCGGCGAGGGCTGGGGTTTGCTCCAGTCTCTCCCACCGTACGACGAGGACCTCGCCCTCTCCCTGCAGCAGCGACTGCGCGACGCCGGCTTCGAGCCGGACCTCGTCGCCGCGGCACTGAACCAGTCCCGGCTCCGGGCCAGGGGCGTCGAGAAGTTCGGTGAGTTCGCGCGCGGGATGGTCTTCACCTCCGACGGCCTCGAGCAGGCGTCCCGGCTGTCGGTGGGCGCCCAGCACGCGCAGCGGTTCCGGGCGGCCGGCATCCACACGGTGCACGACCTCGGTTGCGGCATCGGCGCCGATGCGATGGCCATGGCAGGGCTCGACCTGCGCGTGCGCGCCATCGACGCCGACGAGGTCACTGCGGCCATCGCGGCGGTCAACCTGCGGCACTGGCCCGACTCGACGGCATCCGAGGGATCTGCCGAGCAGTTCACCCCACCCGCCGGTGAGGGCGCACGCGGGGTGGGCGCCTGGCTGGATCCCGCGCGGCGGACCCCGGGCATCGCCGACATCACCGGCCGCACCCGCCGGGTCTTCGACCTCGAGTCGATCTCGCCCTCGTGGTCCACCGTGCAGGCCATCGCTGCGGCCCTGCCCGCGACGGGGGCCAAGCTGAGCCCCGGATTCCCGCACGCGGCGGTGCCACCCGGCGCCGAGGCCCAGTGGACCTCCGTCGACGGCGACGTGGTGGAGTGCGCCGTGTGGTTCGGCCCGCTGGTCCGCACGACCGGCCGCACGGCCTGCCTCCTGCGCGACGGGTCCGCTCCCGTGGTGGTCACCGAGCGCGACACCGACGACTCCGTCCCGGCCCTGACCAACCTGGCCCAGGTAGGCGCCTGGCTCTACGAACCCGACAAGGCGCTGATCCGCGCAGGCCTGGTCTCGGCCCTCGCGGTGGCGACCGGAGGGGCCGAGCTCGACGCGGGGGTGGGCTACGTCGGCTCCGCCCAGTCGGTCGAGGTCCCCTTCGCCCGCCGGTATGCCGTCATCGAGGCCATGCCCTTCAACGTCAAGGCGCTGCGGGGCTGGCTGCGCGACCACGGCATCGACCGCCTGACCATCAAGAAGCGCGGGGTGAGCGTCGACGCGGACCTGCTCCGCCGGCAGCTGCGCCTCCCTGCGCGGGGCACGACGGAGGCGGTGGTGGTGCTCACCCGCGTGCGCAGCAACCAGGTGGCGCTCATCGTCAGGCCCGCCTGACCGGTATGTCCGCTGTGCGAACCGCGGCAACCGCAGGCAAGTACCCATGGCCACACCGACGCGCCGCGGGAGTTGGCCTTGGGGGTCCGGCCTCTCCTATCCTCGCCCTCAATGACTTCTGCGAACCACGGCTCCGGCCGCCACCGCGCCACGGGGCCGACGCCCCGGTCGCTGCTGGCCGGGCTCTGGCGACGTCCCGGGCACGGACCTGCGCTCAAGGGCCTGGGCCTCGCGGCCTGCGCGCTCGGCGTGGCCACCGCGTTCGCGGCCCCCACCCCGGCACCCGACTTCGCGCTGACCTCCACGGCCCTCCACGCGCCTCGTGAGGCCAAGGCCCAGACCTTGCCCGCCCCCGTGCAGGCCAACGACTACGGCGTGATCGGCTTCGGGGTCAAGGCTGCGCCCACCACAACGACGACCACGACGGGTCGCACCACCTCCCGGGCCTCCCGCGGCGCGAACTACTCGCGCGTCGGCATCCCCAGCTCCGGCATGACGGCGAACGCCGTGGCCGTGATCAACGAGGTGCACGCGTCGTTCCCCGCGCTGACCAACATCGGTGGCTACCGCGCCGGCGACCCCGGCGACCACGGCAGCGGCCACGCGGTCGACATCATGTGCTCGACCTCACAGGGAGACGCCCTCGCGGCGCACCTGCAGGGCATGTCCGGCACCCTGCACATCAAGTACATCATCTGGAAGCAGCGGATCTGGTACCCCGGCGGTGGCTGGAAGCCGATGGCCGACCGCGGCAGCACGACGGCGAACCACTACGACCACGTGCACGTCTCGGTCAACTAGCCCGACCCGCGCGGTGGCCCCACCCGTCACACCCGTGCTGCCTGACCCGCGAAGTTTGACCTCCACCAGGGAACCGTTCCGGGGTGAAGGTCAACGTTCCGGGGTGAGGCCGAGGAGTCGCTCAGGGTGCGGCCGTAGCCTCGGAGCTCGACCATGATCGGTTCGCCGGCGTCGGTCGTGATGACCGCACGGAGGTCGGGCTGGAACGGCCCGTTCCGGGTACGGCACGTCGGGTAGTTCACGCCCGTGAACCGCCCCGTGATCGAACCCTCGCACCGGTCGTCACGGCACCGGGTCCTCCGGTCGGACACCGGACAGGGACTCCACGACCTCCGCGATCCCGGTCTCGTGGTGCTCGACCTCCTCCAGGTACAAGCGACCGGCGACGATGTGGTCGTGCGCCACCTCGAACAGGGTCGTTCCGCGCACCTCGAAGGGGCTGCCATCGATGCGCGTGCCCGTCCAGTGCCACTCACTCCAGGTCGTGCTGCCCCCCTGGACCGAGCGCACCAGCTCGGTGTGGAGGTCGGGGATACCGTCGAACATGGACCTCCAGTTGGCCACCATCTGCGCGCGCCCGACGAACTCCCTGCCGGGGTGCGCGGGTTGCTCGCTGCGGTAGTCCTGGTCGATCAGGGCCGCCACCCGCGTGAGGTCGTGCTCGTTCATCGCCGCCGCAAGTCGTTCCACCACGTCCGTCATGGGTGCGCTCCTCGCGTCGCAGGGTCGGGACCACCCCTTGCGTCACGATGCTCCCGCCACATCGCACCGGCGACAAGATCCTGGTGGGGGGAGCTGCCACGCCCGGGCAGGTCAGAGAGCGGGGTCGGGCTGGGCGCCGCTGTGGCGGACCGCCCGGGCCCCGGCGTCACTGGCCCGGCGCACCGCGTCGACGCGGTCGGCGCCGTCGGCCAGGGCGGCGGCGAGCGCACCGCAGAACGCGTCGCCGGCGCCGGTGGTGTCGACGACCTCGGCCGCCGGCACCGGGGTCCCGTCGCTGCGTTCGCCGTCCCAGCTGCAGCCTGCACCTCCGAAGGTCACGAGCAGCGACGCGGGCACCACGTCGGAGTCCGCGAGCTGCATGGCCTCGTGCTCGTTGACCACGAGCGGATCGGCCAGCGCCGCCACGTCGTGGGGGAGGGCGGCATACGGGGCAGCATTCGACCACGACCCGCACGCCACGGGCGTGGGCCGCCCGAGCAGCCGCGGCCACCACCGGCACCGGGATCTCGAGCTGGAGCAGCAGGACGTCACCCGGCCCGGCACCGGAGAGGTCGGGCACCGTGACTGCCGCGTTGGCGCCGGGGATGACGATGATGGAGTTCTCCGCGGCCTCGTCGACCGCGATCCACGCCTGCCCGGTCGGCCGGTCGTCGAGCACGCGTACCCCGGACACGTCGATGCCACGCGCCCGCAGCCGCGCGACGTAGGCCAGCCCGCCCTCGTCCCGCCCCACGGCACCGACCATCTGCACCTGCGCGCCCGCCAGGGCTGCGGCGACGGCCTGGTTGCCGCCCTTGCCTCCCGCGAAGCGTTGGAGCTCGCCGTGCGCCAGAACCGTCTCGCCCGGGCGGGGGTGTCGGTCGACCTGGGCCACGAGGTCGACGTTGAGCGACCCGAGCACCAGCACGCGGCCCATCAGGAGATCCCTCCGGAGACGGTGTCGAGCCACAGCCGCGCATAGCGGTCGGCCTCGACCTCGAGGCAGACGTCGATGCTGACGCGGGCCTGTCCGTGCGGGTCGTGCGACAGGTCGCCGGTCCAGTCACGCCGGTCGACGATGGTGCGCCCTCGCGACCACGTGCCGGCCAGCTCGACCCGCACGGGGAGGCGTTCGCGGCGCACCCCGGTGGGGTCGATGACCGCACACACGGCCCCGGCGTCCCCGATCGTCGCCGAGTCACCCCCGAAGCGCTCGCACTGGAAGTCGACGAGGCGCCCGGCGAGCTCCGCGGCCCCACGCCCACCTCGCTCGACGAGCGACCTGGCGGTGGACCGCGCGATGCGCGGGGCGTAGAAGACGTCGAGGCCGTACATCGTGACGGGGATGTCGAGGTCGGCGCAGGCGTCGAGCACCACGGCTGCGGCCTCGGGGTCGTGGAACACGTTGAACTCGGCGGAGGCCGTCGCGTTGCCGACGTCGACGGCACCCCCCATGAAGACGATCTCGCGCAGACCGGCGGCGACGTCGGGATAGGTGCGCAGCAGCAGCGCGATGGTGGTCAGCGGCGCGAGCGGGACCAGGGTGACGCGATCGGTGTCGTCGGCGCTCGCCGCCGCAGCCCGCAGGACGTCACGCAGCACCTCCACCGCGTGGCGCGGGTCGGCAGACCGGGTCGACCGGGGCCAGTCGAGGTCACC
The DNA here is from genome assembly GCA_963757635.1 of uncultured Actinomycetota bacterium. GTDB lineage: Bacteria > Actinomycetota > Actinomycetes > Actinomycetales > Dermatophilaceae > Pedococcus. Next base: position 401,942 of record CAVWSK010000005.1, on the reverse strand, counting down.
CATCCCGTCCAGGCCGTGCACGTGCCGGGCGTCGACCGCCTCCTCGAGCAGGGGGCGCTCGGCACCGCGACCGACGACCACGTCCTGGCGCCCGGCCGCGTCGAGCACCGTGAGGGTGTTGGCCACCACGTCGTCCACCGGCGCGTTGCCGCCGACGCACGTCACGGCACGCAGCTCCAGGCCGGGGTGGAGGGCGGCGAGCAGCAGTGCGCACGCGTCGTCGACGCCGGTGTCGACATCGAGCACCACGGGGATCGGCATGAGGCGATCCTTCCAGAGGGTCGGGCCGACGGGCGCGCTATCCCACGGACGGGTCGGGCACGTCGCTGACCACCGGGCCGTCGGCGCCTTCTTCCGTCCCGCAGGTGAGCGTGACCACCTCGCGCATGGAGAACGGGGGGTGGACGACCGCGCGCACCGTGCCCCACGGCCGATGGACCCTCAGCCCGATTCCCGGTCCCTCGAGGGTCCGGTCCGCGTCGACGGCGGCGAGGGCCGCGGCGCAGTCACTCACCTGCAGCCGCACGATCACGTGGACGGAGGCGTGCGGGGACACCTCGGCCGTGGCAGGCGACACGGACTCGACGCGGACGCCGTCCACGGGGACGTCCCAGCCGGCCACCCGTTCCGTGAGAACTCCCTGGTTGCGCAGGTCGAACTCCCCTTCCCCGACGTGCGTGGCGTGGTTCGCCGAGCCCCCGCCCGAGTCCCCCGCGGCGAACCGCGGGGTGACCACCCCGGCCCAGACCACCAGGGCCGTCGCGACGACGAGCCCCGCGACGACGAAGGCCACCCGGGACAGGGCCACGACCTCGGAATCCGCTGCGCGGGCGGACTCCGGCTCGATCGCCCGCCAGACCTCGTCGCTCACCCGGTATGCCGTGTCGTCGACCATGCGCGTCAATGTACCACTGTGTTGACACATTGACACAGGGTTCGTTCTGCTGCATCGTGGGCGCATGGTCTCGCGCTACGGGGTGCTCGTCATGGTCGCCGTGCTTGCCTGTGTCGTGCTGGTGTGGGTGGGCGGGATCGCCACCGCCCCGGTCTCGATCGACCGGCTCGAGCGGTTCGCCCGTCGGCAACGGCTGCACGTGACCGCCACCAACGGGGTCCTCGTCGTCCGCTCGCTCACAATCACCCGCCGGTGGCGGTCGCTGGGCCTGGCCGTCGGCGTCATCCTCGGGATGATGTGGGCCCTGCGCGATGCGCGGCTCACCCTGAACTTCTCGACGGCCTTCATCGGGTGGTTCGTCGGGGCGGTCATCGCGGAGTGGCGGCTCGCGGGTCTCGCCGCCGCCGACGGCCCCCGGTCGGCGTCGCTGACCCGCCGCACCCTGTCGAGCTACCTGCAGCCGGCGTCGGCCGCCGTCCTCCTGGTGGTCTGCGCCGGACTCGTGGTGACCTTCCTCGCCGTGCTCGTCCGCAGCGCCGGAACCCACGCCGAGGTGCTCGGGGATGCCGTGCTCTGGATCGTCGTCGCGGCGGGCGGCCTGACGGCCGTGGCCCTGACCCTGCGACGCGTCGTGGCCCGCCCGCAGGCGACGACCGACCCCGAGCTGCGGGCCGCCGACGACGCGCTGCGAGCCAGGAGCACCAACGTCCTGGTCGGCTCCGCGATCGTCGCGGCTGGGTTCCCGGCGGCGCACCTGCTCATCCTCATGGGGGTGGCCGGCCCTCCCGACCGGCTCGACACCTGGGCCGGGTTCGGCCTGCTGGCGCTGCTGCTGACCCTGGTGACGGGATGGCTCGTCGCGATCCGCAGCAGCCCCGCCCGCACTCCGACCGCGCTACCCCGCCAGGTGGCCACCACCCCGTGAACATCGACGTCGACCCCGACAGCGCTGTTCCGGCCTTCGAGCAGCTTCGCGGGCAGCTGGCCGACCTCATCCGGGCGGGCAGCCTCGACGTCGGCACCCGGCTGCCCAGCATCCGCCAGCTCGCCTCGGACCTGGGACTCGCTCCGGGCACCGTGGCCCGGGCCTTCCGCGAGCTCGAGGCCGAGGGGCTGGTGAGCAGCAAGGTCCGGCACGGCACGGTCGTCGCGCCCACGCGGCATACCGCCTCGCAGGCCCGTGACCAGGTCGAGGAGGCGGCGCGCGCCTTCGCGCTGACGGTGCACCACCTGGGCCTCAGCGAGGAGGCGGCCCTCGGCGCCGTCCGCGCGCAGCTCGGCCGCCTCACGACGTAGACCTGCACGTTTTCGTCTCCTCCCCCCGCTCGGGATAGGTTCCAGCCGTGACTGCCCGGCACCCCCTCCCCCAGCATCGGTTCGGTGCCGGCCTCTGCCTGCTCGGGCTGCTCGCGGCCGCCGGGTGCGACACCGGCTCGACGGAGGCCGGGCCCAGCCTGACCACGTCCGGCACCGGCACAGGCTCGACCACCCCGGTGGCCACCTCCACGTCGACCAGCCCCAGCCCCACGACCACCACGCCGGCGCCGACCTGCGGTGAGACGTTGGCTGCGGCCATGACGCCGGCCGAGCGTGCCGGGCAGCTGATCATGGTGGGGCTCCAGCCCTCCGCCAGCTCCTCGGCACTCGCCGCACAGGTGAGGAAGCAGGGCCTGGGGGGCGTGATCTACCTCGGCGGCTGGACGGGCGGGACCACCGCGACCGCGAAGGTCTCCGCCCGGCTCCAGGCTGCCGCCGGTGGCAGCCTGCTGGTCGCTGCGGACCAGGAGGGCGGGCAGGTGCAGCAGCTTCGGGGCAGCGGCTTCACCCGGATCCCGTCGGCACGGGCCCAGGCCGACACCAGCCCGACGGCGGAGACCAGGGCCGTGGAGGTCTGGTCGCGCCAGCTCGCCAAGGCCGGCGTCAACGTCAACCTCGCACCCGTCGCCGACACCGTGCCCACCTCGCTCGGCGCAGCCAACGCCCCGATCGGCCGCTACCGACGGGACTTCGCCCCCGGCAAGCCGTCCACCAACGCGACCTACGCCAGTGCCTTCATCCGCGGGACCCTTGCGGCCGGGCTGGCTCCGACGGTCAAGCACTTCCCGGGCCTGGGCCGCGTCAGGGGCAACACCGACGTCACGAGCGTCGGGATCACCGACTCGACCGCGGCTCCCGGCGACCCCTACCTGGCCCCGTTCGCGGCGGGTATCGAGGCCGGGGCGCCGCTCGTCATGGTGTCCTCGGCGCGCTACCCGGGTCTGGACAAGACCAACCAGGCGATGTTCTCCAAGGCCATCATCACCGACCTGCTGCGCGGCACGATGGGCTTCGGCGGCGTCGTGATCACCGACGACGTGGGCGCCGCGAAGGCCGTGTCCGCAGTGCCGGTCGGCGCGCGGGCCACCCGCTTCATCGCCGCGGGCGGCGACATCGTCCTCACCGCCAACGCAGGCCAGGTGCCGACGATGCTCAGGTCCATCGCGAGCAAGCGGGCCGCCAGCACAACCTTCGGCGCCCAGGTCGACCAGGCAGCGGCCCGCGTCCTCGACCTCAAGGACCAGCTCGGGCTCGTGAAGTGCGGCTGACCCACCGCCTGGGCGTCACGGGGGCGGCGCCCTGACCGGGCGCCCTAGGACTGGACCAGGGTCACCGGCATCGAGGAGTCCGCGGGCAGCGCCAGGTCGGACGGCGCACGGCCCTTGAGGACCATCTGGGCACCGAGCGCGGCCACCATCGCGCCGTTGTCCGTGCACAGCCCGGGTCGCGGCACGCGCAGCGTGATCCCGGCGGCGTCACAGCGCTCCTGGGCCATCGCCCGCAGCCGGGAGTTCGCGGCCACCCCACCACCGATCTGCAGGTTTGCGACCCCGTGCTCGCGGCAGGCCAGGACCGCCTTGCGGGTCAGGACGTCGGTGACGGCCTCCTGGAACGAGGCCGCGACGTCGGCGACGGGGACCGGCTCCCCCGCCGCCTCGCGGGCCTGGACCCATCGGGACACGGCCGTCTTGAGCCCGGAGAACGAGAAGTCGAACCGGTGGCGCTCCATGTCGCGGCCGGTGGTCAGCCCCCGGGGGAAGTCGATGGACAGGCGGTCGCCGTCGCGGGCCGCCCGGTCGATGTACGGCCCGCCGGGGAACGGCAGTCCGAGCACCCGGGCCACCTTGTCGAACGCCTCGCCGGCCGCGTCGTCGATGGTGGTGCCCAGGGAGCGGACGTCATGGGTGACGTCGGGCACCAGCAGCAGCGACGAGTGCCCTCCCGAGACGAGCATGGCCAGCGTGGGTTCGGGCAGCGGACCGTGCTCGACGATGTCGACGGCCACGTGGGAAGCGAGGTGGTTGACGCCGTAGAGCGGTACACCCAGGGCCACCGACAGCGACTTCGCTGCGGCGACGCCCACCATCAGGGCCCCCGCCAGGCCGGGCCCGGAGGTGACCGCGATGGCGTCGAGGTCGTCGAGCCGCACGCCCGCGTCACGGCAGGCCCGCTCGATGGTCGGCACCATCGCCTCGAGGTGCGCCCGGCTCGCGACCTCGGGCACGACACCACCGAAGCGGGCGTGCTCGTCGACGCTGCTCGCGATCGCGTCGACGAGCAGCTCCTCCCCGCGCACGATGCCGACGCCGGTCTCGTCGCACGACGTCTCGATCCCCAGGACGAGCGGCCGCTCTGTCGGGGTCATGCCGCACCACCCAGGTCCAGCCGCATGACCAGCGCGTCGACGTCACCGGGTTGGTAGTAGCGTCGGCGCACGGTCAGCACCTCGAATCCCTTGGTCTCGTACAGCTTTCGCGCTGGCGCGTTGTCCGCCCGCACCTCGAGCATGACGTATGCCGCGTGGTCGGCCTCGGCGCGGGCGACCAGCTCGTCGAGCAGTCGCCGCCCCACTCCCTGTCCCTGGGCGGCCCCGGCCACCGCCATGGTCATCACGTCAGCGACCTCGCCGCCCAGGTCGAGCCCGGCATACCCGAGGACCTCGTCATGTTCGCCCTCGGCGACGACGTAGGTCCGGCGGGGACGAGCCGCGAGCTCGGACCACCACGTGGCCTCCGCCCAGGCGTCCTGGCCGAACAGCTCGGCCTCGAGCTCCACCAGCTCCTCGATGTCGGTCCAGCGCAGGTCCCTCATCGCGCGGCCCGTTCGGCCGTCGTCAGGGCATCCGGGCGGCGCAGGTAGAGCGGCTCGACGGGCAGGTCCGCCCCTTCCGCCAGGCGGAGCTCGGCCACCTCGGCGAGGGCCTGGGCGCGCACGTCGAGCACCTCGAGCGGTCGGGGGAAGAGGTCGGGGAAGAGCAGCGGCCCGCGCCCCGCCGTCGGCAGCTCACGCAGGTGGGTGGGCAGCTCGGCGGGACGCTCCACCGCAGGCTCGGTGAGCCGGGAGACGACGCCCTCGCGGCTGCGGTAGCTGGCCCAGTAGACCTCCTTGCGCCGGGCGTCGGTGGCCACGAGGAACTCGTGGTCACCCACCGCTCGCGCAGCGTCGTGGGCCAGGGCGTCGAGGCTGCACACCCCGTGCGCGGGGATGCCGCGGGCCTGCGCGAAGACCAGGCCGGTGACGATGCCGACCCGCAGCCCGGTGAAGGGACCGGGACCGGTGCCCACGACCACGTCGGTCACGTCCGCGGGTGTCCGGGCTGCCTCGACGAGGCACTGCTGGACCAAGGGTGAGAGGTGTTCGCTGTGCCCCCGGGCATCAAGCACCGTGCCGGTGGTGAGGACCCCCTCCCCGTGGAGGGCGACGGTGATCGCGGACGTCGAGGTGTCGATGGCCAGGAGCAGCATCAGTCCACCTCCGCGAGCGCATCGAGGGCCTTGACGGCCGGGCCGGCCCACCGTCGGCCGTGCGTGGCGATCCCGACGCTCCGCGCGTCCTCACCACGCAGGGTGATCTCGAGCCGGTCCTCGGCGAGGTCCTCGGCCAGGCCGTGCCCCCATTCGACGACGGTCACCGACTCCTCGAGCGCCGTGTCCAGGTCGAGGTCGTCGAGCTCGGCCAGCCCACCGAGGCGGTACGCATCGACGTGGACCAGCGCCGGCCCACCCACCAGGGACGGGTGGACGCGGGCGATGACGAAGGTGGGCGACGTGACCGGGCCACGCACCCCCAGCCCCTCACCGATCCCTTGCGTGAGGGTGGTCTTGCCCGCTCCGAGACCACCGGTGAGGACCACGAGGTCGCCGGCCCGCAGCACCTGGCCCAGGCGCACTCCCCAGGTCCGGGTGTCCTCGGCGGTGCGCAGGGTCGGCCCGGCCAGGTCAGGCGCCACGGCTGCTCCCCCGCCGCGCGCGGGCGACGCGACGGCGCTTGGCGAGGTCGGTGACGGTGCGGCGCACCCGCGGCTTGCTGGACACGGCAGCCCCCTCGGCCGCGGCCCGCATGGCTCGGTCGACGAGTGCCCGGAACTGTTCGTTGAGCACGTCGGGGTGCTCGAGCATGATGATGTGCCCTGCTTCCTCGATGACGACGTGCTCGGCGCCGGGGACGAGTCGCACGATCTCGGCGCTGTGGTCGGGCGGGGTGAGCACGTCGTGGACTCCGTTGAGCACCAACGTCTCGACGCCGTGGAAGTGCACCAGCGCATGGCGCTTGTCGTGGCGGTCGAAGGTCGGCAGGAAGTCGGACATCACGTCCAGCGGGGTCGAGAAGATCATGTCGGCCGTGAGCCGGACGGCCGCTGGAGGCACCGGCGAGGCAAAGCTCCAACGCTCGACGAGGAACTCCTCGATGTCGCGACCGGTCCGCAGGGCGGCCCGCACGAACCCGGGGCGCGAGGAGAGCCGGTCGAGCACCCCGGGGCCGAACCGGCCCACGAAGCGCCCGAAGTGCTGACCGAAGCCGAGCGACACGAGCTGCGCCCCACCGGCGCTGGTGGCGACGAAGGCGACCGCCACCACGCGCTCCTGGATCAGGTCGGGGTGCTCGTCGGCGAGCGCCATGATCGTCATGCCACCCATCGAGTGCCCGATCAGGACCAGCTTTCCCTCGGGCGCTGCCTCCTCGATCACGCGGTAGAGGTCGCGCCCGAGCTGGTCGATGTCGCAGGACGCCTCGCTCCCCCGCTCGGAACGGCCGTGCCCGCGCTGGTCCCAGGCCACGACCCGGTGCCCGGCCTCGACGAACGCCTTGCGCTGCAGCACCCAGCTCTGGTGGCTGAGGCAGAACCCGTGGGAGAGCACCACGGTCGGCAGACCCTCGACAGCCACGTCGGGGTCGGGCTCGTCCACCTCGACGTGCAGCGGCACGCCGTCGTCGGCGACGACGGCGAACTCGTGGTCAGGGGTGTGCGCATAGGCGCCGACGGGCGCCAGGACCGACAGGCGCGCGGCGCGCTCACGGGTCACCCGCCCCGCAGCGATGCCGGCAGCGGTCGCCACCCCGGCCGCTGCCAGGCCGATGCCGAGGCCTGCGAGGCCGCGGTTGGGAGGGCTCATGCGACGTCCTCGCCGAGGTGCACCCGGGGCACCCGGGAACCCACCCGGGTCACCAGCTCGTAGTTGATCGTGCCCGTGGCGGCGGCCCAGTCCTGGGCGGTCGGCTCGCCCGCGGCACCCACCCCGAAGAGGACGACCTCGTCACCCGGCGCGGCAGGGCTGTCGACCCCGAGGTCGAGGACGAACTGGTCCATGCAGACCCTGCCCGCCACGGCATACCGTCGGCCGCCGACCTGGACCGGACCCACCTGCGTGCCGTTGCGGGGGACGCCGTCGGCATACCCCATCGGGACCAGCCCGAGCCTGGTCGCCTCCGTGGTGGTGTGCACGTGGCCGTAGGAGACCCCTTGTCCCGCAGGGCAGTCCTTGACGCTCGAGAGGCGCGCCAACAGCCGCATCGCCTCGCGCAGCCCGAAGTCCTCGGGAGAGCCGAGGTCGGGCACCGGCGACTGCCCGTAGACCGCGATCCCGGGACGGACCAGGTCGTAGTGCGCCGAGGGGTTGGTCAAGGTCGCAGCGGAGTTGGCCAGGTGGCGCACCTGCGGACGGATGCCGGCCCGTGCCGCCTGCTCGAGGATGCCCTCGAACCGCTCCTGCTGGGCGCGCACGGTGGGGTGTTGTGGCGCATCGGCGTAGGCGAAGTGGGAGAACAGCCCCACGACCTCGACGACCCCCTCGGCCTGCAGGAGAGCGCTGTCGGCGAGCAAGCCCGCGAGGTCGTCGTCCCAGGCGCCGTTGCGGCCCAGGCCCGTGTCGACCTTGAGGTGGATCCGGGCCGTGCGACCCGTGGCGCGCGCCGCGTCCTGCACCTGCTGCAACGACCACGCCGTCGACACCCCGAGGTCGACGTCGGCGTGCAGCGCCGGTGCGAAGTCCTGCCCGGGCACGTGCAACCACGACAGCACCGGCACCTCCAGCCCGGCAGCGCGCAGCTCGAGCGCCTCGGGGAGCTGGGCGACCCCCAGCCAGGTCGCGCCCCCACGGACCGCCGCCCGTGCGGCGGGCACCAGCCCGTGGCCGTAGGCATCGGCCTTGACCACGGCCATGAGGCCGGCACTGCCGACCCGCGCCCGCAGCGCGGCGACGTTGTCGCGGATGGCGCCGAGGTCGACCTGGGCGCACGCAGGAAGCCCCGGCGGGGCCGGGGCAAAGTCACTGCTCAAACGGTGTTCACTCATCGCCGGACAGTCTTTCACGTCCGCCGCGGCCGTGTTGCTGGGCAGGGGAACTCGCGCCCCCGCTGGACCCCCACCTCAGCGGGTGAGCAGGTGCGCCACGGTGCCAGGTATGCCGTGCGCCACGGCGAGCGCGCGCACCGGGCCCCCTGGGTTGGCCCGGTCGGCTGCCACGCCGTGGACCAGCGCGCCCAGGCTCCCGGCGTCCAGCGGCGACAGCCCCGCGGCGAGCAACGCGCCGCACAGCCCGGCGAGGACGTCCCCCGCGCCTGCCGTGGCCAGCCACGGTGGGGCATCGGCCTGCGCGCGCACGGGTTGGCCGGCGCCGGAGGGAGGCACCACGAGCGTGGTCGCTCCCTTGAGCAGCACCGTCGCCCCGGTGAGGTCGGCTGCGGCGCGGGCATGCGCCAGCGGCGCCGCCTGGACCTGTTCCCGTGTCGTGTCATCGCCGCGCAGGCGGGCGAGCAGCGCTGCCAGCTCGCCGGCGTGGGGGGTCAGCAGGGTCGGGCCACTGCGACGCCCCGCCACCAGGGCCAGTCCTCCCGCGTCGACCAGTACGGGCAGGTCGGAGGCCAGCGCCGAGCGGGCCACGTCGAGCTGTTCGCGGCTCCCCGGTCCCGATGACTCGGTGTCCAGACCGGGACCGACGACCCAGGCCTGCACCCGCCCGGCACCGATCACGGCCTCGGGCACGGCGGCCCGCACGAGGGAGACGGGGGTCGGGGTGCCGACGTAGCGCAGCATCCCCAGCCCCGCGCCCACGGCGGCCGTCGAGCAGAGGACCGCTGCACCGGTGTAGTCCTCGCCGCCGGCCACCACCCCGAGGACGCCTCGGGAGTACTTGTCGTCACTCGCTCCCGGCACCGGCCACAGGTCGGCCACGTCGGCGAAGTCGAGTCGCTCGGCGTCGGCAGGACCCTCGAGCTCGAGCCCGATGTCGACGACCGTCAGCCGTCCGACGGCCGACTCGGTCGCAGGCAGCAGGTGGACTGGCTTGGCCACCCCGAAGGTGACCGTCTCGTCGGCGAAGACGCCGGCGTCGGATGGGCTCTCCCCTGCCGGGTCCTGGCCCGAAGGGAGGTCGACGGCCAGGACGTAGGCGTCGGGAGCGATGGCGTCGACCCAGCCGAGCGCCACCGGGGGCAGCCCCGGGCGCCCGCCGATCCCGAGCACCCCGTCGACCACGAGATCGGCGGAGGCCAGCGCGTCCTGCCAGGGCCCGCTCGGACCCAGCACCGGCACACCGGCGGCCCGGGCGGCGGCGAGAGCGCCTTCATGCAGGGGCCAGTCCCCTTGCAGTGCAACGCAGCTGGTGCCGTCTGCCGCGAGCTGGGCCACGGCATACAGGGCATCGCCACCGTTGTTGCCCGGACCCACCAGCGCCACCACACGAGGCTCCGACAGGTCACTGATGCGGGCCCGGCAGACCTGGGCCAGGCCGGTGGCCGCGCGATCCATCAGCTCGCCGTCGCCCAGGGTCGCCATGAGGTCCGCCTCGGCGGACCGGACCCGCTCGGCGGAGTAGGCACGCAGCACGGCTCAGCCCTCCGCGATGACGACGGCCGAGGCGATGCCGGCGTCGTGGGACAGGGAGACGTGCATGGCGTGCACGCCCAGCGCCTCGGCCCGGGCCTCGACCGTGCCCGAGATGATCAGGTGCGGGCGGCCGTCGTCGCCGCGGCGGACGGTGGCGTCGTGCCAGTGCAGTCCCACGGGCGCTCCCAGCGACTTGGCCAGTGCCTCCTTCGCCGCGAAGCGCGCGGCGAGCGAGTTCAGCGGCAGGGTGCGCTCCTCGTCGGTGAACAGGCGGTCGAGCAGCGCTGGCGTGCGCGCCAGCGTCTCCCCGAACCGCTCGACGTCCACCACGTCGATCCCGACACCCACGATCACCGGCTCACTGCCCGCTCACTCGACCGTGACCGACTTGGCCAGGTTCCGGGGCTGGTCGACGTCCAGGCCCTTGGCCGTCGACAGGTGCAGCGCGAAGACCTGCAGCGGCACCACGGTGAGCAGCGGCGCGAGCAGCGGGGAGGTGGCTGGCACCCGGATCACCTCGTCGGCGAACGGCACCACGTCCTCGTCGCCCTCCTCGGCGACCACCAGCGTGCGAGCGCCACGGGCGCGGATCTCCTGGATGTTGGAGACGACCTTCTTGTGCAGCTCGTGCGGGGTGTCCGGCCCGGGGACGACGATGAAGACCGGCTGACCAGCCTCGATGAGGGCGATCGGACCGTGCTTGAGCTCGCCGGCCGCGAAGCCCTCGGCGTGGATGTAGGCCAGCTCCTTGAGCTTGAGCGCACCCTCCATCGCCACCGGGTAGCCGACGTTGCGACCGAGGAAGAGCACCGAGCGCGTGTCGGCCATGAAGCGCGCGATCTCCTTCACCCGGCCCATCGACCCCAGGAGCTCCTCGAGCTTGGCCGGGATCTGGTGCAGCTCCTTCATCACCGCCTGGGCGTCGTCGGCGAAGGTGCCACCGCGCAGCTGGGCGAGGTAGAGCCCCAGGATGTAGCAGGCCGTGATCTGGGCGAGGAAGGCCTTGGTCGACGCGACGGCGATCTCCGGGCCGGCGTGGGTGTAGAGCACCGCGTCGGACTCCCGCGGGATGGTCGAGCCGTGGGTGTTGCAGATGCTCAACGTCAGCGCGCCGAGCTCATGGGCATGCTTCACCGCCATGAGGGTGTCCATGGTCTCGCCGGACTGGCTGATCGACACCACGAGGGTGCGCTCGCTGGCGATCGGGTCGCTGTAGCGGAACTCGTGGGCCAGGGCCACCTCGACCGGGATGCGGGTCCAGTGCTCGATGGCGTACTTGGCCACCATGCCGGCGTAGGCGGCCGTGCCGCACGCCACGATGATGATGCGGTCGACCCCGCGCAGCTGGTCCTCGGTGATCGACATGTCGTCGAGCACGAGCCTGCCCTCGGAGTCGGTGCGGCCGAGCAGCGTGTCACCGACCGCGTGCGGCTGGTCGTGGATCTCCTTCTCCATGAACGTCGCGTAGCCGCCCTTCTCGGCCGCCGCGGCATCCCAGGTGACCTCGTAGCGCTTGCCCTCGGCGGGGGTGCCGTCGAAGTTGATGACGGTGTGGGAGTCGGGGGTGATCGTGACGATCTGGTCCTGACCGAGCTCGAGGGCGTGGCGGGTGTGCCCGATGAAGGCGGCCACGTCGGACCCCAGGAAGTTCTCACCGTCGCCCAGCCCGACCACCAGGGGGCTGTTGCGCCGGGCGCCGACCACCACTCCCGGTGCGTCGGCGTGGACCGCCAGGAGGGTGAATGCTCCCTCCAGCGTGGTGACGACGTTGCGCATCGCCTCGGTGAGGTCGCCGGTGGCCGCGTAGGCCCGCGCGACGAGGTGGGCAGCGACCTCGGTGTCGGTCTCGCTGTGGAAGTGCACGCCGTCGGCGAGCAGCCCCTTCTTCAGGGAGTGGAAGTTCTCGATGATCCCGTTGTGGATCAGCGCGAGCCGACCGTCCTCGCCCCCACGGTGCGGGTGGGCGTTCTGGTCCGTCGGGCCGCCGTGGGTCGCCCAGCGGGTGTGGCCGATGCCGGTGCTGGACGGGGGAAGGGCGTGGGCCTCGAGCGCCGACTGGAGGTTCACCAGCTTGCCCGCACGCTTCTCGCTGGCCACGCCGTCACTGGTGACCAGCGCGACGCCGGCGGAGTCGTACCCCCGGTACTCCAGCCGGGCCAGCCCCTCCATGACGACGTCCAGCGCCTTGCCGTCCACGTTCGGGCCGACATAGCCCACGATTCCGCACATGCCCGCAGCGTAACGGTCCACGACCCACGCCACGGCAGGACGGGCAGTGGGCCACAATGGCGCCCGTGACCCATCCACCCGGGGGCAGTGGCCCGCTTCCGTCTCCGTACGTCGAGCTCGACCGCGCCGCGTGGGCCCGCCTGCGCCAGAACCAGCCGCTGAGCCTGGACGCCGACGACGTCGCGCGGCTGCGCGGCCTGGGCGAACGCATCGACCTCAACGAGGTGGAGGAGGTCTACCTCCCGCTGTCCCGCCTGCTCAACTTCTACGTGGCGGCCACCGCAGGGTTGCACCGGATCACCGGCGAGTTCCTCGGCGAGAGCCCCGCGAAGACTCCCTTCGTCATCGGGGTGGCCGGGTCGGTGGCGGTGGGCAAGTCGACGACGGCCCGCCTGCTCAAGGAGCTGCTGTCCCGTTGGCCCGGCACGCCGCGGGTGGAGCTCATCACCACCGACGGCTTCCTGTGGCCCAACGCCGAGCTCGAGCGGCGCAACCTCCTGCAGCGCAAGGGTTTCCCGGAGTCCTACGACCGCCGAGCCCTGTTGCGGTTCGTCGCCGAGGTCAAGTCCGGCAAGGCCGAGGTGAGCGCGCCGGTCTACTCGCACCTGACCTACGACATCGTCCCGGGCGAGAGCATCGTCGTGCGCCAGCCGGACGTGCTGATCGTCGAGGGCCTCAACGTGCTGCAGGCCCCACGACTGCAGGACGACGGGCGCACCGGTCTGGCCGTCAGCGACTTCTTCGACTTCTCGGTCTATGTCGACGCCCACCTCGACGACATCCGGCACTGGTACGTCGAGCGCTTCCTGCGGCTGCGCGAGACGGCCTTCGCCGACCCCCACTCCTACTTTCACCGCTACGCCGGGCTCACCGACGAGCAGGCGCGTGCCACGGCCGCACGGATCTGGGCGGAGATCAACGAGGTCAACCTCCGCGAGAACGTCCTGCCCACCCGCAGCCGGGCCTCGCTCGTGCTGTCCAAGGGCAAGGACCACGACGTACGACGGATCCGGCTGCGCAAGCTCTGAGCGGCGCACAGGGCAGGTCGTCGACCACCGACATGACCTCGCTCACCGGGCGGCGCATGATGGGGGGTATGCCGTCCGCCCATGAAGCCGCCCAGCCCACCACCCGCACCGAGCACGACTCGATGGGTGAGATCCAGGTGCCCGCCGACGCCCTCTGGGGCGCCCAGACCGCGCGGGCCGTGGAGAACTTCCCCATCTCCGGACAGCGCGTGCCCACCGGGGTGATCCACGCCCTGGCCCTGGTCAAGGGCGCTGCCGCCGAGGTCAACGCCCAGCTCGGCGTGCTCGACACCAGCCGCGCCGAGGCCATCGCGGTGGCCGCGCACGAGGTCGCCGAGGGCCGCCACGACGACCAGTTCCCCATCGACGTCTTCCAGACCGGCTCGGGCACCTCGACCAACATGAACGTCAACGAGGTGATCGGTCGCCTGGCCCACCTCGCTGCCCACGTCGACGTCCATCCGAACGACCACGTCAATGCCGGGCAGTCCAGCAACGACACCTTCCCCAGCGCGCTGCGGGTCGCGGCCACCCTGGCCGTGCACCGCGAGCTCGCCCCGAGCCTCCTGCACCTCGCCAAGGCCCTGCGGGCCAAGGAGTCCGAGTTCGCCGACGTGGTCAAGGCCGGTCGCACCCACCTCATGGACGCGGTGCCCGTGACCCTCGGCCAGGAGTTCGGCGGCTACGCGCGCCAGGTCGAGCTGGGGGCCGAGCGGGTGCTCGTCGGCGCCCACGCCACCGCAGAGCTGCCGCTGGGTGGCACGGCTGCCGGGACCGGGCTCAACGCTGCGCCGGGCTTCGCCGCCGCGGTGATCGACCGGGTGAGCGAGCGCACCGGGGTGGCCTTCCGCGAGGCCGAGGACCACTTCGAGGCGCAGTCGGCCCAGGATGCCGTGGTCGAGCTGAGCGGCGCCCTCAAGACCGTGGCGGTCAGCCTCGTGAAGATCTGCAACGACCTGCGCTGGATGTCCTCCGGCCCGCGCAGCGGCCTCGGCGAGATCCGCCTGCCCGACCTGCAGCCCGGGTCGAGCATCATGCCGGGCAAGGTCAACCCGGTCATCCCCGAGGCGACCCTGATGGCCTGTGCCCAAGTGGTGGGCAACGACGCGACGATCACCATGGCCGGCGCATCCGGAGCCTTCGAGCTCAACGTGATGCTCCCGGTGATGGCGCGCAACATCCTCGAGTCCGCCGAGCTCCTCGCGAACACGGCGCGGCTGCTCGCCGACCGGTGCGTGGACGGCATCGTGGCCGACGTGGCGCGCAGCCGCGAGCTGGCAGAGGGCTCGCCCTCGATCGTCACGCCCCTCAACCGCTACATCGGCTACGAGGCTGCCGCGGCCGTGGCGAAGCAGTCGATCGCCGAGCGTCGACCGATCCGGGACATCGTCATCGAGCACGGGCACGTCAGCGAGGGTCGACTCACCCGGGAGCAGCTCGACGACGCCCTCGACGTGCTGGCCATGGCCCGCCCACCGCGCTAGGCGGTGGCCCGGCCCCGACGCCGCTGGCTCAGTACCAGTGCGGGGAACGGCTCTGCCAGGCGCTCCAGGCGCCGCAGGGTGTGCCGTAGGAGGACTTGATGTACTTCAGGCCCCAGCGGATCTGGGTGACCGGGTTGGTCCGCCAGTCCGAGGCGATGGTGCCCATCTTGGACGCCGGCAGGGACTGCGGGATGCCGTAGGCGCCGGACGAGGAGTTCTGGGCGGTGTAGCGCCAGCCGCTCTCACCCATCCACAGGTTGTCCAGGCAGGTCCACTGACCCGCGTCGAAACCGTACTCGCTGAGCAGGACGCGGGCAGCAGCGCGCGGGTCGGCCTGGGCGTTCTCGAGCAGCGACTGCTTCTTGGCCTCGAGGGCCTTGCGGGCCTCGTCACGGGCCGCCTTGGCGGCGGCCTCACGGCGGGCCGCAGCGGCCTCCTTCGCCGCAGCTGCCTCGGCGACCCGAGCCTTCTCCTGGGCGACGGCGATGCTGGCGTTGGTGTCGTTGCGGTCGGCCGCGAGTCGAGCGGTGTCCTCGATCTGCGCGTCCGAGAGCTCGTTCGCCTGGGCGATCGCCTCGGTGCTCACGGTGTAGGCGGCCGCGCCGGTCTGGCGCTGGTCCGCGGCCTGGTAGCCGGCCGCGGTCGTCGCGATGACGGCGAGCAGCAGGCTCGAGGTGACAGCCGGGCGCCGGATCGCGCGGCTGAGACCGGAGGATCGGGAGGTCGACCTGCCGTGGGCGGCCGCATGGCGGTGGCGCCCTTGGTAGGACTTGCTCATACGGGTTCCTCCAAGAGAAAGGCCACCGCGTGGTGGCCTCAGTGGGTGCCGGGGGGATGAACGGGCGCTGACGACGGGGGGAGGTCACGGCTCGTTATGAAACCGAGACCTTACCCGAATCGCCCGGAGGATCTCCAATTGCCCCGGCGATCTGTGACGGATGTGACTCGTGAGGCGCAAAACTCACCCGTTCTCCTGAGTCCCCAGCCCCGTCGCGGCCGCGGACCGCCACCCCGGGGCGACGGTCCGCGGCGGACGGGACTCAGACCTCGAGTCCCTCGAGCAGGTCCGTGACCAGAGCCGCGATCGGGCTGCGCTCACTGCGGGTGAGGGTGATGTGGGCGAACAGCGGGTGGCCCTTGAGCGCCTCGATGACGGCAGCAACGCCGTCGTGGCGGCCGACCCGCAGGTTGTCGCGCTGGGCCACGTCGTGGGTGAGCACCACCTTGGAGTTCTGCCCGATCCGCGAGAGGACGGTGAGCAGCACGTTGCGCTCCAGCGACTGCGCCTCGTCGACGATGACGAACGCGTCGTGCAGGGACCGCCCACGGATGTGGGTCAGCGGCAGCACCTCGAGCATGCCGCGATCCATGATCTCCTCGACCACCTCGTGGGAGACCAGTGCACCGAGGGTGTCGAACACCGCCTGCGCCCAGGGGCCCATCTTCTCGGACTCGCTGCCCGGGAGGTACCCGAGCTCCTGGCCGCCCACGGCATACAGGGGACGGAAGACCACTACCTTGCGCTGTTGGCGCCGCTCCATCACCGCCTCGAGGCCCGCGCACAGCGCGAGGGCGGACTTGCCGGTGCCGGCCCGGCCGCCGAGGCTGAGGATGCCCACGTCGGGGTCGAGCAGCAGGTCGAGGGCGATCCGCTGCTCCGCGCTGCGGCCGTGCAGGCCGAACGCGTCCCGGTCGCCGCGCACCTGACGGATCTGCTTGTCCGCCCCGACCCGGCCCAGACCGCTTCCCCGCGGCGAGACCAGGACCAGACCGGTGTGGCAGGGCAGCTCGGCGGCCGCCTCGTTCTCGACCCTTCCGTGTTCGTAGAGCGCGTCCATCTCCTCGACGGTGATGTCCAGCTCGGTCATGCCGGTCCACCCGGAGTCCACGGCGAGCTCGGCCTGGTACTCCTCAGCAGCCAGCCCGACCGCCGACGCCTTGACGCGCATCGGCAGGTCCTTGCTCACCACGGTGACGTCGAAGCCCTCGAGCGCGAGATTCTTGGCCACCGAGAGGATGCGCGTGTCGTTGTCGCCCAGCCGGAAGCCAGCCGGCAGCGAGCTCGGGTCGGTGTGGTTGAGCTCCACCCGCAGGGTGCCGCCGTCGTCGCCGACCGGGACCGGGGCGTCCAGGCGCCCCTGCTTGACGCGCATGTCGTCGAGCAGGCGCAGCGCCTGTCGCGCGAAGTAGCCGAGCTCGGGGTGGTGGCGCTTGGCCTCGAGCTCGGTGACCACGACCACGGGCAGGACCACCTCGTGCTCCTTGAACCGCAGCATCGCCCGCGGGTCGGAGAGCAGCACGGAGGTGTCCAGCACGAAGGTCCGGAACGCCGGGGCCTGCTGGGGCCCGGTGCGCTTGGGCGCCGGCGTGACGCGCGGCGCTGCCGGGGAGCTGGTCGAGGTGCGACGGGTCATGTCGTTTTTCGAGGCCAATGTCTCTCCTTGGCACAGCGCGCGCTCCGGCGCGTTGCGCCTACTCGCGAGCGAGGTGCCGGGACCAGGCCTGCCCACCGCGGTGGAGCCGGTGCCGGCCCTCCGCGCAGAGCCTGTTGAGCTCCATGTGATGGGCCTCCCCGAATGCGGAACGGGTGCTCCGCATCACTGCCGACGGTACGACTGGCAGCCAGCGCCCGGGTGCAGGCTCGCGGCGTGTCACCCAGAGTTAACCCGAGCGACCGATGCCGTCCTCAACCCTTCGTCGCAGGGCCTGCTCAGCCGCCGAAGCGGCGGTTGCGGTCGGAGTAGGCCCGCAGGGCGCGGAGGAAGTCGACGTGGCGGAAGTCGGGCCAGTAGGCCTCGCAGAAGTAGAACTCGCTGTGGGCGCTCTGCCAGAGCAGGAAACCGCTGAGCCGCTGCTCGCCGGAGGTGCGGATGACCAGGTCGGGGTCGGGCTGGCCCTTGGTGTAGAGGTGCTCGGCGATGTGCTCCACCTGGAGGGTCTCGGCCAGCTCCTCGATGGTCGTGCCGTTGGCCGCGTGCGCGACGAGCATGGACCGCACCGCGTCCGTGATCTCCTGCCGTCCGCCGTAGCCGACCGCCACGTTGACCGTCATCCCCTCGACGTCCTCGGTGAGGTCCGCGCTCTCCTTGAGCCTCCGGGCCGTCTGGGCCGGCAGCAGGTCGAGCGACCCCACGGGGTTGAGCCGCCACCGCCTGGTCTGGGCGAGGTCGGTGACGGTGTTCTCGATGATCTCCAGGAGGGGCCCGACCTCGGCGGCCGACCGGCTCAGGTTGTCGGTCGAGAGCAGCCACAGGGTGACCACCTCGACCCGGGCCTCCTCACACCAGTCCAGGAAGTTGGCGATGTTGTCAGCGCCCGCCTGGTGGCCCTCCTTGGTGCCGTGGCCCCGCTCCTTGGCCCAGCGACGGTTGCCGTCCAACATCACGCCCACGTGGCGCGGCAGGGTGGCCCGGGACAGGCGACGACTGAGCCGGCGCTCGTAGGCGGCGTACAGGAGGTCGGACAGTGCCACGGCCAACTCCTCGACAGACGGGGGACGGGTCTGCGTCCACCGGGCCACGCTACTCCGACCACCTCGGAGGGGGTGGGCAGGATGGCCCGCGGGTCATCCCCGGGGCGGCAGTCTGACGCGTCCGGACGGTGAGGGCGCACCGCCCGCCGCCCTGCTCGCGAGGCGGGCATCACAACCTACGATCTGGTAACTTACGCAACCGTAGGTTAGAGTGGGGTGATGACGACAGCACCCACCCCTGGATCCGAGCAGGGACCCATCGAGTCGGTCGTCGCGGCAGTCAAGCCCCACCTGCGCGGATGGCTGCACGCCGGCATGGTCCCCCTCGCCGTGGCCGCAGGCGTCGTCCTGATCGCCTTGGCCCCCACCACGTCCTCGCGCATCGCCGCCACCGTCTTCTCGGTGACCGCCTGGCTGCTCTTCGGCACGTCTGCGGTCTACCACCGCGGCAACTGGTCTCCGCGGGTCGCGGGCATCCTCAAGCGGATGGACCACTCCAACATCTTCCTGATCATTGCGGGCACCTATACGCCGTTCGCGTTGCTGCTGCCTGCGAACCAGGCCCGGACCATGCTCCTGATCGTCTGGATCGGCGCCCTCGGGGGCGTGCTCTTCAGGGTGTTCTGGGTCGGCGCCCCGCGCTGGCTCTACACCCCGGTCTATGTCGCGCTCGGCTGGGTCGCGGTCTTCTACCTGCGCCCGCTGCTGCACTTCGGCGGCGTCGCGATCGTCACGCTCATCGCCGTCGGCGGCCTGCTCTACACCGCGGGGGCGCTGGTCTACGGCATCAAGCGGCCCAACCCCTCCCCGCGGTGGTTCGGCTTCCACGAGATCTTCCACACCCTGACCGTCGCCGCGTTCACGGTGCACTACATCGCCGCCTCGATGACGGTCTACGGCGCCGGCCACTCCGCCTGACCGAGCCCGCCCCGCGGACCAGCGGCGTGGTCAGCCCTGTGGGGCGGTCTGCCACAGACCGACGACGTTGCCCTCGGAGTCGGCGAAGTAGGCGGTCCAGCCCATGTCGCCCACCGGGCCCTTCGGCTCGACGACCGAGCCTCCCGCCGACTCGACCTGGGCCAGCGTCGCATCGATGTCCTGGACGTCGACCACGACCGTGGGTGCGGCGAAGCGCCCGGTGCGCGGTCCCATTCCCCCGTTGATGAAGCCCGACTCGCTCGGCCCCTGGTCGCCGGTGGGACCCGTGGCGACCATCAGGTAGTCCATGCCGGGCATCGACTGCAGGTCCCAGCCGAAGACCCCGCTGTAGAACTCCTTGGCCCGTCCCCCGTCGTCGAAGGGGAGCTCGAAGTGCACGATGCGACCGCTCATGGGGTGCCTCCTGGTCAAGGGCGTCTCAAGGCGCCTGGTCCCCAGTCTGCTCCTCGACCGCCACCGAGTCACCACCCTCGGGGGAGGTGGGGGACGCACCGGCCGCAGGCCTGCCCTGCTCCGGGTCCTGGGCGGCCGCCGCCTGCGCCTCGCGCTGCAGCTCCTCCGCGCGGTAGGACATCCGACGCATCCGCGCGTTCATGTTGCGCATGAGCAGGTAGAGCGCCAGCGCGAGGACGAAGAAGGCGACGAAGCCCCACAACCCCGGGGAGACCAGGGACGACGGTGCGCCGTTCACCGGGGAGCCTCGACCCTGCCGTCGTAGGCGATCTCGAGATCGGTCCGCAGTGCGAGCTCATCGGCCAGACCAGCATCGGACAACCCCGCGAAGAGGTCGTCCTCGCCCGGCTCGATCGGCACGTACGACAGGGCCGCCTCGTACTCCTCGGTCGGCCAGATCCTCGCCTGCACCTCGCGCGGCACCTTGAACCACGTCCCGTCGGGGTCGATCTGCGTGGCGTGGGCGAGCAGGGCCTGGTCGCGCTGGTCGAAGTAGTCCGCGCAGTGGATCCGGGTGGTGACCGTGCGCGCGGGGCGGTCCTCCCAGCGCTCGAGCCACTCGGCATACGGGCTCTCCTCGCCCAACGCCGTCAGGGCCTCGTGGAAGGCGACGATGCGCTCCTTGGAGAAGCCCTGGTTGTAGTAGAGCTTCAACGGCTGCCACGGCTGCCCCGTGTGCGGGTATGCCGCAGGGTCGCCGGCCGCCGCGAACGCCGCCATCGAGACCGTGTGGGTCATGATGTGGTCGGGATGGGGGTAGCCGCCGTTCTCGTCGTACGTCGTGACGACGTGGGGACGGAACCGGCGGATCTCGCGCACCAGCGCCTCGGTCGTCACCTCGATCGGCTCCAGCGCGAAGCACCCGTCGGGCAGCGGCGGCAGCGGGTCACCCTCGGGCAGCCCGGAGTCGACGAAGCCAAGCCAGGTGTGCTGCACCCCGAGGATCTCCTGGGCCTTGCTCATCTCGGTACGCCGCACCTGGGCCAGGTCCCGCGTGATGTGCGGGTCGTCCTTGAGCCGGGGGTTGAGGACGTCTCCGCGCTCGCCCCCGGTGCAGGACACCACGAGCACATCGGTGTCGTTGGCGGCGTACCTGGCCATCGTCGCCGCGCCCTTGCTCGACTCGTCGTCCGGGTGCGCGTGCACCGCCATGAGTCGCAACCGGTCAGCCACGTGCAAACCTCACTCGTCCATCACCGACAATAGGGATCGCCCTCATCCTCTCACCCGCGGAAGGCCGACCATGCCGCTGCCCCGACCCACGCCCGGCACCGGTCGCTGGTGGGTCGTCGGCGCCATCGGCTGCACCGTCGGGGTGGCCCTGGCCGTCTGGCTGGCACTGGCGAACAGCCTCGGCGCGATCACCTGGACCGACACCGGCTACCGGGTGGTCGACGACCGCAGCGTCGAGGTCGAGTTCGACGTGCACCGTGGCGCCGACGAGTCGGTGACCTGCCGCATCCGCGCCCTCGACACGGGCTTCGGCGTGGTGGGCGTGGTGGACGTGGCCGTCCCGCCGTCCGCCGAGCGGACCGTCCACCAGCAGGTCGTGGTCAAGACCAGCTCGCGGGCGGTCACCGGGGTCGTCCAGACCTGCACGCGCTCCTGACCGGCGGGAAATGGACCGTCTCGGGCGCTGCGCTGTAGACTGAACCTTTGCACCGAGCGGTCTGGACCTGGCACACGAGTGGTCGGGGTCTGGACCGTTGTGCGTATCACCCCTCCCCCAGGCGCATCCGCGCCCCCCGGGGACCCGATCAAGGAGTACCACGTGAGCGACACCGCGACCCCGACCGCGAGCTACCTGACCCAGGAGGCCTTCGACCGACTCAAGGCCGAGCTGGACCAGCTCTCCGGCGAAGGCCGTTCGGAGATCGCCAAGAAGATCGAGGCGGCCCGCGACGAGGGCGACCTCAAGGAGAACGGCGGCTACCACGCGGCCAAGGAGGAGCAGGGCAAGATGGAGGCCCGCATCCGCCAGCTGACCCAGCTGCTCGACAACGCCACCGTGGGAGAGGCCCCCGCCGACAACGGCGTCGTGGCCCCCGGAATGGTGGTCGTCGTCAGGATGTTCGACGAGGACGTCGAGTTCCTCCTCGGCTCCCGCGAGATCGCCGAGGGATCCGACCTCGAGGTCTACAGCGAGAAGTCCCCCCTCGGACTGGCGATCACGGGCAAGAAGATCGGCTCCAACGCCATCTACTCGGCGCCCAACGGCAAGAAGATCGAGGTCACCGTCAAGGCGGCCAAGCCCTACGTGCCGTGACCTGACTTTCCGTACGACGAAGGGCCGCACCCGCTGGGTGCGGCCCTTCGTCGTGCGGGGGCCGCTCCGGCTCAGCCCGGCGCCGGGGCGATCCGCTGGAAGAGGATGTGGTCCTGCCACCGACCGTCGATCCTGAGGTAGCGCGGGGCCAGCCCGTACCGGACGAAACCGGTGCGCTCGAGCACCCGCTGCGACCGGACGTTGTCCACCAGGGTGCCCGCCTGGAGACGGTGCAGGCCGAGCTCCTCGAAGGCCAGCCGCGCCACTTCCTGCACCGCGGACTGGGCGAGGCCACGACCGCCTGCGTCCTGCGCCACCCAGTAGCCGAGGTTGCTGGACTGGAAGGGCCCGCGCACGGTGTCGCTCAGGGTGATGCGTCCGACCACCGAGCCGGAGTCGTCGAGGATGACGTGCGGCAGCAGCCGACCCTCCGCGTGGCGGACGAGCTGGTCCTCGACCAGGGACCGTTGGTGCTGCTCGGTGAAGTAGTCGGCCTCGCGCAGGGGTTCGTAGCGGGCCAGGAACTCCCGGTTGCGGATGACGAGGTCGGCCAGGACCGGGGCGTCAGCTGCCTCGACCAGCCGGGTGCGTCGCATCAGGCGAACTTGAGCCGGTAGCCCTTGCCGCGCAGCGTGCGCAGGACCTCCTCGCAGTGCGCCTGCCCACGGGTCTCGAGCTGCAGCCCGATCTCGACCTCGTCGACCGTGATCGTCGTGCCGGTGCGGATGTGCTCGACCTCCAGGACGTTGGCGTCGACGGCGGCGCAGTCGGCCAGCAGGGTGGCGAGGTGACCGGGCCGGTCCGAGACCCGGACCCGGAACTGCAGGTAGCGCCCGGCAGCGGCCATGCCGTGCCGGATGATGCGCAGCAGCAGCAGGGGGTCGATGTTGCCGCCCGACAGGACCGCGACGACGGGACCCTCGACCTGCTGGCCGGTGCGGCCCAGGAGGTGGGCGACCGCGGCCGCCCCGGCAGGCTCGACCACGAGCTTGGCGCGCTCGAGGACGAAGAGCAGGGCCCTCGAGAGCTCCTCCTCGCCGACCGTCTCGATGCCGTCCACGAGGTCGCGGACCAGCGCGTAGGGGACGTCGCCCGGCATCCCCACCGCGATCCCGTCGGCCATCGTCTGCATGTTCTCGAAGGCCACCGGCTTGCCCGCCGCCAGCGACAGCGGGTAGGCGGCGGCCTGTTCCGCCTGCACCCCGATGATGCGAACGTCGGGGCGGGCCGCCCGCACCGCGACGGCGATGCCTGCGAGCAGCCCGCCTCCACCGGTGCTCACGACGATGGTCTTGACGTCGGGGCACTGGTCGAGGATCTCCAGCCCGGTCGTGCCCTGGCCCGCCACGATGTCGGGGTGGTCGAAGGGGTGGATCAGCACCGCTCCGGTCTCGGCCTCCCACTCGCGGGCCCGGACCAGGCACTCGTCGATGGTCGTGCCGACCTGCTCGATGGCAGCCCCGTAGGCCTGGGTGGCGATGAGCTTGGGCATGGGGGCGCCGTGCGGCATGTAGACCTTGACGTCGATGCCGAGCAGCTGGCCGGCGAGGGCCACGCCCTGGGCGTGGTTGCCGGCACTGGCGGCGACGACCCCGCGGGCCTTCTCCTCGTCACTGAGCCGGGCCATGCGGGTGTAGGCACCCCGGATCTTGAAGGAGCCGGCGCGCTGGAGGTTCTCGCACTTGAGGTAGACCTCGCTCCCGACCCGGTCGCTGAGGGCCCGGCTGTACTCCAGCGGGGTCGGGCGGACGACACCGCTGAGCAGGTCCTGCGCAGCGCGGACGTCGTCGAGCGAGACGGACAGCGTCGGTGATGCCATGGCCGCAATCTATCGCCCGCCGCGGCCCGCGCGGTGCACCCGGCTCGACCCTGCACCTCGGCTTCTTGAGGTCACCTTGACCTCTCCTTGAGGACGACCAGTGGGGCAGGTCCCTAGCGTGTGGGGAGTCGTCCCCCCCACTGCCGGATGAGGAGCCCTCGTGGCTGTCGCTCACCGGGGCGGTCGACGTCCGGGCACCCCGGGGGGCGGCGCCACCCGACGTCGTCTCGCTCCCAGCGTTTGGCTGATCACCATCGCGGTCGCGGTCGCGATCCCCTGGTGGGTGGTGCTGACGCTCCAGCGCACGTCGAGCCTGGGCACCTGGCGGCTGCTCTCGCTCGTCACCAGCCTGGCGGCCACCTCGCTGCTGGTCGCGGTCTTCTTCCTGCCGTCGCGGCTGCGGGCCTTCACCTCGCACCTCGGTGTCGAGCGGCTGCTGCGCCAGCACCGCGCCCTGGCCCTGGTCGCGGTCGCGCTGGTGGGCGCCCACGTCGTGTTCGTTCTGCTCCACGCCGACGGCGGCCTCGCGGTGCTCGACCTGCGCAGCGCTCCACCTCGGGTCTGGGCGGCCTCGGTGGCGACGGTGGCGCTGCTGGCCCTCGTGGGGCTGGGCATCAGTCGTCGTGCCCGGCGCCCCCGCTACGAGGGCTGGCGGCTCGCACACGTCACGTTGGCCAACATCGCCCTGCTCGCCACCACCCTGCACGTGGTGTGGCTGCGCGACCTGACCCGCTACCAGTCCGCCCGCATCTGGTTCGAGCTGCTCGCGGCGCTCATGGTGGGCCTGACGCTCTACCGCTGGCTGTGGCGCCCGCTGCGGGCCCACCGGAACGCCTATGTCGTGGACGAGATCCGCGACGGGCCGGGGGCGACGCTGGTGGTCCTGCACGCGCAAGGACACACCGGCGTGTCCTTCCGCCCGGGCCAGTTCGCGTGGCTGAAGATCGGCGCCTCGCCCTTCGTCTTCGAGGAGCACCCGTTCACCATCGCCTCGGCCGCCACGGAGCCGTGGCGCAAGGAGTTCGCGATCAAGCCCCTGGGCGACTTCACCGAGATCCTCACGGGCCTGCGCCCGGGCCGGAAGGTCTTCCTCGACGGCCCCCACGGCGCCTTCACCCTGGACGGCCTGCGCTCCGCAGGGTTCGTCTTCATCGCCGGGGGCGTCGGGGTCACCCCGATGCTCAGCATGTTGCGAACCCTGGCCGAACGGCACGACCGCCGTCCGGTCGTCCTCATCGTCGCGGGACGCACGGCGGACGACCTGTTGCACCGAGCCGACAGCGAGCACCTCGAGGCCAGGCTCGACCTGCACGTCGTCGAGATCCTCGAGGAGCCACCGGAGGACTGGGCCGGCGAGGTCGGCTGGCTGACCGAGGCGGTGCTGCGCGAGGCCGTGCCCCGACGCCGCACGCAGGGACGGATCGACTACTTCCTCTGCGGCCCCGGGCCGATGGTGGCCGCCACGGTGCGCATCCTCGACGACCTCGACGTCCCGGCGCGGCGGGTCCACACCGAGCTGTTCGACGTGGTCTGACCCTCAGGGGGCTACTGCTGGGTGCGGCGGTTGAACGCCCGCAGCGCCAGCGGAGCCATGACCAGGGTGATGCCGATGGTCCAGATCAGCGTCGTGATGACGGGATGGTGCAGTGGCAGCTGGGCGTCGTCGGCCACGGGCAGGGCGTTGCCCCAGAGCTCGCGCACCGCCTGGACCAGCGACGAGATGGGGTTCCACTCGGCGATGACGCGCAGGGCGTGCGGCATCCGGTCGGTGGGCGCGAAGGTGTTGGCCAGGAAGGTGATCGGGAACATCGTGGTGAACATCAGCCCGTTGACCGCCTCGACCGAGCGCATCGCGGACCCGACGAGGATGCCGACCCAGATCATCGCGAAACCCCACAGCAGGAGCAGCGCGTAGGCCAGCAGGGCGTTGACGAACCCGTCGCGGATCCGCCAGCCGACGAAGAGCCCCGTCACCGACATCACGAGGATGCCGATGCTGGAGTGCATCAGGCTGGAGATGCTGCGGCCCACGAGCACCGCCGCCGGGTTGATCGGCAACGAGCGCATCCGGTCGACGATGCCCTTGTCGATGTCGGCGGTCAGACCCACCGCCACGATGAACGAGGCGAAGGCGATGGTCTGTCCCATGATCCCGCCCATGAGCCACTCGCGGTAGCCGGCCGGGGAGCCCTGGACGGCGATGGAGCCGCCGAACACGAACGCGAACAGCAGGACGAACATCACCGGCTGGATGGTGACGTCCATGAGCATCTCGGGCATCCGCTTGATGTGGATGAGGTTGCGGCGCGTGATGGCCCACGACTGGCGCAGCAGCCCGGTCTGGCGGATCTCGGGCCGAGCGATCGCCTCCCGCGTGGACTCCGGGGTCTGGGTGGTCGTCATGACGCCTGCTCCTCGGTGGGCTCGTCGGTGGTGTCCTCGGCCCGGTGACCGGTGAGGTGGAGGAAGACGTCGTCGAGGCTCGGCCGCTTGAGACCGAGGTCGTCGAGCTCGATCTGGCTGTCCTCGAACACCGCCGCGATCCTGGTCATGTCGCGCAGGCCCTCGGCGGGCGCGGTCAGCTGGCGGGAGGCCTCGTCGACGTGCACCTCGGACACCCGCTGGCGCAGCAGCGCCTCGGCCGCCGGCAGGTCCTCGGCGCGGGAGACGGTCAGGACCAGGCTCGCCTTCCCGCTGCGGTCCTTGAGCTCGAGCGCCGTGCCCTCAGCGATGACGTGGCCGCGGTCGATGACGACGATCCGGTCCGCGAGCTGGTCGGCCTCCTCGAGGTACTGCGTCGTGAGGAGCAGCGTCGTGCCGTCCTTGACCAGACCCCGGAGCACCTCCCAGAGCTCGACCCGGCTGCGGGGGTCCAGGCCCGTCGTGGGTTCGTCGAGGAACAGGACCGGCGGAGTCGCCACCAGGCTCACCGCGAGGTCGAGCCGGCGTCGCATGCCCCCGGAGTAGGTCTTGACGGTGCGGTCGGCCGCCTCCGTGAGCGAGAAGCGCTCGAGCAGGTCGACCGCGGCTCGCTTGACGTAGGACGAGGACAACCCGTAGAGCGAGCCGATCAGCCGGATGTTCTCCCGGCCGGTCAGCAGCTCGTCCACGGTCGCCGCCTGCCCCGTCAGGCCCATCGCGCGGCGCACGGCGTCGGGTTCGCGCACGACGTCGTGCCCTGCGACTCGAGCGGTGCCGCTCGAGGGCCGGGTGAGCGTGGTCATCATCCGCACCGCGGTGGTCTTGCCCGCGCCGTTGGGACCGAGCAGCCCGAGGACCGTCCCCTGGGGGACGGTGAAGCTGACGTCGTCGACGGCCACGTGGTCGCCGAATCGCTTGACCAGGTGCTCCGCCTCGATGGCGGCGGTGCTCATGACTCGACCCTAGGCGTCGGTTGCGTGCCGTTGCGAACCATTTTCCGGACCTTCCCCATTCACGTTATATCGCGATCAACACACGTTATATCGCGACTTTCCCCTCCCGGCAAGCGACCGGGGTTCAGCCGTTCCCGATGAGGCAGAACGGGTGGCCGACCGGGTCGAGGTAGACGCGGAAGGTGCCCCGCTCGGACGGCTGGTGGTCGTGCACCGTGGCGCCGGCCGCGAGCACGGCCGGCTCTGCTGCGTCGATGTCGCCCGCCCAGAGGTCGAGGTGGAACTGCTGGGGATGGGCGCCCCCGGGCCAGGTCGGCGACACGAAGTCGTCGATCCGCTGGAAGGCCAGCGAGGGCCGGCCGTCGGGGTGGTCCGGGCTCAGACCACCACCGGGTGGGACCAGGGTGGCCCAGTCGCGGTCCGCTCCCTCCTCGGTCTCCCAGCCGAGCACGGCGGCGTAGAAGCCGGCGAGCTCCAGCGCATCGGGGCAGTCGAGGACGACGAGGTCGAGGCGGAGCCCGGGTGCGGGTGAACCAGTCATGCCCAGACGCTACGACCGACCACCGACAAGGCTCCGCGCCAACGCCCTGGCGGCATCAGGGTGCGTGCGGTGCAGCAGCCCCACCGCACAGAGCAGGTAGGCCGTGTCGGTCACCAGCGCGGCCTCGCGCGGCACCCTCCAGCCCCCCGCGTGGTCACCCGCCACGGAGCCCAGCACGACCTGGCGGTCGGCGGCCGACGCGTGGCGCAGGACGCCACCGGACCCCACGACCAGCCGCACGTCCGCCAGTGGTCGCGGGCTCGACCCCGGACCGTCGGCCCGAGCGTGCCTGCGCACCGCCACCACCGCCGCCGCACGCGCCAGGGCCAGGTCCCAGGCCCGCTCCTGCTCGTTCGCCGGGAGGTGGGCGGGGTCGCGGGCGACGCGCGCGGCATACGCCTCGAGGCCCTCAGGAAGGGTCAGGCCCTCGCGCCGGGCTGCCTCGACGACTCCCTCGGCGTTCCACCGCATGCCCAGGTCGGCCTCGACGGTGCGCGACTGCCACAGCGGCGCGACGACGTCCTTCGCCAGGCCGGCGTCCTCGCCCTGGGGCCGCACCGCCGAGTAGACGTCGGTCGTCGCACCCCCGATGTCGACGACGAGCACGTCACCCTCCACCACGTCCGCGAGAGCCCCCACCCCGTCGAGCACCGCGTCGGGCGTCGGCGCCTGCACCATCGCGGCGAACTCCGGGCCGCGGGAGAGCCCCTTGCCCCCGATCACGTGCTCGAGGAACGCGCTGCGGATCGCGCCCCGCGCCGAGTCCGGCGTGGTCACGCCGATGGCCGGGAGCACGTTGTCGGCGACCACGACGTGCCGCCCCGTGGAGGCGAGCAGTGCCGCTGCGTCGTCACGGGCGTCGATGTTGCCGGCCACGACAACGGGGGCGCCAAGGCGGGCCTTGGCGATGCGGGATGCGTTGTGGAGCAACACCTCTGCATTGCCGCCGTCGGTGCCGCCGACGAGCAGGACGAGGTCCGGGCGGGCCGCGCGCAGCGCCGCGACCTCGGGCCCGGCCATGGCGCCGGCCGTGACGTGCACGACGCGGGCCCCGGCGCTGAGCCCCACCCGGTGACCGGCCTGCGCCGTGACCTCACGCTCGTATCCGACGACGGCCAGGCGCAGGCCGCCGCCGGCGCTGGACGCCGCCAGGACGTCGTCGACCGGGCCGTGCGGCCCCAGCTCGGCCACCAACGCCCGGTAGCCGTCGAGGACGTCGGTGGCGATCGTCGTCAGGGTGGCGGCAGTGGCGACGAGCTCACCCGAGGAGTCGACCAGCGCCGCCTTGGTGAAGGTCGAGCCGACGTCGACGCAGAGCAGCCGAGCCACGGAGGCGGTCCGCTCAGCCGAGCCGGTCGAGGGCCTGCTTGAGGTCGGCGACGAGGTCGTCGACGTCCTCGATGCCCACCGACAGGCGGATGAGGTCCGCGGGGACCTCGAGCTCGGTGCCGGCCACCGAGGCATGGGTCATCCGCGCCGGGTGCTCGATCAGGGACTCGACCCCACCGAGGGACTCACCGAGGGTGAAGACCTCGGTCTCGGCGCACACCTTGACCGCGACGTCCTCGCCTGCCTTGAGCTGGAAGGAGATCATGCCGCCGAACCGCTTCATCTGGCGCTTGGCGACCTCGTGGCCCGGGTGGCCCTCGAGCCCCGGGTAGTGCACGGCGCTCACCGCGGGGTGCGCGAGGAGGAACTCCACGACGCGCTCGGCGTTGTCGCTGTGCTTCTCCATGCGCAGCGCCAGCGTCTTCAGGCCGCGCAGCACGAGCCAGGCGTCGAAGGGCCCGGCGACCGCACCCATGGAGTTCTGGTGGAACGCCACCCGGTCGGCCACGTCTGCGAAGCCGGGCACCGTGATCTCCCGTGCCACGACGACGGCGCCGCCGACCACGTCGGAGTGGCCGCCGCAGTACTTCGTCGTCGAGTGGGTCACGACATCGGCGCCGAGCCCGAGAGGCTGCTGGAGGTAGGGCGAGGCGAAGGTGTTGTCGACGACGAGCAGCGCCCCCGCCTCGTGCGCCACGTCGGCGAGCGCCGCGATGTCGGCGATGCCGAGGAGGGGGTTGGTGGGCGTCTCGACCCAGACCACCTTGGTCGTGCCCGGACGGATCGCGGCGCGTACGGCCTCGAGGTCACCCATCGGCGCGATGGTGTGCTCGACGCCCCAGGGGACGAGGACCTTGTTGAACAACCGGTAGGTGCCGCCGTAGGCGTCGTTGGGCACGACCACGTGGTCGCCCGGCGACAGCAGGGCCCGCAGCAGGGTGTCCTGGCCGGCGAGGCCGGAGGAGAAGGCAAACCCGCGGACACCACCCTCGAGGGCGGCGAAGCACTCTTCCAGCGCGGTACGGGTCGGGTTCGCCGAGCGGCTGTACTCATAGCCGCCACGGAACCCGCCGATGCCGTCCTGCTTGTAGGTCGACACCTGGTAGATCGGCGTGATCACCGCGCCGGTCGCGGCGTCCGGCTCCTGCCCGGCGTGGATCGCGCGGGTGGCGAAGCCGCCCTGGTCGTGCTGACGGCTCTGCTGCTGCTCACTCATGCCGGCAAGGCTAACGGCCACCGACCGGCCTCCCTCACGCGCCCGGAGCGGCGTCGTCACCCCTCGGGGGCGGGCACCGCCGCCACGACCTCGCTGACCGCGTCACCCACCCTGATCGTGCCCGACTCCAGGATGCGGAAGACCGCGCCGCCCCGGGCGTGCAGGGCCCGCATGGCCCCGGGGCCGACGTAGTCGTCCATGAGCCGGCACGGCGCTGCGAGCCGCACCACCTCGAGCAGCACGTCCCCGAGTCGCATCCGGGTCCCCGGCTCCGTGGGGACCGGGCCGGCCGAGATCGTGACGTTGCGACGGGTCGAACCCGCCGGTACCGGCGCCCCGAGGTCGGCGGCCGCCTCCTCCAGGTCCGTCAGCGACTGCACGGTCACGTGGCGGTGGCGCGTCCCGTGGTACCGGTCGCCGACCAGCCCCACGCCCGCCTCGGCCACCACGGACTCGACGGACTTCGTGGGCAGCCGGGTGCCCGGGGCGAGGTGGATCGAGACGACCCTGGCCGGCTCCGGGGCGCGGTGGTCCACTCAGACCACCTTCTGCCACTCGCGCAGGAAGGCATCGACGAGGTAGCCGAGCTCGCGGTTGACGGCCAGCATCGGCGCGTTCTCCTCGGCGTTCCAGGTCCGGATCGAGCGCAGGCCAGGCAGCTCGTCCATGAGGGCCAGGGTGTTCGCCGCCTTGACCCGTCGACCCAGACCGTGGCCACGGTGCTCGCGCACCACGAGGGTGTCCTGCTGCCAACCGAGGTGGGGCGGTGCACCCACCTGCACCTGCGTGAAGGCGACGAGGGCCCCGGTCCCCCGCTCCACGGCATACGTGTCGGCGACCCTGCGGCCCATGGCGGCGATGCGCGCGTAGAGGGCGCGCACCCGGGCGGCGTCCCAGTGTTCCTCCTGCAGCTCGAGGTCACCGAGCGGAACGTCGGTGCTCATCCGTCGACCCAGCTCGGCGCGCCCGTCCAGCCACTGCTCGGGTATGCCGTCCCAGCAGGTCGTGACCGCGTAGTCGCCCGTGCCGTCCCCGGCCGCCAGCCGCTCGAGGACGACCCGGTCCGCGGGCACGGCCAGGTCGCTGCGCAGCACGGTCTGGGCAGCCGCATACCCATGACGAACGGCGAAGCCCTCCCCGAACTCGTCGGCGGCGCCGGTCGGCCACTGGGTCTCGCCGACCAGGACCGACCGGCCCTCGGCGGCGGCGGCCCCCTCGGCGTGGCTCAACAGCGCAGACCCGATCCCCCGGCGCCGGTGGTCCGGGTGGACGGCCAGCACGACCTGCGCCAGCGCCGGGTTGTCGTGCAGGGGCAGCAGGACGCCGACTGCCCCCACCACGGCACCGGAGGGGACCACGGCGGCGAAGCCCAGCCTCCTGCGGTCGGTGCTGCGCTCCAGCTCGCGCAGCTCCTCCACGCTCCAGGAGCTGTGCCCGTGGCCGAACGCGTGCCGACCCGAGACCTCGTAGACCTCGGCCCACTGCCGGAAGCGGTCGTCATCCGCCGGGTCGAGGCCGGTGACCGGCACGATGCGCAGCGACGGGTCGGTCATGGACCCCAGCCTGCCTCCACCACCGGGTCAGGCGCCAACCCCGGCCGGCGGAACACGACGAGGTGGGGCCGCGTTGGACAGGACGTGATATTCGGATCGCGCGCCAAGACCACCCTGCCCACCCCCGAGGACGCCCTTGCCGGGCGCTCGCAGCGACCGTTCCACCTCGACGGCCGGCACACGGTGCTGCACACGCCCCTCGAGGGGCCGTGGCCCGAGGGCACCGAGGTGCTCTACGTCGCGATGGGTTGCTTCTGGGGTGCCGAGCGCATCTTCTGGCGCCAGCCCGGCGTCGTGACCACCGCGGCCGGTTACATGGGTGGCCTGACCCCGCACCCGACCTACGAGGAGACCTGCACCGGCCGGACCGGCCACGCCGAGTCCGTGCTCGTCGCCTACGACCCGGAGCAGACCACGCCCGAGCTGTTGCTCAAGGAGTTCTGGGAGAACCACGACCCGACGCAGGGCAACCGCCAGGGCAACGACATCGGCACGGCCTACCGCTCGGCCATCTACTGGACCACCCCCGACCAGGAGCGTGCCGCCCGCGCCACCCGGGACGCCTTCCAGAAGGTGTTGGCCGACAACAACTTCGGCACCATCACGACCGAGCTGCGGTCCGCGGACGACGCCGGCCCGTTCTACTACGCGGAGGACTACCACCAGCAGTACCTCGACAAGAACCCCGGTGGCTACTGCAACCACGGCCCCAACGGCATGACCTGCCCCGTCGGCCTGGTCAAGCAGGACCAGCTCCCCTCCCAGGAGAGTGTCCTGCCGCCCCAGGCCTGACCGGCCGGACTCCGGTCAGCCGCGGGGGATCCCGCGCTGCACGAACCCGGCCAGGCCTGCGCCCAGCAGCGCGACGGCGACCGCGGACAGCCCCCACAGCCCGGCCGCGTCCACGGTCTCGAGGGGAACGAAGCCGACATGGTCCGTCGGGGCCAGGCCGGCGGCCCACCCCGGCAGGTTCAACGGCGTGGCGAGGAACGCGAGCAGGGTGGTGACCGCGAAGAGCGCCCACCCCAGCGGCTGCAGGCGCGGCGCGATCCCGAACAGGGCCACCGGCACCACCACGAGCACGAGGACGGCCGGGCCGTATGCCGTCACGGCCGGGAGGAGCCGTGCCCCCTGCGCCCCGTCCCCCGTGGACCACGCGGCGCCGACGGCCAGGGCGAGCGCGCCCAGGACGGCGACCACGACCCCTCCGGCCAGGACCACGCTGACCTGGGTCACCAGCCAACGGCTGCGGGACGTGGTGCCGGCGAGCGTCGACTCGAGTCGACCCGACACCTCTTCGGCGCGCAGGGCGGAGACCCCCTGGATGCCGTAACCGGCACAGAGCAGGGCGAGCAGGAGCACGGTCATCGCGAGGAAGCTGTCGACACCCGACGTGGCCGCGCCCGAGCCGCCCAAGGCCTTCTCGAGGGCGGGGTTGCCCACCAGCGCGTCTGCCACCTGCTGCGTCAGGGCACCGAAGGCGCCCGAGACCACCACGGCGCCGACCGCCCACCCCATGATGCTCCCTCGGTGGGTGCGCACTGCCAGCCCGACCGGTCGGCGCAGCGCCAAGGACGCCCGCGGGTTCGCCCCGGTCCGGTGGAACAGCGCACTGGTGAGGTCGCGGCGCGCGACCAGCGCGACAGCGACCCCGGCCAGCACCACTCCCGCGACGAGCGGGACCAGCAGCGGCCACCACCGAGTGGCGCCGAAGGCACGAACCTCCTCCTGCCACCCCAGCGGGGAGGCCCAGACGAGCCCGCTGTCGAACACGTCGGCGACCCCACGCACGAGGTAGGCCGCGACGAGGACGCCGAGACCGATCCCGCGGACCGTCCGGGCGCGCTCGACCACCTGGGCCCCGAGCGCGGCCACAGCGGCGAAGACGAAGCCCAGGGAGCCGAGCGACGCGGCATACGCCAGCGCACCCTCGGTCGGGACCCCGATCGCGACGAGGCAGGCCGCGAAGGCGACCGAGGTCAGCACCAGCGCCACGGTGGCGGTGACGAGCGCGGCCACCAACGGTGCCGCCCGGCCGATCCGTCCGGCCAGCAGGAGCTCGAGCCGCCCGGACTCCTCGTCGCGCCTGGTCGAGCGCGCCACCAGGGTCAGGCCCATGAGGGGCAGCGCGAAGGCGGCCAGGAAGCCGAACTCGTTGGCGACGATGCCCCCCAGCGAGTCGATGCCGGCCACCCGGCCGTTGACCGCGACGAGCGCGTCGCCGGAGGTCACCGCCTCGGCATAGCCGTGGATCTTCGCCGCGCTGTCGTAGAGCCCGCTGATCGAGCTGGTGGTGCCGGCCATCGCCGCCGCGACACCGACCACCCAGAGGGCTGGCGCCTTCCACCCGGTGCGCAGCTGGATCGCGAGCATCGTCGGCACGCCGGAGGTGGTGGCCCCCATCACTGCTCCTCGGTGGAGTAGGCGGTGCGGAAGAGCTCGTCGAGACTCGGCGGTGCGGCGGTCAGGCTCCGCACCCCCGCGCGGTGCAGCAGGCCCAGGACCGCGTCCAGGTGCGCCGTGTCGACGGTGAGGCGCACGTCGTGCA
This sequence comes from uncultured Actinomycetota bacterium, assembly GCA_963757635.1. Classification (GTDB taxonomy): domain Bacteria; phylum Actinomycetota; class Actinomycetes; order Actinomycetales; family Dermatophilaceae; genus Pedococcus. The sequence continues at coordinate 367,654 of CAVWSK010000005.1, read as the reverse complement.
CCGGGCCCGCGCCCATCTCGCCCGACGGCGTCGCGTCCTGCACCGCCACGTCCGCGGTACCGGGCGCGCCCTCGAGCCGTTCGGGGCGGGACGAGGTCGTGGCGTGCACGCTGGTCCGCGTGTGGCGGCGCAGCTCGTGCAGCGAGCCCGAGGTGACGGTGCGGCCACGACGGATGATGCTCACCCGGTCGGCGAGGGCCTCGACCTCGGCGAGGAGGTGGCTGGACAGCAGCACGGTCACCCCGGCCGCCCGCCGCTCCCGCACCACCCCCTGGAAGACCGCCTCCATGAGGGGGTCGAGACCCGACGTGGGCTCGTCGAGCACGAGCAGGTCGACGTCGGCCGCGAGCGCCGCGACCAGGGCCACCTTCTGCCGGTTGCCCTTGGAGTAGTCCCGGCTCCGCTTGGTCGGGTCGAGGTCGAAGCGCTCGACGAGGTCGGCGCGGACCTGCTCGCGGAGCCCTCCCTGGGCCCGGGCCAGCACGTCGATGCACTCGCCGCCGGTGAGCCCCGGCCACAGGGTCACGTCGCCGGGCACGTAGGCCAGGCGGCGGTGCAGGCGCGCCGCGTCGTGCCAGGGGTCCTCGCCGAAGAGCGCCACCCGGCCGCCGCTGCGGCGCATCAACCCGAGCAGGACCCTGATCGTGGTGGACTTCCCGGCGCCGTTGGGGCCGAGGAAGCCGTGCACCTCGCCTCGACGGACCCGCAGGTCGAGCCCGTCGAGGGCGCGCACCGACCCGAAGGTCTTGACCAGTCCCTGCGCCACGACCACGTCGTCACCGGGAGCGTCCTCCCGGGGGGTGGGCTCGGCCGCTGGACGTCGCGCCGGCGTGGAGGTCGTGTTCATCGTCAGCTCCCTTCGCGGGCCGCGGGCCCGGAGTCGGTATCGGTATCGGGTGGGGCGGAGTCGGGGCCCGCCCCCGGCGGGGCGCTCCAGAGACCCTCGCGGTAGACCGTGGTCACCTCGGCGGCCCAGCGCCGCATGCCCGCAGGCTCCATGGGGTCGAACCCCAGGACGTCGCGCAGGGCCGGTCGCAGGAGGACCAGGGCGAGGTCGTTCGCGAGCAGGAACGCCGCCCGGACCTGCGGGTCCCGGGTCGAGGACGCCATCCCCAGCGCTTCCATCTGGGCGAGCAGCCCGCGGGTGCCCTCGAACCAGACCCGGAAGAGCTCGATCCCGGCCGGGTCGCCGGACAGCAGGAGGCGTCGCAGGTAGGCAGGAAGCGGCGAGCCCGGGGGGAAGACGGCGGAGAACGCCTGCGCGAGGGAGCCCCCGTCCCCTCCGGCGAGCGCCTGCCCGACCTCCTCGGGTCCGGCCGAGGTCATCACCTCGTCGAAGGCAGCACGGGCGTGCGCGTCGACCGCCTCGCGCAGTCCGGCCTTGCTGCCGAAGTGGTGCAGCACGAGGGCCGGCGACACCCCGGCCTCGGTGGCGATCTGGCGCACGCTGACCGCATCCGGGCCGTGCTCCGCGAAGAGCGCCAGCGCGGCGTTGCGGATCGCTGCGCGAGCCGTCAGGTCAGAGGTCTCGCCGGACTGGGCTGATCGCATGTTCACCATACTAAACAGTTGTTCAGCCCGCTGGCAACCCCCTCAGCGTCCCCTCAACGGCCGATCACCCTGCGCCACCACGGACGACGGGTCTGCGCCGAGCTCGTCACGGCGCTGGCAGCGGCTTCCGCCTCGGCGCGCCGGGCCGAGGCCTGGGTCTGGGCCTCCGCACGTCGCTGCTCCCGCAGCTCGCGCCACCCCTCGACGACCTCGTCCACGTCGACGGTCCGGGCGATCAAGGGCGGCAACGGGCCGATCGCGGGACGCAACCGGTCGACCCTGACGCGGCGGTTGTAGTCCTCCAGCACGGCCCGCACGCCCTCCTCGGTGCGCAGGTCGAGCAGCGACTCGGGGAAGCCCGCGGCCTCCTTGCGCAGCACCATCGCCGGTGGCATCGCCAGGGACAGGTCGAGGTTCTCCCGCTGGACGAGTCCCTTGACCCACCAGTCCGGGTCCTCGTACTCGGGGTCCCCGAGCCGCAGCGGCTTGCCGGCACCGGGCAGGTTGTCGAACTCCCCGCGCTCCTGGGCCTCCCGGATCGCCTTCTCCACCGGCGACTCCCACCTGTCCACGAGACCACGATAGGTCGGCTCGCTCAGGTGCGCAGGTCCCGCTCCCAGAGCCTGGTCGTCGACTCGAGGTGGTCGTAGCGGTAGCGGGTGCTCTCGCCCGTGGGCTCGAACCCCAGCCGCGCCCAGAACTCCCCCGCGGCGGCATTGGTGTCGACGACCGCCAACCGCAGCCGCACCACCTCGGGCCACGCCGTGCGGGCGCCCTCGGCGAACGCGGCCACCGTGGCGCGGCCGACCCCCGTGCCCTGCCGGTCCCCGCGCACGAGCAGCAGGCCCAGGAAGGCGCGCTCCGCGGTCGGGTGACCGCGCAGCACGTCCAGGACGCTCACCAGCTCGTCGTCGACGAAGCCGCCCCAGACCACCTTGGCCTCCTCGGGCAGGTCCGGCGGCCGCATGAGCAGCAGGCTCAGCGCGTCGGACGGTCCGGGTGGGTAGCCGGTCACGCGTTCGGAGTAGCCCGGGTCGGACTCGATGAGCGACTGCAGCGCCTCGACGTCGGGTTCCTCGAGGACACGTAGGGTCACCTGCATGCGGATAGTCTCCCTCCTGCCGTCCACCACGGAGATCCTCTTCGCCGTCGGCGCGGGCCCGGACGTCGTCGGGGTCACCTTCGAGTGCGACACCCCGGTAGAGGCCCGCGAGCGCAGGATCGTCTCGACCACGGCCATCCCGCAAGGCCTGGCGCCACGGGAGATCGACGCCTTCGTCACCGCCGCGGTGACCGCCGGGCAGGACCTCTACCACCTGGACGCCGGGGCCCTGGCCGACCTCGACGCGGACCTCGTGGTGACCCAGGACCTGTGCGCCGTCTGCGCGGTCGACGTGTCGGTCGTGGACGACGCGCTCAGCTACCTCGGGTGTCGCGCGGAGGTGCTCACCATCGACCCGCACAGCCTCGACGAGGTGCTCGCCTCGATCTCGGCCCTCGGGGCCGCGAGCGCCCGCACGGACGGGGCCGCCGCCCTCGTGGCCGGACTGCGGGAGCGACTGGATGCCGTGCAGGAGGCCGTGCGCGAGGCGTCGCGTCCCCGAGCCCTCGTCCTGGAGTGGACCGACCCGCCGTTCGCCCCCGGCCACTGGGTGCCCGAGATGGTCACGGCCGCGGGCGGCACCTGCGCGCTCGGCGACGCGGGCAAGAAGTCGGTCCGCGTCACCTGGGACGCCGTTCGCGACAGCCTGCCCGAGGTCGTCGTCTGCGCCCCCTGTGGTTACGACCTCGAGGGCTCGACCGCCCTGGCCCGCGCGGCTATCGACTCCGGGGAGCTGCCGCCCGGCATACCCGTGTGGGCCGTGGACGCGAACGCGAGCTTCGCCCGTCCCGGGCCGCGGCTGGTCGACGGGGTCGAGGCGCTCGCCGCGATCCTGCACCCGGAGCTGACGCAGCCGCCGCGCCAGGACATGGCGCGACGGCTGCGGTGAGCAGCGGCTGGTCGGGTCAGTCGACCAGCGACAGCAGCAGGTCGGCGCGGGTCAGCACACCCACGGGCTTGCCGTCCTCGACCACCATGATCGCGTCGGACTTCTCCAGCTCGTGGCGGGCGACGGATAGCGGCTCGCCGGCCCCGACCAGGGGCAGTGACGGCTCCATGTGCTTCTCGACGGAGTCCGTGAGGTGGGCCCGACCGGCGAACAACGCCTCGAGCAGCTCGCGCTCACTGACCGAACCGGCGACCTCGCCGGCCATGACGGGCGGCTCGGCCTTGACGACGGGCATCTGCGACACGGAGTACTCGTGGAGGATCTCGATGGCGTCGCGCACGGTCTCGGTGGGGTGCGTGTGCACCAGCGCGGGCAGGTCCCCGGCCTTCTGGTGCAGCACCTCGCCCACGGTGGTCTGGCCGGCGCTCTGCATGAAGCCGTAGGAGTTCATCCAGTCGTCGTTGAAGATCTTGGACATGTAGCCGCGACCGCTGTCCGGGAGCAGCACCACGACCACGGCGTCGGCGGGCAGGTCCTTGGCGGCCCGCAGCGCGGCCACCACGGCCATGCCGCAGGAACCGCCGACGAGCAGGCCTTCCTCCTTGGCCAGGCGGCGGGTCATCTCGAAGGACTCCGCGTCGCTCACCGCGATCACGTCGTCGACGACGGACGGGTCGTAGGCGGTGGGCCAGAAGTCCTCACCGACGCCCTCGACCAGGTAGGGACGGCCGGTGCCCCCGGAGTAGACCGAGCCCTCGGGGTCCGCGCCGATGATCTGGACCCGCCCGCCCTCGCGGTCCGCGGAGACCTCACGCAGGTAGCGGCCCGTGCCGGTGATGGTGCCGCCGGTGCCGACACCCGCGACGAAGTGGGTGATGCGGCCGTCGGTGTCGTCCCAGATCTCGGGCCCGGTGCTCTCGTAGTGCGAGGCGGGGCCGTTGGGGTTGGCGTACTGGTTGGGCTTCCAGGCCCCCTCGATCTCCCGGACCAGGCGGTCCGAGGTCTCGTAGTAGGAGTCAGGGTGGTCCGGGGCGACCGCGGTCGGGCAGACCACGACCTCGGCGCCGTAGGCCTTGAGCACGTCGCGCTTGTCCTGGCTCACCTTGTCGGGGCAGACGAACACGCAGTGGTAGCCCCGGCGCTGGGCGACGAGGGCCAGCCCGACACCGGTGTTGCCCGAGGTGGGCTCGACGATGGTGCCGCCGGGCTTGAGCTCCCCGGACTCCTCGGCGGCCTCGACCATCTTCAGGGCGATGCGGTCCTTCACGGACCCCCCGGGGTTGAGGTACTCCACCTTGGCGAGGATCGTGGCACCGATCCCCTCCGTGACGGTGTTGAGCTTGACGAGGGGCGTGTTCCCGACGAGGTCGGCGATGTGCTCTGCGTACTTCACCCGGCCATCCTCTCAGATGGTGGACACCCCTCCTGCAAACGCATGATCCCCGCTGGCACGTGCGGGCGGACCATCGACGGGGGGACGGGGGCACGTCATGTCGCAGACAACCGTTAGCGTCGGGGGGACGGACCAGGAAAGGGGCATGGAGATGGGTCGGGCTCGGCGAGCGCGGAAGATCGCTGCCACCGCGGCATACGGCGGGGGCGGGCTCGCTGCGGGCATCGGCGCGGTGGGCGCCCTGGGCTACGCCGTGCTCAAGGTCGAGGCGTCCATCGCCCGACGGATCGTGGGCCAGCCCTTCGAGGGCGCTCCCGACGACGACGGCACCTACGGCTCCGGCGTCGGCGAGCAGCTCGAGTTCGTGGTCCTGGGCGACTCCTCCGCGGCGGGCATGGGGGCCGACACCCCCCACCAGACGGTCGGGGCGATCATCGCCAACGGCGTCTCGGCCCTGACCGGGCGTCCCGTCCGCCTCACCAACGCCGCCGTCATCGGGTCGGAGTCCTCCGGCCTCGAGCTCCAGCTCGCCAACGCCCTCGACCAGGTCGCCCGGCCCCACATCGCGGTCATCATGATCGGCGCCAACGACGTCACCCACCGCATCGACAAGGCGATCGCCGTGCGCCACCTCGAGGCGGCCGTACGCGCCCTGCGTGCCCTCGGCACCGAGGTGGTCGTCGGCACCTGCCCCGACCTCGGCACCATCCAGCCCATCCCCCAGCCGCTGCGCCTGATCGGGCGGCGCTGGTCGCGCGACCTCGCCGCCGCCCAGACGGTGGCCGTGGTCGAGGCCGGCGGGCGCACGGTCTCGCTCGGCGACCTGCTGGGGCCGGAGTTCTACGAGCGCCCGCACGAGATGTTCAGCGCCGACCGCTTCCACCCCTCACCTGCGGGGTATGCCCGCGCGGCTGCCGCCCTGCTCCCCAGCGTCTACGCCGCGCTCGGGGTCCAGATCGGCGAGGTGGTCCCCGAGCGCCGCCCCGACGGCCGGCGCGGCGAGGGCGTGGGACCGGTCGCGGTGGCCGCCCAGTACGCCGTACGCGACCCCGGCACCGAGGTGAGCGCGACGCAGATCGCCGGGCAGAGCCGGGGCCCCCGCGGGCGCTGGGCCGTGCTGCTGCGGCGGCCGCACAACGCCGTGCCGGACCGTGTCGATGACGTCACGTCGCCGGGCACGGACCCCGTCAGGCCCGGCGAGAGCAACGACACACCCACGGACCCAGCCGCACGGCATACCATCGACAGCGACTAAGCGACCGCTTATCCGGCGGTCACCCCTCGACGAGGAGGAACCTCCGTGCCCGAAGCAGTCATCGTCTCCACCGCCCGCACCCCCATCGGCCGGGCCTTCAAGGGCTCCCTCAAGGAGATCCGCCCCGACGACCTGTCGGTCCAGGTCATCAACGCGGCGCTGGCCAAGATCCCGGGGCTCGACCCCACCCTCATCGAGGACCTCTACTGGGGCTGCGCCGAGCCCTCCGGCCGGCACGGCTCCAACATGGCACGGGTGATCTCGGTCCTCGCGGGTTTCGACGGCCTCCCGGGCTCGACCGTCAACCGCTTCTGCGCCTCGTCGGTGCAGACCACCCGCATGGCCTACCACGCGATCAAGGCGGGCGAGGGCGACATCTTCCTGTCCGGCGGCGTCGAGTGCGTCTCGCAGTACACCACCTGGGCGGGCGCGGGCGGCTCGACCGGCGACGACCAGAACCCCGCCTTCGCCGAGGCCGCGGCCCGCAGCGAGGCGATGGCCAAGAGCAACGACCCCTGGACCGACCCGCGCGAGCAGGGCCTGGTCCCCGATGTCTACCTCTCCATGGGCCAGACCGCCGAGAACGTCGCCACCCTGCGCGGGATCAGCCGCGAGCGGATGGACGAGTGGGGGGTCAGCAGCCAGAACCGCGCCGAGAAGGCCATCGCCGACGGGTTCTTCGAGCGCGAGATCGCCCCGGTCACGCTGCCCGACGGCACCGTGGTCAGCAAGGACGACGGCCCGCGGTCCGGGGTCACCCTCGAGGCGGTCTCCACGCTCAACCCCGTCTTCCGCGAGCAGGGCCGGATCACGGCCGGCAACTGCTGCCCGCTCAACGACGGTGCGGCTGCGGTCGTCGTCATGAGCGACACGAAGGCCAAGGAGCTCGGCCTCACCCCGCTGGCGCGCGTCGTCTCGACCGGCGTCTCGGCCCTGTCGCCGGAGATCATGGGTCTCGGACCGGTCGACGCCTCGCGCCAGGCGCTGGCCCGGGCGGGCATGACCATCGACGACATGGACCTCTACGAGATCAACGAGGCCTTCGCGGCGCAGGTGCTGCCCAGTGCCGACGACCTCGGCATGGACTTCGACAAGCTCAACGTGCACGGCGGGGCGATCGCGCTGGGCCACCCCTTCGGCTCGACCGGTGCCCGCATCACGACCACGCTGCTCAACGGCCTCGCCGCGCGGGACGGCCAGTTCGGCCTCGAGACGATGTGCGTGGGCGGCGGCCAGGGCATGGCCATCATCTACGAGCGCCTCAGCTGAGGGACGGGGCCCCCCGGTTCGAGGTGAACTCGCCGGTGATCCCCGGCGAGTTCACCTCGACTCGCGCATGGCCTGACAGATCTGGTCCATGAAGGCGTCCGGTCGCAGCCGCAGGCCGACGAGGGTCATGCGCAGGACGCGGTCGCCCGCAAGGACGACGGCGTTCTGCCGGAACTGGTCGTCGGTCGCGGCCAGTCCCCACGCGTGCTGGGCGCCGTCGATCTCGACCACCAGGCGCAGCGCATCCCACCGGACGTCGAGGTAGATCCGCCCCCGGGGTCCGCGACGAACCACCTGCCGGCTCGGGGTCGGCAGGCCTCGGGCTCGGCACAGCGCCGCGAAGTCCAGCTCGCCGAGGGACTGCGCCCCGTCGGCGACGTCGGCAGCGACCCGGGCGACCAGGGCCCGCCGGGTGCGCCCGCGCACGAGCCGCACCGCCTCGACCAGCTGCCGGCCGGTCACCAGGCGCTGCTGCACGGGCATGACGAGCACCAGCGCCGCTTGCCGGTCGCTCACGGCCCAGTGCGCGGCGCGGACGCTCGCCACCGCCGGGCTGGTCCGGGGCAGGCTGCCGCCGGCCACCTCACCGTCAACGCGGCGCGCCACCTTGTGGAGCCGGACGCCATCGGGCTGCCGGACTCGGGCAGTGTGCACGACCGACACGTGCACCTGCTCCTCGGCATAGCCGGTGAGTCCAGCCGCATGCAACGCGCTCACGCCGTCGAGCAGGGCGATCCGGGACCCCACTTCCCAGATGGCCCGCCAACGCAGGGCCTCAGGACCCAGTGGGCCGGTGTGGACCGCCACGGTCTGGCGACCATGTCGCACCCAACGCTCGGCACGGACCTGGCGAGCGACGGCGTCGCGGTCCCAGCCGAGGGACCTCAGCTCTGCGCGTGAGATGACCCCACCGTGGGCGAACTCTCGGACGGTCGACCGCGGCGCGCGAACCATCCCCATGCGACCAGCATCCCCAGGTGGCCCGTGCCGCAGGGCCCGTCATCCACAGGGCGTGCTTGGCCATCTGGGTCGAGGTGAACTCGCCGGTGATCCCCGGCGAGTTCACCTCGACCCAGCGGCGGTATGCCGGTCAGGCCAGGGTGCGGCGCAGCTCGGCCAGGCGCGCTGCCAGCCCGTCACCCGCACCGCTGGCGCAGGCGTCGTGGACGACGACCGTCAGCTGGTCCATGACGACGGCCGGGCCCAGGTCTGGCACGGGCACCCCGGCGAGGTCGTCGACCAGGCTGCGCACCCCCGGCATACGCGACAGCGCGTGGTCCAGCGGCAGCTGTTGCCACCGCCGGACCACGCGCCGGAGCTCGTCGGAAACCTCCTGCGGCACAGGGGATCTCGCGGGCACGCTAGTTGCTGCGCAGGCGACCCAGCAGGCGCAGGATCTCGAGGTAGAGCCAGACCAACGTGACGATGAGGCCGTGGGCGAGCAGCCACGAGTACTTCTCCGGGGCCCCTGCGGCGATGGCCCGGTCGATCGAGTCGAAGTCGACCGCGAGCATCGCCGACGCCAGCCCGATCGCGAAGAGCGAGATGCCGATGCCGAGCAGACCGGTGCCGCCGATGCCGAAGGCGTGGTTGCCGATGACGGCGTAGAGGAAGTTGACCATCGCGAAGATCGCGTAGCCGATGACCGCCATGGTGACGATCCGGCGGAACTTCTCGGTGACCTTGATGAGCCCGGTCTTGTAGGCGATGAGCATCCCCGCGAAGACCGAGAGGGTGGCCATGACCGCCTGCGGGACGATGCCCTGGAACATGGTCTCACCGGGCTGGAGGGGGAAGGCGTCGGCGTAGATGCGGCTCACCGCGCCCACGAGCAGACCCTCGAAGACGGCATACGTGAGGATGAGCGGGACGCTGATCGTCTTCTTGAGCGCGATCACGATGCCGAGCACGAGGGTCACGGCGATGCCGCCGAGGAGCAGCGCCATGCCCAGCTGAGGGGTGATCTGCCAGGCGACGGCGCCGACGACCACGACGATCGCGAAGAGTCCGGCGGTCTTCATGACCACGTCGTCGATGGTCAGGCGCTTGGTCTGGACCGGGCCGGCGGCAGGCTGGTTGTAGAGGTCCTGGAGCTGCTGGGAAGACATCGAGTCGGTCGCAGCCATGCCCGCCGTCGGCGACGGCTGGGGGCTGCGGCCGAAGCCGGCGTACCCCTTGCGGGACTGCTTGTCGATCCGGTCGAACACCGGGTTGCTGGCCATCTGCGTCTGCTCCTTCGAGGGTGGTCCGGCCCAGGGGCGGCCGTACACCCAGACTACGTGTGGCGGGGTGCCGCTAGTTCCCGAAGACCGCGAATCCGTGGACGAGCCGATCCGGACTCCTGCGCCTCTGGTGCAGGGGGGCTTCGCGCGGGACGCTGGTGGGGTGCGGATCGCGAGCTTCAACGTGGAGAACCTCTTCGACCGGGCAGCACTCCTGGCGGCCGACGACTGGGCCACGCACCGCACCCTCCTGGAGTCGTATGCACGGCTGACCCGCCTGCTCCAACGGCCGGTCTACTCCCCGGCCGACAAGGTCACCATCGTCACCCTGCTGACCGCGCTCGGCCTGGAGAAGTCCGACTCGGGGACCTACGTCATCCTCCGGCAGAACCGCGGCCGCCTGCTCAAGCGCCCCCGCAACGGCGCCGTCACCGTGGTCGCCGACGGGCGGACCGACTGGGTCGGCTGGCTGGAGCTGCGGACCACCTCGGTCACCGAGCTCGCCCTGCGGCACACGGCCCAGGTGGTGCACGACGTGGGTGCCGACGTCCTGGGCGTGGTGGAGGCCGAGGACCGCTTGGCCCTCCAGCGCTTCAACGTCGACCTGCTGCGGCCCATCAGCGACCGCATCTACGGCCACGTCATGCTCATCGACGGCAACGACGACCGCGGCATCGACGTCGGCATCCTCACCCGGGGCGACCACCCGATCGAACGGATCGTCAGCCACGTGGACGACGCGGACCTTGCCGGCCTGGTCTTCGGTCGCGACTGTCCCGAGTACACCGTGGCGCTCGGCGGCGGGCGGTCCCTGCTGGTGCTGGTCAACCACTTCAAGTCCAAGGGCTACGGCTCGGCGCGCGACTCCAACCGGCGGCGCCGCCGCCAGGCCGAGCGGGTCGCCGAGATCTACCGCACCCGCCGGGCGGAGGGCGTCGAGCACATCGTCGTCCTCGGCGACCTCAACGACACCCCCGACTCCGAGCCGCTGGCCCCGTTGCTGGTCGGCAGCGCTGCAGCCCCGATGGACCTCAAGGACGTCGCGGCCCACCCCGGATTCGAGGATGGCGGCTGGCCCGGCACCTACACGACGGGCCGGGCGGGCAACAAGATCGACTACATCCTCTGCTCCCCCGCGGTCTTCGAGTCCATCACCGCCGCAGGCATCTTCCGCAAGGGGGTGTGGACCGCGTCGCACCGCTGGGAGGTGTACCCGACCCTGACCCGTGAGCAGGACGCCGCCTCGGACCATGCCGCCATCTGGGCCGACCTCGACCTCTGACGCCCTGGTGCCCCCGACGGGGCTCGAACCCGCACCTGTGGCGATTTTAAGTCGCGTGCCTCTGCCAGTTGGGCCACGGGGGCGCGCCCAGTATGCCGCGTCGCCGGATCGCGCCGAGGGCACCGTGCCGGGTCGGTGGCCGACCGGCTAGCGCTGCCCGTTCCTTCGCGTGGCGCGATCGGCGAGGCGCCGCCCCGCGGTGGCCTGCAGCGCGATGACGGCGCGGGTGATCCCCGGCGCGTAGCGCAGCCCGCGCCAGGTCAGGTGGGCCAGGAACCCCACCGGGATGACCGCGATGTTCGCGGCGAGGCCGTCGACGGCGCGCCTGGCCGTGAGCTCGGCGGTGAGGAACCGCGGCTGGAGCAGCCGTACCCGGGCCCGGACGCTGCCGCCCTCGAAGCTGGCCGGCGCCGCATACACCTCGTCGAGCAGGGGTGTGTCGACGAAGCCCGGGCAGAGCACGCTCACCTGGATGCCGAGGCTTGCGGCCTCGGCGCGCAGGCCGGTCGAGAGGCCGACCACCGCGTGCTTGGTCGTCGTGTACGGCAGCATCGCCGGCGCGGGGACGAGGCCGGCGAGGGAGGCGGTGTTGAGGATGTGGCCACTGCGCTGCTCGCGCATGACGGCGTATGCCGCGACGACGCCGTTGACCACGCCCCGCAGGTTGACGTCGATGGCCTTGTCCCAGTGCCGCTCGTCGAGCTCCTCGAGGAAGCCGCCGATGGCGACGCCGGCATTGTTGACCATGACGTCGAGCCGACCGTGCTCGGCCACCGTGCGGTCGACGAGGTCACGGACCGCTGCGGCGTCGGCGACGTCGAGTTCCGCCCAGGAGGCGGAGTCACCGAGCTCCCGGGCGGTCTGCTCCGCCTTCTCGGCATTGAGGTCGGCGACGACGACCCTGCTGCCGCGGGCGACCAGCTCGGCAGCGATCGCCCGGCCGATGCCAGAGGCGCCACCGGTGACGATGCTGACCTTGGGCTCGAATTCCTTACGTGCCAACGAAGTCCCTCTTCCCTCTCCCGCTCGTGGACTCGACGGCCTCGAAGACCGAGTCGTCGATCGTGCGGGTCCGCCACCAGTAGGCCAGCGTCGACCCCGGCCACAGGGCGGTGTTGTGGCCGAACCGGTCGAGGTACCAGCTGGTGCAGCCGCTGGTCCAGACCGTGTGCCGACTGCGCCGCTCCATCTCACGGGTGAACTCGGCCTGGGCGCGCTCCCGGGTGACCCTCGCCCCGAGGCGCCCGCGCTCGATCCCCTGCAGGACGTAGCGCGTCGCGAACTCGGTCATCATGACCACGGAGTTGTGACCGAGTCCGGTGTTGGGCCCGAGCAGCAGGTAGAGCTCGGGGAAGCCGGCGACGGTGATGCCCAGGTGGGCGCGGGCGCCCTGCGACCACGCCTCGGCCAGCGAACGCCCACCGAGCCCGCGGACGTCGATCCGGTCGAAGCTCCCGGTCACCGAGAACCCCGTCCCGAAGACGATGGCGTCGACCTCGTGCCGGGCGCCGTCGGCCGTGACCACGGCATCCGGCTCGACCCGGGCGATGGGCTCGGTCACGAGCGCCACGTCTGCGCGCTCGAAGGTCGGCCAGTAGGTGCTGGAGAGCAGGATCCGCTTGCAACCCATGGTGTAGCGCGGCGTGAGCTTGTCGCGGACCGCGGGGTCGCTGACCGCCTTGTGCAGCTCGCGCAGGGCCAGTCGCTCGGCGAGCCGCAGGATCACGGGGAACCGCACGAACAGGGGTGCCTGGGCCTCGAGCCGCCAGTAGGTCCGCCAGCGCACCAACCGCTGCACGACCGGGAACCGGCCGAAGACCCGTTGGCGACGTGCGCTCCACGGCCCGTCGGCCTTGGGCAGCGTCCAGGCGGGGGTGCGCTGGAAGACGGTGGTGTGGGCGGCGCGCGGAGCCAGCTCGGGGATGAGCTGGACGGCGCTCGCGCCCGTGCCGACCACCGCCACCCGGCGCCCGTCGAGGTCGCCGCGCTCCGGCCACCGCGCGGTGTGCAGGACCTCGCCGGCAAAGGTGTCCAGCCCCTCGAGGTCCGGCAGGGCCGGCTCGTGCAGCGCGCCGACGCCGAGCACGATCGCGTCGGCGGTCCACTGCCGGCCGTCGGCGGCGGTGAGCGTCCAGCGCTGGAGGGCCTCGTCGTAGCTGGCTCCTCGCAGGTCGGCGCCGAAGGCGATCCGGTCGCGCACGGCATACCGGTCGGCCACGTCACGCAGGTAGGCCCAGATCTCGGGCGCCGTCGCGTAGTCGCGGGTCCAGTCCGGCTTCTGGTCGAAGGAGAAGCTGTAGAGCCGGGACGGGATGTCGCAGGCGCACCCGGGGTAGCGGTTGTCGCGCCACGTGCCCCCGACGTCGTCGGCCTTCTCCAGCAGGACGTGGTCGAGGTCGCCCTGCTGCGCCAGCCGAATCGCCATGCCCAGCCCCGAGAAACCGGTGCCCACGATGACGACGCGGTGGTGGGGGACCGTCATGACCAGCAACTTACCAGCGGTAAGTTCATCGCGGCACCGGTACGATCGCGACCGTGTCCAGCCCGCCCACCGAGTCCGCCACGGCCGCCGCCCCCCGGGTGCGCATGCCGCGGGCCCAGCGCGAGGAGCAGATCCTCACGATCGCGGAGCAGGTCTTCGCCGAGCGGGGGTTCCAGGCCACGACGATGGAGGACATCGCCGACCGGGTGGGGGTGACCAAGCCCCTCATCTACGACTACTTCGGGTCCAAGGAGGGGCTGCTCTCGGCCTGCATCGCCCGCGCCCGCGGGCAGCTCAGGGAGGCCACCGAGGCGTCCTGGCAGGCAGTGGGTCCCGAGGCGCCGCTCGCGGACGTCTTCCGGGCCGGGGTCCGGGCGTTCTTCGAGTTCATCGACGCCCATGCCACCGCCTTCGTCCTCATCCAGCAGGAGGGGGCCGTCGCGTCGCTGGCCAACCCGCTCATCGAGGGGATCCGGGAGCAGCAGTCGGCCGCGACCCTGGCGACGCTGCGCGAGTCGCCGGACCTCGCCGCGGTGCCCGGCACCGCGCTCGAGGGGTATGCCGAGGTGATCGTCGGCGCCTGCGAGCGGGTGGCGGTCTGGCGCACCCGCCGCCCCGAGGTCTCGGTGGCGGACGCCACCGCGATCGTCGTGTCCAGCGTCTGGTCCGGGCTCGCCGCGCTGCTCCCCGGTCACGGGGCGCAGACGCGCTAGCCCTGCAGGGTCCGGTCCGCGCAGGAGAGCGCGATCCCGTCGAGGATGTCGTGCTCGGACGTGACGACCCGGGTGACGCCCCGCGCAGCCAGCCGCAGGACGACCTCCCGCCAGACCAACGCGCCCGCGCCGATGACGTCGACCCTCCCCGGGTGCATGAACCCCAACGCCGCACGGTCGTCGCGTGAGAGGTGGAGCAGGGAGTCGCACGCGACCACCACCTGCTCGGGTGCCAGCTCGGTCAGGTGGATCCGCTCGGGGTCGTAGGCCGCCAGGCCGAGAGCGTGCGCGGTGACGGTGGTGACGCTGCCCGCCAGGCCCACCAGCGAGCCGATGCCGTCGAAGTCCACCCGTGCCGCCGCCAGGTCGATCGCAGCCACGATGTCCGCGGTCGCCGCCGCGACCTCGTCGGCGGTCGGCGGGTCGGAGCGCAGGTGCCGCTCGGTCATCCGGACGCAACCGATGTCGACCGACAGGGCGGCCTCGACCTCGGACTCCCCGCGGACGAACTCGGTGGACCCGCCGCCGAGGTCCACCACCAGGTAGGGACCCGGCAGGCCACCCGCCCGCAGGTCACCGGTCGCTCCGCGGAAGGACAGCGCGGCCTCCTCGTCACCCGAGACCACCTCGGGCACCGTGCCGTAGTCGTCGAAGGCGTCGCGCACTCCCGCCACGAACTCGGCGGCGTTGGAGGCGTCCCGTGAGGCGGATGTCGCGACGAACCGGACCGTGGTCGCCCCGAGCCCACGGCACTGTGCGGCGTACTCGCGGGCCATCGCCAGGGTGCGCTCCATGGCCTGCGCGTCGATGCGCCCGGTGCGGTCGACGCCGTGGCCGAGCCGCACCACCTCCATGCGACGCAGCACGTCGGTGAGCTCACCGGTCTTCGGGTCGACGTCGGCGACCAGCAGGCGGATCGAGTTGGTACCGCAGTCGATGGCCGCGACGCGGATCATGACGACTCCGCGGAGTCGTCGGTGACGCACGAGCCTGCGGACCACCAGTCGTCAAGCAGGGCCAGGGCCTCGTCACCGAGCGGGTTGACCCCGGGACCGGCGGCCAGCGAGTGCCCCACGAGGACGTGCAGGCACTTCACGCGGGTCGGCATGCCACCGGCCGAGATCCCCTCGATCTCGGCCACCCGGCCGAGCTGGGACCGGCGGGCCAGGTAGTCGTCGTGCGCCGCGGCATACGCGGCTGCGAGGTCGGGGTCCTGCGCGAGCCGCTGCGTCATGTCCTTCATCAGCCCCGTGCTCTCCAGGGTCGAGATGGCCCCGGTGAGCTTGGGGCAGGTGGCGTAGAAGGTGGTGGGGAAGGGCGTGCCGTCGGGCAGCCGCGGCTGGGTCGTCAGGACGTCGGGGTGACCGCAGCCGCACCGGTGGGCGACGGCGGTGACACCGCGGGGCACGCGCCCGAGCTGGACCTCGACCGCCGCGAGGTCGGCCGGCGTGGGCGACTCGCTCACTTGCTGGTGCTGGTCGTGCCAGTGCCTGCGGGACCGGCGTCGGCGACCCGCACCGACTCCCACAGCTGGCCGTACCACGGGTGGTCGCTCGATGCGGCCGGCGCCTGGGCCACGCCCGGCAGCGCCGCGGCCGAGGTCGTGCCGTCGATGACGGTGTAGGACTTCTCACCGACCTTGACGAACTTGAGGCGCTCCCGGGCCTGCTGGGTGACGTAGGCGTCGTCGTTCCAGCGGGCCTGCTCCTTCTGCAGGTCGACCACGGTGTCGCGCTGCTCGGTCACCTGGCCGCGCAGCGACTCGATCTGACCCTGCTGGCGCAGGTAGGAGCGCAGCGTCGGGACGAGGGTGACCGCGAGCAGCACGAAGATGGAGGCCAGCACCACCGAGCGCAGTACAGCACGCGAGGCACGGCGCTCGATGGCGACCTGGGTGGAGGCTGCCTTGCGCACCGCCCCGGACGCCGTGGCGCGAGACCGTCCGGGTCCGGCCCCGGGTCGGGCCGCCGCCCCACGGGCCCCACGGGCCCCACTGGTGCGCGGCGAGGTGGACCGCGGCGACGTGGTGCGCGGACTGCCCGCGCGCGCCGCTCCGCCACGGGGGCTCGCCGGGCCGGGCGTCGCCGGGCCGGGCGTCGCCGGGCCGGGCGTCGCCGGGCGCTGCGCCCCGCTGGCCCGGGGCGTCGTCGTGCGACGGGAGGGCTTGCCCTTCCCGCTCGTGCCGTGTCCGGTCCCCGTCATCCCTGCTCCAGTCGTGGTGGCCGTCAGGCCTTCGGCGCGAACCGCGGGAAGGCTGCGGCACCGGCATACGAGGCGGCGTCGTCCAGCTCCTCCTCGATGCGCAGCAGCTGGTTGTACTTGGCCACGCGCTCGGAGCGGGCCGGGGCGCCGGTCTTGATCTGGCCGCAGTTGGTCGCCACGGCGAGGTCGGCGATGGTGACGTCCTCGGTTTCGCCGGAGCGGTGGCTCATCATGCACCGGTAGCCGCTGCGGTGCGCGAGGTCGACGGCGTCCAGGGTCTCGGTGAGCGAGCCGATCTGGTTGACCTTGACCAGCAGGGCGTTGGCCGTGCCGGAGTCGATGCCGCGCTGCAGCCGGACCGGGTTGGTGACGAAGAGGTCGTCGCCGACGATCTGGACCCGGTCGCCGAGCCGGTCGGTCATCGACTTCCAGCCGTCCCAGTCGTCCTCGTCGAGGGGGTCCTCGATGGAGACCAGCGGGTAGGAGTCCACGAGGTCGGCGTAGTAGTCGACCATCTCGGCCGCCGTCTTGGTGCCACCCTCGAAGGCGTAGCCGCCGTCCTCGTGGAACTCGCTGGCCGCCACGTCGAGGGCGAGCGCGATCTGAGTCCCCGGCTCGTAGCCGGCTCTGGCGATGGCCTCGAGGATGAGGTCGAGGGCGGCGCGGTTGGACTCCAGGTCGGGGGCGAAGCCGCCCTCGTCGCCGAGCCCCGTCGCCAGCCCCTTCTCCTTGAGCACGCCCTTGAGCGCGTGGTAGACCTCCGCGCCCCAGCGCAGGGCCTCGCGGAAGGTCGGGGCGCCGATCGGCGCGATCATGAACTCCTGGATGTCGACGTTGGAGTCGGCGTGGCTGCCGCCGTTGAGGATGTTCATCATCGGCACGGGCAGGACGTGGGCGTTCGGGCCGCCGAGGTAGCGGAAGAGCGGGAGCCCGGCGGACTCGGCCGCGGCCTTGGCGACGGCCAGCGAGACGCCGAGGATGGCGTTGGCGCCGAGCTTGGCCTTGTTGTCGGTGCCGTCGAGGCCGAGCATGACGCCGTCGATGATCCGCTGCTCGCTCGCCTCGAAACCGACGAGCTTGGGGTTGATCTCGTCGAGGACCGCGTTGACGGCCTGCTCGACACCCTTGCCCTGGTAGCGGTCCTTGTCGCCATCCCGGCGCTCGACCGCCTCGAAGGCGCCGGTGGAGGCCCCGGAGGGCACCGCGGCACGGGCGATGGTGCCGTCGTCGAGAGCCACCTCGACCTCGACGGTGGGGTTGCCGCGCGAGTCGAGGATCTCGCGAGCGCCGACGGCGTCAATGGTGGCCACAGGAATCTCCATCTGGGGGCGAAACAGGGATGCTCCGAGGTTAGCGGTTGCCCCCGCCCCCGGCGGCGACCGACCCGCAGGCTGGACGTCCCACCCAGCCGGCCACCCGGCATACCCAGCGCTCCACCGCCGCGCCGCCACCCGCCGCAGCTTTATCGGGTCTAGCAAGAACATTGACCTTCACCCCGGTATCGAAGTGGAGTGAAGGTCAACCTTCCTGCTAGACCCGATAAAGCTGAGGTTGGGGTGGGGGCTCAGGCGAAACGCTGGTATGCGACGGCCAGCTCGGCGCCCAGGCGGGCGTTGTGGCGCACCAGGGCGATGTTGGTCTCCAGCGAGCGACCGCCCGAGAGCTCGACGATGCGGCCGAGCAGGAACGGCGTGATGTCCTTGCCGTGGATGCCCCGCTCGGCGCACTCGCCCAGCGCCTGGTCGATGAGGATGCCGATCTCCGCGGCCGGGATCTCGTCGGCCTCGGGCACCGGGTTGGCGATCGACAGGGCACCCTTGAGCCCGAGGTCCCACTTGGCCCGCATCATCGCCGCGAGCTCGTCCACCGAGTCGGCGCGCATCGGTGCCGCGTGGCCGCTGGATCTGGAGTAGAACGACGGGAACTCGTCGCTGCCGTGGACCACGACGGGCACGCCGAGGGTCTCGAGCACCTCCAGCGTGAGCCCGATGTCGAGGATCGACTTCACCCCCGCGGAGATCACGGCCACGTCGGTCTGGCCGAGCTCGGTGAGATCGGCCGAGATGTCGAAGCTCGTCCCGGCACCACGGTGCACGCCCCCGAGCCCGCCGGTGACGAACACGCGGATGCCGGCCAGCGCGGCCAGGCGCATGGTGCTCGCCACCGTGGTCGCCCCGTGCCTGTGCCGCGCGATGACGTGGGGCAGGTCGCGCAGGCTCACCTTGGCGACGTCGGGGTGGCTGGCCAGGACCTCGAGCTCGTCGCGGTCGAGGCCGATGCGCGGCACCCCGTCGAGCACGGCGATGGTGGCCGGCGTGGCGCCGCCGTCGCGGATGATCGCCTCGACCTCGAGCGCCATCTCCACGTTGCGGGGGTAGGGCATCCCGTGGCTGATGATCGTGCTCTCCAGGGCGACGACGGGGTGGTGACGGGTGAGCGCCTCGGCCACCTCCTCGGACAGCGTCAGGGACGGGTGGGGCGTGGTGGTCATCGGTGCTCCTTGGTCTCGGGGCGCGCGTGCGTGCGCAGCTGGGCGTCGATCAGGCGTGCGGTCAGGTCCGGTCGTACGGTGTCGGGGCTGCCGACCGTCAGCGCGGCCGCGACCTGGCCGAACCGCGCCGCGTCGACGGGGTCGTCCCCCCGCAGCAGGGCGTGCACGAAGGCCGCTGTCATCGCGTCACCGGCCCCGGTGACGTCGACGACGTCGGCCGCCGGTGCGGGGAGCGACACCACGACGGTGCGTCCGTCAGTGCTCCGGCTGCTCAGCAGGCTCCCACGCGAGCCCCGCCGCACCCAGACGTGCTGCACGCCGAGGTCGTGGACGGTGCGGGCGGCCGCAGCAAGGCCCGCCTTCGTCGGCGCCACCGTGGTGCCCACCACGGCCTCGAGCTCGTCGTGGTTGGGCGTGAGGGCCAGCAGGGGGCGGTCGGCCGACAGGGTCCGGGAGAGGTGGCCGGCCTTGACGACGCTGACCGGGTCCACGACCACGGGCACTCCTGCCGTCGCCGCGACGTCCAGCAACCACTCGACCGGGGCCTGCGGGATGTTGCCATCGACCACGAGCAGGTCGGCGTGGGCCAGCAGGGGTCTGGCCGGCTCGAGCTGGCGAACGGTCAGCTGGTCGGTGACCGTCATGTTCGAGACGGCGATGACGAGCTCGCCGGTGGCGTCCAGCACCGCCAGGTAGGTGCCGGTCGAGTCCCCGACTCGCACGACGTGGTCGACGGCCACACCGGCCGCCCCGGTCGCCGCGACCACCTGTTCACCGAAGGCGTCGCGACCCACCGGCGCGACGAGGTGGGTCGGGGTGCCCAGCCTCGCGAGGTTCTCGGCGATGTTGCGCCCGACCCCGCCGGGGGTGGTCACCGCGGTGCCGGGGTTGGAGGTGCGCAACCGGGCCGGCGCGTTGGAGTGGGCCTTGATGTCCATGTTGGCCCCGCCCACCACGACCACGGACCGCACCTCGGAGCGCACGACGTACCCGCGGCCGAGGATGACCCCCTTGCGGGTGAGGTTGGACAGGTGCACCGAGACGGCCGCCTTCGTCGCACCGAGCCGTTCGGCGAGTGCCGCCGCGTCGAGGAGCGGCTCGACGCGGAGCAGGTAGACGATCTCGTGCTCGCGCGGAGTCAGCCCCATACTTGGAACTCTAAGGCTCCCTTGGGTTCCTGAGGAAGGCTTTGGCCGAATCAGCCGTCGTGGTCGCCACGGGCAGCCGCATCGAGGCCGCGCAGCACCCGGCGCAGCTCCGCGTCGGCGTCGAGGCCGGCCGCACGCGCCTCGCCGACCAGGGCCAGGAGCCCCTCACCCACGTCGCCCGGCGCCGGCGCCGGCAGGTCGCCGCGGTCACCCCGTGCCCAGCGCGCGAGCACCTTGTCGGCCGCGATGAGGGTCGACAACGACCGCGGTATGCCGTGCAGCAGGCCTGGGTGGCCGTCCTCGCCTCCCCCGTGCGGCGCCTTCGCCGCACGCTCGCCCGCCTTGATCTGCTCCCAGGCAGCCTCGACCTCGGCCGGGGTCGAGGCGTCACCGTCGGCGAAGACGTGCGGGTGGCGCCGGACCAGCTTGGAGACGATCTCGCCGGCCACGTCGTCGATGTCGAAGGGTTGGTCGGGGTGGTCCTGGGCCACCCTGGACTGGAACGCCACCTGGAGCAGCACGTCGCCCAGCTCCTCGCGGATGTGGTCGCGGTCGCCGGACTCGATGGCCTCGGCGGCCTCGTGGGACTCCTCGATGAGGTACTTCACCAGCGACTCGTGGGTCTGCTCCGCGTCCCACGGGCACCCCCCGGGCGACCGGAGCCGATCCATGACGGCCACGAGGTCGAGCAGCCGGGCCCCGGGGACGTCCCAGGAGGCCACCAGCACCTCGACCTCGGGCGGCTCGCCGAGCCTGGAGACCTCCGAGGCGATCGCGTCGGTGAGGCCGGGGTCGCCGTCGGCCGAGGAGATCCAGACCACCTGCGCCGTGGCAGCCCGGTCCATGAGGTCGCGGGCCAGCGTCGGAGCGGGGTGCTCGCCGAGGTGGCTCACGTCCACCCCGGATTCGGCCACGGCATCGGCGAGGGGCTCGCCGACATCCCTCGCCAGCACCTGCTCGGCAGCATCGAGCGCCTGCCAGGCCGCCCGCGTGAAGAGGCCGGGGGCGATCCGCGGGGTCCCGACGAGCAGGGTGAGGCGCCCGGTCACGCCGGGATCAGCCCCCCGCGGGGGCGGCCGCCGGCGCGGGCTGGGGCTTGATCCAGTTGGGGGTGCTGGGGTTGAACGCGATCTTCGCCGCATCGAAGGTGCCGTAGCGGGGGTTGATGGTGATGTCGGCCTTCGACGCCAACGTCACCGCCTGCGCCTGCTCCTCGCTGGTCATCTGGTTGTAGGCCAGGCTGGCCCGCACCAGCTGCAGGGTGGCCTGCGTCGGGTCGGGGATCACGTCGACGGCAGCCCGTGCGGCCGAGTCCGACAGGCCCTTGCCGTTCTGCTCGGCGACCCGGTTGATGAAGGTGGCCATGATCAGGCTCGCCACGGCGTTGGCCGTGTCGAGGCCGGAGTTGGGCTGGGCCGCGCTGATCTGGCGAGCCGCCTCCTGGGCGTCCTGCTCGCTGATCTTCGTGCCGTCCACCACGGCAGCGGTGTCGGCCTGCGTGCATCCGGACACGGCGAGCACGCTCGCAGCGAGGACGACGACGACCGACCCCCGCACGACGCGCGAGAGTGCCGTGGGACGTGCCTTCACGGAAAAGCCCTTGCTCATGCCCAGCCCTTTCTCCATGCTCATCGAGCCGTCACCGCGCCCTCACGGGTGCCCACCCTGGCGGCGTCGGCGACGCTGCCCAGGAGCACGGCACGGATGAGGTCGCTGGCCCACTGCAAGACTGCCGTGTCACGCAGTGGTTTACCACCTACCCGGGCCGTCATCGGCTTCGGCACCAGAATGGTATGCACTGCGTCCTTGACGAGTGACTTCGGGTAGAGCCTCTGCAACCTGAGCTGGCCGGACTCGGGGAGGTCGACCGGTCCGAACCGCACGAAGTTGCCCTGGAGCGAGATGTCACCCACCCCGGCCGTACGGGCCACCGTGCGCAGCCGCGCCACCTCCATGAGGTTGCGGACCGGCTCGGGCAACGGCCCGTAGCGGTCCAGCAGCTCGGCCTCGATCTCGGCGAGGGCCGTCTCGTCCACGACGCTCGCCAGCTTCTTGTACGCCTCGAGCCGCAGCCGCTCGCCCGGCACGTAGTCGTGGGGCAGGTGGGCGTCGACGGGCAGCTCGATCTTGATCTCGGCCGGGGCGGTCTGGTCCTCGCCGCGGAACTCTGCGACCGCCTCGCCGACGAGCCGGACGTAGAGGTCGAACCCGACGCCGGCGATGTGGCCGGACTGCTCACCGCCGAGCAGGTTGCCGGCGCCCCGGATCTCCAGGTCCTTCATGGCGATCTGGATGCCGGAGCCCAGGTCGGTGTGGCTCGCCATGGTCGCGAGCCGGTCGTGCGCCGTCTCGGTGAGCGGCTTCTCCGGCGGGTAGAGGAAGTAGCAGTAGGCGCGCTCGCGTCCACGGCCGACCCGCCCCCGCAGCTGGTGCAGCTGGCTCAGCCCGAGCACGTCGGCCCGCTCGACGATGAGGGTGTTGGCGTTGGAGATGTCCAACCCCGTCTCGACGATGGTGGTGCACACCAGCACGTCGAACTTCTTGTCCCAGAAGTCCAGGACCACCTGCTCGAGCTTGTGCTCGCCCATCTTGCCGTGGGCCGTGGCGACGCGGGCCTCGGGCACGAGCTCGCGGATGCGTCCCGCGGCCCGCTCGATGCTCGACACCTTGTTGTGGACGAGGAAGACCTGGCCCTCGCGGAGCAGCTCGCGCCGGATCGCCGCCACGATCTGCTTCTCGTCGTAGGCACCCACGTAGGTCAGGACGGGGTGGCGCTCCTCCGGCGGAGTGGCCAGGGTCGACATCTCGCGGATGCCCGTCACGGCCATCTCGAGCGTGCGCGGGATGGGGGTGGCCGACATCGCGAGCACGTCGACGGCGGTGCGCAGCGTCTTGAGCTGCTCCTTGTGCTCGACACCGAAGCGCTGCTCCTCGTCGATGACCACCAGGCCGAGGTCCTTGTAGCGGATCTCGCCGCTGAGCAGCCGGTGCGTGCCGATGACGAGGTCGACGCTGCCGTCCGCGAGTCCCGCGATCGTCTCGCGCGCCTCCTTGTCGGACTGGAAGCGCGACAGCGAGCGCACCGTCACCGGGAACTGGGCGTAGCGCTCGGAGAACGTCTGGAAGTGCTGCTGCACCAGCAGGGTGGTCGGCACGAGCACGGCAACCTGCTTGCCGTCCTGGATCGCCTTGAAGGCCGCCCGGACCGCGATCTCGGTCTTGCCGTAGCCGACGTCGCCGCAGATGAGTCGGTCCATCGGCACGGTGCGCTCCATGTCGGCCTTGACCTCGTCGATGGAGCTGAGCTGGTCGGGGGTCTCGACGTAGACGAAGGCGTCCTCGAGCTCGCGCTGCCACGGGGTGTCGGTGCCGAAGGCGTAGCCGGTGGTGGCCATCCGGGCGCTGTAGAGCTGGATGAGCTCGGCCGCGATCTGCTTGACATACTTGCGCGCCCGGCCCTTGGTCTTCTGCCAGTCGCTGCCACCCATCTTGTTGAGGGTGGGCTGCTCCCCGCCGACGTAGCGGGTGACCTGGTCGAGCTGGTCGGTGGGGACGAAGAGCCGGTCACCGGGCTGGCCGCGTCGGCCGGGGGCGTACTCGAGGACGAGGTACTCGCGAGTGGCATCGCCGATCTTGCGCTGCACCATCTCGACGAACCGGCCGACGCCGTGCTGCTCGTGCACCACGAAGTCACCCGGTCGCAGCTGCAGCGGGTCGACCTGGTTGCGCCGCTTGGACGGCATCTTGCGCATGTCCTTGGTGGACCCGCCCTGACCGGGAGTGCCGGTGAGGTCGGTCTCGGTGATCAACGCGAACCTGCTTGCGGCAGAGACGAACCCGGCGCCCACCGACCCGCTGGTCAGGTGCACCATGCCTGGGGTGAGGTCGGTCAGGTCGGCGTCGAGGCGAGCGGGCACGGACTCGTCGGCCAGCACCTCGGCGACGCGACGGGCCAGGCCGTGGCCCTCGGTGACCACGACGACCCGCCACCCGTCGGTGACCCATCCCCGAAGGTCCGAGACCGCCTCGGGGGTGGACCCCCGGTAGCGCGGAGCCTCCTCCAGCCCGGAGTTGACCACCGCGGAGTCGTCGTCGGCGAGCTCCTCGTCGGCGACGAACGGGCCGAGGTCCCACCACGGCATACCGCCGTCGCGGGCGTGGGCGCGCAGGTCCGCCAGACCCCAGAACGACGCGGTGCCGAACATGCCCTCGAGGTCGATCGGGACGGCGTTGCCGGACGCGGCGTTGGCCCAGCCCGCCTCGAGGAACTCCTGGCTCGTGGCCACGAGGTCGTGCGCCCGGGTGCGCACCCGCTCGGGGTCGCAGACCACGACCGCAGTGCCGTCACGCAGGGTGTCGAGCACGCTCTCCATGCCGTCGACGAGGGCCGGCGCGAGGGACTCCATGCCCTCGACGGCGATCCCCTCGGCGAGCTTGGTCAGCAGGTCGGCAGCACCGGGCAGCTGGTCGACCAGGCCCCGGGCGCGCTCGCGCACCGCGTCGGTGAGCAGCACCTCGCGGCACGGCGGGGCCCACAGGCCGTGCTCGGCGACCTCCAGGCTGCGCTGGTCGGCGACCTTGAACCAGCGGATCTCCTCGACCGTGTCGCCCCAGAACTCGACGCGGACGGGGTGGTCCTCGGTGGGTGGGAAGACGTCGAGGATGCCACCGCGCACGGCGAACTCGCCACGACGCTCCACGAGGTCGCTCCGGGTGTAGGCCGCGGCGGCGAGGTCCTCGACGACCTGCTCCAGGGGCGCCTCGTCACCGGCCTTCAGTGCGACGGGCCGCAGCTCACCAAGACCCCTGGCCACCGGTTGCAGCACGGCCCGCACCGGGGCCACGACCACGTCCAGGGGGCCGAAGGTCGAGTCGGTCGGGTCGGGGTGGGCCAGTCGCCGCAGCACGGCCAGCCGCTTGCCGACGGTGTCGCTGCGTGGGCTCAGCCGCTCGTGGGGCAGGGTCTCCCACGCCGGGAAGTCGGCGATCCGGTCGGGCTCGAGGAAGCAGCCGAGCGCGGAGGCGAGGTCCTCGGCCTCACGCGTGGTGGCCGTGATGGCGAGGATCGGGCGGCCACTCTCGCGGGCCAGCGCAGCGATGAGCGCCGGTCGGGCCCCCGCGGCCACGGTGATGTCGGCGTTGGCCACCCCCGACCGGGCCGCCCGGAGGGCACGCGAGACGCCGGCGTCGGCAATGAGCACGTCGAGTAGCGGCGTGAGGGTCATGGGCAGGACTCCTGAGGACAGCACGAACGCCCCATGACAAGCGGTCGATGGGGTGCACCTCAGCCTAACCGGCAGCACCGACGGTGCATTCCGCGGCCGCCGTGCGCAGGCACCGGGGAGGAACGGCGGCCCCTCATCCCCATGACGTAGGGATCGCTCCCACACCTGGGTGAGCCCGGGCTCATGCCGATGGCGCCTCTCCTCCCGTCGCCGCGTCCATACCCTCGAGGGAGACCCACATCGAGCCACGACAGCGGCCGGGTGGGACCAAACATGGTGGAGGGGTAGTGGGCAGCACCAGAACGCCGTTGGACAGCGACTTCAGGGGGGCCCGAGCGGCATTGGCTCCCGCCGGGATGCTCGGCCGGCTCACGAGCCTGAGCTTCACGGGGTTGAGGTCGATGTACGTCCCGGGCGAGCGCACGTTCGTCCAGACGCTGCGCGGCCTCCCCGGTCCGGACGGCCCGGTCACCGAGGCCCAGGGCCGCAACCTCCGGTATGCCGCGATCGCCGCGCTCGGGCTCGGGTGCGTCCCGGTCGACGAGCAGGTCACCGTCCTCGACGGAACCGGTGCGCAGGACTTCGCCCGAGAGGTGGCGCGGCAGGCGCGGACCCATGCGGACCCGGGGGCCGTCGCCCTCGCCGCCTGGGCGCTGGCCGAGGTGGCCGGCGAGGTCGACACCGTGCTCTTCGCCCGACTTCGGGACTGGCTCGTCTCCGGGGTGCCGCTGCCCACCGTCGACGTCGCCTGGATGGTCACGGCCGCCACCGCGGCGCGGGAGCAGTCCGACGACCTCGCCGACATCGCCGCCCTCGGGCGCGACCGCCTGATGGCGGCCCAGGGCCCGGCCGGCATCTTCCCGCACGCCCTGCCCGCGCAGTCGCTGGGCCGGTTCCGTGCCCACGTCGGCTGCTTCGCCGATCAGGTCTACCCGATCCAGGCCCTGGCCCGCCACGCCGCCGCGACCGGCGACCGCGACGCCCTGCACTCGGCCAACCTGTGCGCCGACGCGATCTGCACCCTCCAGGGCGAGGCCGGCCAGTGGTGGTGGCACTACGACGCGCGGGACGGTTCGGTCGTGGAGCGCTTCCCCGTCTACAGCGTCCACCAGCACGCGATGGCACCGATGGCCCTGTTCGACCTGCGCGAGTGCGGCGGTGACGACCACACCGAGGAGGTGCTGCTCGGGCTCGACTGGCTGCGCACGCACCCCGAGACCTACTCAGAGCTCGTCGACGAGGACGCCGGGGTGGTCTGGCGCAAGGTCGGCCGGCAGGAGCCCTCGAAGGCCGCCCGCAAGGTCGCGGCGGTGACCACCTCCCTGCGCCGCGGCGCGCACCTGCCCGGCGTCGACCGGCTCTGGCCGGCCACCAGGGTCGACCACGAGTGCCGCCCCTACGAGCTGGGCTGGCTGCTCTACGCCTGGCACAGCCGCCCCCGGGCATCCCGTCTCGAGCCGGCCGACCAGGAGGATCACCTGCTGACCCTGGTGCCACCGGCCCAGCCCCGCACCGAGCGGCTCTTCGGGATGCCGGTCAACGCCCTCACCCTGCCTGAGGTCGTGGCCCGGTGCGACGCGGCGATCCGCGCCCGGCGCCCCGTCCAGATCGGCGTCCTCAACGCGGCCAAGATCGTCAAGCTGCGCTCCGACTCCCTGCTGCGCGAGTCGTTGCTGCACTGCGGGGTGATCGTCGCCGACGGGCAGTCCGTCGTGTGGGCGAGCCGAGCCCTGGGCCGGCCGCTGCCGGAGCGCGTCGCCGGGATCGACCTCTTCCAGTCGCTGCTCGAGCTGGCCGACCGGGACCACCACGGCGTCTACCTCCTGGGCGCCCGACCCGAGGTGGTCGCCCAGGTGCGGGCCGTCGTCGCGGAGCGCTATCCCGGTGCTCGGGTGGTCGGCAGTCGCGATGGCTACTTCACGGACGCCGAGGCCGAGCAGGTGGCGGCCTCGATTGCCGAGTCCGGGGCCGACATGCTCTTCCTGGGCATGGTGTCCCCGAAGAAGGAGATCTTCGTCGGCACCTACGGCCCGACCCTCGGCGTCCCCGTCATCCACGGTGTCGGGGGGTCGTTCGACGTGCTCGCCGGGATCACCGAGCGTGCCCCGCTGGCCTGGCAGCGCGCCGGCATGGAATGGGCCTTCCGCCTCAAGCAGGAGCCGCGACGACTGGCTCGTCGCTACCTCACCACGAACACCGCGTTCCTCGCACTGACCGTGCAGGAACGGGTGCGGCCCACCGCACCGTATGCCGTCGTCCCCACCGCGGACGACCACCTGAGGAGGGTGTCATGAGCGAGGTCTTTGCCGGACGGGTAGCGGTCATCGGCCTGGGGTACATCGGTCTCCCCACCGCCGTGGCGCTGGCGACCCGAGGGGTCGAGGTCGTCGGTGTCGACGTCAACCTCGACACCGTGACCGCCGTGTCGGAGGGCCGGCTGCCCTTCGTCGAACCGGACCTGGCCGTGGGCGTCAGTGGCGCGGTCAGCATGGGCCGCCTCACGGCCTCGCTCGAGACCCCCGAGGCCGACGCCTACATCATCGCCGTCCCGACCCCGTTCAACGACGACCACACTGCCGACGTCTCCTACATCGAGCAGGCCGTCAGGCAGATCGCCCCCCGGCTGCGCGGCGGTGAGGTGATCATCCTGGAGTCCACCTCGCCCCCAGGCACCACACTGGGCATCAGCCGCCAGCTCGCGGACCTGCGACCCGACCTGGTCCTCCCCCACTCCTCCGAGGGCGTCCCGGACATCCACGTGGCGCACTGCCCCGAGCGGGTCCTTCCCGGTCGCATCATGATCGAGATGGTGACCAACGACCGCGTCGTCGGCGGCGTCACCCACCGCTGCGCCGAGCACGCCGCAACCATCTACCGGGTCTTCGCGCAGGGCGACATCCTGCTCACCGACGCCTCGAGCGCCGAGATGGCCAAGCTGACCGAGAACGCCTACCGCGACGTCAACATCGCCTTCGCCAACGAGCTGTCGCTCATCTGCGAGTCCCTGCACCTCGACGCGTGGGAGGTCATCAAGATGGCCAACCGCCACCCCCGCGTCAACATCCTCAACCCCGGTCCGGGGGTGGGTGGGCACTGCATCGCCGTCGACCCCTGGTTCATCGTCGGTGCCGCCCCCGAGCTCTCCCGCCTCATCAGGACGGCCCGAGAGGTCAACGACCACAAGCCGCACCACGTTGCGGCGCAGGTGATCTCGAAGGCCAACCGCTTCCGCGAGCCCACGATCGCCTGCCTCGGGCTGGCCTTCAAGGCCAACATCGACGACCTGCGCGAGAGCCCCGCGGTGGACATCGTCGAGGAGATCGCGACGTCCTTGCCGGATGTCGAGATCCTCGTGGCGGAGCCGTACACCGGGGACCTCCCCCCTCGGCTCGCCGTGCTGCCCAACCTCCGGCTCGTGGCCGCAGAGAAGGCCGTCGAGGCCTCCGACATCGTGGCGCTCCTGGTCGACCACGACCAGTTCAAGGCGATGAACCGCAGCTGGCTCGCAGGCAAGGTGGTCTACGACACCCGCGGCATCTGGCGGTAGCCGCCCGGCGCGATCAGGCCGGGCGCTCGACGCGGTCGGGCTCGGTGGCCGGTTCGAAGTCGGCCGGCCGCTCAGCGAGCCCGAAGTGGTGCTCGATCGCCTGGACGCTGCGCGCCGCCGCCCGCCCGTCGCCATAGGGGTTGACCGCGTGGGCCATCGCCTCGTATGCCGCGGGGTCGGTGAGCAGCCGGGTCACCTCCGTGACGATGGTCGCCTCGTCGGTGCCCACCAGTCGCACCGTTCCCGCGTCGACGGCCTCGGGTCGCTCGGTGGTCTGCCGCATCACGAGGACGGGCTTGCCCAGGCTGGGCGCCTCCTCCTGCACGCCGCCGCTGTCGGTGAGGACCACCTCGGCCCAGCTCATCACCGTGGCGAAGTCGCCGTAGTCGAGCGGGTCGGTGACCAGGACGTTGTCGTGGCCCTCGAGCAACGGGAGCAGGACGTCGCGCACCACCGGGTTGAGGTGGGCGGGCAGCAGGAACTGCACCTCCGGGAAGGCCTCGGCGAGGCGCGCGACCGCTCGCCCACTCTGGCGCATCGGCTCGCCCCACGACTCGCGTCGGTGCGAGGTGATCAGCACGAGCCGGCGGCCACGCAGGGGTTCGAGCTCGGGGCGGGTCAGCGGCGCGGAGCGGCCCACCACGTCCAGCAGTGCGTCGATCACGGAGTTGCCGGTGGTCACGATGGCGTCCGGCCTCACGCCGTCGTGGACCAGGTTGGCCCGGGACGTGGCGGTCGGGGCCAGGTGCAGCGACGCCAGCTGGGTGGTCAGGCGGCGGTTGACCTCTTCGGGGAACGGGTTGAGGGGGTTGTCGGTGCGCAGCCCCGCCTCGAGGTGGACCACGGGGACCTGGTGGTAGAACGCGCCCAGGGCAGCGGCGAAGCAGGTCGTCGTGTCGCCCTGCACGAGCACGGCATCCGGGGCGGTCGACTCGAGCACCGGGCGCAGGCCCACCAGTGCGCGGGCTGTGATGTCCTCCAGGGACTGCCGGGCCGAGATGATGTCGAGGTCGTGGTCCGGCACGATCCCGAACAAGGCGTTGACCTGGTCGAGCATCGCGCGGTGCTGCCCGGTGACGGCGACGACCGGCTCGAGGTGCGGGCTGTCGCGGAGGGCACCGATGACCGGCGCCATCTTGATGGCCTCCGGACGGGTGCCGTACACGACCAGGACGCGCTTCACCGTGACTGCACTCCTTGGACGACCGCGCTCGCCGGACCGCGTGCCGAGCGACCGGCACGGGACCGCATCCGGGGCCGACCCGGGTGCGGCACCATCGCGCGGGCCCGCATGGGCCGATGACGGCGGTCCCACCAGTCGGTCGCCGCCAGGGTCAGGCCGAGCCCCAGCAGCACCGTCATCATCAGGCCCCGCTTGGCCGGGCCCTGGGAGTAGTGGATCGCCACCGCCGGAGGGGGACTCACGCTCGTGGTCACGCGGTGCTCCGGGGTGACTCCGGCCGAGTCCTGCCGCCGGTCGAGGTCGTCGTTGATCCGGGCGAGCAGGCTCCCCATCCTGGCCGCTGCCGCGTCCGCGGTGGGGGCGGCGACCTGCACGTCGAGGGCGGGGCGCTCGTAGCTGATCGTCCACTGGCCGCCGTAGTTGGGCAGCCGCACCCACCAGCCGTCCTTGACCCCCGTGTCGATGAGGTTGACCGTCGGCGAGACCACCTGAGTCTGGTCGGTCGACCCGGTCACGTCGCGCTGGACCACGGAGGCGACGTCGACGAGCTGCTTGGAGCTGTAGCTGAGCGGGTTCGGGCGGGTCTCGGTCACGGCGCCGAGGAAGACCACGTCGACCTGGGCCCAGTACACACCGGTGGTGCGGGCCACGTAGACGCCGGCGGCCGCGGTCAGCAGCAGGCCGGCGATGACGACGACCCAGGCCCGGCGCACGGAGGCGAACACCTCGAACACCGTCATGCCAGCACCTCCCCCAAGAGTCTGGACGAGCATGTCACATCTGGGACACCCCGACCGACGATTACCGGCATTCGGAACTCCCTGGAGCCGTGGCAGGTTAAGGTTTGTGGGGGAGCACCACTGTACGGACACTCCCGCGGGGAAAGGGTGGTTGGGCGTCATGCTCCTAGGGGAGATTCCGAAGGTCCTGCTGCGGCGGTGGTACGTCGTCGTGCTAGGGCTGCTCGCCACTGCGGGCCTGGTGTTCGCGGCCCTGTCGGCGGTCCCACCGGCGTATGCCGTGAAGTCCGAGGTGCTGCTCCTCCCCCCCTCGAGTGCGGTCCCGGCCGGGAGCAATCCCTACCTCGTCCTCGGCGGGCTGGAGTCCATCGGCAGCGTCGCCTCCAAGGCCATGACCGACGACCGCACCCAGCGACTGGTGAAGGCCCAGTTCGGCAAGGTCGACTACGGCGTGGCCCTGGACCCGACGGCGGCTGCCCCGATGCTCCTCATCGAGGTGAGCTCCACCTCCCCGAAGACCTCTGAGGCCGCCGAGCAGTTCCTCTCCGCGCGGCTCCCGGACGTCCTCCTCCAGCTGCAGCAGGACGCGGGGGTCCCGAGCAAGTCGCTGATCACCCGGACGCCCGTGATCGCCGCCGACGTCCCCATGATCCAGCGCAAGTCCCAGATCCGGGCCGTCGTCGTGGCTGGCGCCGCCGGGCTCCTGGTGACCATCCTGGCCGCTGCCTGGTTCGACGCCCTGGCCCTCCGACGCGCCCGTCGTCGGCGGCAGCGGCAGTCCGCAGTCGCAGACACCGCAGCACCCCCCTCGACCGACGGGCCGGATGCGCCGGGCGGCGATGAAGCACTGCCCGTGACGCCTCGGCACGAGGCGGGCGCGAGCCACCCCGGCGGAGACGCCAAGGGGCGAGCAGAGGACCTCACACGAGTCTCCGGCTGAGCCCCAGCTCCCTGGGGGAGCGCAGCCTGCGGAGCCGGGCCGCGGCGGTGGGCTGGGACGGCGCCACCTTCCTCACCGCCTACGTCGTGCTCTTGCTGGCACTGCCGTCGCGCCTCATCATCGGACCGCTCGGGGCGGCGGGCACCCCGGCCAACGTCGTCGCGGTCAGTGGCGCTGTGTGGTGGTTGTGGGCACGAGCAGCGGACGTCGAGCGCACCCGCACGCGCGCCCACCCCGTGCGCACGGCCATGCTCGTGTTCGTGCTCGCCGTCGCCGTGAGCTACGTCGCGGCGATGACCCGCGCGATCGGCGGCGATGAGGTCAGCACCGCCAACACCGGCCTGCTGCTGATCGCGGGCTGGCTCGGGGTCGTGCTGGTGGCCGACAGCGGGGTCTCGAGCATGGACCGCCTCGAGGTGCTCCTGCGCAGGCTCGCCGTCGGCGGCGGCCTGGTCGCCCTCCTCGGGCTGCTGCAGTTCGCCACCGGTCGCGCCTACACCGACCTGATCCAGATCCCGGGGCTGACGACCAACGCCACGCTGACGAGCGTACTGAGTCGGGACAGCTACGTCCGTCCGTCCGGCACCGCGTTGCACCCCATCGAGTTCGGCGTCTCGATGAACATCCTGCTGCCCATCTGCCTGCACGTCGCGCTCACGGCCACCGACCTCGGCCGCTTCCGGCGCTGGTTCCCCGTGGCGGCCATCGCCATGGCCATCCCCCTGTCGATCTCGCGGTCCGCGATCGTCGGTGGCGTGGTCGTGCTGGCCGTGCTGCTGCCGACGTGGCCGCGCCGCACCCGCCTCGGCGCCCTGGTCTTCGGCGGCATCGGCATGGTGGCGGTCTTCCTCACCGTGCCGGGCATGCTGGGCACCATCACGAAGCTCTTCACCGGCATCTCGAGCGACGACAGCGCGCTCTCGCGGACGAACAGCTACCCCCTGGCGTGGGAGTTCATCTCGCGCTCGCCCGCCTTCGGCCGGGGGTTCCAGACCTTCCTGCCGAGCTACCGCATCCTCGACAACCAGTACCTCGGGCTGCTCATCGAGATCGGGTTCGTCGGGGTGATCGCGCTCCTCGGCGTCTTCGTCACGGCGTTCGTGACAGCCTTCGTGGCGCGCAGCCGGTTCACCGACGCGCGCTCCCGGTCCGCGGCCGCAGCGTTGGCCGCATCGGTTGCGGCACCGGCCGCCTGCCTTGCCTTCGTGGACGGTTTCTCGTTCCCGCTCATGGCCGGCCTGACCTTTTTTTCCTGCGGTCTGATCGGCACCGTCTACGCCCATTCGATAACGGCGAGATCACGATCGTAACCGGTTCGTGACCTGCGCAAACGTCCTCTGACGGACATTTGGAGCAGGGCGCCGGACGGCTGGATCTCCATCAACCGAACGGCTGACGGGGCCTTCGAAGGCCCGCGCGTGGTTCCAGGAGGCGCTCGAATGGGTGGTAGGGTCCTCGACCGAGCGACGTTGGTGCAGGGACTTCAGTTACTCCGGGCGGCCCAGAGGCCGCTCGTTCCCCCCAGATCACCCGGAGTCCCCCAGCATGACGATCCCCACGAGGACCATCACCCTCAGGCCCCGAACCGCGGCAATCGCCGCCCTCACCCCCCTTGCCATCGTGGCCTCGGGGCTGACCCTGGCGGCCAGCACGGCCGCCCCGGCATCCGCCGCAACGACCACGACGAAGCTGACGTCCCTGAAGCCCGCCTCCTCCTACAACGGATGGGGCCCGGTCGAGCTCAACCAGAGTGTCGGCAGCCGCAAGGCCAAGGACGGCCGCCCGATGAAGGTGAACGGCAAGAAGTTCTCCTACGGGCTGGGCGTCCACTCGTCCTCCCGAGTGACGTACTCCCTGAACAAGAAGTACACGACCTTCTCCACCTACATCGGTGTCGATGACGAGGTCGGCCCCAAGGGCGCGCTGCGCTTCAAGCTCGTCAGGGACGGCAAGACCGTCTACACCTCACCCCTGATGACGGGGCGCAACAACGCGCGCCGGGTCTCGGTCTCGGTCACCAACGCCAAGAGCCTGAGCCTGGTCGTCATCCCGTCCGGCAGCATCTCCTACGACCACGGCGACTGGGGCAACCCCATCCTGACCGGCCCCGCCCCGGTGCGCCCGCCGGCGCCCAAGCCGTCGACCACGACGACGAAGCCGACCACGTCGACCACGACGACCAGCTCCTCGACCACGACGAAGCCGTCCACGACGACGTCGAGCACCACGTCGAGCACCACCTCGTCGACCACGTCCACCACGACGAAGCCGTCCACGACGACGTCGAGCACGACCACCCCGGCAAAGACGACCACGACCACGTCGAGTGGGACCCTGTCGACCTTCCCGAACGCCTCCAACACCGGCGTCCCGGCAGGTACGGCCCTCAAGGCCTCCGGCTCGATCACGCTCTCGACGGCTGGCCAGACCGTCAGCGGCCTCGACATCACCGGACGCGTGCTCATCACGGCATCCAACGTCACCCTCCAGCGCAGCCGCATCACCGGGACGACGTACAACATCATCGAGGTCTCCGACTCCGCCAAGAACGTGACCATCCAGGACGTGGAGATCAACGGCAAGGGCAAGTCCGGCGTCAACGGCTCCACGGGCATCTACGGCCCGGCCACCGTGCTGCGGTCCAACATCTACGGCATCGAGAACGGCATCTCGCCGTCCAGCGGTTCGGTGCTGCAGGACAACTACATCCACGGGCTCGCGGCCCCCGGTGACGCGCACTACGACGGCATCCAGATCGACGGTGCCCGCCACGACATCAAGGTGACGCACAACCAGGTGGACATGCGCGAGTGGACCCAGACGTCCGCGGTGATGATCGACAACTACTTCGGACCGGTGTCCAACGTGGCGGTCGACAGGAACCTCCTGCTCGGTGGTGGCTACACGGTGTACTCCGACGGCCGCTTCACCGGTGGCACGATCTCCGGGGTGTCCTTCACCAACAACCGGATCGGCAGCGGCCACTGGGGCTACGCCTCGATCGACGTCTACGACCCGGTGTGGTCCGGCAACGTCGACGCGACTTCGGGCGCGAGCATCAAGCCCTGACCTCGCACGGCCGTCACTGCTGACGGCCTGCAGTCACGACAGCGCTCCAATCCACGGGGGCCGGGTCCATGGACCCGGCCCCCGTGGCATACTCCGCGGGCAGGGCCGGCGGGCAGGGAGGTGGCCATGGGGTGGGTCAACAGGGCCCGACACGGGTGGTTCGAGGCCGTCTCGGCCGCGGGCAAGCTCGTCTGGGGCGCCAGGGTGGTCGGGGTGCGCCGCACCGTCGTCGGCATGGTCCGACTGGTGTCGCTGCGACTGCGGCGCCCACCGCGGGCGACCGTCCGGCTCGGTTCCGGTGCCGTCATGGAGTTCGCCGTGCCGGGACAGGTGGCCCCCGCGCTCGTCCTCTTCCAGGACCTGATCGACCCGGAGTTCGCCCTCCTCGCCGAGCTCAGCCGCCCCGACTGGGTGGTGCTCGACGTCGGCGCCGCCATCGGGCAGTTCAGCGTCTTCGCGGCGCGCCTTCCCAGCGCCGTGGTCCACGCCTTCGAACCCAGCCCCGCCAACCTCACGACCCTCGCCGGCAACCTCGAGCGCAACGCGGTCGCCGGTCGCGTCGTCGTCCACCCGGTGGCGGTCGGCGAGTCCGAGGGCGAGGCGTCCTTCTCCACCGCCGACAACGCCTACATGAGTGGCCTGGTGAGCGACCCCACCGACTCCGCCCCCAGCGTGACCGTCGCCGTCCGGCGTCTGACCGCCCTCGTGGACGAGCTGGGTCTGGAGCGCGTGGACGTCCTCAAGATCAACGTCGCCGGCTACGAGCCGGGTGTCCTCGCCGGCGCTGAGCCCCTGCTGCGCGCCGGCCGTGCCGACGTGCTCGTCCTGCTCATCGGTGACGCCTCCATGCCGTGGTACGAGCGCTGCGCGAGCTGGGGTTACCGCTTCTTCTTCTACCACCCCAAGCAGGGCAGGTTGCTGCCCGTGACCTCCTTCGACAGCCACACGCTGCGCCACCCCGAGTGGCCCGCTCGCCACCTCATCGGCGTGCACACCGATGCCATCGCCCGCGGCGTCCTGCGCCATGTGCCGGTCGCGGAGACCACGACGGAGAGCCGGTGAGCGTCGACCTCGGCGTCGTCGTCATCACCCACAACAGCGCCGACGTCGTCGGTCCCCTCCTCGCCAGCCTCCCGGGGGCGCTCGCCGGGCTCGAGGCCCAGGTGGTCGTGGTCGACAACGCCTCCTCCGACGCCACGGTCGCGCTGCTGCGGGCCCAGCAGGTCGACGTGGTCGAGGCCGCCAACGACGGGTATGCCGCGGGGATCAACCGCGGCGTGAGGCACCTTGCGGACGGGGTGCCGGTGCTCGTCCTCAACCCGGACGTGCTGCTCGACGCCGGCTCGGTCCGGGTGCTGCTCGACCGGCTCGCCGACCCCGGCGTCGGCGTCGTGGCCCCGCGGATGCTGGACGGTCACGGGGTCCTGACGCCCTCCCTGCGGCGCGAGCCGAGCCTCCCCAGGGCGCTGGGCCTCGGCTTCACCGGGTCGCCCATCCTTTCCGAGGACATCACCGACCCAGCCACCTACGAGCATGCCCAGGAGGTCGGCTGGGCCACAGGGGCCGTGCTCCTCGTCCGGCGCGAGTGCCACGACACCCTCGGCGGCTGGGACGAGTCCTTCTTCCTCTACTCAGAGGAGACCGACTTCTCCCTGCGCGCCCGGGACGCGGGGTGGAGCACGGTCTACGAGCCGCGCGCCATCGCCCACCACGAGGGCTCCGCGTCGGGCTGGAACGACCGGCTCTACACCATGCAGATCCTCAACCGGGTCCGCCTGTACGGCCGTCGCCACCGTGCGCCCGCCCGGTGGCTCTTCTACCTGCTCGCGCTCGTGCGCGAGGGCGAGCTCGCCGTGCGTGGCCGCACCGAGGCCCGCGCGGCGCTGCGGGCACTCCTCTCGCCGTCGCGTCGCCCCGTGGAGCTGGGCCTGTCCGCTCGCCTCGCTCCCTGGTGAGGCGCCTCAGCGGACCCGCTTGACCATCCCGGCCGCGACCCGGCGGGCCCGCTGCAGCCTGCCGAGCGACCACACCTCGGCGCGGAGGCTCTCGGGCGTGTCCCAGCCGCGCACGCTGTAGCGCGGCTGCAGCCACTGACCGGCGCGAGTGGGACGCCGGTCGCTGGTCAGCACGGTGTCGTAGCCCGCCGTGCGCAGCCGGGTGAGGGCTCCTCGGTCGTACTCGCCGAAGGGGCACGCGGCCACCGTCATCGGCTCACCGCAGACCTCCTC
Source organism: uncultured Actinomycetota bacterium (assembly GCA_963757635.1). Taxonomy (GTDB): domain Bacteria; phylum Actinomycetota; class Actinomycetes; order Actinomycetales; family Dermatophilaceae; genus Pedococcus. Next base: position 330,723 of record CAVWSK010000005.1, on the reverse strand, counting down.
CAGGACGGTGCGCGCCTCGGACAGCTCCACGGCGGCGGATCCGTCGTCCAGCCCCCGCCACGAGCGGTGGACCATCCCGTGCGACCCGATGGGCATCCCCGCGCGGCGCAGCTCGCGCACGTGGTCCTCACCCAGCGAGCCGTCGTCGCCGAACCGACCGGCGATGATGTTGAACCGCGCCGTGAGGCCACGGTCCTGCAGGGCCGGGAGCCCGATCTCGAGGTCCGACAGGTTGCCGTCGTCGAAGCTGAACTCCACGCCCGGCCAGGTCATGGCCTCGTCCAGGAGCCGGTGGAACAGGTCGGCGCCGACCCAGAACTCGTCCTCACCGGGCTCGAGCTCGCGACCCGGTGTCCCGATCCCGTGGAACAGCACGTGCACCTGCGGGTCGTGCGGCATACCCAAGCTCCTCCCGGCCGCGACGGGACGCGGCACGCCCCCAGCGTGCCATGTCGACGACCGGGAGGGCGGCGCTTCCCGGGGTGCGGGGTGCATCCCCGCTGGCGTCCCGATTTGCGGAACACGACCACTCCCACGGTGCCTTCCGGATACCGTTGGAGGGCACAGCCGTGCAGGTGCACGCTGAACAGGAGGGGTGCTCGCGTGGTCGAGGGAGTTCTCCGCGGCCCGAGCGCGGGTCCGCGGTCATGACCTCGGTCCAGGTCACCCCCATCCAGGAGGCCGACCTCCATGACGTGGCCGCCTTCCTCGTGCACCACCTCGAGCCCGGTGTCGACGCCGCGACGTGGGACCGCGCCCTGCGCGCCGAGTGGCAGGCCGACGCACCCAACCGGGGCTTCGCCCTCCGGGCCGACGGCACCGTAGTCGGCGCCTACCTCGCGTTCTACTCCAGCCGTGAGGTGGACGGGACGCACGTGCAGATCTGCAACCTCGGTCCGTGGTGCGTCGAGGACGCCCATCGCGCCCAGGGCCTGCGGCTGCTGCGCACCGTGCTGAAGCAGCCCGGCTACCACTTCACCGACCTGTCCCCCAGCGGGGCGGTGGTGCCCCTCAACGAGCGGCTGGGGTTCCGCCACCTCGACACGGCCACCTCCCTGGTGCCGAACCTGCCGTGGCCGAGCCGGCCGGGGCGCGTCCACGTCACCGCCTCGGCGGACCGGATCGAGGCAGCCCTGGACGGCCACGACCTGCAGATCTACCGCGACCACGCGGGTCTCGTCGCAGCACGGCACGTCCTGGTCTCACTGGGCCCCGAGCACTGCCACGTGATGTACCGCAGCGACCGGCGTAAGGGACTTCCCCTCTTTGCCTCCGTCCTGCACGTGAGCAACGCGGCGCTCTTCCGCAGGACGGTCAGGGCGTTCGGTCGGCACGTCCTGGCCCACCACGGCCTCCCGTTCACGCTGGCCGAGCACCGGGTCGTCGGCGGTCCCGTGAGACCCTCTTTCCAGCTGCGAGCGCACCGGGCCAAGATGTTCCGCAGTGACCAGCTGGACGAGCACGACGTCGACTACCTGTACAGCGAGCTGGCGTGCCTGCCATGGTGATCGTCGAGCACGGGAAGGGCACGGACATGACCGGGGGACGGCGATGACGACACGCGCGCCAGCGCTGCTGCACGAGCTCGTGGAGGGAAGCGCGCGGGTCCACCCCGACCGACCGGCGGTGACCCACCAGGACCGGACCCTCAGCTACGCAGAGCTCTGGGACGCCGTGCGGGCCGCCGGTTCCGGCCTGGCCGCACTCGCGACCGGCCCCCGTGCCCGGGTCGCGGTCTACCTCGACAAGCGACCCGAGACCGTGATCTCCCTCTTCGCCGCGTCCGCTGCCGCCCTCGTCGTGGTCCCCGTGAACCCGGTGCTGCGGGCCCGGCAGGTCGCCTACATCGTCGCCGACTGCGACTGCGAGGTGCTCGTCACGACGCCCGAGCGGCTGGCGAGCCTGGGCGACCTGCTGCCGGACTGCCCGTCCCTGCGCTCCATCGTCCTCACCGGCCCTCCCCCGGCGGGTGCCGCCGCCGCGCCGCTGGCGCCCCCTGGCGTCGACCTGGTGTGGTGGGAGGACGTCATGGCGACACCCGCCGCCCCGGTGCGGCCCTCGATCGACCTCGACGTCAGCGCCATCCTCTACACCTCGGGCAGCACCGGATCGCCCAAGGGCGTCGTGCTCAGCCACCGCAACGTCGTCGCAGGGGCCGAGAGCGTCAACGCCTACCTCCCCAACACCTACGAGGACGTGATCCTCGCGGCGCTGCCGTTCAGCTTCGACGCCGGCCTGAGCCAGCTGACCACAGGGTTCCTCGTCGGGGCGCACGTCGTGCTGCTCAACTACCTGCGTCCCGTCGACGTCCCCCGGCTGTGCGCGCGCCACGGCGTGACGGCGCTGACCTGCGTTCCACCGCTGTGGATCCAGATCGCCGAGGTGACGTGGCCGGACGAGGCCCGGGCGAGCCTTCGCTACTTCGCCAACACCGGCGGGCGGATGCCGCGCACCACCCTGGACGCCCTGCGGGCGCTGTTCCCGCAGGCCTCGCCCTTCCTCATGTACGGGCTGACCGAGTCCTTCCGCTCCACCTACCTCGACCCCGCCGAGATCGACCGTCGCCCGGACTCGATCGGGCGCGCCATCCCCAACGCCGAGATCGTGGTCGTGGGTGCCGACGGGCGACCGTGCGGCCCCGGAGAGACCGGCGAGCTCGTCCACCGGGGAGCCCTGGTCTCGCTCGGCTACTGGAACGACCCCGAGCGCACGGCGGTGCGCTTCCGGCCGGCCCCGGGCTCATTGGACGGCCAGACGATCACCGAGATGGCCGTGTGGTCCGGTGACCTGGTCCGCCTCGACGACGAGGGCTACCTCTACTTCGTGGGCCGCAACGACGAGATGATCAAGACCTCCGGCTACCGGGTCAGCCCGACCGAGATCGAGGAGGCCGCGTACGCCACGGGCGTGGTCCGCGACGCCGTCGCGTTCGGCATCCCCGACGACGTCCTCGGACACCGCATCCTGCTGGTGGTGAGCCCGAACGGTGCGGCGGGTGACCCGGTCGCCGAGGTGCTCGCCCGGATGCGCACCCTGGTGCCCCTCTACATGGTGCCCAGCCAGGTCGTCGTCCGCGACGAGCTCCCCCGGTCCCCCAACGGCAAGTTCGACCGCACCGCGATCCGCGAGGATGTACTGACATGAGCACGGCACGGCACATCGACCTGTTCGGCGTCGCCGGGGGCACCCTCGCCGTGGGCGGGGTGCCCCTGGACCGGCTGACCGCACGCGTGGGGTCGACCCCCTTCTTCGCCTACGACCGGTCACTGATCACCCGCAGGGTGGGTGAGGTGCGGGCGGCCCTGCCCGACGGCATGGCCCTGAGCTACGCGGTGAAAGCCAACCCGATGCCCGCCGTCGTCCACCACCTGCGTGGACTCGTCGACGCCTTCGACGTCGCCTCCGCGCGCGAGATGTCCGTCGCCCTCGATGCCGGTATGCCGGCCGACCACGTGAGCTTCGCCGGCCCCGGCAAGACCGAGGCCGAGCTGGCCCAGGCCGTCGCGGCGGGGGTCACCGTCGAGATGGAGTCGGTGGGCGAGGCGCGGCGGCTCGCGAAGATCGGCGACGCGTCCGGGACCACCCCGCGGGTGGCGATCCGCGTCAACCCGGACTTCCAGATCAAGGGTTCCGGCATGCGCATGGGTGGCGGACCCCAGCAGTTCGGGATCGACGCGGAGTCGGTGCCGCAGGCCATCGCCGAGGCCGAGTCGCTCGGGCTCGACCTGCTCGGGTTCCACGTCTTCGCCGGCTCGCAGAACCTCCACGCGGACATCCTCACCGAGGCCCAGACCAAGACCGTCGAGCTCGTCCTCTCGCTCGCCGAGCACGCGACCCGGCCGCTGGAGTACGTCAACCTCGGCGGGGGCTTCGGGATCCCGTACTTCGAGAAGGACTCGCCGCTGGACCTCGAGGCGGTCGGCCACCACCTCGGCGACCTCTTCGGTCGGGTCCTCGCGCCGGCGCTTCCGCAGGCCCGGGTCACCATCGAGCTCGGTCGCTACCTCGTCGGCGAGGCAGGCGTCTACGTGACCCGTGTCGTGGACCGCAAGGTCTCGCGGGGCAAGACCTTCCTCGTCGTGGACGGCGGGCTGCACCACCAGCTCGCAGCATCGGGCAACTTCGGACAGGTGCTGCGCCGCAACTACCCGGTGACCGTGGCCGACCAGTCGGACACCGCGCCCACCGAGGTGGTGTCCGTCGTGGGCTGCCTGTGCACGCCACTCGACCTGCTCGGCGACAATGTCACCCTGCCCGCGAGCGACGTCGGAGACCTCGTCGTCCTCTTCCAGGCAGGCGCCTACGGCCGCACCGCGAGCCCTGCTGACTTCCTCAGCCATCCCGAGGCCCTCGAGGTCCTCGTCTAGACCAGCCGGCACCACCGGCAGGACAGGAGCACACCGCCATGGAGTCCACCTCCACCTCGTTCCCCGAGGTCCGGGACATCGTCGTCGAGAGCCTCGGTATCCAGGACCGGGCCGACTCGCTCACCGAGTCGACCCCGCTGCTCGGCGGCCTGCCCGAGTTCGACTCGCTGGCCGTCCTCGACGTCATCACCGTCCTGGAGCAGCGCTTCGGCATCGACGTCGACGACCTGGACATCACGGGTGAGGTCTTCGAGACCCTCGGCACGCTCACCGCGTTCGTGGACGAGCACCGCGGCTCCTAGCGATGCCTGAGCAGTCCGGTCCGGTCGGGGGCGACGCGACGATCAGCGTCATCGTGCCCGCGCACAACGAGGCGCGTTCGATCGGGCGACTGCTCGATGCCCTCGTCGGCGCACCGGACTCGACTGCGGTGGCGTCGGGACTCGACGTGGTCGTGGTCTGCAACGGCTGCTCCGACGACACCGCCGCCGTGGCTGCACGCTACGGCCACGGCGACGACCTGCGAGTCGTGCAGATCCCGGTGCCGTCCAAGATCGAGGCCCTGCGGACCGGCAATGCCCACGCCCGCCACCCCACCCGCGCCTTCGTGGATGCCGACGTGGTCATCGACCACGCTGGCCTGGTCGCCATGCAGCAAGCGATGGAACGCACGGGAGCACTGGCAGCCGGCCCGACGAGACTCCTTGACCGGCAAGGTGTTTCGTTGCCGGTCAGGTGGTACTACGACATCTGGGAGGAGCTCCCACAGGTCGCGGAGGGCCTCTTCGGGCGCGGAGTGGTCATGGTCTCTGCCGAGGGACTCGGGCGCCTCGACCTGTCGGCCGACCTGCTGTCCGACGACCTCGCCATGTCCGAGGCGTTCGCCCCCTCCCAGCGCGTCGTCGTCGGCGCGGCCACGGTGACCATCCGCCCACCCAAGACCCTGGCCGACCTCCTGCGACGCCGGATCAGGGTGGCCCTGGGCAACGCCCAGGCCGACCAGCTCGGCGTGCGCACCGAGGCCGCGCGCACCTCCATCTCCGACGTCCTGCGCCCTGCCGTGCGCCACCCCCGGCTGGCCCCGAAGGTCCCTGTGTTCCTGGCAGTGACGGTGCTCGCGAGGGTCGCTGCGCGCCGCCAGCGAGCGAGCGGGGCACCTGCCGGGTGGCTGCGCGACGAGAGCAGCCGCACGTGAGCCCGGCCGAGCCCGGCCGGGCCCGGCCCGAGGCCCTGGGCGGCCGCGGCTGGGACGGCCTCGTGGTCATCGTGGCCACCTCGTTCTGGGACGGTACCCCCCTCCTGGAACGGCACCTGGCCGCGGAGCTCACCCGCTACGCACCGGTCCTCTACGTCGAACCGCCCACGTCGGTGCTCAGCAGGTTCCGCAACCGCGAGGCGGCCAGCCGCGGCGGGTCCGGGCTGCGGGTCGTCGAGCCCGGCCTGGCCGTCCTGTCCGTGCGACTGCCCCCGCTGAAGGACCGTCCATGGGCCAAGCCGGCGAGCCTGCTGCTCCTCAAGAGGGCCCTGCGCCGTGCGGTCACCCGCCTGGGCGGCCGCACCGTGCGCATACTCGCGGTCACCTCGCTGGACCCCGTGCTCGGCAGCCTCGACGAGGAGCTCAGCGTCTACTACGCCAAGGATGACTACGTCGCGGGTGCCGCGCTGGTCGGCCTGCCCACGGCGGCCCTCGAACGCTATGTGGGCGCCCTGTGCGCCGACGCCGACCTGGTGGTGGCCGTCAGCCCGGTGCTTGCCGCCAGCCTCGCCCAGCGCGAGGTCACGCCGGTGGTCATCCCCAACGGCTGCGACGTCGACCTGTTCGCCGAGGCCACGCTCCCGAGCTCGCAGACGCCGCCGACCGTGGCCTTCGTCGGTCACCTGTCCGACCGGGTCGACGTCGCCCTGATCCACGCCGTGGCCGAGCGGGGAGTGCGCGTGCTGCTCATCGGCCCGGCGCAGGAGACCATGAGCTCGGGCCACTTCGACGCACTGAAGGCCCACCCGTCGGTGCAGTGGGTCGGAGCGGTCCCGTATGCGGACCTCCCGCGGCACCTCAGCGAGGCGACCACGTGCCTGCTGCCCTACACCGACACCGAGTTCAACCGGGCCAGCTTCCCGCTCAAGGCGCTGGAGTACCTCGCGGCCGGGCGGCGGGTCGTGGGCACGGACCTGCCTGCGCTCCGGTGGCTCGAGACCGACCTGGTGACGATCGCCGACGGCCCCGAGGCCTTCGCGGACGCCGTCGTGCAGTCCCTCGTCGACCCGCTCACCGCGGACGAGGTCGCCCGACGGCGCGAGCTGGCCGCCGGGCACACCTGGACCCAGCGGGCCCGGACCTTCGCCGAGTCCACCGGACTCACCGCGCCGGAAGAGGGCGTCGCGTGAGCACCCCGGAGGGGCAGGAACCACCGGCCGAGGGCGACCTGACGAGCCAGGTCCGCTCCGGCCTGAGCTGGAGCTTCGGCAGCAACATCCTGAGCCGGATCACCACCCTGGTGACCGGGATCATCATGGCGCGGCTCCTCGCGCCGGAGGACTTCGGCGTCTTCGCGGTGGCCATGGTCGCCATGACCATCCTGGTCAACATCAACGACCTCGGGCTGGAGCAGTCGCTCGTCCGCTGGCCGGGGGACATCGGGCGCATCGCGCCGACCGCCGTCACGGTCATCTTCGGGTTCAGCCTGTTCCTGTGCATCGCGTGCGTCGTCGGGGCCGGTCCCTTCGCCCGGGCCTTGGGCGCTCCGGAGGCCACCCCGATCGTGCAGCTGATGGCCCTGGGGTTGCTGTTCAACGGCGCGTTCGCGCTGCCCTCCGCCGTGCTGACGCGCGAGTTCCGCCAGGACAAGCGCACGCTCGCCGACCTGACCGGCTTCGTCGTCGGCACGGTGATCACCCTGGTGCTGGCCGTCATGGGTTACGGCGCCTGGGCGCTCGCCTGGGGCCGCTTCGTCGGCAACGGCGTGGTCAGCCTGATGCACGTCGCCCTCACCACCCAGCGCTTCCGGCCCGGGTGGAACACCGGGCTGGCGCGCGAGCTGTTGCGTTCGGGTCTGCCGCTGGGGGGCGCGACGCTGGTGGCGGTGGCCCTGCTCAACGTCGACTACATGGTGGTGGGACGGCTGCTCGGGACCGAGGAGCTCGGCTACTACACGCTCGCGTTCAACCTGGCGAGCTGGCCGGTGACGTTCTTCGCCGTTGCCGTGGCCCGGGTGTCGGTGCCGGCCTTCGCGCGGCTCCAGCACGACCGGCCGAGGTTGCAGGCGGTGTACGACCGCTCCAGCCTGGTCCTGCTGGCGGTCACCCTGCCCACCTGCCTGCTGCTGGCCGTGTTCGCCGATCCCCTCGTGCGCTTCCTGTACGGCGACAAGTGGGCCCCTGCCGTGACGGTGCTCCGCCTGCTCGCCGGCCTCGGCCTGCTCCGGGTGCTCTACCAGTACTGGGCGGACGTCCTGGTCGCCGTGGGAGCCGGGCGACGCACCCTGCTCAGCCAGGTGGCCTGGTTGATCGCACTCGCCCCCGCACTGGTGCTGTCGGTGCACTGGGGCCTGCTCGGGGTCGGGGTCGCCCACGTCGTGGTCGCGGCGGCGGTGGTCGGCCCGGTCTACGTCGCCTGCCTGCGCGGGATCGTGAGCCTGCGACCGAGCCTGGGTGGCTGGCTGCACCTCGGCGTGGCCTCGGTGCTGGCCGGTGCGGCCGGGAGCGCCGTGCTGCTGCTCGGTCTGCCGGAGTTCTGGACCCTTGCCCTCGGCACCCTCGTCACCCTGGGCGTCTTCGGTGCTGCGACGTGGCGGTTCGCCCTCCGTCTGGGCTTCCAGCGCCGATGGGTGGGCGCGGCGCTGCGTCGGGTGTCCCGACGGGTCAGGCCCGCTGCCAGTGGCGGCCCCGCAGCCTGACCGCGCGGACCAGTGGTCAGCGCTGCGGTCGCAGGCGCTGTGCCGCTGCGCGGACTCCCGACTGCGCGGACCGGGCCGTCCGGAGAAAGGTCGTGCGCCCGGCCTCCGCCAGGGCCCGCCCCACGGGCACGGGGCGGGTGGCGGCCTCGCGGTACCACTGCTCGAGGTGACCGGCCGCGACCCCGAGGTCGTAGGTGGTGGCGATCGTGGCGACCCCCAGCTCACCAAGGCGCTTGCGCTCGACCGGGTCAGTGACCAGTCGCTCGAGCTGGGCCTCGAGGTCCTCGGGCTCCCCGGTGCCCAGGCCGTACCACCCCTGGTGGAGGAACATCGGAAGCGTCTGTTCGTCCAGGACGCGGGAGAACCCGCGCTCCCCGATCACGACGAGCGGAACGCCGAAAGCCATCGTCCGCAGGGCGCTGCCGCCCATCCCGACCATGACGTCCGCGGCACCGTAGGCCGGTCTGGGGTCGAGCATCCCCCCGGTCAGGGTGACCACCTCGCGCCCGTGCCGGCCGTTCACCTCGGCCGCGCGGCGCGCGACGACCTCCCGCGCCGTGCCCTCGCCGACGATGACCAGGCGCACGGGGTGGCGCGATGCGAGCACCTCGACCGCGTCGAGGGTGCGCTGCAGCCCCTCCAGCTTGGCCCAGGCCTCGAGCCGGGTCACCATCGCGACGAGGATCTCGTCGGGTCCGAGGCCGAGCTCCGACCTGAACTCAAGGCCCGACGCGAGCCCGGGCCGGTTCGCGGTGATGTCCACCGGGGGCTCGAGCAGGTGCACGGCCCCGCTGCGCACTTTCCGGGCCCGTTCGGCCAGCTCCACCGTGCCGAAGGTCGTCTCGAGGTGCCGAGGGATGTTGCGCGGGACGACCATGCTCATGATGCTGCACAGCATGGGCAGCCTGCGGCGCAGGTGCAGTCCCGGATAGGCGTCGAAGCACTGTGGCCAGTCCCAGACGTGCACGAGGTCGGGTCGCTCCTCGTCGGCCAGCTCCGCCAGGGCGGCCATGACGGCCCGGGACGGGTGCCGGGTCGCGTCGGGGAGAGGGCGCAGGTCCAGTCCGCTGGCGCGGGCCAGCTCGGAGTTCGGCCCCGGCGCAGCCGCGAACACCACGTCCACGTCAGGGTTGGTGTTGAACTGCGCCGCCAGCTCGATCGCGTTGACCTGCGTGCCACCGAGCTCGAGGCGGTGCGCCACGACGAGGACCTTCATCCCACTCCCCCATCCACCCGCCGCAGCGGCCTACCCGTCTCCTACCCCGGTCGGCGCGGTCGTGGACCGCGCCGACGTCCGCCTCACAGCACGTGGTAGCTCAACGTCACCCCACGCACGGTCGGGCTGACGAAGCGCGTACCCGACGAGGTGAACTGTAGGCGGTACTGCACGTAGCGCGCACTCCGCGTGATGCTGTTCGAGGTCGGGCTGACCGTCGTCCACGCCGTCCACGAGGTGCCCGGGGTGGCCACCGCGCCGGACCGGACCTGGATCGTCAGCGTCGTGCCGGTGGGCGCCGTGGCGTCCCGGGTGAGCAGGTCCCAGCCCACCGTGGCTCCGGCGTCGATGACGCCGGACGTGAACGTGCTCGAGGTCGCGTAGGGGGCGACCCGCACCCAGTCGATGGGCATGGTGGGCGCCGCGGTGGTCGGGTCGATGGCGAGCACCCGGAGGGTCACCGTCGGGGCGAAGGCGGAGGACGCCACCTGGGTGCCGTCGACGAAGAAGACGGCCGTGTTGCCGGACCGGTCGACGCGGTACTCGTGGGGCGCGTCGCTCCACGATCCCGGGATGGCGATCGTCCGGTTGTTGGTCCGGGCGTCGTTGACCCGGGCGGACAACCGCCCGCCCGAGCTGCCCACGAACGAGGCCGTGACCGCCGTGCTGCCCGTGGCGATCGAGCCCCAGCCCAGGGTGTGACCGGTGCCCACCGTCGCGACCGCGGAGAAGCTGGACGACCCGGAGAGCGTGCCGGTGTAGAGCCGACTGCCTGACAGCGTGGCCTGTCCACCGCTGTAGGTGGTCGTGCCTCCGGTCACCAGGGTGCTGCTGGTCCAGCCCGAGGGCTGGGTGGTGGCCGTGAACTCGGTGCCGAGCGTGAGGCCGCCCAGGACCTCACCGCCGGCGGTGTCGGCGACGTAGCCGCCCGAGCCGCTGCCGAAGTCCGCAACGCTGGACTGCACGATGTTCGACACGGTCGGGACGTACGCGGCCGGCGCGGCGGGGCTCGCGGGTGACGTCGTGCTGTTCCCCGCCGGATCGGCGGAGGTCACCCGGTAGTAGTAGCGGGTGTTCACCGTCAGACCGGTCAGGGTCACCGAGTGCGACGTTCCCGAGGCCCCTGACGCCGTGGACCCGAGCGCCGTGGTCGTCCCGTAGGCCACCGTGCTGGTGGCACTCTCGTTCGTGGTCCAGGTCACCGTGGCCGACGTGCCCGAACCGCTCGCCGTCACCGACGAGACTGCCGGCGGCGCGGTGTCGGGGGTGGCGAAGCTGCGTGGCGCGGCCGTCGCCACCGGGTCGGTCGTGCTGTTGCCTGCGGCGTCAGCGGACACCACCCGGTAGGAGTAGGTGGTGCCGTTGCCGAGCCCGGTCAGCGTCACGCTGTGGCTCGTCCCGGTGGGTCCACTGGCCGTCGACCCCAGGGCCGTCGTCGTGCCGTACTGCACGACGGACGTTGCCGACTCGTCGGTCGTCCAGGTCACGACCGCTGTCGTGCCACCGGCGCCCGGCGTGGCGACCACGGACGACACCACCGGCGCGGTGGTGTCCGCGACTGGCGTGACCGTCGTGTCGAAGACGGGGTCGACCCAGTAGTTGGCGCCGGAGGGGTTCGCCGGGTAGCCACCGTCGTACTGGTACACGGCAGGATCGGCCGTGGTGTGCAGCGGCGGCGCGTCGATCGCGCTGACCCCGCCGGAGGTGGCGGAGTAGAACCCGTTGGTGAGGTAGGACGCGACATAGGTCGTGCCCGGGGTCACCGCGACCGGGGTGGCGAACTGCAGGGTCTGCCAGCCCGCGCTCGACTCACCGGTGAAGGTCCCGGTGGCCAGCCGCGTGCCGTCAGTGCTCCACAGCGACCCGGTGTGGGTGCCGACGTTCTGGGGCCCCTTGTAGAACCGCACGCCGGTGACCGAGCCGGCCGAGTCGGCCGAGAACCGAATCCCGAGCTCGACGAGCCGCTCGTTGCCGGCCGTGATCACCGCCGGAGTGGCCGCGTCATCCCACAGGCTGCACGGGCACACCCCGGGCTGCGGCGACGGCTGGGCGGTCGTGAAGGTCCACGTCGTGGCAGCCAGCGCATTGCCTGCGGTGTCCTTGCCCGACAACGACACCGTGTAGGTGACACCGCGAGCCAGGGCCGACGACGGGGTCAGCGTGGCCGTCATCGTGCCGGCGTCGTAACCCACCGTCGACGCGACCGTCGCACCCGCACCGTCCTTGAGAGACATCGCCAGGGTCGCCGAGTCCATCGACTCCGAGAACGTCGCCGACGGCGCCACCGCGGTACCCACACTCGTGGACCCCGCAACCGGCGTCCGCGACGCCACCGTCGGAGCCGTCACGTCCGGGCCGGTCGCGGTCGCGAAGACGGGGTCGACCCAGTAGTTGGCGCCGGAGGGGTTCGCCGGGTAGCCACCGTCGTACTGGTACACGGCAGGATCGGCCGTGGTGTGCAGCGGCGGCGCGTCGATCGCGCTGACCCCGCCGGAGGTGGCGGAGTAGAACCCGTTGGTGAGGTAGGACGCGACATAGGTCGTGCCCGGGGTCACCGCGACCGGGGTGGCGAACTGCAGGGTCTGCCAGCCCGCGCTCGACTCACCGGTGAAGGTCCCGGTGGCCAGCCGCGTGCCGTCAGTGCTCCACAGCGACCCGGTGTGGGTGCCGACGTTCTGGGGCCCCTTGTAGAACCGGACGCCGGTGACCGAGCCGGCCGAGTCGGCCGAGAACCGAATCCCGAGCTCGACGAGCCGCTCGTTGCCGGCCGTGATCACCGCCGGAGTGGCCGCGTCATCCCACAGGCTGCACGGGCACACCCCGGGCTGCGGTGCCGGCTGGGCGGTCGTGAAGGTCCACGTCGTGGCAGCCAGCGCATTGCCCGCGGTGTCCTTGCCCGACAACGACACCGTGTAGGTGACACCGCGAGCCAGGGCCGACGACGGGGTCAGCGTGGCCGTCATCGTGCCGGCGTCGTAACCCACCGTCGACGCGACCGTCGCACCCGCACCGTCCTTGAGAGACATCGCCAGGGTCGCCGAGTCCATCGACTCCGAGAACGTCGCCGACGGCGCCACCGCGGTACCCACACTCGTGGACCCCGCAACCGGCGTCCGCGACGCCACCGTCGGAGCCGTCACGTCCGGTGCCGACCCACTCTGGAACACCGGGTCGACCCAGTAGTTGGTGCTGTTGTAGCTCCCGGTCGGGAACTGGTCGGAGCCGTAGCCATAGAGGCCGTTCGAGCCCGCCGCCGCCGCGAGCACGGTGTTGTCCCACAGGGTGGTGAAGAAGCCGGAGGTGGCCGAGTAGTGGCCGTTCGGCGCGAAGTAGCTCGCGACATAGGCCTGTCCCGCGGTGAGCTGGACCGGCTGGGCGAACGTCACCGTCTGCCACCCGGTCGCCGTCTCACCGGTGTACGTCGCCGTGGCCAGGCGGTTCCCCGAGGCGTCCCACAGGCTAGCCGTGTGGGTCCCCGTGTTGGCCGCCGACTTGTAGAACCGGATTCCCGACACGTGGCCGGAGACCGAGGGGACGAACCGCACTCCCAGCGAGATCGCATTGGTGTCACCCGGGTCGACGTTGGCCGGCGTTGCCGTGCTCTCGAACAAGGTGCACGGGCAGGCGTTGGCCCCGGAGGTCGTGAAGGACCACGAGTAGGGAGTCATCTGCTGGCCCGACAGGGCGGTGGCCCCACTCACGGTGGCCGTGAACACGGCGCCCGTGGGGAGGGGGCTGCTCGGGGTGATCGCGATGGTCTTGCTGGTCGCGTTCCACGTGGTCGTCCCTGCGACGGCCACGCCGGCACCGTTCTTGAGGACGATCTGCGGCGTACCCGGCTGCACCATCCCGACCAGCTGCGCACTGACCGTCGGGCTGACCGGGACGCTCGTGGCGTCCGTCCCCGGGGTCGTGGAAGCCACGGTCGGCGCGACGTCGGCGGCCAGGAAGACCACGTCGACGAAGTAGTTCGCATCCGAGGACGAGGTCGGGTAGCCGGTGCCGTAGGTGTACACGCCGCCGCTGGCGAGCGTGTGCAGTGGCGGGTTGTCGACCGGGGAGGCCAGCCCGCCGACCGTGGCCGAGTAGCCACCCACCGGTGCCCGGTAGGACACGACGTAGGTCGTGTTCGCCTCGATCGCGACGGGCGACGAGAACTGGGCCGTCTGCCAGCCGCTGCTGCTCTCACCGGCGAACGTCACGCTGGCCAGCAGGGTCCCGGTGGAGCTCCACAGGGAACCGGTGTGGACACCGAGGTTCTGCGGGCCCTTGTAGAACTTGATCCCGGCGATCTCACCCGGGACGTCGGCCGTGAACTTCACCCCGAGCTCGACGCTGGTGGTGCTGGCCACCGTCTCGATGGCAGGCGTCGACGCGTCCGTCCAGATGCTGCAGGGGCAGCTGCCGGGCAACGGGTCGTTGAGCGCCGTCGTGAAGGTCCACGTCTTCGGCGACGCCATGGCAACCCCGTAGGTGCTGCTCGCCTGGGCGGTCGCGCTGTAGCCGACGCCACGCTCGAGGTCCGCGGACGGGGTGAAGGTGGCGGCTCGGCTCGCGGCGTCGTAGCCCACCGTCCCGGCCACCGGGGTCCCGTCGGCCTTCTTCAGGCTGAACGTCAGGGTCGCCGGGTCGATGGCCCGGGAGAAGGTCACCCGCGGCTTGGTCGTGGGGGCCACGCTCGAGGACCCGGCTATCGGCGTCACCGAGGTGACGATCGGCGGAGTGGTGTCGTCCACGGTGAACAGCACGTCCACCCAGTAGTTGCTCGCACCGTACGTCGACGTCGGGAAGCCGGCGCCGAGGTTGTAGACGCCGTTGGACTCGTTGGAGTCGGTCCCCTTGGCCCGCAACGGTGGCGCCACGTGGTCCTGTCCGTAGAAGTACCCGGACGTCGCGGCATACCGGCCGTTGGGCGCGTAGTAGCTGGCGATGTAGGTGGTCCCGGAGTCGACGGGGACCGCCTCGGGGAAGGTCAGGGTCTGCCACCCGCTGGCGGACTCACCCGTGAAGGATCCCGTCGCCAGCAGGGCCCCACTGCTCGTCCACAGGGAGCCGGTGTGGCTGCCGGTGTTGGCCGTGCCCTTGTAGAAGCGGATGCCGTTGACGTAGCCGGTCTCGGAGGGGACGAACCGAACCCCCAGCTCGACCGCGTTGGTGTCCGTCGTGGACGGGACGGCCGGGACCTGGTCACCGAACAGGGAGCAGGGGCAGGAGATGCTCACGGGCAGTGATGCCGTGGCCCCGATGTTGGCGCTGTCGTCGGTCGCCCGGACCTTGATCCCGCCAGCTCCGCGACCCGTGATGTAGCCGGAGTAGGTCCAGCTCGTCTGGCCCGTGGCCGGGTGCCAGGTCGTGCCACCGTCCATCGAGACCTCGACGCCGGCCACCACACCGCCACCGGTGTCGGTGGCGGTGCCGGAGACGGTCACGGCGGCGCCGTTGGTCAGCGCGGAGCCCGAGGCCGGCGCGGTGACCGCGACGGTGGGCCCGACGGTGTCGGAGGTCTTGGTCGAGGCGACCATCCCGGACATGATCGTGGACGGGAACGAGTTCATGTCGGCGAGCAGGTTGACCGTCGCCTGCTGGATCCGCGGGTCGGCTGCAGCGCCAGCGCCGTCGTGGTTGGCCGACAGGCCCCACGACCACTGGACGGTGCCGGCGCCGAACACCAGGGCGCCACTGGGTGCCCGGTAGAGGGTCAGGTGGTGGGTCGTGGTCCCGGGGGCGACCACCGTTCCGTAGTCCTGGAGGTACGACGCCGACGGACCGGTCGTGGTCGACATGGTGATCAGGCCGGCCGGCCGGAAGCCGTTGTCGACGTCCTCGTCCGACTCGTAGCCCACGGTGTGGGCGGCCAGGGCGGTGCTCTGGCCCGCGGCCATGCCGCCCAGCGTGGTGTTGCGCCACAGCCGCAGCTTGCCCTCACGGGCGGACACGGTGATGGGTAGGTCGCTGCTGTTCGACTTGAACAGCGTCCCGGTCAACCCGTTCTCGGGCAGGCCCGCGCCCGCCGTCGTCGGGGCGTACCGGGGGTCGCGCCACGTGCCCGTCCACTCCGGGCTCGGGTCGATCTTGGCGTCGGCCCACGTCTCCTTGTAGCAGACCAGGGTGCGGCCGTCGGTGTTCGCGCCGTCGATGCTGGGCTCCCAGCGGGTGTGCCAGTAGACCTCGTTGCCGCTGAAGAAGGCGAGGTTGACCCCGGCATCGCGAGCCGCCTCGACGTTCGCACGCTGGGCGCCGGACCAGTACTCGTCGTGGCCCACCGAGACGAAGGTCTTGTGGTTGGTGAGCAGGCTCCCGCGCTGGTCGGTGTCGAAGCTGCCCATGTAGCTGACGTCGTAACCGTTGCGCTCGAGGAACTGCAGCATGGGGAACTCGTTGCTGAAGAGGAAGTCGCGCCCGTCCCAGTCACCACGTGTGGTGAACGGTCGGTTGTAGCTCAGCTTGAGGGCTCGGCCGTTGGCCAGGCCCGCATCGGCCGAGTAGAAGTTCGCGCCGCCGTAGTAGTTGTAGGCCTGCCAGGTCGAGTCCGAGGTCTGGAAGATCACGTCCGAGTGGCTGGCGTCGTTGCGCACGACGAACGGGATGTGGCTCTCGTCGTTGTTCGCGGGGTTGACGAGGTGGGCGATGTAGACGCCGCTCACCGCATCGCTGGGCACCGTCCAGGAGGCCGAGACCGCCCAGTTGCCGCAGTCGACCATGTTCGTGCTCGGGTCGGTCAGGCAGTTCGGCTGGTTGCGCGCGACGGGGGTCACCGACCCCCACTTGCGGGCGCCGTTGCCGCCGTACCAACCGAGGCGGTAGATGTCGATCGTGTAGGCGCTGGCCGTGGTCTTGATCTTGAACTGCTCGGTCTGGCCGGGCGTCAACGAGAACTGGGTGGCGAAGCCCTGGAGGCCCGCGTCGCCGGCCCCGGAGACCTGCCACTCGGACTCGGGCGAGCCCGGCTTGCTGTTCTCACAGACGATGGGGCTGTTTCCGGGGTCACAGGGTGCCGCACTGGCAGGGGCGACGACGCCCGTGGCGAGCGCAGAGGCCGCCATGACGGCAGCCCCCAGGATTGCGACCCAACGTCGGTTCATCAGTAAGCTCCGGCTCCACGAAGCACGGCTCGTGCCGTGCGGAAAAGGATCTGCAGGTCAAGCACGAGACACCAGTTGTCCACGTACCAGAGGTCGAGTCGCAGGGACTCGTCCCAGGTGAGGTCGCTACGACCGCTGACCTGCCACAAGCCGGTCAGACCCGGCTTGACGCGCAGGCGGCGCACGGCGTCGGGCTCGTAGGCCTCGACCTCGCGCATCAGCGGCGGGCGAGGGCCGACGAGCGACATCTCGCCACGCAGGACGTTGATCAGCTGCGGCAGCTCGTCGATCGAGAAGCGGCGCAGCACTCGTCCGACCCGCGTGACGCGCGGGTCGGACTTCATCTTGAAGAGCACGTCGTTGCCGGCGTCGCGCTGCTGCTCGGTCAGCTGGGCCAGCCGCGCTTCCGCGTCGACGCACATCGTGCGGAACTTGATCATCTCGAACTCCTCGCCCCGCGCGCCGACGCGCTTCTGGCGGAAGAGCACCGGCCCAGGCGAGTCGAGGCGGATGGCGACGGCGACGGCGACCAGCACCGGCAGCGCGAGCACCGTCAGGGCGAGGGTGAACGAGCGGTCCACGAGGGTCTTGACGGCGCGCCGCCCACCGGACATCACCGGTCGCTCGACGTGGAGCAGAGGCATGCCGGCGGTGGGGCGGATCGACAGGCGCGGACCCGCGACGCCGAGCAGGCCGGGCGAGACGACGAGCTCGACCTGACGCTCCTCCAGCGACCAGGCCAGGCGACGCAGCTCAGGACCTTGCAGGTCCGGGTCGCTCGAGACGGCCACGACGTCGGCGTCGAACAGGTCGACCGCTGACATGGCCTCCTCGGGGTACCCGAACACGGGCACACCCTCGACCTCGGTGGGTACGTCACCGGAGATGTCGAGCCCGGACACGCAGGCGGCGACGACGCGCAGCCCCTGGTCGGGGACGCGCTGGATCTCGCGCAGCATCGGCAGCACGGTCTTGGCGTTGCCGATGATGACGGTGGCCTGCGTCTCGCGACCGTCCAGCCGACGGCGGTAGAGGTCGCCGCGGACGACCCGGCGGGCCATCAGGCCGAGGACGAACAGGAGGGGCGCCACGAGCACGGCCACCGAGCGCGGGACGTCCACGTGGACGGCATACGAGACGAGTGCGGCCACGCCCACGAGGTAGACCGCCGCGCGCATGACCGCGCGGTACTCCTCCGGGCCGGAGCCGGCGAACCGGCGCTCGTAGCCGTGCGAGAGTGCCAGCATCCCCAGCCAGAGGACGGGGATGGCGGCGAACGTGCCCGCGCGCAGGGCGAGCGTGCTCCCCTGCATCGCGACGAGCACGGCGACCAGCCCCGTGACGACCGCCACGGCGAGGTCAGCGGCGATGACCCGACGCCGGTAGGCGACGTTCCAGGAGGCGCGCTTGGGCGCGGCCACCCACGGTCCGCGGACGGGCGTTGCCGTCTCCACGCGCACCGACCGCCGACGGCGCCGGGCCGCGCGGTTCGCGGTCGGCTTCGTGGCCCCGCGGGCTCGTCTGGCCAGGAGCGCCTCTCGCCGCTCTGAACTCACGATCTCCGACATGTCTCTCTCCCCCGACCAAGGCGTCCGCTGCGCACGCTAGCCCCGTTCGGTCTACCGCGAACAGGCCTTTTTCATGACCACCTCGGTCATGAAAAAGGCTATTGGTCAACGGAATTCGTGCACTACACCGAGAGCGTTAGGACGTGCTAGACCCTGCGACTACGGCACCTGACGTAGCCGTCTCATGCCGTTGCCCGAGACCGGGGGCGAGAAAGCATCCGTCTGGTCGCGTCGTCCTGCGATGGGGCGCATTCGGGGGTCTCGCGCCGCGTCGACCACCACCTCTGCATGAGGAGAAAGCCCGAGAAAGATAGTCACTGACTAGTCAGTGACTATCTCCAGCGAGCGGTTCAGGCCGGCGCGTGGAACTTCTGCTGGGCGGCGGTGAGGCCTTGGGTGAGGACCATCTCGACCGCGTCGGCGGCATCGCCGAGCAGGAACGGCAGCTCCTTGCGCTCGGTCGGGGAGAAGTCGCGCAGGACGTAGTCAGCCGCGTCCATACGGCCCGGCGGGCGCCCGATGCCGACCCGGACGCGCAGGTAGTCCTTGGTGGCGAGCGAGGAGCTGATCGAGCGGAGCCCGTTGTGCCCACCCTCTCCCCCACCCAGCTTGAGACGGACGTCGCCCGCCGGGATGTCGAGCTCGTCGTGCACGACGATGAGGTGGTCGGGCTCGACGGAGAAGAAGGACATGAGCGCCTTGACCGGCCCCCCGGACTCGTTCATGTAGGAGGCTGGGACGCCCAGCACCGCCTTGGGCCCCGGAGCCCCTCCGGGGAGGGTCCCGATCCGCACCGTGGTGGCGCTGGCGCGGGCCTTGTGGCTCGTGAGGGTCGCCCTGCCGCGGGCGGCCAGCTCCTGCACGACCATGGCGCCGACGTTGTGCCGGTTGCCCGCGTAGCGGGAGCCGGGGTTGCCGAGCCCGATGACCATCCACGTCTCCACGGGCGGCAAGTATGCCGGAAGGCCAGGTCCGAGGTGGACCTGGCCTTCCGGCATACGACGAGGGGTGGGACTCAGGCGTCCTCGGACTCGGCCTTCTCGCCCTCGGCATCGCCGTCGGCGGACTCGCCCTCGGCGGTCTCCGCGTCGGGGGCCTCGTGCTCGATGCCGGCCTCGTCCTCGGCCTCGGCGAGCTCGGCGTCGAGCTCGTCCTGCGAGACCTGCTGGGTGACGTTGACCACGAGCCACTCCGGGTCCGTCAGCAGCTCGGCACCGGCCGGCAGGGTGACCTCGCCCGCCTTGATCTGGGTGCCGGCGGTCAGGCCCTCGATGGACACCATGATGTAGTCGGGGATGTCGGTCGCCGCGACCTGCAGCTCGAGGGTCTGGTTGTCGACCGTGACCATGGTCTCCGGGGCGGCGTCACCCTCGAGGTGCACCTGGACGTCGACGGTGACCTTCTCGCCCTTGCGGACGATGACGAGGTCGACGTGCTCGATGACCGGCTTGATCGGGTCGCGTTGCACGTCCTTGGCCAGCGCGAGCTGCTCGGCGCCGTCGACGACGATGGTGAGCAGGGCGTTGGTGTTCTTCAGCGCCAGCATGGTCTCGTGGCCGGGCAGGGTGATGTGCAGCGGCTCGGCGCCGTGGCCGTACATGACGGCGGGGATCTTGTGGTCGCGGCGGATCTTGCGCGCGGCGCCCTTGCCGAACTGGGTGCGCTTCTCGGCGTTGAGCTTGGTGTTGTCAGACACGGGGACTCCTGTGACTATCGGGGTATCTCGAGGATGCGGTGGGGCCTCGACGCGGGGCGCAGCACGGAAGCTCCACCGCGTCGATCACGGACATGACGGCCTGCGCCGTGCTGTGTCCCTCGCCGAGGCAACCCCGAGAGTCTAGGCGACGCCGGCGGGCGCTGGGAAATCCGCCCGGTCCGCGGCTGCCGTCGCCCTGCCCGCCCGGTCCCTGCGCAGCTCCCCGAGCCGGACCGCGACCACCCCGGCGACGATGAACCCGCCTCCCGCGAGCTGCACCAGGCCCGGGAGCTCGCCGAGCAGGATCCAGGCGAACAGCACCGCGAACAGCACCTCGGTGAGGCCGACGAACGAGGCGACCGTGGAGCCCAGCAGGCGCGCCGCCATCACCCCGAGGAGGTATGCCGCCGCCGCGGCGACGAGGGCGAGCTCGCCGACGGCGACCCACCAGGGCGCCGACGACCCCCTGAGCACGACGTCCGCCCCGGAGAAGGTCATGGGGAGCAGTCCGATCGCGCCGAGCACCGCCAGGAACACGGAGCCGGCGCCCATCCCGAGACCGGCCAGCGCGATGGGGGGCAGGCTGCTCTCCTCCGCAGCGAGGACGAAGAAGGTCGCGAGCCCGGCCGCGGCGACCAGGCCCCAGCCGACACCCACGAGGTCAGGACGCACGGCCCCGGTGAGGTCGAGGACGAGCGCCAGACCGACGAGCGACAGCACCACCCCTGCCCCGGTCAGCGCGCTCGGCGCCCGGCGGGTCCGGACCCAGACGAAGAGGACCACGAGCACCACGCCGAGGTACTCCAGGAGCAGGGCCACGCCCACGTCCAGCCGCTGGACGGCATAGAAGTACGCGACCTGGCAGCCGGCGACGGCGACCGCGCCGTAGGCGAGGATGCCGGCGAGGTTGGCGCGCACGAGGGACCAGCGACCTCGCAGGCGCAGGATGGTGGGGAGCGCGAGGACGAGCGTCGCGCCGGTCACCCGGAGCAGGACGATCGCGCCGGAGCTCCAGCCCTCCACGAGCAGGGACTTGGCGAACGGCCCGCTGCTGCCGAAGGTGGCCGCGGACGCGAGTGCGATCCACAGGCCCAGTCCGGTCGGGCGCGCTGCCATGGGTCGTTCCGTTCTCGCGGTCGCACGCCGGGGCGAACGAAGGTCAGGATCAAACGTGATTACACTCATGACAGTAGAGGCCGACCGCGTCAGGAGTCAAGATGATCTTTGCCCATGACACCGTGGTGGCGCTGCGGGGCGCCGCCGCCCTGGTCAACACCGCCGCGACGCTCCCCACGGACACCGACGACCTCACCACCCCGGCAGACCTCGACGCCTTCGTGCGCGAGTGGGAGTGGACCGGTTCGCGCAGCCACGGGGACGCCGAGCTCGCGGCCGTGCGCGACCTCCGGCCGCGGCTGCGCGAGCTCTGGACGGCCGCGCCGGACGACGCGGTGGCCGCGGTCAACGACCTGCTGTCCGAGGCCAGGGCCCTCCCCCAGCTGGTCCGCCACGACGAGTGGTCGTGGCACCTGCACGCCACGCCTCCCGAGGCCCCCCTGGCGACCCGGATGGCGGTCGAGGCCGCGATGGCCCTGGTCGACGTCATCCGCGCCGACGAGCTGGGCCGACTCGGCCTGTGCGCCGCGGACGACTGTGAGGACGTCGTCGTCGACCTGTCCAAGAACCGGTCGAAG
Organism: uncultured Actinomycetota bacterium; assembly: GCA_963757635.1. GTDB lineage: Bacteria > Actinomycetota > Actinomycetes > Actinomycetales > Dermatophilaceae > Pedococcus. Next base: position 309,207 of record CAVWSK010000005.1, on the reverse strand, counting down.
CGCTACTGCGACGGCGGCTGCGGCAACCGGGCCAACGTCGCGGCATACCGCGCCCGCCGCGCCTGACCCCCCGCCCCGCGCCACCCCGCTGCGCTCCAACCGCGCCCCCGCTGAGCCCCAACTTTATCGGGTGACCCGATAAAGTTGACCTTCACTCCAGTTGCATAGTGGGGTGAAGGTCAACCTTCTCGGGTGAAGGGCCCCCTCCTGACCCGCAGCGACCTCAGGCGTGGCCGTCGAAGAGGCTCGTCACCGAACCGTCCTCGAAGACCTCCTCGATCGCCCGGCTGATGAGCGGCGCGATCGACAGGGTCGTGAGCTTGTCGAACTCGTGCTCGGGGCCGATCGGCAAGGTGTTGGTGACGATGACCTCGGCGGCGCTGCAGGCCTTGAGCCGGTCGATCGCCGGACCCGACAGGATCGCGTGCGTCGCGGCGATGACCACCCCGGCGGCCCCCTCGGCCATCAGCGCGTCGGCGGCCTTGGTGATGGTGCCGCCGGTGTCGATCATGTCGTCGACGAGCACGCAGATGCGTCCCTGCACCTCACCGACCACGCGGTTGGCGACGGTCTCGTTGGGGCGGGTGATGTCACGGGTCTTGTGGATGAACGCCAGCGGTGCGCCGCCCAACCGCTCGGACCACTGCTCCGCGACCTTGATCCGCCCGGCATCCGGGGAGACGACCGCGAGCTGCTCGTGGCCATACTTCTCCCTGACGTACTCCGACAGGATCGGCAGGGCCATGAGGTGGTCGACCGGGCCGTCGAAGAAGCCCTGGATCTGGGCGGTGTGCAGGTCGACGGCCATGAGCCGGTCGGCGCCCGCGGTCTTGAACAGGTCGGCCATCAGGCGGGCCGAGATGGGCTCGCGCCCACGGTGCTTCTTGTCCTGCCGGGCATAGCCGTAGAAGGGCAGCACCACGGTGATCCGCTTGGCCGAGGCCCGCTTCAGCGCATCGATCATGAGCAGCTGCTCCATGATCGCCTCGTTGATCGGCGTGGTGTGGCTCTGGATGACGAACGCGTCCGAGCCGCGCACGGACTCCTCGTAGCGCACGTAGATCTCGCCGTTGGCGAAGTCGTAGGCGCTGGTCGGCACCAGGTCGGTGCCGAGCATCCGGGCCACCTCCTGCGCGAGCTCGGGGTTGGCCCGCCCGGAGAAGACCATCAGGTTCTTCTCGTTCAGCTTCAGGATGCCGGTCATGCCGGGGCCCGCCCTTCGCTCGTCGCATCGGTATGCCGCGTGCTCGCGACGGCCTCGCCCGCACCCGCAGCCCGTGCGGCCACGTCGGACTTCGTGCCCGCCCGGGAGCGGGCCACCCAGCCGTCGATGTTGCGCTGGCGGCCCCGCGCCACCGCGATCTGGCCGGGCTCGACGTCACCGGTCACAGCCGAACCGGCGCCGACGTAGGCGCCGTCGCCGATGGTGACCGGTGCGATGAGCACCGAGTCGGAGCCGACGAAGCTGTGCCGCCCCACGGTGGTGTGGTGCTTGGCCACGCCGTCGTAGTTGGCGAAGATCGTGCCGGCGCCGATGTTGGCGCCCTCCCCGATGGTCGCGTCCCCGGCATACGTGAGGTGGGGCACCTTGGCGCCCGGGCCGATCTTGGCGTTCTTGGTCTCGACGAAGCCACCGATCTTGCCCCCGGTGCCGAGCTCGGTGCCCGGCCGCAGGTAGCTGAACGGCCCGACCGTGGCCCCGGCGCCGATCACGGCGAGGTGGGCCTCGGTGCGCTTGACCTCCGCCCCTTCACCGACCTCGGTGTCGACCAGGGTCGTGTCCGGGCCGATCGTGGCCAGCGGCGCGATCGAGGTCGCACCGAGCAGCTGGGTGTGGGGCAGGATCGTCGCGTCGCGACCGATGGTGACGTCGGCGTCGATCCACGTGGTGTCGGGGTCGACGATGCTGACGCCCTCACGCATCCAGCGCTCGGTGGTGCGCCGGTTCAGCTCCTTGCCCAGGCGGGCGAGCTGGACGCGGTCGTTGACGCCCTCGGTCTGCCACAGGTCGTCGATGAGGTGGGCGCTGACCCGGCCCCCGTCGGCCCGCGCGATGGCCAGGACGTCGGTGAGGTACTTCTCACCCTGGGAGTTGTCGGTGCCGACCTGGGCGAGGGCTGCGCGGAGCACTCCCGCGTCGAAGGCGTAGATCCCGGAGTTGATCTCGGTGATGGCCCGCTGGTCGGCGGTGGCGTCCTTCTGCTCGACGATGCCCTCGACCTCGCCGCGCGGACCGCGCAGGATCCGCCCGTAGCCGGTGGGGTCGTCGAGGTGGGCCGTGATGACGGTGGCGGCGCTGCCGCTCTCCACGTGGGCCGCGAGCAGGGCGTGCAGCGTCTCGCCCGCGAGCAGCGGCACGTCGCCGTAGGTCACCAGCACGGTGCCCGCGAGGTCGGCGGGCAGCACGTCCAGGGCGCACTCGGTCGCTCGCCCGGTGCCCTTGACCTCGTCCTGGTCCGCGATGACCGCCTCGGGGTCGATCTGCGCGACGTGGGCGGCCACCAGCTCGCGTTCGTGGCGGACCACCACGGCCAGGTGGTCGGGCCCGGTCGCGCGCGCCGCGGCGATGGCGTGGCCCACGAGGGTCCGACCGCCGATCCGGTGCAGGACCTTGGGGGTGGCGGACTTCATCCGGGTGCCCTCGCCAGCGGCGAGGACGATGACGGCGGCCAGGCGGGGGGCGTTCACGCGCGAGGGCTCCAGGGATCTGGTCGGGTGCGACGGGATGGGCGTCATGCTACCCGCCGGTCACTCGGGCGCCTGCCGCCGCGGACCCCGGGCTGGTTAGGCTGGCCGCATGTTCTCGCCGGGCACCGGAGCGCTGCGCCTCGCGCGTGCCACCAGCCTGGCTCTCGTGGCCTACAGCCTCTCGCTGGGCGCCCACGTCCTCGCCGGGGGCGAGGCTCCCTCGGCCACCGGAACGGCGGTGCTCCTGGGGGTCACGACCTGGGCCTGCGTGCTCGTGACCTCGCGCAGGGTGGCCAGGGTGCCGCTCGTCGCCCTCCTGGGGGCCTCACAGCTCCTGCTGCACCACGCCTTCATGCTCGCGAGCGCGTCTTCGGGGTGCCTGACGGTGACGGGCGCCCACGCCGGTCATGGCATGCCCGGACCGATGACGTACTGCACCGACCCGGCAGCAGCCATGTCCGCGATGCCGTCGATGTCCGGCCACGCCACGTCAGGCGCAGCCATGACCGTCGCCCACGCGGTGGCCGCACTGCTGCTCGGCGTCGTCCTGGCTCGGGGCGAGGATGCCCTGTGGTTCCTGGCGGGGCTGGTCTGGCCCACGGCGACGGCGCCGGTCCTGCTGCCGTCGGCTGCTCGACCGCTGCCCGTGGCGCCCTCGCCCACCGGTGCAGCGAGCGCCGTGCTCCTTCCCGGCGGTGTGGGCCGGCGCGGACCACCGGCGCGCCTCGCCCGCACCGCGTCCCCCCGCTGCGCCTGACCCACCGAGGGTGCAGGCCGCCTCCCGGTGGTGACGCCGCGCGGGTTCACCCTGCCCAGCTCACCCCTGTGCGGAGCACCGCTGCGTGCCCGCCCCCCTTTGGAGGACCCAGCCCATGACCATCTCCCTGTCCCAGCTCGGCCTGCGCGCCGGTGCGGCCGCTGCCGTGGCCGGATTCGCAACCGTCGCCCTCACCGTCCTGCCCGCCTCGGCCCACGTGCACGTCCAGCCGGACAACACCGCCAGCGGCGGGTATGCCGCACTCACCTTCCGGGTGCCCAACGAGTCCGACACGGCCTCCACCACGACCGTCGTGGTCACCCTGCCGCAGAAGGAACCCCTGGCCAACGTGTCGGTGCGCCCGGTGGCCGGGTGGACGGCGACGGTGACCGACGCGGCGCTGCCGCAGCCGGTCACCGCCAACGGCACCACGCTGACCCGCGCACCGCGCACCGTCACGTGGACGGCGACGTCCGCGCGGGACGCCGTGGCCCCCGGCGAGTACCAGGAGTTCTCCATCAGCGCCGGCCCGCTGCCGGCGCCGGGGATGCTGGTGCTCCCCGTTGCCCAGACGTACTCCGACGGGACGGTCGTCACGTGGGACACCCCCCAGACGGCGGGCGAGGACGAGCCCGAGCACCCGGCGCCCCAGTTCGAGGTCACGGCGGCGTCCGGCGGCGACGAGCACGCCGGGCACGACCAGCTGGCGGCTGCCGCGACGCAGGCATCAGGCTCGGGCTCCACCTCGGACCCGTTCGCCCGGGTGCTGGCCGGTGGCGCCCTCCTGGTCGCCGCCGTCGGCGTGGGCCTGCAGGCGCTGGCTGGACGCCGGCGACGCACGGTGTCCGCGTGAGGGTCTCCACCCGGACCGCGATCCGCTGTCTGGGGCTGGTGGCGCTGACGACCCTCGTGGTCGTCGGCGCCGCCGGCGCTCTCGCGGCCTCGGCGCACGCCGTCCTGCGGTCCACCTCCCCAGCCTCCGGGGGCTCCCTGGACTCCGCCCCCACCGAGGTGACGCTGACCTTCGACGAGTCGCCCATCGGTCTCGGCTCGGTCGTCCGCGTGACCGGGCCCGGCGGCGTGGTCGTCTCCCAGGGTCCGGTCCGCGTCATCGACCAAACCGTCCACCAGCCCCTGGCCACCGACCTGGGCGGCGGCGACTACACGGTCGACTGGCGGGTGACCTCGAGCGACGGGCACCCCGTCTCGGACACGTTCACCTTCACGGTCTCCGGGCCCCCAAGGCCTGCGTCGACGTCCTCCATGCCGTCACCGGTCACCGGGCAACCGGACGCCCGGTCGGGCGTCACCTCGCCCGGCCCCGGCAGCTGGCTGGTGGGGATCCTCGCCCTCACCGTCGTCGGGGCTCTCGGCGCCGCGGCCCTCCGCCACCGGTCCTCGAGCCGCACGCGCTAACCGGGCGCCGGCACCCAGGTCTGCCATGCTGGACCGCGGCGCGCGCGTGGTGGCGGTCTGCTGCGGCACCAAGCAGGAGGCCGATCGTCACGCCGGAGCTGACGGCACGGTCGACCGTCGACGCGCAGACGTGCTGGGGACGCGCGAGCGGCGGCGCCCTCGGGGTACCACGTCGTCATCCCCGTGGTGGTCGGCGCGATGCTCGGCCCGCGCCCGGACCTGTTGCGCACCGGTGGCTGCTGGGTGGTGTCGGGAGCCCTCGACGGCTGGGCGGTCGACCTCGACGTGCGGCGGCTCTACCTGGCCAACCGGACGCTCCTCGGCTCGACCATGCACACGCCGCGCATCTTCGACCTGCTCGTCGACATCGCCCGGCGGGTCGGTGCCTGCGTCAGCGCGAGATCTGCTGCAAGGCCCAGGAGTTGCCGTCCGGATCGCTGAAGTAGGCGTACTTCACGCCCCCCATGTCCTGCACCTCGGAGACGTCGACGTCGTTGCCCACGAGGAGGTCGCGCGCCTGCGCGATGTCCTCCACCACGAGGTGCAGGTTGAGCACTGGCGGTGCCTGCGGGGGGCTGATGCCCACACCGACGACGATCGAGCAGGCCGAGCCCGGCGGGGTGAGCTGGACGACCCGCATGCCGTTTCCGGGTTGGACGTCGTGGTCGAGGGTGAACCCCAGGCGGTCGACGTAGAACTCCTTGCTGCGGTCGACGTCACCGGTCGGCAGCGGTACGAGCTCGAGGCGCATGTCCATGGTCATCCTCCTGGTGTGGGCTCCCCGGGTAGGAATCGAACCTACGTCGCTTGTCCTGATTCAAAGTCAGGCGGGCCCTGCCAGCAGACCAACCGGGGAACGCCCCGTTGCGGGACCACGCAAGGGTAGCCAATCCGGCATCCCGGCCCGGACCGGGCGCCGTCCACGACCGCACCCTGGTGTCAGTCGGCCGCCGCGACCAGGGCGCGGAAGCGGGCGACGTCGCCCTCCGGCCAGTCGAGGTGGTCGTTCCGCCAGCCTTCACGATCGTGGAACTCCTTGGCGTCGTTGGCCATCGCGTGCCCGATGACCCCCTCGGGCGGGATGTGGAACTGCGCTTGCAGCATCCGCACGAGCGCCGCCCCGGCCTCGGCCTGGGGGCGCCGGCCCAGGACCTGCCCCTCGGCCCACCCGGCCCCGTGTCCGTGCGAGGCCTGCACGAACTCGACCCCGATCGCGGAGTCGTTGAGCCCGATGGTGTGGCGGCACATCACGGTGGGTGGCACCAGCTCGTGCACGGTCCCGTCCTGCTCGACGACGTAGTGCGAGCACACCCCCGGCAGCTCGCCGTGGTTCGGCTCGTCCGCCGCGAAGAGCGACCGGGCCGAGGCGTAGGTGTCGCTCTCCGTGTAGTGCAGCACCACCAACCGGGGTCGCAGGACGGTGCTCGTGGTGCCGTAGTGGCGCTTGGCGTAGGCCGACGTCTCGTCCAGGCGTGCGGCACCCAGCGGCAGGGCGTCCCGCACGACTGCCGGTCCGACCGGCGCTGGCGCGGTGCTCGGCGACGGGGTGGGCGTCCCTGTCCGTCGTCCTGCCCCGGCGACCTGACCGGATGCCGGCTCGGACCGGCCGGCGCCGCCGTGCTCGAGCACGACCGCGACGCCCACGGCGGCGAGCACCAGCACCGCGGCGAGCACCGCCCGGCGCGCACCCACGGCATACCGCACGCTCCCCTTCACGCCCACCACGCTAACGACCGGTCGGCCCACCCGGCATGATGGAGCGGTGACCGACGCCGCTGACAAGTCCATCAACCCGAGCGCCCGCTCCCGGATGACAGGAAAGCAGCGCCGCGAGCAGCTCATCGCGGTCGGTCGGAAGCTCTTTGCCGAGAAGGGTTTCGAGGGCACCACCGTCGAGGAGATCGCCTCCAAGGCGGGAGTCTCCAAGCCCGTGGTCTACGAGCACTTCGGTGGCAAGGAGGGTCTGTATGCGGTCGTCGTCGACCGCGAGATCGCCGCGCTGCTGGGCGGCATCACCGGCGCGCTGAGCGCGGAGCTCAGTGGGCGCGAGACCCTGGAGCTCGCTGCCGGGGCGCTCCTGGACTACATCGAGAGCTCCAACGACGGGTTCCGGATCCTCGTGCGCGACAGTCCGGCCGGGCAGTCGACGGGCTCGTTCGCGAGCCTCATGTCGGATGTCGCCAGCCAGGTCGAGCACATCCTCGCGGCGCAGTTCAAGCGCCGCAAGCTCGACCCCAAGTCCGCTCCGCTCTACGCCCAGATGCTCGTGGGCATGGTCGCGCTGACCGGCCAGTGGTGGCTGGACTCCCCCAGGATGAAGAAGGCCGACGTGGCCGCCCACCTGGTCAACCTGGCCTGGAACGGGCTGGCCAACCTCGAGAAGAAGCCGACCCTGCTCGAGCGTCCTTAGGCGCGCTGGAACTCCACCCGGTTGCCGACGGGGTCGACGGTGTGGAACCGCCGGGTGCCCGGGATCGCCTCGTCCCACGTCACGGTCCCGCCATGGCCCCGGATCGCGTCGGCCATCGCGTCGAGGTCGGTCACGGCGATCGCGGGATGGGCCTTGCGAGCCGGCCTGAACCCCTCCTCGACGCCACAGTGGAGCTCCTGGTCACCCACCCGGAACCAGACTCCGCCGCGAGGCGCCAGCACCGGCGGCTTGGGGATCTCGGGCAACCCGACGATGCCACCGTAGAACTCCCGCAAGGCGTTCTCGCTACCCGCCGGGCAGGCGACCTGGACGTGGTGCAGCCCCAGCACGGTCATGACGCGACCACCCCGCGGTGGGCCACGCAGAAGATCCGGCGGAAGCCGAAGACCACCCCGACCGAAGACCGTGGGTATGCCGCGCGGAGCCTTGCGTCGTAGTCCGCCAGGAACGCGGCACGCTCGCCCTCGTCCGTGAGCACCTCGAGCGCCGGCCGCAGCCCGGTGCCGCGGACCCACTCGAGGACCGGGTTGTCCTGTGCACCAAGGGGATCCAGGACGTGCTGGTAGGTCGTCTCCCACCCGTCGACCTCGAGGCCGAGGTCGCCGAGCACCTCGACGTAGGTGGCGGGATCCTCCACCGTGAGCCGCTCCAGCGCCGGACGCAGCCGGTCGGCCGCCTGGTGGTCGGCAGCAGCCGCGCGCATGAGGGCGTGTGAGGGCGCGTCGATGTTGCCCGGCACCTGCATCGCCAGCCATCCCCCGGGCGCCAGGGCGCGGGCCCACCGCCTGAGCAGGTCGAGGTGGTCGGGCACCCACTGCAGCGTCGCATTGGTCACCACCACGTCAGGGGCGGCACCGAGCGAGGCCGGGTCCCACTGGGCCACGTCGGCCTGCACCCATTCGACGGCACCGGCGGTGTCGAGCGCCCGGGCTGCGGCGATCATCTCGGACGAGTGGTCCACCCCCACGACGCGCGCTCCCGGCCAGCGCCGCGCGAGCGACAGGGTCAGTGGGCCGTCGCCACAGCCGAGGTCGACGACGGTGGCCGGCGCCGACGCCGCTACCCGGGCCATCAGGTCGTGGAACGGCCGGCCACGGTGGTCGGCGAACGCGGCGTACTGCTCAGGGTCCCAGTGGGTGCTCATCCGGCTGATCCTCTCTCTTGATATCAAGATACTTGATGGAGGGTAGACTTGCCAGCATGAACTCGCAGGGTCTCGGCGAGGCCGCACCACCCGCCGATGACGTCGACCAGATCGTCGACGCGTGGCACCGCGAACGCCCCGACCTCGACGTCGGTCCGCTGCACGTCCTGTCCCGCGTTTCGCGGCTGGCCCGGCGCCTGGACCTCGACCGCAACCAGGCCTTCGCCCTGCACGACCTCGAGGGCTGGGAGTTCGACGTGCTGTCGGCACTGCGCCGAGCAGGCGACCCCTACGAGCTCTCCCCCGGGCGGCTGATCCGCCAGACCCTCGTGACCAGCGGCACCATGACGAACCGGGTCGACCGGCTCGAGCGGCGGGGGCTCGTGGGCCGCAGCCCTGACCCCACGGACCGGCGCGGGGTCATCGTCCGCCTGACCCCCGCGGGTCAGCGCACCGTCGACGCGGCGATGGCGGACCTGCTCGCCCGCGAGCGCGCGCTGCTCGCCGAGCTCTCCGGCGCCGAGCAGGCTGACCTCGCCGCCATGCTGCGCCGCCTCCTGGCCCCCTTCGAGGTCTGAGCCCCCGAGGTGTGAGCCGCCGGCCGACGAGGTGTCAGCCGACGACCTCGGCCGCGGTCAGCCACTCCAGCTCGAGGGACTCGCGCTCGTCGACGATGGCGCGCAGCTGCCCGTTGAGCTCGAGCACCTTGGCATGGTCGGTCGCGGCCTCGGCCATCGCCGCGTGGATCCGCTCCTCGCGCTCGGTGAGCCGTGCGAGCTGCTTCTCGATGCGCGCCATGTCCTTGCGGGCCTCGCGCAGCTCGGCGGGGCTGGGCCCGGACGAGCCCGCCGCCGGCGTGACGTCGGCCCTGGCCGAGGACGACACCGCCGCGCGCCCTGCAGCGGCAATGGCCTCGTGCCGCAGCTCGAGGTACTGCTCGACGCCGCCGGGCAGCTGGCGCACCCGCCCGTCCCCGAGGAGCGCGACCTGGCGGTCGCAGACCCGCTCGAGCAGGTAGCGGTCGTGCGAGACCACGAGCAGGGTGCCCGCCCAGCCGTCGAGGACGTCCTCCAGCGAGGTGAGCGTCTCGATGTCGAGGTCGTTGGTCGGCTCGTCGAGCAGCAGCACGTTGGGCTCGTCCATGAGCAGCCGGGTCAGCTGCAGCCGGCGCCGTTCACCACCCGAGAGGTCGCTGACCCGCGTCTGCTGGCGCCCGCCGGTGAACCCCAGCCGCTGGGCGAGCTGCGACGCCGAGATCTCCTTGGCCCCGAGCCGGACGAACTTGCGCACGTCCTCGATCGCCTCGATGACGCGCCAGTCGGCATACCGCTCGAGCTCGCGCACCTCCTGGGTGAGGTAGGCCAGCCGCACCGTGATCCCCTGCTTGCGCTTGCCGGAGACCAGGGGCAGCTCGCCCGCGATCGCCCGCAGCAGGGTCGACTTGCCGGCGCCGTTGACCCCGACGATGCCGACCCGCTCGCCGGGGGCGAGGTGCCAGGTGAGGCGGTCGAGCAGCAGGCGGCCGCCCAGGGCCACCGAGGCGTCGAGCAGGTCGATGACGTCCTTGCCCAGCCGGGTCGTGGCGAAGCGCAGCAGCTCGACGTCGTCGCGCGCCGGCGGCTCGTCCGCGATCAGGCTGTTCGCCGCGTCGATCCGGAACTTGGGCTTGGTCGTGCGGGCCGGCGGCCCCCGGCGCAGCCACGCAAGCTCCTTGCGCAGCAGGTTGTCACGGCGCTCGGCGGTGACCTGGGCCATCCGCTCGCGCTCGGCCTTGGCCAGCACGTAGGCCGCGTAACCGCCCTCGAAGGCGTTGACGGTGCCGTCGACGACCTCCCAGGTGGCCGTGGCGATGGCGTCGAGGAACCACCGGTCGTGGGTGATCGCCACGACCGCGTTGTCGGCGCTGGCCCGGTGCCGCACCAGGTGGTCGGCCAGCCAGGCCACCCCCTCGACGTCGAGGTGGTTGGTGGGCTCGTCGAGGAAGAGCACGGTGGGGTCCTGCACCAGCAGCCGGGCCAGCGCGAGCCGCCGGCGCTCGCCCCCGGACAGCGGCCCCACCAGCCCCTGCAGGCCGCCGACCGCCTCCGCACCGATTCCTCCGAGCAGGCCGGTGAGCACGTCGCGGATGCGCGCGTCCCCGGCCCAGACGTGCTCCGGCAGGTCGCCGAGCACTGCCTCGTGGACGGTGTGGGCGGGGTCGAGCTGGTCGTCCTGGGCGAGGACGCCGACGCTGGAGACCCCTGCGCGCGTGACCCGGCCCGAGTCGACCTCGAGGTGACCGGCGAGGACCCGCAGGAGCGTCGTCTTGCCGCCCCCGTTGCGCCCCACGACGCCGATGCGGTCGCCGCCGAGCACGCCGAGGGAGACCTCGTCGAGCACCTGCGCGGTGCCGAGCGCCAGGGAGGCCCGCTCGACGCTGATGAGGTTGGCCATCAGAGCGGCCGGGGGCCGCTGACCACGTGCGCGCCGTGCGCCGGCCCGGTGGCGCGACGGACGTCCTGCGCCGCCCCCGATGCGGTGAGGGAGACGGCCAGGTCGAGGGCGGCCTCGTTGTCCTCGGCGATGAAGGCGACGGTGGGCCCCGATCCCGACACGACACCCCCGAGGGCCCCGAACTCCAGGCCGGCGTCGAGCACGTCGCCGAGCGCCGGCATCAGGGAGATCGCGGCGGCCTGCAGGTCGTTCTGCAGTGCCGCGCCGAGCGCCCTCGCGTCGCCGGAACGCAGCGCGGTCATCAGCTCCTGGCTCGGCGACGGGTCGGGGACGGCACGGTCGCCCCGCAGTCGGTCGCACTCGGCATACACGGCGGGGGTGGACAGGCCGTTCTCGCTCAGGGCGAACACCCACTGGTAGCTGCCCCGGGCCAGCACGGGGGCGAGCACCTCACCGCGACCCGAGCCCATGGCGGTGCCGCCCGAGAGCAGGAACGGGACGTCGCTGCCCAGGTCGCAGGCGATCTCCTCGAGCTCGGCCCTCGACAGTGACAGCCCCCAGTAGTGGTCGCAGGCGAGCAACGCCGCGGCGGCGTCGGCCGAGCCGCCTGCCATTCCGCCCGCCACGGGAATCTCCTTGCGGATGCTCAGGTGCAGGGGCTCGTCGATGCCCCCGACCTCCGCAAGGCGCCGGGCTGCGCGGGCCGCGAGGTTGGTGCCGTCGAGCGGCACCCCCAGCGACTGCGGCCCGGTGACGCTGACCCCCCATTCGGCGGCGCTGGACACGGTGACCTCGTCGTAGAGGTTGACCGCGTGGTAGATCGTCGACAGGGGGTGGTAGCCGTCCTCCCGCGGGGCGCCCACCAGCAGCTCGAGGTTGACCTTGGCCGGGACGCGGACCGTCACGAATGACGGCGGCAGGGCGGCAGAGGTCATGGCCGCCACCCTAAGGGGTGAGGGGCCACCGCCGGTTCACTCGGGCAGGTCGGCCCGGGCGGCCGCGATCGCCGCGAACGCCTCGACCCCGAGCTGCTCGCCCCGGGTGCGGGGGTCGACCCCCGCGGCCCGCAGGCACTGCTCGGCCCGTGGCGCCGACCCCGCCCAGCCCGCCAGCGCCGCGCGCAGCGTCTTGCGTCGCTGGGCGAACGCCGCATCGACGCACGAGAACGTGTCCAGGCGGCTGGCCGTCGTGGTGGGCGCCGCCCGGCGCACGAGCGACACCAGGCCCGAGTCGACGTTGGGCACCGGCCAGAACACGCTGCGGGGCACCGTGCCGGCGAGCCTGACGCCGGCATACCAGGCCGCCTTGACGCTGGGCACGCCGTAGGCCTTCGACCCGGGGCCGGCCGCCAGCCGCTCGGCGACCTCCAGCTGCACCATCACCAGCACCCGCTCCAGCGTCGGGAACGCCTCGAGGAAGTTGAGGACCACCGGCACCGAGACGTTGTACGGCAGGTTCGCCACCAGCGCGGTGGGTTGGGGGTCGGGCAGCGCGCGCACCTGCATCGCGTCCGCCTGCACGAGCGTGAGCCGGTCGGCGTATGCCGGTGCGAGCCGGCCCACCGTGCCCGGCAGCGCCGCCGCGAGGGCGGGGTCCACCTCGACGGCTGTCACGTGACCGACCTCGGGCAAAAGGGCCAGGGTCAGCGAGCCGAGCCCGGGCCCCACCTCGACGACGGTGTCCTGGGGTCCGACACCGGCCAACCGCACGATCCGCTTGACGGTATTGGCGTCGACGACGAAGTTCTGGCCCCACTGCTTGGTCGGGCGCAGGCCCAGGCCGGCCGCGATCTCACGGATCTGGGCGGCGCCGAGGAACCCGCTCCCCTCCGCTTGGACCATGGGCCGAACTCTAGGGGAACGCGACGGCGCCCCGGACCGCACGGGTCCGGGGCGCCGTCGCTGTCGCGCGGGTGCGCGATCGGGGTCAGGCCGCGTGGGCGCAGCCCCACGGGCCGAGGCCCGCCTTCGCGTAGTAGCGGTTGGCGACGGTGATCTGCTCGGCGCGGGAGGCCAGGTCGGCGCGCGACGCGAAGTCGGCGCCACCGTTGGCCAGCCACGAGGCGGTGGCGAACTGCAGTCCGCCGTAGTAGCCGTTGCCGGTGTTGATCGACCAGTTGCCGCCGGACTCGCACTGCGCGATCCGGTCCCACATCGCCGCGTTGGCGAGGTTGATGCCGGCGCCCGAGGTGTTGCCCGCGGACGGGGCCGGGGTGGCCGGGCGCGACTTGGTGCCCACGGCCAGGATGCGCGTGACCGGCTTCTGGGTCACGGTCGTCGAGACGGCCTTCTTGCTCTCGACCTTGCCGTCGACGGTCACGATCTTGTAGGTGACCAGCTTCGCACCGTCAGCGCCCGACTTGAGCGTCTTGCTCTGGCCCTTGTAGAGGCTGGAGTCGCTCTTCCTGGTCACGGGAGCGGAGATGGCCACGGTGGTCTTGACCTCCTTGGCGGAGACCCGCTGCACGGCGATCTTCATGCCGTTGGTCACGGCCGTGGTCAGCCCCGGCTTGACGCGGTCGTCGCTGTCCTTGGAGATGTTGAGCTCGCTCAGCGCGTCCTGGACGGTCGCCGCGGTCGTCGTGGCGGGGACGTTCTTGCCGTCGACCCGGACCACGACGTCCTTCGGCGTGGTGACCGACAGGGCCAGGCCCTGGCGGCCGAGGGCCATCGAGCGCGAGGCCGAGAGCTTGGCGGAGTCGGCACGGATGCCGAGCTCCTGCAGTGCGGCGTCGACCGTCCTCGCGGTGGTCCAGTAGTCACGGGTGGCGCCGTCGACGGTCACCGTCAGCTTGCGGCCGTAGCGGACCACGATCTTCTGGCCGTCGGACACCGAGGCGTTGGGCGCGGGCACGACGGTGTCGTGCTCGTGGACCGCGATGTCCTGCGTGGCCAGGACGTCACCGACGGTGCTGCCGAAGGCGTGCACGGTCGAGGTCTTGCCGTCGACCGACAGGGTGATGGCCTTGTCGAGGTGGGAGACGCCGACAGCGCCGGCAACCAGGGTCGTCACGATCGCAGCCTGGGCGATTCGCCGAATGGGACGGGTGATCACAATGCTCCAGTGTTTGGGCTCTCCGGGCATCGGCGGGCGTCGCGTCCCTGCGTCCGGGCGGGGGCCCGGGGCAAAGAAAGAGGGGGCCCGTGCCCGTCGTGGTGACGGTCTGAGCACCCCCGCTCGCGTCGCCCGGGTAGTCCGACCCCGGCCAACAGTCATCAACCATGACCGGCGCGCCGACAAAGGTCAAATTTTGATAACGGAACTTTCAGGATCTGGCCAAGACGCGCGGGCGCGGGGTCGAGGACCTGACGGCAGTCACCACGGACCGTAGACGGCCTCGGAGGTGTCGCTGACCGCCTGGCAGAGGGTCGGCACGGCGACCCCGAGCACGCCCGCCATGGCCCGGATCGTGAGCGGCACCAGGTAGGGCGCGTTGGTCGCGCCCCGCCACGGCGTGGGTGTGAGGTAGGGGGCGTCGGTCTCGACCAGGATGCGGTCGAGCGGGGTCACCGCGAGGGCGTCGCGCAGGCCGCGCGCGTTCTTGAAGGTGACCGTGCCCGCGAACGACAGGTAGTAGCCGAGCTCCGCGCACTCGCGGGCCATCGACAGGTCGCCGGAGAAGCAGTGCAGGACCGTCTTCTCGGGGGCGCCTTCCTCACGCAGGATCCGCAGCACGTCCTCGTGGGCGTCCCGGTCGTGGATCTGCAGGGCCTTGCCGGTGCGCTTGGCCAGGTCGATGTGCCAGCGGAATGAATCCTGTTGCACGCCAATGCCTTCAGGGCCCGTCCGGTAGTAGTCGAGGCCGGTCTCGCCGACCACCCGCACGCGCGGGTGCGCCGCGAGCTGCTCGATCTCGGCGTAGGCGGCGGCCAGCGTCCCGGCCTCGGCCAGCCGGGGCGCCTCGTTGGGGTGCAGCGCGACCCCGCCGAGCACGGCCCGGTGCTGGTCGACCATCTCCACCGTGAAGCGGGCGCCGGGCAGGTCGCAGCCGATCTGGACGAGTCGGTCGACACCGACGGCCGTGGCCTTGGCGATGGCTTCGGCGACGTCCGGGGCGGACTCACCGTCGCGCGCGATGTCGAGGTGGGTGTGGTTGTCGACGACGGGGATCGGCAGCGGGTCGGGTGCGCTCGGCACCCGACCCGGCCCGGCGGCACGCGACGACTCAGGCGTGGTCATCACCGGCACCCTCGGCGCCTGCGCGAAGTCGGGCCAGCTCCTCCTCGACGACTGACTCGTCGAGCTTGGTGAAGATCGGTGTGGGCTTCGCCACAACGGCCCCGACGGACACCGGCCGGCTCTTCCACGGCGGGGTAGTGGAGTACTCGCCGGTGATCACGGGGTAGGTCCGGTCGGCGTCGCCCTCGTCGAGACCGTGGACCTCCTCGAGCACCGGCATCGGGGTGAACCCGCCCTGACCACCGATCGCGGCATGGACTGCGTTGGAGGAGTGCGGCAGGAACGGGCTGAGGATGGTGTTGAGGTCGCTGACGCACTGCACGAGGGTGTGCAGCACGGTGGCGAGGCGCTCGCGCTGGTCGTCGCCCTTGAGCTTGAACGGCTCGGTGTCGGTGACGTACTTGTTGACCTCGCCGACCGTGCGCATCGCCTCGGCGACCGCCGACTTGACCCGCTGTCGGGCCAGTAGCCCGCCCACGGTGTCGAAGGCCTGCAGCACAGCGGCCCGCACGGCCTCGTCCACCGGCTCCAGCGGCCCCGGCTGCGGCACCTCACCGAAGTTCTTGGCCACCATGGCGGCGGTGCGGTTGACGAGGTTGCCCCACCCGGCGACGAGCTCGGAGTTGTTGCGCTGGACGAACTCGGCCCAGGTGAAGTTCGCGTCCTGGTTCTCCGGGCCTGCGGCGCAGATGTAGTAGCGGATGGCGTCAGGACCGTAGCGCTCGAGCACGTCGCGGATGAGGATGACGTAGCCGCGCGAGGTGGAGAACTGCTTGCCCTCCATCGTGAGGTACTCGCTGGAGACCACCTCGGTGGGCAGGTTCAGCTCCCCGAAGGTCCCGGGCTCGCCGCCCCGTGAGCCCTTGCCGGCATACCCGAGCAGCTCGGCCGGCCAGATCTGGGAGTGGAAGGTGATGTTGTCCTTGCCCATGAAGTAGTACGACACCGCCTCGGGGTCGTTCCACCACTCGCGCCAACGCTCGGGCTCACCGAGCCGGCGGGCCCACTCGACCGAGGCCGACAGGTAGCCGACGACGGCGTCGAACCACACGTAGAGCCGCTTGGTCGGCTGGTCGACCCAGCCCTCCAGGGGCACCGGGATGCCCCAGTCGATGTCGCGGGTCATCGCCCGGGGGCGGATGTCGTCGAGGATGTTGAGGCTGAACTTGATGACGTTGGGGCGCCAGGTGCCCGAGGCCGCGCGCCCGTCGAGCCACTCGCGCAGCGCATCGGCCAGGGCGGGCAGGTCGAGGAAGAAGTGCTGGGTCTCGATGAACTCCGGCACCTCGCCGTCGACCTTGGACCGCGGGTTGATCAGGTCGGTCGGGTCGAGCTGGTTGCCGCAGTTGTCGCACTGGTCGCCGCGAGCCTCGGGGTAGGAGCAGATCGGGCAGGTGCCCTCGATGTAGCGGTCGGGCAGCGTGCGGCCGGTCGAGGGCGAGATCGCACCCCGGGTGGTCTGCTCGACCATGTAGCCGTTCTTCCAGACCTGGGTGAACAGCTCCTGTGCCACCGCGTAGTGGTTCGCCGTGGTGGTGCGGGTGTAGAGGTCGTAGGCGCAGCCGAGGTCGGCGAGCTCGCGGGCGATGATCGCGTGGTTCTGGTCGACCAGCTCGCGCGCGGTCACGCCCCGCTGGTCGGCCAGCACGAGGATGGGGGTGCCGTGCTCGTCCGAGCCGCTGACCATGAGGACGTCGTGACCAGCCATCCGCATGTAGCGGCTGAACACGTCGGAGGGCACGGCGAAACCGGCCACGTGGCCGAGGTGCCGCGGGCCGTTGGCGTACGGCCAGGCGACGGCTGACAGGACTTTGCTCACGCCTGAATCCTAGGGGTGGGCGGCAAACGGCTTTCGACCCCGCCGGTATGCCGGGTGCTCACCGTCCGGTGGCACCGTCCAGGGCCTGGCGCAGCAGGTCGGCGTGGCCGTTGTGCCGCGCGTACTCCGAGACGAGGTGGACGTAGACGAGCCGCAGACTGCACGGCTGGCCGTGCAGGTCGAAGACGTGGTCGAACGGCAGGTCGGCGACCGCGGCGTCGCAGACCCGCGTCTCCTCGACCAGCCGGCCCCAGTCCTCGGCGGCCCGCGCCGGGTCGAGGTCCTCGAAGTCGGCGTCCTTGCCGAGCGCGACGTCATAGGGGGAGCCGATCGACTCACCGGCCACCCGCTCGCGGAACCAGGTGCGCTCCACCTTGGCCATGTGGCGCAGGATGCCCAGCAGCGTCAGGTTGGTCGACGCCAGGGCCGGTGAGGCGAGCTGGTCGCCATCGAGCCCGGCACAGATGTTGAGCAGGGTGTGCCGCTGCCACGCGAGGAAGGCCTCCAGGATGGCCCGGTCCTGTCCCACGAGCGGCTCGTCCGTCGGCGGGCTGGGGGTGGGCGCGATCCAGGTCATCGCGCCATCATGCCGGTCGGGCCGCCGCTGGGGCAGGTCGCCAACGTGCCCCGGCGTGCCGCACCCACGGCATACCGGGGTGGCGCGCCGCCGGGTGCCGGCTCGGCCGTTCGGCCACCGTCTCGAGGAGGCCGGAACCGCGCACCGGCGCACCACGTCGAGTAGACATGTCCCCACAGGTGCGCAGCACCACCCTCCTGAACCGAGGTGACCGATGATCGCCGCACTCACCGGCATGGGCCTGTCCGCAGCCGCGGGCCTCAACGCCTACATCCCGTTCCTCGTCGTGGCGCTGATCGCCCGGTTCAGCGACATCGTCACCCTGCCGCAGTCCTACGCGTGGATCGAGTCGTGGTGGGCCATCGGCATCGGCGTCGTCCTGCTGCTCACCGAGGTCGTGCTCGACAAGATCCCCGCGGTCGACTCGGTCAACGACGCCGTGCAGACGTTCATCCGGCCCAGCATGGGCGGGTTGATCTTCGCGGCGACCTCGGCCGCCGAGGGCCTGGACCACTCGTCGTGGATGACCGACCACCCGTGGATCGGCGTCGTCCTGGGGATCATCACCTCCGGGCTCGTGCACGGCGGCAAGACCGTGGCGAGGCCGGCGATCAACGCCGGCACGCTGGGGTTCGGCGCCCCCGTCGCCTCGACCGTCGAGGACGGCACCTCGATCGGGCTGAGTCTCGTGGCGGTCTTCCTGCCGGTCCTGGTCATCGTGCTCCTCGTCGCCCTGGCCTGGCTGCTCATCTGGCTGTGGTTCACCGTGCGTCGTTGGCGCCGCCGCCGTGACCGCCGAGCCGCCCTCGCATGATCCGCTCAGGGACGACCGCGACACTGTGCCCATGACCGCACCGGCCACCACGCTCACCCGTCGATCCCTGGTCACCGAGACGGTCCTGGTCCTCGGGGTCAGCCTGGGGGCCTCGGCGGTCTGGTCGGTGCTGTCCCTGGTCAACAAGCTGACCAAGCAGGTCGCCCTCAACCAGCAGACGACCGCGATGAACTCCTCGGTGACCCCTGACCGCCCGTGGCTGGACCTCGCCTACCAGGTGGTCGGCATCGTGATCGCGCTCGTGCCGGTCGCCCTGGCCGTGCACCTGCTGCGCCGCGACCGCCCGGACGCCACGACCTCCATCGGCGCAGACCTGACCCAGCCGGGGCGCGACCTGCTGCGCGGGCTGGCCCTGGCGGCGGCCGTCGGCCTGCCCGGCCTGGGGCTGTATGCCGCGGCCAAGGCCCTGGGCCTCAACACCACCATCGCGGCCGCGAACCTGTCCGACCACTGGTGGACCATCCCGGTGCTGCTCCTCGCCGCCGCCCAGAACGCGGTGCTGGAGGAGGTCATCATGATCGGCTACCTCTTCACCCGGTGGCGCCAGGCCGGCTGGTCGCTGCCGGCGGTGGTGGTGGGGTCGGCCCTGATCCGCGGTTCGTACCACCTCTACCAGGGCTTCGGCGGGTTCGTCGGCAACCTCGCGATGGGGCTGTTCTTCGGCTGGATCTACACCCGGACCAAGCGGGTCGGACCCCTGGTCGTCGCCCACACCCTGCTCGACGTCGTCGCCTTCGTCGGCTACGCCCTGCTCAAGGACCACCTCTCCTTCCTCAGCTGACCCACCCCCTCCCCCGCCGAGATGGATCCCCGCCCCACGTTTCGTCGGCGTGTCGCGTGACAGGGATCCATCTCGGCGGGAAGGGGGCCGAGGGGCGGGTGTCCACGGAGCGTCACAAACATTGACAAGTCGGTCATTCTTCGCTCAAGTTGGGTGGAATCATTTTTCCGCTCAATGGAATTCTTCCCTGCAGCGAAGGAGCGGCACCATGAACGAGTCCGAGACGGTCGGGGGATCCGGCCGCTACCTGAGGGTGGGCCTGGCCGTGCTGCCCTTCATCGGGATGCTGGTGCTCATCCCCCTCGTCAACCGCACCGAGCCCTTCGTCCTGGGCCTGCCGTTCCTGCTGTTCTGGATCGTCGTCTGGGTCGCGCTCACGGCGGCCTGCATGACGCTCATCTACTGGACCGACCCCGCCAACCGGACCGAGGCACCGCGATGAACGCCGCCCTCCCGGTCCTCGTCCTGTTCTTCGCCCTCGCCATCGGCCTGGGGCTCTACGCCCGGCGCGGGAAGGACATGGACCTCGAGCAGTGGAGCGTGGGCGGCCGCGGCTTCGGCTCGATCATCGTCTTCCTCCTGCTGGCCGGCGAGATCTACACGACCTTCACCTTCCTCGGCGCCAGCGGCTACGCGTACAAGAACGGCGGCGCCAGCTTCTACATCCTCTGCTACGGCGCGCTCGCCTACGTGTTCTCCTACTGGCTCGCGCCGGCGATCTGGCGCTATGCGACGCAGGAGCGTCTGGTGTCCCAGCCGGACTGGTTCCAGCGCAAGTACCAGAGCCGCAACCTCGCGCTGGTCGTGACCCTCATCGGCGTCGTCGCGATGGTCCCCTACCTCCAGCTCCAGCTCACCGGGCTCGGCATCATCATCGAGGAGACGTCCTACGGCAGCATCCCGCGCTCGGCGGCGATCGTTCTCGGGGGAGTCGCGCTCGCGGCATACGTGGTGATCTCCGGTATCCACTCGGCGGCGTGGAACGCCGTCATCAAGGACGTCCTGGTACTGGTCGTCGTGGTGTTCATGGGGATCTACCTCCCGTTCCACTACTTCGGCGGGATCGGGGAGATGTTCGCCAAGGTGCACGCCCAGTCCCCGACCTTCCTGCAGCTGCACGAGCCCGCGCACGACACCGGCTGGTTCATCACCTCGATCCTGCTGTCCGCGCTGGGCTTCTTCATGTGGCCGCACTACTTCGGAGCCGTCTACGCCTCCAGGGACGCCAAGACCTTCCGGCGCAACGCGATGTTCCTGCCGCTCTACCAGCTGGTGCTGCTGTTCGTGTTCTTCGTCGGCCTGACCGCCTACCTCGTGGTCCCTGGCCTGGCCAACGGCGACCTGTCCCTGCTGCGGGTCGTGCGGGACGCGTTGCCCCCGGTGGTCGTGGGACTCGTCGGCGCGGCCGGGTTGTTCTGCGCGCTGGTCCCCGGGGCGATGCTGCTCACGACCTCGGCGACCATGCTGGCCAAGAACGTCTACAAGGAGCTGCGCCCGGCCGCCACCGACCGCCAGGTCGGTCTCGTCGCGAGGAGCATGGTCCCCCTGGTGACCCTGGTGGCGCTCTACCTGACGTTCAAGGGTGGGGAGGCCATCGTCAACCTGCTCCTGCTGGGCTACGCCTTCGTCACCCAGCTCTTCCCGTCGATGGTGATGAGCCTGCTGAGCCGCAACCCGGTCAACAAGTGGGGTGCGGGTGCCGGCATGGTCTGCGGTGCCGCGATCGTCGCGGTCCTGACCATCGGCGAGTACACCACCGGCGACGTGCTGCCGTTCCTGCCCTCGGCCCTGCACCACCTCAACGTGGGGGTGCTGGCCCTGCTGGCGAACATCATCATCACCGGCGTCGTGTCGGCCCTCACCACCCGGCGCGACGCCCGGCCGGTGGCCCGTGTCGAGGAGCCCGCGGCAGTCTGACCCGCCCCTCACCTCGCCGAGATGGATCCCAGTCACACGTTCTGTCGGCGTGTCGCGTTACGGGGATCCATCTCGGCGAGGGGGGCGGGGGGACTTGGCTGGCGTGGGGACGAGCGCGGCGTCGTAGAGGGCCTTCTTGGACAGCCCGGTCGCGGCCGCGACCTCGGCGCAGACGTCCTTGAGCCGCTCCCCCGCCGCGACCCGCTCGCGCACCCCGGGCACCGCCTCGTCGACCGTCGTCACGGTGGCCGGCGCCCCCGCGACCACGACGGTGATCTCGCCGCGCACCCCCTCGGCAGCCCACTCCGCCAGCTCGCCCAGCCCCCCACGCCGGACCTCCTCGTAGGTCTTGGTCAGCTCGCGGCAGACCGCCGCCCTGCGGTCAGCCCCCCACGCGTCGGCCATCGCCCGCAGGCTGGTGTCGATCCGGTGCGGCGCCTCGAAGAACACCATGGTGCGGCGCTCGTCGCTGAGCGCGGCCAGGACCCGCGCCCGCTCACCACCCTTGCGCGGCAGGAAACCCTCGAAGCAGAACCGGTCCACCGGCAGCCCCGAGACCGCGAGCGCCATGAGCACCGCGCTCGGCCCCGGCACGCAGGTCACCCGGATGCCGGCGGCCACCGCGGCGTCGACCAGGCGGTACCCGGGGTCGGACACCGACGGCATACCGGCGTCGGTGACCACGACCACGCGCGCCCCGGCCACCAGTCGCTCGACCAGCTCGCCGGTGCGCGACGCCTCGTTGTGCTCGTGGTAGCTGAGCACCGCGCCCCCCGGCGTGACGCCCAGGTCGGAGCACAGGCGACGCAGCCGCCGGGTGTCCTCCGCGGCGACGACATCGGCACCGACCAGCTCCGCCGCGAGACGTGGGGCCGCGTCGCGCGGGTCCCCGATCGGGGTGGCCGCGAGGACCAGGACGCCGGTGGGGGTGCTCACGCGGCGATCCTCTCAGGTATGCCGCCGGGCCGCGGCGCGCCGTGGGGTCCGCGGAGGCCTCCGCGGACCCCACGGGTGCGTTGCATACGATGACGCGCATGACCCCGATCGAGCGGCTGCGCTTCCGGCTGCTCGGATTCCAACCCACCGACGTCCTGTGGGGCTGGCTGGGTCCGTTGTTCTTCGCCGTCGTCGGTGGCGGTATGCGGTTCTGGTCCCTGGGGCGGCCGCACCAGCTGGTCTTCGACGAGACGTACTACGTCAAGCAGGGCGTCTCGATGCTCGACTACGGCGTCGAGATGCGCGTGCCCGACTCCCTGAAGAAGCCGGACGAGCTCTTCACCGCGGGCACCCCCAACGTCTTCGGCACGGAGGGCGACCTGGTCGTCCACCCGCCCGTCGGCAAGTGGATCATCGCGATCGGCGAGCAGCTCTTCGGGCAGACGTCGTCGTTCGGCTGGCGATTCTCGGTGTGCGTGCTCGGCACCCTGTCGATCCTCATGATCGGGCGCGCCACCCGGCGGATGTTCGGCTCGTCGCTGCTGGGCACGATCGCCGCGTTCCTGGTCGCCTTCGAGGGGCACCACTTCGTCCAGTCGCGCACCGGTCTGCTCGACCTCATCGTCATGTTCTGGGCGTTGGCGGCCTTCTGCGCGCTGCTCATCGACCGCGACCGGTCCCGCGCGATCCTCGCCGAGCGGGCCGCCGACCTGTCCGCGCACGCCCGCGCCTCGGGGTTCGGTCCGTGGCTCGGTTGGCGTCCGTGGCGCTGGGTCGCCGGCATCAGCCTCGGCCTGTGCGCCGGCACCAAGTGGTCGGGGCTCTTCTTCCTCGTGGCGTTCGGTCTGATGACCGTGTGGTGGGACATGGGGGCCCGCCGCGCCGTCGGCCTCCGGCACTGGTTCAGCGGCATGCTCGTCCGGGACGGGCTGTGGGCGGCCCTGGTCATGGTGGGCACGGCGGTGGCCACCTACCTGGTCTCCTGGGTCGGGTGGTTCCGCTCGAGCACCGGCTACGACCGGCAGTGGGGCGCGATCCACCCCTCGAAGGACACCCCCTGGGTCCCGGACGCGGTGCGGTCGCTGTGGCGCTACCACCAGGAGATCTACCGCTTCCACGTCAACCTGCACGACGACCACCCCTACCGGACCAACCCGTGGTCGTGGATCGTCCAGGGTCGCCCCACGTCCTTCTTCTACGAGGGCCCCAAGCGCGGCGAGGACGGCTGCACCGTCGCCCAGTGCTCCAAGGCGATCACCTCGATCGGGACCGTCTCCATCTGGTGGCTCGGCGCCGCGGCGATCATCGTGCTCGTCTTCTACTGGCTGTTCCGGCGGGACTGGCGTGCTGGCGGCATCCTCGCCGGTCTGGTGGGCGGCTACCTGCCCTGGTTCGGTCTGGAGGAGCGCACCATCTACTCCTTCTACACGGTCGCGTTCGAGCCGTGGGTGATCTTCGCCGTCGTCTTCGTGCTCGGGCTGGCCCTCGGCAAGCGCACCGACTCGCCACGGCGACGGGAGATCGGGCTCTACGTCGTCGGCGGCTACTGCCTGCTCACCCTCGCGATCTTCGCCTTCTTCTGGCCCGTCTACACCGCACAGGTGATCCCGCAGAGCCAGTGGTCGCTGCGGATGTGGTTCCCCAGCTGGGTCTGACCTTCCGACGACTCCCACGACCACCTCGTGGGTCACCCCATCAAGGTGCCCTCATGGATCGCCTCGGCATAGTCGCGCAGGCTCTTCACGTCTGGTCGCTCGGCGCCGAGACGCTCTGCGAGCAGCGCCGTCAGGCGGGCGTGGACGTCGTCGGTGGGCTCGCCGGCCATCTGCTCGCGCACCTCACGCAGGATGGTGCGGAACACCGCGCTGGCCTGGTCGCGGCGCCGCTGCTCAGCCTCGTCGACCTCCTCGAACGGGTCGTCGCTGAAGACCAGCCGTGCCACCTGCCGTCTCCTCTCGCCGCGCGGAACCCGCGCCCCTGCGACGATACCGGCGCGGGCCTACGGCAGGTCGAAGCGCACCAGCGCGGCGTCGTCGAGGCTCGCGAGCGGGTAGGCGCGCGCGTACGTGGCCCAGGCGGACTGGCCGTGGGAGTCCAGCGGGTCCACGAGCCGGCCCACCGCGGCGCACTCCATCCCGTCCAACGTGAGCACCGCCGCCCGAGGGGTCCGGAAGGCCCGCCACCACGTCTTGCGTTCGGCGCTACCCGCCGCCACCACGACCGACGAGCCGCACCGGGCATACTGCACCGGCAGCCGCACCACCCGGCCGGAACCGGAGACGTACTCCAGCATCGCCAGTCGGCCGAGCACGCGCCGCAAGGGGGTGTGCAGCGCGACACCCAGGAGGCGGTGGGCGTGCCTGGCGCGGGTCGGGACGCGGTCCATGGCGCCAGCCTCGCGCCGCATGCCGCCGGGCGCCCGGGCCGTTGGTCCCGGGACCTTGGCCCCTGACCGCGCAGCAGCCGGCGGTCGAGGCTGGAGGTGATGGAAGGGAGATCGTCATGACCACCAACACCGAGCAGCCCCGGGACGCCGTCGTCGTCGGGGTGGACGGCTCACCAGCAGGGGACCGCGCCCTGGCGTTCGCGGTGGAGCAGGCGGCGAGGTCGCACCGGCCCCTGCACCTGGTCCACGCGACCGGCGTCGGCATCGTGCCGTGGACGGAGGAGCGGCTCCAGCGACAGCGCGAGATCACCGAAGAGCGTCGACAGCGGGCCGTCGAGCTGGATGACGAGGTCGCCGTCACCGCCGCGACGGTGGTGGGCGAGGCAGCGGCAAGCCTCGTCGAGGCGAGCCGCACGGCGTCGTTGGTGGTACTCGACGCGGGCGGCCTCGGGACCGCGATGGGGGTGCTCATGGGTGCGACGACGCACCAGGTGGCCGCCCACGCGCACTGCCCGGTCATGGTGACGCCCCACACGGACGAGCCGTCCCGCAGCGGACCCGTCGTGGTCGGCATCGACGCCGACGAGCGCTCGGCGGCCGCGATCGAGTGGGCGTTCGCCGAGGCCTCCGCCCGCGATGCCGAGCTCGTCGCCGTGCACACCTGGTGGTGGGAGGACCCCAACCCGTTCTTCGGTGGGGTCGACCGTGAGGAGATCTGGCAGGAGGTCGCGGAGTCGCAACGGCTGCTGGTCGCCGAGATGCTCGCGGGGTGGCAGGAGAAGTACCCCGACGTCGTGCTCATCCCCAGCCTCGTGCGGGGTCAGGCGGCCACGGTGCTCGAGGACGTCTCGGGCAGCTCCCAGCTGGTCGTCGTGGGCAGCCGTGGCCGCGGCGGGTTCGCCGGCCTCCTGCTCGGGTCGGTGGGCCTGCACGCGCTGCACCACACGCGGTGCCCCCTGGTGGTCGTGCACTCAGCCGGACACGGCGACCGCTGACCCGGCATACGGAGAGGGTGGGCGGTGCTCTCGCACCGCCCACCCTTTCGTCGTACCGACGAGGAGGTATGCGCCGTGCCGCTCAGCGGCCCTCGCGCCCCACGAGGTCCATGGCGGTCGCGAGCGCTGCGCCCCAGGCCGCGGCGCGGTCGACCTCGCCCTTCGCCAGGGGGCCTGCCTTGCCGTCGACCCAGAAGGTCTCCGGCGACCGCAGCCGTCGGAATCCCTTGGCGCGCAACCGACGATCGGCCCCACGGGCTGCGCCGCCGGGAAGCCTGGGATGGCTCATCTTGGTGTCGAAGGTCGCAACGCTCGCCTGGCCCTTGGGCAGGTCGGCGAGCCACTCGCGGATGCCGATCCGGCGGGACACCAGCGGGCCGGTGGCCTCGTCGAGCGCGGTCTGGCGCGTCGAGGGCCGGGACATGCCGAAGGCGTGGGTCGGGCCACCGACGACGAGGAGCCGGACGTGGCCGGGCACGGTGGCCGGTGCGTCGCCGACCTCCACGAGGTTCACGAGGCCGGGGCCACCGAGGCCCTCGGAGATCGCCTGAGCGACCCACATCGTGTTGCCGTACATCGACTCGAAGACGACCCAGATGGTCTCCGGGCTGCCCGCGCGTGCGGTTGTCGAGATCCGCTCCTTCTCCACCGTGGCCATCTCGTCCGTCCTCTCAGTGGTGGTCGCCGACGCCGTGGTGGCACCTGGCACCAGTTCCACCTTCCGCGCAGGAGCGAGCGCAGGGCTAGGGCCCATGGTCCCGGCCCCGCGCCCCGACCTCGCCCCCGCGCCCACGCACCCCGACCCCGCCCACCGACCCCGCCGAGTTTGAAGACTGGTGGAGGTCCTGGGCTCCACCAGTCTTCAAACTCGGCGGGTGGGCGGCACCAGGTGCCACCAGTCTTCAAACTCGCGGGTGGGCGCGCACCAGGTGCCGCACGTGCTCGAGGTCGCCCTGGAGCTCGAGCCTGCGCCACAGGACCGACCCCGGCACGGCCTGGGTGGCGTGGCACTGCACCGCCCGGCGCTGACGGGTGCGGTCGACCACCACCTCGGTGAGGTCGGCCGCGTCGTGCCCTGCGAAGCCGGCGCCGAACTCGGCGTCCAGCGCATCGGCCACGTCGTGGGACAACGCCCAACCGAGGACGGGCAGTCCTTGCCGGGCCGCGACGGCCATGGCCGCTCGGGAGGCGGCCTGGTGGTCGGGGTGACCGGTGACGCCGTCGACCGGGTCGAAGACGAGCACCCCGTCGGGGGCGAACTCCGCGACCTCGGCGGCCACGTCCCGCTCGAGCGGCTCCCCGACGAGCGCCAGCCCACCGTCGGGATGGGTCAGGAGCGTCGTGCGGGACACCCCCAGCTCGGTTGCCGCCGAACGCAGCTCGGCGTCCCGGACGGCGGTGAGGTCCAGGAGGTCACCGCCGAGGGTCGAGGCCTCCCCCCGGGTGAGGCAAAGCACCGACACCACCGCCCCGGCCGTGACGAAGCGGTCGATGAGTCCGCCCAGGCCGAAGGACTCGTCGTCCGGGTGCGCCACGACGACGAGCACGCGCCGCCAGCTCGGCAGCTCCGAGGTCGCATCCATGGTCCGACCCGGCCTCACGTCTCGGGAACACAGATCTGCCCACGAACCGCAGCGCGCAGGGTCAGCCCGCTCACGACCACCACGAGCACGGTCGTCACGACGAGGAGCAGGACGGCGACGACGCCGTAGGCGAGCCCCGGAAGATGACTCATCGCGATCGCGGCGGCCGACGCCGCGGCGAGCGGGAAGGTGTAGGCCCAGTAGGGCAGCGCGAACGGGATTCGCCGAAGCCGACCCACCTGTGCCGCGAGCAGCACGACGAACGCCATGGCGCCGGCATACAGGACCCGGGTGACGGGGTCTCCCACGGCACCGCCGAGGGACACCCAGGACAGCATGGCCACGGCGGGCGGGGCGATCAGGATGGCGAGTGTCGGCAGGAGCTTCGTCGGGAGTGCGGCGTCGTCGAGGAGCACGCGGTGCAGGACCAGCGGCAACAGGGCCAGCCAGAACACGATCCCGATCCCGAAGGAGAACCACGCGAGGTCGACCGAGCCGAGCTCGGCCGCCGCGAGGGGCGTGACGACGTTGCCCACCACGGGGATGAACCAGGCCGGCGTCACCTGGGCGTGCACGATGTCGGCCCGCCCCAGCCAGGCACTCAGCACGGCAGCGGTCACCACGAGGTGGCCGATCGCGCCGACCCACCAGAGGCCACGGGCCAGATCCGGCGCCACGTCCTGCCCCGCCGTGGCGAGGACGAGCATCCCGATGGTGATGGTGGGCGCGAAGGTCATCCGGACCGGGTGGCGCAGCTCGGACTTCGCGGCAGCCGGGTGCCGCCACCACTTCGCGGCGTAGAGAGCGCCGACGACGAGGAATGTGCCGGTCGCCGCCGCGAGGAAGACCAGGGCGGGCCACTCGGGCACGTCCCACACCCGGGCGGCCCGTCGCCAGGCGAGCGAGACGCCGCCGAGCCCCATCACGGACGAGAACAGGCTGACCGGCAGGTGCGCCAGCGAGCGCTCCGCGACGGCGGTCGGCGACGGTCGGGCGAGGGTCGTCATGACGTCACGCGGATGGCGGCCTCGACCTCGTCGGCCGAGATCGCCTTGGTGCAGAAGAACCAGTCGACGCACTCGACGCCGTCGACCTCCCCGTCCATGCGCTCCTTGGCGGTGCCACACGACCCGGCCGGGGGCACGATCACGCGCTCACCCGGACGCCAGTCGGCCGGCGTCGCGACGTCGAAGGCATCGGCGGTCTGCAGTGCCTTCACCACCCGCAGGAGCTCATCGAAGTTGCGGCCCAGGCTCAGGGGGTAGTAGATGACCGCGCGGATGGTGCCCTTGGGGTCGATGACGAAGACCGCTCGCACCGCCTTGGTCGAGTCCTCGCCGGGCATGATCATCCCGTAGGCCCGTGCGACGTCCATCGTGATGTCCTCGATGAGCGGGAAGTTCACCTCGACGTCCTTCATGTCGCGGTAGACGATCTTGTCCTTGATGGTCCGCAGCCACGCGATGTGGCTGTAGAGGCCGTCGACCGAGAGCCCGACGAGGGCGGTGTTGTACGCCGCGAACTCCTCCTCCATCGTCGCGAACGTCATGAACTCGCTCGTGCACACCGGGGTGAAGTCGGCGGGGTGGGAGAAGAAGACCACCCAGCGTCCGGCGTAGTCGCCCGGGAAGGAGATCTTGCCCTGGGTCGTCGTCGCCGTGAACGCAGGCGCTAGGTCGCCGATGCGAGGCGCAACCTGCGCGACGTGGGAGATGCCGAGGTCGATGGTGGTCATGGTGGAACCTCTCTGGTGGGGCCGGCGGCGACGTTCGTTAGGAGCGGTCCGCCACACCACCGACGCTATACCCCCACGGGTACCTTGCCTGTGAGGAGTCGCACACCTCACACATACCCCTATGGGTATAGATTGGGAGTACACCCACGTCGAAGGAGACGCCATGGCAGACATCGTCGTACTCGGTGCGGGGGTTGCCGGCCACACCGCGGCGCTCCACCTGAGTCGGATGCTCCCCAAGGGGCACACGGTCACCGTGGTGTCACCGAACTCGCAGTGGAACTGGATCCCGAGCAACATCTGGGTCGGTGTGGGGAAGATGACCAAGAAGGACGTCGTCTTCCCCCTGGCCCCGGTGTACGCCCGGAAGGGCATCGCGTTCCGGCAGGCCAAGGCCGTCGCCATCCGACCGGATGGCGACGCCGACGGCGAGCGCGGTGCGGTCGACATCGTCCACACCAGCCCCGGTCGCGAAGGCGAGGAGGAGCGGCTGCGCTACGACTACCTGGTCAACGCCACCGGGCCACAGCTGAAGTTCCAGATGACCCCGGGCCTCGGCCCGGACGGCGGCCACACCGTCTCGGTCTGCACGGCCGACCATGCCGTCGCGGCAGCCGAGCGGCTCCGCGCGACGATCGACCGGCTGCGGGCGGGCGAGCCGCAGACCCTCGTCGTGGGCATGGGCCACGGCACGTGCACCTGCGAGGGGGCTGCCTTCGAGTACGTCTTCAACGTCGACCACGAGCTGCGCGAGGCGGGCGTCCGGGACCTTGCCCGCCTCGTGTACCTGACCAACGAGGCCCAGCTCGGCGACTTCGGTGTCGACGGCATGACCTTCGAGGAGAGGGGATTCCAGACCACGTCAGAGCTGTGGACGGGCAGTCTCTTCCGCGAGCGCGGCGTGGAGGCAATCCTCGGTGCCCACGTGCACCGGGTCGAGCCCGGCGTCGTGCACTACGAGACCCTCGACGGGGCGCAGCACGAGCTCCCCTTCGACTACGGGATGCTCCTGCCGCCCTTCGGCGGGGTGTCGCTCGCCGCGTACGACCGGGACGGGGCCGACATCACCGCGAAGCTGTTCGCGCCGAGCGGCTTCATGCGCGTGGACGCCGACTACTCCCCCAAGCCCTACGAGGAGTGGCGCGGCACCGACTGGCCGAGCACCTACCTCGCACCCGGCTACGACAACATCTTCGCCGTGGGCATCGCCTTCGCACCGCCACACCAGATCTCGCGGCCCCGGTCCAGCCCCAACGGCACGGTCATCGCCCCCTCCCCTCCTCGCACCGGTATGCCGTCCGGCGTGATGGGCAAGACCGCGGCCCTGACCATCAACGACCGCATCCGGCACGGCGCCGACCGCCCGGCTCACCAGGCGTCGATGGCCAACATGGGGGCCGCCTGCGTCGCGTCCGCCGGGGCAGGGATGCGCCGGGGATCTGCGGCAGCCATGACGATGATGCCCGTCGTCCCGGACTACTCCCGGTACCCCACCGGACGCGATCTCAAGGACACCCGTGGCGAGATCGGCCTCAGCGGCCACTGGGTCAAGCTGATGCTCCACCACCTGTTCCTCCACAAGGCCAAGGCCCGCTTCGGCTGGCACCTCATCCCGGAATGAGAACGATGACCAACCACCAGGACCCCCACCCCGCCGCGGACCCCGTGGTCGACCTCTCGAGCGCGCCCCTCCCGACGGAGAAGACGCTGCGAATGAGGCGCAACCTCCTCTACCAGGCAACTCGGTTCGGAGCCTTCAACCTCCGCATCCTGCGCATGGTGCGCAAGGGCGACCACTGAGCCCACACGGCGACGGCCGGGCCCCGGCCGGGCCTCGGCCGCCACGTCCGCCGAACCGCCGGACCCCGGCCGAGCCGCGCGTTTGAAGACTGGTGGAGGTCAGAGCCTCCACCAGTCTTCAAACTCGGCGGGCGGCTCCCGCAGCCGCGGCAGGGCTCCCTAGGCGTCTGCTCCGAACAGCGGTTGGAGGCTGCCCTTGGGCAGGTCGTTCGAGACCGTCGACAGGCGCCACTTGTCACTGAAAACGGCAACGAGGGTGCCGTCGGTACGGGTGAGTACTTCCGCCCCGTACTTGGACGCCATCAGGGGCGCAGCCTCGCCGCTGATGCGACGCGCCACCGAGTACGGCAGGGGGTCGACGGTGATGGGGGCGCCGAACTCGTGCTCCATCCGGTGGCTGGCGACCTCGAACTGCATCGGTCCGACTGCCGCGAGTACCGGCGCCTGGTCCCCGCGGCGGTCCGAGCGCAGGATCTGGACGACGCCTTCCTCCCCCAGCTGGTCGATGCCACGGCGAAACTGTTTCTGCCGACCCGTGTCGCGGGGCATGGCGACGCCGAAGTGTTCCGGCGGGAAGAGGGGGATCTTCGGAAAGGCGACGGGTTCACCGTCGTAGAGGGTGTCCCCCACCCGCAGGGAGGTCGCGTTGACCAGACCGATGACGTCACCGGGGTACGCGACGTCGAGGGTGGATCGCTCCCGACCGAACACGCTCTGGGCGTACTTGGTCGCGAACGGTCGACCCGAGGGCTGGTGGGTCAGCACGGTGCCCCGCTCGAAGCGCCCCGAGCAGACGCGGACGAACGCGAGCCGATCCCGGTGGGCGCGATCCATACCAGCCTGGATCTTGAAGACGAAGCCAGAGAAGGGACCGTCCAGCGCTCGCGACACGTCCGCCCGATCGAGGCGCGCGGAGGGTGGGGGCGCCAGCTCGATCAACACGTCCAGCAGCTGGCGCACACCGAAGTTGAGCACTGCTGAGCCGAAGAGGACGGGAGTCGCCGCGCCGGACAGGAACAGCTCCTCGTCGAACTCGTGCCCCGAAGCCGCCAGCAGGCCGAACTCCTCAACGGCCTGTCTCCACTCGTCGACGTGGTCCGCGGAGACCTCGCCGGCCTTCATGCGGCGCGCCACGGCCTCCGTCGCGCCGCCAGGGGTGCGGGTGAACTCGACGAAGTCCCCCGTCGCCCCCTCGAGCACCCCCCGGAAGTCCCCCGCGATGCCCACCGGCCACGTCAGGGGCATGGGGTGCAGGTCGAGGTTGGTGGTCAGCTCGTCCATGAGCGCCAGCGCATCGAGCCCGGGGCGGTCCCACTTGTTGATCAGGGTGATCACCGGCACCCCACGCGCCCTGCAGACCTCGAACAGCTTGCGCGTCTGGGGCTCGATCCCCTTGGCTGCATCGACGAGCATCACGGCCGAGTCGACCGCGGCGAGCACCCGGTAGGTGTCCTCGGAGAAGTCGGCGTGGCCAGGCGTGTCCAGCAGGTTGATGACGCAGTCGCCGTAGTCGAACTGCAACGCCGCGGAGGTGATCGAGATGCCTCGGTCCTGCTCCATCTGCATCCAGTCCGAGACCACTCCGCGACGGTTGCCCTTGCCGTGGACCGCGCCCGCCTCGGTGATGGCATGGGCGTGCAGGGCCAGGGCCTCGGTCAATGTCGACTTGCCCGCGTCGGGGTGGGAGATGACCGCGAACGTGCGACGGCGGGAGGCCTCTGCTGCCGGGTCGGCGGGCTCGAGATGGGTTGGGCCGGAGGTTGTCATGGTTGAGGCAGTATGGCTGGTCAATGCCCTTCCTCGATGCGTCGGTCCTGTCCGTGTGCTCAGTTCTTACCCAACCCTACCCTGACGTCAGGGTAGGGATCCAACCGCTCGCCGGAAGGCACGTTTTGATCTCTACCCTTACGACACGGTAGCCTTCACGGGCCGCACAGGTCGATCCGCGCGTCGATCCGCGCGTCGATCCGCACGCAGGTCCGCGCGCACGCCCACGCAGGAGCCTGGACCACCACGCCATTGAGAGTTGAGCCTTGACCTCGTCCACCCGAACCCCGACCGAGTCCCCACTGATGCAGATCGGCGATGTGGCCGAGATCGTGGGGCTCAGCCTGCGGACCATCCGCCACTACGAAGAGGTGGGCCTGCTTCCCGAGGCCAAGCGCAGCCAGGGCGGCTTCCGGCTCTACACCAACGACGCCGTCCAGCGGCTCCTGCTGATCAAGCAGATGAAGCCCCTGGACTTCACCCTCGAGGAGATGCGCGACATGCTCGAGATCCGCGAGCGGCTCCGCAACCCCCGCCTGTCGACCAGGACCCGCGCCGGTCTGGTCGAGCAGCTCGCCGTCTACGAGAACCTCGTCAACACCAAGCTGGCCGCGCTGCGCCAGGACGTGAGCAACGCCCAGGCGTTCGCCGCACAGCTGCGCGAAGCGCTCAGCTGAACGTCTGCGCTCGGCAGACACCCCAGACCTCCCACCCGGACCAACGCCGTCCCGGGTGCCCGCCCTGCCAAGGGCTCCACTCATCCAGCCAGGAGTACCCGTATGTCCGCAGCACCTCCCGCGCTACCTGACCAACACACGCGCGTCTTCGCCCACGAACACGATGTGACGTCGGTGCGCGCCGCCCTCCGGTCGCCGCAGCGTCTCCGGGTCGAGGTCCTCGGCGGCCTGGTCGTGGCCCTGGCGCTCATTCCCGAGGCGATCTCGTTCTCGATCATCGCCGGCGTCGACCCCCGCGTCGGCCTGTTCGCCTCCTTCACCATGGCGGTGTCGATCGCGATCCTCGGTGGCCGCCCTGCCATGATCTCGGCCGCCACCGGTGCCATCGCCCTGGTCATCGCCCCGGTCATGCGTGACCACGGCATGGACTACCTCATCGCCACGGTCATCCTGGGGGGACTCATCCAGGTCGTCCTCGGCGTCCTGGGTGTCGCCCGGCTGATGCGTTTCGTCCCGCGCTCGGTCATGGTGGGGTTCGTCAACGCGCTGGCCATCCTCATCTTCCTCGCGCAGGTCCCCCACATGGTGGGCGTGCCGTGGGCGGTCTACCCCTTGATCGCCGTCGGCATCGCGGTCATGGTGTTCCTTCCCCGGATGACCAAGGTGGTCCCCGCGCCGCTCGTGGCCATCGTGGTCCTCACGGTCTTCACGGTCGCCGCTGCGATCACGGTCCCGACCGTCGGGGATGAGGGGAAGCTGCCCGACAGCCTCCCGTCCCTGTTCTTCCCGAACGTACCGTTCACCCTCGAGACCCTGTCCATCATCGGCCCGTTCGCTCTCGCCATGGCCCTGGTGGGCCTCATGGAGTCGCTGATGACGGCCAAGCTCGTCGATGACATCACCGACACCCACTCGCACAAGACCCGCGAGGCCTGGGGCCAGGGGGCGGCCAACATCATCACCGGGTTCTTCGGCGGGATGGGCGGCTGCGCCATGATCGGCCAGACCATGATCAACGTGAAGGCATCGGGGGCGCGCACCCGCATCTCGACCTTCTTGGCGGGGATCTTCCTCCTCATCCTCGTCGTGGGCCTCGGCGACATCGTCGCCATCATCCCCATGGCCGCGCTCGTCGCCGTGATGATCATGGTCTCCGTCGGCACCATGGACTGGCACAGCCTGCATCCCGCGACCCTCAAGCGGATGCCCAGGAGCGAGACGATCGTCATGGTGGCGACCGTCGTCGTGGTCGTGGCCACCCACAACCTCGCCATCGGCGTCATCGTCGGCGTGCTCGTCGCGATGGTCATGTTCGCCCGCCGCGTCGCCCACTTCACCCAGGTCGTCGATGTCGCCCACCCCGACGAGGACACCCGCGTGTATGCCGTCATCGGTGAGCTCTTCTTCGCCTCCAGCAACGACCTCGTCTACCAGTTCGACTACGTGGGCGACCCGGTGAACGTCATCATCGACATGTCGCAGTCCCACATCTGGGACGCCTCCACAGTCGCGACGCTCGATGCCATCACCACCAAGTACGAGGCCAAGGGCAAGAACGTGACGATCCTTGGTCTCAACGAAGCCAGCCAGGAACGGCACGAGCGCCTGGCCGGCCACCTCGGCGGAGGTCACTGACCGACGCCGGCGATGGTTGGCGGACCTGGAGTCGGGTCGTCCACACACGAACACCCCGTCCTGACCAGCACCGAGGTGAGGCAGGACGGGGTGTTCCTGGTGTGGAGCTGCGGGGAATCGAACCCCGGACCTTCTCATTGCGAACGAGACGCGCTACCAACTGCGCCACAGCCCCTTGATGCGGTCGAAACAATAACACCAGCCGAGGCCCTGACGGAAAACGCCATGTCGCCGACCCGGACCGCCACCGACCGCTCAGGCGAGGTCGGCCCGCATCACCGTCCGGCCGTCGTCGACCCGGCGGATCTCCACGGCAGCGATCTGGCCGACTGGCAGCGTCGACATCCCGCTGGGGTGCATGACCTGGTCCGGCCGCGCCGTCCACGACTTCACCTGCGTCTGGGTGCCTTCCCGGCCCACGACCCAGATCGCGTAGTCGGCCCGCGACGCCTGGTAGTCCGCACCCCCGACCGGGCTCGACTCCCCCGCGTACTGGCACTCCACACGGAGCTCGGTCCCGTTGGCGACGGTGATGACGTCGAGCACGGCCGTCATCGACGAGGGCTCCACCGCCGAGAAGGCCAGCCGCCCGGACGAGCTCACGGCCGTCACCGGTGGCGGGTCGTCGCGGGAAGCCGTCGACACGGCATACCCGCCGATCCCGCCGATCACCAGGGCGGCAGCCGCCGCGGCCACGGGCACCGGCCAGCGTCGGCGCTGATGCACCGCCGACCCCACCGCCGGCCCCAGCGCCGGCGGAGCCAGCTCGCCGTCCTCACCGAGGAGGTCCATGGCGAGCACCTCGGCCGCTGGCACCTGCGCCAGCAGTCCGGGCATCCCGGCGAGCTCGGCCACGGCCGCCTGGCACGCGCGGCACCCGGCAACGTGCTCCTCGTACTCTCGGCGCTCGGCCGGAGCCAGGGCCCCCAGCACGTAGGCGGCGTCCCACTGTGCGTAGCGGTCGGCGATGGTCACGGGCGGCTCACCCCCTTCTCCTGGAGCGCGAGCCGCAGGCTGCGCAGGCCGTAGTGGAGCCGGGACTTGACGGTGCCCTCGGGGATCCGCAGCTCACCGGCCACCTCGGCCACGGTCCTTCCCTCGTAGTAGACCGCGGCGATCACGTGCCGGTGCTCGCGGGACAGCTCGGCCAGGCCCTCGGCGACGAGCCACCGGTCCAGCACCTCCTCGGAGCGGTCGGCGACCGATCCCTCGATGAACTCGACCCCACTGACCTCGTGCCGGGAGGCGGCGCTGCGCCAGCGGTCGACGACCAGGTGCCGCACCACGGTGTAGAGCCAGGCCCGCGCCTGGTGCTCGTTGCGGGTGGCGAGCCCCGGATCCTTCCAGGCCCGCAGCAGCGACTCCTGGACGACGTCCTCGGCGACCTGCGGGTCGCGGGTCAGGCGCATCGCGAAGCGCCACAGCTCCGGGGCGTGCCGGTCGTGCAGCCCGCGCAGCGCCGCCTCACGGCGGTCCGCCTCGCGGTCGCCCACCTCGTGCTCGCTGGCCACCACCCGTCACTCCTTCGGCCGACCGTGTCGACGCCACCATCCTCCCCGCGACGACCCTTGCGAGTACAGGACGAGACAGCCCTCCCCTGGGTTCAGGTGAACCGGGCCCGTCGTTGCTACGTTGACTGGGCATGGAGATCAACGGACTTCCCGCGCACGCCCTGCTGGTCCACTTCGTCGTGGTGATCCTGCCGCTGACCTCCCTGGCGGCCGTCGTGGTCAGCGTCTGGCCCGCGGCACAGCGCAAGCTCACCTTCCTGGTCCCGCTCGGGGCGGTCGCTGGCCTGGTCGCGGTGCCGATCACGACCCGGGCGGGCACCGACCTCGCGGCAAAGCTGGGCAACCCGGCCTTCCTGGACCACCACCGCCAGCTCGGCGGCATGGTGCTGCCGTGGGCGGCGGCGCTCGCCGTGACCACCGTGGGGCAGTGGCTCTACCTGCGGCGCGGGGGCACCGGCGCGGCCCGGATCGCGCTCTCCGTGCTCGTCGTCGTGAGCGCGGCGGGCACCGCGGCGATCGTCGCCCTCGCCGGTGACGCGGGCGCGCAGACCGTGTGGGGGTCTCGCTAGGCCCCGGCGGCGCGGCGCTGCGGCGCCTCGTCGTATGCCGTGTACTCCGTGTCGGAGTCGCCCACCAGGTCTGCGGCGACCGGGGCAGGACGGGAGACCCGCGCCTTCATCGTGTAGGTCGGGCGCGGCACGGGGACCGGGTCCCAGGTCAGCGGGATGTCGTCCTCGTCCACCAGCGGACGCATCCGCTCCGGTGAGGAGGTGACGGCGGCCGGCGCCAGGGCGGCGGCCACGGCGACCTCGGTCGCCTGTACGTCGAAGACCCGCGCGGGTTCGGGGGTCGGGAGCACGGGCTGCTCCTCGACCGCGGCGGCCGTACGCTCCGTCGCGTGGCGCTCGGTGGCCTGTCGAGCGGGTGCCTGGCTGCGTCGGGCAGCCCGGGTGGCGGCCACGGCGGACCGGACCCAGGCGACGGAGAGCGCCGCGGTGGCGACGGGCACGAGGACGCCCCACCACGGGACGACCGAGAGCGCGACGAGCGGGCCGGCGACGAGGATGCCCAGCAGCGAGACCAGGACGGCGAGCCCACGGACACGGCGCGACGGACGCAGCCGGGGGGTCGCGGTGGCGCGGGGCGCGGGCGCCGCGATGGGCGCCGCGGTGGGCGACGGAGCCGCCGCGGGGCTCTCGACGGGGGCGGCCTGGTGGTGACGCAGGGCGCGGGTCGGGCTCACGGCATACGACCGCGCGGGAGTGGCCCGGTCGGCGGCGGGCACCTGGGATCGTCGCTCGAGCACCCGCATGGACTCGGAGAACTGGTCGACGGCGTGCGCGGTCGCGAGGTGCTCGCGGCGCAGGACCCAGAACTTCACGAAGAAGGTGGCCCAGACGGCGATGATGACGAGGAAGATGAGACTGCTGGGCTGCACGGATACGACGTTAGGTGCCTTCGGCGGACGCACCGGGGACGTGGGGCGGTGTGTCGCCACTGTGACTGGTGTGGTTGGTGTGCCAACGCTCCATCAGGGTGCGCCCGCCGAGGTCCTCGGTGGTGAGCGCGAAGGCCCGGTGCGCGCGCCACGACCCGTTGATGTGCAGGTAGGCCTCGCGGATCCCCTCGTCGCGAAAGCCCAGCTTGGAGACGACGGCCAGGCTGCGGGTGTTCTCCGGACGGATGTTGACCTCGATCCGGTGCAGTCCCAGCGTGCCCAGCGCGTGGTCGCCCGCCATGGCGAGCGCGGTCGGAGCGATGCCCTGCCCCGCGACCGACTCGTCGACCCAGTAGCCCGCAGCGACCGACAGCAGCGAGCCCCAGGTGATGCCGAAGAGGACCATCTGGCCCACGATCCGCCCCTCGGACCGGATGGTGAGTGGCACCATCCGCCCGGCCCGCCCCTCGCGGGTGTAGTGCCGGACCAGGGCGGGGAAGGAGATCACGTGCGGCTCGGTGTCCGGCGAGGTGGCCTCCCAGGGCCCCAGCCAGCCACGGTTGCGGACGCGGACCTCGGTCCACTCCCGCTTGTCGCGACGACGCAGCGGGTCGAGCACCAGCGGTTCCCCCGCAGGGGTGCGACCGTGGAGCTCGACCGGCCACGGGTCCATCAGTGGTCGCCGCCTCGAATCTGTGACAACGCGTGGGCCAGGACGGGCTCGAGCACCGCGAGGGCGTCGCGGACCCCGCCCGAGGAGCCGGGCAGGTTGACGACGAGCGTCCGGCCACTCGTGCCCGCAAGGCCGCGCGACAGCATGGCGGTGGGCACCCCTGCCGCGATGCCCGCCGCACGGATGGACTCGGCGATGCCCGGCACCTCGCGGTCCAGGAGCGGGCGGGTGGCCTCGGGGGTGCCGTCCGTCGGCGACAGGCCGGTGCCGCCGGTGGTCAGGACGAGGTCGGGCGCCACCGCGAGTGCGGCCCGAAGCGCCTCCGCGACGTCGGGTCCGTCGGGCACGACGGTGGGGTCTTCCACCGCGAACCCCCAGCCGCGCAGCGCCTCGACGATCATCGGGCCCCCGCGGTCGGGGTAGACCCCGTGGGCGGCGCGGGTGGAACAGGTGACCACCACGGCCCGGCCGGCGCTCACGGCTCGACCCAGTCGCCGGAGCGACCGCCGGACTTGGCGGTGACCCGCACATCGGTGATGCGGGCGTGCTTGTCGACGGCCTTGACCATGTCGATGAGCGCGAGCGCCGCGACGCAGACCGCGGTCAGGGCCTCCATCTCGATACCGGTGCGGTCAGCGGTGCGGACCGTCGCGAGGACGTCGACGCCGTCGTCAGCCACGGTGAGGTCGACCTCGACGCCGTGCACCGCGATGGGATGCGCGAGCGGGATGAGCTCGGGGGTGCGCTTGGCGGCCTGGATGCCGGCGATGCGGGCCACCGAGAGGGCGTCGCCCTTGGGGACGGTGCCGGTGCGGAGGGCGTCGACCGCGGCCCGGGACAACAGGACCCGACCGGCGGCACTGGCCTGGCGAGCGGTCACGGCCTTGGCCGACACGTCGACCATGTGGGCCGAGCCGTCCGCCCGGACGTGGGTCAGCCCCGAGGTGTTCGGGGTGCCGTCGGCGGTCACGGCCCCTCCCGTCCCAGCAGCGGCAGGCACTCCAGCTCGTCGCCGGGCTGCACGTGCGTCACCTCGGGTGGGATGACGGCGAGCGCGTCGGCGGCGGCCAGGGCGCCGAGCATGTGGGAACCCTGCCCGCCGGCGAGCCGGGCCCGGTCGTCCTCGATGATGACGCGCAGGAACTCCATCTTTCCCGGGACCGAGGTGAAGGCCTCGGCCGCGACGGCGGGGACGTAGCCCGGCGGGTAGGCCACTTCCGGTCGCCCCGCCATCAGGCGCAGCGCCGGTGCGACGAAGACGTGGAACGAGACCAGGGCGCTGACCGGGTTGCCGGGAAGGGTGAAGACCGGCACGGCCTCCTCGCCCAGCACCCCGAACCCCTGGGGCATCCCGGGCCGCATGGCCACCTTGTCGAACTGGACCGTGCCGACCCGCGAGAGGACCTCCTTGACGGTGTCGTAGGCCCCCATCGACACCCCGCCGGTCGTGATGATCACGTCGGCCCGGACCAGCTGGCCCTCCAGGGTGTCCATGAGGACCCTGGCGTCGTCGGCCACACCGCCCACGCGGAACGGTGTCGCACCCAGGGCCGTGACCGCAGCGGTCAGCATGACCGAGTTGGAGTCGACGATCTGGCCGAAGCCCGGGGTCCGTCCGACCTCGACGAGCTCGTCACCGGTCGAGATGATGACGACCCGCGGGCGCGGCACGATGCGGACGCGGGAGACCCCCGCCGCGGCGAGCAGGGCGATCTGGCCTGGCCCGAGCAGGGCGCCGCGGCGCAGCACCACGTTCCCCTGCTCGATGTCCTCGCCGACCTCGCGGACGTGCTGGCCGACGACGGACTTCTTGCGGATCTCGACCTTGACCACGCCGCCGTCGGTGGCCTCGACCGGGACGATCGCGTCGGCCCCGCGCGGGAGCGGGGCCCCGGTCATGATGCGCATGGTCTGGCCCTGGGCGAGGGACAGGGCGCTGGTGTTGCCGGCGGCGATGTCGTTGACGACCGGCAGGACCACCGGCGAGTCCGGCGCGGCGGAGGCCACGTCGGCGGCGTGCACGGCGTAGCCGTCCATGGCCGAGTTGGTGAAACCGGGCAGCGACCCCCGGGCCTGGACGTCGTCAGCGAGGATGCAGCCCTGGGCGTCGAGGACGGCCTGCTCGAACGGCCTGACGACCTTGACGGTCTCCAGGATCCGGGTGAGGTGCTGCTCGACGGAGATCACGAGGTGGGCGCCTGGCCCGACTGGTCGCGACGGTCGGCGGCGAAGTCGTCGAGCCAGTCTCCGAAGTCGTGACCGAGCTCGGCGTGGTCCAGCCCCAGCCGCACGACGGCCTTGAGGTAGTCGAGTCGGTCGCCGGTGTCGTAGCGGCGGCCCCGGAAGATGACCCCGTGCACCCCTCCCCCGGTTCGGAGGACGCGGCGAGGGTCTGCAGCGCATCGGTCAGCTGGATCTCGCCACCGCGACCGGGCGGCGTCTGCTCGAGGACGTCGAAGACGGACGGGTCGAGGATGTAGCGGCCGATGACGGCCAGGTTGCTCGGCGCGTCGGCGGGGTCCGGCTTCTCGACCAGCCCGGTCACGCGGACGACGTCGCCGTCGCGGTTCTCGACCGCGGCGCAGCCATAGAGGTGGACCGACTCCGGCGGCACCTCGAGCAGGGCGATGACGCTGCCGCCCCTCTCCTCGCGCACGGCCAGCATCTCTTCGAGCAGGTGGTCGCGGGCGTCGATGAGGTCGTCCCCCAGCAGCACCGCGAAGGCGTTGTCGCCGACGTGCTCCTTCGCGACGTGGACCGCGTGGCCCAGGCCCTTCGGCTGTCCCTGGCGCACGAAGTGCACCTTCATCGCGGCCGACTCACGCACCCGCTCGAGCCGGTAGGTGTCGCCCTTGGCCTCGAGCGCCTGCTCGAGCTCCCACTGGTGGTCGAAGTGGTCCTCGAGGGCTGCCTTGTTGCGGCCGGTGATGATCAGGACGTCGTCGAGCCCCGCGCGCACGGACTCCTCGACGACGTACTGGATGGCCGGCTTGTCGACCACCGGCAACATCTCCTTGGGCGTGGCCTTGGTCGCGGGCAGGAACCGGGTCCCGAGGCCGGCTGCGGGGATCACGGCTTTGGTGACCGGACGGGGGGTCTGGCTGCTCATGGGCACCACCCTATGCGCGTGGCTGGGTCGCGTCCTTCCCACGCCTGGGGGCACGATGGCACCCATGAGCCACACCCCGTATGACGGTGAGTCTCCCCCCGAGGACAAGGCGGCAGTCCGGCGCCGGTTGCGGGCCCTGCGCCGCGAGCTGGTCCCCGACCGGGACCACGCGGCGGACGCCGAGGCCATCCTCCTGGCGGGGCTCGCCGCCGCGCACGCCGCCGGCGTCTCACGCGGGGACTGGGTCGCCGCGTACGAGGCGATGCCCGTCGAGCCACCGACGGATGCCCTGGTCGACGCGCTGGTGGCCCGCGGCATCCGGGTGATGGTGCCGATCACGTTGGAGGACTGGGACCTGGACTGGCGCGAGGTCGGCGCGACGGGAGCCGACGCCGGAGCACCGCTCGGGGTCGAGGCCCTCTCCCAGGCCACGCTCGTGTTCGTCCCGGCTGCCGCCGTCGACGCCGACGGCACCCGCCTCGGTCAGGGCAAGGGCTGCTACGACCGGGCACTGCCCCGGACCACCGCGCACCTGGTCGCCGTGGTGCACCCGTGGGAGGTGGTGGACGAGGTCCTCCCGTGTGACTCGCACGACGTGCCGGTCGACGGGGTCATCGCCGCGGGCGTGGGCTGGCGGCGACTGCGCCGCTGATCCGCTCCCCCGCTGGCCCGCGCGCCATCCGGCGGGAGGACCCATATCCCCTTCGCGGAAGTGACAAGGAGCTTTCGCCGGCGCAAGCCGCTTGTCATCTCCGTGACCCCCACTTCCCTCCGGAGCCCGATGATCGAGCTGGTGCGCGCCGCTGGACGCATGGTGGTGGGACTGGACGCGTGGAGTGGTGGGACTGGACGACGAGGCGGTGGGGGCCGCTGACCCGTGTTCCCGGCGGGAGGACCCATACCCCTTCGCGGAAGTGACAAGGAGCTTTCGCCGGCGCAAGCCGCTTGTCATCTCCGTGACCCCCACTTGCCACGGGAGCCCGTTGATCTCCCGCGAGGCTGTGGACGACGCGCGCCGATGATCGAGCTGGCGCGCGACGATGGGTGCGTGGTGTGGTGGGAGCTGGACGACGAGGCGGTGGAGGCCGTCTTTGCCGACCTGCTCGCCAGCGAGCCGATCGTGCCGGTCGACCACTCGACCCCGGTGATGGAGGTGCTGCGCCTGGTGCGGCTGGCCCACCTGCGCCTGGAGCGGACGGTGCGCGAGATTGCGCGGGACGCCGGCTACGACCTCGGCAGCACCGCCATCCACGTCCTGCGCTACCTCGGCCCGCGAGGCACCCCCATCTCGTCGATCGCCGACGCCCTGCTGGTGACGCGACAGGCCGCGGGGCAGGTCGTGGGGCGGCTCGACTCCCTGGGCCTCACCGAGCGCCGGACCGAGTGGTCCACCACCCTCGTCGCGCCCACGGCCGAGGGTCGGGCGCTGGTCCGCACCGTCGCCACCGAGCTCGGGACCACCCTCGACGGGTGGTCGCCGGCGCTGACGCCCGACGTGCTCGCCCGGTTGGCGACCGACCTGGCCCCGCTGGCCGAGGACCCGGGCGCGCGATGGGGCCAGGTCTGAGCGGCCGACCCCAGCTCGCCTCAGGACGAGCTGGAGGACTCCGGCACCAGCCGCAGCTCGTCGCCACCGGCCTCCTTGACCGCCGCCTCGGTGAACGGCCAGTCGAAGAGCTCGTTCTTGCGCCACGCCTCCGACTGGTCGTTGTAGTGGTCGGCGAAGGCGTGCCCGCTGTTGCCGGTCTGGTTCACCCAGCGCGAGCGGTCGAGGTCCGACAGGTCCACGACCATGCGCATCGAGGGGGCCCAGTCGACCTTGAAGGCCTTGCTGGAGTCGCCGTCGAGCCCGGCGCTGGCGTCCCAGCCGTTGGCGTCGACGATGGCCGAACCTCCCGGCATGTCCATCGGCCCACGGTTGAACAGCATGGAGACGTAGCCGGGGATGTCGTCCCCACCGAGCACCTGGTGCTGCAGCGTCAGCTGGTGCAGTCGTCCCCACTGCCACTGCTTGGGGTCCTTGCCCAGCTCGCGCGTGAGCTGCAGCCGGGCCTCGACCAGCGCCCGGCGCAGGATCTCCGACTCACCCTCGGTGACGCCGGCGGTCCGCTTGTCGTCCCACCAGGCCGACGTCTTGTTGTCCAGCAGCGCGCCCACCGCCTGCATCCACTGGTCGCCACCGTCGGCCCGCAGGTCCTTGGGCAGCTCGTCGTTGAAGGTGAGGTCCAGCAGGCTGGACCAGACCGCGTTGTAGTACGCCGCCGCACCCGAGGTCTCGTCGTCGCTGTCCGCGGGGTTCGTGTAGTCCCAGCCGCGGAGCAGGTCCTGCGCCTGCTTGGTGAAGTCGTCGTTGCCGAGGTCCACCCCCAGCAGCGCCTTGACCAGGGTCGGGGCGAACTGGCTGCGGGTGTCGCCCTGGATCGACGACATCATCGCCGGGGTGACCTTCGTGTCCTTCTCGAGCAGCGTGCGGATCCGCTGGCTGCGGAAGCCGTAGTCCCACTCGGTGGTGAGGAACGGCGTCCCGCTCTCGGTGACGGCTTGGTTCGCCGCGACGATGAAGCCCTCGGTGGGGTTGTAGGTGTGCGGCATCTGGTCGAACGGCACATAGCCCTTCCAGTCCCAGTCCGACACCCAGCCCGGCCGGATCCAGAACCCCGGCGCGGCCTCCATGTACCGGCTGCGGATCGGGATCCGTCCCGGCGCCTGGTAGCCGATGTTGCCTGCCGTGTCGGCGTAGATGAGGTTCTGGGCCGGCACGGCGAAGTCCTTGGCCGCCGCCTGGAACTGCGCGAAGTTGGTCGCCGTGTTGAGG
Source organism: uncultured Actinomycetota bacterium (assembly GCA_963757635.1). GTDB lineage: Bacteria > Actinomycetota > Actinomycetes > Actinomycetales > Dermatophilaceae > Pedococcus. Next base: position 265,170 of record CAVWSK010000005.1, on the reverse strand, counting down.
CCGAAGATCGCATCGGCGGTCTGGCTGACCTCGATCCCCGTCCACTGGAGCGCCACCTCGTAGGACCCGGGGCTGGTGCGGCCGTTGACCGGTGGGCTGTCGCCGGCCTCGGCGACGCGGTCGATGGCATCGGACAGGATCGGGCCGTGGACGGTGCTGCGGACCGTGATCGTCTGCTCTCCCCCACCACCGATCTTGATGGTCTCGGTGCGCATCGTCAGCGGCACGTACTTGCTGCCCCGCAGGTAGGTGGCGCCCCGGACCTGCTCGAGGAAGAAGTCGCTCACGTCGGGACCGAGGTTGGTGAACCCCCACGCGATGGACTGGTTGTGGCCGATGACGATGCCCGGCAGTCCGGAGAAGGAGTACCCGGCCATCTCGAACGGGCAGCTGCTGGAGACGGACCGACAGTGCAGCCCGACCTGGTACCAGATGCTCGGGATGCTCACCCCGAGGTGCGGGTCGTTGGCCAGCAGCGGCTTGCCCGTCGACGTCCTGGAGCCCGACACCACCCAGGAGTTCGACCCGATCCCGTCGCCGCGCCCCATGGTCACCGGCACCGTGTTCAGCGCCTGCTGCACCACGGCATACGCGCGCTGGGCCTCGGGGCTGGTCTCCTTGGCGAGGTCGGACCCCGCGGGGGCCGCCGCGGCGACCGGGCGTGCGCCGGTCGCCGGGATCGCCGAGTTGGCGTTGGTCGCCGAGGAGGTGGTGGGCGACCAGTCCTGCGGGGACAGGATCGGCTTGTTGGCCTTGTAGTCGTAGGGGGGGTAGAGCTCGTCGATCTGGTTCATCGGCATCGCGCCGGCGAGCCGGGCCCGCATCAGCTCGGCGCTGTAGTCACCGCGCAGGTCCCAGGCCATCGCCTTGAGCCAGGCCAGCGAGTCCGCCGGACTCCAGTCCTCGACCCGGTAGTCGGGCACCTTGCGGGCGAGCACGACGTACTCGAGCGACATGTCGGCGGGGCTGCCCTGGCTGTGGATGTAGGCGTTGACGCCGTCGGCATAGGCCTGGAGGTAACGGCGCGTCTCGGGCTTGAGCGTCGGCAGCTCGGCCTCGGCGACGCGGCGCCAGCCCAGGGTGCGAATGACCCGGTCGGTCTCCAGCCCGCCGTTGCCGACCAGCTCGGAGAGCCGTCCCGCGGTGATGTGCCGGCGCAGGTCCATCTCGAAGAACCGGTCCTGCGCGTGGACGAAACCCTCGGCGCGGAAGAGGTCGTCGGCCGAGTCGGCATAGATCTGCGGGATGCCGTGGTCGCCCCTGATCACGTCGACCCGTCCGGAGAGGCCGGGGACCTTGATCTCCCCCTCGGTGACAGGGAACGACTTGCGCACCATCGTCACGGCGATCACAGCACCGACACCGAGGACGACCACGAGGAGAGCGGCCAGGGCCAGCGAAACACGGCGGGCAAGAATCAGGCGAGACACCCTGCGAGACTATCCGCACGACGCCGACCGAAAGGACGTGACGGGCCGTGCTCACAGGTTTGCCTGCAGCCGACTCGTTCACCTTGCATGACCTGACGCCGGTGCTGCTCATCGGCTCGGTCGTGCTGCTGGTGTCCGTCGCAGCGGTCCGGTTGTCCCTCAAGTCTGGGCTGCCGTCCCTGCTCATCTACCTCGCCATCGGCCTGGCGATCGGCGAGGCCGGTTTCGGCGGCATCGAGTTCGACTCCAACGAGCTGACGCAGGTGCTCGGCTACGCCGCCCTCATCCTGATCCTCTCCGAGGGTGGCCTGAGCACCAAGTGGGAGGGCATCCGCAGGTCGGTCGGCCCGGCGGCCCTCCTGTCGACGCTCGGCGTCATCGTGTCGGTGCTCGTCGTCGGCCTCGCAGCCCGCTTCGTGCTCCACCTCGACTGGAACTCCGCCTTCCTGGTCGGCGCGGTGCTGTCGTCGACGGACGCGGCGGCGGTCTTCTCGGTGCTGCGCCGGGTGCCGCTCCCCCGGCGGATCACCGGGTTGCTCGAGGCCGAGTCGGGCTTCAACGACGCCCCCGTGGTCATCCTCGTGACGGCGCTGGCCGCCCGCAGCGCCGACCCCGGCCACGCCGAGACCTGGGTGTCCCTCGGCCTCAAGGCGGTGTTCGAGCTGGGTGTCGGGGCGGTGATCGGGCTGGCCATCGGATGGCTCGGCGGGCAGTTCATGCGTCGCGCAGCGTCCGGCTCGTCGGGACTGTTCAGCATCGGGGTGGTGGCCCTGACGGTCCTGGCGTATGCCGCGGCAGCGAGCGTGCACACCAGCGGCTTCATCGCCTGCTACCTGGCGGCCCTGGTCCTGGGGAACCAGCGGCTCCCCCACGGACCGGCCGTGCTGGGCCTCTCGACGGCGCTGGGCTGGCTCGCCCAGATCGGGCTCTTCGTGCTGCTCGGGCTGCTCGCGTCGCCCGCCAAGATGGTCGACCAGGTGGTGCCGGCCATCGTCATCGGGCTCGTGCTCCTGCTCGTGGCGCGGCCGTTGTCCGTGCTCGCCTCGATGACGTGGTTCCGGATCGGCTGGCGTGACCAGGTCTTCCTGTCCTGGGCGGGGCTCCGGGGTGCCGTACCGGTCGTCCTCGCCACGGTGCCGCTCACCCTCGGGGCGCGCGGAATCGACTGGATCTTCGAGCTCGTCTTCGTCCTCGTCGTCGTCTTCACCCTGGTGCAGGCGCCCACGCTGCCCTGGGTGGCCGGACGCCTCGGGATCGCCGAGGACTACCAGACCCGCGACCTGGCGGTGGAGTCCACACCCCTGGAGGAGCTGGGCGCAGAGATGATCCAGGTCAACGTGGGTCCGGCCTCGCACCTGCACGGGGTCGAGATCTTCGAGCTGCGCCTGCCCGAGGGCGCCAACGTCACCCTCGTGGTCCGCGACGAGAGGGGCTTCGTCCCGGCGACCAGCACGGTGATCCGTCGGGGCGACCAGCTGCTGATCGTCGCCACGGCCGAGTCCAGGGCCAAGGCCGAGAAACGGGTGCGGTCGGTGAGCAAGGAGGGCCGGCTGGCCGGGTGGAGCAGGGGTGACGGGAAGAAGTAGGCCCTCCGCGGCCTTATAGTTGGCACTCGACCAGTCAGAGTGCCACCGCAGCGCCAGCGGGTGGTCCGCCCAGCCCTTGGAGGAACCCGTGCCGACGTACTCCTACGCCTGCACCGAGTGCCAGCACCGTTTCGACGCCGTGCAGGCCTTCACCGACGACTCCCTCACCGTGTGCCCCGAGTGCCAGGGCCGCCTGCGCAAGGTCTTCAACGCGGTCGGCGTCGTCTTCAAGGGTGGCGGCTTCTACCGCACCGACTCGCGCAACAACTCCTCGTCCACGGTGCCAGCCGCCAAGAGCGAGTCCAGCGGCTCGTCGTCCTCGTCGAGCAGCAGCGACTCCTCGTCGTCGTCCTCGGGCTCCGGCTCCGGCGGCTCGACGTCGCCCGGCTCGGCCTCGAGCTCCAGCAGCACCGCCGCCGCGAAGGCCGCAGGCGGCTCGGCCGCCTGACCTCGTCCACAGGGTCCGGGACGACTCGGCGACCCTCCACAACCCCGCGGCAGGGACGCGGGCGCCGGCGCAGCGTGCGTAGGCTGGCGCCATGACCTCGACGCTCCCCCGCGCTGACCTCGGCCTCATCGGCGGCTCGGGCTTCTACGAGTTCTTCGACGAGGCCGAGCGGGTCACGGTCAGCACCCCGTTCGGTGACCCGAGCGACGACCTGGTCATCGGCGAGGTGGACGGCCGCCGGGTGGCCTTCATCGCCCGCCACGGCCAGGGCCACCGCTTCCCGCCCCACCTGGTCAACTACCGCGCCAACCTGTGGGCGCTGCGTTCGGTGGGCGTGCGCCAGGTCCTCGCCCCCTGTGCCGTGGGGTCGCTCAAGCCCGAGCTGGGGCCCGGCACGATCGTCGTGCCCGACCAGGTGGTCGACCGCACGTGGGGTCGCGAGCACACGGTGTATGCCGAGGAGGGCCCGGTCGTGCACGTCGGGTTCGCCGATCCCTACTGCCCGCGTGGACGCGCGGTTGCCGTCGCAGCGGCGCAGGCGGCGGGGAAGCCGCTGGCCGACACCGGGACCCTGGTCGTCATCAACGGCCCCCGGTTCTCCACCCGCGCCGAGTCGCAGTGGCACCAGCAGGCCGGCTGGGCGGTCGTCGGCATGACCGGCATGCCCGAGGCCTCGATCGCCCGCGAGCTGGCGCTGTGCTTCACCACCATCGCCCTGGTCACCGACCACGACGCCGGGGTCGAGGGTGGCGAGTCGGTCACCCACGAGGAGGTCCTGGCCGTCTTCGCCCGCAACATCGACGGCCTGAAGACGGTGCTCCGCTCGGCGCTGGGCGCCATGCCCGCGGACGAGTCCGATGCCGAGGCGACGTGCTCGTGCCGCCACGCCGTCGACGGGCTCACCCTGCCGTTCGCCCTGCCGGGCTGAGACCGGGCCAGGCGCGATGTCCGGGGTGGCCACGGCGCTCGGCTGGCTGCGCGGGCCCGGCCGACGGCGGCACTGGCGCCGCCAGGTGCTGCGCCGGGTGCTCGCGCTGGCGTGCGCCCTCGGTGCCGCCTACGGCGTGGTGACGGCGGCGCGGTCGGGCACGGACGAGGCCCTGGTCCCTGTCGTCGTCGCGGCACGACCCCTCGCTGTGGGGCAGGTCGCGACGCCGGCCTCGGTGCGCGAGGCGCTGTGGCCTGCGGCGATCGTGCCGCAGGGGTCGGCGCACCGCCTCGACGAGGTCGTGGGCCGCACGCTGACCACGCCGATGGGTCCGGGCGATCCCTTCACCGCGGCCCGGGTCAACGGCAACGCCCTGTTGGTGGGCCAGCCCCCGGATGCCGTGGCCGTCCACGTGTCGCTGGCCGACCCGGGTGCGGTCTCGATGGTGGGCGCCGGCGACCGCGTCGACCTGCTCGGTCCCGACGGGGTGGTGGCACACGCCGTCGTGGTGTTGCGAGTTGACCGAGTCTTCACCACCGACTTCGGTGCGGTGCTCCAGGGCCCGGGATCCTCCAGCGGCAACGCCGTCGACGGTCCGGGCATCGTCGTCGCAGCAGGTCAGGGCACTGCCGAGGCGATCGCAGCGGTCCCGCCCGATCCCCTGGGGCGCACCGCGCTGTCGCTGGTCCTGCGATCGCGGTGACCCCTCCGGGACCGATGTCCGATTTGCCCTACAGACAATTGACAACGTTGTCGCTAGGTTGATCCCTGCTGAACCACCACCCCCCAGAGAAAGGGTCAACCCATGAAGGGTTTCAAGGACTTCGTCATGCGCGGCAATCTCGTCGAGATCGCTGTCGCCTTCATCATCGCCGGCGCCTTCGCGACGGTCGTCGAGAGCTTCACGGCTGTCCTGATGGGCATCCTCGGCAAGGCCGGCGGCAACCCGGACTTCAGTGCCTACAAGCCCGGCGGCGTCCCCGTCGGCGTGTTCATCACCGCGGTGATCGCCTTCCTCATCCTGGCCTTCATCGTCTACTTCTTCGTCGTCAAGCCCTACGAGGCCGCCAAGGCCCGCTTCGTCCAGGCGCCGGAGGAGGTCGACGCCGCTCCGGACGAGAACGTGGTCCTGCTCCGCGAGATCCGCGACGCCCTGACCCGCCGCGCCTGACCCCCGCGCACGGGGCGGTGGGCCTTGCCCCTGCCTGACCGACGATGGACCTGCTCCGGCCCCCACCGGACCGGGTCCATCGTCGCGTCGGACGCCGGACCTCGGGTCAGTCCCGACCCCAGTGCGGTGGCCGCTGCTCGCGCAGCCAGCGGTCGTGGGCGGACTCGTCGCCGACCTCGCCCCAGCCCGCGTCGGTGTCGTCCTTGGTCTGCTCCGGCGTGACGACCGTGCGCCCCCGAGGCTTGCGCTTGCGGGCGCCTTCGTTCGGCGTGGGCACGAAGTCGCCGGGGTCCGGCGCCGAGGCACCCGGCTCGTCGAAGAGGGTCGCCGGCGCCTCCGCCTCCTGCGGCTTCGCCACCACCGGTGCCGCCACAGGAGTGGGCGCCGCGGGCGCGGTGGAGGCCACCGGCGCGGGTGTCCCCTCCGGCCCACTGGGTGCCGACCCGGTCGCCAGGGCCAGTGCCTCGGCGCGCGCGGCCACGGCCGCGTTGACGGCGGCGTGCACCCGGGAGACATCGCGGGCCGGGTCGCGGAACAGGTCCGTGCTCCAGACCCGGACGTGCTCCCAACCCAACCGTCCCAGCTGCTCGCCGCGCAGCCGGTCCCGGTCGCGGGTGCTGGGCATCGCGGCATACGCCGGGCCGTCGGTCTCCACGGCGACGAGCACGTGGCCACGGTGCTCGGGGTCCTCGACCGCGAGGTCCACCGGGTGGGCCGCGCTGCCGTAGGCCTCGTGCACCACCAGCCCCGACCCGCGCAGGCGACGGGCGAACTCCGCCCGCAACGGGTCGACCTGGGCGCCGGACCCGGAGGACGGGTCGGGCACCAGCTCGGCCGGCGGCGTCGACCGCGCGCCCCCGTACTGCGCCTCGGGCTCCTCGGGGTCTTTCCCCACCGACGTCGGGAAGCTGCCGTCGGCGGCGTAGGCGAGGAAGTCGCGCAGCATCATCGCACCGCGCGCCTTGAGCCGGGCCGGGTCGAGGTCGCCGGCGAGCAGCGAGGAGACCACGGTCATCCGGCGCCGGGACCGCGTGATGGCGACGTTGAGGCGTCGCTCGCCCCCCTCGAGGTTGAGCGGGCCGAAGCGGTGCAGCACCCGGCCGTGCGGGGTCTTGCCGTAGCCGACGGACAGGATGATCGCGTCGCGCTCGTCGCCCTGGACCCGCTCGAGGTTCTTGACGAAGAAGCGCTCGGGGCGGTCCTCGTCGAAGAAGTCGCCCACTCCCTCGGCGTCGACCAGCGCCTTGCGCAACGCGTCGTCGAGGCGGGTCGCGTGGCGGATGCCGAGGGCGATGACGCCGAGCGACTCGGTGGGCCGGGTGCGCGCGTGCTCGAGCACGAGCGCCACCACGCGCTCGACCTCGGCCTCGGTCGACTCGATGGCCTCCTCACCGGTCTGGACGACCCCCGAGCCCTCGACCGACTCCAACCGCACCACGGCCTCCGTGCCGGTGCCGGGGAAGGTCACGAGCGAGCCGTCGTACATCTCCCGGTTGGCGAAGGCGACCAGCCGCTCGTCGAGCGAGCGGTAGTGCCACGACAGGCGGCGGGTCGGCAGGGCGGCGGTGAGCACGTCGAGCACCGACTCGAACCCCTCGGTGAGGGCGTCGGTCTCGGGAGCCGACTCCTCGTCGACGGCCGAGGTGAAGAAGTTCGTCGGCGGCAGCTGGCGCTCGTCTCCCGCGACGACGACCTGGTGGGCGCGCGAGATCGCCGAAACCGCCTGCGCCGGCGGGATCTGGGATGCCTCGTCGAAGATCACCACGTCGAACCACCGGCCCGGTGGCAGGACCGAGGCGACCACGAGGGGGCTCATGGCCCAGGCAGGCTTGGCGGCAGTGAGCGTCTCGCCCGCCTTGGGCAGCAGCTCGCGCAGCGGTCGGTGCCGGCGGCTCTTGCCGGCCTCGGCCCGCACCAGCGCCTCCTGCTCGGGGTGGTCGGCCAGGACGTCGCGCAGCTTTCGCCCCGCACCGGCACGCACGCGGTCGGCGCTGGCGCGCAGGTGCGCGTGGTCGGCCGCGACGTAGTCGGCGACGACGCGCTGCAGCTGGGCGCCGTCGTGGGCGCCGTAGCGCGGGTCGCGGACGATGAGGTCCTCGGACAGCGAGGTCCACCAGGCGAACTCGAGCTCACCGGCCACGTCGTCGGCCGGCACGCCGCGGCGGGCGAGGTCGTCGACGAGGGCGCCGAGGCCCGCCTCGCGGAGGGCGTCGAGGGCCCCGAGCACCTGGGGCACGATGGTGAGCCGTTCGGGGCTCGCCGCGAGCTCGGTCATCCGCTGCTGGAGGTCGGGGAGCACGGTGCCGAGCAGGTCTCCCCCCGCGGCGGTGGGTCCCAGCCGCTCCCCCAGCCAGGTGAGGTCGTCGACGAGCGAGGCGTAGGCCGTGCGCGCCCGGTCGAGGTCCACCGGCAGCTCTGGGCGACCTCCCGCGCCGGCCATCTGCTGCCAGGAGGTGCGCTGGAGCTGGGCGTCGACGAGGGCGGCATGGAGGTCGGGTGGCGGCGGGCCGGGGCGCAGCAGCGAGCGCGCCTGCCGCCTCAGCCGCCACCGGGCCATCCGTCCGAGCGAGGCTCCGGACGCCTCGCGCTCGTGCTTGTCCGCGGTGGCTGCGACCAGCTCGCCGAGCGGGATGTCGAAGACCTCGGGCCGGAAGACCTCCAGGGTGTCGCGGACCCGTGAGACCGACTGCAGCACGGTCCCCCAGTCGGCGACCCGGTCGACCTGGGGCAGGCGCACCTCGGCGAAGACCTCGTGCATGGTCTGCTCGACGTCCTGGAGCTGGCCCTGGCTGAGCCGGTTGGTGATGTCCGCGGCTCGGACCGCGTCCTGCGAGGTCGGCAGGCGTGCGCCGAACCACGGGTCGGTGCCCTCGTCGGTCGACCAGGCCCCGAGGGAGGCGGCCTCGGTGAGCTGACGGGCCAGCTCCTCCACCCGACGCCGGTCGAGGGCGAGCAGCGCCTCACCGCGAACCCGGACCCGCGAGGTCGGGGGGTGCGCCGCGGCGCCGAGGGTGGCGATCGCCTCCTGGGCCTGGTGGGCGGACACTCCCCAGGGTTCGCGGATGGCGTGCAGGGCCTCGGCGTGCTCGACGAGCGTGGTGCGGGCCTGGACCAGGGTCCGCTCGATCCCGGCCGTGTCGGGCTCCCGGGTCAGGGCGCCGCGCTCGAGCGCCGCCCCGAACTCCTGGGCGAGCCGACGCTTGTTGCTCGCGCCGTCGTAGGCGTCGAGCACCAGGTCGGACAGGCCGACCCGGTCGAGGCGGCTGAGGACGGCGTCGATGGCGGCACGCTTCTCGGCGACGAAGAGCACCCGCTTGCCCTCCCCGGCGAGGGTGGCGATGAGGTTGGCGATGGTCTGGGACTTGCCGGTGCCGGGTGGCCCCTTGATGACCAGGTGGGCACCGGAACGGACCGCGTCGATCGCGGACTGCTGGGTCGAGTCGGCATCGAGGATGAGCAGCTCGTGGGCCGGGTCGGCATCGGCGGGCAGGTCCGGCACGGTGCTGCGCACGGCCCGCAAGGCCCCGGGGTCTCCGGCGAGCGCGGCGACGACGTCGTGGTCGGCGAGCGAGTCCCCCTGCGCGGCAAGGTCGGCCACCATCGGCAGCTTGGCGTAGGAGAACGTTCCGACGACCAGCCGGGGCGTCACGGTGAAGTCCGGCACCGACGCGCACAGCCGGGTGAGGGCGGCATACACCGGGTCGGGGTCGAAGGAGCCGCCTGCGGTGGCCATCTCCTCCAGGGCACCGGTGTCGATGTCCAGGCCCTGCTCGGAGCGCAGGTAGTGCTCGAGGACCGGGTTGAACTCGACGTCGTTGCCCAGGTCGAGGTCGAAGTCCTCGCGGGCTGCGCCGGTGGGCTTCAGGACGCAGGACCGCAGGAGCACCGGGGCCGCAGGCGCGCGCGAGGCCCCGCGGACGGTCCAGGTCGCCATGCCGACGGCGGTGAACCCGGCCGCGATGCCGCGTTCCTCGGACAGCTCGAGGGTCTTGGCCCTGATGGTGCGGGCGCGGCGCCGGGCCTCGTCGAGGGCGGCCGGCTCGCGGACGAGGTCGGACAGCCGTGTTGGTCGGCCGGCCAGGAGCATCGCCAGGCCGCCAGGGTGGGCCGTGGTGATGTCGAGGGTGCCGCTGGGCAGGTCGCGGTACCAGAGCAGGGTGTTGCGGCCACCGAGGTCGACCAGGTGGCGCTGCCACGTCGTGACGGCCGCGGCGACCCGCTCGCCGCGCGGGTCGGCATCCGAGTCACCCGGGCCGGGGACCGCCGGCGCCTGGGGGGCAGTCGCGGGGTCGGTCTGCGGGGGTTCGTCGGTCGGGTGGTCCACCTGTGCAGGCTAACGAACCTCGCTGTCCACGACGTCCAGCGCCGGCGGCGTGTGGGCGCCGGGTCCAGATGGTCGGCCGGCGTCACGCAGGAACGCTGCGGCGAGCCCGATGGCCACGGCCACGAGCGCGGCCCCCAGCCCGAGCGCGGCGTAGCCGATCTGGCCGACGACCACACCGGCGACCGCGCCGCCGAGGCCCCCGGCCAGCCCCATCGCGAGGTCCGAGGCCCCCTGGGCGCCCGCCCGCTCCGCGACCGGCACGGCGCCGGCGATGAGGGTCGACCCGCTGACCAGCGTGCACGACCAGCCGACGCCGAGCAGGAACAGCCCCAGCGCCAGGCCGGGCGACCAGCCCACCGGTGCCTGGGCCGCCAGCAGGGCCGCGGCCACGAGCACGACCGACCCCAGGGCGACCACGGGCCGGCCACCGACCCGGTCGACGGCCATCCCGACCAGCGGCGAGAAGGCGTACATCCCGAGGATGTGGATGCTGATGACGAGCCCGATCAGGCGCAGGGTGGAGCCGCCGTGGTGCATGTGCAGCGGCGTCATCACCATGACGCTGACCATGGTCACGTGCCCCAGGGCGACCGCGACGAGCCCGAGCAGGGCCGCCGGGCGGGCCGTGACCACGCGGATGCCGCGCACGACCGACCCGTGCGGGCGCTCCACCGGGTCGTCCGGTGCCGCCGCGCGGGCCCGTTCGCGGGCGACCAGGAGCGGGTCAGGGCGGAGCCGGAGCGTGAGCAGCAGCCCGGCCAGCACGAACCCGGCCAGGGAGAAGACGAAGGCTCCGGTGAGCGACGGGATGCCCACGCCGGACGCGACCCGGCCGGCGACCCCGACCAGGTTGGGTCCGAGCACCGCGCCGACGGTGGTGGCCCAGACGACGACACTCAGGTCGCGCCCGCGGTGGGCGTCCTCGGCGAGGTCGGCCGCGGCATACCGGGCCTGGCTGTTGGCTGCGGTCGCGCCACCGAACAGGACGCTGCCCAGGAGCAGCAGCGGGAAGCTGCGCACGACCCCTGCGGTGATCATGAGCGCCGCCCCGACGGTGCCGAGGCCGTAGCCGAGGGTCAGGCCCGGGCGTCGGCCCCGCTGGGCCATCAGCCGGGCCATGGGGATCGCGATGACGGCGGCGCCGAGCACCTGGAAGGTGCCGCCGAGCCCGGCGAACTCGGCCGACCCGCTGACGTCCTCGGCGAGCAGCGACCCCACGGCGACCCCGCTCGCGACGCCCACACCACCGAGCATCTGCGAGGCGACCAGGGTGCCGATGACCCGGCGCTGGACCGCGTGCTCAGGGGGCGTGCTCACGCCTGCAGGCTAGCGAACGGCGCCGACCGCGCAGCGTCAGCCGGCCTGCTTCACGGTGATGGTGATCGTCGGGATCGTGTTGTTGGTGGTGGCGGTGATCGTGCGGGTCCCGCTGCCGTTCGGCATCGTGAGGGTGAACGGTGCCGAGGAGGCGCTACCCAGGGGGATGGTGACGTTCGCACTGGGCCCGTTGTTGCTCATGCTGACGGTCATGGTGATGGCGGCGCCGAGCTGGTTGATCCGCGGGTTGCCCCACTGGTCGACCATGGTCAGGGACGCCCCCCAGTAGCGGCCGTTGCCCGAGCTCGTGGTCGAGGTCTGGGTGCAGGTCCGGCTGCCCTCGTTGAGGTCGACGCCGTCGTTGCAGCTGACGGTGACCGGGCCGTCGTCGTTGAGGGTGCCCGTCATGAGGATCGTGTAGGGGTCTGACGCGGCGACGGTGAGGGGGTCCGCGCCGGTGACCGCACCCTGGGTCGCCGTGAGCGAGGTGCTCTCGGCGGCGTAGGCAGTGACGGAGACCGAGCTCGCGACACCGTTGCTGAAGGTGACGGACGCGGGGAAGGCCGGCGTCTTGCCCGAGGGGCTGGTGGACAGACCGGACCAGGTCACCGCCTTGGCGCCGGTGTAGGCGGTGTCGGTGGTGCCGTCGCACTTCTTCGCGGTGAGGCTGACGGTGAAGGCGTTGCCGGCCGTGGCGTTGGGCGCCGACATCACGAAGGTGTCGGGGGCCGTGCACGGCGGCGCGCTCGTGGTGCCCGAGGTGGCGCCGGAGGTCTGGGTCCAGGCGCCGAGCGAGGCGACCACGGTGTAGCTGTAGGTCGTGGACGGGGCCAGCCCGATGTCCGTGCAGGAGTAGGACGCCCCGGAGAGCGAGCACCCCACGGTCGTGGCGCCGCGCTTGAGGGCGTATGCCGTGCCGGCCAGCTGCCCGCTGGGCAGGCTGCCGCTCACGACGAGGGAGTTCTTGGTGGGCGTGCCGACGCTCGGAGCCGCCGGCGTGAGCAGGGTGCGCGCCTTCGCGGTCGCCTGGCCGGAGCCGGCGGTGGACCATGTGGCGAACGCGGGTGCTGCGCCGAGGGCGCCGCAGAGCGCGAGTGCGCCGAGGACTCCGAGCGGCCGCCCCAGGTGGGGGCGGCGGCGGGCGGCGGGCTGCTGGAGGTGGGTCACGGCAGCTGTCCCGAGGCGGTGAGCGGGATGGTGAAGGTGGCGCCCTGGCAGTCCGAGGAGGACGAGGTCGTCATCGCGACGGCGTTCGTCAGGGTCAGCGGTGCGCTGCCCCCGGCCGGCACGGAGAGGTTCACCGACGAGGGGAGGGTCACCGTCACGCCGGGCGTGGTGCAGCCGCCGGTCGCGGTCACCGCCCCGTCGAGGGACAGGTCGGTGACGGTGACGGCGGAGACGTTGGGGTTCGACACGGTGACCACGAGGTCGGCCGTGGATCCGGGGTAGAGCTGGCTGCCGACCGTTGCCGCCACGGTGATGGCGGTGCTCGTGCCCACCTTGGCGCTGGCCGCGCCGCCGCCGGCGTCGGACCACGTGGCATACGCGATGCCGCCGACGAGCGTGATCGCGACGGCGCCGGTCGTGGCGGCGGTGAGGCGGCGCAGCCAGGGTGAGCGGGTCATGACCGGTTCCCCTGTCCCTGGGTCGCGACGCCGCTGAAGGTGAGCGGGAAGGTGACGTCCTGGCAGGCGTCCTGGCGCGTCGAGGTGTCCAGGAGCGTGATGGTCAGCGGGATGCTGATGGCCGAGTCTGCAGGCACGACGTACTCGACTGCTCCCTTGGTGGTGGACTCGTAGGACGAGATCGTGAGGTTACCGGCGGCAGGGCAGGCCGCGCTGGCGTTCTGCGCAGACGCGGTGAGCTGGAGGATCCGGTAGGCGACCTCGTCGGGGTTGGTCACCGTCACCGACAGGGTCTGCGGCCGACCGGGGAGCAGCTGGTCGACGTGACCTGTCGCGGCGAAGGGCGCGTGGCCGCGCTGGTTGGCGGCGACCGCCGAGCCACCGCTCTGCACGAGGCTGAGCTCGCCCGGCTTGGGGTCCTGGCCCCAGGTCCAGAGGCTGCAGCTGCCCAGGAGGGCGAGGACCGCGACGACGCCGAGGGTCGCCGCGAGGATGCGGCGGCGGCGCTGGGTCTGGGTCATCTCGCGGACTCTCCTGGGGGTGGTCGTGGGACTGCGTGGTCCTGCGGGCCGGACGGTGGCCCGGTGGCGACGAGGTTCGTCCCCACCGGGCACTGCGTCAGGCCGTGGTGCTCAACCTCAGTTGCTGGTGAAGACCAGCGGGACGGTGGCGTTCTTGCAGTTGTCCTGGTTGGTGGACAGGTTCTTGAGCGCGATGGTGGCGCCGGTCCAGGAGCCCTGGGCGTTGCCCGAGGCGACCTGCGCGGCGGTGGCGCCGGGCTGGACGACGGTGAAGTCGGCAGCGGTGCAGGCCGGCTTCGCGGCGTTGGACTTGGCCGAGAAGGCCGGGTCGACCGCGACGGTGACCTGGTTGATGTAGACGCTGCCGGCGTTGGGGTTGTTGAACGAGCCGGACACGGCCTGGGCCGGGCCGCCCGGGTAGAGGCCGGTGACCGCGGCGCTGGTGGCCACGATGGTCACGTCGACGACGTTGCCCGTGCCGGCCGAACCGGTGCCGGCGCCGCCGGTGGTCCAGAAGCCGTAGGCCACGCCACCCACGAGGAAGGTGAGGGCCGCACCGGTGGCAACGGCGGCAACGCGCTTGCGGGTGTTCTTCATGATCGGTTTTCCTCTGTTCGCAACTGCTCGAGACGGCCTGACTGCCGTTGCCCCTGATGGGGACAACCTTGATCCTGCTCGTCGCGACAGCGGCCCACATCAGCGTTCCGTCCATCCCGCAAAGGTCATTAGTTGGTCAAGGACTCCCCTTATTAGGTATGGGATTGGTAAAGTCCCTGCGAAATCTGCACCGATGGTGTAAGTCCGATGTCCGCAATGACCGCATAAACGACGATTGCCCTCCCGTCGGGTGACGAGAGGGCAATCGAGGTGCGTGGTGCGGCGGATCGCCTCAGCTGAGGTCCTTCGTCGACAGCAGTGCGGTGTTGATGCAGCCCGCGCCACGGCCGATCTTCGCCAGGCCTGCCCGGTCCCCGGTGGCGAACAGCTTCGGCGACGCGGTGGTGATGGAGGGGTACATCTGCTGGGACTTCGTGGTCACGTGCTGCAGCCCCATGGCGTGACCCAGCTCGTGGGCCAGCAGGTTGCTGCGGCGCGCGCCCGTCCCGTAGCCCGAACGCATCTCCCTCAGCATCTGCGGGGCGTCGATCACGACGAACCCTCGGGTGGCCGCGGCCGTGTAGGTCGTCCTGCCGTTCACGGTCCGCGAGGCCCAGCCCGCGTAGAAGCCCCCCTGCCCGAGCACCGAGCCGGAGAGGTTGTAGTTGGTCTTCGAGGGGGTGGTGAAGGCGATGATGAGCTCGGCGCTCTGCTTGGGCAGGGAGCCGACGCGCGGCACCTCGGTCGTCGAGCCCTTGTAGGCGAAGTTGAACTTGGTTGCTGCCGAGAGCTGCAGGATGCTCGCCCGGGTCTCGGCCAGGACGGCCTTGCGCTGCGCGCTGGGCACCGCCGAGAGGTTCACCTTGTAGGTGATCCACCGCTGGCAGCCGTTCCAGCGCAACGGGACCTTCGAGCCGTTGGGGAGGGTCACGTACGAGAGCTTGTAGGTGGCCGCGGCACCCTGCGCGCTCTGCGGCACGCTGGCGGCCACGGCCGTGGTGAGGGCGACTGCGGCGAGGACTGCGAGGGCGGTGAGACGCGTGCGCATGGGCGATCCTCCGGGGCGGGCACCGCTGGCTGCATGACGGTGCACTGTCGTTGAGGAGACGCTAGGCGCGGGCGCGTGGCCCGACATGACGATTGGGCAGGCTCCACCCGAACGGGTGAGGCGGTTACCTCACGACGACCACGGGGCAGGGCGCCTCGTGGATCACCGTGTGGCTCACGGAACCGAGCAGGAGACCGGCGAAGCCACCGCGTCCGCGGCTGCCCACGACGACCACCCCGGCGTTGAGGCCGAGCTCGCCGAGGACGTGGCCCGGGTCGCCGAACAGGACGTCGGTCTCGACCTTGAGATCGCCGTGGTCGTCGCGGACGCGCTGCTCTGCGGCCGCCACGGCCTCGTCCATGGCCTGGCGCACGGCGTGCGAGTGCTCGGTGCCAGCGGCCTGGTCCTCGACGTAGGCCCAGCCCTCCGGTGAGCGCAGGTGGCCGATCCCGGCGATGACGAGGGAGGCGCCGGAGGTGGCCGCGATCTCTGCGGCGAGGTCGACGGCGCGGCGCGAGGCGTCGGACCCGTCGACCCCGACGATGACCGCGTGCTCGGCGTCCGGGTGGATGGCGCTGTCGCCCCGCACGACGACGACGGGGCAGGTGGCGTGGGCGGTCACGGCATACGACACCGAGCCGAGCAGCCCGGCAGCGAGGCGACCACGGCCGCGGGAACCGGTCACGACGAGGTCGGCGGTGTCGGAGGCCAGCACGAGGGCTGCGGCGGGGCTGCCCACCGTGATGATCGAGCTGATGCGGGCGGGGTCCACGAGCGCGCCGGCGCGCTCGACGCCCGTGTCGACGATGGCCTGGACGGCCTGGCGGTCGACCTCGGGCAGGTGCTCGATCGTGTAGACCGGCTCGATCGGCACGGCTGCCACGTCGACGCAGCACACGATGGTCAGGGGCTTGTCCTGCCGCTGGGCGGCCGCGGCGGCCCAGTCGAGCGCGACCTCCGATCCGGGCGACCCGTTGTAGCCGACGACGATGCCTCGAGCTGCGGTGTCCATGGTGTCCGTCCTGTCGTCAGGGTGGCCCCGGGGGCGGGGTCGACCGGTGGCCGGTGTGGCCGGTCCCCTCCATGGTCGCCCACGGCATACCCGGTTGGGCAGGGCCCAACGTCCCCTCGCTGCGGCATACTGGTGCCGCACCATCGGTCACGGACCAGACCCGACCTGACCTGCGAGGACGGCATCGGCGATGCCCGACCCCCGAGGAGCCACGCGTGGAGCGCGCACCTGATGACGACCTGGTCATGGTCTTCCTCGTCGACGACCACGCCGTGGTCCGCAGCGGCCTCGCCGCCTACCTCGACACCGAACCCGGGATGTCCGTCGTGGGCCAGGCCTCCGACGGTGCGCAGGCCCTGGACGAGATCGCGGCGCTGGTCAACGCCGGTCGCTCACCGGATGTCGTGCTCATGGACCTCCTGATGCCCCGGATGGGCGGGATCGAGACCACGCAGGCACTCAAGGCGCGGTGGCCCGAGATCGAGGTGGTGGCCGTGACCAGCTTCCTGGAGGAGGAGAAGATCCGCGGCGCCCTGCAGGCCGGGGCGGCCGGCTACCTGCTCAAGGACGCGGACGCCGACGACGTCACGCGGGCCATCCGGGCGGCCATCGCCGGAGAGGTCCACCTCGACCCTGCAGCCGCCCGGGCCCTCACCGACGCGCTGCGAGCCCCACGCCAGGACGCGGTCTCCCTGACCGCGCGGGAGCGCGAGGTCGTCGTGAGCATCGCCGCAGGGGGCACCAACCGGCAGATCGCCCGCCAGCTCGGCGTCACCGAGCGCACCGCCCGCACCCACGTGTCCAACATCCTGACCAAGCTCGGCCTCACCAGCCGCACCCAGGCAGCCATGTGGGCCGTGCGGGAGGGACTCGTCCCAGCCGAGCGCGCCGGCGGCACGGTGACCCCGTGAGCGACAAGGACACGGCTGACCGAGCCGCGTTCCTGCGCAGCACCTCGATGCCCGTGGTGCCGGTGTCGGACCCCATGCCGCCCTCGGACGCCAGCCTCGACGCGCAGCTGCTCGAGCTCTTCTTCGACCGGGTGCCGATGGGGGTCGCCGTCTTCGGCGCCGACATGCGCCTGCAGCGCTGCAACAAGACGTGGACCCGGTTCTACGAGCACTACCTCGGCGTCTCCTCCGACTACACGACCCCCGGGCGCCACCTCAACGACCTGATCCCCGGCAACGAGGAGTCGATCCAGCCGCTGGTCGACGCGGTCCTCGCGGGCCAGGTCGTCCGGCAGGCCGCGCACCGCATCGCCATCCCCGGCACCGAGACGTACTGGGACGTGGTGTTCGCCCCGCTGTTCGCGGACGGCCGCGTGGTCGGCGTGGTCGACATCGTCACCGACGCCACCGACCGGGTGCTGTCCATCGAGGGGCTGCAGGCGCGGATCGCGACCTTCTCGCGCCTCGCGGCCGGCATGAGTGTCGACCAGCCGCTGTCGGCGACCCTCTCCGAGGTGGTCAACGCCGTGCGCCGCACCACCTCGGCACTGGCCTGCTCGGTGGTCTGCTGGGAGGAGAACGTCCAGCGGCCGGCCGTCGCCTACGCCGACGAGGTGCTCGGCGAGGGGTTCGCGCGGGCGCTGGAGCAGGTGTGGAGGCTGCGCGGGATGCGCCAGGTGGCGGTCTCGGAGTACCCCGTGTCGGTGCAGCGGGACTTCCGCGCTGATGCACTGGCCGACCCGACCCTGGGGCCGCTGCACCCCTTCCTCACCGAGGAGCGACCGTGGCGCGACGTCGCGATCGTCCCGCTGACCATGTCCGGCGTCGTCCTGGGTGAGCTCGCGGTCTACCTGGCGGGAGGGCACGACCTGGTCGACGACGAGCGGAAGTACCTCGCCGCCCTGTCCGACCAGGCCGCGGTCGCGGTCCGCAACAGCAGCCTGTTCCGGGCCGCGGAGCAGAATGCCACCCTCGTGGAGCGGCACCGGCTGGCACGCGACCTGCACGACTCGGTGAGCCAGGCGTTGTTCTCGATGACCCTGCACGCCCGCACCGCCCAGCGCCGGCTGGACGGCAGCGGCCTGCCAGCGGACCACCCGGTGGCCACCGAGGTGGCCCAGCTCCACTCGCTCACCCAGACGGCCCTGGCCGAGATGCGGGCCCTCATCTTCGAGCTGCGACCCGGGGCGCTCGCGGAGGAGGGACTCGCGGCCGCCCTCACCAAGCAGGCCGCGGCCCTGGCGGCCCGCGAGCAGCTCACCATCGACGTGCACGCCCCCGAGGAGCGCGTCGCGCTGTCCCCGGAGGTCGAGGAGCAGACCTACCGCGTCGTCCTCGAGGCCGTGAACAACGCGGTGAAGCACGCTCGCGCCACCCGGCTGGACGTGACGCTCAGCACCGGGCTCGACGTGCTGCACGTGGCGGTCGTGGACGACGGCATCGGGTTCGACCCGGCCACGCCGCACCCGGGCCACCTGGGGATGAGCACGATGCGCGAGCGGGCAGCCGCGATCGGCGGGGAGCTGGTGGTCGACTCCGCCCACGGGGAGGGCACCCGCGTGGCGCTGCACGTCCCGCTGGGCTGACCACCGCATACGTCATCTGGCCGAGGACGCATCGGCCATTGCCCACAGCGCTCGGCGTCGTGGGCGCCGACGCGCTGGCGGCGTCGTTCGCGGAGTCTGGACAGGTCGAAACGTCCTGCCTCCGAAGGAGACTCACCATGAACACCGCCCAATGGCTGCTCAACATCGTCCTGCTGGTGTGGGTCCTCGCCCGCAACCTCGGCACCCACCGCATCACCCCCGCCACGTTCCTCGTGCCCGTCGCGGTCGTCGTCACCGTCGGCCTTGCCTACCTGCGCCACGTGCCCACCGTGGGTCACGACGGCAGGCTCGAAGCCATCGGGGCCCTCGCTGGACTCGTGCTCGGGTCGGTGTCCGCGACCTTCACCCGGGTCTGGCGCCGCGAGGGCCGGCTGGTGGTCTCGGCCGGCGCCGCGTTCGCCGCCCTGTGGGTCGCCGTGATCGGCGGCCGGATGCTGTTCGCCCAGTGGGCGACCCACGCCGGCGCGCGCACCATCGGGGAGTTCTCGATGCGCCACCAGATCACCGGTGCCGAGGCGTGGACCGCCGCGTTCGTCCTGATGGCCCTCGCGATGGTGCTCTCACGGTATGCCGTGACGGCCGCGAGCGTGCTCGGCCACGCGCGGCGCTCGCCCGAGCTCACCACGGCGGGTGAGCTGGCATGAGCGCCCTGACCGTCCTGGTCCTCGCCTCCGACCACCACGTGCGGACCGCGCTGCGCCACCTGCTCCACGCCGACGGGTTGGATGCCTACTGCCTGTCCCACGAGGCGGGCCTGAAGGGTGGGGTCGACACCGACCTTCCCGTCGACGTCGCGCTCGTCGACCTCGGTGTCACCCCGTCGACAGCCCTCGACGTGGTGCGCTCGGTGTCAGGTCGCCACCCCGTCGTCGTCCTGGGGTACACCCAGGACGAGCAGGCTGCCGCGCTGGCGGCCGGGGCGCGGGCCTTCGTCGACAAGACCGCCGACCCCGACACCGTGACCCGCACCCTGCGGGAGGCGGCCGACGCGCACCGCCACCGCCCACCCGGCCAGATGCTCTGGGTCGGCCTCGCCGCCTTCGCCGGTCCGTGGACGGTGTGGGGCACGTCGTTCGCCCAGGCGCAGGGCCTGATCGGGTGGCACCTCCCCCGCGGTATCGCCCTGTGGAGCATGACACCGGCGCTGCTGGTCGCGCTGCTGGCCATGGGCGGGGTCGAGGAGGTGCGCAGCCTGGGCCGCCGGTTGCTGCGCTGGCGGGTGCCGGTCTGGACCTTCGGCTGGGCCGTGGCCGCGCCCCTGACCATCGCCCTGGCGGCCGCCGGCCTGCTGCGCCTCGCGGGTCACGAGGTCGAGCTCGGGACCGTGCTGCCGGTGAGGTCAGCGCCCAGCTTCCTGGTGTTCGGCACGTTCCTCTACCTGCTGACCGAGGAGGCCGCCTGGCGCGGCGCCCTGCTGCCGCGGGTGCGGGAGCGCTTCGGGTCGGCCCAGTCCGGCCTGCTGGTGGGGCTCGTCTGGGCTCTGTGGCACCTGCCGCTGCTGGCGCTGCCGGGCGAGCACGACCAGGGCCTGCCGGTGCTGGGCTTCATGCTGCTGGTCGTGGCGACGAGCGTGCTCCTGACGTCACTGGTGGAGGCCGCCCGCGGGAGCGTTCTGGTCGCGGCCCTGTTCCACGCCTCGTTCAACGCCGCCTACAGCGTCTTCGGCGTGGTCGGCGGAGACGGCCCGATGTTCTGGACCACGACCGCGGTGTCGGTGCTGGCCGCCGGCACACTGGCGCTGCGGGGCCGCCGCCACGACAGCTCGGCGTTCGCCGCAGGGACGCGGGTGCCCACCCGGCCGCTCTGGACGGCCACCCGATGAGCCGCCCGACGACCCACCCGCTGGCACTGTCGGACCACACCACCGACGTGGCTCAGGTCGGCGACACGGGCCCGGCCGTGGTGCTGCTCCACGCTCTCGGGCTCACCTGGCAGACGTGGGAGCCGGTGATGCACCGGCTCGGCCGCGTACGGCGCGTGCTCGCCTACGACCTGCGGGGACGCCTGGCGTTCTCATGGCTCGACGTGGTCGGCAGGCTGGGTGACCTGACGGTGCCGACCCTGGTGGTGTGTGGGGACCGGGACGCGTCCACCAGCCCGGCGGTCATGCGCGCCATGCCAGCGCGACTACCCCACAGCCGCTATGTCGAGCTTGTCGGGGCGCCACACATGCCTACGCTGGAAACCCCCGTCCCCTTCGCCGCCACCCTCGACGGCTTCCTCCCCCGGAGCGCCTCGTGACCACCCTTGACGTCCGCAGCCACGCCCTCGTCGTCGTCGACGCCCAGGTCGGCTTCGACGACCCGTGGTGGGGGCCGCGCAACAACCCGTCCTGCGACGCGCACATCGCCTCCCTGGCTCAGGCGTGGAGCGCGGCCGGCCTGCCCCTGGTCCACGTCCGCCACGACTCGAGGTCCCCCGGCTCACCGCTCAACCCCGACCAGCCCGGCAACCGCCTGCAGGACTACCTGCCCGC
Source organism: uncultured Actinomycetota bacterium (assembly GCA_963757635.1). GTDB lineage: Bacteria > Actinomycetota > Actinomycetes > Actinomycetales > Dermatophilaceae > Pedococcus. Next base: position 244,130 of record CAVWSK010000005.1, on the reverse strand, counting down.
CGAGCCGGACCTGCTCGTGGTCAAGCAGGTGAACTCGGCCTTCCACGGGACTCCCGACCTCGCGGCCTGGCTGTCCCGGGCCGGCATCCCCGGGATCGTGGTCTGCGGCATCACGACGAACCACTGCTGTGAGACCACGGCCCGTGTCGGCGGCAACCTCGGCTTCGACGTCCTGTTCGCCCTGGACGCCACCCGCACGTTCGACCGCGAGGGACCCGACGGCATCCGCCTGACCGCCGACGAGCTCGCCCGCGCGACGGCCACCAACCTGCACGACGAGTTCGCCCAGGTCGTGACCACCGCGCAGCTGCTGGACGCGGTGGCGGCGTCGAGGGTAGGCGGGGGGCGGGATCGGGTGCGAAATGGGGCGTCACGCCGACGTCGGCTACCCTTGCGACTCGCTGATGGGGCTGCGCTCTGGTCGTCTCCGGGACGGCCTGTGCCTGCTCCGTCCGCCCCCGCCCTCGTAGCTCAGGGGATAGAGCACCGCTCTCCTAAAGCGGGTGTCGGCAGTTCGAATCTGCCCGAGGGCACCGCGTCGACGCACTATCGGCGTGGGCGAAAGGCCGAGCTTGGCACTCTCCCGGCACATCCCCCGAGCAGCGAGACCATCAGTCGTGCCACCATGGCCGCGTGCAGCCTGACCTCCTCGACGAGCTCGCCCGCGACCTCGACCGGACCTGCCGACTGACCGGCAGCTTCACCCTCCGGTCCGGACAGACCGCGACCGAGTACTTCGACAAGTACCTCTTCGAGTCCGACCCCCTGCTCCTGCGCCGGGTCGCGGAAGCCATGCAACCGCTCGTGCCGGCCGACACCGACCTCCTCGGCGGCCTCGAGCTCGGGGGCATCCCCTTGGCCACGATGCTCAGCAGCCTCACCGGCATACCAGCCCTCTTCGTGCGGAAGCAGGCCAAGGAGTACGGCACCCGTCGCCTCGCTGAGGGGGCCGACGTCGCGGGTCGACGCATCACCATCGTCGAGGACATCGTCACGACCGGCGGCGCGGCACGCGACGCGACCCTGGCCCTGCGCCAAGCGGGTGCGATCGTCGAGACGGTGGTCTGCGCGATCGACCGAAGCCCCACCCCGGGCGCCGCCCTGGAAGACGTTGACCTCGCGACCATGGCGCTGCTCACGCGTGCCGACCTCGACAGGGCGCGGCGGACCTAGCGCGGGCGACGTTCAGCCCGACAGCCGGCCCAGGGCCACCCAGGTCTCGACGACCGTGTCCGGGTTGAGCGACATGGTGTCGATGCCCTGCTCGAGCAGCCACTCGGCGAGGTCAGGGTGGTCGCTCGGTCCTTGCCCGCAGATGCCGACGTACTTTCCCCGGGCCTTGCACGCCTTGATGGCGGCACTCAGCATGAACTTCACCGCGGCATCGCGCTCGTCGAAAGACGCAGCGACGAGGCTGGAGTCTCGGTCCAGGCCGAGGGTCAGCTGGGTCATGTCGTTGGAGCCGATCGAGAAGCCGTCGAAGTGGTCGAGGAACGCATCGGCGATCACCGCGTTCGACGGGATCTCGCACATCATGATCACCTGCAGGTCGTTCTCGCCGCGACGCAGCCCGTGCTCGCCGAGCAGACGGATGACGCCTTCGGCCTCGGCGACGGTGCGCACGAACGGGATCATCACCTTGACGTTGGTCAGGCCCATGTCGTCACGCACGAACTTCAGGGCCTCGCACTCCATCGCGAAGCACTCGCGGAAGTCCTCGGACAGGTAGCGGGACGCCCCCCGGTACCCGATCATCGGGTTCTCCTCGTGCGGCTCGTAGAGCTCCCCGCCGACGAGGTTGGCGTACTCGTTGGACTTGAAGTCCGACATCCGCACGATCACCGGCTTCGGGGCGAACGCCGCGGCGATGGTGGCCACCCCCTCGGCGACCCGCTGCACGAAGTACTCCCGCGGCGACGCGTACGGTGCCACAGCAGCCTCCACCTGCTCGCGCACCGCCCCGGTCAGCTGGTCGAGCTCCAGCAGCGCCTTGGGGTGGATGCCGATCTGCCGGTTGATGATGAACTCCAGCCGCGCCAGCCCGACGCCCTCGTTGGGCAGCCGCGAGAAGGCGAAGGCCTGGTCCGGGGTGCCCACGTTCATCATGATCCCCACCGGGATGTCGGGCATGGCCTCCATGTCCGTCTCCTCGACCGCGAAGTCGAGCAGCCCGTCATACACGTAGCCGGTGTCGCCCTCGGCGCAGGAGACCGTCACCTCCCGGCCGTCGGCGAGCTCGCGGGTGGCGTTGCCGGCGCCGACCACGGCGGGGATGCCGAGCTCACGGGCGATGATCGCCGCGTGGCAGGTGCGGCCGCCTCGGTTCGTCACGATCGCGCTGGCGCGCTTCATGATCGGCTCCCAGTCGGGGTCGGTCATGTCGGCCACCAGGACCTCGCCGGGGTGGAAGTCGCGCATCTGGTCCGCCGAGGCGAGCACGCGCACCGGACCGGCCCCGACCTTCTGGCCGATCGCGCGCCCCTCGACCAGCAGGGGCCCGCGATCCTTGATGCGGTAGCGCGAGATCGTGGTGGCCGACTGCCGCGACTTCACCGTCTCCGGTCGCGCCTGGAGGATGTACAGCAGACCGTCGATGCCATCCCTGCCCCACTCGATGTCCATGGGGCGGCGGTAGTGCTCCTCGATGACGAGCGCCTGCCTGGCCAGCTCCTCGACCTCGGCATCGGTCAGGCTCAGCAGGTGTTGCTGGGCAGGCTCGACGTCGACGAACTCGGTCGTCCTCCCCACCGCAGCATCCGTGGTGTAGACCATCTTGGTGGCCTTGCCGCCCACTCCCCGCTTGAGGATCGCCGGACGGCCGGCGCGCAGGGCCGGCTTGTAGACGTAGAACTCGTCAGGGTTCACCGCCCCCTGCACCACCGCCTCCCCCAGCCCGTAGGAGGAGGTGATGAAGACCGCGTCGGGGAAGCCGGACTCGGTGTCCATCGTGAACATCACGCCGGAGGTGCCGATGTCCGAGCGCACCATCCGCTGCACCCCTGCCGACAGGGCGACCGTCTCGTGCTCGAACCCGTGGTGCACCCGGTAGGCGATCGCCCGGTCGTTGTAGAGCGAGGCGAACACCTCCTTGACCGCCTGCAGGACGGCATCGATCCCCATGATGTTGAGGAAGGTCTCCTGCTGCCCGGCAAAGGAGGCGTCAGGGAGGTCCTCCGCCGTGGCGCTCGAGCGCACCGCGAAGGTGGCATCCGGGTTGCCTTCCACGAGCTGCTCGTATGCCGCGCGGATGTCGGCCTCGATGTCCGCCGGCAGCGGCTGGGCCACGATCGCGGCCCGCACCCGCTGGCCCACGTCCGCGAGCTGCATCACGTCGTCGGTGTCCAGCCCCTCCAGCTGCGTGACGATGGTCTGCGCCAGGCCCTCCTGGGCGATGAACGCGCGGTAGGCGTCCGCGGTCGTCGCGAACCCGTCGGGCACCCGCACGCCCGCCGAAGCCAGGTTGCTGACCATCTCCCCCAGCGAGGCGTTCTTGCCGCCCACCTGGTCGATGTCGGTCATACCGAGGGTCGAGAACCACAGCACGCTGCTCATGTCCGGCTACTTTCGAGTGGGGGTCGGGAACCGAGGGCCTGCAGGATCACGGTGGACATCTCCTCCACCGACCTGGCGGTGGAGTTGATGACCGGTATGCCGTTGGCCTTGTAGAGCGCGTCGGCGCGGCGCAGCTCCTTGGTGCACTGCTCGAGCGAGGCATACGTCGAGTTGGGGCGGCGCTGCTGGCGCACCTCGCTGAGCCGTGCCGGGGTGGCGATCAGGCCGAAGCACCGGTCCCCCAGCGTGGCGATGGGTCGCGGCAGGTCGGTGCTCTCGAGGTCCTCGTCCAGCAGGGGGTAGTTGGCGACGAAGACCCCGTGCTGCAGCGCGAGGTACATCGTCGTGGGGGTCTTGCCACACCGCGAGGGCGCGATGAGCACCACCTCGGCCCGGTCAAGGGCCCGCAGGCTCTGCCCGTCGTCGTGCTCGATGGCGAACTCGATGGCCTGCATGCGGGAGTTGTACCGCTTGACGTCGCCCACCCCGTGCAGCCGTGCGGCCACCCGGGCGCCCGAGGCACCCAGCAGCGACTCGACCCGCTGCATGTGCATCTCGAAGAAGTCGATGATCGGGCAGCGCGAGGTGTGCAGGATCGCCCGGACCTCGTCCGTCGCCGCGGTCATGAAGGCCAGCGGCGTCACGGGCCCCTGCATCGCCTCGTCCAGGATCGCCACGACCCTGCGGGCCTCCTCCGGGGTCGCGATGAACGGCATGAGCCGCCGCTCGAACCTCAGGTCGGGGAACTGGATGAGCAGCGCATTCCCCATGGTCTCGGCGCTGATGCCCGTGCTGTCGGACAGGAAGAAGACAGGAACTGGTGCGTCATCCACGCGTTCTCCTCTCGCACCCCGACCCGTGCAACCTACCCCGGCGCACCTCCGCGCGCCCGAGGCCACTGCCGGGTGACCACGCCGCGACCGGTCAGCGTGCGACCTCCGAGCTCAACCCCAACCAGTGGTCGCCCCAGAGCAGCGACAGCGTCGGCCCGCTGAGCTCGAGACGCGGACGGGCCGCCAGCATCTGGCCGACCCACTGCTCCTGCTGCATGAGCTCGGGCTCGCAGCCCATCTCGGTCCCGACGAGGCCCTCGACCACCAGGGTGCTGTCCACGACCCGCACGGTCCCCGTCAGGGTGTTGCACCCCGTGGTCGCACGGACCTTCGCGCCGTCGAAGGTGAGGGCGACCCGCGACCCGGGCACCACGGCATACGGGGCCCTGATGTCGTTCACCGACGTCCACGTGCCGCGGAGGGCGGCCACGCTGCGGACCGGGATCGAGCCGTTGGCGCTGTCGTCGCCCCGGTGGGCCACGATCCCCTGCACCACGATCACCAGCGCGACCCCGACCACGACCACGACCAGTGCGCCGACCCCGAGGGCAAGGCGGCCACGCAGCCATCGGGGTCTCATGCGGGTGGGACGCAACCACCGGCTGCGCCGTTCCCGCGACGCCCACCTCGCTAGGGTCGTGCCATGAGGGCAGCCGTCCACTCGCGGTACGGACCACCGGACGTGGTCACGGTGGCCGACGTCGAGGTGCCGACCCCGGCCCGCGACGAGCTGCTCGTCCGGGTCCGCGCGACCACGGTCAACCGCACGGACTGCGCCTACCGCGCGGGCACACCGTTCGTGGCGCGGTTCGTCAGCGGCGTCCCGCACCCGCGGGCGAAGGTCTGGGGCACCGAGTTCGCCGGCGTCGTCGAGGCGGTCGGCGACGACGTGACGAAGTTCGTGGTGGGAGAACGGGTCTTCGGCTATGTCGAGGGCACGTTCGGCGCCCACGCCGAGCAGCTCGTCGTCTCGCAGGACGCGTCCGTCGCCTCCATCCCCGACGGTGTGGACTTCGCGCACGCCGCCGCGGCGACCGAGGGCGCGCACTACGCCCTGGCCTTCGTCAAGCACAGCGGGCTCGGCCGCGGGCAGCGCGTGCTCGTCAACGGGGCCACCGGCGCCATCGGCTCCGCCGCGGTGCAGCTGGCCGTCAGCATCGGCGCGACGGTCACAGCGGTGACCGACACCGACCACGTCGAGCTGGTCCGCGGCTTGGGCGCCGCACGGGTGGTCGACCACCTCGCCGAGGACTTCACCCGGGACCGCGAGCGCTACGACGCCGTCTTCGACACGGTGGGCAAGAGCACCTTCGGCGCCTGCCGACGACTGCTGGTCCCGGGCGGGGTCTACCTCTCCTCCGAGCTCGGCCCCGGGTGGCAGAACCCCCTGCTCGCCGTGGTGACGCCGGCGCTGCGCCGCACCCCGCTGCTCGGCGGCCGGAGGGTCGCCTTCCCCTACCCGACCCACGACCAGGAGATGATCCGGCACCTCGCCGGACTGCTCGATCGTCGCGAGCTGCGCCCCGTGCTCGACCGCACCTACGCCCTCGGGTCGGTGGTGGACGCCTACCGCTACGTCGAGACCGGCCGCAAGGTGGGCAGCGTCGTCATCGACGTGGGCGGCGGACCGATAGCCGGCGCCTGTCGCGGGCCATAGGTCCCTGTTCGGCCCGCCCCACCGCCACCAGAATGGGCGCGACCACGCCGGCTCCTGAGGGAGTCCCCTCTGTGCCGGACACGCCATCTGCGGTAGGACTGGGCGTGAACACCACGCGCGGCACCGTCCGTGCACGGCCGGAGGCCACCATGAAGAGCCGCACACCGCTGGACGACGCCAAGCCGGGCCAGGCGGTGTTCATGCTGGCGCTGGCCACGCTGGGCTTCGCACTGAACTTCTGGGCCTGGGCCCTGCTCAGCCCCCTGGGCCCACGGTTCAAGGACCTGCTGTCCCTGTCGGGCCCGCAGCAGGCCCTGCTGGTGGCGGTCCCCGTGGTCGTCGGGTCGGTCGGCCGGATCCCGGTGGGAGCCCTGACGGACCGCTACGGCGGTCGGGTGATGTTTCCCCTCGTCTCCCTGGCGACCATCATCCCGATCCTGTTCATCGGCCTGGTCGGCCAGTCGTCGTTCGTCGCCCTGCTCGTCGGCGGGTTCTTCCTCGGCATCAGCGGCACGAGCTTCGCCATCGGGGTCCCGTTCGTCAGCGCATGGTTCCCGCCGGAGCGGCGCGGCTTCGCCATCGGCGTGTTCGGTGCCGGGCATGGGCGGCACCGCGATCAGCGCGCTGACCACGGTCAAGCTCGTCAGGAACGTCGGCACCGCGGCACCCTTCCTGATCACCGCGGCAGTCCTCGCGGCGTATGCCGTCGTGGCCTGGTTCCTCCTGCGCGACGCCCCCGGACGGAACATCCCCACCACCCCGGTGCTCACTCGGCTCGCCACGGCCGCGCGACTGCCGATCGCGTGGCAGGCCTGCCTGCTCTACACCGTTGCCTTCGGTGGCTACGTGGCCTTCTCGGTCTACCTGCCCGCCTACCTCAAGACCGCGTACGGCCTCGACGCCACCGACGCCTCCAACCGGATGGCGGGATTCGTCCTGCTCGCCGTCGTGATGCGCCCGGTCGGCGGCTGGCTCTCCGACCGGTTCGGTCCTGTGCCCGTGCTGGCCGGCGTGTATGCCGTGGTGGCGGCCGGCGCGTCGGTCCAGGCGTTCACCCCCGGCCTGGCACCCCTGGGCACCGTTGCCTTCCTGTCCATGGCTGCGGCCCTCGGTGCCGGCAGCGGTGCGACGTTCGCCCTGGTCGCCCTCTCGGCTCCTCCGGACCAGGTCGGGTCCGTCACGGGTCTGGTCGGCGCCGCGGGCGGGCTCGGCGGCTTCGTCCCGCCGCTGGTCATGGGTGCGGTCTACGGCCGCTACGGCTCCTACGGTGTGGGCCTGGCCCTGCTGAGCGTGGTGGCCATCGGCACCCTGGTGCTGACGACGACGATCGTGCGGTCAACCGCGCGACGACGCGTCAGCGAAGTCGTCGCCTGATGTGCGAGTACTGCGGCTGCCAGGACATCACGGTGCTGGCCGACCTCACCCGCGAGCACGACGCGGTGGTGGCGGAGCTGGCCATCCTGCGCCGAGAGCTCGCGCAGGGGGACCTCGATGCGGCGGCCCGGACCGCGCGACGAGTCACGCAGGTCCTGGGCCCGCACACCGAGGTGGAGGAGCAGGGCCTGTTCCCGTTGATGGCCGACGACTTCCCCGACCACATCTCGGGGTTGCGCGGTGAGCATCGGAGGATCGAGGACGTGCTCGCCGAGGCGGCCGCGCAGACACCGACCGATGCCACCTGGCCCACCCGGATGCTCGACGTCGTCGAGCTGCTGCGCGAGCACATCCTCAAGGAGCAGGACGGCCTCTTCCCCGCGACGCTGAGCACGATCGACAGCGAGGGGTGGCTGGCCATCGAGGCGACCCGGGCCAGGGCCGGCACCGGCCTGGCCACCAGGGTCATGGCAGGACCCCCGAGGCCCGAGGAGGGCGAATGAGCACCCAGGAGAAGGCGCCGCGCGACCCCGGGGGCCTGGACGGACCCCTCTCCGAGGCGCTGGTCGGCACCCGCCGCTTCTTCACCCGGGCGGAGGTCTCGGAGGACCGGCGCACCATGTACGCCAAGGGTGGCCGCGAGGGCGACTCGTTCTACCGGGACCGGTGGGCCCACGACAAGGTGGTCCGCTCGACGCACGGCGTGAACTGCACCGGCTCCTGCTCGTGGAAGGTCTACGTCAAGGACGGGATCATCACCTGGGAGTCCCAGCAGACCGACTACCCCACGACGGGTCCCGACCGGCCCGAGTACGAGCCCCGCGGATGTCCGCGCGGAGCCGCATTCTCCTGGTACACCTACTCCCCCACGAGGGTCCGCTACCCCTACGTCCGCGGCGTCCTGCTGGAGATGTACCGCGAGGCCAAGGCGCGGCTCGGTGACCCGGTGCTGGCCTGGGCCGACATCGTGGGCGACCCCGTGAAGGCCAAGCGCTACAAGTCCGCGCGCGGCAAGGGTGGACTCGTGCGCGCCTCCTGGGCCGAGGCTGCCGAGATCGTGGCGGCGGCCAACGTGCACACCATCAAGGACTGGGGCCCCGACCGGGTGGCCGGCTTCTCCCCCATCCCGGCCATGTCGATGGTCAGCCACGCCTCCGGAGCCCGGTTCACCTCGCTCATCGGCGGCGCGATGCTGTCGTTCTACGACTGGTACGCCGACCTACCCGTGGCGTCCCCGCAGATCTGGGGTGACCAGACCGATGTCCCGGAGTCCGGGGACTGGTGGGACGCCGGCTACCTCATGATGTGGGGCTCCAACGTCCCCGTGACCCGCACCCCCGACGCACACTGGATGACCGAGGCCCGCTACAACGGCCAGAAGGTCGTGGTCGTGTCCCCGGACTACGCCGACAACGTCAAGTTCGCCGACGAGTGGCTCGCCGCGGCTCCCGGCACCGACGGGGCCCTGGCCATGGCCATGGGGCACGTGGTGCTCAAGGAGTTCTTCGTCGACCGCACCATCGAGTACTTCGAGGACTACACCCGCCGCTTCACCGACCTGCCCTTCCTCGTCCAGCTCGAGCCGTATGCCGCGAAGCCGGCCGGGGATGCCGGTGCAGGGGCGAGCCCCGCGGGTGGCCCCACGGCATACCGGCCGGGCAAGTTCCTCACGGCGGCCGACCTCGGCGGCGTGGAGGCCGCCAGCGAGAACGCGCACTTCCGGACCGTGCTCGTGGACTCCCGCACCGGCGACCCCGTGGTGCCCAACGGCTCCCTCGGCGACCGCTTCGGCGAGGCCGGCATGGGGAAGTGGAACCTCGACCTGGGTGACGTGACACCGGCGCTGAGCCTGATGGACACGAGCACCGAGACCGCGCTGGTGGACCTGCCGCGTTTCGACACCTCCAGCCCCACCACGGACGTGCTGCGGCGTGGGGTGCCGACCCGGCGGGTGAATGGGCACCTCGTCACCACCGTCTTCGACCTGCTGCTCGCCCAGTACGGCGTCGGTCGCGACGGGCTCCCCGGTGAGTGGCCGACCGGCTACGACGACGTGGACGGGCTCTACACGCCGGCGTGGCAGGAGCCGATCACCTCGGTCCCCGCGGCCGCGGTGGCCCGCATCGCCCGCGAGTTCGCCCAGAACGCGGCCGACACCAAGGGCCGCTCCATGATCATCATGGGAGCCGGCACCAACCACTGGTTCCACTCCGACGCGATCTACCGCTGCATGATCCTGCTGACCACCATCACCGGGTGCCAGGGTCGCAACGGCGGCGGGTGGGCGCACTACGTGGGCCAGGAGAAGGCGCGCCCCATCACCGGGTGGGCGCAGATGGCCTTCGGCCTGGACTGGGTCCGCCCACCACGACAGATGATCCAGACGGCCTACTGGTACCTCCACACCGACCAGTACCGCTACGACCACTACACCGCGGACCGCCTCGCGGGGGGCACCGGCGCCGGGGCGTTCGACGGCATGAGCACGGCCGACGCGCTGGCCCTGTCGACCCGGCTCGGCTGGATGCCGTCGCACCCCACCTTCAACCGCAACCCACTCGACCTGGCCGACGAGGCCATCGCCTCCGGGAAGCCGGTCGGCGAGTACGTCGTCGACCAGCTCAAGTCCGGTGACCTCCGGTTCGCCTGCGAGGACCCCGACGCCCCGGAGAACTGGCCACGCGTGCTGATGATGTGGCGGGCCAACCTCTTCGGGTCCTCGGCCAAGGGCAACGAGTACTTCCTCAAGCACCTGCTCGGGACCGACAGCGCGGTGTCCGCGACCGAGTCGCCGGAGCAGGCCAGGCCCCGCGACCTCGTCTGGCGCGAGGAGGCCCCCGAGGGCAAGCTCGACCTCTTGTGCGTCCTGGACTTCCGGATGACGAGCTCGACGATCTTCAGCGACGTCGTGCTGCCGGCTGCCACGTGGTACGAGAAGCACGACATCAACACCACGGACATGCACCCGTTCATCCACTCCTTCAACCCGGCGATCAGCCCGCCCTGGCAGACCAAGACCGACTGGGACATCTTCCAGACCATCGCCGAGGCCTTCGCGCCGATGGGTGCCAAGCACCTCGGCGTGCGCCAGGACCTCGTCGCCGCGCCCCTGCTGCACGACACCCCGGACGCGATGGCGACCCCCCACGGTCGGGTGCTGGACTGGAAGAAGGGCGAGTGCGAGCCCGTCCCCGGCAAGACCATGCCCAAGCTCATGCTCGTCGAGCGGGACTACGGTGCCATCTTCGACAAGATGGGTGCGCTCGGCCCGCTCATGGAGGAGCTCGGCACGGTCACCAAGGGCGTCGTCTACGACGTCAAGCGTGAGGTCGACTACCTGGCGCACAAGAACGGCACGGTGCGTGGCGGCGTCGCCGACGGCCGGCCCTCGCTCAAGCGCGACGTGCACGTGGCCGAGACGATCATGGCGTTGTCCGGCACCACCAACGGGCACCTGGCCACCCAGGGCTTCAAGACGCTGGAGAAGCGCACCGGGCAGCTCATGCACGACCTGGCCGCGGAGCACGAGGGCAAGATGATCACCTTCGCCGACACCCAGGCCGCCCCCGTGCCCGTCATCACCTCGCCGGAGTGGTCGGGCTCGGAGACGGGCGGGCGCCGCTACAGCCCCTTCACCATCAACGTCGAGCGGCTCAAGCCATGGCACACCCTCACCGGGCGCCAGCACTTCTACCTCGACCACGACTGGATGCAGGAGCTCGGTGAGGGCCTGCCGATCTACCGACCCCCGCTGGACATGACCGACATCTTCGGGGAAGCAAAGGTGGGCACCGTCAACGAGCTCGGGGTCAGCGTCCGCTACCTGACGCCGCACAACAAGTGGTCGATCCACAGCGAGTACCAGGACAACCTGTTCATGCTCTCGTTGTCCCGCGGCGGGCAGGCGATCTGGATCTCCGACCAGGACGCAGCCAAGGTCGGCATCAAGGACAACGACTGGGTCGAGGCCGTCAACCGCAACGGTGTGGTCAACGCCAGGGCCATCGTGAGCCACCGCATGCCGGAGGGGACGGTCTACATGCACCACGCCCAGGACCGGCTCATCGACGTGCCGCGCACCGAGAAGAACGGACGACGCGGCGGCATCCACAACTCGCTGACCCGGATCCTCATGAAACCCAGCCACCTCGTCGGCGGCTACGCCCAGCTCTCCTTCGCCTTCAACTACCTCGGGCCCACCGGCAACCAACGCGACGAGGTCACCATGATCCGCCGTCGGTCGCAGGAGGTGGAGTACTGATGAGGGTGATGGCGCAGATGGCCATGGTGATGAACCTCGACAAGTGCATCGGGTGCCACACCTGCTCGGTCACGTGCAAGCAGGCCTGGACCAACCGGCCGGGCACCGAGTACGTCTGGTTCAACAACGTCGAGACCCGGCCCGGCCTGGGCTACCCCCGCACCTACGAGGACCAGGAGGAGTGGAAGGGCGGCTGGATCCGCACGTCGCGCGGCCGGCTCAAGCTGCGCGCGGGCGGACGGTTCACCAAGCTCGCCACCATCTTCTCCAACCCCAAGCTGCCGTCGATCCAGGACTACTACGAGCCCTGGACCTACGACTACGAGACCCTGCTCAACGCCCCGGCGCAGGAACACTTCCCCGTCGCTCGCCCCTACTCCCTCATCAGTGGCAAGCCGATGAACGTCTCCTGGTCGGCCAACTGGGACGACAACCTCGGCGGCAGCCAGGAGAACGCCACCAGGGACGTGATGCTCCAGGGCATCTCCGACACCGTGAAGCTCGAGTTCGAGCAGACGTTCATGTTCTACCTCCCGCGGATCTGCGAGCACTGCCTCAACCCGTCGTGCGCCGCGTCCTGCCCCAGCGGTGCGATCTACAAGCGCTCCGAGGACGGCATCGTCCTGGTCGACCAGGACAAGTGCCGGGGCTGGCGCATGTGCGTCTCGGGCTGCCCCTACAAGAAGATCTACTTCAACCACAAGACCGGCAAGGCCGAGAAGTGCACCTTCTGCTACCCCCGGATCGAGGTCGGCATCCCCACCGTCTGCTCGGAGACCTGCGTCGGTCGACTGCGCTACATCGGGCTGGTGCTCTACGACGCCGACCGGGTCCTCGAGGCCGCGTCGGTGGAGGACGACCACGACCTCTACGAGGCGCAGCGCTCGGTCTTCCTGGACCCCCACGACCCGCAGGTGCAGCGCGCGGCCGAGCGGGCCGGCATACCGGCCGACTGGATCGAGGCAGCGCAACGCTCCCCGATCCACGCGCTCATCAACCGCTTCCGGGTGGCGCTGCCCCTGCACCCGGAGTACCGCACCATGCCGATGGTCTGGTACATCCCGCCGCTGTCGCCCGTCGTCGACGTCATCAAGGACTCCGGCTTCGACGCCGAGAGCCAGACCAACCTCTTCGCCGCGATCGACACGTTGCGGATCCCTGTGGAGTACCTCGCGAACCTCTTCACGGCCGGCGACACCGCACCCGTCGACGCCGTCCTGAAGAAGCTGGCCGCCATGCGTGCCTACATGCGCGACATCAACCTCGGCCGCGACCCCGACGACTCGATCCCCGCTGCCGTGGGCATGGATGGCGAGTCGATGTACGACATGTTCCGGCTGCTGGCGATCGCCAAGTACGACGAGCGCTACGTCATCCCCACCGCGCACGCCGAGTCGGCCCACGCCCTGGAGGAGCTGGCCACCGAGTGCTCGCTCGACTACGACGGCGGCCCCGGCATGGGCGGGGGCTCAGGTCCGTTCGGCGAGGGCTCCGGCGAGCTCACCCCGGTCGCAGTGGAGAACTTCAACATGCTCAAGGAGCGCCAGACCTCCGACGACCTCTCGGGCACGGAGCCGACGAAGGGCCGGGTCAACCTGCTCAACTGGGACGGGAAGGGCTCGCCACGTGGCCTGTTCCCCAAGCGGGGCAAGGGAGGTCGGCCATGATGCTCGGACGTCGACACCGTGCGCCCCTGCGGCTCGAGGACACCGACACCGCGACCACGTGGCAGGTGGTCTCGCTGTTGCTCGACTACCCCGACGAGGAGCTCCTCGAACGCCGACGCCTGCTCGGCGAGGCCGTGGCCGACCTCCCGGCGGCGGTGCGCGACCCGGTATGCCGGTTCCTCGCCGTCGTGGACGACGTGCCACTGGGCCAGCTGCAACGGGACTACGTCGAGACGTTCGACGTGACCCGCCGCTGCTGCCTCTACCTCACCTACTTCGCGCACGGCGACACCCGCAACCGCGGTCTCGCCCTGGTGCAGTTCAAGCAGGCCTACCGGCGGGCGGGCGCCGAGCTCGACACCGCGGAGCTGCCCGACCACCTCGCGGTGGTGCTGGAGTTCGGGGCGACGTGCGCGCCAGGGGTGGCCTGGCGGCTGCTCAACGAGCACCGGGCGGGGATCGAGATGTTGCGGATCGCCCTGGCCGAGCGGTCCTCACCGTGGCACGACGTCGTCCTCGCCCTGGTCGCCACCTTGCCCGAGCTGCGCGGCGAGGACGAGGAGAAGATGATCGCGCTCATCGCCCAGGGACCCCCCAAGGAGGAGGTCGGGCTCGAGCCCTATGCCATCGACCCGCGGCTCAACCCACACCCTGACGGGGTCGATGCGACGGTCGACCTCGGGACGACGATCCCGGTGGGGGCGCCCTGATGGACGTCTTCCTGTTCCTCATCGTGCCCTACCTGTGCCTGGCCGTCTTCGTCGTCGGGCACTACTGGCGGTGGACCTACGACAAGTTCGGCTGGACCACGCGCTCGTCGCAGCTCTACGAGAACCGACTGCTCCGCTGGGGCAGCCCGTTGTTCCACTTCGGGATGCTCGGGGTCATCGGGGGCCACGTGGTGGGCCTGGTCATCCCCAAGAGCTGGACGGAGACGGTCGGTGTCAGTGAGGGCCTCTACCACTTCCTGGCCGTGAGCCTGGGTGGCCTCGCGGGGCTGGCCACCGTCGCTGGTCTGGCGATCCTCATCTACCGCCGTCGCACCGTCGGGCCGGTCTTCAGCGCCACCACGCGCATGGACAAGCTCATGTACGTCTTCCTCGCCGGCGTGATCGTGCTGGGCCTGTGGAACACGGTGGCCAGCAGCATCTTCGGGCACTACGACTACCGCGAGGGCGTGTCACCGTGGTTCCGCGGGATCTTCACGTTCCGGCCCCGCACCGAGCTGATGGCCGACGCGCCGCTGGGCTTCCAGGTGCACGCGCTCATCGCCTTCGGACTCTTCGCCCTGTGGCCGTTCACGCGCCTGGTGCACGTGTTCAGTGCGCCAGTGGGCTACCTGACCCGGCCCTACATCGTCTACCGCAGTCGTGACGAAGCCACCCGGGGCACCCGGGCACCTGCACGAGGATGGGAACGCTGATGGCGCACCACGCAGAGATCACCGACCTGACGACCCTGGGAGCTCGGCTCCTCGAGGAGGCCAGGGCCTCGGCGCACCAACGGGTCTCGCGGCTGGTCATCACCGGCACCCGGCAACGGGCCGTCCTCATGGCCCTGGGCGAGGGCGGCGAGCTCGGGGAGCACGACTCCCCCGCGGCAGCGACCTTCCACGTCCTCCAGGGCCGGGCGAGGCTGCACTCGGGCGAGGACGCCGAGTGGATCGTCGAGGCCGGCGGCCTGGTCGAGATCCCGCCGGAACGTCACGCGGTGACTGCCCTCACCGACTGCCTCATCCTGCTCACAGTCTCGCTGGACGCCTGAGGAGGTCAGTCGACGACCTGCCAGACCAGCCCCGCACCGAGGCCGACCAGCAGGCTCAGGAGGGCGGCCCCCTGAGCAGTCCTGGCCGACCAGCGCAACGTCACCTCCGTGGCGGCCCGTGCCGGCGGCGGCTCCCCCTCGGCGGTGCCGAAGGTCGGCGCGATCCAGCGCAGGTAGTAGAAGAGGCTCACCAGCGTGTTGACCAGGACCGCGACGGCCAGCCAGGCCATCCCGCCGTCCCACGCCGCCGTGGCGGTGGTCAGCTTGCCGACGAAGACGGCGGTGGGCGGGGTGCCGACGAGGCCGAGCAGGGACACGGCGAGCGCGAGCGCCAGCCATGGCCGCTCGTGCGACAGCCCACGGTAGGCCGCCAGCTCGCGCCGGCGCGGCAGCGCGCACGTCACGGCGAAGGCGGCGAGGTTGGTGACCGTGTAGCCGGCGAGGTAGATCAGGAGCGAGGGCTGGGCCAGGCCGGCCCGACCGGCCACCGCGACGGGGACGAGCAGGAACCCGACCTGGCTCACGGTCGACCAGCCCAGCAGCCGTCGGGGGTCCTGCTGCGCATACGCCGCGAGGTTGCCGAGCGTCATGCTCGCGACGGCGAGCACCGCCACGAGCAGGGGCCAGGCCACGGTGTCCGGCATGGCGAGGACCAGCCGGTAGATCCCCACGAGCGCCCCGATCTTGGGCACGGTCGTGAGGAAGGCGGCCACCGTGCCGCCCGACCCCTGGGCCGCGTCGGGCACCCAGAAGTGCGCGGGGACCCCACCCGCCTCGAACAGCAGGCCGGCCAGGACGGCCAGCAGCCCGGCGCCCACCGCGACCGGCGACACGGCTGCGAGCGTGGTCGCCAGGTCCGGGTAGGACGTGCTGCCGGACACGCCGTACAGGATCGTCACCCCGAGCATCAGGACGATCCCGAACAGGGCGCCCATGAGGTAGGCCTTCATGGCCGCCTCCGCCCCTCGCGCGCCCCGCGCCAGGCCGATGAGGGCGTAGAGCGGGATGCTCGCCAGCAGGAAGCCGGTCGTCAGCACGATGAGGTCCTGCGCCCCCGCAAGCACCAGGGTGCCGGTCGTGGAGAACAGGAGCAGCGCGTAGGTCTCGCTCTCGCGCGCCGTGCCAGCCAGCTCGTCGCCGGCGAGCGCGAGGACCAGCAGGGTCCCCACTTCGGCGACGATGCGGGCCACCCCGGTGCCCGTGTCGACGGCGAAGGTTCCCTCGAAGGCGGTGGCGGGGTCACCGCTCAGGGCGAACGCCGAGGCGGCGATGCTGGCGACCAGGGCGAGGGCGGCGACGACGCGCGTGACCCACTGCCGGTCGCGGGCCAGGAACGACCCCCCAAGCAGGGCCATGAGCCCACCGACGAAGAGCAGCATCTCCGGGAGCATCAGCAGCGGCCGCATCTGCATCTCCGACGACACCGGCTACCGCCCCACGAACACGACGACGGTGCGGGCCGCGGGTTCGACCACGTCGAGCAGGAAGCGCGGGA
The DNA here is from genome assembly GCA_963757635.1 of uncultured Actinomycetota bacterium. GTDB lineage: Bacteria > Actinomycetota > Actinomycetes > Actinomycetales > Dermatophilaceae > Pedococcus. Next base: position 227,527 of record CAVWSK010000005.1, on the reverse strand, counting down.
GCACCCCGATCGCCAGCGACAGCAGGAGCAGCGCCCCGACGGACCCGGACTCGGTCCAGTGCAGGTCGCGGAAGCCGACCGAGGCCCCAGCGGTCTCACCCGTGAAGATCCGCTGCAGCGCCATCAGGAACAGCCCGGCGGTGACGAGGATGCCGACCAGCGCGACAGCCGTCACCGGCGCGGCGGCGATGCTGCCCGTGAAGATCTGGAACTCGGCGATGAACCCGGACAGGCCCGGTAGCCCCAGCGAGGCGAACGACCCCACGGCGAACAAGGTGGCGAGCCGCGGTGCGGGGCCGGCGAGCCCGCCGTACTCACCCATCTCGTAGGTGCCGGCCCGGTCGTGCAGGACGCCGGCGAGCAGGAACAGCGCACCGGTGACCAGTCCGTGGCTGACCATCTGCGTCACGGCCCCGGTGACCGCGATGGAGCGCGCCTGGGCCGTGTCGCCCGCCACGAGTCCCGCCACCCCGACCGCCAGCACGATGTAGCCCATGTGGTTGACCGAGGTGTAGGCGACCATCCGCTTGAGGTTGGTCTGCGCCAGGGCCACGAGCGCCGCATAGACCACCGAGACCACGCCGACGACGATGACCACCCGCGCCCAGGACCGCCACGCCTCCGGGAGCATCGGCATCGCGATGCGGACGAAGCCGTAGGTGCCCATCTTGAGCAGGACCGCGGCCAGGACCGCCGAGCCGACGGCGGGGGCGTCGGTGTGGGCCGGCGGCAGCCAGGTGTGGAAGGGGACGGTGGGCGTCTTCACGGCAAGCCCCAGGAGGACGGCCCCCAGCACCAGCCCCCCGGCCAGTGGCCGGCCGGACAGGGGCATCGCCCGGGTCAGCTCGACCATGTCGAAGGTGTGCGGGCTGGCCGCCACATACAGCCCGATGAAGCCGGCCAGCAGGGCCAGCGACCCCAGGAACGTGTAGAGGAAGAACTTCAGCGCCGAGCGCGCAGCGTGCTCGTGCCCCCACCCGGCGATGACGAAGTACATGCCGACGATGGACAGGTCGAAGAAGACGAAGAAGAGGATCAGGTCCGCCGAGACGAACAGCCCCAGGCTGACACTCTGCAGGAAGAGGAACAGCGCGGCCTGCAGGCGCGGACGGTTCTGCTCCCGCAGCCCGTAGACCGCACACGCCAGGAAGATGACCGCGGTCATCGCCACCAGCGGCAGCGACAGCCCGTCGACCCCCACGTGGTAGCTGCTGTCGACCCCCGGGATCCACCTGGCCTTCTCCTCCAGCGCCAGCGCACCGGCAACAGGGGTGGAGTAGCGCGCCCAGGCGACGAGGACCAGGGCGAGGTCCACCGCGGCCACGGCCACCCACGCCCAGCGGGCGACGGTGTCACCCAGACGGGGTGCTGCCCCCAGGACCAGAGCAGCGGCAAGTGGCAGGAAGACGATCAGGCTGAGCACGTTCACCTCACCGTGACGAGGAGCAGGAGGCCGGCCGCGAGGACCGCGACGGCCTGGAGGTAGTACTGGTGGAGCTGCCCCGTCTGGGGCTTCCGGGCGAGGTCACCCAGGCGGCGCGCGCGGGCGGCGAGCGCCTCGACGGCACCGTCCACCCAGCGCCCGTCGACGTGCGCCGAGGCGCGGGCGGCGGCGGTCGTGGCTCGCGGGAGCCACTCGACCCCGCGGTCGAGCACGTCGTCGTCGAACCGGGCGAGCGTTGCCGCCAGGCGCAGGGTGGGACGCACCACGGCGGCGTGCGCGGCCCGTTCGAGGCCGAGCCAGGTGACGGCCCACCGGGGTTGCGGCACCGGCCAGCGCACGACGGCCAGCACCACGGCCACCGCCAGGACCGCGGACACGGTCAGCCCGACCGGCGCCACCTCCCCGCCCCCCGGTTCGCCCAGGGCCCGCGCGAGCGGTCGCCCGAGGGGCGGCAGCGCCAGGAGCCCGAGCAGCGCGGCCCCGGCGCCAAGCACCACGAGCGGTGCCTGCTGCCACGCGTTGACCGAACGGGTGCCGCGCTCCTCCTCGTCGTGGCCGGCCGCGCCAGCGTCCCCGCCCCGCGGGGCGCCGCGCCACACGACCACGACGATGCGGCCGGCATACGCCGCCGACAGCACGGAGGCTGCCAGTCCCGCGGCATAGAGCCACTTCGACTGCTCCAGGGCCGCGGCCAGCACCGCGTCCTTGGTGGCCCACAGCGACAGCGGGGGTATGCCGGCGAGTGCGAGCGCGCCGATGGTCGCCGCCCAGCCGACGAGGGGCCACCGGCGGGCGACACCCGCGAGACCGTCGAGCTGCTTGGTGCCCAGTGCCGTGAGCCAGGCCCCCGCTGCGAGGAACAGCAGCGCCTTGGTCGCCGCGTGCGCCACGAGCTGCGCCGTGCCACCGGCCACCGAGCCCAGCCCGGCCGCGAGCACGACGAAGCCCAGCTGCGCGGCGGTCGAGGCGGCCAGCAGCTGCTTGAGGTCGTGCTGGACCACCGCCACCAGACCCAGGGCCACGGCGGTCAGCACGCCCACCCACGCTGTCGCCGTTGCCGCCCAGCCGGTCGCGGCCAGCAGGGGCTGGACCCGTAGGAGGAGGTAGCCCCCCATCGCCACCATCGCGGCCGAGTGCAGCAGCGCGCTCACCGGGCTCGGGCCCTCCATGGCCCGCGACAGCCAGAACGAGAAGGGCAGCTGGGCCGCCTTGCCGAGCGCGGCCACGACCAGACCCAGGGCGACGGCGTCACGCCACGGCGACGCCGCGGCGGGCAGGTCGGCGAGGGCCAGGCCTGCACCCCCCGCCAGGGCAGCACCCGCGGCGGCATAGAGGCCCACGTCACCGGCACGGGTGGTGAGGAAGGCGGTGAGCCCGGCCGACACGCGGACGGTGTCGCGCCACCAGAACCCGATCAGGGCGTAGGACGTCGCGCCCATGACCTCCCAGGCCATCAGCAGCCCGGGGAGGGTCGTCGCGGTCGCCGTGAAGGTGGCGGCGCCAGCGAAGAGCAGCATCAGCCCGTGGAACCTCGAGCGCGACTCACGGATGTCGCCGACCGCGAAGGCCAGCACCAGCAGCGTCACCACGCTCACCGTGGGGAGCACGACGGCGGACAGGGCATCGACCCCCAGGCCGAGGTCGGTGTCGGCCATGAAGGGAACCGCCACCTGCGGGCGTTGCACCGCGACGACTGCCGCACCCGCCACCCCCGACGCAGCCGTGAGCAGGGCCACGACGTTGGCGACCCGGTCGGCGCGGGGCACCAACACCAGGAGGGTCCCGACGACCGTGGGCAGCACCACCAGTGCCCACAGGACCAAGGACGCGAAGGACGTGGACGACGTGCTCATCCCGACAGCTCCCCCGCCATGTCGGTCATGTCGGTCTCGTGGTCGCGGTGCAGCAGCGTCGCCACGGCGAACCCCATCGCCATCTCGACCGTCATCGCCGCCAGGACCACCAGGAGCAGCACCTGTCCGGTGGGCGCGGGCGCCAGGAACCACCAGAAGCCGGCCGCCGCGAGGATCACGCCGTTGACCATCAGCTCCAGGCCCATCATCACCATGACGACGACCTGCTGGGACAGGGCGCCGTAGAGCCCGACGCTGAACAGCGCCGACGCGATGAGGAGCACCACCTGCAGGGTCACCGCCCCACACCTCCTCGCTGCGGGTCGTCCGCAGGCCGCTGGCGCAGGTCGTCGCCGAACCGGTCGTAGCGGGTCCGGTGGGCGGCGAGCACGACACCCGCCACGATGGTCGCCACCATGACCGGGCTGACCACGACCATGGCGAGCATCTTCGGGCCCATCAGCGACTCGCCCAACGCTCGGGTCGTGTCGGCCGAGGGCACCCCGCGCCGCGCGGGCCAGGGGACCAGCAGCGCGCCGGCGCCCAGCACCACGAACGTCGATGCCGCGGCCGCGAGGGCGCGCCTGTTGTCGTGGACCATGCTCATCGGCATGAGCGCGGGGTTCATGCCCATGAACATCACCATGTAGACCGCCATCACGGCCATCTCCATGACCATCATGAGGATGGTGATGACGCCGAGGTAGTCCTGGTGGAGCATCAGCACGGCGACGCCGACGGCGACGAAGGACAGGGCCAGGGCGTAGGTGGCCCGGGCCATGGAGTCCACCCGGAAGACGGCCGCCCCGGACAGGACGGCCACGAGGCCGAGGGCGACGAACGCCACGTCGAGCACCATTCAGCGCCTCCAGACCGCGACGACGGCGACCAGCAGGTCCTGGACGAGGGCCGCGGGAAGCAGCACGAGCCAACCGACCTCCATGAACCGGTCGGGTCGCAGGGCGGGCAGGCGCCGCCGCACCAGCACGATCCCGGCCAGCAGCACCACGGTCTTGAGCACCGTCCAGAGCCATGCGGGAAGCAGCGGCCCGGCACCACCCCCGAGGAACAGCGGCACGGCGAAGGCCGCCCCAGCGGCGAGGAGGGCATACCGGCCGGCCAGGAAGAGCAACCGGTCCGGGCCCGCGAGCTCCGCGCCGACCCCGCCGGCGAGGTCTGCTCCGAGGGCCGGGGCAAAGGGGCCCCAGACCGAGAAGGCCACGACGCCAAGGCCGTAGACGAGGAACGCGACCGGCATCCACACCACGTACCAGAGGCCCTGCTGGGCCGCCGCCACGTCGCCGACCCGCAGGCTCTCGGCCGCGATGGCCGGGGCGACGAGCGCGAACATCAGCGGCAGCTCGTAGCCGAGCCCGTGGGCCAGGAAGCGGTAGCCACCGACGAGCGAGTGGGCGGAGTTGGGTCCCCAGCCGACCAGCCACACCAGGGCCCAGACCACCACGTCCATGGCGTTGAACCACACGACGCCCACGCCGAGGTCGAAGATCGTCCAGCGGCCCAGCGGCACGACGGTGACCATCATCAGGGCCGTCACGAGCAGGCCGGCGGTGCCGATCCGCCAGAGCAGCGTGTCGGCCGACACGGTGGTCCGGCGGCGTTGGCGCATGAGGCGTGCGGACTCGAGCAGCGGCACGGCGAAGCCGCGCCTCACGCTTCCGTCGGCGCGGGCCGTGACGGCAGCGTCCAGAGCAGCGGCCAACAGCGCCAGCGCCCCGAGCAGGAGCGCCGCGCCGATCGCCCATCCGGCTGGGACGGTGGTCATCGGTGAGTCAGCCACGGGCCGCCTGCTCGTGGCTCGGCACCGGGTCCAGGGCGAGGCTGGCGACCAGCAGTCGGACCGCTGCGAGCTCGAGCCCGGCGACGAGGTCAGGCAGCGCCCCGACGAGGGGCGCCGGCTCGGGTCCCGGCTCACGCGGCGCACCATCCAGGGCGCGGTCCAACATCCTCACCAGCCGGTCGTGCGCGTCGCCGGCCAGGGACTCCGGGAGGTGGTGGGCCGCAATGGTTTTCGCACCGATCTCGCCGACGCCGCGCAAGGACCACCGCAGCACGCGGGAACGGACGACCTCACGACGCACTCGTTCCAGGGCTGGCCTCGTAGCCTCGCGCGGGGCGCCGTCGAGCAGGGCGTCCCGGACCCGGCGGGCCGACGCGCCGCCGTCAGGCCAGCCCGCGAGCGACAACAGCGCCGAGACGTGGTCGCACGCCACCGCCTCAGCCGGAACCGCTGGGGCGTGGGCCGCGTCGTGGCCGCTGTCGAGCACGGACGCCTGTGCTTCGACGACGACGTCGCCCTGCAGCGCGCAACGCAGCACGAGCCCGGCCGGCCAGTGCCGCAGGACCGGTCCCAGCGGCAGGTGGAGGACGTCCATCTCCAGGCCGTCCCGGTCCTCACCCCCGCCGGCCAGCGGTATGCCGTGCGGCGCCATGTCGCCCATGCCCATGTCCATGTCGCCGTGGTCCATGTCGCCGTGGTCCATGTCGCCGTGGTCCATGTCCATGTCGCCGTGGTCCATGTCGCCGTCGTCCGGTGCGGCCGACCGCTGCCGGGCGTCCTCGCGGTGGCTCGCGGCGTCTGCCAGCTGCTCGGCGACCGCGTCCAGGGCTCCGTCCAGGGCCTCGAGGTCGGGCAGGTCGAGGCGGACGCGGGGGCCGGGCAGCTGGTCCCACACCCGGTCGACGAGCTCGCCGAGCTCCGCCCCGGGCTCTCCGCAGACCACGAGCACGTCGGTGTCCGCGGGCGACTCGGCCAGCGCCCATCCCCGGCCAAGCACCTGTCGTTCCAGGGCAACCCGCAGCGACCACCACCCCGGCACCTCGACCACGAGCACGTGCGCCCGCCGCACGGCATACCGCGAGAGCAGCTCGTTCAGACCCACCGGAACACCCCCTCGCGCCAGGCCCAGGCCACGGCCACCAGCAGGGCGCCCAGGAACACGAACATCTCGATGACCGCCGAGGCCCCTAGCTCTGCGACGACGACCGCCCACGGGTACATGAAGAGCATCTCGACGTCGAAGGCCAGGAAGACCAGGGTCACCAGGTACCAGCGCACGTGGAAACGGGACAGGGCGTGCTCCTGCGGCAACCATCCCGACTGGAAGGGCAGCGACACCAGCCCCTGGTCCCAGATCGCGGTGGCCCGGTGGATCAGCCACACCAGCCCGACGCCGGCCACCGCCACCGCCAGCATCGCCACGGCTCCCCAGTACATCGGTCACCACCTCGGAAGTGCTGGGCTGGACGAGCCGCGCAGCCGCGGTCCCGCTCGGACACCGGCGCCAGTCTATGCAGGTCACCAGGGGTGTGCCCGGCGGCGGTGGGCCCACGGACCTCGCACCGGAGGCTGCCCGGTGGAGGCGGAATACCTCGCCGCGCGCCCGCGCTGACCAAGGCACAGCGTGGAACGGCACCGCTCGAAGCCAATGGGCTCGGGCGGTGTGCCACGGGACGACGACGAGCAGGAGACACCATGCAGCAGCGCACCCTGGGCACCACCACCGTCGGCGCCATCGGCCTTGGCGGCATGCCCATGTCCATCGAGGGACGCCCCGACGAGGACCGGTCCGTGCGCACCATCCACGCCGCGCTCGACGCCGGCGTGAACTTCATCGACACCGCGGACGCCTACCACCGCGACGCCGGCGAGGTGGGCCACAACGAGTCCCTCATCGCCAAGGCGCTGGCCTCGTATGCCGGCAGCACCGACCACGTGCTCGTGGCCACCAAGGGTGGGCACCTGCGCCCCGGCGACGGGTCGTGGACCCTCAACGGTGACCCCGCCTACCTCAAGCAGGCCGCCAAGGCGTCCCTCCAGCGGCTCGGCGGCGACGCGATCGGGCTCTACCAGTTCCACCGGCCGGACCCGAAGGTCCCCTACGAGGAGTCGGTCGGGGCGCTCAGCGACCTGCTCGACGAGGGCGTCATCGCGATGGCGGGCATCTCCAACGCCGACCCCGAGCAGATCCGCCTCGCGCAGGACGTCCTCGGCGGCCGGCTGGTGTCGGTGCAGAACCAGTTCTCCCCCCGCTTCCGCAGCAGCCTCGCCGAGCTCGAGCTCTGCGCCGCCCTCGGCATCGCCTTCCTCCCGTGGAGCCCCCTCGGCGGCATCAAGAGCGCGGCGGGGCTCGGCGACGAGCACGACGCCTTCCAGCAGGTGGCCCAGGCCCACGACGTGAGCCCGCAGCGGGTGGCCCTCGCGTGGGAGCTCGCGCTGGCCGACGTGGTCATCCCGATCCCCGGCGCCTCTCGGCCGGAGAGCGTCCAGGACTCCAGCCAGGCCGCCGAGCTGACCCTCTCCGCGGACGAGGTCGCGCAGCTCTCCGCAGCCGTCCCGGACGACGAGGGCTGAGCCCCAGCGTGCGGTGGCCGACGGAGCCAACCGTCAGCCACCGCACGCGAACCGAACCCATCCTGTGAATCCGGCCGTTAGGCCCCCACGCCGCCGTCGCGGGCAGTACCGTCCGAGCACGCCACATGCGCCCCACGCACCCCACCGTGGCGAACTCGCCTGCTCGAACCGAGGACGACGGCCATGACTGCTCACCCCCTGCTGCGCCGCTGCACCGTCGGCGCCCTCGCCGCCGCGCTCACGGCCTTCGCCCCCGCAGCGTTGGCACCCGCGGCGCACGCCGCCACGGTGACCGCGGCACCGGGGCTCGTCCCCGCCTACACCGCGACGAGCGCCGACCAGCGGATCGCGAGCAAGCTCACCGCACGAGCGACCACCGCGAAGTTCGGCACCCGGTTCACCGGCGCGGTCGTGGACGCCGCCAGCGGTAGGACCGTCTGGACCCGCAACGGCTCGACCGCGCTCATGCCCGCCTCGACGACCAAGCTCGTCACGGCGACCGATGCCCTCGCCGTGTTCGGCCCGACCTACCGCTTCACCACGCGGGTCAAGCGCGGCTACCAGGCCGACCAGGTGATCCTCGTCGGCTCCGGCGACCCCGCCTTCTCCGCCACCCAGCTCGGCGCCCTGGCCAGGACGACCGCGACAGCCATGAAGGCGAAGAAGCAGCTCAAGGTGCGGGTGTATGCCGATGACTCCCTCTTCGCCGCGCCGTCCCTGGCGACGGGGTGGAAGTCCTCCTACGTCCCCGCCGAGACGCCGTGGCTGAGGGCGCTGGTCGTCGACCGCCGACAACGCGCCGACACGACCCTCGATGCCGCCAACCTCTTCGCCGCCAAGCTGCGGGCCAACGGCCTGACTGTCACCCGGATCGGCCGCGGCAAGGCCACCTCGAAGGACCCGGTGCTCGCGAGCTCGGCGGGTCAGACGGTCAGCCAGCTCGTCTCGACGATGCTGCTCAACTCCGACAACGAGCACGCCGAGGCCCTGCACCGGCTCGTCGGGATCCGACTCGGCTATGGCAAGACCTGGGCCGCCGCGAAAGCCGCCCAGAAGAGCCGCCTCACCAAGGAGGGGCTGACCGCCACCGCCCTCTACGACGGCTCCGGCCTGTCCCGCAGCGACCGGTTGAGCAGCCTGCAGCTGGCGCGCATCGTCACCAACGTCTTCGAGCCCGGCAACGCCACCACGCTCGCCGTCCTGCGCGGCGGCTCCGCGCTCCCAGTCTCGGGGAAGACGGGCACGCTCAGGGCGGCCTACGGGCGGTTCACGGCGACCACCTCCCGGTGCGCGGTCGGCAAGGTCCACGCCAAGACCGGCACTCTCTCGGACGCCGTGGCGCTCTCGGGCTGGACCGTCGGCACCGATGGCCGGGTCAAGGCCTTCGCGTTCGTGGTCAACGGCAAGGCGGGGACGATGGCCCTCAAGCAGAACCTCGACATGCTCGCCGCGACCGTCACCGGTTGCTACTGACGCGTCTGAGGCGGCGCCCCTTGAATCCATCGGCCCTTCCTCCTTGACGTTCGAACATATGTTCGAATACGATAGATCATGGCCATCGCACCACTGCATCCGTCGCCACCGCTCGCGATGGTTGACGGCGTGCGACACGTGCACTCCGTGTTGGACCGGTGTGCGGGTTTCGAGGAGCTTTCGGCGTATGCCGCGGCGAGCCTGATCCGTGAGCTCGAGCGGGCGGTCACCCGGTTGCAGGCGATGAAGCTCTCACTGGTCGCGGTCGTCGACAAGGCGGACGTGGCTGCGGATCTGGGGATGACGGGCACAGCCGCCTGGCTGGCGGCGAGATCCCGCAGCGACGGGGCGACGGCCGCCAAGGACCTCCGGCTGGCCACCGCCCTCGACGGTGCGCTGGCGGCCACCCGGGCCGCGCTCGGTGAGGGTGCACTGTCCACCGAGCACGCTCACGTCATCGCACGCACGGCCGAGCAGTTGCCTGAGGGGCTGGGCGACGCAGAACGGACGGCGATCGAGCAGTCGCTCGTCGCCGTGGCCAAGCGCGTGGACCCGGTTGCGTTGCGCAAGAAGGCCCGTCGGGCGCTGGAGGCGGCCAAGCGACAGCAGGCCGAAGTCGATGCGCACGAGGATGCGCTGCTGCGGACCGAGGAAGAACAGGCCCTGGCCAAGACGAAGCTGACCCTGCACGACAACCAGGACGGCACCATCACCGGGCACTTCACCGTGCCCACCCTGGCCGGGCAGATCCTGAAGAAGGTCGTCCAGCAGATCGCCTCACCCCGTCGGTTCGCCCAGCAGGCGGCCAAGGAGGCCAGGGCACGAGCCGCTCGGTGCGGTGACGACCTGAGCGCAGGACAGGTCGCGGAGGCGACGTGGAAGGCGTACCGCGCCGAGGAGCTGGACTGGTCGCAGAAGTACGGACGCGCCTTCCTCGAGCTGCTCGAGCACCTGCCCACCGACCACCTGTCCGGCAAGGTCAACGCGACCATCCTGGTCACCCTCGACCACGACCGGCTCAAGGCGTCCCTGGGCGCAGCCCACCTCGACACCGGCCACGACCTGTCGGCCTCCGAGGCCCGCCGGCTGGCCTGCGGTGCCGGGCTCGTGCCGGCTGTCCTCAGCGGCGAGCCACAGGTCCTCGACCTCGGCCGGTCCCAACGCTTCTTCACCGAGGCCCAGCGCGTCGCGCTCGCCCTGACCTACGACACCTGCGCCGCCGACCACTGCGACCGGCCTTACGCCTGGACGGAGCAACACCACGAAGACCCGTGGTCGACCGGCGGCGGGACAGATCTCGACAAGGCAGTTCCGCTGTGCGGTCACCACCACAGACGGGTCCACGATCTCGGCTACCACCACCGCGTCTTCCGAGAGCGCGACGGCCGCAAACGGGTCACGTTCGTCAAACGGACATAGAGCGGCCCGCGCTTGCCCACAACACCGGGGGTCGAAAGACTTCGGCCCGTGAGCGATGACCAGTGGTTCCGCGAAGCCGTCGTCTACCAGATCTATCCGCGCAGCTTCCAGGACAGCAACGGTGACGGCATCGGTGACCTGCGCGGCATCATCGACCGGCTCGACTACCTCGACACGCTCGGGATCGACGTGCTGTGGCTGTCGCCCGTCTACACCAGCCCGCAGGACGACAACGGCTACGACATCTCCGATTACCAGGACATCGACCCGACCTACGGGTCCCTCGCGGACGTCGACGAGCTGGTCGCGCTGGCGCATGCGCGCGGCATCCGCATCGTCATGGACTTGGTCGTGAACCACACCTCCGACGAGCACCCGTGGTTCGTCGAGTCGCGGTCGAGCACCGACAACCCCAAGCGCGACTGGTACTGGTGGCGACCGCCGCGGGAAGGCCACGCGGCCGGCACGCCCGGGGCAGAACCGAACAACTGGGAGTCGTTCTTCAGCGGGCCTGCCTGGCAGCTCGACGAGGAGTCCGGCGAGTACTACCTGCACCTGTTCAGCCGCAAGCAGCCCGACCTGAACTGGGAGAACCCTGAGGTGCGCCAGGCCGTCTATGCGATGATGCGCTGGTGGCTCGATCGTGGCGTCGACGGCTTCAGGATGGACGTCATCAACATGATCTCCAAGGTGACCTCCCTGCCGGACGGTCAGCCGATCCCGGGGACCTCGCAGCGTGGTGACGGCACCCCCCACTTCCTCAACGGCCCCCGCATCCACGAGTACCTGCAGGAGATGCACCGGGCGGTCTTCGACGGACGCGCACACGAGCTGCTCACGGTGGGCGAGATGCCTGGCGTGACCGTCGAGGACGCCGTGCTCTACACGGACCCGGCACGCCACGAGGTCGACATGGTGTTCCAGTTCGAGCACGTCGGCCTCGACCACGGAGACCACAAGTGGGATCGGCGCGCACTGGACCTGCGCGACCTCAAGGCGTCGCTCGGGCGGTGGCAGGAGGCGCTCCTCGAGACCGGCTGGAACTCGCTCTACTGGAACAACCACGACCAGCCGCGCGCGGTGTCGAGGTTCGGCTCGGACGCCCCCGAGCACCGGGTCGCCTCAGCCAAGCTGCTCGCGACGGTCCTGCACCTCCACCGCGGCACGCCCTACGTCTACCAGGGCGAGGAGCTCGGCATGACCAACGTGCCGTTCGCCACCGCCGAGGACTTCCTGGACATCGAGTCGCTCAACTACTACCGCATGGCCGTGGAGTCCGGGTCGGATGCGCAGGAGGTGCTGCGCAACCTCCGGCTCGGCAGCCGCGACAACGCCCGCTCCCCCATGCAGTGGGACCCGACGCCGCACAGCGGGTTCACCACGGGCACGCCGTGGTCGCCGGTCAACCCCAACCACACCCAGATCAATGCGCAGGCCGCGCTGGCAGATGACGAGTCGGTCTTCCACCACTATCGGCGGGTCATCGCGCTGCGACACACGGAACCGGTGGTCGCACACGGTGACTTCCGCATGCTCGCCCCCGACCACCCGACGCTGTACGCCTTCACCCGCACCCACGAACGCACCACGCTGCTCGTGGTCGCCAACTTCTCCGGCGACGTGCTCGACCTTGACGACTGCCTGCCCGAGGCCGCCTCGTGGGCCGACGCCACCCTGCTGCTCGGCAACCTGGGCGGCGACCTCCCGCCGACCGCACCGCTGCGTCCCTGGGAGGCCAGGATCCTCCAGCTCACCGGAAACTGATGACACGAGGGCCTGCTCGTGCCAGCATGCGTCTGTGTTGATTCGTGGGGGCATGGGGCTCGGCATCATCCTGACGGCCGTCTGGGTCTACTGCCTGCTCGACGTGATCATGGCCGACGAGCACCGCGTCCGGAACCTGCCGAAGATGGTCTGGATCGGGATCGTGCTCTTCACCTTCGAGATCGGTGCGGTGGCGTGGCTCGTGGCGGGCCGTCCCCAGGGCGCCTCCCGCGGACCTGCCCTACAAGGGCAACAACGGCTTCTCCGAGTACAACCGTCCGGGCCGGTTCGTCGCGGCCGACCCGTTGGCCGACGAGGAGTTCCTGCGCCAGGTCCGCGAGCGCGCCGAGGCCCAGCGCCAGGAGGCACGGCTGCAACGCCTGGCCCGCGAGCAGCGCGAGGAGCGTGAGCGCCAGGAGATCCGCGAGGCGCACCAACGCCGCAGGCTCCAGCAGCCGACGGAACCCTCGACGGGCCCCGAGCAGCCGGACGACCCGAGCTAGCCGGTCTCCTCGCGCAGGGCTGCCAGCACCTTGGCGTCGATCCCGTGCGGGCTGAGCCGGGTCTCGTAGTTCGCCTCCGACACCCACGACTCGAGGGCATCCACGACCCGGCCCTCGTGGCCCAGGGAGGCCAGCCGGCGTCCGACCTCGTCGGCCAGGGCCCCCTCCAGCGGCTCGACGTCCTCGGGCGCCCCGAACATCAGGTCGTTGAGCCGCAACAACCGCGCCAGCTCGGTCGGCGCGTCGGGGTGGTCGTCCACCCTGACGTCCGCGAGCACCCCGCAGGCGTCGTACCCGGCGCCCGGCGCCACGGCATACAGCGCAGCGCCCTGACGGCCCCGGGAGTCACCACCGGCCGCGTCACCGGCGAGCAGCGCCGCGAGCAGCCGGTCGGTGAGCGAGACCCCCGCCGACGCGAGCCAGGCCCGCTCCATCTCGGCGACGACCTCGGGACCGGTGAGGATGTTGCCCTGGATCGCATAGGCGCCGGACTCGTCACGCCCGCTGACGCCACCGGCCCACGCCAGGCACCCAGCGCCGGTGTAGGTGGCCTGGGACCCCAGTCCGACCACGCCGAGCTGCCGGTGGTCGCGCTCGGCGTCGGGCCCGGTGCACGCCTCGACCGCAGCGGCTGCCTCGCCACCAGAGGCAAGCGCGTCCAGCGCCGTCTCGCGGTAGGACACCCGCGCCATGGCCTGCGTCGCCACGGCGCCGACGCCGAGGCGCACCCCCGGCACCACCGACCCGACGAAGGGGAACTTGCTCGCGACGGCCACGCCGAGGGCGTCACCGACCTGGGCTGCGATGGAGAAGGTCACACCCCCGACGCTAACCCCGACCACGCCCGGGCGCCGCCCGAGCGGAGGGCGGCGGCATACCGTGGGGGCATGGCCAGCCTCGAAGCCGTTCTGGGCGACATCACCACGCAGGACGTGGACGCTGTCGTCAACGCCGCGAACGCCAGCCTGCTCGGGGGCGGCGGGGTCGATGGTGCGATCCACGCGGCAGCCGGTCCGGCCCTGCTGGAGGAATGCCGGCAGCTGCGTCGGACCACCCACCCTGACGGACTGGGGGTCGGGGACGCCGTGGCCACCGGCGCCGGCGACCTGGCGGCGCGGTGGGTCATCCACACGGTGGGGCCCAACCGACACGGTGGCCAGACCGACCCCGCCCTGCTCGCGTCCTGCTTCACCCGCAGCCTCGCGGTGGCCCGTGAGGTCGGCGCCCGGAGCATCGCGGTGCCGGCCGTGAGCGCCGGTGTGTACGGCTGGGACTCCGCCGAGGTCGCCCGCATCGCGGTGGCGGCCATCCGGGCCGACCTCGCCGACCACGACGGGCCGGACCTCGTGCGGTTCGTGCTGTTCAGCCCGCTGACGCTGGCCACCTTCGAGGCCGCGCTCGCGCGCTGAGTCGCCGCCCCAGCGCGCCCTGAGTCGCCTCAGGCGTCCTGGCCGGCGGCCGCAGACCCGATCGCGGCCGGCTCGTGCTGCGCGGCCTGCTCGAGGAACTGCCCGATCACCTCCACCGCGTGGGCGCCGGAGAGGCCGACCGCGCCGTTGCCGACGTAGAACGGCACCCCGGTGATACCGATCTCGCGGGCCGTGGCCTCGTCGGCGCGCACCTCGGCGGTGAAGTCGTCGCCCGCGAGCACCGCGGACACCCGCCGCCCGTCGAGCCCGGCCTCGGCTCCCAGCCGCTGGAGCGTCTCGATGTCGTCGATGGCCCGACCCTCGGAGAAGTGCGCGCTGAACATCCGCTCGAGCACCGCGGCCTGCAGGGCGTGACCGCCTTGCGCCAGCCCGAGCGCGACCAACCGGTGCGCGTCGAACGAGCTGGACCGCAGCTGGGTGTCGACGTCGATCTCGACCCCGTCGGGCCGCGCCATCACCGCGGGCCGCTCGGCCATCTCGCGAGCCCCGGCCAGGTCGGTGCCGTAGCGCTCGGCGAGCCACTGGAGCACCGTCTCGCCGCCACCGACCGGGGTCTGCGGGTCGAGCTCGTAGGCGTGGTAGGTCACGGTGATCTCTGCCGGGTGCGCACTCTCGGCGATGGCCAGCTCCAGCCGGCGCTTGCCGAGGTAGCACCACGGGCAGACCACATCGGCCCAGACGTCGATCTCCACCGGATTCATCCGTCCATCCTCACACGAGGGCCACCCGGCCGGTATGCCGCGGTGACGGCGCAGCGCGGCACACCGGCTGCGGGCGTGGGACCCGGACGACTCAGGCCCCCTCCCGCGAACGGGAGGAGGCCTGGATCGGTCAGACAGTTGCGGCGTCAGGGGCGACCGTAGGTCACGCTGCCGGAGTAGATCGCCCGCTTGGAGATGACCTCACCGGTGCGGGGGCTGTCCCACATCATGCCGCCGCCGGCGTAGATGCCCACGTGGTAGGCGGGCCCACCGAAGAACACGAGGTCACCGGGCTGCGGGTTGGACACGGGGGTGGCCGCCTGGCGCTGGGCCTCGGCGGTGCGCGGGAGGCTGATCCCGACCTTGGCGAAGACGTACTGGGTGAACCCCGAGCAGTCGAAGCCGGTCGAGGGGCTCGTGCCGCCGTAGTGGTAGGCCAGACCGGCGTACTGGGCGGCGATCGCGAGGACGCCACCGGCGGCGGGCTTGAGGTTCGAGTAGTCCTTGCGCACGACGCTGCGGCTGGCCGTCGAGGACGTGCCACGGGCCGAGGACGGCGCGCTCAGCGCGCTGGCGACCGGCTTCGGCTTGGGCTTCGGCTTGGCCGTGGCCGTGAAGCCGATGACGCCGAAGGCGTTCGAGGCCTCGGGGGCGGCGGCCTCCGGGGCGCGCACGGCCACCGGGGCGGCGGCAGTCGCTGCCTTGGTCGCCGTCGGGTGGTTCGCCTGGGCGGCCGAGGCCGGCAGGGCGAACGACGCGACGAGGCCACCGGAGGCGGCGATGATCGCTGAGGTCTTCACGGCGGGCTGGGCAGACTTCGCCACGATGCCGGAGAGCTCGGAGACGGGGTTGAAACGGCCAGGCGAACGGTGCCGGCCAGAAGCGTGTGTTGCCACGGTGAGAAAACCTCCAGCGCCTACGAGGTGAGCTGTCGGGTTCGGGTGGAGGTAGATCACCCGGCCCACACACTCGCCACCCGACCTTGCGGGTACTCATGTGCGGACTTAACCCCAAGGACCTTCCGAGGAAGGCCCAAAATGTGGGTCCCCCGCTCCTGCCGAGCGGTGTTGCTGGTGGACTCGAGCGTGGTGGCAGGACTAGGCGTTTCCACAACGAGTCAATCTTCCCGGGGGGCGGAGAGATCGTGGCAACGCTACACAAGCCCTCGGCGAATGTCACGCTGAGGTCACGGTCAACCCAAGAAAGGCCAGGAATCGGCCCCAAAAGGACCTCCCCTCGTGCTCAGCAGGGGGCGGACCAGCCGGTCTGCAAGGGCTCAGATGAGCGCACCGAAGACGTGCTGGGCGACGTCGTCGGGCAGCGAGATCGCCGTCGCCACCGGGGCGCCCTCGCGAACCGCCACCACCCGGCCGTCCTCGCGGTGGACCACGGCCCGCTCGCCCGGCAGCAGCTTGGCCACCGTCAGCAGGCTCAGCGCCTCGGGGTCCACCTGCACCGGCTCGCCGATCCGTCGGACCAGGACCGTCTGGGGCTGGTCGGAGGCCAGCTCGGTCAGGGTGTGCAGCCCCTTGCGGAAGTCCTCCGTCGGCTCCTGCTCGCCCAGCTCGTCGAGCCCGGGAATGGGGTTGCCGTAGGGCGAGTCGTGGTGGTCCTTGAGCAGGGCCAGGATCTTGCGCTCGACGCGCTCGGACATGACGTGCTCCCACCGGCACGCTTCCTCGTGGACGTACTCCCAGTCCAGCCCGATGACGTCGACGAGCAGGCGCTCGGCGAGCCGGTGCTTGCGCATCACCCGGGTGGCGAGGAGGCGGCCGTGCTCGGACAGCTCCAGGTGGCGGTCGCCGGCGAGCGCCAGCAGGCCGTCGCGCTCCATCCGGGCCACCGTCTGCGACACCGTCGGTCCGGAGTGCCCCAGCCGCTCGGCGATCCGGGCACGGAGGGGCACGATGCCCTCTTCCTCGAGCTCGAAGATCGTCTTGAGGTACATCTCGGTGGTGTCGATCAGGTCCGTCACGCCCCCAAGCCTCTCACCTGCGCAGGGTCAGCGCGTCACCGATCGGCGGCGTACGGGGTCCGAGCGAGGCACCCAGTAGGCCAGCCAACCGCCCCCGGCCACACTGAGCGCACCCACCGCGACGATGGCGGCGGCGAGGGGTGCCACCAGGGTGATGGCGCCGACGAGCACCGGTCCGACGGTGCCGCCGAAGTCGGCGAACAGGCGCCACCCGCCGAGGAACTGGGGGCGGGCTTCCGGTGGCGCCACGTCGGCCCCCAGGGTCATGACGATCCCCGAGCCGATCCCGTTGCCGAAGGCCATCACCATCGCCACCGCGGTGAGCGGGACGATCGAGTGCGTGAGCGGCAGGGCCATCATCCCGGCGCCGATCACGACGACCGTCGGCACGGCGATCCAGCTCCGGCCGAACCGGTCCATCACCAGCCCTGCCGGGTAGAAGAGCAGCATGTCGACCCCGCCCGCGATCCCGAACACCACCGCGGTGCTGGACGGCGAGATGCCGATCGACTCGGCATACAACGGTAGGACGCTGGTCCGGCAGGCCCGCGCACCGGCGATGACCAGCACCCCCACCCCCAGGGTGAGCAGGGTGCGACGGTGCGCCCGGAGGACCGCGCGCACCGAGGTACGCGCCCTCGGCACGGCGGTCGCCTCGTGGTGGGCCGTGAGGTCCGGCCCCAAGACGAGCAGCGCGAAGGCCGCGAGCGCCCCGCCGGCGGCCACGACGTAGGCCGCGGGGATGCCGCCACGGTGCACGGCGAGCGCGCCGAGGAACGGCCCGAAGAACAGGCCGATGCGGTTCACCCCACCGAGCGTCGACAGGGCACGCGCCCGCATGGCCAGCGGCACCGCGTCGGTGAGGTAGGCCTGCCGGGCCAGGTTGAAGACGGCGGCCTCGACACCCACGAGGAAGGCCACCAGCCCGAACACCCACAGGTTCGGCGCCACGGCCCCGGCCAGCATCGCCACGGCCTCGGTGAGGGCCGCCGCCATCAGGGCCCGGGTCTCCCCGAACCGGCTCACCAGCGCGCCTGCGGGCAGCGCGGCGAAGAGCTGCCCCAGCGCCGTGAGGGCCACCATGAACGCCGCCAGGCCGACCGAGGCGCCGAGCTCCCGAGCCCGCAGCGCGACCACCGGAACGACCGCCCCCTGGCCGAGGGCGGCGAGCACCGTCGGCCCGAAGGCCGGCACGGCGATGCGGCGCAGGCTGAACGGCGCCTCGACCGGGGTGGGCGTGGGATCGGACATCACCGGTCATTCTGTCCCGAGCCGCCGCCTGCCGTCGGGTGCGACCGGATGACGGGCTACGTTCGGGGGCATGGTCTTCGTCGTGCCTGCGCGCTTCTGCGGTCCCCCCGAGTCGGGTAACGGGGGCTGGGTGAGCGGCCACGCGGCGCGACTGGTCCCCACCACGCCAGGGCTGCCGGCGGTCACCGTGCGGCTGCGCACGCCCCCGCCGCTGGACCGCGAGCTCGCGGTCGACACCATCGATGGCACCGTGCGCGTCACGGACGGCGAGCACGTCGTGCTGGAGGCCGCGGCCGCACCGGCACCGGACTCGGCCGGCATACCGGCGCCGGTGACGTTCGCGCAGGCGCAGGCGGCGGGCGAGCACTACGAAGGACTGGCCGACCACCCCTTCCCCACCTGCTATTCCTGCGGCACGGGGCGTGAACCCGGCGACGGCCTGCGCCTGCAGCCCGGACGCGTCGAGGGCGGCGAGGGGGCGTACGCCACAGCATGGACGCCCGCCGCGGACGTCGACGTCGAGGCGGTGTGGGCGGCCCTGGACTGCCCCGGCGGGTGGGCGTCCGGCATCGCCGGGCGACCGATGGTGCTCGGCACCATGACCACGTGGATCGGCGAGCTCCCCGAGGCCGGTGCACCCCACGTCGTGATGGCCTGGCAGCGCGCTGCCCAGGGACGCAAGCACCTCAGCGCCACCGCCCTGTATGCCGCTGACGGCCGCCTGCTCGCGCAGGCCGAGGCGACCTGGATCGCCATCGACCCCACCACGATCCGACCGGCCGGAGGCAGCGCATGAGCAGGGTGGCAGTGGTCACGGGGGCGAGCAGCGGCATCGGTGCCGCGACCGCCCGACAGCTGGCGGCAGCCGGGTTCGAGGTGGTCTGCGCGGCTCGGCGGGCCGAGCGGGTCGAGGCGCTGGCTGCTGAGATCGGCGGCCGGGCCGTGGTCTGCGACGTGTCGTCCGCCGACGACGTGGCCGCCCTGGCGACCGAGGTGGGCGACCGGCTCGACGTGCTCGTCAACAACGCGGGCGGCGCCCTGGGGATGGCGCCGGTCGCCTCGACCGAGGTGGCCGACTGGCGCGGGATGTTCGAGTCGAACGTCATCGGGACCCTGCAGGTGACCCAGGCGCTGCTGCCCGCCCTGGTCGCCTCGGGCGCCGGCACGATCGTCAACGTCGGCTCCATCGCCGGGCGCACCGTCTACGAGGGCGGGTCCGGCTACACGGCGGCCAAGCACGCCGTGGCGGCGCTGACCGAGACGCTGCGCCTCGAGCTCGTCGACCAGCCGGTGCGGGTGACGGAGATCGCCCCGGGGATGGTGCGCACCGACGAGTTCTCGCTGACCCGGTTCGGGGGCGACCGCGAGCGGGCCGATGCCGTCTACCAAGGCGTGGCCGAGCCCCTGGTCGCCGACGACGTCGCCGAAGCGGTGCTGTGGATGGTCCAGCGCCCGGCCCACGTGAACATCGACCTGCTCGTCATCAAGCCCCGGGCCCAGGCCGCCGCGCACAAGGTGCACCGCGAGGGGTGACCTGCGGGCACCTGACCTGCACAGACATGGTTGGGGAATGCAACCATGAAGTTGATTGTTCAACCATCATGACTCAGACCCATGACGACCTGACCGCCCTCGAGGCCCAGTTCTCCCACCACCTCGAGATCGACGAGCGTGCGCAGGACCTGCTGTTCCGCGAGGCCCGCACCGCCAACCGCTTCACCGACGAGCCGGTGACCGACGAGCAGGTGCGCGCGGTCTACGAGCTCGTCAAGTGGGCCCCCACCTCGATGAACAACCAGCCCCTGCGGATCGTCCTGGTCCGCACCCCGGAGGCCCGGGAGCGGCTGGTCGAGCACATGGGGGGCACCAACAAGGAGAAGACGGCCGGCGCCCCGCTCGTGGCCATTCTCGCCGCCGACACCGACTTCCACGACGAGCTGCCCAAGGTCTTCCCGATCTTCCCCGGCGCCCGTGACCTGTTCGCCGACGACGAGGTGCGCAACGGCTCCGCCACGATGAACGCCACCCTGCAGATCGGCTACTTCATCCTTGGCGTGCGTGCCGCCGGGCTCGCCGCCGGCCCCATGACCGGCTTCGACGCCGACGCCGTGACGCGGGAGTTCTTCCCCGACGGCAGGCACCGCGCCCTGGTCGTGGTGAACCTCGGACGCCCGGACGAGGGCGCCTGGTTCGACCGCCTCCCCCGGCTGGACTACGACGAGGTCGTCAGCTCCGTCTGAGTCGACTTGGGGCAAACCCGTTGCACATCTGCCCCGGCCGTTTTAGCGTCGAGCTACACGGAAGGGAGGTGGTCCAGGAATTGATTTCATATTGGACGCGTGAGGTGACTGCGCGCTAGGTGCGCAACGTCGACTGCTTCGACGGCGCAACCCTGCGCAATCCCAAGCAGTTCACCGCAGCCCGCGGGCCGTGCAGGTCGTCCCCTGCACATGCTGAGCCGCTCGATTCGGCACGGCGAGGCCCGCGGGCTGTTCCATGCCCGCCCCTCATTCCCCCGCCGAGATGGATGCTCGTCACAGGTTTGGTCGGCGTGTCGCGTGACGGGGATCCACCTCGGCGGGAGAGGCGAGGGAGGGCGAGCGGCGCGGTCAGCGGAGGGCGGCAGCCTCGGCGGCGAGGGCCTCGACGCGGGCCCAGTCGCCGGTCGCGAGCGCGTCCTTCGGGGTCAGCCAGGAGCCCCCCACGCAGCCCACGTTGGGCAGCGCCAGCCAGTCGGCGGCAGTCTGCGGCGTGACGCCTCCGGTGGGGCAGAACCTCAGCTGCGGGCACGGGCCGGCCACGGCCGACAGGTAGGGGCGCCCCCCGCTGGCCTCGGCCGGGAAGAACTTCATCGCCTCGAGCCCGGCCTCGGCCAGGGCGAGCATCTCGGTGAGGGTGCCGGCACCGGCGAGCAGCGGCAGCCCGCTGTCGAGGGCCGCCCGGAGCAGCCGCGGCGGCGCGGCCGGCGTCACGATGAACTGGGCCCCTGCATCCTGCACCTGGCGCACCTGCTCGGGCGTCACCACGGTGCCGGCGCCCACGACCATGCCCTCCACCTCGGAGGCCACCGCCTCGATCGCGGCCAGCCCGGCCGCGCTGCGCAGGGTCAGCTCGATCACCGGTATGCCGCCGCGCAGCAGCGCCCGCGCGAGCGGCACGGCCTGCTCGACCGAGTCCACGACGACGACCGGGATCACGGGGGCGAGGCCGAGGATGTCGACCTCGCTGGAGATCACGGGCTTGGTCACGGCGGCGGTCATCGGTTCTCCTCCAGGGTGGGGGCGGCGTGCATGGCGTGGTCGTAGACGCGGCCGAGGTCGGGGAAGACGTGGGCGCCCTCGTCGGCGCGGCCCACGGCTGCCCGCATCGAGGCGAACAGCTCGCGACCCGTGCCGACGCCCTCCTGGCTGACTCGCGGTGAGGGCAGTCGCGCGGCGAACTCGTCGGCGTCGACGAGGACGTCGAGCCGCCCGGTGCGGGCGTCGACCCGGATCGGGTCGCCGTCGACGATCTTGGAGATCGGCCCCGCGTGCACCGACTCGGGCGTGACGTGGATGGCCGCCGGGATCGCACCCGAGGCGCCACTCATCCGCCCGTCGGTGACCAGCGCCACGGCATACCCGCGCTTCTGGAGGACACCGAGCGAGGGGGTGAGGGCGTGCAGCTCGGGCATGCCGTTGGCGCTCGGACCCTGCTCGCGGATCACCACGACGACATCGCGGTCGAGCTCGCGCCGGGAGAACGCCTGGAGGAAGCCGACCTGGTCGGTGAAGACCCGCGCCGGGGCCTCGACCACCTTGTGCGCGTCGGCGACGGCGGACACCTTGATCACGGCGTGGCCGAGCGTGCCGCGCAGCACCCGCAGGCCACCGTCTGCGGCGAAGGGGTCGGTCGCCTCCCGCAGCACCGACGGGTCGCCGGAATCCGCTGGCACGTCGACGAACTCGAGCCGGCCGTCGACGACCTCCGGGCGCTGGGTGTAGCGGCGCAGCCCCGGGCCGGCCAGGGTCAGCACGTCCTCGTGCAGCAGCCCCGAGTCGAGCAGGGTGCGGATCAGGAAGGGAGTGCCACCGGCGGCGTGGAAGTGGTTCACGTCGGCCGGGCCGTTGGGGTAGATCCGCGCCACGCTCGGCACGGCCGCCGACAGGTCGTCGAAGTCCTCCCACGTGAGGTCGATGCCCGCGGCCGCCGCCATCGAGATCAGGTGCATGGTGTGGTTGGTCGAGCCCCCGGTGGCCAGCAGGGCGACGACCCCGTTGACGACGGCCTTCTCATCCACGACCTGGCCGATGCCGTAGGGCTGCTCTGACCCGGCGATCTCGGCGACCCGCCTGGTCGTCGCGGCCGTGAGCAGCTCGCGCACCGCGTCGTCGGGGTGCACGAAGGCAGCGCCCGGCAGGTGCAGGCCCATGACGTCCATGAGCATCTGGTTGGAGTTGGCGGTGCCGTAGAACGTGCAGGTCCCCGGCGAGTGGTAGGAGGCCACCTCGCTCGCGAGCAGCTCGTCGCGCCCGGCCTCGCCCGCGGCATACGCCTTGCGGGTCTCGGCCTTGTCGGCGTTGGAGCGACCAGAGGCCATCGGGCCGGCCGGCACGAGCGCGGTCGGGAGGTGACCGAACGACAGCGCCCCTGCGACGAGCCCGGGCACGATCTTGTCGCACACCCCGAGCAGCAGGACTCCGTCGAACACGTCGTGCGACAGGGCGATCGCCGTCGACATCGCGATGACGTCGCGGCTGAACAGGCTGAGCTCCATGCCCGCCCGCCCCTGGGTGATGCCGTCGCACATGGCGGGCACGCCACCGGCGACCCGGGCCACGGCGCCGACCTCGCGCGCGGTCTGCTTCATCGCGACGGGGTAGTGCTCGAACGGCGCGTGCGCGGAGAGCATGTCGTTGTACGAGGTGACGATGCCCAGGCTGACGCCGGTGTCGGCGGCCATCGTGGTGCGGTCGCTGCCACCGCAGGCCGCGACGGCGTGGGCGAGGTTGGAGCACCCGAGATCGGTGCGAGCAGGGCGCAGGCTGAGCTCGGATGCGGCTCGCGCGGTGCGCTGGAGGTATGCCGCGCGGCTGGCACGGCTGCGTTCGGTCACCCGGGCGGTGACCTCGGCGACGACGGGATGGACGGTGGTGGCCATGGGGGCTCCTGGCGGCTCGGCGGTCGGGGATGGACCGCGCGAACGGCGACGATGGCGCACGCGTGTGTGTGTGATGGCGCTCACAAGTGTGACGCCGTCTCAGGCCTCGGCGCACCCCATCCCGCCATCCGGACACCCCACCGCCGCCCGCCCCCTCCCTTTCGCCGAGATGGATCCCCGTCACACGACACGCCGCCAAAAGGTGGGACGGGGATCCATCTCGGCGAAAGGCGGGGAGGGGTCAGGGCTGGCGGCGGCTCAGGGTCCAGGCTTCGGCGTCGTCGAGCGACCCGGGCGCGACCCGCGTGAAGACGAGCCGGTCGTGCAGCCGGTTGCGGCGCCCGGCCCAGAACTCGACCTCGTCCGGGATCACCCGGTAGCCGCCCCAGAAGTCGGGGACGGGCACGTCGTCCGCGTTGCCGTGGTCGGGGAACTGGGCGGCATACCGGGCGTAGGCCTCCTCGAGGGGCTCTCGGCCGGACACCGGCTGGGACTGGCGCGAGGCCCAGGCCGAGATGCGCGAGCCCCACGGCCGGGACTGGAAGTAGGCGGTGACCTCGTCACGGTCGACGAGCTCGGCGTGGCCGCGGAACCGGATCGCGCGGTACATCGCCGGCCAGGTCAGCGCCGCGGCGATCGCACCGGTCGCGGCGATCTCCTGCCCCTTGGCCGAGTCGGTGCTCGTGACGAACCCCGGGCCCCGCTCGTCGAAGAAGCGCATCAGCACGGTGCGGACGTTGGGCACCCCCGCGGCGTCGACGGTCGCGACCGAGATCGCCGTCGGCTCGGGGACGTCGTCGCGCTCCTTGGCCCGCTCCATCGCGGAGTCGACCCAGCGCTGGGCCTGCTGCCAGGGCGTGGGGGCGAGATGGCCTTCGGAGATGCCCTCGCCGTCGTAGTCGGTGCGCACGATGCCGCTCATGCACCGACAATAGAGTGCGAAGGCAGGGCGACCCCCTGTGAGGGCACCGAGGCGCGGAGGGCACGGCATGGCCGGCAAGGGCAAGGCAGTCACCACGATCGTCAAGCTGGGCGTGAAGTACGGACCCATCGCCTACGAGGCAGCCAAGCACGGCAAGGAACCGGCCAAGGCCGCCGCGCAGAAGGCCCTGGGGCGGGTCTCCGCCTACCGCTCGGCCGTCGACCACGCCCTCACCGTGGTCGAGGGCAGCGTGCTCAAGACGTTCGACGGCCAGGGCGACCCGATCTGGGTCGTCTTCAGCAAGGACGAGGCGATCGCCACCCACCCCGTCACCGCCACTCCCCTGTCGGACCTGCTGCGGCACGCTGACCTCGATGGCCGCGTCCGGGGCGTCGACGCCAAGCGTCCCGGCGAGACCGTCCGGCGGCTGGCTCCCAAGCGCCTCGGCCGGAGCGCCAAGTGACGATCCTCGACCCGGCCCTGGCGCGCGCCCGCACCCAGGTGGCCGGTGCGCTACGTGCCAAGGTCGCCGGTGCGGACGCCGGCGCCAAGGCCCAGCAGATCTGGGGGGCGCAGGGCCCGCGCTGGTTCACCCCCGACGACCCGATCTGGCGGGTGCACGCCGACGCCGCGATGTTCCCCGCCGGCATCCGCGCCCTGCTCCTGCAGTCGCTGCACCCGCTGGCCATGGCCGGCGTCGCGGGTCACTCCGGCTACAAGGGCGACCCGTGGGGGCGGCTCCAGCGCACGAGCGAGTTCCTCGCGACGACGACCTTCGGCACCGTCGAGGACGCCGAGGCGCTGCTGGCCAGGATCCGCGGCATCCACGAGCGGGTGCGGGGCAAGGCTGCGGACGGCCGGCCCTATGCCGCCAGCGACCCGCACCTCCTGAAGTGGGTGCACGTGACCGAGGCCGACAGCTTCCTCACCGCCTACCAGCGCTACGCGACCACACCCCTCACCGACGTCGAGGCCGACCGCTACGTCGAGCAGTCGGGTCAGGTCAACGCCCGGCTCGGGGTCCTGGACCCGCCGTCGACGGTGGCCGAGCTGCGCGCGGTGATCGACGCATACCGGCCCGAGCTCGAGAGCACCAAGAAGGCGCGCGAGGCGGCCCGCTTCCTGCTGGTGCACCCGCCGTTGCCGCTCGCGGCCAGGGCGGGGTATGC
Organism: uncultured Actinomycetota bacterium; assembly: GCA_963757635.1. GTDB lineage: Bacteria > Actinomycetota > Actinomycetes > Actinomycetales > Dermatophilaceae > Pedococcus. The sequence goes on along the minus strand of CAVWSK010000005.1, from coordinate 202,111 downwards.
CGCGCTGGCCGCGGGTGCCGTGTCGATGCTGCCGGTGTGGGCGCGACGGCCGCTGCGGCTGCCGTGGCTGCCCGTGACCGAGCGGTTCGTGGGTCGCCCGCTCGGCGGCGCCGCGACGTCGGTCGTGCGCTGGGCCATGCACGACCCGACCGACGTCCGTCGCCGCGCCCTGGAGCACCGCGCCGAGCGCTCCTGACGCGACACACGGCGTACGGCGTACGGCGTTCGGACTGGCAGTGCTCGCCGAAGCCGCTCGGCCCGTGCGGCACACCCGCGTCGCCGGTCCCGCACTGCCCGTCACACCTCCGGACGCCGTGCCCCCGGGCCGACTCCCCGACCGGCGAGTCGGCCGATCCCTGCCCTCAGCTCGGCGGACCACGAGCCTCCCCCGTGCCCCGCGTCGCCGACCACGACCAGCTCCGCTCCTGGCCACCCCTGCGCCAGCCGCCACGCGGTGTCGAGGGGGCTGCTGATGTCCATGCGGCCGTGGACCAGCACCGCCGGGATGTCGGCCAGGGCCGGAAGATCACGCAGCAGCTGACCGTCCTCGAGGAAACAGTCGTGGCCCCAGTAGTGCGTCACGAGCCGGGCGAAGGTCAGCCGGAACGCAGGGTCGTCGTAACGCTCGTCGTGGGTGTAGCCCGGCAGCGTCGCGACGTGGGTGTCCTCCCAGGCGCACCACTCGAACGCCGCGCGCTCGCGCACCCGGGGATCGGCGTCGTGCAGGAGCCGGCTGTAGGCCGCGGCGAGGTTCCCGTCGCGCTGCCCCTCTGGAACCGCCGCGACGAAGCGCTCCCACTCCCGGGGGAAGACCCGGCCCATGTCCCGGGTGATCCAGTCGACCTCGCGGCGGGTGCCGCCGGTCACCGCCCCGAGGGCCATGGCGGTGACGCGTGACGGGTGCGCCTGGGCATACGCCAGGCCGAGCGTCACGCCCCACGAGGCGCCCACCACCATCCAGCGGTCGATGCCCAGGTGCCGGCGCAGCCGCTCGATGTCCGCCACGAGGTGCGCGGTCGTGTTGGTCGACAGGTCGACCACGGGCTCGCTGGCCGACGGGGCGCTCCGTCCGCAGTTGCGCTGGTCGAAGAGCACGATCCGGAAGACCGTAGGGTCGAAGTAGCCGCGCCACGACGGACCGCAGCCACTGCCCGGACCACCGTGCAGGACCACCGCCGGGATGCCATCGGCCGAGCCAGACTGCTCGTACCGGAGCGAGTGTCCTTCGCCGACGTCGAGCACGCCCTCGTCGAACGGCTCGGTCAGGGGCCAGAGGTCGGGGTCAGGCATGTCCGCCATCCAATCAGGGCACCGGGTGGCGTGAGTCGTAGCGGGCGAACCCCGGTTGCAGCCGGCCCAGCACGACGATCGCGACGACACAGGCGAGTCCGCCGATGATCGCGGTCCGCGCCTCCCCCACCACGGTCGACATCAGCCCACCGGCGAGCTCACCCAGCCGCGGACCACCGGCCACCACGACGATGAACACCCCCTGGAGCCGCCCCCGCAGGTGGTCCGGTGTCGCCGACTGCAGGATGGTGGTGCGGAAGACCGCGCTGACCGAGTCGGACGCGCCCGCCACCGCCATCGCGACCAACCCCGCCCACAGGGCCGTCCCACGGCTCAGCAGGCCACCGGCTGCCAGCATCGCCGCGCCGAAGCCGGCGATCGCAAAGCCCCACCCCACGATCGACACGAGGATCGCCAGCCCCTGTCGGTGGACCACCCCGAGGCGACCGGAGAAGAACATCGCCAGGATCCCGCCGACCGCGGCGGCGGCGCTGAGCTCACCCACGGTGCGGGCACCGCCGCCGAAGATCACTGCGCCGGCCGCCGGGAAGAGCACCCGTGGCTGGGCCAGCAGCATGGCGCAGATGTCGGCGACGAACGTCATGCGGACGTTGGGTCGGGTGGCCAGGAAGGCGAAACCGTCGAGCACCGAACGCAGCCCGGGTCGGCTGGGCGTCGTGGCGTCGGCATCCGGCTCGGGCGGGAGCGCCGGCAGGGTGGCCAGCCCCCACAACGCGGCGGTCGTGATCACCGCATCCGTCGTGTAGGCCGCCTTGAAGCCGCCGCCCTCCACGAGGAACCCCGCGAGCAACGGGCCGACGGTCAGCGAGGTGTTCATCGCGAAGACCGACAGGGCGTTCGCCGCCGGGAGCAGGCGCCGCTCGAGGATGCGCGGGTAGATCGACGACCGCGCCGGTGAGGAGACCGCGAAGGCACCGTTCCACAGGGCCACCAACGCGTAGAGGACCCAGACGTGGGTGTTGCCGAGCCAGGCCTGCAGGGCGCACAGCACGCTGGACACGAACGCGACGCCCTGCGCGACGAGCCCCACCCGCCGCCGGTCGTAGTGGTCGACGAGCGTCCCGCCGTACAGCCCCATCACCACCAGCGGCACCAGGGCGCACAGGCCGACGACCCCGACCGCCGCGGTGGACCTGGTGATGGCATAGACCTGCAGCCCGATGGCGACCACGGCGAGCTGGGAGCCCACGTTGGAGAGGGTGAACCCCACATACAACCGGCGGTATGCCGGGTTGGCCCGCAACGGGGTCAGGTCCAGGAGGAGTGGCACAGGTGGACCCTACGTCCGCGTCCATCGCCTACCGTGCTCGCATGGACTCCAAGCCCCGGATCGCACTGCTCATCGATGCCGACAACTCCTCCGCCAAGAAGATCGACCTCATCCTCAACGAGCTGTCGGGCTTCGGGGAGACCAGCATCCGGCGCGCCTACGGCAACTGGACCAAGCCCGGGCTCAAGCAGTGGGCCGACGTGCTGCACGCCCAGGCCATCCGCCCCGTGCAGCAGTACGACTACAGCCGCGGCAAGAACGCCAGCGACATGGCCATGGTGGTCGACGCGATGTCCCTGCTCTACAACGACCACCCGGAGGCGTTCGGCATCGTGTCCTCGGACGCCGACTTCACCCCGCTGGTGATGCACCTGCGCGAGAAGGGGGCGGCGGTGTACGGCTTCGGCGACACCAAGACCCCGGCGCCCTTCCGCAGCGCCTGCACCCGCTTCGTCTTCCTCGACCAGCTCGCCGAGCCCGAGGACGAGCAGCCCGACGACGCCTCGCCTCCCGCGGCGCCGACCCGAGCCCCCGAACGCGCGACGGCCAGGACCACGGAGTCGAAGGCTGCCGAGCCGAAGGCCACCAAGGCCAAGCCCGACTCCGAGAAGCCGAAGACGCCCTCGAGCCGCAAGAGCACCGGCGAGCTACGCCAGGACGCCGGTCTGGTCCGGCTGCTGCGCAACGCCGCCCAGCGCGCCGCGACCGAGGACAACTGGGCGCCCGTCAGCACCATGGGCCAGTACATCTCCAACCAGTCGTCGTTCGACTCACGCAACTACGGGTATGCGTCCCTCACCAAGCTGCTCGCGGCCACCGAGCTCTTCGACATGAGGGACGAAGGGACCTCGAACCTCGCCGTGCGTGACAAGCGGCACGCCAAGGGCTGAGGGGGCGTCCACGGTATCGGCGCCGGCGTCGGTATCGGCGGCGGTCAGTCGGCGACGGTGATGCCGAGCTCGACCGCGAAGGCCTCGGCGAAGTCGATGAGCTGGGGCCGGGAGATCGTTGCGCCGGACAGGCTGGCCACCCCACGGGGCGCGGTCACCTCGGCACCCTCGAGGGACACGGTCGCCAGGGTGGCCCGGGAGAAGTCGGGGGTGACCAGGCGCCCGCCGTCGACCTCCACGCGGGTGAGCCGCGCCTCGGCGAAGTCCGGCTCGAGCAGCTGGCAGTCAACGAACTGCACGTCCTGCAGCATGGCCCCGCGCAGGTTGAGGAACTCGATCTTGCACCCCTCGAACCGCACCCGCCGCAGCTCGGCGCCGTAGAGCTGCACCGCCCCGAGGCGTGCACCCCGCACGGTGCAGTCCTGCCACACCGTCTCCGCCAGGTCGAGTCCCGCCCCGTGCACCGCCTCCAGCGTCGTCTCGCTGAAGCGGGCTCGCGGAGCCCTCAGCTCGGAGAGGTCGCACCCGGTGAAGGTGCACTCGAGGAACCGGGCGTTGCCGGCGCTCTCGTCGCTCAGGTCACCCTCGAACGCCTCGCCGTCGTAGTCGCCCTCGGGTGCGAGCGCGGTCGGTGGGGTCATGCGACCGATCATGCCACCGGCCCCGGACAGCCGCCGGGCCCCCGTCGCCCCCTCGCCCGCTCGCCCCGTCGTCCCTCTTGCCCTCCGCCAGACGGGCTCCAGTCTCGGCAGGTGTCCCCTCCATGGTGGCCGGGCACCGGGGGAGGCAGAATGACCCCACCGCCCATGCTGCCGAACAGATCGGGGACACCGATGTCCGACGCTGACTTCAAGCCTGGGCTCGAGGGCGTCATCGCCTTCGAGTCCGAGATCGCCGAACCGGACAAGGAGGGCGGGTCGCTGCGCTACCGCGGCGTCGACATCGACGACCTCGTGGGACGGGTCTCCTTCGGCCAGGTCTGGGGTCTGCTCGTCGACAACGAGTTCGACCCGGGCCTGCCCCCTGCAGAGCCGTTCCCCCTCCCGGTCCACTCCGGTGACGTCCGGGTCGACGTCCAGTCGGCGCTGGCCCAGCTCGCGCCCCTGTGGGGTTTCAAGCCGCTGCTCGACATCGAGCCGGAGGAGGCCCGGGACAACCTCGCCCGCGCCTCGGTCATGGCCCTGTCGTTCGTGGCCCAGTCGGCGCGTGGGCTGAGCCTGCCGATGGTGCCCCAGGCCCAGGTGGACCAGGGCAAGACCATCGTCGAGCGGTTCATGATCCGCTGGCGTGACGAACCCGACCCGGCCCACGTCGAGGCCGTCGACGCCTACTGGGTGTCCGCCGCCGAGCACGGCATGAACGCCTCGACGTTCACCGCCCGCGTCATCGCCTCGACCGGCGCCGACGTCGCGGCCTGCCTGTCCGGAGCCGTGGGGGCCATGTCCGGCCCCCTGCACGGTGGCGCGCCGTCGCGCGTGCTGCACATGATCGAGGGCGTCGAGGAGACCGGCGACGCGACCACCTACGTCAAGGGCGTGCTCGACCGTGGCGAGCGCCTCATGGGCTTCGGCCACCGGGTCTACCGCGCCGAGGACCCCCGTGCCCGGGTGCTGCGCGCGACCTGCAAGCGGCTCAACGCCCCCCGCTACGAGGTGGCCGCCGCCCTGGAGCAGGCCGCGCTGCAGGAGCTGCGCGAGCGCCGCCCCGACCGCGTGCTCGAGACCAACGTGGAGTTCTGGGCGGCCGTCCTCCTCGACTTCGCGCAGGTCCCGGCGTCGATGTTCACCCCGATGTTCAGCTGCGCCCGCTCGGCCGGGTGGTCGGCGCACATCCTCGAGCAGAAGAAGACCGGACGGCTGATCCGCCCGAGCGCGCGCTACGTCGGCGAGGCCACCCGCGGCGTGGAGGCGGTCAAGGGCTTCCGCCCCTGACCACCCCCGCCGAGATGGATCCCTGTCACACGACACACCGACAAAACCTGTGACGGGGATCCATCTCGGCGGAGGAGGGTGGTGGGGTGGTCCGGGTGGTGGACCTGACGTCCCACCCCTCGGGACCGGGTGAGAGACTGGGCGCGTGACCGAGACTGCTGCCGTGACCATCCCCGCCGACCTGCTGCCCAAGGACGGCCGCTTCGGCTCCGGGCCGTCCAAGGTCCGCCCCGAGCAGGTGGACTACCTCGCCAGCCTGGGCACCACCCTGCTGGGCACCTCCCACCGCCAGGCCCCGGTCAAGAACCTGGTCGGCGCGGTGCGCGAGGGCCTGTCCGACCTGTTCAGCCTGCCCGAGGGATACGAGATCATCCTCGGCAACGGCGGTTCGACGGCCTTCTGGGACATCGCCGCCTTCGGGCTGGTCCGCGAGCGCGCGCAGCACCTCGCCTTCGGCGAGTTCTCGAGCAAGTTCGCCAGCGTCACCAACAACGCTCCCTTCCTCGGCGAGTCCACCATCATCAAGGCCGACCCCGGCACCCTCGCCTCCGCGCGCGCCGAGGCCGGTGTCGACGTCTACGCCTGGCCCCACAACGAGACCTCGACCGGTGTGATGGCCCCGGTGCGGCGGGTGGCCGGTGCCGACGACGGCGCCCTGGTGCTCATCGACGCGACCTCCGGCGCGGGCGGCCTCCCTGTCGACGTCGCCGAGACCGACGTCTACTACTTCGGACCGCAGAAGTGCTTCGCCGCCGACGGGGGCCTCTGGCTGGCCGCCTTCTCCCCCGCCGCGCTGGCCCGCGTCGACGAGATCGCCGCGACCGGCCGCTGGGTCCCCGACTTCTTCAGCCTGCCGACCGCGATCGACAACTCGCGCAAGAACCAGACCTACAACACGCCCGCGCTGAGCACGCTGGCGCTGCTGCGCTCGCAGATCGACTGGCTCAACGAGCAGGGCGGCCTGGACTGGGCCGTGAAGCGCACCGCCGACTCGTCAGGTCGCCTCTACGACTGGGCCGAGCGCACGGCATACACGACTCCGTATGTCGCTGACCCCGCCGCCCGCTCGCAGGTCGTCGCGACCATCGACTTCGACGACGCCGTCGACGCGGCGGCCATCGCCAAGACCCTGCGGGCCCACGGCGTGGTCGACACCGAGCCCTACCGCAAGCTCGGCCGCAACCAGCTGCGCGTGGCCACCTTCCCGGCCACCGACCCGGCCGACGTGTCGGCCCTGATCGCCTGCATCGAACACATCGTCGGCTGACCCGCTCGCGGGTCGACCGCGCCACCCGTAACCTGCGCTCCGAACCCTCGTTGTCAGCATGAGCACCCCAACGACGGGGTGACGACGCGAGGAGCGGACGATGACAGCCCTGACGCGACTGCCGTGGCGCCGGATCGGCGCAGCCCTGCCCGCCCTCGCCCTCGTCGGCACCGGGGTCGCCCTGGCGGCGACCGGTGGCCACCCCACCACGGACGTGGTCGCCGACTCCACTCCGCTGGTCACCGTGCCGGGCACGGCGCTGGACCACCTCGACAGCCCGGTCGTGCCGCCGCTGCCCGAGCTACCAGCCCCGCCCGAGGCGCTGCCGACTCCCTTCGCCCCGTCGGCCGGCCTGCCCTCGTCGATGAGTGCCAACGGCATCCCGGCAGCCGCACTCGCCGCCTACCAGCGGGCAGCACAGCTGGTCGATGCGGCTGACCCCGAGTGCCAGATCGACTGGGCCCTCATCGCCGCCATCGGCAAGGTCGAGTCCAACCACGGCCGCTACGGCGGCAACGGCATCGACACGGACGGCACGGTCCGCCCGGGCATCTACGGGATCCCCCTCAACGGCAGCAACGACACCACCGCGATCCCGGACACCGACCAGGGCGCCTACGACCGCGACACCACCTGGGACCGGGCCGTCGGCCCCATGCAGTTCATCCCCGGCACCTGGCGCAGCGTGGGGGTCGACGCCAACGGCGACGGCCGCAAGGACCCGCAGAACATGGCGGACGCCGCGACGTCCACCGCGGTCTACCTCTGCTCCGGACCGGGCGACCTCGGCACCGAGGGCGGCGCGCGGCCGGCGGTGCTGCGCTACAACCACAGCGACGCCTACGCCGACCAGGTCCTCGCGATCGCCCGCGGCTACCGAGGCGGCTACACGGTCGTCCCCGACTCGGGGTTGTCCGACTCCCAGCGCGCCGGAACGCCATACCTGCCGTCCGGCGAGCCGCAGACCATGCGTCACTACGACGCCGTCGCGGCCTCCCGCCCGGCCGTGAGCAGGGCACCCACCCCCGCGCCATCAGCGACCCCCGCCAAGCAGAACACCGCCGGCACCGAGAGCGGGGGGAGCGCGAAGCCGAGCCCGACTCCCACCCCTACCAGCACCAGTGGGAGCGGCACGCTGGGCGGGGTGGTCGGTGGCGTCGTGGGGGGCCTCACCGGCACCACGCCCAGCCCGACGCCCTCGCCTGCGCCCTCCCCCTCACCGACGACCACCACGGTGGTGGTCCTGCCGGTCATCGGGCCGCTCGGGGTGCCGGTGTGCCCCGTCGGCTACCTCATCAGCCTCGACGGGAAGTCCTGCACCAAGCTCTGAGCCCGACCGCCGGTGCGCCCACGCCGGCATGCCGCGCGGCCGGCATGCCGCGGGCCTGCGCCCGTTGCAGGTCGACCGGTCAGCGCACGAAGCTGGCCACGACCGCGGCGGCCACGACGATGACGAGCACCGCAATGGTGACGCGACGTCGAAAGACAGGTGTCACCGGACCGCCTCGGGCAGCGACTCGGACACCGAGGGCTCGGGCAGCGTGCGGATCCGGATGCGGGGGCGGCGCTGCGACTCGTAGCTCACCTGGACATTCTCCCGCCTGGCCAACCAGATGGATACCGCGATGACGCTGAGGCCGACCGCGATGGTGCCGATCCCGATGGTCCATCTCGGTCCCCACACGTCACCGATCCAGCCGATGACGGGGGCGCCGAGCGGGGTACCACCCATGAAGATGGCCATGTAGAGCGCCATCACGCGGCCCCGCATGGCCGGGTCGACGCTCAGCTGCACCATGGCGTTGGCCGTCGTCAGGGCGGTGAGGGCAGACAACCCGACCGGGACGAGCGACAGCGCGAACAGTGGGTAGCTCGGCGCGACCGCCGCGAGAGCGGTCGATGCCGTGAAGCCGACCAGCGCCACGAGCAGGATGCGCAGCCGCGGCCGGGCGCGACGGGCCGAGAGCAGGGCGGCGGTCAGCGACCCCACCGCCATGATCGACCCGAGCAGGCCGTACTCCTGGGGGCCCTTGTCGAACTCCTTGGTCGCCATCAGCGCGGTGGTGATCTGGAAGTTCATGCCGAAGGTGCCGAGGACGAAGACGAGCGCCATCACGAGCATGAGGTCGGGCCGGCCACGGACGTAGCGCACGCCCTCTCGGATCGCTCCACTCCGCTGACTCAGCATCGGGGCGGGGCGCAGCTCGGCGGCACTGATCATCGCCAGCGCCATGAGGACCGCCACGAAGGTCAGTGTGTTGAGCAGGAGCGTCCAGCCCGTGCCGAAGGCCGCGATCGTCAGCCCGGCCACACCGGGGCCGATCAGCCGGCCGCCGTTGAACGAGGCACTGTTGAGCGAGACCGCGTTGGACAGCCGCTCGCGAGGCACCATCTCGGACACGAACGTCTGCCGGGCGGGGTTGTCCACAGCGGTGGCGATGCCGGTGAAGAGGGCGATGGCGTAGACCATCCACAGCTGGGCGGTGCCGGTGACCACGAGCAGGCCGAGCACCAGCGACGAGACGGCCAGCGCCGACTGGGTGATCGCGAGGATCACGCGCTTGGGGTAGCGGTCGGCGATCATGCCCGACCAGGGGGCGAGCAGCAGGAACGGCAGGAACTGCAGGCCGGTGACGATGCCCAGTGCGGTGGACGAGTGGTTGGTCAGCTCGGTGAGCACCAGCCAGTCCTGGGCGACCCGGCCCATCCAGGTACCGATGTTGGAGACGAAGGCGCCGGTGGCGTAGATCCGGTAGTTGCGGACACCGAGGGCGGAGAAGGTCGGGCTCACTCGTTGGCCACCCTGGTGAGGATGGTGGCCGCCTGACGCAGGACGTCCTGCTCCTCGGGGCTGAGGTGGCCGACGCGGACCGACATCCAGGCGTCACGCCGGCGTCGGATCTCCTTGAGCACGTCGATGGCCTGGGGCGTCAGCGACAGGATCACCTGGCGGCGGTCGGCCGGGTCGTCGGTGCGCTCGACGAGCCCACGCTCGACGAGTCCGGCGACCGTGCGGGTCATGCTGGGGGCGCTCACGCGTTCGATCTCCGCCAGCTCGCCCGGGGTTCGCGGTGTCATCTCGAGGCGGCACATCACCGAGAACTGGTGTGGTGCAACGGTGTCCGTGCTCTCGAAGCGCACCCGGCGCGAGATGCGCATGCAGGCGAGTCGGAGTTCGCCGGCGAGCCGCGAGACGGCTGCCGGGGTGAGACCGTCCTCAGCGGTGCGGCGGCTGCCGCGTGGCTGCGGTGGTGTCATCGCTCTCTCTCTCTTCGTTACCTAGCATAACTCATTACCTGTGCTAAGTATTTCGAAGGCAGGCGCAACGACAGGTGCCGGGCGCCCCCAAGGGGCACCCGGCACCTACCGGAACGGAAGGCTCGGCGGCCGAGCTGTCGCTCAGACGCCGAGGACCTCCTTGACCGGGTCGATCGCGAAGTAGATGACGAACAGGGCCGAGACGCCCCACAGCAGCGGGTGGATCTGGGCGGACTTGCCCCGGACCACCTTGATGATCGTGTAGACGACGAAGCCGGCGCCGATGCCGACCGTGATCGAGTAGGTGAACGGCATGAGCACGATGGTGAGGAACGCGGGGATCGCGATCTCCATGTCCTCCCAGTCGATGCCCTTGACCTGCTGCATCATCAGGAAGCCCACGACGACGAGGGCCGGGGTGGCCGCCTCGTAGGGCACGATCTTGACCAGGGGGGCGAAGAACGTCGCGAGCAGGAACATGACGCCGGTCACGACCGAGGCAAGACCCGTACGGGCGCCCTCGCCGACACCCGAGGCCGACTCGATGTAGGACGTGTTGGACGACACCGAGCCCGCACCACCGGCGATCGCCGCCACCGAGTCCACCAGCAGGATGCGGTCCGAGTTCGGCGGGTTGCCGTTCTTGTCCAGCAGCCCGGCCTCGGCACCGATGGCGACCATCGTGCCCATGGTGTCGAAGAAGTCGGCGAGCAGGAGCGTGAAGACGAGCAGCACGGCCGCCACGACGCCGATCTTGGCGAACGACCCGAAGAGGCTGAAGTGGCCGAGCAGCCCGAAGTCGGGGACCCCGGCGATCTGGTCGGGCAGCGTCGGCACGTTGAGGCCCCAGCCCTTGGGGTTGACGACCTTGCCGGTGGCGTCGGTCTGCGAGCCGACCCCGGCGATCGCCTCGACGATGACCGCGAGCACGGTGGCGCCGACGATGCCGTAGAGGATGGCGCCCTTCACGCGACGGACCATCATCACGATGATCGCGAGCAGGCCGACCACGAAGACCAGCAGCGGCCAGCCGTTGAGGAAGCCGCCGATGCCGAGCTCGACGGGCACGGGCGGAGCCGCCGGACGACGGATGAAACCTGCGTCAACGAGCCCGATGATGGTGATGAACAGGCCGATCCCCACCGAGATCGCGGTCTTGAGCTGTGCCGGGATGGCCTTGAAGACCGCCTGCCGGAACCCGGTGAGTACCAGGACCGTGATGATCATGCCCTCGAGCACGACCAGGCCCATCGCGTCGGCCCAGGTCATGTCCGGCAGCTTGGCGATGCCGAAGGTCACGAACGCGTTGAGGCCGAGGCCGGTCGCCAGGGCCAGCGGGTAGTTGGCCACGATCCCCATGAGCAGGGTCATGACGCCCGCGATCAGTGCGGTGGCAGCGGCGACCAGGGTGAGCGCCCTGGGGACGTCACCACCGCCGAGGAACTGCCCGCTGCCGTCCTGCTGGGTGCCGATGATCAGGGGGTTGAGCACGACGATGTAGGCCATCGTGAAGAAGGTGACCAGGCCACCGCGGATCTCGCGCCCCAGGGTTGAACCCCGCTCGGAGATCCGGAAGAAGCCGTCGAGGCCGCCCGTGGACGTGGGGGGCGAGGAGTGCGAGGAGGGGCGCGCCGGCGCCGAGGGCTTTGCCATGGGCAGCAGAGTAGGGCCTGGGTGTTGCGGCCGTGTGAAAGATAGGCTCGGACCCATGAGCGAGTCGCAGCCGCAGTCCCGGGCGCCCGAGGGCGAGCACCCGGTCGAGCCGCTGCAGCCGCTGGCGTTGAGCAGCACCCAGGTCATCGTGTGGGGCTCGGCCGCGTGGGTCGTGGCGCTGGTCGTCCTGCTCGCGGTGCCCGCGCTGCACGAGGGCGAGCGGTCGTGGTGGCCCTGGACGTGCGTGGCAGCCCTGGTGGTCGGCGGGCTCGGCTACGCCTACGTGCGGCGCGGCCGCGGCAACGCCGCCGACGCCCACTGACCGAGCGACGGGGCGACGGTGCGACGGCTGCCCGCTCCTGCACCACCCACCCCAGCAAAGCGGGGGTTGCGTCCCGTAACGGGCGGCATACCTGCCGTATTGCGACGCAACTCCCGCTTTGCCGGGTGAGTCACGCCGGCCTGCGCAGCAGCGCCGCCCGGATCCTCGCCAACAGCCGCTGCGGGTGGGCCAGCTCCGGAGCGCCGACCACCCCGCCGTGCGCCGCGACGAGGGCGGCCACCTGTGAGTCCATGACAGGCAGGATGGCGTCGGCAGGGCCGGGTGCGAACCGCCCTCACGACAGCCTGTGGACAGGCCGCCGACGCCGGTCGACCTGTGGACACCAGCCCCCGCAAAGCGGGAGTTGCGTCCCGTAACGGACCGCATAACTCCCGGACAGGGACGCAACTCCCGCTTTGCCGGGTGCGGTCGGCCGCCCGCAGATATACCGGGCACGCGGCGGTATGCCGGGTGCGGCCCGCGCCGGGGCGGGCGCCGCGCCCGTGGTGGGTCAGACCAGGTCGTAGGACATCTCGTCGACGATCGGCTCGCCGATGTTCATGGGCTCGACGGGCTCGGTGTCGACCTCGGAGTGGGCGCCGCAGCCGTGGTCAAGACTTACGACGCGACCGTCGGAAGGTGACCAGGCGTTGGCGCACACGCCGAAAAAAGAGCGAAGTGCACCCGCCATCGGGAGGAAGTAGCCACACGTCGAGCAGGGGTCGGACGCCTTCTCGGCCACGTCGGCGTGCGGGCCGTTCTCGCCGTCGTACCACCGCTGGGCGGCCGCCTCGCGACCCTCGGCGGACAGCACGCGCTTGCGGCCCAGGCCGAGCTCGTACTCGGCGAGCTCGTCGACCTCCTCGTCGCCGGTCGCCTCGAACCCGGCCTCGAGCAGGGGGTCGTCCTCCTTGTAGGGGAGCACGTCGCCGGCGCCGAGGTCGCCGGGGGCGATCCGGTCGGCATACGGCAGCCACTCGGGCGAGAGCAGCGCGCCCTCGCCGGGCACCAGGTTGGTCTCACACACGGAGGCGACCTTGCCGCGCGGCACGCGGGCCACGGTGATCGCCCAGCGCCAGCCGGGGTAGGACGTCGCCGTGCAGGCGAAGTAGTGCGTGGCGAGGCGCTCGTCGACGAGCTCCATGCCGAGGTGGTCACCGACGGTGCCGCGCTCGGCGATCGACTCGGCCGCCTCGCGGGCGAGGTCCACCGCGCCCTCGAGGACCGGGTCCTTCTTGGCAGGGGGCATGCTCACGGCTCCAGCTGGTCGGCGAGGAAGCGCAGCACCTGGGCGAGCCGGGTGGCGTGCTCCTTCTCGGGGCGGCGGCCGCGGCGAAGCGAGTTGGAGGCGCTGTCGAGGAGCTTGATGGCGTCCTCCACGAGCGGGGCCAGGTCCTCGGGGGTCTTGCGTGACTGCTCGCGCTTGCCGGCGCTGACGCTCGGGGCGGGCTCGAGCAGCGTCACGGCGAGCGCCTGCGTGCCGCGGCGGCCCTCGGCGACGCTGAACTCGAGTCGGACTCCACCCTTGAGCGTCTCGACGCCCTCGGGCAGCGCGTTGGCGTGCAGGAACACGTCGCCGCCGTCGTCGTCGGAGATGAAGCCGAAGCCCTTCTCCGCGTCGTACCACTTGACCTTGCCAGTGGGCACTGTCCACCTCTACTCGAAAAATGTCTGGGTGCGCTACGTGCGCAACGCAAGGCTAACGGGTGGTGCCAAATCCTTTCCCGTATGCCGGGTACCCACCGGTGCGTCCCGGTCCGGGTCCGCCTGGCGGGCCGCGTCGAAAACCGGTGTCGGGCTGTCGGTGCACTGCGGGAGCATGGTCCGGTGAACGACACCAGCAGTCCCGCCAGGCCCGGCCTCGGCCAGTTCTGGGCCGAGCTGTCCACCGAGGGCCGCTGGCTGCTGTCGACGGTGGCCGTGCAGACCCTCGGTCGCGGCATGACGCTCCCGTTCACGGTGATCTACCTCCACGAGGTCAGGGGCATCTCCCTCGACCTCTCCGGCGCCCTGATGGCCTTCATCGCGGTGGTCGCGCTCGTGGTCACCGGGCCAGGCGGCGCCCTGACCGACCGGCTCGGCGCCCGTCGCATGCTGCTGTGGGCCACCTCGGCCCAGCTCGTCGGGGCGAGCATCCTGGCGTTCGCCACGACGCCCCTGACGGTCGCGCTCGCGTTCGTCTTCGTGGGGTTCAGCTTCGGGGTCTCGTGGCCCGCGTTCAACGCCCTGGTCGCGGCCATCACGACGGGGGCCACCCGCCAGCAGTACTTCGGGGTCAACTTCGCGCTCGTCAACCTCGGCATCGGCCTGGGCGGGGTGGTCGGCGGCCTCTACGCCGACGTCGCCAACCCGCACACCTTCACGGTGATCTTCCTCGCGGACGCGGCCAGCATGCTCGTGCCGATCGGCCTGCTGCTCGGGCCGCTGCGCCACCTGCACGGCCGGGTCGACCGGCCCGAGGGTGACGACGGCTCCAGCGGCTCCTACCTGACGATCCTGCGCAACCCTGCGGTGCTGTGGATCACCCTGCTGACCTTCCTGGGCACCTTCGTCGGCTACGGCCAGATGGAGGCGGGCTTCCCCGCGTTCGCCAGGCAGGTCAGCGACGTGTCCACCCGGGTGGTCGGCTTCGCCTTCGCGCTCAACACGCTGGTCATCGTCGGGCTGCAGTTCACCGTGCTGCGACGGATCAGCGGCCGGCGACGCACCCGCGTGCTCATCGTCATGGCAGGACTGTGGGCCGGGTCGTGGCTCCTGCTCGGGCTCACCGGACTGGCGCCGGGCACCGTGGCGGCGGCGGTCGGCGTGCTGGCCTTCCACGCGCTCTTCGCCCTGGGCGAGACGCTGCTCCAACCGACCATCCCGGCCATCACCAACGACCTGGCGCCGGACCACCTGCGGGGTCGCTACAACGCCGTGAGCGCGGGCGCCTTCCAGGGCGGCACCATCCTGGGCCCGGTCGTGGCCGGGTTCATGCTGGCCCGGCACTGGTCCACGGCCTTCGTGGCGATGATCATCCTGGGGTGCGCGGTGATGGTGCTGCTCGCGCTGTCGGTGGAGCGTCGGATCAGCCCCGTGGTCAACGGCATCCCCCTCACCCCGGCGCAGCCCGCCACCGACCCGGCCAGTCCGGCGCCGGGGGCGGGCGGCACGAGCGAGTCGGGGACGCGGATCAGCTGAGACTGCGCGGGCGCACGCCCCAGGACCCGGTCCACGAGTCCCCCGGCTCGAGGACGGTGAGTCCCTCGCCGGAGTTGAACGCGTCCGCAGGACAGGTCATGGGCTCGACCGCGATGCCGCGAGGACCGGTGAGGCCGGTCGTCCCGGCCTGACCGGTGAAGACCTGCAGCCAGCCGAAGGCGGCGTCGCCCCAGACGTCGACGCCATGTCCCTGCCCGAGACCGGACAGCGAGACGACCCAGGCGCCGTCGGCCTGCCGGTCGAGGCCGGTGTACGCGGTGTCGAGGCTGGTGTCTCCCACGGGACGAGCCTCGCGGAAGTCGACCTCCGGGCGGACCGGCTCGGTGGCCAGAGGGAGCATCCGGTCGTCCACCCTGATCTCCCGGGCTGCCGGCACCGTGAGCACCACGTCGGCGGCAGGGGTCTCGCCGATGGCGACGTAGGGATGCGCGCCGTACCCGAACGGGACCCTGGTGTCGCCGACGTTGGTGACGGTCGGGGTGACGCCGAGGCCGCTGTCGGAGAGGGCGTACCGCACCGCCACGTCGAGCCGGCCGTCCCAGCCCGGCTGGGGGAACAAGCGGGTGCCCACGGTGACCGCGGCCTCCTCACGGGCGAGCACCGTCCAGGTCGACCACCGCACCAGGCCGTGGTTCGCGTTGCCGAGGGCCGGCTCGGTGAGGGGTACCTGGTGGCTGACGCCGTCGAAGTCGTAGCGGCCGTCCCGGATCCGGTTGGGCCACGGGACGAGGACCTGGCCGCGGCCGGAGCGGCACACCTGGTCGGCGGCGTAGCCGGCCACGATGTCGACCCCACCCACGGTGTAGGTCCGCAGACCCCCTCCAACCTCGACCACGACGGCCTCGTGGTCGCCGTGCTGGATGGTCCACTGCTCACCGCTGGGGGAGGTCCTCACGAGCCGACGCTATCGCGCCGGTCGCATCGCCAGCCTCCGGTCGCGCCGTCAGCGGGTGGCGCGGACCAGGACCGCCTTGGCGCCGGCCTTGTCGGCGACGACCAGCACCCTGTCACCGTTGGCCAGCCCCGCGGGACGCCCGAGGGTGCTGGAGTCGAGCACGTACTTCGCCGTGAACCCGTCGTCGCTCTTGACGCTCAACGACGTGGTGCTGACCGCCGTCACCGCTCCGCGCTGAAGGGTCATGGAGGTGGTCTTGCCGGTGCCGTCGGTAGCGGTGAAGTCGCCGTGCTGGACGTTGCCCAGACCCATCGCACCGTTCAGGAGCGAGCCCACGCCACCGCCCTGGGGGGCGGGAGCGCCCTGACCGTTACCCCGTTGCCGCGGCTGCGGAGCCTGCTGCTGTGGGTTGCGATCGAGCCGGCGGCCGGGACCCTGGGGCATCACGCCGTCACCGCGCCTGGAGACCTGCCCCATCTGCTCGTCGTGGTGGCCACCCACCGCCCTCATCGTGGCGACGGCGCCCACCGCGAGCACCCCCACGACCAGCAGCGCCGTGAGCGCACCGGCCACGACGACGGCGATCAAGCCGCCGGTGGTCGAGGTGGCCTGACGCCACAGGCCGGGCTTCTTGGGCGGCGGACCCGCGGCGTAGCCGGGGATCGGACCCCCGGGCTGGCCGGGTCCCGTCGGACCCCCGGTCGGACCCCCGGGGCCGCCCGCGGCGGGAGCGGGCGGGAAGGACTGGGGAGCTGCCGCGGGTGCAGCTGGGGCATCCGGTGCGGGAGGCTCGGCCGCAGCGGCCTTCGACGTCGCCTTGGCACCCGCCCTCGGCGGCTTTGCCGCGGGCAACGGGGCTGTCGGGTCGGTCGGGTCAGTGGGCTCCGCCATGGGGCCTCCTCTCGCTGGCCCCAGTGTCCATGAGGAACCTGTGGTCCACATGGGAAATGGCTGGGAACCAGCAGGTCGCGGGCCGACTACCGTGGGGAGGTGGCCGCCAACTCCCTTCCCCCGTCCTCGACCGTCCGGTCGATGGCCGACGACGTCCGGGGCCGCTCCGACTCCGAGCTCCAGGACCTCCTGCGTCGACGCCAGGACCTTGCCCGCCCGGCGCCTGCCGACCTGTCGGCCCTGGCCGCCAGGGCCAGTACGAGGGCCAGCGTCCAGCGTGCGGTCGACAACCTGGACCAGGCGCACGTCCAGGTGCTCGAGGCGGCGCTGGTCGCCAAGGCTCCCGTCGACCCCCACGAGGTCGGCGCCCTCCTCGGGACCTCCGGCCCCGACGTGGCGCCCCTGCTGGAGGACCTGTGGGCCTCGGCGCTGCTGTGGCGCAGCCCGGAGGGCCTGCGCGTGGTCCGCACGGTCACCGACGTGCTGCCGCACCCCGCTGGCCTCGGCCCCCGTGCTGCCGACCTGTTCACCGAGGTCCCCGACGACGTCACCGTGCACGCGCTGGTGCAGGACGCGCCGGGCCCGGCCCGGGCCATCCTCGAGCGCCTCACCTGGGGACCGCCCGTCGCCATGCTCCCGGCGGGCACCCCCGACCGGGTGGCCACTTCCGCCCGCTGGCTGCTCGAGCACCACCTCGTGCACTCGGCCTCCGCCGAGCAGCTGGTCCTCCCGCGCGAGGTCGCCCTCGCGCTGCGCGGCGGACGCAGCCACGCCTCCCCAGCGCTCTCACCCCCTGAGCCCGACGGCCCCACCCGCGGCGCGGACGAGGTCGACGCCGCCGCCGGTCAACAGGTGACCGACCTGCTCTCCCTCGTCGACGAACTGGCAGCCCAGTGGGGCCTGCGCCCCCCTCGGGTGCTGCGCTCCGGCGGGCTGGCGGTACGTGACCTCAAGCGGGTCGCCGGCATCCTCGACGTCGACGAGGTGCGAGCCGCGTTCGTCGCCGAGCTCACGTATGCCGCGAACCTCCTCGCCGACGACGGCTCCCTCGATCCCTCGTGGGCTCCCACACCGGCCTACGACGAGTGGCAACAGCATCCCGGCGACCAGCGCTGGGCGGTGCTCGCCAGGGCCTGGCTGCTCACCACCCGGGCCCCGCACCTGGTCGGGACGACCCCGGCGGGTGGGTCGGGGACCGTCAACGCACTCGGGCCGGAGTCGCACTGGCCACCGGCGCGCAGCCTGCGCCGTGACGTGCTGGACCACCTGGCCGACACCGAGCCGGGCAAGGCCCCCGACCTGGCGAGCGTCACCGCCTCCCTGCGGTGGCGGCGGCCGCGGCGCGTGCCGAGCCAGGTGGACCTCGTCGTGGAGGCCATCCTGCGCGAGGCCGAGTGGGTGGGGGTCACCGGCCGGGGCGCCCTGTCCAGCGCGGGGCGGGCCCTGCTGAGCGCGGACGACGACCGTGTCCTGGCCGCCGCGATGCAGCCGCACCTGCCCGAGCCGGTCGAGCACGTCCTGCTGCAGGCCGACCTCACCGCTATCGCCCCGGGGCCGCTGGCCGGCGGCCTGGCGACCTTCATGCGACTGGTGGCGGACGTCGAGTCGCGCGGTGGCGCGACCGTCTACCGCTTCACCCCCGACTCGGTACGGCGGTGCCTCGACACGGGCTGGTC
The DNA here is from genome assembly GCA_963757635.1 of uncultured Actinomycetota bacterium. Classification (GTDB taxonomy): domain Bacteria; phylum Actinomycetota; class Actinomycetes; order Actinomycetales; family Dermatophilaceae; genus Pedococcus. The sequence continues at coordinate 183,546 of CAVWSK010000005.1, read as the reverse complement.
GGTCGACCAGGTGCTCGGGGCCCTCGGCGACGCCAGCCACACCCCGATCCCCCAGCCGCTGGACTACCTCATCCGCGACATGGCCCGCCGCCACGGTCAGGCCCGGGTGGGGGCCATGCGGGCCTACATCCGCTGCGACGACGAGACCACGCTCAGCTCGATGGTGGCCGAGCGCGAGCTCTCGCCCCTCCAGCTGCGCAGCATCGCCCCCACGGTGCTGGTGTCCCCGGTGGCGGCCGAGACCGTGCTGGAGTTCTTGCGCGAGAACGGCTTCGCCCCGGTGGCCGAGACCCCGGACGGCGGCATCGTGGTCCCCACCCCCGGGCGGCACCGGACCCCCCAGCAGCGCCGGTCGGCCCCGGTCACGGCCCAGGCCGTCGACGACGACCTGGTGACCACGCTGGTGGGCGCGCTCCGCGCCGGCGAGGAGGCCGCGGCATACCAGCGGGAGCAGGTCGCGAGCCGACCCGGGCCGAGCCTGCCCAGCACCGACCCCACCACGACGCTGGCGGTCCTGCGCGACGCTGCGGCCGACCGCCAGGCGGTCTGGCTCGGCTACTCCGACGCCGACGGGCACGTCCAGCGACTGCTGTTCTACCCCGAACGCGTCGAGGGTGGGCGGGTGCACGGCCTCACCGACGGCAGCACCCGGACGTTGTCGATCCACCGGGTCACGGGCGCGGCCCCGGGCTGACGCCTCAGTCGCTGCCCGTCAACGCCCGGACCACCCGCGACGGTGACGGGCGGCCGAGGTGCCGCGCCATCCACACGCTCGTGCCGACCAGGCTGGCGAGGTCGACACCGGTGTGGACGCCGGCCCCGTCGAGGGCCCAGACCAGGTCCTCGGTGGCGAGGTTGCCGGTCGCGCTCTTGGCGTAGGGGCAACCGCCCAGACCACCGGTCGAGGCGTCGACGACCCGCACGCCGTGGCGCAGGGCGGTCATGGTGTTGGCGAGCGCCTGACCGTAGGTGTCGTGGAAGTGCACGCCGATCTGCTCGGCCGCGATCCCCCGCTCCTCCAGGGCGACCAGGAGATGGGTCACGTGCCCGGTCGTGCCCACCCCGATCGTGTCGCCGAGGGAGAGCTGGTCGGCGCCGAGGTCCATCAGGCGCGCGCACACGTCGGCCACCTGGTCGACCGGCACCGGTCCCTCCCACGGGTCGCCGAAGCACATGGAGACGTACGCCCGCACCCACAGACCGGCCTCCTGTGCGCGGGCAACGACGGGGGCGAACATGTCGATCGACTCGGCGACGGTGCGGTTGAGGTTCTTGCGGGCGAACGTCTCCGTGGCGCTCCCGAAGATCGCCACCGCCCCGACCCCGGCCTCCAGGGCCCGGTCCAGCCCGCGCTCGTTGGGCACGAGCACCGGGCGCTTGGGCCCCAGCCCCTCGGGTCCGAGCTCGGCGAGCACCTCCGTGGCGTCGGCCAGCTGGGGTACCCACGCAGCGGGGACGAACGAGGTCGTCTCGATGGTGCCCAGGCCGGCGCTCGCGAGGCGGCGGATGAACTCCGCCTTGACGGCGGCGGGCACCACGGTCTTCTCGTTCTGCAGCCCGTCGCGGGGGCCCACCTCGTAGATGGTCACCCGGTCGGGCAGGTCGGGGTCGGGTTCGCGTTGGGGAAGTCCGTTGCTCACGCTCCGATCCTCCCACTGCCGCAGGTGTGCCCCCAGCCAGCGCCGGGAGGATAGATTTGTCCCGACCACCGGACCACGCGAAGGAATGCCATGAGCGAGACGCCCAGGAACGACGAGAGTCCGGAGTACCGCGACCCGACCGCTCCGAGCGACCTGCCCCCGCTGGAGGACGGCGCCGGGGCCGGAGACGATGCCGGCAGCGCCGAGGCCCCCTGGAGCGCGGCACCCACCGAGCAGGTGCCGACCTCGGGCCAGACCCAGCAGCTCCCCACCCCTCCGCCCGTCCCGCCGGCGCCACCGGGGGGTCAGCCACCGGCCGCTCCCGGCTACGGGCCGCCTCCCGGCTACGGGCCGCCTCCCGGCTACGGGCCGCCTCCCGGTGGTGCGCCGCAGAACCCCTACGCGCCCCCGCAGGCCCCCCCAGCCGGCCAGAACCCGTATGCCGCGGCCCCGCCGCCGCCCGGTGGTGCGCCGCAGAACCCGTACGCCCGTCAGCCGCAGTACCCCACGCAGGGCCAGGTCCAGGCAGGGCAGGCTCCGCCCGCCTACGGCTACCCCGGCCAGGTGGGTCCCTACGCCCAGCAGTCGTCGGGCAGCAACGGCTCGGCCATCGCGCTGACCGTCGTCTCGGGTGTGCTCCTGCTCATCACCTGCGGTGGGCTCTTCCTCGCCACCATCCCGGGGCTCATCTTCGGGATCATGGGCATCACCAAGCACCGGACCGACCCGGTCGGCGCGGCGAAGTCGGCCAAGACCGGGTGGATCGTGTTCGCGATCGGCACCGTGATCAGCCTCATCGCGCTGGCGGCGATCATCGCCATCGGCATCAGCACCGGGTCCACCACGACGTACGACTCGGGGTACTAGCCCGTGCCGGACGGCGCCCTGATCGTCCAGAGCGACAAGACGTTGCTGCTGGAGGTCGACCACCCGCGGGCCGAGGAGGCTCGCCGGGCGATCGCCCCGTTCGCCGAGCTCGAGCGCGCCCCCGAGCACATCCACACCTACCGGATCACCCCGCTGGGCCTGTGGAACGCCCGCGCCGCCGGGCACGACGCCGAGCAGGTGGTCAACGCACTCATCACCCACAGCCGCTACGCCGTGCCCCACGCCCTGCTCGTCGACGTCGCCGACACGATGGACCGCTACGGCCGGCTCACGCTGCTCAAGGATGACGAGCACGGGCTGGTGCTGCGCACGACGGACCGCCCGGTCCTCGAAGAGGTGCTGAGGCACAAGAAGATCAAGCCCCTCATGGGGGTCCGCATCGACGACGACAGCGTCGCGGTGCACCCCTCCGAGCGCGGCCACCTCAAGCAGGAGCTGCTCAAGGTCGGCTGGCCGGCCGAGGACGAGGCCGGCTACGTCGACGGCGAGGCCCACCCCATCGAGCTCAACAGCTCGGAGTGGTCGCTGCGTCCCTACCAGCAGCAGGCCATCGACGGCTTCTGGCACGGCGGCTCGGGAGTCGTCGTGCTGCCCTGCGGCGCCGGCAAGACCCTCGTGGGCGCCGGGGCGATGGCCCAGGCCAAGGCAACCACCCTCATCCTGGTGACCAACACCGTGTCGGCCCGCCAGTGGCGCGACGAGCTGCTCAAGCGCACCAGCCTCACCGACGAGGAGATCGGCGAGTACTCCGGTGCCCGCAAGGAGATCCGGCCCGTCACCATCGCGACCTACCAGGTGCTGACGACCCGCCGGAAGGGCGTCTACACCCACCTCGACCTGCTCGACGCCCGCGACTGGGGACTCATCGTCTACGACGAGGTGCACCTGCTCCCCGCGCCGATCTTCCGCATGACGGCCGACCTACAGGCCCGCCGCCGACTCGGGCTCACCGCGACCCTGGTGCGCGAGGACGGGCGCGAGGCCGACGTGTTCTCCCTCATCGGGCCCAAGCGCTTCGACGCGCCGTGGAAGGACATCGAGGCCCAGGGCTACATCGCTCCCGCCGACTGCGTGGAGGTGCGGGTCACGCTCCCCCAGTCCGAGCGCCTCGCGTATGCCGTGGCCGAGCCCGAGGACCGCTACCGGCTCGCCTCGTGCAGCCCGGTCAAGAGCCCGGTGGTCGAGCGGCTGGTCGCCCAGCACCGCGGTGAGCCCACGCTCGTCATCGGCCAGTACCTCGACCAGCTCGACGAGCTGGCGGAGCGGCTCAGCGCCGACGTCATCACCGGCGAGACCCCGGTCGCCCAGCGGCAGAAGCTCTTCCAGGCGTTCCGCGTCGGCGAGATCGACCTGCTGGTGGTGTCCAAGGTGGCCAACTTCTCCATCGACCTGCCCGAGGCGAGCGTGGCCATCCAGGTCTCCGGTACGTTCGGGTCACGCCAGGAGGAGGCCCAGCGGCTGGGACGGGTGCTGCGCCCCAAGGGCGACGGCCGCACCGCGCACTTCTACACCGTGGTGTCGCGTGACACCGTCGACGCGGAGTTCGCGGCCCACCGTCAACGCTTCCTCGCCGAGCAGGGCTACGCCTACCGCATCGTCGACGCCGACGACCTGCCGACCGCAGCCTCCTGACCCGACCCGAGGAGCGCTCCGCGTCGCCCCACCCACCACCCCGCAAAGCGGGGGTTGCGTCCCAAGACGGCAGGCATTACGCCCGGATCGGGACGCAACCCCCGCTTTGCCGGGGTCGGGGGCACGGTGGATCCCCGCGTGGCGGACCGGGTGCACAGACGGCATACAGGAAACTCCCAGAGTTTCCCCCGACACTGGAGCAGTGACCACCGCCCAGCCCGAGGCCCGGCTCCTCGTTGTCGAGGACGAGCCCAACATCCGTGAACTGCTCGCCACGTCCCTGCGCTTCGCCGGGTTCGAGGTGCACGTCGCCGCCGACGGTGCGACCGCCCTGCACCTGGCCACGACGCACCAGCCCGACCTGGTCGTCCTCGACGTGATGCTCCCCGACATGGACGGCTTCACCGTGACCCGCAAGCTGCGCGACACCGGGCGCCAGCTGCCGATCGTCTTCGTCACCGCCCGCGACTCGCTCGACGACAAGGTCAAGGGCCTGACTGTCGGGGGCGACGACTACGTGACGAAGCCGTTCAGCCTCGAAGAGGTCGTGGCGCGCATCCGGGCCGTGCTGCGCCGGACCCGCGGCGAGCAGGACGACACCGCGTCCATGCGGTTCGAGGACCTCGAGCTCGACGAGGACTCCCACGAGGTGAGCCGGGGCGGCCGCTCGATCGACGTCTCCCCCACCGAGTTCAAGCTGCTGCGCTACCTCATGCTCAACCCCAACCGGGTGCTGTCCAAGGCCCAGATCCTCGACCACGTCTGGGACTACGACTTCCGCGGCGAGAGCGGCATCGTCGAGTCCTACATCTCCTACCTGCGACGCAAGATCGACGTCGACGGCGTGCCCCCGCTGATCCACACGAAGCGCGGTGTGGGCTACGTGTTGCGCAAGCCCCCGGAGGCCTAGGGCCGTGTCGACCACCTCCTCGCCCCGGCCACGACGACCGGTCGCGGACTCGTTCAACCGTCGCCTCGAGGCGCTGCCCCTGCGGCTGCGGCTCATCGCGATCATGCTGTTGCTGCTCCTGCTGGCCCTGACCGTCACCGCCTCCGCGACCGCCGTGCTGATGCGCCGCGACCTCATCGGGCGGGTCGACCAGCAGCTCCGGCTGGCAGCAGAACCCGTGGCCCAGGAGGCGTTCAGCGACCTCGGCACCGCCATCAGCGAGGGCATCCCCAACGGCTACGCGTTCATCATCCTGCCCAACGACGGCCGCCGGCCCATCGCCGCCAACCCCATCGGCGAGTCGATGCACCCGGCCGTCCCCGAGCTCACGGTGCGCAGTCCGCAGGTCCAGTCCGCCGACCCCTTCACGATCGGCTCCACCGACGGCGACATGCAGTGGCGAGCCGTGGCGGGCAAGCTGCGCGGCAGCGGTGCCGTGGCGGTCGTCGCGGTCCCCCTGGGCAGCGTCGACGAGACGGTCAGCAAGCTGGTCCTCGTCGAGCTGCTCATCGGGCTCCTCGTCCTCACCGCGAGCGCTGCTGGTGGCTGGTATGCCGTGCAGCGCGCCTTCCGACCGCTGCGCCAGATCGAGGACACCGCATCGGCCATCGCCGACGGGGACCTGGCCCGACGCATACCCACGCGGACCGCCAAGGACGAGGTGACCTCGCTGTCCCGCTCGCTCAACGTGATGCTGGCCCAGATCGAGCAGTCCTTCGCTGCCCGTGAGGCGTCCGAGGAGCGGATGCGCCAGTTCGTCGCCGACGCGTCCCACGAGCTGCGCACCCCGCTCGCGGCGGTGCGTGGCTATGCCGAGCTCTACCGGCAGGGAGCGGTGCGCGAGCCCGAGGACGTGGCCAGCGCGATGTCGCGGATCGAGGGCGAGGCCGGCCGGATGGGCGGACTCGTCGAGGACCTGCTCATGCTGGCCCGGCTCGACGACCAGCGCCCCCTGGCCTTCGCCCCCGTGGACCTCGTCGTCCTGGCCGCCGATGCCGCCCAGGACGCACGCGCCATCGACCCCGCCCGGTCGATCTCGGTGGCCGGACTCGACGGACCGCTCGAGCCCACGCTGGTCCCCGGTGACGAGGCCAAGCTGCGCCAGGTGCTGACCAACCTCATGTCCAACGCCATCAACCACACCCCTGCGGGCAGCCCGGTCGAGATCGCCGTGGGCACGCGGGCCGCCGAAGGTTTCGCCGTGGTGGAGGTGCGCGACCACGGTGCGGGCGTCGACCCCCAGAAGGCCCGCAAGGTCTTCGAGCGCTTCTACCGGGCCGACCCCTCCCGGGCCCGGGGCAGCGGCGGCGGGAACGGCCTCGGTCTGGCGATCGCGGCGGCCATCGTCGCTGGCCACAGTGGGCGCATCGGCGTGGGCAGCACGACTGGTGGCGGGGCCACCTTCGTCGTGGAGCTACCCACAGGAAACTCCCAGACCACGCCCAGCACCTCTTGACCTTGGCCGGGTTGACTGAGGTCATCCAGTCAGACCAAGGAGTGCGTGCGCCATGACCCAGATCCACCCGGACACCCAGTCGCAGATGAGCGGCCCGGACGGCCAGCCTGCCGAGCAGCAGCCCGCCCAGCCCCAGCAGCCGGCTGCGCCCGGGCCGTCATCGGCTCCACCCGACCAGACCGCGCCGGTCTGGTACGGCCAGACCCAGGAGATCCCCCGCGAGCAGCCCGGTGCCGGCCACCCCGTCGGATACCCCGGATATGCCTCGTCCTCCCAGCCCCCGGCAGGGCCGCCTCCCTCCGCATTCACGAGCGAGGGGTCGCAACCCAGGACGCCGGGATCACGGCGCCGTTGGACGGAACTCACCTCCGTCGCGGTGCTGGCCGCCCTGCTCGCCAGTGGCGGTACCTTTGCCGCGACCCAGCTGGTCGACAACTCGCAGTCCTCCTCCTCTGCGAGCTCGTCGGCCCTGGGTCGCGGTGCGGACTCCGCCCCGGTCGTGCAGGCCGACGCCACGAACCCCAACTGGACGGCCACTGCGGCGGCCGTCTCCCCGAGCGTCGTGTCGATCATGGTCAAGTCCAGCCAGGCCTCGGGCCAGGGCTCCGGCGTCATCATCGACGCCAAGGGCCACATCCTGACCAACAACCACGTCGTCAGCGGCGCTGGTGCGGGCGCCGCCCTCACGGTGACCCTCAACGACGGGCGCACCTACAAGGCCACCGTGGCGGGCACCGACCCCAGCACCGACCTCGCGGTCATCACCCTGACCAACGGACCCACCGACCTCACCCCCGTCGCCATCGGCAACTCCGGTGACCTCAAGGTCGGCGACCCGGTCATGGCGATCGGCAACCCGCTGGGGCTCGCCGGCACCGTGACCACGGGCATCGTCAGCGCGCTCAACCGTCCCGTCACCACGCAGGCCGAGGACAACAGCCAGCAGGGCCAGAACCCCTTCGGGCAGGGCCAGCAGCCCCAGAGCAGCGGTAGCAGCGTGGTGACCAACGCGATCCAGACCTCCGCCGCGATCAACCCCGGCAACTCCGGTGGCGCCCTGGTCAACGCCTCGGGCCAGCTGGTCGGCATCAACTCGGCCATCGCCAGCCTCGGCGCCTCCTCCGGCGGCCAGAGCGGCAGCATCGGCATCGGCTTCGCGATCCCGTCGAACGAGGCCAAGAACATCGCGACGCAGCTCATCGACAAGGGCTCGGCCGAGCACGCCTTCCTCGGCGTCAGCCTGCAGGACGGCACCGCCACCGACGGCTCCAGCCAGCGGGCGGGTGCGCAGATCGCCCAGATCTCGGCCAACACGCCCGCTGCCGGCGCCGGCCTCAAGAAGGGTGACGTCGTGATCGCGGTCGACGACCAGCGGGTGGACTCCTCGGAGGCCCTCGTGGCCAACATCCGCGAGCGCGCCGTCGGTGACAAGGTCACCCTCACCGTGCTCCGTGGTGGTCAGCGGGTCGACCTGACCGCGACGCTGGTCGCCAAGGCTGCGGCAGCGCAGTAGTCCACCGCCCCGGCGGATCGACGGCCGGGTGGCACCCTCGACTCCTTCCGAGTGGTGCCACCCGGCTTATCCGTTGGACCGTGGCCCGCCACGGTGGCAGGGTGGACCCTTGTGTCTGCTGCCCCTGAGTTGAAGCGAGAGCAGGACTACCTCGGGACGGCCCGCGCGGCCCTGGCCCGGATGCGCGAGCAGACCCTGTCGCTCAAGGTGCAGGCGCACGACCCCATCTCCGCCGAGCACCTGGCCAGGACCCTGCACCTGCGGGCGGCCTCCCTGCAGGACGACCCGTCGTCGACGCTCTTCTTCGGCCGGATCGACACCGACGGCGACGAGCGCTGGTACATCGGGCGCCGACACGTGGCCGACGAGCGCGGCGACCCGCTGGTCATCGACTGGCGGGCCGGGATGTCGACGGCGTTCTACCGCGCCTCACGCACCGAGCCGATGGGCGTGGTCCTGCGCCGCCGCTTCGGGCTCGACCACGGGGCGCTGACCGCCTACGAGGACGAGCACCTCCAGGACCGGGCCGAGCACGAGAGCCGCAGCCAGATCCTGGCCGAGGAGATCGAGCGCCCACGCGTCGGGCCGATGCGCGACATCGTGGCCACCATCCAGCCCGAGCAGGACGAGATCGTCCGCGCCGGCGCCGAGCAGACCATCTGCGTGCAGGGCGCCCCGGGCACCGGCAAGACCGCCGTCGGACTGCACCGCGCAGCTTGGCTCCTCTACGCCTTCCGCGACAAGCTGGCCCGCTCCGGTGTGCTGGTCATCGGGCCGAACCGCGCCTTCCTCGAGCACATCGGTGCGGTCCTCCCGGCCCTGGGTGAGGTGTCCGTCGGCCACACCACCATCGAGGAGCTGGTCGCGTCGGTGCCCGTGCGGGCAACCGACTCGACCGCGACGGCGGTGCTCAAGGGCGACGCCCGCCTGGCCGAGGTCCTCCGGAATGCCGTGTGGTCCCAGGTCCGCCCCGCCTCGGAGGCGCTCGTGGTCCCCCGCGGCGTGCGCAAGTGGCGCATCCCGGCATACGAGGTCACCGAGATCATCGACGAGCTCAAGTCGAGGGGCGTGCGCTACGACGCCGCCCGCCAGATGCTGCCCCAGCGGCTGGCCCACGCCGTGCTGCTCCAGATGGAGCAGTCGGGCGACTCCCCCGACGACCGCGTCCAGGACACCGTCGCCCGCAGCAGCGTCGTGAAGAAGTACGCGACGAGCGTGTGGCCCGCCCTCGACGCGAAGTCCGTGCTCTTCTCGCTCTTCTCCGACCCGTGTGCACTGGCCGAGCACGCGGCCGGACTGCTCGACGACGACGAGCAGCGGCTGCTGCTCTGGGAGGCGCCGCCGCGGACCAAGGGCGCGGCCCGCTGGTCGCGCGCCGACACCGTCCTCCTCGACGAGCTCGCCGACCACATCGCCCGGACCCCGTCCCTGGGCCACGTGGTGCTCGACGAAGCGCAGGACCTCTCGCCGATGCAGCTGCGCGCGGTCGGCCGGCGCTGCTCCACCGGCGCGGCCACGGTGCTCGGTGACATCGCCCAGGGCACGACGCCGTGGGCGACCGACTCGTGGGAGTCGTCACTGGCGCACCTGGGCAAGCCCGGCAGCCACGTGGAGATCCTGGACCGCGGCTTCCGCGTGCCGGCCAGTGTCATCGAGTATGCCGCGCAGCTGCTGCCGCACATGGCCGTCGGGCTGGGGGCGCCGGTGTCGGTGCGTGACAACCCGGGGCGGCTGGACCTCGTCGCGGTCGCCGGCCCGGACCTGCTCGGTGAGGTGGGGGCGGTCGTCGCCCGCGAGCTCGCGGAACCGGGGTCGATCGGGGTCATCGCCCCGGACGACATGGTCACCGAGCTCTCGAGGTCGTTGTGGGACAGCGGGATCGACCACGGCGTCCTCGGTCAGGACCATGGCGACATCGACCACCAGGTCGACCTCGTGCCGGCCACGGTCGCCAAGGGCCTGGAGTTCGACCGCGTCGTGGTCGTCGAGCCCGCGGCGATCGCAGCCGCCGAGCCCGACGCCCGCACCGGGCTGCGTCGCCTCTACGTCGTGCTCACCCGTGCCGTGTCGGCGCTGACGGTAGTCCACGCACAGCCGCTGCCCACCGAGCTGGACGGCTGACCGACCACCTGTCGAGCTGCCCGTCTGTCAGACTCGCCCCGTGCCAGCCCTCTCCACGTGGTGGACCCTCGACGTCGCCGAGCTCTCGCCCGGCGCCCACCACGACACCGTGCTGGCCGTCGGGGCCGACCTCGAGCGACGCCTCGGCGAGCCGCACCGCAGCTACCACACCACGCGTCACCTCGTGGAGGTGTTCTGGGCCCTGGAGGACCTCGAGAGGGCGGGCGAGATCAACGCGCGCGAAGCCGCCGTGGCGCGGGTCGTCGGGTGGCTCCACGACGCCGTCTACGACCCGGCTGCCGCGGGTTCCGAGAACGAGATGGCCAGCGCCACCGTCGCCGAACGGCACCTGCGGTCGCTGGGGTTCGACCCCGCCGACATCGCCACCATCCACGACCTGATCCTCGCGACCTCGGCCCATGACCTCGTGCACGAGGGGCTGGCCGCCGCCTTCCACGACGCCGACCTGTGGATCCTCAGCGCGCCGGCGGAACGCTACGAGGAGTACACCGCCCAGGTCCGCCAGGAGTATGCCGCCGTGCCCGACGAGGCGTTCGCGGCCGGGAGGGCGGCGATCCTGCGCCCGTTCGTGCAGCGCGAGAGCATCTACGCCACCCCGACCGCCCGTGAGCAGTGGGAGGACGCCGCCCGGGCCAACCTCGCCCGCGAGCTGGACGACCTGACTCCGTCCTGAGCCCGGCCGGCTCGTCCCCACCCCGCACACGCCCCTGGCCACCCCGAACCGTCACCGCAAAGCGGGGGTGACTAGGGCTCGATGAGGGGCCACCAGAACCGGTGACCCGACCGACGGCGGAACTCCGCGAGGGAGACCCACTGGGGGTCGACCGCGTCGGCCTCGGCCGCCACCAGGGACGGCGCCTCGACGCCGAGCCGGGCCCGGAACAGCTGCATCGCCCCACCCCCACGCGGCCAGCGGCCGAACGAGACCGGGTCGAAGCGTTCGTGACCCCACACGACGAGGTCGCCGGCCGCCAGGGCGAGGCCGGTCTCCTCACGGACCTCCCGCAGGACGCACTCGACCACCGACTCGCCCTCCTCGCGCCACCCACCGGGCGGGCCCCACTCGTCACGTCGTGGGCTGAACACGACCGCGTACCGGTCGCCGGCCTCCTCGAGCACCACCATCGCGGCGAAGACCTCCGCCTCGGGCACCGGTTCGGTGGAGCGGACCAGGTCGACGTGCGAGACCGACCCGTCGGCGAACTCCACGTCGCGCAGTCGGGCCAGCACCTCGCTCACCGGCGGAGCCTGGGGTCGGCCAGCAGGGGCCACCAGTGCCGGTCGGAGAGCACGGGCGCCGCCGCCGCGAGGTCGAGCCACGTCCCGTGGTCCGCGTCGTCGGCCGGCAGCAGGTGGTCCAGGAAGATCGCGAAGCACGCCTTCGGCACCGGCCAGGGGTAGTCGGCATCCGCGAGCGTCACCGTGTTGCGGACGTACCCCAACAGGCTCGGCATCGGGAGGTGCACGCGGCCGAAGAGCTCGCTCCGCAGCACGGCCAGGGTCGCCGCGGGGCCGTCCGGGCCGACCGCCGCCATGGGCAGGTCCGGGCCGACCCCCTCCCGCTCCACCACGAGCAGGTCCGGCCCCCGCATGATGGCGAGGCGCACCACCACCGTCGCCGACGGTGCATCGTCCTGCCGCGAGGCGATGACGTCGGCGCGGCCGCCCACCGGCAGCCACGGTGCGTCCTGGGTCGAGTGCACCACCCGTTCGTGGCGCCGCTTCTGGATGCGCAGACCGCTGGCGATCAGGATCCGCACCAGGTCACGACCGCCGACCTCGCGGGCCCCGGCCGCGACGAGCGCGGCATAGTGGTCCGCCGGCACGTCGTAGTGGTCGCCCTCGAAGGCTCGGCGCGAAATCCCTTGTGCTGAAGCGAACTCGTGCAGCTCTTCGTATGAGGTGTCGCTGACCAGGTGGGACCACAGGCGGTCATGGGCAGGCCACGCGGGAGGGTCGATCCAGATCGTCACCCGCCGACGCTACCCCGCCCCGAGCGGGGCTGTGGAAAAGTCCACGGGACGTCCCACGGTCCCGCCTAGCCTGCGACCAGCGGGTGCCACGAGGGCCTCGCAGCGAGGAGGACGACATGTCGGCACAGTTCCAGGTGGACACCGAGCGCATCCAGGCCGCGTCAGGGGACATCGCACGGATCTCGGGCGAGATCGACGGCCAGGTGACGGCCATGATGGGGCGGCTCAGCTCCCTGCAGGGTGCGTGGACCGGCAGCGCGTCGGCGCGCTTCCAGTCCTTGGTGGCCGAGTGGCAGGGCACCCAGAAGCAGGTGCGCGCGTCCCTCGACTCGATCGGCGGGGTGCTCGCGGCCGCTGGGGTGCAGTACGCCGAGACCGAGGCGCAGACCCTGCGGATGTTCAGCTGAGTTCACCGGAGCCGCCCGCGTCCGATGTGCCCCGACTTGTCCACGCAGATTGGCGGATCAGGACGGGCAGGCCGGCTGGATAACCTCGTCAGGCAGGGAGCAGCCGCATGCCCTGTCGCCAGGGCACCAGGGACGGAGCCGGACATGAACCTCGACCCGCTGGCCATCGTGAGCAACCTCCGCGCGTGGGTCGTCGGCTTCGCCGTCTGGCTGGCGGTGGACCAGGCGGCCGGGTGGCGGGCCAGCGAGGCATCGCCCGGTGGTGGCGCCCGCGGGATGGGCGCGTTCTTCGCCCTGTTCCTCGTCGTGCGGATGGTCCGGATCCTGTGGCCGATGCGGACGGCTGGTGCCCACTCGTCCAAGCTGGTCGCGGGTGGGCGCACCCTCGCACTGCACACCTTCACCGGGCGCACCTCCGACGTGGCGACGACGACCCTGACCACGACCAACACCCACGGCAGCGTGTGGAACGTCGGGTCGACCATCTCGGGCAACATCCAGACCGACACCCACACCAGCCGACGCCAGGAGTTCTTCCTCACCAGCGACGACGGCGTCGCGCGCGGCTTCCAGCTCCGCCACGACCAGCTCCTGCTCGGGCAGAACCAGCGGGTGACCGCGGTGTGGGCGATCGCGCCCCTGCGGCGACACGGCCGGCACGTCGCCTTCGTCAACCACACCCAGCGCCGGACGTTGTTCCCCAACACCGAGCTCGCCGTGCTGGCGATGGGTGGATCACCTGCCCTGGCCACGCTGTGGGCGTTTCTCACGCTGGGGTTCTTCCTGGCTGGCGGCAGCGGCTCGGGCATCGAGCTCGGGTTCGCCGGGCTGGTGTTCCTCATCGTGGTCAGTCGGCTCCAGGCCGGCTACTTCAAGCACATCGGCTCCCGGGCCCTGGTGGGTCGGCTCACCCGTGATTACTCGGGCGTGACGCCGACGCCCACCGGCACCCTGGCCACACCGCCACCGGCCCCCCTGCCCGCACCGGCACCGGCTTCCCTACCCGCACCACCGGCCGCACCGGTCGCTCCCGCGTCGTGGCTGCCCGACCCGCACGGTCGGCACGAGCTGCGGTGGTGGGACGGTCGCCGGTGGACCCAGGACGTCAGCGACGCGGGGTCGGCGAGCTCCGAGCCCTAGTGAGCACCGGGGGGTCGGCCAGGAGCGGCCCCCCGGTGCTCACTCGGTGGTGATGGCCCGCAGCACGTCGAGCTTCGCGGCGCGGCGACCGGGCCACAGGGCCGCGAGCACTCCCACCAGCCCCGCGACGACCACGAAGACCGCCAGCTGTGGGCCCGGGATCGACAGCACGTCGATGCCCTCGTCGGCGAGGCTGCGCTGCAGGCCCCACCCGGCGGCCAGGCCGAGCACCACCCCGAGCACGGCGCCGAGCAGGGCGATGGCCACCGACTCCAGTCGCAGCATCGTCCGCAGCTGGCGCCGGCTGAGACCGACGGCCCGCAGCAGACCGATCTCACGGGTCCGCTCGATGACCGACAGCGCCAGGGTGTTGACGATGCCGAGCACCGCGATGATGACGGCCAGGCCGAGCAGCGCGTAGATGATGAACAGCAGCTGGTCGATCGGCTTGCGCTGCTCTGCGGCGAACTCGTCCTGGTTCTTCAGGGTGACCGAGGGCAGGTCGGCGATGACCGCGTCGATCCCCGCTTCGACGGTCGCGGGGTTCGCACCCACGTCGCGCAGCACGAAGGCGACGCTGTCCTGCTCAGGCACGCCGGCCGCCTTGGCGGTCGCGAGGTCGACCATGATCGAGTTCGGCAGGGCGGCCGAGCTCTGGTAGATCCCGCCCACGGTGTAGTCGCCCTTCTCGCCGTTGACGTCGGCGGTGACCTTCGAGCCGACGCCCAGTCCCTGGCGGGCGGCACGGTCCTTCGAGACCAGCAGCGTGCCGGACCGCAGCGCCGCGAAGGAACCACTGGTGAAGTCAACGGGGACGACCTTGTCGAACTCGGCCGGGTCGACGGCCGCCGCGAAGCCCCGGTCGCCGTCGATCGACACCCCGAGGTACCGCACGGGGGTCACCGCAGCCACCCCCGGCACCTGGGCCACCTCACGGGTCACCGTCGTGGAGAACGGCTGACCGATGGCGTTGGACACGACGTAGTCGGCGGCGAAGTTGGCCGCGATCGACTTGTCGACACTGGCCTTCGCCGATGCGCCGAACACCGACATCATCGACACCAGGGTCAGTCCGATCATCAGTGCCGAGGCCGTGGCCGCGGTGCGGCGGGGGTTGCGGGTGGCGTTCTGCTCCGCCATCACCCCGACGGCACCGAACAGGCGGCGGTAGACCAGCCCGAGGAGGGTGATGACGGGTCGCCCGATGACCGGGCTGGTCAGGATGGCCGCCAGCACCAGCCCGAGGACTCCGCCACCGACCCAGTAGGCCGAGTGGTCGATGGAGGTGAAAGCACCGAGGTAGCCGGCGACGAGCCCGCCGAGTCCGAGGATGGCGCCGAGCACGACCCGGCGGTGCAGGGTCGACTCCGGCAGCGCCACGTCGTCGCGCATGGCCGCGACCGGGGGCATCCGACCGGCACGGCGAGCGGGCAGGTAGGCCGCGACGAGCGTCACGACCATGCCCACCGCATACGCGATGAGGGCCGTCGAGGGCTGGAAGACCAGGGGCGACCCACTGAGGTCGAGCCCGAACTGCGCGAACAGTGTCTGGATGCCGATGGCCAGCAGGAACCCGAGTCCGAGCCCGACGGTGGACCCCACCAGGGCCACGACGAACGCCTCGAAGAGCACCGAGCGGACCACCTGGCGGCGTCCGGCGCCGAGGGCACGCAGCAGGGCGAGCTCGCGACTGCGCTGGGCGACGAGGATCGAGAAGGTGTTGATGATGAGGAACGAGCCCACGAACAGGGCGATCCCCGCGAAGACGAGCAGGAAGATGTTGATGAAGGACAGCGCCTTGTTGACCCCGGTCGCCGTCTCCTTGGCCACGGCCTCGCCGGTCACGGCCTCGAAGCCCTGCGGCAGCGTGGCCTGCACGGCCGCGGCGAGGTCCTTGGCGCTGGTGCCGTCGGCGGCGGTGACCCACAGGTCGGTGAACTCGTCCTTGCCGCCGAGGTAGAGCTGCTGTGCGGTGCGGGTGTCGAAGAACGCGAGGGTCGCGCCGACCGTACCGCCCTTGAACTCGGCGATGCCGACGAGCGTGGCCGTCACCTTGGGCTGGGCGCCGCTGGTGACGAGGGTGACGGTGTCACCGACCGTGTAGCCGGCCCGGTCGGCGGTGCTGGAGTCGAGCACCACCTCACCCGCCCCCTGTGGCCAGCGCCCGGAGGAGAGCGTGGCCGCCGGGTCCCCGCCGGAGGTGGGGGCGTCGTTCCAGCTGAGTCCGAGCCCGGGGGGTCCGCCACCACCGATGAGCTTGCCCTTGGTGGAGACCACGAACGTGGTGGGGTCGCTGACGTTGCCGTCCACGCGCGACACCCCGGGCACGGACCTGAGGGTGCCGAGCAGGCTGCCCGGGACCGTCTTCGAGGTCGGGCCGGAGTCGAAGTCGGAGCTCGTGGTGTCGGGACGGACGACCACGTCACCCACCGTGTTGACGATGCCGTCGAACGCCTTCCCCAACGTGTCGGTGAAGATGAACGACCCGGAGACGAACGAGACCCCCAGGATGATCGCGAAGGCGCTCATGAACAGCCGCAGCTTGCGGCCGAGCAGGCTCTTCCAGCTCGCGCGCAGCACGGTCAGGCTCCTGTGGCGGTCAGGCGCGTGTCGAGGCGCTTCATCCGCTCGAGGATCTTCTCGGCAGTCGGCGCACGCATCTCGTCCACGACGTGGCCGTCTGCGAGGAAGACCACCCGGTCGGTGTGCGCGGCGGCCACCGGGTCGTGGGTCACCATGACGATGGTCTGGCCGAACTCGTCGACGCTGCGGCGCAGGAAGTTGAGCACCTCGGTGCCGGAGGTCGAGTCGAGGTTGCCCGTGGGCTCGTCGGCGAAGACGATCTCGGGCTTGCTGACCAGGGCACGGGCGCAGGCCACCCGCTGCTGCTGGCCACCCGAGAGCTCGCTGGGCCGGTGGCTGAGCCGGTCGCGCAGCCCCACGGTCTCGATCACGGTGTCGAACCACTGCTGGTCGGCCTTGCGTCCCGCGATGGCGAGCGGGAGCAGGATGTTCTCCTCGGCGTTGAGCGTCGGGATGAGGTTGAAGGACTGGAAGACGAAGCCGATGCGGTCGCGCCGCAGCGTGGTCAGGGCCTTGTCCTTGAGCTGGGTGATGTCGATCTCGCCGACGTAGACCTCGCCGCGGGTCGCCGCGTCGAGCCCCGCCGCGCAGTGCATCAGGGTCGACTTCCCCGACCCCGACGGGCCCATGATCGCGGTGAACTCACCGCTCGCGAGGTCGACGCTCACGCCATCGAGCGCACGGACCTCGGCCTCGCCCTTGCCGTAGACCTTGTGCAGGTCGACCACCCGCGCGGCCGGCGGGGCGACGGGGGCGGTCTCCGCGGGGACCGGTCCGGCGGGGGTAGCTGTCATCGGGGTGGCTCCAGGGCTGGTGGTGTTCACGGGGACAACGCTATGGATCCCGATCATCCTCCGCCCTCAGGTAGTTCCCCCACCCGCCCCTGAGTGCACCCTGAGCGATGCCGGCGACAACGCGGACGATGAGGCACAAGCCGGACATGGTTCGCCGGCGGGGCGCCCGCTGCGGCCGCGCGCGCTCCCGTTCAGAGCACCACGACCCGGGCGATCTGCCGAAGGTCGGGGGCGTCGAAGCGGTCGCCCCTGACCTCCCCCGCCTCCCAGCTCATCACCAGTCCACGACCACGCACCTCGAGGGTGGCCAGGGTGTTCTCGAACCAGGGCCCCTCGGTCACCGACCAGCGGTATGCCGGGTCGGGCACCTTCTCCGTGGCGCCCGCGAGCAGGCGCATGGGCCTGGCCAACGTCTTGGCGAGCAGGGCCTGGGCGACTCGGGCCTGGCGGGGCAGCGGGTTGCGGATCGGCGAGCAGACGGCCTGGAGGATCCGGCTGGTGCCGGGCTCGACCTGGTCACGGCCGATCTCGGTGACGTAGGAGTTGTGCACGTCGCCGGACAGGAACGTGATGGTGCCCGGACGCCGGCCGCGCTGGCCCGTGGCCACCTCCAGGACCATGGCGAGGACCTGCGCGAACCCGGCCTGGAAGGCCGCCCAGTGCTCGAGGTCCGCCGCGGTCCGCATCTTCTCGCCCAGCCGGGACACCCGCGGACCCCAGGCGCCCGAAGCCATGGCCTCGTCGATCGCCTCCAGGTCGTGGATGCCGGGCGCGAGCAGGAAGGGCAACGAGGTCCCGATGAGCAGGTGGTCGACGTCGCCGCGCAGCTGCTCGTCGAACCACGCCATCTCGGTCTCGTCGAGGATCGAGCGCCGGTCGGGGTCGAGCACCCGGGCGGCCCGGGAGTCGATGACGACCAGCCGGGTCTCCCCCAGGTCGCGCACGTAGCTCCAGCGGTAGCTCTCGGGCTCGCGGTCCACCCGCTCGGCGAAGGTGTCGAGGACCTCGGTGAGGTCGAGCTCGTCGGGAGCCCCCGACCGGGCGTGGTCAGCGACCTGCTGCCAGATCTCGTCGACGGCAAGCTCGTCGGGCGAGAGGTTTCCCAGGTGCTGGTAGACCCAGTAGGACGCGAGTCCGCCGACGATCCGCTCGTGCCACCACGGCTTGGCGTTCATCTCGCGGTGCCAGTCCTGGCTGGTGTTCCAGTCGTCCCGGATGTCGTGGTCGTCGAAGATCATCGTGCTCGGCAGCGTCGAGAGGAGCCAGCGGTTCAGCGGGTCGCTCCAGGCCAGCCAGTAGAGGTGGGCGTACTCGTCGAAGTCCTTCAGCTCGGTCCACGGCGGCTCGTCGAGGCTGCGCCTGGAGGCGATGAACTCCCGCATCGCCTCCGAGGTCTCATCCGCATACACCTGGTCGCCGAGGAAGCAGACCAGGTCCGGCCAGCGCTCCGGAGGGGTCTCGGCACGGCTCAGGTGGTGGGCGGTGGCGCGCAGCGCGTCGACGCCGTTGCTCGCGTTGCCCTTGGCGTCGTGCGGCACGGAGGTGCGGCAGGAGCCGAAGGCCAGCCTGGTGGGAGCGCTGCGCAGCACGGTGCGGATGCGGCTCGGCGGCAGGTGCTCGAAGCCGGGCTCGGGGTCGGGCCAGACCCGCTCCTCGTCGAGGTCGACCTCGTAGGGGCTCTGGGCGCCCGGGGTCAGTCCGTCGAGGACGACCAGGGCGTAGTGGTGGCCGTGGGCAGCGAACGTCGGCGCGCTCCACTCCCGGCCGAAGGCACGGACCCGCACGGTGGCGTGGTCACGGGTCTGGACCCACACGGTGGCCGACTCCTCCCCCACGTAGCGCAGCAGCGGGCCCAGCACGAGGGGACCATCGGGGTGGTGAGGAGGCACGGGGACCGTTCTACACGGCATACCCCTGCTGTGGGTACACCGGCCGGATGGTTGACCCCCACCGGCCGGCCCCCGACCTCGGACAGGCCGAAGGGCGGCCCCCCTCGCGGGGGACCGCCCTTCGGTCTGGTGTGCCGTGAACGGCTGGGCTCAGAAGCCCATGCCGCCCATCTCGTCGCCACCCGGGGCCGCCGGGGCGGCCTTCTCGGGCTTGTCGGCGATGACGGCCTCGGTGGTGAGGAACAGCGCGGCGATCGACGCGGCGTTCTGCAGCGCCGAGCGCGTCACCTTCGCCGGGTCGATGATGCCCGCGGCGATGAGGTCGACGTACTCGCCGGTCGCGGCGTTGAGCCCGTGACCGGAGGGGAGGTTCGAGACCTTCTCGGACACGACGCCACCCTCGAGACCGGCATTGATCGCGATCTGCTTGAGCGGGGCGGACGCAGCGACGCGGACGATGTTCGCGCCGGTGGCCTCGTCACCCTCGAGCTCGAGCTTCTCGAACGCGGCCTTGGTCGCCTGCAGGAGCGCGACGCCACCACCGGCGACGATGCCCTCCTCGACGGCAGCCTTGGCGTTGCGCACGGCGTCCTCGATGCGGTGCTTGCGCTCCTTGAGCTCGACCTCGGTCGCAGCTCCGGCCTTGATGACCGCAACACCGCCGGCCAGCTTGGCCAGGCGCTCCTGCAGCTTCTCGCGGTCGTAGTCGCTGTCCGACTTCTCGATCTCGGCGCGGATCTGGTTGACGCGACCCTGGATCTGGTCGGCGTCGCCAGCGCCCTCGACGATGGTCGTCTCGTCCTTGGTCACGACGACCTTGCGGGCGTGACCCAGCAGGTCGAGCTCCGCGGTGTCGAGCTTGAGGCCGACCTCCTCGGAGATGACCTGGCCACCGGTGAGGATGGCGATGTCGGCCAGCATGGCCTTGCGACGGTCACCGAAGCCGGGAGCCTTGACGGCGACCGACTTGAAGGTGCCACGGATCTTGTTGACCACCAGGGTGGACAGGGCCTCGCCGTCGACGTCCTCGGCGATGATCAGCAGCGGCTTGCCGGACTGCATGACCTTCTCGAGCAGCGGGAGCAGGTCCTTGATGCCCGAGATCTTGGAGTTCACGACGAGGACGTAGGCGTCCTCGAGCACGGTCTCCATGCGCTCGGTGTCGGTGACGAAGTAGTGGCTGATGTAGCCCTTGTCGAAGCGCATGCCCTCGGTGAGCTCGAGCTCGAGGCCGAAGGTGTTGGACTCCTCGACGGTGATGACGCCTTCGTTGCCGACCTTGTCCATCGCCTCGGCGATCATGGCGCCGATCTCGGGGTCCGCAGCGGAGATCGAGGCGGTCGAAGCGATCTGCTCCTTGGTCTCGACGTCCTTGGACATCTCGAGCAGCTGCGCCGTGACGGCGTCGACAGCCTTCTCGATGCCCCGCTTGAGGGCCATCGGGTTGGCGCCTGCGGCGACGTTGCGCAGACCCTCCTTGACGAGGGCCTGGGCGAGGACGGTCGCCGTGGTGGTGCCGTCGCCAGCGACGTCGTCGGTCTTCTTGGCGACCTCCTTGACGAGCTCGGCACCGATCTTCTCGTAGGGGTCGTCGAGCTCGATCTCCTTGGCGATGGACACACCATCGTTGGTGATCGTGGGGGCTCCCCACTTCTTCTCGAGGACGACGTTTCGGCCCTTCGGACCGAGGGTGACGCGGACGGCGTCGGCAAGGATGTTCATTCCTCGCTCGAGACCGCGGCGCGCCTCTTCATCAAAAGCGATGATCTTGGCCATTCGGGTGGTTCCTCCCACGCGAATCGTGTGTGGCGACCTCGCCGTGCCCGCGACGGACGGCCCGGTTCCGGCGGCTCACGTCGCACGCGTTTCCCGGACCTCACTTTGAGGCCATGATTGTCACTCTCCTGTGGAGAGTGCTAACGCCATTATTGGCACTCTCGGGGTGAGAGTGCAAACGGCCCGGGCCGACCGTGGGCAGCGGTGACGCGCGGACCCGCCGGACATGGCGCCCGGGGGTGGACCGGTGGGACAGTGAGCCATGGCAGCCCCCACACCGGCCCCCTTCGAGGGCTCTGGCTTCACGGTCGACTTCGCCGGCCACGACGACAGCTCGTTCTCCCGCGTCGAGCTCCCCCAGGCGGTCGTGGACGAGGTCCTCTACCGCTCCGGCAGCGACAAGGCCTCCGGGTCGCGCAAGACGCCCGGGCTCTCGCACTACACCCACCTCGTGCTGGGCCGCCCCCTCACCACCAACCTCGACCTCTGGTCGTGGTGGACGGCAGCACGCGACGGCGACCCGGCCGTGGACCGGGACGTCACGGTCCGGCTGCTCGACAGCTCGCACGCACCGGTCCTGTGGTGGCTCTTCCGCAACGCCTTCCCGGTCGTCCACCGGGTCACGCCGCTCGACGCGACGAGCAGCGAGGTGCTCGTCGAGACGGTCGAGCTCGCCTTCGACTCGATGGACCTGCAGACCTGACCGGACCGGTCGGGCGGCGCCCGGTCAGGACCCGTGGCCCACGACCGTGCGGAGGGTGCCGTCGGCCTCCGACGTCACCGGGTCGTCCAGGTCCCCGACGAAGACGACGTATGCGGTGCGGGCCGGGTTCGCCGAGAGCTCGGCGAGGACCTCCCGCCAGGCCCCGAGGTTGGGGTGCTCGAGCGTGGTGCAGGCCTCGGCGGGCCGCAGCGACTCCACTGCCGCCTCGAGCTGGCTGGTCGACAGCTCGTAGGTCTGCGAGCCGTTCGCGTGACCGAGCAGCTTCGCGAGGATGACCGCGGGCAGGCCGTGCGACCCGCCTGGACTGTTGACGTGGGGGAACTCCACCTCGGGTGAGCTGGATGCCGAGCTGATACCCACGGCATACGCCACGGGTGCCTGCCAGCCCTCGATGGTCGCCGCCAGGGCGTCCTTGATGGCGGCCAGGCCTTCGGGGGTGCTCCAGTCAGGGCTCATCGACCCATCCTGTCACCGAGGGGAACACGGCACGGTAGGAGCGCAGGTCGACGGTGCCGTTCGACACCGACTCCGCGGCGAGCACGGCGTGGCCCACCGCGCGGGTGACGCAGTCCCCGGCCGCCACCATGAGGGCGTGCAGACCGGGCAGCTCCGGCGCGGGGCGGGTGCCCGTCGCGAGCGTGAAGAGGGTGTCCCCGTCGAAGAGGGTGTGCACCGGGTGGATCGCCCGGGCCAGGCCGTCGTGACCGAGGCCGCTCACCTTGTGGCACTGCGCCTTGGTGAGGGTCGCGTCGGTGGCGATGACGCCGATCGTCGTCGCCAGGCCCGGTCGCAGTGGCTCCCCCGGGTATGCCGCCTCCGCGCGGGCGCGCGCCTCGTCCAGCTCGCGCGCGGCCGGGACCCCGACCCCGGAGAACTCGGTGCCGAGCCCCCACCGGCGGGCGAACAGCTCGCCGGTTCGCTCGTCCCAGGCAGCCCCCATCGCGTTGACCACGACCAGGGCGGCCACGGTCGTCCCGTCGTCGAGCACCGCGCTGGCCGAGCCCACGCCGCCCTTGAGGCCGCCGACCCGCGCGCCGGTCCCGGCCCCGACGCAGCCCTGCTCGACGGCTCGGTCGACCGCGGCGTCGAAGGCGGCCGACCCCTCGGCGGCACCCGGTGCGTTGCCGAACTGCCCACCGCGCCCCAGGTCGAACAGCACCGCCGAGGGCACGATCGGCACCACCTGCCCCGGCTCACCCATGGGCCACCCGAGCCCGGCGGCATACAACCCCCTGACCACCCCGTCGGCCGCCGCGAGGCCGAACGCACTCCCACCGGTCAGCACCACCGCGTTGACCCGGTCGACGAGGTTGGGCGGGTCGAGCAGGTCGGTCTCCCGGGTGCCCGGGGCGCCCCCTCGCACGTCGACCCCTGCGACCGCCCCAGCATCGGGGGGCAGGACGACCGTCGTGCCGGTGAGCCAGCCGGGCTCGGTCCTGGTCGCATGGCCGACCCGGACGCCGGCCACGTCGGTGAGGGAGTTGGTGGGTCCCGGACGGGTGGCCATCAGCGGTCCGGGCGGTCGGCGACGCAGAAGCGGTTGCCGTCAGGGTCCTCCAGCACGGTGAAGTCGTGCTCTTCCTGCGGGTAGGGCCAGTCCGGCACGACCCGCGCGCCGAGGGACACCAGGCGCTCGACCTCGAGCGCCCGGTCGTCGGCGTAGAGGTCGAGGTGGGTGTGCGGGAAGTCGGCGGGAGGAGTGTCGGTGAGCTGGAGCGACAGGTTGGGGCCACGTCCGCCCGGTGGTCGCAGGCTCGCCCAGCCCGGCTCGGCGGGCGCGCGGAGCCGCGCACCCAGGGCTGCGCTCCAGAACCGGGTCGCGCGCTCGACGTCGCGCACCCCCAGGACCACCGCGCCGATCTGCGTCAGGCCACCCTGTCCCATGACCCCAGCCTGCCACCACGGCTCACAGCGCGAACACCATCCGCCCGGCGGCCTCGGTGAACCCGACCCGCTCGACCATCGGCACCGTGTGCGGTCCGGTCGTCATGCTCACCTCGGTGAACCCCTGCGCGCGGGCGTGGTCCACCGCGGCCCGCAACAGCTGCTCCCCCACGCCGATGCCGCGATGACCGGGGCGGACGAAGAACGTCTCGACCACCAGGCTGGCGCCGCCTGCGCGACCCGGCCAGGGCAGCGCCTCCAGGACGCAGGCCTGGAGGAAGCCCGCATGCTCGTCCCCGGCCTCGGCGATCCACACCGGCCGGGAACGGGCCTGCGCCGACCACGCACGGGCGAACCGGTCGAGGAAGCCGGGCTCGGGCTCACCACCGCGGTGCAGGGCACACTGCAGCGTCAGTCCGGCGACGACGAGCGCGTCGTCGGCCCCGGCTGCCCTGATCCGCACCTCGCCCACGTCCGCAGTCAAGCACGGACCGGCGCCGCGCCGCGCGCGGTCGGTGCGCCGGCGGCATACCCGCAGCGCACCACCCGCCCCGCCAAAGCGGGAGTTGCGTCCCGATCCGGCACGCATATCCCCCGGTATGCGGCGCAACCCCCGCTTTGCGGGCGCGGCGGCTCGGGGGGCCCGGGGGCCCGGGGGCCCGGCGGACACAGCAACGCCCGTCCAGTCAGTTCTGGACGGGCGCTCCTGTGTCTGTGGGGGGCTACAGCTGGATGCCCAGCCGCCGGGCGCTGCGGGCACGCTGGCGTGAGGCGCGCAGCCGGCGCAGCCGCTTGATGAGCATCGGGTCGGCCTCGAGCGCCGCCTGGGAGTCGATGAGGGCGTTGAGCACCTGGTAGTAGCGGGTCGCGGACATGTCGAACAGCTCGCGGATGGCCTGCTCCTTGGCACCGGCGTACTTCCACCACTGGCGCTCGAAGGAGATGATCTCGCGATCACGCGCGCTCAGCCCGGTGGCCGTGGCGACGTGGTCCTGCTCGTGTGCGACGTTCACTCTCGACCCTTCGTATCGGTGCCTTGCGAGGCCAACTATACGGATCGAATCACACGCTTGTCATTCCCTCGCCTGAAGTGGTGGGGCCATCTTCTCCCGACTCGCCACAGCCGTCACAGGCGCCCCACGAGGGGCCGGTGGCCCCGCCGCTGGCCCTCAGGCCATGGTGTCGAGGATCGCGCTGATGTCGTCCTCGGAGGTGCGCGGGTTGACGATCGCGAACCGGGTCAGGGTCTCGCCGTCGTGCGAGGTGGGGACCACGAACGCGAACTCCTCGGCCAGCAGCCGGTCCGACCAGCGCTGGTAGTCGCCCGCTGTCCACCCCAGCCGACGGAACACGATCACCGACAGGTCCGGCTCCCGAGCGGCCTCGAGGTAGTCGCGCCGGGCGATCTCGGCGGCCGCGAAGCGGGTCACCTCGAGCGTGCGCTCGATGGCCGCGGAGTAGGCATCGGTGCCATGGGTCGCCAGGCTGAACCAGAACGGCAGGCCGCGCGCCCGACGGGTCAGGCCGACCGAGTAGTCGGTCGGGTTCCAGTCCGGGGCGTCGTTGAGGATGTCGAGGTATGACGCGTGCTGGGTGTGCGCGGCTCGCGCCAGGGCGGGCTCGCGGTAGAGCAGGGCGCAGCAGTCGAAGGGGGCGAACAGCCACTTGTGCGGGTCGACGATGAACGAGTCGCAGTGCTCGATGCCCGCGTAGAGGTGGCGCACCGAGTCGGCGGCGAGGCCGGCGCCGCCGTAGGCACCGTCGACGTGGAACCAGATCCCGAACTCGCGGCACACGGCGGCCACCGAGGCCAGGTCGTCGACGATGCCGAAGTTGGTGGTGCCACTGGTGGCCACCACCGCGAAGAAGGTGTCGGGGCCGTGGTCGACGAGCACCTGGCGCAGTCGCTCGCCCGAGAGCCGGCCCATGTCGTCCACGGTCACCCCCACGAACTCGGCGTCCATCACGTCGCACGCCGACTGGATCGAGGAGTGGGCGCCGTGGGTGGCCGCCACGCGGTAGGGACGCGCGCCGGGGCCCTGCCGTCCCTCGTGGGCGGCGTTCATGCGGGCCGTGTGGCGGGCCGCCACCAGCGCCGAGAGGTTGCCGATCGTCCCACCGGGCACGAAGACGCCGCCCGCCTCGGGCGGGAGCCCGACCAGGTCGGCGATCCACCGCAGCGCCTGGTTCTCGGCGTAGACGGCGCCGGCGCCCTCGAGCCACGAGCCGCCGTAGATGGAGGACGCCCCGACCACGAGGTCGAACATCGCCGCGGCCTCGGTGGGCGCGCACGGGATGAAGGAGAGGTATCGCGGGTGGTCGGTCGAGATGCACGCCGGCGCCAGCTCGGTGGCGAACAGGCTCAGCGCCGAGTCACCGCCGATGCCCTGGGCGGTGATGGTCACGCCGGCCGCCGCGTCGAGCTCGGCGAGAGTCCTGGGGCCGTCGAGCGGCACCGGGTCCAGCTTCAGCCGGTCGGCGGAGTAGGCGAGGATGGCGTCGCCGAGGATCTCGAGCTGGGTGTCGCTGTAGCCGTGCACGCGCAGAGTCTAGGGCCGCGCAGAGGCGAAGAGGGCAGCCCTCAGACCGGGGGCGTCGGACACGACGGCCGTGGGGCCCGCCGCGTGCAGGGCGGCCGGCAGGCCTGCTCCCCACGTCACCGCGAGCGCTCCCATGCCGGCGGCCAGGGCCGCCTCGACGTCCACGGTCGCGTCACCGACGTAGACGCAGTGGTGCACGGCGACCTCGAGGTGCTGCGCGGCATACAGGAGCGGGGCGGGGTGCGGCTTGTGCAGGGGCGTGCTCTCCTGGCCGACCACCACGTCGATCCGGCTGTCGAGGCCGACCGCCCTCAGGCCCAGGCGCACCGTGTCGACCCGCTTGGACGAGACCACCGCGGTGCGGGCACCGGCTCCGTGCAGGTCGTCGAGCAGCTCGGGAATGCCGTCGACGGTGCGGATCAGCTCGTCGTGGTGGGCCAGGTTCCACTCGCGGTAGACGTCGGTGAGGCGGGCGCCACGCCCCGGGTAACGCTCCTCGAGCACGGGCTGCAGCGGGCGTCCGATCCAGGAGCGGACCTCGTCCTCCCCCGCGTCCTCACCGACCGAGTCGAGGGCGTGGCGGTAGGACGCCACGATGAGGGGGATGGTGTCGGCCAGGGTGCCGTCGAAGTCGAAGAGCACGACCGGCCAGCGTGAAGTCACGCTTTCAGCCTAGACGGCAGCGAGTGGCCAGGAAGCCGCGTCGACGCCTCGTCCACGTCTCCGGAACCGTCAAACGCATCGTCACACGCCCACCCCGTTTCCTTCTGGGCGAAGGCTCGACGACCGACGTCGACCTCGGATCGAAAGGAACGACATGTCCTTGTTCATGGATGTGCACACCATCGAAGGTGGCGTCGCGGCCGGGGACGTCGCCGGCGCCCACCAGGCGGACGTGGCCGCTCAGGGAGCGCACGGCGTCGACTACCTGCGCTACTGGGTGGACGAGGCCGCGGGGAAGATCTTCTGCCTGGTGCAGGCCCCGGACGCCGAGGCGGCCAACACGGTGCACCGGGAGGCCCACGGCCTCGTGGCCGACGAGATCTACCCCGTGCTCGAAGGCTCGTAGGCAGCCGATCTCGGCGGCCCGGTGCGCACCGATGCGCACCGGGCCGCCGGGGTCCGGTCGCGGTCGGGTTGGGGTCGGTCGGGGTCCGGTCGGCGTACGGTTGGCGGTACTGCGAGGTGGGAGTGGGATCGGAGCTCGGATGACCCTGTCGGTGCAGCTCCTCGGCCGGCCGCGGATCGTGCAGGCGTCCGGCGAGACCTACCCGTTCCGAAGTCGCAAGAGCTGGGCCCTGCTGACCTACCTGCTCCTGGCAGAACGGCCGCCGAGCCGAAGCCAGCTCGCCCAGCTCCTGTTCGCCGACGCCGAGGATCCGCAGCGGGCCCTGCGGTGGAACCTCTCCGAGCTCCGTCGCGGGCTGGGGGCGGGCGCATCGGTCGAGGACGACCCCGTCCAGCTGCGCCTCCCACCCGACGCCGTGGTCGATGTCGTCGTCCTGGCCCGGGGCGCATCGAGCGACGCCATCGCACTGCCGGGACTCGGCGCCACCCTCCTGGACGGCATGACGTTGCGCACCAGCGCGGCATACGAGATCTGGCTGTTGGCCCAGCAGCGGCACCTGGCCGCCGCCTCGGAGGCGATCCTCCACGAGGCCGCGGTCCGGTCGTTGGCGCGCGGCACCTGGCAGGAAGCCATCGGCTACGCATCCCGCGCCACGGCCATGAGTCCCCTCGACGAGAACCACCAGGCGCTGCTCATCCGGCTCTACCGTCTGGCGGGCGACGACGACGAGGCCGAGCGACAGTTCGCCGCGTGTTCCGACCTCTTCGACAGCGAGCTCGGCATCCCTCCGGGGGCGGCCGTGGTCGCCGCCCGCCGGACCACCCGACCCGACCCACTCGCGGAGGCAGACGACGCCACCATCGAGGCGATCCTCGAAGCCGGTACCGCTGCGATGGGGGCCGGCGCCCTCGAGGCGGGGGTCCACTCGTTGCGGACCGCCACCCGGCTGGCCGACGGTGCGCGCAAGACACGGCTCCGGGTCAGGTCGCGGCTCGTCCTGGCCGAAGCACTCGTGCACGCGCTCGGCGGCCTCGACGAAGAGGGCCTGGCCAGCCTCTACGAGGCCGACGAGATCGCCGTCGCCCATCAGCTGACCGACGCCGTCGCGGCAGCTCGGGCCGAGCTCGGCTACGTCGACTTCCTGCGCGCCCGCTACGACCGGGCGGAGCTGTGGCTGAGCGATGCCCTTCGACTGGCCGAAGGCTCCCCCGCCATGTTGGCCAAGGCGACGACGTACCTGGGATCGGTGGAGAGCGACCGAGCGAACTACGGCCAGGCCGAGCTGTTGCTGGAGCAGGCGGTGCACCACGCCCGGACGGCCGGCGATCCACGGCGTGAGGCCTTCGCCCAGTCGATGCTGGGCCGGATCAGCCTGTTGTGCGGCGATCTCGGCGTCGCCAGCGAGCGGCTGTCCACCTCCATCTCGTTGGCAGAGGAGGACCACTGGCTGGCGTTCCTGCCCTGGCCGCAGGCCCTTCACGGCGAGGCGGCGCTCGCCTCCGGCGACCTCGCGGGTGCAGCCGAGGTCTTCGACCAGGCGTTCGCCCGCGCCTGCCAGCTGGGCGACCCCTGCTGGGAGGGGATCGCGGCGAGGGGACTCGCGCTCGTCGCAGAGGCGGATGGCGAGACCGCGCGAGGCTTCGAGCTGTTGGCGGAGTCCCGCGCGCGCGCCAACCGTCTCGCCGATCCCTACGTGTGGTTGGACGGCTACATCCTCGACGCCCAGTGCGGCCTCGGCCTGCGGCACGGCCATCCGGAGACCGGGAGATGGGTGGAGGACCTTCGCCAGCTGGCCTCCCGCACCGGCATGCGTGAGCTCGTCGTGCGCTCCCTGCTGCACGGCGCCGCGCTCGGCCAGGAGGGCGACGAGGACGCCGTCGCGCTCCTCGCCCAGCACATCGACAACCCCGCTCTCACGGCGCTGGTCGACGCCCGACCGTCGAGGGAGAGGACGGGCCCCGGGACCACAGGGTGATGCCGGCAGGCGGGCTCAGGTGCGGTCGAGGGGGGCGGAGGTGGTGGCCTCGTGTGGCTCGATGCCCAGCTCGCGCAGCAGCCCCTCGATGCGGGAGCGGATCTCGTCCCGGATCGGGCGCACGGCCTCGACCCCCTGCCCAGCCGGGTCGTCGAGCACCCAGTCCTCGTAGCGCTTGCCCGGGAAGAACGGGCAGGTGTCGCCGCAGCCCATGGTCACGACGACATCGGACTCCTGCACGGCCTCCGTGGTGAGCACCTTCGGCACCTCCGTGGCGATGTCGATGCCCTCCTCGGCCATCGCGGCGACCGCGGCCGGGTTGACCTGGTCAGCCGGCTGCGACCCCGCGGAGCGCACCTCCACGGCGCCGCCCCCGAGGTGGGTGAGGTATGCCGCGGCCATCTGCGAGCGCCCAGCGTTGTGGACGCAGACGAACAGGACACTGGGCTTGTCGCTCATGACGGGAGGCCTTTCACGGGGAAGCGCGAGCGCAGGGCGAGGCTGACGTAGACCAGGCCCACCAGGACCGGGACCTCGATGAGGGGGCCGACCACCCCTGCCAGCGCCTGGCCGGAGGTGACGCCGAAGGTGGCGATGGCCACGGCGATGGCGAGCTCGAAGTTGTTGCCCGCGGCGGTGAACGCAAGCGTGGTGGTGCGCTCGTAGCCGAGGCCGAGCGACCGTCCGAGGACGTAGCCGCCGCCCCACATCAGCGCGAAGTAGGCCAGCAGCGGCAGGGCGATCCGGGCGACGTCGAGGGGCCGGGACGTGATCTGGTCACCCTGCAGGGCGAACAGCACGACGATGGTGAAGAGCAGGCCGTAGAGGGCCCACGGTCCGATCCGGGGCAGGAACTGCGACTCGTACCACTCACGTCCCCGGCTGCGCTCGCCGAGCCGCCGGGAGAGGTAGCCGAGCAGCAGGGGGACACCGAGGAAGACCAGGACCGATCCGGCGATCTGCCACGGCGAGACGTCGAGCTCGGACTGCTCCAGCCCAAGCCAGCCGGGGAGCACGGTGAGGTAGAACCAGCCGAGCCCCGCGAACGCCACCACCTGGAAGACCGAGTTCAGCGCGACGAGCACCGCGGCTGCCTCACGGTCGCCGCAGGCCAGGTCGTTCCAGATGATGACCATGGCGATGCAGCGGGCCAGTCCGACGATGATCAGGCCGGTCCGGTAGGCGGGCAGGTCCGGCAGCAGCAGCCAGGCCAGGGCGAACATGAGCGCGGGCCCGACCACCCAGTTGAGCAGCAGCGACGAGACCAGCATCCGCCGGTCGGCCGTCACGCTGTCCAGGCGGTCGTAGCGCACCTTGGCCAGGACCGGGTACATCATCACGAGCAGGCCGATGGCGATCGGCAGCGAGATCCCGTCGACCTCGACCGTCGACAGCGCGCTGTCGAGACCGGGGACGAGGCGGCCGAGGAGCAGGCCGGCGACCATGGCGAGGCCGATCCACACCGGCAGGAACCGGTCGAGTGTGGACAGCTTGCCCACGACCTGGGGGTGGGTGGTGTGCGTGGCGGTGCTCACGTGCAGCAGGGCTCCTTGGGTGCGGTTGCGGTCTCCACGGGATTGTCGTCGGTGATCGCGTAGACCTCCCACGGGGCCCCCGCCGGGTCGTGCACCCAGACCTTGTCCTGCACCGCGTAGCAGCACGTCGTGTCGCGCTCGTCGAAGGCGGCCAGCCCGGCCTGGCGCAGGCGGTCGGACCCGGCGTGCACCTCTTCCACGGTGTCGACCTCGACCCCGAGGTGGTTCAGGGCGTGTTCCGTCCCCTCGCCCCGGGTACCCGCCGGCACCTCGATCAGGACCAGCTTGAGCGGCGGGTCGGCGATGGCGAAGTTGGCGTAGCCGGGACGCCGCTTGTGCGGCGTGGTGCCGAAGAGGGTGGAGTAGAACGCGACCGACCCCTCGAGGTCGGCCACGTTGAGCGCGAGCTGGACACGGGACATCCCAGGCACCTGTCTTTCATCGACTATGGTCTATGTAGGAAGTGAACTAGCCATATCGATGGTTGTCAATATCGAGTGGTCGATCCCCGGGAGGGCCCATGGCAGGCAAGCCGCTCACCGTGCTCAGCGCCGACCCGTCCTGCTGCGGGTCCCTGACCACGGACCAGGCGATGGACTCCACCCAGGCCGAGGCCACAGCAGCCCTGCTCAAGGCCGTCGCCGACCCGGTGCGGCTGCGCCTGCTCTCGCTGATCCGCGCCTCGAAGGGGCAGGAGGCCTGCGTCTGCGACCTCACCCCCGCCGTCGGTCTCTCCCAGCCCACCGTCAGCCACCACCTCAAGGTGCTCACCGAGGCCGGTCTGCTCACCCGCGAGCGCCGCGGGACGTGGGCGTGGTTCCGGGTGGTGCCGTCCCGGCTCGACGACCTGGCCGCCATCTTCCGCTGACCGCACTACCGGCCCGACCCGTCAGCAGTCCGTGTCGAGCATGCCCTCGATCGCGGACTTCTCGGCCGCGTCGACGTCGAGGTCCCAGTAGTACTTCACGTTGATCCACTCGCGGACGTACTCGCAGCGCCAGGCACCGCTCGTGGGCTGCCACCCGGCGGGGTCACGGTCGCCCTTGCTGCGGTTGCTCGAGGCCGAGACCGCGACCAGCTGGGGTCGGACGAGGTCGTTGGCGAAGTTCTTGCGCTGCGTCGAGGTCCACCCGCTCGCCCCCGACCCCCACGCCTCGGCCAGCGGCACCACGTGGTCGATGTCGAACGACGAGGGGTTCGTCGTGGTCGCTCCGTCGTAGACGCTGGTCCACGACCCGGAGGTCGCCTTGCAGGCGGAGTCGACGGAGACGTTGCTGCCGTCGCGCTTCAGCACGGTCTCGCGGGTGTCGCACGTGCCGCTGATCGTGATCCAGTGCGTGAACAGGGTGCGGTCGTAGCCGGTGTCGTCCTCGGCGTGCACGGGCAGGGTGGCGAGCTGGTCTCGAGAGTCGGCGACGGTCGGCGCAGGGGGCGGCAGCGCGGAGGCCGCGGCGGCGGCCAGGGGGATGGCGGCGAGGGCGAGCAAGGCGGAGGATGCGGCGCGGGTCAGTGCGGTCATGGGTAGCGAGCCTGTCGAACCTCGTTGACGGGCAGGCAACTTCGCGACCAACAGGGGCTCCGCATTCGGTGCGGGTTCGGCAAGGAACGGGTCAACGGTGCCGGCCTGCGGCTACCCGGCTACCTTGCTGGGTATGCCGTCCACCGCCTTGGCCGACCTCGTCCACCCCTCGTGGGCGGCGGCGCTGGAACCCGTCGCCGCGACGGTGACCTCGATGGGAGAGTTCCTACGGGCCGAGGTGGCCGCGGGTCGCGGCTACCTCCCCCCCGGTGGCCAGGTGCTGCGGGCCTTCGAGCAGCCCCTGGCTGACGTGCGGGTGCTCATCGTCGGGCAGGACCCCTACCCCACCCGGGGGCACGCGGTGGGCCTGTCCTTCTCCGTCGCCCCCGACGTGCAGCCGGTCCCACGCAGCCTGGTCAACATCTACCAGGAGCTGCAGACCGACCTCGGTCTCGCGCGCCCCAGCACCGGCGACCTCTCCCCGTGGGCGGCCCAGGGGGTGCTCCTGCTCAACCGGGTGCTCACCGTGAGTCCCGGCAAGCCTGCGAGCCACCGGGGCAAGGGCTGGGAAACCGTTACGGCGCAGGCGATCTCGGCACTGGTGGCCCGCGGCGGCCCCCTCGTGGCCGTCCTGTGGGGACGCGACGCCCGCAACCTCGTGCCGCACCTGCACGGCATACCCTGCATCGAGAGCGCCCACCCCTCCCCCCTCTCGGCCCACTCGGGGTTCTTCGGGTCGCGGCCGTTCAGCCGCGCCAACGAGCTCCTCGTCCAGCAGGGTGCCGACCCCATCGATTGGAGCCTCACGTGAGCGACGCCACGAGCCCCGCCAACCTCACCCACCTGCCCGAGCGCGACAAGGTCTGGCAGCGCTACGTCGCGATCGGCGACTCGTTCACCGAGGGCATGTCCGATGCCGACCCCGGCCGGGAGAACTCCTATGTCGGGTGGGCCGACCGGCTCGCCTCGCACCTCGCCGGGATCGCGCACGCCGCGGGGCAGGAGTTCGCCTACGCCAACCTCGCGGTGCGGGGGCGGCTGCTCGCCGACGTGATCGGGCCGCAGCTCGACGCGGCCATCGACCTCGGGCCCGACCTCGTGTCGATGGTGGGCGGCGGGAACGACATCCTGCGCCCCAAGGCGGACCTCGACTCGATCGCCGACCGGCTCGAGGATGCGGTGTTCAGGCTCCGTGACGCCGGGGCCGACGTGCTGCTCGCGACCCCGACCGACCCGGCCGGCGCACCGGTGCTCCGGCACCTGCGCGGGCGGCACGCGATCCACTCGGCCAACATCTTCAGCATCGCCCAGCAGCACGGCTGCTACGTCATCAACCAGTGGGGCATGGGGGCGCTGCGCGACTTCCGGCTGTGGTCCGAGGATCGCATCCACATGACGTCCGAGGGGCACCGCCGGGTCGCGCTCAACGCGCTGTCGGCACTCGGTCACGACACCGACCGGGCCGACTGGAGCACGCCCCTGCCGCCGCCGGCGCCGCTCGGACGTCGCGAGGCCACCGCCGCCAACGCCGCCTGGGCCAGGACCTACCTCGCGCCCTGGGTCCAGCGGCGCCTGCGCGGAGAGAGCTCCGGTGACCGCATCACCGCGAAGCGCCCTGCGCTGACCCCCATGGACCCCGCCTGACCCTCCTGACCTTCCTGACCCCGGCGCTTCCCTAACCTTTGCTAGCACTGCTTCGGTGAATCCGGACACCGTGGAAACTGTCCTGATCAAGCCAAGGCTTGCTAGCAAAGGTTAGGGAGATCGCCGGGGAGGTCCGGGGATGGGCACCGTGGCGTATGCCGGTGGGCCGGGTGCGCTGACCTGCGCGATTCAGGTACTAGGACGTCCTACTACTACCATCGGGGGCATGCCAGCGACGCGGATCATGCCCACCGAAGAGGGCCAGGACCTCATCGACCTGACCCGCGAGATCTGCACCAAGGAGCTGCGCCCGGTCGTCGACGAGGCCGAGCGCTCCGCAGCCACCACCCCCATGCTGCCGCTCGAGGCGTTCCGCGTGCTGGGCCGGGCCGGTCTGCTGTCGCTGCCCTACCCCGAGGAGTTCGGCGGCGGGGACCAGCCCTACGAGGTCTACCTCCAGGTCGTCGAGGAGATCGCCTCCGCCTGGATGAGCGTCGCCGTGGGCGTGTCGGTCCACAGCCTCACGTGCTATCCCGTGGCGCAGTTCGGCACGGATGAGCAGAAGGCGGCCCTGCTGCCGGGCATGTTGTCGGGCGAACAGCTCGGGGCCTACTGCCTCTCCGAGCGCAGCGCGGGTTCGGACGTCGGCTCGATGACCACGCGGGCGACGCCCGATGACGAGGCCGAGCCCACGGCATACCGGATCAAGGGCACCAAGGCCTGGATCTCGCACGCCGGCCACGCGGACTTCTACACCTCCTTCGTGCGCACCTCCGACGACGGCGGCCGCGGGCTGTCCTGCTTCGTGGTGCCCGGCGATGCCGAGGGCCTCGCCTTCGGCACCCCGGAGAAGAAGATGGGCCTGCACTGCGACACCGTGAGCGAGGTGCACTTCGAGGGTGTGGAGGTGTCCGCCGACCGCCTCGTCGGCGGACGCGGCGAGGGCATGGCCATCGCCCTGTCGGCCCTGGACTCCGGACGCCTCGGGATCGCTGCGGCTGCCACGGGGCTCGCCCAGGAGGCCCTCGACCAGGCCGTAACCTACGCCCGCGAGCGCCAGCAGTTCGGCCGCCCCATCGGCGACAACCAGGGCCTGGCCTTCCTCATCGCCGACATGGAGGCGGCCGTCACCTCGGCGCGCGCGTCCTACCTGCACGCGGCACGGCTGCGCGACGCCGGACGACCGTTCGGCAAGGAGGCCGCCGTCGCCAAGCTCGTCTGCACCGACAACGCGATGCGCGTCACCACCGACGCCGTCCAGGTGCTCGGCGGGGCCGGCTACACCCAGGACTTCCCGCTCGAGCGCTACCTGCGCGAGGCGAAGGTGACCCAGATCTTCGAGGGCACCAACCAGATCCAGCGACTCGTCATCAGCCGCCACCTGCTGCGCGGCTGACCACTCAAACGGAAGGCCAGCTCCCTTGCAGATCAACGACTCCACCGTCGCCCTCGTCACCGGCGGAGCCTCCGGGCTCGGCGGCGCGACCGTCCGGCGCCTGCACGCCGACGGCGCCGCGGTCGTCATCCTCGACCTGCCCTCCTCCCCCGGGGCGGAGCTGGCAGCCGAGCTGGGCGACCGCGCCCGCTTCGTGCCCACCGATGTCCGCGACGAGGCCCAGGTCCAGACCGCCATCGAGGTCGCCCGCGAGCTCGGCACCCTGCGCATCGTCGTCAACTGCGCTGGCGTCGGCACGCCGGGACGGGTCGTCGGCAAGCGCGGACCGCTGCCCCTGGAGGACTTCGCGAACGTCGTCAGCATCAACCTCGTCGGCACCTTCAACGTGCTGCGGCTCTCGGCCGCCGCGATGCTCGACAACGAGCCGCTCGACGGCGACCGCGGTGTGGTGGTGATGACCGCGTCGATCGCGGCCTATGACGGTCAGGTCGGCCAGGCGGCGTATGCCGCGAGCAAGGGTGGGGTCGTCGGCCTCACCCTGAGCGCGGCCCGCGACCTCGCGGACAAGGGGATCCGCGTGATGACCATCGCCCCGGGAACCTTCGAGACGCCGATGCTGTCGGGTCTGCCCGGCGACGTGAAGGCCGTGCTCGAGGCGCAGGTGCCGCACCCCAGCCGTCTCGGCCAGCCCGCCGAGTACGCCAACCTCGTGCGGCACGTCATCGACAACCCCATGCTCAACGGTGAGGTCATCCGCCTCGACGGGGCCCTGCGGATGCCGCCCCGCTGAGCCTCCCGGCCCTCACCGGGGCAGCGCACGCTCCTCGGTGACGCTGTTGCCGCCGTCCACGACGACCACCTGGCCGTTGACGTAGCCCGCCCCGGGGCTGGCGAGGAACGCGATCGCGGCAGCCACCTCGTCGGCCGTGCCGGAGCGCCCCACCGGGGTCAGCAGGCCCTCGGTCGCCTCGTGCTCGGTCTGCGAGCCGGTGGCGATCCAGCCGGGTGCCACCGCATTCACGGTGATGCCGTAGCGGCCCTCGTCCACGGCGAGCGCGCGGGTGAGGCCGACGAGCCCGGCCTTGGCCGCGGCATACGCCACCTCGCCACGCATGCCCATCACCGCGCCCGTGACGCTCGTGACCATGACGACCCGCCCCTGACCGGAGCCGCGTAGCTGTGGCAGAGCCGCGCGGGTGACCAGGTAGGCGGTGTCCAGGTTGCGCTGCAGCGACTTCGACCACCGCTGCGGTGCCGTGCCCAGCAGGTCGCCGGCATGGAAGTCGGGGTCGGCCGTGGAGACCATGCCGGCGTTGTTGACCAGGACGTCCAGGCGACCGCGCCAGTCCGAGACCGCCCGCACCAGGGCCGCGGCGGCCTGCGGGTCGATGAGGTCGCCGGGCACGCCCAGCGCTGCCACCCCGTCGGCGGTGAGCTCGGCCGCGCGCTCGTGGACGCGCTCGCTCGTCGCACCCAGGACGACGGCTGCGCCGAGGCTCCCCAGGAGGCGCGCTGCGGCGAACCCGATGCCGGTGGGGCTGCCTGCACCCGTGACCACGGCGACCCGTCCGGTGAGGTCGAGGACGGTGGGGAGGCGCATGGCCGCAGTCTGCCAGTCGTGGGCCGGCGACCGATCGGGCATCAGCCGGTGTCCACCGCTGTGGCCAGCTCCTCCCGGGAGTGGATGCCGAGCTTCACGTAGACGTGGCGCAGGTGGTACTCGACCGTCTTCGGGCTGAGGAACAGCGCCAGGGCAGCCTCACGCGTCGTGCGCCCCGAGGCCAGCAGGACGGCGATCTGGCGCTCCTGCGGCGTGAGGCCGTCCAGCACCCCGCCACCACGGCGCATGGCCTGCTCGCCCGTCGCGTCGAGCTCCGCCGCAGCCCGGTCGGCCCACGGCTGCGCACCCAGCCGTTCGAAGGTCTCCAGCGCGGCGCGCAGCACCGGCCGGGCGTCGACCCGTCGCCGCGACCGCCGCAGCCAGGCCCCGTAGGCGAGCCGGGTGCGGGCCGACTCGAACGGGTCGGGCGTCTGGCCGTGCAGCGCGAGCGCCTGCTCGAACTCACGCTCCGCCTCGGCGGGGGGCACCGTGAGCGCCAGGCCCCGGTGTGCGCGGGCCAACGCCCACGGCTGGCCCTTGGCCTTCGCCGCGGTCATGAAGTCGAGGGCAGTCTGCGCGGCGCCGGCCGCCTCCCCCATCCGACACAGGCACTCGACGAGCTCCGGCCCCGGCCACAGGTCCGGATCCCTGACCCCGAGGTCGCCCAGCGCCCGGACCAGGGTGCCGTAGGCCCGGGCGGCCTGCGCGGGATCCCCCACCGCCGCCTCCAGGTCCCCCGCGGCGAAGAGCACCCAGAGCCGGGCGAAGTGCGCCGAGTTCTGCTCCGCGAGCCGCCCTGCCTCCTGCCCGTGGAGCCCTGACGCCTCGGCCTGCCCCCGTCGAGCCTCGAGCCAGGACAGGCCCGCGAGGGCCAGGGCCAGGTCGTTGACGTGCCCGGTCTCCCGGGCGATCCGGATCGCCTCGGTGTAGCCAGCCTCCGCGTCCGCCCAGTTGCTGGCGCCGGCATCGTCACGAGCGACCAGCGTGAGCAGGAAGGGAAGCATCCCCACCGCCGCCCGCGTGCGCACGAGGTGCACGGCCGAGGCCATCGCCGCCCGCGTCGACCCCGCCTCACGCAGGAAGAGCGGTCCGACGAGCGACCACCGGAACCGCCACTGGTCGGTCTCCTGCGCAGGGTCGAGCGGCTGGGCCATGGCGGTCCGGATGAGCTCGGCCCCGCGGTCCCCGCGGTCGCCGAGGATCAGGGCCACCCCCGCCGCGAGGGAGCCCAACCGGGTGGCCGCCGCGCCGGTGCCGGGTTCGAGGAGCTCGGTGAGGCGGGCCGCGGCGCGCAGGGCCGACTGCGGGTCGCACAGGTAGAGGCACGACTCGACCGTGTCCGCGAGCAGCAGGATGGCCGCCTCCGGGTCGTGCGGGGCCACCTCCTCGGCCGCGGCGAACTGCATGTCGCGGGCCTCCTCGAGGGAGCCACACCTGGCGGCGACGGCGCCGAGCCGGCCCTTCGCGGCGGCCCGTTCGACGGGGGTCCTCGCCACGGCAAGCGCGGCTTCGAGGTCGGCCACGGCCCGGTCGCTGGCTCCCGCGAGCCAGGCCTGGTCCCCCGCCCGCAGCAGTCGTCGGCCGACGGCCTCCCGCTCGACGGCCAGCGCCGCCGCACGCTCGAACTGCGCCGCCGCGACCGCGTTGGCGCCGCGACGGGCCGATCCCTCGGCGGCGAGCTCGAGCAGGTCGGCCGCCACGTCGTCGGTGCCGAGCGCCCCCTCGGCAAGGTGCCAGGCCCGACGGTCGAGGTCGTCAGGGGTGGCAGCCGCGAGGCGACGGTGCGCCTCCCGTCGGACGGCGGGGTCGGCCGCGCCGTAGACCGCCGCCCGCACCAAGGGGTGGCGGAACTCGACCGACTGCGCGGTGAGCCGCACCAGGCCCAACGCCTCGGCCTCGGAAAGGGCAGCCAGGTGCAGTCCGGCGCAGGCACAGGCCCGCTCGAGCACGCGCAGGTCGTGGTCGTCCGTGGCTGCCAGCAGCAACACCGCGCGGGCCTGCTCCGAGAGCGTCTCGACCCGGCGCGAGTAGGCGGCCAGCAGCTCGCCGGTCAGTGGCACCGGCGCGGTCGGTGGAGCTGCCGCCAACCGCTCGGCCTGGTCCACCAGCTCGAGGATGGCGAGCGGGTTGCCGCCGGTCGCCTCGTGGAAGCGGGCCACCTGGTCATCGCCCCACCACGCCTTTCCCCCCGGGGCCACCAGGGCCCGGGTGTCGGCGACCCCGACCGGCCCCAGCCGCAGCGTGGGCAACCCCAGCAACGGCGAGTCCTCGTCGCTGCGCAGGGCGGCCACGACACCGACCCGGTCGGTCACGAGCCTGCGGGCCGCGAAGGCGATCGCCTGGGCGGACGAGGGGTCGAGCAGGTGGGCGTCGTCGATGAAGACCGCCAGTGCGGACTCCTCGGCGGCCCGGGCCAGGAGACCCAGCACGGCGACGCCCACCGCGAACCGCTCCGGCGTCGGCCCCGACCTCAGCGCCAGCGCCACGCCGAGCGCCTCGGACTGGGGCGTCGGCAGCTCGTCCAGCACCCCGAGCAGCGGGGCGCACACCTGGTGCAGGCCACTGAAGGCGACCTCACGCTCGGCATCGACCCCACGCGTGGTGACCACGCGCATCCCCTCGACGACGGACAGGGCGTCCTCGAGCAGCGAGGTCTTGCCGATGCCCGGCTCCCCCACGACGACGAGCACACCGCTGTCGCCGACCCGGGCCCCGGCGAGGAGGCGTCGGATCGTCTGCCGCTCAGCCACGCGCCCGACGAGCACCCGCCAAGTGTAGGTGGGGGCGCCCAGGGGCCCTCGTGCACGAGGACTAGGTGGGGCACCGGATTCGGTGGGCCGACCAACCGCCCTAGCGTCGGCCCGAGCAGACACCATCCAGGGGAGGAACCATCATCATGACCGATCTCCAGCAGGCACCGACCATCGACATCGACAAGCTCATGGCCTTCGTCTTCAAGGCCGTGGACGAGGTGGGCGCCACGCTCAACACCGCCCTCGTCGTCATGGGCGACAAGCTCGGCTACTACACGACCATGGCGGCCGGGCCGGTCACCCCGGCCAGGCTCGCCGAGGCGACGGGCACCGGGGAGCCCTATGCCCGCGAGTGGCTCAACGCCCAGGCGGCCGGCGGCTACGTCGAGTTCGACGCCGCCACGAGCCACTACACGCTGCCACCCGAACAGGCCGCCGCGCTCACCGACCCCAGCAGCCCGGCCTACCTGCCCGGCTTCTTCCAGATCGCGCTGGGCACCGCCCACGACATCGACGACGTGCTCGATGCCGCCCGCAGCCAAGCCGGTCTGGGCTGGCACGAGCACCACACCGACGTCCACGACGGCTGCGAGCGCTTCTTCCGCACCATGTACAACGCCCACCTCGTGGGTGAGTGGCTGCCGGCCCTCGAGGGGGTCGTGCCCAAGCTCGAGCGGGGCGCCAGCGTGGCCGACGTGGGGTGCGGGCACGGCGCCTCCACCGTGATCATGGCCCAGGCCTTCCCGAACTCGACCTTCGTCGGCTTCGACTACCACGAGGCCTCGATCGCGACCGCCCGTGAGCGCGCAGGGGACGCCGGTGTGGACGACAGGGTGAGCTTCGAGGTGGCTTCGGCGACGCAGTTCCCGGGGACGGGTTTCGACCTCGTCACCACCTTCGACGCGCTGCACGACATGGGCGACCCGGTCGGCGCAGCGCGGCACGTGCGCGACGCCCTGGCACCGGATGGCACCTGGATGGTCGTCGAGCCGATGGCCGGTGACAGCGTCAGCGACAACCTCAACCCGGTAGGGCGGGCGTACTACGGGTTCTCCACCCTCCTGTGCACACCGTCCTCGCTCGCCCAGGACGTCGGGCTCGCGCTCGGCACCCAGGCGGGGCCGGCCAGGATCCGCGACGTGGTGACGACGAGCGGCTTCACGCGCTTCGCGTCAGTGGCGCAGACCCCCTTCAACCGGGTGCTCGAAGTCCGGCCCTGACGCGACGACGGGGAGGAGACTGGTCCCGATGGCTTCCACAGCAGGGGTGCTCGCGCCCACCGAGACCGGCTCCGTCACCCGCGACGGCGTCCGGATCCACTACGCCGTCCATGGCGGGGGAAGCACCACCGTCCTGCTCATGCCGACCTGGACGGTGGTGCACTCACGCATCTGGAAGGCGCAGATCGGTTACCTGGCAAGGCATTTCCGCGTCGTCACCTTCGATGGGCGGGGGAACGGTCGGTCCGACCGACCGGTGGGCGCGGCGGCATACCGCGACGGGGAGTATGCCGCCGACGCCCTTGCCGTCCTCGACGCGACCGGGACGGATGCCGCCGTCCTCGTGGCGCTGTCGTGGGGGGTGACCTGGTCGCTGCACCTGGCCGCCACGCACCCGAACCGCGTCCGCGGAATCGTCGGGATCGCGTCCTCGAGCAACGTCGACGTGCCGCGCGAGGGCCGGGACGTCGTGGACTGGGAGGGGCCGGTCACGGACACCGAGGGGTGGGCGAAGTACAACCGCGAGCACTGGCTCGGCGGCGGGTACGACGACTTCATCGGGTTCTTCTTCGACCAGATGTTCGCCGAGCCGCACTCCACGAAGCAGGTGCAGGACGCCGTCGGCTGGGCCAGCGAGACCACCCCGCAGGTGGTCGCCGACGCGAGCGCCGGGATGCACGGGTTCCTCGGCATCCAGACCACCCCGATCGAGGCGGTCTGCGCGCGAGTGCGGTGCCCCGTCCTGCTCGTGCACGGGACCCACGACCAGATCTCGCCGCTGGCGGTGGCCGAGCGGCTGGCGGAGCTGACCCAGGGTTCGCTCGTGGTCCTCGAGGGCTGCGGACACGGCCTCGTGGCCCGCCACCCCGCCAAGGTCAACCACCTCGTCCGCGACTTCCTCGAGCGGCTTGCCCCGCCGCCCCCGACCCGGACCAGCTGGCAGCGTGCCGGTCGCCGTCGCCGGCACG
This sequence comes from uncultured Actinomycetota bacterium, assembly GCA_963757635.1. GTDB lineage: Bacteria > Actinomycetota > Actinomycetes > Actinomycetales > Dermatophilaceae > Pedococcus. Next base: position 141,937 of record CAVWSK010000005.1, on the reverse strand, counting down.
CCCTCTTCCTGTCCTCCCCGATCGGGCTGGGCCACGCGCGGCGTGACCTCGCGGTGGCCGACGAAGTGCGCAAGCTCCACCCCGACCTCGAGATCTCGTGGCTCACCCAGCACCCGGTGACCGCGATGCTCGAGGCGGCCGGCGAGCGGGTGCACCCGGCGTCGGCGTGGCTGGCCAGCGAGAGCGCCCACATCGAGGCGCAGGCGGGCGAACACGACCTCCACGCGTTCCAGGCCATCCGGGCGATGGACGAGATCCTGGTCAACAACTTCATGGTGTTCGACGACGTGGTCCGTGACGAGCACTTCGACCTCGTGGTGGCCGACGAGGCCTGGGACGTGGACCACCACCTCCACGAGAACCCGGAGCTGAAGCGGTTCGCGTTCGCCTGGCTGACCGACTTCGTCGGGTGGCTGCCGATGCCCGAGGGCGGGGATGCCGAGGCGGCCCTGACCGCCGACTACAACGCCGAGATGATCGAGCAGCGCGAGCGCTTCCACCGGGTCCGCGACCGCTCGATCTTCGTCGGGTCCCCGGAGGACGTCGTGCCGGCCTCGTTCGGGCCGGGCCTGCCGGACATCCGTGAGTGGACCGTGGCGAACTTCGACTTCGCCGGCTACGTCACGGGATTCGACCCCGCCGGCCTGACCGACCGCGACGGGCTCCGTCGTGAGCTGGGGTATGCCGTCGACCAGCCGCTGTGCGTGGTGACCGTGGGGGGCTCGGGGGTCGGCGAACCGCTGCTGCGCAGGGTCCTCGACGCGGTGCCGCTCGCCCGGCGCGAGGTGCCCGACCTGCGGGTCCTCGTGGTCACGGGCCCGAGGATCGACCCGCGCACCCTGCCCCGGCGCAAGGGGGTGACCGTGCGCGGGCTGGTGCCCGAGCTGCACCGCCACCTCGCCGCCGCGGACCTCGCGGTGGTGCAGGGGGGACTGACCACGTGCATGGAGCTCACCGCGACGCGGCGACCCTTCGTCTACGTGCCCCTGCGCAACCACTTCGAGCAGAACCTCCACGTACGGCACCGGCTGGATCGCTACGGCGCGGGACGGTTCCTCCCCTACGACCTCGCCTGCGACGCCGATGCCCTGGCAGCCACGATCGTGGCCGACCTCGGTCGCGAGGTCGACTACCTGCCCGTGGAGGACGACGGCGCCGCGCGTGTGGCGGCGCTCCTGACGGACCTGGTCTGACTCGGGGACTCACCCCCTGAGGTACTCGACCTCGACCGGGTGGGGTGGGAACTCCGAGAGCCGTCGCTGCCCCGTCACCACCCAGCCGTGTCGCTCGTAGAACCTCCGGGCGCGGTGGTTCAGCTCCAGGCACCACAACCGGTCCGCAGTGGACGCCCCGACAACCTCGGCCGAGAGCCCGCTACCCCAACGGTCCGGCCGGACTGCGAGGTGGCGCAGCGTCGTGTCGTCGAAGGCGGCGAAGCAGGTCAGGCCCCGGTCGTCCTCCCCGACCAGCGTGGTGACGCTCGGGTCGGCGAGCAGCCGCCTCCACCGCGCGAGGACGTCATCGTCGGGGTAGGGGTGCAGGCGCGGCGGGAACACGTGGGCGAGCGCGACGAGGTTGGCGGCCTTCTCGAGGTCCTTGAGCGCCTCCGCGTCACGGGCCATCGCTCGTCGAAGCACGGGCCCACTGTGCCACGGCCACCCCCGACCAACTGGGTGCGTCCGGGGGGGGGGGGGGGGACGCAATGACCCGGCCAACTCATACTTGGCCGGGTCCTGTCTTTTGTAACAGGCCAGTGGGGACGCTTCGGTGTCCGACACGCGTCGGGCGCGTAAACACTGCCGAACGGAGCGGTCAGCCGGTGGGCACCCAGAAGCGCAGCTTGCCGCCCCGCTCGTCATCCAGGACGCCACCGCAGGCCTCGATGACCCTGCGTGAGGGCACGTTGTCGGTGTCGCAGGTGACCAGCACCTCCACGAGGGCGTGCTCGCGCAGGGCGACCGGCAGGAGGGTACGCAGCATCGCGGTTGCGTGACCCTGGCGCCGGTGGGCCGGAGGCACGTCGTAGCCGATGTGGCCCCCCACCTCGAACAGGTGCGGGGTGAGCGGGTGGCGCAGGACGATCCGGCCCAGGTACTCCTCCCCCTCGCCCCACCAGAACGTCAGCGAGGGCACGAAACCGTCAGGGCGTGGGGTCTCGGGCAGGGCCTGCGCCCGGACGTGCTCGGCATACTGCGCGAACACGTCGCCGTCGACCCACTGCGGGCTCCACTGGGCGAGGTCGCGACCGATCATCGACCGGTCCCGGTCGCCGCCGCGTCCCTCGGCCTCGAAGTCGGCCATGGCACGCAGGAAGGACTGGTGGAAGCGGACATGGGGAGCGTGCAGCGCGGGCATGTTCGCGATCCCAGGCAGCCTCAGACGGAAGCCGCGAACGCAGCCTCCAGGATGTCCAGGCCCTCGGACAGGAGCTCGTCGCCGCTGGACAGCGGCGGCAGGAACCGGAAGACGTTGCCGAAGGTGCCGCAGGTGAGGGTGACCAGACCCTCCGCGTGGCAGGCCTTGTTGATGCGACCCGTGAGGTCGGCATCCGGCGTCTTCTTCTCCAGGTCGCTGACGAGCTCGACGGCGAGCATGGCGCCGCGACCCCGGATGTCCCCGATGACGCCGAACTTGTCGGCCAGGGCCTCCAGCCGCGGGCGGAACATCGCCTCCACGGCCTTGGCGCGCGAGCGCAGGTCGTCGGCCTTCATCGTCTCGATCGAGGCCAGTGCGGCCGCGCACGCGACCGGGTTGCCGCCGTACGTGCCACCGAGGCCGCCGACGTGGACGGCGTCCATGACCTCCGCACGCCCGGTGAGGGCCGCGAGCGGCATACCCCCGGCGATCCCCTTGGCGGTGGTGATGAGGTCGGGAACCACGCCCTCGTGCTCGGAGGCGAACCAGTCACCGGTGCGGCAGAACCCGGTCTGCACCTCGTCGGCGATGAAGAGGATGCCGTGCTCGGTGCACCAGTCGGCGACCAGCTTCACGAACCCGGGCGCCGGCACGATGAACCCGCCCTCGCCCTGGATCGGCTCGAGGATGACGGCGGCCGTGTTGTCCTCCCCGACCTGCGCGTGCACGTCGGAGACGAACGCCTCGAAGGCCTCCTCGGCACAGGTGTCCGGACCGGTGGGCCAGCGGTAGGGGTAGGCCATCTGGACGCGGTAGATCTCGCTCGCGAACGGCCCGAAGCGGTGCTTGTAGGGCATGTTCTTGGCGGTCAGGCCCATCGTGAGGTTGGTGCGCCCGTGGTAGGCGTGGTCGAAGGCGACGACGCCCTGCCGACCGGTGAAGTGGCGGGCCACCTTGACGGCGTTCTCGACGGCCTCGGAGCCGGAGTTGAACAGCGCCGACCGCTTCTCGTGGGTGCCGGGGGTCAGCTCGGCGAGCGCCTCGGCCACGAGGATGTACTCCTCGTAGGGCGTCACCATGAAGCAGGTGTGCGTGAAGTCGTTGATCTGGGCGGTGACCGCGTCGATGATCCGCTGGTTGCCGTTCCCGACCGTGGTCACGGCGATGCCCGAGCCGAAGTCGATGAGCTGGTTGCCGTCGACGTCGCGCAGGATGCCGCCGGACGCCGCCTCGATGTAGACCGGGAGACCGGTACCCACCCCTGCGGATACGGCGGCGACCTTGCGCTGCTGGAGGGCCTGGGACTTCGGTCCGGGGATGCTGGTGGCGAGGACGCGCTTCTGCTCGAGCATGGCCTGATCATAGGACGGCTCGGGCGCGCGCGAGAGGCCACCTCGGTCGTAGGTTGGCGCCATGGCAGCGAAGGCGACGTCACCCGCGATCGAGCTCGAGGTGGGCGACCGCGACGTGCGGATCAGCAATCCCGACCGGGTCTACTTCCCGGCGCGCGGCGAGACCAAGCTCGACCTCGTCAACTACTACCTGTCCGTCGGGGATGGGATCGTGCGTGCCCTGAGGGAGCGGCCGTGCATGATGCACCGCTTCCCCGAGGGAGTGGCCGGGGAGAAGGTGCACCAGAAGCGGGTGCCGCACGGGGCGCCCCCCTGGCTGGAGACGGTGCGGGTGACCTTTCCCCGCTACCACCGCACCGCCGACGAGCTGTGCGTCACCGAGCTCGCCCACGTGATCTGGGCGGTCCAGATGTCGACGGTGGAGTTCCATCCCTGGAACAGCCGCCGCGCTGACGTCGAGAAGCCCGACGAGTGGCGGATCGACCTCGACCCCGGCCCGGAGTGCCCCTGGGACCGGGTACAGCGCGTGGCCCACGTGGCCCACGAGGTGCTCGACGACCTCGGCGCCGTGGGTTGGCCCAAGACGAGCGGCGGTTCGGGGATGCACGTCTACGTGCGGATCGCACCCGAGTGGGGCTTCAAGGACGTGCGCCGCGGCGCCCTCGCCTTCGCCCGCGAGGTGGAGCGCCGTATGCCGCAGGAGGTCACCACCACGTGGTGGCGCAAGGACCGCGACCCGGGCGCCCTGTTCGTGGACTACAACCAGAACGCCCGTGACCACACCATCGCCAGCGCCTACTCGGTGCGGGGCAACCCCGAGGGCACGGTGTCCACGCCGATCCGCTGGGACGAGGTCGACGACGTCTCCCCGGAGGACTTCACCATCGCCACGGTGCCCGCACGGTATGCCGAGCTGGGTGACCTGCACGCCGGGATCGACGACAGCGTCTTCGAGATCGACGAGTTGCTGGAGTGGGCGGCCCGCGACGAGCGGGACGGCGCCGAGGATCCGCCGGAGTCCGCGGAAGCGGAGTAGTTGCCTCTGTAAAACCGTAGGTGCGGCGCTATGCTGCTCATCGTGACGCAGCTACGGATCAAGGATGCCGCCGCGTTTCTCGGCGTCAGCGATGACACCGTCCGACGGTGGGTCGACACCGGCGCCCTGACGGCCACGACCGACGAGGCCGGCCGCAAGGTCGTCGACGGCTACCGGGTGGCCCTGCTCGCCCGTGACCAGGCCCACCCGGCCACCGACCCGTCGGGGGTGGGACGGTCGGCCCGCAACCGGTTCGTGGGTCTCGTGACCGACATCAAGCAGGACACCGTGATGGCGCAGGTCGAGATGCAGTGCGGGCCGTTCCGCGTGGTCTCGCTCATGAGCAGCGAGGCCGTCCGCGACCTCGGGCTCGAGCTCGGCTCGGTGGCGATCGCCGTGGTGAAGTCGACCACCGTGATCGTCGAGACCCCGCAGGGGGCGTCGTGAACCCCGGACGTGCGTTCCGCCGGGTGCTGCCCGCGGTCCTCGCGGTGCTGGCCTCGGCAGGCTGCGCCGGCGCATCGCAGGGCGGCTCGAGTGGCTCGAGCGGCTCGAGCGGCGCGCGGGGCGCGACCGGCGAGATCACCGTGTTCGCCGCGGCCTCCCTCATGAGCGCCTTCACCCAGATCGGCGCCGACGTCGAGAAGGCCCACCCCGGGGTCTCGGTGCGGTTCAACTTCGCCGGGTCCTCCGACCTCGCCGCGCAGCTCCAGCAAGGCGCCCCGGCTGACGTGTTCGCCTCCGCCGACACCAGGAACATGGACAAGGTCAGTGCCGATGCGTTGACCACGGCGCCACCGGTGGACTTCGCGACGAACGTCCTCGAGATCGCGGTCGCACCGGGCAACCCCGCCGGGGTCCACCGCCTCTCCGACCTCGCCCGGGCCGGACTCAAGGTCGTCGTGTGTGCGCCGGCGGTCCCCTGCGGCGCCGCGGCCGCGACGGTGGAGGAGGCGGCGGGCGTCGACGTCACCCCGGTCAGCGAGGAGCAGTCGGTCACCGACGTGCTCGGCAAGGTCATCGCTGGCGAGGCCGACGCCGGCCTCGTCTACGTCACCGACGTCAAGGGGTCCGGCGGGGCGGTCGAGGGCGTGACGTTCCCCGAGTCGTCGGCCGCCGTCAACACCTACCCGATCGTCGCGCTCAGGGCGAGCAACAACCCCGCCCTCGCGAGGCTCTTCCTCGACGCCGTCACGGGCACCGCCGGTCAGGATGTGCTCACCGCCGCCGGCTTCGGCCCGAAGCCGTGAGCTCGGCGCGGTCGACGACGCCGCGGCTCGGACTGCCGAGCTGGGTCCTGGTGCCCGCCGCAGTCGGCGCGCTCTTCGTCGTGCTGCCACTCGTGGCGATGCTCACCCGCGTCGAGTGGGCCCAGTTCCCCTCGCTCATCACCTCCGACTCCTCGCGTGCGGCCCTGCTGCTGAGCCTGCGCACGTCCGGGGCCAGCACCGTGCTGTGCGTGCTCTTCGGGGTGCCCATGGCACTCGTCCTCGCACGGACCTCGTTCCGCGGGCAGGACATCGCCCGGTCGCTCGTCCTGCTCCCGCTCGTGCTGCCCCCGGTCGTCGGCGGCATCGCCCTGCTCTACACGTTCGGTCGCCGTGGCCTGCTGGGCCACACCATCGAGGTGCTCGGGCTGCAGATCGCCTTCTCCACCACCGCCGTGGTCATGGCCCAGACCTTCGTCGCCCTGCCCTTCCTCGTGGTCAGCCTCGAGGGCGCACTGCGGACCGGCGGCCAACGCTTCGAAGAGGTCGCGGCCACCCTCGGCGCCCGCCCGACCACCGTCTTCCTGAGGGTCACGCTTCCCCTCGTGCTCCCGGGACTGGCCTCCGGCGCGGTGTTGGCCTTCGCCCGCGCGCTGGGCGAGTTCGGTGCCACCATCACCTTCGCCGGCAGCCTCCAGGGCGTGACCCGCACCCTGCCCCTGGAGATCTACCTCCAGCGCGAGACCGATCCCCAGGCAGCCGTCGCCCTCTCCCTGGTCCTGGTCGTCGTCGCCACGGTGGTCATCACCCTCACCCGCCGCCCCCGGATGTCCCTGTGAGCCTGCACGCCGAGCTCACCGTCCCCGAGCGTGACCTCGACATCGGTGTCGACGTCGGCGCAGGGCGCACCCTGGCGATCCTCGGGCCCAACGGTGCAGGCAAGTCCTCGGTCCTCGCTGCGGTCGCCGGGCTGCTCCGCCCGGCCGCCGGCACGATCACCCTTGACGACCGGATCCTGTTCTCCGGCAACGGGTCCACCGACTGGGTTCCTCCCCATGCGCGGGGGGTGGCGCTGCTCGCCCAGGAGCCCCGGCTGTTCCCCCACCTGTCGGTCACCGACAACGTCGCCTTCGGTCCGCGCAGCTCGGGCCTGCCGCGCACGCTGGCTCGCGAGCGGGCGCGGCACTGGCTCGGCGAGGTCGGTGCGCTCGACCTTGCCGACCGTAGGCCGGCGGCCCTGTCCGGCGGCCAGGCCCAGCGCGTGGCCATCGCCCGCGCGCTGGCCGCCGAACCTCGCCTGCTCCTGCTCGACGAGCCCCTCTCTGCCCTCGACGTCGAGTCGGCCCCCGCGATCCGCCAGCTGTTGCGCCGCGTGCTGCGTGGACGCACGACCGTGCTCGTGACCCACGACGTCCTCGACGCAGTGCTCCTGGCCGACGACATCGTGGTCGTCGACTCCGGCCGGGTCGTCGAGCAGGGCACCACCTCCCGCGTGCTCACCCGACCGACGAGTGCCTTCGCGGCCCGGATCGCCGGCCTCAACCTGGTCCGCGGCGTGGTGGAGGGCGGCGCGGTGCGCCACCCCGAGGGGCTGCGGATCGAGGGTCTGGCCGACGACGGGGCCGACGACCAGCTCGTCGAGGGCGGCCCTGCCGTCGCGGTGTTCAGTCCCCACGCGGTCGGCGTCTACCGCGTTGCGCCGCAGGGCAGCCCGCGCAACGCGGTGCGCGCGACGGTCACCGAGCTGGAACCGCACGGCCACCAGGTCCGCGTGCACACGGCATACCTCTCGGCCGACATCACCCCGGCGGCGCTGGCCGAGCTCGACCTCGTCGCCGGCACGGCTGTGGTCCTCACCGTCAAGGCCAGCGAGGTCGTTGTCTACCCGGGCTGAGAGCTCACAGGTAGGGGGTGAGCTCCTGCAAGGCCCACTGGTTGCCGTCGGGGTCGGTGAAGTTGACGAACTTCCCCCACTGCAGCTCCTGGACCTCGGAGCACTCGATGCCGCGCTCGGCGAGGTGCGCGTGGGCCGCCGCCGCGTCGGCCACGACCACCTGGATGTACTGGCGACCGCCATCGGGCATCATCCCCAGCCCGGTCCCGAAGCAGAACGAGCAGGCCGACCCCGGCGGCGTGATCTGGACGAAGCGCAGGTCCTCGGTGACCCGGTGGTCGTGCTCGGCCTCCCACCCGATGCGGGCGTAGAAGTCCTTGGCGCGGTCGACGTCCGCGACGGCGAGCGGGATGAGCTCGATCTTGAAGTCCACGACTGGTCCTCTCGGCTGCGGCTCCCCGGCGGGGTGCCCTCAGGTCGAGCGTAGGAGGCCATCCGGCCACTTCCTGACCTGATTGCTCACCGACCAGACGTCAGGGCATCCGCCGGTGCAGCTCGTCGATGATCGCCTGCTCGCGCTCCACGACGGCCAGGCGCGTGGCCCACGCCGCCTCGTCGGAAGGGGCGGACACGGGCCCGGTCAGGCGCAAGGTGTCCTCGAGCTCCGCGAGCTCGGTGAGCAGCTGTCGGACGGAGGGTTCCCCATCGGGGGTGGGAACGCCGGTCAGCGCCGCCACCTCGGAGTCACTCAGCGGTTCGGTCGGCCGGACCGACCCCACGAAATCAGTCATCAGAAGCCCCTCCACGGACACATCGTTGTGTGTGCGCCCCGACTGCTTGAAGCCTTCCGATCATTGCCCGACATGTCACCCTTGTCAACGCGAAACGGACACGGGGAGGCCCTCGGGCCGCCCCGCTCACGCGAGCGCGCGGTCAGTCGGTGAGCAGGCTGAAACCAGCGGGCAGGCCTTCCACGGTCACCGCGCCACCTACCTCGACCGACACCGAGAGCACCGCGTCACCGACCCGAATGCCGCGCACCGACAGCGGGCCGAACGGCCCGGGACTCGGGGGGCGAACCGTCACCGTCCGACCCGGGACGTCGACCGACAGACCGAGGGCGACCGACACCAGGGCGATGGCGGAAGCCGCCGACCAGGCCTGCGGGCGACATGACGCCGGGTACGGCACTGGCCGGCCGAGGACGCCTTCGTCGGCGAACAGCTCCGGGTAGCGATAGTCGAACGCCTCGGCCGCATCGAGCAGCCGGGTCGCCACGACCCCTGCTTCCACGCGGTGACCCTCCCGAGCCATGCCGAGGGCACAGATCGCCGAGTCATGGGTCCAGACCGACCCCGTGTGGTAGCCGAGCGGGTTGAACCCGCCGTTGTCCGTCGACAGGGTGAGGATGCCGTGGCGACCCAGCATGCGGTCTCCGGTGAGGGTCGTCGTGACGCGGGTGGCCTCGGCTGGGGTCAGCGTCCCCGTGCCGAGGCAGTGCCCCATGTTCGAGCCCATGCCGTCGACGGCGCCCCCCAGGCCATCGATCGCCAGCGCAAGGTGCCGACCGTGACGGTCCGCCACCCAGAACCGCTCGCGCACCAGGCTGCTCAACCCATCGGCGAACGACCGCAAGGTGCCCACCTGGTCGGCGTCTGCCCCACGACCCAGGGCCTCGAGGAGGTGCGCGGCGCCGCGGGCAGCCTCGACGGCATAGGCCTGGGCCTCGACGAGCGCGATGGGCGCCTCGGCGACCCGGCCGTCCTGCCAGCGGATGGAGTCCCCACTGTCCTTCCAGCCCTGGTTGACCAGACCCGCTCCACTCGCATCGACGTACTTGAGCAACCCGTCATCGCCGGGCGCGACGTCGGTGAGCCAGGTCGCGGCGGCCCTCAGGTTGGGCAGCAGGTCGCACACCTCGGACTCGGCCAGCCCCCACCGCCACGCGTCGTGCAGCAGGCAGATCCACAGCGCGGTCGCGTCGACGGTGCCGTAGTAGACCGGGGGCAGCTCGAGCCCTTGGCCGCCCTCGACGTATGCCGTCCGGCGCAGCTCATGCGGGATCTTGCCGGGGTCCTCGGCCCGCCTCTCGTCGTGCACGGTGCCCTGACGGCGCGCCAGGGCGCGAAGCGTCCCGGCGGCCAGCTCGGTGCCGAGAGGCAGGGCGAGTCGAGCAGTCCAGACCGAGTCTCGGCCGAAAAGCGTGAGGTACCAAGGAGTTCCAGCGGCAACGAAGATGTCACCAGGCGACTCGGGGTCGCGCATGACGAGGTGCTGCAGGTCGTCCAGCGACGTCTCGACCACCCGCGTGAGGCGACGGTCCGCAGCCGTCACCGCGAAGGAGCGGGTCCAGGCCACGGCATCCGACCCGGGGTCGGCGTCGAACAGTGACGGCTCCGTGCGCGTCGTGGTGACCACCACCCGCACCTCGGCACACCCCCCGCCCGCCACCGTCAGCGGCAGGACCACGCAGACCGAGCCGTCATCGGCCACCGTGAGCTCTCGGGGCGCCGGCTCGATGTCGACGCGGACGCCGTGGCGCGCCAGGGACCAGCTGGCGTGGGAGGACCCCAGCGTGGGATCCGCGAGGCCACCCGTCGCCGAACCGCCCTTGACCGCTTCGATCGGGGCCCCGTCCCCCCCGAGCCGCAGCACGAGGTCCGCGGTGATGGCCACCGCCCGCGAGGCGACCCGCACGACCTCCTCCAGCCCGGTGCGACCCACGGTCCGAGCGCGGTGGACCTCGACCGTCGGGTCCGGACCCGGCGCCCCGAGGTGCCGGGCCGAGCTGATGAACTCACTGCGACCACCGCTGCTCGCCGACCCGACCGGGACCAGCGCGTGATCACCCAACGAGACCCCGAGCACCGAGAGCACCCGCTCGTCGTCGACGTAGAGGCCTGCGGCGCCGAGCCCGTCGAGGTCGCCGGTGGTCGACGACAGGACGGTGACGTTCCCGTCCACCGCGACCTCGAGGTCGTGCAGCCAGGGCTGGCGCGGCTCGTCGTGCGCGACCACCCCAGACGAGGCGTCCTGAGCGCTGCGGGTCGCCGGTGTCATCACGTCGTCGTCCTCTTCCTGCACGGTCTCGAGTGTGTCGCAGTCATGGTCTGGGGGGTCGGGGGTCTTGACAGGCGACACCCGGAACCACGACTCTCTGAGTGATATGAACGTTCAAATCACCCCATCGGGTGCGGTATGAACGTTCCACTACCCAGAGGTGGTCGTCAAGGATGACGTCAGAAGGCACCCCCCGTGGCCGCGCCACGATCCTCGACGTGGCCCGGGCCGCGTCGGTGTCGCGCCAGACCGTGAGCAACGTCGTCAACGCGCCGGGCCGGGTGGCCCCCGAGACGCTGGCGCGGGTGAACCGCGAGATCGAGCGCCTCGGGTTCCGACCGAGCCGAGCCGCCCGCACCCTCAAGCAGGAGCGCGCCGGGGCCTGGGGCATCGAGCTCAACTCGCGAGGGGTGGGGCGCCTGGGCAGCATCCTGGACGGGTTCCTCGTCCAGATCACGATGCGCTCGCGCGGACACGACTCGCACATCGTGCCCTTCACCGCCCAGGACAACCTCGCGCCCATCGCGGCCTACGAGGACATGGTCGCCTCGCGCATCGCCGACGGGTTCATCCTCACCGACACCCGGCACGGCGACCCACGGCCCGCGTGGCTGCGCGCCAACGCCATTCCCTTCGCCGCCTTCGGTCGGATCTGGGACGACCCCACCGAGACGCGGTGGGTCGACGTCGATGGTGTCGTCGGGGTCGATGCTGCCGTGCGCCACGTGGTGGCCGAGGGGTACCAGCGGGTGGGCTTCCTGGGCTGGCCGGAGGGGTCGCCGGTCGGTGACGACCGCCGCAAGGGCTGGTCCGGTGCCACGGCCGACCTGGGGGTCGCGGATGCCTCCCTCCAGGGCACTGCACCGCAGGACCTCACCGGCGCGGCGAGCGCGGCGGCACCCCTCATCGACGCGGTGGGCCGAGGCGGAGCCATCGTGTGTGCCTCCGACGTACTCGCCGTCGGTGTGTGGGAGGTGCTCGCCGAGCGCGGATGGCGCATGGGCGTGGACTTCGGGCTCGTCGGGTTCGACGACACCGAGCTCGCCTCCTCGCTCGACCTCACCACCGTGCGCCAGCCCCTCGACGACGTCGCCGAAGGCGTCCTGGACCTGCTCGGCGCTACTCGCGGAGACCCGGCACCTGCCCACGGCCTCCTGCTGACCCCTGAGCTGGTCATCCGGGCCAGCTCCTCCCCCGCGGGCAACCGCACGAACGAAAGAGGCACGACATGAAGGCACGTTCCGTGCGTCGGACCGCCACGGTCGCCCTGGCCGCGGCCGGCGCCCTGGCCCTGGCCGCCTGCGGCGGAGGCGGCTTCAGCAGCAGCTCCGCCACCCAGAACACCGCGAAGGGGCCGGTGAAGCTCTCGGTCATGATCGGCAGCTCCGGCGACGCCGAGACCGCTGCGGTCAAGGCCGCCACGGCAGCGTGGGCAACCAAGACGGGCAACACCGTCGAGGTCATTCCCGCCTCGGACCTCGGCCAACAGCTCGGCCAGGCCTTCGCCAGCTCCAGCCCGCCCGACGTCTTCTACACCGACGCATCGAAGGTCGGCACCTTCGCCAAGGCCGGCAACCTCTACGCGTATGGCGACCAGGTCAAGGATGCGGGCTTCCTGGACTCCTTGGTCAAGGCCTTCACGTACGACAACAAGTTCTACTGCGCCCCCAAGGACTTCTCGACACTGGCGCTGCAGATCAACACCGACCTGTGGAAGGCCGCGGGCCTCACCGACGCCGACATCCCGACCACGTGGGCACAGCTCGAGACCGTCGCCAAGAAGCTCACGACGGGCAAGGTCACGGGTCTGGTCATCGGCAACGACATCAACCGCAGCGGGGCCTTCATGAAGCAGGCCGGCGGCTGGGTGGTGTCCGACGACGGGAAGATGACCGCCGACAGCCCGGGCGCCCTCCAGGGTCTGCAGGAGGTCCAGAAGATGATGAAAGAGGGCGTCCTGAAGTTCAACACGGACACCACCCCCGCGACGGGCTGGGGCGGCGAGGCCTTCGGCAAGGGCATCGGCGCCATGACGATCGAGGGCAACTGGATCGCTGGCGGAATGAAGGACTACCCCAAGATCCACTACACCTCCGTCGAGCTGCCCGCCGGCCCGAGCGGCAAGGGAACGCTGTTGTTCACCAACTGCTGGGGCATCGCGGCGAAGTCGCCCAACCAGGCGGCTGCGGTCGACCTCGTCAAGTCCTTGATCACCACCGACCAGCAGATGGGGTTCGCCAAGGCGTTCGGCGTCATGCCGTCGACGCAGGCCGGCTCCCAGGCATTCTCGGCCGCCTACCCCGATTCCGCGGCCTTCGCGGCCGGTGGCGCGTACGGGCAGGGGCCGGTCAACCTCGCCGGACTCGACGACGTCATGAGCAAGTTCAACTCCCAGCTCGCAACCCTGGGCAAGGGTGGCGACCCGGCGAAGATGCTCGCCGACCTGCAGAAGAACGGCACGGCCGCGCTCGGCGGCTGACCACTCCCGTGTGCCGGTGGCCCGGGGCCCCCGTCCGCGCCACCGGCACACCTGCGCAGCCCCTCGTACGAAGTCCGCCCAGCACCTCGAGAAGGAGATCACCATGAGGCCGACACCACGGCGCCGCGGCGGCGGGATGCGCGGTCACGAGGGGACGGCGGGGTGGGTGTTCACCGCCCCGATGATCATCATCCTCGGGCTCTTCCTCGTGCTGCCCATCGTCATGGCGCTCTGGGTGAGCCTCACCGACTGGAACGGCTCGGTGAACCCCTTCGGCGGTGGCCCTGGCGCAGAGTTCGTGGGCACGAAGAACTACGCCGACCTGTTCGCCCGGGACGGGCTGACGCGGTCCAACTTCATGCAGTCGATCGGCAACACGTTCTGGTACGTGCTGATGGTGGTCCCGCTGCAGACCGCCCTGGCCCTGGGGCTCGCGCTCCTGGTCAACAACAGGTTCCTCAAGGCCCGTGGCTTCTTCCGCACCGCCTTCTACTTCCCGTCGGTGACGAGCTCGATCGCCATCGCCACGGTCTTCCTGTTCCTGTTCTCCAACAGCGGGGCCGTCAACGCCCTGCTCAAGGTCTTCGGGATCAACGGACCCCAGTGGTTCTCCGACGACCGCGGGCTCGTGCACCTGCTCTTCGGCGCGGTCGGGGTGGACAACCCGTCGTGGGGCACGACTGAGGTCCTCGGCCGCAGCGTGTGGGACTGGCTGTCAGGGCCCTCGGTGGCCATGACCGTCATCATCATCCTCGTGGTGTGGACCACGTCCGGCACCTTCATGCTCATGTTCATCGCGGCCCTGCAGGACCTGCCCGTCGAGGTCGACGAGGCAGCCGCCCTGGACGGCACCTCGGGCTGGCAGAAGCTGCGCCACGTGACCATCCCCATGATCAAGCCGGCCATCTTCCTGGTGCTGACCCTCGGCCTGATCGGCACGTGGCAGGTCTTCGACCAGATCTTCGTCATGGGCAAGGGCAACCCGTCGGGCACCACGCTGTCCCCCGCATACCTCTCGTACCAGCAGAGCTTCGGCAACTTCAAGTACGGCTCGGGTGCCGCGATGGCCTTCGTCGTCTTCCTCATCATCGTCGTGCTCACCCGCATCCAGCGGTACCTGCTCACCGACAAGGACGAACGGCGCTCGTTCTTCCGGAAGGGCTCCCGCGCATGAGGACCAGGACGAGTCCCACCCGGCAGCTGCTCCTCTACGCCGCCCTGGCCCTGTTCGCGGTGCTGTTCATCTACCCGTTCATCGTGCAGATCATCACCTCCTTCAAGACCGACCCCGAAGCCGCGACCCACCCCCTGTCGCTGGTTCCCAACCCCTTCTCCCTCGACGCATGGAAGAGCATCTTCGGGCAGGGCTCGGCGTCGGTCCCCTTCCCCACCTGGACCCGCAACTCGGTACTCATCGCCACCGTCGTCACCGTGTGCCGTGTCTTCCTCGACAGCCTTGCGGGGTATGCGTTGTCACGCCTTCGCTTCCGCGGCCGCGGCTTCATCTTCGCGGCCGTGCTCGCGGTCATGAGCGTCCCCGGCGTCGCCCTGCTGATCCCGAAGTTCCTCATGGTCAACTACCTCGGGATCTACGACACCTACACGGCGATGATCCTGCCCCTGGTCGTCGACGCTGCCGGCGTGTTCATCATGAAGCAGTTCTTCGACTCGGTCTCGATCTCGATCGAGGAAGCGGCCCGCATGGATGGGGCCGGCATCTTCCGCACGTTCTGGTCCGTGGTCCTGCCGATGGCCCGCCCAGCGCTGATCACCCTGACGATCCTGTCCTTCCAGGGTTCCTGGAACGAGTTCACCCACTTCCTCGTGGTCACCAAGGGAACGCCCCAGCACCAGACGCTGGTCACCGGGCTCGCGAGCCTCACCAGCGGACAGCTCGGTGCCGGCACGCAGTACCCGCTCAAGCTCGGGGCCGCCCTGCTCACCACCATCCCCGTGGCCGTGCTGTTCTTCACCCTCCAGCGCTACTTCGTCCGCGGGGCCAACGAGGGTGGAGAGAAGGGCTGACGTGGCCGGCGGCTCGCGTCGCGGTGGCGCGGTCTGGCGCTAGCCCCCGATGTCCTCCGCGGGCTTGGCCTCCGAGGTCACGCGCCTGACGAGGATGACCATCACCACGCAGCCGACCAGCCCCATGAGCAGCGCCCACTTCACCTGGTTCGGCGTGGCGCTGATCCGCGGTGCGGTGCGCAGCCCCGCACCGCCCCCCTCTGCCGGCGCACTGGGCACCGCCACGGTGGCCGGAAGGGGCGCGGGACTCGAGACGTCGGACACCGAACCGTCGGCCGCGACGACGAACCCGATGCTCTGCAGCCCCTTGGTCTTGCGGATCGCGTCGACCTCGACCTGCCAGCGGCCGGGCTGAAGGTCAAGGGGACCACTCCAGCGGCCCGCGACCGACGGGTCCTCCGCCAGGGCGAGTGGGGCGACCTCGCGGGTATCGGGCGAATACGCGACTGCCACCACCGTCTCGCCCTTGACCGGGTCGTGGTCGGGATACCTGATCGAGGCGCTCAGCTCGAGGCGCTGCTGGGCGGGCGCGACCGTGAGCACGATCGACGAGATCGGGGAGTGCGCCGCCGCCGGACCCGCAGCAGCGCCCACCAGGGGCACGAGGGCGACGCCGAGTGCCAGGAGCAGCCGCGACCAGCTTCCCCGGGATGCCTTCACAGGGCGACCTCCTGTCACCTCGCACCGGCCATGGCGGCTCGCCCGTTTCCCGGTGGCTCGATGATAGGTCCGTGGGGCCGACCCCGACATGATTTCGGGTATCCCCGATCGCCTGCGGGCCGGCATGCTGGCTCGTTACCGTCAGCCGCATGGCCACGCTGTCCATCGCGCTGCCGCCATCACGCCGGTGCTGATGGCCGGGCAGCGCCTGCTCGCCGTCCCTGCGCACGGAGTGGGGAACCGGGCGGACCTGCCCCTGCCGTTCTGGCTGCTGGTCTCCGCGTCGGCCGCGGCCCTGGTCATCTCGTTCGTCGCACTGGGGTCGCTGTGGCGGACGCCCCGGTTGCACGCCGACGACGGTCGCAGTCTGTCCAGCCCCGTGCGGTGGTTCCTCGACTCCTCCGCGGTCCGCACCGCCTGCCTCGGGTTGGCCCTGGCCCTCACGGCGTGGACCCTCTTCGCCCTGGTCCTGGGTGCCGACACCCCGAACAACCCGACGGCCTACGTCGTGTTCGTCTGGCTCTGGATCGGCCTGGCCTTCGCCTCGATCGTCCTCGGCCCGGTCTGGTCCGTCCTGAACCCCCTTCGGGTGGCGCACCGGCTCGTCTGCCGCGTCGCGCGCATCGACCCGAGCCGGGGTCTGGTGAGGTACCGGTTGGGGTACTGGCCGGCGGCGGCGGGACTGTTCGCCTTCACCTGGCTCGAGCTGATCGCGCCGGACCGGACGACGCAGGCGGTCCTCGGCTCGGCAATCGCCCTGTTCCTCGTCGGTTCGCTGATGGCCGGGCTCCTGTTCGGCAGCACCTGGTTCCGGGAGGGGGACCCCTTCGAGGTGATGTCCCGGTTGTACGGCTCCCTCAGTCCCGTGGGTCGCCGCTCGGACGGGTCCTGGGTGCTGAGGACACCCCTGCACGGTGTGGACCTCGTCCCCCCGCGGCGCGGCCTGCTCGCCACGACGTCGGTGCTCCTGGGCGGCACCGCCTACGACGGCTTCTCCGGACTGACCACCTGGTCGACCTACACGCAGACCGCCGCGCACCCTGCAGTCATGCAGACCCTGGGCCTTCTGGGGGCCTGCGCCTTCATCGCGGGCACCCTGTGGTTGGCCGCAGCCGCCTCGGCACGCGTCGCGGGTGCCGCGACCCGTGGCTCAGCCATGGCCTTCGCGCCCTCACTGCTGCCCATCGCGGCGGGATACGTCGTGGCCCACTACTGGTCGCTCTGGGTCGTCGGCGGCCAGCTGACCCTGGCCCTGCTGGCCGACCCCTTGGGGACCGGCGCCAACTGGCTGGGCACCCGGCACCTCCAGCCCGACACGACCCTCATCGCTCCCACGCTCGTGGCCTGCCTCCAGGCCACGGCCATCGTCGTCGGTCACCTGCTGGGGATCGTCCACAGCCACGAGCGAGCGCTACGTCTCTACGGTGGCGCCAGGGCCCTCCGCGCCCAGGTCCCGATGCTCGTCGTCATGGTCGCGTACACGTGCGGGGGCCTGCTCCTGCTGTTCGCCGCCTGAGTCACGCCACGAGTCCACCATCGTGGTCGAGCCCGTCAGATGACGGCTTCGTGACACTCTGGGTGACAGGCCGGTGCTCCTGCGCCGCCCCGGCATACCGTGGGCTTCCAGCGGAGGTGCCGCGCGGGCGGCGGGGTGGACCAGGGGGATGTCATGAGACGCGGAGCTCTAGGGGTGGCGCTCGTCGTCGCGCTGGCGCCCATCGCCGGGTGTGCGAGCGCCGGGGGCAGCAGTCCGAGCACGACGACCGACGCGGCCACGGTGGCTGCCCCCACGTCACCGCCGACGACGAGCACGTCCTCCCCTACCGTCGCGTCGCCGTCGACGACGGCCACGGGCCGCACCATCACGGTCACCATCAAGGGCACCTCGGTGACCCCGAAGCCCGCCACGGTCGACCTCAAGGTGGGCGAGAAGCTGACCCTGGTGGTGACCTGCAACCACGACGACGAGCTCCACCTGCACGGCTTCGAGGTCGAGAAGGAGCTCAAGGCGGGGGTCGCCACCACCGTCACGGTCACCGGACGTGACGCAGGGGTCTTCGAGGTGGAGACGCACGAGCCGTCCCTCGTGCTGATGAAGATCGCCGTTCGCTAGTCCTCCTCGGACCGCGACGCGCTGCCTCGCGGGTCAGTTCGGACCGACATGGGCGGCCGAACGGCCCGGACTGGCCCAATCCGATGTCGCAGGCTGCTTCGAATGTGAAGTGGGTCACCTTGCGCTTGCGCCCCTGTGGTGGAGGAGACCCATCCTGCGCGGTCCATCCAGTCGGCCGTGCCGTCCGAAGGAGAGACCCATGTCCGATGCCACTCGGCGCACGTTCCTGGCTGTTGCCGGGACGGGTGCCACCGCAGCCGCTGCTGTCGTCGCAGCACCCGGGGCCAGCGCGGCTCCGACGAGTGTCGCTGCTGACCGCCACGAGGATGCGGGCCACCCGCTGGTGGCCCAGGTGCAGGACCCGGCCTCGGGGCGCCTGACCATCATGTACGGCGAGGAAGAGGTCATCGTCCACGACGCGGACCTCGTGCGCCGCCTGACCCGCGCCGCGAGGAAGTGACCCATGTCCTCACATCGCGAAGCCCCAGAGGTCTCCAAGGATCCCGTGGCCGACAACACCGATGTCTACGCCTTCGTCAGCCCTGACCAGCCCGACAGCGTCACACTGATCGCCAACTTCATCCCGTTCCAGAATCCGCAGGGCGGCCCGAACTTCTACGAGTTCGGCGATGAGGTCCTCTACGAGATCCACGTCAGCAACCGGGGCGACGCCCATGCCGACGTGACCTACCAGTTCCGGTTCACCACCAAGGTCCGCAACGACAACACCTTCCTCTACAACACCGGGCCCATCGGGTCCATCACGGACAAGAACTGGAACCGCCCGCAGTACTACTCGGTCACGCGGGTGGCCCGTGGTCAGCGACCGCGGGTGCTGGCGAGCAACCTCACCTGCCCACCGGTGAACATCGGCCCACGGTCGACGCCGAGCTATGCGCGGTTCACCGACCAGGCGGTGCACCCGATCCAGGGCGGTCGCAAGGTCTTCGCCGGTCAGCGCGGCGAGGGGTTCCACGTCGACCTCGGGAGCATCTTCGACCTCGGCACCCTCCGGCCCTTCCAGATGGCGCACCTGATCCCGTCCGCCACAGCCGTCGGGGTCAACGGCACCCAGGGCCTCAACGTGCACAGCATCGCCATCCAGGTGCCGATCGGGGACCTCACGCGTCGCGGCGACAGACCGAAGGACGTCATGTCGGCCAACTCGGTCGTCGGCGTGTGGGCCACCGCCAGCCGACAGAAGTCCCGCATCTGGGACTCCAAGCGTGGGCAGCACACGTGGCACGGCCCTTGGGGCCAGGTCTCGCGGCTCGGCAACCCGCTCTTCAACGAGGTCATCACCCCGATGGCCAAGAAGGACCGCTGGAACGCCACTCGTCCCGACGACGACTGGCAGTTCGCCAGGTATGTGGCCAGGCCCGAGCTCGCTCGGCTCCTGCCGGCCCTCTACCCGGGCGTCTTCCCCAACCTCGCTGCCTACGCCAAGGACCGGGCGGACCTGCTCGCGATCCTGCTCACCGGCATACCGTCGGGGGTGGTCCCGGGGTTCCAGAACTACACCGGTCGCACCCAGGCCGACATGGTGCGGCTCAACGTGGCCGTCCCGCCGGCCACCACCCCGAACCCCATCGGCCTGGTCGCCGGTGACGCCGCAGGCTTCCCCAACGGCAGGCGCATCATCGACGACGTCGTGGCCATCGAGCTGCGCGCGATCGCCGGTGCGACGATCCCGTTGGTCGACCCGACCTTCACGCCCGATGCGGCGACCGGTGGGCTGACGGACGGCACCTCGAACACCAACCTGCCCTACCTCGACACCTTCCCCTACCTCGGCAACCCAGCCGGCGGATACCAGACGGCCCCCGGTCAGCCCGCAGCCTGACCGCCCCCCTCCCCTGCCCGGGCGGTGGGCTCCTTCCGCCCGGGCAGGCCCTCCCTTGGAGACCCATGAACAGCGACGAGAACCCCTTCGCAGGCCAGGGACCGGTCCTGCTCGACATCGGCGGCGACATCGGTGCCCTCGTGGTCATGATGCCCGCCAACACCGCCGGGCTCGAGGTCGAGATCCGGCCCTCCGGTGCGACCCACCACGACCACGCCCATCACCACGACCACGACGCCGCCACCCACCACCCGCACGTGGCGGTCGTCGCCCGCCCCGGGGGCAGCGGCGCGGTCCACTCGCTCGTCTACCCCGGCGTGCTCGAAGGCGACTACGACCTGGTCCCGATCCCCGGTGGCGAGGTCACCCTGAGCGTCCACGTCGAGGGCGGAGTCGTCACCGAGGTGACCTGGCCGGGTTGAGTCGGTTTCCCGCAACCCGCCCGGGTGGAGGACACTGGCAGAGTGGTGGGCGACCACCACCGCTCTCGAGCTTCTCCGCCGCGCTCCAAGACTGCGCGGCACAACCCAAAAGGACGTCCGTGAACCACTCCCTGCACGTGTCACCCACGACCCCACGATCAGGGGGGCAGCAGCGATGAGTCGTCGCAGCTCGGGTCGCGGACGCCGCGCCAAGGACACGTTGCCCGCACTGCCCAAGGGCGGCCTGCGGATCGTGCCCCTCGGGGGACTCGGGGAGATCGGTCGCAACATGACCGTCTTCGAGCACGACGGGCGACTCATGATCGTCGACTGCGGCGTGCTCTTCCCGGAGGAGCACCAGCCCGGCGTCGACGTCATCCTCCCCGACTTCACCTGGATCAGGGACCGGCTCGACAAGATCGACGCGATCGTGCTCACCCACGGGCACGAGGACCACATCGGTGGCGTGCCCTACCTGCTGCGCGAGCGCCCGGACATCCGCGTCGTCGGCTCCAAGCTCACCCTGGCCTTCCTCGAGGCCAAGCTGAAGGAGCACCGCATCACCCCGAACACCACCGAGGTCCACGAGGGCGACCGCCGTACGTTCGGCGCGTTCGACTGCGAGTTCGTGGCGGTCAACCACTCGATCCCCGACGGCCTGGCCGTCGCCATCCGGACCGAGGCCGGCCTGGTGCTGCACACCGGCGACTTCAAGATGGACCAGTTCCCGCTGGACGGCCGCGTCACCGACCTGCGCTCCTTCGCGCGGCTCGGCGAGGAAGGGGTCGACCTGTTCCTCGTCGACTCGACCAACGCGGAGGTCCCCGGCTTCACCATCTCCGAGGGCGAGCTGTCCCCCGCCATCGACACCGTGTTCCGGACGACCTCGGGCCGGGTCATCGTGTCGAGCTTCGCCAGCCATGTGCACCGCATCCAGCAGGTGCTCGACTCCGCCCACGAGCACGGGCGCAAGGTGGCCTTCGTCGGCCGGTCCATGGTGCGCAACATGGGCATCGCCGCCGACCTCGGCTACCTCAAGATCCCTGCCGGGCTCGTCGTCGAGCTCGCGCAGCTCGAGAAGCTGCCGGCCAACCAGATCGCCCTGGTCTGCACCGGATCGCAGGGTGAGCCGATGGCGGCCCTGTCCCGGATGGCCAACCGCGACCACCCGATCCGCGTCACCGAGGGCGACACGGTCCTGCTGGCCAGCTCGCTGATCCCCGGCAACGAGAACGCCATCTACCGGGTCATCAACGAGCTCACCCGCTGGGGGGCCAACGTGGTCCACAAGGGCAACGCCAAGGTGCACGTCTCCGGGCACGCCAGCGCGGGCGAGCTCGCCTACTGCTACAACATCATCCGGCCCAACAACGTCCTCCCCGTGCACGGCGAGTGGCGACACCTGCGCGCGAACGCGGACATCGCCATCCGTACCGGAGTCAAGCGCGAACGAGCGCTCATCGCCGAGGACGGCTCGGTCATCGACCTCGTCAACGGCCGCGCCACGATCACGGGAACGGTCCCGGCCGGGCTGGTCTACGTCGACGGCGCCTCCGTCGGCGGGGCGACGGAGGAGACGCTGCACATCCGCCGGACGCTCGCCGAGGAGGGCGTCATCACCGTGGTCTGCATCATCGACCCCGACACGGGCAAGCTCACCGAGGACCCCGACTTCCTGGTGCACGGCTTCGCCCCCGAGGCCATCGACTTCGCCGACGCCACCCCAGCGATCCAGAAGGTGCTCACCAAGGCGGTCCAGGACGGCGTGGAGGACCTCACCCAGATCGAGGAGCTCGTCCGCAAGGCGACCTCCAACTGGGTCCACCGCAAGCACCGCCGCAGCCCGCTCATCATCCCGGTGATCGTCGACGCCTGAGGGGCGTCCAGGTCCGCCCCTGCCGATCAGTGACGGGGGCGGGCGCACGGCTGGTCCGGCCCTGCCGAGCTGTGTTTCGGAGCCGACGAGGGGACTTGAACCCCTAACCCCCTGTTTACAAGACAGGTGCGCTGCCAATTGCGCCACGCCGGCCTGCCCGCCGTGGCGGACCGCGACGATGCTACCGACAACGCGTCGAGGTGAACTCGCCCGGTTATCCGGGCGAGTTCACCTCGACTCGTTGTGGGGCCCCTCTCTCAGTGCGCGTTGAGGTAGCTCTGCAGCGAGCGCACCGTGGCGCGGTCGAGCGAGTGCGAGCCGTTCTTGCGGGCGCCGATCTTGGCCTGCAGGGCGCGGACCGTGCGCGGGCCGATGATGCCGTCGGGGGCCGAGCCGACCTTGCGCTGCAGCGCCTTGACGTCGGTGCGCGAGAGGCTGCCGTTGACCGAGCCGCCGACCCACCGCTCGATCGCCGCGTTGGTCTTCGGGCCACGGATGCCGTCGACGGCGAGCTTGCCCGAGACCGCCCGGACCGGTGCGCTGCGGACGGTGGAGCGCGAGGCGCGGCCCGCCGTGGACCCGGCAGGGACGGCGCTGCCGTTGGACCGGCTCAGGCCGGCTCGGGCACCGCAGGTGGGCCAGGCGCCGGGACCCTGCGAGGAGAGCACCTTCTTCGCGATGGTGATCTGCTGCGACTTGGTCGCGTTGTCGGCGGTGGAGGCGTAGCTGCCGCCGCCGAACGCGCGCCACGTCGAGGCGGAGAACTGCAGTCCGCCGTAATAGCCGTTGCCCGTGTTGATCGACCAGTTGCCGCCGCTCTCGCAGGCGGCGACGCGGTCCCAGACCGTGGAGGCCGAGGCCGAGGTGGCGGTCATCATGCCACCGGCGACGGTGGCGACACCGGCCACGGCGGCACCGGTCACCCGGCGGCGGACGGGGCTGATCGTCCTGGCGGAGTGCTTGGGGGCGTAGAACATCGCGGGGGGGATTCCTCTCCTGACGGGCGCCTGCGGGGTTAGCTGTCGGGTTCGGGCTGTCAGGTGCCCGGCCGCCGGAGCGGCTTCACCCCAAGACCACCGTGGTGGCCGAGTTGGGTTCCCCGTCCTCGTCTGCCCGGAGATCTTCCGGTGAAACACCCACCTGACGAGGCTCGGCGCGGTGGGTGTGCATGGGTATGCCGTGTGCACTTGTAGGGCGCGGGGGCGCCGGTCAACCACGGTACGTGGCCACGTGCGCACCCACAAGCAGCTCAGCGAAAAACGGGCGAATCACCGTCGTCGGGCGCGTCGCTTCTGCACCATCCGGTGGTCGAAGGGTGCTGCCACGAACTCACCGAACACGCTCCCGGCGGCGATTCCGAGCAGCACGGTCATGGCCCCGAGGAGGGTGGTGATCCCGCCCTGCAGGGAGAGCGAACCGGCATCCGCGGAGGAGCCGTTCACCATCTCGTACAACCCCCGGAAGATGGCCAGACCCGGCAGCAGGCCGTAGGTGGCGGGCACGACCAGCACCATGGCGGGAGCACCCATCCGCAGCGCCACGAGCCGTCCGGCGCAGCCGAGCACGATCGCGGCGAGCCCAGCGGCGGTCAGCGGGCCCAGCCCGTCGATCCGCGAGACCCCGAGCGAGACCAGCACACCGCCGGCGCAGAGCAGCCCCGAGGGCAGGACCAGCGCCTTGCGGGTGCGCAGCGAGATCGCGCCCGATAGCCCGACGACGAATGACCCCAGCGCCGCGAGCAGCACGGGGGCGTCCGCCGCGCGGGTCGAGACGATCGACGGCGAGGCCAGGGACAGGCCGAACGTGGTTACCAGCGCCAGGGTCACCGACAGCCCGGCGGCCACGCCGAGGATGATCCCGGCCGTGGTGAGGAAGACCCCGAACATCCGCCCCGCACCCGTGACCGAGTAGCCGGAGATGGCGTCCTCGAAGGCCGAGGCGACCGTCCGCCCGGGCAGGAGCACCGTGATGCCCCCCGCCACGATGAAGGCGAAGTCCGAGGACGACACCGGGAGCCACCCTCGCGCCCCGAAGCTGAACGCGAGCCAGGCGATCGCGGAGGCCAGGAAGCCGCCGATGGCCGACTGGTAGAAGTCCGGCAGGCCGCGCTGCCCCAGGGTGCGCGCGGCATACCCCACCAGCAGGGCGGACCCACCGGCCACGAGCGCGGCCACCACACCGGCCCCCAGCATGACGGCGATAGCGCCTGCGAGGACGCCAAGCGACCCCCGCACCGCCCAGCGCGGCCAGAACCGCGGCGCGCGCCGGATCTCGCGCAACCGCGCGGCCGCGGCCTCCTGGTCGTAGCCGTCCGAGACGAGCTCCTCGACGAGCTCGTGCACCGCGGTCAGCCGGGCGAAGTCCCACGTCGAGGACCGCACCACCCGGAGCATCGTGATGGGCACGCCGGACTGGGTGGTGCACTGGATGAGCAGGGACTGCAGGGTGATGTCGACCTCGAGGTTGTCGAGGCCGCCCGCGGCCGCCACAGCGACGACCGACGCCTCCACCTGCGGTGCGCCCGCCCCGCAGCGCAGCATGAGCTCGCCGACGCGCAGGGCGAGGTCGAGCGAGGCACGCGTCTCCCGTTCCTCCGCCGCGGCCCGCAGGACCTGGGGGTTGCGGTAGGGCGTGTGCCGCAGCACCTCGACCATGGGGAGGGTGTCGGTGATCTCCTCACCACGCCAGATACGGCTGTGGCGCAGCGCGGGGCGACGCGGCCGGGGATCCGGGGTACCTGAGGTCATCGGGTGGTGTTCACGCTCCAGTGGAGAGGACTGCGGGCGCAGTGGTCGGCCACCACTGCGGTACTCCGAGGTGCTGCATCCCCCACAGTGCCAGTCCGGCCGCAGCGAGCAGCAGGAGGGCCACCAGCACCCGGGTCGCGGTGGCGCCCGGGCTGATCCCGCGCACGATGCTGCGCGACCCACGGCGCAAGCCGGCACCACCCGGACCCCACCAGGCCATCAGGGCCGCGACGAGGGCACCCGCGGCCAGCGGCGCCGCGGTGCCGGGCTCCGGTGAGCCACCGGTGACGGCCACGGTCGCGAGGGCTGCGCTGAAGACGGCGCAGACCCCGACCACCAGCGGCAGGATGGCGCTGACCAGGGTGGCCAGCGCCCCGACGACCAGGTGCCAGGGGCTGGCCACCACGGCGACGGGGACGTCGGAGCGACGCGGCCCGCGGTGGTGGCGCCGCAGGACGAGGGAGGTCAGCGAGCGGTCGGCGGTCCGGGCGGCCCAGGACCAGAGCAGCGCCACGGCTGCGGCCACGACCGGGAAGCTCGCGGTCGCAGCCACGACCACGAGCAGCAGGGCCAGCACCGTGCCGGTGCGCTGCGCACGGCCGATGCGCGGGTCGGGCGAGCCCTCGCCGCCCTCCCACGCCGACTGCCACTCGGACACCTCGCCGTCGGTCTCCTGCCACGGCACGAGGTCGGCGTCGGGGTCGTCGTCCCAGGTCTGGGCCTCCCGGGCCCACTCCCGGGGCGCCGTCGGGAGCTCCGCGGGGGCGACCGCTGCCACGGCCGGGCGCTCCCACTGCGCGGTGGGACGCTGCTCGAGCACCTGGGTGTGCCGCGGCTGCGTCGCGAGCGCCTGGGTCACCGGCTGGCCGGTGGCGTAGCGCTCGAGGGCGTCGACCACCTCGTCGGCGTCGGGGCGCTGGCGCGGCTCGGGTGACAGCGCGGCATACAGCAGGGGGGCCAGCCGAGGGTCGACCCCGGTGAGGTCGGGCTCGCCGCGGCTGACGCGCGAGAGCACTGCGTCCATCGGGCCGCGGCCGAAGGGCGGGGCGCCGGACGCGGCGAAGGCGAGGGTGGCCGCCCACCCCCACCAGTCCGTCGCCTCGGTGACCGGCGCCCCCTCGACGACCTCCGGCGACAGGTAGCCGGGGGTTCCCATGACCAGCCCGGTCATGGTGATGCGCACGTCGTCGGCCACGTGCGCGATGCCGAAGTCGATGAGCACCGGGTCGCCGTCGAGCATCAGCACGTTGCCCGGCTTGAGGTCGCGGTGGATGACGTCCGCGGCGTGGATGGCGTGCAGGGCCTCGGCCAGCCCGCGCCCGAGCCTCAGCAGGTCCGCGCCGGGCACGGGTCCGTGCTCGCGGACCACGTCGTCCAGCGGGGGACCCGGGACGTAGCGGGTGACCAGGTAGGGCCGGTCGCCGTCGAGGTCCGCGTCGATGACGGCCGCCACCCGCGGGTCCTGGATCCGGCCGAGCACGTCGACCTCCCGCGCAAGGCGGGTGCGGGCGTCGCGGTCGTGGGCGACGTGGGGGCGCAGCAGCTTGAGCGCCACCGCCCGACCGTTGGGGTCCAGGGCCAGGTGGACCACGCCCATCCCGCCCTCACCGAGCTGCTGGATGAGGCGGTAGGGGCCGATGCGCCGGTCAGCGGGCAGGCCAGCACCCCCCTCGCCGCCCCTCATCGCCTCGGTCGTCACCCCCCTACGGTAAGCGAGGCACCCCCGCGAACCGGGTCAACCTACTGCTGGATGTAGCCAACGAGTTGGTCACGCTCGGCCTGGAGCTCGTCGATCCGGTGCTTGACGATGTCGCCGATGCTCACGATCGCGTGCAGCTTGCCGTCCACGACGACGGGCACGTGGCGGATGCGCAGGTCGGTCATGGTGCGCGCGAGCTCCTCGATGGGCACGTCCAGCCCACACGTCTGCACCTCGGCGGTCATGATCGAGGAGATCGGGGCCTGGATCACCGCCGCGCCATCGGTCTGCAGGTGGCGCACGACGTCACGCTCGCTGACGATGCCGTCCACGCTCTCACCGTCGTCGCTGACGACCAGGGCGCCGATGCGGTGCTCACCCAGCAGCTGCAGGAGGCGCTCGACCGTCTCGTCGGAACGCACGGTCACGACGACACCGCCCTTGCGGCGGACCACATCCGAGATCCTCATGCTCCGAAGGTAGACCGCTGGGCGGGCCACCGCTAGGGGAGAACGGCCCACCCGGCGCCCGGTCTGGGCGGCTCGTCCCGACCCGAGCCGGTATGCCGGGTCCCCCACCGACACATAGGCTTGGCGTCGAAACGACCCGTGGAGTTGATACGCCGTGCCGCGCAGCAAGCAGAAGTTCGACCTGGTCATCGCCGCCAACCGCCTTCCCGTCGACCGGGTCGTGGGTGATGACGGCGAGGTGTCCTGGCGAACCAGCCCGGGCGGTCTGGTCACGGCCATGGAGTCGGTGATGCGGGGCCGTGAGGGCGCCTGGGTCGGCTGGGCGGGCGAGCCGGGTGAGGCCCCAGCGCCGTTCGAGAACGACGACATGTGGCTGCGACCCGTGGCGCTGTCCGAGGACGAGGTGGCTCACTACTACGAGGGCTTCAGCAACGACACGCTCTGGCCGATCTACCACGACGTGATCGTGCCGGCGACGTTCCACCGGTTCTGGTTCACGGCCTACGAGGCCGTCAACCGCCGGTTCGCCGAGTCGATCTGCGAGGTCGCGGCCGTGGGTGCGACCGTGTGGGTGCACGACTACCAGCTGCAGATGGTCCCGGCCATGGTGCGCGAGCTGCGCCCCGACGTGCGGATCGGGTGGTTCAACCACATCCCCTTCCCGGGGGTGGAGCTGTTCGCCCAGCTGCCGTGGCGCAAGGCCCTGCTCGAGGGCCTGCTCGGGGCCGACTACCTGGGCTTCCAGCGGGTGGCCGATGCCCAGAACTTCGTCCGGGCCTGCCGCCAGCTGCTCAACCTGCCGACCAAGTCCGACACCGTCTCGGTCTCCAGGGCCGAGGACGCCCGCCGCGTCCGCGCGAGTGCCGTGCCGATCTCGATCGACTACGCCGGCCTGCAGGAGCTGGCCCGACGACCCGAGACCATCGCCCGGGCCCAGGAGATCCGCGAGTCCCTCGGCAACCCCCGGACCCTGTTGCTCGGCGTCGACCGGCTCGACTACACCAAGGGCATCGGCCACCGCCTCAAGGCCTACGGCGAGCTGCTCGCCGAGCGCAGGCTCGCACCGCCGGACGAGATCTTCATCCAGGTCGCGACCCCCAGCCGGGAACGGGTGGCCGCCTACCGGGCGCTGCGCCAGGAGATCGAGGGTGAGGTCGGTCGGCTCAACGGCGAGTTCGGCACCATCGGGGCCTCAGCGGTGCACTACCTGCACCACTCCTACCCCCGCCAGGAGATGGCGGCCCTCTACCTCGCCGCCGACGTGCTGCTGGTGACTCCGTTGCGTGACGGCATGAACCTCGTCGCCAAGGAGTACGTCACCTGTCGCCACGACGAGGGTGGCGCCCTGGTGCTCTCGGAGTTCACCGGCGCCTTCCACGAGCTGCACCAGGCCTACGTCTGCAACCCCCACGACATCGAGGGTCTCAAGCAGACCATCATGCACGCGGTGAACGCCCCCGCGAAGGAGAAGCGGCGCCTGATGCGGGCGATGCGACGACGCGTGGCCGACCACGACGTGCAGCGGTGGGCCTCGCGCTTCCTCGAGGCGCTGGCCGTGGCGCCCGATCGACCCCAACGCACCCCGCGCGAGCTCGAGCGCGACGAGCGCCACGCCACCGACGACTCCACGGCCCGGAACAGCCACCACGCCCGGAACCCCTCGAGGCAGCGCTGATGGCCGAGGTGCCCGACTCCGTGCGGCAGGCCGTAGCCGCTCTGGCGGCGGCTCCGGTCCTGCTCGTCGCCTCCGACTTCGACGGGGTGCTGGCCCCCCTGGTGCTCGACCCCTCCACGTCGCGGCCGCTGCCCGGGACCATCGACGACCTCGTGGGCCTCGCGGCACTCCCCGACACGTATGCCGCGGTGGTGTCAGGTCGCGACCTGGAGACGCTGACCGCCCTGACCGGCCTGGAGGACAGTGCCGTCACCCGCATCGGCAGCCACGGGGGCGAGTCGAGCGCCACGGCGGGCGCCGACCTCGACGCCGACGAGCGGACCCAGCTCGAGGCGCTCGTGGGCGAGCTGTCCGCGGTCGCGTCCGAGCACGACGGGTCCTACCTGGAACACAAGCCGACCGCCGTCGTCATGCACACCCGCCGCATGGACGGTGCAGCCGCAGGGGCAGCCGAGGACGCCGCGCTGAAGGCGGCCGGACGGCATACCGGGGTGCACGTGATGCAGGGCAAGCACGTCGTCGAGGTGAGCGTCGTGCGGGCCGACAAGGGCAGCGCCCTCATCGCGTTGCGCGATGCGGTCGGCGCGACGGCGGTGGCCTACCTCGGCGACGACGTCACCGACGAGGACGCCTTCGTGCTGCTGGGCGAGCACGACCTGGCGGTCAAGGTCGGCGACGGACCCACGGCGGCTGCGCACCGGGTCAAGCGACCCGACGACGCCGCAGCCGTGCTGGCGCTCCTGCGCGAGCTGCGCACCCGCCGCTCCTCCTGACCCCGGTTCACCGGACTCGGGCGACAACCACCCACCTGGGCCGGGTCGCGGGCTCAGCGCGTCGGACAGGCCCCGGTCGACGCCCGCACCACGAGCTCGGGCCGGAAGACGTACTCGGCCCGCGGGGCCGGCTCGCCCCCGATCTCGTCGAGCAGCGCGTTGACGGCAGCCTCGGCCATCGCCTGCACGCTCTGGCGCACGGTGGTCAGCGGCGGGTCCGTGAAGGCGATCAGCGGCGAGTCGTCGTAGCCCACCACGGAGAAGTCCTCGGGCACCCGCAGGCCCGCCCGCCGCGCCGCCCGGATGGCGCCCAGGGCCATCAGGTCCGAACCGCACACGACCGCCGTGCAACCCCGCTCGATGAGCCGGGCCGCCGCCGTGTCGCCGCCCTCGACCGAGAAGAGGGTGCGCTCGATCAGCTCGTCGACGTCGTCGCGACCCAGCAGGCTGCGCATCGAGGCCCGGAAGCCCGCGATCTTGCGGATCACGGGCACGAAGCGGTCCGGGCCCACGGCCAGCCCGATGCGGGTGTGGCCGAGCTGGACCAGGTGGGTGAGCGACAGGTCCATCGAGGCGACGTCGTCGTTGGAGATGAAGGGGGCGTCGATGCCCTCGTGGTAGCCGTTGACCAGCACGATCGGCAGCTGCCGCTCCCGGAGCGCGGTGTAGCGCTGGGCGTCGGTCGTCACGTCCGCGTGCTGGCCGGAGATGAAGATGATGCCCGCGACGCCCCGGTCCAGGAGCATCTGGACGTACTCGTCCTCGTGCACCCCGCCGGGGGTCTGGGTGCACAGCACCGAGGTGAACTGGTGGCGGGCCAGCGCGGTCTCGATGATCTGGGCGAATGCCGGGAAGATGGGGTTGGTGAGCTCGGGGACGATGAGCCCCACGAGGTCGGCCGTCCTGCGCTTGAGCCGCGACGGCCGGTCGTAGCCCAGGATGTCGAGTGAGGTGAGCACCGCCTCGCGGGTCGCCTCGGCCACTCCGGGCTTGCCGTTGAGCACGCGGCTCACCGTGGCCTCGCTGACCTCGGCGTGGGCTGCGACGTCGGCCAGTCTCGCCTTCACGAACCGCCCTCCCTCTGGTCTGGTGCGGGTGGTCGGCAATCTAGCAAGAACTTGCACCGGACTCGGCTCGACGGTGCAAGTTCTTACAGCGTCGGGCGTCCGCGGATGGTCGGCGCTGGCGCATCGAAGCCCCGTGGGACAGACTGGCCACACCCCCGGACACCGATGTCCGCGCGGGCGC
Source organism: uncultured Actinomycetota bacterium (assembly GCA_963757635.1). Taxonomy (GTDB): domain Bacteria; phylum Actinomycetota; class Actinomycetes; order Actinomycetales; family Dermatophilaceae; genus Pedococcus. The sequence goes on along the minus strand of CAVWSK010000005.1, from coordinate 111,062 downwards.
ACCACCTTTACAACGGATCGTCCGGCACGTTCCTGCCGGTGAAGGAAGGCAAAGACGCCATGGCAACTGTCAAGTTCGATGAGGCCACCCGGATCTACCCGGGCAACGACAAGCCCTCGGTCGACAAGCTCAACATCGACATCGAGGACGGCGAGTTCCTCGTCCTCGTCGGTCCCTCCGGCTGTGGCAAGTCCACGTCCCTGCGCATGCTCGCCGGCCTCGAGGAGGTCAACGGCGGCAAGATCCGGATCGGTGACCGTGACGTCACCGACCTGTCCCCCAAGGACCGCGACATCGCGATGGTCTTCCAGAACTACGCGCTCTACCCGCACATGACCGTGGCCGACAACATGGGCTTCGCGCTCAAGATCGCCGGGGTCGACAAGGGAGACATCCGCAAGCGCGTCGAGGAGGCCGCCAAGATCCTCGACCTCACCGAGTACCTCGAGCGCAAGCCGAAGGCGCTCTCCGGTGGCCAGCGCCAGCGCGTCGCCATGGGTCGCGCGATCGTCCGCTCCCCCCAGGTCTTCCTCATGGACGAGCCGCTGTCCAACCTCGACGCCAAGCTCCGCGTCCAGACCCGCACCCAGATCGCCTCGCTCCAGCGGCGCCTCGGCGTCACCACCGTCTACGTCACCCACGACCAGGTCGAGGCCATGACGATGGGCGACCGGGTCGCGGTGCTCAAGGACGGCCTGCTCATGCAGTGCGACACCCCGCGACGCATGTACGACCACCCGAACAACGTCTTCGTGGCCGGCTTCATCGGCTCGCCCGCGATGAACCTGCTCGACGTCGACGTCACCGACGGCGGCGTGCAGGTGGGTGGCTCGAAGATCCCCGTCGAGCGCGAGCGCCTCGACGCCTCCTCGGGCGGTCAGGTCACCCTCGGTGTGCGCCCCGAGGACCTCACCCTGGCCACCGACGGCACCGGCATCCCGGTCGTCGTCGACGTGGTCGAGGAGCTCGGCGCCGACGCCTACATCTACGGCACCACCCAGGCCCGTCAGCACGCCGACTACGACGAGTCCGGGGCCGAGATCCCCGAGCGTCCGTTCATCGCCCGCGTCGACGGTCGCCAGCCCCCGAAGAAGGGCGAGACGGTCCACCTGACGCCCGCCTCGGGTCACGTCCACCTGTTCGACGCCACCACCGGTCAGCGGCTGGGCGACTGACCACCCGGGGCCCCTGGGCCCCACCAGGTATGCCGGAGGGCGGCACCCGTGCGCGGGTGCCGCCCTTCCGCGTCGGTCTGGGACCATGGTCACCGTGGCCCTCAACATCACCGCCTCCCGCCCGGACCCGGCCCTTCTCGACCTGCCGTGGGAGCTGCCGTTGGAGGAGTGGCCCGAGGAGAACCTGGCGGCGCTCCCCCGGGGCATCTCGCGCCACGTCGTCCGCTTCGTCAAGCTGTCCGGGCGCGTGCTGGCGGTCAAGGAGATCAAGGCCGACATCGCCGCCCGCGAGTACCAGATGCTGCGGGTGCTCAACAAGATCGACGTACCCTGCGTCGTACCGTTCGGGGTGGTCAGCGGACGCCTCGATGCCCACGGAGACCCCCTCGACGCCTGTCTGATCACCCGTCACCTCCAGTTCTCCCTCCCCTACCGCGCGCTGTTCAGCCAGACCCTGCGCCCCGGCACCTCGGCCCGGCTGATCGACGCCCTCGCGGTGCTGCTCGTGCGGCTGCACCTCAGTGGCTTCTGGTGGGGGGACGTCTCCCTGTCCAACACCCTGTTCCGGCGCGACGCCGGCGCGTTCGCGGCATACCTCGTGGACGCCGAGACCGGTGAGCTACACCAGTCCCTCACCGACGGGCAGCGCGAGCACGACCTCGACATCGCCAGGGTCAACATCGCTGGTGAGCTCATGGACCTCGAGGCCGGCGGTTTCCTCGAGGACGGCACCGACCCGGTCGACACCTCCAACCAGATCGTCACCCGCTACCACGAGCTGTGGGACGAGCTGACCGGCCTCGAGCGCTTCGAGCGGGGCGACCGCTGGCGCGTGGACGAGCGGATCCGCCGCCTCAACGAGCTCGGCTTCGACGTCGACGAGCTGTCGATCTCCACCGACCTCGAGGGCACCCACATCCAGATCCAACCCAAGGTCGTCGACGCCGGGCACCACTCGCGCCGACTCCTGCGGCTGACGGGTCTGGACGTCGAGGAGAACCAGGCCCGCCGCCTGCTGAACGACCTCGATGCCTACCGGGCAGGCTCCGACCGCCAGAACGAGGACGAGGAGATCGTCGCCCACGACTGGCTGGCCCGGATCTACGAGCCGATCACTCGCACCGTCCCGCGCGAGATGGCTGGCAAGCTGGAGCCGGCCGAGCTCTTCCACGAGGTGCTGGAACACCGGTGGTACCTCTCGGAGCGGGCCGGCCACGACGTTCCCATCGAGGACGCGATCCGTGACTACGTCGACACGGTGCTGCCGGACAAGCCCGACGAGGCCACCGTGGTCGGGGTCGACACCGTCGAGATGCCGGTGGTCGCCCTCTTCGACGACCACCTGCCACCGGGGCAATAAGTCGCGAAGTCGTCACGCGGGGCCCCTGGTGGCCCTACCGTTGCTGCCCAACAGCAAGCGAGGGCAGCCGCGATGGAGACCAGGCGATGAGTGACATGTTCGGCGGACCCGACACGGTCCGCGGCCAGTGGGTTCCGATGGCCAGCTGGGGGCGCAGGGTCGTTGCCTCGCTCATCGACTCCGCGGTCCAGCTCCTCGGGCTGCTGCCCTACGTCGTGGGGCTCGTCCTGCTGGCCAGCGTGCTCCCGACCGGCGCCAACCCGACCTCGCCCACCGCATCCGAGCTCAACTCCGCGGACCCGACCACCCTGCTCATCGCCAGCGGCCTGATGCTGCTCGGCGGGCTGCTGTCCCTCGGGCTGTTCCTGTGGAACCGCGTCTTCCAGACCGGGCGCACGGGCCAGAGCGTGGGCAAGGCGGCGATGCACATCTACCTCGTCAGCGTGACGAGCGGGCAGCCGATCGGGGCCGGCAGCGCGTTCATCCGGGAGATCGCGCACGTCGTCGACAGCATCCTCTACCTGGGCTACCTGTGGCCCCTGTGGGACCGTCGCCGCCAGACCTTCGCAGACAAGATCTGCAACTGCGTGGTCGCCCACCCGAGCCCCCAGCGCGATCCCCAGGCGATCTACGACAGCCTGGCCCACTCGGCCTGAGTCCCGCCCCTTGCAGCGCGACCCGGGGCGCCGCGCCCCGGGCTAGGGTGACCTGGTCAAGCGTTGGCAGCACCTGCCCGAGGGGAACCATGACCGACCAGCCCGAGTCCCGCCCGCCGTCCGAGCCGCCGCCGGCACCGGCTGTGGCCCCAGCGGTCCCCGGCCCGCCCGCGCCGGCGGTCTCGCAGTCCCCCTACGGTGGCCCCTCGGCCTACGCGGCCCCGACGTATGCCGCTGCGCCCACCACCGCGGGCATGTCGGCGTGGGGGCCCCTCGCCGCCTGGCCCTCGCGGGTCGGGGCCAGCCTCATCGACGGGTTGCTCTCGGCGACCGGCCTGATCCCCTACGTCGTCGGCGGCGTGCTGATCTTCGCCGGGGCCCCGGACTCGACCGCGACGTCCGCGGCGGGCACCACGACGACCTCGGGTGGCAACCCGGGACTGATCGTCGTGGGGGCGCTGCTCGTGGTCGTCGGCCTGCTCGTGATGCTCGGGATCCAGCTCTGGAACCGCACCTTCAAGCAGGGACGCACCGGGCAGAGCCTGGGCAAGAGGGTGATGGGGCTCAAGCTCGTCGAGGAGCGCACCGGCCGGCCGGTCGGCGCGGGCATGGCCTTCATCCGCGAGCTCGCCCACACCGTCGACGGCTTCTTCTACATCGGCTACCTGTGGCCGTTGTGGGACGACAAGCGCCAGACCTTCGCCGACAAGATCCTCGACACCGTGGTCATCGTGGTGCCCAAGGCCTGACCGGTCGGTCGGCTCAGGCCGGCGACAGCCAGGTCCAGCCCGGCACGTTGCGGGCGACGGTGAACCCCACGATCACCGCGACGACGGCCGGGAGCAGCCACGCCGGTGCGACCCACCGACGGCGCTCGCCGCGCCAGGCGCTGCGCCACCACGCGGCATACGCCACCAGCGCCACTGCCAGGGTGATGACCGTGAGGGGGTTGCGCGCCATGGCTCCCCCGAGGTCCCCGTGGGCGAGGTCGTAGACCGCCCGCATGGACCCGCAGCCGGGACAGTAGAGGCCACTCATCGCCAGGAACGGGCAGGTCGGGTAGTGGCCGGACTCGTTCGGGTCGACGGCGGCCACGAGCAGGACCCCCGCGGTCGCAGCGAGCCCCGCGGCCACCGGCCAGCGCAGCGCCCCGCGGGCGCGTGCCAGGGGCACGTCCGACACGGGGCGCTGCGTGAGGTCCATAGGACTCCTGCGTGGGATCCGGCTCTAGTTGGAGCTCATGGTGCCGAGGACCAGCAGAAGGATCCAGACCACGACCCCGACCACGAGCAGGACCGTGCCGATGATGCCGCAGATGCGTCCCGCGTTGACGGTGCCCCGGTTGGTGTAGGCCGTCGGGTTGGCGTCGATCTCGGCGACGGCCTTGTTGCCCATGATCCAGGCCACCGGGCCGAGGAGCTGGACGCACACGATCGACAAGATGCCGAGGATGAGGATCAGGACCCCGCGCGGGTGGTCCCGGGGGCCCATGGGACCCGAGCCCTCGGAGTAGCCCGGTGCGGGCGGCGGAGGCGGCGGAGGGCCGTAGTCAGACATGCAATGGTTCCCTTCGGGTGTTCGGTGCGCCGCTCCCCCTTGGGCGCGACTGCAGGCACGCTAGCGGATCGCCGCCGCCCGGTGGGTCACATCGCGCGACGACGGGCGACCTCGTAGAGGGCCACGCCCGTGGCGATCCCGGCGTTGAGCGACTCGACCGCCGACGACATCGGGATCGACACGATCTGGTCGCAGGTCTCGCGCACCAGGCGCGAGAGCCCCTTGCCCTCGGAACCGGTGACGATGACGATCGGCTCGGTCGCCAGCTCGAGGTGGGGCAGCTCGACGTCACCCTCCATGTCCAGCCCCAGCACGAAGAACCCCGCCTTGCGGTACTCCTCCAGCGCCCGGGTCAGGTTGGACGCGAGCGCGACCGGCACCCGCGCCGCAGCACCGGCGGAGGTCTTCCACGCGCTGGCGGTCATGCCGACCGAGCGGCGCTCGGGCACGACGATCCCGTGACCGCCGAACGCGGCGACGGACCGGATGATGGCGCCCAGGTTGCGCGGGTCGGTGATCCCGTCGAGCGCGACCACCAGCGGTATGCCGGGTGCTTCCGGGTCGATGAAGTCGTTCGGGTGGGCGTATTCGTAGGGCGGCACCTGCAGGGCGAGCCCCTGGTGCACGGCTCCGTCGGTGAGCCGGTCGAGCTCGCCGCGCGGCGTCTCGAGGATGGGGAGTCCACGCTGGGTGGCGATCTTGAGGGCCTCGCGCACCCGGTCGTCGGCGTCGATGCGGCCGGCGACGTACATGGTCGTCACCGGCACCTCGGCGCGCAGCGCCTCGACGACGGAGTTGCGCCCGGCGACGATCTCGCTGGAGGCCTTGCCGCCGCGGCGCGACCCGCCGCGCGAGCCGGAGCCCCGCCCTGCCGGGCCGGAGGTGCGACCGGCGGCCTTGGCCGACTTGTGGGCCTTGTGGTTGGGGCGGTCCTCGGCCTTGGGGGTCGGGCCCCGACCCTCGAGACCACGACGACGCTGCCCGCCGGAGCCGACGCTGGCGCCCTTCTTGGACGCGCCCTTGCGGATCGCTCCGCGGCGCTGGGAGTTGCCTGCCATCAGTGTGTGCCTGTCTCTTCGTGGTCTCGGCGGGGCAGCGACCAGTTCGCGCCGGATGCGGTGTCCTCGATGACGATGCCAGCCGCCCCGAGCTGGTCCCGGATGGCGTCGGCCGTGTCGAAGTCGCGGGCCGCGCGCGCGGCAGCCCGGGCCTCGAGCTGCACCTGCACCAGGACGTCGAGGGCGCCCTGGGCGTCACCCGACCCGTTGCTGTCCGTCGCACCCCAGTGGGGGTCCAGCGGGTTGATGCCGAGCAGGTCGGTCATGGCGACGACCGCCGCGAAGGCGGTGGCCACCGCGGCCTCGTCGGCCTCGTCGATGGCAGTGTTGCCGGCTCGCACCGTCTCGTGGACGACGGCGAGCGCGCCACTGACGTTGAGGTCGTCGTCCATCGCCGCGGCATAGGCCTCGGGCACCAGGGCGGGGTCGGGCTCGGTCGACGTGCCGTCGGGCAGCAGGCGCAGGGCGCGGGTGAGGAACCCCTCGATGCGCTCGACGGTGGCCTCGGCCTCACGCAGGGAGCCCTCGTAGTAGTCGATGGTCGAGCGGTAGTGCGCCGCCGTCAGGTAGTAGCGCAGCGCCAGGGGGCGCGCGACCTTGGTCACCTCGGACACCACCAGGCTGTTGCCCAGGGACTTGCTCATCTTCTCGCCACCAAGGGTGACCCAGGCGTTGTGGAGCCAGTAGGTGGCGAAGCCGAGGCCGGCTGCGTGCGACTGGGCCTGCTCGTTCTCGTGGTGGGGGAAGCGCAGGTCGACCCCGCCGCCGTGGATGTCGAAGGCGTCGCCGAGGTACTTGCGGGCCATCGCCGAGCACTCGAGGTGCCACCCGGGCCGGCCGGTCCCGAAGGGCGTGGGCCACGACGCCGACTCGGGCTCGGACTCCTTGCGGCCCTTCCACAGCGCGAAGTCCCGCGGGTCGCGCTTGCCGCGGGGGTCGGCGTCCTGGGCCGCTTCCATGTCCTCGATCCGCTGGTGGGTCAGGGAGCCGTACTCCGGGTAGCTCTTGACGTCGAAGTACACGTCCCCGCTCCCGTCCTGCGCGGCATACGCGTGGCCCTTGTCGACCAGGGTCTCCATGAGGCCGACCATCTCGGGGATGTGGCCGGTGGCCCGCGGCTCGTAGGTCGGGGGCAGGATGCCGAGGGAGGCGAGTGCGGCCGCGGTGGCCATCTCGTTGCGGTAGGACAGGGCGAACCAGGCCTCCCCCGCCTCGGCGGACTTGGCGAGGATCTTGTCGTCGATGTCGGTGACGTTGCGCACCAGGGTCACGTCGTAGCCGTAGCGCCCGACGAGCCAGCGACGCAGCACGTCGAACGCGACCGCGAACCGGACGTGGCCGATGTGCGGCTGGGACTGGGTCGTGAGCCCGCAGATGTAGATACCCACCTGTCCGGGGACCAGTGGGGTGAAGTCGCGCAGCTCGCGCGCGGCAGTGTCGTACAGGCGAAGACTCACGCGCGCAAGGCTACCTGCGTGGCGCCCCTCCCCGATTCACCCGACCTCCAGCCCCCGCCCCACCCCGGCGCCTCCCTAACCTTTGCTAGCAAGCCCTGGCTTGATCCGGACAAGGTGCAGGGTGTCCGGATTCACCTAACCCTTGCTAGCAAGGCTTAGGTGAATCGAGGGCGGGGTGCGGGGGCGAGGGCTCAGGGGCGGGGCTGGACCAGGGCGGTCGCGATCGCCGCGAGGCCCTCGGCGCGACCGGTGAGGCCGAGGCCGTCGGTGGTCGTGCCGCTCACCGAGACCGGTGCCCCCATCGCTTCCGTCATCGCCGCCTCGACCTCCGCACGGCGGGTGCCGATCTTGGGGCGGTTGCCGACGACCTGGACCGCCACGTTGCCGATCTCGTAGCCGGCCCCCCGCACCAGGCGCGCCGCCTCCCGCACCAGCGTGGCCCCCGAGGCCCCCGCGAGCTCGGGCCGGTTCGTCCCGAAGTGCGCCCCGAGGTCGCCGATCCCGGCCGCGGAGAAGATCGCGTCGCACGCGGCATGACACGCGACATCGGCGTCGGAGTGACCCTCGAGGCCCACCTCGCCGGGCCACCGCACGGCGCCCACCCACAGCTCGCGGGACGACCCGGTCGCCGCGAAGGCGTGGACGTCCACCCCGATGCCGGTGCGCGGCATACCTCGCTGCTCCATGGACCCATCCAACCATCGGGCCCCCGAAACCCGGTGGGAGCCACCCCCTGGCGCCACTATCGTGACCGCGCATGACCGAGACCATGACCGTCCCTGTCCTCACCGGCGACCTGGTGACCCTGCGGCCGCACACCCTGGACGACCTCGAGGCCGTCTACGAGCGTTGCCTCGACCCGCTCACCCGCCGCTACACGACCATCCCGCTGGACTACACGCGCGACATGGCCCGCGAGTACCTCACGTCCCTCCTCGAGCCGTCGCCCGCCCTGGCCTCGTGGGCGATCGAGGTCGACGGCGGGTATGCCGGGACGATCGACCTGCGCAGGATGCAGATCAAGGGGGGTGGCGGGGACCTCGGCTACGTCACGCACCCGGCGTTCCGCGGGCGCGGCGCCATGTCACAGGCGGTGCGGCTGGTCCTCGACCACGCGTTCGACACCCTCGGCTGGGCACTGGTGCGCTGGGAGGCCCATGCGGGCAACTGGGCGAGCGCCAAGGCCGCGTGGCGGGCCGGCTTCCCGCAGCCGACCTTCGTGCCCGACCTGCTCGTCGAGCGGGGCCGGGTCGTCGACGGCTGGATCGCGACGATCCGTCGCGAAGATCCCCGCACTCCGGTTGCGCCGTGGGAGTCCCTCCGGTCGTCCCTCGAGGCGGGCCTCTTGTCCGCTCCCGGCAGGCGGGTGGGCAGTTAGTCGGCGAGGTGGCGCTGGGCGGTGACGAGGTCATCCGCGGTGGTGATCTTGAAGGCGAGCCGGTCGCCGTCCACGACCCGTACGTGACCGCCGACCGCCTCGACGAGCGCGGCGTCGTCGGTGGCGTGGACGCCACTGGCGTGGGCGTGCTCGAGCACCTCGCGCAGGAACGCCTGCGGCGTCTGGATGGCCCGGAGCCGGGCGCGGTCCGGGGTCGCCACGACCACGCCGGCCGCGTCGACCTGCTTGATGGTGTCCGTGACCGGCATGCCGGGCACGACCGCCGGGTGCCCCGACCGCACCTCGTGCACGAGTCGGGAGACCAGTGTCGAGGGCGCCAGGGCCCGCGCGGCGTCGTGGACGAGCACGATCCCGTCACCGGGGCGCAGCGCGGCCAGCCCGGCAGCCACCGACTCGGTGCGCTCGGCGCCACCCGCCACCACGTCGACGACCTTCTCGTCAGCCAGTCGGGACGCGATCGCGCCCGCCTCCCGGAGGTGGGAGGCGGGCGCGACGACGACCACGTGGGCGACCTCCGGTGCCGCCAGGACACGCCGCAGGGCGTGCTCCAGCAGGGCGACACCGTCGAGCATCACGAACGCCTTGGGCTCGGTGGCACCGAGCCTGGTCCCGCGGCCACCGGCCACGAGGACGACGGCGACGCTCAGGAACGCCTCAAGAAGCCAGGACCTCGTCGAGGATGGCCTCGGCCTTGTCCTCGTTGGTCTTCTCCGCGAGCGCGAGCTCGGAGACCAGGATCTGGCGCGCCTTGGCGAGCATGCGCTTCTCGCCGGCCGACAGGCCACGGTCCTTGTCACGACGCCACAGGTCACGCACGACCTCGGCGACCTTGATGACGTCACCGGAGGCGAGCTTCTCGAGGTTCGCCTTGTAGCGGCGCGACCAGTTGGTCGGCTCCTCGGTGTGGGGGGCCCGCAGCACGGCGAACACCTTGTCGAGGCCCTCCTGTCCGACGACGTCCCGGACGCCGATGTCCTCGCAGTTGTCTGCGGGAACCTCGATCGTCAGGTCGCCCTGGGCCACCTTGAGCTTGAGGTAGATCTTCTCCTCGCCCTTGATCGTGCGGGTGTTGATTTCTTCGATGAGTGCAGCCCCGTGGTGGGGGTACACGACCGTCTCGCCGACCTTGAAAACCATGTGCTGTTTTCCCCTTTCGCGACCTTAAGAATATCACGCCACGCCGACGTCACGAAAGCGGTGAATTCTGCATTTGTGCTGGTCAGGGGCATGAAAGCGCTGACAGGGAGAGCCAATTCGGTCTTGACAGAATGCCCTACGTCGTGCAACGCGCACGGGTGCCGCGGCCTCGGCGGTGGCCCGGTAGGCTGTCCGTCGTGACCCGCCGAACCCCGCAGGCCCCCCGATCCTGGGCCCGTCCCACGTCCACGCGCCGACTGCTGCCGCTGGCCGCCCTCGGTGCGGCCCTCGCGCTCTCCGCCTGCCAGACCCAGTCCCCGGTGCAGACCGATGTCGCCTACTCCCCCGCCGACGGCGTCCCGGTCGACCTCGGCTCGGTGCAGATCCGCGACCTCGTCATCGTCAGCGGCGGCAAGGACAAGGCGGGCACCCTGTCGGCCGCGCTGAGCAACACCAGCGGCGACCCCCAGCGCATCGCGTTCGCGCTGCCCTCGGGCGCCCCCGTCTCCGTGGAGCTGCCCGCACACTCCGAGCGGCGCCTCTCCGGCGGCTCCCAGCTGCAGATCCCTTCGGTGCCGGTGCAGGCGGGCGACGTCGTCACCCTGTCGGTCCGCTCGCCCACGGCCCCGGCCGCTGTGGTCGTCGTTCCGGTGCTCGCAGCCAACGGCTACTACGCCGGCCTGGCCCCCACGGCCAACCCCAGCCCCAGCACCACCGCGGCACCCTGACCCGACCGACCGCACCCGGTCCCTGCGGGTCGCGCTGGGGTCAGTCGTTCTCGAACTTGTACCCGAGGCCACGCACGGTCACGATGTGCCGGGGCTCGGCCGGGTCGGGCTCGATCTTGGCGCGCAGCCGCTTCACGTGGACGTCGAGGGTCTTGGTGTCACCCACGTAGTCGCTGCCCCAGACCCGGTCGATGAGCTGCATCCGGGTCAGCACCCGCCCGGTGTTGCGCAGCAGCATCTCGAGCAGCTCGAACTCCTTGAGCGGCAGCTGCGTCGGCGCCCCGGCGACGGTGACGATGTGGCGCTCCACGTCCATCCGCACCGGGCCCGCCTCGATGGTCGTCGGCAGCAGGTCCTCGGGCTCGGCCAGCCTGCGTAGCACCGCGCGGATGCGGGCGAGCAGCTCGCGTGAGGAGTACGGCTTGGTGACGTAGTCGTCCGCCCCGATCTCGAGCCCGACCACCTTGTCGATCTCGCTGTCCTTCGCAGTCAGCATGATCACCGGCACGTTGGACCGCTGGCGCAGGGCGCGGCACACCTCGGTCCCCGAGAGGCCGGGGAGCATGAGGTCGAGCAGCACCAGGTCGGCGCCGGAGCGGTCGAAGTCGTCCAGGGCGTCCGGGCCGGTCTCGGCCACCGAGACCTCGTAGCCCTCCTTGCGCAGCAGGTAGGACAGCGGGTCGGAGAACGAGATCTCGTCCTCGACCACCAGGATGCGGGTCATGCGTGGTCTTCTCCTTGGCGCGGGTCCGGCGAAGCGGCCGGGTGGTCGAGATCGGGGGGTTCGGTGGGATCGCTGGGGTCGGGTCGGCCACCGGATCGGTCAGCGGCCGCAGGCAGGCGGATGGTGAACGTGGAACCCCGCCCCTCCTCGCTCCACACGGTGACCTCGCCGCCATGGTTCGCGCAGATGTGCTTGACGATCGCCAGACCCAGGCCGGTGCCGCCGGTCGCCCGTGAGCGCGCGTCGTCGACGCGGTAGAACCGCTCGAAGATCCGCTGCTGCTCCTCGTCGGGGATGCCCTGCCCCTGGTCGGTGACGGTGATCTCGACCATCTCCCCCGCCCGTCGGCCGCCCACGGCCACCCGGCTGCCGGCGTCGGAGTAGGCCACGGCGTTGCCGACCAGGTTGCGCACGGCGGTCACGAGCAGGTCCTCGTCGCCGAAGACCTTGAGGTCCGGCGAGCACGCTTCTGCGATCTCGATCTGCTTGGCGTCCGCACTGACCCGCGAGTAGTCGATGGCCTCGTGCACGGCGGCCGTGACGTTGACCAGCCGCGGCTCGTGCAGCGTGTCCGCGACCTGGAGGCGGGAGAGGTCGACGATCTCCTTGACCAGCTGCGCCAGCCGCGCGCTCTCGACCTGCATCCGGCTGGCGAACCGGTGGACGGCCTCGGGGTCGTCCTTCGCGTCGAGGACCGCCTCTGCGAGCAGCCCCAGCCCACCCACGGGCGTCTTCAGCTCGTGGCTGACGTTGGCGACGAAGTCGCGCCGCACCTCCTCGACCCGGCGGGCCTGGGTGTGGTCCTCGACCAGGAGCAGGACGTGGTCGCTGCCGAGGGGAGCGACCCGGGCCTGCATGATCGAGCGCCCCTGCCCCATCGGGCCGCGGGCCAGCTCGAGCTGGGCCTCCCGGATGACGCCGTCGCGCCGGACCTGGCGGGCCAGGTGGCGCAGCTCGCGATGGACCAGCTCGGTGCCCCGGACCAGGCCGTAGGACACCGCTGAGGGTGAGTTGTTGATGACCGCGTCGGCCGAGTCGACGACGATGCCGCTCGAGCGCAGCACCGACAGGACGTCCCCGACACCGGCCGGCAGCGGGGTCACCGTCGGCGACGGCGGGACGTCGCGCTGCTGGCGCTCGGAGTAGCGCACGGCGATCACGGCCAGGGCGCCGGTCAGCAGACCGGCGAATCCCGCCAAGAGCGCAGCACTGGTTGCATCCACGACACTCAATGTACGCAACACGGCATACTCGTCTGTGCACGTTGGCGACCGTCATCGCACGGCTGCCACCTGATGTTCACCTGACGCCACCCGATCGTTCACGGCCCCGTGGGAGCCTCGGCTCGCACGCACGACCGCACCAACCCCAAGGGAAGCAATGCGCGACGCCTTTCATGAGGACCTCGACACCATCTCCGACCGACTCGTGGAGATGACCAGACTGGCCGGATCCGCCATGGCGCGGGCCACCACGGCACTCCTCGACGCCGACATCCAGCTCGCCGAGTCGGTCATCGAGGCCGACAAGGAGCTCGACCGCCTGCGGGAGGGTCTCGACGCCCTGTCCGTGGACCTGCTCGCCCGACAGCAGCCGGTGGCCACCGACCTGCGCATGGTCGTCACGTCGATGCGGATGAGCGCCGACCTCGAGCGCATGGGCGACCTGGCCCGCCACGTCGCCAAGGTGGCGCGGCTGCGCTACCCCGACTCGGCCGTGCCCGCTGACATCCGCGCGACGATCCTGCAGATGGGCCAGGTCGCGGAGCGCATCGTCGCCAAGTGCGGGTCGGTCATCGCCGCCAAGGACGTCGAGGACGCCAAGACCCTCGAGCGCGACGACGACGCGATGGACGAGCTGCACCGCAACCTGTTCAGCCACCTCATCGACGGCACGTGGAAGCACGGCACGGAGGCCGCCGTCGACATGACCCTCGTGGGGCGCTACTACGAGCGCTTCGCCGACCACGCCGTCTCGGTCGCGCACCGCGTCGTCTACCTGGTCACCGGAGAGTGGGATGTCGCCGAGGACCACGAGGAGCAGGAGGACCACAGCCCCCGCGCGGGGTGAGGCCCAGCTCCCCGAAGGGGTCGGTGTGCCGTGGGGGGCGGCCACCGGCCCCTTCGCCGTGTCCCGGGCGAAACTCCCCTCCACGGCTCTCAACCTCCGGCACACTGACCCGCGTCTACTAGGGCAACAGGTCGCATCGGGCAGGAGGGCGCATGGACGCAGAGCTGGAGGACGAGTTCCGCCGGTTCGTGCAGACCCGGTGGGACTCACTGGTGCGCACCGCCTTCCTCCTGACCGGCGACCGGGGCCGCGCGGAGGACCTCGTCCAGCAGGTGCTGGTCAAGGTGCACCGCAGGTGGGGGCACATCGCGCGGGTCGAGTCGCCGTACGCCTACACGCGGGCCGCCCTGGCCAACGAGTCGGCCTCGTGGTGGCGCCGGCGCCGGGTCGCCGAGACGCTCGGCGAGCTCCCCATCCACGCGGACCGGGACCCCACCGACGCGTATGCGGCGGTCGACACCCGCGACGAGGTCGCCCGGGCGGTGCTCGAGCTCCCGCCGAGGATGCGGGCCGTCGTGGTGCTGCGCTACTTCGAGGACCTGTCCGAAGCGGACACTGCCCAGGCTCTCGCGATGTCGGTCGGATCGGTCAAGAGCCAGGCGTCCCGCGGGCTCGAGCGGCTGCGCTCGGTGTTGCGTGAGACCAACGGCGCGGGCGAGAGGAGCCTGTCATGAGCATCGAGGACCAGCTGCGCGAGACACTGTCGGCACGCGCCGAGCTGGTGCCTGCTGCTGTGGGCGACCCCTACGAGCGGGTGCGGGTGGCCGTGGGCGCAGACCGCCGGCGCCGGCGCACAGCCGCCGTGGCGGTGATCGCTGCCGCCGCGGTGGTCGCGATCGCCGTGCCGGCCCTCAGTCGCGACACCGACCGGTCGACCACGCCGGCCAAGCACACCCAGGTGGTGCCCGGGCCGGGCGACCCCCGATGGCAGTCCGTGTCCACCTGGCCCGTGCGCGGGTCGTTGGCCACCGATTCCCTGCTCCTCAAGGACGTCACGGACCGCGCCCCCGGGTCGAGGGTGCTGTTCGCCCAGGACCTCCCCACGAGCCGCGTGGTGGTCACCTGGGAGTTGGATCCGGCGATCATGGGCACCTTCCACCTGTGGACGGGTGCGCCCGGCGCCGCGGCCGCCGACCTCGTCGAGACCGCCAGCTCGGCCACCCAGCGCGAGGATGCCGTGGCCCTGCGCGACCAGCTCGGCGACGACGGGCAGCTCGTGGTGCTTGCCGCTCCGGGTACCAGGACCGCGGAGGTCTCGGACACCGTCTCGATCACCCGGCAGGGCCAGGTGATCAGGGAGCCCTACCGGTCGGTGCCACTGACCGACGGCGTCTACTCGGCACCGGTCACCGCCCTGCCCGCACAGCTCATGCGAGTGCGCGTCAACGGTCCGGAGGACCTCCCGCTCCTGTACGGCCCCTTCACCGGGCAGCGCAGCGATGCCAGCATCTGCCTCAACTGCACCGGGGACGACTTCAGGGTCAAGGCCGAGCAGGCGACCAGTGACGCGGTGGCGCTCCCGCTGGGGCTCGACCCTGCCACCGTCGAGACCACCACGGTCTACTACGGACCAGTGGCCGACCGGGTGGCCAAGGAGGTGGGTCCCGCCGGCTCCCTGGGGGCCGGCGGGACGACCAGGCTCTTCGTCTCGGACTCGCGGCTCGCGGGCGGGCAGGTGCTCCGCAGCGCGCTGCTCCTGTCCTCGAACGGGTCAGCTGAGGCCACCCTCGAGCTCGCCACGGGCGTACCCATCGACGCGGACAGCGCCGCGGACCAGCCCTTCGCCCTCGTCGGTGAGCGGTCCGGCTCCGGGCCGGACGCGATGGTCGAGATCTTCGCCCCGCGCGCGGCACGGGTGCAGCTCGTCTCCGATGCCCCTACCCTCTACCCCAGCAGCGCCCGGGTCCCCGTGGTGGGCAACGCCGCCACGGTCACGCTGGCCCCGTGGGCCACCGCCAACCCGCCCTACACGGTAGCCACGTTCGACGCGGCCGGTCGCGAGACCGGACGGTGGCCGCTGGAGCTGCCCCACGCGGCCGACCCCTACGCCGGCACGGTCCGGTAGGTACGCGCCCTGTGGCCGACGGGGGTCAGCGGCCCTGGTTCGCCACGGCGGCGGCGGCCTCGGCTGCGGCCTCCGGATCGAGGTACCGGCCGGGCTCGGTGGGCATGAAGTCCTCGCCCAGGGTGTAGACCAACGGCTGACCTGTGGGGATGTTGAGCCCGGCGATGTCCTCGTCACTGATGCCGTCTAGGTGCTTGACCAGCGCGCGCAGGCTGTTGCCGTGGGCGGTGACCAGCACGGTCTCCCCGGCCCTGAGGTCGTCCTGGATGGCCCCTTGCCAGTAGGGCATCATCCGCTCGATGACGTCCTTGAGGCACTCGGTCCGGGGCACCTCGATGCCGGCATAGCGCGGGTCCGCCGACTGGTCGTACTCGCTGCCGACCTCGATCGGCGGCGGTGGGGTGTCGAACGACCGGCGCCACAGCATGAACTGCTCGTCGCCGTACTTGTCGCGCGTCGCGCTCTTGTCCAGGCCCTGCAGCGCGCCGTAGTGGCGCTCGTTGAGGCGCCAGTCGCGGCGCACCGGGATCCAGTGGCGGTCCGCGGCGTCAAGCGCCATGTTGGCCGTGGTGATGGCCCGGCGCAACACCGAGGTGTGCACCACGGTCGGCAGCATTCCCTTGTCCTTCAACAGCTTTCCGCCCGCGATCGCTTCGGCGCGCCCTTGGTCGTTGAGGTCGACGTCGACCCATCCGGTGAAGAGGTTCTTGGCGTTCCAGTCGGAGTGCCCGTGGCGCAGCAGGATCAGGGTGTATGCCATGGGGCCAGTTTAGTGACCACGGACGGCCGTGCGCAGGAGGCGTCTCAGCCGTGCTCGAGCAGGTGGCGGAACGCCTCCAGGTTGCGCAGCGACTCCCCGCGGGAGACCCGCCAGTCCCACTCCTTCTGCATGCTCGAGCGGAAGCCGATCGCGAGCAGCTCGTTGAAGTGCGAGTCGGCCGCGTCGAGCACGACCCCCAGCAGCTGGTCGAGCTGGGCCTGGTCCACCCCGGCCGACGGGAAGCGACCGGTCACGTAGACGTCGCCTGCCTGGTCGATGGAGTAGGCGAGCCCGGGCAGTCGGAGGTTCTTGCGCAGCAGGTAGCGGTAGAACGCCTCGTGGTTCTCGTCGGCGTTGCGGATCACGAAAGCCGACACCGACAGCGCCTCGGCGCGGGCGACGAGCGAGACCACTGTCTTGAGCTTCTTCTCCCCGGGGAGGGTCAGCACGAACTCGCCGGCGCGCGCGCCGCGCTCCCACTCGATCTCGGCCTCGGTGAGGTAGGCCTCGACGGTGTCGGCCAGCGCGCTCACGGGACCACCGCAGCGGGCACGCCCTTGAGCGAGCCGTTCGGTGCAGGGGCGTCGAACGTCCTCATGCGGGCACGGCAGGCCTCGACGTAGACCTCGTAGAGACGCTCGGCGGTGCGATCCCAGCCGAACAGGCCCGCATGGGCAACCGCCTTGAGCGACAAGGCTTCCCGATGCCCGGGGTCAAGCAGCAGGCCCTCGAGGGCGTCCGCCCACCGCGGGGTTTCATGACCCTCGACAAGGACCCCGGCGTCACCCACCGCCGTCGGCAGGCCTCCCACGTCGGCCGCCACGACCGGGGTGCCGCAGGCCTGGGCCTCCACGGCGACGAGTCCGAAGGACTCCGAGTAGGAGGGCACCGCCACCAGGTCGGCCGCGCGGTACCACTGGGCGAGGGAGGCCCTCGAGACCGGCGGCACGAACCGCACCTGAGCGCAGATGCCCAGGCCCTCGGCCAGCTCCTGGAGCGACCTCGGGTGCGCCAGGCCGGAGCCGCTGGGGCCGCCGAGCACAGCGACGACCAGCTGCCCGCGCCAGTCCGGGTGGCGGGCCAGCAGCTCGGCCGCCGCCTTGACCAGGACCTCGGGTGCCTTGAGCGGCTGGATCCGACCGACGAACAGCAGCACCTTGGCGTCGAGCGGAAGTCCGACCTCCGACCGGGCCGCGCCGCGGTCACCCGGCGAGAAGATCGACAGGTCCACCCCCGGCGGCACCACGACCACCTTGTCGGGCTCCGCGGCATACAGCTCGATCAGCTCGCCCCGCTCACCCAGCGTGTTGGCGATGAGGCGGTCGGCGGCCTCCACGACCTGGAGCTCGCCGATCTCGCGCCCCGACGGCTCCGGGACGTCACCCTCGGCGAGGTGCTGGTTCTTGACCCGCGCCATGGTGTGCATGGTGTGCACGAGCGGCACCTGCCACCGGTCGGCGGCCAACCACCCGACCTGTCCCGAGAGCCAGTAGTGGGAGTGGACGAGGCTGTAGTGGTTCTCGGGCGCATGCGCACCCGTGCGCATCACGCCGGCCGCGAAGGCGCACAGCTGACCGGGGAGGTCGTCCTTGCCGAGGCCCTCGTACGGGCCAGCGGTCACGTGGCGGACGAGCACCCCGGGGGCGAGCTCGACCGTCGGGGCGAGCTCGGCGGAGGTGGTGCGCGTGAAGATCTCCACCTCGACGCCCCGCTTGGCCAGCTCGCGGGCCACCTCGACGACGTAGACGTTCATGCCACCGGCATCGCCCGTGCCGGGCTGCTCCAGGGGCGAGGTGTGCACGCTGAGCATCGCGACGCGGTCGATGCGGTCGCAACAGGGCATACCGCGAGTCTGCCACCTGGCCCGCGGGGCGGGGCTAGGGGCTCGGCTGGTTACGCGCCTGCGAGGAGACGGTGAGGTAGGCCCCGTCGGACCAGATGTGCACATCGGTGCGCCCGAGGGCGCGCACGTCGACCCCACGCGCCACCCGCTGCGGTCCGACCCCGATGTCGGTGCCCAGCAGGGTGCTGAACGCGGCCTGTCCGTCAAGGGCGTTCGGGGCGATCCACGCGGCCGACGTGCGCAGGTTCCGCGCCGGGAGGGCCGGCCGGATGCCGATGGTGGCGGGCCGGTGGTCGAGGTGCCAGACGACGCCGTCGGCCCCGTTGACCGAGGCGCCCAGCTTGATCACCGAGCCGGCCAGCTCGACCCGGATCGTCAGCGGCTTCGACCCCTTGTCGTCGTAGACGTGGCCGAAGTAGGTCGCCCGGCCGGGGAGGAACACCAGCTCGTCGATGGTGACGTTGTCCAGGTGGCGGGTCACCTTCTCCCGGGTCTGGTCGCCGGTGCCCGTGGTCCGGCCCTCCACCGCTGACAGCGGTGCACCGCCGATCACCGTCTGGGTGAGCAGGTCGTCGCCGCGGCGGATGCGCAACCCATCGGCATACAGGGACACGGCCACCCCACCACCCAGGGTGGCGACACCCTTGGCGTCCGGGGACACCACGAGCAGACCGGGTGAGACGTCGACGAAACCCTCGTCCCGGCCGAGCCAACCGGGCAGGTGGGTCCACAACCCGAGGAGCGCCAGCGCGGTCAGCGACACCACCAGCGCGACCATGCTGCGACTGATGTCCCTTCCTCGCCAGAGCACGCCCTCACACTACGGGCGCAGCGCCGGAGGGCTGCCCCTAGGCTTCCGCGGCGGCTGGGCAGGCGCCGGCGGCGTGGTCACGCGCGGCACCACCGGTCACGGCCCTCGAGCTGCACGGGCGGGTGCGCCGGGTGCGACCCGACGTCCAGGTCGTGGGCGTCGAGATCGAGCCCGAGCGCGTGGCCTGGCCACACCGCCGGAGCGCCAGGGCCTCGCCTTCCGCCGCCGCGGTTTCGAGGCGCTCCTGCCCGAGGCCGCGCCGGCCACGGTCGTCCGGGCGGTCAACGTGCTGCGCCAGGATGACGAGCGGGACGTGCCGTACGCGTGGCTGACCATCCAGCAGCGGTTTGCTCCGCACGGACTGCTGGTCGACGGCACCTGCGACGAGCTGGGACGCCGGAGCACCTGGGTCGCCATCGAACGGCAGCGCCCGCGGTCGTTGCCCTGTCGTAGCGGTTGCGCGGGCTCGACTCACCGTCAGCGATGCCGAGCGCCTGCCCAAGCCCACCACGGCAGCTTCGGAGGGTGCCAAGGCTTCCTCGCGAGCACCGCCAGCCTGCGTCGTGAGGGGCGGCCCGTGCTGGACGGTCCCTCCCGCTGGCTGCTCGGGGAGGTCACCATCCGCTGGGATGCCGAAGCCCCGTCCCCCCTAACCCCTGAACTCCCTCCCGCCCGATTTGCCAAACCCTGCTAGCAAAGGTTGGTCAATGGCGGACAGTTTCCACGGTGTCCGGATTCACCCGACTATTGCTAGCAAAGGTTGCAGGAATCCGGGGTTGAGGTTTGGGGGTTGGGGGTTGGTATGGGGTGGCTGGGTCAGCGGGCGTAGTCGTCGTCGAGGCGGACGATGTCGGCCTCGTCGAAGTCGCCGAAGGCGATCTCCAGCAGCCGCCCGGGCCGGTCGCCCTGGTTGGCCATCCGGTGCACCGCACCGACCGGCACCCACACGGCCTCTCCCGGCGCCGCGGACCAGGTCCGCTCACCCACCGTGACGACGATCGGCACGTCGAGGACCTGCCAGAACTCGCCGCGGTGGTCATGGGTCTGCAACGACAACCGGTGACCGGGCTCGACGGTGATGATCTTGACCGTCACCCGCTCGTTGGACACGAACTGCTGGAACTGCCCCCAGGGACGCTCGGCGGTGAAGATGGCGTCGCGGGGGTCGGCGGCCGTGCTCATCGGGTCACCACGGCCCGTAGGGGCCCATGTGCTGGGACCCGCCGCCGCGACCACCCGTGACCTGGCGCAGGGCCGGCCGCACGTCGGCGAGGTAGATGCCGGCTCCCACCACCGCCAGGAGACTGAAGATGTTGAGCGGGTTGGTGATCGACACGAAACCGAGGGCGACCGCCACGGCGAGCACGATGACCCAGAACTGCTTGGTGCGCTTCGAGGCGGCGATGAAGGCGTCCGGACGATGGCGCAGGGCGTCGACGAGGGCGAACACCTGCATGGCGAACGCAATGAGGCCCAGCGCGAGCAGCACGAGGTTCTGTGCCCCGTAGAGGTTGAACATGGGGACCAGCCTAAGGGTCAGACGTCCACGACCAGGGTGACCGGGCCGTCGTTGACGAGGGAGACCTCCATCATCGCGCCGAACCTGCCCGTCGCGACCTCGAGACCACGGGCCCGCAGCGCCTCCACCACGGCGTCCACGAGGGGCTCGGCCACCGGCCCCGGAGCGGCCTGGCCCCACGACGGGCGGCGGCCCTTGCGGGTATCGGCGTAGAGCGTGAACTGGCTGACCACGAGCACCGGCGCCCCCTCGTCAGCGACCGAACGCTCGTCCCGCAGGATGCGCAGGTCGGCGATCTTGCGTGCCATCGTCTCGACGTGGGCGGCACCGTCGCCATGGGTCACCCCCACGAGCGCCAGCAGTCCCGGTCGGTCGATGGCCCCGACGACCTCGCCGTCCACGCTGACCGACGCGCTCAGCACCCGCTGCAGGACCGCGCGCACGGGCTCAGAGGTTGACGGCCACGATGGCGCCCACGGGTTCGCCGTGGCCGAGCACCGGCGAGTGCTCGAGCTGGGCCAGCGCGGGCGACTCCACCCCGAGGCGGCGCAGCACGGCAGCGAGGATGACCGGCTTGGCCCGCGGGAAGCCGTCGGCGACCTTCAGCGCGATGCCGCGGCCGTCGGCCAGCCCCACGGCATACACCGACTCCGCACCGTCCTTGGCGATGAGCCCGGGGGTCCCCTCGATGAGGGCGGTCACGTCACGGCCGGTGCCGCCGAGGTAGGCCGGGAACGCACGGATGGCGTCGGCGACCTCGGCCTCGGGGGTGCCCGGCTCGGCGGAGGCCATCGCGCCGAAGGCCCGCGCCAGGCCCGCCAGGGTGACCGCCATGACGGGCGCACCGCAGCCGTCGACGGCGGTGGCCGCGATCTCGTCGCCGGTGAGCTCGGAGAGCGTCGTGGCGATGGCCTGCTGGAGGGGGTGGGACGCGTCGCGGTAGGTGGCGGTGTCCCAGTCGTTGACGACGCACGTCGCCAGCATGGCGGCGTGCTTGCCGGAGCAGTTCTGCGTGATGGGCAGCGGGACCCCGCCGGCGCGGAGCACGGCCTCGCGGGTCGGCCCGTCGACCGGGTAGTCCGGGGTGTTCTGCAGGGCACCCTCGGTGAGGCCGACCGACGCGAGCATCTCGCGCACCGCCGTGACGTGGAAGTCCTCCCCGGAGTGGCTTGCCGAGGCGAGCGCCAGGTGCTGGGGAGGCATGCGCAGCCCGGCGCGCACCATGGCGAGGGTCTGCACGGGCTTGTTGGACGACCGCGGGAAGATCGGGTCGTCGACTGCGCCCAGCGCCAGCAGGTGGTCACCGCCAGGGCCGGTCGCGACCACGGAGGCGCGGTGCGCCGACTCGACGAAGCCACCGCGCACGTAGTGCGCCAGGACCGGTGCGTCGGCGAGGGCGGGAGGGGTCTGGGTATGCGGCGTGCTCACCCGTCGAGCCTAGCCACCGGTCGGCGGCGCCCCTGGCCGGGGGACGAGCGAACGGCCCCCACCCGGGGCGCGGGTGGGGGCCGTTCGTGTGCGGGGTGGGTCAGTCGCCGACCTTCTCGGCGGTCGCGGCGCTGGCCTTCTTGGCAGCGGTGGCCGTCTTCCGCGCGCTGGTCGCGGCACCCTTGGTGGCGGACTTCGTGGCGGCCGTGGACTTCTTGGCCGTCGTGGCCGTCCGCTTCGCGGCGGTCCGGGTGCGCTTGGCCGATGCCTTGGCGGCAGTGCCGGCCTCGGCGGACTCGGCGGCGACGGTGCCGACGACGGTCTCGGCGACCGTGGCGGCCTCCTTGCGACCGGTGGTCAGGGTGGCCTTGGCCGAGCGCTGGATGCCGGTGGCGGACTTGCGCACGGTGGTGACCGCACCCTTGCCCAGGGCGACGGTGGACTCGGCCTGCGCCAGGAGGTCCTGGGTCGCCTTCTGGGTGCGGACGCGCTTGACGAGCTTCTCACCGCGGGCGGCGATGGACTCGTAGGACTCGGCCGCCTTGCCGGCGATCTCGAGGCTGCGGTTGAGGGCCAGGGCGGGCAGCTCCTGGGCCTGCTCGGCCACGACGTGGACGCGGGCCTGGGCCCTGGTCTGCAGGGCGGTCGGGTCGAGGTCGAGGCGGACCGCGGTGGCGCGGGCGCTGGCGTCGCGGACCTTCTCGACGGCCAGGTCGGTCAGGCCGACAGCGGCGAACACCGGGGTGGTGTCAATGACGTTCTTGCGGATCTCGGCAACGAGTGCCATGTCAATCTCCTTGTTTGCGAGTGGTCTTCGAGGTCGTGGTCGTGCGCTTGCGAGCGGGCTTCTCCTGGGCACCGACGAACGAGTCGTAGATGTCGAGCAGTGCCGCCTTCTGGCGTGCGGTGAGCTGCGGGTCGGCGCCGATGGCGGCCCTGGTGTCCGAGGCGGCGGCCGGGTGGCCTTGGCGCTCGTCGAGGATCCCTGCCCTGACGAAGAGCGACTCCGCGGAGACCTCCAGGCCCTTGGCGAGCTGTTGGAGGATCTCGGCGCTGGGCTTCTTCAGGCCCCGCTCGATCTGCGAGAGGTAGGGATTGGAGACACCGGCCAGTGCGGACAGCTGGCGCAGCGACAGCTTGGCGGACTGGCGCTGCTCGCGCAGGTAGTCACCGAGGCTGTCACCCCCCAGGGGTCCCAATGGTATCCGGCTCATGCCTCCATTATGCTTGCTACAGTTAGCACAATGCAAACTGCAGGCAGCGTGTTCCCCATCACACGGCGTCCATCGGGTGTCGTGGAGGTGTGGGTCAGGTGCGGGAGCGGACCCCGAGCATCGCCCTGGCTGCCTCGGTCGAGAGGGCAGGGCGCTGCATGACCTCGGCGAGCTGCGCGACCCGCTCCACGAGCTGGCGGTTGTGCTCGACCGCCACCCCGCGGGCGAACACGACGTTGTCCTCCATGCCCACCCTGAGGTGACCGCCGGCTGCGAGCGCCGCAGCGGCGATCGGCAGGTGGCTGCGCCCGATGCCGGTGGCCGACCACGAGGTCACCTCTGGCGGGAGCATCGACACGCCGGCGAGCAGGGCCGCGGGGGTACCCGGCATACCGCCGGGCACACCGGTGACGAAGTCGACGTGCACCTTGCCCCCGTAGGGAAGTCCGTGGGCGTCGATGAGCCGCGCCAGCGATGCCGCCTGACCGAGGTCGAAGAGCTCGAACTCCGGCACGACCTCGCGCTCCTGCGCCTGGACGTAGAGGTCGGACATGAAGCCGTAGGGGTTGAGGAAGACGTCGTCGCCGAAGTTCGTCGTGCCGCAGGTCAGCGAGCACGAGTCGGGCTCGGCGTCCAGGACCGTGAGGCGCTGCTCGAGCGGGTCGTGGACACTGCCGCCGGTGGAGAGCTGGATCACCAGCGAGGTCTGCTCACGCAGGGCCTGGACCGCCGCGGACAGGTGACCGGCGTCCAACGTCGGCCGGTGGTCCGCGTCGCGGATGTGCAGGTGGATCATCGCCGCGCCGGCCGCCTCGCAGGAGACCGCGGTCTCGACGAGCTCCTCGAGCGTCGTCGGCAGCTGCGGAAAGTCGTCCTTGGCGAGCTCGGCGCCGGTGGGCGCGACCGTGATCAGGGTGCCGGGGGTGGAGGCCATGGCGTCATCATGGCAGCCGCAGGGACGGCGCCCACCGCGGACCCATCAGCACGACTAGGCGGCCCCGGACCCGCGTCGGGCGCTGGTCCGGGTGCCGCCGCCACGGGCGTCAGGGAGCGACGACGACCTCTTGACCGGCACTCACGCCGGCGACGTCCAGGACGGCGTCCACGGGGACGTTGCGCTTGACCAGCGCCAGGCCCACCGGGCCGTTCTCGAAGTGGCGACCGATCGAGGTGAGGTGGCCCACCTGGCGGTCACCGTGGTGCACGGGCGCCCCGCGCTCGGGCAGGGTGTGGCCCGAGCCGTCGAGGTGCAGGAAGACGAGCCGACGCGGCGGCCGGCCGAGGTTGTGCACCCTGGCCACGGTCTCCTGCCCCCGGTAGCAGCCCTTGTGGAGGTGGACCGCCGTGCGCAGCCAGTCGACCTCGTGGGCGATGGTGCGGTGGTCGGTCTCCAGGCCCAGTCGCGGCCGCCACGCGACGATGCGCAGGCCTTCGCTCGCCCAGGTGCCCGCCAGGTCGCGGGAGCCCACGGCCTCCTCGAGGTCGCCGAGAGGCACGAGCACCTCGCGCCAGGCCCGACCGAGGGCCGGGTGGCCCTCCACGGGACCGTATGCGGCGGTGTCGCCGACCAGGGTGGGCCACGGATCCACCCAGGCAAGGTGTTCGTCCTGCTGCGACTCGGCCGAGACCGGCTCGCCGAGCACGCCCCAGGACGCACTCACGTCGGCGACCTCGACGCGCAGCATGAACCGCATGGAGTCGAGCCACGCCACGAGCGCGGCGGAGGCGCCCGGCTCCGTGGTGATCCAGGTGGTCTCCCCGTCGTCGACGAGGTGGAGCGAGTGCTCGATGTGCCCCTTGGGGCTCAGGACCAGCGCCTCCCGCGACTGCCGTGGGGCCAGTCCGGTGAGGTGCTGACTGGTGATCGAGTGCAACCACGAGAGCCGGTCGGGCCCGGTGACCGTCACGACGCCGCGGTGCGACAGGTCGACGACGGCCAGCCCCTCGCTGAGCAGCCGTTGCTCGCGCATCGGATCCCCGTAGTGAGCGGCCACCCCCGCGTCGGGCCCATCGCCCTCGACGGCTCCGTGGCGCAGGAGCAGGACCGAGGGGGTGATCCCGGCGCTGGTGGTCTCTAGAGAGTCGCGCATGCGCTGCATTGTCCATGGACGGCCATGTGGGTCACATCAGCAACAAAGCCCTGGGCGCGCAGAACATTCCCCACGAACTCGTCCGCGAGCGACTTCGGGCACTCCTGGACCGTGCCGCAGGAGCGGCACACGAGGTGGATGTGGTCCGCATGCTCGGCCAGGTGGTAGCTGGGGGCCTTGTGGTCGAGGTGGGTGTGAGCGACCACGCCCAACGACTCCAAGGCCTCCAGCGCGCGGTAGACGGTGGACGGCGCCAGGGCCGGGGCCCCGTCGGCCGCGACCACTTCGACGACGTCCTCG
The DNA here is from genome assembly GCA_963757635.1 of uncultured Actinomycetota bacterium. GTDB lineage: Bacteria > Actinomycetota > Actinomycetes > Actinomycetales > Dermatophilaceae > Pedococcus. The sequence goes on along the minus strand of CAVWSK010000005.1, from coordinate 85,711 downwards.
GGCGTGGCGTGCCCCAGGTGGGTCAGCGCAGCGAGCACCCGCGCCCGCTGGGGGGTCATCCGACGGCCCTGGGCGCGCAGTCGATCGCCGACGTCCTGCACGTCCTCATCCTACGTTTGGGACAACTGGCCCCGAAACGGTCTCTACACTGACCGGGTGCTCGACCAATTCGACAAGACCGAAGCTCCGCAGGAGCCGCCGAAGCGACGCTCGCGGCTGCGCCGTGCGCTCGCCGTGGTCCTGGCCCTCGTGGTGCTGGTCGTCGTGGGAGTGGCGGGCTACCTGGCGTTCCTCAACCACACGGTGTCCTCCAACGTCCAGCACGAGTCGCTGCTCCCGACGCCCGGGGTGAGCGGCGCCACGGCCGCACCCACCAAGAAGGCGGGTACGGGCGACGCCCAGAACATCCTCATCATCGGCTCCGACGCCCGCGCCGGGCTGCAGGGTGCGCGCTCGGACGTCATCGTGCTCATGCACGTCGACGCCGACCGCTCGGCGGTCACCTTGGTGCACTTCCCCCGCGACCTCTACGTGAGCGTCCCCGGGCACGGCAAGGACAAGATCAACGCGGCGTTCGCGTATGGCGGCGCGCCCCTCCTCGTGCAGACCCTGCAGGGCCTCGTGGGGGTGCCGATCGACCACGTGTCGATCGTGGGCTTCGAGGGTTTCAAGCGGATGACCGACGCCGTCGGCGGCGTCAACGTCTACGTCGAGGAGCCCAGCACCAGCGGTGGCTACACCTTCCGCAAGGGTTTCCAGCAGATGGGCGGCGCCGAGGCCCTCGCCTTCGTCCGGGAGCGCAAGGCGCTCAGCGAGGGCGACATCTCCCGGGGCCGGCGCCAGCAGGCCTTCATCAAGGCCCTGATGCTGAAGTCGCTGAGCAAGGACGTCCTGACCAACCCCGTCAAGCTGGCCCAGTTCGTCGACGCCGGCACGTCCAACCTCACCGTGGACGACGGTTTCTCGGTCGCGGACATGCGCAACGAGGCAGTGTCCCTGCGCAACCTGCGCGGTGGCGACATCGCCTTCATCACGGCCCCGTTCACCGGCTTCGGCACCGCGCCCAACGGCGGGTCGATCGATGTGGTCGACGAGCCGGGCATGGTCGCGCTCGGCGACGCCCTCCAGAACGACCAGATGTCGACCTACACCGACGCCACGCACACACCCTGACGCGCCGCCGGACGATCGTCGGACCGGATCAGCCGACTCGCTTGAGCTCGGCGGAGGCGTGGCTCTGTAGCGGCTGGCCGACGGCAGCCATGTCCATGGCCCACAGCAGGTTGGAGTTGACCAGGCCGTAGAGGCGGCTGGCGGCGTTGTACTCCTTGGCGTGGGGGCTGCGGAGCACGCCATCGGTGCGGATCTCGATCTTCGCGGGCTCGGCGGTGCCGTAGTAGAGCTCGACGAACCCGGTCGGGTGGCTGAGCAGGAACTCGACCTCGCCACCCTCGACGGGGCGCCAGAACCCGAGCTCAGTGGCCAGGGGGCGGACCTTCGCGCCCTCGTCGTCGAGCAGCCACGTGTGGCTGTGCCACTCCAGGAACGGGCGGCCGTCGTGGCTCACCTCGATCTCCTGGCCGAAGTTCACCGAGTCCATGGTCGGGTAGCCCACGACTCCGGCGCCCTCCCATCGGCCGATCAGCCAAGCCAGCGGCGCGAGGGCAGGAGGCAGGTCGGTGTCGAGGGTGAACTGCATCAGCGGGGCGTCTTGACCAGGCGGTAGACGACGAACCCGGCGAACCAGGTCACGCCGACGGCGGAGAAGACGAGCAGGGAGGTGAAGAAGGTTTCCACCCGGCTGATCGTAGCCTGTGGTCCATGACCACCCCATCCGCCCGTCTCGTCGTCAAGGCCACCTGTGGGGTCGAGGCCCCCGAACGGCTCAACCAGGCCTTCACGGTCGCCGCGACGGCGCTGGCCAGCGGTGTGCCGGTCAGCCTGTGGTTGACCGGTGAGGCGACCTGGCTGGCCGTGCCCGGTCGCGCCGAGGAGACCGAGCTGCCGCTGGCGGCGCCGCTGGCCGAGCTGCGCGACGCGGTGCTCGGCGGTGGCACGCTGACGGTGTGCGGGCAGTGCGCCGCCCGGCGCGACCTCACCGACGCCGACCTGGTGCCGGGCGTGGTCATCCGCGGCGCCGCCGCCTTCGTCGAGGAGGTCATGGCACCGGGAACACAGGCGCTCGTCTACTGACGAGCCCGAGGGGAGTGGGTCAGGCGACGAAGTAGGCAACCACGACGTAGGCGACCACGCCCACGAGCAGCGAGGACGACGCGGCCACCGCGAGCTGGGCCCGCGGCAGCGCGGTCGCGGGCAGCACCGCCATCACGCGGCGCGCAGCATGGGCCACGGCGGCGGCGAGCAGCCCGAGCAGGCCGGCGGGGCCGGGCTTGGGATGGCCGGCCAGCACCGAGACGAGCACACCGGCACCGCCGCCGACGAACATGGCGATGAACAGGGCCCACTGGCGGAACCGGGGCAGGCCGATCAGCGGGTCGACCAGCACGCTGACCCCGAGCCCGGCCATCGCCGCGGCGAGCGCGTCCTCGCCGGAGAGGCCGCGGGAGATGGGGGCGAGGGCGATCCCTGCGGAGATGACGGCCAGACCGGTCGTCGTGGCGGCCACCGACTCGGTCAGGCGCGGCCGCCCGTCGCGCCGCATCAGCTGGTGCAGGAAGGCGGTGATGACCGAGACGGCCAGCGCCGCGGGCATCCACTGCAGGTAGGGCGCGTCCCCGGTCAGGAGCACGGTGCCGGTCATCAGGACCGTCCCGATGGCCAGGACTGCGCTGGTGCCCCGTGGACTGGGCAGGCTGAGCAGGACCGGCCAACCCCAGGCCAGCACGAAGCCGGCCAGCGCGACGGCCACGGCCACGAACTCCGGGCTGGCGTAGCCCGTCAGGGCCACCAGGGCGGCGAAGGCGGCGGTGGCCGAGATGGTCAGCGGACGCAGCACCAGTGCGCGCTTGGGCAGCACCTGGGGGGCGGCCTCCAGCTGGGCCCGTCGCTCACGGCGGGTCAGCGGAACCGCGGCGTTGGGCTCCTGGTCGGGGACGTCGGGCACAGCCGGCATCCTTCCATCACCCGCCCGCGAAGGGAGGCAGGATCTCCACGAGCGCCCCGGCGCCGACCGGTTCGTCGACGCCCACGGCCCGGCCGTCCAGCAGCAGGGTGCTCACGGCTGCCACTGGCACGAGGTCGGGGTGCAGCCCGCACGCGGCGGAGACCGCGTCGCCCACGGTGGCGCAGCCGGCGACGTCGTCGGTCTCGACGCCGGCCGCCGCGCGGGCGCCGGCCCAGTAGCGCAGGGTGACGGGTGCGCCGGTGCGCTCACTCGGCATACTCGATCGTGTCATGGTGAGACAAGGGTCTCACCATGTGTCCAGTCGGCCCGAGGCACCCCCGGCCCCCGTACCTTTGGTGGGCATGGCCCGTCTGCTGCTGCTCACCAACGCGCTGGCACCCAGCGCCGAGGTGCTGCCCGCACTCGGACTGCTGACCCACCAGGTCCGCATCATCCCCGCAGAGCCGACCGCCCTGGTGGACGCCCCGCCGGCCGATGCCGTGCTCCTGGACGCACGCCGCGACCTCGCCGTGGCCCGCTCCCTGTGCCGCGTGCTGCGCGCCACCGGTATGTCGGTGCCCCTCATCGCGATCCTCACCGAGGGTGGCCTGGCCGGGATCACGGCCGAGTGGGGGGTCGACGAGGTGCTGCTGGAGTCCGCGGGGCCGGCCGAGGTGGAGGCGCGGCTGCGGCTGGCCGCCGGACGGCTCACGGAGCTGCAGGAGCCCGAGGACGTCCAGATCACCAGCGGTGAGGTGACGATCGACGAGGCGACCTACTCCGCCCGCGTCCGTGGCCGGCTGCTGGACCTCACCTACAAGGAGTTCGAGCTGCTCAAGTACCTCGCGCAACACCCGGGTCGGGTGTTCAGCAGGGCTCAGCTGCTCCAGGAGGTCTGGGGCTACGACTACTACGGGGGCACCCGCACGGTCGACGTGCACGTCCGTCGGCTGCGGGCCAAGCTCGGCTCCGAGCACGAGGTCCTCATCGGCACGGTGCGCAACGTCGGATACCGGTTCGTCCCGGCCGAGGACATCCCCGTCGACGCCTGAGCCCTCCGGCCCAGCAGACCACGCAACGGCGCCCCCTCCCGGTCTCGGGAGGGGGCGCCGTTGTCGTGGGTGGGTCAGTTCTTCGTGATGCGGGTCAGCGGGACCGGGCTGTACGGCGAGTTGGCCTCCAGGTAGCTGGCGAACCCGTCGATGTCGAGGCCACCGAAGTACTTGTTGCCGCCGTCCTTGAACACCGGGAACCCGTCACCGCCATCGGAGAGGAAGTTGTTCGTCACGATGCGGTAGTTCTGCGTGTCGACCAGGGGTGCGCCGTCCAGCGTCACCGAGCCGAGCGTGGTGCCCGAGTAGGTGTAGGCGAAGCCCTTGGAGACCTGCAGGATCTTGGCGGACCCGGGGCTGTTGATCCCGGACCACTGCTGGGTGAGCAGGGTCTTGATCTGGGCCCCGGTGAGGTCCATGGAGACGAGGTAGTTGTTGAACGGCTGGACCGTGAACGCCTCCTCGAAGGTGACCACGCCGTCACCCTCGCCCTTCGGGGACGAGGCGTAGGTGAGGTCGGCCCGGATGCCGCCGGGGTTCATGAACGCGATGAGCGGCGCCTGGCCGCCGGTGACCACCGACGGGTCCGCGAGCTGGGCGTCGGCGATGAGGTCACCGAGCTCCTGCTCACCGCCGGCGTTGGCGTTGTCGCCGGAGCGACCGATGTCCTCGGTGATCGACCCGAGCACGCGCGAGGCGATGGGGGCCACGAGGGCGCTGTAGGTGTTGATGATCTTGGTCTGCGCCGGGTCCTTGGCCACGGTGCGGTCGACGACCATGTTGGCCGAGTCGACCGAGGTGCGCACGATGTCACGACGCTGCATGTCGTACTTGAGCGTCGTCTCCGTGAACAGGCGGCCGAACGACGAGGCCGACGTCACCATGCGCGGCTGGCCCTTGGGGTCCGGCACGTTGCAGACGTAGGGCTGGTGGGTGTGGCCCGAGACGACCATGTCGATGGCCGGGTCGAGGTTCGCCGCGATGCCCAGGATGGGCGAGCTGGCCGGGTCGAGGCTGCCACCCTTCGCGCAGGTGTAGTCGTAGGTCGGGTTGACCGAGTAGGTGCTGCCGTTGGGTGCCGTCCAGGACTCCTTGGCGGGGTTGCCACCCTGGTGGATGAGCACCACGATCGCGTTGACGCCCTTGCGGCGCAGCTCGGGGACGAGCTTGTTGGCCGTCTCGACCTCGTCCTTGAACTCCAGCCCCGCCACGCCCGAGGCGGTGACGATGTTGGGGGTGTCCTTGAGGGTCATGCCGATGAAGCCGATCTTGGCTCCGTGGACGTTCTTGATCGTGTAGGCGGGCAGGATCGTGTCGCCGGCCTTCGGGCCCTTGTCGTGGCCGTGGCCGTGGTCGTCGTCCTTGCCGTGCTTGGTGGCGGTAGCCGTGGGGGTCTTCGCGTAGACGACGTTGGCCGCGAGGAACGGGAAGTTGGCGCCCTTGAACGTGCCGGCCGCGCAGGAGTTCTGGTTGTTCGCCCCGTCGCCGTCGTCGATGCAGCCGCCCTTGGCGAGCCGCTGCAGCTCCTGGTAGCCCTCGTCGAACTCGTGGTTGCCGACGGCGGTCGCGTCGAGACCGAGCGCGTTCATCGACTCGATGCTGGGCTCGTCGTGGAACGCCGCCGACAGCAGCGGGCTCGCACCGACGATGTCGCCGGCCGCGACGGTCAGCGTGTTCTTGTGGCCGGCCCGCGCCTGCTTCAGGTGCGTGGCGAGGTACTCGGCGCCACCGGCGTCCGTCGTGACGTCGACCGCACCGGTGCCGGCCGCGTTGAGCACGTGGTCGGTGACGATCCGGCCACTGGAGCCGCCCGGGGGCTCGAGGTTGCCGTGGAAGTCGTTGAACGAGAGGAGCTGGATGTCCATGGTCTTGCCGGGTCGGTGGGCCGACGACGGCCCACTGGTCAGGGCCAGGCCGGTGGTGGCCATGGCGGCGACGGCGACGACGCTGCCCAGGCGGCGGGTGCGGGGAGAGGTCATGTGTCTGTCCTTGTGCAGGGAGGCCCGGCGGGGTGGCGGGATCTCCCGCACGGTAACGGCCGACACCCGGGAAGGGAAGACGCATGGTGCAATGCTTCCGTGTCTTCACCACAGGTCCGCCTCCTCGAAACCCTGACCGACCCCCAGCGCCGGGACGTCCTCGACCTGCAGCGGCGCGCGGTGGCAGCCGATGGGGTCAGCCCCCTGGGCGAGCAGTCCGTCCTCGCCCTGGGGCGCGTCGGGGGCAGTCCGGTCCGGCACCTCCTGGCGTATGCCGACGAGCAGCTCACGGGGTACGCCCAGCTGGACGTGGGCGACTCCCCGGCCTCGGGCGAGCTCGTCGTCGAGCCGGGCTCGCGACGGCGGGGGGTGGGCCGGCGGCTCCTCGACAGCGCCCTCGACACCGCTCCCGACGTGCGGGTGTGGGCCCATGGGAGGCTGCCGGGCGCCGAGGCGCTCGCCCACGCGGCCGGGCTGGTCGCCCAGCGCGAGCTGCACAAGATGGCGCGACCCCTGACCGCGGACGACACCGACCCGGCGGCCACCGCCCTGCCCGCCGGGTTCACGGCCCGGGCCTTCGAGCCCGGTCGGGACGAGCAGGCCTGGCTCAGCACCAATGCCGCCGCCTTCGCCCACCACCCCGAGCAGGGCCGGGTGAGCCTCGCCGACCTGCGGGAGCGGATGGCGCAGCCCTGGTTCGACGCGGCGGGGTTCATCCTCGTCGTGGCCGACGCGGCGCCCGACGAGGTGGCCGCGTTCCACTGGACCAAGGTCGACCCGGACGAGGTGCCGCCCGTGGGTGAGGTGTACGTCGTCGGGGTGCACCCGGCATACCAGGGGCGGGGGCTGGGCCGACCCGTCACGGCGCTGGGGCTGGCCCACCTGGCCGGACTCGGGCTCCCCGAGGTGGTGCTCTACGTCGACGGCGACAACCACGCCGCGATACGGACGTACACAAGCCTCGGCTTCGGCAGCATCATGGTCGATGTGATGTATTCGCGCCCCGTTCACCAACCAGTGTCAGGATGACGTCATGAGCGTCAGCACGACCCCGGCCGACGAAGCGGACCAGGAGGTCCCCGGCCAGGAGGTCTCCATCGCCAGCGCGCAGCCGCGCGGCTCGAACGGACGCTTCATGCGGGTCGTGAACTCCTCCTCGGGACCGGACGAGAGCGGCCTGCCTGCTGACCGGTTCCTCGACCGTGAGATCTCCTGGCTGCAGTTCAACGAGCGGGTGCTGCAGCTGGCCGCCGACGAGTCGGTGCCACTGCTGGAGCGAGCGCGGTTCCTGGCGATCTTCACCTCGAACCTGGACGAGTTCTTCATGGTGCGGGTGGCCGGTCTCAAGCGCCGCATCGCGACCGGGCTGGCCGTGCGGTCGGCGTCCGGGCTGGAGCCCCGCGAGGTGCTCGAGCAGATCTCCCTGGTCGCGCACGAGCTCCAGTCCATGCAGACCTCGGTCTACAAGGAGCGGGTCCAGCCCGCCCTCGAGGACGAGGGCATCTCGATCGTGCGCTGGGACGAGCTGAGCGACGACGAGCGGGACCTGCTCACCGAGCTCTTCGCAGACAAGGTCTTCCCGGTCCTGACCCCCCTCGCCGTCGACCCTGCCCACCCCTTCCCCTACATCTCTGGCCTCTCGCTGAACCTCGCCGTCCTCCTGGTCAACCCCAAGACCGGCAAGGAGCACTTCGCCAGGGTCAAGGTCCCGCCACTGCTCCCCCGCCTGCTGCACATCGAGCCCGGCAGCGCCGAGCCGGCCACGGCCGACCTGTTCAGCACCCGGTTCGTCCCCCTCGAGGACGTCATCGCCTCCCACCTCGACATGCTCTTCCCCGGGATGGAGGTGCGCGAGCACTTCACCTTCCGGGTGACCCGCAACGAGGACCTCGAGGTCGAGGAGGACGACGCCGAGAACCTCCTCGCCGCCCTGGAGAAGGAGCTGACCCGGCGTCGCTTCGGGCCCCCCGTGCGCCTCGAGGTCGACGAGACCATCGACGACCACGTGCTCGACATGCTCGTGCGCGAGCTCGGCGTCAACGAGAGCGAGGTCTACCGGCTCCCGGCCCCGCTCGACCTGCGTGGTCTCGACCTCGTGGCCGACCTCGAGCGCTCGGACCTGCGCTTCGAGCCGTTCCGCGGTCAGTCCCACCCGGACCTGTCGCCCGCCGAGAGCGCGAAGGCCGCCGACATCCTGGCCGTGGTGCGCGACAAGGATGTGCTGCTCCAGCACCCCTACGACTCCTTCTCGACGTCGGTGCAGGCCTTCATCGAGCAGGCCGCGGCCGACCCCAACGTGCTGGCGATCAAGCAGACGCTCTACCGCACCAGTGGCGACTCCCCCATCATCGACGCCCTCATCGACGCGGCCGAGGCCGGCAAGCAGGTGCTCGCGATCGTCGAGATCAAGGCGCGCTTCGATGAGCAGAACAACATCTCCTGGGCGCGCAAGCTCGAGCACGCCGGGGTCCACGTCGTCTACGGCATCGTCGGACTCAAGACCCACGCCAAGCTCTGCATGGTGGTCCGGCAGGAGGCCGACGGCTCCCTGCGTCGCTACTGCCACATCGGCACCGGCAACTACAACGGCAAGACGGCCCGGCTCTACGAGGACTTCGGGCTGCTCACCTCCGACGCCCAGGTCGGCGAGGACCTGGCCCGCCTGTTCAACCAGCTGTCCGGCTTCGCGCCGCGCAGCAGGTTCAAGCGGCTGCTCGTGGCCCCCCGGTCGGTGCGCTCCGGGCTCCTCGAGCGGATCGCCAACGAGGCCGCGATCGCCGAGATGGGCGGGGAGGGGCTCGTGCAGCTCAAGCTCAACTCGATCGTCGACGAGCAGCTGATCGACGCGCTCTACCGCGCGTCGCAGGCGGGGGTGCACGTCGACGTCTGGGTGCGCGGCATCTGCTCGCTGCGACCGGGGGTCGAGGGCCTCTCGGAGAACATCGTGGTCCACTCGGTGCTCGGACGCTTCCTCGAGCACTCACGGGTCTTCCTCTTCGGGTGCGGAGGAGAGCCGGAGGTCTTCATCGGCAGCGCCGACATGATGCACCGCAACCTCGACCGTCGGGTCGAGGCGCTCGTGCGGCTCACCGACCCGCGCCACATCGCCGACCTCCAGTCGCTGATGGCCCGCGGCATGAGCGAGGACTACGCCCACTGGCGGCTCAGTGGTGACGGCCGGTGGACCCGCGTCAACCTCGACACCGACGGTGAGCTGCTGTCCGACCTGCAGGCCAGCATGATCGACATGCACGCCAAGCGCCGCCGCAAGGCTCGTCGTCGTTGACCGCGCCGATCCCCGCGGCGGGGACCGTGCCCTGGCGGCGCCGCCGCGGCAACCTCGAGGTGGCCGTCGTCCACCGCCCGAAGTACGACGACTGGTCGTGGGCCAAGGGCAAGCTCGACCCCGGCGAGGAGTGGCCCGTCGCCGCCGTCCGCGAGACGCTCGAGGAGACCTCGCTGGCAGTGGGCCTGGGGCGACCGCTCCCGACCGCCGAGTACACCCTGCTCGACGCCGAGGGCCAGCCGGCCACGAAGGAGGTCCGCTACTGGGCCGCCGAGGCCACCCGACCGGCGGGGGCGCTGCAGAACGAGATCGACGAGGTCCGCTGGCTCGACATCGCCAGCGCCTACGACCGGCTCGACTACGCCCGCGACCGTGACCAGCTCCGCTCGCTGGTGCGCGCCGACAAAGCCGGCACGCTGACCACCTGGCCGCTCGCGGTGGTCCGCCACGCCCACGCGGTCGGCCGCGGCGCCTGGTCGCACGATGACGGCCTGCGCCCCCTCGACCAACGCGGCCTGGCCCGCGCCGCGACCATCTCCTCCCTCCTGGCCGCGTACGGCGTCACCCGCCTGGTCAGCTCACCGTCGGTGCGGTGCACCGAGACGCTCCGGCCGTATGCCGCGCACCTCGGCATCCCGATGCGCACCAAGGACGGGCTGAGCGAGGAGGGCTATGAGCAGGACCCCACCCGGGCCGGGCGACACCTGCTGCGGCTCGTCGAGCGTGGAGCGCCGGCGGCCCTGTGCAGCCACGGTCCGCTCATCCCCGACCTGATGGAGCTGCTGGTCCCCCTGGTCGCGCCCGACGAGCCGGATGCCGAGGCGGTCACGGCCGCCCTGCACGGCGCGAGCAGCGAGAAGATGGCCAAGGGCGAGGTCCTCGTCGTGCACTTCGCGGGCAGCGGTGAGAGCGCGCGAGTGGTCGCCGTGGAGCGTCACCTGCCCTGAGCAGACCGGGTCCTGACCGGAAGTTGACGTGTGGCACGCCCCGGGGATGGTGCTGCGCCCTCCAATGTCTGGCTGGTGTTCACCTCCCGTTCACCCGTGACGGACCACTGCGTCACCCTGCCTGCCTACCTTCGCAGTCGTCGGGCACGAACGCCCGCCCCTGAGTTCCCCTGTGGAGAGGTTTATCCCTGTGAAGATCCAGCGTCTCGGCCAGGTGGCCAGCGTGGCCCTGGTGGGTTCCATCGCACTTGCCGCCTGCGGCTCCGACAACAACTCCGCGGACGGCGGCAGCTCGGCCAGCTCGAGCAGCAGCTCGTCCTGCCCCACGGGCACCCTGAACGCAGAGGGCTCCTCGGCCCAGAAGAATGCGATCGAAGAGGCCATCGCCTCCTACCAGGACACCTGCGCGGGCGCCACGGTCAACTACAACCCGACCGGTTCCGGTGCGGGCATCAAGCAGTTCATCGCCGGCCAGGTCGACTTCGCCGGGTCCGACTCGGCCCTGAAGAACACCGAGAAGGACGGCAAGATCGAGACGAAGGAAGCCGAGACCTACTGCGGCTCCCCCGCCTGGAACCTGCCCATGGTGACCGGCCCCATCGCGGTCGCCTACAACGTCAAGGGCGTCGACAAGCTCGTCCTCACCCCTGAGGTCATCGCCAACATCTTCAACGGCAAGGTCACCAGCTGGGACGACGCGTCGATCGCCAAGATCAACTCCGGCGTCACCCTGCCGGCCGAGCCCATCAAGGTCTTCTTCCGCTCCGACGAGTCGGGCACCACGGAGAACTTCACCAAGTACCTGAAGGCCGCTGCGCCGGGCGCCTGGACCGCCGAGCCCGCCAAGAGCTGGACCGGCAAGGGCGAGGGCAAGGAGAAGTCCTCCGGTGTCGCCGGAGCGGTGCAGTCCACCGAGGGTGGCATCACCTACGCCGAGTGGTCCTACGCCAAGGACAACAAGCTGGGTATCGCCCAGGTCGACAACGGTGGCGGTGCGGTCGAGCTGACCGGCGAGGCCGTCGGCAAGGCCGTGGCTGCGGCCAAGCCCGACGGTGAGGGCAACGACCTGCGGCTCAAGCTCGACTACGCGACCAAGGAGGCCGGCGCCTACCCGATCCTGCTGGTCACCTACGAGATCGTCTGCTCCAAGAGCAAGGACCCGGCCAAGTCCGCGCTGACCAAGTCGTTCCTCACGCACTTCGCGTCGGCCGACACCCAGAAGTCCCTCGAGGACATCGGCTACGCGCCGCTGCCCGACGAGGTCCGCACCAAGGTGGACGCGGCCATCGCCGCCCTGTCCTGACACACTCAGGAGGCCGGGGGGGCTGGCTCAGGCCCGCCCCCCCGGCATACTGCTGTCAGCCCCTCCCCCACGCGATAGGCATCTCGTGTCTTCAGTGACCGGCGTCTCCCTGGCCGACGAAACCCCCGGACCCGACGGGCGGCCGCCCCTGAGCGGCGACCTGTCCGGCACCAACCGCCGGGGCGACCAGCTGTTCGGCGGGGCCGCGCGCGGGTCGGGCATCCTCGTGATCGCCCTGGTCACCCTGATCGGCCTGTTCCTGCTGTGGCAGGCGGTCCCGTCACTGGCCAAGAACGAGGCCAACTTCCTGACCTCCCGTGAGTGGAGCGTCGCCGGTGACCACCCGAGGTTCGGCATCGTCGAGATGCTCTGGACCACCGTGATCTCGTCCACCATCGCCATGGCCATCGCCGTGCCGGTCGGGGTGTGCGTCGCGCTCTTCATCACGCAGTACGCGCCGTCGTGGCTGCGCCGCCCGGCCGCGAACCTCGTGGACCTGCTGGCGGCCGTCCCCTCGATCATCTACGGGCTCTGGGGCCTGAACACCTTCCTGCCCGTCGAGAAGCCACTCGAGGGCTTCCTCGACACGTGGCTCGGGTGGTTCCCCCTGTTCGCCAAGACGGGCATCAGCGGCGGCACGATCTTCTTCATCGGGATCGTGCTCTCGATCATGGTGCTGCCGATCGTCACGGCCCTGTCCCGTGAGGTCTTCGACCAGACACCGGTCACCCACAAGGAGGGCGCGCTGGCCCTGGGCGCCACCAAGTGGGAGATGATCCGCACGGCGGTGCTGCCGTTCGGCCGCCCCGGGGTCATCTCGGCCTCCATGCTCGCGCTCGGCCGGGCCCTCGGCGAGACCATCGCCGTCACCTTCATCGTCTCCACGCTGGCCCGCGGCACGGACTGGTCGTGGTCGATCTTCAACGGTGGGGAGACCTTCGCCTCCCGGATCGCCAACAACGCGGCCGAGTTCGACACCCCGCAGAAGGCCGGCGCGTTCATCGCCGCCGGTCTGGTGCTGTTCATCCTCACCTTCATTGTCAACGCGATCGCGAGAATCGTGATCGAGCGCAGGAAGGCCTTCACCGAATGACGACCACCCAGACCCGCACCGGGCCGCCCCGCGAGGGAGTCGTCAGCCAGGGCCTCGGACACCCGGGCCGCGCCCGCGGCTTCCGCGACCAGCTGGCACGCGTCGTGATGTGGGCGGCCTTCGTGCTCGCGATCATCCCGCTCGCATGGATCCTCTACACCGTCGTCACCAAGGGCATCGGGCTGCTGCTCGACTCGCAGTGGTGGACCAACTCCCAGCGCGGCGTCACCTCGCGTCGGGCCGGCGGCGGCGCCGTCCACGCCATCCAGGGCACCCTGATCCAGGCAGCCGCGACGGCCGTCATCGCCGTGCCGATCGCCGTGATGACAGCCGTCTACCTCGTCGAGTACGGCCGCGGTCGCCTGGCGAAGGTCGTCTCCTTCATGGTCGACATCCTCACCGGCATCCCCTCGATCGTCGCGGCCCTGTTCATCTACGCGGCCTGGGTCACCACCCTGGGCTTCCAACGGGTCGGGTTCGCGGTCGTCCTCGCCCTCGTCCTGCTGATGATCCCGACCGTGGTCCGCTCCACCGAGGAGATGCTCAAGCTCGTCCCGAACGAGCTGCGCGAGGCGGCCTACGCCCTCGGGGTCCCCAAGTGGAAGACCATCCTCAAGGTGGTCCTGCCGACGGCCTTCTCCGGCATCATCACCGGCATCCTGCTCGGCCTCGCCCGCGTCATGGGTGAGACGGCCCCACTGCTGATCCTGGGCCCCTACACGAAGTCGATCGCGACCGACCTCTTCGGTGGACTCATGCCCACCCTCCCCACGATGATCAACCAGGACCGCAACGAGCTCGCCCAGCCCGCCGCGGCCGACCGCGTGTGGGCTGCCGCCCTCACGCTGATCCTCCTGGTCCTCCTGCTGAACCTCGCCGGCCGCCTCGTGGCGCGTCTCGGCTCCGTGAAGAAGTGACGAGAAAGACGACCACCCCAGATGGCTAAGCGAATCGACGTCAGCGACCTCAACGTCTACTACGGCGCCTTCAAGGCCGTCGAGGGCGTCACGATGACGGTCGAACCCCGATCGGTGACCGCCTTCATCGGCCCCTCCGGCTGTGGCAAGTCCACTTTCCTGCGCACCCTCAACCGCATGCACGAGGTGATCCCGGGTGGGCGGGTCGAGGGCAAGGTCATGCTCGACGACCAGGACCTCTACGACTCTGCCGTCGACCCGGTGGCCGTCCGGCGCACGGTCGGCATGGTCTTCCAGCGCCCCAACCCCTTCCCCACGATGTCCATCTACGACAACGTCGCGGCCGGGCTGCGGCTCAATGGCGTCAAGGGCAAGAAGAAGCTCGACGAAGTCGTGGAGAAGTCGCTCCAGGGGGCGAACCTGTGGGTCGAGGTCAAGGACCGGCTGAACAAGCCGGGCGCAGGCCTCTCCGGCGGCCAGCAGCAGCGGCTCTGCATCGCGCGGGCCATCGCGGTGGAGCCCCAGGTGCTGCTCATGGACGAGCCCTGTTCAGCCCTCGACCCCATCTCCACCCTGGCGATCGAGGACCTCATCAACGAGCTGAAGTCCAAGTACACGATCGTCATCGTGACCCACAACATGCAACAGGCCGCCCGCGTCTCGGACCGGACCGCGTTCTTCAACCTGGCCGCCACCGGCAAGCCTGGCAAGCTCGTCGAGATCGACGACACGCAGCGGATCTTCAACAACCCCAGCGTGAAGGCGACGGAGGACTACATCTCCGGCCGCTTCGGCTGAGGCCTCGGCCGACTAGTCCGACCCGGCCCCGCTCGAGCCGTCCGAACCACCACCGTCCCCGGAGTCCTGCTCGAACACCGGGCGTCCACCCGAGCAGGTCGCGTGGACCTCGGACTCGCCCCCGCCGCCCTGGCGGCTGAACTTCACCTCGATGGTGCGGCTCTCGCGGTGGAGCTCGTAGGACCAGCCGTTGCGGGGGGTCACGTAGCGCAGGGTGATCGTGGAGCCCTGGCAGCTGACCCCGAGGGTGCCACCGGAGACCGTGATGGAGTCGCTCACGGTGGCCGGCGGCGGGGGCGACGTCTTCGCCGGGGTCGGGCTGGGCTGCGGCGCGCTCGGCGTCGACGTGGGTCGCGGGGTGCTGCTGCTGCGGGCACTGGTCGTCGGCCGGGGCGCCGGACGGGTCGACGAGGGCTTGGGCGCGCCCGTGGTCGGCGACGACCGGGGCGGTGGGGTCGTGGAGGTCGGCGCGTCCGTGGTGACCGGCGGTGTCGTGGGCGCGGGCTCGAGCGAGCCGGCGGCCTCGGTGGTGGTGAAGACCTCGCGTCCTGCCCGGTCGATGACGAGCCAGGCAGCCGTCGAGGTGCCTGCCACGATGACCAGCCAGAGCGTCATGGCGGCCACCACCGTGCGGGTGCGGCGGGTCATCGGGTCTCCCTCCCGGGCTCAGGGGACGAGCGCGACACGTCGTGCGGCGTTCGTGGGCTTCGGGCGGGCACGGCTGGCGTAACGTTACCGCCGTGCCACAGATCCTGGTTGTCGAGGACGACGGGGGTATCCGCACCGCGTTGGTGCGCGCGTTGCGCGAACGGGGACACGCGGTCACGAGCAGCCCCACCGGGATGGCCGGCCTGCAGCTGGCCCTGGACGAGCAGCCGGACCTCGTGGTGCTCGACCTCGGGCTCCCGGACGTCGACGGCCTCACCGTGCTGTCCATGCTCCGCGGCGTGAGCCGAGTGCCGGTCATCGTCGTGACCGCGCGGGACGAGGACCAGGCCATCGTCCGCGCCCTCGACGCCGGCGCTGACGACTACGTCACCAAGCCGTTCGGGTCGGACCAGCTCGACGCCCGCATCCGGGCGGTCCTGCGCAGGGCCGCGGGTGCCGAGGCCCCGGCGGGCCCCATCACGGTCGGGGAGCTGGTCGTCGACGCCACCACGCGCCAGGCCACCCTTGCGGGCGCCACGCTGGACCTGTCCCGCAAGGAGTTCGACCTGTTGCTCCTCCTCGCCCAGCGCTCGGGCGAGGTGGTCAGCCGTCGCGAGATCCTCAGCGAGGTGTGGCAGCAGGCGTATGGCGGCGGTGACCGGACCCTCGACGTCCACCTCTCGTGGCTGCGGCGCAAGCTCGGCGAGACGGCCGCTCATCCGGTGTACCTGCGCAGTGTGCGTGGGGTCGGCCTGCGACTGGCCGCGCCGGACCGGACCCCCTGATGCGCGGACGCATCAGCCTGCTCGTCGCGGCGACCAGCTCGGCCATCATCCTGGCCTTCGTCATCCCACTGTGCCTGCTCGTCCAGACCCTCGCCGAGGACCGGGCGACCGCGTCCGCGCAGCAGCAGGCGCAGGGGGTCGCCGTGATCGTCGCCAAGCTCGCCAGCCCGGTCGACATCGAGCAGGCGGTCCGCCAGGTGGACCAGCAGCAGGGCAGCACCACGAGCGTGGTGCTCCCGGACGGGAACGTGGTGGGGGTGCCGGTCGCCGGGCTGGCCGACGACGCGAACGTGCGACGTGCTCGCGACCGTGGCGAGGCGTTCACCGTCTTCGGGCCCGACGGCGCCGCCGTGCTCGTGCCCATCGGTCTGGCCGCGGGCACCGCTGTCGTGCGTACCAGCGTCTCCAACGCGACCATGCACCAGGGCGTCACGGTGGCGTGGGCCAGCATCGCGGGACTGGGTCTGGCCCTCCTGGTCGGGGCACTGCTCATCGCCCGTCAGCTCGCGGGACGCATCGCGACGCCCGTCTCCGACCTCGCCGAGGTCGCCCATCGGCTGCGCTCGGGCGAGGTGGAGGCGCGTGCACGACCGGCCGGCCCCGAGGAGGTGCGAGAGGTGGCAACGGCCTTCAACCTGCTCGCAGACCGCATCGGCGACCTGCTCGCCGCAGAGCGGGAGGCCGTGGCGGACCTGTCCCACCGGCTGCGGACGCCCATGACGGCGCTGCGCCTGGACAGTGAGGCCGTGACCGACCCGGAAGCGGGCGACCGGCTGCGCCAGCACCTCGACCAGCTGCAGCGCATCGTCGACGCCGTGGTCGAGGAGGCCCGGCGACCGGTGCGCGCGACCATGGCCGGGGAGTGCGACGCCGTGGCCGTGACCTCCGAGCGGGTGCGTTTCTGGGGACCCCTGGCCGAGGACCAGCAGCGCGTCATCACGCTGTCGGTGCCCGACCGGGCCCTGGGGGTCGCGATCGCCGCGGTCGACCTGCGCGACCTGCTCGACAACCTGCTGGACAACGTCTTCGCGCACACACCCGAGGGCACGGGGATCAGTGTCGACGTGCACCGGGGGGCTCCCTCCACCCCGGGACCGGCCGTCGCCAGAGGGGGGAGCACCACCGCGCTGTCCACCGTCGTGCTCACCGTGGCCGACGAGGGCCCTGGGTTCCCGGACCATCACCAGGCCGCCGAGCGTGGCCGCAGCGGCAGCGGCAGCACCGGACTCGGCCTGGACATCGTGCGGCGCATCGCCCGTGCCTCCGGCGGCGAGGCCTCCCTCGGCACCTCGGACACGGGCGGTGCGCTCGTCACGGTCGTGCTGGGCGCGGCCCACTGACCTCAGTCGTCACCGTGGTCGTCGCCGGTGTCATCACCGTGGTCGTCGCCGTGGTCGTCGCCGTGCTCGTCCTCGTGGTCGCCGGCCTGGTGGTCGTCGGTCGCCTCGTTGTCGTCGTGCGTGGAGCTGGGAGCAGGGGTGGTGGTGTGGCGGGGAGCCGTCGTGCTCTGCTTGCGCGTCGTGGCGTGCTCCGGTGCCTCACTGTGCGGTGCCGCTGCCGCGGGGACGACCTTGGTGACGACCTTGTGCGTCACGCAGGTGCCGTCCTCGAGCACGGCGGGCAGCGTGCACGGCGCGAAGGACTCGGTGGGCTCGGGAGTCGTCGCCCGTACGTCGGAGGCGAGCTGGGTGTTGACGTGCTTCACCGGCGAGGGGGCCGGGGAGGCGGCCGCGGTGGCATAGAGCGCGACCGCCGTGGCTGCGCCGGCCGCCAAACCCATGCCGACGATGACGGATCGGTTGAGAACCATGCTGAACTCCTCCAGAAGGGGTGGCAGGACCTCGTAACGGTCCGTGCGTGGTGCACATGATGGCGGGACCGTCGTCAAGGGGGGCTCGTCTGGGCGTTAAGACCGCCCTAAGGGACGATGTCTCGCGACGCGGACATGAGGTTCTCTTAGGACATGCCTGAGGACTCCTTGGGGCTCGACCCCCGAGTCTGTGACGACCGAGGCAGCACCCGCCGTCCCCCCGAGCCGAGGAAGTTCATGAGCCGTCGTCCGTTGGACCCCAGGCACCGCGACCGCTACCGCAACGTCGTCACCATCTTCACCGGTGCCACCGCTGCGACCGCAGTCGCGGCCGTCGGGCTGGCGTCGGGCGCGGCCGCTCACAGCACCGAGGCCAAGCAGGCCGCCAAGCAGGCCGTCAAGGCCGCCGCGGCCGCACAGGCACGCTCCGCATACGAGCAGGCGGTCAAGGCCCAGCAGGCAGTCATCGACGCCCAGGGGCCCGCCACCATCGTCCGCGAGCGGCCGACGCGGACCGTCGTCACGACCCGGACCGTCCACGCCGCGTCCGGCGCCGGAGCGGCCACGGTCGGCGGCGGCACCGCACGGGTGCAGTCCTCACGAGGCGTCGTCGCCTCCCCACGAACGGCGGCACAGCAACCCCCTGCAGCTGTGCCGCCTCCTCCTCCTCCGCCGCCCCCTGTGGTGAGCGCGGGATCCTGACGGTCGCGGAGTGACGATGGCAGTCACCGCGACCAGGCCCGAGCGCACCACGTGGCGTGCGCTCGGCACCGAGGTCGAGCTGCAGGTCCTGGCCGCCGGGGACCTCGCCTGGGCCACGGCCCGCGCCCGCGACCTCCTCGACGAGGTCGACGAAGCCTGCAGCCGGTTCCGACCCGACTCCGACCTGATGCGCGCCAACGCGCGGCCGGGGCTGTGGACCACCGTCTCCCCCGTGCTGGTCGGGGCCGTGATCGTGGCCCTGGAGGCGGCCCAGAACACCGACGGCCGGGTCGACCCCACGCTCGGCGGGGCGCTGGAGGCCGCCGGCTACGACCGCACCTATGAGCTCCTCGCTGCCGCGAGTCACGAGCCCGCCGGGCTACCGGTGCTGCTGCGGCCAGGCGCCTGGCGCGAGATCGAGGTGCGCAGCGACGCAGTGCTCGTGCCCCACGGCGTCCGGCTGGACCTCGGCGCGACGGGCAAGGCCTTTGCCGCAGACCTCGTCGCGGCTGACCTCGGCGAGCGGCTCGAGGGGCCCAGCGTCATCAGTGTCGGAGGGGACGTCGCCCTGTCACAGCCCAGGACCGGCGCACCCCATGCGTGGCCCGTCGCCGTCGCCGAGACCCGTGCCGACCTCGCGGCGAACCCCCAGGACACCGTGACCGTCGAGCTGACCGGCGGTGGGCTCGCCACGTCGACCGTCCGGGCCCGCCGCTGGCGCAGGGGCGGGCGTGAGTGGCACCACGTGCTCGACCCCCGCAACGGCCTGCCCGTGAACGGTCCGTGGCGATCGGTGACGGCGCTCGGCCACACGTGCAGCGCGGCCAACACCGCGACCACGGCCGCGCTGGTGCTGGGCGACGCCGCGCTCGGGTGGCTGGCTGAGCACGACGTCGCTGCGCTGCTCGTCGACGGGACCGGACACCGCCACGCCACCCCGCGCTGGGCCTCCGACGTCGACCCCCGGCAGGACCTGTCATGACCAGCCCCGTGCTGTGGTATCTCAACAGGGGGACCGGTCTGGTCCTCCTGGCCGTCTTCACGCTGACCGTGCTGGTCGGCATCCTCTCCGCCGGACGGGGCGGACGGATCTGGCCGCGCTTCGTCACCCAAGGGGTGCACCGCGGCCTCAGCCTGGTCTCCACCCTCCTGCTGCTGGCCCACGTGGTGACCGCCGTGATGGATGAGTTCGTCGACATCCGCTGGTGGCAGGCCCTGGTGCCGTTCGGGGCGACCTACCGACCGCTCTACCTCAGCCTCGGCACGCTGGCCCTCGACCTCACGGTGGCCGTCGGCCTGACCAGCCTGTTGCGCCACCGGTTGTCCGAGAACGCGTGGCGGGCGGTGCACCTCACGTCCTATGTGGCGTGGGCAGTCGCTGTCATCCACACGCTGGGGATCGGTACGGACGCAGGCGACCTGTTGGGCCGGTCGGTGGTCGTGGCCTGTGGCGCCCTGGTGCTCGTGGGGGCGACCGCGCGGTTGGTGGCCTTCCAGCGGAGCGCGAGGACGGCATGACTGCCCTGGCTCCCCCCATCGGCACGCCCACCCCGGACCCGAGCGCCGGCCCGGTCCTCCCGGAGATCGAGGTCGTCGGCGGACCGCGCCTGCTCGCCCACCTGGACGACGGACCGGGGCTGGACGCGCACCGCGCCCGCTTCGGTCCACTGGCCAAGCTCTCGCTCGCCGACCTGATCGCCGCAGCCGAGGGCACCTCCGTGCGTGGGCGTGGAGGTGCCGGTTTCCCGCTCGCGGTGAAGCTCGCTGCCGCGGCCCGGGGTCGACGACCGCTGGTGGTGGTCAACGCCGCCGAGGGCGAGCCCGCCAGCGGCAAGGACACCGCCTTGATGGCCCTGGCCCCGCACCGGGTCCTGGACGGTGCCGTCCTGGCGGCCCGCGCCCTGGGCACCCGCGAGGTGCACGTGGTGACGCCGTCCGAGCGCCCGGCAGCGGGTGAGGCGGTCACGGTCGCCGTCGCCGAACGTCGCGCTGCGGGCGAGAAGATCCGGTGGACGCTGCACACGGCCGACCCGGGGTTCGTCAGCGGTCAGGCGCGCGCGGTGATCGAGCTGATGTCGGGCCGACCCAACCTCCCCGTGACCGCCTGGGAGCCCGAGGCCGTCAGCGGCTACCGCCGCCGCCCCACCTTGCTGTCCAACGCGGAGACCTTCGCCCAGCTCGGCACCCTGGTCCGACTGGGGGAGACGGGGTATGCCGCGCTCGGGCTGGCGGAGGAGCCCGGCACGGTGCTGCTCACCGTCACCCGCGACGGTCGCCGTCGCGTCATGGAGGTCCCCACCGGCACCCCGTGGTCGCGGATCCTCGATGCGGACGAGCTGAGTCGGCCGGTGCTCACCGGCGGATACCACGGCACCTGGTCGGCCCCGGGCCAGCTCGCCGGCGCCATGGTCGGTCGCGGCGAGATGGCCCGTCTCGGGCTGGCCCTGGGCGCCGGGGTCGTGATCGCCCCACGGCGAGGCCGGTGCCCGGTCACGCTCACGGCGTCGATCTGTGCCTATCTCGCGGCCTCGTCTGCACGTCGCTGCGGGCCCTGCCTCAACGGCCTGCCGGCCCTCAGCGACGCGGTGACCAGCCTCGCCGAGGGGCGAAGTGCCGACGCCGCAGTGGCGCGGATGCTCGCGGTGGCCGCGACCGTCGAGCGGCGCGGCGCGTGCGCCCACCCCGACGGCACGGCGCGCCTGGTCCGCTCCCTGCTCGACCACTGCGACGACGAGGTGCGCAACCACCTCGAGGGTCGGTGCCTGCAGACCGGGCCGTGGGTCGAGCCGTGAGCCGCCACCGCCTGCGGGTCGACTGGCCCGCGTGTCGGGCCAGGGGGCTGTGCGCCGAGCTCCTGCCCGAGGTCGTCGAGCTCGACGAGTGGGGCTACCCGGTGGTGACCACCGACGTCGACGAGGAACTTCTCCGGTTGGCCCGCGAGGCGGTCACCGCCTGCCCCCACCTGGCGCTGCGGCTCTTGCCGGTCCCCGACTGACCTGCCACGCTGGCACAGGCGGTCACCACGGGTGAAGGAGGCCGGATGTCACTGCACACGCCCCTGCCGCAGACCCGCGGCACGGTCCTGGTCACGGACGGCGGACTCGAGACCGACCTGATCTTCCACCATGGCTGGGACCTCCCCGCCTTCGCGGCCTTCCCCCTCCTCGCGAACCCGCAGGGTCGGCGCGCGCTGCGCGACTACTTCGACGGGTATGCCGGGATCGCCCGCGACCACGGCACCGGGCTGCTGCTGGAGAGCCCCACGTGGCGGGCCAACCCTGACTGGGCGAGCTCGCTCGGCTATGACGCGGAGCAGCTCGACGACCTCAACGGGTCGGCGATCGCGCTGCTCCACGAGATCCGCGACAGCCTGGCCGGCGTCGTCGACCCGGTGGTCGTCAGTGGATGCATCGGTCCGCGCGGCGACGGCTACGTGCCGGGCGAGACGATGTCGGCCGAACAGGCCCGGGACTACCACGCGCGCCAGATCACCGTCTTCGCCCTGGCCGGCGCCGACCAGGTCAGCGCCATGACGCTCAGCTACGCCGACGAGGCGGTCGGCGTCGCGAACGCCGCACGCGAGGCCGGCATCCCCGCTGCGATCTCGTTCACGGTCGAGACCGACGGGAGGCTCCCTGACGGCCAGCCGCTCGGCGAGGCCATCGAGGAGGTGGATGCCGCAACCAGCGCGGCCCCGGCCTACTTCATGGTCAACTGCGCGCACCCCACGCACTTCGCCCAGACCCTGGACCCGACGGCCGGCTGGACGGCCAGGATCCTCGGCCTGCGCACCAACGCCTCGACCCGCAGCCACGCCGAGCTCGACGAGGCCCTGGAGCTCGACGAGGGCGACCCCACCGATCTCGGGGCCCGGCACGCTGACCTGCGCCCCCTGCTCCCAGGGGTGACGGTGCTCGGCGGGTGCTGCGGCACCGACCACCGACACGTGCGGGAGGTCGCCGCCGCCTGGCTCGCGCGCTGAAGGTCAGGCGAAGAGGTGGATGGCCCAGAAGGCCACGGCGGCCGCCAGACCCGCCCCGGGGAAGGTGAGCACCCAGGCGCCCACGATGTTGCCTGCCACGCCCCAGCGGACCGCAGAGAGGCGCTTGGTGGCGCCCACGCCCATGATCGCCGAGGTGATCGTGTGCGTCGTCGAGATCGGGGCCCCGAAGGCCATGCCGGCGACGTAGAGGATCGAGGCGGCCGTGGTCTCGGCTGCGAAGCCCTGCGGGGGGTCGAGGTGGATGATCCTGCGACCGAGGGTGCGCATGATCCGCCACCCACCGGCATACGTGCCGGCACTGATCACCACGGCACTCATCACCAGCACCCACAGGGGGACGCCGTTGCCGTCGTAGTGACCACCGACGGTCAGGGCGAGCACCACGACGCCGGCGGTCTTGGAGGCGTCCTGGAGGCCGTGGCCGAAGGCCATCGCCGCAGCGGAGGCGGTCTGGGCGTAGCGGAAGCCACGCGAGACCTTGCCCGGCTGGGCCCCGCGGAACAGCCAGAGGATCGAGCCCATGACGATGTAGCCGAGGACCACCCCGACCAGGGGCGAGGCGACCATGGGGATGACCACCTTGTGGAAGATGCCGTTCCACTGCACGGTGGCGCCCGCGGCCAGCGCCGCGCCACCGAGGCCGCCGATGAGGGCGTGCGACGACGAGGAGGGCAGGCCGTACCACCAGGTGAGCAGGTTCCAGCCGATGGCACCGACGAGGGCCGCCGCGACGATGATCAGACCGGGGTTGCCCTGGGGGGCGTCGATGATGCCCTTGCCGACGGTGTCGGCGATCTTCTTGCCGAAGAACGCACCCACCAGGTTGGCCACGGCCGCCATCGCCAGGGCGACGCGGGGCGTCAGCGCGCGGGTCGAGACGGAGGTCGCGATCGCATTGGCCGCGTCGTGGAAACCGTTGGTGTAGTTGAAGCCCATCGCCAGGGCGATGACGATGCCGACCGGGATCCAGTCCATGGAGGGCTCAGGACTCCTTGACCGCGATGCTCTCGACCTTGTGGGCCACCTTCTCGAAGGCGTCCGCCGCGGCCTCCAGCTCTTCGATGACTTCCTTGAGCTTCATGATCGTGATGGCATCGGCGCCGAAGTCCCCGTTGAACAGCCCGGCGAGCAGGCGACGGTAGGTCTGGTCGGCCTGGTTCTCGAGGCGGTTGATCTCGATCCAGTAGCCCGAGAGGTCCTTCATCGAGCGCAACCGCGGCATCGCGTCGGCGGTGAGCTCGGACATCCGCGACAGGACCTCGACCTGGTCGGAGATGCCCGCCGGGAGCTCGCCGATCCGGTAGAGCACGATCAGGTCGACCGCGGCGTCCATGAGGTCCATGCAGTCGTCCAGCGTCGAGGCGAGCCCGTGGATGTCCTCGCGGTCGAAGGGCGTGATGAACGAGCTGTTCACCTTGCGGATGATCTCGTGGGTGGCCTCGTCGGCGTCGTGCTCGATCTCGCGCATGCGGGTCGCCACGGCCTCGCGCTCGGACGGCTCGACGCCGAGGATCGTCGTCAGCTCACGCGAGCCCTGCACCAGGTACGAGGCAGACTTGGCGAACAGGTCGTAGAAGCTGTTCTCCTGCGGGGTGAGGCGAAAGCCCACGGTCTTCTCCGGTCAGAGGGGGGATGGCCGGAGATGATGCTACGGGCTGTCTGGCAGGAAAGCGCAAATCAAAGATCGGATGAACGTCGGGTGTCGTTCGGCGCGCCGAACTGAGCACTCAGTCGTGGGTCTGGTCCGACGCCTCGTCAGGGTCGCGCTCGATGCCCAGCGCCTCGTCGATCTCCTCGTCGCTCAACGGGCCCTCGCTGCTGGAGGCGGCCACCACGAGGTCACCGACGAGCTCGATCTCCCCCTGCAGGGCGTCGTCGGTGAGCTCAGCACCGGAGTGCGGATCGGTGGTCATGGGACGACGCTAACCGAGGCCGGGCCAAAGCTGGTGATTAGTTGGCCATCTCTTGACCGGCGCTGCACTTAATCACCCATCCGGGTCATGTCGGACCTATCAGGACTAGTCCAATTGGCCTATGCCGGATGATGGTTGCCATGACGCCCTCAGCAGATGAGGCCCCGGCGGACGGCATGGCGGTGCTGGAAGACCGTGGGTCCTTCAGCCATGCAGTGTGCCGGGTGTGCGGCTGGAGCGGGCCGGGTCGACGGTCCCGACGGGTGTCGCTGCGTGACGCAGACGAGCACCGGGCGGCCTGTCCCCGGCAGCTCGACGCCGTGGCGCCGGCGTGACTCGACGGCTGCAGCACTCCGACGGTGGTGCGCCGGGCCGGGAGCGCCTCACGGCGCGTGGCCGCTCGTAGCGGCTTCAGTTGGGACCCGGGGCTACCGCGGCCCGGCGCACGTCCGACTGTAACCCGCGAAACCGGCTGCGTGTTCCCACTTCCACAGGTCCGATCCCGCGTCGTCCGTCCAGCCCGGCCCGCGGCCCGGCCTCAGCGCAGGTCGTCGGCGTGCCACAGCCGGGCGCAGGCCTCGAGGTCGTCCGCGGTCGAGAGCATGCTCGCGGCCCGCTGGGTCTGGCGGCTCGCGGCGTCGCGGTCCTGGACGTCCGTGGTGTGGGCGCGGTCGGCCCGCCCCGCGGCCACCACCCGGCAGAACGCGGCGGCGCGCTGGAGGGCCACTGCCAGGTCTCCCTCGAAGACCCCGCGCAGGATCGCGTCGGTGAGACGGCGCAGCTCATCGGGTCCGGGCGGTTCGGCGACCCCGGCCACGGCGTGGTTGACGTCGGTGAAGCGGACCCCGGCGGCGTAGTCGGCGCTCGCCTCCTCGGGGCTGCGTTGCACCCATTCGCGCAACGCATACAGGCGCCACAGCGCGCCCGGGAGGCTGCGGGCGGGCCGGTCCGCCCACAGGTCGGCGACCGTGGACAGACCCAGCTCGTCCACGAGGGCGACGAGGCGCGCGGTCAGCTCGGGGTCCTCGGCTGCACGACCCGTGCCGACCAGGACCGAGGCGGTCTCGTGCGCGATCTCCGTGATCTCGGCGGGGTCGCGGACGGTGCCGCCCTGCGCCTCCATCGCCGTGGGGCCGAAGAAGGCGGGACGACGAGGACCTGGGCGACCGCTGGGCTCGTTCTTCATCCCGCACAGTGTCTCAGGCGGGGACGACTCACGCCGTGGCGACATCCGTGGGCGCCCCGACATCCGACCTGCGCCGCGGCCAGGCGACGAGGGCGACGGCGACCACACCGAGCCCGAGTCCGGCAGGAACGAGCAGGCGCTGGATGACCGACTGGTGCAGCCACAGGGCCAGGTAGCCGACGTAGGGCACCGCCCCGATGGCGCGGTAGGAGTCTGCACCCAGCAGGCTCACCGCCCACGGGTCGGGGCTGGCGTTCGCGTCACCCTTGGTGCGGACGATGGTCGCGCCGCCGTCGCGGGTGACGTCCTGCACCCGGTGGACGACCAGCTTGTCGGTGTCGTAGGGATCGTGGAAGACGATCACGTCCTGGGCGCGCACGGCGCTGACGGGCACCCGGTGGGTGATGACGACCGCGCCGACGGGCAGGTGGGGGGTCATGCTGGAGGAGAGCACCGGGCGCACCTGGTAGGCGCCGGAGAAGACTGCAGTCGCGCCCAGCACGAGGGCCAGCGCGGCGAGCGCCAGCGCGATGGTGGCACCACGGTCCAGCGCGGTGCGCAGCACCCCGCGATCGGCTGCCTGCATGCTCTCTCTCCTGTCCTCTCGCGTATGCCGGACGGTGGCCCGACGTCGTGCGGATGGGTGGTGGGCCGACCCGGTCCGGATCGGCCCACCGCCGTCACCCCATGGGGTGCATCAGCCGGTGAACGCTGCGTTCAACGACGGGGTGACCGAACCGCCCTGGGCGCTGTCGTCCAGGGCGGCACACTCGGCCGCGTGGCCCGTACCGGGTCCGGCGTAGAACTCCACCGTGGCCGTCGACTGGCCGCGGGCGGGGAACGCCGCGGCATACGCCTTGGTGGGGAAGTCGGTGAGCTTGCCGTTGTAGTAGGGCTGGCCAGCGACGGTGATGGCGACGCACAGCTGCTTCGCCAGGGCGTCGCTGGCGGTATCGGCGCCCTTGGCGGTGGTGGCGGAGAACGTCACGGACTGGGCCGCAACGGTGCCGGCGTTGGTGATCGTCAGGCCCTTGACCCCGCTGGAGAAGCTCGACTGCGTCGGGCCGAGGTCGGCGAAGGACGCGTTGCGGCCGTCACCCGAGACGGTGACGCCGGGCGAGGCGGACGAGAGCCGCATGACGAGCGTGCCGGCCGTGATGTGCTGCTTGACCGTGACTGCGTCGGTGAACTGCGCGCCGGCGCCGGCGCCGACCAGTCCGAGTGCCGCGACCCCCAGTGCGGCGGCAAGAGCGATCCTGCGAGAAGCCATGACTCTCCTTTGAGACGTGGGGCGGTGGTGACCGCATCCCCCCTGGTGCCGACCGGTTCGGATGGCGGTGCCAGATTTGCGGAGAGTTCCTGCTCTTCGCCATGAAATGGTCAGTTTTTGGTAAACTCATGGGAGTTTTGTCCTGTTTATGCCCATATAGACGCACAGAGGGACCATCGCTGGCCTCGTCCGTTCGGACGAGGGGATGACTAGTCACGCGGCCACATGGTGGGACGCTGGAGGCCCTGCGACTAGTCGACGACGACCTGGAAGTTCACCGGCCGGCTGCCGGGAAAGGCCACCGCGCCGGCCGCGTCCACCATCTTGAATCGGACGAAGCAGAAGCCCGGGTCGCTGGGCACGGCGACAACGACCTCGACGTCCACCATGGCCCCCGGGCTCGTGTCGGGGATCGGCACGTCAGGGATGGTCTGGCACTGGTCTCGCCCCTGCGGCAGGTCGATCCGGTGCAGCGTGTAGCCCACCCAGGGCACCGTGCCGACGTTCTTGAGCCGCCAGACCTTCTGCACCTGGGTTCCGCGCCCCACATGCGCACAGTCGGGGAGGGTGAGGTCCGCGACGAACGCGGCGGCGTCCCCTTTGTGCCCGGGAGGTGCGCTCGGGGGGTTCTGCTGGTGGACGGGGCAGTCGCCCGCCACGTGGCCCGGGGGTGGCGCGGCTGTGGCCCCCCCGTCCCCCGATGCGGACCAGGCCAGCCCCACCCCCGCGACGATGGCACCAGCGGCGGCAAGGCCGAGGCCGGCGTACCACCGCGTGCCCGTCCGACGTCGAAGGCCCGGCGACCGCGTGCGGCCCCGGGGCGCGCTCACCGCGCCGAGGCTCTCGAGCGGCACCGTCGGGGTCGCGGACACCCCCTGCGCCGGCGCCGGACGGTCGACCTGCGCGTCCAGCACGACCCGGCGCGACGCCGCGGCGGCCGCCCTGTGGGACCCGGACGACGCCCCGGCGCCACCGCGGTCCAGGCTCGCAGGTGGGCACCCGGCCGAGCACACGGTCTCGTTCGCGCGCTGCCAGCGCTGGCGGTAGTCCGCCGGATCGGCACCGCACGCCTTGACGAACTCGACGGTGGTCCCCCAGCTGGGCAAGCGGTTGCCCTGGGCCGCCTCGTGCAGCGTGGTGTGCGAGATCGCCCGCGAACGGCCGGACATCACCCGGAACGAGGGCGTGCCCGCTGAGCGCCGCAGGTCGCACAGGACCTCCGCGAATCCCTCGATCGCCTGTGCGCGCACTGTGGCCGAACGGTCCGACACGCACCGCTCCCCTCACCTCGACTGCAGGCCGCCCCCCGGCATGCACCGGCGAGGCTACCCCCGGGACGGAGTTTCGGCGCGGCGAGAAGGCCTCGCGGGACACGCCGGCCGTCCGCCGTGGAGTCACACGGCGGACGGTCGGTGGAGCAGCTGCGCGAAGGCAGGCGTTCAGGACGTGAGCACGATGTCCCGGTAGTAGTACCTCAGGATCGCGCGGTAGCCCTTGCCCGCCTGGGCCTGGTCCCTGGAGCCGGTCTGCGACATCCAGCTGCCGGAGACCCACGCCCCGCACGCGGTCGAGGTCGAGCAGTAGTGCGCCTGCAGGATGTTGCCGCTGCGGGTCATCCGCGTGCCCCAGGTCCGGTCCACCGCCGCACTGGTCGATGAGACCGCCGAACCCGGTCGGTAGACCTGGCTTCCCGTGTCGTCACGGACGTCGTAGCACTGCCCGGTCGAGGTCGTGCGGGTCGAGTGCAGCGCCCAGTACCAGCCGAAGCTCTTCACGGCCATGGCGCCCGCATCCAAGGATGCACTGGGCCAGCTCGAGACCCACTCGTTCGGCAGCACGTTCTTGACGTAGCTCTTGAAGTCGACCCTGTCCACGCGGCCCAGCTGGACGCGGTAGACAAGGATCGTGCTCGGCAGCGTGGAGTTCGTGCCGTCGGTCTTGCAGCCCGTCGGCCCGGACGACAGCAGCTCGTGGGATGCGTTGTTGTTCTTCAGCGTGGCGTTCAGGTTGCCCTTGGTCCCGGGCGCGAAGTCCTGGTGCGCCCCGGCGAAGTTGCTGTTGAAGTACACCCGCACGGTCTTGCCGCTGCGGTTCCACACCGACGCCGCCTGGTTCTTGACGCACTGGCCCTTGCCGTTGCCGGCGCCCTTGAACTCGTAGCAGCTGGGCTGCGTGGTGCCGTAGTCGTCCAACGAGTCGGTGAAGTCTGAGACCGACCCGGCCTCGTTGCTGTTGTAGTAGTAGCAGAACTCACCGCTGTTGCAGGCGCCGTCCCGCGAGGCGGCGGAGGCCGGCCCGGCGACCGCGATCCCGCCGGCGAGCAGGACCGCAGCGGTCGCGAGAGCCGCGAGCCCCGCCTTTCGCAGCCTCCGAAGCGTGACCCTCCTGTCCGTGCCCATCAGAAGTGCAGCATCCACTGGAAGTCCGCCTGCGCGTTGCTCACGTGGACGTGGGAGCGGGTGCCATAGTGCAGCGGGTTGTTCCAGTTGTACTCCTCGACGTCGAACGAGCCGTCGCCGTAGACCTTGTTCACGTAGGCGACGTGCCCGACCTTGTGGACGTCGTTGACCGCGATGGCACCGACCTTGGGGGTCTTGTTGACCGTCACGCCGACGGCGCGCGCAGCGTCGTCCCAGTGCCCGGCGTCGCCCCAGTGCGTCTTCCAGTAGTTGTTGAAGTTCGGCTTTCCGAGGCGGGTGGCGATGCGGTAGGCGGCAAAGGCGGTGCAGTTGTTCTGGGCGAAGCCGCGGGCATTCCCGTCGTAGTCGTTGCGCGGCGTCTCGGCCCCGCCCGTCGACGTGCTGAGGAACTGGTGCGATGCGTTGTTGTTCTTCAGCGTCGCGTTGAGGTTGCCCTTGGCACCAGGCGCGAAGTCCTGGTGGGCACCGCCGAAGTTGCTGTTGTAGTAGACCCGCACCGTCTTGCCGCTGCGGTTCCACACCGAGGCCACGTTGTTCTTGACGCACTGGCCCTTGCCGTTGCCGGCACCCTTGAAGTCATAGCAGCTCGGCTGGGTCGTGCCGTAGTCAGCGATGGACCCCGTGAAGTCCGAGATCGAGCCGGCCTCGTTGCTGTTGTAGTAGTAGCAGAACTCCCCGCTGTTGCAGACTCCGTCGCGCGACGCTGCATACGCCGGCGAGGAGAGGGCGAGGGTCGGGGTGGCGACGGCGACAGCGGTGCCGGCCACGGTGAGGATCTTGCTCAGGTGCTTCATGGTCGTCCTCCGTGATGGTGGTGTTGAGCGGTACTTCGGGTGGGCCAGTGGGACTGGCCGTCAGTGCCGATCGGCGGCGGCCTAGGGGAGCCGCTGGACCTCCTCCCAGGTGCGGATCGGGACCTGGGGTCCGTCGTCCGCACCGCGGTTCTTGAGGCCGTTCAGTCCGAGGTAGTAGTCGCCGGTCTGGTGCTGCGCCTGGGTGGACAGGTCGGTGTCATTGATGGCTGCCGCATGGATGTGCCAGGGCCAGTCGCCCTGGCTGGGGTCGCGGACCCAGGCCGCGAAGCCGACCTGGCGCAGGACGCGCGCCACCGTGGTGCGCCTCGTGGCGCTCATCCCCTGCACGGAGATGTCCACGACCCCACCACCGTCGTGCGTGCCCGCCGACGTCGGGTCCCCGCCCGGGTTGTAGGACCCTTGCTCCAGCACCAGGTCGCTGCCCAGTCGGCGCTCCGCCTCGGTGAGCATCGCCTCGGTCCGCGAGTCCACGAGGAACCCGTCGCGGCGGACCCGGGATCCCGGACCGATTGCGTGGGTGATGGTGAAGCGACCCGCGCCGAGGGTGGTCAAGGAGCTCCTGCCCGGCAGGCCGTTGGCGTCGAGCCCGGTGTAGCCCAACGACGCCTGGTATGCCGCGTACGCCTGCACCGTCTTGGTGCCGAAGTAGCCGTCGACCCACTGCGCGTCCAGGAAGTGTTCTGCCCGCAGGGCCTTCTCGACCGTGAGCACGCTCGCCTTCGCACCCGGCGTGAGGGTGTCGTCCGCTCGCCGAGGGTCGATCTGGGCGGCCTTGACCGTCGCCTCCATGTCCACGACCGGTGGTGCTGCGGCAGCCCCGGTGCTCGTCGCCGGCTCTGGGCTCGCGGCAGCCACGCCCGACGCCGGGCCACAGGCGGCGGTCGCGACAACGGCGACGACACCTGCCGTCAGGCAGGAACGGAACATCATGGGTCCTCCTTGGACGCCGTCGGCGAACGGGTGCCATGCACCTGTCCACCTGCGCCGTGCTCTGGTCAGTGGGGGGTCACGTACCGATGACGGCCACTCTGGTGACCGAGGCAGGGTGTCCGGCAGGCCCGGAACCCGCCTGACAGCCGACGCCGGGTGTCAGGTGCCGCCTGACCTGCACGGACGCCGGCGTTGTCAGTCCGAGCTGGATCCGGCCTGACGCCGTCAGCCCGGCTGGAGGTGCGCGACGGCACGATGACGCCGGACGCGATCCGCCGGTGGCCGCACCCGCGAGGACGGTCGGTACCCTGTCACCGCCGGGGTCACGACCGCGGGAGTCCCGGAGGAAACGTCGCCAGGGAGTCCGCCACGGTCCTGCTCCCCCGGGCCTCTAGCTCAATTGGCAGAGCTGCGGACTTTTAATCCGTAGGTTGTGGGTTCGAGTCCCACGGGGCCCACCAACACCTGTGGGTCGGTTTGAGGCGACTTGGTCGCCCCAGGACCCGGTTGCGTCGAACAAATGACGGATGGCCGCCGACGACGCGGCTACTAAAGTCTTCTCCCGGGCCAGGCTGCTCACGCGGTCTGCGTTGGAAAGAAGGTAGCCATGGGCGAAATCGACGGACGCCCGTACTGGGAGCTGACGTACGACGAGAAGGGCCGTCTCCAGAGCCCCGACCGGACCCAGTTCCTCGACGAGGTGACGGCGTCGGGAGCTCGACATCTGTTCGTCTTCAGCCACGGCTGGGGCAACTCGAAGGACGTCGCCCGGCAGCTGTACCAGTCCATGTTCCGGCTGATCGGCGAGGCGGCCGACAGCGCTCCCGATCTGCAGGACATCGCCTTCGTGGGCATCCTCTGGCCGTCGCTGTGGTTCCCCGACCCGCCGGCGTCGCGCGACCTCAGCGGGGGCCTGGCAACGGACTCTCCCAGCGGCGCCCGGATCGCCCAGTCGTTGCGGAAGTCCTACCGCGACAAGGACGTCAAGGCCGGGATCGCCCGCCTCGGGCACCTCATCGACGAAGGCGAGGCGGCCGCGGACCGCGAGTCCCCCAAGGCCCAGGAGAAGCGCCTTGCTGAGTTCCACGAGCTCCTGTCCACGCTCGTGACCACGCGGGACGAGGCGCCTGAGGATGCCGGCGAGGGCGGGGTGGTGCAGAGCAGCGACCCCTCCCACGACTACGCCTACATCGCCGCCCTGATGGACTCCGCGGAGGCCGAGCCGGCCATCGTGCCGGGTGAGCGAGGCCTCGGCCAGGCGCTCGGCAACGTCTGGAAGGGGGCCAAGGACGCGGTCCGGGTGGCGTCGTACTACGAGATGAAGGGCCGGGCCGGTGACATCGGCCGCGCGGGGCTCGGACCCCTGCTCGAGGCCCTGCACGGCCAGGCCCCCGGGGTGCAGGTCCACCTGGTCGGGCACAGCTTCGGTGCGCGCCTGGTCTCCTATGCGCTCGCGGGCATCAGCCGCCCGGACGCCAGCCCCATCGCGTCCCTCGCTCTCATCCAGGGCGCTTTCTCGCACTGGTCGTTCGCCCCCAAGGCCACCATGCCCTTCGGCGTCGCCGGTGGGCTCAACGGCTACGCAGACCGCGTGCACGGCGCCCTCGTCGCCACCCACACCCCCTTCGACTGGGCCGTCGGCCGCTGGTACCCCCGAGCCTCGTTCCTGTCCCGGGAGAACAACAAGGATCTCGGGGACACCGCGTCGCTGCTCAACCAGTGGGGCGGGGTGGGCACTGATGGCTACAGGGGCGTCAACGGCGCTGCCACCACGATCCAGTCCACCGGTGAGCACTACAAGCTGCCGCCGGGCTTCCACAACATCGACGCCTCGAGCGTCATCCGTGACGTCGCGCAGTCGGCCTTCGCGGGCGCGCACTCCGACATCCAGCACCCCGAAGTGGCCTGGCTGATCGTCGACGCGGCCACGACCTGAGCGCAGTCGCAGTGCCTTCATCCGCCTGAGGATTCGGAAAGGGTTGCCATGAAGAACAAGGCCCTCTGCGTGGGGATCAACACGTTCAAGAACCTGCCGACGACGAACTGGCTCAACGGCTGCGTGAACGACGCCGAGGACGTCGCGGCCATGCTCACGGGCTCGTACGCCTTCGCCGACACCGATGTCACCGTCCTGACCGATGCCCAGGCCACCAAGGCCGCCGTCATGGGCGAACTGACGGACCTGGTCGCGCAGGTGAAGGCGGGCACGATCGGTCACCTGGTGTTCTCGCTGTCCAGCCATGGGACCCAGATACCTGACGAGAACGGCGACGAGGTCGACCAGGTGGACGAGGCCTTCGTCGTCCACGACATCGCCCAGAAGGGAGACCACTGGGACCCGAACACCGTCATCGTGGATGACGAGTTCCACACCCTCTTCGGGGGCCTTCCGCAGGGCGCGCTGGTCGAGGTGCTGCTCGACACGTGCCACAGCGGCACGGGTCTGCGCTCCCTCGACCTGTTGCCCGGCCGCAAGCCGCGGTTCCTCCCGCCACCGACCGCCGATGGGTTGGACCAGCTGGAGGAGTCGGACACGCGCACCCTCCGCGAGCTCGTGAAGGGCAGCTCGGCCAGCCGGGCCCCGGTGCTCTTCGCCGCCTGCCGCTCCTCGCAGACGGCCGCCGACGCGCACTTCGACGGGAAGTACAACGGCGCCTTCACGTACTTCCTCCTGAAGTCCCTGGACAAGGACCGCAAGCGGTCCCGGGCCTCCGTACTCACCGAGGTCAGCACCTCACTGCGTCAGGGCCGATTCGCGCAGCGTCCACAGCTCGAAGCCCCGAAGGTGGCCAAGGCCGCCGCCTTCGGTATGCCGTGGTAGCCACGACGCGAACCTAGGGGGAGGTCGATGACCGAGACTGGCCCCGGTCCCGTGGGATCGCTGGTGTCCCTGACGGCCTTGGCGGAGGGCCCGTTCACCACGACGCCCGACGGCAGGCCGGTGGCCACCACCCTGACCGTGCCGCGGGAACGCCTGCAGCCTGGGCCGGTCGGAGCCAGGTTCGGCCTGGTCAACACTCGTCGGAGCGCCGTCCACGAGCAGTGCTCGCTCACCGCCGACGCCGACGGGTGGCGCATCCGGGACAGCCCGCCACCGCCCGACCTGGAGCGGCTCCTCAGCGACCGGATGTTCCTGGCCCAGCACGTGTATGCCGTCGCCAGCGCGACGCTGGGCATCTTCGAGTCGACCCTGGGGCGGCGCATCCCTTGGAACCAGACGGCCAGGCTCCGTGTGTCGATGTTCGACCCCGTCAGCTACGCGGCGACGGGCTACGACCGTGACAACCACGTCGTTCGTTTCGGGCACAAGCGAGATGGCCGCGGTGCCAGCCACGTGCCGTTGGCGCTGTTCCACGACCTGGTGGCGCACGAGGTCAGCCACGCGGTCATCGACGGGTACCGGCCCCGTTGGGCCGATGGCCAGGCCACACCGCAGCAGCTGGCCCTCCATGAGGCCCTCGCCGACCTGGTCGCCATCCTGTCCGTGTTCGCCACCCCGGAGCGCGTCGAGCAGCAGCTGGCCGCGGGGGCGGCCGACCCGGCGGACAACTCACCGACCCTGCGCCAGGACCTGCTCGCGTCCGGCCTGCTCGGGGTCGCGGACGGCCTGTTCTCTCGCGGCGCGTCCGCCCCGGGTGGGGCAGCGCGCCGCCCGCTGTCCAACCCCGTGCCCGCGAACTGGCGCAGCGAGAGCGAGCCGCACCACCAGGGCGAGGTCGTGGTCGGTGCCGCGCTCCGGGCGCTGCTCCGGGTGTGGAACACCCGGATCGGCGAGCCCGGCGGCGACGTGAGCCGGCACCAGATGGCCAGATCCGGGTCCACGATCGGCAGCCAGTTCAGGGGGATGCTGCTGCGGGGCCTGTCGTACATGCCGCCCGTGGACCCGAGCTGGGAAGACCTCTTGCGGGGGATCCTCGCAGCGGACCTCGTCATGGTGCCGTCTGACAAGCACGGGTACCGGAACGCCGTCCGTGAGGAGTTCCGCCGGATCGGCGTCACCGTCGGCCCCACCGACTCGCTCTCCGGGGTGCGGGGTCTGAGCCGCCTCTCCTACCCCGTGCACGTGTCGGCCATGAGCTCCGATCCGGAGGAGGTCTACCGGTTCATCTGGGAGAACCCCGCGCTGATGAGGGCGGCCGCCCTGGACCCGGACACCCCCGTCAGGGTCGACCGGGTGCGCAACAGCGTGCGGATCAGCCCTGATGGTTTCGTGGTCTCCGAGATCGGCGCATCGTTCTCCCAGGAGGTGACGATGACCAGCCGAGATGCCCTCAACCGCCTGGGCCTGCACACGAAGGGCAACGTGGTGGTGGTCCGCGGTGGCGGGCTGTTGCGCTTCGACGAGGGTGGGCACCTTCGGTTCGCGGCACTCAAGACCGTCATGGACCCGCACCGACAGCAGGAGCACCTGGAGGGCGTGGGGGCCCGGGTCCCCGAACCTGCCGCAGGCCCCGGACGCCCGCGCACCTTCCACCACTCGAGGTCCTGACCTGTCGCCGCGACGCCATGCGCTACGGCGCGAGGAACTGGAGCCGGGTGTCCTGACCGCCCTGCAGCAGCACGGTCGGGCTGCCGGGACGCCAGACGCAGGACCCTCCACTCGGTTGGCATGGGACCAGGAACATGCGGTCGCCCTTCTGGATGAGCAGCCGCCACCCGCGGTAGCGGAAGGCGAACTGCTGACCTTCGCCGGGCGGGAGCGCGGTCTCGACGATGTCAGGGGACTGGAGGTAGAGGCGCTCCCTGGTGTCGACGACCACCTGGGGCCGCTGTTCCAGGTGGTCGGCCTCATCGCGGGCCAAGCCTGCGCCGGACCACTGCGCGACGGTGGCGGTGGCCCAGAAGACGCACGCCGCAACCACCAGCCAGAGGGCCACCCGCGCCGGGATGGGCGCATGGCGCAAGCCCACGGCATACCCGGTCGCGGCCCCGCCGAGGGCCATCGTGAGCGGCGTGACGAGGGGGTAGTACGGCCACTGCCCTGCGACCGGATAGGACACGAGGAGGACCACCCCGGCCAGGAGGAGGGCGGACCCGACCACCTCCCCGTGACGGGCATGACCGAGCAGCCATGGCCGCAGCTGCCGCGCTCCGAGGATCGCCCCTGCCGCCAGGAGAGGGAGGACGATGAGGGGCACGAGGAGCGGCTGCCCGCTGCGCATGACGAAGTCCTGGGTGGTCAGCCCGATCGTGTCGACGTCGAGACCGAAGTAGAGGTACTCCTGGCGGCTCGAGACGTAGCCGAAGTAGAACAACAGGGTGGTCAGCGCGGTCACCGGGGCCACGATGTTGCCGCCGATGCTCAGCCACCGCTCCCATGGCACCCCCCGTGGCTCGGACACTCAGCCGCCGGTGCTCGTACCCGTGCCGGCGCCGGAGACCGTGCTGGTGGCGGTGCTCGTGGTCGTCTCGGTCGGGTTGGCGCTGCCCGTCGCGGTGTCATGGTCCGGGGCGGGATCGAGGGGGATCGTGATCTGGGGCTCCTTCGCCACGGCGTCGGCGAACCGACGGCATCCGTCTGCCCCCACGCTCTGGGGGCAGTACACGATGCCCTTCAACCCGACCGTCACCGTTGCCTGCGGGTCCGCCTCGGGCAGGGCCCGCACGGCCAGGTCGCACTCGACGGTGCCCGCTCGGAGGATGTGCCCGAGGCAGTTCGGCCGGCTCGAGGCGCACCCTGCCTTGACGGCGGTGAATCCCTTGCCGGAGAAGACGGCCCCGGTGATCTCCACGGCATAGCCCTGGCGGATGTCGGGGCCGGCGTTGGTCGTGATCGCCCACCGGACGTCGACGCACTGCCGCCTCGGGTCCTCGGTGTCGGTGTGGGCGCTCCCTCCGACGGGCAGGTGGGGCAGCCGGATGGCGGGGGTCTGGCTCCCCGCGCTGGCACCGGACGCGGTCGTGGTGGCCGGTTCGGTCGGCGGCGAGGAGAAGGACTCATCCGTGAAGACGGACGTCGCGGGGGTGCCGTCGGACGAGCCACTCGGTGACAACGGTGCACCGCAGCCACCCAGGACGACCGCGAGGATGATCGCGCCCCATCGCGACAGTGCCGCCCTGGACCCGTCCACGGTGACCTCCTCCGACTCCCACGGTGTCGAGAAGTAGTGCTCGCTCCACGGTAGTCCCGGGAAACTCCGGTAGCCATCGGATTCTGCCCCGGGTATCACCGTCGCCGAACTGGCCTCCTGAGTGGTGGACGCATACTCCTGCGCCCTCGTCCGAGAGGCCCGTCCGATGGTCACGCTCAGCGACTTCTTCCCGCTCATCAAGGCGCCCGCGGGCCTGCCCGTCGTCGTCGTGGCCACCACCGCGATGCTCGCCCTGGCCGCCGTCGACCTGCTGGGCGCCGTCTTCGCCAAGGAGTGGGCCGAGAGTGGCACCGCCCGGGCGCTGGTGCTGGGACTCGGGTCGTTCGCACTGCTCTTCTGGATCTACGCCTCCTCGCTGCGCTACGCCGAGCTGTCGGTGGTGACCATGGGCTGGGTGGTGATCCTGCAGGTCGGTCTGCTGATGATCGACCGGATGCGTTACGGCGTGGAGCTGCCGCCCGGCAAGTGGGTGGCCGTCGCGGTGGTCCTGATCGCCCAGGGCTACCTCGTGCTCGCCCCGACCACCTCGGCCTGACCGCGGCAGGAGCCCGGACCGCCCCTCCCGTCGGTCCCGGAGCCGGTGCAGACTGGTCCGGTGAGCAACGTCGAGACCGATCCGCAGGAGACCGTCGTCGCGGACGGGCCGCGCACCACGGGCGTGGAGGTCCTCGCCCCGCGTGACGTCCCCCTCGGCGGTCCGCGCGCGATGACGGTGCGCCGCACCCTGCCGCAACGCCGGCGCTCGCTCATCGGCGCCTGGTGCTTCGCCGACCACTACGGCCCGGACGACGTGAGTGCCACCGGCGGCATGGACGTCCCGCCCCACCCCCACACCGGGCTCCAGACGGTGAGCTGGCTCTTCACCGGCGAGGTCGAGCACCGGGACAGCCTGGGCACCCACGCCATGGTCCGGCCGGGCGAGCTCAACCTCATGACGGGTGGCCGCGGCATCGCCCACTCCGAGGTGTCGACGCCCGCGACGACCGTGCTCCACGGAGCCCAGCTCTGGGTGGCGTTGCCCGAGCGGGATCGCCACACCCCCAGGGCTTTCCAGCACTTCGCGCCCACACCGGCACGCATCGACGGCGCCCGTCTCTGCGTCTTCCTCGGGTCACTGGCCGGCCTGTCGTCGCCCGTCGAGACCTTCACCCCGCTGCTCGGCGCCGAGATCACGCTCGACCCGGGGGCGAGCACCACCCTCGACCTCGACCCCACCTACGAGCACGGCGTCCTCGCCGACAGCCCCGGCCTGCGGGTGGGCACCACCGAGGTGCCGCGGAGTGCGCTGGCCTACCTGCCCGCAGGCGAGACCACCCTCACGCTGGTCAACGGCACCGGGGAGCCGGCCCGCGCCCTGGTGCTCGGCGGCCCTCCGTTCGAGGAGGAGATCGTCATGTGGTGGAACTTCGTGGGGCGCACGCACGAGGACATCGCCGAGGCCAGGCAGGAGTGGATGGCCCACTCCGCGCGGTTCGGCGAGGTGGAGGGGTATGCCGGTGAGGTCCAGCACCTGCCTGCACCCGCCATCCCCGCGGTGCGGATCCGCGCCCGGGGCAACGCGGCCCGCACCCCCTGACCCTCGCCGAGATGGATGCCGGTCACACGACACGCCGACGAAACGTGGGACGAGCATCCATCTCGGCGGGAGGGGGCGCCGGCAGTTCGCCCACTGACCGGACCCGCCGCGCAGCGCCGACCGACCTAGACTCGCGGGGTGCAGTTCCTCAACGGTCTCCAGCCCCAGCTCGACCTGACCTATGACGACGTGTTCATGGTCCCGAGCCGCTCCGACGTCACGAGCCGCCTCGACGTCGACCTCTCGAGCGCCGACGGCAGCGGCACCACGATCCCGCTCGTGGTGGCCAACATGACGGCCATCGCGGGTCGTCGGATGGCCGAGACGGTGGCCCGCCGTGGTGGCCTCGCGGTCATCCCTCAGGACATCCCGGTCGACGTCGTCGCCGAGGTGACCGGCTGGGTCAAGGCCCGCCACCTCGTCCACGACACCCCCATCACCCTGGCGGCCACCGAGACCGCCGGCGCCGCGCTAGGCCTGCTGCCCAAGCGCGCCCACGGGGCTGCGGTCGTCGTCGACGCGTCCGGCACCAGGCCGATCGGCGTGGTCACCGAGGCCGACCTGACCGGGGTCGACCGGTTCACCCAGGTGCAGGAGGTGATGACGCGTGACCCGCTGCTGGTCACCGACGGCACCGACCCGGAGACCGCCTACAACCTGCTCGCCACGGCCCACCACCCCGTGGCGCCCGTCATCGACGACGCCGGT
Source organism: uncultured Actinomycetota bacterium (assembly GCA_963757635.1). Lineage (GTDB taxonomy): Bacteria > Actinomycetota > Actinomycetes > Actinomycetales > Dermatophilaceae > Pedococcus. The sequence continues at coordinate 46,414 of CAVWSK010000005.1, read as the reverse complement.
CGCCTCGTGGGGATCATCACCCGACCCGGTGCCCTGCGAGCTCGCCTCTACTCCCCCAACATCGACGACCAGGGTCGGCTCCGGATCGCCGCAGCGGTCGGCATCAACGGTGACGTCGCCGGCAAGGCAGCCGCCCTGCTGGAGGCGGGGGTCGACCTGCTCGTCATGGACACCGCGCACGGGCACCAGGAGAAGATGCTCGAAGCCCTGCGCACCGTGCGGGCTCTCGACCCGCAGGTGCCCGTCGCCGCGGGCAACGTCGTCTCCGCGGCGGGGACCCGCGACCTGATCGAGGCGGGCGCCGACATCGTCAAGGTCGGCGTCGGACCGGGCGCGATGTGCACCACCCGGATGATGACCGCGGTGGGGCGCCCCCAGTTCTCCGCCGTCCTCGAGTGCGCGGCCGAGGCCGGCCGGCACGGCAAGCACGTCTGGGCCGACGGCGGCGTGCGCCACCCGCGTGACGTCGCCCTGGCCCTGGCCGCCGGTGCCTCCAACGTCATGGTCGGGTCGTGGTTCGCAGGCACGCTGGAGAGCCCCGGCGACCTGTTCACCGACGAGCGCGGCCGGCGCTACAAGGAGTCCTTCGGCATGGCGTCGAGTCGCGCCGTCCGCAACCGCACCGCCACCGACACCGCCTTCGAGCGCGCGCGCAAGGCCCTGTTCGAGGAGGGCATCTCCTCGGCACGGATGTTCATCGACCCGGCGCGACCTAGCGTCGAGGACGTCCTCGACCAGGTCGTCGCGGGCGTCCGTTCGAGCTTCACGTATGCCGGGGCCCGCACCGTCGCCGAATTCGCCGAACGCGCGGTGGTGGGCCTGCAGAGCACCGCAGGCTTCGCCGAGGGTCGACCGCTGCACACCTCCTGGTGAACGGGCCAGCTCCCCGTGGTTGCCGCCGTCACCCCGCTCACCGCTCCTGTCGAGCCCGACGAGGCGCTGCGCCGCATCGCCTTCCTGCTCGAGCGCGAGCGAGCCGGCACCTACCGGGTGGAGGCGTTCCGCAAGGCCGTCCTCACCGTCCGGGCGACGCCTGACGACGAGCTCGCCCAGCGGGCCGAGGTGGGCACCCTGCAGGAGCTCAGCGGCATCGGGAAGTCCACCGCGGGAGTAGTGGCTGAGGCGCTGTCCGGCGAGCTCCCGGCATACCTGAAGACGTTGCAGGACAAGGCCAAGCCGTTGGTCACCGGCGGCGAGGGGCTGTTCGCGAAGCTCAGGGGTGACTGCCACTCGCACTCGGACTGGTCCGACGGCGGCAGCCCCATCGACGAGATGGTCCTCACCGCCGTCGAGCTCGGCCACGAGTGGCTGGTGCTCACCGACCACTCCCCCCAGCTGCGCATCGCCAACGGCCTGACCGCCGAGCGGCTGACCAAGCAGCTCCAGGTCGTCGACGCGGTCAACGAGTCGCTGGGTGGCGACTTCCGCCTGCTCAAGGGGATCGAGGTCGACATCCTCGATGACGGCGGCCTCGACCAGACCGATGCCATGCTCGGCCGGCTCGAGCTCGTCACGGCCAGCGTCCACTCCAAGCTCCGGATGAACCGCGACCCGATGACCCGCCGGATGGTCGCCGCCGTGTCCAACCCCCGCGTCAACGTCCTGGGCCACTGCACGGGCCGGCTCGTCGAGGGCGGCCGCGGCACGCGCCCGCAGTCCGACTTCGACGCCAGGGCCGTCTTCGAGGCCTGCGCCGAGCACGACACGGCGGTCGAGATCAACAGCCGCCCAGAGCGCCGCGACCCGCCCGACGACCTCCTGCAGCTGGCCTTGGAGATCGGCTGCCTCTTCGCCGTCGACTCCGACGCCCACGCACCGGGTCAGCTGGAGATGAAGGCCTACGGCTGCGAGCGGGCCGAGCGGCTGGGCGTGCCCGAGGACCGCATCGTCACCACGTGGAGCCTCGACCGCCTGCTGGAGTGGGTCGAGGGGTCTTGACGCGAGCCCTCCTCAATGGCTTAATGACTTAATACATTGAGACAAAGACTGGAGGCTCGCCGTGGCTCTGATCGTCATCCTCGCCCTCTTCGTGCCGGCTGTGCTGTTCGTGGTCGGTCTGGCGGCCGTTCGCGCCGCAACCGCCCATGACCTCGACCCTGTCGGACGGGCCGCCCGCCGGCGGTCGATCGCCGCCACCGGGGCGACCCTCACGGCAGGCGCAGCAGCACTCTGGGCGTGGAACGAGCTCGCACTCGTCGACCTGCCGATCCGCCTGGCGACCATGCCCGCCCTGGCCGGCACGGTCGCGGTCCTTGCGGCCTCGGTCGCCGAGCTCACGTGGCCGCGCCCCCGCGGGCAGGTCCGCGTGGCCTCGCTGACCGCGCGGCGGGGGGTGGGGGCGCCACGCCTGCGCGACCTGTTGGGTGCGACGACGGCCCTCACGGCCGCAGCTCTCCTGACCGGCGCCCTGAGCGCCGGCGGGACCGGGCGGCAGCTGGTGCGGGCATGGGGCGACCGCGCGGTGGCCCACGGGCCCTACCCCGGACTGTCGTATGCCGTCCCCGTCGCCACCGCCTGTGCCGCCCTCCTCGCGGCGACGGCGCTGGGGCTGCACCTCGTGGGTCGCCGCCCCGGGCTGGCGATCGGGCACGACGCCACCGATCGGGCCGTGCGCCTGGCCTCGGCCGTGCGCGTGCTGCGCCCTGCGGTCTTCGGCATGGGTGCGACTGCGGCCGGCCTGCTCTTCGTGATGGGCCAAGCGGCGCTCGGGGTCACCTCGGGCGACGGCTACCCCAGCGCCGGACTGCGATCAGCCGGCTTCGTCGCGATCAGCCTTGCTGTGGCGAGCGCGGCGGTGGCGGTGGCCGCTGTCGTCTGGCCCTCGCCGCGCCTGCCGGCCGAGCCGAGGTCGACGGCGCCACAGCCGGCCGCGGTGACCTCGTCGTGACCAGCGTGCACGTCTCGGTCGACCTGGGCGACGCGGCGCCACCTTTCGAGCAGGTGCGCGCCCAGCTGGCGGGGCTCATCGCGCGCGGCGGCCTGGCCGAGGGCGACCGCCTCCCCACCGTCCGCGCCCTGGCCGCGGACCTCGGCCTGGCGGTCAACACCGTGGCCCGCGCCTACAAGGAGCTCGAGGCCGAGGGCCTGGTGACCACCCGCCGACGCGCAGGCACGATCGTCGCGGCGGGTTCGCAACCGCTCGACGTCGCCCTCAACCGCAGCGCCGTGGAGTACGCCACCCGCGCCTCGAGGGCCGGGCTGAGCGAGTCCGCCGCGATCGACCTCGTGCGGGCCGCGCTGCGGGAGGCACGCGCCTGACCGAGCACACGGCCTACCGTCGACCGCGGGCCACCGAACCCGTTTTGGATATCGGGCCATTCACCCCCTATGCTTTCGCAAGTCCTCGACGGATCCGAGCGCTGCTCGCTGGCGGCGGGGGGTCGGTCGAACCGGTCCCCATCGTCTAGCGGCCCAGGACCCCGCCCTTTCACGGCGGTAGCACGGGTTCGAATCCCGTTGGGGATACGTTCCACCAGCAGTACCAAGGCCCCGTAGCGCAGTTGGTTAGCGCGCCGCCCTGTCACGGCGGAGGTCGCCGGTTCGAGCCCGGTCGGGGTCGCTCGAGAGAAAGAGGCCCGCACACGCGAGTGTGCGGGCCTCTTCGCTGTGTCAGCGCCGGATCAGCTGCTGACCTTGATGATGACCTTGCCGCGGACGTGGCCGCCGGCGCTGGCGGTGAAGGCGTCGGCGGCCTGTTCGAGCGGGAACACCTCGGCGACCGGCACGGTGAGCTTGCCGGCATCGGCCAGCTCGCCCAGGGCCGCGAGGTCGGCTGCGTTCGGGCGGACCCACAGGTACAGGCCGCCGGCCTGCGCGACCTCCGCCTCGACGACCGAGCCGTGCCGCCCACCGTCCTTGAGGACAGCCTGGGTGGCGTCCAGGACTCCACCGATGAAGTCCACGACGACGTCGACGCCCTCGGGCGCCAGCTCACGGACGCGCTCGGCCAGCCCGTCGCCATACGTCACCGGCTCGACACCCAGCCCGCGCAGGAACTCGTGGTTGCCCTCGGAGGCCGTGCCGATCACCCGCGCGCCGAGCGCCCGCGCGATCTGGACGGCCAGGATGCCCACGCCGCCCGCGGCCGCGTGCACGAGCACCGTCTCGCCCTGCTTCGTGCCCAACCGGTGGAGCAGCTGGTATGCCGTGAGCCCGGCCAGCGGGAGCCCGGCACCCTGGTGCCAGTCGAGCGCCGCGGACTTGAGCGCGACGGTGCGAGCGGGGGCGGTGACCAGCTCGGCGTAGGTCCCCTCCTTGACCCAGTCCTTGCGCGCGTAGGCGACGACCTCGTCTCCGACCGAGAACTCAGGGGTGTCGGGGCCGACCTGCTCCACGACACCGGAGACGTCCCAGCCCGGAACCGCGGGAAGGTCGACGTTCATGATGCCGTCGAGGTAGCCCGCGACCACCTTCCAGTCGACCGGGTTGACCGAGGCGCTGCGCACCCGGATGAGCACCTCACCGGGGCCGAACTTGGGGTCCGGGATGTCGGAGAGGGTCAGGACTGCGGGGTCGCCGTACTCGGCGTAGGTGATTGCCTTCATGGTGTCGCCAACAGCCCCGACAACGCCCCCATTCCGCGGCCGGACCCGAGGTGAGCGGCACCACGCGGATCGGCTATCATCGTGCCGTCGCGACGGTCCACCGGGCTTCGGCTCCTCCAGGCCGCCGCGCATGCATGTCACGGCCAGGTAGCTCAGTTGGTACGAGCGTCCGACTGAAAATCGGAAGGTCGGCGGTTCGACCCCGCCCCTGGCCACCAGTAAAACCGCAGGTCACCGCAGTCCGGCACGGTCGACACCTCCCTACACTTGGGGGTTCTGCTAACAAATTGCTAACTCTGCCATCGCAGGGTAGCAACGTCAGGTCGCTTGCTGAGTCCGCGCGTGCACATTGCCGAGGGACCGGAGGCTTGGGACGACGTTGGGCCCATTGCTGGGCCCAACCACCGAGAAGGTGCGGTTGAGTAGCGTGTGGACGACATGGCCGACCGGTGTTCATGCTGGTCAGGGGAAGGTCGCCAGCAGACACCAAGAATGCGACCTGAGGAACTGACGGGCGAAACGTTCTGATCCGTAGTCGAACCGCCCCCTGTCCAGCGCGTGCAACGGAGTGGATCGTAGGGCCATTCAGATGGGTGGGTGTCCAGTGGAAAGACGGCCTGTGCGCACGCTGGTTAGCAAATGCGTTAGCACTCGGAACTCCGGGGATCTGGTTCCTTCCGCGCCGGCTATCAGGCCCCTCGTTCGCTGTCCTCTTCGAGAACCAGAGGCCCAACCGTTCACTGCATCGCGACGCTGGACCTGCGTTGTGGCACCGACGCGTGTGGTGGCAGAAGCCGCGATGGAGAGGTTCGCGAGACCTACTCCGAATGTGAGAGTGCGTTGGTAACATGCGCCATGGGTTATCCGCGTTCGCGACTGGTGCGCCGGTGGCGCTTCTTAGGTGTGTGGGGGGCGGCAGTCGCCGCCTCTGTTCCTCTGCTCCTCGTGCCGTCATCTGCCCGTGGGGCGGGTGATCATCTGGTCGAGGCACCGATGACCAGCGCCGAGCGTGCCGTCCAAATTGATCAGGCGGCACCCATGAGCGGCGCCGAAAGGGTCGAGCAATTGGCGAGCAGCAACGCCACCGCTACGCAGCGGCTCGCCGGAATCGAACTTGGCGAGCCGGGTACGTCCACAGTCAGGGTGTATTGGGTCGGAGAGCCGACGGCCGAGCTCGTCAGTCTTTCTGGAGAGCTTTCGCGGTCTGGTGTTCGCCTGAGCATCGTGCCTGCCATGTACCCCCGAGTCGACGTCCTAGCGGCCTCCGACGAGCTCGGGGAAAGGAACGAGAATGCCCAGCTGGGCATCTCGGGAATCGCGATTGCCACCGATGGCAGCGGCTTGACGGTGGCTGCGCCAGGCCTGCCAACGAGTGCGAACGTGCTCACGCTGGACAGCACTACGGCCTTGATAGCGACGGCCAAGGCCATCGCCACTGATCGGCAGGTCGGAATCGCCACGCGCGAGGCGCCTCAGGAGGGCACCCCAGGCGGCGCCTTGATGTCACGCAGCAACGACGCTGCGCCGTTCGGCTGAGCCTGATGCCTGAGGGGTATGTCAGGCCATGAGTTTTGTGATCGAACCGACTGCTGAGGGTGCCGATCTCGTGGTCACCGGCGAATGGTCACCCGCTGCCCGGCAGGCAATGGAGGACGGTCGAGCCGACGGGCTGGTCCTGAACTATGCTCGAGGCTTTCGCCAGCAACCGATCGACTTCATCGAGAACTTGCCGATCCGCAAGCTCGACCTGTTGGCCCGCTCAGTGACTGATCTCAGTCCGGTGTACTCGTTGGCGTCTTCGTTGGAGGAACTGCGAGTCCAGTCTGACCCCCGCGCAGTGATCGAGCTCGAACGGCTTCCGCGCCTGCGCACGTTGTCGGCTGCGTGGTCACAGATCCAGGGCTCGATCATGTTCGCTTCCCACATGGAGAGTCTGTCTGTTCCCTCGTACGCAGAACGGGATCTGTCGCCGTTGGCGCCACTGTCATCCCTGACCCGGTTGGTGATGAAGGAGCGGCCCAGGTTGCGTTCCCTGGATGGGATCGAGGCGTTTCCTTGGCTTGCGCACCTTGGGGTGCACTTGGCTAGCGGTCTTGAGGACATCACTGGCTTGCGACGGGTCTCCTCGCCAATTCTCGAGACGCTGCAATTGCCGTCATGCAAGAAGGTGCTGGACATCTCACCGGTTGCGGCCTGTCCGTCGCTGCGCTTCTTCGAGCTCAGCGAGGCGGGCGAGATCCCGACGGTCGGAGCGCTGGAGGGCCTTGCCTTTTTGGAGGATCTCTACCTCTATGGATCGACGGCGGTTGGCGATGGGGACCTTGGGCCCATTGCCAGATTGCCTCTGCTGCGGGATTTCAGGATGAAGAATCGTCGCGGCTACTCGCCTTCGGTGCACGAAATCAAAGAGGCCATCGCTCGTCGCGGCTGAGTCAGCTGGCTCCGTTGGCGAGGAGGCAGAGTTTGGCTTTGGTGACGAGGGCGTCAATGACGTTGGTGATGGTGGCGCGTTCATCGTCGGTGAGTTGATCGGGGTCGGCGAGGCTGGCGTGGACGTGGTTGCTGGGTGCCTTGAGGGGGCGTCCTTCGGCGCGTTCGATGAGTAGGTAGTCGACGGTGACGTAGAAGACCTCTGCCATGCGGCTCAGAGTCTCCGGACATGCCGGGCGGTTCACCGGGTCTCGACGACGGGCGCCTGTGCGACCGCGACCTACCCACCCTGGCCCCAGCCGTGGCCGAGCTGGTCGAGGCGTTCAACCGGCGCCGCCAGAGCGCGACACGACCCCGGTGGTGACCCTGCCAGGCAAGGTCCACCACGGCGCGGCATACAGCCGCGATACTCAACCCATCACCAGCCGGCAGCCGACAACGGGACGGGCGTCGTGGCGACTTCTCCTAGCCGCCCTAGCCGCCGCCTTGGTCGGGCTGCTCGGCGCCGGAACAGCATCCGCAACCACGCCCTCCACGGCAAGCCCCTCACCCTCGGTCATGGCCCGCAACGCCTCCCCGGCCCGCCGCTCGCACCGAGCGACCACCTCGTCGCGGTCCCCCAGCGCCACCACCACCTGCATCCCCAGCGCGCTCACCCGCTTCTCCCGCTCGACACGCTGGGCACGCTGGGCACGCATCGTCGCCTGTCCGTCCAACGCCGCCCGACGGCCACCTGCCGCGCACTCTCCTTGCCCACCGGCTTCCCCTCCAACCCGCGCATGGCACTCATCCTCTCGTCGTGACTGACCTGTCACCCCACGAATGCGACGAGCCCCTCCCCCAAGTGGACAACCAACCCGAACGGCCCAGCACCGTCAGCCCCCGAACCTCTTCCCGACTCTCCGACCTTGTACCCCCCCCACCAAACCGCCCACCGCCATGTCCCACACACCTCATGCATTCTCAGCCGGTGCGTCAGTCGTTGTGACGAAACGCGCTACCCGCAACCGGGACCAAGCGTCCTCCCGTTGCACGGCTCGCAGCATTAGGAATGCAGCGAGAGGGGGAGACGAGAGATGGCGCGAGAACTGTCTCAAGCCGCGACGTGGCAAGCCGAGCGAAGTACGACGTTGGATACAGCAACGTCACTGCGGGGAACGGCAGAGACGCGCGTCGTAACGACTCCCATGCGAGCGGCAAAGGCACGCAGTCGGCGTGCAGCTGGCGGGATCGTCAAGTGTGGATGGTGCGACATCGCTGTCGCGATCCCCGCGCGGGGGCGCGTCCCGAAATGGTGTTCGGCCACCTGCCGGCACCGCGCATGGGAGCAGAGACGGGCTGCGGAGTCTGGGCTCTCAGCGGTCGAGGTTGTCGATCGCGAGGTTGAGGTAGTGCGCACCTTCACCGCGGCCAAAGAGGTGCAAGCCGTCCCCTGCGTCACTCCGCGAAATGTCGCGGAGTGGTCGGAGCTCCTTCACGACCTCGCTGATCTGCTCGACAGAGGTCGGATCTACGACAGGGATGTGAGGCTCCTCGCGCCTCCCCTCACCGACCTGCTGGACGCGTTCAGCCGTCGCTGTCGCTGAGGAGACGTGCGACCACGGCTACTCCTCGGACAGATCCATGGCGCGCTCAAGCGTCGGGCACGAACATCCGCTCAACCACGCACGGACGTCGCATCCGACGTCTGTGACGGCCACAACGACTCCCCCATCCGGCGTGCCGCCTCCACTCTCAACTCATCCACAGCGTGCGAGTACCGCTGCGCAGTACCCATCTCCGTCCACCCCATGATCGCCATCACGCTGCGCAGGTCGACGCCCTGGATCAGCAGCAGGGTCGCCGCCGTGTGACGGGCGTCGTGCGGTCGTGCGTCGCGGACCCCGGCCTCCTTGAGCAAGGCCTTCCACTCGCGCCAGTCCCGCGCGGGATCCATGGCGCGGCCAAAGTCGTCGGGGAAGACGAGGCTGGGTGTACTGACCTGACAGGTTGGGTCAAGCCGGTGATGGGTGGCTTGTATCCGCAGGCGGTGTGGGGTCGGTGGTGGTTGTACTCGTGGATCCATGCTGGCAGGTCGGTTCGGCGTTCGCTCTCTGATGCGTAGGCGCGGGCGTACCCCACCCGTCGGCCAGGGTGCGGTGGAAGCGCTCGATCTTGCCGTTGGTCTGTGGGCGGTAGGGCCGGGTGCGGGTATGGCGGATGCCGAGCTCGGCGCAGGTGTCGCGCCACAGGTGTGACTTGTAGGCGCTCCCGTTGTCGGACAGGACCCGCTCGGTGATGACGCCGCGGGCAGCGAACCAGGCCATCCCCTCAGAGCGACGAGTCGCACTCACTCGACCAACGTGCTCGGGCACTACACCTAGGTCTCGTCCTCTTCCGCCCCGCCGATGTGCAGGATCCGCTCGAATGTGGTGGCGGCTCCGCTGGCTTGGTCGTCCAGTACATGCGCGTAGACGCGCAGCGTGATGGCAGGGTCGGCGTGTCCGAGTCGGGCGGCGACCACGTGGACCGGTACGCCAGCCTTCAGCAGCAAGGTCGCGTGTAGATGGCGCAAGTCGTGCAACCGGATCCCCGGCAGCGGCGCGCGCCCGGCCTCGACGAGACCGGCGTTGTGTCGGCGTTGCAGCTTTCTCATGAGGGCGGTCGGCGTGTCGGGGAACAGCGGTTCCCCTAGTTCACGCCGGAAGACGTGACCCGCCCCCGTATCCCCGCCCACCCATGAGCCGTCGGCGAGGTCTCGTTCGGCCTGCTGGAGTTGCCGGTGTTCGCTGAGGATGCCGGCAGTGCCCGGGTCGATGCTGACCGTGCGTTCTCGTCCCCCCTTCGTGGTGCCCTCGACCCTCATCCCGTCGATGACCGCGACGGTCCCCCGCAACCGTACGAACGAACCCATCCCGTTTCCGTCGCCGTCCTCGGTGCTGAGATGGACGTCGGGCCAGCGAAGGTTCATGAGCTCTCCGCGGCGGGCTCCGGTGTAGGCCGCAAGCCGAAAGAAGGCGTGCAACCGGTGTATCGAGGTAGTGGTCAGGAATGCGGCTAGGTCGGTGGCCGACCACACGACGACGGCCTCGGCAGGTTCCTTGCGAGGTCTCTTGGCCCGCTCCGCTGGATTCGACGTCAGAAGCTGGTCGCTGCGGACCGCATCCGCCAAGGCCTTGCGCAGCACGGCGTGCACGTACTCGACTGTCCGCGCCGACAATGCTCGACCGCCCCTGCCACCCCCCATGAGCAGGTCACGGTACAAACAAGACAGGTCGGTGGGGCGCAGATCCTGCAGTCGGCGATGGCCGATCCTGGGAGCCACGTACACGTCGATGAGGTGTGCGTAACCCGCTCGGGTGCGAGGTTTGACCTCCAACGCGTGCGCCTCCAGCCACCGGCGTAGGTACTGCTCGACGGTCAAGGTCGACCGGTCGACCAACTCACCCCGGACCGCAGCGGCACGGGCTAAGTCACGGGCGCGCTTCGCTGCGGCCTCGTTTGGGAACCCCCCCACCCAGCGCGGCTTGGACACCCCCGCACTGTCAGTGGCCCGGATGACGTATGACCACGTGTTACCTCGCCGGATCACCCCGTTTCGCAACTTCGGCGTTGGGGTCATCGTGCGCCTAGCGTCTCAGCCAGCACTCCAGGGGCGTCCCGCTCCAACGAGTCTACGTACGCGGCCAAGTCCGCCCCGCGGACGCGGCGCGTCCCCCCGATCCGCACCGACGGCAAGGCACCCGACCGCACCAGTTCGTACACCTTCGTCCTCGATAGACTCAGGCAGGCGGCCACGTCCGCCACCTTGTACAACAGCTTCTCGTTCATCACCGGACTCCTCGGGCCCGGCCGCTGGTGCTGGGCCAGCGACCTTGGTTCGATACGTTCAAAAGCGCCCGCCAACGGCGCGGATGGACACCACCCGGGGAACGAGCAGGGCGAGCACCCGACGACGGATCGTCTGCTAACGGGACTGCTAACCAGACAGCGCACGCTGTCGTTCCGCATCGGACGAATAGGCCGCCCCCCAAACCCGAGATGAACCCCACCGCACGACTGTGGTCCAGCCGGGTCGAACTGAAAATCGGAAGGTCGGCGGTTCGACCCCGCCCCTGGCCACCACAAACTTCCTGAGAAACCGCCCCTGACCTGCGGACACATAGCCGTTCGGTGCACGCGCCGCGGCCGCAGGATAGGGCGATTGACACTCCGCTGTGAAATCGGAAGGTCGGCGGTTCGGCCCCGCCCCTGGCCACCGCCAAAACCGCACGTCACAGGCCCGTGACCTGCAGTTTTGTGCGTCAAGAGCTAGAGCTGGCGAGGGAGCTGGCTGGCCGTCAAGAACGCGACTGACCGTCAATTGCCCGGAGATGTTGCACGAGATGTTGCACGAATTCTCGACGTCGAGACACTCTGAGTGAGAACCCAGGCACCTGTCCGTGCGACTGACACCGGTGGGTCAACGGCGGCTGAAATCTGACCACCTGTCGACGGGCGGTTTCCCGGTCGACGACGGGTGAAGACTGACCCGACGCAAAGGATCCGTCTTCAGCCGCCGTTAACAGCGACGGGCATCGTCGCTCAATTGACCCTTCTCGCGAGACCTCGGGGTTCGATGCAGGAGATCACGGATCTGGACTACACCTCCGAGCCGAAGACATCTCCAACAGCACCGGGCCCGCGGGAGCCGTGCGCGAAGCCGACGACGTCCGGTTTGCCGTGTGGGCTGGGGTCCTGGCCGGCTAAGCGAAACGCAGGTTGACCGTCGGCACAGGTGCGCGGCTCCTAAGACAAGTGCCGGGTCTGCAACTAACCAACCATTGGATGTCGGGGCCGCGCTCCCCCTGGCCCCACTCGGACACACGGAGCGAGCGCATCCCAAGGCAGCCGCATACCCGGCACGACCAGCCGGTGTCCGGAACGACGAAGGAGCCAGTGTGAAGGCACAGCTGTTGGGCGAGGCGGTCGCCGAAGCGAGCGACGAGGATCTCGTCTGGATCGAAGGAAGGCTCTACTTTCCGCCAAACAGCGTTAAGCACGCAGCTCTCAAGCACTCCCCGCGCCCATATACACGCCCATGGAAGGGCGTCGCGCAGTACTTCGACGTCGCGTCAACGGGGTCCCGCGTCCCGGCGGTCGCCTGGAGCTATCCGATGCCCCTGCCCAGCGCCATAGCTCGCATGGGGGCCGACTTCAGCGACTACATCGCCTTCGACCCAGCGTTCGTCGACGTCGGCTAGGGGCCACTCGCCCAAGCAGCCAACCTGCCGCCAACACCAGTGCAGCACCACAGAGCCAACACTTCACGAGGGCCTGGGCTCGGCTACATCAGCACAGCACCAAGACCCCGCTGGGTCGCATTCGGGAGAAAGAAAGATGACTTACCTGCCAACGCAGACCCCGTCGCCAACGGCTGCGTCCTCCTCTGACCGGAACCCCACCCGCGCGCAGGCCCGCGTGGTGGGCTGGGTGACCACCACAGACCACAAGGTCATCGGCAACCTGTACCTGATCACCTCGTTCACCTTCTTCCTGTTCGCTGGCGTGCTGGCCCTGTTGATTCGCGCCGAATTGTTCGAGCCGGGCCTTCAGGTCGTTGACAACCCGCTGCAGTTCAACCAGCTGTTCACGATGCACGGCACCATCATGCTTCTGCTGTTCGCGACCCCGCTGTTCGCAGGCTTCGCGAACGCGGTCATGCCGCTGCAGATCGGGGCCCCCGACGTCGCGTTCCCACGCCTGAACATGTTCGCCTACTGGCTCTACCTGTTCGGCGCACTCATCGTCGTCGGAGGATTCCTCAGCCCAGGCGGCCCCGCAGCAGCCGGATGGACCAGCTACGCACCTCTGTCCGACGCGGTCAACAGCCCGGGCGTGGGCGGCGACCTGTGGGTGTTCGGCCTCGCGCTCAGCGGGTTCGGCACCATCCTCGGCGCAGTCAACTTCATCACCACGATCATCTGCCTGCGCGCGCCCGGCATGACCATGTTCCGCATACCGGTCTTCACGTGGACGGTGCTGGTGACCAGCATCCTGGTCTTGATGGCATTCCCCGTGATTGCCTCAGCGTTCCTCGCCCTCGGCGCCGACCGGCGCTTCGGAGCCCACATCTTCGACCCTCAGAACGGTGGCCCCATCCTGTGGCAGCACCTGTTCTGGTTCTTCGGGCACCCCGAGGTCTACATCATCGCCCTGCCGTTCTTCGGCATCATCAGCGAGGTCCTGCCCGTCTTCTCGCGCAAACCGATCTTCGGGTACAAGACCCTCGTGTTCGCGACCATCGCGATCGCGGCCCTGTCGGTGACCGTGTGGGCGCACCACATGTACGCCACCGGACAGGTGCTTCTCCCGTTCTTCTCGGTCATGACCATGCTCATCGCCGTGCCGACAGGGGTGAAGTTCTTCAACTGGATCGGCACCATGTGGGGCGGGAAGCTGTCCTTCGAGACGCCGATGCTGTGGTCCATCGGGTTCCTCGTCACGTTCTTGTTCGGTGGCCTGACCGGAATCATCATGTCCAGCCCGGCCCTGGACTTCCAGATCACCGACAGCTACTTCGTCGTCGCGCACATTCACTACGTCGTGTTCGGAACCGTGGTGTTCGCGATGTTCGCCGGGTTCTACTTCTGGTGGCCGAAGTTCACCGGTCGCATGCTTGATGAGACGCTCGGCAAGATCCACTTCTGGCTGCTGTTCGTCGGCTTCCACACCACGTTCCTCGTCCAGCACGTCCTTGGTGCTCAGGGCATGCCGCGCAGGTACGCGGACTACCTGCCCGAAGACGGCTTCCAGTGGATGAACCAGCTGTCGACGGTCGGGTCGTTCATTCTTGGCGCGTCCACGCTGCCGTTCCTCTACAACGTGTGGAAGACGTGGCGCACCGCGCCGCTGGTCGAGACCGACGATCCCTGGGGCTACGGCGGCTCATTGGAATGGGCGACGTCCTGCCCACCGCCACGGCACAACTTCGACACCCTCCCGCGCATTCGCTCCGAGCGCCCCGCGTTCGACCTACACCACCCCGAGGCGGCCCCAGGCAGCGTGTGCCCAGCGCCGGCCACGGTGGCGACGATCCTGTCGGCGGGGCCAGACAGCGCTGCACCGCACGACGCGAACCAGCCGTAAGCAGGGCCCAACTTCCCGGTCCCACCGGCACGGCCGGGGATGGTGGCGGTATCAGACCGCCTGTGACGGCACCGTCCAGACTGAGCGACCCGCGAACCCAGACCTACCCGGACACGAGAGGACTCCTGAACCCGCGTCTGCAGCGTTCAGGAGTCCTCTCGATGCTTCAAGGCAGCCCAGTCGTTGGTGTTCAGAACCCGTTGGTGTGCTGCGGCTCGGGTGCCCCGTCGTGGTAGGGCCGCTCCGGCTGCTGACCGGCGGCGCCCTCCTGGGACGGGTCCCGCCGGTCGTCGTGGTGCTCGAGGTGGGAGCGGACGTGTTCCATGTCCAGCGCCCGCAGTTCGGCGATGAAGTCCTCCAGGGCCGGACCTGGTAGCGCACCCGGCTGGCTGTACACCAGGGCTCCCTCCTTGAAGGCCATCAGCGTGGGCACGGAGCTGATACCGGCACCGGTCGCCAGCGAGGAGTTCTCGTCGATGTCGACCTTGGCGAAGACGATGTCCTGATGCTTGTCGGACGCGGCTTCGAAGATGGGTTCGAAGCGGCGGCACGGGCCGCACCACGTGGCCCAGAAGTCGACCAGCACCATGTTGCTCTGGGTGACCACCTTCTCGAACGTCTCGGCGGTGAGGGTTTGTGTCGCCATCGTTGTCTACTTGACTTGTTGGTCGGTGGCCTGCGCGGTGAGCGCATGACCGCCTTGTCTTCACGTTGGTGACCAGCAGGGGAGGATCCTTTCTCGGCGACCGGGGGCACCTCGCGCTCATGGCCGCAGATCAGGGGCGTGGCTGAGGAGGAAGCGGGTCAGCCAACGCTCGAGCTGGCACAGCTCATGGTCCACCGGCGTGCCGTCCTGATCAGTGGCATAGGTGCTGTGCACCGCCGTGTGGGTCTCATCAGCAGCACCGGTCCGGGGTGGTGACCCTGCGAGATGCAGTCCAGCCTGGGCATTGTCCGGCTCCAACCGGTCGGGAATGCACTGCCGTGCGTGGAAGCACGCCGTGGGTATCCCCGCGGCACTGAACGTATGCGTGGCCCGCGTGATTACGGGCTGGTGGGCGGCCAGGAGCGCGTGGACTGCGGGGTCGAAGGGCGACAGGTCCGCCGGCACGAGAGTCGGCAGGCCGCCCTCGCCGCGGACCGGGCCATGTGGCAAGGCTTCAACGGCCACGGCCCACACATCGGCGCTCGAGCGAGCGCCGGCGAGGAGCTCCTCGAGGATGCAGGCGGCGATGTCTTGGGCGACCACGGCCACCCGCGTCAGGCCGAGCAGGCGCACCAGTGCGTCAAGGTGGGCACTCATACCTGCCACGGCCTGCTCCGCGGTGAGTGGCGTGGTCGACGGGTGAAGGCCGGCACCAACGTTGTCAGGGGCAATGACATGGAAGTTGCGCGCGAGGGCGTGGAGCAGGTGCGTGATGTTCCAGGCGGTCAAGGTCATCCCGTGCAACAGCAGGACCGCTGGTTTCGCCGGTGAGCCGGCCTCGCGGTACAGCATGCGCTGGCCCCACACGGTTCGCTCGTGCAGGCGCATCTGGGCCCGGTGGGGCGCGCTTACGGTGCTGGTGGCGTCGCGGTCACCGGCGACGGCGCAAACAGATGCTCCCGCAAGGCACTGATCCGGCATGAATGGTGGTGACACCGGTTACCTGATGTCTTAGCCAGACAGCGGGGCGGCGCACCTTGCACGGGCGGGAACCGGGATGTGACGTGTTCGCTGACGAGGGTGACGTGAGATGGCGTGTTGTGGCTGCACTCCAGGAGTACGACCACAAACATGGAAGGGACAGCTTTGGAACCCCGCGCGACCGATCGACTGAGCCAGACCCTGGCGCACGTACAACCACCGCTCGAGGCCGTGAGCACGTCCCAGCACCTTCGTGCCTGGGCGGACGCTGTGGTCGACAGGGTCGCCGTCGAACTCGATGCCCAGTCCACAGGTGAGCGCGTAACGCCCGTCGTGGTTGGGAACCCGCCCGAATCGGCGCTCCGGGGCTGCGCGGCAGGCTCGGTAGGGCTGCTCGGGTGGGAGCACGCGCTCTCCCAGGCCTTGTCGCGCCTGCAGTCCACTGGCAGCCTTTCCTGCGCGGCGAACACAACCACGTTGGGGTCCGCGTTCGCTGCCCTGCTGTACGGAGGGTTGCTGCTGGGGCAGGCCACAGGTGATGCATTGCCACTTCGCGCCGCCATGGACATGGCCCTCTCGCAGGTTGACGGGCACCCCCAGAACTGACCAAACCGCGGGCCCCGAGTGCCAAGCGCTCACACTGCGCACCCCACCGTGTCCAGGTGGAAGGCTGATGAGGCGCCCAGACGTGGCACTGGTCCGCCGCCCGGCAGGGGCGGCGGACCAGGTGAGGGGGCGCAGTTCGACGGACCCAGCTGCGGGTGGGCCGTCCTGTGGTGTCAGTTGGTGATGGTGATGACCGGCTTGCCCTTGCGTCGGGCGGTGGCGTTCAGGGCGGTGACAGCCTCGCCAAGGGGCACGGCCTGCCCGATGTTCGTGCGGAGCCGCCCGTCCCGCACGCGCTGGGCGATCTCAGTCAGCTGGGCCGGGACTGACTCGACGACGAAGTCGACAGCGCGTCCGTCGGCTGGTCGCGACTCGACCGGTCCGACAATGGACACGAGCACCCCGCCGGGGCGGGTGATGGCGGCGGACTGCTTCTGGACGTCGCCGCCGATGACGTCGAAGACGAGGTCGACCGCGCCGACGTCCGCGAGCGTGTCGTTCTCGAGGTCGACGAACTCGTGGGCTCCGTAGTCGAGCGCCTTCTGCCGGTCTCCGGCGCGTCCCGTGCCGATGACGTGGGCCCCGAACTCGCGTGCGAGCTGAGTGATCATCGTCCCGACCGCGCCCGCGGCCCCGTGAGCCAGGACGCTCTGCCCGGCCCGAAGGTGCCCGTGGTCGAACAGCCCCTGCCAGGCGGTCAGCCCGGAGATGGGAAGGCTGGCCCCGACGGTGAAGTCCACGTCGCCCGGCAGTGGGGCGAGGTTGCGGGACTCGACGGCGACGTACTCGGCCAGGGTGCCGTCTCGGTGCCAGTCGGTGAGGCCGAACACCCGCTGGCCCATCGTCAGCCCCGTCGTGCCGTACCCGAGGGCGGTGACCACCCCGGCCATCTCATGCCCGGGGATGGCTGGCGCACGGTCACGCCCGGCTCGGTCGGCCCAGGTGGACGGCCACTCCATCTCCGTGGGGACGAATCCCGACGCGTGCACCTGGACGACGACATCGTTGATGGCCGGCGACGGCTCGGGTCGTTCAGTCAGGGTCATCCCGGCCAGCCCGGCAGACTGGTCGCTCACCACGATCGCCTTCATGGAACTCATCTCCTTTGAGTAGGTGTCTTCCTGCTGATGAGTTGGTGCTTCGACGAGGTTCGGGCTTACGAGAACCAAGGCGGTGGTTGCTTGCAGTGTCGTCGTACCGGGCACCGTGTCCACATGCCTGGGCGGACGTGGCACCACGTGCTGGTGCTACTCGGCAATGTCGGGATCGCGCGCCGCAAGCACGGTGAACGCGGTGGCGGCGAGGGTGAGCCCGCCATACCCGAGCGCAATCGTGGGCAATGACACGGTGTCCGAGAGGGCGCCTGCGATGAGGCTCGGGAAGGCGGCGCCGCTGTAGGACAGCAGGTAGATGACGCTGAAGATGGGAGCGCGGTCCGCCAGGGTGCTACCAAACAGCAGCCCGCGCACCGTGGCACTGATCGCGACCCCTTGGCTGGCGCCGGCCAGGACGGTCGCGGCGATGAACAGCGGCAGCCGCCCGGTGGTGACCGCCGTGACGATGCCCGCCATGGCGACCAGGAACGCGAGCATGCCGATGCGCTGGGCCGTCGCCGGTATGAAGCGGCCGCCGAGCGGGGCACCGAATGCGCTGGCCGCCATGTACGAGGCGAACACCAGGCCGATCGTGAGCGGGCTCGTGGTGTGCAGCTGGTCCTCGACAAGCGCAGGCACCAGCGCCTGGTAGAACGACCCGGTCGCCCACGTGGCCAGGAACACGGCAGCCGCCACAGGCACGAGGTGGGTGACCCTGCCCGGCAGGCCCACCTGGGGGCGCAGAGACCGCCAAGCGCCCACCCTCGGGGTCACGGTCTCGGGGCTGAGTGCGATGAGCAGGGCCGTCACCACAAGCAGGACGACGATGACGACGTAGACCAGCTGGCGCGGCCACGGAGCGAACTCGACCAGGGCGCCTGAGCCGACCGCGCCGACGGCAAGGCCGAACATGGGTCCTTGGCTGGAGGCGACCGACGCCAGCCACGCCGGCCGGGACGGTGCGGTGTCGACGATGTACGCGGTGAGGCTGGTGCTCGCCACGCCCGAGCCGACGCCCATCAGCAGCCGGCCGGCAACGAGCGAGCCCGTGCTGTGGACCTCCAACAGCATCAGACAGCCGAGCACGACCAGAACGACGCTTGCGATGGCGGTCCGTCGTCGGCCCCAGTAGTTCGACAGACGCCCCAGCAGCAGAAGCGCGGCGATGGTCCCGAAGGAGTACGCGACAACGGCCAGCGACACTGCCCCGTTGGTGAGGCCGTCCTGGCTCCGGTAGAGGTTGTACAAGGGAACGGGGGCGGCGTTCGCGGCGAACGAGATCGCCAGGGCGGCCACCGCCGACCCGAACGCCGGCCGGTGGCGCCGGTCCGGGCGGGGTGCGCCTGTGACTGGCGTCGCAGTGCGCAGGAGGCCGGAACCGTCGGACTCTCGGATGGTCACGACGTAGTCCTTGCGTGAGTGTCTCGGTGCCTGCCGACGAACCCCAACACGTCGGCAGGCCCGAGCCGGCCGACGGGGCCCGAAGAGTACAGCGCGAGCAGGATGTCTCCGCCCGGGTCGAGCACGAAGCCGGTGGACTGGAAGAACCTCATGTCCGGGTCGGTGTAGCACTCGAGGGCCTTGGCGACCTGGGGGACGTCGGCCTGGCAGCCGACGGGGAATGGAATGTTCAGGTCCTCGACCGTCTGCCGGGCCGCGGTGCGAGAGTCGGCGGACAGAGCAACGGTGGTGATGTCCTCTGCGTCCAGCAGGTCGTTCCGCTTGGTGAAGGACCGCAGCTGCACTACGCAATACGGGCACCAGGAGCCGCGGTACACCAGCACGACCGCGTAGCTTCCCTGTGTTGCAGCGTGGAGCACCAGTTCGCCCCCGGCTGGTGTGAGCAGTGACAACTGTGGAAACGGCGAACCGTTCGGCAACATCGGTGACCTCCAGATGATCGGTCCCGTTCCCCTTGCCATGACGCGCTCGTCGAGGTGTGCCGACCTAGCTGGCTCATTCCCGGCGGCACGAGCTGCTGAGGTCACGGATGGTTTGTGGGCTGACGGGGCGTTGGTGGCCGCGGTGCTGAACGTCTTACCGGCCCAAGCGGTCGCGATGCCCCGGCGGCGATGGCTCGTGACGACCTCCCGCTGGCGTGAAAGGGAATGGTGCGCCCTACTTGTGAAGAGATTGCCCCGACGGCGGACACGAACACCGCGCGAGGTGCGCTGCGCCGGGAACGCTCTCGGTGAACAGAGGTGGACGGCTGCGGCGGGTCTGCCTCGGGTGATGATGGGCGAAGGGTCGAAGGAGGACCGATGGATGTGACGGTAGTGAACAACGAGGCGTTGCACCGGTACGAGGCTCGCAGCGGTGAGACGGTGGCCGGTTACAGCGTGTACCAGGCCACGACCTCGATCATCATCATCGAGCACACGGAAGTGGACTCGGCGTACGAGGGCCAGGGTGTTGGCAGCGCGCTGGTGCAGGGGATGCTGGACGACATCCGGGACAGGGGTCAGCACAAGGTCCTGGCGGTGTGCCCGTTCGTGCGCAGCTGGCTGGGCAAGCACCGCGAGTACCGCGACCTGGTCTACGGCGCAGCGCCGAGCCGCGTCACCGACTGACCTGGCGGCTACGACACGCCCAACGGGTGTGGCCACGCCCCGGGTTGAGACGAGAGGAGCAGGGATGAGGATCGCCATGGTCGGCGCTGGGGGCGTGGGCGGGTACTTCGGCGCCAGGCTCCAACTGGCCGGCAACGAGGTGCAGTACATCGCCCGCGGGGCCCACCTGCGCGCCTTGCGGACCGAAGGGCTGAACCTGACCAGCAACGGCCAGACCCACCATCTTCCCGCCGTGGACGCCACGGACGACCTCGCGGCCCTGCATGACCCCGAGCTGGTCGTCGTGGCGGTCAAGTCGTGGGACACCGAGGCCGTGGCCCGCCAGCTCGCCTCGGCGATATCAGCGGACACGACCGTGATGTCCTTGCAGAACGGCGTGGTGGCCCGCGACATCCTCAGCAGGCACATCCCCGACCGGCAGCTCCTGGGCGGGGCGGCGTACATCTCGGCCTTCATCACCGAGCCCGGAACGATCACTCACCACGGGGAGCTGCAACGTATCGTCTTCGGCGAGTTCGACGGCACGGACAGTGACCGGGTGCGCCGACTGGACGCGGCCTTCGAGCCATGCCGGCGTCGACAGCCTGACCTCCCACGACATCAACGTCGTCCTGTGGGAGAAGTTCACGTTCCTGGTCGGCCTGTCGGCCACCACCTCGATCACCCGCTCACCCATCGGGGTGGTGCGCACCAACCCGGCGTCGCGGGCGCTCCTGCTTGAGCTCATGACAGAGGTGACCACCCTGGGACAGCGCCTCGGCGTGCACCTGGACAGCGCGCTTCCGGCCGACCGGCTGCAGTTCTGCGACGGTCTCCCGTACGACATGACCTCCTCGATGGCCAACGACCTGGCGCACGGGCGCAGGCTGGAGCTGGACTGGCTCAGCGGGTACGTGGCCTCCACCTCCGCGCGTCTCGAGCTTGCGGCGCCGGCGAACCGTGTCATCACGGCGGCCCTGGCGCCCTTCGTGAACGGTCAGGCGTCGCAACCCCGGCGTGACCCCGCACGCGCGGCACCGTTGAGCGGCGGCGAACGGTGTCTCGATCGCACGTCAGGACTGAACTTTTCGGTCCAAAACTGTCGTACGGCGACGACGCGTGTCGCAGTCTGGCGAGTTCCGACAAATCGGAAAACGGACCGATCCCGAGCGTTGACATACGCACTAAGTCAATGTACTTTTGGACTATGCAGTCCTTTTCCGAGGCACCGTTGGCGGCTCGATTTGAGCGCGAGTGCCTCGCCGGGCCGAATCAACGTTGGACCGAATCGACCAGTTGTGGGCCAGGTTCAGTCAGAGGACGGCCCCCCGGTCGACAGGCACGAACGCGCGACGGGCGCCCGGCCCGTCGACGACGTGCAGGACCGAGCGAGCGTTGACCCGGAGCGCGACGAGGAGAACGCGCGGTGGACTGTGGCGTTCACACGAAGGCGGGTCGGCCCGGGAGCGTGCCGCGGACGACCTGTACATCTACCTGCTGCGGGCTGCACGCAGCGAGATCGGGCGTCGCGCGGACACGTCGCGACTGTCCGGGGCCGAACGAGACGACTTGGCCCACCAGGCCGCCGCAGATGCGCTGGTGTCCATCATCCGGCGCATCCCAGACTTCCGCGGCGACAGCATGTTCACCACGTGGGCCCGCAGCTTCGTGACCTTCGAGGTTCGCGTGAAGATCCGCCAGCACAACCGCCGCAGCCTCGCTCGGGGCTTGACCTCCGAAGAGTGGGACCGTCTGCCCTGCCCTGGCGGCAACACCCCGGAGGCTGAAGCCGAGGCCGTCGCGCTGAAGCAGGAGGTGATGACGGCCATGGATGCATCGCTGACCGAGCGACAGCGTCACGTGTTCGTCGGTGTCGTGGTCCACGGCGCGACCATCGAACAGCTCGCGACCCAGCTCGGGTCCAACCGCAACGCGATCTACCAGCTGATGTTCCACGCGCGGCGCAACCTTCGCCGCCACCTCGCCGAGCGAGGTTACGTCCACGCCCTGCCGAGCCTGTAGCTGCGCCGACCCATGGCTGCCGCAGAACGGGGGTACGCCGGCACCCCAGCTCAGCTGGCGCGAACGCGTGGCCTCAGAGGTCATAGCGGACGGGCGTGATCCGCACCCCGCCCACGGGCGCGTCCAGGTCAGCGCCGGAGCAGACGGTAGACCTGAAGCTCACGCGCGTAGTACTTGTCGGTCTCACCGACCCACTCCATCCCGACCCGCTCCGCCACGGCTGCCGCGCGACGGTTGCGGGGACGCACCACGGCGAAGACCTCCGACAGCGCCGTGGGCGAAGGCGTAGTGCGCCAAGGCGTGACCCGCCTCGGTGGCCAGTCCCTTGCCCCACCAGGTGGGCTGCAACTGCCAGGCCATCTGCAGGTCCTCCCCATCCGGACCGAACGGCAGCAGCGCCGCACCGCCCATGACCCCGCGGCCCTGAGCCGTGGAGGGCAGGGTGACCGCCCACCGCCCGACGGGTGGATGTGCCGCCGCGCTCTCCTCGATCCACGCCCGCATGATGCTCGCCATGACGTCACAGTCCGGGAACACGTGACATCTCCGGCTCGAGCCAGTGCGCCACCGCCGGGCTGCCGTAGATGCTCAACGCGTCGGCCACGTCCGCCAGCCGCCCAGGGCCGCAGCACCACCCTGCTGGTGCTGATGACACGTCCCGCGATCTGACAGAAGTCGATCATCGGATCCCCGCAGCTCCCTCACTTGTGCGTAGATGGGCGGTTCGCCCTGCCCCACGCCACGGTCGGCGCGGGAGCGGCGAGGCAACTGCGCGGCCGCCCGCTGCGCCCGTGAGGTGCGGCTGCGCGGGCCACCTCAGCTCTTAGCGCCGACCGGTCCCGCTCAGGGGTCGCCCGGTGAGAGCGACGCCACAACTTCGATCTGGACGCGCATCCCGGGGCAGCGCAACCGTTCGACAACGACAAGGGAGGTAACTGGCTCGTGGTCGATGAACTGGTCGTACACGCGCATGTACGCGGCGATGTCCGCCGGGGCGGTCAGCCATACCCGGACGCTGATGACGTCGTGCAGGCACCCTCCAGCCACCAGGAGCACTTTGCGCACGTTGAGCCACGCCTGATGGGCCTCGTCCTCGAACTTCTCGGGAATCGCGCCCGTCGGTGTGAGGCCGGGTGTCCCCGAGGTCACGATCTGAACAGTTCCCGCGGGTACCCGGACAGCGTCGGCGTATCGCCCCTGCCGGTCCGACAGCCCCACCCGGAACGACAGCGTCCTCCTCGCGGACGCTTCAATCCCAACGGTGGTGGGCGTTGTCGACGGTTCGGTCCAGTTCACGCCAAGCCTCCTTTGTGAGTCTCATGCGGCTGCGGGCGCTCCATGCCGGCACGGATCGTGATGCGCAGACCGAAGTCGATGTCCGTTTCCCTTCGCGGCCCGAAGGCCCCCCGGCGAGCCGCGCGCGGGGAGCGGGAACTGTGTTCCCTTCCGTGCACCATTCGCCTCCCGCTTCCGTCTTCTCCCGCACACCGAGACGGTGACGCGACCCGCAGCGGCCTGTCCACGTGCTGGGTCGCCACAGCCGCTCGCTGGTATGTGCCGACGTGAGGTCACGTCTTAGCGAACAGGGGTGGCTCTCAGGCGAACCCTCTACCTGGCCTCTTCGACAGTCAGGGCCGCATCGACGCGTTGGCGTAGCTCAGGGCAGGACGGTTTCCTCGAACCATGGGTTGCGCGCCTGCCAACGGAAATTCAGCGGGGAGGGGTGCACGAGCGGAAACCAGTCGGGCAGGTACTCGTGGTAGGCGTGCACGGTCTCGGTGAGTGTCGTCTTGACTCGTCCTGCCAGGTAGTGACGTTGGGCGTACTGCCCGATCAGGATTGTGAGCGCGACCTTCGGCATGTGCTCAAGGAGCAAGGGGTGCCATCGGGACGCGAAGCCGGGTCGGGGCGGGGAGTCGCCGTGCGCTGCCTTGCCCGGGTAGTAGAAGTCCATGGGCAGCAGCGCGACGTTGCGAGGGTCGTAGAACGTGGCGTTGGTCAGTCCTAGCCAACGCCGGAGCGTGACGCCGCTGGGGTCGTCCCACGGGATGCCGGAGAGCTGGGCTCGGCGGCCCGGGGCCTGCCCGACGATGACGATCTTGGCATCGGGGTGCGCGGAGTACAGCGGCAGCCAGCCCTGATCGGTCGCCCACGCGTTGTCGGGGTCGCGGACGATGGCGGATCGCACGCTCCTCAACGTCGGGTGCATGGTGTGATCCCTTCTCGAGCACTCCGGTCGGTCCGTGCTGTCAGTGCTGTCAAAAGGGCGCTTCTGACGTCCGGGCGTATGAGCGAATCCGCGGTGTTGAGGTCGTCGGTGACAGATTGCCACCGGCGCAGACACTCACTGTCGATCAGCATCTCGAGGAAAGGAAGCGCCATGGTGGAGTCGTTGGCCGGGTTCAACGTCCGGGACGGGGAGCCGGTCGCTGCCCAAGACCTCCCGGCGGCTGTGACGGCCGGCCCGTTGCGGTACTCCGACGGGTCACGGCAGTCTTTCGTCGCCTCAGGCCTGACCACGTATGTCGAGGGCGGCCACCCCACCGAGGGGCAGTGGTCGGTCGACGACGACGGCCGCTTCACCTCGTTCTGGCCGCCGTCCTACCGGGCGACGTACGAGGTGACCTGGCTCGTCACGGACGGGCACGTCACCGGCCTGCGGTTCGTGGACGTCAGGACAGGCGACGCGTTCGAAGGATGCTTCCAGGCCAACGGCTAAGAGCCGCAGGCGTCCCCTCAGGCTCTCGAGCCCGTCATTCGCGCGTGCACCGCGGCGGCGTGCAACACCTTCGGTCAGGGTCTTCGCGTCATGCGGGCCGTAGTGGCGCCGGCCGTTGATGAAGAACGTCGGGGTCCCCGAGACGTCGCTGGCGTCCGCTGAGGCGACGTCCTGTGCGACCCGGTGCGCGTACCTGCCGGTGCGGATCTCCTCAAGGAACCGCCCCTGGTCCATCCCAAGCCGCTCGGCATACCGGGTTAGGTCCTCGATGCGCAGCCGGTCCTGGTGGGTGAGCAGGACGTCGTGGAACTCCCAGAACTTGCCCTGCGCAGCCGCCGCCTCAGCCGCTTGCGCCGCAAGGGCGGCGTGCGGGTGCACCTCCGGGATGGGCAGGTGCCGCCACACCAGACGCACGTCACCGACTAACGGCCCGGCCCCGAGGGACTTCTCGGCCCGGCCGCAGCTCGGGCATTCGAAGTCTCCGTACTCGACAATGGTGACCAGCGCGTCGGCGGGCCCGCGCACGTGGTCCCTGCCGGGGTCCACGGGGGTGCTGAGGTCGAGCAACATCTCGGCGTCACCGGTCAACGCTCGCGCTCGCCGCGTCGGGTCAAGGAGGCGCGTGGCCGCGAACACGACGAACGTCGTCACCGTCGAGCCGACGATGGTCAGCAAGACCGCGACGCGTGCCTGCTCTAGTCGTTCCCCGGTGAAGGCCAGGTTCGCGATGAGCAGAGACACCGTGAACGCGGCGCTGGCGACGGTTCCACTTCCCATCACGGACGCCCAGCCGACGGGCACCGCCACCCTGGCCCGTCCCATCACGGCGACCACCACACTCGTCAGAACAACACCGACCGGCTTGCCAACCAGATAGGCCACCACGATGCTCCACGTGAACGGTGACGTGAACGCTCGGTGTGCCTGCGGCCCGGTGATGACGACGCCGGCGTTGGCGAGGGCGAACAGCGGCACGATGACGTACCCGGTCCACGGGTGCAGCAGCTTCTGCAGTCGCGCGTTCGGCGACAGCGTCGCGGCGAGGCCAGCGACGGCTGCCCTGGCAAGGTCGGAGGAGGGCTGTTCACGGAAGCGACGGAACAACCCGAAGGCCGCCTCGAGGCTGGAGCGGCCCGGTGAGTACGCGGCAGCTGTCAGCCCGAGGACCAGGCCGGTGACCAATGGGTCGATACCGCTGCTCAGAGTGGCTAGCCACATGCCCGTGCCGAAGAACAGGTAGCTGCCCAGGACGTTCGCCCTGGCTCTCAACGCGCCCAGCAGGGCCAGGTACGCGAGGACGGCCACGGTCAGCGGCCACGGTCGGACGTCGGCGCTGTACACGACCGCGATGACGAGCAGGGCGACGAGGTCGTCAATGACGAACAAGGTGAGCAGGAAGATGCGGGTGCGTTCCGGCGCCGACCGCCCGGCCACCGCGAGGACCCCTAACGCCAGGGCGGTGTCCGTGGACATGGCGACACCCCAGCCGGCCGCGGTGTCGCTTCCGTGGTTGAGCAGCAGGAAGAGCGCCACGGATGCGATCGCGCCACCGGTCCCAGCGGCTACTGGAAGCAGGAGGCGGCGCCGGTCCCGTAGCTCACCGAGGTCGAACTCGCGGCGGGTCTCCAAACCGACCACGGCGAAGAACGCGGTCATCAGGCCGCTGTTGACCCATTCGTGCAGGGTGAGGTCGACGCCGTGGTGCGCCAGCTGCACCGTCAGGTGCGCAGCCCACACGCGGGTGTAGGTCGTCCCGAGGTTGGCCCAGCAGACCGCGACGACGATGGCGGCTGCGAGGATGCCGGCGCTGCCCGATTCGGTCTTCAGATAGGCCCGGGCGGACGGGATTCCTTCGCGTGCCATCCACTGGGTGACGTCGCCGAGGGCGGCTCGTCGAGCTCGCTTCTTCACTGGGCCGGGACGCTCATGGTCCGCTAGTCCGTCAGGGACAAGCTGCGTCGTTCCTGGGGCTGCTCCAGATCCTCCCGGTCGAGGGTGTACCGCTGGAGGGTGGAGTCGTAGAACTCGCTGGTCGTGCCCTCCAGGCGCATGCCCAACCGGGTGGCGACGGCGATGCCACGCTCGTTCCCTGGTTCGATGAGGGCGTACAGGCGGTCGGCACCGCCGATGTCGAACGCGTGGTGCGCGGCCGCGTGCGCCGCCTCGGTGGCGAACCCTTCGCCGGTGGCGTCGGGGCGCACCTGCCACCACAGCGCGAGCAGGGTCGAGTCGGGCGATGGCGTGGTCAGGAAGATGCTGCCGATCACCTCACCGGTGTCCTGTCGTTCGATCGCCCATCGGCCCTGTGGGATGGGAGCCATGTAGGAGTCGTAGGCCCAGCTGTCGAGGAGCTTCGCGACGTCGGCGCGGGATTGAACTGGTGGGACGACGGGTCTCATCCAGGTCGTCACCGACGGGTCGGAGAACAGGTCGTAGGTGACGTCGACGTCCTCGAGCTCCCACGGGCGCAGCAGCACCCTGGAGGTGACAATCTGCAGCGGTTGGAGCTGGACGTCGTGGCCCTCGTGCCCGCATGCTTCGGGGGCTGCGGTGTCGAACCCAGGTCGGGGGGTGCGCGGCCCTGCGGGCGCCGGGGAGGGCGCGACCAGGTCTGCGAGCTCGGGGTGCTTGGCGATGTACTCGGCGACGAAGGAGCACCCGGACGACAGGGTGGCACGTTTGGACCGGACCACGGAGATGGCGTGCTCGAGCAGGGTGACGCCCACGTTGTGCCCGCGTTCGCGGGGAGCGACGTAGGTGTGGTCCAACTCGACCTTGCTGGCTGAGCTCCACTGGTAGGCCAGCAGGCCCACCACCGTGCCGTCGCGGACAGCTTCGTACTGCTGGTTGACCGGGTTGTCGATCACGTCGACGACTCCGAGGCCATCGTTGCGGGGGGTCACCACGGCTGACATGTCTCGCCTTCTTCGTTTGCTCCAGTCACGGCAAAGGACAGTGAAGCGCACCCTCAGGTGGCCGCACGACGGAGGCGCTGCCGCTGAGGCACACGCGTTGCCCGGTAGTGCTCTGCGACGGTCGCTTCTTAGCCCGGATCCACCGAGCTTCGACGCTGAAGACCCAACAGTCGCCGGCCACGAGCCCGCGACTGGGTGCGGGACTGCGGGCTCGCCGGACCAGTTCAGAAGCCCGTCGCGCTGCGCGGTTGCTTCAGGTGACGGTGCTTGTGCTTGGCTGCTTCGGCGACGGTCAGCTCCGCTGCCGGGTCGATCTCGAGGCGGTCATCAGGAATCGTCACGCCGCTTTCCACGGAGAGCCCGTAGGTGCCGTTCGCCAGGCGCGCCTCGGCCCTATCAACAGCCGCCAACCGTTCGCGCAGACTGTTCGCGATAGCGATGTCGAGCGCCTCGTGCTCCAACGGTTGCGCACCGTCGGCGTCACCATCGCCGGCGTCACGCTCAGCGTCGTTGTCCTCCGCGCGAGCCTTCGCTGACGAGGCAAGAAGCCCGCTAATCCGTTCACGCTCAGCAGCCAAGAGCTGCTTGGCTCGGTCAATGTCCATGGTTGTTCCCTTCGTGGTTGAACCGTGTGGTGCAAGCGGTAACGAAAGCTGCCTCGTACTGGACCAGCCAACGTGCATGTCAATCATCCGTCGCCCACCTGATCACGACGACGGCGCCGGCCCGGGGTCAGCGACCTTTCAGGTAGGTGTCGACACGGCCGCGTACGTGGTTGCGGCCGCGCGCCAGCTGACGCTGCAACTGTGTGGGGTCGCGATGGACAGCGCCCGCCGCGTCACTCAGCGACAGCCCTTCGACGTCGATGAGGGACAGGACGTCGCCCACGTCAGGGGGCAGCTCGTCCAATGCCGCGTCAACGACTGCGTACAGCTCTTGGGTCTGAACGTCGTCGGCGGGACCAAGCAGCTGGGTGGCATGCGGCCACGCAGTCGGCGGACTGATCCAGGTACCTCGATCGTCACCGTCGCTGTACAACTCCGGCAGGAGCAGCTCGGCCGAATCTGCGTCGGCGTCCAGGGCATCCAGGTCAGCCAGCTCACGCAAGGACCCGTATGCCTCGAAACCCGCAGGGAGGTCCCCATCGACAGCCTCGGATGGAGAGTGCGCGTGGTGCGCCAAAACGCTGTCCGCCCACTGCTCCTGGCTGTCCTCGTCAGCGGTGCGGTGACCGGCCGCGCGCCGCAAGAGGTACGCGGTCAGTTCCTCACGCCTGGGTGTCCACGTGGGTGCTTCTCCGAGGAAGTGGTCCCACGTGTCCTGGACAAGGTCATCGGCGTGCGCGGGATCCAGCTGCCGAGCCAGGTCACTCAACATCGCGTGGGCGTCGGCAGCCGCGCCCTGGTGGTCGTGCGCAGTGTTGACGGGTCGTGCCACTGGCGGTGACGCGACCTTGAGTCGAGCTCCGATGAGGGCGGATGTGGTAGCCATCTGCGTCAGGTGCGTTGCGCAGTCACGGCAGCTCGTGAGGTGTCGCGACACCTCGCACAGGTCACCTACTGGAAGGAACCCGCTCGAGGCCAACCCCGCGTACTCCGCAACCGTGCCGCAACTCACCTGACTGCTCCTCCATGCGTGTTTGCTTGTACCGGGCACTCATGCACTGCGTCGCAGCGGCGCCTGGATCTGACTGACTCGTTCGTGTCGTGGGGACGCGGGATCTTTGCCGAGCCTCCCAGGATCTGGATGACCGCCCGTTGATGGCACCGAAAGCGCAGCCGTGACAGGCACTTCGCCGCCCTTCGGACCCGAGCACCACCTGCTACGGCCTTGTCACACCCGGCCCGGAGCGCGGTTCCACTCCCCAACGCCTGGACGCTGGCACATCCATCGCGTCACACACCGCATGCCATGCGCGACGAAGGTCCTCACCTTGCTCGACCGCCTCCAGCACCGTGCAGTCATCAAGCGCTGCCAGGACCAGGCTCTTGGACAGCGCGGCTGCATACGCCTGACCGAACTCCCCGTTCATCAGGTTCCAGAACTCACTCACCCGCACCGTCGTACCTCATCCGGAGGGACCAAAACGCTCAACCCGAATGTCACGGGCCGCCACCCCCAGCCAGTCCAGCAGCATGGTGATCGCGTCGCAGAACGCGGGTGAGCCGCAGACGAACGCCGGCTGGCCGACCCTGACCACGGGTGCGAGGTCGTCCATGGTCAGCCGGCCTACGCCTCGAGGGTCACCGGGCGGCGCGGTGCGCGTGTACACCACGCTCGTGCCGGGCCCGGTGACCTCGTCGGCGTAATACAGCTCGTGCGGTGACCGCGCGGACACGACCAGGGTCATGTACTCCGGTCGGCCCGCACCCCGCGCGGCGCGCAGCATCGACATCAGCGGGGCGACACCGCTTCCTCCGGCGACCCCGAGGACGGGGATGGAGACGTCCCAGGCGAAATGACCGCCGATCGGCCCGCGGATGTCGAAAGTGTCGCCAAGGTTCGACCCCGTCGTGCAGGAACGTCGACACCTCCCCTCCGGGCAGTCGCTCGACGGTGACCTCCAGCGGTTCCTGGCCCGGTGGTGACGCGGCCGAGTACGCCCGCTGCGCGTGGTACCCGTCGTCGGCGCGTCAACCGGAGAATGAAGTGCTGGCCGGCAACGAAGTCGGGCGGCCAGTCGACCTGAGCTGGAACGTCTTCGCGTTCGGGGTCTCTTGCCGCACCCCGATGACCGTGGCAGTTTGCCACGGCTGCACCGGAGGGACGGGCGTGGTGACGAGCCGGTCCATCAGTCGCCCTGGTAGCGCTGCTCGAGCCACGGGTCACCACGGTCGTGGTAACCGTTGCGTTCCCACAGGCCGGGCTCGTCGTGGTCCATCAGGGTCAGCCCGGACACCCACTTGGCGCTCTTCCAGAAGTACAGGTGCGGCACCAGCAGGCGGGCCGGGCCGCCGTGCTCGACGGACAGCGGTTTCCCGTCGACCGTCCAGGCGACCCATGCCTTGCCGCCGGTGACGTCCTCAGTGGAAGGTTGGTGGTGTACCCGGTGTGGGAGCGGGCCATGACGAACGCGGCCTCGGCTCTGGGGCCGGCGAGGTCGAGGAGGGTGTCGACGGACACACCCTCGAACGTCATGTCGAACTTCGACCACGTGGTCACGCAATGGATCGCGCCCTCGTAGGTCGAGGGCGGCATCTTGTGCACGTCCGACCACGACCACGTCTGCGGTCGTTCGACCAGCCCGTCGATGCTGAACGTCCACGTGGCGGTGTCCAGCCGCGGGGTGGGCTCGTAGCTCAGGACCGGCCAGCCGTCGCCGGTGTTGTACTGCCCTGGGGGTAGCCGCGGGTCGCTGCGGTCGCGCCGGGTGAATCCTCGGGTGACTGCCATGGTCCTGACCTGCCTTTCGTCGATCGGGGGTGCCAGAACGGGTCCGTGCCGTGCGGGGCTACCTCTGCCTCGAGCATCCACGCGTGCTTCTCGACGTCAACCACTGTCTGGTTGAACAGGTCCGCCGTCGGGGAGTCGAGCGTCTCGACCGCGGCGTGCGCGTGACGCAGCGCCTCCGCGACTAGCCGCAGCCGCGTGCTGACAGCGCGGGCGGTCTGGTCGGTGGAGCGGGGACCTTCCGGTGCGGGAAGCAGCGTCGACGTGGACGCAACCACGGCGACGCGGGCGTCGGGGTAGGCACCGAGGGCTCGCATTCGCTCCGCGAATGTGTCCGCCGCGTCACGGGCCACGTCCACGATGTCGTCCAGGTGGGTGTGCAGGGACCGGAAGCTCCGCCCGACGACGTTCCAGTGCGCCTGCTTGGCCTGCAGCTGCAGGTCGACCATCACGACGAGAGCGGCCTGCAGCGCCTGGCAGACGGTGTGGTCTGCGCCGGGCGGTAGGTGCGGGGTGTAGGACTGGGGCACTGCCTGCGTACTCATCTCGAGGCTCTCCTTCATCTGGCCGTGTGATCGGCCCGCCGGTGTCTGGGGTTGGCGTCGTTGCGCCCGCGCCTGACGGCGGTTGTTGTCTAGTGGCCGAATCCGGACGGATCTTTCGTCGACATCGACCTCGACCGGCGGCACTGCGGCCGCACTGCCGCCGGCTCGGTGGGTTCGGGCTAATGGAGGCGGCCCCGTTCGGTCGCGCCTATGGCATTCGGCGACCACCCATGGAAGATCCCCCCTCCACGGGGCACACACCGGAGGTACCCACAACCTGGATGAGAAGGAGTTCCACCATGCCCGACCGAGCAGACACGCCGCATGTGCCTCGCATTGACGAGGCGACGGTCCGTCACGACGAAGCCGGGGGTTTCTACGAGGTCCTGGTCGAAGGGGCTTCCGCTGGGCTGCTCGTCTACGGGCTCGAGGGAAGCCGCCGAGTCTTCACCCACGTCTTCATCAACGAGGAGTACCGCGGGAACTCCTTGTCCACACTGCTCGTGCGGACCGCCTTGGACGACATCCGCGCCGCGGGTGGCACCGTCACGAACTACTGCCCGGTCGTGGGCCGGTTCGTCGACCACCACAGCGAGTACGGACCGGTCATCGACGCCGCGCACCCCGGCCGTTGGCGACGCAGCAAGAGCGACCTGGCCGACGCGCCGGTCGAGGTGACCTGACAACACTCGGCTGCGTCGCTGGCAGGTAAGGACACCGGCCGCGAGGGCACTAGCAGGCCAACCGTCGGTTCGTCCGACACCACAACAAAGCAGTGCGCGGGGCACGGAAAGGCAGGACCGGTGCGAGACACCCACCGCGGTCGCCCCCGCCTGACACTGGTCGATCGCCCCTCCTCACCGGGCGACACCGAGCCAGGCCCGATCGACACGAACCCGGTCGGCACGCGTGACCCAGCCGGCCACGACTGCGCCGACACCAGCACCGGGTGGTCGACCGAAACCGGCGCTGCCATCGACCCCAGGCAGGTCACGACCGCGACGACGACGCTGCTCACCGCCCTGAACATCGAGGACCTGTTGGGAACCAAGGCGGCACAGATGGCGCACGCGCTCACCCGGATGTTGACGCGTGAGTCGCTGGTCATTCAGGTGTCCCAGAACCGGGCTGACTACGAGGAGCTCATCGTGAGCAAAGGCATCGGGTTCCGGGCCCTGTGCGAGGAACACATGCTGCCGCTGTCCGGGGTCGTCCACGTCGGTTACATCCCCCACCACTTCCTGACGTCAGCGACCGAGCCCCCGCAGGTGGTGAGCTACTTCGCCCGTCAGCCGCAGTCGCCCCAACAGCTGGCGTCCCAGGTCGCGCACTGGCTGGACCGTCAGCTGCAGCCCCGGGGCATCGGTGTGGTCGTGCACGCTGACCACACCTGCGATGGCGACCGTGGCAACTTTGAGCCGCGCGTGACCGTGTCCTCGACGCTCCTGGGCCAGGTGCGCGACACGCCGTTGGTGCGCACCCACTTCCTGTCCTTGACCAGCAGCCGCTGAACCCCTTGTCGGGCCGCACGCGCGGTGCTCCCTGGACTGTGTCGGTGCTCAACCAGTCGGTGCCGACGCGGCAAAGTCGGCGAGCTCTGCGCTACGTCCCTGCCCAGAGCTCGCCGACGAAGCCTGCCCCCGCCAGCCTCAGCGCCTCAGGCGGGGGACGGACTGCGGCGGGGCAGCTTCCAGCCCGGCCGGACGAAGTGACACGTGTACCCGTGCGGAATCCGCTGCAGATAGTCCTGGTGCTCGGGCTCGGCCTGCCAGAAGGTGGACGCGGCCGTGACCTGCGTGACGACGGGCCCGGGCCACAGCCCGGACGCATCGACGTCGGCGATGGTGTTCAGCGCCTCCTCGCGCTGCGCCTGGCTGGTGTAGAAGATGGCTGACCGGTAGCTGGTGCCGCGGTCGTTGCCCTGACGGTTCAGCGTCGACGGGTCGTGGATCTGGAAGAAGAACTCCAAGCAGCGCCCGGAACGACAGCACGTTCGGGTCGAACTCGATTTCGATGGCCTCCGCATGCCCGTCGTGGTTGCGGTACGTCGGGTTCGCGATGGCGCCACCGGTGTACCCGACCCACGTGTGCAGCACGCCAGGCATCTTGCGGATGAGCTCCTGCACTCCCCCAGAAGCAGCCGCCGGCCAAGATGGCCACCTCTGCCTTGGGCCCGGTGGTCGCAGTGGGCTCCGCGCCCGCGTGGTGGACGTCATGCTTGGTCCTCCTTGAGTTGGGGCGGCGCCGTCCTGGTGTCCGACGCCGTGGGTCTGGTGCAGATGTCGGTCAGCGGCCGGTTCAGGGCCGTCATGTCTGGTCGCTCGTCCTCAGTTGAGGGCGGGTAGCTCCGGTGGCGCACCGTCAGCCAGCGAGGAGGCGGGTTTCACGGCTGCGAATCCAGAGGTCATCGCGCTCTTCATCTCCCTTGTGGCCGGGCTGTTCCGGCGGCCCTACGGGAGGGGGACGCGTCACCTCCCGTAGGGCGCCACGAGTGCACCGACCCCTACGCAACACCGACACGGGCACTACGGTGGGGGCGGTGCACCGGCCAGCGGGGCGGGTTGCTCAGTTGCGGCCCGCCATGATGCCCCCGTCGACGTTCACGATGCTTCCGGTGACCCAGCCGGCGTCGTCGGACAGCAGGTACGTCACGGCGGCGGCGATGTCCTGCGCCGTGCCGATGCGGCCCAAGGGGTGAACGGCGTCGAAGGTGTGCAGCGTGTCCTCGAGGCCGTCCTTGGGCAGGAAGCCCTCGTACAGGGGCGTAGCCACCACGGCCGGTGCGACCGCGTTGACCCGGATGTGCTCACCTGCGAGCTCGATGGCCAGGTTGTGCGTCAGGGAGTGCAGGCCGGCTTTGGCCATGGAGTACCCAGACGACGGAGTGGCAGCGAGCGCCTGGTGCGCCCACATGGAGCCGATGTTGACGATGGACCCGCCGCCGCGGGCAATCATCACCGGGGCGACGCCCTGGGTGAGGAAGAACGTGCCGCGGTTGATGTCCATGTAGGAGTCGTAGGCAGCGACGTCGTAGTCCAGGAAGTCCTTCGGGATGAAGAACCCGGCTGAGTTCACCAGCATGCTGGTGTCGGCGTGGTCGCGTGCGATGGTCTCGACCATGGATGCGACCTGCGACGGGTCGTTGAGGTCGCCGGCGATGGTGGCGACCTGCCCGCCGCCCCCGAGTGACTGGACTGCTTCGTCCAATTTGGCCTCATTGCGTCCGATGAGGACGGCGGAGCCGCCCTCTGCGACGACGGTGGCGGCGGTGGCCAGGCCCATGCCGCTGCTGCCGCCGGTGACGACCAGTTTGTGCCCTACGAATCGATCTGACATTGCTGGAACCTCCGGTAACTTTCCTGCCGCTCCCTTTCTGGGTGCTGGCTTTTCGTTGTTTGAAGCTGTGGAGGTAGGTGCCGAGTGGGCGCCGTTCCTTACCGTGGGGACCCGTCTGGTCGGGCTGTTGTGGTGCAGCAGGATGGGGCGTGGGGCCAGCGCCCCCGGCTGGTGCCGCCGCACCGGGACGGCGGAGAGCGCGAGAGTGTAGTGGACCGAGACGGTCCGGCCCTATACGGTGTCCCTCCGCCGGATATGGTTTTTCCGTGCCCGACGACCAAGGTCAGCGACCCCCACGGCTGACAGCTCGAGGTGCGGCCACGCGCGCCCGCATCCTGCAGGCCGCTGACGAGCTCATCCGGGTCCATGGGGTGAACCGCACCCGGCTGGACGACGTGCGAGCCGCCACTGGCGTCAGCAAGTCCCAGCTCTACCATCACTTTCCCGACAAGGAAGCGCTGGTTGCGGCGGTCATCGCCCGCCGGGCCGAGGTCATCCTCGAACGTGAGGCTGCCATGCTCGGCCGGGTGGACTCCATGCGCGGGCTCGAACGGTGGAGGGACGCCGCTGTGAACCGGGTGCAGCTGCGCCGCGGGGCGCACGGCTGCGCCCTGGGGTCGTTGCTCAGTGAGCTGGCAGACCAGGACGAGAGCGCCCTGACCTCGTTGACGGAGCACTTCACCACCTGGGAAATGCTGATGAGGGGCGCGCTGGACCGCATGCAGGCGAACGGGGCGCTGCGGCCCGATGCAGACACCGGACGCCTAGCCACAGGCTTCATGGCCGCCCTGCAGGGTGGCTACCTGCTGTCGCAAGCTACGCAAGATGCATCCCCCATGGAGGCGTCGCTCAACATGGCGCTGGAGAACATCGGGTCATACGTCGAAAAGGCCGCCTGAGGTCGCTTCGGGTACTGAATGCGGGTTCACCCCGCTCAGGCAGCGGACGCCAACAGCAGTGCAGCCAGGAGCGACACCGAACACTGACTCCGCCACCATCCGCAGCAGCGGCTGGCCAGCAGGCAGGATGTTGCACGAGATGTAGCACGGCCGTCGAAATGTGGGCCCTGAACTGCACATATGCGTCTGTCTGAAAATCGGAAGGTCGGCGGTTCGACCCCACTCTTGGCCACCACCGCGAACACGGCGGATCGCCTCCTCGTAGGACGGAAAGCCGTCCGGATTCGGGTGTTCGGTTGGGCCCGGACCACCGCATACAGGATCATGAGACCGTGCCCGAGCGCTCCCTCCCCCTCCGCAACCCCGGCGACCTCGCCCGTTGGCTGGTCCAGGCGTCCCCCGACGGGTTGTGGGTGTTCGACGAGAACGGCCTGACCGTCGTCGCGAACGACCGCCTGGCGGCGATGCTCGGCCGCGCGCCCGAGGAGATGCGGGGCCTGTCGGTCTTCGACTGCCTCGATGCCCAGGGGAAGATCGAGTTCGGCCAGCACCTCGACGACCTCCGGGCGAACCAGACGCCCGGGGACAACCTCGAGTGCAGCCTGCTGCGCAAGGACGGCGAGCGCATCTGGGCGCTGGTCAGCCACACCTCGATCCGCGACGACGACGGCAAGCACGTCGGGTGGATGCACCGGGTGACCGAGTACAGCCAGCAGCGCCGGCTCATCGACACCCTGTCGCGCCGCGAACACCAGCTCGCCGAGGCACAGCACATCGCGAAGATCGGTTCGTGGGAGTGGGACGTCGCCGCCGACGTGGTCACCTGGTCCGACGAGCTCTACCGCATCTACGAGGTCGACCGCGCCGACGGGCTGGTCCCCGACTACCAGGCCTTCCTCGACCACCTGCACCCCGATGACCGGGGCCGGGTCGCCGACATGATCTCCGAGGCCATGGCCACGACCGGCCACTTCGAGTTCGACGCCCGCGTCGTGCGGCGCAACGGCACCACCATGTGGATCCGCGGCCGGGGCAAGGTCACCCGCGACGACTCCGGTGCGGTCATCCGGATGGGCGGCACCTCGCAGGACATCACCGAGACCAAGGACGCGGAGCAGGCGCTCGGCCTGCTCACCTCGATGGCGACCGCAGCCAACGAGGCGACGTCCCTGTCCGCCGTCATCCCGAGGGCGCTCGAGGACATCACCGAGCACACCGGCTGGGTGCCGGTCGACGCCTTCGTGGTCGACGACGCCGGGATACCCCATCGCATCGAGGGCCCCGTCTTCCCGGTCCCCGAGGCCGACCACGCCGAGGCACACCGGCTGGCCCTCGCGTCAGTGGCGTCCCGGACCACCGAGGTCTCGCGCTCGGTCGCCGGGACCATGCTGGTCTCCGCCCCCGTGGTCGCCGAGGACCGGACGGCCTGCGTGATCGTCATGGACACCCGCAGCACCACGCCGCCGGTCGACAGCGACTCGGCGACCATCGCCCAGGCCACCGCCCTGTTCGCCCGGGTGGCGGACCGGGAGTGGACCGGCGAGCGCCTGGCGCGGGCTCGCGACGCCGCGATGCAGGCCTCGCACGCCAAGTCCGAATTCCTCGCCACGATGAGCCACGAGATCCGCACCCCGCTCAACGGGGTCATCGGGCTGTCCGAGCTGCTGATCCGCACCGACCTCACGCCACACCAGCGCCGCCTCGCGGACGGCATCGACGGAGCCGGGCGCACCCTGCTGGCCCTGGTCAACGACATCCTCGACCTGTCCAAGATCGAGGCCGGTCGACTCGACCTCGAGACGGTCGACTTCGACCCGCGCTCCGTCGTCGAGCAGAGCACGACCATCAACGCCGAACGCGCCCGGGCCAAGGACCTCGACCTGGCCGTGAGCTGCCAGCCCGAGGTCCCCAAGGCCGTCAGCGGCGACCCGACCCGCTTCGGGCAGGTGATCGCCAACCTGACCTCCAACGCCGTGAAGTTCACCGCCGCCGGAGAGGTCGTCGTGCGCGCGACGGTGGAGTCCACCACCGAGGACGGCGGCACGGTGCTGCGCGTCGAGGTCGGCGACACCGGCACCGGCATGTCGCCGGAGGTCCAGGAGCGGCTGTTCACCGCGTTCTCCCAGGGCGACAGCTCCACCACCCGCGAGTACGGCGGCACCGGCCTGGGCCTGGCCATCTGCCGCCAGATCGTCAGTGCCATGGGCGGCGAGATCGGGGTCAACAGCGCGCCGGGCCAGGGCAGCACGTTCTGGTTCACCGCCCCGTTCGGACCCGCCGCCGACCTCACCACCACCCAGGCGGTGCACCCGTCCGAGCTGGCCGGCCTGCGGGTCCTGGTCGTGGACGACAACGAGACCAACCGGTTCATCCTCGAGGAGCAGCTCGCCGGATGGTCCATCGACGCCTCGATCGCGTCCTCGGGCGTGCATGGGCTGGGCCTGCTCGACGAGGCGAGCCGCAGCACCACCCCGTTCGACGTGGTGCTGCTCGACTACCTCATGCCCGGTGTCGACGGCGAGCAGTTCGCCCGGATGGTCCGGGGCGACGGCCGCTTCGACCAGACCCGGATCATCCTGCTCAGCTCGGTCCTCGAGCTGGACACCGCGGCCCTGACCGAGGCCGGAATCGACCGCTGGCTCACCAAGCCGGTCCTCCCCTCCCACCTCCTGGAGTGCCTCGCCGCCGTCGTCTCCGGCCCCAGCCTGCGTCCATCCGGCCCGACGGTGCCACCGGTCCCGGCCCGCACGCAGGGCCCGCCGCCCCTGCCGGTCGGCAGCCGGGGGAACGTCCTGGTGGTCGAGGACAACCCGGTCAACCAGATGGTGGCCGTCGGCATCCTGGAGAGCCTCGGGTATGCCGTGTCCGTCGCCGACAACGGCATCGCCGGCGTCAAGGCGCACGCGGGGGCCGTCGAGGCCTTCGACGCCGTGCTGATGGACTGCCAGATGCCCCAGATGGACGGCTACGACGCGACCCGGGCCATCCGGGCCCAGGAGGCCGGCGGCCCCCGCACCCCGATCATCGCGATGACCGCGGCGGCGGTGGCCGGCGAGCGCGAGCGCTGCCTCGCGGCCGGGATGGACGACTTCCTCACCAAGCCGGTCGACGTCGGCCTGCTCCGTGAGGCGATGGACCGCTGGGTGCCGCCGCCCAGCGACGCGCCACCGGGCGACCACCCCGTCGACGACACCTCGCAGCAGCCGGCCCTCGACCCGGCGACTCGAGCCGCCCTCGACGACCTGGCAACCGAAGGTGTGCTCGATCCGGCCCGGCTGGAGGAGCTCCTCGACCTCGACCCCGGTGACCCGAGCATGCTGCTGCGCTTCATCGACCGCTTCGGTGGCAACGCCAGGTCGACCCTGTCCGACATGCGCACAGCCCAGTCCGAGGGGCAGGCCTACGAGCTCGGGCGGGCGGCGCACAGCCTCAAGGGGAGCGCCGCCAACCTCGGCGCCGCAGGCCTGGCGGAGACGTGCCGGGCGGTGGAGTACCTCGGCGACGACGGCGTGGTCACCGATGCGGTGGGCCTCGCCCGGGTCGAGCGCGAGCTGGAGCGTGCCGTGGCGGCCCTGGAGGCCTTCGGGCATCGGTTGCGGTCCGGCAGCTGAGCTCGGACAACAGTGCGTCCCGGGCCCTGGCGGGTCCGGGACGCGACTGCGGGGGTAGGTGGGGGGTCAGACCGCCTCGACGCCCCAGCGGTCCTGGGGAGCCCTGAGGTAGCCACCGGTGCGGGCCCCGAGGGCCAGCCGACGGCGCACCTCACGCAGCAGCTCGTCGTTGGATGCAAGGAGCATCGTCTCGGTGGGGCTCAGCGGCTCCATCACGTGCAGGCCGCAGCCCTCGGCAGCACGCAGGACGACCTCGCGCACCGGAACGGCGAAGGCGCGCGACAACGCGAGCACGGCGTCCGAGTCCGGCCAGTCAGCAAGGGTGGGCGACTCGAGGATCGCCTCGAGGGTCCACCGGTCGAGACCAGTGCGCTCCGAGAGCGAGGCCCGGCTCCACCCGAGCAGGCTCATCTGGTCCTGCACGAAAACGCCAAGGCTGTTGGTCATGGAAGGCTCCCCGAGGTGATTGCTTAACTTAAGAGTGATGCAACACCGTCCGGCCTCCCGGCGATAGGCACTTTGCCAAGCCTTGACCCAACACTCAACCGTTCGGTTGAACGCAGATCGTCCTATCTCCCACGGTCAAGGCCCCGCAAGATCTGCGGGCCATCGGCTCCCGTGACGCGGGCCGGGGCGCCAGCGCGCGTCGGGGTGCGGGAGAAGCGCGGGGCCGGCGCGGGTTGGAAGAGACCCGTGGCGCCGGGCACGGCGGCATACCCACCCCGGGCGACCACGTGCGCGTCCTGGCGCGCCTCCTCGACCGACAGCACCGGCGCGACGCACGCGTCGAGGTCGGCGAAGTGGGCGACCCAGGCGTCCCGGTCGCGCCTGGCGAAGACCACCTCGAGCTCGGCAGCCACCCGCGGCCACGACTCGTCGTCGAACTGGGCCGCGCCCAGGGCGTCGGCGTCGAGGCCGAGACCGGTGAGCAGCCGTCCGTAGAACTGCGCCTCGATCGCGCCCACGGCCATCCAGCGGTCGTCGCGGGTGCGGTAGCAGCGGTAGAAGGGGGCTCCCCCGTCGAAGAGGTTGGCCCCGCGCGGCCGCTCCCAGCCCCCCGAGGCCAGCATCGCCTGGTGCATCGCGGTCATGGCGCCCACCCCGTCGACGACGGCCGCGTCGACCACCTGCCCCTCACCGGTCGCCCGGGAGTGCAGCAGGGCGGAGACGACCCCGAGCGCCAGGAGCATGCCACCGCCACCGAAGTCGCCCAGCAGGTTGAGGGGCGGCACGGGGCGGCCGTCGGCCCCGGCGAAGGACTCGAGGACTCCGCTCACCGCGAGGTAGGTGATGTCGTGGCCCGCCAGGGCGGCGTACGGCCCGTCCTGGCCCCAGCCCGTCATCCGGCCGTAGACCAGCCGAGGGTTGCGCGCCAACGCCACGTCGGGCCCGAACCCCAGGCGCTCGGCCACGCCGGGCCGGAAGCCTTCGATGAGGACGTCCGAGCGGTCGACGAGGGCGAGCACGGCGGCCAGCCCCGCCGCCGACTTCAGGTCGAGGGCCACCGACCGACGGCCGCGCAACAGGACCGCGTGGGTGCTGGCGAGGTCCTCGCCCGGCCGGTCCACGCGCACGACGTCGGCACCGAGGTCGGCGAGCATCATGGCCGCGAAGGGGCCCGGCCCGATACCCCCCACCTCGAGCACCGTCGTGCCGACGAGGGGTCCGGTGCGGTCGGCCTGGGTCATGCGGGCACGCTATCGCCGGGCAGCACCGACCACCCGCCCCTGGGGACGAGTGGTGGAGTTGGTGGCTTTCGTCGACGATGCGGTGTCCGGCTCCGGGCCCTGCTCCCGGTGCCGGCTCCCGCGGTCAGAGCACGTCAGTGAGCAGTGCGCGGACCTCGGCCTCCCGGTAGCGGCGGTGGCCGCCGAGAGTCCTGATGGAGTTGAGCTTCCCTGCCTTCGCCCAGCGGGTCACCGTCTTGGGGTCTACCCGGAACAGCGATGCCACCTCCGCAGGCGTGAGCAACTTCTCGACCTCGGTGGTGCGAGTAACCATGACTTTCTCCTACTTGCAGGGGACGTGTATCCATAATCGGACAAGAGGGACCCTTTGGGAACATTCCCTACGTGTCATCCCGCATGGCTCATTGGAACTAGTTACAGGTCCACTCCGTGGACAGGAATACTCTGTATGCGGCGCGAGACCCGCGCCGCCTGCCCCGGTCCCACGCACCACCGAGCTCACAGGAGTCACCACCGTGACCGCGTCCTCGTCGCCCAACTCGCCCCTCGCCCAGCACGAGCAGGTCGTCTTCTGCCACGACCCCGTCACCGGCCTGCGGGCCATCATCGGCATCTACAGCACCGCACTCGGACCGGCCCTGGGCGGGACCCGCTTCTACCCCTATGCCAGCGAAGACGACGCGTTGGCCGATGTGCTGCGGCTGTCCAAGGGCATGGCGTACAAGAACGCCGTCGCGGGGCTCGACCACGGCGGTGGCAAGGGGGTCATCATCGGCGACCCGGCGACCGACAAGACCCCGGAGCTGCTGCGCGCCTACGGCCGCTTCGTGGAGTCGCTGGGAGGCCGCTACGTCACCGCCTGCGACGTCGGCACGTATGTGGCCGACATGGACGTGGTCAGCGAGACCACCCGCTTCGCCACGGGTCGCTCCGAGGCGAACGGAGGCGCCGGCGACTCCTCCGTGCTCACCGCCTACGGCGTCTTCCAGGGCCAGCGCGCCTGCGCCCAGCACGTCTGGGGGGTCCCCACGCTGGAGGGACGCACCGTCGGCATCGCCGGCGTCGGCAAGGTCGGCCACCTGCTCGCCGGCCACCTGCTCGAGGACGGCGCCACCGTCGTGGTCACCGACGTCGACGAGCGCGCCCTGGAGGCGCTCACCACCGCCCACCCGGAGGTCGAGGTCCTCCCCGACGCCGACGCGCTGGTGCGGACCGACCTCGACGTCTACGCG
Organism: uncultured Actinomycetota bacterium; assembly: GCA_963757635.1. Lineage (GTDB taxonomy): Bacteria > Actinomycetota > Actinomycetes > Actinomycetales > Dermatophilaceae > Pedococcus. Next base: position 4,100 of record CAVWSK010000005.1, on the reverse strand, counting down.
CCCTGCGCCCTCGGCGGCGCGCTCGACAGCGCCACGGTGGCCGCACTGACCGCCCGCGTCGTCTGCGGCGGAGCCAACAACCAGCTGGTCACCGAGGGCGAGGGCGGCACGGCCGACCAGCTGCAGGCCCGCGGCATCACCTACGCCCCCGACTTCCTGGTCAACGCCGGGGGAGTCATCCAGGTGAGCGACGAGCTCCACGGGTTCGACTTCGAGCGCGCCAAGAAGGGGGCCACGGCGATCTTCGACCACACCCTGGAGGTGCTCGAGACGGCCAGCGAGCGCTCGATCACCCCCGCTGCCGCGGCCGACCACATCGCCGAGGAGCGGATGGCGGCTCGCCGTGCGGGCGGGATCTGGCTCCCCCCGCGCTGAACCCGCGCTCGACCGAGCGTGCGCGGACGGTCCGCACGGGCGTCCTGCCGCGAAATTTGCTCGGCTCATGTAGCGTTGTCCCCACGACACACACACCATTCCCGGGACCGCTCCGTGGAGTCGAGAAGTCAGTAGGACCTCTCGACCGAGCGATGCCGTCCCGGCAGACGCATGAGGGGGTCACGCCATGGGGCGCGGCCGGGCCAAAGCCAAGCAGACCAAGGTCGCTCGGGAGCTGAAGTACTTCTCCCCGAACACCGACCTGAACGCGCTTGAGCGAGAACTGCACGGGTCTTCCTATGCGGAGCCGGAACGAGTTTCCGACACCTCCGCCACCGAGGACGAGTACGACGAGTACGGCAAGTGGGCGTCGGGTCAGCAATGACCTGATGCACGCGGACTGACCACCACCTCATGCGCGGACCTCGCTGGTCCGCGTGTCATGCGCGCCACGGCGCCAGGTCGTCACGTCCCGTGTCGCTGCGCGGGCACCGAGTCCGCGCAGCGCCCTGCCGACGAGTTCCCCCCGGCTCGCACTCCGGGTGCCCGTCCTAGCCGCCACCCGCCCCGTTGAGCGACCCACCGTTGTTGATCAGGATGCGGGCGCCGAGCGCGGCCTTGATCTGGGCGGCCTGCGCCCCCTCGGACAGGCCCGGGCCTCCCCCGTGGTCCACCCCGAGGTACGCAGGCTCGGGCTCGGCACCGTCCCACTGCTCATACCCCTGGAAGAGCCCGGACGTCGCGCTCGCCCCGACGACGCGCTCGGCGAGGGCCACCAGGGCAGCGCGTTCGCACACGGCCAGGAAGGCTCCCGGACTGCGGCGCTCGCCCGATACCACCAGCCTCGCCACCGCGCTGCTGTCGTCCGGCGACACTCGCTCCCCCGCGACGAAGGCCTCCCGCACCGCGTCGAGGACCGCCACCCGTACCTCGTGGTCGGACCGGTGCAACGCCTCGACGTGGGCCGCCTCGACGGCATCCCCGGCGGCCGTGCGGAGCAGGAAGCGGTACTTCCTGACCCCCGGCACCTCCACCGATGCTGCCACCTGGTCCCCGCCCCTGCTCGCGTGTCGGGTCATGGTCCACGGTACCGCCGTGCCGATGCCGACGCCGGAGGATGGCGGTCGATGTTGGTCGAGGCCCTGGGGGGTGTAGGGCCCGTCAGCCGCGCCCACCGAGCGCGGAGTCCGGGGAGCTGGGCCCACCCACGAAGTTGCGGTAGACGACCTGCGTGACGAGGGCATCGTGCCAGCGCTCCCCGAACCCCCCGTCGCACCATCCCTCGTCGCCCACCGGGGGCTCAGCGCCGTCCCACCCGGCATACCCGCCGAAGAGGCCGAACGACGCCTCCGCGAGCACCACCCGGTCGGCCAGGGCGCGCCGCACCCCCGGCGCCAGGGCCGCGAGGAAGGTCCCCGGCGCCCGGCGCTCGCCCAGTGAGATGAGGTGGGCCAGCTCGTGCGCCTGCCCCGGTGACAACCGCATCCCGGCGACCAGGCCGGTCTGCACAGCACGCAGCACGTGGGCGCACCCGGCGCCGTCGAGGTCCTCCAGCGCCTCGACGTGCGCGGCCTCCAGGGCATCGAGTGGCGCGGTCCTGAGCAGGTAGCGGTACTGCCGGACCACGACGTCCTCGACAGTGGGCGCCTCCACCCATCGACCGTACGCCTGCCTGCGGCGACCAGGAAAGGGTCGGCTTCCCGGTTGCCCTAGGCGGTGGGGTGCTCGCCGACGACCTGGACCGCGCCGCCGTCGACGCCCTTGGCGCCGTGGACCACCTCGGTGCCGTCCTCGACCTGGGCGTCACCCCTCGCGCTCAGCTCACCGAGGACCCAGGCGGGTATGCCGCGCGCGCCGAGCAGGCGGATGGCTGCCTCGACGTGCTGGGGCGGGAGCATCGCCACGAAGCCCACGCCCATGTTGAGGGTGCGCTCGAGGTCTCGTCGGGGCACCCGACCCAGCCCGCCGATGGTGGAGAAGACCGCGGGCGGGGTCCAGGTCGCGCGGTCCAGCCGGGCGAACAGGCCCGGCGGCAGCACGCGCGCGAGGTTGGCCGCGAGCCCGCCACCGGTGACGTGGGAGAGCGCGTGCACGTCGACGTCGGCGTCGCGGACCAACGCGAGCAGGTCGGCGGAGTAGACCCGGGTGGGCGTGAGCAGCTCCTCGCCGAGCGTGGTTCCGAACTCCTCGACGTGACGGTCCAGGGACCACCCGGCAGCACCGACGACCCGCCGCACGAGCGAGTAGCCGTTGGAGTGCAGGCCGCTGGACGCCAGCGCCAGCACCACGTCGCCGGGCCGGACCCGGTCCGGGCCGAGCACGTCGGCGTGCTCCACGACCCCCGTCGCGGCACCGGCCACGTCGTACTCGTCGGGGGCCAACAGGCCCGGGTGCTCGGCGGTCTCGCCCCCGACGAGGGCCACCCCGGCCTGGGCGCAGGCGGCCGCGATGCCCGAGACGATGGCGGCGATCCGCTCGGGGACGACCCGTCCCGTGGCGATGTAGTCGGTCATGAAGAGCGGCTCGGCCCCGCACACGACGATGTCGTCCACGACCATCCCGACGAGGTCGTAGCCGATGGTGTCGTGCCGGTCGAGGGCCTGCGCGATGGCCACCTTGGTCCCGACGCCATCGGTCGAGGTCGCCAGGACCGGACGGGTCATGTCGCGCAGGGCGCTGGCGTCGAACATCCCGGCGAAGCCACCCAGCCCGCCCAGCACCTCGGGGCGGGTCGCCCGGCGCACCGACGCCTTCATCAGCTCGACCGCCCGGTCACCGGCCTCGACGTCGACACCGGCGGAGGCATAGGTGATCGGTTCGCTCACGCGGTCAGCCTAGACCCGTACAGATGAGGGAGTTGACGCAGTCCGGGCCACGTCATACTCCAAACAGCAGGGGCCGTGGCGCACCGAAGGGAAACGGCCATGACCATTGGATACCAGTTCGACCTGCTGCGCACCTACCGCTTCGTGCGGCTCGCGATGGTGCTTCTCGTCCTGCTGCTGTTCGTGGCCGTGGCGCTGCACATCGCGTCGAGCGGGCAGATGCTCCAGTCCATCAGCGCGTCCTACTACACCCCCGTCCGGGCGGTCTTCGTCTCCAGCCTGTGCGCGATCGGGACCGCGCTGATCGTCTACCAGGGCAACACCGACGTCGAGGACGTGCTGCTCAACGGCTCGGGCTTCTTCGCCTTCATCGTCGCCTTCGTGCCCACGCGACCGGAGGCCACGTGCGTCGCCTCGGCCATCCCCCAGGACGTGCAGGACGCGATCTCCAACAACGTCACGGCCCTGCTGGTCATCGCTGCCGTGGCCTTCGTCGCCGTCATGGGCATCCAGGTCTATGCGACCCCCGAGTCCGAGCGCGAGCTGTCCAAGGGCACCGGGGCCGCGATCGGGGTGTCGATGCTGGCCTTCCTCGGCCTCACCGGCTTCTACCTGTTCAACCGTGGCGGCTTCATGTGCCACGGCCATGACGCCGCGGCGGGGTTGCTGTTCCTGGGCATCGTCGCTGTCCGTCTTCGCCAACGGTCGGGGGCTCGGGATCACCCAGGCCAGGGAGTCACCACGACCGGCCCCGTGACCACTTCTGGAACCGCTATGCGCTCGGGTTCATCGCCATGGTCGCCTCGATCGTGGTCATCGTGCTCGGCGGACCGGTCCTCGGCGTGATCTAGAACTGGGTGTTCTGGCTCGAGGCCGCCCTCATCGGCCAGTTCGCGACCT